>CAVXCU010000001.1:0-1343337 GCA_963760345.1 uncultured Alphaproteobacteria bacterium
ACCGAGAACGGGGCCACGCCGTAGCTCAAGGGACTCATGAAGATTTCGTTCGACGACGGATCGCGGATGTACTGGACGTTGATGTAGCCGTTGCCCTCGAAGCCCGGGGGCACGGCGATGTGCTGCACCGAATTCGTGGTGGTCGCGTGGAACCAGGCATGCGCATAGACCCTGTCGCGCTCGATGGTGATCAACCCGCTGCCTTCGTAGGGCGCGCGCAGGGAGACTTCGATCGAATCGCCCGGCGCATAATCCTGCTTGTCGAGTTTGATCTCGAGTTCGGCGTTGCGGTCGAGCGAGCGCGAGAGATTGGCCTCGCCCGTCACGGAATATTCGATCCTGTTCACGCTGGCGTTTCCCGAGCGGATCAATAGTGCGTAATCGCCCGGCTTGTCGGTGGGCAGCGCGTAGTCCATCCCGCCCGCCGGAATCGTCAGCGGCGTTGTGCTGATCGGCACTTCCTTCATCCGCGATTCGTATTTGTAGACGCCGGAATCCTGCTTGGTCAGCACCGAAACGTAGCGCCGCTCGATCAATTGCGCCTGCAGGTCCTTCAATTCGATCGACTTCGTCTGCGGATCGATGGCGACGAGATGGACGGCGCGCGGGCTCCCGCGCTTGATATAGGAGAGATCGTCCGCCGCCTTGTAGCCGACGAGCCACGCGTTGCTCGACACCAGCGTCTCGGCACTCGCGGCGACATTGCGCCCGCCTTCGGCCTCATAAGCCTTGGCGAGGAAATCGAGGCGGTACGTCGCGTCCGCATATTTCTTCAAATCGAGGTCGAATTCGGCATGGCCCTGGTCGTTGGTGCGGCCGTCCTGAAGCTGCGTCGTGTAGCCGTCCTTGGCATGGCGCAGATCGTAGAACTGATAGTCTCCCCAGTTGCGGAAGGCGGGAAAGGTGGGGTTGAGCGTCAACGATGCTTCCACGCGCCGGTCCGCCGCCGGCGTGCCGAACAGATTGTGCACGTCGACGATGCCCTTCAGCGCGTCCGGCTTGACCCAGCCGTCCGCCACGTGAGCGGAGAGCGTCGCATCCACCTTCATCGTGTCGGGGAGGAATTCCTTCACGGACACGGTCGTGGAGCCGATGGCCGTTTCATTGTCGTCCTTGCCGACGATGTAGAGATTGACCGACCATGTTCCGGTCGGCGCGGTTTCCGCGGGCGCATAGGCGAGTTCCGCAAAACCCGAAGCGTCGACCTGGAACGGCTGCCGTTTTACGGTGACGCCGCGCGGATCGACGATCTCGGCCCGGAGCGGAATGCCCGCCGGGCTGTGCGCCCAGCTGGCCGTGCGCACGATCATGCCGATGTGAAACTGGTCGCCGGGCCGGTAAATGCCCCGGTCCGAAAACAGATAGGCCGACAATTCGCCTTCGTCGGTCGCATTGGCCTCGCCGCCCACATCGAAACGCGAATAGTCGAGCTTCCGGTCCTCGCCCTTGATGGGCAGGAACGACAGATCGCCCTCTTTCTCGACGAGGTAGAGCGCCGGACGCTTCTCGTGGTCGAGGCCCTTCAGCGTGGGAAACCGCACCTCGCCGTCGGCGCTGCTCGTGTCCGAATAAAGCGTCTGGCCGTTGATGGCCAGCACGGACACGCGCGCGCCGCCGACGGGCTGCCCCGTATGGATCGACTGCACGAACACATCCCGGCTGCCGTCAAGCTCCCGCTTGGCCAGGATGCCGAGATCCGTGACCACGATCAGGCGCGTGTCGGTGGTCTGCGCTTGATCGTCGCCGGAATCGCCGCCGCCGGACGAATCGTCGTTCGTGGAATCGTCCGTTCCGGTTGCCGCATCGCCGGCGTTCTTCTTCGCCTTGGCCGGATCGTAAGACGAGAGGTGCAGCAGGAAGACGCCATGCTTGCCCTCTTTCAGATATTGGCCGAGATCGACCCCTTCATAATGCGCCTCGCCGGGTTTGCCGTGCGGAAATTCGCGCGTCTCTTCGAAGCGCTCGACGATGTGGTCTTCGCCGATCCGGCCGCTGATGTCGGGCGTCGTGAACGTGCCGTCGTTGAAGCTCACGAGATGTTGCAGCTGATCGGGCAGCACCCGGCCGATCTCGAGCTTCATGCCCGGCACGTTGCGCGACACGACCGAGACGCGCTTGTCTTCGCTGAGCGACAGCAGCGAGCCATCGGCCATGAAGTGGAGAAGTTTCGGATAGTCCGGCACCGTGAAGGCCTGGGAATTCGGTTTGCCCAGGATGTAGCCGCCGAACGATTTCAGGCCGGCGGCGAAACGGATGAAGATGCGCTGGCCGGGATCGGCCTGGTATTTGAAGCTTTGCGTGTCGGAGAATTCGTTCTCGGTCGGCACGACCTCGAGCTTGACCGGCTGCGAATGGCGCAGCACGTCGTCGCTCACGTCGTCGGTGCCCCATTCATAGGGCGGATCGTCTTCCGCCTGCTTGTTGCCGGCCTTGCGTCGGGGCAGTACGCATGCCTGGGCCACATTGGCGAGATCGCCGCCGCGCACGGTGTCGCTGGTCGTGAGCACCAGCACCTGTTCGGGTTCGTATTTGTCGTTGTTGACGAGCGTCGGGCTGACGTCTTCGACGGTGAGGCTGTAGAGCCCCGGAACGTTGACCGCCATCTGGAGCGGCGAGGGCGTGCCGTCGCCGCCGCGCGAGCTGCGCACGCCGGCGTCGAGCGTCATCACCACCGTGTCGTCGTCGCGCGGCAGGTCCAGCGGCTGCGAGTGAATCCATGCCTGGAGCTTCGCGGCGTCATAGGCGACGGTGAATTTGAGCGGCGTCGTGGATTTGCCGTCGCGCCCCTTCAATGCCAGCGAAACCCGCTTTTCGAACTCGGCCGGGTCCACGGGATAATTGAACGTCACCGGCATGATGGTTTTCTTCGCCGCCGGATTTTGCGGGTCCTGATAGAATTCGCCCGTTCCCGCCTTGGCCGCAAACGGCACGATGTCGAAGGCGCCGTGATCGTCGGCCATCTGCACATGGGGTGCGAAAGCCTGCGCCGCGTCGAACTGCACTTCGACATGCGCGCCGATGGGCCAGTCCGTGGCCGGCGTGAAGCGCAGCGTACGGTCGTCGATCCATTTCCAGACGCCCTTGAGCGCCGGGTCCAATGCGATGCCGCGGGTGACTGTCTTTCCGACCAGCTCGATGGGCGCCGCGGAGCCCGAGAATTTCACCTCCAGCGGATGAATGACGATGCCCGGACTGCCGTCGGCCCGCTCGTAGTCGGTGACGGCCGGCTGTTTGACCACGAAAGTGATGAGATTGGGTTGGGGCGGATGAGGCCGATGGAGATACCACTCCCAGCCTTGCCAGCCGATGACGAGCGCGAGAAGCACGGCCAGCGCGCCGCCGGCGAAGTGCTGCGGTCGACGGCGCATCGCCGCGGCGAGCGAAACCATCCATGGGGGCCGCGACCAGGACACGCTGCCGACCAGCGGCCGCGACACGGTCCCGAGCGCGGAGAACATGCGGCCCACCGCGCGCGCCAGGCGCACCGGCAGCGACAGGAGAAATCGAAGCAGATCCATGATTGCCCTTCATGGGCGAACCAGCGATCGCCCATCCCCGTTTCTCTACGGACCCGGTCGCCGCCGGGACGCAATGCGACGCGACGTCGGCGCTCCCGCCTGGTCGCGTTTCGCCCGGCGCACAAAATAAACGAGAAACCTTGGCGGAACTACGGCGTCCCGAGCATAAATAATCCTGGTACAGAAATAATTTTGGTGTAGACGCTGCCAGCCTGATGGCGAGAGACCTTACTGCCGCCGTCGCAGTATGTCTCTCACAGCGAAGCCGTGAAGCGCAACGGCGTACCCAGTAGCGCGCAAGCGCAATTCGTGGGGAAGCGATGGCGCGGTATCGCAATTCCGAATCGAAAATTTGCGGTCGCGGATCCCGTGCGAACAATCTAAAGACCGTGTCTTGACGGAGATACGGAAATTCCGTATATAATGCCATGCAGACAGTCGTCGAGAGGTCCGCCGCCCAGACTGGGATGAGCGAAAAGGAGATCGTTGAGACCTACGGACGGCGAAAGCCGGTGCGGAGTGTGCGATGAAGAAGAAGCCCAAGAAAGAGACCGTGTTCGAGGGCATCATGGCGGGAGCCAAGGAAGCGCTCGCCTATGCGCGTGGCGAAGCCGATCTGTCGCAGTACAGGGTCCATATCCCCAAGGACCTCGACGTGAAAGCGATTAGAAAAGGCACCGGACTGACGCAAGAAGCCTTCGCCCTCCGTTACGGCTTCAATCTTGGGCGGCTGCGCGATCTGGAGCAAAAGCGCACGCATCCGGATTCGGTCGTGCGGGCTTATCTGCTGGTGATTCAGAAAAACCCGAAAGCCGTCAAGGAAGCGCTGGCGGCATAGAGCAACCGGAGCGCAATTTGCTCGGTTATCGCCGTCGTCTCGTACAACAACCAGCCGTGAAGCTCATTGAGGCGAAACGCGGGAATATTGCGAAATCCAAATAGGGAAGATTTCCGAAATGACACGGCTGAGTGCTGCAATTTTGATCGCTGCGACGTTGATCTCCGCCAACGCACTTTCGGCACCAGTAAAAACTGTGCCGCCCGATTTGCAGAAAGCAGCCGATTGTATGTATGGCGTTTTGAAGAAGGAACCGGGTTTCGAAAAAGCCAAACTTGGCGTGTACGAAAGCGAGGGCTTTGTCCTGCCGTACATTCAATACCTTTCACCGGCAGACAAACTGGGGCGCAGAATTACTGTTAGCTTCGGAGCGGAAGTGTCATGCGCAACACTCAACCGCAGCTACAACTGTTGCGCGGACAAGGATCGCTACTGTTTTTTGGCTTTGTTGAACGGCCTCTCTAGTACGACCGATCCAGGCCCACCTGACGGGGACATACCTTTCTCGTACCTGTCTGGTGACAACATCGCTGAGGATGATTCACAACCCCTTGAAAACATTGGTGGGCCCGGCAGGACTCGAACCTGCGACCAGACCGTTATGAGCGGCCAGCTCTAACCAACTGAGCTACGGGCCCGTTCGGGGCCGGCCTTCCTATCAGGAATTAAGCGGCGCAAGAATCCCCCTTTCGCGCCGAGATGGGCCTGCGGCCTTCGGGTCGAGGCGGGCCCGTTCTCACGGGATCGTGCCCGTCCGCCGAGGATCGGCCGCCGCGCCGCCGCAGTTTCGCCTTCAGGACGCGAAAGCCTGAGCCGTCTCAAACGAGAGGATGGCTTTCATGTTCAAGGATTTGGTGCGCGGGCCCGCCCTGGCGGTCCTGGCGGGCGGTCTCATGCTTTTCGCCGGCTCTGCCGCCTTTGGCGCAGAAGAGGCCACGCCCCGGACGATCACGGTCTCCGGGCAGGCCGAGATCAAGGCGGTGCCCGACGAGGCGCAACTCTCCGCCGGCGTCGTCACGCAAGCCCGCGATGCCGCCGATGCGTTGGCCCAGAATTCGCGCGCCATGAACGAAGTGTTCGCTGCGCTCAAGCGGCTTGGCGTGCCCGAGAAGTCGATCCAGACCTCCGATTTTTCGGTTTCGCCGCAATACCACACCGACCAGCACGGCAACACGACGCAAAAGATCGACTTCTATCAGGTGTCCAACACGGTGAATGTCACCGTGGACGACCTGACGAAGGTCGGCCCCGCGATCGACGCCCTTGTCGCGTCCGGCGCCAACACGCTGGGCGGCATCGGCTTCACGATCCGCGATCCGAAACCCCTGATGGCGGAGGCCCGCGCCGCCGCCGTCAAGGATGCGATTGACCGCGCCGAGACCATGACGAAGGCGGCCGGCGTGGCGCTCGGGCCCATCGCGTCGATGAGCGAGCAGAGCTACGAGATGCCGCGGCCGATGTATCGCAGCATGGCGATGTCGGCCGGAATAGCGGCGCCCACGCCCGTCGCCGCCGGCGAGGAAGGCCTGACCGCCAGCGTTTCGATCACCTGGGAGCTTCGCTGACGCGTGAAGGGGCGGCGCCCTATTTCGCCGCCTCCAGCGCATCGATCTGGTCCATGATTCGGTTCATGCGTGCCACCAGCGCCTCGTAAGGCGCCGGTGTCGCCATGTCGAGACCCGCTTTCTTGTAGAGCAGGAAAGGATAGTCCGAAGCGCCTGCCTTCAGCATCGCGATGAAGCGGTCGCGCGCCGGCGCACCTTCGTTCTCGATCGCGTTGGTGAACTGGGCCGCGCCCGCCATCGAGGTCGCGTACTGATAGACATAGAAGCCGTAGTAGAAATGCGGGATGAAGGCCCATTCGATGCAATAGGCGGGATCGATCTTCATCGCGCCCTGTGCATCGCCGTAATAGCGTTTCAAGAGGCTGCAATACATGTCCGTCATATGCGCGCCGGAAAGCGTATTGCCCTTCTCGATCTCCTCATGCAGCGCGAGCTGGAACTCGGCGAACATCGTCTGGCGATAGAAGGTGGAGCGGATCAGCTCCAGCCCTTCGCCGAGATAATAGAGCTTCTCGGCTTTCGTCTGCGCGTGCGCCACCATGTAGTCGTTCAGCAGCATTTCATTGGAGATCGATGCGGTCTCGGCGATGAAGGTGGAATATTCCGAGGTCTCAAAAGGTTGCGTCTCGTCGTCGAGCAGGGTGTGAACCGCGTGACCCCATTCGTGCACCAGGGTCGACAGCGACTGATAATCGTCATTGTGGTTCAGGTGCAGATAGGGATGCACGTCATAGGCCGAGCCGTTCATATAGGCGCCCGACGCCTTGCCCTGGCGCGGATAGACGTCCATCCAGCGTCCCGAGAATCCCCTGCTCAGAAGGGCCGTGTATTCCGGTCCATAGACGGATGTGACCGCGAGCCCGATGCGCTCGGACTCCGGCACCGAGAAATGCAGCGGTTTGTCGAGTTTGAACATCGTGGGATAGACGTCGTAATAGGCGAGATCGTCAGTGATGCCGAGCAGCTTCTTGCGCAGGGCCAGATAGCGATACATCGTCGGCAGGCTCGCATTGGCCTCCGACACCAGCATGCGATAGACGGCCTCCGGCATATTGTCCGGGAACAGCGCGTCAGCTAGCGAGTTGGGGAAGTGGCGTTCCTTGGCATCGAACACTTCGCCCATCACTTGCGTGGTGAGCGTGGCGCCCAGCGTGCCCTCATATTTCTTGAATGCGCCCCAGAACGTGTCGAACACTTTTTTCCGGTCGGCGCGATTGGGCGCCTGACGGTATTTCGCGTAGGCCGCCTGGTCGAGATGCGGAATGACCGTCCCGTCGGAGAGCGTGACGCTCGGGAACGGCAATTCGCCGTTCGAAAGCTGGCTGAAGATGTTGTCCGGCTGGTTGAGCAGGTCGCCCGCGCCGGCCATCACGCCTTCGGCCTCCACGCCCAATGTGTGCGGCCGCGCCCGCAACGCATTGTCGAGATAGAATCCGAAGCGGCGGGCGAGATCCGGCGATTGCGTCTCGAACGCATGCACCTTCTCGTCGCCGATCGACAGAATTTCCGGCGTGACCCACGCTTCCTTTTCCGAAATCAGGGTCTGCAATGCGGAACCCGCCTGCACGCGCTCCTGATTGGCGGCGATGCGGACGTCTTCATCGCCCTTGAGCGTGGCGTAGACATTGAGGCGGGCAGCTTCCTTGCGCACATGGCTCATCTCGTCGAGCGCTTCCAGCATCGACTTCGCGCTCTTGCCCAGCGTGCCCTTGAAGGCATCGAGCTTTTCGGCTTCGGCCTTGATCCTGTCGTGGGCGGCCGTCCACGCCGCCGGGCTCGCATAGAGATCGCCGAGGTCCCACATGGGAACCTGTTGTTCGGGAGCGGCCTTCTCGCCTGTTTGCGCCAGACCCTGCCCGGCAGCGAGCAGCAGCGCCGCCGCGCTCGCGGCCGCCAGAAACTTTCCCATCGAAGACTCCCCTCGTTCGTTGGCGCGAGACTAGCGCGGCGCTCGCGGGCACCCAATGCCCGCCCGATCACGCCGCAGTGAATTTTGCCGGGATCGCCTCGATTTGATGCAGCGCACAATGCGCCGGTAACCCCGCGAAGGGACCGGCGCTACCGCAGATTCTGCATCAGCCGCATATAGAACCCCACGGCCGGGCCCAGGTCGCGGATGGCCAGCCGCTCGTTCGTGCCGTGGATGCGGTGGAGATCCTCTTCCGTGAAATGAAACGGATCGAGACGCAGGACATCGTCGGCAATGGGCAGATAATGGCGGGAATCCGTGGCGCCCGTGGTGACGTCGGGCGCGACCGCGATGCCGCCGAACGAGCTTCGAATCTGGGCCGCGAGATATTTGTAGGCCGCGCCGTTGGTGTCGGCGACCTTGGACGCTTCCGATTGCGTTTCCTGGAGCGCGATCACGTCCACCTTGGGATCGTCGATGGATTTCCTCACATGCTCGATCACGCTGTCGATCGTGTCGCGCGGATGGAGCCGGAAATTGATCGTCGCTTCCGCATCGGGCGGGATGACGTTGTCCTTGATGCCGGCCTGGAGCAGCGTGGGCGCAATCGTCGTATGCAGCCGCGCCGCGCCGTCGGGCGTCAACTCCATCGCGCGGTCGACGATGGGCGCCGTCAGCCACAGATTGGCCAGCAGCAGCCGTTGCGGGAACGGCACCAGCGGCGCCAGCACTTCGAGCTTTTCACGCTGGACGTCGTCGAGGCCAGACGCAAAGGGATGATTGACGACATCGAGAACGGCCTGCGCCAGCCTGACCACGGCCATGTCGTGTGTCGGCCGCGAGGAATGCCCGCCTTCGCCATGGGCGACCAGTTTGAGACTGAGATAACCCTTCTCCGCCACGGCGACGAACGCGATCGGTTTCTGCACGCCGGGGAACGGCTCGTCCAATATCGCGCCGCCTTCGTCCAGCACCCAGGCGAAATGAACGCCGCGTTTGGCAAGCGTCGTCGCCATCGCGCCATTGCCCTGGGCGCCGCCGACTTCTTCATCCTGGCCGCAGGCGAACATCACGGTGCGCGCGGGCGTGAAGCCCGACGCGGCCAGCCGTTCCGCCGCCTCGAACATCAGGATCAGCGAACCCTTGTCGTCGATCGAACCGCGCCCCCAGACGTAACCACCCGACACGTCGCCCGAGAATGGCGGATGCGCCCAGGATTTTTCCGTTCCCGGCACCACAGGCACGACATCCATATGCGCCATCAGAAGAATGGGCGGCAGCGAAGGGTTCTTGCCTTTCCAAGTGAACAACAGGCTCTCACCCATCACTTCGCGCGTCGCCACGCGATGGAAATTGGGATAGGTCTTGGCGAGCCAGGCGCGCATCGCTTCGAGCGCCGCATCCTTCTCCGTTTCGCGCACGCCATTGCCGTAGGAAACCGTCTGGAAGCGCACGGCCTGGGCCAGATGCTGCGCCACGCTCTTCGAATCGACGGATATGGGAGGGGCCGATGCCGTGCGGGCGGGCGGGGCGGCCACCGTCAGGGTCCGCCCGATCACGACGGCCAGAACGAGCACGACAACGGCCACAAGGCCCAGCAGGATGCGCTTCATGGTTTCCCCCAGTATTTGCGGCCGGTGGCCGAAGCCCGCCCCGAACGCCAAGTGTAGCGGACCCGCAATTTGAAGCCCACGGCAGGCCCCAAACTGAGCGCATGTGACGCGGGGGCTGCCGGCCGTTATATGTCCTGCGAATGCCTATTTGCGTAAGGCCGCAGAACTTGCGCGGCCAACCCCGGAAAGGACTGTAGTGCCCGCCAACCCCTTTTTCGAATCCTGGGATACGCCGTTCGGTGCGCCGCCGTTCGACCGAATCGCGTCCAAACATTTTCGCTCCGCCTATGAGCGCGCGCTCGCCGACCACCGTCGCGAGATCGCCGCGATCGCAGATACACGGGAACAGCCCGCATTCGCCAACACGATCGTGGCCTTCGAACGTAGCGGCAAATCGCTCGTGCGCGTGGAGGCGGTCTTCTCGAATCTCGCTTCGGCGGACACCAACGATGCGCTCCAGGCGATCGAACTCGAACTTGCGCCCGTCATTGCGAAGCACTGGAACGACATCTACCTGAACGAACGCCTGTTTCGCCGCATCGATGCAGTGTTCGCGGAACGCACCGGGCTCGGCCTCGATGCCGAGGAAATGCGCGTGCTCGAGCGCATCCATCTCGATTTCGTGCGGGCCGGCGCCAGCCTCGAAGACGCGGGCAAGGCCGAACTTGCCCAACTAACCGAAACCCTCGCCGGGCTCGGCGTGGAATTCGGACAGAATGTTCTGGCCGACGAGCAGGAGTTCGTGTTGCCGCTCGGCGAAGACGATCTGGAAGGCTTGCCGGCCTTCGCGCGCGATGCGGCGCGCGAAACCGCAATTGAACGCGGGGTCGAGGCGAAATATGCCGTCACCACCTCGCGCTCCAGCGCCGAACCGTTCCTGCAATTCGCCGGCCGGCGCGATCTGCGGGGAAAGCTCTTCAAGGCCTGGACAAGCCGCGGCGGCAATGGCGGCGCGCACGACAATAACGCGTTGATCGCCAGCATCGTGAAACTGCGCGCGCGGCGCGCGAGCCTGCTCGGTTACAAAAGCTTCGCCGATTATCGCCTCGCCGACACGATGGCGAAGACGCCCGCGACGGCCCGCAAATTGCTCGACGACGTGTGGGCGCCGGCAAAGACCCGCGCCGCCCAGGAACGCGATGCGCTGCAGGCCCTCATCGCCGAAGAAGGCGGCAATTTTCAGCTCGCCGCCTGGGATTGGCGCTACTATGCCGAGCGGCTGCGCAGGGCTCGCTTCGATCTCAATGAAGCCGAGATCATGCCCTATCTGCAATTGCCGAAAATGATCGAGGCGGCATTTCATACCGCACAGCGACTGTTCGGCGTCGAGGCCAGTGAGCGCCACGACGTTCCCGTCTATCACCCGGACGTACGCGTGTGGGAAATCACGCGCGCGGGCGGGCATGTGGGTTTGTTCTATGGCGACTATTTCGCGCGACCGTCGAAGCGCGGCGGCGCGTGGATGAGTTCGTTCCGCGACCAGGAGCGCCTCGACGGCCCGATCCAGCCCCTGATCGTCAATGTGTGCAATTTCCCGAAGCCCTCGCCGGGCCGGCCTGCGCTCCTCAATTTCGACGAAGCGCGCACCCTGTTCCACGAATTCGGCCATGCGCTGCACGGCCTCCTGTCGAATGTCCGCTTCCTGCGGCTGTCCGGCACGAATGTGGCGCGGGATTTCGTGGAGCTACCGTCGCAAATCTTCGAATATTGGCTGGAAGAGCCGGCGATCCTCGAGCGTTTCGCCGTGCACAGCGAGACGGGCAAGCCGATGCCCAAGGCGCTGCTCGAAAAGCTCGTTGCCGCGCGGAACTTCAATCAGGGATTCCATACGGTCGAGTTTCTCGCATCCGCTTTTGTCGATCTGGATTTCCATGCGGTGCCCGAAGGACGCGACATCGACCCGGGCGAATTCGAACGTGCGAGCCTGGCGCGGATCGGCATGCCCCGCGAGATCGCGATGCGCCACGCAAGCCCCCATTTTCTCCACGTGTTCTCCGGCGACGGCTATTCCGCGGGCTATTACAGCTATCTGTGGTCCGAGGTGCTGGACGCCGACGGCTTCAAGGCCTTCAAGGACACGGGCGATGCGTTCGATGCGGCGACGGCGAAAAAGCTCTATGAATTCGTATATTCCGCCGGCGGCACGCGCGACTTTGCGGAGGCCTATCGCCTGTTCCGCGGGCGCGACCCCCGGATCGATGCGTTGTTGGAAGGCCGCGGGTTGAAGGCGGCGTGAAACACGGGAGCCTTTGAGATGAGCCGGCACCGAATTCTATTCGCGGCGGCTGCGATCGCATCCATCGCCGCTCTGCCGGCTGCCTCCGCACCTTCGCTGGAAGTGACGAGCGTCTCGTCGCTGAACGAACTTTCTGTGCCGGCCCGGCCCTATGACGAAGACGCGAACGCCGACGCGGCCGTCGATGCCGCCTTCGCGCGCGCCAAAGCCGAACACAAGCTGGTGCTGATAGACCTTGGCGGCAATTGGTGCGCCGATTGCCGTATCTTTGCGGGCGTGATGGAGTTGCCGGAAGTGAGGCGCTTCGTCGAGGCGCATTATGTGACCGTCAATGTCGACGTCGGGCGGGCCGACATGAACCTGCAGATTCCCGCGCGCTTTGGAATCACGGCGCGGATCGATGAATTGCCGAGCGTGTTGATCGCCGAGCCCGACGGTACGCTGATCGACCGGGGCCACATGGCGGCGCTCGCCGATGCGCGCGCGATGACGCCGCAGGCGATCGCGGACTGGCTCGCCGAGTGGGCAGAATGATTAGTTCGGGGCCGGCAACAGGAACCTGATCCATGGCCGCTGCGGGAGTGCATTGCACGTTTGTCGGGAAGAACGTCGCCCTCATCGAGATCGACAATCCGCCCACCAACGCGCTGGGAAGCGCCATGCGGGCGGCATTCCTCGAAAAACTCGACACCATCGCGCGCGATCCCGCAATTCGTACCGTGGTCGTCACGGGGCGCGGCCGGGCCTTCTGCAGCGGTGACGATTTGAAGGAGCGCGCGACAGCCCTCAAGACCGGCGAAGGCGCTGCGACCGCAAGCTTTGCGAAACTGCTCGACCGGCTCGAAGGCTTTCGCCTGCCCGTCATCGCCGCCGTCAACGGTTGGGCCGCGGGCGGCGGCCTTGAACTCGCGCTGTGCTGCGACATCCGCATCGCGTCGACCGAAGCGCAGTTCGTGTGCGCGGCCGTGAATGTCGGATTGATCGCGTCCGCGTGGCGCCTGCCGCGCCTGATCGGCACGGGCCGCGCCAAGCACATGCTGCTGACGGGCTCGCCCTTCGACGCCGCGACCGCGGAACGATACGGATTGGTGACCGGTATACACGCACCGGCCGATCTTGCCGCCGCCGCGCTCGCGCTTGCCGAGCGCATCGCCTCTCGCGCCCCGCTTTCGGTCGAGGCGACGAAGCGGATTGCGTCCCGGGCGATCGATCTGCCGCCTGCCGAAGCCGCGGAGGCGTTGCAGAAGGAATTCGAAGCGCTGGTGAAAAGTGCCGACCACGCCGAGGCCCTGGCCGCCTTCGGCGAAAAGCGGGAGCCGAAATTCGGCCGGCATTAGCGCTGTTGTCGGCGCTGCCTGTTGCCGCTCTCAGGCGGACGCGCGGGCGATGACGCGGCGCAGGAAATTCTCGCATGCCGCAAGCTCGGACAGCGCTACGAATTCGTCGGCCTTGTGCGCCTGGTCGATGGAGCCCGGTCCGCACACGACGGCGGGAATTCCCGCCTGCTGGAACAATCCCGCTTCCGTGCCATAGGCGACGGTCTCGACCGAATTGGCCCCGCTCACTTCGCGCGCGAAAGCGATCGCCGGCGAATCCGGATCGAGCACGAGGCCCGGGTAACTCGCATGCAGTTCCGTGTCGATCCGCGCTTCGGGCGCATGCGCGCGATATTTGGCGAGGATCGCGCCGTCGGCATGGGTGCGGATGCGCGCCAGGACCGCTTCTGGATCGCGATCGGGAAGCGCGCGACATTCCCAGGTGATGCATGCTTCGCGGGCCAGCACGTTCACAGCCGTTCCGCCCGAGATCATATTCGCCTGGAGCGTCGTGTAGGGCGGATCGAAGCGCGGGTCGCGGTCGCTCTGCAACTCGCCGCCCAGCGTTTCGAGGAAGGCGACGAACTCGCCCGCCATCATCACGGCACTGGCGCCTTTGCCGGGCGCGCTCGAATGGCCCTCGCGCCCGCGGCAATGGGTGTAGAGCACGGCACCCGATTTGTGCGCGCCCACGATTTTCATGCCTGTAGGTTCGCCGATGATGGCGAGCGCCGGCTTGATGCCGCTTTGCGCCAGATCGTCGAGCAATCCGCGCACACCCGCGCATCCCACTTCTTCGTCATAAGACAGCGCGAAATGGACCGGCCGTTTCAGCGCGGCACGGCCGATGTGATCCGCGAAGGAAAGTGCGGCGCCCACAAACCCCTTCATGTCCGCCGTGCCGCGGCCGAACAGCTTGCCGTCGCGGATTTCGGGTTTGAACGGGTCGCTCGACCAATCCTGGCCGTCCACGGGCACGACGTCGGTGTGTCCGGAGAGCACGTAGCCGCCCGGCGCCTCGGGGCCGAAGGTCGCGAACAGATTGGCTTTGGCGCCTTTCGCGTCATAGGTGCGCCGACAGCGCCCGCCCGCGCGCACGAGAATATCTTGCGCGAAATCGATCAGTTCAAGATTGGAATTTCGGCTCGTCGTGTCGAAGGCGACAAGCCGCTCGACGAGGCCGAGCGAGGCCGGCGCGTCGCTCATACATCAGCCGTCGAAATTCGAGGCCGGATTGCCGATCACGCTGAGGAATTCGCGCCGCGTCAGCGGGTTCTTGCGAAAATCGCCGAGCATGGTGGAGGTGACCATGCTGACGCCATGTTTGTGGACGCCGCGCGTGGTCATGCATTGGTGCGCCGCCTCGATCACGACGGCCACGCCTTTCGGCTCCAGCACCTTCTGGATGCAGCGCGCGATCTGCGCGTTCATCTTCTCCTGCACCTGCAGGCGGCGCGCATAGGCCTCGACCACACGCGCGAGCTTGGAGATGCCCACGACCTTGTTGATCGGCAGATAGCCGACATGGGCACGCCCGATGATGGGCGCCAGATGATGCTCGCAATGGGATTCGAAACGGATGTCCTTCAGCACGATCATATCGTCATAGCCTTCGACTTCCTCGAAGGTGCGCGACAGATATTCCTCGGGATCTTCCTTGTAGCCGGAGAACCAGTCCTCATAGGCCCGCGCCACGCGGGCGGGCGTTTCGCGCAGGCCTTCGCGATCCGGATCGTCGCCGGCCCAGCGGAGCATCGTGCGGATGGCGGCTTCGGCTTGCGCGCGGGTTGGCCTGGGTTCCGCAACGGCGGGACGCGCCGGACGGAGCGAAGTCTTCGAAGCGGGCGCCATGGATTGTCTCATCGGGAATTGCGGATGCCGGATTTACGCCCCAAAAGAGGCGCTGGATCAACTTGCGGCCCGGCTGTCAGTGGATCTGGCGCCGCTCATGCGGACTTTCAAGAAGGAAAGCCGGGATTTCCGCTTCGAACGCCTCGCCCGATGCGGCCTGCATCTGGTAGCGCCCGGCCATCGCGCCCGATGCCGTCGGCAGGGGGCAGCCGCTGGTATATTCGAAGACTTGGCCCGGTTCGAGCACCGGCTGCGCGCCGACGACGCCCGGCCCGCGCACTTCCTGGATATGGCCCACGGCATCGGTGATATGCCAATAGCGCGACATCAGTTGCACCGTTTCGGCGCCCTTGTTTTCAATCGTCACCGTGTACGACCACAGATAGCGGCTCGAGTCCGGATCGGATTGATCGTCGAGAAACGCGGGGCGCACGAGAACGCGGATGCCGCGGGTGACGCGCTCATAGACCAGATGGTCGTTGGCGCTGCGGCGGCGGAGGGTCGGTTGTTGTCGCTGTTCCATATCGGGATTATCGCAGGCTTGCTGCCCGCGGCGCAAGCGCGGACAGACCCGCAGGTTAACGACGCGGACTAGGACTGTGGCTCCACGGTCACTTCGGTTTTTACCGAGTTCGCGATGAAGCATTCCTCATGCGATTTGTGGTGAATATCGGCGAGCGTGGCCGCGTCGACATTCATTCCCGCCCCGAACCGGACGCGCGGCCGCAAGGTCACATGCGCCATCCACAACCTTCCATTCGCGCCTTTCGCGAGATGGCCATCCGCATCGTCGTCATACTGGTCGACCACGATTCGCTTGCGGGCGCAGACGGCAAGGAAGGTCAGCATGTGACAGGACGAGAGCGAACCGACATAGGCCTCTTCGGGATCGACGCGCTCCGCATCACCCTTGAACTCGGGCGCGGAAGACGCCGCGAGCCGGATGGCGCCGTTCTTGAAATGAACTTCGTGCGCGCGGTTGTAACTCTCATAAGTGAAATCCGCGCTGGTGCGCGTCCAGTGCAATGCGGCTTTGTGGTTCGACATCGATTGCCTCCGTCAGACTGCAGCGAGCGCGCCGGCCAGATCTTCGCAAAGATCGGCCGGGTCTTCGAGGCCGACCGACAGCCGGATCATCCCTTCGGTCACGCCCAGGCCCGCGCGCGCTTCCGGCGAAAGCCGCTGGTGGGTGGTGGTCGCCGGATGGGTGATCAGGCTTTTCGTGTCGCCCAGATTGTTCGAAATGTCGATCAGCTTGAGCGCGTTGGCGAAGCGGTACGCGGCGGCCCTGCCGCCGTCGAGTTCGAACGTCACCACGCCGCCGCCCGCTTCCATCTGTGCCCGGGCCAGATCGTGCTGGGGATGATCGGCGCGGAACGGATACAGGACGCGGGCGACCTTGTTTTTGCCGGCCAGGAAATCGGCGACCGCGCCTGCACCCGCACTGTGCGCCCGCATGCGCAAATCGAGCGTTTCGAGACTCTTCAGATGCACCCAGGCATTGAACGGGCTCATCGCCGGACCCGTATTGCGCAGGAAAACCTGCAGATGGTCCTTGAGGAAATCTTCCCGGCACAGGACCACGCCGCCCAGGCAGCGGCCCTGGCCGTCGATATATTTGGTCGAGGAATGCACGACGATGTCGGCGCCGAATTCCATGGGCCGCTGCAGCACCGGGCTGGCAAAGGCGTTGTCGACGACGAGGAGCGCGCCCGCACGCCTTGAGATGTCCGCAACCGCCCTGAGATCGACGATCGCCAAAGTGGGATTGGCCGGCGTCTCGAGGAACAGTATTTTCGTTTGCGGCCGGATCGCGGCTTGCCATTGCGAGACATCGTGGCCATCGACCAAGGTATTCGTGATGCCGAAGCGCGGCAGGATTTCCTCGATCACATAGCGGCAGGCGCCGAACATCGCCCTGGCGCCCACCACATGATCGCCCGTGCGCAGGATGCACAGGAACGTCGCCGTCACGGCCGCCATTCCGCTTGCCGTAGCACGCGCGGCAGGCGCACCTTCGAGCGCGGCCATGCGCGCCTCGAACATGGAAGTCGTGGGATTGCCGTAGCGCGTATAGGTGAAGCCGTCGGCGCCCTTGAAACGGGCCTCGGCTTCTTCGGCGGACTCATAGGCATAGCCCGACGTCAGGAACAGGGCTTCGGCCGTCTCCTGGAACTCCGTGCGCCTCTGGCCGCCGCGAACCGCTTGCGTGCGGGAACGCCATTTGCCGGGCTTCTTGTTCGTTGCCATGCGCCGCGAGCCGGTTTGTTACAGGCGCGAAGCATTGCCGCGCCTTGCCCGGGCCGGTCAAGCCGCATTAAAGTCGCGCGCGACAAAGGACTCCCGAATTCATGGACCTTGCCACGCCGACAATCAGCCATCATTCGGCGCTCATCTACGTGATGGTGGTCGTGGCCGCCGCCGACGGCAGCATGAACGAAAAAGAGCTGCGCACGATCGGAACGCTGATCAAGAGCCTGCCCGTCTTTGCCGATTTCGAGGAAGAGCGGCTGGTCGCCATATCGCAGGAATGCGGCTCCATTCTTCAGGAAGAAGACGGCCTTGAAGCGGTTCTCGGACTGATCAAGGACGCGCTGCCGGAGCATCTGCGCGAGACCGCTTATTGGCTGGCGCTCGAAGTGGCGCTCACGGATTCGCGCGTGATGCTGGAAGAGGTGCGGGTGATCGAGTTGTTGCGACGTGCGCTCGGAATCGAGCGGCTCGTTGCGGCGGCGCTCGATCGTGGCGCGCGAGCGCGGTACCAGATCTTGTGAAGCGGCTTCTTCTCCTGCGGCACGCAAAGGCCGTCCCCGGCGACGACAAGACCGACGATTTCGGCCGCGCGCTCAATCCACGCGGCAGGACCGATGCGCCGCGCCTGGCCGCAATGATGCATATCCGGGGTTACATGCCCGACCTTATTCTTTGCTCGACGGCGCTCCGCACGGTCGAAACCTGGAATCTCGCCGCGGCGGAATTCGACACTTCGCCGCCCGTCGAATTCCTCAAGCCCCTCTATCTCGCTTCGCCGCGAACGATCCTCAAGCATGTGCACGCGGCAGGCGACGACACCGGCACACTTCTCGCGATCGGTCACAATCCGGGGCTCGAAGATTGCGCCATCGCGCTCGCGCGCAAATCCTCAGAGCCGGACGAGCGCGCGCGGCTCGATCAAATGCGCGGCAAGTTTCCCACCTGCGCGCTCGCCGTGCTCGATTTCGACGTGGCGCATTGGCGCGACACAGCGCCCGGCGAAGGCGCGCTCACGGACTTCATCCGGCCGAAAGACTGGAAGGACGAATAGTGGGCGGGCGCCTGTCGCGGGAGTACGACACGATCGTTGTCGGTCTCGGCGCGATGGGAAGCGCCACGATCTATCAATTGGCCAAAGCGGGCAACAAGGTGCTGGGGATCGATCGATATTCCCCTCCGCACGGGCTCGGATCGTCGCATGGCGACACGCGGATCACGCGCCTCGCGATCGGCGAAGGCCACCACTACACGCCGATCGTCCGGCGCTCGCACGAAATCTGGCGGGAGATCGAGCAGGAAACGGGCGCCAGGCTCCTCAACATCGCCGGCGGCCTCATCATTTCGAGCCCCGATGCGGAATCCCATATCCATGTTCCGGGGTTCTTCCGGAACACGATCTCGGCCGCCGGGAAATACGGTATTCCCCATGAGCTTCTGGACGCTGCCGGGATTCGAAAGCGGTTTCCCCAATTCCGCGTCCGTGACGGCGAAGCCGGCTATTTCGAACCGGGCGCCGGATATCTGAGGCCCGAAGATTGCATCCGCAGTCAATTGCAGCTCGCAGAAAAGCTCGGCGCCGAGATTCACACATCCGAGAAAATGATCCGGATGGTCCGCTCGGGTAGCGCCGTCGCAGTCGAAACCGACAAGAATTCCTATCTCGCAAAGAACGCGATCGTGACGGTGGGACCGTGGCTCCCGGACTTCCTGGATGTGACGCATTCCCGTCACTTCAAGGTGTTCCGCCAGACGCTTTTCTGGTTCGACGTTGACGGACCGATCGAGCCGTTCCTGCCGACCCGCTTTCCCATCTTCATTTGGGAAATCCGGGACGCCGGAAAGTCGATCAACGGTTTCCCGGCCGTCGATGGCGCGCGCGGCGGCATGAAGGTCGCCAACGAGACCTATGACGCGACGACAAACGCGGACGATGTCGGCAGCCATGTCGGCGCCGGCGACGCATCGGCCATGCACAGAGATTTGATCGCGGGGAACATCCCCGGAATCTCCGATCGCTGCCTCCGCGCGGAAACCTGCCTCTACACCGTCACGCCCGACGCGGGCTTCGTCATCGACAGACATCCCGGCATGGATAACGTCGTCCTCGTGTCCGCCTGCTCGGGCCATGGGTTCAAGCATTCGGCGGCGATCGGAGAGGCACTGTCACAATTGATTGTCCAGGGGGCCAGCAAACTCGATCTGGCGGCCTTCAGACTTGGCCGATTTGCCGATTAACGCCTAAGTGGCCCGGCTGCGGCAAGCCGATTGCGCGGTCAGGCCCTTTGCTCGACAATGCGCGCTTGCACTCCGAACAGGAGGTGCCGGAGTTTGGTCATGCTCGAACAGGTCCGAAAAGCCATTGACGCGTTGATTGCCGGCGGGCTGGGCCATGCCGAAAAGTTTTGGCGGAAGGCCGCGCCGCTGACGCGGCGCGTCGGCGCATTCCTGCGCTGGAGCGCGGAACCTGCCGCCGTCTTTGCGCTGGTGCTCGCGTCGACCACGGCCGGAGCGCAACCATTTTATGTGCCCACCGGCTCGATGGAGCCCACGATCGCCATCGGCGATGCACTGATCGCGGCAAAGTTTCCCTATGGCTACAGCAGCTATTCCGTTCCGTTCAATCTGCTGCCGCCGTCGTCCGGGCGGCTGTTCGGCAGCCTGCCTGAGCGCGGCGACGTTGTCGTCTTCCGCCTGCCGCGCGATCCCCACGTCAATTACGTGAAACGAGCGATCGGACTTCCCGGCGACCGCGTGCAGATGAAGGACGGCAGGCTCTGGATCAACGGGCAGGAACTCGCTTTGCGCCGCGCCGGCTCGGGCGATGTCGAAGGCGAAGACGGAAGCATGACCAGCGTTCCGCGCTATATCGAAACCTTGCCGGGCGGCCGCGAACATCCGATCTACAAATGGACATGGGCGGGCCCGCTCGACAATACGCAGGTCTTCGTCGTGCCCAAGGGCACCGTCTTCATGATGGGCGACAATCGCGACAATTCTCTGGACAGCCGGGTGGCCGCGAATGACGGCGGCGTGGGCTTCGTGCCGGTTGCGAACCTGATGGGCCGGGCGGAATTCGTGGTCGGCTCCTACGACTTCCTCAACGCCACGCCGATCTCGGGCTGGCTGTCGGCGCTACGCTGGTCGAGGTTCTTTCGCGGCGTGAGCTGATATCCGGGATCAGCGGACGGGGCTGCGCTCCGCCAGCGCGAGCCGGCGCCAGCCGAATGCCGCCTCCGGAACCGCATCGCCCATCATGCGCGCCGTGCGTTCCGCGATCAGCCGTCCGCCCAGTTTTTCATAGAAGAAGCGCGCCGGGTTGCGCGCATGGGCCCAGATCACGCAGGACGAATATCCGCGCGCGCCGAGCGCGCCGAACGCCTGGCGCAGCAATGCACGCCCGACGCCCTGCCCGAAAAAGGAGGGGTCGACATAGAGCGTGTAGATTTCGCCGTCGAACCCGAGACCGGAATCGCGGGACGGCCCAAAACTCGTCATGCCGAGGATTCCGAATCGCTCGGCTTCCGCCACCAGAACCTGCTCCCGCCCCCGCGCGCGAATTGCCGCCTGCCAACGCGCCGTCTGGCCCTTCGGCGTCATGGCGCAAAGAAGCTGGGTCGGAAGGATGGACGGATAGGTGTCGTGCCAGGATTCGATGTATACGCGCGCGACGCCAGCCGCATCGCCGGGTTTGGCCGCCCTCACCGAGATCGTGACCTCGTCCATGGACGAAGCTTGGACGAAGGAAGCCCGGTTCTGCAAGCATTTCTGCGAGCTTTGGCAGCCTTCCGGCCCGACTGCCCGCAAGATTTCGGGAATACGTTGGTAACATTCGTGAACGCGCAGCCACGCAATTAAGCGCGGTTGCCGCCGGCCGATTTCCATCGTGACAGTCTGTGCGCTTTCAATGGCCGAAATGCGACATGCGGCGAGAATGCACGCCTGCGCAGTCAAGAATGCGCGCTTGCGCTCTTTGGGAAAGCGGCAAACAGGGTTACAATCCCGGCAAATCGATTGTGCCTGAGATCGCTCGCGCGATTTCGCCGAATCAGGGCCGTCGAAGGTGTCGAACAAGAACTTGGGAGTTCAGGGAGAGGCAATCGCGCGAAACCCGCGCGAATGTGGGGTTTTGTGTGCGCGAGGGGCATACGCAATGGAACGGATGGGCTTGGTTAAGGATTACTTCACGGGGCAGTGAGAGGATTTTCGATCAGCAAGGGCTTCGCCTGTCTTGTCATGTCCGCTAAGGGGCACGATCTCTTTAATCAGGAGGGCGTGCGTGACGTACAAGGAGATCGGTACAGATGAGCACGCTTGACGTATTCGATATTTTCTCCCGCGACTATGCGCGCGAGCGCTTCGAAACGATGAGTCTTCGCGATTGGCTCCTCGCCGCCCGCGACGACAAAATGCTCTATGCGAGCCCGTCCGAACGGATCGTGTCGGCGATCGGAGAGCCCGAACTGGTCGACACCGCCCAGGATTCGCGGCTCAGCCGCCTCTTCTTCAATCGCACCATCAAAATGTACAAGGCCTTCGAAGGCTTCTACGGCATGGAAGACACGGTCGAGCGGATCGTCGGCTACTTCAAGCACGCCGCGCAGGGCCTCGAAGAGAAGCGCCAGATTCTCTATCTGCTGGGGCCCGTCGGCGGCGGCAAATCCTCCCTCGCCGAACGGCTCAAGGATCTGATGGAGAAGCATCCGATCTTTGTATTGAAGGCCGGCGACGACATCAGCCCCGTTTTCGAATCGCCTTTGGGCCTGTTCCGCTCCGCCGAACTCGGCTCGCTGCTCGCCGACCGTTACGGCATCGAGCGTCACCGCCTGACCGGCGTGATGAGCCCCTGGGCCGTCAAGCGCCTCGACGAATTCGGCGGCGACATCTCGAAATTCGAAGTGGCGCGCATCTATCCGTCCAAGCTGCGCCAGTTCGCCATCGCCAAGACCGAACCGGGCGACGACAACAACCAGGACATCTCCTCGCTGGTGGGCAAGGTCGATATCCGCAAGCTCGAACATTTCAGCCAGAACGATCCCGACGCCTATTCCTTCTCGGGCGGCCTCTGCCGGTCGAACCAGGGCCTGCTCGAATTCGTCGAGATGTTCAAGGCGCCCATCAAGGTGCTGCATCCCCTGCTGACCGCGACCCAGGAAGGCAACTACATCGGTACCGAGACACTCGGCGCCATTCCGTTCAACGGCGTCATTCTCGCGCACTCGAACGAAGCCGAATGGCAGGTGTTCAAGGCGAACCGCAACAACGAGGCGTTCCTCGACCGCATCTGCGTCGTGACCGTTCCCTATTCGCTGCGCGTCACCGAAGAGACCCAGATATACAGGAAGCTGCTGCAGGCGAGCGAACTCGGCAACACGCGTTGCGCGCCCGAAACGCTCGAGATGCTGGCCAAATTCTGCGTCATGACGCGCCTCAAGGAGCACGAGAACTCGAACCTTACCTCCAAGATGCGCGTCTATGACGGCGAGAAGTTGAAGGATACCGACCCCAAGGCCAAGACCTTGCAGGAATACAAGGACGCGGCCGGCGTCGACGAAGGCATGACGGGGATTTCGACGCGCTTCGCCTACAAGACGCTGTCGGAGACCTTCAACTACGACGTGACGGAGATCGCCGCCGACCCCGTGCACCTGATGCTGGTGCTGGAACAGTCGCTTAAGCGCGAACAGTTCGCGGACGAGGTCGAAAAGAAATATCTCGAATTCATCAAGGCGGATTTGGCGCCGCGCTATGCCGAATTCATCGGCAAGGAAATCCAGAAGGCCTATCTCGAATCCTACGGCGAATACGGCCAGAACCTGTTCGATCGTTACATCGCCTATGCCGATGCATGGATCGAGGACCAGGACTTCAAGGACGCCGACACCGGCCAGCTGCTGGACCGCTCGGCGCTCGACAACGAACTGTCCAAGATCGAAAAGCCGGCCGGCATCGCCAATCCCAAGGACTTCCGCAACGAAGTGGTGAAGTTCTCGCTGCGCTACCGCGCCCAGAACGACGGCAAGAACCCGGCCTGGACGGCTTACGAGAAAATCCGCACCGTCATCGAAAAGCGGATGTTCACGCAGGTGGAGGATCTGCTCCCCGTCATCAGCTTCGAGTCGAAGAAGGACAATGATACGCAGACCAAGCACAACGAGTTCGTCAAGCGCATGCTTGCGCGCGGCTACACGGCGCGCCAGGTGCGCCGGCTCGTGGAATGGTACATGCGTGTCAACAAGGCGGGGTAACTGGGCGGGACGCCGAGGCCCAATCCAATGACCCACTTCATCGACCGGCGTCTCAATCCCAAGGGCAAAAGTCTTGCCAACCGGCAGCGATTTCTGCGCCGCGCGCGGGCGCAAATCCGCGAGGCGGTGCAGAAATCCCTGAAGGATTCCGCCGTCGCCGATCTCGGCAAAGACCGCAAGATCAAGATTTCCACCAAGGGTACGCGCGAACCCCGCTTCCGGCTCGATCCGAAAGCGGGCGGCGAACGGGATTTCGTGCTGCCCGGCAACAAGGAATTTTCGCCCGGCGACGAGATCAAGAAGCCGCGCTCGGGCGAGGACGGCGGGCGGGGCAAGCAGGCGAGCGATTCGGGCGATGGCGAAGACGATTTCGAATTCACCATGACGCAGGACGAGATTCTCGACATTTTCTTCGAGGATCTCGAACTGCCCAATCTCGTGCGCACCACGCTCAAGGAGACGCCCAGCCGCATCTGGAAGCGCGCCGGCATATCCACGGCAGGCTCTCCGACCCAGATCAATTTGATCCGCACGATGCGCAATTCCTTCGGTCGCCGCATCGCGCTCAAGCGACCGACCGAAAGCGACGTCCAGGCGTTGCAGGAGGAACTCGACGCGCTCGAGCGCGAAGACCCGCAAAGCGCGGAAACGCGATCCGGGATTGCGGCGCTCAAGGAAGCAATCGCCAAGGCGAACGCCAAGCGCAAATGGATCGCCTTCATCGATCCCATCGATGTGCGCTTCAACGCCTTCACCGAGCAGCCCGTGCCCACCAGCCAGGCCGTCATGTTCTGCCTGATGGACGTGTCGGGTTCGATGGGCGAGCGGGAGAAGGACCTCGCCAAGCGCTTCTATATGCTGCTGCACCTGTTCCTGAAGCGGCGCTACAAGCGGGTGGACATCGTCTTCATCCGCCACACGCACGATGCACAAGAAGTCGATGAACAGGAATTCTTCTACTCGCGGCAATCCGGCGGCACGATCGTCTCCACCGCGCTCGACAAGATGCTGGAAATCCAGAAGGCGCGCTACGCCACGGCGGACTGGAACATTTATGCCGCCCAGGCTTCCGACGGCTACACCCAATCGGGCGATGCGCGCCGCTGCGTGGAGATGCTGAACGGCGATATCATGCCGCTCTGCCAATATTACGCCTATATCGAAATCCTCGACGAACGCGAGATGGAAGTTTTCGCCAGCGAGGATTCCGGCGCCGAACTGTGGCGCGCCTATCGCACGGTCGCGGAATTGTGGCCCAATTTCGCCACCAAGCGCATTTCCAAGCCGGCCGACATTTTCCCGGTCTTCCGCGAGTTGTTCAAGAAGTCGGAGACGGCGTGATGAGCGGCAAACTGCTCTTCACGGAGCCGGAGTGGGACTTCGCGACGCTCGATCGCGTCTACAAGGCGATCGAGGAAATCGCGCTCGGCGAACTCAAGCTCGACATCTATCCCAACCAGATCGAGGTCATTTCGTCCGAGCAGATGCTCGATGCCTATTCCTCGCTCGCCATGCCGCTGATGTACAATCACTGGTCGTTCGGCAAGCTGTTCGCCCGCGAAGAGGCGATGTACCGGGGCGGCTACAGTGGGCTCGCCTATGAGATCGTGATCAATTCGAGCCCCTGCATCTCCTATCTGCTCGAAGAAAACACGATGACGATGCAAACGCTGGTCATCGCGCATGCCGCCTTCGGCCACAATCATTTCTTCAAGAACAATTATGTGTTCCGGCAGTGGACAAATGCCGAAGGCATCCTCGACTATCTCGCCTTCGCGAAACGCTACATCCAGGTCTGCGAAGAGCGCCAGGGCCGCGACGAAGTCGAAGCCATTCTCGATTCCGCCCATGCACTGATGGATCAGGGTGTGTTCCGCTACCGCCGGCCGCCCAAACCGTCGAAGGAGCGCATGCTGGAAAAGCGCCGTCAGCGGATGGAATATGAGGAAGATTCCTACAACGAATTGTGGCGCACGCTGCCCGCCGGCGTCGAACCGCCATCCGTCTCGCCGGCGATCGATCCCGAGGAGGACTCCAGCGGCGAGATGAAGCTGCCCGAGGAAAACATCCTCTATTTCCTCGAGAAACATTCCCCGGTGCTGAAACCCTGGCAGCGCGAGATGCTGCGCATCGTGCGCAACCTGTCGCAATATTTCTATCCCCAGCGCCAGACCAGGATGATGAACGAGGGCTGCGCCACCTTCGTGCATCACACGCTGATGAACGCGCTCTACGACAAGGGCCAGATCGACGAAGGCTCGCTGCTCGAATTCCTGCACAGTCATACGAGCGTCGTATTCCAGCCGGAATTCGACGACCGGCGCTACTCCGGCCTCAATCCCTATGCGCTGGGTTACGGGATGATGGCGGACATCAAGCGCATCTGCACCGAGCCGACCGAGGAAGACCGCGACTGGTTCCCGCAGATCGCCGGCGCGGGCGACTGGATAGGCGTCCTCAAGGATGGCTGGGCGAATTATCGCGACGAAAGCTTCATCGATCAGTTCCTGAGCCCGAAGCTGATCCGCGATTTCCGGCTGTTCCAGCTGTTCGATCGCGCCGAGGACTCGATCTACAAGGTCTCCGCGATCCACAACGAAGGCGGATACCGCCGCGTGCGTTCAGCGCTAGCGCGCCAATACGACGTGAGCTCGGCCGACCCAAACATCCAGGTCATCGGCGCAAATCTCAAAAGCGACCGCAAGCTCTTTCTTGCGCACCGCATGCATCGCGGAATTCCGCTTCACGACTCGACCAAGGAACTGGTCGCCGCCCACATCGAGCGGTTGTGGGGCCACGACGTGGCGATCGACGAAGTTCCCGGCGAGGAATGAGCGCGGGATACGCGCGATTCCCGCTTACGAGTTCTCCGCCAGACGCGGCGCCGTCACCACCACCGTTTCGATCGACGGCCTCGCCGCCTGAGCGGAAGCCGCCGAGCCGACTGCAATCGGTGCAGTGATCGAAGCGAGCATCAGAAACGCGGCGCCCGCGATGATGGCGAAAGTGAGCGCATTGGCGCCGAAGATTTCGCCGTTGTTAGAATTGGTAGTCATGTGCCTCTCCACTGGGCCGGGCACCTGGTAAACCCATGTTAACCGGCCACGCCCAACAGATAGGGCGGCTTTGCTGCGGCGCAACCGATGGCGGCCATGCGCGGGACGAATGGTTCCAAACCTTGCACCCGGCAGGCCGGCACCCTATCGGACGGCCGCTGCCGGCCCTCAAAAACCCCGAAAATCGCAGGTTTTCTGGCCCTTTCCGCGGGGCCTCCGCCATGCAACGCTTTCCCAAAAGGGAGACCCGCCATGACCGGACGTCCGCTTGAAACCGGCACCCAGGACCTCATCGCCCGCATCGAGCATGGGGTCGCCATCGTCACCATGAATCGCCCGGAACGGCGCAACGCGCTGAGCCAGGACATGCTGAAGGCACTGGGCGACGTGCTCGCGCAATGCGAGACGGACGGCGAGGTGGGCTGCGTGGTGCTCACGGGTGCCGGCGGCGGCTTTTGCGCCGGCGGCGACGTGAAGGGCATGGCCGAACAGAACGCGGGCGGCGCGCGCCTCGACATCGACAGCCGCATCCATGCGCAGCGCATCAGCCAGCGCGCGACGGCGGGCCGGTTGCACAAGATGCCGAAGCCGACGCTCGCCTCGCTGCCCGGCGCGGCCGCAGGCGCCGGACTTGCGCTCGCGCTGGCCTGCGACCTGCGCATTGCGTCGGAAAACGTCGTGATGACGACGGCGTTCGCACGCGTGGGCTTTTCCGGCGACTATGGCGGGACCTATTTCCTCACCCAGCTCGTCGGCACCGCCAAGGCGCGCGAGCTCTATTTTCTTTCCGAGCGCGTCGACATGAAGGAGGCGCTGCGGCTCGGCCTCGTCAATTGGGTGGTGCCAGCCGATCAACTGGAAAAGAAGACGATGGAGATTGCCACACGGCTCGCGTCCGGCCCCCGCGTTGCCTATCGTTACATGAAGGAGAATCTCAATCGAGCGGCTGCCGGCGAAACCGACGATTGCCTCGACCTCGAAGCGACCCATCACATCCACACGGGCGCGACCGAAGATCACCGCGAAGCCGCACGCGCCTTCGTGGAGAAACGCGAGCCCGTGTTCAAAGGCCGCTAGGGCCGGCCTCTCTCATACAAATGGCCTTTGTTGACAACTCCCCCCACCCGATCCGCCTTCGCCAAGGCTACGGCGGACAAGTCTTTAGCTCTTCTCGCCCGCCGTAGCTTCAGCGTAGGCGGGTCCGTCTTCGCTGCGCGTTGCTTCGCTACGACGGATCGACCTCCCCGCAGGGGGGAGATGAAAAACAAAAGGTTCGCCTCCCCCTCGCGGGGAGGCCGGCGAGCCTGGCAAGCGACGGGTGCCAAACACAGAGCGCGAGCCGGGTGGGGGCCGGACGATCAATAGCTACGACCGTTGGTATTATTTCCTGCAGGTCACGTCGCCTTCGGGGCAATCGAGCATGTGGTTGAGTTCGCGGAGATGCACGTCGGTCTTGTCCTTGAGACAAATGTCCATGTCCATCGGCCAGATCGAACCGCCGTCCTGCTGCGGTCCAATTTCCCACGCGCATTCCTTGTCGCGATAGGCGATCCAGGCGCGTTCGAGATCTTTCAGCTGGTCCTTGGATTTCGCATCCGTCTGCTGCGCCATCAGCTTTTGATAGATCCCGTTCAACGCCACGTTCGCCGCATCGAGATTGGCGTAGGCGCACATATTCATGCCCATCTGGACCGTTTCCCTGTCGCAGTCCTGCGTCTTGTAGAGCGGCGCGTCCTTCGCGAGCGCGCTGCCTATGACGGCACACACCAGCAGCGCGGCAACCGGAAAATATTTCATGGCCCCTCCTCGACAGGGATGTGCCCCCGCCCCTGCAATTCTATGACATCGTGGCGCCCCGTACGAGCTTGACTTGGGGGCGCACCGGATCGCCAAATGACGACCCGCAAACCAAAGGACACGGCCATGAACGCCAAACTCGACGCAACGCCGGTCGCCACGGTCAAGGGCCTTTCCCATATCGCGATCCGCGTCACCGATCTCGACCGCTCCGTCGAATTCTATACGCACGTCCTGGGCTTCGACGTGTTCGACGATCTGCGCCACGATCCGAAATTGCCCCGCGTGTTCGGCGTCATCGGCGGCACGGCGATCGAACTGGTGAAATCGGACGGGAAATCGCCGCGCGCCGAAGGCAACCCGCCCGGCCTGGCGGCGTTCGCGCTGACGGTCGAGGACATGGACGCGACGTTCGCCTCTTTGAAGGCGCACGGGATCGTGAACGTGGACAAGCCGGAGGAAATCGGCCGCGCGCGCCTTGTCTGGCTTCGCGATCCCGACGGCACCATGTTCGAACTGATCGAATTGCCGCGTCGCGCCGCGACAATGGCGGAGCTTGCGCCGCGCTTCAAAGCCCGCCGCGCGGCCGCCGGCTCGTGACATTCGAACGCAGCCGCTACGAACTCGCGCCGGACTCGTTGGGTTTGGTCTGAAGCTGCACGAAATTCTGAATGCCCATCTGCTCGATCAGCCTGAGCTGCGTCTGCAGCCAGTCGATATGCTCTTCCTCGCTTTCGAGGATCGCGACGAAGAGTTCGCGCGAAACGTAATCCCGAACGGTCTCGCAATGCGCGATCGCATGTTTGAGGTCGGGATAGGAGCGCTGTTCGAGCTTGAGGTCGCATTCCACGATTTCGCGGACATTCTCGCCCACCAGAAGCTTGCCGAGATCCTGCAGATTCGGCAGCCCGCCGAGAAACAGCACGCGTTTGATCAGCCGGTCGGCGTGGCGCATCTCGTCGACGGATTCTTCGTATTCGTGCTTGGCGAGTTCGGAGAGGCCCCAATCCGCGAGCATCCGCGAATGGAGGAAATACTGGTTGATGGAGGTGAGTTCGTTCTTGAGGACGAGATTGAGAAAGCCAATGACTTTGGCGTCGCCCGCAACCGAGGCGACCGGCGCCGGCCCTACGCCGCCCTGGTCAGCGGCGCTTCTGCCCCTTGTGCTTCGTCCAGCAGGTCCTCGATTTCGTCCTGGCATCGGCCGCAATTCCTTTCGACCCCGCAACGGGCATAGACCTCGTCCGCCGAGCCTGCGCCGGCGCGAATGGCCATGCGGACCCGGGTTTCATTGAGCCTATTGCAGACGCAGACGATCATCCAATTTGGACCCTGAAATGCTGGGGATATGTAGGTCAGTTGCGACTGATTGTCAATCGCGATTGGTGGTTAAGGGCCTGCCAGGCATCAATAAACTGCAGGCCGCTTAAATCCCGCCGTGGAGTCTCAGGATCGCGCTGGCCGCGGCGACGCTCTCGCGCACGCCCTGGCGCATTCTTCCCACGCTGATGACGGATTGCACGCTGTCGGCATATTCGCCGGGCAGCGGCCGGCGGATCGACTGGACCGCGGCCACGTCGATCATGATGGGCGCGCCATCGGGGCGCGTCAGCATCGCGCGCGCGGAGCCGTGCCGTCCGCCACCCGCAAGAATGGAGGCTACGCCGCCGACATAGGCTCGCGTCTCGGCCGGCAGGTCGCGGCCGTTCTGGAGATGGTCGTCGAGTTCGCCCGGTCCCGCATTGTAGGCGGCGAACATCGCGGGAAATCCATATTTCAGATAGAGCCAGCGAAGATAGGCCGCGCCCGCGAAAACATTGTCGTGCGGATCGTAGGGATCGGCACCCAGCCGGAACTGTGCCCGCATCTCCGCATAGGTTTCGGGCATCAGCTGCATGATCCCCATGGCGCCCTTGTCGGACGTGATGGGTATGTTTTCCTCGAGCATGGTTCGCCCGCCGCTTTCCATGCGCATCACCGCACGGATCCACGCCTGCGACACGCCGAAGCGGCGCGCAGCGTCTGCGATGAGAGGGTCCCAGCGGTTCATCAGCGCGCCGGGCGTCATCGCCGCTTCCTTGTCGAATGCCGACGGCGCAACCGGCGCCGCGCGCACGATTGCTGCAACGACATGGCGAACGACGATATGCCTGGGCGTCGCAGCGATGCGGCTCACGATATGGGGAGCCCGTGAGATCTGTATCTTGCCGGTGTGAGGCAGCGAGAGCAGCCCTACGGTCGCAACGAACAGAAACGCCAGCTTGGAGACATTGCCGGACGGCAGATAAGTTCCCGCCGCGCTTAAGCCTGCCCGCGCACGCGACGGCACGCTCCACAGCAAATCTGCGAAGTTCCGATAACGGTCAGCGAACAATTTGGGCATTTGGCAAACCGATGAAATGCCGGGATTTCGGACCCGAACCGCCGGGACGCCGGACGTTCTCGACGGCAGACTGGGCCATCCCGCCATTATCGCATGGGCGACGCTCCCGCGGAACCCCGCGGCGACGGAACCCGCGCCGGAAATGGGAACCGCCGTGCGGCGGTTCAAGAGTTGGAACTGCGGCGCCAAACAGCCTTAATCCGCCGGCGTATTTGCTGCCAAATGGGTCGATGCCGCCGACGCGTTCGCCATGTCCGGCAGATCCTGCGTCGACCACCCGCCGCCGACGGCCTTGACCAGCCGCACCGATGCCTGCAGCCGGCGCGAGTTGATGTCCAGCGCCGTCAATTGCGCATCGAGCGAAGCGGTCTGCGCGACAACGACGTCGAGGTAGTTGACCGCGCCCAATTGATAGCGGGCGCTCGACAATTCCTCCGTCCTTGCCGCCGATTTGACGGCTTGCGCCTGATCCCCGGCGGCCACTGCCAGATGGTTCAACAGCGCCAGATTGTCTTCGACGTCCTGGAACGCCTGCAGCACCTGGGCGCGGTAGTCGCCCGCCGCTTCGTTCTTTTCCGCCTTCGCGATGTCGACCTGCGCCTGACGTGCGCCGCCGTCGAACAGGGTCATCGCGAGATTGGGACCGATCGACCAGAAGAGATTGGGCGCAGTCAGAAGCGCCGGCTGACCTGTGTCCTGGAAGCCGGCGGCGGCTCCGAGAGTGATCGTCGGATAGAACGCCGCGCGCGCGACGCCGATTTCGGCATTGGCCGCGGCGACGCGGCGCTCTTCGGCGGCGACATCCGGGCGGCGTTGCAGCAACTGGGAAGGAATGCCGGTGGGGATGTTGGGAAATCTTCAGATCGAGCACGGCCGGTGCGAGCGAAAACGTCGAGGCCGGTTCGCCCACCAGGCTGGCAATGGCGTGTTCATAGAGGGCGCGTTGCGCCTCCGCACTCGACAGTTGCGCGCGGGCATCTTCCACCTGCGTTTCCGCGCGGCCCACATCGAGGCCGGATGCGATGCCGCCGGAGTGGCGCTGCTGCGTCAGCGAAAGCGCACGTCCATAAGCCGCGACGGTTTCGGTCAGAATATGGGTTTGGGTATCGGAAGCCCTGAGCTCGAAATAATCGTCGGCGAGATTGGCTTCGAGACTCAATTTGGCAAACGCGAGTTGTGCGGCCTGCTCCTGGGATTGCGCCTTGCCGGCAGCCACGGAATTCCGGATGGCGCCCCACACATCGAGTTCGTAGCTGATCGTCGCGCCGACCGTGTTGGCCGTGTAGTCGTTCGGCTGGTTCGAGCCGCGCAATGGACGATTGTCGGATTGGCGGTTGCGGGTGGGATTCACGTCGGCGCCGACGAGGGGATAATAGGCAGCCTCCGCTTCCGCGACATAGGCGCGGGACTCGTCATAGCGCGCAAGCGCGGCGGCAAGCGACGGGTTCGACAAATCGACGCGGGTTTCGAGCCCGTCGAGCGTCGTCTCCCCGTAGATCTGCCACCACGCGCCTTTGGGCAGCGCATCTTCCGGCGTCGCCTCGGTCCAGGCTCCGGTTTCTTTGTAGGCCGCCGGCGTCGGCGTGGCTGGAACCTGGTATTCGGGCGCGAGCGAACATGCTCCCAGCGTCGCCGCCGCCAGCGTCACCGCGCCGATCGCCGATAGACGTCTCATTGGGCGGCCGCTCCGTTCGGGTGCGCCGGCCGCACGAGATCGCCATCCACGATCGAGTTCGGGCGGGTTGTCGATAACGCGATCATGCGCTCCGAGGCCGGCGCCGACTTCGACGCTGGTGCCAAGATCGCGCGCAATCACGATCGATTTCATCGCCACATGGTCGTTCGACAGCACCGTGGCGACCTGTGTTCCGTGTCGATCGAATATCACCGCCGAAGCCGGGACGCTCACCACATTCTTGGCGACGGGCAGATGCATCGTGACTTGCGCGTAATCGCCGGGCTTGAGCGCGCCGTCGGAATTGTCGGCCAGCAGCTCGACCAGCAGCGCATCGGATTGCTCGTTCATCGCGTTGGACGTGGAATCGAGCGTCGCCGTGAATGTCCGCCCCGGATATTCGGGCAAGCTCAGCGTCGCCGTCGTGCCGGGATGAATTTCGGCGGAATAGTTCTGCGGAACGCTGACGTAGATTCGGATGCGATGAACGTCGGCAACTGTGAACAAAGGCGTTCCGGACGATTCGGCGCCGGCATTGATCAGCGCACCGATGTCGACGGACCGGGTCGTCACCGTCCCGTCGAAGGGCGCCGTAATACGGGCGAAGCCCTTGAGATCGTTCAGCCGGTCGACGTCCGCTCTTGCCGCGGCGACGAGTGCGTTCTTCGCGGCGAGATCGCCGGTCTTTTCTTCGGTTTCCTGTTTGGAAACGGCGTCGAGGGGAAGCAGACTGGTCCAGCGTTTGGCGGTCGATTGCGAAGTTCTTTGGGCCGCGACGGCGTTCGCCAAATCGGCCTTTGCCTGATCGATCTGCTGATCGAGTTCCGGCGTATCGATGACGGCGAGAACGTCGCCCTTGTGCACCAGTGCGCCAATATCCTTGTACCAGACGTGCAGATAGCCCGGCACGCGCGCGTAGATCGGCGCATTGTAGAAAGCGGCGAGCTTGCCCGGCAGCACCAATGTGCCGGAACCGCCCGCGAGGGTCGGCGTCACAATGCTGACGGTGGGGACGGCCTGATCCGCGGTCCAGCGCGCAACGGATCTGTCCGCATAAAGACGCGTCGCCAATCCGCTGACGACGATCACGGCGGCCGCGCACGCGACGACAATGCCGGCGATCCTGAGGCGCCGCACAAGCAGAGGGCTAAAACGGCCTGGATCAGTGGGCATAAGCTTCTCCGCCCAAGGGGCCCGCCGGATCCGCATCGCGGGCCGGCAATTCCCTGCGAGCGCCATGGACGAGACTGAATACCACAGGCACGAACAGAAGTGTCGCAAAGGTGGCAAACAGCAGGCCACCGATCACAGCCCGGCCCAACGGCGCATTCTGCTCCCCGCCTTCGCCCATTCCCAAGGCCATGGGCGCCATGCCGATGATCATCGCAAGTGCCGTCATGATGACGGGCCGGAAACGCGTAACCCCGGCCTGGAGTGCCGCCCTGACGGCGTCGCCGGTCGCCGCCAGCTGTTCCCGCGCGAAACTCACGACCAGAACGCTGTTCGCGGTCGCGACACCCATGCACATGATAGCGCCCGTCAGCGCGGGCACGCTGAGGGGCGTATCGGTCGTGAACAGCATCCAGACAATGCCGGCCAACGCCGCAGGGAGCGCGCTGATGATCACGAACGGATCGGTCCAGGACTGGAAATTCACGACGATCAGCAGGTAGATCAGGACGATCGCCTCGGCCAGCCCGAAGAACAGGCCCGAGAAGGCGGTATTCATGGTCTCGACCTGACCCCTGAGCGTGACGGTCGATCCCCTCGGGCGGTCCTTGGCGGCGGCATCGATCACCCTTTGGATGCCGCCAGCGACAGCGCCGAGGTCGCGTCCTTGCGTGGCGGCATAGATGTCGAATGCGGGTTCGATCGCATAATGCGATACCACCGCGTCGCTGTTGTCGCGGCGAATTGTGCTGAGCGCACCCAGCATCTGCGGCGGCGCGGTTCCACTGCCGGTGACCGGCATGTTTTCCATCTTGGAAAGCGAGTCGATCTGATACTGCGGAGTCTGGGCGACGATCGGATAGGAAACGCCGGTCCGCGGATTCAGCCAAAAGGCCGGAGCGACCTGGAAGCTGCCGGAGAGATTTGACGACGAGACTGTTGGTGACATCGCGTTCGGTCACGCCCAGTTCGTCGGCCCGGGTGCGGTCGACATCCACCGACGAATTCCGGATAGCGCGAAGACTGCTGCAGCCGAACATCCGCGGTGCCAGGAATTTTCGCGATGCTTCGCATCAGCGTCCGGGCATAGGCCTCGATTGTCGCTCTTGTTCGGCCCAGCAACCATAACAGTCGATGGGCGCCGGCGCGCCGAAATTGAGAATTTGGCTGACGATGTCGGCGGGAAGGAAGGCGAACGACGATCCCGGAAAAGCTCTGCGGCAGGATTGCGCGCAGCTTCTTGACATAATCCGGCCGTCGCGATCGTGGTCCGGCGCCAGCGTGACCAGGATGTCGCCGTCCTCCGGACCGACGCCGCCGTCATTGGAATAGGCGCGGTTGATGCCGCTGACCGGCAGCCCGATATTGTCGACGACGGAGTCGAGTTGGTCTGGCGGAATGACGGAGCGGATCCGCGCCTCGATATGATCGAACAGCGCCGCCGTTTCCTCGATGCGCGTGCCGATCGGCGCGCGCACGTGCAGATTGATCTCGCCGGAATCGACGCTCGGAAAGAAGATTTCGCCCAGAAAGAATGCGAGCCCGAACGAACCCAGCACCACGACCATGAAGCCGATGACGAAGATGCGGCGGTTCTCAAGCGCCAGGCTCAGGACGTCCTGATAGAGCGCACGGACACCCTCGAACCATTTTTCAAATCCGTGCTGCAGCAGGATCAGCGGATTGCCGGATGTCTTGAGGTCGATTTCGGCGTCGTGGCTGCGCATCACGTCGACGGCATGCCGCGTTCCGTGGGCTGCGAGCAGGTAGTTCGCCATGGTCGGCACGAGCGTGCGCGACAGCACGAACGACGCGATCATCGCGAAGACGACCGCCTCCGCCATCGGCGCGAAGAGAAAGCCCGAAACGCCCGGCAGGAAGAACATCGGCACGAATGCGATGCAGATGCAGAGCAGCGACACGAAGGCCGGCGTCACGATCTGCTCGCGCGCCGTCGAGGATGGCCGCTTGCGATCGGTCTTGCCCTGCTCGAGATGCCAGTTGATGTTCTCGATCGTCACCGTCGCGTCGTCGACCAGGATGCCGACGGCCAGCGCCAGTCCTCCCAAGCGTCATGATGTTCAGCGTCTGGCCCGAGCGCCGAGAGCGCGCGACGGAGGACAGCACCGCCAGCGGGATCGAGGTGGCGATGATCACCGTCGAGCGCCAGCTGCCGAGGAACAGCAGGATCATCAGGCTGGTCAGCGCCGCCGCGATGACGCCTTCGCGGATCGACGCCGGAAATGCGCGGCCTTGACGAAGATCGACTGGTCGGCCAACGGCAGCCAGGTGCAGCGACGGCGGCAGCGTCTCCTTGAGTCTGCGGCAGCAGCGCCTTCACGCCGTCGATGATGTCGAGCGTCGAGGCCGAGCCGCTCTTCAGCACGGTCATCAGCACGGCGCGCCGGCCGTCCATGCGCACGACGTTGCGCTGCGGCGGAAAGCCGTCGCGCACATGGGCGACGTCGCGGATGTAGATCGTCGTGCCGTTGACGGTCTTGATCGGCAGGTCGTTGAGCTCGTCGACCGCGCTCGGGGCTGTCGTTGAGCTTCACATTGTATTCGAACTGGCCGATCTTGGTCGTGCCGGCCGGGATGATCTGGTTCTGCGCCGCGAGCGCATTGTCGACGTCCTCGGCCGACAGGCCCTTGGCCTGCAGCGCCTGCGGATCGAGATCGATCTGGATCTGCCGCTCCTTGCCGCCATAGGGCGAGGGAATCGCCGAGCCCTGGACCGTCGCCAGGGACGGGCGGATGAAATTCTGCCCGAGATCGAACAGCTTCTGTTCGGGCAATCTGCGGGCTCGACAGCGCGAGCTGCAGGATCGGAACGGTCGAGGCGTTGTAGTTCAGGATCAGCGGCGGCGTGATGCCGGGCGGCATCTGCTTCAGCACCGTCTGCGAGAGCGAGGTCACCTGCGCGGTCGCCGTGCGGATGTCGACGCCGGGCTGGAAGAAGATCTTGACGATGCCGATGCCGGTCAGCGACTGGCTCTCGATATGCTCGATGTCGTTGACCGCCGTGGAGAGCTGGCGCTCGTAGTAATAGATGACCCGGCCCGCCATGTCGTCCGGCGGCAGGCCGCGATAGGTCCACACCACCGCGATGACGGGGATCTTGATGTCCGGGAAAATGTCGGTCGGCGTCCTGACCGCGGCCAAAACGCCGAAGATCAAGATGAGAATCGCCAGCACGACGAAGGTGTAGGGCCGCGGAGCGCCAGACGGACGATTGCTACCACGCGAAGCTCTCCGTGAATGTTCGTGCGCGAACGTCAATCTCACCCCATGCGGCTCCCGATTACGCATGGCTGAGGTGGGTTTCGCGACGGCGCGCTATGGCGGCACTTTACGGCCAAAACTTGTTTGACACATGAAGAATTGTACATTTTGCCGCGCGCGATGTCCAAGGCGTCGCGCACTGCTTCGCCGCAGAACTCTGTGGCTAAAGACAAATAGAGTAGGAGGGTTCCTCGCGGTTCCCCCCTCTCACACCACCGGACGTACTCATCGTATCCGGCGGTTTCCGGCAGCGTTTAATGTAGCATGATGATTGGCAAGACTGACGAGCCCAAGCTTGTTGAACCAATCGATGGTCATGGCTTCGGAGGCCTGAGGGCTTCCAGCCATGCGCCACCATCCTTTTCCCGAAAGGGCCAGCCCCCATGCACGCCATTCCGGCACGCCGTTTTCTTGTAGGAAGACGGCGATGGTCTTGGCGCGTTTGCAGTGTTTGAGTCGGACGCAACGCAGCTTTCGGCGGAGCCATCCGTCGAGGTCGCGCAGCGCCGTCTGACACTGGGCATAACGGTAATACGTCACCCAGCCTGTGACGAAGCTGTTCGCTTCGGCCACGATCTTGTGGAGGGCGACCCCGCGGTTGCGCCGCGTGATTTCCTGCAGTCGATCTTTGGCCCGCTTCAGGCTTTTGGGCGCAATGCCCATGCCGCCATAGGCGTTCAGGCGATGGCCGAGGAACTGACGTTCCCCGACCCGGGCGACAGCGCTCTTCTGCCGGTTGACGCGGAGCTTGAGTTTACCTTCGAGGAAGGCAGTCACCGAGGCCATAACCCGTTCTCCCGCCGCCGCGGACCGCACGTAGATGTTGCAGTCGTCGGCATAGCGACAGAAGCGATGGCCACGTTTCTCAAGCTCCTTGTCGAGGTCGTCCAGCAGCAGATTGGCGAGCAGCGGCGAAAGGGGACCACCCTGCGGCGTGCCCTCGTGCCGAGCGGTGCAAACGCCGTCTTGCATAAGGCCGGCTTCAAGAAAGCGCCGAACGATGTGCAACAGACATCTGTCGCCAATGCGCCGCGCCAATCGTGCCATCAGCATGTCGTGGTTGACCCGGTCAAAGAACTTTTCCAAGTCGATGTCCGCGACGATCTGATAGCCGTCGGCTACGTATTGCCGGGCTTGACGGAGTGCATCATGCGCACTCCGTTCCGGGCGGAAGCCGAAGCTCGATGGCGAGAATGTCGGATCGAGGATCGGTTCCAGGACTTGCAGAATCGCTTGCTGCACCAAGCGGTCAACGACCGTTGGGATGCCCAGTTGGCGCATCCCGCCGTCGGCTTTGGGGATTTCCACTCCCCGCACGGCCATCGGCCGGTAGTTGCCGTCGAGCAGTGAGGCGATCAGCTTTTCGCGGTTCAGGCCAATCCACGGCCGCAGTTGGGCGACGGTCATGCCGTCGATACCTGCTGCGCCGCCATTCGCTTTGACCCGCTTATAGGCTTGGTTCAGGTTTGCCGAACTGGCCACCTCCTCCATCACATGCTGCGTCAAGGCTCGGTCCTCGGCCCATGCCGTGTGCGTTTGCCGCTCCTCATGCGTTCCAGTCCCGGTACTGCCTTTGCCGGATACGCCGTGGCGCAATGATGCCTTCAGAGCCTCGTCGAAGAGGTCCCTTTGGTCGCCACTGCCTTGATGCCGCTTCGCGCCCATCGAATGCGTCGAACCTGCTCCTTGGCTGTCGAATTCGGCCCTTCGTCCGTACGCGGACTACTACGACCTCTGCTGACTTCTCCATCGGCATCGCTGCACGTTGCCGTGCACCTGCTCGGGATCGTCCCGAAACCGAAAGAGATCTCCCAGGGTAAGACGCTGATCCTTCGCTCGGTCGCCGCCGGATTTACCAATGCGCGTGTCTGTTTGGCTTTCGGGCGCCCCCGTCCAATGCCGGGTTACCCCACCGCACCGGCCTTCTATCCGGTTCCTGTTCGTCAGCTCCGAGTTTTGCTTCCGGCTTCCTCCCCACCCCGCCTCGCGACGACGCAGTTGCCTTCCGCTAGCGGTTCCGGCCAACCGGCCCGCAGAGGACATTCACCTCCAAGATCAACACCATGCCTGGCACACAAGAAAGGGCCCGTGCCGGGAGGCGCGGGCCCCGAGGTTTTGGAGGTTTAACCGATCAGAACGGGTAATACCGGAAGCTGGTGAACACCATATTGTCGTTGGTGTGCGGCTGGCCCAGAACGGGAGTGCCGGTGGCCTGGATCTGACCCGGCAGGGCTTTCAGGTAGGTGTAGGAATATTGCAGACCGATCCTGAGCTTGCCGTAGTCGCCGTCATACGCGTTGTCCCACAGACCCGCCGTGATCTGCTCGACGTCCTGCAGATTGCTGCCGGCGCTGCAACTGCCCGAAAGGGTGAAGCTGGCGCAGGCGTCATACGCGTTGGCGACAGTCGGATTGCCATACCCGCCGGCGCCGGCCGTGTTGAAGTAGCTGGCGTTTTCATGCTCGCGGCCGCCGAATGCGTAGAGGTCGAGTTCGTGCGTCGCATGCACCGTCAGGCCCAGCATCTCCATGTTCTCGGACAGCGGCTTGAGATTGCCGTTGGCGTTGTACGTCACATCGGAAAGCTGACCGCTGCCGTAACGGCCGATGCCGTTGCCGAACATGCCGGATGCCTGAAGGTCCAGCCAGCCCGGAATGACTTTGATCAACGCGCCGAAGCCGACGCCGCCGCCTGACGTATCGTGGTTGCCGACGCTGGCGAGCTCGGCCGCCGTGGTCGCTTCCACATAGCCGTACCGATCGTAGAAGTCGCGATAGATGCCGAACGCTTCCAGGTGGACGTTGCCGTCGAAGAAGGCCGGCTCGACCGCGATCTTGCCGATGATGTCGGGGATATGATTGATCGACAGCGTGATGCCGGGATTGAACTCGGCATCTGCCGTGCCGTTGGCGCCGGCGGTGCTGAAGCTGCTGCCGTTGTTGACGGTGAGATCGACCAGATTGTTAGGCGCCGTGCCGCCAATCGTGGTCTGCGGGTTCTCGACGGAAACTCCGAGCCAGACCTGGTCGCCGAAATCCTTGACCAAACGAATCTGCGGCTGGCGGGTCCAGTCGAAGCCCGGAACGTACTGTGCGTCGATGGTGGGCGGAGCGAGTTCGGAGCGCTCCGAAATGCCGCTGCCGTCCAGCGTCGCCAGCGACCAGCTCTGGCCGAACAGAAGCTTCACGCCGATGTCGCTCCAATCGACCGTGCCGTAAAGATTGCGAACACGGGGCGTAAACGAATTGCTTTCGTTGGAGTTGGCGCTCGCGGCTGCACCCAGGAAGTCGAACTCGCCATAGAACGCGAGATGCGTATTGGGATCGACATCGCCTTGAACCAGGCCGGATACGCGGCTCTGGCGGGCCGACATGCGAAACTCGCCCATGTGTCCGGTCGAGACCGCGCTACCGCTACCGGTGCCCGTCGTGCCCGGTCCGGGGAACGGAATCTTCGAGTAACTGGAACCGATATCGGATTCTTCGTTGTTGCTGCGGTAAACCGATTCCGCCGCGGCGAAGCCGCCGAACGTGACCGTGATGCCCTTCATGTGGACTTTCTTGTCATGGGGCGTCGCTGCCGCTTTGACGGCGGCCTGGGTCTCGTAGACCTGGTTCTGCAGAGCCGCGAAATCGGCGGCGCTCACAGGACCCTGTGGCCCCGGGGCAGCAGTGCCGCCCGCCATCTGGGCTCTCAGATCGTGAATTTCCTGGGCCTGCTCCTCGACGCGCCGCTCGAGAAGATCGAGCCGATCGCTGCCGGTCGTCATGGCTGCGTGGTGGTGGTGATGCTTCGGCGGCGGAGGAGGCGACCCCGCCGGTGCCGCGCCTGCCTGGGCAAACGCCGGGCTGGCCATGAACGCGCACGCAACCGCGCCCGTCAAGATGGTCTTCAAGCTCATTTTCTTCCCCGCTTGCAAACGTTACAAGCCGCACAGGCGCGGCTACCCCAGCCCCATTTCCCGAGAGCCTGCATTTGTCGTAGCGGCGGGCCATGTCAGACCCATGAAGGGCAAGTGACGGATTTGTGACGCGGACCGAGTGATGCACCGCGGGCACAGCCCCCGCGCCTTGCAAAATTGCCGGATTTGCCGTGATATCTTTGGGGATATCACGAACCGGCATTGGGGGGCACAAGATGGCGGGCAATTGGGTTTGGACAAGCGTGGCCGGCGCGTTGCTGCTGGCATCGGGAAGTGCCTGGGCGGCGGACACTTCCACTGCTGCCACATCGCTTCCCCTCAATCTCGATGTCGCGAGCAATTACGCGGCCCCGGCGGACAATTCGCCGCTCTTCGCGGACGCGTCGGACGGCGCGGAAGGCAGCCAGGGCGACGGCTTCCTCGACGGCTGGTTTGCACGGGTTGAAGAAGCCCAAGGCAGCCAACCCCACTGGATGACGCCGCTGGTGACCGTCACGCCGCGCCTGGAGGAAGAGGTCCGCTACGACCAATATTGGGAAAGCCGCGGCAACGGCTCGACCCTGGACATCTTCGACAGCGGCAAGGGCCTGGAACTGATCCCCACCGAAACGAACGAAGTTCTGATCAATCCGCCCGCCTATCAGGAAAAGGGAAACACCGCGCACCCCGCCGACGGCTGGCTGGACGACCAGTTCCTGGTCGTCAAACAACGTCTGATCAGCGCCAACGAGGACAACGGCAACTATATCGTTACCGCCTTTCTCGGCGTCACTGCGCCATCCGGCAGCGCGCCCTTCACCAATGGCACCTGGATCGTCACGCCGACCCTTGCCGCCGGCAAGGGCTGGGGCAATTTCGATATCCAGGCGACCACGGGCGTTGCGCTCCCGTTCAGGAACCAGTCCACGCTTGGCACCTCGATCGCGACGAATGTCGCGTTCCAATATCATCTGTTCGAGTATTTCTGGCCGGAATTCGAGGTCAACCACACCTACTGGGCGGACGGCAACGAACGGGGCGGCAAGAATCAGGTCCTGCTGAACTCCGGGGCTCATTCTCGGACGGTTTGTGATCAAGGATCGCATCAAGGTGATCGTCGGCGGGGGATACCAGTTCGCAGTGTCTCCCAAATCTGTGGACACCTCGGAGCAGACACCCGCCTACAACCATTCGGTGATCTTGACCGCGCGGCTGACTTTCTAACCGCCTGCCGGGTCCCAACGGACCAACCATCGACAAAAGCGAGCGGCCCAGCCGCTCGCTTTTGTCGTTTCTGACACGCGTGCCGCAGATAAGGCCGCAGCCGGACCAAAGCCGGCAATTTATACCTCTAATACACTATTGACTCAGTCGTGTTTATAGAATTGACTGGATATATGTTGATACTGCCGTGACCGGGCCGGCGGCAGCGCCGCCGCTCCGAACGGTCCAGCCAATGAGGGCTTAAGGGGAATGATTAGGACAAATTCGATACTGCGAACCGCGCTGCTGGCCGGCGGCGCCGTGCTCGCGCTTTCGAACGGCGCTGTCGCGCAAAGCGACGCGAGCGATGCTCCGAAGAAGCATCGTCACCACCACGAAGCAGCGACGGGCAGCAACCGGCTCGATCTTCTCGAGAAGCGTGTCGAGCAGCAGGCCGATCTGCTCCAGCAACAGTCCAAAGCAGATTCAGGCGTTGCGGGCGCAACTCGGCCCGGCTTCCGCGCCGCCGACGCCGGTTTCTGCGGCTCAATTCGCGGCCTTGCAGGACAAGGTCGATGCACAGGCCGCGGCGGCGAAGAACCAGGCCGTCGTCGCGTTCAAGCCGGCGACGCCCTACCTTCACGCCAAGGCGCAGCCGACAATCTCCTCGGCCGACGGCAAATGGACCTTCTCGCCGATCGTCCTCGCGCAGGGCGATTGGGCCAGCTACGGCAAATCGCAACCCTTATCGACGCCCGGGACCAATAACCTCAAATCGTCCGGCGAGAATATCCGCCGCGCCTGGATCGGTTTCCAGGGCACCATCGCCGGCGATTTCGGCTACCGGTTCGTATACGATTTCGGCGGCTCGAACGGCGACGAGACCTATCAGGGCTATGCGGCTGCCAACAGCCTGACGACGCCGAACAGCGGCGGCAAGAACACGACGCCCTATTCCGCCAGCACGGGCACGGGCACCGGCGCGCACGTTCAGTCGGCATGGCTCAGCTATACGGGCTTCCTCGCGCCGTTCACGTTCAAGATCGGCGTGATGTCGACACCCGCCAATCTCGGCGACACGACCCAGTCGGACGATCTTCTGTTCAGCGAGCGTCCGTCGCCGTCGCAACTCTCGCGCGGCCTGGACGCCGACGAGGGCCGCGAATCCGTCGGCTTCATGGGCAATGGTAGCATCTGGAACGCGTCGCTGTTCGTCACGGGCGACACCTACGGCAAAGGCGCGTTGGTTGCGCCCGCGACAACCTCCGGCGGCGCACAGGAAGCCGTTGTGGGCCGGGCGGCCATTGCGCCCTGGCAGGACCCCGACACCAACTTCAACGTCCATCTGGGCGCCAATTTCGGATATGTCTACCGACCGCAGGAATCCACCAACACGCAGAACCCCGGCTTTACGACGTATGGAATCACCTTCTCCGATCGTCCTGAGCTGCGCGTCGACAACGTGACCTTCCTCAATACGGGCGCCATCGACGCGAAGTCGGCCTACTCTGCGGGACTGGAAGGCGCCGTGAGCTATGGCCCGTTCATGATCGAGGGCGAAAACTTCTGGTACGGCATCTCGCGCGACAATCCCGGCACGCCGGTCGCCGGCATCACCAATCCGAATTTCTCGGGCTGGTATGTGGAAGGCAGCTGGGTTCTGACGGGCGAACCCCGCCGGTACAACATGGCCAACGCGTCCTTCACGCGTCCGAGCCCCGCAGATCCGTTCGACCCCGCGAGCGGCTCATGGGGCGCCTGGGAACTGGTCGGCCGCTACAGCAGCACCAACCTCGACTACGATCTGAATTCCACCGCCAAATACACCTACACGGAGCCGGGAACGGGCGGCAATTCGCTGACGGTGTCGAACGCGGTGTTCGGCGGCTTGCAGAATATCTGGAGCGCGGGGGTGAATTTCTATCCCAACGATGTGCTCAGATTCAGGCTCGCCTGGCAGAACGTCCAGCTCCGCAACATCGGCGCGCTGAACGACAACGGCAGCTACAATACGATCGACTTCGGAGCGCAGGTTTCGTTCTGACAGGAACGCGCGTACGTCCTTTAGCGCCGCCGGGGGGTAACTCCGGCGGCGTTTTCGTTTGCCGGGCGAAGATGGAGCGGGCGAAGGGAATCGAACCCGCAGCCAGGGAGGTTGCCGTTCCACCATTGAACTACACCCGAGTCGCCCGACGGAACGGATGGAACATCTGGCCCCAGAAGTTTTGGGGCAGAGCTTCGTCGAGGCCGTATTTTTCGGGCATGGCACGCGGAGGCGCGAAATTCGCGGTGCCGAACAAGCGGTCGAATATCACGAGGTACGGTGCGAAGTTCTTATCGTAGTCCCTCGCGGCGTTGGAATGGTGCCAATGATGAAAGGCGGGGCTGACGAACAGCCAGCGCAATGGCCCGAAGTGCAGGTTGACGTTGGAGTGAATGAGAAAACCCTGGAAGCCCAGAAAAATCGTAAAGGCGAGCAGCGGCCCGTCGCCGAAACCGAGACAGAATACAGGGATGAACTGGGCGCAATCGCCGATAACCTTGTCGACCGGATGCAGCCTGACATTGGCGAGCCAGTCCATCAGCTCCGAGCTGTGATGGATCTTGTGGAAGCGCCAAAGGAGCGGAAACCGGTGCATGGACCGGTGCGCCCAATAGCCCCCGAAATCGGAGACGAGGAGGATTTCAAGGAACTGAAGCCATCCCGGCTGGCCCGCCGCCACGTGGTCGAGGCTCAGTCCGCTTGTCCAACGAAGAAGGAGCAGGGCGCCAAAGCTCAACGCGTCCGAGAAATGTCCGAGAAAGCACATGACCGCGTAATAGCTGACGTCCAATTTCCAGCCGGGGCGGAACGCGTGCAGAGGATGGATCGGCAGCCAACGCTCCAGCGGCACGAACACGAGCGCCATGATCAGAAAGCCGACAAACAGCTCCAACGTGATGGGCACCGACACGGAGAAACATCCTCGCGAGTCGGATCGCGGCGCCCTGCGAGAAGACTCTGCCGCAGTCTAACGCTTCAGTTGGCCTTTTGGCGAGGCGCGTTTGATATTTTCGTTTGGAAACGTTGGAGCGGGCGAAGGGAATCGAACCCTCGTATGCAGCTTGGGAAGCTGCCGTTCTACCATTGAACTACGCCCGCGTGCGCTCCTCAAATAGCACGCGAAGCAGCCCCCGCGAAAGGCCGCGAACCGGCCGATGCGGCGGATGGCGGCTCACGTCACCTTCGCCCGGCGGTGGAACTCCGGCCGGTCCCACAGCCGCCCGTCCATGATCCGGCGCAGGATCGCGACCGCGTCCCACAGTTCCGCATAGCCCAGATAGAGCGGCGTGAAGCCGAAGCGGGCGATGTCGGGCGCTCGGAAATCGCCGATCACATTGTGCGCGATCAGGCATTGCATGATCGGCCAGCCCTGCGCGTGGGCGAAGCAGATCTGGCTGCCGCCCAATGCGGGATTTTCGGGCGACGCGAGGCGAAATCCGTGGCCCTTCAATTCCTGGTCCATCAGGGCCGCGAATATTCCGGCCTGGCGCAGCGATTTTTCGCGGATTTTCTCGAGCGGTGCTTCCAGCGCCAGATCGACGCCCATCTCGAGCGCGGCGAGGCTCAACACCGGCGGCGTTCCCACCGCGCCGCGCGCGATGCCCTCCGCCGGCCGGAACGAGCTTTCGAAGGCAAACGGCTCGGCATGGCCGAACCAGCCCGACAATACGGGCGACACGCGATGCTGATGGCGTTTCGCGATGTAAAGAAAGGCGGGTGCGCCGGGACCGCCGTTCAAGAATTTGTAGCCGCAGCCGACGGCGAAGTCTGCGCCCGCGCCCGCAAGATCGATGGGCATCGCGCCCGCGGAATGCGCCAGATCCCAGACCATCAGCGCGCCTTTGGCCTGCGCGGCGGCGGTGATCTTCGCCATGTCGTACATCCGCCCCGTGCGATAGCTCACATGGGTCAGGAGCACCACGGCCGCGTCGTCGCCGATCGCGTCGGGAAATTCGCTCGCCTCGGCCAGCTTCAGCGTGTGGCGGTTGCCGAGTTGGCGGATCAATCCTTCCGCGACATAGAGGTCGGTCGGGAAATTCTCCCGCTCGGAGACGATGACGCGCCGATGCGGGTTGAGTTCGAGCGCCGCCGACAGAACCTTGAACAGATTGACCGATGTGGAATCGGCGACGATCGTTTCGCCTTCTTCGGCCCCGATCAGGCGGCCGATCTTGGCGCCGATCTTCGCCTGCAGGTCGATCCAGCCATGAATGTTCCAGCTGCGGATCAGATCGCGGCCCCATTCCGTCTCGACGACGTCGCGCAGGCGCGCCGGAACGGATTTCGGCATCGCGCCCAGCGAATTGCCGTCGAGATAGATCGTGCCTTCCGGCAGCACGAAGCGATCGCGAAACGGGCGCAGCGGATCGTCGCGATCGAGCGCTTCGAGGTCGGCGCGGATGATGGGAGCGTTCAAGAAGGTATGTCTCTCGGCGATGAATCCATTTTACCCTCCCCTTGAGGGAGGGTCGATAAATTCTGAGGTCCGAGAGCGACAGCGAACGGACGCGAAGAATTTTTGGGGAGGGGCTAGCCACGAAATACTGAGGCTTGCCCCTCCCCGAATTGCTTCGCAATTCGACCCCCCCTCAAGGGGAGTGTTAGAAACGCTAGTGGCTGCCGGGCGCGGGAGGCTGCGGTCCGTTGGGTGGCGGTCCCATGTCGGGCTGCCCGCCATGATCCCAATGATGCATCCAATGGTCGTGCATCCCATGCATATCCATGCCGAAGGGCTTGCCCCCGAACATCGGCGCGGTCAGCGCGCCCACGATATGGAGGACCGCGACCACGAACAGCAACAGGCCGAGGATGGTGCCGAACAGCTTCACCAGACCTTCGGATTTGCTTGCCGCGAAAAGAACGAAGAATGAAATAATGAACACGAATGTCGCGTGCATCACGACGCCAACCCACATCATATGCCCCTCCTGATGGCGTACCGGCACCCCGGCATGCCCAACCCAGCGTCCATCGCCGCCACTATAGCACTCCGCCGCATACGGATTAAGCGCCCGCGCACGCGATTTGCGGCCTTAAGCCAACCGGAAAAAAGGCCTACACTTTCCCGGCTCGGGCTGTTAGTTGAGCCTGGAGCCGCAGCGATTTCCGGCCGTTTTGCGGGGCAAACAAGCCGCGCAAGCGGTTAATGTGACGGCGGCATGACATGAATTCTTCGAAAAGCAGCGAGATGATCGAACTGGATCGCCTGGCAACCGCGAGCGTCGTTGAGGCGCCCTTCCCCTTCGTCATCGTGCCCGGCTTCCTCCAGGGCGACGCGCGCAAGGCCGTCGACGCCGATTTTCCCGAAGTCGAAAAGCCTGGAAGCTTTCCGCTCCGCAGCCTCGAATATGGGTCGGCCTTTGCCGCGCTGATTGAGGAATTGTCGGGATCTGGAATGACGGAGATCGTGGCCCGCAAGCTCGCCGTCGATCTCAGAGACCGCCCCGTTACCGTCACCGTGCGCGGCCAATGCAGCGCCCGCGACGGCCAGATCCACACCGACAGCAAGACCAAGCTCGTCACCCTGCTGCTCTATATGAATCGCAGGGACGAAAGCGAACGCGGACGATTGCGCATCTTGCGCTCGGCCACGAACCTCGACGATTTCGCGGCCGAGATTCCGCCCGACGAAGGAACGCTCCTCATATTCCGCAACGGTCCCAATGCGTGGCACGGCTTCGAGCCCGTCAAGGGACCGCGCCGCGTCGTCCAGATCAATTGGGTGACGGACAAATCCGTCGTCCGGCGCGAAGAAGCGCGCCATCGCGTGAGCGCGTTCTTCAAGCGCCTGGGGAATGTGTTCGGAACGGGCAAGCATGCCGCTGCGCATTGACACCTTTCGCAACGACGTCGGCGGCAGCTCGATCTACAAGGCGCTGTCGCATCCGCTTGCGGCCGCGCCCGCACGCAAGCTCGTCTCGAAACTGACGGCGAACGGCGCGGTCGCCCTTTACGATCCCGACGGAATCCTGGACGCGTTCGAGACCTTCTATCCCCTTTCGGGCATCGAGATCGCGGGCTATTTCGTCCAGAACGTTGAGCACCTGAACCGCCGTTTCCGCAATCTGTCGGCGCGGCCGGTGAGCGAACTTGCGGAGACGCGTTGCAGCTCGGTGCTGATCGCGAGCTTCGACGGAAAGAAGCCGCTGGCGCAAATTCGCCACCTCGTGCCCAAGGCGGCCGAGACGTTCAGCTTCGCCGCATTGCAATTGCCGGGAGACATGCTGACGGATCGCGGCCGCTATTTGTCCACGCTCAATTTCGCCACCAATTTCGTCTTCTTCCGCGATGCGGACGGCCATCATACGCGTCTCGTCTCGGCGAATTACTGGACGCGTTATGGCGCGAAGGAGGTGAAGCTGTGGTGCCGCCTGTTTGCGGGCGACGGCCAGGAACTGGCGACATGGTTCGAGGTCTGCGGCGGGCCGGAGAGTTCCTTCGCGATCGACAGTCGCGAGATTCGCGCGCGCTTTGCGCTCGGCCCGTTCACGGGACAATTGTTCGTGCATGCCGTAGGCGTCGCCGGCCACGATATCGTCAAATACGCGCTCGACACCTATGGCGACGGTGCCGACGTTCTGTCCGCCACGCATGACGCCAATTCCTGGCCGGCCGATCTCTATGCCGGATTGCCCGCGCCGGCCGAGGACGAGGACACGATCCTGTGGGTGCAGAACAGCCACCCGATCACCATCGCGGCGGGCGAAATCGGCATGGGCGCGATGGGGCGCAATGAGGTCTCGCGTCTTCAGGAAGAAATCGCCCCTTTCGCCACGCGGCGGCTGAGTGTCCGCGAGCTTCTGCCCGATCTGCACTGGCCCGATCAGGTGGAAATCCACGCGGGCAAGCACCTGGTCCGCCCCCGCTACGAAGTGGTCGCGAAAAGCGGCCGCTCGCGCATGGCGCATCCGAATGTCGAGCGCATGGATCTCAAATACGATCCGAATCTCGCGGGGCTGCACACGCTCATGGGCAAGGTGCACATCCTGCCGGCGGCGATCCTGCCGCTCGACAGCTACATCACCACGGCGCTGCCCACGCCCATGTCGACGGCGCAGATGCATTTGCCCGTCAAGGCGCTCGTCTATGATGCAAGCGGAACGCTCGCCGCCGAACATTCCTTCGGCAAGCTGCGGCGCGATCAATCCGTGGCGCTCGATGCCTCCGCGCTTGCCAAAGGCCGGCTTGCGGCCGGCTACGGGCATATCGAACTGGTCTACGACTTCGACGCGGGCCACGAAGCCGATGGTTGGCTGCACGCGCTGTTCCGCTATGCCGATCGCGCGAGCGGCCACAAGGCCGAGACCAGTTTCGGATCGCACATCTTCAATTCCGCGCTCGTCTATCGCGGCGAACCGCAATCCTATTCCGGTCCGCCGCCGGGCCTGTCGACGCGCCTGTTTCTGCGCGTGGCGCCGCGGCCGGCGGAAACGATGTGCCATTTGATCTATCCCGTCTCGCAAAGCTGGCACGCGCAGTCGCAAACGACGCTCACCCTCAGATCGTCGCTGGGCGAAGAACTGGCGCGCAAGGATGTCGCGATCCCGTCTTCCGGTTCGCTCTTCTGGCGCGTCGGCGACATGTTCGACGAGAAGATGCTGCGCGAAGCCGGCGCGTATCCCTATGTGATCGTGCGCGACGAAACCTGCCGCTTGTTCGGCTATCACGGCGTTTCGGGCGCGGGCGGCAGCTTCAGCCTGGACCACATGTTCGGCTTTTGAAATATCATCGGATCCAATTAAGTCATAACCCCCATCATGGTTGCGACGCCTTCCGTGCTGCCCGGCACAATCTCATTCGCCAACCCTCCCCTTGAGGGAGGGTCGAATTGCGAAGCAATTCGGGGAGGGGCAAGCCGCCGAATTTCGTGGCTAGCCCCTCCCCCGAAAAATTCTTCGCGTCCGCTCGCTGTCGCTCTCGGACCTCAGAATTTTTCGGCCCTCCCTCAAGGGGAGGGTGGAAGAAAAACTGCGGCTCGGAGGTTCGTCATGGTGAAGGGCGGCAGCGCGTCGATCCAATCTAAAGCCGCCACAAACACAAACGACCGTCTTTCGACCTGTTGGGTGGTGACCGATGGCAAGGCAGGCATGGAGAGCCAGTGCCTGGGCGTTGCCGAAGCGTTGGGCGTCACCACGACCGTCAAACGCGTCGCGATGCGTTCGCCGTGGCGGGAATTGTCGCCGTTTCTGCGCGCGGGTCTCGCGCATGCGTTTCGTGCCGGCGGCGATCGCCTGGAGCCGCCTTGGCCCGACATCCTCATCGCGACGGGGCGCCTGAGCGTGCCCGCGTCGCTGTTCGTGCGCGCGCAAAGCCGGCGCGCCGGCACACCCACATTGACGGTCCAGATTCAGAACCCCGTCATTGCGCCTTCCCATTTCGATCTGGTCGTCACGCCCCTGCACGATCGATTGCGGGGAGAGAACGTCATCTCCACCATCGGCGCGCTCCATCGCGTCACGCCGGACAGATTGGCGCGCGACGCGGCGGAACTGGCGCCGCAAGTGGCGCACCTCGCGAAACCCCATATCGGCGTGCTGATCGGCGGTGCCAATGCGGCCTACCGCTTTGGGCAAGCGGAGGCGCGCGCGATGGGGTCAAAGCTTGCAACGATCGCCCACGAGCTGGGTGGAAGCCTGCTGGTCACGCCGTCGCGCCGCACCGGCGCCGAAAATCTCGCCGTGCTGAAGAGCGCACTTGGCGATGCTGCCGCCTTTGTCTGGACGGGTGAAGGCGCCAATCCCTATTACGGAATTCTGGGGCTGGCCGATTTCCTGGTCGTGACGTCGGATTCGGTCAACATGATCTCCGAGGCCTGCGCCACGGGCCGGCCCGTCTATGTCTACGGACTTCCGGGCGGCTCGGAGAAGTTCGACCGTTTCCATCGGGCGCTGCGCGACCGGGGCCTTGTGCGGCCGTTCGACGGCACGCTTGAGCGCTTTTCACCGCCGCATGTCGACGAGATGGCGTCGATCGTCGAGGCGATCCGCCGCCTCGCCTGACTGTCCAAAACAATAGAGTAGGAGGGTTCCTCGCGGTTCCCCCCTCTCACACCACCGGACGTACTCATCGTATCCGGCGGTTTCCGGCAGCGTTTAATGTAGCATGATGATTGGCAAGACTGACGAGCCCAAGCTTGTTGAACCAATCGATGGTCATGGCTTCGGAGGCCTGAGGGCTTCCAGCCATGCGCCACCATCCTTTTCCCGAAAGGGCCAGCCCCCATGCACGCCATTCCGGCACGCCGTTTTCTTGTAGGAAGACGGCGATGGTCTTGGCGCGTTTGCAGTGTTTAGTCGGACGCAACGCAGCTTTCGGCGGAGCCATCCGTCGAGGTCGCGCAGCGCCGTCTGACACTGGGCATAACGGTAATACGTCACCCAGCCTGTGACGAAGCTGTTCGCTTCGGCCACGATCTTGTGGAGGGCGACCCCGCGGTTGCGCCGCGTGATTTCCTGCAGTCGATCTTTGGCCCGCTTCAGGCTTTTGGGCGCAATGCCCATGCCGCCATAGGCGTTCAGGCGATGGCCGAGGAACTGACGTTCCCCGACCCGGGCGACAGCGCTCTTCTGCCGGTTGACGCGGAGCTTGAGTTTACCTTCGAGGAAGGCAGTCACCGAGGCCATAACCCGTTCTCCCGCCGCCGCGGACCGCACGTAGATGTTGCAGTCGTCGGCATAGCGACAGAAGCGATGGCCACGTTTCTCAAGCTCCTTGTCGAGGTCGTCCAGCAGCAGATTGGCGAGCAGCGGCGAAAGGGGACCACCCTGCGGCGTGCCCTCGTGCCGAGCGGTGCAAACGCCGTCTTGCATAAGGCCGGCTTCAAGAAAGCGCCGAACGATGTGCAACAGACATCTGTCGCCAATGCGCCGCGCCAATCGTGCCATCAGCATGTCGTGGTTGACCCGGTCAAAGAACTTTTCCAAGTCGATGTCCGCGACGATCTGATAGCCGTCGGCTACGTATTGCCGGGCTTGACGGAGTGCATCATGCGCACTCCGTTCCGGGCGGAAGCCGAAGCTCGATGGCGAGAATGTCGGATCGAGGATCGGTTCCAGGACTTGCAGAATCGCTTGCTGCACCAAGCGGTCAACGACCGTTGGGATGCCCAGTTGGCGCATCCCGCCGTCGGCTTTGGGGATTTCCACTCCCCGCACGGCCATCGGCCGGTAGTTGCCGTCGAGCAGTGAGGCGATCAGCTTTTCGCGGTTCAGGCCAATCCACGGCCGCAGTTGGGCGACGGTCATGCCGTCGATACCTGCTGCGCCGCCATTCGCTTTGACCCGCTTATAGGCTTGGTTCAGGTTTGCCGAACTGGCCACCTCCTCCATCACATGCTGCGTCAAGGCTCGGTCCTCGGCCCATGCCGTGTGCGTTTGCCGCTCCTCATGCGTTCCAGTCCCGGTACTGCCTTTGCCGGATACGCCGTGGCGCAATGATGCCTTCAGAGCCTCGTCGAAGAGGTCCCTTTGGTCGCCACTGCCTTGATGCCGCTTCGCGCCCATCGAATGCGTCGAACCTGCTCCTTGGCTGTCGAATTCGGCCCTTCGTCCGTACGCGGACTACTACGACCTCTGCTGACTTCTCCATCGGCATCGCTGCACGTTGCCGTGCACCTGCTCGGGATCGTCCCGAAACCGAAAGAGATCTCCCAGGGTAAGACGCTGATCCTTCGCTCGGTCGCCGCCGGATTTACCAATGCGCGTGTCTGTTTGGCTTTCGGGCGCCCCCGTCCAATGCCGGGTTACCCCACCGCACCGGCCTTCTATCCGGTTCCTGTTCGTCAGCTCCGAGTTTTGCTTCCGGCTTCCTCCCCACCCCGCCTCGCGACGACGCAGTTGCCTTCCGCTAGCGGTTCCGGCCAACCGGCCCGCAGAGGACATTCACCTCCAAGATCAACACCATGCCTGGCACACAAAAAAGAGGCGCCCACCTCTGAGCGCCTCTTCAAAGTCGGCGGTGCAGATTTATTTTGCCGGCTTGGACTTCATCGCGCCCCCGGCCGTCTCGACTGTGGCGGTCTTCGTCTTGACCTTCGACGTCACCTTGGCGCTCGCGAGGCTTCCGTGATGGCGATGATGCTTGGCGATGCTCGCGACCTTGACGGTCTTTCCGCCCTTGGTGGAAAGCTTGGTCGTGGCCGCGGTCTTTGCGGGTGTGGAAGTCGCAGCTGCCTGAAGTCGTTGCCGCTGCTGCGGGAACGGCGCTGCCGGTTTGCGCGAACGCAAAAGCCGGGCAGAGCGCGAGGGCGGCCGCGACGAGAAGGGCCTTTCGGATGTTCGACGTACGCATGGGACAATTCCTTCGGGTTTCGAAACAATTCAACGCCGCCTCTCATGAAAGAATATGAGAGCCGAACATGTTCGAATGATGTCGAAACGATTGCCGGGATTTGTCTTTATGCGGATGATTTCCCGGCGCATCACGCGAGCTTGATCGCATCACGTGTTCGTCAAACGCGCGTTCATTCGCGGTTCAGAAACGAATTCAATTCTTGGCGCAGTTCAGATGTCCCGCGGCGAAACTGCAATAACGCTCATGCACGCCGTCCGCCGCGCGTACATCCACCGTCCAGCGGCTGCCCGAATGGGTGAGCAGCAGGAAGCCGTAGCCGGGAAGCGACATGCCGGTCGTGACTTTCATCGTGCCGATGGTTTGGCCCGAGAAATCTGCCGGCGCGCTGTCGAGCAGGTCGCCGCCTTCTCCTGCCAGAAGCTGGGGCGGCGCGCTTTTCTCGTAGTTGATCGCTTCGAAGGTATGGATATGGCCCGCGATCAGAAGCGCGATATTCGGCGGAACGCCGTTGTCGTCGAGCGCGGCCATCAAGGTGCGGTTGCCGCCCAGCACCATGCCCATGGGGAACTTGACCACGCCCCAGATGGGCCGGTGCATGACGAGCCACACGGGCGCGGGCGCAATTTTGGCGAGCGCCGTAAAATCCCCGCGATACATGGCGACGAGGTCGTCCGGCGCTTCGACGTCCGGCGCATGCGCGTCGTCCATCACGGCAAGCGTCATCGCGCCGAGCGGCACGGCGTAGGGCGCGACATGCTCGTTGCATGGCGCGGCGGGATCATAAGGTAGCGGCCCCAAGAGCCTCAGCCAGCCGGCGCCCGAGCGCGCGCATTCCTCGTGATTGCCGCGCACGACGACCCAGGGCGCCGACGCAAGAAGCGGTTTGGCGGGCGTGAAGAAATCCGCCGCCCAGGTCGGCCAGTTGTCGCCGGAAGGACTGCCGGAACAACCGGAGTCGGTGCCGGGACAGGACGATTCGCGATAGAGATAATCGCCCACATGGATGACGAGATCGGGCTTCAGCCTGGCAGCCGACGCGGCCACGACAGGAAATGGCCATTTCGTGGGATCGTTGCAGGCCTGAACCGTCGAGCCTTTGATGCGGCAACCCGTATCGCCGAGGATGACGATGCGTTCCGGCGCGGGCCTGGGAAGCATGAGAGCGAGGCCCAGCACCGACGCGGTCTTCGCGCTCTTTGGCAACGTCGCCGTACAGAGAAGAACGGGGAAATTCTTGTCAGCCGCTGCGCGCTGACGCATCGGCGAGTTTGCGCCGTCGATTGCGATCGCGGGGCACGCGGAACCCCGGATGACGGCCCGGGCTTCCGCTTCGCCACCGGGCGCCATCTGCACCCAACCCGCCTGCAGCGAAACGTCGTCGGCCCGCGCGACGAGCGGAGACAGAGCGGACAGGAGCGCGAGCAAAAGCGAAGCGAGATAACGCATAACGATATTATCCGCGAAAATCGCGACGAATGCGAGACGCCGGGCTAGCGGTCGCCGAATGCGCTCCTGAGCCGGCCGAGGATCTGGAAGCGGTGGAACACCCAGACGGTGATCATGAGGAGAATGACCAAGCCGATGCTGATCGTCAGCCGCCAGCCATGCGCGGCATCGATGGCCCGCACGACGATGGTGAACGACGAGCCGAGCAGCAACAGAGCCGGCGCCCAGATCAGGGCCGAGCCGATATTGGCGATCCAGAATCGCCGCCACGTCATGCCCATGATGCCGGCGACGAGCGGAATCGCCGCGCGCACCGGCCCGAAGAAGCGGCCCACGAATACACTGGCCGTGCCGTATTTGTCGAAAAAGGAAAAGCCGCGCTTCAGGATTTCCGGATGACGGACGAAGTACCAGTATTTCTCGATGACCCTGCCGAAATGGCGGCCGAGCCAGAACGAAATCGCGTCGCCCAATACGGCGCCCAGAATCGCGCCGATCAGCAGCGGCCACGCATCCAGGATGCCGTGCGGATTGAGCGGCCAGCGCACCATGGTGCCGGCGATCACCATGATCGTGGTGCCGGGAAAAAGGATGCTGATGCCGACAAACGATTCGCCGAACGAAACCAGGAACAGAACCGGGCCGCCCCATTCCGCGTGCTGCTTGATGAAGTCGATAACGAGATGAACGGTGCCGTGCATACGAAGACCTGTGCAACCCCGGCTAACGGCCGGGCTCTTTCCCGCGCCATTTGCGCAAATCGACTTTGAAAGACCGTAAATTGCCGCTCTTGCGGGCGGCCTCAGCGCTCAACCTCTCGATAGCACGCGGTTCCGCCGAAAAGCCAATCAACTGCGCAAACGGCCATAAATGACGCAGTCGCGCCGAATCCCGTCGCGCTCCACATGGCCGCGCAACACGCCCTCATAGGCGAAACCCAGCTTCTCCAGCAGCGACCGAGAGCGGTCGTTGCCGGCATGAAAGCGCGCCCATAACCGGTCGAGCTTCTCCGGCCCAAAAGCATGATCGACGATGGCCGCCGTGGCTTCGGCGGCATAACCGCGACCCCAATGGGCGCGCTGAAACAGAAACCCCAACTCGGCGCGCCCATGATGACGATCGATGGCGCTCAGGTCGCAGCAGCCGATGGCGGTCCCTGACGGCTCCAAGCCGACCGCCCAATAGAGCGCGGTACCCGCCTCTATCTCGGCCACCTGCCCGGCCACGACGTCCGCGGTCGTCTCGAAATCCTGAAACGCCGGCCAATCCCAGAAGCGCATCGCTTCGGGATCGCTCATGACGGCGTGGATGGCGGGCGCGTCGCCCAAGACAAGCGGGCGCAAGCTCAAGCGTCGGGTGCGAAGATGAGTACCAGCCATGGGGCGAGTTCAATACCTCTACCCCAAAATGTCATGAGGCGGCCGACGCGATTCGCGCCGTAGCCGCCTCATGTTCTGCCCCCGTCAATTACGGACCAGCATGCCGCGAGCCTTGGCCCCCTGCCGTGGGCCCTCGGCGGCGCAAGTGTGCCGGGAGGAGGCTTCTATGCAATGGGACCACGCCCGCGGTATGCGCTTTGGCCACAGAGCGTGTTTTCTTTGCAACAAAATCAGGCACTTCCGGGAACCTTTCAGCCCAACCGGAAATGCTTCGACAGCTTCAAACCCTGGCGCTGATAGTTGGACCCTATGCCCTGCCCGTAAACTTCCGGCGGCACATCCGTCAGGCGTTCGAACACGAGCCGGCCGATGATCTGGCCGTGCTCGATGATGAAGGGTACTTCGCGCGAACGTACCTCGAGCACCGCCCGGGCGCCGCGCCCGCGGCCGGTCTCGTGGCCGAAGCCGGGATCGAAGAACCCGGCATAGTGAACGCGGAACTCGCCCACCAGGGGATTGAACGGCACCATTTCGGCCGCAAATTCGGGAGGGATGGCGACCGCCTCGCGCGAGGCCAGGATGTAGAACTCGTCCGGGTCGAGCACGATGGTTTCTGATCGGCTGGCGCCGATGGGCTCCCAATAATCCAAGGGGTCGAGAACGTCGCGCCGGTCGATGTCGATGATTCCCGTGTGGCGCTTGGCGCGCCAACCGACCTGCCGGCTCGCCGCATCGCCCTTGAGGTCGACCGAAAGCGCCAGCCCGTTGTCGATATCGGCGGGGCCATCGACCAGCGGCGTCTCGGCATGAAGACGCTTCAGCTGCGTGTCGGTGAATTGCGGCGAACCGCTGCGCACCCGCAATTGGTTCAGTCGCGAACCCTTGCGAACGAGGACCGGAAAGGTGCGCGGACTGATCTCGGCATAGAGAGGCCCGCGGTAACCCGGCTCGATGCGATCGAAGCCCTGGGCATGATCCGTGATCAGTCGCGTGAACACGTCGAGTCGGCCCGTCGAGCTCTTGGGATTGGCGATGCCCGAAACGCGGGAGGAGAACTCCACGCTTTCCAGGAGCGGCACGACATAGACACAGCCCGTTTCCAGGACCGCGCCCGGCGTGAGATCAATCTCGTGCAGCGCGACGGAGGCGAGCTTTTCGCGCACCGTCGAGTGCGGCCCCGGCAGGAAACTCGCGCGGACGCGCCACGCCATCGCGCCCAGCCGCAGATCGAGGCTGGCAGGCTGGATCTGCGAATCCTCGACTTCCTCCGACGCGATCACTTCGCGCCGCGCCCGGATCAGGCGTTTCAGAACATGGCTCGGCAAGATGCCGGTCGAATGGCGGCCGTAATGTTCGCCGCCCTCGTCCACGTCGCCGAACAGGTTTTCTTCCAGCTGGGTCATCTCGGGCGGCAGTATAGGTTCTAAAATCCGCCGGTCACGGCTCGGCGGAAAGAAACCCACGGATTTCCGCAATCGCCTCCGCCAACCCGCAGCGTTTCACGGGCGTTTCGGGCGGAAAGGCCGACAAGAGGCGCGACGGCGTCGCCGGTTCCAGGATCACGAAACAGCCCTTGTCCGTCTGGCTGCGGATCAGCCGGCCGAACGCCTGCTTCAAGCCGGAGCCGCGTCAGCAGATCGTCATAGCAGCGTCCGAAGCGGGCGCGCCGGGCCTTGTGCAGGATGGTCGGCTTGGGCCACGGCACCTTGTCGAACACCACGAGACGCAACGAGCGGCCCGGCACGTCGACCCCGTCGCGCAACGCATCGGTGCCGAGCAGGCAGGCATTCTCCTCCGCGCGGAACAGATCGACCAGTGCGCCCGTGTCGAGCCGGTCGACATGCTGGGCATAAAGCGTGAGGCCCGCGTCAGCGAGCGGCGCTGCGATCCGCTCCTCCACCGCGCGCAAGGTGCGCACCGCCGTGAAGAGGCCCAACGCGCCGCCGCCCGCGGCCACGAACAATTCGCGATAGGCCGCCGCCAGAGCCGCCGGCGTCGCGCCGCTCGACATCGCGCACGACGAAGATACGCGCCTGCTCGGCATAGCGAAACGGCGAGCCGAAACTCGCACGCCTCGGCGGCTCGGGCAGATGTGCGGCGCCCGTGCGCACCTCGGCCGCTTGCCAGTCGTCGCCGCCCGCTTCGGCATCGCGCAACGTGGCCGACGTGATCAGCGCTCCATGCGCGGGCGCCAGCACCTCGCCCGACAACGGAATCGTGGGATCGATCCAATGCCGCCACAGCCCGACATCGGCGTCGCGGCCGTCTTCGCGTTCGATTTCGAACCAGTCGACGAATTCGTCGCGTGCGCTCGCCCGTTTCCAGCGCGTCGAGCATCGAGATCCAGGCGGGCAGGATCAGCTTCGCGCGCCGCTCGAGCCCGCGCGCCGCCGCTTCGATACGCGCGCGCTGGTAGGTTTCGAGTTCCTTGGCCTTGTCCGTCCAGTTGCTTGCGCAGCATTCCGCGCGAGACGCGACAAGCGGCACGGCAATCCGCTTCAGACTCGTGCCGAGCGCGCGCGCCGCCGCGATCAATTCGTCGCTCAAGCGGTTCGGTATCCGCCTCCAGCGAATAGAACGCGTCGCGATCCTCGCTGCGCGCCCGCACATGCTGGTAGGCCGCGGCGAGAAACAATTCGCCGGGCCCGCGCGCGCCCGCGCCGGACGATGCGGCTCATCCAGCCTTCGCCCGCCAGTGCGCCCGATGCGGCGAGCGTTTCGTCGAGGGCGGAAAGTGCGCGCCGCGTCGTCGGCGATCAAATCCTTCAACCGTTCCTCGAGCCCGCGCATGCGGCTGCGCGCGCGGCCCTCGGGCCCGCGGATCCAGCGCCGCAGATCGGCCATCTCCGATCCGGAGAGGAGCGCCGCAAAACCGGAATCGGCCGCATCGAACAGATGATGGCCTTCGTCGAACACATAGCGCACGCGCCGTTCGGGCGGCGTATCGTCGGTCTCGTCCGCGGCAAGCCAATCCTGGCCGCCTGGGCAATGACCAGCGCATGATTGGCCACGACGATGGCGGCATGACGCGAGCGCCGGATCGCGCGCTCGATGAAGCAGGTGCGATAGTGCGGACAGGCGGAATAGATGCATTCGCCGCGCCGGTCGGTGATTTCGCCCACGGGAAACGATGCCGCGAGAAACGCCGGAAAGCCTGCGCCGGAAATATCGCCGTCGGCCGTCGCCGCAACCCAGCGCGCGACCAGGCCCAACGCCAACGCTGCGCTGTCCGGGCGCCAGCGCGCTGCGCTTTGCCGCTTCCTCGAAATTGAGCAGGCACAGATAATTCTCGCGGCCCTTGCGCACGACCGCCTTGTCTTCGCGCTCAGCGGGATCGGGATAAAGCCGCGCCAGTTCCTGCACGATCTGGCGCTGCAGATTGCGCGTGTAGGTCGAAATCCAGAGGCCCGGTCCGTTCTTCTCCGCCCACAGGCTGGCGGGCGCGAGATAGCCGAGCGTCTTGCCGATGCCGGTGCCGGCTTCGAGCAACGCAATCCTGGGCGCGCCCGCATGGTCGCGCGGGCCGAAGGCATAGGAGGCCGCTTGCGCATAGGCGGCCTGCTCCGGGCGCGCTTCCCCTGAATCGCCCACCAATTGGGCGAGCCGCGTCCGCGTTTCGTCTTCTGCGACCGGGAGCGAGCCGGGTTTCGCCGGCGGTGCATCGTCTTCCCACTGCGGCAGTTCGCGCCAGACTTCGAGTCCCGCGATGGGCGACGCTGTTTTTTCAGGTTCGCCGGTTGCGGCAAGCACGGCCGCGCCCCACCGCCAGCCCGAGCGCGCCAGCAATGCGGCGAGCGCCCGGGCTTTCACGCGACGCGGCTCGGGCTGACCACGAAACTCTTCCATCAAACGTTCCGCTGCCGCGCGCAATGCACGGGCCTGCTCTTCGGCGTTCCTCGGGAGTTCAAGCCCCAATGCCCGCGCGAGGCCTACGGCGCTGGGCACGCACGGCATGCCCGGACGGATAAACGCAAACAATTCCAGCACGTCGAACAGCGGTTCCCTGGGCGCGATCTTGAGCCGTCCGGCCACAAATGCGGTATGCGCCACCAGAACCCGGCCCGAACGAAACAGCGCGCGCGCTTCGTCGAGGCTCGCCACGCGCGACGTGCCGTCTGCAAGCGCGAGGATCGCGCCGCCGGGCGCAGGCACAAGAGCGGGAATATCCGAAACTTCGGTCAAACGCGGGTCCGAGCCATGTCGCCGGCGATCATGCCCGACATGGACGGAAAGGGACAATCGAACGTCCGGTTAACCGTCGGCAGATCGCGACAAACATCGGACGCGGGACCAGACCGGAAGTATTGCGTACGCCGGGGCACCACGTGCATCCGGCGGGCTCGAAGCCCGAAAGCTCCAAACCCGCCGAACACACCCGAACCGCCGCTCCGGCCGGCGCGCCGGCAGGCGGCAGCCAACGTCATCCGGGAGGAAGTGGTTGCGGATTGAGGCGATGCGCGCCCGATCCGTAGACGGCGGTCAACAGCCCGGAGCGCCCGTTGCGCAGATAGGCCTGGCGCTGGAAGCGCGAATCCATCGCGTTGACGCCGCGCACGTCTTGCGTCCTGTAAAGCCCGTTGTGAGGAAGCTGGAACGGAGGCAGCGGTTGCGGATTGAGCGCCTCAGCCGAATCCATTCCGGCCGACACGAACAAAATGGCTCCGACAAGCAATTGGAGTGCGGAATTTCTGTTGCTCATGGATGTCTCCTCTTGTGAAGCGAAGCTGCCGGTCCCATCGGGGATACGGCATGCGCCGCTGCAATGACGGGAGATTGCCCGAGCGACTCTGAACGCAATCAGGCGAGGATATTCATGCGCCGTTCATGGCGCGGGCGTGCATTGCCGCCGATGGGCGCTCAAGCCGCCAGTTCGGGATAAAGATTGCCGAGGGCGCGCGAGACGCGCTCGTGTTCGGCAACGATGGTCAGCGCGGCGCTCCGCAACGCGTCGACGTCGCCGCTTTCGCGGGCCTTTTGCGCGAACGCGCGCGCCACGACGGTCAATGCGGTCAATCCGAGCCCGCCGGCGGCGCCCGCGATGTCCTGTGCAATGCGCGTGGCGTCATCCCAGTTTTCGCCCTCGCTCGCATCGGTCAGGCTCGAGCACAATTGTTCGGCCGTTTTCATATAGGACTGGAGAATTTCGATCAGCGTGGTCAGCCCGAGCGATTTCTCGAGCGCAGCGAAGGCGGGAGCGTCGATGGCGGCCGCGGCCTGCCGCGCCGCGTCGGGCTTCACGCCGCCCGAATTCCGCGCCGCGACCCAGGAGGTCGCGCAACGCCACATAGAGAGCGCTCGCGCTCGTGGGCCAGCGCAGCACTTCGCCGGCAACTGCGGGCGCACGCATGCCGCTCGACACCAGTGCCAGCAAAGGCGCCTTCACGCCGGGCGCCGCCGCGATCGAAATCGGCATCGATTGCGCTCGCGATGATGGCGTCGAAGCTTTCGCGACCTGCCAGGCCGACGGCATCCGCCACGCTGTCCGCGAAGACGAGCCGGTTGCCGAACGGCTCCAGCATATTGGCGATCTGGGAGCGCATGGTTTCGTCGGCGAGCCGCACGAGGAGCGCAACGCCCCAGGGTGGCGACGCTTCGGCCGCGATCGGCGAGGCTTCCGGCCGGATGCTCTGGGTGCCGCCGATCGCCGGTACGGTGAACCAGAAGGTCGATCCTTCGCCGGACTCGCTCTCGAACCCGATCGCACCGCCCCAGGATTCGATGATCCGCTTGGCGACGGCCAATCCCAGTCCCGCGCCGTCGCTGCGCCGCGTATAGGAATTGTCGGCGGACGCGAACGGTTCGAAAATCTTCTCGGACATTTCGGCCGGCACGCCCGAGCCGGTGTCGATGATGGCGAAGCGCAGCCATTGGCTCGAATCGTTGCGCAACTCGGACTCGACGCGGATTTCCACGCCGCCACGTTGCGTGAATTTGATCGCGTTGTCGGCCAGCTTGAGCAGAACCTGCCGCACGCGGCGCGGATCGGCGGCGACGCGCGGCAATTGGGATGCCGTGGTGACGCCCAACCGCAATTGCTTCTCCCAGGCCCGTGGCTGCAGCAGGCGTGCGACGGTGCGCGCGGCCTGCGCCGCGTCGCAATCTTCGTCGGGCACGTTGCGCGCCTCGCCTTCGTCGCGCGACAGGGCGATCACGTCGTCGAGCAAAGTCTTCAGGCCGCGGCCGGCCTCCAAAAGCACCTTTACGTGGCTGCGCTGCAGGCGGTCGAGCTCGCTGCGCTCGAGAAGCTGCGCCATGCCAAGGAGCGCATTCAGTGGCGTGCGGATTTCGTGGCTGATATTGGCGACGAAGGCCGATTTGGCGCGGGCGCTCGTTTCCGCCAGATCGCGCGCCAACTCGACGTCTTTTTTCTCGCGCGAAAGTTTCACCACGAGATCGGCATTCTGGCGCTTGAGATTGATGCTTTCGTCGAGCAGGCTCGCGATGCCGTCGCAATAGCTGTAAAGGACGCCGCCGAAAAAAAGGACCAACAGACTCGTCAACGACGTGTAGACGTTCCCCGCCATCAGCAGCATCGCGGCAAGCGGCCCCAGCGACAGCGCGGCGTGGGCGAGATAGGCGGGGCGATAGGCGCAGCGGGCGATGAATTCGACCGCCGTCATGCCCAGAAAGGCGAGCGTGAGAAACGCCTGGGCCGGAAAGAAGTGCGGCTCGAACCAGATGACGGCGCCGACGCCCCAGGCCGCGCCTGAACTCGCCGACACGATGGCGAAGCGTCTTGCCCATAGCGCCGCACCGTCGCTTTCGGCCCGCCGCTGATACGCATTGGTCAGTTGGGTGCTGGCGACCGTCGCGCAAATCTGCAGCAGAAGCGGCAGCACGGCGAGCCAGACCGGAAGCATCTGGTTGTACAACACGCAAGCGACGCACAGCGCCGAGAACGGCAGGAACAGATGAAACCGTCCGAGGCGATAGAGGATGTCGACGCGATCGGCGAAGATCGCATCCGTGTGGGGAACGCGCACTTCGACCGTCTCGCTGGGCAGTGGTTGCGTGGCGTCAGGTCCGGACATTGACGGCCTCCCCGTCGCGAGCCTAGCTTTCGGCCCTTTCAAAACGCTTAAGGTCAAGCAATTCCAATGACTTCCGGTTTTCCATCGCACGAACTCGCCCGCAATGCCCATGCGTGGCCCTTCGAGGAGGCGCGCAGGGTGATGGCGCGCGTCGAACGGCGCGCCAAGGCGGGAACGCCGATCGAGCGGGTGCTGTTCGAAACCGGATACGGGCCGTCCGGCCTGCCCCATATCGGGACATTCGGCGAAGTGGCGCGCACAACCTGGGTGCGGCGGGCTTTCGAAGCAATGACCGGCGAAAAGACGCGGCTCATCGCCTTCTCCGACGACATGGACGGATTGCGCAAGGTTCCCGGCAATGTGCCCAATCCGGAGATGCTGACGGCGCATCTGGGCATGCCGCTCACCTCGGTTCCCGATCCCTTCGGCACGCATGAGAGCTATGGCGCGCACAACAATGCACGGCTGCGCGCGTTCCTCGACCGCTTCGAATTCGAATACGAATTCTTGAGTTCGACCGAATGCTACAAGAGCGGCCGTTTCGACACGGCGCTCATGACCGTGCTCGCGAACTACGAGAAGGTGCGCGACATCGTGCTGCCGACCCTGGGCGCGGAGCGGCGCGCGACCTATTCGCCGTTCCTGCCGGTCTCTCCGCGCAACGGGCACGTCCTGCAGGTGCCGATTGTGGAATGGAATGCCGCGCGCGGCACGGTGGTCTATGACGAAGATGGGCAGAAAACCGAAGTGCCCGTCACCGGCGGACACTGCAAGCTGCAATGGAAGGCGGATTGGGCGATGCGCTGGCTCGCACTCGGCGTCGACTATGAAATGTCGGGAAAAGACCTCATCTCATCGGTCGAACTGTCCTCGAAAATCTTGCGCGCGCTGGGCGGCGAGCCGCCGGAAGGGTTCAATTACGAACTGTTCCTGGACGAGAACGGCGAGCGGATCTCGAAATCGCGCGGCAACGGTCTCACCATCGACGAATGGCTGAGCTATGGATCGGAGGAAAGCCTGGCACTGTTCATGTTCCAGAAGCCGCGCGCGGCGAAGCGGCTCTATTTCGACGTGATCCCGAAGGCGGTGGACGAATATATCGATCTCCTGAAGCAATACCGTTCGAACGAAAAATCCGACGCCGACCGTCTCGAAAATCCCGTCTGGCACATTCATGCGGGTGAGCCGCCCGCGGAATCCTATCCGGTGAGCTTTGCGCTGCTGCTCAATCTCGTCAGCGCCTCGAATGCGCATGATCGCGACGTGCTGTGGGGGTTCATCCGCGCCTATGCGCCCTCCGCCGATCCGGACGCCAATCCGGGGCTCGACAAGCTCGTCAGCCTGCGCGCTCAAATACTACGAGGATTTCGTGAAACCGCAGAAGCGCTATCGCAGTCCCAGCGAAAAGGAGCGCGCCGCGCTGGCGGAGCTCGCCGAGGCGCTGGACAGGATGGCGGGCGAACGCGACGGCGAACGCGTGCAATTCGAAGTCTACGAAATCGGCAAGCGGCACGCCTTCGAGCCGTTGCGCGACTGGTTCAAGGGAATCTACGAGGTTTTGTTCGGCCAGACGCAGGGTCCGCGCTTCGGCTCCTTCGCGGCGCTGTTCGGTTGCAGCGAGACGGCCGCGCTCATTCGCCGCGCGCTGGCAGGCGAACTCACGAGCGCCACATGAAGGGCTTCGCCGGAGCAGTGCTTGTCGCCGCGCTCCTCAGCGTGCGCGGCGCAGTTGCCGCCGAGAGCGATACGCTCACGCTTTATACGTCGGGCAATTTTCGCCAGGCGGAAGCGGCGGGGTTGGCCGAAGGCAATGCGCCGGGTCTGGCGCTGGCCGCCCGCGCCGTTCTTGCCGACGAAATGATGCATTCGCCGCCCTGCCTCGCCTGCCTGAAACGGGCGGAGGATTATTCCCGCCGCGCCATCGCAACGGATCCCAAACTTGCCGAAGGCCACATCTATCTGACGGTGTCGCTGGGCCTGGAGTCGCGGATCATCGGTCCGGTTGAAGCGCGTCTCAAAGGCTATGGCGAAGAGGCGAAGACGAATATCGATCAGGCGCTCGACGAGGAACCGGATAATCCCTGGGCGCTGGCCGCGCTGGGCGGCTGGAACATCGAAATCGTGCGCAACGGCGGAACGACGCTGGGGAGCTGGCTCTATGGCGCCAGCGTCGAAGCGGGAAAGAAGGCGTTCTTCAAGGCATTCGCGGCCGCGCCCCGCAGCCTCGTGCTGCACTACCAGTTTGCGCTGGCGCTTGCGACCTACGATCTGGACGGCAATCGCAAGGAGGTCCAGGAATCACTGGCGGTTGCCGCCGCGGGAACGCCGTCTTCGGCTTATGACAAATTCGCGCAAGGGCGCGCGCGGGAATTGCTCGACGCGCTCAAGGCCGGAGATGAGGACAATGTCGGCCGGCTGGTGTTGCGCGACAATGGGTATCCGTAAACGGCCGGGCCATCCGCGATAGGATGGCATGCGAATCATCGCCTGGCTTCAAACCGCGAGACGGCATCTGCGAGCGCCATGTTCAGCAACGATCTGATGGACGCGGGCGCCGCTCTTCTGCGACGCCTGCCGCCGGAGACGGCGCACCGCGCGACGCTGAAACTGCTCGGCGTTTTCGCGCCGCTTCTGTCCGCCGCCGCGCCGGACGATCCGCGCCTAGCCGTCAACGTCCTGGGCTTGCAATTTCTCAATCCCATCGGCCTCGCCGCCGGCTTCGACAAGGACGCCGAAGTGCCCGACGCGATGCTGAAATTCGGCTTCGGTTTCGCCGAATGCGGCTCGATCACGCCGCGGCCCCAGGCCGGCAATCTCCGTCCGCGCCTGTTCCGGCTCGCGCAAGACCGCGCCGTCGTCAATCGCATGGGATTTAACAATGCCGGGATGGAGCGCGCCGCGTCGCGGCTGGCCCGGCGCCGGCCCAACGGCATTGTCGGAATCAATATCGGCGCCAACAAGGACAGCACCGACCGTATCGCGGACTATCGCATCGCATTCGAGCGGCTCGCGCCTTTCGCCGGTTATGTCGCGGTCAATATTTCCTCGCCCAATACGCCGGGCCTGCGCGGCTTGCAGAATCGCGACGAACTCGTCCGCCTGCTTTCCCTCTTGACGGACTCGCGCGCGCGACACGCGTGGCGCGTGCCGTTGTTGTTGAAAATCGCTCCCGACATCGACGAACCCGCGATGGATGCCATCGCGGAGGTAGCCGTGTCGTCGGGCATCGAGGGATTGATCGTCGGCAATACGACCATCGCCCGGCCGCCGGCATTGACGGCGACGCAGGCGCGCGAGACGGGCGGGCTTTCCGGTGCGCCGCTCTTCGCGCCGTCGACTGCCGTGCTCAAAGCGATGCGCTCTCGCGTGGGCACGAAGCTCGTGCTCGTCGGCGTGGGCGGAGTAAGCAACGGCAAAGACGCCTATGCCAAGATTCGCGCCGGCGCGTCGCTGGTTCAGCTTTATACCGCACTCGCCTATGACGGTCCGGGCCTCGTCGCGCGCATCAAGCGCGAATTACTTGCTTGTCTTTCGCGCGACGGATTTGCGAACGTCGCCGACGCGATGGCAGCCGATTTCCGCTGAAAGAGCGGCTGCGGGCGGTGCATCCCCCGGTTGAGCGATCGCCCGCGCAACGAGCGAGATGGTAAACAGCGTTAGCTCGCGGAACAGTTCGGATTGCGCTAGGGTGTCTCCAACAATCCGGTGTCGCGGGGGCGATCATGAATGACGATTTTGGCAAGCTGGTAGTGCGCCTGAGCGTGGGCGTGCTGCTGTTGTTTCACGGTGTGCACAAGGTTCTCAACGGCATCGACGGGATCAAGCATATGGTCGCGGCGCACGGCCTGCCCGATTACCTCGCGTATGGCGTGTATCTGGGCGAGGTCGTGGGCCCGGTGCTCGTGATCATCGGCCTGTTCTCGCGGGTCGGCGGCGTCTTGATCGTGATCAACATGATCGTGGCGATCGCATTGGCAGGGTCCGCCAATCTTCTCGTGCTCGATCCACACACAGGCGGCTATGCACTCGAACTCGAAGCGCTCTATCTGCTGTCGGGCGTTGCGGCGATCACGCTGGGTGCGGGACGCTTCAGCCTGGGCGGCGCGAACGGACGCCTGAACTGACGACACAAAATTTCAACGCTTCGGTTGCGCCGCGTCCAGCAGGAAATGACCGCGCAACGCGGCAATGGGCTTGGCCTCGTCCTCCTGCCACATCTCGGCATGAACGTTGACGATGCGCCGGCCCTGCCGGGCAATGCGCGCGCGGGCTCGGCTTTCGAGCGGCCGTCCGGTCCGCAGATAATCGACCGTGATGTCGACGGGCTTGGGCAGATGGCCCGCGCGGGTCTCCCAGATCACCTGTGCGATCGCCGCCGTCTCCAGCAGCGAACCGATGACGCCGCCATGCAGTGCGGGCAGCATCGGATTGCCGACAAGGTGGGGTGCAAACGGCATGACGAGGACAAGCCGCCCATCCGCCACTTCGGCGCGCACGCCCAGATAGCGGCAATAGGGGATCGCCGCGATCAGCGCGTCGGGATCGGGCGCACGGCCTTCCGCAATCGCACGGGCGAGCACATCCATGGCGCTATTCCACCGGAAACGCCGCGCCGCCGCGGATGAGCATGAACGCGCCCGTGCACAGCGCGATGGGCTCGTCGCGCGAACCCTGATGGGCAAGCCCGCGCACGAACGCGATGTCGTGGCCGACCTTGACGCATTCCGCTTCCGCGAAAATGTCCTCGCCGGGTACCGCGGGTTTCATGTAGTCGATGCGAAGATCCAGGGTCGCGATCGGCATCGGCTGGCGCAGCGCCGCGGCAACGGACATGCCGCAGGTATGATCCAGCATTCCGGTGATCACCCCGCCATGGACGACACCCGTATCGGGGTCGCCCACGAGGTCCGGCCCGTAGGGAATGCGAAAGCGGGCGCGCGCCGGCGTGATTTCCAGCACCTCGCCCTTGAGGCCGGCGACATAGGCGGTCCGGCCCATATGCTCGGCGAGCCAGCTCAGCCGGTCGATCCAGTCATTGCTCATGGGGCGGTTGAAGGCGATGCGCGGAGCCCTGTCAACGCAAGGGTTTTCGGGCAAAATTGACGAGGCGTCACGATTCGTTAGAATTGGCGGTCGACAAAACGGGGAAGCCCTTGGAATCGGAACTCCTAAGTCCCGCGCGGAAGCCCGTGCCCAAATCGATCGGGAAACGGGAGCAGACAAAGGTCCAGAACCGCCTGATCATCCTGGAGGCGGCGAGAACCGTGTTCGCCGATCTCGGCTATGGCGCGACCACGGTGCGCGACATCATCCGGGCGACCCCGCTCGCGTCTGGCACCTTCTACAACTACTTCCAGTCCAAAGAGGAAGTGCTGCAGGCGATCCAGGACGAAAGCGCGCTGCGCATCCGCCCCCGCCTGCACGAAGAGCGCACCAAGGCCGCGACCATCGAAGAATTCATCTCGGGCACCTTCCGTACCTTTTTCGAATATGTGGCGAGCGACCAGTCGAACTTCCGCGCGCTCCGGCGCAGCACCGACACGATGCGCGTCCGCATGGATACGCCCGAGATCGTGGCGGGCTTCGAGGAATTGCGGGAGGACCTTGAGAGCGCCATCGCCAAGGGACTTTTTCCGCCGGTCGATGCGGATTTCCTGATGGCGTCGATCGTGGGCGTGGCGTTCGAAATCGCCGAACGGATGCAGAGTCGCGACGCGTCCGATCCGCAGGCCGCGGCGGTCTTCGCCACGGCGCTGTTCATGGGCGGCGTGCACTCCCTGCCTCATCGCGCATCGGGCGACGGAAAATCGTCTGGATGAAAGCGCTCGTCTGTCGCGCCAACGCCGACGACATCGGCATGCTCCGCTTTGAAGACATGGTCCTGCCGCCGCCCGGACCGGATCAGGTTCGTGTGCGTGTGCGCGCCGCGTCGGTGAACTTTCCCGATATCCTGATGGTGCAGGGGAAATATCAGCACAAGCCCGATCTGCCGTTCGTCGTGGGCGGCGAAATGGCCGGCGACGTGATCGCGGTGGGCGCCAACGTCACGCGCTTCAAGCCGGGCGACCGCGTGATGGGCGGCGGATTCTCCGGCGCCTTCGCCGAAGAGGCGCAGCTTCCCGCCCAGGCATTGCGCCCGATTCCGGCGGGCTCGGACTTCGCCACGGCGGCGGCGCTCACGACCGCCTATCTGACGGCGTATGTCTCGCTTGTCCGCCGCGGCGAGCTCGGCGCGGGCGAATGGCTGCTGGTGCATGGCGCGGCGGGCGGCGTGGGGCTCGCCGCCGTCGATCTCGGTCGCGTGCTGGGCGCGCATGTCATCGCCACCGCGTCCACCGCCGAAAAACGGGACTTCCTGAAAAGCTACGGCGCCGATCATGTGCTGCCGCCGTCGGGCTTTCGCGAAACGGTCAAGGAGCTGACAGGCGGGCGCGGCGCCGACGTGATCTACGATCCGGTCGGCGGCGACGTGTTCGACGAATCGGTGCGCTGCATTGCGTTCAATGGACGGCTCCTCATCGTGGGCTTCACCAGCGGGCGCATTCCTTCGATCCCGGTTAACATGCCGCTGATCAAGGGCTTCTCGGTGGTGGGCGTGCGGGCCGGCGAATATGGCCGCAAATTCCCCGACAAGGGCCGCGAGAACATCGCCGCCATCGACCGCATGCTGGCGGAAAAGAAAATCCGCCCCCATATCGGCGCGCAATTCCCGCTCGACCGCGCCGTCGACGCGATGCGGATGCTTCAAACACGGCAGATCATCGGCAAGGCGATCATTGAACCGTAGATTTTTTCAATCTGAGTCGATGCGCGCCTTCCACATTTCTCACCATGGCCGGCCTCCGAGCCGGCCATCCATGCCGCAAACGTTCGAAAGCCGAATTCAACTGGAATGGCGAGCGCAGGAGCCGAAAAGCAGTTTCACTATGGAGGTACGGAGTCCACGGAGGAGTTTCATCGCGCGCTTCGCGCGCAGCCTTTCTTCTCCGTGGACTCCGTGCCTCCGTGTTGAATCTTCTCGTTCCGGGAAACCGGAGGGATGGATGGCCGGCTCGGAGGCCGGCCATGGTGAGAGTTTGTGGCGTAGCTTGATTGGAAATTGGATTAGCGCGCGAGCTTGTCCAGCGCCTTCAACGTCGCGTCGGCCATTTGGCTTGTGCCGACACTCGTCATGCCGGGCTGCATGATGTCGGCGGTACGGCAGCCTTCCGCCAATACGCGCTCGACGGCCTGCTCCAGAAGATTGGCGTCTTCGCCGCGGCCGAGCGAATAGCGCAGGCACATCGCCAGCGACAGAATGCACGCGATCGGATTGGCGAGACCCTTGCCCGCGATGTCCGGCGCGCTGCCGTGGATCGGCTCGTAGAGTGCGGGCTGCCTGCCGGTCTTCGCGTCCTTCGCACCCAGGGATGCGGACGGCAGCATGCCGATGGAGCCCGTCAGCTGCGCCGCCTCGTCCGACAGCACGTCGCCGAACAGATTGTCGGTCACGATCACGTCGAACTGCTTGGGCTTGCGTACGAGCTGCATGGCCAGATTGTCGGCCAGAATGTGGGAGAGTTCCACATCCGGATATTCCGCCGCGTGCACGCGCGTCACGACTTCGCGCCACAGAACGCCCGTCATCATCACATTCGATTTCTCGGCCGACGCGACGCGCTTGTCGCGCAACCGCGCGAGTTCGAACGCCACGCGCGCGATGCGGGCGATCTCGCCGGTCGTATAGACCTGCGTGTCGACGGCCCGCTTCTCGCCATTGGCGAGCGTGGTCGTTTCCTTCGGCTCGCCGAAATAGACCCCGCCGGTCAGCTCCCGCACGATCAGGATGTCGAGACCCGACACGATCTCGGGCTTGAGGGTCGACGCATCCTTGAGCGCGTCGAAACATAGCGCCGGCCGGAGATTGGCGAACAGGCCCAAATCCTTGCGCAGACGCAAAAGTCCGCGCTCGGGCTTCTTCTCGAACGGAAGCGGGTCCCATCTGGGGCCGCCGACGGCGCCGAACAGGATGGCGTCCGCGGCATGCGCCTTCGCCATCATCGCATCGGTCGCGGGCGTGCCATGCGTCTCGTAGGAGATGCCGCCAACCAGATCCTCTTCGACCTCGAAGGCCATGTTGCGGTTCTGGGCGAACCAGCCCAGCACGCGCCGCGTTTCGGTCATCACTTCGGGACCGATGCCGTCGCCGGGCAGAAGAAGAACGCGCGTCATTTCCGCATGCGCTTCAGGCGTTCGGCCATTTCGGGTCCGCGGCCTTCGCTGCGATGGAGTTCATGGGCCAGCGCCGCCTTGAGCGTCATGCCGTCGGTGTCGGCCATGAGCTTCTTGTTCGCGCGGTTGCTGCGCCAGGAATTGGCGAGCACGTCCTTCATGAAAGCGTCGATCGCCGCATCGAACTCGGCGTCGGCCACGCAGAAATTGACCAGGCCCATCGTCTCGGCCTGCCGCCCCGAATAGGTGCGCGAGGTGAACATCATTTCGAGCGCCTTGGCGCGGCCCACCCGCCGCGGCAGGCGCTGGCTCATCCCCCATACTGGCACGAGATCCCATTTGCCGTGGGTGTCGGCGAATTTGGCGGACTCCGCCGCGATCAAGATGTCCGCGCCTAGCGCGAGTTCGAGCCCGCCCGTCAGGCAATGGCCCTGCACGGCGGCAATCACGGGCAGCGGCAATTCGCTGAGCCGCTCGATCGTGCGGCTTTCGAAACGGGCGACGTCGCCGCCCTCCCCGCCGCCGCCGATGTCGTCGAGATCGTGGCCTGCGCAGAAGCTGCGGCCGGCGCCGCGCAACAGCACGCAACCGATCCGGGCAGAATTGGCTGCGATATGATCCAGATGCGCATCGAGCGCCTTGAAGACTTCGAAGTTGAGCGCGTTCAGCTTCTGCGGCCGGTTGAGCGTCAGCGTGCAAAGGCCGTTTTGTTCGGCGCACAGCACCAAATCCATGTTCGTGTCGCTCATAGCCAGGGCATCTGCGCTTTGTGTTGCGTTTCGAAGTTTGAAATCTTGGACTCGTTGCGCAGCGTGAGTGCGATGTCGTCCCAGCCGTTCAGCAGGCATTGCTTGCGGAATGGATCGATCTCGAATTTGACGCAGCCGCCGTCGGGTCCGCGAATATCCTGTTTTTCGAGGTCGATGGAAATGACCGCGTTGGCGCCGCGCTCCGCGTCGTCCATCAGTTTGTCGATGATGTCCTGCGGCAGCGCGATCGGCAGGATGCCGTTCTTGAAGCAATTGTTGTAGAAAATATCCGCGAAGGACGTCGAGAGAACGCAGCGGATGCCGAAATCGAGCAACGCCCAGGGCGCGTGCTCGCGGCTCGAGCCGCAGCCGAAATTGGCGCCCGTCACCAGGATTTTTGCGTGCCTGTAGGCGGGCTTGTTGAGCACGAAATCCGGGTTCTCGCTGCCGTCGGCGCGGGTGCGCATTTCGTGGAACAGCGCCTGGCCCAGGCCCGTGCGCTTGATCGTCTTCAGGAATTGCTTGGGAATGATCATGTCGGTGTCGACATTGATCATCGGGAGCGGCGCGGCGACGGCCGTGAGCGATTTGAAGGGTTCCATGGCGGGCGGGACGTTAGCGGCATCGGGCCGCCCGCTCAAGGCGACACAGGCTCCGTGTCGTGGAAGCGGTTGAGATCGACCACGCGGCGCCCATGGGGCGTCAGCGAGAGCACGTCCACGAAGCGCCGGTCCATGTGGATGTCGTCGGGCGTGTAGGAATGCCGCGCATAGATGACGTCGGCCAGGGTCTCGTCGGTGCCGTTGAGCAGGATGATGATCTCCATCTGCATATCGTAAAGCTGATCGAGAGTGGCGCCGTAAAGCGGGCTCTTCTCGTCGATCCGGTGCATGATGGTCCACGACAGCGCGAACAGCGGCGTACGCGCACGCAAGACCGGAAGCTCCTCGAACCGGCGCATCACGATGCCTTCCTTGGAAACGGCCTGGCGGGCCAGTGACACGGTCACGCTCGCGTCCAGGATTTGATTGCCGCGCTGGTTGGCGGCCCGGAACATCAAGGTGGGCACGCCGTCGAACGGCGCGATCACGGCGACATTGCTGAAAAGCACCCGCGCGAAGGGCCGCGAAAAGCGGGCGAAGGTGACGCCGGTGACCAGCGCCAGATTGAGAATGCCGAAAAAAGCCTCGAACGAGACGACGATATTCACATAGGTCGACTGCGCCAGCATCACGCTGTTGACCGAGCCGATGGTCTGCACGCTGAACAGGAACGCGTCCCAGAACGAGCCCGGTTTTGCATTCGAAATGCCATGGGGATCGAGAACGTAAAGCGTCGCGAAGACCAGATTCACCAAGCCGAAGACGCCCAATAGCCCCAGGAAAAAGAGCCACCACGGCGCGGTCAGCACCGTGTGGTAGATGTCCTTCCAGCGCGTGCTGTCCTGCCCCTTGATGACCGCGCGCCGGCGCTTGCCGCCCGGATTCAGATAGCGCGGCGCGGGCTCGCCGATACGCCGTTCATGAGGATGTTGCGTGATCATGCGGGAGCCGTTGCGCGTGCGCGCCGGCCGATGCGGCCCAGATGGGTGTCGCCAAAGGCAGTCGGATATTTGAGGCCGAAACCCAGCGCGCGATCGATGCCCACATGGGCGGCCCAGATAAGGCCGATCTCCGTCACCAGCGGCCAGCCCATGTAAAATCCCGCCGCCGTCGCCGCAATCGGCCCCAATGTCGAATGCATACAATTATATGCGAACGCACCGATGCGCGAGCCCGCGACATAGAACAGCATGCTCAGATCCGGCACCAGGATCAGAATGGCGAAGAGCTGCCAGCCGGCGCCGGAGCGCACGTATAGCGCAATCGCGGCAAGAAAAAGCGCGAAGCCCTCCACCTGCAACAGGCGCCGCACGCCGCCATTGGTCACGCCCGGCATCGTCGATTGTTCCGTCATGGTTGCCCCATTTCCCGTTGCGTCGCCATCAGTTCGCCGCGATCCAGCGCTCGGCCGCGGCGAACGCTGCACGCTTCGTCGTCTTTCGGGCGCGCGACGGCGGCGCCGTCACTTCGAGGATCATGCCGTTGGGATCCTCGAAATAGATCGAGTATTGCGGTCCATGATTTTCTTCCCAGAATTCGATCTTGTTCGCGCGCAGCTTCTTGCGCCATTTGTCGAGCGCGCCCAGCGAGGGTTCTGCAAACGCGATGTGCCGCACGTCGCGTGGAAGGGCCTCGCGCCGCGGCCGCGGCTGCCCCCGCAGACTCACCAGCACGATCTCGCGCCCGTCGCCGGGCGAAAAGATCATCATCAGCCAGGGCTTGCCGCCCCAATCGTCGCCGCTCACGCATTCCACCAGCGCAAACCCCATGACACCGCGATAGAAATCGAGGCTCGCCTGCGCATCCCAGACGGGAAAGACGATGTGGTCGGTTTTGAGCATGGCAACGGTTCCCCGAATTTGTCAGTTCGAGCTTATCATGGGGGCGACGCATTCGGGCGGACTTCTCCCGCATCCGGCGACGGGACTCGCTGCAGCCGGCTCATGATCAGCGGCACGAGGGCGTTCAGATTGGCGCCCAGGCCGCCTTCGCCGCCTACCGTCAGCGAAAGATTCTCGGGCATGAAGCGCTGGCTGCCGTCGGAAAGCGCGCGCACCGCGTTGACCAGCGCGGCCTGGTCCTTGCCGATGGCCTGTTGCTGCGCTTCGAGGCCTTTGGCGATGGCGAGACCTTCGGCTTCCGTCTTGGCGGCGCTGGCACGGCCGACCTTGTCGAGACGATAGGATTCGCCGTCCGCTTCCGCCTGCACGCCTTGTGCCTTGTTCTTGGCGATATCGATGCCGACCGACGATTTGGCGAGATCGGCCTGCATGTCCGCCTTGCCTTTCGCCTGTTCGAGTTCGAGGCGCTGGCCCTGCGCCTGTTCCTCGGCCCTGTAGGTTTCCTTCTGCTGATTGGCGATTTCGCGCGACGTGAGCACGTCGACCAGTTGCTGGGGAAAGATGATGTCCTGGATGTAAACGCCGCGCGTTTCGACGCGATATTCCTTCAGCTTCTCCGTGATGTGCGCCTGCGCCTGGGCCTGGACCTCCTGCCGCTTCTCGATGAAATCGATCGCGGGCATGGATTGCAACTTGTCCCGGAAATGATTTCCCACCGCGGCCTGCAGAACCTCGTTCACCAGGTTGAGCATCGTGCCCACGATGGAGATCACTTTCGGCGCCTCGGTGTCTGGAACGTGAATCTGCACCTGCAGATCGATGTTGAAGACGAATCCCTCCTTCGATTTCGCCGTGATCTGCTTGAGGCCCCTGTCCAGATTGTGCGCAGTCGACGATGCGTCCGCCCAATTCAGCGTCAGAATGAACGTGGGCACGATTTCGGCGTTGTAGCAGCGCGGATTGATCGCGTATTTTCCCGTGCGAAGGGGCTCCTGCCAGATGCCGCGATGGCCGGGGCGCACGAGCGAACCGAATTTGAAATCGACGCCGGACGTGTCTTCCGTCGCAAGGCCCACATAGGCCTTGATCACGGCGACCTCGCCCTGATTGACGATCATCATGGGAACCATTTCGACGGACACCAGAAACGGATTGAGATTGTAGGCGCCGTACATCAGCGGATCGTGCTGGATGCCGATCCGCCCGCCGTGATCGATGAAGGCCTGGAAGTCCTGGTAATTGTTGTGCTCCACGTTCTTCACCGAAAGAATGGCCTCGACCAGATCGCTGTCTTTCGTTTCCGATTTCGCTTCGAGCTCCGAGATATCGCTGAAATCGCCGATGCGGTTGGCGATGGCGCCCTTCGGCAGCGGCGGTCCGTCATAGGTCGTGACGATACCGATCATGTCGACGATCCTGCCGCCGTCCATGATCGTGGGCTCGATGCGCACGACCTGAAGCTTCGAATCGGAAAGTCCGAACGACGCCGGCTTGAGGCCGCCCTTCGATTCGAGGTGGGCATATTCCTCGTCAATGGGCACGCCGAACACGGTGCTCTTCGTGATGACGAGAAAGCCCACGGGATGGATCGGCACCACGGTTCCCGGCGGCAGCACCGGCCGCTGGACGCCCTTCTGGCCGCCTTTCGCGACGAACGCATCGAGGTCCTGGAAATTGCCGAATTCGTTCTTGTAGATGCCGGACTTGGCGCCGACGGGAAGCGATTCGCCCACTTGCGCGATGACGACGCCGATCTGACCGGCCGGGATCTGCACCATGGGATGGCGAGTCACGTCGTAGAGCGGCCAGAGTTTCATCTGGAGACCCGGCCGCAAGAGCCTGGCCTGGTAACCTGCTTCGCCGTTGAACGCGACCGCGTTGCCGCCGCTCAATTTCCTCGAGCCGAAGCGCTTGCGCACGAGGCCCACTTCCGTCGGTCCGATATTCCGCGTCGACTTCATCAGGACGATGAGCACGAACAGAATCAGCGCGATGATCAGCGCTTGCAGAAGAAACGCGTTGGAATTCATCGCCGTCGTCATGAAGGAATTCATCTCGACATCCTTCCCTGAGAATTTCATATTTCGTTATGAAAACCAAAACGATCTCGAATGTACCTATCCCCGGCTCCCGTTGGTGCGGCGGAGCGCGCTCAGATAGGCCGGCCATCGGATGTCGTGCTGGCGGCCCAGTTCGTGAAGATAGTCCCAACTGTAAAGCCCCGTATCGTGGCCGTCGTCGAAGATGATGCGCACCGCGTAATTGCCGACCGGCTCCAGCGCCGTCACCTTCACATGACGCTTGCCCGGCACGATCGTCTTCTGGCCGGCGGAATGGCCCTGCACTTCGGCGCTGGGCGATTCCACCCTCAGATATTCGGCCGCCAGCGCGAAGCTCGCGCCCGAATCGAACGTCACCGTCAGCGTCGTCTTCGCGGGATCGAGCTTCAGTTCGGTCGGCCAGGGCCGCGCGGCTTCGCTCATCGTGTCGCTATTTCGCGTCGCGCTCGGCTTCGCTGAGCTCGCGCGCTTCTCCCGGCAGCATGATCGGCACGCCGTTGCGCACCGGATAGGCAAGGCCCGCAAGCTTGCTCACCAGTTCCTGCCGCTCGCGATCGTAGACGAGCGGGCTCTTCGTCACCGGACAGACGAGAATTTCGAGCAGCTTGGGATCGGGTTCCATTGCGCAATCAGTTGATGGTGCCGCCGCCGGGCGGGGCGACGCTCGCCATTTCGAGCAGCACCACCAGCGTATCCACCCGCTCGGACCAGCCGGGCGCTTCGAGGATCGCCTGTTTCTCGGCCGGCGCGAATGGGCACAGCATGGCGAGCGCATTGACCAGCGTTTCCGCCGGCGCATTCATCACCGAGCGCCAATCGGCGTTCAGTTCGCGCCGCGACAGATAATCCTTGAGCGCCGAGATCAGCCGCTCGCGGGGAAAATCGTCCGGCGGCTCGGTGACCATGTCGGCCGCATACGGCGCAAAATCCGGCTTCACTTCGCGAAACGGATTTCTGGTCTTCAGTTCCTCGACCACGCGAAAGCGGCAGATGCCGGCAAGCGTGACGAGATAGCGCCCGTCATCGGTTTCCTTGTAGGAGACGACGCGGCCCGCGCAGCCGACCGCCGACAGCGGCGGCGTGAGGATTTTGTCTTCGGGCACGGTCGGCTGGATCATGCCGATCAGGCGCGCGCCCGACATCGCCGCATCGACCAGCGTCAGATAGCGCGGCTCGAACACGTTGAGCGGCAATTGCCCCCGCGGCAGCAGCAGCGCGCCCGAAAGCGGGAATACGCCGAGCGTCGGGGGCAGATCGCCCAGCGAATGATAGCGTTCCATGGCGGGCCTATGCGAACAGCAGCGACGACAGCTTGCGCCGTGCCGCAATGGTGCGCGGATCGGTGGGGCCCATCGCTTCGAACAACGTCACCAGATGCTTGCGCGCGGCGTCTTCGTTCCATTTGCGGTCGCGCCGGATCAATTCGAGCAATTGCTCGATCGCGCCGTCGCGGTCGCTTTTGGCATCCAGCGCCAGCGCCAGATCGTAGCGCGCCTGGTGATCGTTGGGATTGGCTTCGAGCTTCGCGCGCAGGGGCGCGCTGTCGCCCGCGTCCGCCGCCTGTTCGCGCAAGCGAAGTTCGGCCTCCACGGTGCGGATCGCTTCGTCGGCCGCGCCGTCGGGCCGCACGAGGCCCAGCGTCTTTTTCGCGCGATCGAGATCGCCGCTTTTGAGATAGCAGCGCGCCAGCCCCGCCACGGCGCGGGGATGGCCCGGCTCTTCCTGCAGCACATGGCCATAGCCCTGCGCCGCATTGCCGAGATCGCCTTGCGCGAACGCCTCGTCGGCCGCGGCCAGCACTTCGTCGGCGTGGTTCGCGCCCGCGGCTGCTTCGCCGCCCGCCAGGTGCTGCACGAAGGTCCGGATCTGCAATTCCGGAATGGCGCCCATGAAGCCGTCCACCGGCTGGCCGTTCTTGAAAGCATAGACGGTGGGGATGGACTGGATGCGAAGCTCGCGGGCGATTTCCTGATTCTCGTCGATGTTCACCTTGACCAAGCGCACCGCGCCCTTGGCCTCGGCCACCACTTTTTCCAGCGCGGGGCCCAGCTTCTTGCAGGGCTCGCACCACGGCGCCCAGAAATCGACGATCACGGGAACTTCGCGCGACGCCTCCAGCACGTCGGCCGCGAAGGTCTCGAGCGTGCTGTCCTTGATATGGGGGCTCGCGCCCGCGGGCGCTGCGGCCGGCTTGGCGCCGGCGTCGGCAACGCTCCCCAGGGGGTGCCCGCTAGGGCCGATCAGAGTCATGGAACGTTCCTCATGCAACTTCAGAAGATGGGCGTAATGGGGCCGAAAGAAAAGGGCCGGCGGGCGCAGGCTGTGGCGCCAATCCTCCTCCCCCGCGCGCGCGGGGGAGGTGTCGAGCGAAGCGAGACGGAGGGGGGGCCCCCTCGGCCGTCCCCCTTCGGCCGACGGAGTTTATCCTCCGGCCGCGCTTCGCGCGGATCGGTGGGTCGGCCACTTCCCCCGCTCGCGGGGGAAGAGGAATTCAGACATCTCGCGTGACTTCAGGTAGCGTTAGTATCGTTGGCACGTGCCCGCAGGCTTCCAGGAAGCGCAGCAGGTCGGCCGCGGCGATCGATGTGGTGCGGTCGTTGCGCAGCGGATGGAAATTCAGCGGGTCGAGCGCCAGCATCCCCTCGTCCAGCACCACGCGCACGCGGTGGCCCTCATCGTTGATCACGGCGAACGGCGTGACGGAGCCGGGCGGCACGCCCAGGACCTCCACCAGCAAGTCCGCCGCGCCGAACGAAAACCGCGGCGCGCCCAACGCCTTCGACAGCGCCTTCAGATCGATCACCAGTTCCTCCCGCGCCACCACGAGCCAGAGCCCATCCTTCTTGTCTTTCAGGAACAGGTTCTTGGTGTGGCCGCCCACCAGACTTCCGCGCAGCGCCTTCGCCTCTTCCACGGTGAAGACGGGCGGATGGGATTGCGTGCGATGGGCGATGCCCAGGGCATCGAGACGGGCGAACAGATCGGCATCGGTGGCGGCCATGGGCATTGTCGCGTTGTTGCGGCGGGGACTAACCTATATGGCTGAGGCGCCAACGGGGAACAACGCCATGATCCGGGCTTTCCATTTCGCGTTCGCCGCAGCCACGCTGATTGCATCCGCCGCGCAGGCCGGCGACGCGCTGCCGGTCGCCAAGCTCATGCTCACCGACAAGAGCGCCGACTACGACATCTCGCTCGCCTATCCCCAGACGGGCGTGAAGACCATCGACGCCAATCTGCTGCAAAGCGTGCGCAGCTATGCCGGCGATTTCCGCCGCGCAGCGAAAGGCGCGCGTGAGAACGGCCACGGCGCCGATACGCTCGACGGAACCTATACGGTGGTGCGCAACGATTCGACCGCGTTCATCGTCAAGTTCGACGATGATTGGGACATGCACGGCGCCCATCCCGACCAGGACATATGGACCGCGAATTATCTGCGCCCGGACGGCTGGCGCGTCTATCTGCCGGAATTGTTCGACAGCACGCGCGCGCTGCCGAAGATCAGCGCGTTCGCCATCGCCGATCTCGACCGGCGCATCGCAACCGGCCCCGACGCGATTCCGGAAAGGGACACGGTGGCGCGCGGCGCGGGGCCGCAAGAGGCCAATTTCGCGGTGTTCGCGCTGATGCCGGGCGAACTCACCATCTGGTTTCCGCCTTATGCGGTGGCGTTCTATGCGGCCGGCCCGCAGGAGACGCACATTCCGCTGTTCGCCATTCGCGACACGCTGCGCGCCAACCCGCGCGCACCCGCGGCCTCGTTCGATTGCACGCGGGCGAAGAGCGCGATCGAACATGCCATCTGCTCCGACGTGGCGCTCTCCCGCCTCGACCGGGCCGTGGCCGAGAAATACGCGCTCCAACTGAGCGAGGATCCCGACCAGCCGGCCAAGACCGCACACCAGACCCAGGAGCGCGCCTGGCTCGCGCGGCGCAACACGGCCTGCAAGGGAGAGGCGGGCACCGCGCTTACCGCCTGCCTGACGGGGGTTTACCGCGAGCGGGTGGGCGCGCTCGAGGCGCCCAATTGAGGGCCGCCGCGCGGAGGGCGGCCCGCCAACTCCCGGTTCCTATTGAATCTTTCCCCCGGGTGGGCGATAAGCGCCTCCCACTTTGGATCGCGGGCGTAGCTCAGGGGTAGAGCATAACCTTGCCAAGGTTAGGGTCGGGCGTTCGAATTCGCCTCGCCCGCTCCAATGTGGCTCCGGGCAGACTTGGCAATCCGCGGCGCGTCTGGCTGGACGCGACATGACGCGCCGGACCTCTTCGCCATTTTCCCGAAACCCCACGTCGGCGCGACATCGCGGCGAGTTCCGTTCCGCGCGATCCCTGCTGGTCGAATCGCGAATGTACGGAAGGCCAATGCGGATAAAGCTTCTGCGCCGGCGCGCAAAAAGCCGGGTTCGCTGGTACCAACGACAACAACCGCGAATATTTTTCGACAGTCCGTATACGGACCACCTGGAATCCAGTGCGAGAAAGGGCTTCGCGCGCGCGCGGGGCTTCGGGGCCATGGATTTTATCAGCGAACCACAGCGAACTGATCCCGCGCACCCCTGAAAGCCAATGCGCAGCAGGGATGCGCGCGGAAAAACCGTTGCGTGCCGAGAAAGACCAGCGATCATCACCGAATATTTCATCCGTGTACGTCCTACTTTCCGGATTTTGCCTGCCTTTACCTAGCTCGGGCGCTGGTCGTGCGGCACCAACATATGCGGCACCTAGCCGATCCTTCCGGCTTTCCGCGCCACGTGCCGACCACTCACGTCGCCACGTCAACGTCCAACGTGAACATACTGTTGCATCAAGCGTGGTCGCATGTAAAAAACCTCCCCGTTCGGCCGCGATTATCCGGTGTTCATTGGAGCAGCAGGCGAAAATTGCCGCTGTCGCCTGATTCCTGACGACCTTTGGAAGGACGGCTATCTCTCACAGTTTCACGCGGATTCGTACAATAGGTCGTATATCGTGGGTGCTACAGTTTTATTCGCGAAGCTCGTTTTTGGATGCGCTCTATTTTCTTTTCGGTTTAGCGCGGCAACGGCGGCAGATATGCTGCACTTCAATTGGGTAAGCCATGGCAGTGTTTGTATCTCTTTCCGGAGCCGCAAGGACACGGCGCGTTTCGGGTTACGTTCTTCCACATTGTCGAGTCTCGCGGTTGGTTTGCTCGAGGCTTTTCATGTCGTCTGGCCAGCGTCGCCGCTGCGTGCTCCCGGCCCGCTCGACATGCTGCGATGTAGTAGTTGGCATTTACGCTGAGGAAAACATGAAGTGCGGAATCATAGCACGTTAGCGCTTCTTCCAGGCGTGCCGTGTCCGCATCGAGTTCGCTTAAAGCCGAAAGCGCGGCTGCGAGGCTGGATTGGGTCATGGCCCATTGGAGCGGCGCGCGCTCGCGCGTGTACTCCTTGAGCACCTCGTGATAGACAGTTACCGCGTCTTCGAGGCGCGCGGCACGCGCTTCGCGCACGCCCAGCCTAGTGAGTGCAGCGGCGAGGCCATTTTAAGTCATAGCCCAGTCAAGCGGCACGCGCTCACGCGTGTATTCCTTAAGCGCCTCGCGGTACGCAAGTATCGCCTCTTGGAAGCGGGCCGTGCCGGACCCACGCTCACCCACCAACTGAAGCGCGTTGCCGAGATTATTTTGGGTCATGGCCCATTGGAGAGGCTTGCGCTCGCGCGTGTATTCGTTGAGCGCCGCGCGATAAGCTGCGACCGCCTCCTCCAATTGGTCGGTGTTGCTCTCGATTTCACCCAACGTGCTGAGGGCAATGCCGAGATTCCCCATTGGAGCGGTACACGCTCGCGGGTGCGCTCCTTGAGCGCCTCGCGATAGGCCTCGATCGCCTCTTCGAAACGAGCCGGGGTGGACTCACGCTCGCCCAAGCTTTGGAGCGCACTCCCGAGATTATTCAAGGTCTCGGCCCACCGCAACGGCACGCGCTCGCGCGTATACTCTTCTAATGCAGCGCGATATGCAGCAACGGCCTCTTCGAGGCGGCCAGAGCCGACTTCGCGCTCGCCCAGCATGCTGAGCGCGGTGCCAAGTCCGTTCTGGGTTAAGGCCCAGTCAAGCGGCACGCGCTCGCGCGTATATTCCTTAAGCGCCTCCTGATAGGCTCCCACTGCTTCTTTGAGGCAAGCGGTGTCGTCTTCGCTCCCACCCAACTGTCGGAGCGCATTGGCGAGATTGTACTGGGTCGAAGCCCAGTCGAGCGGTACAAGTTCGCGCGTGCGTTCTTTGAGAGCCTCGCGAGAGGCGGCAACCGCTTCTTCCAACCGAGCTGTGCCGCCTTCGCACTCGTCCAACATGCTGAGCGCGGCAGCAAGATTGTTCTGGGTCGTGGCCCATTGGAGCGGCATGCGCTCCCGCGTATATTCCTTGAGCACCTCGCGATAAGTCGCGACCGCTTCGTCAAGAAGGGCAGTACTGCGTTCGCGGCCACCCAGCATGCTGAGCACTGCAGCGAGATTGTTCTGTGTCATGGCCCAGTCGAGCGGCGCGCGTTCGCGGGTGCGTTCTTGGAGTGCGTCGCGATAGGCAACGATTGCCTCTTCCAGTCGCGCCGTGCCGGCCTCGCGTTTGCCCAGCTGGCTGAGCGCAGCGGCGAGATTGCTTTGAGTTGTTGCCCATTGAAGCGGCGCGTTCTCGCGAGTGTATTCCTTGAGCGCTTCGCGATAAGCGGTGACCGTGTCTTCGAGCCGGGCGATACTGGGCTCGCGCTCGCCGAGGATTTGAAGCGCATTGCTGATATTGTTTTGGACCATGGCCCATTGGAGCGGCGCGCGCTCGCGCGTGAATTCTTGGAGAGCCTTGCGATAGGCGGCGACCGCTTCACCGAGGTGAGCGGTACCAGACGCGCGCTCGCCCAACATGCAGAGAGCGCCACCGAGACTATTCTGGGTCATGGCCCATTGGAGCGGCGCGCGCTCGCGTGTATAACTTTCTAGAGCTCCCTTATAGCCTTCGATGGCGGAGAGAAGCGCGTCGGACCGCCCTCGCTTTTCGCCAACTTCACAGAGTACACGAGCGGCATTTGAGCGCTGTTGCACCGCATGCAGAAACAAACCATTTGGCGCGTGCCGTGCCGTCGCGACTTCCATTAGAAGCTTGATCGCGTTCTCGCGGCCCGCCAAGCCGAGCCTCCCTGCCCTAATGATAGCTCTGTTTCTTTCCGCCTCATCGACGGCGCTAAGGTCCGCGGCAATCTCGCCGAGATCAGCCTGCGTTATCTTGCGTCGGGCGAATTCGAGCATGCGTAAAGCTGCAACTACGAGAAACATTTCGTATACAATACGCAGACCAAATGTAGCCCAGCGTAGCAAAGCATTATCGTAATGAACGCCGATGAGATTTCCTGAGCGGAACACACTCATCGAGTCAGAGATCGGCGAAGCTTCGGGAATCTCAGCGATCACATAGAGTCCAGCCCGCACCACTTTGAAAAACGACCAGATCACCGCCTCGCGTAGTAGATCGTAGCGTTCATCGAGACGTGTGAAACCGATGCCCGCAAGCAGAAACAAGAACAAAAAGCCTGCAATTGTTTCAGCAGTTAGGTTGACTTCGATGTCGATATGCTTGACCGCGACGACCATATCGCCAGAAGTGGAGGGAATAGTGACCCTGGTCCCGACCGCGATCTCCCGATCTTTTTCCTCGGCATCCCATGTCCAATGCCAGACAACGAACGTGACTAAGAGCAGCCCAAGCGTCAGAGCTCCAATGACGAAATAAGGTGTACCGAAAGCAGCGCTCGTAGCACAGACAGCAACCCACATGAAAAACATCGTCCAACGCCATTTCGGCCTAAAGCGTGTGCCGGTGATGTAAGTCGCTTGCTTAGCAATTCTTTCAGATTGCTCCCGAAACCACCTGAACAGACACGCTGAATGACCTAGGAGGAGCGCAATGGCCCAAAATGTCAAAAACGCGATGCCGGCAACTGCTGCAGCCGCGCACCCGTTCAAGAGTGCACGAAGTCCATGCTCCATAACCAAATTGAGCAAAGCACCACACCCCATTCACCATGCCGGAACACTATGTAAATTCCGGCGATTGGACTAGTTGTGTTTCACGATTTGGCCTGCCTATTGAAGCGCGAGTCAACTGAACCGAGGCAGATCACCCTTAGCAACCTGTCGTTCGCGGTCACAGTGATAGCGGTTTCCAATAGCTTCAATTTTCCGAACCAAGAATCTGGACAGCTTCAAGTGGCTGGGTAGACCCACCCTCCCCGATGCGGTGTTCGGGATGGCGGGAGACGCCCCCGCAGGCTAACGCGTACTCGGCTTGCGAAAATTTGGTGGCAGCGACGGCGTTCTCTTCGGTCGCGATTATCCGGCGTTCATTGGAGCAACAGGCGAGAATTGCCGCTGTCACCTGATTCCTGAGGATGATTTGAATCCGATCGTGGCGTGCGTGCCGTCGCAGAACGGCTTCTTCGCGCTCCCGCCACAGCGGCAAAGCCTCGCCTTCGTGAGCCGCGCGACGACGCGGCCGGTGCCGCTGGTGATTTCGAGGTTTCCCCGTATTCGCAGCGGTCCATCCAGTTCGGGTTCAATCGTCAGCGCCCCATCGCGAACCGGCAGCATCCCGGCATTTCCGGTCGGCGGTTCGCCGGTCGCCGAAAATTCGATATCGTGATGCGAACCGTCGCAATAGGGCTTGTTCTTCGAGGCGCCGCAGCGGCACAGCGTGGCGCGATAGCTCACTGGCCGGCCGTCGAGACGCATGTCCGCCCGCACGGCGTAGGGCCCCGCTTCACGAATTGCGATCAGATTGACGGGCGGCGACGCCTCGTCGGGTCTGCCATCCTTGCGCTTGTATCGGATCGCCCCGGAGGGGCAGGCGTGCGAAATCTCGACCAGCCGATCGACGTCCATGGCATCCGGATCGATCCACGGACCTTTGACATTGGCGAGGAAGACGTTCGGCGCGCCGGTGACGCAAAACCGGGAGTGAATGCACTTTTTTCCCTCGTATATCAAAGTGAGCTTTTCGCCTTCGATGAAATCGACACCGGCGACGTTTTTCGGTTCGGGCGGCGCACTTCCCTGCGTGCGCGCCGATTGAGTTGAACCTCCCGGCGCCGGTTGCGTCGGCCCGGACTCGGTCTGCGTTCCGATCGGATCGGGCGAAAACCTTCCCTCCGCGCGTTTGGCGAGGTCCTCGAGCAATCGCGCCGCCGATTTCGCGCGCTCGTCGCCCAAGCCGGCAAGCAGTTTTGCGGCGGCGAGAATTTCTGCGAATCGTTCGGCGAAGAACCGCCGTGCCGCAGCGCCTCTTGGCAGAGCGGCTGCATCCCGCAATGTCGTAAACGAGACGCCCGCATTGCATCCGGGATTTGAGGGTCCGATGGGAAGCCTTGCGGCGCGCTCGGCAAGAGGCGCAAAGGCCCGCATCAATCCGAGGGCGAGATCGACCGCGAGAACCTTCTCCGGGTCCGGTCCCGGCACACCATAAGAATATGCGAGCAGACGAAGCATCAGGCCGTAGATCGAATTGGCAACGTCGACGACCGCCGCCGCATCCTCGTTCTCGATCCAGATTCGACCTTCGGGCCGGACGGGGCGGCGAAGAAGCGGATTCCGTGCCGCGGGGAATGCGGGCTCGAAATTCGAATTCTCGCCCTTGAGCCGGATCAGTTCCTCGCGGATCGCGATGAAACGTTGAAAATGCGACCCGGCCGAATTCGCCGGCGCGCCTTCGCCCTGCTCGACAATCGCTTTCAGCGCGGCCGACGCCGTCTTGAGACACATCACCGGCATGGCGCCGTTGAGATCGACCTCGTCGGAGGACAGTTGCAGACGCGGATCGCCGCAAAAGGCGACGGACTCGCCAAGCCGTTCCGCAAAATCGCGCAAATTCGCCTCCAGATCGACGTAGAATTCTCCGACTGTTTCATAGTCGATCGGCATCGGCGTGATGCGCGGCGCATTGATGGCGCGCTTGAGTTGAAATTCCGGCTCAAACCCTTTTCCATCGCGCTCGGCCGCGCCGTTGGGCCGTTCGAGATGAATAAAGTGCTGCAGCACCTCCGGTCCAAACGGCGCAAGCTTGACGACGATTCCCGCGGGCAGCCGGCCGGGGCTAAGCGGGAAATTATCGCGACCGAAGGGCGGCGAAGCACCCAACGCCGACGCAATGTTCCATACTGCGGTCAGGTGTCCCATTTCGTCGATCGCAACATCGACGATTGCGCGGCGCCAACGCGCGACCGCTTCAGCTTCCTTCGAGCTCAATCCATCTTCCGTGCCGCCTTTGAGACTGAAGGCGGCATAGAGATAGGTGCACATCAAATCGTGTTCGAGTTCGGCCGCCTCGCAAAGCGCGTGCACCAGCTTTTCGCGCGAGGGCAACGACAGGGTCGCGGCCATTGGTGCTCTCCGTATTTTCGACGATTTTACAGCCGGTCGGGCGTCTTGACCATCGCCGCCCGAAGATCAAACCTTGCCGATACCCCCAAACAGGACGCGGCGGCCCGATTACGGGAACCCTGCGTCCCGTCGTGCCGATTCCGGTTCGAGAGCCGGAACTCTCGCGCTGCGGGCAGGCTATCCCTGCCGCGATGACACGGCTTTGGCCGCGTTGCGGATTACGTCGAGAACGGCATGCGGTTGGGAGAGCATCCTGACATGGCTCAATTCTGGCGACAGTGACAACGTTCCCCTCGGTCGTGAATTGGGCTTGGGAGGTGCGGCGTGTGACGCGAGGCTGTTGCGACCGCCGGGCGATGTCGCAACTGAGGTATTTTCTTGGACTACGAACGCCGAACTATTTCAAAGCCGTGGAGGCGGCCATCTTTTCGATGAGCTTGGCTGTTTCCCTCGGGTGAGACATGTAGGCCACGTGGCTAGCGTTCACTTCGACCATCTTGGAATTCGCGCGCTTCGCCATCATCCGCTCCTGAATCGGATTGATCGACCGGTCGGAGCTCGCCACCATGTATCCGGTGGGTTTGGTCTTCCAAGCAGGATTCGTCACTTTGTGAGTGAACGAGTCGGTGGAGATCGGCACCTGGGCTATCGCCATGAACTCTGCTTTTTCCTTCGGAATGTCCGCTGCGAAGTCCGCAGCGAAATGCTCCGGATCAATCCACCAGTTGCCATCGCTGTCCGGTTTGAAGGCTTTTGAGGCTTGCGGCACGGCCTGCTCGATCGATGCACAGCTCTCGCCTTCATCAAGCGCAAAGGCGGCGATGTAGACCAGCGCCTTGACGTTTGGATCGTTGCCCGCCTCGGTGATGATGGACCCGCCATAACTGTGACCAACCAGAACCACTGGGCCGCCCATCGCGTCGATCGCTGCCTTCGTGTATTTTTGGTCGGCGGCGTAAGAGGTCTCGGGAGGCTGCGCCACCGACACCTTGTAGCCATCCTTCTCAAGAATTTTCGCCACGGCTTCCCAGCCGGAGCCATCCGCGAAAGCTCCGTGGACCAGCACCACGTTCTTGATTCCGGTTGGTGCTGCAACCGCGCCTCCTGAAACGCTCTCCAAAATCAGAGAGGTACCGATCACTGCGGCAGCGACCGCTGCGCCAAGACACATCGACTTCATGGCTATTCCCCTTCTCTTTCGGGTTTTGATGTTTCGTTCAAATCGGGCCAGGACCTCATCACGCCGCTCGGCAGCGTGAGGAGATTTTTGCCTCAAACTCGCGCGCGAGAGTACGCAAACCCGCGCGGGTGTTCTTTGCAGATTTCGCTCTTGTTTGCCGAACGGATCATTTTGGTTGATTTGTGCTTCCGAGGCCTCCCGTGGTTCACTCTGCTCCGATATTTAGCGTCGTAAATACAAGGTCTTGCTGCATGCGCTGGACAAGACCACATTCCATTTTTTAAGTTTGTTCGCTGTCGCTGCGGTTTTCATAATGGACCAACAAGCTGGCGCTCCTCGACACCTCGCCCGCAGTGCGGCGGGCGCGTTTGGCGATAGTTTGGCCGCCCACTTTCATCTGAAGAAGAGCGAACAAGTTTCCACGGCGTGGCCGGGAGACAATTTTTTTGCCATCACGCGCCTGCAATCCGACACCGGAATTCCCGATCGCACGACGCGCGTGCCGAGCGAAGCCGCACTTCACATTTCGGTTTCGATCCTGCCCGTTCCGTTGCGTGCCTACGAGCTTTGGATCGACGGGAAAGCGATTGACGTTCCCTATATCCCGTCGCTTCGCACGAGCGTGATGGACCTTCAGTCCGATCCGGTCTGTTGGGTCGGGGCGGGCTTCGACTATGTGCACTACCACGTGCCGAAAACAGGGTTGGACCAAATCGCGAGAGATCACGGGATAGAACCGGCAGGCGCTTACAAGTTTGCGATCTGCGAGCACGACATCGTGCTGGCCCAACTCACCCGGTATGTCTTTCCTCTCATAGGTTCGCGGGACTGGACGGGTTCTCTCGCGCTGGATCAGTTCAGCCTCATATTCGGAGCGCATGTGCTCCAGGCCTATGCGGGCCTTCCGTCTTTTGGAGCGATCAAAAGAGGCGGACTTGCTCCCTGGCAAGCGAGGCGCGCCGCCGAGATGATCCGGGAAAGTCTCGACGGCAACATCCACCTGTCCGATATGGCGCGCGCGTGCGGCCTGTCGGTCAGTCATTTCACGCGCGCATTTCGAAAAAGCTTTGGCATGTCGCCCTATCGCTGGCTGCTGGAACGCAGGATCGACCACGCGAAAGCTCTATTGGCAACCAGCGGCCTCCCGATAGCAGACATCGCGCTGCAATCCGGCTTTTCCGATCAAACCGGATTCACGCGCGCGTTCGGGCGGATTGCTCGCGATAGCCCGGGCCGATGGAGGCGTGCCGTAACTTCAAGGGCCTAGCCGCATCGGTTCTAATCTCGAAGGTCTTATTCTTTTGGTACTGTCGGGCATGGAGGTCGGACGTGGCGAAGGACGCAGTCGAGAACGATGGTCCGGCCTATGGACCCGAGCTGGAAGGATTTCCCTATCCCTGGCCCGTGTCGTATTACGAATTCACGTCCCAGGGCGCGCCTTTGCACATGGCGTATATGGACGTCAAGCCGGCGACGCCAAACGGCCGGACCGTCATCCTGCTGCACGGAAAAAATTACGTCGCCGCGACCTGGCAAACGACCATCGCGGTTCTCGAGCGAAGCGGGTTATCGCGTCATCGCGCCCGACCAGATCGGCTTCGGCAAGTCGACCAAACCCGCTCACTACCAATACAGTATTCATCAACTGGCCGGGAACACGCATGCGCTCCTCGCCTCACTCGGCATCGGCCGCGTCACCGTGGTGGGGCATTCGACCGGCGGCATGCTCGGGGTGCGCTACGCGCTCATGTACCCCGAAACGTCGATCAACTCGCTCTCGTCGATCCGATCGGGCTCGAGGACTGGAAGGCCAAAGGCGTGCCCTGGCAAAGCATCGATGCAATGTACCAGCAGGAATTGCAGACGACCGCCGATCGCATCCGCGAATATGAGCGCACGACATATTACGCGGGAACGTGGAGCCCGCCTACGAAGAGTGGGTGCAGATGCTTGCCGGATTGTATCGCGGTCCCGGCCGGGACATCGTCGCCTGGAACGCGGCACTGCTCTCGGACATGATCTATACGCAACCCGTACCCCGAAATTCTGAAGATCAACCGCGCCATTGCAACCAGGTGCGATCAACCCGCAGAAACCTTCCTCGGCATGCTACATTTGGCTTCAGCACGATACTGGCTTAAGTTTGTCCATGCTTGGCGCAAGAGGAGGGATATTTCGAATGCGAGAAGAATTTGACGCGCCACCGCAACTCAAGATCGCTCTTTTATGGGCGGCGTTGATCGGGCTTTATATCTATAATGACTTTTTTCAGATGTACACGAAAGGAATCATCGCAGATATGATGGCTGGTCGGCTTGGACCACTCGGGCAAGCGACTGACCAGGTGTTACTCGGCGTTTCGATTCTACTCGCCATCCCGGCACTGATGATTTTCTTCTCCGTCGCTCTACCCGCGGTGCTCAGCCGCTGGCTGAATTTACTGCTAGGGCTTGGGTATACCGCGGTTGAGGCAATGACACTTCGAGCACCTCACCTGAACTATCAGGTAGTGGTCGCACTCGAAATTCTGCTCACGCTCTTGATCGTCTGGTACGCACTTACTTGGCCGAAAGCAAAGTAGAACCTTAGTGAGTACGGGGTCAGAGCAAGTTCTGGCGACAGGGCGTCGTACAGAAATGGCGCGCCGGTCGCGCGATGATGGGTGGATACCGCACGATGGCATTCGGGCGTGGCCGAAGCGGCTTCAATAGACCTCGAAAGCCTACTATCATCCGGCCGGTTTCGGCGGCGGCGCATATTCTCCGGGAAACCGCGCGTCTCGGGAGGTACAAGACCATGAAAATCCTTTGGCCATGCTTCGCGTTGTCGATGCTGGCGGCTGTTGCGGCGTATGCGCAGACGCCGTCTCCGATCGATCCGGCGAAAGCCGGTGCGGCATTTGCCGAAGCGCGGCAGGTCTCCGACAAGGAGGGCGGCCGCCACTGGGGAATGACGCTCTACGGGGCGATGTTCCTCGTCGATCCCGACACGCGCGCCATGGTCGCGAACGAGCCTGACGCCCAGGGCGTGCTGCACAAGGATGGCGGCCTCTATGTCGGCCTGCTGCCCGAGAGCGTCATCATCGCCGATGCGCCCGTCGAGTGGGCCGGCAAGCGCTGGACGATGCTGCGATGGCCGTTGCCGGAAGACGCTTTCACCCGGCAGGTCAAGCTGGCGCATGAGATGTTCCACCGGATTCAACCGGAGCTTCACCTCAATGCCCCGGATACGTCGAACCTGCATCTGGACACGCTGGAGGGCCGCCTTTGGCTGCAATTGGAATGGCGCGCGCTCGCGGCGGCTCTGGTCGAGAATGGCGCGCCGCAAATCCAGGCGATCCGCGATGCGCTCGCCTTCCGCGATTACCGGCATAGATTGTTCGCGGGATCGGCCGCCGAGACCAACACAGCGATGAGCCCCTGCGTTTGAACACTTCCCGGTGACAGGTCCATTCGGGGGATTCCCCGGTGGAGCAGAGCGGTTCATGCTCAGGCATAAGCGCGGGGATCGGCGCCGACATGGCGGCCAACGTGTCGTTCGGCCCGATGGTCGCTCCGGCCGCGTGCGCAATCGAAGGGGGAAAATCATGACTGTGGAAAAAGCGATGCCGGCCTTCGGCTGGCGCGTCTACGGCCTGGGCGTGATGGCGATGGCGCTGCTCTGCCTGGCGTGGGGGACCTTCGATCCCGGGCAGCCGGTGCCCAAGAACTTTCCCGACCGCACCGTGCTCGCCTATGCCGCCGCTGCTGTTCATGCTCGTCGCGGGTGCGGCCGTCGAGTGGCGCCGGACTGCGGCCTGGGGCGCCGCGGCGCTCGCCGCCTACTACGCGCTCATTGTCGTCGTCCTGATGAACGGCCGCGTGGTGCTCGCCCATTACGCCGAATACGGCACCTATGAGGGCCTCGCCGAGCAGCTCGCGATCGCGGCGGGCGCGCTGATCGTCTACGCCGCCAACGCCAAGATCGATGCGGCCCTGGCCGCGCGCCTCACGCGCGTGGGCCAACTGGCGTTCGGGGTTTGCGCGCTGATATTCGGCGGCGCGCATTTTTTCTATATGAACCTGACCGCGCCGCTGGTCCCCAAATGGCTGCCGCCCAGCCAGGAGTTCTGGGGCTATGCGACCGGGATCGGCCACATCGCGGCGGGCGTTGCGATCCTCACGGGCGTGCAGGCCCGCCTCGCCGCGATCCTGCTGACCGCCATGTATGCGTCCTTCACCCCGCTGGTGCACCTGCCGATGCTGCTGGCCGATCCCTCCGAGCCATTTGATCTGGACCGAGAACGCCCTGAATCTCGCCCTGACCGGCGTCGCCTGGGTCGTGGCGGATTCGCTGGCGCGGACGCGGCGCTAATCGAGCGGCTCTCTGGAACTCCGAATTCGGTCTGCGTCAACTCTCCCGCCTCATCTCGCGCGGGCTCACGCCCGTCCAGCGCTTGAACGCGCGCGAAAACGCCGCCGGTTCGGAGAAGCCCACCAGATAGGCGGTCTCGTTCACCGAAGCCTTTTTCCCGCGCAGATATTGCACCGCCAGCTGGTGGCGCAATTCGTCCAGCACCTTCTCGAAATTCGTGCCTTCCGCCTTCAACTGGCGGAACAGCGTCTGCCGGCTGATCTCCATTCGCCCGGCGATCGCGTCCATGCTCGCTTCGCCCTTGTGCAGGACCGGCATCAACAGGCTCTCGACGCGCCCGCGCGTGGTCTTGGAATTCTCCAGGCTCTTGAGCAACTCGTCAGCATGTTCGCTCAGGATGCCGAAGACGTAGCGCGGCTGCACCGAGATCTTGTGGCCCATCCATTTTTCGTCGAGCAGCACGGCGTTCCAGCCGGCCTCGAACGTCACGGGCGCGCCATAGATGCGCGCATACTCGGCGCGATAGGCCGGCGCCGGATGCGTGACGTGCACGGCCTTTGCGAGTTGGGTCACGCCGAAGCGGCGGGGACCGCAGATCATGCGCGCGAAAGTGGATTCGGTGAGTTCCGGAAATTCATTGGGATTCTCGCGGTTGTCGACGGCCCAGAGCCCGCCGTCCCTGTGCGCGACGCCGAAGCGCTCCTTGGGCCCGTCGAATTCGATCACCAGCCGGCCGTAGCGATTAACCTGCGCCATCGCCTCCAACATGGTTTCGCAGGCATAGGCGATAAGACCCACGACCGATATCTGCGACATGTCGTTGGTTTCGCCATAATGCAGCGCGAGCGCGGGATCGTTCGTGAGCTTCTTGGCCGCGCGCATCAGCGCGACGTATCGCGCGAACGGGATGCGCCGGTCGACGTCCCGCAATTCCTCGATCGCGATTGCGGACCTCGCGGCGAGTTCCTCCCGGCTCGCGCCCCTGGAGACGGCCAGCTCCATCAACCCCCGCGCCAGGCCCGCCGCGACCGTCAGCTCAGGCATGGGCTTTTGCTGCGGTTGTTACCTCGGATCATGCCCCTGCTGCCTGGCGTCATGGCCGGTCCCGTTTCCGGCCGATAGACTTTATATGCGCACCGGAAGGCCCAGGGGCAAGCATGACCGCCGCCCAGCTTCACGACATGACGATGCTCGCCCTTGTTCTCCACATCGGCGCAGGCACGCTGGGGCTTGTTTCGGGCACGGTCGCCGCGTTCGCGCGCAAGGGCGGGCGTCTCCACCGCGCGGCCGGAAACGTCTTCTTCGGGTCCATGCTGGCGATGGCCGCGTTCGCCTGCTGGCTCGCGGTCGCGATCCCCAACCAGATCGTGAATGTGTTCATCGCCACTTTCGCGTTCTACCTCGTGGCGACGGGCTGGATGACCATCCGGCGCAAGGAAGGCGCCATTGGCTATTCCGAAAAGTTCGCTCTCGTCGTCGCCATCATTCTCTGCGCGCCCTTTGCAATTCTGGCCTTTCAGCTGGCGACCGGCCTCGCACCCCTGTTCAAAAGCGCTGTGCCGTTCAAAGGCGCCGTTGTCATCGCGGTTTACGGCATCACGTCCGTGCTCGCGATCGCGGCGATCGGCGACGCCAGGGTCATTCTGGCCGGTGGTATCTCGGGCGCGCCGCGGATTGCGCGGCATCTGTGGCGCATGTGCCTGGGGCTCACGATGGCCGCCGGTTCGGCATTCACCAACGGATTGGCGCGGTTCCTGCCCGGTCCCTACCATGTGCCGCTGGTTTTCTTCCTGCCCCAGTTCGTGCCGCTGGGCCTGCTGGTCTTCTGGATGATTCGCGTACGGTTCACCGGCTGGCGCAAGCAGGCCGCCGTCGCAAATTCGGTCTAAGTTCGGGGTCAGAGTGCGAACCGCTACAATTGCGCTCAAAGCAGGTTCATCTGCCTTTTTTGCCAGTTTCGGTTTTGGCCAGGCGGCAGCGGCGCCACGCGACGATCGAGCGCCTTCGCAATTCGCGCCTTAAATCGCTCGCCCCCAGCAGCCAACCACCGCTCGTGGCAGCAGGGAGCGCATCGACAAATTCATTCGCCAGCGGCGTCGCGAACGGCGCACGGTAGGACGTTTCGCGCTCGGCGGCGGTGCGTCCCGACGCTTTGTAAAGCGCGCGATCCTTGAGCAGCGGACCGGCCATTCCGTCGATGCGCAGCCGCGTTTATAGTCCAATCCGGCGCTGCGCGTCAGTGCTTACTCTGACCCCGAACTGCGTCTTGGGAGGTACCCATTCATGAAGATCCTTTGGCCATGCTTCGCATTGTCGATGCTGGCGGCTGTTGCGGCGTATGCGCAGACGCCGCCTGCGATCGATCCGGCGAAAGCCGGTGCGGCATTTGCCGAAGCGCGGCAGGTCTCCGACAAGGAAGGCGGCCGCCACTGGGGAATGAAGCTTTACGGAGCGATGTTTTTCGTCGACCCCGACACGCGCGCCATGGTCGCGAACGAGCCCGACGCCCAGGGCGTGCTGCACAAGGAAGGCGACCTCTATGTCGGCCTGCTGCCCGAGAGCGTCATCGTCGCCGATGCGCCCGTCGAGTGGGCCGGCAAGCGCTGGACGATGCTGCGATGGCCGTTGCCGGAAGACGCTTTCACTCGGCAGGTCAAGCTGGCGCATGAGATGTTCCACCGGATTCAACCGGAGCTCCACCTCAATGCCCCGGATACGTCGAACCTGCATCTGGACACGCTGGAGGGCCGCCTTTGGCTGCAATTGGAATGGCGCGCGCTCGCGGCGGCTCTGGTCGAGAATGGCGCGCCGCAAATCCAGGCGATCCGCGATGCGCTCGCCTTCCGCGATTACCGGCATAGATTGTTCGCGGGATCGGCCGCCGCGGAACGCAATCTGGAGATCGCCGAAGGCGTTCCGGAATATACCGGGCTTACTGCTGCAGCACCTGACAGCGACTCCGCGCGCTGGCGCACGATCGCAAAGCTTGCCGATCCGGACTTGAGCATGACCTTCGTGCGCTCGTTCGCCTACATTTCGGGCCCCGCCTACGGGCTTCTGCTGGATCGGCGCCTGCCCGGATGGACCAGAAAGATTTCGGCGCAAACCGACTTGGCGGAGCTTTTGCGGTCGACGCTGCACGGTTCCGCCGCGGTTTCTGCCGAACAACGCGCACCGCTATATGGCAAATCGGCGCTTCGCGTTGCCGAAACCGATCGCGCCGCAAAGGCGGACGCCGAACGGGCCCGCTATCGCGCGCTGCTGGTCGACGGCCCGTCATTGACGCTGCCCGCGGCGAAACATTTCGCCTTCAGTTTCAATCCGAGCGCCCTCATATCCCTGGGCGATGCCGGCGCCGTCTATCCCACGTTTCACGCCACCGACGATTGGGGCACGCTCGATGTGACCGAGGGCATTCTGGTGTCGAAGGATTTCAGCGGCGCGACGCTTGCCGCACCCGCGGATACCAAGGGACCGCATCTGCAAGGCCCCGGCTGGACGCTCGATCTGGCGCCGGGCTGGCATGTCGCGCCGGCCGCGAAGCCCGGAAGTTTCACCGTGAGGAAGGATTGAAAAGCGGCTTCAGGCGCAGTTGCGCGTCACGCCGCCATTCCCGCCTTGGCCAGTGCGCCCGAGAAAAGCGCGTCGTCTTCGGCGCGAACGAATCCGGATCCGCGGACCCGGGACCGGACGGCATCCGGCACGTCCCTCACATATTCCTCGATCGCAGACGTGGCCGCCTTTTCCCGGCCGAGAAGCGCCAAGGCTGCGATCCGGCGCAGATGCCCTGCAAAGTAACTGGGCTTCAGCACGACGGCCTTGGCCGCCCATTCCGGCATCTTCTCGAAGTCGCGCTTCACGAAACAGGCGTCGGCGAGCGCCTGGTAGCGAAAGAACATGCTCGGGTCTCTCGGGTTGATGCGGATCGAAAGCTCCGTCGCCGCGAGGCTTTCGTCGGCCCGGCCCATCAATGCGAGATAATTGCCGGTCGAGGCGTGAATCAACGCACAGTTCGGATTGATCTCAAGGCCCTGCTGCAGCGTGAGGATCGCCCCGTCATGTTCGCGCAGGGCGAACCGCACCATCCCCAGGCACCAATATGTGTATTCGGTCCAGCCTTCGAGCCGCGCGGCTTTCTCGGCTTCGTCTCTCGCTTTCAAAAGGGTCGCGCGCCGGTCGGAAACGGTGAGCATGAACATCTGGTGGACGAGAACGTTGCCGAGCACTTCATGCGCGAGGCCGCTGTCGGGCGCCAGCTGCACCGCCTTTTCCGCAAGCGCCCTGGCCTCGATCAGCGCTTCGGGCGTGAGTTCGTAGAGCCGCGCCCAGCTTTGCTTGATCAGGAGCCAGACGTTCAGGTTCGGCTTTTCTCCGGTTCTGCTGCGCGCGCCTTCATGGAGTTGAATGTGCGTCTGCGTCGAGGCTGCCACGCTGCGCGTGATGTCGTCCTGGATGTCGAACACGTCGGCGGCGGGACGGTCGTATTTTTCCGCCCAGATATGATTGCCGGAGCTTGCTTCGATGAGCTGGGCCGTCACCCTGAGGCGGCCGCCGCTCCGCCGCACGCTGCCTTCCAGGATGTAGCGAACGCCGAGCTCGCGCCCGGCTTGCCGGACGTCGACGGCGCGGCCCTTGTAGGTGAAGCTCGAGTTTCGCGCGATGACGAAAAGTCCCCGCATCCGCGACAGGGCCGTGACGATATCCTCGCTCAACCCATCGGCCAGCGCCTCGTCGTCTGCGTCGCCCTGCAGAACGTTGAACGGCAGGACCGCCAGCGAAGGCTTGTCGGGAAGGGTCAACTCGCGCTCGGCGGGCGGGCGTAACGCGACTACCCCGGACACGCGATAGGCGCGAACGGGCCGGGCGATGTTCTTGAGACTGCGCTCGCCGAGGTCGCCGAATTCCGCCGCGATCTTGTCGCGCACCTGGCGATAGGCGTCTTCGGAAATGCAAATGCCTCCGATTTCCGCGATGCCTTCCAACCGGGCGGCGATGTTCACGCCGTCGCCCATCAGGTCGCCGTCGCTCTCGACCATCACATCGCCCAGGTGAATCCCGATCCGGAACTCGATGCGTTTGCCGGGCGGAACGCCGGCATTTCGCGCCGCGATTTTGCTCTGCATCTCCATGGCGCCGCGCACGGCATCCACGACGCTGGCGAATTCGATAAGCCTGCCGTCGCCGGTCGTCTTGAAGACGCGGCCGCCATGGGCGGCGGTCACGGGATCGATCACTTCCTGCCCGAGCGCGCGCAACCGCGAGATCGTGCCTTCCTCGTCCGCGCCGGCAAGCTTCGAAAATCCTGCCACATCGGCGGCGAGGATCGTCGTCAGCCTTCGGGACATCTCGGGCATTCCGCTATTCCGGCTTCGATCGGCGAAAGTGAGTGTAGCGGCAACCTTCGGTCACGAAAGCAAATTCGACGATCTCGCTTCGGACGCCGCCGCCGACATGAGCGCTACTTGCCGCCTTCGCGAAGCTGCGTCGTCACCATCGGGCCTTCGCCCACCAGCATCAGCAGGCAGGGTTTATCCCGGGCGCCGTCCCAATGGACCATATTGGCGAGATCGCGCACATAGCTGCCGGCGGGAACGGGATAGGCCTCGTCCGGGTCCCAGGTGCTGCTCGAACTCACCCACCAGGTGCCGGAGATCACATAGGCGTAGCGGTCGGTCGAATGGAAATGGGGATGGCTGTAATGGCCCGGTAACCACTCGATGAGAACGCCGTAGATGCCGCTCTTGTCCGGATCGCCGAACAGCAGCGCCTGGCGCATTCCGTTTCCGCCCTTCCAGGGGATGTCCTTGCCGAACACGATCGGGACGTGCGTGGGATCCGGCAGCGGGACGGTGATCGTGGCCGGCCCGCTGTTCAGCAATGCATCGAGGCCGCTGTCGGCCGCCAGCGCAGGCGTCGCGAGCAAAAGTCCGGAAAGCGCGATCTTCGATAAAAGCTTCATCGTCGAGTCCCCTCAAATGTCTGTCCCGATGCGGACGATAGCGTGTTTTTGGATTCGATTGAATCGCGCCCCTTCCGTCAGGCGGCCGGCGCCGCGAGCCACCGCAGCGACATGCAGGACAGTCCCGCATCGAGCTTGCCGATTTCGGTGACGGGGAGCGCCGTCACAGCCAAACCTGCTTTGGCGATCAGGTCGATCGTACGGGGAAAGCATTCGCCCACCAAGACGCTGTCGTTGACCCGCAGCAGATTGGCCGCCGCCTCTTCGCCTTCGGGAACAAGAACGATGTCGAAGTCCGCGAAGATGCCGCTGTCCGCCATGGCCTTCGTGGCCACGATCGTGTCCTCGCGCAGGAGCGAACAGGCCGTTTTGAAATGCAGGATCGACGGCGGCGTTTCGGCGATGCGCGCCGCGCGGCCGAGCGTGCCGAGTTTGGCGCGCAAGGCGTTCGCGCCCGCGCGGTTCGTCCGCCGGGACAGTCCGATGAAGATGGTTTCGGGCGTCACCAGTACGTCGCCGCCGTCGGCGAATTCCCCGTCACCCAGTTCCAGCACAAGCTCGAAATGGCGGCGCAGCACATCGCGCATCCCGTCGCGCTCGCCCTGCCGCGGCGCGGCGCCGGGACGCAACAGGACGGCGCCCTCCGCAAGCACGAGCGCCGGATCCTCGACGAACACCGAATTGGGATAGCGCTCCAGCGGCGGCAGCACCTCGACATCGAGGCCCGCCGCCCGCAACGCCGCCACATAGGCGCGGTGCTCGCCCGCAACACCCGCGAAATCGGGCTCGGCGCGCGGATCGCTGCGAATCCCCGTGACCACGCTGCGGCCGGGTTCGCGGACGATCACGCGGTCGAAATCGAATACGCGCATCCACCCCCTCGAAAGCTGCACGGTTGCTTTGCCGGTGCCCGGCCTGCGGCCGTCTACTCTTCGCCCTGCTGGCCGCCATTGTTCTGCGGATTGGCCTGGCCGTTATTGCCGCGCTCTTCGCGATTGCGATTGCGCCGCTCGTCGAGCGCCGCTTTGCACGCCGCTTCGAGGTTGGCGTAATTGTCGCGCAGACAGCGCCCCTTTTTCGGATCGTTGGCGCAATATTTCTGGATGTCGTCCGCGCAGGCGTGTCTGAGGCCCGGTCCGCCTGATCCGTGCGGCGGCGCGATCACGGTCGCATTCGCGTTCGGCCCCGCATTGGCGCCGGCGTTCGAATTTGAGTTCGTGTTTGCGTTCCCGTTTTGATGCTGGTTCTGGGGACCGCATGCGACGATCAGAAGAGTTGTAGAAACGGCCAGCAGCGCCTTCAAATTGATCGACATGATGTCTCCCTGAAATGGAAATTCGCCTGCCCTGCCCCGGAGCGGGGCCGATGATAGCGCGGCGCCGGCGCGTTGTGCAGGCCATTGCGCGCGACGGTCAACGCCGCCGCATTCAGGCCGATGCTGGCCGGGCCACGACGGGGGATTCGGCCCCGAAGCCCGGAACGTCCACTGCCCGCCGGGCGTCCTGAACCGGGAATAGTTCGAGCGCCGTCTGCCTGGGACGCGCCGCAAAGAGCCGATATGTCGAACCGCCCGCGGCGAAATCGATACTTCTGAGGAAAAGCCAGAACGCGCCCGCGATCAGGAGATCGAGTTCGATCCCCGGGCCGCCGACACGCTTCAACAAATGATCGGTCCCCAAGGGGCCCACGACGAAGAAGGCAAACAGCCAGAGACCGAAAAGCACGAGAAAAAACGCGAGCGCCACCGCCAATGCAATCTTGTCGGCCCAGATGAATCCGGCGTGCCTGGAGCGCTTTTGAATGTCCGTTGCCATCACGCCATGTCTGTTTTCCGCGTCCCATAGCCAACGCCGTGAGGGGCATTCGGTTGCGGCGGGATTCGGCGAAGAACCGGCGACCCATCAAAAAGCAATGTCCCCTGGAAATGAATTGTGACCGCAGCACAGGCGCGCCGCATGGAAACCCGAACGGCCGGCATGCGTTTTCTCCGCTTGGTAGCGCAGCCGCGATGGCCGCGTTCATGCGCTGGGGCTCATGCAAAGGAGAACAACATGCGTATCAGTCTTACAGCAGCAGCAGCCGTCGCAGCGCTCGCGTTTGCGGCGCCCGCCAGCGCCGACGGCGTATCGGTCGGCGTGGGTGTCGGCGGCGTCGGTGTCGGCGTGGGCGTCGGCGGTCCCCCGCCGCCCTACTTCTACACCGACGGCTACTATCCGCCCGGCCAGTGCGCGGGATACAACTACTACTACAATGGCGATTGCGGTTATCCCGTTTATAACGGCGACATCGACTTCGACGGGACCGTCGTGACTGGCCCGCACTATTACCGGTGGGACAACGACCATCCGTCGTTCTGGTATCGGGGCGGCTGGCACAATTGGGATCGCTGGCACGACAGCAATTGGAAGTGGGAACACCGGGGCACGTAAGCCCTGAAATTCCGGCAGGCTCCCGCGACCGCCGCGGGAGCCTGTTCGTTTGTGGGGATCAGACGGCAGGCGCCATCATCGCCTGGAAGTTGCTGTAGTAGAATTTTTCCTTGTCGTCTTCCGTCAGCTGCGAAAATGTCCGCTCGAAGCGCCCGATGGGATCGTCCGTTCCTTCGGGATGCGGATAATCGCTTGAGAACAGGAACAGCTCCGCGCCCGCGTCCTTGATCATCCGGCCCACGTCTTCGCCGGGAAACGGCGTGAACTTGACGGCGCGCCGGATATAGTCCGATGCCTTCATCGGCAATTCCGCGACGCTGGCGTCCGTACGCTTGAAGATCTTCTGGCTGAGATCGAGCGTGCGAAGAAACTCCGGCACCCAGCCGGCGCCCAATTCGATCACGCCGCCGCGCAATTTCGGGAAGCGTTCGAACACGCCGTCGAACACCAGCGACGTCAGGAATTGCTGCGGCGCGACCGAGAGCACCATGAAATCGCGCACGCGCAGATTTTCGCCGCCTTCGGCGCCCGTGATGTCCTTGGGTCGAGGCTTGCCGTTGTTGCGGTAAGCGTCGATAGCGATCCGGCTGTTGGGACCCACATGCAGCATGAAGGGCACGCCCGCATCGCAGAACGCCTGCCACACGGAATCGAAATCGGGATGGCCCGGCGATTGGTCGCCCACGGGCATCGCGGGAAGCCAGAACGTGCCGCAGCCGAGCCGCACGCCTTCCTTCAGCTCCGCCACACAGCGCGCGGGATCGGCGAGCGACAATTGGCCGACCGCGATCAGCCTTTTGTCGGCCCGGCAGAATTCCGCCATCGCGCGGTTGTGCGCCCGGATGCCGCCATAGCGGATATCCATGTCCTTGTGCGCGAGATATTGGCCGGCGGAGAATGTCGAGAACACGAGCTGCCGCGCGAAGCCCAGATCGTCCATCGCCTTCGCACGTTCGGCGGAATCGAACGCGCCATAGGCGTGCCAGCCTTTGGCGCCTTTCACCACGTCGGTGTGGACTTTGCCTTTTTCGGCGCGGGTCTTTTGCTTGGCGACCGCCGCGTTGATGAAATCGAACGTCGCGGTGGCCGATTTGACGAGGCTCAGTTGCGGGAGGCGGGGACGGATGTCCGGGTCGGCGTGCTTCTCGATCCAGTCGACCGTCTCCATGATGTGGCTGTCGGCGTCGCAGTAAAGCCTGTTGGTTCCGTACGGCATGCGCTCCTCCCGGACTTCGCGAGACGAACTATAAAACCCGGCCTCGCATTGTAAAGCGAAGTGGGTTTCGCCGCACGCGTTTGCGGCGGAAATGGTCGATTCCTACGCCGCGGCCAGGTTCCAGCGCACCGGCTCCACGCGGCGGATGATGACGCCCCAGCCCAGGGCGCCCGCCAGGCCGACGGCGGCCGCGATCAGGAACGCCAGTCCGAACTGGCCCGTACGGTCGACGACAAGGCCGGTCACGATGGGCGCGACGATGCCCGCGCCGTTGCCGACGCAATTCTGCAGCGCAACCCACTTTCCGCCCGCGCGCGGGCCCGCCAGCGTCTGGCCGATGGCGTAGATCGTCGGCGTGTTGAATCCGAAACAGACGCCGGCGAGGAACAGGCTTGCGATCGAGACGAGCGGGCCACCGACGGCGCAGGCCAGCATTGAGGCCGCCATGCCGACATGCGCGGCGACGGAAAACGTCTTGCGCACGCGCGTGTCGCTCGCGCCCGCGCGCATCCAGCGGTCGGAAAGCCAGCCCGTCAGATGCGCGCTGATGGCATAGACCACGTAGATAACGCCGCCGATCTCCGCCATTTCGCTGACGCTGAAGCCGCGCGCCTTCACCAGATAGAGCGGCAGCCACGAGATGACGAAATAGAAGGCATAGTTGGCGGAGAAATGGCCGAAACAGGCGCCCCAGGCGCCGGGCTGTTTGAGAATGACAAGGAACGACGGCGCGCTCGCGCTGTCTCGCGCGTCGGCGTCGAGCGAAGCCTGGCGCGTCGCCATGAGCCACGGGACAAGCCAAAGCATCGATGCGAGACCGAACAGAATGAACACGATCCTCCATCCGGAATGCGCCATGATCATGCCGCCGCCGAACGTGCCGAACGCAGGGCCGAGCGCGAGTCCCACCCCGATCAGTCCGTTGGCCGCGCCCAATTTGTGGCGGGGAAGATGTTCGGCCAGAAGCTTCGAGCTGCAGGGGAACGCCGCGCTTTCGCCCAGGCCCAGCATCAGGCGCAGCGCGATGAGGACGGCAAAGCCGCTCGCGAAACCTGTTGCCGCGGTGGCAAGCGACCAGATCGCGAGACCCAACGCCAATGTGCGGTAGGCGTTGATCCTTTCCGCGAGCCAGCCCGCGAGAATCTGCCCGGGCGTATAGGTCCAGAAGAACGCGCTGAGCAGCAATCCGATCTGCGTGTTCGAGAGCTTCAGTTCGTCGCGGATCAAGGGTGCTGCGGTGGCGAGATTGCCGCGGTCGACATAATTGATGAACACCGCGAGCGCGAGCAGGCCGACAACCCCGGCCCCGATACCGCCTGTGGCGCTCGCACTGGGACGCGCCGCAAGCGCGCCGCCTTCAAGAACTTCCGCGTCCGCCATATTCCCCCGAATCGGCCGGCGTTTTCCGGCCGCTCCCGTCAGGATGGACGATAGCGGTTTGCCGGAGAAAGCAAAGGGCGCCGCTCGCGCGACTGCCGGCGTGCGCCGAATTCAGGACAAACGGGCAGCGCTCAGCTCGGCACCAGCTTGCGATAGAGATGCCAGGTGGCGTGACCCAGCACGGGCAGGACAATTGCAAGCCCCACGAACAGCGGGATCGATCCGATCACCAGGCCGGCCGCCACGATCAATCCCCACAGCGCCATCGGCACCGGATTCATCGCAACCGCTCGCATCGACGTCCTGATCGCAGTATCGAGCCCGACATCGCGGTCGAGCAGAAGCGGGAACGACACGATGCTGATCGTCATCGCCAGGAGCGCAAAGAGGAACCCGACGCCGACGCCCAGGACGATCATCAACCGTCCGTTGCCGGTGAGGAATACGTCGTGCAGGAAGGAGCCGATGGAGGACGGCAATACGGGTCCCAGCGTGAAGCGGAATATCTCCCATGCCGCCGCGAGCCAGAACAGAAAGATGGTCATTAGCAACAGGCCCAGCACCGCGACGGCGCCGATTGCGGGTGCCTTGAACACGTCGAATGCATTGGCCCAGCTGACATCGACGCCCTGCTCGCGCCGCCGGCTCATTTCATAGAGCCCGATCGCCGCGATCGGGCCGACAAGCGCAAACCCGGACGCCAGCGGAAACAGCAGCGGCAGGAGCGCCATGCCGAATGCGAAGCGCGAAATGACCAGGCCCACGACGGCGTAGGTGATGCAGAGGAAGATGACGTCCGTGCGATACGCTTCGAAATCGTCGAACCCCTTGGCCAGAACCTCGCGAAGGTCCGCCACCCCCAATTCGGCGAACCGCCGGCGCCGGAGAATGAATCGTGTCCTGGATATGCTGCAGCGAGCGATAGGCCGATCCGAGACCGTGCGCGGCCTGCACGATCTGCGCGCCGGTCCATTCCATGGGATTCTTGATTGTCGCCATGTCCGTTCCTCCCGAAATTGGGTGCGGAACCGGACGTGGCTTGGCGGCTTTTCGCGCCGTCGGTCACGGGACTCCGCAACCTTCTTGGGCGCAAGTCTACGCCTTTGAAACGGCAATGACACGGGAATTGCGGGATCTGTATCCCGACTGGACCCTGAAGTTCCCTGGGAGCTTAACAATTATCGGCGCCGATCGTGCGGGACGGGCACAGTTTCGCCGGTCGCACTGTGCCGCCGTCATCGGATAACGCCGGCTCTTGAACCGGCATGACCCCGCGGGCAATGTCGCCCGGGGGGATTCACAATGCCACTCAAGATCATCGGCGCGGGATTCGGCCGGACCGGAACCAAGTCGCTGTACACGGCGCTGAACCAGCTGGGCTTTCCCTGCTATCACATGTTCGAGGTGCTGCAGAACAAGGCGAACAAGTCGCATCTCGATTTCTGGCGCAACGTCGCCAACACGCCGGCCGGAACCCAGCACGATTGGGAGAAGGTGTTCGCCAACTATACGGCGGCGGTCGACAACCCCGCCTGCTGTGTCTGGCGCGAACTGGCCGCGGCCTATCCCGACGCCAAGATCGTTCTCACACTGCATCCGAGGGGCGCTGCTGGCTGGTACGAAAGCACCATCGACACGATCTATTTCACCGAGAACAGATGGCAGTTCAAGGTGCTGGAACTCTTCACGCCGTTCGGCCGCAAATTCGGCGACATGTCGCGCAAGCTCATCTGGCAGCGCGCGCATCGGGGCACGATGAACGACCGGGCAAAGGCGATCGCGTTTTACGACCAGCATATCGAGGAGGTGAAGGCGGCGTTGCCGAAGGAGCGGCTGCTGGTCTTCTCTGCCGATCAGGGCTGGGAGCCGCTATGCAAATTTCTGGGTGTGCCGATCCCGGCAGGCAAATTTCCCAATGTGAACGATCGCGCCCAAATCAAAAAGGCGATCGCCGGCATGACCAAAGGGGCTTATGCCATCCTCGCCGGCGCAGCCCTGGTTGCTGCTGCGATTATTTTTGCTGCGGTGAAGCTGTTAGCTTGACGCAACTCGCTGTACACAACTCGCTGTCATGGCCCGCTTTTGCGGGCCATGACAGTGGAATTGGATGAGATGTCATCTCGCGCCATCGCGTAGCGGCGCGGTCGGAAGAATACGATTCCTGCTGCGAGGCCCCCGATGCCGACCACGTCCGTCACGAGATCGAACGTCGTCATGGCATAGAGGCCCAGCACGATCAGCATGATTCCGCTGAGCGCCGGAAAGACGCAGAGCCCGAGCCAGCGCAAAGGCGCCTTAGTCCGCAAATCCCGGAACACCCACGCCGCCACCAGCCCCGCGAGCCCATAGTAATAGGCGACAAGCACGCCCACGGCCCGCACCGAATCCGCGATGATGGAATTGATCGTGGGCATCAGGCTCGAACCCCACAAGAGCAGCAGCCCCATGACGATCAGGACGAGCATGGCGCGAACGGGCGTCTGCGTGCGCGCATCCACCACCCCAAGTCGTGTCGGCATCGCGCCGTCGCGTCCCATCGCGAACAGCGTGCGCGAGAATTGCAGCATCGTCGTCTCCAGCGTCGCGATACTGGAAAGGATCACGGCCGCGGACGCGAGCAATCCCCCGCTGCCGCCCGAGCCCGGCGCCGACCGCGATGTTGTAGATGATGTTGGCGTTGAAGCCCTGCGCGTCCTTGATGCTGAACAGGAACAGCGCCGCGAAGATGAACGCCACATAATAGGCGATGGTGACGAATATGCTGACGAAGCCGCCATTGCCGGCATTGTCTTCCGCGTTGGCCGTTTCTTCGGCCAGATTGGCCGTCACGTCCCAGCCCCAATAGAAGAACACCACCACCAGCGCGCTTGCCGCAAAGCCGGCCGGCGAATAGCCCAAGCCGAACCACGACCAGCGAAACGGATTGACCGCGCCGAATTTGGCGGCATGCGCGAAGGCCACCCCCGCCACCAGTGTCAGCACGATCAATTCGACGGTGGTCATCACCATCTGTACGCTGCTGGTGATCTGGATGCCCATGATCAGGACCGCGGCCATCGCGAGAAACCACAAACTCGCCACCGCGGCGGTGAGCACGACATGGTCGGTGAGCGCGGGATCGACGAAATCGAGCGTGGAGGTCGCCAGCGGCAGGCTTCCCGTCACCATGAACACCAAGGACGCCACCAGCAGCGCCCAGCCCGAGAAGAAGCCCAGGAATTTGCCGAAATCGACGGTCGTCCATTGATAGGCGGCGCCCGCATGCACATGCCGCCGGTTGAGCGCCTTGTAGGCGACAGCGATGCCCAGCATCGGAACCGCGAAGATCAGCAGCGCGCCGGGCGACAGCGTGCCCGCCGTGCCCAGCAGCACCGCCGTCGTGACGGCGATGGTGTAACCGGGCGCGCTGCCGGCCACGCCCATCACGATCGACTCGAGGAAGGACAGCGAACCGGCCCGGAGCTCCGTGTTCATTCCGGCGTCAGTCGCGATAGGTCGCCGTCAGGCCGATCGTGCGCGGCCGCAACGTCTCCGCCTCGTAGAGCAGCGTGAACTGATCCTGATGGTTGAGGTCCAGCTGCGGGTGGCTGTTGAGCAGATTGTCGGCGAACAGCGACACATCCAGATTCCCGAAATTGGTGCCGGCCCGCAACGATACCTGATTTGTGGCCGGATCCTGCACCAGTCCCATGTCATAGGACGACGTCGCCATGTCCATACTGGGCAGGAGGTAGGGATTGTGGCTGGCGAATTCGTAATCGGCGCGGAAATAGGAATCGTGCTCGACCACCGAGAAACTGTATTCGCCGCCCAGCGAAAACGTCCATGGCGAACCCGGCAGCGTATCGCCCTTGGCGGCGATGTAGTTGCCGTACCCCGCGCCCGCCGGCGTGTTGTCCGTATAGCGCGCGTCGGTGTAGCCGAGGCTCATGTCGAGCGCGAAGGAATCGGTTAGGATCCAGTCACCCTGGAGATCGAAGCCCTTGCTGACGGCGCTGCCGAGATTGCCTGTATATTGAATGCCGCAGACCGGAAGGTAGACGTTCTGCTGGATGTTGTTCCAGTTCAGATAGAACACGCTCGCGTCGACCGATAGGTGATTGCCGAGAAACTTGTCTTTCGTGCCGGCTTCGTAGCTCGTCACCGTATCGGAATTGTAGGTCGCCGAATTTGGCACCGTGCCGCAGGACGGCGGCAGCGGCGAATTTGCGCCGCCGATCCGGTAGCCCTGCGAATAGGTGGCATAGAGCATGTCGTCCGCCGTCGCCTGATAGGTCAGGCCCACCATCGGCGTCACAGGTTGCTCGTCCTTCTGGCCGCTGCCGCTGGAATATCCGAAATTCTGCGGCCCGTTCGCGAAATTGTTGAAATCGAAATGCGTCTCCGACGCGCGCAGGCCCGCCTGGATCTTCAGCTGATCGGTGATGGCGAAGGTCGCATTGAAGAATCCGGCTAGTTGGCGGTCGTGGCCCAGCGTATCGTTGATGTAGTCGTCGCCATTGGCCAGCAGGCGTTCGCCCCAGGCGGTCAACATGCCTTCGCCCCACAGATACCGGGTCAGTTCCGGAAGCTGCGGATCGTTGATCTGCTCGATGCTCTGCTGGGTGTTGTAGGAGTAGAAAACACCCACGATCCACACCAGCCGGGCGTTGGGATCCATCGATTGCAGGCGCACTTCCTGTGTGATGTTCCGCTGCGTGTTGCCGATGGTGGCGACCGAAATATAATTGTCGGGATAGCCGGGCAGATTGAGGCCCGTCGGCAGCAGAAGTGGCGGCGGGTTTTTCAAGCCTTCATAGGCCAGACACAACCCGCCCGGGCACGGATCGCCGTTCGGATCCTGGCCCGCGTCGACCGACTGCTGGAAGTAGGAGAGGTTGTAGAGCGTGCCGCTATAGCCGTTCACGCTCTCGCCGCGATTGTAATAGGACGTGTTCGAGATGAGCTCGGCGCCGCCGAACTGATAGTCGGCCTTGATCGAACCCAGATAGAAATGGTCCTTGTCGGCCATGTGCTCGGGCGTGCCGGTGTCGAAATCTCCCGAGCTCGGGTCCGAGATGCTCACCCAATAATCGTCCGCATCCTGCTGGTCGCGGTTCTGATAGTAGAAGGCCGGCGTGATGGTCAGTGCCGAGGTCGGCGCCCAGGTCAGCGCGCCGCGGGCGGAATAGGTGTTCGTGCTGTTCGCATTGGGCTGCGTCACCTGACCCGTCTGATAATCGACGCGGTCGATATATCCGCCGTCGTGACGGGCCCAGATGCTGATGCGGAATCCGAGTTGGCCGTCGATGATCGGACCGCCGGTGGCGATTCCGCTTTCGAAGCTGGGCGCGCCGTCCTGGGTGAAGGAAACTTCGTCGCGCGCGTAGACGCTGTAATCGGTGAGGCTGGGCTGCGGCGTGATATAGCGCACCGTGCCGCCTTCGGAGCCTGCGCCGAACAACGTGCCCTGCGGTCCGCGCAGCACTTCCACGCGATCCAGATCGAAGATTCCGGGCAACGTATCGTTCGAACTGAAGCCAAGCTGGCGAATCTGGATGGGCGTGTCGTCGATATAGATTCCCGTCGTACCCGAGCCCGCGTCGGAATTGATGCCGCGGATCGAGATGGTGTTGCTGTCCGGGTCGAAGGTCACGCCCGGCGTGAATTTGACGAGATCGGCAAAGGATTTGACGCCCAGCGTGTCCATCTTTTCGGTGGTGAACGCGCTGATGCTTTCAGGCACGCGGCTCAGCTTTTCGGCGCGGCGGGTGGCCGTCACCACCACTTCTTCGACGCCGCCACTGCTGGCCTGCGAACCCGCATCTGCAGGCTGCGCGGAAACCGGTGTAACGCTGCACAACGCAATGAGAACTGCCGGCGCCACCGACAAATAGAGCGCAGCGATCCTGGCACGCATGTGAAATCCCCCAAGCTTGGTCCCATGTTGGTCGGTCGTCATCAAATCGTCAAGAACGCGCGCGCCTATGCGCACTGCAAGTGGCTGAAAAAACGGCACAAATGGCCGCTAAAGCGCCAATAATTCGCTGACCGCGCGACGCGCCTGATCGATGGCGGAATCGGTATAGGCGGCCGCACCCGAATCCGAATTGGCGATGACGATGCGTCCGAAACGCTGGCGGCCAACGACGTTCGCGCGCTTGTCGGGCGGAATGCTGAAATCGTCGAACAGCGGATTGAATTCATATGCATAGCCGTGCGGCCAGCGGTTGACGGTGATGGCGAGAATGTCGTTCGCGGCATCGAAGCTCGTGCCGCGCAGCATGCGCGCGAGCTGGTCGCGGATATTCTCCTCGAAGGTCGAAAACGGCGTCTGCAGGAGTTCGTAGCGCCCGGCGCGATGCTGGTCGCGCTCCGGCAATCCCGGCGAAACCGGCACGCGCACGAGAAACAGCAGGATCGGATCGTCCGGCGAGCGCACGCTTTCATATTGCCCGATGTCCACGGGCCAGTTGAGCTGGATGGATCCGAAATAGCTGCCCGGCGCGGAAATGCCCCTGACGCCGAGGTCGTGAAACGCGCGCCAGTTGCGGAGCGCCACGCTCGTATAGACGAGGGGAATTTTCACCAGTTGGTGCAGCGCCGCCTTCTGGCTCTCGGGAAGCTCCGGGCACAGATAGGGGATCATCATGTTCCAGCACGCGAGCACGCAATTGGCGGCATGCACCCGATAGACCTCGCCGGCCCGCGAATAGGCGATCTCCACGCCGCGCGAATTCACCGGATCGCCGATGTTGCGCACGCCGACCACGGTGCTGCCGAGCCGGATCGCGACCGGCGCGCCCGCGCGGTTAAGCGCCGCATAATTCGCGCGCGCCGTCACCACGTCTTCGACGGTGTTGCCCGGCATTGCATCGGGAACGAGATCGCGCACGAGCAATCGCGCGATGGTCGCGTTGCCGTCCGGAAAATGGAACGAGGCCGAGCCACCATCGGCATAACCGGCCGCCGTATAGCCCATGCGCGGCGCGGAGCCGGGCGCAAGCTTCAATCCCTTGAATCCGGGCAGCCCGAAACCCCAGCAATCGAGCGCGGGCTCCGCGTCGATCCCCACGCCCCATTCGTCATGCGTGATGGTCTGGTAGAATTTGAGCGCGACGGGATCGAGCTTCACGATTTCAGATAGATAGTTTTTGTAGCTCATGCGCGAGAGCTTGTCTTTTTTCTCGGCCGAACTGAGGCCCGGGAAATAGTCGATCTCGCCTTCCTGCACGCGCAGGATGCCGTCGCACGCTTCCGGCGACAGCGGCGTCTTGGCGAGAAACTCCGTCCACGGCATCGTTCCGCGCTCGTCGCCGCGCACGCGGCCCACGACGAGCCGGTCCTCGACGAAATTTTCCTTGTCGAAGAACGTGGCCGGCGCGAGGTCTTTGTAGAGCGAGCGCCGGTCGCAATTTTTCGCCAGCGCCACGGGATCGATGCCCAGGTGGTTCATCAATCCCGTCAGCGGCTTCGCTGTAGGCGTGCGGACTGTCGATCAGCTCCGTTCCGCCATTCACCAGCTCCAGCCTGCCCGAGAGATGATATTCGTTGCGTTTGGCGTGGCCGCCGAAATCGTCGTGATTGTCGAGGATGAGGATGCGCGCATTGGGCTTCGCGGCGCGGAAGAAATGTGCGGCCGACAACCCGCTGATGCCGCCGCCCACAACGACGAGATCGTAGACGGTGCCCGCGTCTTCCGGATGTTTCGCGCTCGCCCAGAAGGTTCCGTCGCGCAGGCTGTGCGCGGTCTCGAACGATCCCGGATGGCTGCCGCGCATTCCGTGCAATTCCGGCGGATAATAGCCGGGCTGATCCTGCGGCGCGGGCACGCCGGCCTGCGCGGCGCCTTCCGCGGCGAGCGAGGCGGACAACGCGGCGGCGCCGACGGCGACTCCGTTGAGGAAATCGCGGCGGTCGATCGCGCGATCCATGCCGAGCGCCTTGTCGCGCGGCGTCTTGTTGCCGGTGTCCATCGCGCCGCTCCGCTATTGCGTGTTGACCATGATGTGGCGCGCGACCGTGTAGTCCTCGAGCGCGTACATGCTCAGATCCTTGCCGTAGCCGGACTGTTTCAATCCGCCATGCGGCATTTCGTTGGTCAGCATGAAATGGCAATTGACCCAGGTGCAGCCATAGCGAAGCCGCGCCGCCGTCGCCAGCCCGCGCGAAATATCCTTCGTCCACACCGACGAGGCCAATCCGTAATCGGAATCATTGGCCCACGCCACCGCTTGATCGACATCGCGGACCCGCGTGACGGAAACGACCGGGCCGAACACTTCGCGGCGCACGATCTCGTCGGTCTGCAGCGCGCCTGCAACGACGGTGGGCTGGAAATAGAATCCCGGTCCCGCCGGCTGCAACCCGCCGGCCGCGATCGAGATGTGCGGCGCGGCCGACGCACGTTCGACGAATCCGGCCACGCGTGCGCGCTGACGTTCGGAGATCAGGGGACCGATCTCGTTCTGCGCATCGTCGGGCGCATTGTAGACGAGGCTCGCGGCCGCCGACGACAGATCGGCCACCAGCCGGTCGTAGATCTTGGGCGTGGAATAAACGCGGCAGGCCGCGGTGCAATCCTGACCGGCATTGTAAAAGCCGAAGCCGCGCAGGCCTGCGACCACGGCCTCGAGATCGGCGTCGTCGAATACGATCACCGGCGCCTTGCCGCCCAACTCCAAATGGGTGCGCTTGAGGGTGGCCTGCGCCGCGGCCAGCACCTTGCGCCCCGTGCCGATATCGCCGGTCAGCGAAATCATCGCCACGCGTGGATGGGAGATCAGCCGGTTGCCCACGCTCTCGCCACGCCCGCAAACGATGTTGGCGACGCCTTCGGGAAAAATCTCCGCGAGATGCCGCGCCAATTTCAACGCCGTGAGCGGCGTCTGCTCCGAAGGCTTGAGCACGACCGTATTGCCGGCGGCCAGCGCGGGCGCAAGTTTCCACGCCGCCATCATGAACGGATAATTCCACGGCGCGATGGAGGCGACGACTCCCACCGGATCGCGCCGGATCATCGAGGTATGGCCCGCAAGATATTCGCCCGCCACGGGGCCATGCATGGTGCGGACCGCGCCCGCGAAGAACCGGAAGCAGTCGACGATCGCGGGAATCTCGTCGTTGAGCACCAGATGCCGCGGCTTGCCGCAATTGAGCGCTTCCAGATCGGCATAGGCATCCGCGTCGCGCTCGATCAGATCGGCGAGCTTGAGCAGCATGAGCGAGCGTTCGGCCGGCGTGGTGCGCGACCAGCGCTCGAACGCATCGGCGGCCGCCGCGACCGCATCGTCCACCTGTTCGGACGACGCTTCCGGCACTTCGGCGATGGTTTCGCCGGTGCGGGGATTGAGAATGCGCTCGGCCGCGCCTTCGCCGGTCTCGAACAGCGCGCCGATGCGCATGGCGGTATCCATGTTGGGCTCCAGATTGTCCGCGCGGCACATTGGGAATCTGCGCGCGATATGAAGTCTACATCAGGCGATACCCGTTGCGGCAACTGCGTGCCATGGGAATTCGCGCGGATGGATTGACGGATTTCATGGCCGCGGGTTCAGAAATATGCATCGGGAATCCGCCTGCTTCCCCGGCAGGCCGCCGTTCGCAATCGGCATAGCGAGAGGTTTGGAATGCCGGCCACAGAAAATGCCGCGCGCGCGGATGCCGACGCCGAACAGCTGCGCGCGCTGGGCTACACCGCCAAATTCGACCGCTCCATGAGCCTGTGGCAGAATTTCGCGCTGGGCTTCACCTATCTCTCGCCCGTCGTGGGCGTCTATTCGGTGTTCGATGTGGGCCTGCCCACGGGCGGGCCGCCGATGCTGTGGTCCTATTTCATTGCGGCCATCGGCCAGTTTCTCGTATGCCTGATCTTCAGCGAGATCGTCTCCCAATTTCCGATTTCGGGCGGACTGTATCCCTGGGCGCGGCGGCTGGTGGGAAAGCGCTGGGCCTGGATGGCGGGCTGGCTTTATGGCTGGGCGCTGTTCACGACCATCGCGGCGGTGGCGGTGGGCGCGGGGCCGTTCCTCGCCACGCTTCTGGGCTTCAACGAAACGCCCTTGATCACCACGGCGATCGCGCTGGCGCTGGTCGCCATTTCGACGCTGATCAACCTCGCCGGCACCAAATTGCTCGCGCGCGTGGCCATGTTCGGATTCATCTGCGAGATCATCGGGGCGCTGGTGGTCGGCACCTATCTGCTCGTGTTCGAGCGCCATCAGCCTTTCGGCGTGGTGTTCGATACTTTCGGCATTTCGCAGAACGGCTCCTATTGGCCGGCGTTCCTCGCGGCCGCGGTCGTGGGGCTCTTCACCTGTTACGGCTTCGAAGCCTGCGGCGACGTGGCGGAAGAGACGCCGAACCCCGGCGTCAGCATCCCGCGCGCCATGCGCATGACGATCTATGTCGGCATGGCGGCGGCGGCGTTCGTGTGCCTCGCGCTCATTCTCGCGCTGCCCGATATTCGCGGCGTCGTCTCCGGCAAAATCGCGAACCCGGTCGAGCAATTGCTGCTGGGCGTCTTCGGCCCCCTCGGCGCGAAGCTCGTGGTGGCCGTGGTGATGGTCTCGTTCATGTCCTGCATCCTGAGCCTGCAGGCGGCGACCAGCCGACTCGTCTTCTCCTATGCGCGCGACAGGATGATCGCGGGCAGCGATTTCCTGTCCGCACTGTCACCCCACACCCATGTGCCGATTCGCGCGCTGGCGCTGTCGGGGATCGTAGCCGCCGCGATCATCTGTCTCGGCCTGATGTTCCAGAGCGCCATCGGCGCGATCGTCAACTCCGCCATCATCGGTATCTATGCCGCGTTCCAGATGATCGTGCTGGGCGCACTCGCGGCGCGCCTGCGCGGCTGGGCGCCGGCGGGCCAGTTCCGGCTGGGATCGTGGGGCATCGTGGTGAATGTCGCCGCACTTCTCTACGGCGTGGGCGCGATCGTCGACATGCTGTGGCCGCGCACGCCAAATGTGCCGTGGTATCTCGATTATTCGATGAGCGTGACGTGGCTCGCGATCGTCGGCGTGGGCGCGCTCTACATGCTGCTGCTTCGGCCCTACGACCGCGGAACATCGCCGGCGGGCGACGCGTGGAAGATGGCGCCCGCACGTAAATAGATATCGACGGAGGATGACGATGCCGAATTCGTTTCTCGCAAAACTGACTGCCGCGGCGGTGCTGCTGTGCACACCTTGCCTGGCCGCCCAGCAATTGAACCTGGTCGAACATGCGAAGACCGACGCCACCGCCCATATCGGCGCCAAGCCGGACAATCGCGGCGACATCCTCACCTTCACCAATGACGTGTTCGACGCCGCCGACAAAATGAAGCTCGGCACCGATCAGGGCTTCTGCATCCGCGTGGCGACGGGCAAAGCCTATGAATGCCTGTGGACGACGTCTCTTGACGGCGGCCAGATCACGGTCGAGGGACCGTTCCTCGATGCCGGCGATTCCGTTCTCGCGGTCACCGGTGGCACCGGGAAATATGCCGACGCGCGGGGTCAGATGAAACTGCACGCCCGCGACGCCGAAGGCAGCGAATACGATTTCCGCTTCTCGCTGACGCATTGAGTATTTCGAATCGGGCGAAGCGGCAGCTCGAATTGAAAGCAGTTCGGGTTGTCGACTGGGCAAGCCGCTCTGCTATAAAGCCGCTGCAGCCGGACGCAGGGACCATGAACCAGCGCACGCCCGACGACGAAGACTATGACGCGCGCGCGCGCACCAACATGATCGTGCTGGCCGTGGTCGCCGTGATCGTTTTCGTGGGCTGGCTGGTCGTCGACGAAATGCAGAAGGAAACCGCGCTCGAAGATTGCTACGCGGCGAGCCACAGAAATTGCGAACCCGTCGATCAGCCGGATTCGCATTGAAGCAGTTCGAGTGTTAGCCAGCGTAATAGAATCTACCCTCCCCTTGAGGGAGGGTCGAAAAATTCTGAGGTCCGAGAGCGACAGCGAACGGACACGAAGAATTTTTCGGGGAGGGGTGCTGCTTCGACAATGCCCCTCCCCGAAATTCTTCTTCTCGCTGTCGCTCGAAGGAGAATTTCGACCCTCCCTCAAGGGGAGGGTGGAACTATCCCGGCAGCCCTATGCCACCAGTTCCCCGGGTACGATTTCCGCTGCCGCGTCCGTTTTCCGCGCGTGTACGAGGATGCGTTCGATCGCTTCGCGCAGGCTTGTCACGACGAGCCCGCCTTCCGTCGCCTCGATCGCATCGAGATAGCGCGAATCGTCGTGGGTGAATCCCCAGAAGCCCAGCATCGGCTCCACGTCGGCAAAGCGCTTTCGCAGCCGGCGGACCAGATAGCGCGCGTTGGTGTAGTGTGCGGGTTCGAGATAGGACACGCAGACAAGCTGCACGCCCGCGTGATCGACGAGATGGATGTTGGCCGGCATCGCATCCGCATGCGGGACGATGCGCGCGCCGATGCCGCGCCGCCGCAATAGATCGACCAGCAGGAGCGCGGCAAATTCGTCGAATTCGCTGCGCCCCGCCACGCACAGCACCGGCTGGCCCCTCCATTCCGGCGCGATCTCGGGCAACGCCGCGGCGTCGGCGGCGGCGCTTTCTTTGTGGTCCGTCAGATTGTGCAGCAAACCCGAAAGCGTCTCGCGAACGCTGTGATGATGCGGCGCATCCGTCGCGCCCCGCTGCACATCGGCTTCGATCCGCGCCAGCGCCTTCAGCACCACGTCGTCATAATAAATTTCGAGCGGCTTCTCCTTGAGATACGCTTCGGCATGAAGCGCCGCCTCGTCGGGATCGCCCTCTAGGAGGCGCAGATAAAGGCTTTCTTCGTCAGCGAGCGCGGGCCGGTCGCCCAGGAGCACGTCGAGAAAGCGCAGATGCTCGACATGGCGTCCCAGCACCACGAGGCACATGGTGAGCGGCGTCGACAGAAGCAGGCCCGGCGCGCCCCACGCCCAGGTCCAGAACGTGGCGCAGACGAGAATGGCCGTCGCCGACAATCCGATGCTGCGCCCGTAGAGAATGGGCTCGACCACGTTGCCCAAGACCGGCTCGATGGCGGCGTAAAGGCCCACGGTCAGCAGAACCTTCGACCAGCCGGGATCGACCGCGAAGCCGAGTGCGACGGGAAAGATGGCCGACAGCGGCACGCCCACATAGGGCACAAACCGGAACATCATCCCGATCAGCCCCCAAAGCCCGGCATTGGGGATTCCGATCAGCCACAGCCCGGCACCGATCAGGATTCCGAAACACACGTTCACGGCGGTCTGCAGGAGCAGGTAGCGGCTCAGCCGGTTGGCGGCGTCGTCGAGCGCCAATGTCGTGCGCCTCAGATCGCGCGCGCCTGCGAGCCGGATGAAGCGGTCGCGCAAATCCTCTTTCTGCAGCAGGATGAACACCACGAAGATGATCACGATGGTGGCCGTCGCCAGCGGCTCGAGAAGTGGGCCGACCACCGCCTGCACGATATGCCAGGGCCCGCCTTCGTTCTCATGTATCTCAACCACCAGGGGCTTCGCGCTCGCTTGCGGCGGCGGATTGGCGTTGGCGACCGCGCCGGTGAATTCGTTGTCGAGCTTGGCGAGCATCGCAGAGGCCTGCCCGATGATGCCGTTGCCCTGGGCCGCGCCGCGTATCGAATCGATCTTGTGGGTCAGATTGGTCTCATAGAGCGGCAGGTCGCCGGCCAGCTGCGCGAATTCGGTTCCGATATAGGTGCCCAGCGCGCCGATGATCACGAACGCGAACAGCACGGTCATGAGCACGGACGGCACATGGCCCAGATGCAGCCGGCGCAAGCGTTCGACGACGGGCGCCAGCGCGAAGGCGAGCAGGATCGCCAGCGCCGCCGGCATCAGGATGGGGCGGCCGAGATAGACGACCGCGACGATGATCGTGGCCAGGCCCGCGCCGTAGAACGCGCTTTGCAGCCCGTGACGGGAAGGTCCGTCGGGGCCGTGCGTTGCGGAATGATGCGCGTGTTCTGCCATGCCTCTACCGGTCGATCGCGCGAGACGCCCTAGCCCGCCGGCTCCAGAAGGGCGGGCGTGACGGCATGCACCGTACCACAGAATTCGCAGCGGGCGCGGATGACGCCGTCGGGATCGGCCAGGCCTTCCCGCTCCGCCGGCGAATAGGATTTGAGCACGGAGGCGATGCGCGCGGTCTCGCAATCGCAGCGGAATTCGACGCGCTCGGCATTGTGGACGCGCACTTCGTCTTCGTGGAACAGCCGCCACAGAAGGTTTTCGGCCGGCAGCGCCGTGTCGAGCAGCTCGATGTCTTCGATGCTGGCCAGAAAGATCGCCAGCTTTTCCCAATCGTCGGCGTCGATGCGCCCCTCGGGCGTCGCCTGCAGCATCGCGCCGCCCGCGCGCCAATGCGGCTGTTTCCTGCCGGCCTCATAGAGCGGTGCGGCGGCAAGGCGGATGGCGGTCGGCAATTGCTCGGATTGGGCGAAATAGGCTTCGGCCGACGCGGCGACACCCTTGGCGGCCAGCGAGACGATACCCTGATAGTTCTGGCCGCTTTGTTTGTGGTCGATGGTGATCGCGACGATTCCGGCGCCCGCCAGACGATCGAAGGGCGGTGCGGTTTCGCCCAGCGCGTCGAACCGCGCATCGTCGAGCCGCGCGAAACCGCGAATGCCGGCGGGGCGCGCCGCCTCCGCGCCATAATAATCCGCGGTGACAAGATCGAGCGGGCCGTCGCTCTTCGTCTGCACCGTGAGACGGCCGTCGAGCTTCAACGCCGAACCCAGCAGCGTTCCCAGCACGAAGGTTTCCGCCGCCACGCGGGCGGCGGCTTCCGGCAGCGCATGGGCCTCCAGCGCACGGGCTGAAGCAATGTCGAGCCGCACCAGACGTCCCCGCAAACCCGATTGCGGCAGATCGAACGGCAGGATGAAATCGGCGGCCGGCGCAGGCGTGTAGTCCACGCGCTTGCCGATCACGAAAGACACCAGGCGAGAATCGCCTTCTGCGCGTGAAGCCGGTTCTCGGCCTCGTCGAACACGACCGATTGCGGCCCGTCCATTACCTCGTCGGTGACTTCCTGGCCGCGATGCGCCGGCAGGCAGTGCATGAAGATCGCGTCCTTCGCCGCGCGCGCCATCAGCCGCGCATTCGCCTGATAGGCGCGCAGAAGATTGTGGCGCTTGACGGCGTCTTCGTCGCCCATCGACACCCAGGTGTCGGCGATGACGCAATCCGCGCCCACGACCGCCTTGTCGGGATCCTCGCCGAACTCGACCGCAGCACCCGCGCCCATCGCCCATTCGCGCACGCTTTCGCGCGGCGCAAGTTCCTTGGGCGTGGCGATCTTCAGGCGAAAGCCGAGGCGGCCCGCCGCATGAATCCACGAGGTGAGAACATTGTTGCCGTCGCCCACCCAGGCGATGGTGCGCCCGCGAATGGCGCCCTTCTTCTCTTCGAAGGTCATTATATCCGCCATCACCTGGCAGGGATGCGAAAGCTTGGTCAGCCCGTTGATGACGGGAATGGTCGCATTGTCGGCCAGGTCGCGCACCATCTCGTGATCGAGCAGGCGGATCATCACCGCGTCCACATAGCGCGACAGCACGCGCGCGGTGTCGGCGATCGTTTCCTCGCGTGCGAGCTGCAGTTCCGAACCCGTCAGCATGATGGTGCCGCCGCCCAGCTGGCGCATGCCGACATCGAAGGAGATGCGCGTGCGGGTGGAATGCTTGTCGAAGATGAGCGCCAGGATGCGGCCCGCAAGCGGCTTGTCCGCATCGAGGACACCGTGCGGCTGGCCGGCGCGCGCCTGCTTGCGCCGGATCGCTTCGTCGATCAGCCCCTGCAGCGTGGCGGAATCGAGATCGGAGAGATCGAGGAAATGCTTCGGCCCCTCCACTTTCTTCACGGGCGCGTTCATGCCGCCACCGTGGCCTTGGCCGTTTCGAAATCGCGGGCGGTTTGCGAGAGGAGCCGCAGCGCCTCGCGCACATGCTCTTCCTCGACGATCAAAGGCGGCAACAGGCGCACCACATTGTCGCCCGCGGGAATGGCCAGCATGCCGTGACCGCGCAGGCGCGCGACGAAATCGCCGTTCGGCACTTTCAGCTTGAGCCCCAGCATGAGGCCCTGCCCGCGCAATTCCTCGAACACGCCGGGATGCTCGGCGATGAGCCCGGCAAGCTGCTGGCGCGTATAATTCGCCACGCGCTCGACGCGCTCGAGGAATCCCGGCGCCAGCACCACGTCAAGCACGGCATTGCCCACCGCCATGCCCAGCGGATTGCCGCCGAAGGTCGAGCCATGCGTGCCGGCCGTCATGCCTTTCGCCGCTTCCGCGGTCGCCAGGCACACGCCCATGGGAAAGCCGCCGCCGATGCCCTTCGCCACCGCCATGATGTCCGGCGCGATGCCGGCCCATTCATGCGCGAAGAATTTTCCGGTGCGGCCGACGCCCGATTGCACTTCGTCGAAGATCAGCAGCATGCCGCTTTCGTCGCACAGCCGGCGCAGCGCGCGCAGGAATTCCCGCTCCGCCACGCGCACGCCGCCTTCGCCCTGGATCGGCTCGATCAGGAGCGCGCCGGTGTCGGGCGTCAGCGCTGCTTCGAGCGCGGGGAGATCGTTGAGCGGCACCTGCTCGAAGCCCGCGACCTTCGGGCCGAAGCCTTCGAGATATTTCGCCTGGCCGCCGGCCGCGATGGCGCCCAGCGTGCGGCCGTGGAACGCGCCTTCGAAGGTGACGATGTGGAAGCGGTTGGGCGCGCCGTTCACATAATGATAGCGCCGCGCCATCTTGATCGAGCATTCGATCGCTTCGCCGCCGGAATTCACGAAGAAGGCGGTGTCGGCGAAGGTCGCATCGACCAGCCGCTTCGACAGCGTTTCCTGTTCCGCCACGCGATAATAATTGGAGGTGTGCCACAGGCGCTGGGCCTGCTCGGTCAAAGCGGCCACCAATTTGGGGTGGGCATGGCCCAGCGAATTGACGGCGACGCCGGCGCCGAAATCGAGATATCGCCGGCCATCCTCGGCGAAGATATAGGGTCCTTCGCCCCGGACGAATGCGACATCCGCCCGATTGTAGGTTGGCAGCAGCGACGGGAACACGGCGGTCCTCCACGGAAAATCGCGCGCCCGGGCGCGCGGGCGGGCTTTATCCGCCGGAGCCCCCAAGGGGTCAAGCAACAGGCCGCTTTTTCCCAAATTCGCGGGCGAATCGGTTTCTGTGGACAAGGGCTGGGGCGGCTCCCGCAGGGCTTGTACGCGTTAACCCCCTTGATACGATATCTTGTAGCCAATGGGAGGCAACCTCATGTGGACCGACGAACGGGTCGAGCACCTCAAATCGCTTTGGACGGAAGGTCTTTCCGCCAGCCAGATCGCCCGCGTCCTGGGCGGAGTCACCCGCAATGCCGTCATCGGCAAGGTCCACCGCCTCGGCCTGGCAGGCCGGGCAAGCCCCTCGCGCGCCGAGCGCCCGCGCCTGCCGCTGACGCCCAAGGTGACGATGCGGACCCACGCGCCCGAGCCGCCCGTGGTGGAGGAAGATCCCATCGTGCTGGCCGACGGCAATTTCGCCACCGTGCTCACGATCAACGACCGGATGTGCCGCTGGCCGATTGGCGATCCCGCCGAAAACGAATTCCACTTCTGCGGTCGCAAGCCCAAAACGGGTTCGCCCTATTGCGAGGCGCATGCGCGCAAGGCCTATCAGCCGCAGCAGCTGCGCCGCGACAAGGGACGGATGACGGGGTGAGCCGCGCTTAGCTCCGCTCGCGCGAGCCGATTCGAGAGGCGACGATGAGCGCGGTCTTCGACTATTCGGCGAAAACGCTGGACGGCAAGGACGTGTCCCTGGCCGACTATCGCGGGCAGGTTCTGCTGATCGTGAACACGGCCAGCAAATGCGGGTTCACGCCGCAATATGCCGGCCTCGAAGCGCTGTACGAAAAGCTGCATCCCCAGGGCCTCACGGTCCTGGGCTTTCCGTGCAACCAGTTCGGCAAGCAGGAGCCGGGAGATGCGAGCGAGATCGGCGCGTTCTGCATGAAGAACTACGGCGTGAGCTTCCCCATGTTCGGGAAGATCGACGTGAACGGGGACAACGCGCACCCGCTCTATCGCCATCTGAAGCACGAGAAGAAGGGCGTTCTCGGCACCGAAGCGATCAAGTGGAATTTCACGAAGTTTCTCGTCGGCCGCGACGGCGAAGTCGTCGCGCGCTACGCGCCGCTGACGAAGCCCGAGACGCTGGAAGAGCCGATAAGGCGGGTGTTGTAGTAGCAGCGGGAGTGGTTCGTAACGCTACTGTTCTTAACATCACTGGATGTCATGGCCCGCAAAAGCGGGCCACCCAGGTGAAACGTTGCGGCTCCCGACAACAAACCTCAAACAACTTTGTCATGACCCGCAAAAGCGGGCCACCCAGTTGAAGCTTGGATCACCCTGCACGGTGACGCTCAAATTTGCGTTTTTTCTTAGAGACCAAAGATTATGTCACCTGGGTGGCCTGCTTTTGCGGGCCATGACACATGAGAGCAGAGCAACGCGCTGTTTGCCGCGCTGATATAGCGCTGTGGCGCCCCCTTCACCCCACGAATGTGTCGTCGAGGGCGTAGCCGGCGGAGCGCACCGTGCGGATGGGGTCGCGGACGCCGGAATTGTTGAGCGCCTTGCGCAGCCGCCCGACATGGACGTCGATCGTGCGCGCCTCGACATAGACGTCCGAGCCCCACACGGCATCCAGCAATTGCTCGCGGCTGAAGACGCGGCCGGGATGCTGGATCAGATGATCGAGCAGCTTGAATTCGGTGGGGCCGAGATGGACGTCCTGGCCGCCGCGCCGCACGCGATGGGCGGCGCGATCCATTTCGATGTCGCCGATGCGCACCACGTCTTCGGCGAGGCTGGGGCGGATGCGACGCATCACGGCGCGCAGACGCGCCAGAAGCTCCGTCATCGAGAACGGTTTGGTGATGTAGTCGTCGGCGCCGGTGTCGAGGCCGCGGATGCGGTCGGTCTCCTCGCCGCGGGCGGTCAGCATGATGATGGGAACGTTGCGCGTTTCCTGCCGGCCGCGCAGCCGCCGGCACACTTCGATGCCCGAAAGCTGCGGCAGCATCCAATCGAGCAGCACGAGATCGGGGCCTTGCTCGTTGGCGATGAGGAGCGCTTCCTCGCCGTCCTGCGCTTCCAGCACGCGATAGCCTTCGCGTTCGAGATTGTAGCGCAGCAGCGTGACCAACGCGCCTTCGTCTTCCGCCACCAGAACCGTGGGCTTCAATGTCATGACGGACGCTCGAAGCGCACATTCGTGCTGCTGGTGGTGTCGGCCTTCGGGCGATCCATCGCGAGATGGCCACCGGTCACCATGTAATAGACCACTTCGGCGATGTTGGTGGCGTGGTCTCCCGTGCGTTCCATGTTCTTGGCCACGAACAGGAGATGTGTGCACAGCCCGATCGTGCGCGGATCTTCCATCATGTAGGTGAGAAGCTCGCGGAACAGGCTGTTGTAGATCTCGTCGATCTCGCCGTCGTTGCGCCACACCGCTTCGGCGCCCGCGGCATCGCGATCCGAATAGGCGTCGAGCACGAGCTTCAGCTGGCTGAGCGACGAACGGCCCATGCGCGCGAGGCTTTGGGTGAGGCGGATGGGCGGTTCGCGGTTGAGCACCAGCGCGCGCTTGGCGATGTTCTTGGCGAGGTCGCCCACGCGCTCGAGTTCGCTCGCGATCTTGATGGCGGCCAGCGTCTCGCGCAGGTCGACGGCCATGGGCTGGCGCAGCGCCAGAAGCCGCAGCGCCTGGTCCTCGATGTTCTGCTGCAGCTGGTCGATGCGCGGATCGCCCGCGATCGCCGCTTCGGCCAGGCCCGTGTCGCGCTTGCCGATCGCTTCGATGGCGTCGGCCAGCTGGGCTTCCGCCAGGCCGCCCATCTGGGCGACGCCGGTGGCCAGCGATTCCAGCTGCTCGGTAAACGCCTTGACGGTGTGTTCGCTCATTCCGCCTCTCTTGCGGCCACGCCGCGGTCGAAGCGGCGCAGTCTTCGTCTGGCCCTTGCGTATAGGCCGACGGGCACGTCTTTGCGACGGTTTTATATCAGTTCTGTGACAGCAACGCCCGCCGTCATTTCGAGAGGGGCGACGGCCGGCAGGAAAACCGTGAAGACGCTGCCCTCGCCTTGCTTGCTCTCGATCTGCAGCCGCCCGTTGTGGCGGTTGGCGATGTGCTTGACGATGGCGAGCCCAAGCCCCGTGCCGCCCCGTTCGCGGCTGCGTTTCACGTCAACCCGGTAGAAGCGCTCCGTCAGCCGCGGGATCGCCTCGCGGGGAATGCCTTCGCCGTCGTCGCGGATCGCGACCGCGACCAGCGCGCCGCCGCTGCGCCGCCCCGACATCGTGGCCGAGCCCGGCGTCAGCGTGAAACTCGCGCTCACATTGCCGCCCACGCGGCCGTATTTGATCGCATTGTGGATCAGGTTCTGGAACAGCTGGATCAATTCGTCCCGCTCGCCGGCGACCGGCGGCAGGCCCGCCGTTTCCACCACCGTGACGGTGACGTTGTCGAGCCGGGCGAGGCCCTGGAGTGCTGCCGCCGCATCGCGCACAACGTCCACAATGTCGACTTCGCCCGAGGGCGGGACGTGTTCGTTCTGCTCGATGCGGGTGAGCGACAGGAGATCGTCGATCAGCCGGCGCATGCGGCCCGCCTCCACACTCATGATGTCGAGAAATTTCTCGCGGGCGCCTTCGTCGTCGCGTGCGTGGCCCTTGAGCGTGTCGATAAAGCCCGACACCGCGGCCAGCGGCGTGCGCAATTCGTGGCTCGCATTGGCGATGAAATCGGTGCGCGCTTCTTCCGCGCGCTGCGCTGAGGTCACGTCGTGCAGCAACAGCGAGGTCAGTTGCGGGTTCTGTTCCGTGCGCGTCACATAGGCCTGATAGTGGCGCTCGACCGGCACGCGAAACGAAAACGCGACGGAGGCGGGCTCGCCGGTCGCCGCCGTCCGCGCGATCGCCTGCAGCACGGCGGGCGTGCGCAAAACCGCAGAGACGTGCTTCTTTTGCGTGTCGGTGCCCGCGACGGCCACCATCGCCTTGTTGGCGAAGATGACCCGGCCCGATGGGTCGAGCAGCATCAGGGGATCGGGCAGCCGCTCGAACACGTCGCGCGCCAGCGGCGGCAACAGCGCCAGCATCTGGTCGCTCTTGGCGGAGGCGCCGGCGCTGTCGTCGCCGGTTCGCCCGCGGCCCAGCAACGTCACCAAGAGCGCGCCGGCCGTTGCAATTCCTGCGAGCAGCCACGCGCCATAGGCCGGCACGGGCCACATCGCAAAGCCGCCCGCCGCCGCGCCCAGCGCGACGCACAAAAGGCCGTTCCGGATTGCCGCGCCGTTGACGCTACGCCGGGCCATGTCGAGCCAAGCCAAGGTTTCGATGCCCCATCTACCGCATGCCAAGCGGGACCGCACGGCCTTCATCAAAACTTCACGAGCCAAGCGCCCGCCCGTTGACGAAGGCGCTCAGCCCATACCACACTTTGAAAACATGGTTGAGAGTATCGCAAATTCGCCGATCCTCGGCGCCAAAGCGCCGGGCATCGATGCTCCGCCGCGTTCGGCTGCGACCGACCGCGATCTCACCAGCACCAAAACCAAGCTTCTTTATGGCTTCGGCTCCATTGCGTTCGGCATCAAGGACAACGGTTTCCAGACCATCCTGCTGCTGTTCTACAATCAGGTCATCGGCCTGCCGGGACAGCTCGTGGGCGGTGCGATCCTCATCGCGCTGGTGTTCGACGCGTTCCTCGACCCGATCGTGGGCGAGATCTCCGATAATATCCGCAGCCGCTGGGGTCGGCGCCACCCGTTCATGTATGCTTCGGCGCTTCCGGTGGCGGTGTCCTATCTGCTCCTGTGGAACCCGCCGCACTGGTCGCAGGGCGCGCTCTTCGTCTATTTGATCGTGGTCGCCATCGTGGTGCGCATCTTCATCACGTTCTACGAGATTCCCAGTTCCGCGCTCGCGCCGGAACTGACGGCAGATTACGACCAGCGCACGGTCTTTCTGGGCTACCGGATGTTCTTCGGCTGGCTGGGCGGGCTCGGCATGTACATGCTTGCCTTCCGGGTCTTCCTGGTGCCGGACGCGACGCACCGCGTCGGACAACTCAATCCCGTGGGCTATCACAATTACGGAATCACGGCCGCGGTCCTGATGTTCGCCGCCATCCTGATTTCCGCGCTCGGCACGCACCGGCACATCAAGCATTTCCGCATGCAGCCACAGCGCCGGATCGGCGCTGTGCAGATATTGAGGGAAATGGCGTCGTCCTTGGGGAACCGCTCGTTCCTCGTTCTCTTCATCGCGGGGGTTTTCTTCAACGCCGCGACCGGACTCGTCTTCGCGCTGGGCGTCTACTTCAACACCTATCTCTGGGGCTTGAATTCGCTCCAGATTTTCTATCTCGCGTGCACCACGCTCCTGGCCGCGGCCCTTGCCTTCGGAGTGGCGCTCCCCTTGTCGCGCCGCTACGGCAAGAAATACTCGTCCATGGCGCTGTTCGCGTTGGGGCTTTCGATCGGCATTATCCCCATGAGCCTGCACCTTCTGGGGCTGTTTTTCGCCAACGGCTCGCCCTGGCTGGTGCCCGCACTCGCGTTCTTCAATATCCTGGCGTCGACGACGAGCATCGCCTGCGCCATTCTCCTGGGCTCGATGCTGGCCGACGTGGTGGAAGACAGCGAGCGCGTGACGGGGCGGCGATCGGAAGGCCTGTTCTTCGCCGCCAACAGTTTCATGCAGAAGAGCGCATCGGGGCTCGGCCTGTTGATGTCGGGCCTGTTGATCGCGCTCGTTCACTTCCCGTCAAAGGCCAGCCCCGGCAGCGTCGGCGCGCATATCGTGCACAATCTCGCGCTCGTCTATCTGGTGGCCATTGTGGTGCTGTACGCGACTGCGATCATGATTGTGGGCTTCTATCGCATCACGCGCGAGAACCATCAGGAGAATTTGCGCCGGCTGGCCGAAGAGGCCGCGCTCGGGTCCTCGACCATCGGGACGGAAGCGATGTTCGCGGGCGCGCGGCTCGCGCCTACATCTTCTCCGCAAATATCTTCTTCAGATCCGTCTTCATGATCTTGCCGTTGGCGTTGCGCGGCAGCGTCTCCGGCCAGAACACGACTTTCACCGGCACTTTGAACGCGGCGAGCTTGCCCGCGACGAAACCGCGAAGCTCCTCCTCGGTCGCATGCAGCCCCGGCTTCAGATGGACGACTGCGCCGGGCTCTTCGCCGAGCGTGCGATGGGGAACCGGCACCAGTGCTGCATCCATCACGGCGGGGTGCTCGTAGAGGACGTTCTCCACCTCGATGCAGTAGATGTTCTCGCCGCCGCGGATCAGCATGTCCTTGGCGCGATCGATGATGAAGCAGAAGCCTTCCTCGTCGAGGCGCGCGAGGTCGCCCGTCCTGACCCAGCCGTCGATGAACGTCGCTTCCGTCGCTTCCGGCTTGTTCCAATAGCCTTTGACGATGTTGGGGCCGCGCGCCCACAACTCGCCCACTTCGCCGATTGCCAATTCGTGGGTGCCTTCCGGATCCATGATCTTCAGGTCGCAGACGGGCACCGCGGGCCCGCAGGAATCGGGGCGGTGCTCGTAATCCTCCGCGCTGTGCGTGGTGCAGGTGGCCGACGTCTCGGTCATGCCCCAGCCATTGCCGGGCAGCGATTTCGGGAACGTCTCCACGATCTTGCGCACCAGCTCGGGTGCCGACGGCGCGCCGCCATAGGCCACGCTTTCCAGCGACGACAGATCGTATTTGGCGCGCGCGGGATGTTCGATCAACTGCCACGCGATGGTGGGCACGCCGCCCGCCTGGCTGATCTTCTCCCGCTCGATGAGCTGCATCGCGAGTTCGGGATCCCATTTGCGCATCAGCACGATCTTGCCGCCGGCGACGAGCGTGGGATTCAGAACCGCGAAGCAGCCCGTCGCGTGGAAGAACGGCACGGAGAGAAGGCCTGAACGCTGCGGCGCGGTGAGCGGATCGACCACGGGAACCTCTTCGCCGCGGCGCAGGAAGTTCCGCGCCGCAGAACTGCCCGACGCGAAGATGTTCGAGTTCATGTTGCGATGGGTGCCGAGCGCGCCCTTGGGCTTTCCGGTCGTGCCCGACGTGTAGAGAATGGTCGCGTCGTCGTCGGTGTCGAGCGCGACGTCCGGCATCGCGCGATCCGCGAGCTTGCCCCAATCGTTGACGGCGCCGATCGCGTCCTCGAGCCGCGCCACGATGGGATTGGGCAGCTCGTCCGCATAGCGGCTCACATAGACGCGTTCGAGCGCGGGACAATTGACGATGTGTTCGGCGATGCGCTCCAGCCGCTCGGCGTCGACGACGGCGATTTTCGCGCCGGAATCGACCAGCCCGTATTCCAGCTCCGGTCCCGTCCACCACGCATTGAGTGGCGTTACGATCGCGCCGACGATGGCCGCGCCATAGAACGCCGCCGCCCATTCCGGCAGATTGCGCATGATGATGGCGACGCGGTCGCCCTTCTTCACGCCGCGGGCCTGCAGCTCATACGCCATCGCGACGGAGGCGCGAAAGAACGTCTCGAAGGTGGCGCGGTCGTTCTCGTACACGAGCACCGTGCGGTCCTTGTACATGCGCGAGAATTGCAGCACGTCGCGCAAGGTGGGCGGCGCGTTCTTCCACACGCGCGTCTTGACGCCACGGATCATGACCTCGGCCATTTCGAAACGCTGGCCGGGTGCGGTGAGCCGCGCATGGGCTTCGGCCAGCGACATCGCCGGCCAGGGACGGGAATCAGCAGTCATGGAGATGCTCTCTTGTCATGGAAAAATGTTGACGCGCCGATCGGCAAAACCGCCGCCGCTCATAACGCGTCGATCGATTCCGCGCGCGCTTCCCATTCCGCCTTCAGCTCGGCCGCGAGATCGGGGAAGCGATCCTTCGCCGCTTCGCGCAATTTGGGCAGATGGTAGGACGGGAACAAATCGTTGTCCGGGCGGTAGTCGCGCAGCACCTGCTTGGCGACGGTGATCTTGTGCACTTCCGTGGGGCCGTCGGCGATGCCCATCACCATGGCGCCGATCAGCATCTGGGTGAACGGCATTTCGTTGGAGACGCCCAGCGCGCCGTGCAGATGCATCGCTTTGGTGGCGATGTCGTGATAGACCTTCGGCATCGCGACCTTCACCGCCGCGATGTCCTTCCGAACTTTCCGGTAATCCTTGTACTTGTCGATCCGCCACGCGGTCTGCAACACCAGCAGCCGAAACTGCTCGAGCTGGATCCAGCTGTCGGCGATCTGCTCCTGCACCATCTGGTAATCGGCGATGCGCCCGTCGCGCGTGGTGCGCGACACGGCCCGCTTGCACATCAGGTCGAGCGCCTTCTTGCATTGGCCGACCGTGCGCATGGCATGATGCACGCGCCCGCCGCCCAGCCGCGTCTGGCCGATGACGAACGCCGTGCCCCGCTCGCCCAGCAGCGCGTCGTAAGGCACGCGGGCATTGTTGTAGCGGATATAGCCTTCGGAGCCGCGCCGCTCCGTGCCCACGCCCACATAGCGGATCACTTCCACGCCCTTCGTCTTCCGCGGCACGAGGAACATGGACATGCGCCGGTAGGGATCCTTGTGATCGGGATCGGTCACGGCATAGACGACAAGCACTTCGGCGTTGCGCGCGCCCGAAGTGAACCATTTCTCGCCGTTGATCACCCAGTCGTTGCCGTCGAGCACGGCGCTCGTCTTGAACGAGAGCGGATCGGAGCCGCCCTGCGGCTCGGTCATCGAATAGCCGGAGGTGATTTCGTTGTTGAGCAGCGGCCAGAGATATTTCTTCTTCTGCTCCTCGGTGCCGTAATGAGCGATGATCTCGGCATTGCCGGTGTCGGGCGCCTGGCAGCCGAACACGACGGGCGCGAGCCCCACGCGGCCCAACCGCTCGTTCATCAGCGCCAGCTTGACCTGGCCGAAACCCTGGCCGCCCAGTTCGGGCCCCAGATGGCAGGCCCACAGGCCCTGCTCCTTCACCTTGGCCTGCAAGGGCCGGACGGATTTCTGGTAGGCCTTGGATTTGATGCCGGCATAGCCCACGCCCAGCTGGGTGATGGGCTCGACTTCGGTGTCGATGAACTCGTCGATCCAATCGAGCTTTTTCTGAAATTCCGCATCCGTCTCGAAGTCCCAGGCCATGTCCCGTGTCCCATCTTTTTTTGGCTGGGAGGAACTTATCGAACCGGCGGCAGGAGGGGCAAGCGAATGGCAATCCTCCTCCCCCGCACGCGGGGGAGAGTGGCGCATTGGCTGGGAAGAACTCATCGAACTGCTGGCAGGAGCGGCGAGCGAATGGCGATCCTCCTCCCCCGCGCGCGGGGGAGGTGCCGAGCGCCAGCGAGGCGGAGGGGGGCCCCCTTCGGCCGGCTTCGCCGGCCACTTCCCCCGCAAGCGGGGGAAGAGGAGCCGAACGCACAGCCCCTCGTCGCTAGTGAAATCCTCCCCGAAACCTGCCTACACTTTGGGGCCGCTATTGCAGGAGCCGTCCATGTCCAACCCCGAAGCCCTGGGTTTTTCCGCTTCCCGCCTCGCCCATCTCGACCGTTTCCTCAAGACGAAATATGTCGACAGCGGCCTGTTTCCGGGCGTGCTGACGCAGATCTATCGCCGGGGCAAGCACGTCCACACCGGCATGTCCGGCCAGATGGACATCGCGCGCGACAAGAAGATGCGGGAAGACGCGATCTTCCGCATCTACTCCATGTCGAAGCCCATCACCGCCGTCGCGCTGATGATGCTGGTGGAGGAAGGGCTGCTGGGCCTGGAAGACGACGTGCACACGCATATTCCGTCGTGGAAGAATTTGCGCGTCTATGCGAGCGGCATGCCCAGCCTGGTCGCCAGCACGGCAGGACAGTTCATCACGGTGGCGCCCAAGCGGCGCATGAAGGTGATCGATCTCGTCACCCATACCTCCGGCCTCACCTATGGCTTCCTGATGCGCACCAGCGTGGACGCCGCGTATCGCCATCAGAAGGTCTGCGATTTCCAGACGCCGGGCGGCCTCGACGCGTTCATCGAACAGCTGGCCCATCTGCCGCTCGATTTCTCGCCCGGCGAATATTGGAACTATTCGGTCGCCATCGACGTGATGGGCTATCTGGTGCAGAAACTGTCGGGCCAGACCTTCGGCGAATTCCTGCGCACGCGGCTGTTCGAGCCGTTGGGCATGAGGGATACGGCGTTCTCCGTGCCGCAAGCCAAGCTCGAACGTTTCGCCTCGTGCTACATGCCGGGCAAGGACGGCAGGCTCACGATCCAGGACGATGCGGGCAAATCGACTTATGCCGAACCGCCCAAGCTCGAATCCGGTGGCGGCGGGCTGGTGTCGACCGCGCACGATTACATGCGCTTCTGCCGCATGATAGCGGCGGGCGGCACGCTCGAGGGCGCGCAGATATTGTCGCCCAAGACGGTGGCGATGTTCGGCCTCAATCTCCTGCCTGACAACAAGCTGCTCACGGACATGGTGGCGGGCGAAAGCCTGTTCACCGAGGCCGGCTACAACGGCATCGGCTTCTCCATCGGCTGCGGCGTGACGGTGGACGTGGCCAAGACGCGCGTGCCGGGAACGCCCGGCGAATTTTTCTGGGGCGGCGCGGCGTCGACCGCGTTCTGGATCGATCCGAAGGAAGAACTCGCCGTCGTGTTCATGACGCAGGTGATGGGCACAGACGCGCGGCTGACGCTGCGCCGCGACCTGCGCACGCTGGTCTATTCGGCGATGACAGAGTCAAACGGATAGCGCCGAAGTATTTGCACGCGGAGGCGCGGAGCCGCGGAGGAAAAAGGGTCGATTTAGCGCAGAGGACGCTGGGGGTTCGCGGAGGACGCTGAGGAAAATCTGCGCGCGAATGCGCGCAACAAGAAAATTCATCGCGCGCTCGGACCAATGCGACCAAACTCTGCGCCCCCTGCGAACCCCCAGCGTCCTCTGCGTTAAATCTTTCTACTCCGCGGCTCTCCGCCTACGCCAAGGCTACGGCGGACCAATAGCCAACTCCTGACCCGCCGAAGCTTTAGCGAAGGCGGGCGCGTCTCCGCGTGATTCTATAACACCGCTTCGATCAATCTCGGTCCGCGCCCCTTCATGCAGCTTGCGAATTGATCGGCGAATTCTTCCGCCGTCGTGGCGCGCGAGGCTTCGACGCCCATGCCGCGGGCCAGCGCCAGCCAGTCGAGTTCGGGGTTGCGCAGATCGAGCATGCCGAGCGCCTTGGGCCCCGGATTTTCCGCGCCCACCCGCATCAGCTCGATGTTCAGGATCGCATAGGATTTGTTGGCGAAGATCACGGTGGTGACGTCGAGCTTCTCTCGCGCCTGCGTCCACAAGGACTGCAGCGTGTACATTGCGCCGCCATCGCCATGCAGGCAGACGACCTTGCGATCCGGGCACGCGACCGCCGCACCCGTGGCGACGGGCAACCCCTGCCCGATCGAGCCGCCGGTGAGCGCCAGGTGATCGTGGCGCGGCGCAGTGGCGGTGAAGAGCGCGGTGCCCGCGCCCGACGTCGCCGCCTCGTCGGACAGGATCGCATTCTCCGGCAGATGGAATGCGATCCCCTGCCCCGCGGTGTAGGCATTGAGCTTGCCGCTTGGCCGTTCGGGCCGCTTGAGCGGCGCGACACCGGCCGGCTCGCCCTTCGCGCCCAACGCTTCGGCCAAGGCTTCGAGCGCGCCCACGCTGTCTTCATGCGGCTCGGCGAGATGATGAATGGCGCAGCCGGCGGGCACGCACCAGCTGGGCTTTCCCGGATAGGCGAAGAACGACACAGGCGGCTTGGCGCCCACCAGCACCAGATGCTCGAGGTCTTTCAGGAAATCGACGATCTGTTCCGCGAAATAGGGAATGCGCTCGACCGCGACGATGCCGGCGCCCCGCTCCAGCCGCGGCGCGAAGGTGTCGCACAGGAGCCGCGCGCCGGTCTTGGCCGCGATGCGTCCGGCGGCGACGAGGCCGCGCCCGCGAAGCGCCGCACCGCGAATGAGGAGCGCCGACTTTTTGCCGTCGCGCAGCGCGCGCGCGACGCCGTCGACCGCGGCCAGCGTGACCGGCGCGGGCACGAGATGCGGCAACTTCGGCGCGGGCCGCTCGGCCTCGAGCCAGGCCGTGTCGGCGGGAAGAATGAGCGTGGCGATCTGGCCGGGTGCTGCGAGTGCGGCCTGCACGGCGCGCGCGCCGTCGGACGCGACGGTCGCCGCACTCGTGGCCGCATGCACCCAGGCGGAGACGGGCCGCGCGAGGCCCGCGATATCGGAGGCGAGCGGCGCATCGTATTGCGCGTGATAGGTGGCGTGATCGCCCACGATGTTGACCAGCGGCGTTCCCGCGCGGCGCGCATTGTGCAGATTGGCGAGCCCGTTGGAGAGGCCGGGACCCAGATGCAGCAGCGTGGCCGCGGGCTTGCCGGCCATGCGGCCATAGCCGTCGGCGGCGCCGGTGGCGATGCCTTCGAACAGCGCCAGGATCGGGCGCATGCCGTCGACCTTGTCGAGCGCGGCGACGAAATGGAGTTCCGAAGTACCGGGATTGCTGAAGCACACCTCCACGCCCGACGCGACCAACGTGCGGACCAGGGATTCAGCGCCGTTCATGGGGGGCTCCCGGGGGTAGTTTAGCTGGGAAGGTTCGCGGCCGGCGGCGAACTCAAATCCGTCACAACATACTTCCAAGCCCAGCCATTCCCTTTATTCTTCCGCTCAACATACCGCGTAGGAATACGGCACACGACAGGAAGCTCACGCAAAATTAGGCCCGCCAAACCCGGCGTCTTTTTGATCGATACTAGGTTGACGGCTTATTGCTTCGGGGTAGTGAACATCACCTAACTGAAGAAGCCGCAAACGGGTAAGTGCTATCAAGGTGTTCCGACTATTCCCGCTGTGTTTTGGTGAAATGAAGAACTGGGATTTTGAAATCAGCGGGAATCACGACTCCAGATTTTAGTATATTGCCTAAGGCGAATTCCTAAGTAACAATATTGCGGCGTATTTCCTGCTTGTACTCTACATGAAAGCAGTCCGTCTAAGCCGACTTCCACGTTGCGCATTTCAGGCTGGTCTATTGTCGTATGGGCGACGTGTGCGCCCCAAATAGGGGGCAATTCAAACCGTCGACGCCCAATGAGCAATATGTCAGCGGACTATCGGCTTGCCTAATTGGGTGTAATTGGGTGTAGTATTGGGTGTCATGATCCAGTCCGACACCATCGAGATTACGCCTGAAATCCTCGCGCTCGTCGCCGAAATCGACGAATTCAAGGGTGCGTGGCGCGCGCTGGGCACGCTGGCGCCGGAGCGGCTGTCGGCGCTGCGGCGCGTGGCGGCCATCGAGAGCATCGGCTCCTCCACCCGCATCGAAGGCAGCAAATTGTCCGATCGCGAGGTCGAGCGGCTGCTCGGCCGCCTGGACGCCAAAGCCTTCGCGAGCCGCGACGAGCAGGAGGTCGCAGGCTATGCGGACGCGATGGAGACGGTGTTCCGCTCGTGGGCGGACATCGCGATCACCGAGAACCACATCAAGCAGCTTCACCGCGATCTGCTGCGCTACAGCGAGAAGGACGCGCGGCATCGCGGCAACTACAAGACGGCGCCGAACAGCGTGGCCGCGTTCGACGAAGGGGGGAACCGGATCGGCACCGTGTTCGAGACGGCGACGCCATTCGACACGCCGCGCCTGATGACCGAGCTCGTCGACTGGTTCGATGCGGCGCGCGGCGAGCGCCCGCTTCATCCGCTTCTGGCCATCGGCGTTTTCACGGTCGTGTTTCTGGCGATCCATCCGTTTCAGGACGGCAATGGGCGGCTGTCGCGCATCCTGACCACGCTGTTGCTGCTGCGCGCGGGATACGCCTATGTGCCCTACAGTTCGCTCGAAAGCGTGATCGAGCAGAGCAAGGAGGCGTATTACCTCGCGCTCCGCCAGACGCAGGGAACGCTTCGCGCGGCGCGGCCGGACTGGCAGCCCTGGCTGCTGTTTTTCCTGCGCGCGCTTCACGAGCAGGTGAAGCGGCTTGCGCGAAAGGTCGAGCGCGAGAAGCTGGTGCTTTCCGCGTTGCCGGAATTGTCGGTGCGGATTCTCGATCAGGCGCGCGAGCACGGCCGCGTCAGCATCGGCGACATGGTCACGCTCACGGGCACGAGCCGCAACACGCTGAAGGAGCATTTCCGGCTGCTGGCCGAGAAAGGCCACCTCGCCATGCACGGCAAAGGCCGCGGCGTGTGGTACAGCCTGAAGTAATGGGCGAGTGCGGTCGATCTCGCCCTCCTCCCGCGCAATGACATTCGCGGGATAGCTGCTAAGTTTCCAAAGCATCCGCCGGATTCGGGGCCCACGCCGATGGATTTTTTCACGCTCCTTGCCGTGCTGCTTGGCGGCATCGCCATCTTCCTTGCGAATTCGGCCAAGCGCCGCGCGGAAGATGCGCACCGCCTGCTGCGCGACGCGTCGGCCGAGATCGGCGCGCTCGACCGCAGCGTGACGGAATTGCGCAAGCTCGTCGACGCGGCGGGCGCGGCACGTTCCGAACCGGAGCCCGAGCGCACGGCGCCGGGAATTGCAAAACCCGTCGCGCCGCGCGACGTCCCGCGCGAGCCGCCGCCGGTTGTGCACGAGGAGCCCGTGTTCGCGCGCCCATCGGCGCCCGCACCCGCGCCGCCGCCAATCTCCCGCGCGGCGAAGGCCAAGAATCTCGAAGAGACGCTCACCTCGCGCTGGCTCGTGTGGCTGGGCGCGCTCGCCATCATGCTCGCGGGCACGTTCCTCGTGCGTTACGCGATCGATCACGGATTGCTGGGGCCCGCCGCCCGCGTCACCTTGGGATTCTTGCTGGGGCTCGCGCTCATCTTCGCGGGCGAATGGCTGCGGCAGCGCCCGCTCGAGCGCGCCATCGCCGCGGTCCGCACCAACCAGGTGCCGCCCGCGCTGACCGCATCGGGATTGTTCACCGCCTTCGCCAGCGTCTATGCCGCCTATGCGCTCTACAATCTGCTGCCGCCGCTGGTGGCGTTTGCGGGGCTCGCATTCGTGGCGCTCTTGGGCGTCGGGCTTTCGCTGCTGCAGGGCCGCTTCGTGGCGCTGATGGGATTGCTGGGCGCGTTCGCGGCGCCCGCGATGGTGACCGCGCAGGATCCCTCCGTGTGGACCTTGTTCGCCTATCTGCTCGTCGTCGAAATCGCGTGCCTGGCGGTGGCGCGTTACAAAGCCTGGTGGTGGTTCGCGTTCGCGACCCTGGCGGGCGCGGCCGTGTGGCCGTTTTTGTGGATGCTCGATTCCCATCGCAGCTCCAGCGATGCGTTGCCGCTGGGCCTGTTCCTGCTCCTGACCGCCGCGAGCTTCTTCGCGCTGCGCCGCGGCGTGGCGGACCCCGAAGGCCAGGAAGACTGGCTCCAGGAAGTCCGCGCCTTCGCGATGCCCGAATGGGTGGTGTGGGTGGCGGCGTGCGCCACCGCGTTCGTGCTGTTCGCGGTGGTGAGCGAAACCGGCTATTGCACGACAGGATTGGTGTTCGCGGGCCTCATCGCGGTGCTGTTCCTGTTCGTGGGACGGCGGCATGGGATTTTCGACAGCCTGGCCGTGGTCGCGGCCGTGTTGGTGCTCGTGATCGCGGCCACCATGCCGATGCCGGCGGTGGTGATCTGGGCGCCGGCGGTCCATCGCCCGCCTTTGGTGCCGGTGGAGCTGCAATATTTCTACGGCGCGTGCGTCGCGTTCGGTGCGCTGTTCGGAATCTCCGGCTTCGCCGCACTGTGGGGCGCGAAACGCCCCGCGCTGTGGGCCGCGGTGTCCGCCGCCGTGCCGATATTCCTGCTCGTGATCGCCTATTACCGGGTCGCGGGCTTCGGCGTCGATTTCGAGTGGGCGTTCCCCGCGCTGGCGCTCGCGGCCGTGAGCCTGTTCGCGGCGGAGCGGGTGGAGCGCTACCGCGCCGCGCGCGGGCTGGAGGTGACGCTCGCGTTCTATGCCGCCGCGGTCGTGGCGCTGGTGAGCCTGGCCGCGGCGATGAGCCTGCGCGAGGCCTGGCTGACCGTGGCGCTGTCGATACAGCTTCCGGCATTGGCGTGGATTGCCACGCGCATCCGCACGCGATCGCTGGAGGTCATCGCCGGCATGGTGGCCGTCAGCGTGCTGGTGCGGCTCGTGTTCAACGACAACATCTTCAGCTATGCACTCGCAACCAATCCCGCGGCGAGCTGGGTCGTCTATGGCTACGGCATCCCGGCGATTTCGTTTTTCCTGGCCGCGCGGCTGTTCCGCCCCTTGAAGGCGGAGCAATTGGTCATGCTGCTCGAAGCGGGCGGCCTCGCCTTCTCGGTGCTGCTGGTGTCGATGGAGATCCGGCTGTTCATCGCCGGGTCGCTGGTAGCCCCCGAATACGGGCTCCTCGAACAAAGCCTGCAATCGATTGCGTGGCTGGCGGTGGGCAGCGCGCTCGCGATGCATTTCCACCGCAAGAACAATCAGGTCTCGTTCTACGGCGCAGCGATTTTGCTGGGCGTGGCGGCGGCGCAGGTGCTGCTGCTGCAGCTTCTGTTTTCCAATCCGATGTGGACGAGCGATTCCGTCGGCACCTATCCGGTTCTCAATGTGCTGCTGCTCGCCTATGCCGTGCCGGCCGCGTTCGCGTTTCGCGTCGCGTCCACCATTCGCCAGACGAAATATGCCGGGCTCGCGCAGTATGCCGACATTGCGGGATATGTGCTGGTGTTCGCCTATGTGACGCTGGAGGTGACGCGGGCATTCGAAGGCCCGGTGTTCCATTGGGCGCGTCACGGCAATGCCGAACTCTACACCTATTCCGTCGTTTGGCTCGCCTATGCGGTCGCGCTCCTGGCGCTGGGCATCGCGTTCGGGAAATCGCTGCTGCGCTTCGCGTCGCTCGCGGTTCTCGTGGTCACGGCGCTCAAAGTGTTCCTGGTCGACATGGCGGGCCTTCCCGATCTTTATCGCGTGGCGTCGTTCCTGGGGCTCGGGCTTTCGCTGGTCGGCATCGGTTTCATCTACCAGCGCTTCGTCTTTCCCCGGCCCGCAGTCAAAGAAGGCCCCGAAGCGCCGGCGCAATCGTAGCGGTCGATTGCAATGGCGCCGTATCGCCATGCGCGCAGACGCCGTTTCCTGCGCGACGCGCGCGTCTTTCCGTTCACACGGCATGGCGGCGGAGCGTCCTCCAAACGAGACTGACAGCTCCGGAGACATCCATGTCGCAACTGCCCAGGAAATCGTGGCGGCTGTTCGCCATCGCGGCGATCGCCGGCGCCGTGACCGGTTTCGCGCTGCCGCCGGCCGCCCATGCCGCCAGCGATCACGTTCTGGATTTCACGTTCTCCGATGAGGGCAAGGTTCCGACCATCGAGAAAATGCGCAGCTACATTCTGGGCTGCCTCCCGAACAAGACGTGGATCACTGGGCTGCCCGAAGAGGCGAGCGGACCCTGGGACGTCACATTGCCGAAGAAGGGCAAGACGGGCGAATACTCGAACAGGGACATCGAAACTCGGCTTATGAGCCAAGTTTGCAACTCCGTACGTCCGAAGAGTGTCGAAGACGTTGCGGTGACCGACGGCTGATCGGAACCGTTCGCCGCGCGGTCCCCGCAAATGAAAATGGCTCCCGGCGGGGGAGCCATTTTCCGTCTGGTTGCGGGGCCAGGATTTGAACCTGGGACCTTCAGGTTATGAGCCTGACGAGCTACCGGGCTGCTCCACCCCGCGACAGGTGTTTTCTAATTGAAAAACAAACACTTATGTCTCTAAAAGATTTTCATTCACTTCGACCGTTCCGAGGCTGGGTAAGTATTTGGGTAAGAATTCGCCAAAATCGAGCCGGTCACGATGCGCCGAAGCTACTCCCGACTGTCCTTTCGCGCGAGAAGATAATTCGTAAGCATTTCAATGACTTATATAAGATCGCCTTCTGGCCGCACGCCCTGCTACGCGGGACAGTTAGGCTGGCCCTTTCCAACGGGTCCGGGCACTGGCTCCTGGTCCGGTTTGCGCAAACGTCGCTCCACAAACACCAGATGGGACGCATCACAGCCGATAACGAAATCCACCGCACATCGAACGATTTCGCTGTTGACCATCCGCACATGCGGGCTGGACTTGGTCCGCACAACCTCGGCTATGCGGCCAGGACCATTGGTGGCGACAAAGAGCGCACCGGGCGACAGCGGAAACAGCAGCACGGCGCTCGGCTCCTTCAGGCCGTGGGTGAATATGACCGGGCGATCTCCCGTCAGCAGGGAGGCTCCCGCGAACGAGAAGCTCGTTCACCACAAAGACCGGAAAATCCGCTTCCCTAAGACGGGCCAAAACTTCATCTGCCGGATAATCTGGAGTCAGAGGCCCTGACAAGCCGACCGCGATCTGGCGGGAGCCTCGTGTGGCAAGGATGGGGACGACAAACTTTTTGCGTCCCGTCGAAAACTCCGCATTCCTTTCATAGACGATACCCGGCTTGTCTTGGCGCACCAGGTCCGCGAAAAGCTGGTCCGTGGACTTCTTGAGGCGAGCGGCGTCGAAGCGCGGGAGCGCTCCGCAGATAAGATAGTCGAGCAACTCCGCGCCGACATGGCGATCCAGGAGGCTGTGTTCAAACTTGTTCTTGAAACTCCGCAAACAGCGATAGCAATAAGGGGGTGATTTAGGCCCTCCTCGCTAGCCCGCTTGCGGGCGTCGCTAATGTGGTCCGGCAACCGCCGAACCATAGTGAGCAATTCCGAGATGAGCCGGTCGGAATCGATTCGCACCTCGCGCGCTTGCTTCACCCATTGCCTAATGCCGATATCGTGCAAGCGATATTCGCCGCCAATCTTCATTGCCATCTTGACCTTGCAAAGGTCGAACTCGTTGTACGGCAAGATGCTGGCAACGTCGTACAGAGGGGCCAAGCGAACGCGCGACCCATTGCTGATGAGCAGGGAATAATTTTTGGCGTGAGCGTCCGTGCCGGCAATGATCCAGTTGAAGGCGATGGCCTTGATGAAGGTATCTACGTCGGCATCGCGCTCGCTTGAATGTGTGCGAAGCAATTCGACGATCTGCGTAATTCCTGGGCCTCCCTCGTTCTGGTATTTGCGCGTTGGCAGTAGGGCGAGCGCCTGACAGGCGTCCTCTTGATGTACGCGGATGATATCGTTGCGGTGCCGCTGACGGTCGTAGCGTTCGACGACGATTGCTACTTCCTCGTCGAAGTGCGCCACGCGGGAAAAAGCGGCGGGCAACCCGACGGCTCGCGCCAGCGCGAGGCAGACATGCTCGTTTTCGGCGTGGCCGTCGAAATGGCCTGTCGGCGGCTTTAGGATATGGGTCGTCGGCGTGCGGCCATACGGGATGCCCCACTTCCCATTTTCAAATAGCAAGGCAGTTTTGGGTTGCGCGCCCGCCAAGCTGAACTGCCCGGTATCGCGCGGAACCCTTGCGAAGGGCGACCTTCATGACGAGGCGCAAGGTGATGATTTCGTTGTCGAGCGTGTTACGGGCGGGGGGCTTGCCTGTGCGCGAAGTCTTGCTTCGGTGAATGCGGTATTCCTGCGCGGTGTCGGCGCTGATCTCGCGCACACCCTTCTTGCCGAAGAAAGGGCGGAGATGGCTTTTCAAATGCGCTTTGTGCTCGGCGACCCAGCGCGGGCTGCGCTCGCCGTTGGTGCTGACCTCGTATTCCGCCTCGAACACGTCGGCCGCCTGATTGAAGGTCGGCCCAACCGGGCCGTCGAGCAAACCTGCTCGGCTCTTGCCGCGCAGTTCGAGATACCAGCCTTCGGCGATCTCTTCCGCGTGGGGGAGGCTGTCGGTCTTGGTGCTCTTCCGGCGGTTCTTGCCTTGAAAATAGGTCGAGCAAAACCAGTGCTCGCCGCCGTCGTCACGCCGATAGAGCTTCACCTTCCCGCCGAGAATCGAATGCGTTGGCATCTGGGTAAGCCTGGGTAAGTCGTCTCCAACCGTTCTTAGCCACCTCTCCAGAAGCTTTCAGGAATCGGCCCTGACGGGACACGGATGCCGAAATTTGGCCTGCATCCGGTCTTCCGGCGCGCGGCCCTTTCTGGGTCAGTTGGGTAACAGTTGGGGAAGTGTACCAGAAGAACAAAAGGGGTCAACGTTTCCGTTGACCCCTTGAATTAATTGGGTTTTGGTTGCGGGGCCAGGATTTGAACCTGGGACCTTCAGGTTATGAGCCTGACGAGCTACCGGGCTGCTCCACCCCGCGGCAAAAGGAGCGCGGGTATAGGACGGATCGCGCGTGCCTGTCTACCCCCTCGAAAGTCCGGATTTCCCATGCTTTCCGGGTGTTTTCCGGGGACGACGGCTGGGCCGCGCTTGTGCTGCCACTCCGGCCGGAAACGCGCTAGATTCCGGGATCGGGGGCAGCATGATCCGTATTGCGCCGGCATTGATCGGGTTCGCCGCAGCGATCCTCTCTTGCACGTGTGCCGGGGCGGCGCCCGCGATCGGCATCGTTCAGGACGTTGCGGGATCCGGCAGTGCGGTTCGCCTGGGCTTCATCAAAGTGGGGAATGACTGGCAGCCGGCGTGCGCATACTCCGCCAACGGCGCATGGACCTGCCGCAGCGATATCCCGGCTCAATGGCTTGTACGGTTTCGCGGCAAACAGATCGGCACGGTGATCGCGAAAGGCTGGCTTGATGCGCAATCGGATTCCACCATCGGCCTGATGAAGATCGTCTCGGGCGCGGTGCCGCATATCGGCGCGCGCAACCACACCTTCGGGGGCTGGCTCGACAAGCCGGCATATCGCCCGCTGGTCGCGACGAGCGCGGTCGTGGCGGACAGCGCATCCGCGTGGACACAAGACAAACCCGATGCCGCCGATGCCGCTGCGGCGCTTGCGCCCCTTCGCAAACTCGTCGCCACCGTTCCCGATTGCGGCAAGGACGGCGAACCCATCGGCACCGGTCGCGCGATCGCGGCGCGCGACATCCGCATCGCCAAGTTGTGGCGCTCAAACAGCGGCGCGCGGCTTTATGGGGCGAGCGTGGCGCCAAGCCTGGTGGCGAAATGCAATTTCACCGCCGACGCGCTGGCCGATGTCTGGCTCGTCGCCGACGGCGCGCCGGCGCGCGCGCTGCCCGCGTTGGCGGAAGACGAGGCGACTCACGCGCTCGTCGACATCGGAGATTTCGCCGGCGACGGCAGCGAGGACGCGCTGTTCTTTCTGTCTGGTTACGACGAAGACGGCTTCATTCTCTATTACGACCGCTTCACGAAATCCGCGCGGATCTCATGGCACTATCATTGAGGCCGCCACGTCACCCTTCGTATTTGAACGACAGCGACACGCGCGCGCGATAGGCCACGACTTTTCCGTTCTCGACCTTCATGTCGAGCTTTTCGACTTCCGCCACGCGCAGATCGCGCAGCGATTTGCCGGCCGTCTCCACCGCGTTCTTTGCCGCGTCTTCCCACGACGATTTGCTGGTGCCGATGATCTCGGTGACGCGATAGACGCCGTGCGACGATTTCTTGGCCATGTTCGTTTCCTTTGTTGCGAGAACGGTCTGAGAGCCGGAACGCCACGCCTCAGAAGGAGTTCAACCTTAGCACAAGTCCGGTTGCGGCGAAGCGCAAACCGAACCCGCGCGCAAATCCGCGTGTGCCGCATAAGTTCATTCGCGCGCCGCCGGTCGCGGCTTACGCGTTCTCGTCCACTTCGCTCGCCATGTAGTGCAGGAGGAGATGGTAGATCTCCCCCACCGCCACGCCGTAGACGAGATTCAAGCCGAGCGTCACACCCAGGATCATCTCCCGGCCGTCGGCGCCCGCCGCGAACATGTGCATTCCCGCCGACGGCAGGAACACGATCATCATCGCCAGCCAGGTGAGCGTTCCGAAGATCGCGCCCCTGAACCAGTGCGGTCCCGGCAGATGCGGGCTGAACACCGCAAAGCCGGCGCCCCACAACACCGTGCCGATGAAGAAGTGAAAGCCCCATGCGAGCAGCGGCGCGTCCGGCGTTCCCGCCGCGCTCATCAACATGGAAATCATGTTGAATTGCGGCACATAGCCGAGCGAGGTTTGCGCAAACATGAGGATCGAAATAAGGACAGTGGCGAGGAATCCCGCTTCAAGTCCTTTGCTGACGTCTCCCATGGCAGCCTCCCTGGAAAGACGAAGCGGAATCTGCGCCCGATTCGGACCCCGTTCAACAATCCGTGATCGGATGTTGCGGCGCGGCATTCGAATTGATGCGGCGCAGCGAAACACCGAGAAACTCACAAACGCCAATGTTTCATTGGGTTTTGTGGGCGCGCTCCCAAAACGCAAAAGCCCCGCGCTCGAAAACGAGTTCGCGGGGCTTTCGGCGATGGACGATCGGCGAACGGCTATTTCTTGCCCTTCGATGCCGGATCGTTGCGATTGGGGCTCGATCCGAACGGCGCGTTGGGCGCCGGCTTCGCCTTGGTCTTGTCCTGCTTCGGTTTCTTCTTTTCGCGATTGCTGCGCTGCTGGCCCTTGGCCATGTGGTCCTCCGCTTTGGCTTGGCGCGCAACTCGGGCGCCTCGAACTGAGCCTAACGCGGCAAGCAGCAAAAAGCCCCGCGCTCGTTTCCGGAGCGCGGGGCTTTTGCTTGATGTGCCGGCGAGGTTGTTTCGAAGTCCGTCCTTGGCAGGCCTGGCGGCGACCTACTCTCCCGCGGCTTGAGCCGCAGTACCATGGGCGCTGGGAGCTTTAACGGCCGAGTTCGGAATGGGATCGGGTGGAATTCCCCCGCTAAGACCACCAGGCCGGCAAAGGACGGAATTCGAAAGAAAGACACTCATGCTGATCTGATGATCTTCATTCTGTATGCGGATCAAATACTGCCTGGACTTTTTTCCAGACATGAAACGGTGCTTGGCGATCAAGCCAATCGAGCGATTAGGACCAGTAAGCTCAACGCGTTGCCGCGCTTACACACCTGGCCTATCGACGTGGTCGTCTTCCACGGCTCTCAAGCGAAACCTAGTTTTGAGGTGAGTTTCCCGCTTAGATGCTTTCAGCGGTTATCTCGTCCGCACTTAGCTACCCGGCTGTGCCGTTGGCACGACAACCGGTCCACCAGAGGTGCGTTCGCTCCGGTCCTCTCGTACTAGGAGCAAATCCTCTCAAGTTTCGAACACCCACGGCAGATAGGGACCGAACTGTCTCACGACGTTCTAAACCCAGCTCACGTACCACTTTAAATGGCGAACAGCCATACCCTTGGGACCTGCTCCAGCCCCAGGATGTGATGAGCCGACATCGAGGTGCCAAACCGCGCCGTCGATATGGACTCTTGGGCGCGATCAGCCTGTTATCCCCGGCGTACCTTTTATCCGTTGAGCGATGGCCCGTCCACGAGGGACCACCGGATCACTATGACCGACTTTCGTCTCTGCTTGGCCCGTCGGCCTTGCAGTCAGGCAGGCTTTTGCCATTGCACTCAACAACCGATTTCCGACCGGTCTGAGCCTACCATCGCGCGCCTCCGTTACTCTTTGGGAGGCGACCGCCCCAGTCAAACTGCCCATCATGCGCGGTCTTGAACCCTGTTCAGGGGCCGCAGTTAGACATCAGGAACACAAAGGGTGGTATTTCAAGGACGGCTCCACATGACCTAGCGGCCACGCTTCAATGCCTACCACCTATCCTACACGTCACATCCCTAATGCCAGCGCAAAATTGCAGTAAAGGTGCACGGGGTCTTTCCGTCTGACCGCGGGAACCCCGCATCTTCACGGGGAATTCAATTTCGCTGAGCCTGTGTTGGAGACAGTGGGGAAGTCGTTACGCCTTTCGTGCAGGTCGGAACTTACCCGACAAGGAATTTCGCTACCTTAGGACCGTTATAGTTACGGCCGCCGTTTACCGGGGCTTCGATTCGACGCTTTCACATCTCCTCTTAACCTTCCGGCACCGGGCAGGCGTCAGACGCTATACGTCATCTTTGGATTTCGCAGCGCCCTGTGTTTTTAGTAAACAGTCGCTACCCCCTGCTATGTGCCCCCGGTCAATGCTTGCGCAATGGCCGGGCCCTCTTCTTCCGAAGTTACGAGGGCAATTTGCCTAGTTCCTTCAACACAGTTCTCTCAAGCGCCTTAGCATACTCTGCCAGTCCACCTGTGTCGGTTTGGGGTACGGTCTGAGCGCGGGGGCTATTTCCCGGGACTCCTTCCCGGCCCGATCAATCCAGTAAGATCGGACAAGTTGCAGAATCCGTCACCACCCGCAGGCCCAGGAATATTTACCTGGTTCCCATCGATTACGCCTTTCGGCCTCACCTTAGGGGCCGGCTAACCCTGCGCAGATTAACTTGACGCAGGAACCCTTGGACTTCCGGCGAGAGGGTCTCTCACCCTCTTTATCGCTACTCATGTCAGCATTCTCACTTGCGACACCTCCAGGATCGGTCGCCCTTTCCCTTCGCAGGCATACGCAACGCTCTGCTACCATTCAGAAAACAGGTATCGGGAATCAGGGATCAGATGGCGAATAGCGAATAGCGACTTCCATTCGCTACTCACTATTCGCCCTTGTGATTCCTGATACCAGATACCTGAATTCTGAATCCAAAGCTTCGGCACGTGGCTTGAGCCCCGTTACATTTTCGGCGCAAAGTTCCTTATTTAGACCAGTGAGCTGTTACGCTTTCTTTAAATGATGGCTGCTTCTAAGCCAACATCCTGGTTGTTTTGGGAACCTCACATCCTTTCCCACTTAGCCACGATTTGGGGGCCTTAGCTGTTGGTCAGGGTTTTTATCCCTCTTCACGACGGACGTTAGCACCCGCCGTGTGTCTGCCATGCTCAGCACTCACCGGTATTCGGAGTTTGGTTAGGTTTGGTAGACGGTGAAGTCCCCTAGCCCATCCAGTGCTCTACCCCCGGTGGTGATACATGACGCGCTACCTAAATAGCTTTCGCAGAGAACCAGCTATCTGCAAGTTTGATTGGCCTTTCACCCCTAGCCACAACTCATCCCCGACTTTTTCAACAGGCGTGGGTTCGGCCCTCCAGTGCGTGTTACCGCACCTTCAGCCTGGTCATGGCTAGATCACTTGCTTTCGGGTCTCATCCGTCTAACTCAGTCGCCCTATTCAGACTCGGTTTCCCTGCGCCTCCGCCTTGCGGCTTAAGCTTGCTAGACAGACGAACTCGCTGACCCATTATACAAAAGGTACGATGTCACAGGCTCGCCAAAGGCGGGCCCTCGCTCCGGTATTTGCAAATTGCGAACGGCAAATGGCGAGCAGCGAACGGGGAACGATCGACAATCGGCTCCTTGCCGACCATTCGTCATTCGCTGTTCGCCATTCGCCACTCAACATTCGTCTTAGCAAGGACCAGAGTCGCCGCTCACCTTTGGTGAGCCTGCTCCATCTGTTTGTAGGCGTCCGGTTTCAGGTCTCTTTCACTCCCCTCGCCGGGGTGCTTTTCACCTTTCCCTCACGGTACTAGTTCACTATCGGTCACACACGAGTACTTAGGCTTGGAGGGTGGTCCCCCCGTGTTCAGACAGGATTTCACGTGTCCCGTCCTACTCAAGGATCTTCGTTCTTTCTACCCGTACGGGGCTATCACCCGCTATGGCCGCCCTTTCCAGAGCGTTCCGGTTCTTAAACGAAGACCACTGGCCTCATCCGCTTTCGCTCGCCACTACTAACGGAGTCTCAATTGATGTCCTTTCCTCCGGGTACTGAGATGTTTCAGTTCCCCGGGTTTGCTTCTCCTCCCTATGTATTCAGGAAGAGATAACCCTTGCGGGTTCGGTTTCCCGATTCGGAAATCCGCGGATCAGAGGGTGCTCGCCCCTACTCGCGGCTTATCGCAGCGTGCTACGTCCTTCATCGCCTGTGTGCGCCAAGGCATCCTCCAGACGCCCTTGCTTTAACGCTTGATCGCTCAGCATTCGTTCCATGCCCAGAAAAAAGCCAGGCCCGAGACGATCCGAAGATCGTTCCGTGCGCAGATCGTTTTCCGAGTATGGATGTATGCGATCAGATTGAGTGTCTTTCGGATCAACCGGTCGTGCGAACCGGCTAACCCCGCCTTCACAATGTCAGAGAAATCGCAAGCCGGGACCGTTCGGTCCGGGCTTCGAAACTGTTTTTCCGTCGAATTCGGAATTGTCGCCGGCTGTTCGCGGGCGGCTGCGCCTCATGGCGTCGCCAGCCGGAACTGCCGGGCAGGCTTCGCGCGGGCGGAGCCTGGTGGAGCCGATCGGGATCGAACCGACGACCTCAAGCTTGCAAAGCTCGCGCTCTCCCAACTGAGCTACGGCCCCGTGCATCCTGGCGATGCCGGGCGAAGCTCGCGACAGCGGTCGGCTTCGTCCTGAGGCTCCGATGCCGCAGACTTCCTGGCTTCGAGAGCGAAGTGGTGGGCCCGGGACGAGTTGAACGTCCGACCTCACGCTTATCAGGCGTGCGCTCTAACCACCTGAGCTACGAGCCCGTTTCAGAAAACAGGGGTCAGGTATCAGGGATCGGAAAGGCGCCGGTCAGACCGGTTCCGATACCTGATACCTGACACCTGTCTTCTGGATTCGACGGAGGAAGGGAAACGAAGGCGGCGGCAAGTTCGCCGTTGTCTAATCACGATGTCTGGAACGTCTCGTGAGAGCGGGCGATTGCCCGATGTTCGAAGACATCGATCCTTAGAAAGGAGGTGATCCAGCCGCAGGTTCCCCTACGGCTACCTTGTTACGACTTCACCCCAGTCGCTGACCCTACCGTGGCCGGCTGCCTCCTTGCGGTTAGCGCACCGTCTTCAGGTAGAACCAACTCCCATGGTGTGACGGGCGGTGTGTACAAGGCCCGGGAACGTATTCACCGCAGCCTGCTGTTCTGCGATTACTAGCGATTCCACCTTCATGCACCCGAGTTGCAGAGTGCAATCTGAACTGGGACGGTTTTTTGGGATTGGCATCCTCTCGCGAGGTAGCTGCCCATTGTCACCGCCATTGTAGCACGTGTGTAGCCCAGGGTGTAAGGGCCATGAGGACTTGACGTCATCCCCACCTTCCTCCGGCTTGTCGCCGGCGGTCCCTCTAGAGTGCCCAACTTAATGATGGCAACTAAAGGCGAGGGTTGCGCTCGTTGCGGGACTTAACCCAACATCTCACGACACGAGCTGACGACAGCCATGCAGCACCTGTCTCCGCGCCCCTTGCGGGGACTGCTCATCTCTGAGCATGGCACGGGATGTCAAACCCTGGTAAGGTTCTGCGCGTTGCGTCGAATTAAACCACATGCTCCACCGCTTGTGCGGGCCCCCGTCAATTCCTTTGAGTTTCAACCTTGCGGCCGTACTCCCCAGGCGGGACGCTTAATGCGTTAGCTGCGCCACTGACAAGCAAGCTTGCCAACGGCTAGCGTCCATCGTTTACGGCGTGGACTACCAGGGTATCTAATCCTGTTTGATCCCCACGCTGTCGCGCCTGAGCGTCAGTAACGGGCCAGTGAGCCGCCTTCGCCACCGGTGTTCTTCCCAATATCTACGAATTTCACCTCTACACTGGGAATTCCACTCACCTCTCCCGTACTCAAGCCTAACAGTTTCAAAGGCAGTTCCGGAGTTGAGCTCCGGGCTTTCACCCCTGACTTGAATGGCCGCCTGCGCGCGCTTTACGCCCAGTAATTCCGAACAACGCTAGCCCCCTTCGTATTACCGCGGCTGCTGGCACGAAGTTAGCCGGAGCTTCTTCTGCGGGTACCGTCATTATCGTCCCCGCCGAAAGAGTTTTACAACCCGAAGGCCTTCATCACTCACGCGGCATGGCTGGATCAGGGTTTCCCCCATTGTCCAAGATTCCCCACTGCTGCCTCCCGTAGGAGTCTGGGCCGTGTCTCAGTCCCAGTGTGGCTGGTCGTTCTCTCAAACCAGCTACCGATCGGTGCCTTGGTGGGCCTTTACCTCACCAACTAGCTAATCGGACGCGGGCCAATCCTTCGGCGATAAATCTTTCCCGTTACCGGCTCATACGGTATTAGCTCAAGTTTCCCTGAGTTGTTCCGTACCAAAGGGCATGTTCCCACGTGTTACTCACCCGTCCGCCGCTCCCATTGCTGGGCGCTCGACTTGCATGTGTTAAGCCTGCCGCCAGCGTTCGTTCTGAGCCAGGATCAAACTCTCAAGTTATGATCCTGAACCATCGCGACCGCTCGTCGTTGTTCGCAAATTGACATTTGACGGAGTTTCGATCCGACGGAATCGGTGACAGATTCCGCTGAACCTAAACAACATATGTCACTTTTGCTGAAGAACGCGAGCGTTCGGATAGCTCGATTCTGTAGTCCCATGACTTGCGTCACGGGTTGGCTACACGAGCCGCCGCCCACGTTCCCCTTCCTGTATCACAATGTCAAAGAGCCCCGTCCCGGGTACGAAACTTAATCATGCCAGAGACGAAACACCGCCCGCAAGACGGAGCCAACGGGCGGCGTGGGCGCGGTGTATAGGCGGGGGAATCCCCCCTGTCAAACGGTAAAGAGCCGGAAAAGGCGGAATTTTCCGGGAGCCTGTGGATAGGCGCCGCGGCCTTGTTTCGGCCACGTTCCCTGCACCACTCAAGGCTCAAAAGACACCACGGATAGCCGCGCGAACCGGGAGAGACACAAGGCCGCCGGGCCGGCCTGAGACCAATCGGCCGGGGATCGCTATCGGCTCAAGCCGATCAGCACCGCCATGGAGTTGGCCACGAGTTCCGTTGCGGCCCGCGAAGACAATCCCAGATCCGCGAATTCGCCTTCGGCAGCGGCGTCGCACAGCCGCTCGGCAGTCAGCAACACGGCGATCATTTCCGCGTCCGAGCGGGCCGCGAGACCGGCGCCCTGCATCGCGCGCAGGCGCGCAATTTGCGCCAGCCGCGCGGCCGTGCGGGCCGCCCGAACTGCGGGATCCTCGATCGCGAGGTGACGCAGCGACCGGCGGAAACCTTTCCAGCGCGTATGAAAGCCGACGACGATGCGCGCGGCGGTTTTCGCGTCCGCTTTGGCGGGTCGTTGCACCGCGCGGCTGAGCGCAGTCACTTCGCTTTTCCACCAGCGGTCATAGACCGCGAGGAAAATCGCCGTCTTGTCCGCGAAGTGCCGGTAGAAGGTTTGGGGCGCATAGCCCGCACGGCGCGCGATGCGATTGGTGTCGGTGCCGTGGAACCCGCGTGCGTTGAATTCGGCCTCTGCCGCATCGACAAGGCGATCGGCCGTTTCCTCCGGTTTGCGCGGCACGGGTTTTCGGGGGCGGGCCATGTGATCTCCTCATCACGCTACGTTTCATAACCCGGCGCCGGCCGCCGATCCATCGGGACGGCGGCGGCTTGCATCCAGGCAGTCATAAGTGATATGTATATCACAAACGGAGGATACAAGCATGACCCTTCCAACCATTCTATTCCTGACCGGCCGCGGGCTGCTGGCCGCACTCTTCATTCTTGCAGGCCTGAGCAAGATCGCAGGTCCCAGGCCCGTGCTCGAACACATGAAGGCGCAGCATGTGCCGGGCTTTCTGCTGCCGGTCGTCGTCGTGTTCGAAATCGGGGCCGGCCTCGCGCTTCTCGTGGGCTGGAATGCGCGCTTCGCCGCGGCCGCGCTTGCTCTCTTCTGCCTCGCGACGGCCTTTGTCTTTCATCTGAATTTCCGGGAACGCGCCGAGCGCACGCAATTCGTCAAGGATCTGGCGCTGGCGGGCGGTCTCGCCGTGCTGGCGGCGGGGGCGATTGCATAAACAAACAGGCCGGCGAAACCGCCGGCCTGTCGTTACGCAAACAGTCGAACAAATTTCAGTAGGGTCCGCCGCTTTCGACCGTGGCGCCGGGCATATCCCAGAGCTGATCGCGCGTCAGATCCGTGAATACGATGTGATCGTCCGGATCGAACCGCAGATCGCCGGGATGCACCCACACCGAGACGCGGCGGTTCAATGAAATCTCCACGCGCGCGGGGCGGCCATCGACGCCCGTTTCGATATTGCGGATCTTGCCGACCCACCTGCCCGAAGGTCCTTCCACCGGCGCGTTGGCCATCTGCTGCTCCGGTTCGGCGACCAGATAGAGCCGCATCAGCTGCGGGCTATCTTCGTAGCGATAGGCATAGGCGTGCGGATAGTCGATGTAGTTCCAGCGTTCCTGGTCGTATTGCCGCACATTGCGATCGTAGACGTGCTTCTGCTCGTCATATTGCTGCTGCTTGTCCTGATATTCCTGCTGTTGCTGCTGATATTGCTGCTGCTGGTCCTGATATTGCTGCTGTGCGTCGCTGTTCTGGGCGAGTTGAACGGACGGCATCGCATTCGACGCCTGCGGGCTACCGGCGGCCGGCGGCGCGGGAGGAGGGGTTTGAACGGCCGCGTTCGTCGGTGCGTTCGGCGCGGGCGCCTCGCCGTTGAGCACTGCCGGGGATTGCGTCGTTCCGTCGACGCCTTGCGCGTTCAACTGGTTCGTTTCCTTCTTTTCCGCCGGCGAAGACACCTGCGGCGGGTTCACCTGCGAGCCGTAAAGCCCATTGTCCTGCGAAGATGTGCCCGGCGGCGGAGCAACCTGGGCAAAGCCCGGCGCCGCCACGAACAGCGCAAGCGCAGTCACGCCGCTGAGGGCAAGATTTCTCGTTTTCATAGCTGTCTCCGTTACTGCGCGGCTCCGCCCGCTTGCGGCGCGACGCGCGATTGCTCGGGGAGAGAACGCAAGCCGCGGCTGGCGGTTCCGGCGAGTTCCCGGAGAAACGCGAGCGCCTGGCGGCGCGCACGCACGCGTCCATAGCTTTTGTTATGAGTTCCGGCGACCGCGACGCGCGCTTAGCCGGCGGCGATGTATTCCCGCAGGCTTGCAGCCTCGCGTACGGTCTCCGCGATGCGCGATTTGACGACGTCGCCGATCGAGACGATGCCCGCCAGGCGATCTGCATCGTCGACGACGGGCACATGACGGAAGCGGCCGCGGGTCATCGCCTCCATCAGATCTTCGATCGTATCGGATTCCGCGCAGGTGGTGATCGCGCGCGTCATGTGGGCGCCGACCGTGTGGCCGAGCGCGGCGACGCTTTCCTCCGCCACGGCGCGCACCACGTCGCGCTCCGACAGGATGCCGGCGACCGATCCATCGCGGTCGCGCACCACGACGGCGCCGATCCGCCGGCGCGCAAGCAGGCGCGCCGCTTCGGACAGCGTCGCGTCGCTCGCGATGGTGACCACTTCGCGGCCTTTTTCGCGCAGGATGTGTTTGACTTGCATGGCTTCGCTCCTTCCATCGGACTTTCGTCCGCGAGGGGCAACAGCGTCCGCGCCGCTCCTTGTTCTCTTTTCGAAGGCGTCGCCTGCACTCTTCCCGCGCGGGCGCCTCCGGGGCTGATGCGGCGGGGCGCGCCCGGTTCGGGCTGCCCCACATGGGCGATGCTGCGCCCGTCGCCGGTGGCTGGCAAGACCGCAGCCGCGCGAACAGGGCTGCCAGCAAAGGTTAAGCGTCGTCGAATTCTCCAGGCAAATCGCGGGAATTCGGGATCGGCCGTGACGGCGCAGGCGGCTCGAATTATGGAACCGGCGACGCACGGATTGGACCGGCAATGACGGCGCGGCTTCCAGGAGGGCGAATTCGATTTGAAGCTGCGCCGCGAACCCCATAATAATAGGAGCGTCTCGCGCCCGCCCAACGGCGGCGGCTTTCCCGGCGTTCAAGTCCGGCAGGCTTGCGGAGTGCGGTAAAACCAGAGAAAAAACCCGAACGACTGACGGTTAGCTGGTGGAGCGCATCACCGCCCGGTCGCCTTCCGATGTTCAATTGACCCCGAATTTCTATGTCGCCGCCGAGTAAATCTGTTTCAGCTTCTGACCGTGTTGATGTTGAGTTGACTGCAAAGCAGCCGACGGCGGACATCGACGATCTGAGTTCGCGGCGGCTCTACCATGGCACACGGGCCGACTTGAAGCGGGGAGACCTGATCGAGTCCGGGTACACCTCCAACTACGGCAAGAAGAAGAAAGCGATCTACGTCTATCTGACCGGCACCTTGGACGCAGCCATCTGGGGGGCGGAGCTGGCACTCGGCGAAGGTCCCGGCAGAATCTACGTAGTGGAACCGACCGGCCCGATTATGGATGACCCCAATCTGACGGATCAAAAATACCCCGGTAATCCGACGAAGTCATACCGATCCCGGGAGCCGCTACGCGTCGCGGGCGAGGTCACGGCGCGGGCGAGGTCACGGATTGGCAGGGGCACTCCCCCGAAGCGCTCAAGTCCATGAAGGACGATATTGAGCGACTAGGCAACTTGGTGTTGAGGCAATCGACGACCGAGTACGCTGAAGGTCATATTGAAGGCAGCCTCCTACATGGAGTTCCGCAACGGGACTTGTCGGAGGCTGCCGAAATCAAGTCGGATTGCCTGTTGGGACAGTGCAGGAGGAGGGCACGAGAGGGCGAGGTGCGTTCCAACTGGCGCGGATGCGCCACGGCGATCCCCGCATAATCGAGCTATGCGATCCGAAATTCGCTGACAGCAGCATTGTTCCCGCCCTCGAACGGTGGTGCCAATCGGAAGCGCCTCCGCCGGCACGCGCGGATTTGGGGCCGTAACCGCGGGTTTTTGCAGCGAACTGGGGCTTGAGGCTGGGACGGATTGGGGCAAGAGTGCCGCCGCGGCCCCGGCCGCCTAGACGGAGCTGTGGCCGAGAGGCTGAAGGCGGCGGTTTGCTAAACCGTTATACGGTCTAAAGCCGTATCGAGGGTTCGAATCCCTCCGGCTCCGCCACTGTTTTATCCTTATATATCAAGTACTTAGCGAAAGTTTGGACTCGCTCCTATCCCTCGGAAATGTCGCGCGAATTTCCGATACGGCATTCGGAACGCACGCAGAGAGACGTTCACTGAGGGCGAAATCCAGCGTCACACGCGATGCACTCTCTGTTCGCCGTTTTCCGTAGTACGACTTTCCCGGCCGCGCGAATTCCCGGGGAATTCGAATGTGTCCGCATTCGAGATAGCACCGTCCGCGATGAAGCCACATTAGCGTTCGAGCGGTCAGTTCGATTGCCTTGTGCAATTCTTTGGGAGGATCAGTCACGGGTGGCGCCTGCAGGCGCGGGCCGATACTCGCTGCGGCGGCTTTTCGTTTTGCGCGCGAATTCTCGATCTGGACGCGCACGGTCTCTGGCAACTGCGTGAGCGCACCATTTATCTCAACGCGATTCAGATGAACGTCATCCACATCGACGAAGACTGATCGTTTCGCAGGTTTGCCGGCGTGGATTTTGTTCCAGTATCCTTGTTCCGGCCGCGGTACACGGTGACGGGCACAAACCTTCGCGAGCCCCACATCGGATATGCCGAGATCTGCTGCGACGTCCCGCAGTGGCTTGGACCAGACGAGATCATAGAGCGCACGCCGTGTGAGGATAACAGGTGTCATAATCGATCTCCCAATGCAGAAGGTTCGATTGGCGGTGGATGCGCAAGCGCGCTACAGAGTGACGTGTTCAATCTTGGGCTCTGGAGCACCAGACCACGTCAATCTATACACGCTACCTTGTGCGACCGATTGCACGGCGTGCGGCCATAGAACGGCGAAGCACGTACCGGCCTTAACGCGTATCGAAGGATAGATTATCCCGTTGATACCGCGGGCCAAGGCGGTACCGGCAAGCGCATTGCCTGCCTTGTATCCAACTGCCGGATCTGGATCGAGGCTTGGGTGGTCGCGGACTTGCCGGAGATCGAGATATTCGCCTGCGAGGCTCGCATATAACTCCGCATATTCAACAACGGCGTTGTAGTCCCCGGCGCGCCCCAAGAACTCCGTCATATGGAAGGAGACCTCCGCCAGGCACGTCTCCACATCCAGAGCGGCGTACCAAGCTCCACGATCTGGACCATTGAATCGGTTTAGCTCTCTAGGTTTTGCGTAAGCAAAGCTCGCGTTTATGAAGGCAGCATGCGGAACATCGTGGATCAGTTGCTGCGCCGAGACGCCGGCCGTGCCATGATCTTGCGCTATCAACCTTGTGCTCGTTGCGGCTTCAATCTCAGCCAATTCGGCGAGCTCATCCTCCGAATCAACGAGCGCTTTCAGCACCGAATCTCGAAGACGTGCCGTGGTGACCAAGCGGACGGTACGCGCGAAGGCGTCCCGGATAATCGGGACGCCTTCGATCGCTTCCGGCTTAGATTCCGCCGCGGACGGCATCGATATAACGACGAACCTCAAGCATCCGCGGGATTCCGCCCTCGATCATGGCGTCGATTGGACGCCTATTCTCGAACAAGGGTCCCTTATTCGGGAGCTGTGGCCACCTGTCGGCCATTGCGTCCGCAAACAACAGACGTAGCCCTTTGAACGTCCCAGCCAGCGCAGATACGCGCGTTAGCTGGTCTTGCGACAAAGCCTCTGCTCTATCGCCGCGCTTTATGCGGTCCCATGTGCTTGGCGATACGCCGAGCAACGCGGCAGCCTCTCCGTTGGAAAGGCCCCATTGCTTTACCAAGCGCACAAATGATTTTGCCGCCGTCCCCGAGAGGCGGGCTCGACTGTCGGCGTCCGAAAACGTCTGAATACCGTCCTGAACGGACGCCTTCCTTTTAGTTGCTACATTTGCCATATCACGTCTCCTGACGAGTAATTTAGCGTCATTTGACGATATGTCAAGTTCCGAGGAGGGTCAGAGCACGAGCCGGCGTGAACGGCGAGCCAGTCCCGGTTCGTTCAAAAAGCAACAAAATCAGGGAAAAAAGCCATATCGATTGTTCGAATCATTCAGCATCCGCCACTGTTTTATCGTTATATATCAAGTACTTAGCTGATTTTCTGACCCTCCGCTAACCCTCGGAAATGTCGCGCGAATTCTCGGTACGGGATTCGGAACGCGCGCAGAGAGTCGTCCGCTGAGAGCGAAATTCGGCGTTGCGGCCGATGCACTCTCTGTTCGCCGTTTTCCGTAGTACGACTTTTCCGGTGCGCGGAATTCAGGAAAAGCGACCGCGATCGAGGCATTTGTCTGTGTACGGAGTATTACGCAAAACACAGATTTCGATGGCCTTTTATGGAGGTTGAGAGTTCGCCCTGAATGACCGCCAAGTGCGGCAGGATCGTTGACCTGAGGGCGAAATTCAGAGTTATCGCGCGAAATTCGTCCGAACATTTCCGGGGGTTAGAAAAAGAGTCGTATCGACGGTTCGAATCCGCCCGAGTCCGCCACTGTTTTATCCTTATATATCAAGTGCTTAGCGAACGTTTGGACTCGCTCCTATCCCTCGGAAATGCCGCGCGAATTTCCGATACGGCATTCGGAACGCACGCAGAGAGACGTTCACTGAGGGCGAAATCCAGCGTCAGACGCGATGCACTCTCTGTTCGCCGTTTTCCGTAGTACGACTTTCCCGGCCGCGCGAATTCCCAGGGAATTCGAATGTGTCCGCATTCGAGATAGCACCGTCCGCGATGAGCCTCCGCGCGATCTCCGCCTGCTCACGGAGAGTTTTCCCTTTCAGAGCGGACAGAACGCGCTCGCTCTTGGAGCCTGGGCTCTCGTCCGGCATCACTAAGCCAGTGACATCTCGCGCGATGCGCGGCAACACTTCGCGCGTACAACCGTCTCTCAAGGTGCCGGCAATGCGCGCGGCAAGTGTGCCACTTGTCATAGCGCAATCTCCGGAACGCCTGCGTCGGTCAGCAGCTGATAGAGATCGGCGATCTTGCGGCGCTGCCCGCGACTTTGGCAAAAGGCAAAGATCGCGCGTTGTTTCGCTCGCGAGAGCGCAACAAAGAACGTGGCCAAGCCTTCCGGATTGGCGGGACTGTGGCTCCACCAGGCTTGGTCGTCGAGTCCGATGAAAATGATCGTATCGTACTCAAGACCTTTGCTCTTGTGCACAGTCATGAGAGGGATTTGCGCTACGCCCTCAAATGCATCGAGGCAGGTATTCCACTCTGCGGCGTCGGCGGCGCAGGCCGTGAGATGGAGACGCAGCGCTTCCACCATGATCGCTAACGCCTCTCCCGTACCATAGGCCTGATAGGTACGAGCAACGGCCGCGAGATCGAGAAACGCGAAGACCCGCGCGGCCATTGCGACGGCGCTGTCCGCGCTAGGCGCCGTCGCGGCCATCTCGTTCCGCAGGTTCGCAAGAAAGACGGTCAATGCGCTCTCAGTTCTGTGACAGGCCGTATCGTCTTCGGGATCCGCGCCACGTAACGCCTGCACGGCAGCGGAGGCGATTTGCCAAGCCGTCGGGGAGCGCCGCTTCGCTCCCAATCGCAGCACCGCTACCGCGACGGCGCATAGCTCGTCCGCGAGGAGATCCTGGAGCGTCGTGCGCCCCAGCGCGTGGCTCTCGTTGCGTATGCGTAAGCCACCCGCGGCAAGCGACTCGGCCAGTTCGCTTTCGTAGTCATCGGCCTTCTGCCGGACCAGCAGCGCATAATCGCGCGGCGTTCGTCCACGCGCCATCATGTCATCCGCGATCCAGCGTGCCATGTGTTCTGCTTCCCCCGCCCGCGTGCGGCTGTTCCACACCTGCGCGACATCGCCGTCTACCCGACGAACGGTCTGAGAAACGGTCACGGCGCTGTTGGGGTCGAGTGCGCGCGCGACGACGTGCTGAATCCGCACCAAGTCGGGAGACGAACGAAAATTAAACTGTAGTGAAAAGCGAGCGGCGGCCAAATCTTCCTGAAACCGCTGGAACGCGTCGACCCGAGCACCGGCCCAGACCATGATCCTCTGCTTGTCGTCTCCGACGGCCGTAACTCCTGTCGTGGATTTCGCGAACGCTGACAGCAGAAAGTCATACTGGGAGTAAGTCGTGTCCTGAAACTCGTCGACGAATACGAACGGGTAGGTGGCGCGCAATGCGTGCAGAATGTGCGGACTTGCCCGTAGCAAAAGTTCGGCGAGACGGTTGATGCTGACAAATGTGAGAATCGAGCGACCACCCACGCGCAGCTGCTCCGTCCGCCAACGATCAATCGCAAATTCTACACCCGATCGCGGCTCTTCGCGCACAAACGGCAAGCGTGCGCCGCCGACATAACGTGCCTCGAAGTCTCCAGCGCCCAATCCCGCGATCGCCGCTTGCCATCCGGGCGGTGCATTGAGACGTGTCGCGTCCAGAAATCCGTCGACCTGGCGGCGCGTTGGAAAGGCGATTTCATAGGGCCGGGTCGGCCGCCAAGCGGTAGGAATCGCCGACAGAAAACGGTCGACGAGGCTCTTCGTAAACGCGTCGAATGTCAGAGACACGAAACGGGCAGAAAGCGCAGAAGGGCAGCGCATTCGCACCCGAGCGGCGAGGTTTTCAGCCGCATCACTCTTGAAGGAAATCGCCAGAACCCGACGCGGTGGCGCGCACAGACCAGTCTCCAAGAGGTAGACTGCACGTTGCGCCAAGAACTCTGTTTTTCCCGCACCGGGTCCGGCCACAACGCAAGCGCATCCCAGCTGCTGTAGCGCACGCCAAGCCTCCGGCTCAAGATCATCGATCCCAACGGGACGCCACTCTGCGGCCGCCACGCGTGTCATTGCTCATGCTCCAGCGGGAGCCGGCGGGGCAAGCCGATTGGATACTTCAACCAGGAGCGCCCGGAGTTCTTCGGGCGCGCCTGCGGCCAGAGCCTCGCCCGCCATCGCGCTAAGCACACGGACATGCGTGCTGGGCTTGCCACGACCCAAGAAGAGATAGCGATACCACCGCAGCATATCAGTGTGTTCTGCACCGTAGAAATCTGGGTGTCCCTCATCGCCGAGCACCGATACGCGCGGCTCGCCGCGCAAGGCGGGGCCCTGTCGACCCGGCTCGGCGACCTCATATGCCGCTCGGTAGGCGCGCAACATCGAATAGTCGAGATCGAGGGGCACACAAAAATAGACACCGAATTGGCGCAGCCATTTCGTCCAAGCTTCCAGATTCGCGGCGTCCCCAATGTCCCTCGCATCGAACGCAGCGAGATTGGCGGCCGGACCGGCGCGATCGAGCTGATCGCCGAACAGTCGTTGCGGCGGCAATCCGTTCAGCAGGAGCTGATTGCAGACCGTCTTGATACGACTCCAACCGCCACCGGCACGTCCCCAATCCAGATCGAGCAACGTGACGTGCGGTATGTCGAGATCGCTGAGTAGCCGCCAAAGATGATTGACGTGCCTCCCGCCGAGCGGCACGACTGCCACGAAGGAACGGTCGACATCTAGACCGAGCGCTGCCGCCAGCCGGGGCAGCACGACTTCCTCTGAAGCGCCCTCGCCCAGTACGACGAGGCGCGCGAAATACAATTCGGGATAAGTGCGCACCGCTTCGCGGACAAATTTTGAGGCTTCATCGGCGTCCGGCGGAAGACAGATAGACCGAATTTTGGCCGTGCGGTCTGCGGGGTCGAGGCGAAAATGCCGAACTTGTGTGGGATCGACGCGGGCCAGGATGCTGGCCGAGTGGCTCGATACAACAGCCTGCGCCCGCTGTCCTCTGGTCAAATCTGCGATCTGGCGGACGATTCGCGACAGGTAAAACGGTGCAAGGTTGTTCTCAGGCTCCTCGATCGCGATCAAGGTCAATGCTGGCAACGGTATACCGTCCGCGTGAAATCCCGCAGCATCCGCGTTGCCTGCAATCCTTGCTTCGACATCGAGGGTCGCCGCCGTTATCGCGAGATGGAACAACGAGCGCTGACCGTCGCTCAGATCGTCCAAAGCTCGTTCGCGGCCCGCTTCGTCCGGATGGAACACGACTTCGACTTTGCGGATGAATTCCTGAAAGCGCAGATCTACGGGCCGAAAAAGCGGCGTCGTGTCGGTACCAGCGCTATGCACTTCCTGCCAGCGCCGCTTGACAGCCGCGGCGACGATGTCGACCGCGGCCTCGGCGCCGAAAGCGTCGTTTAATGTCGTTCCGGCTTGGGTGAAAGTTTCGCGAACCTCGGCGGACCAGTTAATAGCGCGCCACAAGCGACCCCGTAAGAAGGCCGAGACCTGTGACGCGCCGTCTCGAACTGCTGGAACATAGATCATTTGTACACGCGCACGATCGATCGCCTTGAGCTCGATACAATCCGTCTCGACGAATTCGCCGAATGTGCGGATCGCCCAGAATTTCGTCTCCACCGATCCGTCAAGCGATCCGTCGTCCGTCCAGGTCGCTTGCAACCGTAGCCGACACTTCAAATGTCCGTCTTCGTCCGCCGCCATCTGGTGAAAGAATTCAGGAACGGCGCCGTCATCGCCGTTCTCGTTGTCGAGTTCGGGAAATGCTAAGACTGCTTCCAGAGCCAGGCTGCGTTGCTGCACGCCCGCGCCTTCGGCACTAAGGATGTGAAAATCCTGACGCCGCACACGCCGCTGTTCGCCGGAAATTCCGAAAAGGCGCTGCAGTGACTGCATGAGCGCAGTCTTGCCGGCGCCGTTGACGCCGACAAACGCCGTCAGGCCAGCCGATAAATCGACCGTTTGCGGCGCCGGCCCGAAACAGCGAAAATTGGATAGCGTCAAGCGTTCGATAAACATGGGGACAACTTCGCTTTTCTTGCTGCTTTGCACGCGATCGGCGTCTGGGGCATGCCTAAATTGTCGAGTCGCGCACCGGACGATCTCCCGCGTGGCTTGCTTGGCGTCCGCCGACCGATGCCAAGCCCAAGATGGCGGTCCTATGCCCACGAATGGACCGGACGCCTGCCCGAGGGCACTGTTCATGAGCCAAGCGGAGGGAGAGACACGAAAACTCACCGGCGACTACGCCTGTGCCGATGATCTTTTGTGGGCTGCGCAGTCCGGTGCGCTCGCCCAGCTTGGAACCGTCCAGGTGAGCCGCTCCGGACTGGTAGGACCGCTGGTCGAAATGCTTTTTGCGCGACATGCCGATCCCACCGCCTACACGCGAGTGGAATTTGCCGCGCCGTTCGCGGTTTCCATTGAACGGGCGATGGTCGAAGGAACGATTTCGGGCGACGGCTATCAATCGCGGCATGGCGTGTTTCCTCTTTCTCGGCTTGCCGAAGACGGGGATGGGGCCGATCGTTGGGCGCTTTGGCGCAGTCGCGCTGAACAGGCCGGTTGTAGTGTCGGTCTTCCGGGCCCCTTCGCGGCCGCCGTTATCGGGGCCGTGGGCGAACTGCAGGACAACGTAGCATTGCACAGTCGTCGGGCTGAAACCGGCCTTGTCGTCTATGCGGCGACGCCGGACGCGTTCGAAGTTGTGGTCGCCGATGGTGGCGTCGGCGTGCTCGCCAGCCTGCAAGAGAATACCGCGTATGCCGACATTGCTGATGCCGGTACCGCACTCAAGATCGCCATACAAGACGGCGAGTCCCGCTTCGGTCACACAAGCGGCCATGGCTTTGGTATGGGACAAATGTTTCGAGCCCTGGCCGATCATGATGGTGAACTACGATTTCGCAGCGGCGATCACGCGCTGACGGTTCGCGGGCATAGCCCGAGTCTGCAAAGCGGCATCGAGCTGGCTCATAAAGCTCGTCTGATTGGACTGACCATTGGCGTCCGTTGTCTGACGCCGAACGGCTTGTTGCAGCGGCCGTAAGCCGGGGGACAGCGTAGCTGGGGGATGCTGAAACGCGGCGCGGACGGTCGCGATGTTGTGCACAAGAAGATCGTCGATGGGATGGCCTTTCGGCGTCGGCGCCTTCTGCCAACGTAAGCGGCCGCTTTCGCTGATGGTGGCGCGCCGCCTCTTTATTGCGCGGCTGAAGGCTTGTGTTTCAACGAGCACAACGTGGTCAAAGGCGGCTCGAAGTTCGGCAAGTGCTTGGGTGCCGCCGCGCAGCACGAGCGTTAGCGGACAATTCGCAGCGCGCGCAAGCGCGCACAAATGATCGACATGCCAATCGATCCGATCGGGATAGCCGGCGCCGGTACCAAATTCGAAGGCAACCACAGCAATTTCGGGACGAGCCGCGACGAACCGCGTCCACCGCAAAAAGTCGAAATCAGTTCTGGCATTGAGGTGCAGCGCCGTCGGAATTCCCGCCGCCGTCAATTCTGCCCAGCACAGCGCGATCCGCTTCATGGCGTGGAGGTTGTCTGGTCGCGGGACATTCGTGAAAAGGCTGAAATTTGGTGTCGTGACGAGTCCGATTCTCAGCTCTTGTAGCGTCTCAAGTAAACGCGGCCGGTTGGAGACAGCCCACCAAGCCTCGACCTTGAAGTCCTTCTCCACACCGGTTGCAACCACCATAGCGTCGTCCAAGATGCGAAACCGCGCGGCCAACTCAGCGCGCGTTTTGACCAGAGGCTCACCGGTTGTCAGGTGAAAGAGATCGTAGAGCGACACTGCAACAACCGGCTCGGGGAGAACGGCCTGCCGGCAGTATTTGTGACGCACATGGGGGATTACATCCGGCAGCACCGGTGCCGCAACAGGCCGCACACGCGGAGTGTTTTCGAGTTCGAAACCACCTACCTCCATAAGCCGCTCAAAGAATGTGAATGGTTTCCTTCGGCAAACCATGTCGCACTTTGACGGATCTTCGCAGGAGCAAAGGTCGTCGCAGTCAAAGACTTTGGCGTCTATGTGCAGCCCACCGCAATTGTCGAAATCCGGACACCCACGGCATCCGAGTGAACGGGTGTTGCGTGTGGCGTCGTCGTGAAGTCGACCCGCAGGCTCGAAGTAACGCGTCGGTTCGTGGGCGGGGCGACGGTTCACTGCAGCTTCAACTCCGCCGTTGTGCCGAAACGGCCGACGCGCTCTACCGTCGCCGGCGCGACGCCATGCTGGGCGGTGATCGCCTGGGCAATGTCGGGCGGAGGGTTCGCGATTTTCGCGACCTGCCGATGGCCGTCGAGGACGATCAGCTCGCCACCGGGGGTCGTTTGCACAAGATATGCGTCGCCGGGGTTTGGCTTGCAGCCCGGTGCCAACGCCGCCGTAACGATCCGGCTCTCCGGACTGAGTTTGCCATCAAACAGCGTCGGCCTCTTCAGACGATCGACACCCTCGGACCAGCGCTTGGTATAGGGCCGGCCAGATTTTCCGCGAATGAAATCGAGACCCATCAGAAGTTCCTCAAAACGGGCGTGAAGATCTTTGTCTTGCCGCCGCGACGCTCCATCAGGAGTCCGAGAGACGCCAGACCAGAAAGACGATTGTTCCAAGCCGTGGCGCCGATGGTCGGCGCCTGTTCGCTCGCCGCGGCGAGCGACGGCGCCGTGGCTGTACCCAGTTTGACGACGCTGTCGAACGTGGCGCGTTGCACCTCATCGAGTTCGCCAAGCAACTGCACGTCGGTCACAGTGCCGCCGTCGTCGAGGTTGCAGGCCCACAGCGCGTCGTTTCGATGGCGCATGAAGAAGGTGATTTCCTCGGCCACAGGTTCTGCGGCATTGGCGATCACGGGATAGAGATTGGGCAGGGTCGAGCGCGCGTAATCGCGAAAGGCGATAACGCTCTCGCGCAAAAACGAAGCGGTCGCGACGCGAACACCTGCAAAGTCGAGAAAAGCGGGCTCTGGCTCGCTCGGCGCCGCCGCCTCGGCCACCAGCTTGGCAAAAAGTTGTTTTCCGGCGAGCGCTCCGGACAGGATGCCGACGTTGTCATTACACAGGCTTTCGATCAGAAATCGCACGATTCATCATCCTCACCAATGACCGTGAAGATGGTGAATCAAATTGATCTTGTCAAGTGCATTCGAATCCAAGGTTTCGTCCGTCCCCAGGGTTGTGTCGGAGGGAATGTTGATATTCCGCTGGCTGAGGCAACCAACTCGCGCATGCTAGGTCGGTAAGCGTCATTGGCCGAATGATTCCAAGCCACTAACCAACTTACTGGCCGTTAGGAGAAGCCGGCATGCCAAGCCCGCGCGAGCGTATTGAGACATTCCTTCGTAAGAGATTTCCGAACAACCAAATCGCGCCGCGGCACTACGCCGAATTGCTCGTGCCATATGCCGAGTCCGGCTCGTCCCCGCCTCATATGCTGCCGGAACTGGAAACTCGTGACGAAGGCAAGTTTTGGTCGTGCGTTTGGGAAGCCATGCTCTATCGGCACTTCCTCGGTCTCGGCTTAGCACCGAAAAACTATTCCAAACCGTCAGGTCAACACGGTCCCGACTTTTGTCTCGACCATCACGGAAAGACGATATGGGTGGAAGCGACTGTCCCGTCGCCGGAAGGTATTCCCGCCGACTACTTGGCGCACCCAGTCATGGGCGAATTCCGCGTAAGATCGAAGCCCGACCACCAGCGCGTATTGCGTTGCACATCGGCGATCGCGGATAAGACGAGCAAGTTCGCCGAGTATGTGAAGAAGGGTATTGTCGGATCCGGTGACTGTGCAGTGATCGCTGTGAACATCTGCCGTTTGTCCGATTGGGACATCGACGGAAACGGCATAAGCCAGCTTCCGCTTGCAATGGAAGCAGTGTTTCCGGTTGGTCCGTTGGGCGTTCCCATCACGCCGCAAGGAACACTCGCAGGCGACGCACAGCACGTGCCGCGCTTCGCGGTTCGCAAGACAAGCGGAATCGATATCCAGACGGGAAACTTCATGGACCCTGCCTTTGCCGGCATCAGCGCGGTGCTACAGGGTCATCAGAAAGACGTGTTCGAAAAGCCGCTGGTCCTGGCCGAGATCCACAATCCTCTCGCCCCGAATGCATTGCCAGTCCATTTGTTTGGCGCTTTCAAAGAGTTCGTCTCCACCGAGCAGGACGGTGAATACCAAGTGCGCAATGTCGCCCCGGTACGATCCGAGGCTACCGTCGCAGATGTCGATGATACGCTGCCCGATGAACGCATCGAAAGATAGTCATGGAGCAACCGTGCCAGATCACAGTCGACATGCTGCACGCCTTTCTGGCCCCGGCGCCGAGGGAGCTGCGCGCCAACGGCATGGGCAAGTCGTTCATGCTCGGATACATTATCCTCAAACACTATTTCGGGCAGGCCTGGACCAAACGCTTCGTCGACCCGGAGACGGCGACCCCCAATTTTCTCAAGATCGACGAAAGCTGCCCGCTCCGCCGCGAGATCACGATCTTCCGCATCATCGACCTGGGGGAAGTCATCTTCAATCTGCAGGGCGTCGAAGGCTTCTCCGACTGCATCGCCCGGATGCGCGATGGCGTGATCGAAGGCACATATGCCGAGCTCGATTTCGGGCGGATGCTGTATCTGACCCAGGTACCATTCCGTTTCATCTCGCCGTCCGGCGTCAAGGGCGCGGACTATGACATTGAGGTGCTCTATCCAGATGGTCTGACCGCCTGCGCAGACGCAAAATGCAAAATCGAAAGCACAGCGGTCAGCTACCACACCATGATGAACACGCTCAAGGATGCCCGCCATCAACTTCCGAAAGACCGGCCGGGCATCGCCTTCGTCAAAGTCCCCTATACCTGGATGCAGGAACCGGACTTCGACGCCATCGCCCTCACCGCGGCGCAGGACTTCTTGCGCAATACCCGCCGAATTGTGTCCGTGAAATACTATGTTGGCGAGTTCATCGACGAAGGGGCCATGATGCGTCACCGTCATCTCTATAAGGAGTTCTCAAACCCGAACACGAACTTCGGAGGGAATAGAAACTGGGACATCTTCCGGGATCTTAAGCTTCCGGTGGAGGCGAACGGCGTGCCATCGCATTGGCAGCGCATCCTGTTTTTTCCGGATGGAACGATCCGGTAGGTCGATCCTACAAAAGTACGTCGCCCTTCGGACCGGCCGTCGGCCCCGCGCGAGCCTGCGCCCGCCGTCTCGCCTCTGACGGGCACGCGCCAACCAACTCCTCGCAATTTGATCAGGTTTCTCGCATTCGAATCGTGTATGCGATCTCAACGTCACTCTCTTGCAGGCGTCTGTCGATCGCCGGCATACCAATCTGACTTCTCCAGATGACGGGTATCCCCTCGTTCAGCAGTCGATCAGTGGTCATATCCGCAGGCTGCCGGCCATCTACAATGGCCTCGACGATCTCCGGCGCGAGGAATGCCAGTCGCAGGACGCGCGCCACGTATGACTCCGTCACAAACTCCCTGTCCGCGATATTCCTCACCGAGTTCGCCTTGCCCGATTTGAGCACCTCCGCCCAGACATACGCGCGAGCGAGCATCCTCACGAGCGTCATATCAGGCTCACTCGATAACTCGTTGTTGCCGTTCCGAATGACGAGCTTCATGACGCCGGCGCGCATTCGGATTTGTATCGGAATGACATACTGGTAGGTCCGCCTCGCATCGCGCTCGTCCACCTGGTCCAGCGTTGTCGCAGCTGACCATCTACTTGTCGTCACGAGTACCGATCGCAGACCCGTGGGAGCGATGTGGAGCCGGATCGCGCTTTCCTCGAGGACGACCCGCTGCAGCGCCGGTCGTACCAGCGGCATCCAAGTTGACGGCGTCGCCGCTCGCAGCTCTTCGACAAGATGGCCTGCCTGCTTAAGCACCCCTTCGCGCGCGGTACCAACGATCTCGTCACCGAGCACATCGAGAAGCTTCGGCGTGTCGCCCAAGAATTCGACGAGCCCGTTGCGTACGGCGCCCTCAATCTCGAGGGCCGGGATCCGCGGCAGATCGGCGGTTGCAGGTGTGATGCCTTTCGTCAGTGCCTGGTCAATATAGTAGCGGTAGCGCTTGCCGCTCTTCGAGGCGTGGCTCGGCGTGAACCGCGTTCCCTTGGCGTCGAACAACAGTCCTGCCAACGGACTTCGAACCCTTGCGCTCGCAAAGGCATGTCGATCGCGTCGGTTCTGCGCCATCCGTGCCTGCACGGCATCCCATATCTCCTGGCCGATGATGGGCTCGTGGGTGCCCTGATAGCTCTCGCCCTTGTGCGGAATCTTGCCGACATAGATCGGACAATTGAGAGCCGTATAGATGTGGCCTGGGAAGAACCGTTTGCCGCCCAATATCCGGCCATCAGATTTAGGCCGAGGTTTGGTCTTGAGGCCCAAACGGCCGGCCTCGTCCCAGACCTTCTTGACGGTGCCATGCTTCAGATAGAGCCGGAAGAGAGTCCGCACGGTCTCGGCCTCGATCTTGTTGACGACGAGCTGGCGGTCCTTGACGTCGTAACCCACGGGGACCGTGCCGCCCATCCAGATGCCCTTCTTCTTCGACGCGGCGATCTTGTCCCGGATGCGCTCGCCTGTGATCTCGCGCTCGAACTGGGCGAAGGAGAGAAGCACATTCAGCATGAGACGCCCCATCGACGTTGTCGTGTTGAACTGCTGAGTGACGGAAACGAAAGAGACACCTTCCTTGTCGAACAGCTCGGCGAGCTTCGCAAAATCCATCAGGGACCGGGTCAGCCGGTCGATCTTGTAAATGACGATGACGTCGACGCGCTGCTCGCGGACAAGATCGAGGAGAGACTTAAGCGCCGGGCGCTCCAAACTGCCGCCCGAGAAGCCGCCATCGTCGAAGCGGTCAGGTACGAGGCGCCAGCCCTCGTGGGCCTGACTCCTTATATATGCCTCGCAGGCCTCCCTCTGGGCTTCGAGCGAGTTGAACTCCTGCTCCAGGCCCTCTTCCGACGACTTGCGGGTATAGATGGCGCAGCGCAGGGATTTGCGATGGCGCTCCATCATTTAAGCGCCTTGATCAGGGTCTTGGGCTCGATTGAAACCTTCTTGCGCTTGTCGCGCAGGCCGAAGAAGTCTGGCCCAGACCATTGCGTGCCAGTGATTGTACGGGCGACGGCTGACAGAGACTTATACGTCTTGCCTCTCCACGCGAAGCCCTTCGGCAACACTTCAACGATCTGGGTCTCGCCCTGCCATTCGCGCAGGAGCCGCACGCCCGGCTTGAGCCGCGAAGCAGGCATCAGCTTCGACTCCTCAATCTCGTTTTCGAGATTAGCGGCGATCTCTTTCAGACGCTTGAGCGTTGAGGGCTTGAGGCCGCCATACATCCGTTCCTGCAGGCGATAGGCGATTCCCCGCAGGAGCAGGTCACGGCTGATATGATGTGGAGCCTGCGTTCTATAGACCTTAGTCCACTCGGCGCGCAATTCCGGCGCGCCGAGTTTGGACAGCATTTCCAGATGCGGGCTCAGCCGCTCCGGCGTCATTCGCTTGGCCGGCATTTGTCATCCTTTGACGTAGACTGGTTCGTCGAAATGGGCGCAGACGTTGCAGCTGATGCAGCGGGCGCTTCCGAACCCTGCCGCTGCGCGCGCATGAACTCTTGCAGAGTGCGCAGCGGCCTGAGCTGGAACGGACTGACGAACTTCCTATCCATCGCTCACCGCCCTTAGACCGCCGCGATGCGATAGACGCGGCCGCGGCCGTCAATCATCGACGACGTGACCTCGAGACCCATCTTCTTCTTGAGCGCACCGCTGATGGCACCGCGTACGGAGTGTTGCTGCCAGCCCGTTGCCTTCATCGCCTCGTCGATCGTGGCACCTGTCTTGCGCCGCATAAGATCAATCAGCTTAGAAAGCTTGCTGCCCTCCCGCGGCGCCTTCTTCTGTGCCTTCGGTATCGGCTTAGCTTTTGCGCTGGCCTTCGCCGTCTTGCGCGCGCCCTTCGCGACAGGCGCAGCTTCATTCTTCTGTTCCGGCAGCGCATCGACACCGATAGCCTTAAGCCCCTCCGACGTAATCGCGAGCGCGAGGCGGTGCCCGGCCTTGTCCTCGCGCCACGCCACCGCATCATTCGCGGCTTCACTCTCGACGACGAGCTTGTGCTTCAAGAGACTCTTCAGCACCAGCGTCACGGCCCCTGCGTTCAGCCTGAGCGACTTGGACAACGGAAGAACCGCGCCATTTTCGTGCCGCGCGGCGGTGGACAAAATAACAAGCTGTGAATCGGTGAGTTTCATTGGTGATCTCCTTGTGTCTTGCGACGGCAATGGCGCCGTCACTGACGAAACCTCGCGTGTCGCATGACGTGCGAGGGGAGATCCGGGCCTCATTGGCCCGCGCGGGACGATGACAGCAACGCTCTTGGTGCAGCGGAAGTCCAGTCGAATGTACCGCCATCGTCGAAAGAAGCGGGGTTAGTGAGCGAAGGGTTTCCGCTTGCGAATGGATGTGACGCGACGTTGCCACGAAACAGGCGGCAATGGACCCGCATAGGCGGCCAACGCGCTAATCGAAGCTGCAACAGACGCGAGGTGTTGCGCCGCAACGTCGAGCTTCGCCGACAACGAACCGCATCGGCGTTTGTCGAGATGTGGCGACTGGCCATCCGTCGCTATGGAAAGCGTATCTTCGAGAATCTCTGTCGCGAATACGAACAATTCGCGCGCTAATTCGCGATGATGCTTTTCCATATGCCACCTCCGACCGTGGCAATGACGCTTCCTCTGCGAAGGAAGTCCAGTCGGCGTGTAGCCCTCGATGTTTCGGTGAGCTGTATGGGAACGTTAGATCGGCGTTGATGATGCCGCAAGAAGCTCGCGCGCAACTGCGACGAGCGAGGCGTGCCGGTACACTCTGAACTTATCGTTCGAGTTCGGCGCGGGTGACGCGATGATGCTTAGCTTCCTCGTGTTCGACCGCGCCACGCTCTCAAGCGTGCGGGCGGGAATCAGCCAGCTCATCTGAACCGCGGTTCCGTCCAGCAGTGCCGCCAATATGAAGCCGCTCCCCTCGCGCGCGAAGGTCTTGAGGCGGACATCGAACTGCACGGTGCCACCCTTGTCGAGGCCGGTACGGCATTTGACCTGCAGCGGAATCGCCCGCTTCGTCAGCTTGTCGAAGAGGAGAAGGTCCGTGCCATCGTCATCGGCGAAGGGCTTGAACGGTGAGATGCGTCCAGCGGACACATGCATCAAGCCTGCCGCCACCACGGCTTCACCGATCGCCCCGATCTGGGTCGAGGTTAACTTCGAATTCAACGGTTCGAGACCCGTTTCCATGGGCCAAGCAACGCTTGCCCCGGGTCCCCGAGTCAAGCTGATTGTGACTCATCGGCTGTAGATCAATCGGCTGCATGGTTCTCCGCTCAGGGCCATGGATATCCGCCGGCAAGTGGGCCTCAATCTGCAGCGGCTGCGCCACCAAAAGGATTGGTCGCAGGAGGAGCTGAATTTTAAGAGTGGGGTCCACCGAACCTATATCAGCGGGATCGAGCGTGGGGTTCGTAACCCCACGCTCACCAATCTCGACAAATTGGCCAAGGCGCTCGGTGTGTCCTTGGGCCTCCTTGTCGACCCGCCTACCCGCAGGCGCACGAAGTAAGGCCAATTCACTTCGGCATCGGCGGGAAAAACGACAGGTACTGCTCGTCGCTCTCGATGAGGGGCTCTCCGGCCTTCTTGTAATTATCCTCCCACTCGTGCCGATGTTCATAGTGCCAATACTCTTCCGGTGTGCTGGGCTTGACCATGATTCGGACCTTGGGCTGGTTCGGATCCGGGTTCTGGTGAATGCCGAACTTCAAGAGAAGCTCTATTGCACCTTCGTCGCCTCCGGCCGCGGCGTTGGTGAACTGGGTTGCAATGATATCCCGCATGGCCATGCGCCGCCTCGGGCCCGGCCCGTTGACCCAGACCTCGCGGCCCAGCTCAATCTCGATCAATTGATTGAATGAAGGCAAAATCTTGGGCTCGTCTTCGGAGCCGATCGGAACGTCCTTGCCGTTCACGCGCCAGACTGGCTCCTTGAGATACGTGATCTGCGGGCGGCCCGGCAGGGCCGTGATCTCGCACATTGTCATGACGATCGACCCGTCCGGATGCTTCTCGACCGCGTCTCTAAGGGTGATGAGTTTGCGAAAGGAACGCTTGCTGCCCTTTGCGGACTTCTCGACCAGGCTGCGGACCATCAGCTGCTTGCGCGAGATGCGAACTTCCTTCGTACCGTCCTTTACCGTCACCTCACTTTCGAGGGCGCCGGCGAACGCTGCAGCGAGACTCTTCTCTTGCGGATCCTTCTTCTTCCTCGGTCTGCCCTTGGGGTTGCCGGATTCACCCGGCCTGAAGCATCCCACCTTTGGCGGCTTGCCATACCCAATGTTGTATTTGTTCTCGTTCTGTCTGCTGTCTTTGTCGTTGCTCATTGGTTGGGTCTCTCATAATTGCATTTGTCTCCTTTCTGGTCGGCCACGGGTCGGATCTGCCCACGGTGCCCGCGTGGCCGCGGGCACCGTGGCGTTCAATGATCATTCGATACCGGTTGCGCGCCAGCGCGCGATTTCATCGAAGCTTTCGTTGCTGCGCGCGAGCACGGCTTGCTCGCCCAGCGTCTGTGTCATCCGCCTGACCACGACATCGACATAGTGGGGGTCGAGTTCGAGGCCGTAGCCGCGCCGCCCGGTCTGCTCGGCTGCAACGAGCGTCGTGCCGCTGCCGGCGAAAGCGTCCAGGACAGCGGCCTTGCGGTTCGAAGTATCCCGGATTGCGTCTGCAACCATTCGGACGGGCTTGACCGTTGGATGCGCCGCCAACTCCTCGTCCCGGTTGGCGCGGAACGTGTTGACGCCAGCATAGTCCCAGACATTGGTGCGATAGCGCTCGTGCTTGCCCAGCTCGACATTGTTCACGTGGGGTGCGCTGCCATTTTTGAAAAGAAACACGAGCTCGTGCTTCGAGCGATAGAGGCTGCCCATGCCGCCGTTGGTCTTGTTCCAGACGCAGAGATTCTTGAACTCGGTATAGGCCTTGCGGCCTGCTGCCAGGAGTTCCCATATGTGCCGCCAGTCCATGCAGATGTAGTGCAGCGAGCCGTCGGTGCTGAACGTGGCCAGATTCCGGAAGACTGACTCCAGGAAATCCGTGAACTCGCCTTCGGTCATTTCGCCCGAAGCCATTGCAAACTCGCGGTGATGGTTCCGACCGAGCCCGCTGACATGCCCATCAATTTTCACGTTATACGGCGGATCCGTGAAAACGAGATCGGCCTTTTGGCCCTGCAGGAGCCTGTCATAGGACTCAGGTTTGGTCGCGTCCGCGCACAAAACGAAATGCTTGCCTATCCGCCAGAGGTCGTTCAGCCGCGATATAGCCGGCTGCGACCGATCGATTTCTGGCACTTGGTCGGCTTCGTCCAGTTCGTCGTCCGAGGTCCCCAGCAGAATGTCGAGTTCTGCCGTTTCGAAACCAGTCAGTGTCACGTCAAAGCCGTGCTCGACTGACAGCTGCTGAAGTTCGATTCGCAACAGCTCCGTGTTCCACTCCGCGTTCATCGCAAGCTTGTTATCCGCGATGACGTAAGCCTTGATCTGCGCCTCCGAGAGATGCGCGACACAAATCGTGGGCACTTCCTTCAGACCTTTGAGCTTCGCGGCTTCGACCCGGCCGTGTCCAGCAACGATACGGTTGTCGGCATCGACCAGCACCGGGCACACGAACCCGAATTCCTTGATGCTGTTGGCAATCTGGCGCAGCTGCTTCTTCGAGTGCGTGCGCGGATTGTGCTCGCGCGGCTTCAGCGCCTCGATCGGCTGGTACCGGATGCTGAGATTGTTCACGGCTTACCCCTTCTCTCGAGGCACAGAGGAAATGAGGCGATGCGAAATACGTCGCAAGGCTCCACTCGTGCCCGTTCTATAATTCCTGGCTAATGCAGGCTGGCGACCCCTACGGCGCGGCTCGCAGGTGGAATGTTTCCGGTGTTTGTCCGAATCCGGATTCCACGCAGCGACAGCCTCACCTCATCAATGGGAACGGTCTTGGCCCAAGCAATGAGTTCCTTGCGCTCGGGCTCCATTGCGCGCTCGAGCGCGGTTTTTTTCTCACGGTGCTTTTTTACCTTTTCGCATGTCATTTCGCGCTGCCGTTCGAGTTCGGCGCGTGGATCTCTGGCATCAGCTATCGCGCTCAACTCATACAGCCGCGAGATCGAGATTTTCTGGAAACTCGCGCGCGCCCACGCCATCCACTTCACGTTTTCGCCTAGTTCGCCACCTTCTACTCGCTGCCGCAGTTCCCGCAGGCGCAACGCCGCTGCCATGACATGGTCGTCGGCCTTATTGGCCCCTGTTTCAATCTCTTGGATCAGCGATTCTATTGGCGGCTTGGCCTTACAATCGGTACTTTCGCTCATTTTGCTCGCTCCTTAGTTCTCCGTTACGTAACCGAAAACTGTCGTCCCATGACGACCGTGCATCGGATCGTGACGGAGGTTCGGAACCGGATCGAGTTCACAAAATGAAAAGTTTTTTGAACCTAGGCCTGGGCGAGGCGGATGCGGATCAACGCGGGCGCTTTGGCACCCAAAATACCGTGTTGCTCGATGAGATCGCCATACTCATTCGCGGTCGAAATCAGCCAATCGATAAGCTCTGGCTGCCCAAGAATCTCGACCGGATGAACCTTTCCGTGGCCTTCCCGATCATAAGCTTGAGTGAAGACGGCGAGCGCCATTGCAATGTGGATCACAGCTTGGCTCGGCCGCCACATCCGGCTTTCGATGTTGCCGGGTTCGATCTCTATGCCACGCTTTCGGGACTTTAGATGTTTTCGGCCCACCCACTCGGACAATTCATTGAGCGAGAGCTTTTCCAACCCCTTCGGCAGCAGGTCAGGAAGTGTCCCGGTCTTCTTCTTGAGCAGCACAAACGCCATGTCGGCCGCGATCAGCCTGCTACGAATGAGGCGATCGAATTTCCTGAAATCCTTGGCCAATTCCCCTTCGCTACGGAATACATAGATCGGTTTCAGAGGCTGCTCGATGCATGACTCTGGGCTTGCCAGATCGAACTTCGCCCTGAGGGCCCTATGGCACAGTGAATATATCAGGCCCGCTCTCACCTCGTCGCTAGCTCCCGACAGTGCCAACATAGCCAAGACGATTGCCCCAGCCTCAAAATGCCGTGTCACGGACAGGTCTATTTCGATCTGGCCTTCCATCCCTGAATCTCGGTTCGCTACAAGGGCATTTTCATGTTGAATGGTTAAGCAACGAAGTGCCGCATTTCGATACCGCCAGCGTCGTTTTCGGAGCGCGAGAGGAACTGAGATCGAATGACAGCGTCGAAATCGCTGCGGATTTTTGGGTCTCTGTTAGCGCTCCCCATGCAATCGGCTCAGCGTTCCGACGGCAATCAGAGAGTCGAAATATGTTTTTGCCGTGGTCAAAAATTCTGGGTTTTTTACCAGTAGGCCAATCTCAAAATTACGCGTGAATGCATCGTCAGTGAGGTTGGCGCTCGAAACCAAAGCGATATCATCGACTATTGCGACCTTTGCATGGAGCTTTCCAGGACGGCCTGCCTGATTTCGCTCCCGCTTTTCGACGGGCCACTGATAGATCTCGGATACCTGTACCAGCGCGGTGGGAAAGGCCCTCAACGCATCGTAGCTCAGCTGTCCCTCTGATGATTCTTCAAACTCGAGAATCAAGCGAATTTTTACGCCTGCCGGTGCCGCTTTCGAAAGTTCTCCGGTCAGTCGTTCAATCTTCGCTGCGGCGAAGGTGATTATCAGGATTTCACGCTTTGCGTTGGCGATAAGATCGTAGAGGGCCTGATCTATGCGGCGGGCCGGTAATTGGTTTGCAGGCGAGGGGCCAGACCAAAGAAGTTCGATGTGCTGTTCAGCCTGCAGGCGGTGGAAAGCAATCGACGCGGTTTGAATGGTCCAGCTTAGGGCTTCCCAAGACATTTGCCCCGATGCTAAGCGCACGGCAGCGGCCATCAGGAACGAAGCGTCTGCATTGGCCGTGGTAGGCAATCGTTGGAGAACTAATTCTGAATTGGCAGTAGCAGAAAGGCTACGCATGGCTTCACATGCCGAGATCAGCCACACCATCGGGGCCTTCCGGACTAAACTCGTGACGGTGGCAGCGAAATCGTCGGACATCATGTCAATCGAAGAACGCGGTGCCGCGGGCTGAGAAAGTATTCACTAACACCGAACGATCCAAATACCGATTACCTCGTTCACAGGATGTCTCCGGCGAAAATTGGCAGGCATGACAACAGGCACCCTGAATACCGCGGCCAAGTAGGTCGGGTCGATGTTCCGAGCACAGCGGGTCGGAGGCGCACAGGCGCATGCTTTCGAGTGCCTGCTGCAGATGGCGACCGAGAGTGAGCGGGTCGCCCAACTCAACGAGCCCTCCCAGTGTGCCTTCGCTATCCGGCGCAGCTGTGTAAAGCAGAATACCCGCCATAGGGCCGCCGTCTTCGACTGGTTGCCGGGAATAGAGGCGCTCGCGCACGCTGGCCGATGTGTACCCGCAATCGAGAACGATCTGGCGCATCAGGGCATGGGCCAAAGAGTGTAGCAACACGAGACGAATACCGGGAAAGTTGTCGTCAAGCGGCTCAAGCTTCCTGAGCTTGCGCCAAGTCTTATGCGATTTAGAAAACTCTTGTTGGAGCTGTTGCACGGCGGGTTTGTCCTGCCAAGCGAGCAACACCTCCTCACGGAGACGCAGGAAAATGCCCTCGCCGCGGACTTCTGAAGCCGGAAGCCACTTTGGGCTTTCGCGGCTCAACTTTGTCATGCGGCCATCCTTGAGCGTGGTGGCTTCTGCAAAATCGGAATTTGACTCGATACGAGTAAAGCCGAGCAGCGCACGTACTTCACGAATGCGCTCTACCAGCACGGTCTCTTCGAACAAGGACTCAAAGCCTTTAGGAGGGGCAACCTGTCTCAGTTTGAAATCGCGGTTTTCAGCGGCGGAGTGAGGATTGGAGAAGACAAGCCACTCAGGCAGCTTGAGGTCTTCAGGCGGCGCTTGGCCCTGTTGCCCGCCAACACGCTTGCTTTCAATTGCACCCCAGATTGCTTCGTCCGTGTATTCGGAGAATAGCGGGATCAGCGACTGAAATTTCTGCAGCTTCTTGCGTAGCAAACGAACCTCGTCGATATCGTCAGTATCTTTCAACTCGGCCCATTGCTCCTCAACAAGTTTGCCCAATTTGTCTGTCGCCCGCGGTATCGAAAGTGCCGACAGTGCTGTCGGGAACCAGCTATTGGACGAACCAAGAAGAATGGTCTTGGCTGTTTCCGTGCAGTTTTTTTCGAACAACCGCAGGTGTGGATGATGGCCGGTGCAGGAGAAAGGAGAATCCGGGTCGAAGGCATCGGCCATGCGACGTTCAATGCCGCAAGTGTGACACTTAGCGACAATATCCGAAGCATCTCCAGAGGCACCAAATTCGCGCAAGCTCAGCGTTGCCGGCCGGCACGGTACATTTCCCTTGTGGACAAAAGCCAGCCAGGGAAAATCTGTCAGGTGTCCCTCACGACATGCCAGCAGGAATCGTATCGACAACGCCGACGGTGCTCGGCCGCCCTGACTCTTGAGACATCCCTGGTGAACGTATTCAGTTTTGTCTGGTCGATAGGGATCTTGGATTAACTTAAAAACGCCGGACTCCACCGTCGCCAGGGTGTCACACAGCGAACAACGCATCCAACGCGGGAACGGCACCACCGGCACACCAATCGCCGGCGCGGCTGGATTACTCTCCATACTATCGAGCTTGATAGGCGGTAGATAGAGAGTGCGAACTTGTGCACCAAGGGGCGACGTTGTGGGCCTCATCAACGATCATCAGATCGTAGGCCCTCGGGAAAGTCGGTTGATCCCCCGAAGGTAGTGTCTCGCGGAACGTGCGCAGTGGACGCTCGCGCTTTAGAAAATCGATCGACGTAATGAGTCGCGGGAAATGCGACCATGGATTGACGTGGATCCCGCGCTTACGTCTCAAAGCGCTGATAGCTTCACTGTCGACAATGCGAAACTCGAGACCGAACTTGTCCCGCATCTCCTCCTTCCACTGCACCTGCAAAGATGACGGGCAAACGATCAGAACCGTCCGGACTCTATGACGTAGGATCATTTCTTGGACTACGAGACCGGCTTCTATTGTTTTGCCAAGGCCGACATCGTCGGCGATTAACAGATTGACCCGCGGCATAGAGAGTGCCCGAACAACCGGATCAAGTTGATATTCGTCGATCTCTATGCCGCTACGAAAAGGAGATTGAAGTGCTTTGTCATCAGCCTGGGAGACGGCACCCCAACGTACGGCATCTAGGAATGCCTGAAGGCGTTTTGGGGGGTCAAATGACATGGGATCGGGAAGCGTCGACTTTTCATGGACGGCCGTCCCCGGTTCAAGCTCCCAGATAACTTGCAGCTCTTCCCCAAGGCCGTCATCCTCAACCGACGAGAGCTTTATTAAGTGATTTTTTCTAGCTGCTTCGCCGCATAGGCCGCGCGCCGATGGAATGATTTCGGTGACGACGAAAGGGCGCTTGCGAACAATTGCAAGTTGGCCGATTTCAGGGATCGTTTGCACCGTTTGTCCTCGTTTAATTCATGTAGTGCGGTTGAGTTGAGATAACCTCACCGGAGTTTTTGTCTTTCCGCAGAATCCTGACGATTTTTCTTGTTACCCTGATCTCTGGATTTCAGCCGCTCATATTCCTCGACCGCCATGACCACAACGACTGGCCGGTCGTATTTGGTCACGGCCACGGGTGCGGCCCTGGCTAGATCGATCAGCTCGCCGAAATTGTTTTTTGCGTCAGCGGACGTGATGGAGCGCATTTGGTCTCACCTCCAGAAAACCAGTGTTGGCTGAATTGGACAACAGCGCAATCCTTGAATCCGCCGGCGGGGTCAGAATCGGCCTCGGCAACGATGCTGACCGTGGGATTCGTCGGAATCCGGCGGCACCGGCACCGGCAAAACCCATCCGTGCATCCACTACGGTGCGTCAGGCCAAGCCCGATGCTTCCAACGGGTGAAATTCCCGCCCCGGCAAGGGGACCCAAAAGGAGCTGGACCGGCGCAGTCAAGCGTCGTTCGGCAGTTCCTGACGCTCGTATAACTGGCGGTGTGCCAAATGGAATGATCCAAACTGGAGATTTCTTAGTTAGACGCGGCGACAGCGCGCTTGCGTTCTGCTGCCGATCGAACCAATCAGCAGGTTGTCAACAAGCTTCAATGGCGACGTATGCCAACACCCAGCCCGGGCCTGCGCGAACGTGTGTTCGGCAAAAGTGCAAAAATCATCGTCTGCCAGTATTGGATAGAAAAATTCACGCAATAGGGTTTCCATTATGCGCCACCCTTTGCTGATTCCAGTGATATCGCCGCTATATGGCATAAAAGCCAGCGTATATTCGCGGTCGATCGGTGGAACGAGATTAACCCCGCACGACCTTGGAAGCGTCAATAAAACGCTCAATTTCTGCCGTTGCGCGCGAAGGAAGCTGCAAGACTTTGCTCGCAAGCAGATCCCGAACCGGCACCAAATGATCTCCTTTGAACTTCCGCGGCGTCGATTTGCCCAGCAGCAGCACCTCCGCATGGACGCTCTTCTCGCGACGATAGTGTTGGGTAGGAAACGCTAGAGCCTTCGCTTGCCACAGAAGATCATGGGGACCGACTTCAGTGGCAGTTGCCACCTTCACGAGTTCGAGATGTGAGATAGGCGTCAATGCATCAAACAGCAGACGCAATGCCTCGCCACCACGAACCATACTCACCCAGGTCGCGACTGCAGCCTCGCGCTGATTTGGCGGCAAAAGCGTGGCTTGATGTCCGAGCTCGGCCATCACCGCGTCGGGCGGAGCGGAGGAGAAGAGCCAAGAATACCGATACTGCAACTGACAGGTCGACATCCAGAACCAAAGCGCTTCGGGGTCGGCCGCCTGCCATTCTGGTAGAGACCAAAGGACCAGCGCCGCAGATAATTTGGGCGAGGCAAACGCCGCTACAAATCGGTTGCGGGCTGCATCGTCCAGATCCGACATTCTCCTCGCGATACTACCCGCGCCGTCGCCGTGAGGACCGAAGAACAGCTGAGTCCACAGTTTCCTGGTAATTGTCCGATATGCCTCAGTTTCGAGATGGCCGTCAGCCAATCCTTTCACTAGCAGGATCGCCGCCAGCGCAATATCAGCCCCCAATAATTCGGGTCTGCGGGCGGTGACAAACGATGGATCGACTAAGGCTGCCTCCATTGCCTCAAGCGCCCGACGTAGCTGGGCTGCGGTTTTCGCATTTGGTGTCGAACTTGATCGTTGTGTTATCTTCTGTTCTTCAATGTCTGGATCTGGTTCTTCGCCATTGGCAGCGGGATCGATATCACGCCCGCCCCCATGGCCGCTTCCTGAGCTGACAGCGAAGATGGCTTCGACGATTCCTAGTATGTTCTGTTGAAACCGACTCAGGTCTGAGTGGCGCTGAGAGGACGCGAGGCCCTTCCCAAAATCATCTGAAAAGACGGCTGCGGGATCGTATGGAGCTGACGGTCGGTCGTCCTGTTCATCTCGACGCATTCTTCGGCGCGACACTTCGGGATCACGCAAATAGTCGCGGAACTGGTCCAGAACGGCGCGGAAGGCATCCGCCGAATCGTTCGACGTTTCGGCGTCCTGAAGTCTCCGGAAAACACGTCTGAGGGCGGCGGGGGCGGCCAAACTTGCCTCGTCGTCGATCCAGGTTCTTGTGCTTCTAACCCATTCTCCAGTTGGGGTTTGCCCAGTGAGTTCGGCTGAGCGCATTCTAATCGGCGCAGGAAAGACAGCCACGCCGCGTTTGTCGTCAAACCGGACGCAGCGCCATGTGCCTTCCCTTGCTTCTACCATCAAATTCGAAAGCGGCATCGCACTCTTGAATGCTATCTCGAGTGTGTCCCCCTCCTGTCTGGCGGCAAGAATGCGAACTTCGGAAACATCTGAGTCCCACTCGTCCGATAGTGGCTTGGCGGGCAAATTGGGTGCTTCGTTGGACTGTACGAGCTCACCAAAGAATTCCGCGAACGCCTCTGGCGTCAATGAATTTATCGCCATCAGCTCGGCATTGCCCCAATTCCGATTGGCGAGCAGGGCTGCCTGCGAACAATTCGCGCTTCCGATCGCCAAAACGACATCGGCGGTCCGATGAAAGGCGATGATTTTCGCATGGATGAAACTCGGTCTTCTGTCCTCCAAACAATCAACCGTCTTCAACATTATGCCCTTAGGAAGTGCAGCCGCCGCCTTGCTGGACAGTCCTTCCCGACCAGGTTGAATGCCGACAGTGACAGGCGCACCAAAACGCCGGTGTATCTCGGTTAGAGCTTTACCATCTGGATCGAAGTAAGGCGTAAGCACCGAAATCGCTCTTATCTCGGCGCCTACGACGTCGGCGATCTGATCGAGGACAGGCCGGTCAGATGGCGCCGTCAGCAATCCGGAGGGCTCGGGCAAGCCGGCGATCCAGGTATGCTCCTGGTCGAACACGGCATCCATATCGTCCTGCACCGGTTCGCCGAGCGGCACCGTGGCTGCCAGTGAGCGGACATAGTCCCGCAAGCTTGTTAGGAGGGCGGCTTTTTCTCCGGCCAAATCGCCAAAAATCCAAGCCTCATGATTGGCGCTCATGCCGCCGTGAGTAAGGTTTCCACTGCCGATTGCGCATATAGCGCGCTGAGGGCTGCCAAGAAGAATGGCCTTCGCGTGAAACCGCCGCATCGGGCCTAAATCAATGGGCACGACGCGGTATCGAATGCCCAATCCGTCTATCAGGGAATTTTGATCGCGGTAGGTGCCAGAAGCGCAATTGGCGTCAGCGAAGATCGTGAGCCGTGGACTTCCGGCCGATCTTAGCTTCGGCAGAAGAACACTTTGGACGAAAAGGAAGTCGATATTGTGAGTTAGGACAATTGCATGACTCGCGTCTTTGAACTGCCCGCATAACCAATTCAGGACGTTCCGTCTCATGCGGCGCCTGCAATGTCATCGAAGCCTGCGTCTCTCAATACCCGGATGATGTTCCCGAGCCGACTGCCACTTTGTCCGGGGTTTGCGGAGAGGCCGGTGGATCGTAAGCGGGGACCTTCTGGAAAAAATCGCAACGAGCATTTTTGCCCATTTGCCATCTTCCGAAACGTGGTGGCGAAGTGAGCTTCTGTGACGACCCTAGCGAGCTGCTCGATTGTATGATGGAATGGCTCTTCGGCGGCGCCTTCCACCAAAGCCAGCACCCGCTCACCTGCGCCATCTCGGTCGGGAAAGAGTCCCTTGCTTCGCAGGGTCCGGCTCTGCGCGGCAAGTCCAGCGAGGAGAGCAACCGCAGCGGATCCGCGTGCATGTGGTGAAAGATCCCTTATCGTCTGTATCGGAACCGTTTCAAGAAAAATGCTATCGGGCACACTGGCCACCGCTTCCATTCCACGTCGCGTCCATGCGAGGTGCGCTTCGGGCCAATTCTGCGTCAACGCAGGCGGGAGGTCGGACGCGTCGGACCACTGATCGATGATCTCACTGATTGTAGCTAGTTCGATTTCGCTCAGTGTCGTGCACACTGCGCTGAGCAGCAGCTCCAGTGCGAAATGTAGTCTGCGCCGCCACTCAAATTCCGCCCAAGCCGTTGTCACCCCACCTTCGCTGGCACCTGAGTCAATGACACGGCGGTAATTGTCGGCCAACAGACGATCAGCTTGTAGCGATGCCTGACCCGCTTTTGTCCGAAGCCATGCAAGGGTATCAACAAACCTTGCGTACGCCTCCGTTACCGACGCTCCTTTGCCTAACGGCTCCCAAGGGTTCTGCAATGCCTGCCGCAGACATTCAGCTTCCGCCTTCGCATGTGAAAGACCCATGAGGGAAAAATGCGGAGTAACCGTTCGAACTTCGGATGGGCTCAGTGTGTCGGCTTCCCAAAGAAGGCGCCGGAGACTTCCCTCTCCGATGGCCGCGTTGCGGACGCTCCAGATCTCTTTGCCGCGAGGCGTGAGGGCGATAGGCTCCGGCGCTCCACTTTGGGAGGTCTTTACAAGCCCAATCGCGCGAGAGGGGCCAAAATATGTCCCCAACAACGCGCTACGTGGAGTCTTTGGAAACGGTATCGTCGCGCCGGATCGAAGTTGGTCCATAACGTCGCGATGCGAGACGGAACCCAATGCGCCGCCGTTATCTCCAACGGCTTCGTCAAGCGTGGTGCACGCCAATATCAGGTATTCTACGCGGCTACAAAAAATTCGGAGCCGATCCAAATCAAAGACGGTGGCGCCCGTGAGTTTATCGGCTTCGAAGAATTCCCCGACGAGCCAGGGCAATACGGTGAAATAGCGTCCGCGCAACGAAATCGTGGTGATCCCGTTGGCAAGTGCGGTCTCCAGCGATTGGTCGAGCCCTCGAATACCCAGAATATCTAGGCCATCGGTCTCCTCGCCCAGCTTATCTCCCCAGAAAAGTGCCATCCGATGCCCCAGCCCTCTGGTGAGTTATAGCAAAACCGGTTTGGCGTCTGGCTGATTCGTTAAGTCCTGAACCTGGCGCCGAGGTGACCGGTGACTTCCACAGCGTCGGGAAAAAAAGCGATGCCACGGCCCGGTCGATGGCGAGCCGTGGCACCCTTCATTATGACAGCCGGGAATATCTTTCCGGCCTAGCGGGCTCCGAACGGGTTCGCCGCCATTCCCGCCACCGCAATCGATCCGCCCCACAGTGCGGCGTCTCCTGCGGTCCCCGCGCTTATCGGGTCCGGGTCCCCATCCTCAATCACTGCGTACGGTGCGACCGGCTGCTCATGCTCTCATGCCGCAGCGCTTTCCAGCTCCGCGATCTTTTGAAACTCCGACAGCAGTTCCTGTTGATGCTGGGCGAGGTAGCGAACGATGCGGGCATTGCCGAGAAGCTTGGCTAGATAGCCTTTCGCTAACACAAGATCGAGGTGGTCAGTGCCGTAGGCCTGCTCTGCTATTTTGAATTCTCGATCGAGATTGGCAGATTCACGTTCCATCATCGCCAACTGTTCATTGCTCATTTTCTTTGGCGCTTTCGGTTTCCCAGGATCGACGAGTTGCGATTGCGGTGTGGCCGCCAGAAGCGAGTCCGCATAGGGGACCGTGTACTTGTTCATTGCTGTCATCAGCTCGGCGGCCTCAATTTGCCGCAACGGCAGCATTTTCTTGAGCGCCGCGAATGCCTTGACAGTTACGTGCTTGTCCTTGAGCAATTCGACAACTTCCGGACAAATGCCGAAAAGCAGCTGCTTTCTCGTTTGCAGCGTCTTCACGTCGATATTGAGCGCCCTCGCAATCCGCTCATCGGAGGCTCCGCGCTCTATAGCCTTCAGGATCATCCGATGTTCCTGAATAATGGCGAGGCGGTTCACCCGCTTGTTATAAGTGTAAGCTTCGTCATCCGTGGAGATCAGGCAATCGACCTCGGTCTTGCCCATATCTTTGAGGACTTCAACGCGAAGGTGACCATCAAGCAGGAGATATTTTCCCTGCGTTTCTCGATCTCGCACCACCACGGGCGGCTCTATGACTCCGACCTCCCTGATAGAAGTTGCGATTTGAAGATATTTCGAGGACTTTTTGAGGGCGGGAGCGACGAGCTTGAGCGGTTGAATGTCAGCGATAGCGACACGCAGGCCCACCTTCTCGAAGGCCATCTTCACTTCAATATCGGAAACTCTGCGCCGGCCAGTCATTACGTACCCCTTGCCTGAAGGCGGTCGCCGAGATTGCGCGGAAGCGTGTGGAGCCCCTCCGCCCGCAGCAGCGTCACGAAATTGTCGTCGGCAAGAAGTTTCCGCAAACCCTCCGTCACGAATATCAGACAGTCCCGGGTTGTTTCCGCCTTGCGCACCAGCCGGCGCTTCTTGTCGGTGTCGTCGCGATAGGTACGAAGTAACCGATCCACCGACATTGGCCGCTCGCGGCTCGGTTCGGCTGGTCGACGTCCCTTACCGCGCAGACGCCGTTGCTCCACCAGCCGTTTGACGGCAATTAGCTTATGGCCTCTGAGAAGCTTCTTTTCATAGGCCTGCTGCAGGACACTTTGGATTTCGACATCGTCTGCCATTGCAATCTCGACAGCGATGCTGACGGGCATCTGACCGGCTTCGACGGCTCGAAGAAGCCGATGTTCGCCGTGCTTGAGCAGACGCAGGACGTTGCGCACATATTCTATCGTCAGACCTGTCTTGGTGGCGATCTCACTGTCGCGATAGCCACGCTGCTTCAGCCCCTCGATGTCATGCAACAGGTCGATGGCGCGATGCTGCCGCCTCGCCAGATTCTCAACCAGGCTCATAACAAGGCAGTCCTCATTGTCGGCCTCGACGACGAGTGCCGGAATCTCCATCTGACCAAGCGACTGATACGCCTCCAACCGTCCCTGACCGCACACGAGGTCAAAACGAGGGCCGTCAGGATGATCGCGGCGCGCGACCGTAATCGGGCGCTTCAAGCCGATCTCGGCGATATTCGAGGCGATCTCATTGAAGGTCTTCTTGTTGCGGGCCCTCGGATTCACAATCGTAATCTGGTCTATGGGAATAACCCGGACCTCAGGAGTGGACGTAGTCGTCATCAAGCGACCTCCAGCAATTTCGTGCGCGCGGCCATGGCAAACAGCGGCTCCAACGTTTCAAACCGATACGCGTCCAACGAGACGCCGTTGTGTTCAGCCAATCTCAGACGCGGTGCGCTCATATCGAGGTTCGGCAATAGGTAATAGTCCAGGGCGTGTCGGTTTTGCCGATCCATGCGTACGGCAATGGTCACGTCCGGCGATAGCCCAGTGTCGAAGCGGATATTCCAGCGCAGAGAGCCGGCACCGGTCGCGCAACAGCGCACGATAATCAGGGACGCCGTAAATTCGCCGTTGATTGTAAGAACGTCGGTCGCAGGATTTTGGACGACGTCGCCGCCAGCGTTTTCGATTCCAGCGATCGTGTCGGCCATGACGCCAGGATGCATGGCGCGCAAGGATCGGTTGATCTCTATGTATTGAAAGTCCCGGTCAGGCGTGAACCCGACTAGCTGGTAGGCAGAGAGCAGACTGCCGAAACGATTTTGGTAGGCGCTGCTCGACGGCAATTGATCGGCTTCGTCGATGACGATACCTGAGAGATAGCCGCGCGACGCCAGAAGGACCCGCAGCGATTCCAGCATCTGGTCATCAGTGAGCCTCTGCGAGCGGTCTCGGATTATCGACTGGGCGGCATCGAAAAGGAGCCGATCGACGATACCTGCGAATGCTCCCTCTGAACGAATCCACATGTCCGGGTTATTGCGGACATGCTTTTTCTTCAGCTTGAAGGATGATTTGTTCCAGACATTGTTGCCGACATATTTCTCGTTGATGAGAACCTGATGAACGGTGCCGCGCGTCCAAGGGCGTCCAAGATCGGTGCTGATGCCTTTATCATTGAGAAGTTGGGCGATTTCTCGTTCTGGCTTTCCAGCCTCCACGAAGGTTCGATACATCCAGCGGACGGTTTCCGTCTCCTCAGGCGGTCCTGGCACCAGAACGACGCGGTCGGTTTGCAGGCTTTTCTGCTCGCCGCGCGCCAATTCGCTCTTGGAGGCGCCAGTCTGATCAATAAGACGGCGCCTGAGTTCGAAACCTGGCGGCCCACCTTGTCGATATCCAAGCTCGATCAGTCGGCATTGCCCGGCGAACACCTTCACGGATAGTTCGCGGCTGTATTCTCCCGCCATCGCCCGTTTGACGGTTTTCACAATGGCGGAGGAAGGACTTCCATCATTTTCGAACTGCTCCGCGCAGTATTGAACGGATATGCCGGCGCGCTTGCAGATGTACTCATAGTAGGCGCTTTCGTCGGCATCCTGGAACCGGCCCCACCGGCTCACATCATAGACGAGGATCGTGACGAAGTCCGCCCGCTTGCCCTCGACGTCGGCAATTAGCCGTTTCAGTGCATCGCGCCCGCCAATGTTCAGGCCACTCTTGCCCGCATCTGCATAGGTACGGACAATCTCGATTCCGCGGCGTGCAGCATATTCACGGATCGCGTCAGCCTGATTCTCGGTCGAGTATTTCTGGTGATCCGTCGACATGCGCACATATTCGGCGGCCCGCACCATGCCATCCTGCGGCACCGTGCGCTCGGCATCGTTCGTGTCACGCCTACTCTTCACACCACCGACCCTTGCGTCACTTTTTTTGGCGCCAGGGACATGTCGGCTTTTCGGATATCGAAAACCCGTCCTTATGCCTCACGGCCTCTGACTTTCAGTCTAAGCGCGGAGGAGCGGCAACATGATTCCGAAAACAGGCACAGTATTGCCGAATGCGAGGAACCGCAGAGACAAAACGGCCAATTATGCCAAGATGGTTTCCGCTGCGTTACGGAACGACCTTGGTAAAACACATCGCGCGAACAAGACTGTTATGCGCTGGACGGGCGCGCGCGAGCGGACTGTCAGAAACTGGCTGGCGGGAACAAAGGGACCAAGCGGCGAACACCTGGTGATGCTGCTTCGGCATTCGCAATCGGTGCGGGAAGTGGTACTCGGCGGATACGCCGGCTATGACCGAAGCTTCGCAGCGAGCAAATTGGTTGCTGCGCGTGAGGGTCTTCGCGAACGTACGCATCCGGTGAAGGCCACGGGTAGCTGAGAGCCTGACGTTGACGCCTCGGCGTCAGGCAGCGGCCGCGATCGATGCGCGTTTCCAGTTCCACGGCAGCAGCTCGGCGATGTGCCTGGCGGGGTGATCGGCGATACAGCCGAGCACGTGAGCGAGCCACGCTTGCGGATCGACGCCGTTGAGCTTGGCGGTGTTGATGAGCGTGTAGATCGCTGCGGCGCGTCTGCCGCCTTCATCGGAGCCGGCGAAGGTCCAGTTGTGTCGGCCCACGGCGATCGGACGTATTTCGCGTTCGGCGGCATTGTTGGAGATGCAGAGCCGGCCGTCGTCAAGAAAGCGCGTGAAGGCGGGCCATCGCTTGAGGCTGTAGTCGATAGCGCGGGCGGTCTCGCTTTTGGACGAGAGCGTTGCGCGTTGCTGGCGCAACCAGATCTCCAGCTCGTCGATGAGCGGTTCGCTGTGCTCGTGGCGTACGGCGAGGCGGCGTTCCGGCGAGGCACCATTGATCTTGCGCTCGATGGCGAAGAGCGCATCGATCCGTTCGATCGCTTCGACGGCAATGGGCGCCTTGGCGATCCGCGCCAGATCGAAGAACTTGCGTCGAGCGTGGGCCCAACACGCGGCTTCGGTGATCGGGCCCGGCTTGCGTGCGGGTTCGTACAGCCTGTTGAAGCCCGCATAGGCGTCGGCCTGCATCAGTCCTGCATAGGCCCGTAGATGCTGCTCGGGATGGATGCCGGAACGGTCGCGCGAGTAGAAGAACAGAGCGGCCGGGGGATCAGGTCCGCCGAACGGCCGGTCATCACGAACATAAGTCCACAATCGTCCGGTCCGTGTTTTGCCCTTGGCCAGCACCGGGACCGGCGTGTCGTCGGCATGGATGCGGTCGCCTGCGAAGACATGACCCTCTATGCAGTCGACGAGGGGCATCAGCGTCGCCGCTGCAGCGCCCACCCAATCGGCCAAGGTCGAGACATCGAGGTTGATGCCTTCGCGTTCGTAGACCGCGCTCTGCCGGTTGAGCGGCAGATGCAGGCCGTATTTTGAGAACAAAATCTGGGCAAGGAGCGCGGGACCTGCGCGCCCGCGAGAGATCGGATGGGACGGTGCGGGTGGCTGGCTGATCGTCTCGCAGGCTCGGCACGAGAACTTCTCGCGGACATGCTGGATGACTTTCCACTGTCGCGGGATCACCTCCAGCATCTCGGTCACGTCCTCGCCGATTTTGCGCAAGGCTTCGCCGCCGCAGCAGGGACACACCGTTGGGCCGGGATAGACGACGCGTTCGCGCGGCAGGTGGTCCGGCAGGGGCCGGCGCGCCGGTTTGCGACGCTCGAAAGCAATCACCGCAATCTTTTTCCGCGCTGCCGCCGCTGCTGCGATCTGGGCCGCCGTCTCGCTTTGCGATGCGGTCTCTTCCAGATCGGCGAGATGCAGCTCAAGCTGTTCCAGCAATGCGCCGCGTTCGGCCGATTGTCCGTAAGTCTCGTGACGCAGCCGTGCGATCTCGAACTTCATCTTCTCGACATGGAGCGCCAGCGCATGGGCCTGCGCTTCGGCATTGGCCGCTCTGACCCGTTCGGCAATGACCAGCGCCTTCAGCGTCTCGACATCATCGGGAAGAGAATCGACCACCTTCGCCATGACGCGATGGAATCACAAAATGCCGATGTTTTGGAGCTATGATCGATAGCGAGAGTCACGATGTCGCAACTTGTCCATCGCGACCTTCGTGCTGGTGGATCAACCGGCGACTTGCGGTTGCCAGGTGCGCTGCGGCGCGCGCCAATCGATCCCTTCCAGCAGATAGCCTAACTGTGCCGGCGTGATCGTCACCGCGTCGCCCACCGTCGCAGGCCAGATGAACTTGCCCTTCTCCAGGCGCTTGGCAAACAGGCACATACCCTGACCATCATGCCAGAGCAGCTTGATCAAATCGCCCCGCTTGCCACGGAACGCGAACAGATGGCCGCAATGCGGATCGCGCTTCAGCGTCTCCTGCACACGCAAAGCCAAGCCGTCGAATCCTTTGCGCATATCGGTGTGTCCCGGCGCAATCCAGACATGCGCGCCAGCTGGAACGGGGATCATCCGCCGTCGCTCTGCGAGCTATGGCGGACAGGTCTGTCTTCGAGAATGGAGAGCACGCGCTTCAGCGCAATCACGTCAACGCTCTTTCCGACGATCACACGGCGGTTGCCGGAAAGCACGATCTCGATAGCGCCGTCCCTCGTGCGATCGGCCGACCCGGATGCGCTTTCAGAGGCTAAGACCGGAGCGGGCAACGCAACACGAACGAATGGCTGCTCGGCCGCAGCCGATGACGAAGGTATGCCTCCCCCAAGCTCCCGCTTCCATCGGAACAGCAGGCTCGGCGCGATGTTGTGCTTGCGTGCAACCGCCGAGACGGTGTTCGCTGCGGTCTCGCCCACCATCGCCAGCTTCTCCGTCCGCGACCAGCGGCGCCGGGCATCCGCCGTCACGACGAAGCGTTCTACCGTACTATGTCCAGACATAGGCACCGCATAGGTCTTGAGCGTCACGTCCCGTGACGAGAACCAGCGATACTCGGAATTATGTCTCCGAGCGCAAGGCGGCCCTCACCGGATGCGTACTCGCGAACTGCTTGGGTGCATTGACTTAATGATTGACGGGTGATGCGGCCGCACGGCGCCACGGCTTGCGTCGGCATCCGCCATTGCCCCCAGAGGGCGCATTTCGGGTGGTAGCCATTTACTCCTCCTCGTTCTCAGAGTCTGAGGCCGGCGTGAAGCTCGGCACGCTGATACTGTCCGGCCGTGCCGGGCGCGTTCGGCGGTCCGCGAAAGTCGTTGGCGTTGCGCGTCACCAGTGTCCAATCGCCATCGAGAACAACGGGCAGCAGGTCCCAGTCTTTGATGCCCCCGCGGCCAATCCAAACGACGTGCGAACTCTCGCGATGGCCGCGGTCACGGGCCATTTGGGTGGGCTAGGCCGCGGAGCCTTCCAAAGGGCCCAAGTTCAGACGTGGCAATCTACCTTGGTCCGCGCTAGTTGACCGAAATTCTGCCAGACCGTTTGCTCAATAGTTCGCCAGCTGTGCAACGCGCAGAAAGCCGTACCTCATCAGGAGGGTTTGCGAAGAACGACAAAGAAGTTCGCTCGGACTCAGAGCACGAAACGCGATGCAGAGCCGGCACAAACTCTCCGCTAGAAGCCTCCGCCAGCATGTCACCGACTAGGACAATCGCCCAACCGTCAGCCATTTCCGGAAGCGGGCGCCAACTTTCACATTGTCTGTCGAAAACCTCTAATCCACCTCCTGTAGGCCTTGGGAGCAGCGATAGCAAATTGATATCGGTATGCGGCGCGGCGAACATCGGCGACGAAGGATATGGCGTGTAATGGGTCACCCGAAGCATTTTTCGCGCGCTGCTGCTGAAATCCGCGCAGAGATTTACGCCACAGCATTTCTCGATTGCTTCTAACACCTCAAGAGCGCTATCCTTAAGCGCGCACCACACTTCGGTTGTGATTTTCTCGCAGTGCGCTGGGCATGAGCTCCATTCGTAGAAGTGAAAAAACTCTTTGGGATCCGCAACATCAGACCGCCCGGCTCTCTCCGATTTATAAGGAAAGTAGCCCTCAAGCTTAGGCCCAGGGCGAAACACATATTTGGATTCAGATAGAAAAAATACATTCCAAGCTGAATAGAAGGTCTTCAAATCCGCTGCAGTGATGCAGAGTCCGAATTTTAGACCAACCCTGAACACGAAGGTCTTGAATTATCTTGTCATTCATAACATCCGCTCCGATTGGCGCGCCCAGCTTGAGCGGCAGCGAGGACTTGAGCCGAGCTTAACGACACAGCTCCTTGTATCCTGGATGGCATTTCATGCCTGTGCATTGACACGCCTCATGTCTGGCCGAAATAGCCACACAAAACCGAGCGCGACTAGATCGAAGGCAAGCACAAAGATAATCGACCAAATAACTGCGGCCAGTAGCAATCGAACATCGTAACCGTAGAGTGCAATCTGCAGAACCTTCCCAAGACCCACCTGGCCAATGAAATACTCAATCACCAACACGATACCTATAGTGATTGCACTGCAAAGCCGAAAGCCGCCCTGGAGTGTCGGCAGCGAGGCAAGTAGCAGAACCGAGGTGTACCTCCGATAACGAGTTTCACCGACTACCGCCATAAGCTCTGTGAAGCGTGCATCAGCTTGCCGAAGTGCATCTAGGAAAAAGAGTGCAAATGTCGCGGCTGAGTAAGCCGTCGCCGCGAATATGATAGACATTTCACCTGGCGCAAACCAAAAGACTGTCAGTGGCACAAACATAAGCGGCGGCATCACTCTTTGCAGATCCAGAACGCCAACAAGCGCCAGACCTACGAATTTCATAGAACGCGCGACTATCGTTAAGATCATACCGATCGCAAAACCCCCGAAGACGGAAATCGACGCTCGACGCAGTGAGGCAACTACGTGAATTCCAAGTCCAGGCTCAGCCAACTCGGGGTGAGAAGCGAGCAACGGATTGTAACTCAGCGTTCCGAATGCCTCGTTCATCAAGTCACCTAAACCGGGAATTTTACCCTGGCCGACTAGCACGCACGCACACTGCCAAAGCCCCCCGAACAGAAGCAGCGCGACTGTTGCAACGAGCGCGGTGCGGCCCACCTTCACGCACCAGCCTCAGCAACTAGTGATTGAAACTTCCGTTCAGCATCGAGAAAATCGAAGTTCGTGAATCGTGTCTCCGCATCTGCATATTCCACCTGTTGAGCTTCTGAGAGTCGGCTTAAACCGAATGTTTGCAACCGCTTTCTTAGCGCCTCACTCTGCGAGCGGAGATTCTTGAGTTCCTCGTACACATTTCTGGCGAGCACTAGTTCCGCTAACTTGGGTGTGCCATTTCGTAGCTGCCCCTGTGCTTTGAAGCTAGCGATGTCCGCATCGAATATGTTGTCGACGTAGAGCGGATCGGAAGGATCATTAAACCAACTGGATTGTTGATCAAATGAGAAGAACGGGTCGAGATCATTATAGATTATCATGCCATCCTTCGTCATGAACTTCTGCCCCGTCACCTGCTCAAGGTATGGCAGGTGAAGGGCGAGAGCGTCCAAAGGGTGGTGCTGAATGTAATCAATTATTCTAAAATTCACCGACGCCAGACGCAAAATGGTATCATGATGCTGTTTGTAGTACGACTGCGTTGTCCCCCAACCGTCGGGAAATACGGCGGTCAGGGCGCTTTTGTCGGCATGACCGGCCGCTGCACGTACGAAGTCAATTGCGCTTACTATCGGTATGAATCCTTCGCGTTCGAGAGTAACCCGTGAGGGGGCGCCACCGACTTGGAAATCGGCACGCTTGGTGCGCATTGCATTCACCGCGATAGGATCGTCCGCTACAAGCGCAGTGAAGTCCGTCCGGGAAATATCTCCACTTTCTAGTACGAGGCGCACAAAAGGTTGAATTCCGCCCTCGGGCGGATACGCAAAAACCTTCCCGCGCATCTGATCGATCGTGGCCTTGATCGCAGCGGGTGGTGACAGACCAGAAGCCAGGAATTGTGCATATGTCTTATAGTGACCATCTGGTTGCGCCATGATTGCATAGCCTTGGAACATCGTTCCAAAGACGAACATTCCGAGGTCTGGCGCATGATCATATCCGGCAAGCAGTATGCCGGGAGAGGTGGAGACAACGTCGTATGAGCCGTTTTCCAGGAATGGAACTACCTGCTCGTCCTTTATAGTCTTGTATTGAAGGTCGATGCCGACATCGTTGAACCAACCCTTTTTGATGCCGATGATGGCGTAGGTGTGATCTCCATATGGAATCATCCCAAACCGCACCACTGTAACGGAGCTGTCTTGTCGCTCGCTGCTTATGGTGTGCCATCCATACAGGACGGCACCCAGTGCCACGACGATAATAGCGAATCCGGCCCAGAGTTTTGATGTTCGGTTCATGTTTCCCATCCTCCCTGATTCCAACGAAACCACACCTGGGTGGCCCGCAGCAGCGTAATCATGCAAAGCGCAAGCAGCGCGTATATCGCCAAGAGCGCTGCCAATTGACCGACATTGTTGTTCTGATACGCTTGGATTACGTAGCTCCCCAGCCCCGAATTTGATGATAGGAACTCTGCCGCCAGAGCGAATGCCCAGATCAATGAAGCAAGAGCCTCGCGCGTGCCAGCGAGGTTATAGTGCGCGGCAGGTATTAGCACCCCAAACAGAGTCTTGATCGGCGAATTTTTCATGATCTTTGCTTGGTCAAGAATGGACATCGGCATCCGTGCCAATGCCGATAACGCGCCTACAACAGTGAAGACAAAAACCGCGAAGCTGATGTAGAGATAAAGCGACCACTCAGCGTCTCCGAACCAGAAGTTAAAAAGCGGCACAAGAGCGAGCAGCGGCGTTGCTCGCAACGGGGCGAAAAAGAATTGCCCGCCGGTCCGGCCGAAAGGCATCAAGAAAATTAGTGCTGATGTCAGGAGCGCCAGGGGATACGCCACTGCTATGCAGACGACGATTCGAATCAGCAACTCTGCGATTGCACCAACGACGACAACTAAGCTCGTTTGAATGCCGGGGGGCTGCGACGCAAATAGCGCGAGGGACTCAAATCCATGTAAGCCCGATTTGCTCGTCCCTGCCGCGTAGATCTCCCACAACACGGAAAGGACTGCCAGTGCGCCCAATGCGCCTATTAGGGATGCGCGATTCATGACGACCCCATTCCCCAAAGCTCCGCGAGCTTCTCCGAGATTGCGCGCCGCAAAGCGACAAACTCCGCCGTATCACGAGTCTCGAACGTCCTCGGCCGATCCAGCGGTATCTGAAACGCGTTCACGATATGGCCGTCGTCGAGTATCAACAAACGATCGGATAACGTTATGGCCTCGCTCAAATCATGAGTCACCACAACCACAGCCGGCCGATTCGCAGCTGCAATTGCCTGAACAAGATCGTGAAAGAGCCACTTGTTCTTGTCGTCAAGATGTGCAGTCGGTTCATCGAGCAAAAGCAGGTCCACTGACCGAACAATAGCCATGCCTATCGCGAGCCTGCGTCTTTCTCCACCTGACAACTCGAACGGATATCTGTTCCAGTAAATGTCGGGTGGCAGGCGTATCTCGGAACAAATGCGCTGCGCTCGATTTGTCCTCGCAGCCGAATTCTTAATTATGGACTCAAGCGGGTATTCTAGATTTCCTCCAACAGTGCGCCAAGGCAGCAGGATATTATCCTGGAAGAGGAAACCGACTTGCAAACTGTCTCCTTCAAGGCGGACCCTTCCAGCCGTCGGTCGAAGAAGGCCGGCGGCCAATCGTAACAACGTGGATTTTCCGGAGCCGGACACGCCCATGATCCCGATAACCTGACCTGATTGGACGGTGAAGTTGACGTCCGAAACCACAGGCGCCCTTCGCTGTCCTTGGCCGCGAAACTGAAAGGCGACGTGTTCGAATGACATTTTAATCACGGCTAGACGACACCACGAAGCAAAACCTTACTCCCAGCCGCCTCCATAATTTTCTTGGCCTCGTTCAGACGCTTCATCGCCAGGCGCGGACACTGCTTTACGAAGTCCGCTCCAATTGGCTTGACCTTCCGTTCCGCTTCTTCATTGGGAGTCGCGACAAGCGCAGCATCCAGGCTGTCACGCGCCATCACTACACAGCGACAATCTTCGATAAATTGATGGTGAACGCGCAGTGCTCCAGTTTGCTCCGCGGGTTGCGAAATCGATAGTCGGTAACGGTCCAAATCCTCATGATAGGCCTGGAAAGGTGACCACTCGTAGCAATCACGGAAGACGTTGAACATTTCGGCTTGGTCAACATTATCGAGAAAGTTTCTCGGAAACTCCTCTTTGTATTCCAGCTGCAACTTCGCCCACGTCTCGCGCACGAATTTGACGTAGCTAGGCTTGTCGGATGCGATGTGATTCCCAATTCTGTTTCCCAGCAAGTAGAGCTGGGAAACAATATCCTTCGCCGTCTCGCTTTTTTCCCACGTCTGCTGCGAGATGTTTGTGATCAACGTTTGGAATATCACGCTATTCCGCAGATGATCTGCCTGTTCTTTGAGGTTGATCGAACGGCCAAATCTTTCCACGTCGAGCAGTGTGACCAACACGGGGAGGGACAAGCCCAATGCGTGCGCAAGCGCCGGACCGGTGCAGAGCGCAAATGTTAAATCCTTGTCCTCGACATCGATCGCCACTAGGTCCGTTTCGCGCTCTATACCCTCAAAGAAGATTTCAAATCAATTCGCAGACTTTTTTTCAGAATAGGAGACATAGTTCTTGTCGCGCTCGATCCCTACCGCAGCAACATGTGCGGACGGGTGCGCTTCGAAACCAAGCGTCTGCAACATCGCCTTTAGATAAACATGAACCGCTTCGTCACCCTTTAGATAGCGAATGGTCACGCGTCGACAGGATAGAAGCAACGATTTGAATTCCGCCGCGCGGCGCATAGAATCCATGTTGGACCAATCGGTAGCGGTTTTCCTTTTTGACATCGCGACGATTGGAAATCCGTCGTACTTACTCATTACGCAGACGTCCAATGTCTTTCCACGTATGTCGAGCAGCGGATTGGCATTGAAATGCTTGTAGGGTGCGACATGCGCCCAAATTTCTGGCACGCCGTTCAAAGCTTTCGCTATATTGGCCTCGCGCGCGAATATTCTTTGCGAGATCCCCAAAACGTCGCGGACGTAATATCGGTCAAAAATGGGTTCAATCTTGATATCCAGCCCGAGTTGGTTCGGCAGATCGAGCTCGCGGGCATAGGGAAATTGCAGCATGTCCCAAATGGTCGTGACCGGCGTCTTGACGATTATCTTGTCATGCCGATCACCATAAATCGGACCGGCGATGATAAACGGAACGCTTGGCAGCGGTAATTCCGGTTTAATTTTGTCTGCGGCAGCGTGACCCGCCGGCGTCAGCCGGATCAAGACTTCCTTGCCTTCAGAGAAGCGGTCGATGAACCGGGTGTCCGCAAGCAGCTTGATCATGCGGCTCGTATTGGCCTCGCCCAGTCCGAAATGCTCGCGCAATTCCGATCTCTTGGCAGAGCCTCGTTGGTCTGCGAGATATCTTAGAATTTCCCTTGTGTGAGTGCGCTGGAGCACAGCATTTGGAATTGCTCTCCGAACGGATTCGAGAGCGTCATCTACCAGATCCTCGAACGCCCCGAGACGGTCCGCAATGCTGCCAGACTTATTCCTTGTAGACAAACGACGCGTGATGACTCCCCGCACGCGCATCAGGTGATCGGAGAGGTCGGCTAATTCCTCCGGCGTGGCTCGCTCGGAAATATAACGGCGTACGGCAGACGTGTAGACGTCGTAGAGTGTCTCGTAGATTTCCGGACTCGACGGCCCAGCCTTGATACTGGCGAGGAGTTCGTCGAGTCCTCCCGGTCGCTCAAAGGCCGCGACATATAGCTCGTCGTTGTCGAGGTTGGTGAGATCGATCATCTGAGTACCCAGCGTCCATCTAAAGCCGGTGGCTCGGATGCTCCGGGCGGCCGCGAATGGCAGCCTGCCTTCCAATCAGCTAACATTTCATTTCACTTCATTCAAGGACCTTAAAGACAAAAAATCTGTAGGGCTCATCCTTAATGCCTATCGGGTAATTATATGTCCCACTTTTGGTAATTCTGAACAATATTCTTGCGACTGCGGAGTCGAGATTTCCAACCGGCGCGTCAGACATCTGCTGAACAATCACAGATTGCGACCCCCGTTTCGCTGCCTGGCTACTGGCCCGCCGTTCGTGCAGGTCGAAGGTCGCCTTCGTTCCAAAGGACGGAACCAGAATATAATCAACATCTAGGTGGGGCCAAACCTTCTCGTCGAATTCATCACAAAAGTCCATGCAGATCATGATGGCGATAAGGCCAATTGGCGTGGAGAGAATGTTTATGACTTTTCCAGTATCGATATATTCTACGAACGTTGTAGGGTCGTCCTTCTTCAGTTTGAGCTTCGCACGGGCAACCTTTTGATGCTCGAATACCTTCTTGATGCCGGAGATGCCGTCTATGACATACACGGGCGCAACATTTCGGTAGCGGCCGCCGGGCGTAGGCTCGTGGAACGAGCCGGGCACCACAATCATCGCCAGTTCGTTATCTGAGTCCGCCATTTTCTTTGCTAGAGCCTTTATCCATTTGGCCTGCAAAGCCGGCGGGAGCGTCATCTCGGGCAGAACGATGACATTCGCCTTTCGATCCTGACTGAGAGCTTCATTTATCAACCGCTTCGCCGTTTTTGTACGAAGCTTCATGGCGTCCCCACCCTGTAAGCCAATTACATGAAAATGACATTCGCGATCGTCGATTTGCACGTCTACCGTGACATTGTCCGTGAAGACGCCGGCGAATGCCCGCAGCGTTTCCTTCTGTAGCTTCTTGATAAATGCGCGCTTTGCGGCGTCCTGGCCCATCGAAAATACTTGGAACACGATGCCGGCGTCGTTGACTTCCGGCACGACGCGGTGGCGGCGAATTGCTGCATGCGGCAGGTGAAGCTGCCCGACTGAAGGTAGGGTTTCCGGCAGTCTGGCAGGTCGCGGAATTAGCCATGCGTTGGCAATGCCGAGATAGTTGATCTCAATCTTTTCCGCGTCGCCTGTGTGCTTGTAACGGCTGAGCGGCACTCCAAAATCGTCGTCACCGCCAAGCCGACGATCAAATGCCATTGCGACAGCTACTAGTTCAGCTGTAATGGGAAGATCCGATTTTCCGACAAGAGGTCTACGTTCAGAACGGCCTATGAATTGAAGGTGAGAACTGAACGCTTCGAAGCGCTCAAGTATCTTCCTCCAGGAAAGCTCAACCTGATCTCCCGCAGCCAATTTCGAATCTGAAAGATAAAACCATAGCTTTACAAGAAAGCGCTTCAACTCCCGGTTGGGGATAACACGCGTCTTCCTCCAGCGCTCAAAACTGTCGTTGAGCTCACTGACGAGTTCCTCGCCTTTATTTTCCATCGTTGCCCTAGCCCCCTGAAGTCTGGATCGGACATCAGGGGAGGTATGCAAGCAAGGGTTGCTATTTGGGGCTGTAAAATAAACTGAAATGAGGCTAAATTGCGCTCCCCCGTTTGGATGAACGCGATTGGTGCCCACATGAACCTTGGCTTAGCACTGACAATTTCGATTGTTTCGCTGATTGTTGCCGTTTTCTCAGTCGGCGCTTCGCTTTCTCAGGCTAAAGGCGTGGAGAAGTCCACCGAGGCGACGATTTTTCTAAGTTTCAGTGACCGCTACAACTCGGACGCTATGAGGGACGCCCTTCGTTTTCTGGTCGGCCTCTACTCGCAGCACGAGAGCAAATTTCCGGGAAGTGTCCTAGATGCGTTTCGCGACGACGAACAAATGGCAACTCGCATCAATGATGCGCGCCGACTGGTATCTCGCTTCTATTTTGATATCGCTCGTCTCTATCGCGCGAAATTGATATCTAGAGCTCTAGCGAAGGCGCTTCTAGCTAACAACGGCTTGAACGTATTCTACAAGATCTGCGAGCCACTGAACGAACTTCGCGACCGAGAGAGAGTGCGTGCCTACAGCAAAACACTAGTGCGATTGGTATCCCGGTACAACCATGGCTCAATCCGACACCAGAAGTCCCGCTTCCTCCCTACTCGTTAACTAAGGAATTCAGCTGCTGCAGCCCCGCGTGCGCGCTTCGGCCAACGCAGCCTGTGCATGCACACGCAATTCGTCCGCTTTTTGCTATTGAGATACGATTTGTCATAGCTGTCCACTATTTATTTCGACTCTCGCGGTCGCGTCCGATTAGGCACCTCATATTTCACCGAGTCACTAGTGGACTAGGAAATTGCGCCGTCGGGCAGCGTTAGGACAGTCAGAACTTCCTCATTGGGCAGCAGGAAGGACTGTTCCAATATCTCAAAGCGATCGACATTACGGAAGGTAAACCATGCTCCCGCGCCGATCTTGCGCGGTTGCGTGCTTTCATTCGCGTTCTTGAACAGCATGTCGAACGCAAAACTATCGGGATCAAGCTCGTCACTAGGAAACCACCATTCGCCCAGCATCGACGAACGTCGAAACCAGCGCCTTTGCTTCTTGCCATGGCAGACCACAACCAATGGATATAAGTTGCTCTGGACGAGTTTCAGGATTGTGGCGGTTGTGCTCGCCCGGAACACGTCCGCCAGCTCGCGAATTAGCGCCAGCGTCGGCTTCTTCAATCTTATGGCCATCGGTCTGAACAAATAATTGGGTAATATGAGATCGGAGGCGAAGTCATTGGCTTGGCGCTCGGGATTGAGCGCGTCGGCAATGGCAGGGTTTCCGACGTCGCCTGGTCCACAGTAGAGGATCTTGCCTCGGTGATGGTGCCAATGACCGATTTCGTGGCTCAGCGAGTAGCGCTGGCGAGTGGGGATGCTGTTGGTATTGACCGTTATGACGGCGCGGGATTTGCCACCCACAATCGTCGCTTCGCATTTGTCCAAAGGCTTATAGTGGACGACGGCGCCGCGGCTCCAGGCGATCGCCTCGAGGTCAATGTCTTTCGGATCGGCAATGCCCAGACCCTGAAGGATGCGTTCCGCCGCCGTTACGATGAAAACTCTCCGTTCTGCTCCAGCCGTTCCAGTTCGGCATGGTCGTCCGCTAGGCTGCCGAGATCGCGCTCCGTCGCGCCCTGACCATTGCGGGCAGCTATAAGAAGTTTGTTCGACAGAGCGGAATCCTGCGAACGCGCGGCATCAAACCGCGCACGCGCCGCGGCTTTATCCTGGGTGTTCGCAACCAACCGAGCACGGTGAAACTCCGCCACTTGCTCCTGCGCCAAGCGCAGGCGCGTCAACTGGCAATCGGCTTTCACCGCGACGATGAGCGCGTCCATGCGGCGCAGGACTGCATCAGCATGCTCGCCGGCCTCGGCGAGCTCCGCGCGCAAGTCCGCTTCGCTCGCATCCATAATTGAATCGACTAGCGCGTCTTCGAGACGGCCAAGTTCGGCCGCCGTCGGGTCCGTCCGTTTCGGCGTCGTCATGGTGTCCATCCATTGGGGTAGTGCTTCCGCATTTTGCTCCTGATGCATCGGATTTTGTAATCGAGATCGGACTGACTGAGCCCGGTAAGCTCGCGCAAGGCCTCGCCGCGGCAATTTTCGATCCACCCCAGCAGAATGAACTGCGCAACTTCGTCATCGGCGAAGAGCGCGAGAATGGTTTCAACCGTATCTTTGGAGCGGGTAGCCCGCTCCGTCTCCGTAACGACCATCGCGTCGACCGCCTTGCTGACAGCAGTTGCCGCCGGCGCGGCCTCACCTTCACGCGGGACCTCGTGCAGCGGCGTATTGCGCGCCAGTCGCTCACGCTCATGGGAAGCGATACTGCGCATGGTCTGGACGAGGAACGCCGCGACGGCGACCTCGCGGGGACACCGGCGGTCGCCGAAAATCGCGCCGCACATCGCTTTGTGAAGGAGTTCGCCGCGTTTGAAGGTGGTGCCGCCGCGCCGGACGCCCTCGCTGCGATCGAGCTTAAACTTGTCGGCGGCGGACAAGGCGTCATAGGCAGCAATCAGCTCTTCCGCCGACAAAAACTTGTCGGCGCGACCAGTCTCTTCCGTCTTGCTGCTCGCTGCGCCCATTGACCCCGCGCCAAACCTCGCTCCAGAGACTTTATGCCGGCGGAAAGCCCGCTTTCAGACTCGCCGCAAACATATTCTGAAACGCCGCTCATGCCCGGCATACCCCAGCAGAAATCCAAATGCGGGATGTGCCCAGAAGGGCTGCCGAAACAATGATTTATGCCGTGAACTACGACTTGAGAGCGCCGGGGCGTGACTATGCCGGACTATACGAGGCGATCAAGAGCTGTGGGGCCTGGTGGCACTACCTCGGCTCGACGTGGCTGATCGATACGCCGCTCGGTGCCGACGGGGTTTGGGAACGTCTCGCACCGCATGTCGACGAGAACGACTTCATGCTCGTCATCGCTGTTGGCAGCGGCCGTCAGGGGTGGCTCCCCGAACAGGCTTGGGCCTGGATCAACGCCCGACTGACCGCGCGGGCGGCGTAAGGCACGAAGAAACTGCGCCACCGGCCCGCAGCGACGGCTGGCATATTAAGGAGCGGGTGATGGGTGAGATGGAGTGTAAGGACGACGAAGTTCAGCGCGCGCTGACCGATGTCGAACAGGCGGGCGCCGACGTCCGCCGTGCGGCTGGCGCGCTGGGAGTGGCCGAGGAGAAACTCGAATGCGCCGAACACGCACTCAAAGAGGCCGAGAAGCACAAGCACAGCTTCAAGGTAACGGTGCTCTACAACGGTCTCGAGCGCGAGGTTGAGACCAAGCCGGACGAGCTGGTGAAGAAGCTGACGGCCGACGCGATCGCTGCGTTTCCGTCGGTGACCAACCCGCACACGCTGTCGCTCTTCACCAAGGACGGCCGCGAGCTCAACGACAACCAGACTGTGCGCGACGCCGGCGTGAAGCCTTGCGAGACCCTGTTGCTCCGCCCGGGTGCCGTGAAGGGCGGCGGGCGGTGAGCCGCCTGTCGCTGCCGGCCAAGCTGCTGACGGAGACCTTCGAGCATTTCCGCATCTGCGGCCGGGGCCGGCGCGAATGTCAGGTGTTGTGGACGGGCCCGTGGGGGCAGCCGGACACGATCACGGCGGCAGTGCATAGCGCGCATCGTGCCGGCGCCGGCGGTTTTCAGGTCGAAGACACATGGCTCAACGCCTTCTGGGTCGGCCTCGCCGAGCGGCGCGACGGCGTGCGCGTGCAAGTACATACCCATCCGCGCAAGGCGTTTCATTCACGGACCGACGATGCCTATCCTATCGTGCAAACGCCGGGCTTCCTGTCCTTGGTCATTCCAGATTTCGGTATGGGACCGGCGTCGTTCGATAACGCCTATCTTTGCGAGATCACCGAAAGCGGCGGTTGGCGCACTGCGGACGTCGCGGACCGGATCGCGGTGGTGCCGTGAGCGATCTGCGTGACGCGCTTGATCGCACCCTGCTGCTCATGCGCGATGAAGTACGCGTGGACACGCCCGACGAGGTTTTGCTCTCCGCCTTGACCGAGACCGAGATTGCGCTGGTCGCGGATGCGGCGACACTGATGTCACCGGCGGCGCAGACAGCGTTCGTTACCACGGCGTTGTTGTGCGCGCGCTCCGGCCACAAAGTCTATCTGATAGCCCCAGATGCCACGCTGTCCGTGCCGCAGCCGCCGCTCCAAGGCACGTCCCTGATCGCCGCGCTCATGGAGAGCGATTGCAAAATCGTGCCGGCGCGTCGCTTTTTCTGCGAATTGCCCGCCCATCCGATCGATCTCGAAATCTGCTTCGGCGCGGCACCGTCGTGCTGCCCAGCGCGTGCGCAATGCGCGATCACTGGGACACGCTGGAGCGCGCGCGTTGCACGCAACGCGGCGAACCAACCTTGGGTGAGCGATCTCGTGTGGCCTATGGGAGCGATGGCCGGCTCGGTTCTCGCTGCTGTCGAAGCCTTCAAATGCGCCATGCAAAAGCTCGTCGGGTTCGCCCGCGATTCGGCGCATTTCGCCGAATTCTTCGCGCCCCTTCCTGATACCATCCTGGTGCTTGCACCGGAGACAACGCCGATGGTGAGCGCGCTGGGCGCCTTCGATGTCATCAGCGGCGGCGCCATTACCAACGGGCTGCTCTATACGTTGGTGCGCCTGCCGGATGTAACGGGCGTGGGCCGCATCGTCGAGCCGGATGTGGGCGAGACGAGTAACCTCAACCGCTACATGCTGCTGCGGGTCGAAGATCTCGGCCAGCCCAAAGCCGAGCGGCTCGCCGAGTTCGATCTGGGCAAGTTGACGCTAAAGCCGCTGCCGTGGCGGTTCGAGTCTGCGGCGAGCATCGGTGCCTTTGCGCCGCGCGTGCTGGTAGGGGTTGATCACATTCCGACACGCTGGGCGGTCCAGCAGGCGGGCCCGCGCTATCTGGGTATCGGCGCGACAACGCACTGGTCGGCGATGGCGTCGTGTCACCGGCCGGGAGAAGCCTGCGCCGGCTGCGCCCATCTTCATCTATCGGATGGGTTGCGTAGCACAGCAGAACCACTGAGACCTTGGGGCACGCCCAAACCCCTCAGGAGCGGCCAAGTATTTGCCTGAACAGTTCTCCTCGCGTCTGGAGCGATGCTCTTGACCTCGGCCCAGATCGCCGGCGGCAAAGTGCTGCCTCGCGCTGTGGCGAGGAAGTCCGGGCTTTTGCCGGCAGCGACGAGCTTAGGCTCGAATTCTACATCGTATCCCCGACCGCGAAGCCATTCGCACCCAAGATGTTCGTCCTCGGTCATTTCCCGTCAATGACATGCTGAATTGAATTGATAGCCGTTCTTGAGCGCCAACTGCGCAAGATTGCGATCTTGCGGTGCGCAATCGGTCGAAGGCATCGCTACCGGTTCGCCCGCCTGCTCTTGGGCGGTCGCGATCTCCTCGGCCGTCAGCGACGCTGCCAACCGATCACGATCCCGAAGCGCGGAGTCCATGCCTCCGGCCGCACTTCGCGCGTACCAGACATATGCCTGAACACGATCTTTTGGAACGCCAACGCCGAGCTCGTAGTCAAGGCCCAGAAGATTCTGCGCGTCTGGAAGTCCTTGTTTGGCTGCGGCCTGTAAAAGTTCAGCCCCCTTCGACATGTCTTGCACAACCCCTTCTCCGCCGATGTAGTCGAGAGCCAGAAGATATTCGGCCGCAGCAACGCCTTCATCGGCCAAGGGTCGAATGAGTCGGATTTCGGTCCGAAAGTCCTTCTTCTGGTACGCCTCGAACGCGGTCTCAATTGTTGATCGTCGGGAACGCGCCGCGCGCAACTGCAATACCATATTTGTGAGCAGCTTGATCTCTTCGTCGCTACTGACTTGCTGCGCGTACTGGCCCTCACCGGCCGTCGTTGCGAGCGAAGTGATGGGCGACATCCAGGCCCGGTATTTGAGGGCGCAAGCAGGCTCGATTCCATAAGCAATGCTCAACGCGTCCGACTTTCCATCGTCGAGTTTTAGCGCAGCTTCTGATACGCAGTTTTGCCAGTCGGCCATTTTTGCGTTCTGCGCGTCGTCGGTCGCGCTTGCCAAATTCATACCGGCCAGCAGCAGCATGGCTGCCAAGATTGATATTCTCACGGCGTGTCCGTCCGGAGCCTCGATCTAAGCTACCCGCATGTCGGTTACCAATCTCATGCCAAAATCGCTAAAATCACGAACATGGGAATTTCACTTCCTCCGCTGGCGGTCCTCCGCCATGAGCGACGCCTTCCGCAAAAATGTGGGGATTCGAACTGAGCCGTATCGGCGGTTCATTTTGCGGGGCACGCCCGAGGAAATAAACCAAATCGCGTCGCACGACTTGCTACAGTTCGCTCACCGCGCAAAAGTGGACCATAACTCTGGTACGAAATGGACAAGCGCGAGATACGCCGAAGGTAAATAGGTAAACAGGATCAATGCGTTAGCTTCCGTCCTGCTTCTCCCTCCGGCTCCGCCAATTTTCCATTCGCCGTTATCTGCATCCGGCCAGTGCATCGCTGTGAGACGCGGTCGCGCCTCATCGATAGCGTCTGCATCTCCCCGCGCGCTCCCGCGCACCATCCCACCGTTCACCAGTGCACGGTCTTGCCCTGGTAATCGAGATAGCGGAGCCCGGGCTTGCCGGTGTTGCTCGCGATCACGTCGGCGACGCGCGGGATGCTGTCGCCGATGCCCAGGGGCGCCTGCGGGCCGCCCATGTCGGTGCGCACCCAGCCGGGCGCGATCGCAAACATCGCGCGCGGATCCTTCGGGTGGCGCGCCGCGAAGCTCCGCATCAGCGTGTTGAGCGACGCCTTGCTCGCCCGATAGATCTCAAAGCCGCCACCTTCATTGTCGGCCACGCTGCCGAGGCCGGACGACATGACGGCGATGGCGCCCGTCGCCGGCACCAGATGCTGCAACGCCTCGACGGTGCGCATCGGGTTCAGCGCGTTCGTCACCATGATGCGGGTGAATTCCTCCGTGCTCACCTGGGCGATGGTCTCGCGGGGATCGTTGCCGACGCCGGCGTTCACGAACAACAGATCGATGCGGCGGCCTTCGAGCCTCGCGCGCAATGCAGCGAGTTGCTCGGGCCGGTTGATGTCGAGTTTCTCGATTTCCAGGCGCTCGCCGTGGCGATCGCGGAGTTCGTGCAGCCCGGTTCGCGCCTCGCCGCGCATCGTGGCGATGACGCGCCAGTCGCGCTTCAGATATTCCTCCGCCAGCGCAAGCCCGAGCCCGCGCGAGGCGCCGACGATAAGAGCGGTGTTCATGATCGATCTCCTGCAAGTCGCTGCCGTTTATATCGCATGATCGAAACAGGGGAGAAAGGCCGGCCGCCGCCAAAGCGGGACTTTCCGGCACATTTCGCAAGGCCTATGCACCGGCCGCGGCTCTGCCGGTTTGGGGGCCTTCGAAAACGCGTTGTCATCGCCTGCGAGGCGGAGTTAGCTGGAGGCGACCGGACGCCGGCGGTGCGGCGCGGCCCGCAACGAGGAGCGAAATTTGACGACGGAAGAACAGGCCTTCGATCTCAGCGCCCTATGGGACGAGCACTGCCGGCAGGAGTTCGGCGTCCGCGACGTGGACGCGACCATGAAAACCATGGTGGCCGAACCCTATGTCAACCACATCCCGACCATGACCGGCGGCGTGGGCCACGATCAGCTGAAGCGTTTCTACACGCATCATTTCGTGAACTCGAATCCGGAGGACACGAAGCTGATCCCCATCTCGCGCACCGTCGGGCGGGACCGGGTGGTGGACGAGATGCTGTTCTGCTTCACCCACACCCGCGAGATCGACTGGATGCTGCCCGGCGTGCCCCCGACCGGAAAATATGTCGAGGTTCCGCTGATCGCCATCGTCTGCTTCCGCGGCGACAAGCTCTACAACGAACACATTTATTGGGATCAGGCGTCGGTGCTGGTGCAGATCGGCAAACTCGATCCCGCCACCCTCCCCGTTGCCGGCATCGACACCGCCCGCAAGCTCGTCGACAAGACGCTGCCGTCCAACAGGCTGATGGCCGCCTGGGCGAGCAGCGAGGGCAAGCCGGTTTAGCTTTATCTGGCGGATGATAATTCCCATGCCCACGCCCAGGATCGCCTACCGCAAAGGCTTCTATCGCGAGGTCAAGGCGGGGCAGCGTTATCTCTGGTGCAGTTGCGGCAGGTCGGCCACGCAGCCGTTCTGCGACGGCTCGCATGCGGGCTCCGAATTCACGCCGGTTCTGTTCGAAGCCAAAGCCGACGACGAAGTTATCTTCTGCGGCTGCAAGCATACGGGCACCGGACCGTTTTGCGACGGCGCGCACAACAATCTCCTGGGCGGCTATCTGGAGGACGATCCCGACAGCGCCGCCAACCGGGCGATCGCGATGGTGTCGCGCGGCGCGGACGCGAAGGTGCCGCTCGATGGGACCTGCTACGTCTTCTCCACCAAGCGCGCCAAACTTGCTCGGCGCGGTGCGATGGCCTGGTGCCCCATCGTCACCCCGGCGACAGGTGCGCAGTTCCAATCGCAGTTCTATGCGGAGATCGGAACGGGCGCTTCACCGGTGATCGGCGCCAACGGTCGTCACACGATCCTGTTTGTCACCGACGGACAAGGCGAAATGGAGATCTCGGGACGGTGCTTCGAATTCGGCCCGCGCACGGGATTCTACGTTCGGCCCGGCGAAGCCTTCCGCGTGCAGAACGCCGCGCCCGAGCCGGTCAAACTGTTCATCTCGAATGGCCCCGGTTCGGAGGAACTGACCTGGCTGGAAGACATGCCGGCCAATTTCGACGAGACATGTCCCAAACGGATCGCCGAGATCGATCCGTCGCAACGCCATGCCATGGCGGAGCGCTATTTCCAGCTGCTCGTCAATCGCGAGCACGGCTCCACGGTCGTGACGCAGTTCATCGGGAATATTCCGCGCTCGAAGGCCGAGCCGCACCGGCATCTCTATGAGGAAGCGTTGATATTCCTCAATGGGGCCGGTGTGGTGTGGACCGAACATACGAAAACCGTCGTCGGTCCGGGCGATGTCCTTTTCCTGCCGCGCAAACTCTCCCATTCGGTTCAATGCACCGTCGACGGCGGCTTCGACGTGGTCGGCGTGATCTGTCCGGGCGACAATCCTTCGATCAGTTATTAGGCCAGTTTTGGATCGAGTTGACGCGGCCCCCCTTCCGTCACGCGGCTGACGCCGCGTGCCACCTTCCCCCCTTGTGGCAGGGCTGTCCGGGGAACGATTCACTGTGACGCGGGTGCATGCCCGGCCAATGCTGCGTGAAGCGGCTACTTTCTGGTTGTCGAGACTCAGAAAGAAGAGAGGCCGAGCATGCGGTACAGCGATAGCATTTTTGGGCATCTGCTCAAACCGATTGTGCGACGCCGGTTTGACACGGTTGTGGATAGCCACCGCGGCAATGCCTACGACAAAGAGTTCGACAGCTGGGATCATCTGGTGGTGCTGATTTATGCCCAGCTTGCCGGCGTAGAGGGCCTGCGCGGGCTGGAAGCGGTGTGGAACGCCAATTCGCATCACCACTACCATCTCGGGGTAGACAACGTGGCGCGCTCGACGCTATCGGACGCCAATCGGCGCCGTCCGCCGGCGGTCTTCACCGAGACGTTTTCGATGCTGTCCGGTCTCGCCGACCGGATGATGAAGCGTGAGGGCGAAGAGATGCTGCGGCTGATCGATTCCTCTCCGGTCCCGCTCGGCCGGCTCATCAAGTGGGCCAAGTGGAACGGGCGCATCCGTGGTCTCAAGCTGCACGTCGTCTACGATCCGGGACGCGACAATCCGACGGACATCGCCATCACCCATGCCAACGTCAACGACGTGGAGGTGGGCGAACGGATCCACATCGAGGCGGGATGCACCTACGTCTTCGACAAGGGGTACTACAAATACCAATGGTGGACTGGCATTCACGATGCCAAAGCGCTGTTCGTCACCCGCCAGAAGATTTTGGCGCGGTTCCGTGCCGTTCGCTGGCTGCCGCTCAGGAAGCGCAAGGGCGACGGCTTCACCGTCATCGACGATGCCGAGGTCAAGCTTGTCAGCAAAGGCGATTCCAAGCTCGCCATTCCCATGCGCCGCATTCGCGTCAGGCGCGACAAGGGAGCAAAAATCACGCTTCTCACCAACGACTTTGAACGCTCCGCCATCGAGATCGCGGCTCTTTACAAGAAGCGCTGGCAGATCGAGTTGCTGTTTCGCTGGATCAAACAACATCTGAAGATCAGGTCGTTCCTCGGACGCAGCGACAATGCGATCCAACTCCAGATCGTCGCCGCCATGATCGCCTATGTGCTTCTGCGCATCGCAGCCCGCGAAAGCTGCATCGCCATGCCAATCATCCGCCTCGCAGATCTCCTGAAAGAACGCCTTTTCACCCGAAGGACCATCGCCGAAATCGACAAACCGCCCGACGTCCATCTCTCCAAACCGCGACCCAGGGTCTCTCCGGATCAACTGGAGCTCCGATATGCCTGAACTTTCCCCGGACACCCCTGCCGCGAGGGGGGAAGGCTAAGAAATAAATCTGCGTTCCACTTTTTTCTGACCTTCCCCCCTTGCGGGGTGTTTGGGCCGGAGAGATCGAAGACAGGTGTTCGGGGACATCGAAGACACCTTTGGGGGTTGGTTTATAGCGCATTTTTGACCTGATTTTGGTGTTGTGCCTGTGGGGTTGTGGGCATCGCAGATGCGATGTCCACAAATCCACGGGCCGAAGCTGGGGCTGCGTGCAGAGCGATGGTGGCGATACGCTGCAGGCAGTAATGGACGCCGAAGACGCCGTCCTGGCCTGCCGGACGCAAGGCTACAGGTTGACCGCGGAAGGCTTTGCCGATGCGCCAGGAACGGTTCTTGAAGCTGAGGAACCCATCGCTGTCGACTTTGCGAACGAGGTCGGCCTGCGCATACTCGATGGCGGGAAGTTGCTCGGGAAAAGCGCGCGCGCTGATGCGATAGCGCGTGGCCGGTGTTTCGAGATCCAGGGCCTGATGCGGCCGCTCGTGATTGTAGACATACCGCCAATCGTCGAACGCGCGCTGACATGCCTTGCGATCGCGAAAGCTGTTTCCGTCCAGAACCTCGGCCTTCAACGAGCGGTGAAAGCGCTCGTCCTTGCCTTGGGTCTGCGGATGGTAGGGACGGCCATGGCTCACACCTATGCCCAGGCGCATCAGCCAGGTCCCGAAGATCGTGAACGGTTGATCGCCGCTGTCGCCCCAGGGTGCGCCATTGTCCATCAGCATCGCAAAAGGCAGGCCATAACGGCGAAATATGGTCGTCAGGCAGCCGCGAACCGTCAGGTCCCGTTCGTCGGCGCAGGCCTCAAGGCCCAGCGAATAGCGCGAGTGATCGTCGAGCACGGTGAGCGGATGGCAACGGCCTCGCGTCATCGGAAAGTGGCCTTTGAAGTCCATCTGCCACAGCTCATTGGGTTCGGCGCGTTCGAAGCGCCGAAACGGGCCGGGATGCTCGTGCTTGCGGTCTTCGAGCTTGCCGTGCCGGCGCAGAATCTCGGTGATCGTGCTCGGCACAGGCACTCCCGCCCAGCCGTTGCGCTCCATCGCCCTGGCGATCTTGCGACCGCCCCAGGCATTGTTGCTCTTTGCCCGGATGCGCAGGACTTCCGCTTCCATCGCCTCATTCGTGCGCAACGGACTGCGACGGGGACGGCGCGAGCGATCGACGAGGCCGGCGCGACCCTCCCTCTCGTAGCGCTTCAGCCATTTGTGGCCATTGCTCCGATCGATGCCGAAGCGAAGACAGAGTTCGCTCACATTCGCCCCCGGCGCCAGCGCCAACCGGACAAACTCCTCACGCAGTTCCATCACCGACAACTCCCGCCAAGGCATGACCCGACCTCCCATCCAGCCAAGTTAGGCCAGACAAGTGTCTTCGATGTCTCCGAACGGTGTCTTCGATGTCCCCAGTCCATACACGGGGGAAGGTGGACGCCGAGCATTTCGCTCGGCGGACGGAAGGGGGGCCGCGCAATTCTATCGAATTCAAAAACGCATTAGCTGAGGGTCTTGGACTCGACGGGCGCGATCAAGCGACGGGCCCGCGACTTCCAAACGAAATAAGCACCCGACAACAGTGCAAGCCACGGCACGCCGACAATCCACGAGATATTCCAGAACGCCGTGTCGAGACCCATGGTGATCAGGAGCGCGACCAGCAGGACGAGGCCGGCGATCTGCATGTAGGGAAACAACGGCATCCGCACCGGAAGGTCGGCCGCTTTGTGGAATCGGCGAAAGCTTAAATGGCTCAACAGGATCATGATCCACACGACGATCGCGCCGAACAGCGCGACGCCCTGCAGATAATTGTAGGCCAGCGGCGTGAACCTGGAGACTCCCGCGGCGGCGAGAATGAAGCCGCCCGACAGAAAGGCCGCCGCGGCCGGCGCGCCGGCACGGCTCAGCCGGCCCAGGAATTTCGGCGCATAGCTGCCGCGCGACAGCGAGAACAACATGCGCGAGCACAGATAGACGTTGGTGTTCATGCTGGAGAGCGCGGCGCTGATCACCACGAAGTTCATGATGCCCGCGGCGTGGGCGATGCCGGTGTGGGCGAAGACGCGCACGAACGGACTCTCCGCGACGATCTTCGCGCCGGTTTCCGTCCAAGGGATGATGGTGACGACGATGCCGAGCGCAAGGACGTAGAACAGGAACAGCCGCACCACCATCGTGCGCAACGCGCGGGGGATGGCGATTTCGGGATGGGGCACCTCGCCGGAAGTCACGGCGATCACCTCGATGCCGTTGAACGACAGCACGCCCATGATCACGGCCATCCATGTGCCGCTGAGGCCGTTGGGAAAGAAGCCGCCCGAAAGCCCGGTGAGATTGTGGAAGCCCGTCGCCTGATGCCCGAGGCCGAAAATCTCCGTCAGGCCCAGGGTGATGAACAGGACGATGGCCGCAACCTTGATGAATGCGAACCAGTATTCGATCGAGCCGAAATTGCTCACCGAGCGCGAATTCACGTAGAGCAGAACGGAGGCGAAGCCGAGCGACCACAGCCACACCGGCGCGCCGGGAAACCAATAGGTCATATAGACGCCCGCCGCGACGGCCTCGCCGCCCACGGCGATCACTTGCGCAAACCAATAGGTGTAGCGAACGACGAAGCCGGCCCAGGGGTTCAGATAGGTCTCGGCATAGGTGCCGAACGAGCCCGCGGTGGGATGGACCACCGCCATTTCGGACAGGCTGAACACCATGACGAGGGCAACGAAGCCTGCGATGGCGTAGCTGACGACGACCGACGGTCCGGCATAGCCGATGGCGATGCCGCTACCCATGAAGAGGCCCGTGCCGATCGCGCCGCCGAGACCGATCATCACCACCTGGGCCCGCGTCAGGCCCTTGTGAAGACCCGCCTCGCGCTCGACGATCGACGTCTCGTCCATGCCGGTCTCCGTGACGCCGCCAGGTGACCGACACCGATTGGGCGACAGCCTCAATCGAATTAGTCTAGACTTAAAATGCCCGGCAGCAACAAATGACCGGCGCTATCCGTTGGCCGGCCTGCCCCCTCACGCGAGAACCTTCGTGACCGTCGAATTTCCCGTCGAAGCCGTCCGAGCGAAATTTCCGGCGCTGACGCGCGCCGCGCCGTTCGTCTATTTCGACAACGCCGCGGGCGCGCAATTGCCGCAGAACGTGCTCGACACGGTCGCGCGCCACCTGCTGGATTTCAACGTGCAGCGCGGCGGCCGCTACGAAAAGAGCCGCGAAGTCGACCGCGTCATCGCCGTCGCGCGGGAGAAGATCGCGACCTGGTTGAACGCCAGAGATCCTTCGGAAGTGGCGTTCGGCATGAACGCCACGTCGTTCATTCGTCTGGTCAGCCTCGCCATCGGCCAGACCATCGAGCCCGGCCGCAACCAGTTTGTCATCACCGATCTCGATCACGATTCCAACGTCGCAACGTGGCTGGCGCTCAAGCGCATGGGCGCCGATTTCGTCTGGTGGAAAATGCGCGACGACGGCAAGCTCCATGTCGAGGATCTGCTGCCGCTCCTGTCGCACAAGACGAGGCTGGTGGCGTGCACCGCGGTCTCCCATGCGCTGGGTTCACTGGTCGACATTGCCGCGGTCGCGCGCGCGGCCCACAGCGTCGGCGCGGAGATGTTCCTCGATTGCGTGCATTATGGCCCCCACGCCCTGATCGACGTTCAGGCGTGGGATTGCGACTATCTGGTGTGCTCCGGTTACAAGGCGTTTGCGCCGCATATGGGTTTTCTGTGGGGCAAGCGCGACAAGCTGTTAGCGCTGCCGACCTTCAGGGAAGAATTCATTCCCGACGAACCGCCGTACAAGATCGAAGCCGGCACCTTCATCTATGAGAACGTTGCCGGTGCGAGCGCAGCGATCGACTATTTCGAAGCCCTTGGCCGCGACCTCGACTCTCAGGCCGTCCGCCAGATGCCGCGTGACTACATCGCCACGGCCATGTCGGCGATCCGGACCTATGAGCAGACATTGTCGCGCGCGCTGTTGCATGTCCTCGCCGAAGCTGGCGCCACGGTCTATGGCGTCCGCGATGCGGCCCGCGTGGCCGAGCGCGTGCCGACCGTGTGTTTCAATCTTGGCGACAGGCATCCGGCCGAAGTGGTAGAGCGTATGGCGGCGGCCGGTGTCGGCATCCGCGACGGCCACATGTATGCGCCCCGGCTCATGGGCCGCCTCGGGCTGGCGATGGATCGCGGCGCGGTGCGGGTCTCTCTGGTCCATTACAATACGCTCGACGAGATCCATCGCTTCGGCGAGACGCTGCAGAAAATTGCCCGGGGAGCGTGACGAACCATGTCGATCGACGCGAAGAAATTTATCTTTCCGGCACTGGCGGCGACGGGTCTGCTGTTCGCGAGCGGCGCGTGGGCCGGGCCGATCATCATCGACCATACCAATTTGATCGACGGCACCGGCCGGCAGCCGCGGCACGACATGTCGGTCGTCATCGATGGTGGCCGGTTCACGGTGGTGGGGCCGAGCATATTGGCGGAAGGACTGCCCGGGCGGCGCATCGATGGGCGCGGAAAATATTTGATTTCCGGCCTGATGGACATTCACATCCATCTGGCCGGTTTCTCACGGGCCGGTCAGTCCTGGGTTCCCGGCACGAGACCCGCCGCTGCCGGCAAATGGGTGGTGGACCGCAAGGTGGGCGAACAGGCGCTTGCGAGCTTCCTCTATGCGGGCGTCACCACCGTATTGGATGTCGGCAACATTCCGGAAAATATCCTGCCGTTACGCACCGACGAACGGGCCGGCAAGATTCTCGCGCCGCATATCTTCGCGACGGGCAATCTCGTGACCTATCCCGGCAGCCACGGCACCGATATCGCGATCAATGTCTCGTCCTGGCCCGAAGCCGAGGCGCAGTTGCAGGCGCAGTTCGACAGCCAGCATCCCGACGTCCAGAAAATCACCTATGACGACGAAGGTTGGGGTTCGCGTCCGCTCATCCCGATCCTGCCGAAAGAATTGCTGCAGCACATCATCGAATTTTACAATTTGCACGGCGTTCGAACGACCGTTCACATCTCGAACGAGAGCCGCGCGCTCGAAGCGATCTATTCCGGCGTGGATACGCTGGCGCACACGCCCATCCAGGGTCCGGTGACCGAAGCGTTCGTGAAGATGGCTGCGGCCAAGCAAATCCCGATGGCCAGCACCATGACGATCGGCGACAATTACAGCCGCCTCCACGAGCATCCCGAATACCTCGACCAGCCGCTCTATGTCGCCACCATGGCGCCCGCGGAACGCGCGCGGCTGAAGAAGATCGCGGCCGAAGGCGGCGAAACCGGGCTTCTCACGAGCCCGCCGCTTTATCAGCGGACGTGGCGGCTATGGATGAAAACCCAGACGCCGATCTTGCAGGACAATCTGCGCCGCATTGACGCCGCGGGCGGCGTGATCGCGGCGGGCACGGACGGCACCAACGGCGCAGGCACCCAGAGGGAACTCGAGCTGCTGGCCCAGGCCGGGATTCCGCCGCTCGAAATCATCAAGATCGCCACGTTCAACGGCGCCCGCTTCCTCGGGAAGCAGGAACAGATGGGCAGCATCGAAGAGGGCAAGATCGCTGACGCGGTTTTGCTCAGCGCCGATCCGACGGTGGACATCAACAACTGCAAATCGATCCTGTTCGTCATGAAGGCGGGACAGGTCATCGACGAGAGCAAGCTGCCATTGGCCGGCGGCCCGCAACCGCGCCGGATGCCCTGAGCCGCGAGCAATCGTCGATTTTGCATGCTATTGCAGCCCGCATGGCTCCGCTTCTTCTCCTGCAGGACATTCATCTGACATTCGGCAGCACCACGCTCCTCGACGGCGCGGAGCTATCGGTGAGCGAGGGCGAACGGCTGTGCCTCGTGGGCCGGAACGGCTCGGGCAAATCGACACTGCTGAAGATCGCGGCGGGCCTGGTCGAGCCCGATTCCGGCGAGCGGTTTTTCCAGCCCGGCGCGACGATCCGCTATTTGCCGCAGGAGCCCGACTTCGCGGGCTTCGACACGATTGCGGATTACGCCCGGGCGGGATTGGGGCCCAGCGACGACTCCCATCGCGTGACATCGCTTCTGAACAAGCTCGGCCTGACCGGCGGCGAAAAGACGGACCAAATCTCCGGCGGCGAGGCGCGCCGCGCGGCGCTGGTGCGCGTGCTTGCGCCGTCGCCCGACATTCTGCTCCTCGACGAACCGACCAACCATCTCGATCTGCCGGCCATCGAGTGGCTCGAAAGCGAACTGGCCGCGATGCGCTCCGCACTGGTCCTGATCAGCCACGACCGCCGCTTTCTGACGCGGCTGTCGAAAGTCACGCTGTGGCTCGATCGCGGCCGGACGCGCCGGCTGGAGCAGGGCTTCGCCCAGTTCGAACCGTGGCGCGACGAAGTTCTGGAGCAGGAAGAAATCGAGCGCCACAAGCTCGACCGCAGAATCGCCATGGAGCTCGACTGGGTGCGCCATGGCGTCAGCGGGCGGCGCAAGCGCAATCAGGGGCGGCTGGCCGGGCTGGCGCAATTGCGGCGTGAACGCAGCGAGCAGCGCCGCGCCACGGGCGAGATCAACATCACCATCGGCAATGCCGACAATTCCGGCACGCGCGTGATCGAGGCGAAGCACGCCGCGAAATCCTATGCCGACGCCGCAATCGTGCACAATTTCTCGATCCGCGTGTATCGCGGCAACCGCATCGGCGTGGTGGGCGCGAACGGCTCCGGCAAGACGACGCTGGTCAACCTGTTGACGGGGCGACTCGCGCCGGACAGCGGCAACGTCAAGCTCGGCTCCAACGTCATCACCGCATCGCTCGATCAGGATCGCGCCAAGCTGTTGCCGGATGCGACGCTGGCTGATGTGCTGACGGGCGGCCGCGGCAACAACGTCGTCGTGGCGGGCCATTCGCGGCACGTCGTCAGCTACATGAAGGATTTCCTGTTCGCGCCCGAACAGGCGCGCACGCCCGTGCGGGTTCTTTCCGGCGGCGAACGGGCGCGGCTTCTGCTGGCCAAGGCGATGGCGCAGCCGTCCAATCTTCTCGTGCTGGACGAACCGACCAACGATCTCGACCTCGAAACCCTCGACCTGCTTCAGGAAATGATCGCCGATTATCCGGGCACGGTCCTTCTCGTCAGCCACGATCGCGATTTTCTCGATCGCACCGTCACCTCGGTGCTGATGGCGGAAGGCGACGGAAAATTCGTCGAATTTGCGGGCGGCTACAGCGACATGCTCGCCCAGCGCGGGCAAGGCGTGACGGCGAAGATCGCCATGCCCACGCGCCGGCCAAGGACGGCCAAAGCGGCTGCCGGTGCAAAGCCCACGACGGAAAAACGCCGGTTCAGTTTCAGGGACAAGCATGCGCTTCAGGAATTGCCGGGCCGCATCGCCGGCCTGGAGACCGAGATTGCCGCGCTGCACGCGGAAATCTCCGACGGCAGCCTCTATGCGCGCGATCCCGCCCGCTTTGCCGCGACATCGGCCCGGTTGGGCGCGGCGCATGGCGAATTAACCGCGTTGGAAGACCGCTGGCTCGAACTCGAAATGCTGCGCGCCGACATCGAAGGCGCCACCTGATCGAGGCATTGCACGCCCAATCCATTGACCTCGAAGCCGACGCGTGCGAACCACTTTTCCGGCGGGATTTTCCGCCCGCCCATCTTCAACCGCCCCAACGGGAGACCGACATTCGATGCGTGCAAAGCTCTCAATCGCTCTGGTGATAATCGCGCTCGGCGCCGTTTCACAGGCAAGCTGCAAGGACGAAAAGATCGTGGCCGCGAACTCGCAATCGACCTATGACCTCAGCCCGGATTTAAATCACAAATTCCTCACTGACAACGCCGCCGCGCACGGCGTCATCGTGCGGCCGAGCGGTCTGCAATATCGCGTGATCTCGTCCGGTCACGGAAAGACGGCGACGAGCGGCGAAGACATCGTCACCGTGACGTACAAAGGATCGCTCATCAACGGAACGGTGTTCGACCAGACGCAGCCCGGCAAGACGGCGAGCTTTCCCGCCGGCCACCTGATCCGGGGTTGGGTCGAAGCGCTGTCCCTGATGAAGGAAGGCGACGAATGGGAGCTCGTCATTCCGGCGGAGCTCGGCTATGGCGCGCAGGGTGCCGGCGGCGTCATTCCGCCCAACCAGACGCTGGTCTTCGACATGAAGCTGATTTCGGTCGCGCCCGCGCAGCAATAGCGCCGTGACGAAGTCCACTTTCAATATCGCGGACGTGACGGTCGGTGGGCGCGTGCTGACCGCGCCCATGACCAGCATCTCCGATCTGCCGTTTCGCCGCGCGGCGTCCCGGCTGGGCGCCGCCTATGTCGCGACCGAAATGGTGGCGTGCGACATGCTTGCGCACGGCCGCCCGGACGTCGTGCGCCGTGCGGCTGTCGGCGAAGGGCTTCCGCTGATGGTCGTGCAACTCGTGGGCCGGGAGGCGCACTGGATCGCACGCGGGGCCATGATGGCCGAAGCAGCCGGCGCCGATATCGTCGATCTCAATATGGGTTGCCCGGCCAAGGAAGTGACGGGCGGCCTGTCGGGTTCGGCGCTGATGCGCGATCTCGATCTGGCCGAGCGGTTGATCGTGGCGGCGGTCGGCGCAACTTCGCGGCCGGTCACGCTCAAGATGCGGCTCGGTTGGGACGATGCGAGCAGGAACGCGCCGGAACTTGCGGCACGTGCCGAACGCGCGGGCGTGCGCGCGATCACGGTTCACGGCCGGACACGCCAGCAATTCTACAAAGGCGCCGCCGACTGGCGCGCGGTGGCGGAGGTCAAGGCCGCGACCAACCTGCCCGTCATCGTCAACGGAGACATTGTCGATGCCAATTCGGCGCGCGCGGCGCTGGCGCAATCGGGCGCCGATGCGGTGATGATCGGCCGCGGCGCCTGCGGACGGCCGTGGATTTCCGCAGCCCTCGATCGCGCGTTGCAAACAGGCGAGCATGTCGTCGAACCGGAATTGCCCGAGCGGCTCGCTATCGTGCTCGATCACTTTCGCGACACCCTTCGCTTCTATGGCGACGCGCTGGGCGTTCGCGTATTTCGTAAACATCTGGGCTGGTATGTGGAGCACGCGCCCTGGCCCGCCTCCGCCGAAGCGCGCCGCGCCGGAAAGTCGTTTCTGTGCCGCCTTTCGGCGCCCCGCGAAGTCGAAGCCGCGTTAATCGCGTTCTGGCAGGATTGCGACCTCAGGCTCGCGGCGTAACTCGGGCATCTGGCCGGATCGCACGGCACAGGCTATTTTCCGGTCGTGCCGCATTGTTTGCTCCCGAGGCAATGGCTTGATTGCGCGCAGCGAGGAATTGAACGACCCGATCCTGGCGGGAAAGAAATACGCGCAGGAAAACGGATTGGGGATCGCCGGCTCCGTCGCGCTGCACGCGCTGGCCGCGCTGATCCTTCTGTTCGTCTGGACCAAGGCCGAAGCGCCTCTACAGCAGACCGTCACCCGTTTTCTGCCGGTGGATGTCGTGCAGCTGGGCGATCAGACGGCCTCGCCGCCCGAGCAGCAAAGGTCGGCCGTTCCGCAACAGAGAGCGGCGCATATTCCGGTTCCACAATCCGCCAGTCCGCGGCCGCCGGTGGGCGTAGCGCCCTCGAAGAAGCCGCCGCCGGTCGACGAGTTTCAGGCGAAGCTCCGGGCACTGGCGCGATTGCATGAGCCCGATGCGCCGCTGCAGTCGCTCGACAATTCGGCCGATAGCGACGTGGACTTGACCAGCGCCGATGCAGCCGCCGGCGACGAAGCGATGTACAGCATCCGGGATTTCGTGCGCGCGCAGGTCGAGCGCCGCTGGAGCTTGAATCTGGCCTCGCTGGGGAGCCGCAGGCTCGTCGTCCTGCTCCACGTGGAGATGACGCGCGCCGGAGTCATCACCGAAGCCGACATCGTCGACAAAGCGCGCTATACGACCGACGCCACGTTCAAGGATATCGCGCTCAGCGCGCGCAACGCGGTGCTCCTGGCGTCGCCCATCGCGCTGCCGCCGGGCCATTACCGCGACGTGATGGACATGACGCTGAAGCTCAACCCGCGCGACACGCTGCGCTGACGCTCAGGGCAGGTCGCGCGCGAGGCGAAATCCCGCAAGGCTGGAATAATCGTATTCGCCGCCGTCGGCCGGCGAGCCGCTACGGACCGCCGAGCGAATGAAGATCGGCACATTGTCCCATGACCCACCGCGGATGACGTATTTCGCGCAATTCTTTTCGGTCCACGCCGAACCGTTTGTCGGCGCGCCCACATAGCTCTTGTGCCAGCAATCCGCCGTCCATTGCCAGGCATTGCCCAGCATTCCGTAGAGCCCGAACGGATTGGGCTGAAGCTGTCGATATCCGTCAGGTCGCGATCGTCCCACGCACTGCCGCAGCCGTTGCAATTCGCGTTGCTGGTACCGATCTCGTTGCCCCACCACCGCGCCGTGGTGGTGCCTCCGCGCGCCGCATATTCCCATTCGGCTTCGCTGGGCAGGCGATAGGGTCCGGAATGACTGGCCAGCGCCGGACGCGCGGCCTTTGCCTCGGCGTTGAGCCACGCGATATAGGCTTCCGCATCATGCCAATCGAGACAGACCGCGGGCCAGCGCAGCGGCTCTTCCTCATCGGGTGGATAGGCGAGACCATTCCCGGGCGAACGCCAGCCCAAATGCAGGATCGGATTGCAGGGCGCAGGCTGGTAGCCGGTCTCGCGCAGGAAGACGCGAAACTCCTCGCTCGTCACATCGTATTTGCCGAGCGCGAACGCCCTGACGGATACGTAATGTTGCGGGCCTTCATTGTCGAAACGCCCCGGCTCGCTCGCTGGGCTGCCCATGACGAACCGCCCCGCGGGAATCCCCACCATGACGGGGCAATCGGTGCATTCCTGGAATTCGCGGTCCTTGCGGTCCTGCGCGTGAACGGACCCCACAAGGCCGCCCGCAACGATCGTCAGGAAAACGGCCAGAAAAAAGGGAGCCTTCGATATCACAAGCCTCGGCTTTCTTGTTCGTCAGGCGCGCCCCTCGCGCGTTCTATCACATCCGGGATCGCGGACGCACGTCCCGGGATCGCCCGCGTGCCGGCCCAGTTGCGCGACGCGCAAATTGTTTCAACCGGAAGTGACGGCCATCGTATTGTCGTCGCTGTTGCGGTCGATCCATTCATTGTAGGGATCGATGCCGGCGAAGGTGGGCGGGCGATCCAGGATCAGATGCACGGTCTGCTTGCCGCTCGTGACCGGCATATCCTGAAAATACAGGATCTTGGATTTGTCGAAACCGGCCTTGCCCGGCTCGGCCAGGAACGCGCCGATTTGCACCGCCTCGTTCATCGGCACCTCGGTCTCCTTGCCCCTGCCGCCGGCGTAGAATTTGTGGGCTTCCACCGTCAGTGCGAGATCGTATTTTCCGTCCGCGCGCTTTGTCGCGTGCGCGGCCACCGCCCTCAGATCGTAGATCGTGATCTTCTCGAACAGGTCGGTGATCAACTGGCTGTATTTCGGGCCTGCTTCCTCGCGCAGGGTTTTCACGAAATCCTTCGACGACGGGTACGGCGCGCCCTTGAACGCGTATTGCGCGAGCATCCGGCGCAGCGAACGGTCGACCACGTCCTCGCCCACCGCCTCCTTCAGCCGGTACATCACCATCGCGCCCTTGTCGTAGTGGACGTAACCCTGATCTTCGACCCGCTCGAGCGGCAATTCTTCCACGTTCTCGCTTCCGCGCCCGCGCAGATAATGGTCGAGCGCATATTTGAGGAATTTGCGCACATGCTCGGGGCCGTAAAGATGTTCCATCACCAGCATGGCGGAATATTGCGCGAAGCTCTCCGACAGCATGGTGTCGCCCTGCATGTCGCCGCCGACCATCTGATGTCCCCACCATTGATGGCCCAGCTCATGGGCCGTCACATAGGTGACCAGATCGATCTTCTCGAGGGTCACCCTTGATCGCGGCGTAGTCCTGGATGAACCCGATGCCTTCCGAATAGGGAATGGTGTTCGCGAAGGATTGGGCGAAATTCGCATAGGCGGGGAATTCCAGGATGCGCGCCTGGTGGAACTGGTACGGGCTGAACGCCTTGGTGAAGACGTCGAACGACGCCTTCATCGCCGCTATCATGCGGTCGATGTCGTATGGGTGATGCGGGTCGTAATAGATCGCGAGATCCACATCGTGCCATTTGTCGCGCCTGATCGCATAGGCGGCCGACTGGACCGAGAAGAAGAACGCGATCGGCGCATCGGACTTGAAGCGAACCGTCCGGCGCCCGCCGGATACTTGATCCGAAATCGTATAGCCCGGCGCGATCGGCGTTTGGTCGGCGACGGTGGAAACCGTGATATCCGAATTCACCCAATCGGAATCGTGGCGCAGATAATTGACGGCGCGCGCGGAATCGTCTTCCAGCTTTGGCGGACGCAACTCGCCGGGCAGGCCGTAGCGGCGGCGCTTCGAAGGATCGCCGAGCATGTCCCCCCGCGACACGCCGAGACTGGGCGAGATCATGAAATTGTTGAGGAACGTGCCGTTGTCGACGACGCGCTCGATGTCGTGGCTGTTGCGGAAGCCCCTCTGTTCCAGCAAAGACCTGAACTGCAGTGTCGTCGTGGCGCCCGGCGCCAGCGGCGTATCGAAGGCGTAGATCGTGTAATGGAATGGCCCATAATCTTTCGACGGCCGAGCGCCGCCGATCGTCAGCGATTCCATCTGCAGGCTGCGATTCCAGCGGACGTCCACGCGGGACAGAGGCTTGCCGGTGCGGTTCTGGATGATATAGCGGCCCGACGTTTCGACCCGCGATTCGTGCGGATAGATCGCGACGTTGAGGACGACGTCGGTGATCTTTGGCTGGGGCACCTTCTCGAACGGCAACAGGGCCTTTTCGTAGTCGGCCTTGAACTTGTCGTCGCCGACGGCGGTGCGATATTCGTTGAGGATGTTGGTGTTGTAATAGATGTAGGCGCCGCTGCCCGCGAAGACGGCAAATGTCAGCGCCAGCAATAGTCCCGCGGGCCCCGCCAGCCGGCGCGGCAAACGCACCAGACGCGGCCTGAGGCGCGTTTCCGTGCCGCGGCGCCATAACCCGTAAGCGAGAATCGACAGGATCAACGCGCCCGCGCACCAATAGGCATCGAACCACGCTGCCCCGATCCAGAACTTGCCTTCACCATTCATGTCCGACAGCGGCACCACGTCTTTGGTGCCGTAGATATAGAGGTGGTGCTCATATCCGAGATTGGGCAGCGCCAGCAGGCCTACGATGTAAAGGCCCATGATGCCCCAGCCGACATATTTCTGCGGCGAGAGCGCCTGGACGAAGATGGCGAGCGCTGCCACCTCGATTGCCGTGAGCGCTTCGGGAAACACGTACCAGAAGAGGTAGTGGGCGAATTCGTAGTTGTGATAGCCCTTGAGCGTCTGCACCAATATTGCGGCGCCCACGGAAATCAGGAACGTCGACAGCAGCACCAGCACGATGGCGGCAATCTTCGGAATCACGAAGGCCCAGTCGGGCACGGGACAGGCATCGAAGATCTCGTTCGTGTGCCGGTCGCGTTCGCGCCAGACGAGTTCGCCGGCGTAATAGATCGCGACGATGATGGGGATGAATGTAAACGCGCCGCGCAGCGCCTCGATCATCACGCGCGTCACGGGAAAGGTCCTGAAATCGATGATCTCGTCGGCGAACCACAAAGAGCCCGCGGCATTGACGAGCCCCAGCGCCAGGAGCACGAAAAATGCCGGGCTCCGGAACACCTGCGCCATCTCGAAGCGCGTCCACTTCCATGCCTGCACGCGTGTCGCCGCCGCACCGAACGACGGCGCCGGCAGCAGGCCCGTGCGCAGGGGCGGCAGAATCTCGCGCGCGACTTTGCGTTCGCGCCGGCCGGCCCGCGTCTCGAAGCGGTAGACGAAATACGCGATCGCCAGCAGCAGGAACGACAGGCCGAACCAGATCAGCCGGTTATAGGCGATGATGCCATCCAGCGGCGGCAGCATCGTGTTGCGGTCCGACGCCGTCCAATATTTCGTCGCCTGGAAAAACGCTCCCAACCCGAACGGCTCGAAAAGACCGACGAAGTGATCGTATTGCGGTTTCTTGAAAAGTTCGATGAGCACGATATTGAGAATCAGGAACGCGACCACGCCGACATAGGTGGCGAGCATCGAGCGCGTGGCGGTGGCAAGCGCGAAGAACCCGGCCGAAGTCACGAACAGGGTCGGGACCGCAATCAGAAAATAGGCGTAGAGATAATCTTCGGGCCGGAACGGTCCCAATTTCACGGGATCCAGCCACGGCATCTTGCTGCCCACCAGGATCGCCAGCGGCACGCTGGCGAACGCGAGCGCGCCCGCGATGAAGGCGCCCGTGAAACGGCCGAACAGATATTCGAATTTGGTCACGCGCGTGGAGCGCACGATGGGGCCGTAACCCGTCTCGTCGTCGCGCACCACCACATTGGCGACGAAGGCGGTGACGATGAAGATCGCGAACACGCTCATGATGGTGAGCGTCTGGATGATGGCGAACGGCGAATTGATGTTGGTGTTGCCTTTGGAGCCGATCTGAACGTTGGGGCTTGTGACGGCGGCGAAGGTGAGCAGGAAGAACGCGATAAACGCGACCCAGAAGACGGGCGATTTGATCTGATAGCGAAATTCGAACCCGGCAATCTTGCGGAACATGGCTCAGGCCGCGCGGCGCTGGTTGGCGAGCGTGACGAAATAGAGGTCCTCGAGCCCCGCTTCGACGGGCGCGAAACCGTCGCCGGGATCCTTGTCGGAGAGAATGTGGATCATGGTCTGCCCGGCCACCAGCCGCGTGAGGATCACGGCATATTGCCCGCGGTAGCGTTCGAGATCGGCCTTGGCGATCAGCTTGCGCCAGACGCGGCCCTTGAGCGCGGCGGTCAGGTCGGAAGGCACGCCCGAAGCCACGATGTGGCCTTCGGCGATGATCGCCATACGCGAACACAGATCGGAGACGTCTTCCACGATATGCGTGGAGAGGATCACCACCACATGCTCGCCCACTTCGGAGAGCAGATTGAGAAAGCGGTTCCTCTCCTCCGGATCGAGGCCGGCAGTCGGCTCGTCGACGATCAGGAGCGAGGGGCGGCCGATCAGCGCCTGCGCGATGCCAAAGCGCTGGCGCATGCCGCCGGAAAATCCGGCGATGGCCTTCTTGCGCACCGCCCAGAGATTCGTCTGGGCCAGAAGCGCTTCCACCGTTTCGCGACGCTCGCCCGCATTCGCGATGCCTTTGAGGACCGCCATGTGATCGAGCATGTCGTAAGCGGAGACACGGGGATAAACGCCGAAATCCTGCGGCAGGTAGCCCAGCACCCGGCGCAGCTTTTCCGGCTCGGCAACGACGTCGATGCCGTCGAACCGGATGCGCCCGCTGGTCGGCGTCTGCAAGGTCGCCACGTCGCGCATCAAGGTCGATTTGCCGGCGCCGTTGGGACCCAACAGCCCGAACATGCCCTGCCCGATTTCCAGGCTCACATTGTCCAGTGCGCGCACGCCACCGCGGTAGACATGCGTCAGTTTTTCGATCGACAGCATTGGGAGCCCTCTCCGTGACTGGCCTAAGATGGAGGCGCGGCGCTATTCCTGCAATCCTGCGTGCAGCGCAGGGCTGGCCTTGCGTTTTCCGCTGGGTGCGCCGCGAGCGACGAGAATCCACGAGCCCCGCGCGAATTGCGCAAAGCGCCTATTTCGGCGGCTCAGACAGGTATTTCGTCAGCGGCCGCCAATATCTTTCGGGCCAGCCTGAATCGAGACCCGCGAATTTGCCTTCCGGAAATCCCCAATGATCGAGCACGATTTTGGTCTTCGTGCCGTCTGCGACCAGTTCAAATTTGACCAGCGAGTAGATGCCGGGCTCCCAGTAGTTCGGCTTCCATGCCTGGACGATTCTCTGGCCCGGAACGAGTTCGATATTGCGGCCCACGATGATGCCGTCGAACATCGAAAATGCGCCGCCCGCCGCCGGATCGATCACGGCTGGATGTCCGGAAAACGCCGTGAACGCCTTCGAATCCAGCAGCACGTCGTAAATGCGCTGGGGAGCCGCGTTGAACTCGATCTCCTGATGCAGCGACGTGCGTGTCTTTTCCGCGTCCTGTCCCGGCAATTTGGTCTCCACCGCGGCAGCCAGGGCGGCCCTGGCGGTCAACGCGAATCCGCCGGCTGCGACAGCCGCTCCCGCGAGCATGCGCCGCCGAGGAAATGCGTTTGTCAAATTTTTCAAGCTACTCGAACTATCTGTCATCGTCTGCTCCGGTCCGTAGATCAGTCCCTCTCGGCAATATACGCTGTCTTTCGCGGTATGGCTCGCTCTTCTCTGTGTCATGGCCCGCAAAAGCGGGCCACCCAGATGACACATCTCCGGACGCGAAGAAGAACGAAAATCTGAGCAACCCCTGCTGGAATGATTGGGCTTCAACTGGGTGGCCCGCTTTTGCGGGCCATGACAACGAAAGGGATCGAGAATCCGATCCTTCGGCACTACTCATTATGCAACTGCGCAACCTCCTTTGCCGCGCGGATGCCCGAGCGCATTGCGCCTTCGATATAGCCGGCCCACTCGGTCGAGGTTTCCGTGCCGGCCCAATGAATCCGCCCGCAGGGTTCGCGCAAGGCATGGCCGAAACGCGTCATCACGCCGGGCGGCATGTGGCCCACATAGCCGTGCGTGTAGGGTTCCTGTGTCCAGTCATTGTCTTCATAGCCGATATGGTCGGCGGCCGGCGGGCCGAAGAAGCGCACCAGCGACGCGATCACCTTCTTCCTGCGCGCCTCCTTGCCGGCCGCACTCATCTCCAGCGCGTGCCGTCCTTCTATGAAGCACAGGAGCACGGCGTGATCCGGTCCCTGGCTGTCGTCCATGACGATTCCCACAATGTCGTCGTCGGTCACCACCTGCCCCGAGAATCCCAATGTGCGCCAGAACGGTTCCTTGTAGGCGACGATCGCCTTGATGATGGCGCCCATGGGCATGCGCTGATGCAATCCGTCGCGCGCGGTCGGCAGAAGCGGCTCGAACGCGATGCGCGCGATGGGCCCGGGAGGTGCGGCCACGATGATCCGGCGCGCTTCGAATTCGCCCTTGTCGGTCGTGACGCGCACGCCGCCCGCGTCCTGCGAGATCTTGCGCACCGGAGCGCCCAAGACCACGCGATCGCTCAGTTCGGCCGCCATACACGCAGCGACCCGATGCATGCCGCCGTTGAATTTCGAATCGAGCGCGCCACCTTTCACCGCCATCAGATATTCGAGCCCCTGGCCGCTCCGCAGCGCATCGAGAAACCACAGATAGGACACTTGCGAGGCTTCCGCCGCCCAGGCGCCGCGCGGCACGAGGCGGGCGAATTCGCGCCCCGCCGCGGTGTGGAGATTTTTCACAATCCAGCTTTCCAGCGTCTGGCCGTCCCATTCCTTCGCTTTCGGCGCCGTCCATGGCGCATCGGGGGGAACCGTTTTCATGTCGCGGTCCCAGCGCTTCTGCAGCCGGAATAGTTCGAGCAGCGCGAGCACCGGCATGCGCGGCACGGCCCCGGTGAACTGCACGAGCTTGCCCAAGAGCTGCATCACGGTCTTGCCGCTTTCATATTGCTTGTAGGGTTCGATGCCGAAACGTTTGGCCTCGTCCAGCAGCACCGTGTGGCCGGCGCCCACCCATTGGCCGCCGACATCGCCGATATTGCCGGCCACTTCGGCGGGTTTCAGGCGGCCGCCGACACGGTCTTTCGCTTCGAGCAGGATCACCGAACGGCCCAAGGCCACCAGTTCCTGCGCCGCCTTGAGACCGGCGAGGCCGGCGCCCACCACGATGACATCCGCCTGCCGGTTCATAGCGCGGCCACCGTCTGGATTTCGATCAGGATTTCCGGCGTCAGCAATTCCTTCACGCGCACAGCGGTCGAGCCCGGCGCGATGCCCGGCAGAATTTCCGCGCGCGCCATCGTCACGTCGATCGCGTCCTCCATGAAGCTCCGCGCCGCCGGCCCGTCGGCGAGATACCAGGTCAGATGCACGATATTCTCGATGCTTCCGCCCGCCAGCTCAACGATTTCCCTGATGTTGCGGAACGCCTGAAGCGCCTGCGCCTTCAATCCGCCCTCGACGATCTGATGCTGCGCAGTCATGCCGGTTTGTCCGGCAATGGTGAGCGTCTGGCCGTGGCGCACCGCCTCCGACAGCCCATAGGGCTCCAAGAGCGCCTTCATGAAGGGGCGTGTGACGTATTCGATTTTTGGCATTTCCCATCCCTCCTATGATCTCTATAGACCCTTTACTAGACTGGACAGTCGGTTTATTCAAGTGAAGGAACAATTCGGGACGGAACAATGCCCGCGACGGTGCGGAAAACAGCGAAGACACGGCGGGCGCCGCGGCGCGGCGAACGGATGCATCACATCCTAGGCGAGAGTCTCGAATGTTTCGCCGAGCAGGGTTTCGAGCGGGCGACGTATGACGATTTGATCCGCCGCTCGAAAGTGAGTCGCGGCAGTTTCTACTGGTATTTTCCGTCGAAGGAAGCGCTCTACGATGCAGTGCTCGACTTTTGCGTTTCGGGCTATGTTGCGCGCGTCGAAGCCACATTCGCCAGGACCGACCCCGGCGATCACATCGTGAAGCGGTTGCTCGACACTTGCCTCGCCGATTTCAACGAGAACCGCTCGAAATATCGCGTGCTGTTGCGGCCGCCACCCTCGGCGAGCGCGATCGCTAGACTGGCGCAACGGAACGAAGACGCGGGCGCATTCATGCGCGCCAAACTGGAGCCGCTCGTCAGGGACGGCCGGCTCGATGCGGAGACGGCCCTATTGCTGCCCGACGTATTGTCGGCATTTCTGGACGGCATCTGCGTGCGGTTGGTGCTGGACGACGAAAATTCGGTGTCGACTCTGTCGCGCAACATCGAAAAATTTCTGTGCCGCATCGTCGACGACGGACGAATTTCATAGCGGCGTCAGTTCTCCGGCTTTCTTTGCGTATGATAGTGTTTGCGGACTTTCGCGCGGTTGCCGCAATCCGCCATGCTGCACCAGCGCCGGTAGCCCGCATTCGAGCGATCGAGGAACAGCCAGCCGCAGATCTCGCCTTCGCATTGGCGGAGTTTCCCGAAGGCGCCGGACGTCAACAATTCCGCCGCGCTCGCGAGGATCGGTGCGAGAATACGGCCGGGGTCTCGCGCGGGAAAATTCCATTCCCACTCGATCATGTCCTTTGCCCGCTTCAGGCGGCGCTTGGACGCGACGCTCGCCAATCGCGAGTTAAGCGATGCGAGACCGGCAGCCGACGGCAGCTCGCCGCGCGTCAGAGGCTGAAAGAGACCGTAGAGCTGCTCGCGAACGGCGCGGATTTCGACGAGTTGCCGCGCGTTCAACGACAGTTTCATCCGCTCCGGCCGAAGCCCTGCCAGCCGCGCCCAGCGGTCGAGCTCGGCCGAACCGAGAAAAAAGTCGCGGGCGTTTCCCAGCCGGTCGCCGACCGTGTTGACGAAATCGAGCGCGAGATTGCCGGCGATGAACTGAAAACCCTGCGTCGAGGGCGATGTGCTCGATCTGGAAATCATGCCGGCCGCATTTGATAGTTTCGCGCATATTGCAGCAGGCGCCGCAGCAGCAACGCGAACAGCGCCACACCCAGTCCCGCATATGCATATTCCGTGCGTGATACGCCGACACCGAACGGAAACCAGATGCCGGGAACATGTAGAACCGACAATTCCTGCGCAAACAGTCCGACGGAAACCAGCACTATGGCCGGCAGTGCGAACCATGCTTCTCGCCCCTGCCGGCGAACACCCAGATAGACGACAAATGCCGTCAACAGCACAAACACAAGCCGCAAACATACGGAAGCGTCTTGCGATACCGCGCCAAGAGTATGAGGAACGGAAACCCAGGAACGGCCCAGCAATTGCGAGATCACATAGAGCAGTGTGAACACGCCGATTGCGGTGGGCAACCATGCGGGTTGGTGGAGCCGGAACCACGCATGCCACGCCAGCGTCCATGCGCCCAACCCAAGCGGGGTGAGCAAAACATTCCTCGCCAGATCGAACGTCTGAAGGCTTTCGCTTTGCGTCCAGAAGAATGTGACCTGGTTGGCGCGAAGCGCGGCCGTCAGCAGCAGCGCACCGGCAAGCCACAGACAGGCTTCGTCCGACCGATCGAATGCGAAGAGACTCGCCGCCATCATCGCGAGGAGCACGAAAACGATTGGCTCGGTTGCATCCACGATATAGCCCGCAACAGTTTGCTGCCATTCGAGACGGTATCGCGCGTCGATCGCGCCCGCCTCGCCCAGCGCCGGCGCGATATGGATGCCGCCCCCATCCGGTCCATAGCTGAACGCGCCCATCCAGACGCGAAACACGAGAACGAATGTATCTCCGCTGCGCGCGCGGGGCAGCGCGAACATCTTCGGTTGAATGCTGTAGATCACGGGCGTGGCGCCGGAGAACACCCCGTCTTCGCCCGCGAGACGCCCATCGACGAAGAACTGATAGGCGCTGTCCACGTCGGGAGGCCCGGTCATTGCGAGCATGTCGCCCTGCAGCGCCGTCACCGACACGCGCATGCGATACCACGCATAACCCAGGTAGCCGGCGTGGCCCCTGGCGCTCCAGCCGGGCACATAACCCGAAAGCCCCACATCCCCATCATGCGCGCCGGGCGGCGGCGTGAGATCGACATTCTCCCACGCGGAATCGTCGAAGCGCGGATCGGCCCAGCGCGGATCGTCGCCCACATGAAACTTCCACGGACCGTTGAGCACGAAGACGGAATGGCCGAGCGCAACCGGAACGGGCTTTGCGATCCCCGCCGTCGCGGCACCGCCCGGTGCGAAAGACATCATCGCGAGGAACGCCATGGCGCAAATCGAAATCGCCGGATGTCGCATGTGACCAACCGTTTTCAAGCCGGGACGTACTAACCTGATAATTGCTATTTACCCGGTTAGCAAGGAATCACCTCGCCAGCCGCGGCGAACATGGTTACCAGTTGCCGGCGCGACGGCCGCCAGCCCAAGATCCCGGCGACTTCTTGGAAATTACGGCCGACGCCACACCGCCTTGCCCCGCTCCCGGCCCGCAATCTAATGTCTGCGGCCTTTCAGACCGGGATGACCCATGCTCAGCCGCCGCGACCTGCTTTCGTCCTCCGCTTCGCTCCTCGCCCTGACTTCATTCGCGCCCATCGCGCGCGCCGATACCGGCTCCGGTGCGGCGGCGAATCTGAACGCGCTGATGGACGCATTCTTCCAGGAGAATTTGCGGCAGAACCCGGAAGGCGCCACCCAGCTCGGCCTCGATACCGGCCCGAACGCCGATCTCAAGAGCAAGCTGCGCGACGAATCCGCGGCAGGCATCGCGGCGAGCAAGGCGCTCAATGCCGATCAGTTGCGGCGCCTGAAGACGATCGACCCGGGCGCGCTCGCCGGCATGGACCGCGTCAATTACGACACCGTTCTCTACACGCGCGAATCCGCAGCCGCGATCGCCGCGTTCGATTTCGGCGGCACGTCGTTTGGACCGTCGCCCTATGTGGTGAGCCAGCTGACCGGCGCCTACCAGTCCGTGCCCGACTTCCTCGACACCAAGCACAAGATCGCGAATGCCGCAGATGCGGACGCTTATCTGTCGCGGCTCGAAGCGTTTGCCCAGGAGCTTGACGACAATACCGACCGCATGCGCCACGACAGCGGGCTTGGCGTCGTGCCGCCGGATTTCCTGCTCGACACCGCGCTCGCGCAGATGGCCGCCACGCGCACGACCGCCGATCAATCGCTGTTGGTCACCTCGATCGCACGGCGCGCCAGGGAGAAGGGCCTCGACGCGAGCTATGCGACCAAAGCCGCCGCCATCTACAACGACAAGATCGGACCCGCGCTGGACCGGCAGATCGCGGAAACGAAAAAGCTCCGCGCCGGCGCGACGCATGACGCGGGTTTGTGGAAGATCAAGGACGGCGAGGCGTTCTATGCGGCCGCGCTGCGCTCCGCGACCACCACGGCGAAGACGCCGGATGAAGTCCATCAATTGGGGCTCGATCAGGCGGTCGATATCAGCGCGCGGCTGGACAAGCTGCTCAGGGCGCAGGGCATGACCGAAGGCACTGTTGGTCAGCGCATCGAGGCGCTCTACAAGGATCCCAAATCGCTCTACCCCGACACCGACGAAGGCAAGGCGCAGGCGATCGCCTATTGCAACGACCGGCTCAACGCGATCCGGCCGCGCCTGCCCACCGTGTTCAAGCGCCTGCCGCCCTATTCGTTCGAAGTGCGCCGCGTGCCGCCGGCGACCGAGCCCGGCGCCGCGTCCGCGTTCTCGCAGGGCCCGGCGCTCGACGGTTCGCGGCCGGGCATCGTCTATTTCAATCTTCACGACAGCGCCGAATGGCCGAAATGGGCGCTGTCGACGACTGTGTTTCACGAAGGCCTGCCGGGCCATCAGCTGGAAGGCGGGCTTGCGCTCTCCAACAAGAACCTGCCGCTGATCCGCAAGACGATCGGGTTCTCCGGCTACGCCGAAGGCTGGGCGCTCTATGCCGAACAGCTCTCCGACGAAATCGGCATGTATGACGACGATCCGTTGGGCCGCATCGGCTATCTGAAGTTCCAATTGTTCCGGGCCAATCGCTGCGTGGTCGACACCGGTATCCAGCACATGAAATGGACGCGCGAGCAGGCGATCCAGTATTTCGTCGACCACGACGGCGACGCGCCGGGCTTTGCGACCCGCGAAGTGGAGCGCTATTGCGCGACGCCGGGGCAGGCCTGCAGCTACAAGATCGGGCACACGGTTTTCATCAAAGGGCGCGAGCGCGCCATCGCGGCGCTGGGCCCGCGCTACAACATCAAGGACTTCCACGAAGCGGTGCTCAATTGCGGGCGCGTGCCGCTGGACGTGCTGGACGGGGTGATGGACCGCTACATCGCCGCGACCAAAGCGGCCTGAATCGGCAGGGAATTCCGGCGCGGTCCACGATTCGGCTTGATTCAGGGTCCTTGAGGCGGCAGGTTCCCGGAAATCCGCCAAAAAGGGCCCAACCGGGATGCGTGGTTTCAAAGAGACAAGCTTCAACGACCGGCTCGAAGCCGCGGCGAAGGCGCGGCAGGCGCGGATCGAGAAGGCCCGCGCGAACACGCCCGCCAACGATCCCGGCTTCGCGGCGCGCCAGGCCGCACGGCAGGCCGCCGCCGTCGAGCGCGAGGCGCGCGCAGTCGAGCGCAAGAAGCAGAAGGTCATCGAAGAGGCGCACAAGGCCGAGCGGCGCGCGGCCGAAGAGATCGAACGCATCGCCGCCGAAAAGGCCGCGAAGGCGGCGCGCGAAATCGAGCTGGCCGAACGGGCCGCACGCAAGGCCAAACTCGAACTCGAACAAAAGGCCGCCCGCGACGCCCGCTACGCTGCCCGCAAGAAGCGGAAGAAGTAGAAGCGGACACTTCGCACCGGGGCGCTCGCGCCAAGCTGCGTGAATCCGGCGTCATACCAACGATCTTGGCTGTTGATCGGTCGGCCCCCCACCCGGCTCGCGCTCTGTGTTTGGCACCCGTCGCTCTCCAGGCTCGCCGGCCTCCCCGCAAGGGGGGCGAAACCTCTTTTTTTCATCTCCCCCTTGCGGGGAGGTCGATCCGTCGTAGCGGAGCAACGCGTAGCGAAGACGGATCGGGTGGGGGGAGGCGCGCCGATACTATGTCAATAGATCGGGCGCAATTCGACGCGGCGATTGAAGGCGCGGCCGGCCGAATTTTCCGACGAGACAAGCCCGTGCGAATTTCCGCCCCAGGACTGGAATAGCCGGTCGGGCCCGATGCCCGCACGCTCCAGATAGGCGGCCGCCTCGCCGACGCGTTTCTTCGAGAGCTCGACGCTGTCGTCCCACGAGCAGCGCTCGTCGCAATAGCCGTCGAGGTGGATGCGCAGATCCGGATTGGCTTTGAGGAATGCGGCGACCTTGTCGAGCGTTTCGTGCGCTTCGCCATTGAGCTCGGCGCGGTCTTCCGCGAAATGTACCCGATGGGACACGACGCGCCCGTCCGACACGTTCTGCCTGATGAGATATTCATAGGCGGGAAACACGGCCGGCCGGACATCGACGCGTCCGCGCATTTCGTCCCTGCACACGCCTTCGAGATGCAATGCGAGCTGATCCAGCCAGCCGTGGAATCCCGCCAGCGAAACGGGGTTCCAGCCATTGGGCCACCGTTTCAGCGTCACGATCACGCGGCATCCGCCCGCGGCCTGCGATAATTCAAATCGCGTCAGCCCGCTGAAATTGATCACCTTGCCGGGTTCGAACTCCGAGATGCGGCCTTCATAGGCGTTGTGGTGCCAGCCGAGCGCGTACCGGCCGCCGAGTTGCGGCTCCAGCAGCGTGCAGGGCAGCCACCACACGCTCATCTGCTCGGGCTCGGTGAGCGCCGCCCATACCGTGGCGACATCGTGCGGATAGAGCCGCTCGAACCGCATCGTATCGCGATCCACAAACTGACCCAGCTGAACGCTGTCGATTCCCGTGCTCACGATTTTCCTCCTTTGTTCTTGGGGACGCCTTTGCGCGCCGTAACGGCGTCCAGGTGCCGCCCCAACGCATCGAGTCTTCGAGTTCAGGTTTGCCGGCAGGCGGCGACCCATTCGTCGATCTCATCGAGGCCCTCGGGATTCAGGCTGTAGACGCGCATCTGCGCCTGCTCGCGCACCTGAACGAGATTGGCTTTGAGCAGGACCGACAGATGCCGCGACACGGCAGGCCGGGACACGGTGAAACGCGAAGCAATGTCGCCGGCCGGCATGTCCTCGGCGGCGAGCATCGTCACGATCTTGCTGCGGACGGGGTCCGCAAGGGCTGCAAAAGCTGTCATGCCGTTATGTAACTACAGTGTTACGTAACAGTCAAGTGACATTGCGGCCGGCGAACAGCGCTTCAACCAGCCCGCAAACTTGCGCGATCGGCCCAGCAGGCGTGCGTGCCGCTGCAGAGTTTGTGCGGCAGCGCGATGCGGCAGACGGGACCGTCTTCGATTCTCCGCGCATCGAGCAGAATGCATTCCGACGTTCCGGTGTTCTCGTCGGTGACGAAGCTGACGAGATAGGCATCGTCTTCGCGGGCTGCCCCGATGCGGGGCGCAAGCGGGGCCTCGCTCGCGTAGCGCCCCGGACCCAGCACGTAAGATGAGCTTTTGCCCGTCTCGAGATCGCTCTTCACGAAACCCTTGAACAGAAACCAGCCCGGCTCCGACAAGGTGCTGTAGGCGTAGCGGTATTTCCGCCCGCCGAAGCGCTGGTTCATCATGCCGAATTCCATCACGCGGTCATCGAGCCGCTCTTCGCGCGTTTTGCCCGTGGCCAGATCGAAGCGCCAGCGATGCAGCTTGGGCCGGAAACTGTATTCGTCGAGATAGGCCATCATCTGCTCGAAGCCGGGCGGCGCATCGCCGCGCGGACCCGGCGTCGGCGTGGGGTCTTCCTGGAAATAGCCGTCCAGCACGATCTCGCTGCCGTCTTCATAGGCGTTCACCCAGTGAAGCACATAAGTGGGCTCGGCTTCGAACCAGCGCACGTCGGCGCTCGTACCATGGCGCGGCACGATGGCGAAGCGCGACGGTAATCCGTCATGCCTGCGCACCGCATGGATGTTGCGCTTCAGAAGATCGGCGTCCCAGAACACGGGCAGATCGTTGAGGATCGAATAATGCTCCGTGAACGCCATCGCGTGCGGCAAGCGCGGACCCGCAAGCGGTATGGGAATATAGGTGACGAGCCTGTCGTCGCGGTCGACCACGCCGTAATGCAGATAGGGCGCGTGTGTCGAATAATTGAAGAACATCAATTCGCCGGTGTGCTCGTCGACCTGGGGATGCGCCGAGATGCCGTCGAGCGGCGCCCAATGGGCCACGCCTTCCTGGTCCAGCGTTTCGGGATCGAGGCGATAGCCTTCGCCGCATTGGTAAAACGTCGACAGCGTCTTGCCCGCATGCACCACCACGTCGGTGCTGGAGCTGTCCTTCAGTGCGCCGTGGGCGCCGAAGCCCGGCCGCTGCGACAGCTGCACGGGATCGGCGAGCCCACCCCAGAGCGACGCACCCGCTTCCTGCTCGGCGGCGAAGCAGCGCGTGCGCACGAAACGGTTGGCATAATCCGCGCGGCCGTCGCGAAAGGAGATTTTGTGGATCATCCCGTCGCCGTCGAACGGATGATATCGGCCCAGCGGCTGGTGGATCTGGTTTTCCGTGTTGCGCAGATAGACGCCGTCGAGATCGGCGGGAATTTTGCCTTCGATGACGTCGAGATCGGTCGCGTCCACCTCTTCGTGCAGCGGCGTCCACGCCCCGTTCAGATAGGGATGGTTGCTCGCCTTCAGCGACGTGACGATCCTGGGCCGGCGCGCGATCTTCATGGGAGAGATATACCATCGATGGCGGAAGGCGGATAGTTTGGCGCGCCGGAATTCGGGGATTTGCCCGTGCTCGAGATTTTCGTCGATGCCGATGCGTGCCCCGTCAAGGCGGAGGTGGAAAAGGTCGCTGCGCGCCATGGGCTCGACGTGCACGTGGTCAGCAATGGCGGCATCCGGCCCAGCCCCGATCCGCGCATCCACAGCGTAACGGTGGCGGACGGCGCGGACGCGGCCGACGACTGGATCGTGGACCATATCGCAGCCGGCGACATCGCGATTACGGCCGACATTCCGCTGGCGTCGCGCTGCCTGAAGAAAGGCGCCGCGGTTCTGGGGCCCACGGGGCGGCCGTTCACGGAGGCCGGAATTGGCATGGCGCTCGGCATGCGCGATCTCCAGCGGCATTTGCGCGAATCCACCGGCAACCAGACGTTCAACGCCGGCTTCACCCGGGCCGACCGCTCGCGCTTCCTGGGCGCGCTGGAAAATGAGATCCAGGCGATCCGCAGGCGCGTCCCAAAGCCATAAGAATACCGGGTTTCGGAAGTGTTGCGGCGTGTTCCACCGAATTTGAATTCGCTGCAGCAGGGACTTTGGCAGCGAATTTTCAAAATCGTACCGCGCGCGGGACTCGTGAAAGCGTGTGTGCGATTGCGTTCCACGCGACTGAGACCCCGCGCCATTGGACAACAGCAGGGAAGCACAGCGAATTATTCATCCGTGTACGATGTATTGAGCGAGTGTTTTGTTGGCGTTGGCGCGGGCAATGTTTTCGGGGAAAGGTGTTCGATGGGCGACGACGTTCACGTGCGCTGACGTCATTGAATTACGTGGTGGAGAGACCCCCTCACCCCGACCCTCTCCCCCAGTGGGGGCGAGGGCGGGCAAGTGCGAGGTTTCTACGCAGCGGAAATGCGGGTGAGGGGGACGCGCGCCGCGCGAACCACGGCGGCGTGGCGGAATGGTAGGGCTCTTTGATCAATCCCGAAAGCTGGCGCGATGTTCCGCTTTTCGGCGTTCATGAACAGAGTGTTTACGGAGATTTTCTATGATGGCCGCGCATTTTCGCCCGCAGGCATCATGGTCACCCTCGCCGCCCTCGTCATCGTCTTCGCCGGCGCGATCGCGTTTCTCGGCCTTCGCAAGAAATGGCGCACCGAACGGATCGCGGCGCAAGCGGAGCGCGAGAAGGCGCGCGCGTGGTATCGCGCGATGGCGAGCGAAGCCTCCGACATCATCGTGCTGCGCGAAGGGGGCCGCATCGTGCTCGCGTCGAACGCGCTGGTGCGGATTCTGGGGCGCAATCCCGAAGACTTCCAGGACGGCGGCTATCTGAAGCTGGTTCATCCCGACGATCTCGGCGAGGCGATGAAACTGCGCGGGCGTCCGCCGCCGGGCGAGGCATGGACCGCCGCTTACCGCCTGCCCCATGCCGACGGCCATTTCATCTGGTTCGAGGCGCGCACGCGCGGCGTCTATGACGAGGCAAGCGGTACTAATATTCCAACGCGCTCTATCGACGATCGCAAAATATCCATATCAAGGCGATCAAACAGAATGCGCGGATTGTGCGGATTGGGTTTGAGGGAATTTATGGGAAGTTGCATTACGCCGATAGCGTGCACTGCTTCATCGGTCATGGTGATCCCTCCTATGGCCAACACCAATTAGCGTGGTGTTGGTGTATTGTAGATAATCCATTCGTATGAGCGCGCCCGGTGATCCGAGAATCCCGCGATGTGGCGTTGCACTAAAAACTTTTGCGAATTCCAATCCGACGCCAATGCTCGCGCCTCTCGGCAATCGGCATAAGAGACAACGAAGTGTGCTCCGAGTTTGTGAATACGCCTTAGCTCGCCTGCAAGACGTTCAATATCATCCGTATCGAATGGCTTCTTTCCATACTCGCGAAACAATCTCCGAGATGTGACCGCATACGGCGGATCCAAATAGACAAAATCGCCGCGCGCAACGTTCGCTAACGTATCTTGGAAATCACCAGAAACTAGACGCGCATTAGCAAGAGCTGCGGAACAACCGACAAATTCATCTCGTGACAAATACGTCGCCAACTTAGTCCCAAATGGGACATTGAATCTGCCCTCATTGTTGGTTCGATAGATCCCGTTGAAACAGTTATGGTTTAGATAGACAAACCTCAAGGCGCGCGTCTCGATGTCCAGCTTCCTGGGATCTTTCGCACGCCAGCGATAATAGGATTTGCTATCCCGAGGAATACCGATAAGTCGACGATGGATGCGCTCGGGAGCGTCACGCAGAACCCGGTAGACATTGATGAGCTCACTGTTATTGTCGCCTAGTATAGCTTGTTTTGGCGCAATCGCGAAAAACAGACACGCCGATCCGGCAAACGGTTCGACATAACGCAAATACTTATAGTTCCAAAATTGCTCGAGTCGGGGAACCAGCTTTTTCTTGCTTCCCGCCCAACGCAAGAAAGACCGCTGCGCCGGCCGCCGTCGCTGTATGGCTGTCTGATGCAATGCCAAGTGACCCGGTGTTCGCAGCAGCATCCTAAAGGGATAACCGATTGGTGACGAAAGGTCATTACCGGCAGCCGAGCAACGCTGGGGCCGGGGCTCTCCGGAAGGTGGTTCCCTTGAAGGTCCATGCCCCACCCCAATGAATGCGACAACGCGATATCAATTCGCCCAGCCAGGTCGTGTCCGGCGGACTTCGGCCTCCCGTCACCCGGCAATTGGCCGGGCTCCATGGCTGGACATCGCCCATCGAGAGCCACGCGATCGCCGAAGATGCTATACCCCTCCGATGCGCCATTCATTGAAGCTTCATCCGGACTCGCGTTGCGATGCGGCGGCCCGCATCGAGGTGGAGGTGGCCCGTCCGCGGCCCGGCCAACTGAGCGTGCGCTATGTCGTGAGCGGCAAGACCGGCGGCCTGCTGCTGCCGTCCGCCGCGGCGCAAGCGCGCACCGACGGGCTTTGGCGGCACACCTGCTCCGAGCTGTTCGTCCGGCCATCGCCGGGCGAGGCGTATTACGAGTTCAATTTCGCGCCTTCACGGCAATGGGCGGCCTACCGGTTCGACTCCCATCGGAGCGGGATGCGAGAACGCGGAACTGCGAACGCGGGGACGTGAAACATATTTCAAATCGATCGCGGAGACCGCGGCGCGGTTATGTAAACCGTCCCGGCATTCTCGCGTCCAGCAAGCTCAGCCTCCTTTATTGCGTTCGGGACTTCAACGAGCCTCCGAAACATGCCATCGTCCGCGCCTACGCGGGCTCATCCGGGGAATGTCGTTGAATACCATCCAACGCGACAAAAAACTTGGGCCGTTTCTCGCCACCATGGTGGTGACCAGTTCGATGATCGGCTCGGGCGTCTTTCTCCTGCCGGCGAGTCTCGGCGCGATCGGCTCGATTTCCATTGTCGGCTGGTTGATCGCGGCACTCGCCGCCGCATTGATAGGCGGGGTTTTCGCCTTGCTCGCAATCGCCAATCCGGGCACCCCCGGACTTTTCTCCTATATTCGCGATGCCTTCGGCCCCTGCGCGGGTTTTGTCGCCGGCGTGCTCTATTGGGCTTCCTGTCTGGTCGGTTCGGTCGCCATTGCGCTCGCCATCGCCGGCTATCTGAGCGTTTTCGTTCCTGTGGTTGCAAAACCGCCGGGCCTCACAATCGCTACGATTGCGATCGTCTGGATATTCATCGGAGCCAATTTTCTGGGACCGCGCTTCATCGCCCGAATCCAAGGCTGGACGGTTTTTCTGGGGCTTGCGCCCGTTCTTTTTGTCGCCATTGCCGGCTGGTTCTTTTTTCACGGTGCGACCTTTGCCGCTTCGTGGAATGTGAGCGGTCAAACGGACCTCGCGATTTTGCCGCGCGCGACAGTGATTGCGTTCTGGGCTTTCCTCGGACTTGAAGGCGCCATCATTCTCGCCGTCCGTGTACAAAATCCCTTGCGCGATGTGCCGATCGGCACCCTTGGCGGTCTTGCCTTTGCGACGATCGTCTACGTCGCTGCGAGTGCGGCGATCATGGGCATGTTGCCGGCTGCGGCGCTCGCCAGATCCTCGGCGCCGTTCGCGGACGCCGTCGTGCCGGTGCTGGGAGCCGCGTTTGCGGGCGCCGTCGCCCTATGCGCCATGCTCAAGGCGTCCGGCACACTCGCCACCGCTCTCCTTCTGACGGTCGAAACCGCGGACTGCGAATCCGTGCTCGGCCGTATACGGACGGCGCCGCTTGCGCAACCCGCGCACCGGGCCTCCTTCGCCAATCTGATGTTCACCGGCGCTTTGACGAGCCTCCTCGTCGCAATGTCAGTCAGCCCGACGCTTGCGCGGCAGTTCACGATCGTGACCAATGGCTCGGTGGTGCTGAGCGTGACCGTTTATCTCGCGTCGGCCGTCGCGCTCTTGCGCTTGAGCAGCGCCTTGCCGGGAAACCTTCGCGTCCTGTCCCGCATTGTGGCCGTGCTTTGTACGCTGTTCTGCGCCGCCCTGATCGCCGCATCCGAAGCGGTTTCGCTTATCGGAAGCGCTTTGGTGATCCTGATCGCCCTTGCGGTCTATCTGGCCGTCTACCTGCGCGCGCTCAATCGCGCCAAGCTTCTCGCCGAAGCGTAAGTGCGCCCTACTTCATCGCCTGTGTCCGGCTCTTTAGAAAAAAACCTCATGCCGAGGTTGTAGATTTACGATGCACGGGAGCGGGAACTGATGTTCCTGCCATTTACCGACGAAAGTGACGCACGCAAGTCCGCCAAAGCATGGCTACAGAAGCTTCCCCAGAATCATACCTGTCGCGATCAATATGAGATATCCAGTCCCAGGGCTGCGCGTCATCAGATCGCCGAAATCCCACGCCGCCGCCGGTGCAATTGGCGGCGTGGCGTATCCGGGCAGAGGACTCTCCCCAAACGGGGCTTTTTTGTTGGATGCCCAAGCGCGGCAACGATCGATGTTTTTCTGCGATCGCCAGATGTCGAATTCCGGGGCCCCTTTGATCAGCGGCATCATATGGGCTGTCCAGATTTTATCGCCGGTCGCGCAAGCGAAATAAGCGAACAGACTATCGTTTCTCGGGTCCGGATATTGCCGGTCCAGTTGGCTCAGGGCATTGAACATTCTGGGCCATATCACCCGCGACACCTTGAACATGTTGTCGAATGTGTCGGCGCCGCTGGCGTAGATTCGGGCATAGATGATCGTGCCTTCCTTCGCTGCGGTCCTGCGCACGGCATCGTCGGCGAATTTGTCGAGATCGTCGATGTTGCCGCCCCAGATCGGCAGATAGAACCGGGCCCCGACTAGGTAGAGGGATGTGTAGTACGGAAAGCGATCCAACCCTTCCGCAATCAACGGCTCAAACTGTTTCTTGCCCCAACCTTCGCCCAGGGCGACACTCAAATCGGCGACGTACCATTGCGGATCGGAAGCGGCCACGTTCTTGCTTTTTTCGAGCACCACACGCGCCCGTTCGAGATATTCCAGGAATTTCTTGCTTGCTGTGTCCGATACGGTGGCCGCATATCCGCCGCCCCGGAAAAACCATGCATGCGAGATCAACTGGTCGCTATAGGCGATATAGGGCGTCGGCGATTTCGGAAACGCGGTGATCCATTTCAGATCTTTCGCTTCTGCTTCTTCCAGCCGATATTCGTCTTTAGGATGTTCGCGATCGCGACCCACCGAAAGCCCGTCGTATAACAATTTGAGCTTCCACGTGCCGGAGGGCGTCCTGGCTCCGGAGTCGCGATAGTATTTCGCCATAGCCTCGAGCCGCGCGAAATCCCATCGGAAATACGTCTCGGCGGCGATTCCTTCCACGAGGCGTCTGACGAGAAAATCGGCATAAGGATGCGGTAGATTCAAATAAGGATCGGGGACGCTGGGGGCGGCGGTGAGAGGTTGAAACTCACTGTTCGAGTTTGTTTCGCCGGTCGCGGACGCGGCGTAGAGAACCGCGGCCAGAACGAGTACCCTCGGTCCCCACATAAGCTGTCTCCGCCGAACTGCGCCGCATTATCGTGCCGAAGGATTAAGCAGACATTGCCGGAGATGCTATAATCCCCCAATGCGCCATTCGTTGACGCTTCATCCGGATTCGCGTTGCGACGCGGCGGCCCGCATCGATGTGGAGGTGGCCCGTCCGCGGCCGGGCCACCTGAACGTTCGCTACATCGTGAGCGGCGAGATGGGCCACCTGCTCCTGCCGCCCGCGGCGGCGCCCGCGCACACCGACGGGCTCTGGCGGCACACCTGCTTCGAGCTGTTCGTCCGGCCATCGTCGGGCGAGGCGTATTACGAGTTCAACTTCGCGCCTTCGCGGCAATGGGCGGCCTATCGGTTCGACTCCCACCGGAGCGGGATGAGCCTTGCAGACGCTGCGCCGCGCATTGACGTGCAGTCGAACGCCACGAGCTTCGAATTGCACGCCGCGCTGGAGTTGGCCCTGCCTAACGATGCGCCGTGGCGGCTCGGACTTTCGGCGGTAATCGAAGAGGCGGCCGGCCGCATGTCCTATTGGGCGCTGGCGCACCCGCCGGGACGCGCGGATTTCCATCATTCCGATTGCTTTGCGATGGAACTGGCCGCAATAAGTTGCGATCCGAGCGATTAAAAAAACGGTGTCATGGCCCGCGACTGCCGGCCACCCAGTTGAAGTCGCGCGAATTTCCGAAGTTCGATTCGATTGTAATTTTTTCCTCGGCGAGCCAATGTCACCTGGGTGGCCGGCAGTCGCGGGCCATGACAGGAAAATAGTTGATTCCAGTCGCTTACGATCTGCAAAAACCGCAACAGAAATTCAGCCACATGAACTTCGGGATCGATCGCCTGCTTGCCGAGCCACCCTTGCGCGCGCCGCTGAAGGGCAAGCGCGTGGCGTTGGTCGCCCATCCCGCGTCGGTCACACGCGAGCTCGCCCATTCGCTCGACGCGCTGGCCGCCTGCGGCGACATCAAGCTCACGGCCGCGTTCGGCCCGCAGCATGGGTTGCGCGGCGACAAGCAGGACAACATGATCGAGACGGCGGACTTCGCCGATCCGGCGCTCGGCATTCCCGTGTTCAGCCTCTATGGCGACGTGCGCCGGCCGACCGATGCGATGATGGGCGCGTTCGACGTGGCGCTCGTCGACCTGCAGGATGTGGGCTGCCGCATCTATACCTTCGTCACGACGCTGCTCTACATGCTGGAAGCGGCGGCGAAACACCGGAAGGAAGTGTGGGTGCTCGATCGCCCCAACCCGGCCGGCCGGCCCGTCGAAGGGCTGAGATTGCGCCCCGGCTGGGAGAGTTTTGTGGGCGCGGGGCCGCTGCCGATGCGGCACGGGCTCACGCTGGGCGAACTGGGCTTGTGGTTCGTCGCCGCGCGCAGGCTCGATGTCGACTATCGCATCGTCGAGATGCAGGGCTGGCGCCCCGATGCGGCGCCGGGATTCGGCTGGCCGCTGGGCGAGCGCAACTGGATCAACCCCAGCCCCAACGCGGCGAATTTGTGGATGGCGCGCGCGTTTGCGGGCACCGTGATGGTGGAAGGCACGACGCTGTCGGAAGGCCGCGGCACCACGCGGCCGCTCGAATTGTTCGGCGCGCCCGACATCGATGCGAAGCGCGTGCTGGCGGGGATGCGCGAGCTGGCGCCCGAATGGCTGCGTGGTTGCCGTTTGCGCGAATGCTGGTTCGAGCCCACCTTTCACAAGCATGTGGGCAGGCTTTGCCACGGCGTGCAGGTTCACACCGAAGACCCCGGCTACGATCACCCAGCGTTCCGGCCCTGGCGCCTCCAGGCGCTGGCATTCAAGGCGATCCGGCGGCTTTATCCCGATTATCCGCTGTGGCGCGATTTCGATTACGAATACGAGCACGGCAAGCGCGCCATCGACGTGATCAATGGCGGCCCTGCCCTGCGCGAATGGGTGGACGATGCGGCCGCGACGCCCGCCGACCTCGACGCGCTCGCCGCCCCCGACGAGCAATCCTGGCTCGGCGAACGCGCGCCGCATCTGCGGTATTGACGCCGGCCCGGCGGCAGAGGCCAATTCCGCCCATGACAGACCCGCGCAAATTCGCTTAAATCGCTGCCATGATAGAACCCGCGTCCGGCGATGTGCGCTTCCGGCTGAAGCTCGTTCCGATCGTCGTCGTGACGGCGCTCGGCTTCGGCCTGCCCATTCTCGCGGCCTATGGCGCGTTCTTTTCCAGCCGGGTTTTTCATACCGCGGCGCCATCGGGACCGACGCTGCAATGGCTTTACATGCAGCACGCCTTCCAGCTCGCGATCGGGCTCGTTGCAATCGCCATCGTGAAATATCTGGTGCCCGCGGATTACGGGCTGCATCGCCCGCGCGAAAAGAGCTATGTGCCCGCCGCGATCCTGTGGGGCGTAATCTTCGGCGTGCTGATGACGGTGGTGGACTATGCCCCGCATCTGATCGCCCACACCAGACCCGATCCCGGCTTTCCGCTGACGCCGTCGAATGTGTGGGGCTGGCTGTTCTTCGAAGGCGTCTATGTGGGACCGACGGAGGAGATTCCGTTCCGCGCGCTGCTGGTCACCTATCTCGCGGCCACGATGCCGGGGAAATTGCGCCTCGGCCGCTTCGACATGAACTGGGCGGGCGTGATCGTGGCGCTGATCTTCGCGCTGCTGCATGCCGCGAACTTCTCGCTGAGGGCCTGGCCGGAAGCATTGGGCCAGCAGTTCTACGCGTTCGCGCTCGGCGTTCTCTATGCCTATTGGCTGGAGAAATCGAAGAGCATCGTGGCCCCGATCGTCGGCCACAATGTCGGCGACGTGGTGGAATATATCATCCTGTTCGTCTGGGTCGGCGCGCTTTAATATTGGCGACCGTAAGTTACGACTCGTTTTCCCCCAACTGTCATTCCCGCGCAAGCGGGAACCTAGTAGCGAGCGTCCGCGAGCGATGAAGAGTTATTCGCCGCGCCGACGCGCGGCGACTGGATTCCCGCCTGCGCGGGAATGACACCGAGAGGGGCGAAAGACCGGGGCCGTCGGTATGCGACGGCGCAAAGATTGGAGGCGCGATATCCATTCACGCATGCCATAGGCGTCGCCCCTGCGGTCACAGCCGCGTGGCCGTGTACAGGTGCGTTTCGTAGCCGAGTTCGAGTTCGCCGCCCCGCTCTTCGATCGCGTTCGCGATATCCGCCAGCAAACGCTCGCGCGCTTCGGTAGCGATCATCCGATAGCTTGAGAGGGTCTGGAGCAAGGCAATGTAGCTCTCGCCGCTGTAGGTCCGCGTCCAGGAATAGGCTTTGTGCGCGGCGGGCTGGAAACAGCCCGATTGTGCAATCATCGCCGGCAGCGGCCCCGACGGCAAATACCACGCCTCCGCAAGCCGCGACTGCGCGTCTCCTGTATGGCGCAAATAGATGCGGGCCAGATCCTCACGGAATGGCTGCGGCAACGGCATGGGCACGTTGCCGAACACCGCGAGCCTGCCGCCGGGTAGAAGCGCCGCCGCGGCTTTGGGGAACGCGATCTCCGCCGGCACCCAGTGGATCGATTGCGCGGCGACAACGAGGTCGAATGCCGGATTCTCTGGCTTCCATGCCTCGAACGTCGATTGCACGAAACGCACATGGCCCAGCTCCGCAAGCCGCTCTTTCGCAACGCGGATCATTTCCGCGCCGGGCTCTACGGCGACAACGGAGAATCCGCGGCGCACGAAACCCTCCGTCGCCTTGCCGCTGCCGGCGCCGATTTCGAGAATCGATCCGCCAGCGGCGAGCCCGGCCGTGACGTCATCGAACAGTTCATCGGGATAGTCCGGACGCGCGGCCTGGTAGAACTCGGCGACATTGTCGAAACTGAAGCGTCGTTCCATTGAAGCGCCTGAATCAGGGCCGCAGGGGCGGATTGGCGCGGAAGCGCCACCAGACGTAAAGCCACAGAAGCGCGATCACCGGGTACATCAGAAAACTCGCCTCCGTGCCCAGCACGCCGCCGGTGAGCCAGGCGGGACCGTCGAACCCCGCGTCGAGCAAGCGGCCCACGGGTATCCGCGCACCGTTCGGAGATCCGATCACGAAAAGCTGCATGTAGTCGAACGCAATGTGGAAGCCGACCGCGAACCACAGCGTGCCCGTCCGCAAGACCGTGTAGCACATCAACATGCTCAACGAGACGAGCGTGATCACGTCCCAGATGTTTTCGCCCGTCTTGTAGAAATAATGGTCCGCCGCGAAAAGGAGCGCGATGACGATGGACGCGGGCCAGAAGCCGATGCTCTTCCACAGGGTCTGCAGAAAATAGGAGCGGAAATAGAATTCTTCCGCCACGCCCACGCAGACATTGGCGCCGAGCCAAGCGAGCGCCGAAAATGCGAGCGCGCCGCCGGCCGTCGCCAGCCCGTAAATCTGGACGCCCCCCAGCGCGTACATGCCCGCGAACACCGCGCCCGCCATCAGCACGCCGGTCAGAGCCCCCTCCCATGTCCGCGCGCCAAGCGCGTGACGCCAGGCAAGTCCATAGCTGTCGACGCCGCGGCGTTCGTAAAGCGCGAAGGGGGCCGTGCAGATCAGCGCGACGCAGAAATTCTCGAATTCGCCGAGCGCGGTCGATCCGGCCGTCAATCCGGGCGCCAGTTGGAGCGCGTCCGCGATGGGGCCGAACACATGATCCATCAGCTGAGCCACGACCAGACTCAACCCGACGAATATCGCGGCGCGCCAAAGCGGCCGCAGTCTCCGATCCGGGCCGATGAAGAGTCTGCCTGATGTGGAGGGCATGGAGTTTTCCGCAGAGGTTCGATGGGCAACGACCCGCAGCCCGAGCGCGACTATTGAGGCAAACCTTCGAACATCGTCAAGCCGGGCGGAAGGACGACCCATGACGGCAGCCGGCGCGTGAAAATGGCGATCCTGGGCCGGAACAGGGACGCGTCGTCCAGCGTGCCGGCATAGATCGTGTGCGAAATGCTCGAAGCGTCCCCGCCAAACACGAGACTGCCGCAAACCGGACAGGAATTGCGCACGGCCTCGCCCCCGCGTTCGGCCTTCGATCGGTATTGGAGCGTTGCGCCGCGAAAGCGCACCGCGCTGCTCGCGACGCCGATGAAGGGAATGAAGCCGGACCCCGAAGCCTTGCGGCAATCGGTGCAGCAACAATAACCGGCATTGAGCGGTTCGCCGTGCGCTTCATAGCACAGCGCGCCGCACAGGCAGCCGCCGGTCCAGTGATTTTCGCTGCCGTTCATGGCTCTTCCTCCTCGCGCTGCCGACGATTAATCGTAATTCTCGGCCTGGGCGCGGGCAAGCGCAGGCCAATGCGGCGGCGCGACAACCACGCACGAAAAAGTGACCTCCTATCGGCGCAATCGGAATGCCGCTTCCATACCGCGTTCAGCCATATCGCTCTGCCGTAGCGGAGACATTCGGTCGCAGCGCGGCGCGTTCGCAAGCTGATACAAGGCGCCCGCGCGATTTGCCGATGCGGGAATCGCGTTTCCCTTGAAATGTCGCAGCGGCGGGCCGCGCGCCCAGGAAATCACGATGGATATGACCGACGATTTTGCGCGCGCGGTGACGAGTGAGAAATTGCTTGCGGTTTATACGGCGTGGAAGACGCTGGCCGGGGACCGCATCGGACCCGGACGGGCCGAACTGACGCCCGTGCATCTGCGGCGGACCCTGTCCTGGACGTTCATTGTCGACGCGATCGACGGGGGCAAGGATTTCCGCTTCGGATTCACCGGCGACAAGCTGATGCAATTCCTCGAACGGCGTTGCCCCGCCCCGACGCTCGCCGGAATGCGCGGCATTCATTTCTTCGACAAGGCCGATGAGCTTTTTCGCCAATGCATCGCGGGCCGGAAGCCGCTCGTCAGCGGACCGAAGCAGACGCATTACCGGGGCAAGGAACATCTGGAGCGCCAGGTGCTTCTGCTGCCCCTGTCCGAAGACGGCATGACGGTTTCCGGATTGCTGGGCGCCTTCGACACCTGGCAACTCGGCACCAACGCCCATCGGCCGGAGCCCGTGCTGGCGGCCTGACGCGGCCATCGAACGCGGCGGCGTTCCGTCGATCCGGCAATCGCATTCGCGCGACGAAATGGTATGGTCTCGCGCGTTGTATTTGCCGGTCCTGCCCCGAGCGAGCCGCCATGTCCAAGATCGCGATCGAAGCCTTGCGCGCGTCGCCCAAGATCCGCGCAATGCTCAGCGACATCCTGATCGAGGTGGTCGCGGACGGCGGCTCGGTCAGCTTTATGCACCCGCTTGCGCCGGAGACGGCAGACGCGTTCTGGGACGGCGCTCTGGCGGCGGCGGCGCGGAACGAGCGGATCGTGCTGGGCGCCTGGGACGGCGAGACCCTCGCCGGCACCGTCACCGTGCTGCTCGATTGTCCGCCCAACCAGCCGCACCGCGCGGAGATCGCCAAGCTGATGACGCGGCGAAGCCACCGGGGACGCGGCATCGCGGCAGCGTTGATGCGTACGGCCGAACGCATGGCTGCGGCGCGGGCGCGCACGCTTCTCGTGCTCGACACGGCAGCTGATGGCGGGGCATCGGAATTGTATGTAGGGTTGGGATTCACATTCGCGGGCGAAATTCCGGATTACGCGCTGAAACCGCACGGCGGATTGACGGCCACCAGACTTTATTGGAAGCGCATCGGAGGAAAAGCTTAAGTCGTCCGCCCGCTCCCTGTCGGCTTGTCGTCACCCGCAACAGCAAGCCGCGACAATTGAAGGGAGCGAAGAATCCCTCTTACTTCGCATGGCCGGTGGGCAGTTGCGGCAGCGACGGCAATTGCGTGGGCACGAACGTTCCATTGCGCGGCAGCACGTTGCAGCCCTGCGCCGTGCAAAGCTCCACTTCGCCCGAGAAACGGTCGACGACGAACACGGATTGGCCCTGCGACGGATAGGTCGCCACGCGGCCTGCGATGATGAAGGTGATGGCCACGGCGAACGCGCCGGCGATCAGCGCCACCCAGACCTCGACGGTGATGGATTCGATGATGGCGCCGGCTCCGAGCAAGACGGCCGCCGCGATGATCCAGGGCAAGGCCTGGCCGATCGAACCGCCCAGCGAGCCCGCGAATTGCCAGGCGACGAAGGCACCCACCAGCAGCAGCACGCCGACAATGCCGAATGCCAGCCGCACGCCCCAGGGCGTGGAACCGTTGGAGACCGTCTCGATGCGCTCGATGGTGTCGTGGTTATGGTTGGTGTCGTGAATATCGTGCGTGTGAACGTCGCTCATGGCGTCTCCTTGAATATCGTCGAGGATCGAATCGCAATCCCTATAAGGTATTGTTGCATTGCGACAGAAACTTGGCAGCCCCCGGCGCGCCGAACGCTGCCGGCGGGCCATACATATAAAGCGCGAGCGCAGCGACCGTTCCGTGCCAGCCACTCGGAAAATCCGGTGCAAAGGCTATACTGCCCCCGCCTGGCCACCCTTTGTGTGAGCCGCGGCAAATCGCAAGGATCGACCGGAGGACGCGATGCCGTTTGCACCCAAGCCGCTCGAAACGCATATCGACTGGCGCTCTTCCGACGTGGCCGATCCGACGCGATGGACGGTCGAGTTGACGGCCAGCGACCATCGCGAACTCGACCACGCGCTCGAGACGGCAAAATCCGCATCCGAAAACCTGCTCGACATCGGCAAGGAGCAATTTCCGCTCGATGGCCTCGTGCCGAAACTGGCCGAAATGGAGCGCGAACTGATCGACGGGCGCGGCTTCGTGCGAATCTGCGCGCTCGACACCAGGCGCTACTCCGACGACGACCTCACCATGCTCTATTGGGGCATCGGTATGCATCTGGGCGATCCCTGGCCGCAGAACAAATACGGCCACATGATGGGCGACGTGACCGATCAGGGCAAAGCGCTGGACGATCCCACCTTGCGCGGCAACGAGATTGGCGGGGTGGGTCTCGACTATCACACCGACGGTTCCGACCTCGTGGGCCTCATGTGCCTCAGGACGGCGAAATCGGGCGGCCTTTCCTGCGTCGCCAATGTGGTGGCGATCTACAACGAACTCGTGCGCACGCGGCCCGACCTGGTCGCCGCACTTTACAATCCTGTGCCATGGGATTTTCGCGGCGAGCAGAAGGCGGGCGGCAGGAAGTTTTATATGCGCGCGGTCTTCACCGAACATGAGGGCCGGCTGTTCAATTTCTTCGTGCCGCAATACATCAAGGCGTCGCAGCGCCACCCCGAAGCGCCGCGCCTCACGCCGCTCGAACACGAGGCGATCGACACGGTGTGCGAGATGGCGCGCCGGCCTGAGTTCAACGTCTATATGGAACTGCCGCCGGGAAGCATGCAGTTCATCAACAATTATCACGTGCTGCACGGGCGCACGGCCTATGTGGACGACGTCACGGGCGGTTACAAGCGGCATCTGAAGCGGTTGTGGCTGGCGACGCACCAGCTCAAGACCCGGCCCAAGGCGTTCGCCAACGGCGCACATATGCATTGGGCGAAGAACAAATCGGTAAGCCGGATCGCCGCCGTCGAACGGGTCGACGGTTAGCGCGGCATGACGGAAAGCCGCGTGACGCTCGTCGTGCTGGGCACGGCGCAGGATGGCGGGGCGCCGCAGATCGGCCACGACGAAGATCCGGCTTGGGTCGATCCGGCCGCGCGGCGGCTGGCCACTTCGCTGGGGCTCGTCGATCGCGCAAGCGGCCGGCGCTGGCTCATCGACGCGACGCCGGACATTCGCGACCAGCTTCATCGTTTCCATGCCGCGTTTCCGCCGGATGCCACGCAAGCGCCGCTCGACGGCGTGTTCCTCACCCACGCCCATATCGGGCATTACACCGGGCTGATGTTTTTCGGGCATGAGGCGATGGGAACGAAGGAGCTTCCCGTCTACGCGCTACCGCGCATGCGGCGCTATCTTTCGGACAACGGGCCGTGGAGCCAGCTCGTGAGTTTCCGCAACATCGCGCTCCAGCCGCTGGCGGACGGCATCGCGACCGATCTGGGAAATGTGCGCGTGACGCCGTTCCTGGTGCCGCACCGGCAGGAATTTTCCGAAGTGTGCGGCTTCCGCATCGAGGGCCCGGCTCGCAAGGTGCTGTTCATTCCGGATATCGACCGCTGGGAAGACTGGGACGCATGGGGCGTCCGCGTGGAAGACGAGATCGCGCGCGGATGTGGCCTATCTCGACGGCACGTTCTATTCCGGCGGCGAATTGCCCGGCCGCGACATGGCGAAAGTGCCCCATCCGACCATCGCATCTTCGCTGGCGCGCTTTCGGGATTTGCCGTCGTCCCAGCGGGCAAAAATCCGCTTCATCCATTTGAACTGGTCGAACCCGGCGCGCTTCACCGGCACTGCGGCACGCCGCGAAATCGAGGCCGCCGGCTTCCGCGTGGCCGAAGAAGGCGAAGCATTGATTCTTTAACCTGCCGGCCCGTTCTCGCGGGCAGTCGCGCGAGGAAGTGTTAAGAACCGAAGCCGATTGGCCGACGCGCGCGGACGCGTCGCGCCCTAGGGGTTGACTTTAGGGAACATTTCCCTCTATACGCCCCCATCCTCGCAGTCGCACGACGGCGGCCACCCTGTGGCGGCCTTTCACCGCGAGAGAAAATTTAAACTCACCGTTCGCTCCAGATGTGCGTGGAAGACGGCAACATTGCCGCCATTCGCGCTTGAACACCGCTCTGGTGCAATAAGGAACAATCGTGACCAATCCGACTTTTTCAACGCTCGGCGTAGCGGAGCCGCTTTTGCGCGCGCTCACGACCGAGAACTATCTTGAACCCACCCCCATCCAGGCGCAGGCGATTCCCCTGATCCTCGCCGGGCGCGACGTGCTGGGCCTCGCCCAGACGGGCACCGGCAAGACGGCCGCTTTCGGCCTTCCGCTGCTGCAGCGGCTGGCGCAAAACCGCGTGCCGCCCGGGCCGCATGCGGTGCGTGCGCTGATCCTGGCGCCGACCCGCGAGCTCGCCATCCAGATCGACGAAAGCCTGCGCTCCTACGGCCGGCATCTGAATCTGCGCCATGCCGTGATTCTCGGCGGCATCAACCAGAGCCGGCAGGTCCTGGCGATGCGCTACGGCGTCGACGTTCTCGTCGCCACGCCCGGCCGCCTGCTCGATCTCATCAAGCAGAAGCATGTCCAGCTGGGCGGCGCATCGACGCTGGTGATCGACGAAGCCGACCGCATGTTCGACATGGGCTTCATCCGCGACGTTCGCCGGATCGTCGCTTACCTGCCCCGTCAGCGCCAGTCGATGCTGTTTTCGGCCACCATGCCGGGCGACGTCGTCCACCTCGTTGCCGAAATCCTGCACGACCCCGCGCGCATCGACATTTCGCCCAAGAAGGTCGCCGCCGACCGCGTCGAGCATCGCGTCTATTTCGTGGACATGAAGGACAAGCGCGCGCTGCTGCAGGATCTCCTGCGCGATGCGGCGATGAGCCGGGTGATCGTGTTCACGCGCACCAAGCACGGCGCCAACAAGGTTGCCGATCTGCTGGGCAAAGTGGGCCACCGGGCCGAAGCCATTCACGGCAACAAGAGCCAGAACGCACGCCAGCGGGCGCTGGAAGAATTCCGCAACGGCCGGGCGCGCATTCTCGTCGCCACCGACATCGCGGCGCGCGGCATCGACATCGACGATGTGAGCCATGTCGTCAATTTCGAGCTGCCCGAAGTGGCCGAGAGCTATGTCCACCGGATCGGGCGCACGGCGCGCGCGGGTTCCGGCGGCATCGCCATCTCCTTCTGCGACTCGGCTGAACGGGACTCGCTCAAGCAGATTGAGAGGCTGCTCAAGCATTCGCTGACCGCGATGAACGATCAGCGCGCGCTCACGGAGGCCAAGCCCGCGGAACGCGAACACCATCACGCGAAGCAACATCCGCGCAACGGCAACCGGCGCTTCCGCGGCCGCAACAATGCGCGGCGCGCCGCCTGATTTTTGGAGTCCGGGTTTCCGGATCACGCTTACTCGAGGCCAAGACGATGAAAAAGCAAAAGACGCTGCCCGGTCCCTATGCCGCGGCCACGAAAGACACCCGCTTCGCCGGCACCTTCGAAGTCCTCGTGCCGGCGCCGGGCCGGGTGAAGCCGCACCGCGTGCCGCTGCAATTCCCGACCCTGGAAAATGCCGAATCCTGGATTCACAGCCCGGAAGGCAAGGACATGATCGCCGAATTGCGTGACGCGCCGCTGAAATAGCCGGCGCCTGAACCCGAAAGTTTGCGATCACTGAGTAAGTGGGCACGCGGAGTCGCGGAGAAGAAGATATTTAACGCAGAGGGCGCAGAGAATCCGCAGAGGGCGCTGAGGAAACCGCGCGCGAATGCGCGCAAAAAGGTAGACTTACGGCAGATACCGAATATTCTGAAGTATGCGGTCAAACTCCGCGCTCCCCCGCGTAACCTCTGCGCCCTCTGCGTTAAATATCTTCTTCTCCGCAACTCCGCGGCTCCGCGTAAATCACTGTTGCAGCGAGAAAAGTACGCCGAACTTCCAGCTCGGCGTTGTCGGCTGCGTTTCTACTTCAGCACCTCGGGAATTGGCGCGGGCGCGGTGGGGGCCTGTTCGACCTTGAACGCCACGCGGCCGATCAGGTGGCCGTCGCCGGTGTCGATGTCGACGCGCCAGTCGCCGGGCTCGGGGTTTTTCTTGACCGTATAGCCGCGAAAGCCGCCGTCGCGTCCACCCGAGATCGGGTAGGACACCGTCGACTCCGTGAACCACGCGTGGCGCGCGGCATTGTAATGACGCCAGCGATGCACGATGCGCGTCGACAGCTTGATGGGTGCGAAGACGGCGCTGTAGACCGAGAGCGGCGCGCCGGCCGGCACGTGGATCACGGGCGGCACGCCGAAACGCGTGTACCAGGGTTCGGCCTCGCCCAGCGCGACGTAACTTTCGCCCATCTTCCTCACGTCGTGATAGACGCCCGCGCGCGCCAGCGCCAAAGGCAGCGGCGGCAACACGTTCATGAAATAGAACACATTGATCGTGACATAGACGGCCAGCACGCCAAGCGCGATCTGCCAGCGCGCCCGGATGTATTCCTCCTTGTTGAGCGCCACCAGCAGCCGGAGAAAGACGATCAGCAACAGAAGGGCGACCACGCCGCTCAACAGGAACGTCAGCTTGCCGATCGTGTGCGTGTAGATCGGTACCGTGACGATCGAATAGGAAAAGATCGCAAAGAAGAAGAGGATCGAGGTGAACATCAGGCGCGCGTGATAGCGCTTGAGAACCTCGTTGCCGATGAAGATAGCCGTGAGCACGAACAGATAGGGCCACGACGCGGTAACGACGGCGCTGCGCGAATAGAAAACGAGGAACCCGCTCCACAACCCGCCCAGCGCAAATTGCGTGGCGAACGGCAGGAGCGTGCGCCAGCGCTTGGGCTTTTCCGGCGGCGTATCGGGTTTGGGTTCGAGTTCCGGGCCTTGCGGCGGACGGGCCGGTTTCGCCGCGCGCGCCGCTGCTGCGGCGGCGCGACCCTCGAGATAATGCAGCATCGCGATCGACGACGCGGCGACGGCGATGTAGGCCGCGAATATGAGCTGCGTGTTGGGCAGGTCGATGCGGCGGAACAACAGATTGTCCGACGTGAACCCCGCCACCATGCTGAATGCCGCGAGCGAGCGCTCATAGCGCTTCACCCATGCCCACAGAAGTGGGATATCTTTCAGCGACAGGAAATTCATGCGGCTGCTATGGGAGAACCGAGTTGGCGGAGGTCATACCAATGACCCGGGTTCTTCATACTTATTGGTGTCACGGCCCGCAACAGCGGGCCGCCCAGGTGACGTTCCTTCGTTTCAGCAGGTGACACTCAGATCCATACTTTTTCTTCAAGTTTGGAGATATGTCACCTGGGTGGCCCGCTGTTGCGGGCCATGACAATCGAGGGGAATGCGTTACGACCTCAACCCACCTATCACTTCGTCCCCGTCATGCCCAGCTGGTCGAACAGGAAGGTGAGCATATCGGTCTGCTGCGCGATGCGCTCCGACAGCGAACTGCCGATGCCGTGACCCGAGCTGGCGCTGGTGCGCAAGAGGACCGGATTGCCGGAGGACGTCGCCGCCTGCAACGCCGCCGTAAATTTGCGCGAATTGAGCGGATTGACGCGCCCGTCATTGGCGCCGGTCAGCATCAGCACCGCCGGGTAAGCCGTATGCGGCTTCACATTGTGATAGGGCGAGTAAGCATAGAGCGCCTTGAACTGCGCCGGATCCTTCACCGTTCCGAATTCGGTGACGTTGAACGAGCCGTTCGGATCGAGCTCCACCCGCACCATGTCGTAGATGCCGACGGACGAGACCACCGCGCGCGCGAGGCCCGGATGCTGCGTCAGCACCGCGCCCATCAGGAGGCCGCCATTGGAGCCGCCCATCAGCGCGAGCTTTTCGTGCGAAGTGTATTTCTGGGACACGAGGTATTCGCCCGCCGCCGCGAAATCGTCGAACACGTTCTGCTTTTTGGTGAGCATGCCTTCCTGATGCCAGCGCTCGCCATATTCCTCGCCGCCGCGGATATTGGCGACGGCATAGATGCCGCCCGCATCGAGCCATAGCCGCCGCATGGCGCCCAGGAACCCCGGCGTCTGGTTGATGCCGTAGCCGCCATAACCGTAGAGCAGCGTGGGATTGCGGCCGTCGAGTTTCGTCGCCTTCTTCATGATGACGTTGACGGGAATTTTCGTTCCGTCCTTCGAGGTGGCGAAGATACGGACGACCTTGGAATCGTCGAACGAGATGGGCGAGACGACCTTCAGCGCCGTCTCTTCCGTCTTTCCGCTCGCCGGATTCCAGCGTGCGTAATAGACGGGCCTGAGATAGGTCGAAACGTTGTAAAGCACGTCGCCATTCGCAAGCGGCACGATTTCGCCGTTCGCCGCCACATCCGGCAACGGCAATTTGCCGAGCGGACGGCCCGAAAGATCGAAGACGCGCACCTGGTTCGGCCCGCCCACGATGTCGCGGACGAAGAGCCGCGTGGCGCTCAGTGAAAGATCGTCCTGGTGGTTTTCCGCGCCGCCGGACAGGATCGCGACGTCGCTTTCCGGAACGATGGTGGGCGCCGTGGCGAGTTTGCCGGCGGCGAAGGGCGCCACAAGCTTGACGATCTTGCCGTTCGGAGCGCCTGCCCGCGAAATTCCGTAAAGCGCACCGTCGGGACCGAACGTCGCGTAGACGATCTTGTCGGCGTAGGTCGAAACCTGGATGGGCGCGGCGCCTTCGCTTAGCACATAATGCGCCCACTCGCCGCCGTCGCCCCGCTGCACGGAGGCAAGGATCGCGTTGCCGCCGAAGCGATTGTAGAGGAACACTTCGGAGACCCGCTCCAGCCCGTCCTTCGCGCCCAGCACCAGCGGGTCGGATTTCGCGTCGGCGCCCAGTTTGTGGAAATAGACCTGCATGTTGAAATGCCGGTCGGCTTCGGGCGTGTCGTCGCCCGGATAGCGCGTATACCAGAAGCCCTTGCCGTCTGTCGCCCAGGCGAGGCTGCCGCCGGCCGTGGGGAATTGCACGCGGGGAATGGGTTGGTCGATTTCCTTGCCCGTCGCCACGTCGTACACATGGACCGTACCGTCCTCGCTGCCGTTCTTCGAGAGCGAGACCGCGATCTTCGTCCCGTCCGTCGACGCGGCAAACCAGTCCATCGACGTCAGTCCCTTCGCATCGAGCGCATTGGGATCGAGCAATATCTTGCGGCTGGCGGGATCGGCCGCTGCATTCAGCGTTACGAGCATGGGCTGCTGCTTCGCGGGATCGCTGTAATAGGCGAACACCAGCGAGCCTTTCGCATCGAGCCCGTAATAGGACGGCGACGTCGCGGTGATGAGTTCAGTCAGCTTCGCCTTCACGGCCGCACGGTCGGTCAGCGCATCGAGATAGGCGCGCGTGCGGACGTTTTGCGCATCGCTCCAGGCCTGCACTTTCGGATCGGCCGGATTCTCGAGCCAGCGATAGGGATCGGCGATGCTCACGCCCTGGACGACATCGACCGTGTTGCCGGCGGGCGTTGCGGGGGGCGGGGGAACGGTCGCGGCAAGCGCGCCGGCGGCGACCGTGCAAAACGCAAGCGCCGCAACGTGGCGAACGATGACCTTCATGGGAGTCTCCGGGAGGGCAGGATTTGAGGAATTGGCCGCCCGCAACCTATCAGGCGAGACGCGCGGAGAACATCCCGGCAGGTATCGTTGGACAGGACGGCGGGCCCCCGGCAAAGCCGGCGACCCGTCCCCGCTGCCAAAATCGCGGCAAGTTTACCGGCTGTGACCCACGCAATGCCCATGGTTCATGGACTCGCCCCGCGGGCAGCTTGGTTGGCCGCCGCCGCGCGAACCGCCGAACGACCTTTGAGGGACACCCTGGCCGCCGTTGAATTGGCCCCTGTCTTGTTCGCGGAAGTTCTGGCCGCCGAAATTGTCGCGGGTGTTCGTCTGGCCGCAACCGCCTCTCACGGACGAGCAACCATTGCCGCCGCCGGGCGCGCCGCCCCTGGTGCAGCCCCTCACGGGCGAACAGCCATTGCCGCCCGTGCCCGTGCCGACAGTCCTGGTGCTGACGCAATGGCCGTCGCGCATCGTCTCGCCGACCGGGCAAACAGTGACGTGAACGATGGTGCAGCGCCCGTCGCGCCGGATTTCGCCCCGTGGGCAGGCGGCGATGCCGCCGGATACGCAACGGCCGTCCCGGCGGAATTCTCCGCGCGGACAATGCGTCGTCGGCGTGCAATTGTTCGTGGCGAACGCGCGAACGCCATTGTTGTTGCCGCAGGGCGGGTTGTTCTGCGACACGCACCGGCCGTCGCGGTTCACTTCGCCGCGCGGACAGCCGCACTGATTATCGATTGTCGCGAGCGCGCGAACGCCGTTGTTGCTGCCGTTCTCGCAGGGCGGCCCGCAGCGGCCGTCGCGGTTCACTTCGCCGCGCGGACAACCGCATTGCCCGCTGGTGGCCAGAGCACGGACGCCGCTGTTGTTGCCATTCTCGCACGGCGGCACGCAACGGCCGTCGACGTAGCGCTGGTCGCGCGGGCATGCCGGCGGCTCGCCGCAGCGTCCGTCGCGATAGGCACGGTCGATCGGACAATGGCAATAGCCGTTGTCCGTCCGGTCGAGACCTTGTGGACATCCCACCGGGACGCATCGGTCTTCGATGAAGACTTCGCCGTAGCGGCAAACGCGCGGCGGCTCAACGCAGCGGCCGCGGATTTGCACAAAGCGGTCCGGGCACATCGCATAGACGCAATAGCCGTTGCGGAATTGCGTCATCGGCGGGCAGACGGGCGCGACAAGGCAGCTGCCGCCCACATCGAATGTACCTGGAGGACACGCAAAGCCCATTTGAACGGGCGGCGGCGGCACATAGCCGCCCGCGCCGCCGGCAGAACCGCCGCCGCACAGATTCCAGATCGCGATCGCGCCCATATGGCCGCGCGAACCCGGATCGGCTTGGCCGTCATAATAATTGGCAAAACGGCTTTGCGTGGGCGGCGTATTGGCGGGCTCGACGAGTCCCGCATCGTTGCCCTGCAGCCCGTCGATGTAAGGGAATGTTCCCGACGGTGCATTGCCCGGATCGAGCAGGCGCTCGCCCGTCGACCACAGCGTGCGGCCGCACGCGAGCGCCGCGCCGCCGTCGGCATTGCGATATTGCGGCGGCATGCCGATCGCATATTCCTCGCCCGGCGGCTGCCAATAGCCGGGAATCGGGTTGCCGTATTGCTTGGGCCAGAAGTGCTTGACGCGTTCCTGCCCGCCATCGGCCACGTCGATGAAATCCGGCGCGCCCGTCGGCGCCGCACGTTCGGCCACGTAGAGAAGCCCGCGACTGTCGAATGCGATCGACGAAACTTCGCTGCCCGGCTTCAGCGCCGGCGCGCCCACTTCGAAATGCGCGTCGCCCGCGAACGAGCCGTCGTGTGCGATGCCGACCGACCAGATCTGCGGGCCGTCGGCCACGGCATAGTAAAGCCGGCTGCCGCGCACGGTGACGGCAAAGATGCGCCGCGTCGCTGGCGCATAGCCCCAGCTGTTCGGATTCTGCGGATCGAAAGCGGGATTCGTAATGTCTGCGACCGTCGACGGATCGAACGGCACGGGCGGCAATCCGGCCGCCTGCCGGCCCTGAACGCCGTGATCGAACACGCCCCGGTCCGAACCGTCGAGGCCGAAGCGGTGAATCAGTCCGGTGGCGCGGTCGGCGGCGAAGATCTGCTGCGAAACCGGATCGAAGGCGAGGCCGCCCAGCGCGGCGGGCTCGTTCTGGACACCATTGGTGGTGACGGTCCCGAACAGGGTGACCTGGCCCGATTGCCCGTCGATGCGCCAGATGGATTGCGGCCCGCCGTTCTGATCGGCCTGTCCGAACAATCCGGGCGTGTAGCGCGCGCCCGGGGCGCCATGCTGCAGTCGGCCGCCATTGGGGCGGTAGATCCCAAGGCCATACGCCGACGTCGCTGCCACATAGATATCGGGCTGGGGTTGGTCGTCGAGCACCACGCCGAACACCTGTCCGATGTCCTGCGCCGACACGCTGAACGGCTTCGCAGCGGGAACAAGTCCCGTCGTGCCGGCAGGCGGCAGCGAGATCACGCGCAGCGAGGGACCGTTGAGATCGATGCGGTTGGAGGTGGGATAATTCGGCACCCCGGAGAATCCGGTGACAGCCGCATTGCCCGGCGCCATGATGCCGGACTGCTGCGCGTATCCCGGCGCAATTCCCGCAAGCGTCGCGAGAGCGACGAAACCGATGATCGCCGAAGAAATGACCAATGCAGCAACAGCCGTCCGCCGCAGCGAGCGAGTTCCGAATTTCATCTGAGTCCCCGAGTTGCCCTCTTTGCGAGAGGGGTTAGAGCCGGCGTTCCAAAGCGTCTCGAGTGCGAGGGGGACACTAGCCGCTTTAATGTTGTTGCGCCACGGACCCTATGAAAATAATTGCGCCGTCTGCGATACTCGGGACGCATTCAGGGGAGGTTCTCAAATGGTTCGCGCGATCGTTCGAATTTTTGGCGTTTGCTTGCTCGCACTTGCGGCAGGAAATGTGCAGGCGCAACAACCGGCCACGCCCGAAACGCATGAGGGCGATTTCGTCCTCCACAAATTTGTCTTCCGTTCCGGCGAGACGATGGCCGATCTGAAATTGCATTACACCACGCTGGGCGCGCCCGTGCGCGACGCGCGCGGCCAGGTCACAAATGCCGTTCTTGTGCTCCACGGCACAGGCGGCGACGGGCATCAATTCCTGCGGCCGCAATTCTCCGGCGTGCTATTCGTGCCCGGCGGGCTGCTCGATGCGCAACGCTATTTCATCATCCTTCCCGACGGCATCGGTCACGGCAAATCGTCGAAGCCCAGCGACGGGCTGCATATGCGCTTTCCGCATTACGACTACGACGACATGGTGGCCGCGCAATACGCGCTGGTGACACAGGGTTTGGGCGTGAACCACCTGCGCCTCGTAATGGGCACGTCGATGGGCTGCATGCATTCTTTCGTGTGGGGCGAGACTTATCCCGATTTCGTGGACGCCCTGATGCCGCTCGCCTGCCTGCCCGTGCAGATCGCGGGCCGCAACCGCATCTGGCGCAAGATGGTGGTGGATGCGATCGAAAACGATCCCACCTGGAGCAATGGCGAATACAAAGTGCCGCCGCGCGACGGACTGCGCACAGCCGCCGATCTCTTGATGATCGCCGGAAGCGCGCCGCTGCAGATGCAGAAGAGCGCGCCCACGCGCGACGCCGCGGACAAAACCTATGAGGACTTTATCGGCAAGGAACTCACAACACTCGACGCCAACGACCTTCTCTATCAGGTGGACGCGTCGCGCAATTACGATCCGTCGGGCGGGCTCGACCGCATCGAAGCGCCCGTGATGTGGGTCAATTCCGCCGACGATTTCATCAATCCGCCCGAGCTCGGAATTGCGGAACAAGAGGTGAAAAAGCTGAAACATGGGAAATTCGTGCTGATCCCGACCAGCGACCAGACGCACGGCCATGGGACGCATACCTGGGCTGCGGTGTGGAAAGCGGATCTCGAGGAGCTGCTGAAGGAATCCGATCGCGAGCGGAAATAAGGGGTAAAGTCGTGCGAACGATCCCCAAACGGGAATTTCGCGAAAGATAATTTCGCAGCGGCGGTTTTTTCGGCTCGCGCGCCCTGCGGTTCCATTCAAATCGGCGTTTTGCTACCTAGATTGTTGCAGGCGCGAAGGTATGGCGCGCCGGTGAGCAATCCTTTGTGGACTCAGCCAATCTCCAATCAGCGTCCGAGCGTCTTGTCATGAGTCCGACCCGCCTAAGAACTCCGCTCATGAGCGTGGCGCTCCTGGGGTGCCTGTTCGCCGCCGGCTGCGGCCCGGGCGCGCAGCCGCCGCGGCAGGCGCCTGAAGTGGGCATCGTGGTGATCCGCACCGAGCCGGTCCAGCTCACCACCGTCCTGCCCGGACGCACGAGCCCTTTCGCGGTTTCCGATGTCCGCCCGCAGGTGAACGGCATCCTACAAACCCGCCTGTTCAGGGAAGGCGCCAACGTCACGGCCGGCGAGCCGCTCTACCAGATCGATCCGGCGCTCTATCGCGCGACCTATGACAATGCGACGGCCGCGCTCGCCACCGCCAAGACGAAGGCCGTGCGCTATGCGGCCCTGGTCAAGGACAAAGCGGTCGCGCCGCAGGACAATGACGACGCGCAGGCTGCCTATAAGCAGGCGCTCGCCACCGTCGAAACCGCGCGCATCAATCTCGATTACACCCGCATCACCGCGCCGATCTCGGGACGCATCGGGCGCTCGTCCGTCACCGAAGGCGCGCTCGTCACGGCCGACCAGACGACGGCGCTCGCCACCATCCAGACGCTCGATCCCATCTATGTCGACATCACGCAATCGAGCGCCGAGCTGCTCAACCTGAAACTGGCAGTCCAGGGCGGCCGCCTGACCGACAGCGGGCCCGCCGATGCGCGCGTCACGCTGCAACTCGACAACGGCACGCAATACGACAAGATCGGCACGCTGCAGTTCAGCGAAGTCACCGTCGACCAGAACACCGGCGAAGTGACGCTGCGCGCGATCTTCCCCAATCCCCGCGGCGACCTTCTGCCCGGCATGTTCGTGCGCGCCACGATCATCGAAGGCGTGCAGCAGAGCGCAATCCTGGCGCCGCAGCAGGGCGTGAGCCGCAACGAAAAGGGCGATCCCATCGCCTATGTGGTCGATGCAGGCGGCATCGCCCGACTGCGCGCGCTCAAGACCTCGCGCGCGATCGGCGACAAATGGCTCGTGACCGACGGGCTGAAGCCCGGCGACCGGCTGATCGTCGAGGGGTTGCAAAACGTGACGCCGGGCGTGGCGGTGCATGCCGTTCTCGCGTCGAACGGCCAGGCCGGCAAGACCTGATGCGCATTTCGTTCTTCTTCATCGACCGGCCGGTCTTTGCCTGGGTGATCGCGATCGTGATCGCGCTGACGGGCGCGCTCGCCATCGGCACCTTGCCCGTCACCCAATATCCCACCATTGCGCCGCCTTCCGTGACCATCAACGCATATTATCCCGGCGCATCGGCAGACACCGCCCAGAACTCGGTCACTCAGGTGATCGAGCAGCAGCTGACCGGCGTGGACAATCTTCTCTATTTCTCCTCGTCCAGCAGTTCGTCCGGCCAGGTGTCGATCACGGCCACCTTCGCGCCCGGCACCAATCCTGACATCGCGCAAGTCCAGGTCGAGAACAAGGTTCAGCAGGCCACGCCCATACTGCCGGAGGAAGTGCAGCAGCAGGGCATCGTCGTCACCAAATCGCAGACGAGCTTTCTCCTGATCGTTGCGCTCTATGACGACACGGGCCGCTACACCGATGTCGACATGTCGGATTTCCTCGTCAGCAAGCTGCAGGATCCCCTCTCGCGCGTCTCCGGCGTGGGCCAGGCACAGGTGTTCGGCTCGGGCTATGCGATGCGCATCTGGCTCGATCCCTACAAGCTGAACAGCTTTGCGCTCACGCCGACCGACGTCGAGAACGCGGTGCTGGCGCAGAATGCGCAAGTGTCGGCCGGCGAGATCGGCGCGCAGCCGGCCGTGCCAGGCCAGGAACTCGACGCCACCGTCACCTCGCAATCGCTGATGCAGAGGCCGGAGCAGTTCGGTGCCATCATCCTGAAGACCTCCACCGCCGGGGCGCTCGTCAGGTTGCGCGACGTGGCGCGCGTCGAAATGGGGGCGGATTCCTATTCCATCGTCAGTCGGCTGAATGGCCGGCCCGCCGCCGGCATCGCGATCCAGCTGGCGCCCGGCGCCAATGCGCTCTCCACCGCCGATGCCGTGAAGGCCAAGGCGATCGCGCTGTCGGCCTCGTTCCCGCCCGGCGTGAAGCTTTCCTTTCCCGTCGACAACACCACCTTCATCCGCCTCTCCATCCGCGACGTGATCAAGACGCTGATCGAAGCGACGTTTCTTGTCGTGGCCGTCATGTTCCTCTTCCTGCAGCATTGGCGCACGACGCTGATCCCCGCCATCGCCGTGCCCGTGGTGTTGCTGGGCACCTTCGGCGTGCTCTCCGCCGCCGGTTACACCATCAACACGCTGACCCTGTTTGCGCTGGTGCTGGCGATCGGTCTTCTGGTCGACGACGCGATCGTGGTCGTGGAAAACGTCGAGCGCCTGATGCGCGAAGAAGGCCTTTCGCCCCGCGACGCGACGCGCAAATCCATGGACGAGATCACCGGCGCGCTGGTGGGCATTGCGCTGGTTCTGTCCGCCGTGTTCCTGCCCATGGCATTTTTCGGGGGTTCGACGGGCGTGATCTACCGCCAGTTCTCCATCACCATCGTATCGGCCATGGTGCTGTCGATCACGGTGGCGCTGATCCTGACGCCAGCCTTGTGCGCGACGCTGCTCCACCCCATTCCCAAAGGCGGCGCGCAATTGCAGGGCCGCTTCTTCGTCTGGTTCAACAAAGCGTTCGAATACAGCGTCGCCCGCTACCGCGCGGCGTTGGGGAAGTTTCTCGAATGGGTGTGGCCGGCGCTTCTGATCTATGCCGGCATCATCGCGCTCCTCGTGATCCTGTTCATTCGCCTGCCGACCGGATTCCTCCCCGAAGAGGATCAGGGCCTGATCATCGCGCCGATCACGCTTCCGACCGGCGCCACGCAGGCGCGCACGCTGGCGGTTGCCAAACAGGTCGAACATTTCTTCCTGTCCGACGAAAAGGACAATGTCGCGACCGCCTTCATGATTGCGGGCTTCAGCTTTGCCGGTTCCGGCCAGAACACGGCGATCTGTTTCGTCCATCTGAAGGACTGGTCCGTGCGCTCCGGCGAAGCCAACAGCGCCCAGGCCATCGCGCAGCGGGGCATGCAGACATTCTCGAAAATCCGCGACGCACAGGTTTATGCGCTGGTGCCGCCGGCGGTCCGCGAGTTGGGCAATTCCTCCGGCTTCGACGTCGAGATGGAAGACCGCGGCAATCTCGGCCATGCGGGACTGATGCGGGCACGCGGCGAATTTCTGGGTCTGGCGGCGCGCGACCCGCTGCTCGCCGGCGTGCGGCCGAACTCGCTCGACGACACGCCGCAATTGCATATCGACATCGATCAGGAGAAAGCGACCGCGCAGGGCGTCGCCATCGCCGATATCGACAATACGCTGAATGCCGCGTGGGGCGGACAGTTCATCAACAATTTCATCGATCGCGGCCGCGTCAAGCGCGTCTACATGCAGGCCGATGCGCCCTACCGGATGGTACCGGAGGATCTCGGCCGCTGGTATGTGCGCGGAAGCTCGGGCGAGATGGCGCCGTTTTCGTCGTTTGCGTCGTCGCGCTGGGTTCTCGGTCCCGCCGATCTCGAGCGCTACAACGGCGTGGGCGCGCTGGAGATTCAGGGCCAGCCCGCGCCGGGACAAAGCTCCGGCGCGGCCATGATCGAGGTTGAAAAGCTGTTCCAGAAATTGCCGAAAGATGTAGGCCTCGAATGGACGGGCCTGTCCTACCAGGAAGACCAAGCCGGCTCGCAGGTCTATGCGCTGTACGGAATTTCGGTTCTCGTCGTCTTTCTGCTGCTCGCCGCGCTTTATGAAAGCTGGTCCATTCCGCTCTCCGTGATGCTGGTCATTCCGCTGGGCATCGTGGGCGCGATTCTGGCGGCGACGCTGCGCGGGCTCTACAACGATATCTATTTCCAGGTGGGCCTCCTGACGACGATGGGCCTGTCGGCGAAGAACGCCATCCTGATCGTCGAATTCGCGGTGGACGCGCAGAAGCGCGGCGAATCCGTCCGCGACGCGGCGCTGGAAGGGGCACGGCTGCGTCTTCGCCCGATCCTGATGACCTCGCTTGCTTTCGTCGCGGGCGTGATGCCGTTGGCGATTTCCAATGGCGCGGGCGCGGCCAGCCAGAACGACATCGGAACCGGCGTCATCGGCGGCATGCTCTCGGCCACGGCGCTGGCGATTTTCTTCGTTCCGCTGTTCTATGAAATCGTGCGCGGAGGATTCCGGCAGCACGCGCCGGAAGCGCCGCGTATATAATCGGTCCGGAAGATCGGCTGCAGCCGGCAAATCCGCTATAATGGCCGGGAAAATCGTCTCGGCACGGAGAGCACCCATGACGCTGCCCAATTCCCATGACCGTGCGCTGCGTGAGCGCGCGGCGGCCGTCATTCCGAACGGGATGTATGGGCATGAATCGGTGCGGCTCCTGCCCGAGAATTATCCGCAATTCTTCGCGAAGGCCGAGGGCGCGCGGCTGTGGGATGCCGACGGCAACGAATATCTCGATTTCATGTGCGGCTATGGCCCGAATCTCCTGGGCTATGGCAACGCCAGGATCGACGCGGCGGCGGCGCGCCAGCAGAAATTGGGCGATGCGATGACGGGGCCGGGACCGGTGATGGTCGAACTCGCGGAAAAGCTCGTGTCGATGATCTCGCACGCCGATTGGGCGATGTTCTGCAAGAACGGCACCGACGCCACGACCATGGCGATGATGACGGCGCGCGCGCATACCCGGAAGCGCAAGATCCTGGTCGCGAAAGGCGCGTACCATGGCGCTGCGCCCTGGTGCACGCCGGTGCTCACCGGCACCGTGCCCGAAGATCGCGCCCACTCGATCACCTATGTCTACAACGATTTGGAGAGCCTCGAAGCAGCGTCGCTTGCCGCGGGCGACGACCTGGCCGGCATCGTCGCCTCGCCGCTCAAGCATGACGCGTTCGTCGATCAGAAAATGCCCAATCCCGCCTATGCCAGGCGGGCGCGAGGAATCTGCGACGAGAGGGGTGCGCTCCTGATCGTCGATGACGTGCGCGCCGGTTTCCGGCTGGCGCGGGACTGCAGCTGGTCGCTGGTGGGCGTGAAACCCGATCTGTCGTGCTGGGGTAAGGCGATCGCCAACGGCTATCCGATTTCCGCGCTGCTGGGAGCAGAGAAAGCGCGCACCGCCGCAGGGTCGATTTACGTCACGGGCTCGTTCTGGTTCGCGGCCGTCGCCATGGCCGCATCGATCGCCACGCTGGGCGAGATCGCGACGTCGGATTATCTGGAGCACACGAGCGCGATGGGAGCGGCATTGCGCGAGGGGTTGGCGAAACTCGCGGAGTTGCACGGCTTCGGCATCCGCCAGACGGGCCCCGCGCAGATGCCGCTGATCCTGTTCGACGACGATCCCGATTTCCGGATCGGCTATGGCTGGTCGGCGGAGATGGCGAAGCGCGGCGTCTACGTCCATCCCTGGCACAACATGTTCATGTGCGCGGCGCTGAAGGCCGCCGACATCGACCAGGCTCTTCAAGCGGCCGATGAATCTTTCAAGTCCGTGAAGGCGCAGAAAACGTCGCTCGCACCGCACCGGGGACTTCTCGCGATGCTGCAGGCGCGGCGCTGAGCCGAAGTTTAGAGTGTTTTTGGATTCGATTGAATCGCCCGGCCCCCTTCCGTCCGCCGAGCGAAGTGCTCGGCGTCCACCTTCCTCCGCGAGGGGGGAAGGTCAAGAAAAAAGCAGAATGCGAATCTGTTTCTTAGCCTTCCCCCCTTGCGGGGTGTTTGGGCCGGAGAGATCGAAGACAGGTGTTCGGGGACATCGAAGACACCTTTGGGGGTTGGTTTATAGCGCATTTTTGACCTGATTTTGGTGTTGTGCCTGTGGGGTTGTGGGCATCGCAGATGCGATGTCCACAAATCCACGGGCCGAAGCTGGGGCTGCGTGCAGAGCGATGGTGGCGATACGCTGCAGGCAGTAATGGACGCCGAAGACGCCGTCCTGGCCTGCCGGACGCAAGGCTACAGGTTGACCGCGGAAGGCTTTGCCGATGCGCCAGGAACGGTTCTTGAAGCTGAGGAACCCATCGCTGTCGACTTTGCGAACGAGGTCGGCCTGCGCATACTCGATGGCGGGAAGTTGCTCGGGAAAAGCGCGCGCGCTGATGCGATAGCGCGTGGCCGGTGTTTCGAGATCCAGGGCCTGATGCGGCCGCTCGTGATTGTAGACATACCGCCAATCGTCGAACGCGCGCTGACATGCCTTGCGATCGCGAAAGCTGTTTCCGTCCAGAACCTCGGCCTTCAACGAGCGGTGAAAGCGCTCGTCCTTGCCTTGGGTCTGCGGATGGTAGGGACGGCCATGGCTCACACCTATGCCCAGGCGCATCAGCCAGGTCCCGAAGATCGTGAACGGTTGATCGCCGCTGTCGCCCCAGGGTGCGCCATTGTCCATCAGCATCGCAAAAGGCAGGCCATAACGGCGAAATATGGTCGTCAGGCAGCCGCGAACCGTCAGGTCCCGTTCGTCGGCGCAGGCCTCAAGGCCCAGCGAATAGCGCGAGTGATCGTCGAGCACGGTGAGCGGATGGCAACGGCCTCGCGTCATCGGAAAGTGGCCTTTGAAGTCCATCTGCCACAGCTCATTGGGTTCGGCGCGTTCGAAGCGCCGAAACGGGCCGGGATGCTCGTGCTTGCGGTCTTCGAGCTTGCCGTGCCGGCGCAGAATCTCGGTGATCGTGCTCGGCACAGGCACTCCCGCCCAGCCGTTGCGCTCCATCGCCCTGGCGATCTTGCGACCGCCCCAGGCATTGTTGCTCTTTGCCCGGATGCGCAGGACTTCCGCTTCCATCGCCTCATTCGTGCGCAACGGACTGCGACGGGGACGGCGCGAGCGATCGACGAGGCCGGCGCGACCCTCCCTCTCGTAGCGCTTCAGCCATTTGTGGCCATTGCTCCGATCGATGCCGAAGCGAAGACAGAGTTCGCTCACATTCGCCCCCGGCGCCAGCGCCAACCGGACAAACTCCTCACGCAGTTCCATCACCGACGACTCCCGCCAAGGCATGACCCGACCTCCCATCCAGCCAAGTTAGGCCAGACAAGTGTCTTCGATGTCTCCGAACGGTGTCTTCGATGTCCCCAGTCCATACACGGGGGAAGGTGGACGCCGAGCATTTCGCTCGGCGGACGGAAGGGGGGCCGCGCAATTCAATCCAAAACTACCTTAATGTTGGCTTTCATCTGTATACGGATCGAGCGCCAGCAGCGCGAAGCTCGCGAGCCAGTGCTCGCCCATGTAATCGCCCTGGACGTGACCCAGCGCGCTATCCAGATGGCGCGCGATTGCGTCGTCGGCGCGCGCGCGCAGCGCGTCGCCGGACGGAAGCGCGCCGGCGATCAGCCGCCAGCACCACGCGCGCGACAGATTGAGTCCGTCGAGATGGGCGATCTTGCCGTCGGAGCGGTCGCTGACCGTGGCGGGGCGGAACAGCGTGGCCGGTTCGCCGCTGGCCGCACGCGGCAGGAAGCGCGCAAACCAGGCGCGGAATTCCTCCGGCGCCAGAACCGATCGCATGCACGCGGCCTCGACCAGGGAAGGCGACAGGAATTCGTCCTGCGAAGGCTCCCATGCCTGGCAATCGGCGTCATTGCCGTACCAGGCGCGCACCTTGTCGCCGCACAACGCCGCGAATTTCGAATCCTGCACGGCCGCCGCATAGTCGCGTGCGAGAAGAAGCGCGAACGCCGTGTTCGAATGCACGCCCGCGCGAACCGGATAGGTCGCAAGCGGCAGGAACGAGGTGAAGCGCGCGACGAAAGCGTCGGCGAGCGGTTTCATCGCTTCGAACCAGCGCTGGCCTTCTGCGCTTCGGTGATGCGCCAGCTCGCCCGCCAGCATCAGGAGCCATGCCCAGCCATAGGGCCGCTCGAAGCCGCGCGATTCCGGCCGCATGACATAGGCGAGTTCGACCGCCGCCTTCTCCGGCGTGAATTGGCCGTCGAGGAAGCTCCGGATTTCGGCCGCCTCCACGAGCTGCGGAAACCGGCGGCAAATGCGCGCGAGCAGCCAATGGCCGTGAACGCAGGAATGCCAATCGAAGCTGCCGTAGAAAATGGGATGCAGCGCGCGCGGACCCCGAACGTCTTCCGGCCCGGCCATCGTGTGGTCGAGCTTGTTCGGCCATTCGCGCGCGACATGTCCGCGCGCGGTGCGGGCAAAGAGGGAAGCCTGTTCGGGCGACAGAGCGTGGGACATCGCGTATCCTAAAAGCGGAAGACGAGAAAATACATCAGGATCGTGTTGGCGATCAAAAGCGGGATCGCGGTGGGGATTTGCATCTTGATGACGCCATTGCGGTCGGGAAGTTCGAGGAGTGCCGCGGGCACGATGTTGAAGTTGGCGGCCATGGGCGTCATGAGCGTGCCGCAGAAGCCCGACAGCATGCCGATTGCGCCCATGATCGCGGGATCGCCGCCAAACTTGTGGACGATCAGCGGCAGCCCGATCGCAGCCGTCATCACCGGGAAGGCCGCGAACGCATTGCCCATGATCGCCGTGAACATCGCCATGCCGATGCAATAGGCGCAGACCGCGGCCAGCGGCAGATCGAGCGGAATCCAGCGCGTGGCGACTTCGCGCACCGCGTCGCCCACATGGGCCAGCGCGAACACCGCGCCCAACGAGGCCAGCATCTGCGGCAGGATCGCGGCCCAACCGATGGTGTCGACGATGCGGCGTCCCTCCTGCAGCGGCGCGAGCACGGGCGGCCGCAGCCACAACATGGCGGCGCCCAGCGCCAGCACCGCGCCCAGCGCCAGCGAGAGCAGCGTGACCTGCTTGCCGTCGACCAAGGCCACGCCGCCGATGGTCGCGCTCTTGAGGAACAACGTGCCGAGAAGCGCGGTCGCGGGAATGACGAGCGCGGGCAGGAACAGCGCGTTGCCGCGGCGCTCGGCGCTGGCGCGGCGTTCGTCCGGCGATGTGGTCGCGGGCTTGCCGCGCCCCAGCGCGCCTGACCCGCCCAGGATGACCAGCGCAATCACGACGAGCCCGTTGGCGAAATTGCCCAGACGCGAGCCGAACAGAAAACTGACCGCGAGCAACCCCCAGAAAGCGGCATTGCCAAGGCGCTTTGGGTTTGCCGGATCGAGCACACTCAGAATCGAAAACGCCGCGAACAGCAGCCCCACGACGAAATAGAAATAATCGAGCGTGATCATTCGGCCGGCTCCGCGGGCTTCACGGCGGGCGGTGTCAATTCCCGCGCGAGGCGGCGGTCCAGCAGCAGCAGTCGCGTGCCGTGCACAAGAAGCGCCAATAGCGCCGTGGGAATCGCCCATAGCGACAGACCCAGCGGCTGCACCGGCACGCCGCTTTCGCGCATGAAACCGACGATCAGGAGGATGGACCCGACCGCGATGAAAATATCTTCGCCGAAAAATAGCGACACGGTGTCGGTGGCAGCCGCATGGGCGCGAATGAGCCAGCGGATTTTATCGGGCAGTGGGCCGAAACGCTTCTCGGCGGCGGCTTCGGCCATGGGCGCCACGAGCGGCCGCACCGTCTGCGCCTGCCCCGCAACCGAGCCGAGGCCCAGTGCGGCCAACAGCTGACGCACGACGAAATAGATCAACAGCAGGCGCCCCGTCGTGGCCGCGTGAACCCTGCCGATCAGGATGCGGGCGCGTTCCTGCAATCCATAGCGCTCTAGGAGCCCGATCACGGGCAGCACGATCCAGACGCCGCTCACATAGCGGTTCTCGTTATAGGCTTTTCCGAAAGCCGATATGATCTCGACGGGACCAAATCCCGCAGCCCAGCCGGTCACCGCCACGGACGCGGCGATGACGAGCAACGGATTGAGCCGGATCAGAAATCCGACAATGACGACGCCCACTCCCAGCAATGTCAGCATGTCCCCTCCCGCCGGTCGCAAACGGCAGCGAAGCCTAGCCAATCTCAATCGCATGGAACATGGAGCGGCGCGAAGAACCCTGCCCAAGCCGCATCAACCTGTGCAAAACTGCGTGGCCGGGCGAGCCTCGGGGGATGGAACATGATCAAGGTCGGGATCGGCGGCTGGACGTTCGAGCCATGGCGCGGCGTGTTCTATCCCAAGGCGCTGCCGAAGACGCGCGAGCTGGCCCACGCCAGCCGCCAGGTCACCACCATCGAAATCAACGGCACCTATTACAGCACGCAGAAGCCGGAAAGCTTCTGCAAATGGGCGGAACAGACACCGGACGATTTCGTGTTCGCGGTGAAGGCGTCGCGCTTTGCGACCAACCGGCGGATTCTCGCCGAAGCCGGCGGGTCGATCGAAAAATTCATCGGCAGCGGCATCGGCGAATTGAAGACCAAGCTTGGCCCGATCCTCTGGCAATTCATGCCCACCAAGAAATTCGATCCGGACGATTTCGGCGCGTTCCTCGAACTCCTGCCCAAGAGCCTCGATGGGCGCCCATTGCGCCATGCGGTCGAAGTCCGGCACGAAAGTTTTGCCGTACCCGCCTTTGCGACGCTGGCGCGCCAGCATTCTGTCGCGATCGTGCTGGCCGATTCCGCGAAATACCCCATGCTTGCCGACGTCACTGCCGATTTCGTCTACGCGCGACTGCAGCAGGCCGATGAAAAGATCGCCGCGGGATATGCCCCGGCCGAGATCAGGAAATGGGCCGAGCGGGCGAAAGATTGGGGCGCCGGCGGCGATCCCAAGGATCTGCCGCATGCCGGCACGGCGACTGCGCCCAGGAAAAAGCGCGACGTGTTCGTGTACATGATCAACGGCGCAAAAGTGCGCGCGCCCGCCGCAGCCGCGGCGCTCATCGCCAAATTGAAATAACCGGAGCGCAGTCCGGCGAATCTACAGCGGCGTCCGCAGCAACCGGTTGACGCCGGCGAGGAATATCTGTTCGCGCTCCGCCGAGAGCGACTCCGCGAACGCCATGTTGTATTTGAGCCCGATATCGAGTGCGCGCGTGAGTTCCGCCGCAATGGCGGGCGTCAATCCCTCGGCGCAGCCGGCGCGGCGGAAGAATTCCGTGAGGATATCGCGCAACTCCTGGTCGAATTTCTGCTTGGTCTCGCGCATGCGCGTGTCGTGCATCGCGATGCCGAAGATTTCGACGATGACCGCCAGCCCCGCCTGGCTGATGCGCGCATTCCCGATATAGAAGCCAGAGAAGCGCTTGAGCCATTCGGCGGGATCGTCGAGCGGAATCCTGCGGATTTCGGCAATCAGGTCGCGGCAGAGGATCTCGAGATAGAATTCGAGGATGCCTTCCTTGCCGCTGAAATAATAACGGATGTGGCTGGGCGACATGCGCGCTCTTATGGCCACGTCGGTCAGGGATGTGCGCGAATAGCCCCGCTCGCGGATGCAGCGATGCAGGGCCTGGACGATCTGCAGACGCTTGTCCGTGCCTTCCGAGTCGCTCGCCGCCCACTCGACGAGCGACGGCTCCGCCCGGCCTCCAGGTCCGTCTTCTGCCGGTTCCATTCCCGCCGCTGCCTTTCGCTTGACTCATTCCTGTCTTGCGTTTTATAAAATATACAAAATAAAGATACCAGCCGGAAACTGCAAAAAAAGAGCCGGCGACGCAGGAAAAGGGACTGCCGTGAAGTTCGGGATTTTCTACGAGCACCAACTGCCCCGCCCCTGGCACGAGCGGAGCGAATACGACCTCCTGCAGAACTCGCTCAGGGAAATCGAACTGGCCGACCGCCTGGGCTACGACTACGCCTGGGAAGTCGAGCATCATTTCACGGAAGAATATTCCCACTCCCCGGCCCCCGAAGTGTTCCTCGCGGCCGCCAGCCAGCGTACCAAAAATATCCGCCTGGGCCACGGCGTTATCCAGCTTCCGACCAATCACATCGCTCGGGTGGCGGAGCGGGTGGCGACGCTCGATCTCATCAGCGGCGGCCGCGTCGAACTGGGCACCGGCGAAGGCTCGACCACGACGGAAATCCATCCGTTCAACATCAGGTTTCGCGACAAGCGGGAAATCTACGAAGAATCGATCAAGGCGCTGATCCCGATGTTCACGCAGCATGGCTGCGAATTCCATGGGCAATATATCGACTTCCCGCTGCGCAACGTGATTCCGAAGCCGTTTCAGAAGCCGCATCCGCCGCTTTGGGTCGCCTGCTCGAACATCAATACGATCGAGATGGCCGGCCAGCGCGGCATGGGCGCGCTGGGATTCCAGTTCGTGTCGCCCGAAGCGGCGCGCGCCTGGGTCAACCGCTATTACCGGAGCTTCACGACCAAACTCGACAAGCTCGCCGACTACGCGACCAATCCCAACATCGCAATGGTCTGCGGCTTCATGTGCGCGGAGACGGACGAGCTGGCGATGGAGAAGGCGTCCGGCTGGACCTTCTTCATTTTCGCGCTGCAATATTATTCGAAACACGGCTATGCCGAACCCGGCAAGCTCGACATGTGGGAAAAATACCAGGAGTGGCGCCAGACGCCCAAGGCCCAGGAAGCGCTCGCGACCGGCCTGATCGGCTCTCCGGACACGATCCGCCGCAAATTGCGCGAATATGAGCGCACCAATGTCGACCAGGTCATCTTCCTGAACCAGTCCGGCAAGACGAGACACGAAGACATCTGCACGAGCCTCGAATTGTTCGCGCGCGACGTGATGCCGGAATTCCACGCCCGCGAGAGCGAGCACCAGGACTGGAAACGGCGGGTGCTCGCGGGCGAGATCGAACTCGAAGACATCGATACGGCCGCACATCAGCGCTATCTGGCGCAGCCGGAAGAACATGTGGCGCAGAGCCGCAATGCCAGCGATCTCAAGCGCATGCTCGAGGAGCGCGACGCGCAACGCGGAAAGGCGGCGTCCGGCGGGTAGAGGAATATTCTGCCGGGACGGGGCCTCAGCCACGGCGGAAACTGCAACGACGGAGCAGGCCGTTTTCGAAGGGGAGAGGGACATGTTCAAGACGGTGTTTCTGGGCGCGGCGTCCGCGCTTGCGCTGCTCGCGCCATTGGCCGCGAAGGCGGCCGATCAACCTGCGCCGAAACCCGCGAATACGGTCGAAGAAGTGACCGTCACCGCCGAAAGGCGCGAAGTTTCGGTACAGAAGACGGCGATCGCGATCACCGCGCTCGATGCGGACTTCCTGGCGCGGACGAATACGCAAACCCTCGAAGACGTCGCCGCCTTCGCGCCCGGCCTTACCTTCAACCGCACCTCCAACTTCGTGCAGCTGTCGATCCGCGGCATCGGCCTGTCGCAATATAATCTGGGCGGCGAGCCCGGCGTTGCCGTCTATGTCGACGGCGTCTATCTCGCGCGGCCGTTTGCACTCGATTCGGTGCTGGACGATCTCGCGCGCGTCGAAGTCCTGCGCGGGCCGCAGGGCACGCTCTATGGCCGCAATGCGACCGGCGGCGCGATCAACCTCATCTCCAATGCACCGACCTCGGATTTCGAAGGCTCGCTGGGCTTCACCGTCGGCAATTACGGCGCCGTCGAAACCCAGGGGTTTGTTTCGGGGCCCCTCAATTCCGACGGCAGCCTGCGCGGCCGCTTCAGTTTCGTCACCGACGAGCATGACGGCTACACCGAGAATCTCTACACCGGCAAACCGGTTCAGAATCTGCGCGAAGGTTCGATGCGCGGGCAACTGGCCGACGATTTGACGAGCAATCTTACGGTCACGCTCGCGGCCGACTACACCCACGAACACGACTCCGGGCCCATCTTCAAGCCGGGCACGATTTCGCCCTACCCGCTCCCCGGCGCGCTGCCCGGAACGGTCTATCCGCAAGGCTTCGCTCCCTTGCTCGGCGGCCAGACATCGAGCAATCCGTGGCAGGTCTACCTCGACAGCCCCCAGGATTACGACTTCACGGCGGAAGGCGGCAGCATCAAAGCGGTGTGGGACATGGGCTGGGCGACGCTCACCTCGCTGACCGCCTACCGGTCGACCAGGTTCCGCCTGCTGGGCGATCTCGACGGCACCGACATCCTCTTCCTTAGCGAAAATCTCGAAGAGAACGCGCAGCAAACGAGCCAGGAAGTGCAGCTCGCGTCCAAGGAAGGCGGTCCGCTCACCTGGATCGTCGGCGCGTTCGCCTATCATGAGAACGGCTATCTCGATTACCTGTTCGACGTCGCCCTGTTAGGCGCAACGCTGCACGATATCGCAACGCAGCGCACGACGTCCTATGCAGGCTTCGGCGAGGCGACTTACGACATCACCGGCGCGCTGAAGGCGACGGTGGGCTTGCGCTATTCCATCGATGAGAAGTCGCTCAACGAATCGAGTGCGTTCGTGGGCCCGACGGGCTACAACACCGTCGACAAGAGTTGGGGCGCGCTCACGCCGAAATTCGTGCTCAGCTACGATCTCGATTCGGACAAAATGCTCTATGTTTCGGCGACGCGCGGCTTCAAATCGGGCGGCTTCGATATCGGCGCTTTGCAGAAGTTCGCCTACAATCCGGAATATATCTGGAGTTACGAAGCGGGGCTCAAGAGCCGCTGGCTTGACGGCCGCCTGCAGGCGAATCTGGATGCTTTCTATTACGACTATACGAATCTTCAGGTGACCCAGTACGCATTCGGCGAAACGGTCATCACCAACGCGGCCTCGGCGAAGGCGGACGGCGTGGAAGCGGAAATCACGGCCATTCCGATCGACAACCTCACGCTCAACATGTCGCTCGGCTATTTGGACGCGACCTTCACGAACTTCAACGAAATCGACACGCTCCGGCCGAATTTGGGCACGCTCGATCTGGACGGCAACACGCTGCCGCGCGCTCCGAAGCTCAAGACGGAACTGGGCGCGGAGTATGACTGGCCGCTCCAGAACGGCGATATGTTGGGCGCGCGCTACGACTATTCCTACCAGAGCAAGCTCTACTTCACGGAGTTCAACACGCCGTATGCGAGTTCAGGCTCCTACTCGCTCTCCAATGCGCGCATCGCCTACACCACCGGCGACGGTCATTGGGAAATCGCGGCCTTCGGAAAGAATCTCTTCAACAAGGCCGTGCTCACCAATGTGACGGTCTCGGCGGTCAATGGCGGCACCATCGAGAGCTATGGCGACCCGCGCATCTACGGCGTACAAGTCAAATATAATTTCTGATCCGCGAGGGCGGAGCCGCAAGGCTCCGCCCCTCTCCTCATGGCCGATATTCCGCTTGGCGACCTGAAGCGGCGCTTGCGCGAGCAGCGTCCGGCCGACGCGCGGCCGCTTCGGGAAATGCGCGACGACCTCGACGCCATCGCCCAGCGAGTCCGGATCGATCCGCGCGTGACGGTCACGCCGGTGCAAGCGGGCGAATGCGCTGCCGAATGGCTGAGGCCCGCCGGCGCGCGGCCCGGCGCCGCACTTCTCTATCTCCATGGCGGCGGCTTCGTGGGCGGCTCCTGCGCGTCGCATCGCCATCTGGCGAGCGCCATCGCGCTTGCCGCCAATGTCGACACCCTCCTGCTCGACTACCATCTGGCGCCGGAGCATCCCTATCCCGCGGCCGAACACGACGCGGCAGCCGCCTATCGCTGGCTGCTCGATCAGGGCATTTCCGCACCCGCAATTGCCGGCGATTCGGCGGGCGGCGGCTTGGCCGTCGCCACGCTCTTGCGCGCCCGCGATTCGGGCTGGACGCTTCCGTCACGCGCCGCGCTGCTGTCGCCCTGGCTCGATCTCGATCTCGAAGGCGACAGCATCACGCGGCTTGCCGCAACCGATCCCACGCTGCGCGCGGATCAGTTGGCGCGGTTTGCCGCGCTCTATCGGAGCGACAAAGCCCCGCCCCGTGTTCTCGACGCGGATTTCACCGGGCTTCCACCCATGCTGATTCAAGTGGGCGCCGAGGAAATTCTGCTCGACAACTCCGTGCGGCTCGCCCGAAAACTGGACGCCGCGGGCGCCATGCCGGCTCTGGAGATCTGGCCGGAACTCTTTCACGTCTGGCAGGCGTTCGGACCGTGGCTCGTGGAAGCGCGCGAAGCGGTCGCGCGCATCGGCGTCTTCCTGGCCGCACCCACATAAGGCGAACCCGAATGACTGTTCCCCGCATTCCCGCGCTCCGCGATGAGGACATGGACGAAGAGCAGCGCGACGCCGTTGCGCCGCTCCGTCAGGGGGGCCGGATCGATAATGTCGGCCGAACGGTCGTCAATCACCCGGCGCTGCTCGCGCATTGGCTGCCGTTCGTGCGCCACGTGATGTTTCAGACGACGTTGCCGGCCCGCGACCGCGAAATCCTGATCCTGAGAACGGGCTGGCTCTGCCGCGCCGAATATGAATGGGCACAGCATGTAAACATCGGCAAGAAGGCCGGCCTCACGGACGAAGATATCGCTCGCATCATGGCGGGTCCCGGCGCGCCGGGGATCTCGCAAAAAGACAATCTCCTGCTGCGCGTCGCCGACGAATTGCACCGGACGGCCCGGCTTGGCGACGAGACCTGGAGCGAACTCGCGGCGCATTACGAGCGCAAACAGGTGATGGATATCGTGTTCACCGTCGGCCAATACACGCTGGTGTCGATGATGCTCAACAGCTTCGGCGTCGAAGTCGACGACTACCTGAAGAACAACTATCCCGCGCTGCCGCGATGAGTCGAGCTCTCTAATCGAGAAACCGCACGATCGCCTGGACGGCATCGGCCGGCGCATCGATATCGAGCAAATGCCCCGCGCCGGCGACAAGTTGCGTCGTGACCGGCCCGGCGAGCCCGCCCGCGAACAGATCGAGATAGGCGGGCGCGGCGACCCGATCCTGCTCGCCCCAAAGCAGCAACGTGGGTTGCCGCACGCGGTGGAGACGCTTGGCGAGGCCGAGATCGCACATCGGCCAGAGGAGGCGCGCGCCGGCGGCCGTGGCGCGCGCAATCGTCAAATTCCACTCGACGGTGTTCGCGCCTTCCGGCGGGGCCTGCAATCGCGCGAGCTCGTCGGGATGCGTGCAGAGCAATGCCGCCACGTCGCCGCCCCGCTGCGCCCAGATGTGCGGAATAGGCGTGCGTTCGTCATAGAGGCCGAGCGGCGCCATCAGCGCCAAACGCTTGACGCTCGCAGGCGACAGCGCCGCGATTTCGAGCGCCAGCATCGCCCCCACCGAATTGCCCGCCAGGTCGCCGCCCGTGAGCTCCGCCGCATCGAGCAGATCGAGCGTCACCGCAACCCAATCGATCAGGTGATCGAGATCCTCGTGACCCTCGGCACCCGGAAAACCGGGCAACGAGGGAACGACGACGCGGAAATGTTGGGAGAGCGCATCGAGGAATGGCGTCCAGCGCGGCACGCCGGCGAGCCCCGCAAGGTAGCCGAGCGTCCTGCCGCGACCCTTTTCCAGGATACGCGCGCTGTGGCCATTGACCGTCACGGTCCGCATTTCGGGTTCGCTCATGACACTGCTCCGGCCAGCGCCCGCGGACGAACGCGGACGTTCTGCGCCATCGGTTTCGGCCACCAGTGATTTTCCCATTTGTCTTCGAACATCCCGCGCAATTGCGGCGCGACTTTCTTTGCGAAGAGCTCCGTGTTGTACATCGCGAGGTCCTTTTTCATGTTGCCGAAGTGCAGCAGCACCATGAAGTTGCCCACGTTGAGATCGGTCGCGCTCTTGCGAAGTTGCTCCGCCACTTCATCGGGACTTCCAAGAATGAGATAACCCTTCTCGACGAACCCCTCCATCGTCGTCTTGATGCGCGACAGCACCCCCGCATAGCGATCCTGCGCGGCGCCGGCGGCCGCCTGAACCTGCGACTGGAGATTGGCGCGGATGCTGTTGTCCGACAGATAGCCCGGCGGGCCGGTGAAGCGGGGATCGACATGCAGGCAGCGATTGTAGAAATACTCCGCGGGCTCCCGATAAAGTTCGATCGCTTCCGCCTTCGAATTCGCCACACCCACGAACTGCAGAAATCCCGCGCGGAACGGATTGGGTTCGAGGTTCAGCTCGCGCACCTTCTTCCAATAGCCGTCCATCGTGCGCAGCGCGAGCTTGTGGCCGAAATAGGAGAGATAGCAGTAGAGATATGAGCTTCGCGCCGCCCATTCCCAGGTTTCGATCGAACCGCCGCCAGGAATCCAGACGGGCGGGTGCGGCGCCTGGATGGGTCGCTGCCAGACATTCACATTGCGCAGCTTGTAGTGCCGTCCGTTCCAGTCGAACGGCGCGTCGGCCTGCCAGGCGCGCATGATCAGATCGTGCGCCTCGTGGTAGCGGCTGCGCACCATGTTCGGGTTCTGGCTGTAGGCGTAGCAGGTGTCCATGGGGCTGCCGACGGGAAAACCCGCGATCAGCCTTCCGCCCGAAATAATGTCGAGCATCGCCATTTCTTCGGCGACGCGAATGGGCGGGTTGTACAGCACCAGCGAATTGCCGAGCACGCACAACGCCGCATCGCGCGTGCGCCGCGCCATCGTCGCCGCGATCAGATTCGGCGACGGCATCATGCCATAGGCATTGGAGTGATGTTCGTTGACGCAGACGCCGTCGAAACCCACTTCCGCCGCGAATTCCATCTCGTCCAGGAAGTCGTTGTACATGCCGTGCGCCGCGGCCGGATCGAACAGCTTGCGATCCACGTCGACCCAGACGCTGGGATATTTCTCGGCGAAATCGTCCGGCAGCCCCGTATAGGGCATCAGGTGGAACCATAAGAGCTTCATGGCGGGCCTCTCTTTCGGCATGCCCGCGGCGGACCGGAGAAGGCCGGCCACCCGGGGGCAAATCGAGACTCGCATAAAATTGTTTTTTGTACAAATATCTAATTTCCGCGATGGCCGGTGGCCGGCGCGGCTTTGGAGAGGAGACGGGCTATGGCGTTATTCGGTATCGGCGCGAAGAAGGCGGCAGCTCCCGCGGTGCATGGAGCGGTCAAGAAAGGCTTCGAGAAAGTGCGCGAAGCCTTCATCGCCAATTTCTCAGCCGACCTCCCCTGCCACGAGGTGGGCGCAACCTTTGCGGCCTATGCGAAAGGCGAGCAGGTGGTGTCCCTCTGGGGCGGGCATGCGGACGCCGCCAGGCGCGTTCCCTGGCAGGAGCACACGATCGTCAATGTGTTCTCGTCGACCAAGGGCGTCGCGGCCGCGTGCCTCGCGATCCTGCACAGCCGCGGCCTGCTCGACTACGCCGCTCCCGTGGCAAAATACTGGCCCGAATTCGCGGCCAACGGGAAAGACAAGATCACGGTCGCGGAAGCGCTGTCGCATCGCGGCGGTTTGAGCGGGCTGCGCGAGCCGACCACCATCGAAGACGTCTGCAATTGGCCTGTTATGATCCGGAAGATCGAGGCGGCCGCACCGCTTTGGACCCCGGGATCGACGGCGGGTTATCACGCGATCACCTGGGGCTTCATTTCGGGGGAGATTTTGCGGCGGATCGCGGGGCAATCGATCGGCGCGTTCCTAGAGAGCGAAGCGGCAAAGCCCTTGGGCGCCGATCTCGTCATCGGCGTTAAGAAGAGCACGCCCAACCCGATCGCCGACATGATCCCGCCGACGGGCCCCGAGACGCAGACGCTGGCCGCGATGAGCGAGATCCTGAAGCTCACCTTGGGCAACCCCATCATCGAGGCGAAAGTGGCCAATGAGCCGCGCTGGCGGGCCGCGGAAATTCCCGCAGCCAATGGACACGGCAACGCCGAGGGACTGGCGCGCCTCTACTCGGCGTTCGCCAATGGCGGTCGCTTCGGCGGCACGCAGCTCCTGTCGCCGGCGGCGATTGCCGCGTCGACGAAGGAAGTATTCCGGGGCGTCGACATGAATCTCGGCAAGGTCATCGGCTGGTCCGCCGGCGGGTTCTTCCTCAACAACGAATTCAAATGGTACGGCCCGCACGACGAGGCGTTCGGTCATAGCGGCTGGGGCGGCTCCTACGGCTTTGCCGATCCGGTGCAGCAGGTCGGCGTGGGCTACGTTCCCAACCAGATGGATACGAATTTGCAGGGCGACCCGCGGGCGATGCGCCTTATCTCGGCGCTGTACGACTGCCTTTAAGAGATCAAATAGAAATCGGCGTGCGCCGAGGGACGGCAGCAAATATTGGCGCGGGCCCGGACTTCCCTGTCTTTCTGGACACTTGGGCGGGGATTACCTATTGTGCCCGCGATGCAGAGGGTCGCGGGCGGCGAACTCATTCCCGAGCCTCCCGGTTGGCATAGGTCACTGAGAACATCATCGTCATGAACAAGGCTGTCGCGCGCCGCACGAAGCCATCGCCGCCGCCCGTGGACGTATCGGATCGCTCTTCCGAGCGCCGGGCGAAGATTGCGCACGCGCTGGAGGATTGCATTCGCGAAAATGGCTATGCCGCCACGTCGCTGACCGATATCGCGATCGGCGCGAGAATGTCGCCGAGCCACATCCGCTATTACTTCGACGGCAAGGAGGACATCCTCGAATTCTATTTGAGTTCAGACCTGCGAGGAGATCATGCGCGAAATCTCGCGGATCCCGCGCGATTCGCCGGAGCAATGGCTGAGGAATTTCTCGGCGTATTTCATCACCAATCCCACGATGACCCGCGCATCCATCGCGGTGCTGGTCGAGATTTTCGCGGCGGCGGTTCACAATCCCAAGCTGGCGCAGATCAAGATGCGGTATGACGAATTCATCCGCGGGATTTTCCTCGAATTCTTTCGGTGGAGCGGGTGCGCCGACGGCATTGCGCCCGCCGAAGCGGCCTATACCGCCTGGTCGATCGAAATCGGAATGAAGTTCAACGCCGTTTTCCAGACCGATTTCTCGCGCGAAAAGGCGAGGAAGGTTTTCCTGACGGAAATGCGCCGCATGGCCGGGATGACCTCGCCGGCCCGAAACAAATCCTAGAGCCTGATCCGATTGGATCGGATCATGCTCCAGATTCCCTGATTGCCGCGCAATCTGGCGGCGAACCGCTGCACACTTCGCCGGATTGCGCTCTAGGCGCAGGACCGCGTCTCGGCGCGATCCCGCTGTGAAATGCGCACCGGGCGGAAATCGGCGATTTGGGCAAGCGCCTCCGGCTGCAACAGCGTGACCGACCCGTTTCGCGATTCGATCAGCCGGTCGCGCCGCAATTGCTGCAGGGTCCGATTCAAATGGACCACGCTCAACCCCAGCGCGTCGGCAATGGTTTCCTGGGTGAGCGGCATGGGAATCGACAGGCCGTCCGCGAGCCCCACGACGCTCAACCGCTCGAAGAGTTCGAGGAAAAAATGCGCCGTCCGTTCGTAAGCCGTCTGGCGGCCCACGCGCATGAGTTGATTGAGCAGATAGGCTTCCTCCAGGCTCGCCGTGATGTGGCAGGCATCGGCAAGCGCCGGGTAGCGGTCCGGCTCGTCGGTGATGGCGCTCCATAGCGCCGTCGCGTCTGCGATTTGCACCGCCGTCAACGTGACGGCCGTGGTCAGCGCGATCGCCTGCGGGCGCAGGCACATGCCGTACATGTCGCCGGGCAGAAAGAACTCGAATATCTGACGCCGTCCGTCGGGCAAATAGCGGAAGCGGCACGCCCAGCCCGACTTCAGCAGCCGGGGCGTATCGAGAACTTGCCCCTCGACGATCAACTCGGCGCCTGCAGCCATATCCGTCAAGGACGTCTCAAGGCCCCGCAGCAGCGCGCCCTCGCGCTCCGACAGTTCCGCATATTGCGAAAGCCGGCGCACAAGCAAATCCGCCGACGTCGGCGCAACCGAGCGCACATCCATTTGGTCCTCCCGGCGGAAACGGGCTCATATTCCGCCAAATGTTAACTGACGGGCGGCCCATTCGATCCGCCGGGTTCCCGCGCAAAAGACGGCGGGGATATCGGACGCAAAAGCCGTGCATTGACAACGAAGCAGAACGGATTTGGTTTCACGCGCCGGCGCCCACGCGCAACGATCAGGGATGGTCGCCGATCGAGCGGAGAAAATTCAGAACGGCTTCGTTGAACGCAGCGGGCTGATCGATATTGGCGGCGTGGCCCGCGTCGGCGATGATGCTTTTGCCCGCGTGCGGAATCTTGGCGGCCATGTAGTCGGCGGCCTTCAGGAACGGCGTATCGTTGGCGCCCACGATCACAAGTGACGGCACCCTGATCTCGGGCAACGAATTGATGACGCGCGCATCGCGCTGCGTGAGCATTCCGCGGGCTGCAAGCGCAAGCCCTTTGGCCGAGCGGTGCGTGCTCTGCGAGCGCTCGCGGCTCTGCGATTGCAACGGCGCAAGCCCGTCACGCTCGAACCGGTCGGCCGTGCGCAGTGCGGTTTCGTTCCACGCATTGCGGCCCTCGTCGTTGCGGAAACCGGGGCCCGTGTCGACGATCAGGAGCGCCCGGACCCGCTCAGGATGCGCCAGATGGAACGCCAGCGACATGTAGCCGCCCAGGGACAGCCCGCCGATCATCGCGCGCCCGGCGCCCACGGTTTCCAGAATGGCGACCATGTCGCCCACGGTTGCGCCCTCGCTATAGGCATGCGGGTCGTCGGGGTAATCGGACTGCCCGTGGCCGCGCATATCCCACAAGATCAGCGTGTTGTGGCGCGACAGAACGTCGATCTGGCCCGCCCACATCTCGCCGGTCGACGAATAGCCGTGCGTCAGAAGAATGGCCGGCCCCGCGCCGTGGACTTCATAGTGGATCTTGACGCCATTGCGATTGAGCGTAGCCATTGGTTCGTCCCCTATTGCGTGCGGTATGTCTTCGCGAGCGCGTCGATCGTCGTCTCGAATTCCGCGATCGTCTCGCGGATGATCCGGGCGACCGGCTTGACCTCGTCGATGCGGCCGGCGACCTGGCCGGACAATGCGATCGACGCTTCCATGTCGCCGCCGAAATAGAGATCGAGCGCCGTGCCGAACTCGCTCATGATGTTCGGACCCGGTTCCTTTTCGAGCCTCGACGTGCGCTCGGTGCGCAGGGCGCGCAGCGCCGGCCCCGGACCGAAGCGATTGAGGAAAACGGTGTCGGTTTCCTGGGCCGCGAGAATCATGCGCTTCCAGTTCTCGTGCACGGGCGATTCGGCGGCCGAGACCATGCGGGTTCCCATCTGGACGCCTTCCGCGCCCAGCGCGAAAGCGGCGGCCATCGTGCGGCCGTCCACCATGCCGCCCGCGGCGATGACCGGCACCTTCACCTTTTCGCAGACAAGCGGCAGCAGAACCATCGTCGCCACTTCGCGCGGGTTCTTGAAACCGCCGCCCTCGCCGCCTTCGACGACGAGGCCGTCCACCCCGGCGTCGATCGCGCGCAATGCCGCCTTGAGCGAAGGCACCACATGGAAAACGGTGAGACCCCCTTCCTTCAAGGCGCTGCAATAGCGTTGCGGATCGCCCGCCGAAGTGGTCACGAATTTCACGCCCTGATCGATGACGAAGGAGACGATGTCCGGGTCGCGGACGAACGCCTGTGCGATGTTCACGCCGAACGGCTTTTGCGTCAGCGTGCGCATCTTCTTGATTTCGCCGCGAATTTCATCGAGCCGTCCGGACGACGTCTCGATGATTCCGAGGCCGCCGGCGTTCGATACCGCGGACGCAAGTTGCGCGCGCGCGATCCAACCCATCGGCGCCTGCACAATGGGATATTCGACGCCGAGCATCGAGGTGATGCGGTTGTGAAGACTCAAAGAAACCCTCCGCTCGCGCTCGCCGGTACCGGCGGCGCCCCCTATCATCGCCAATCGCGCGCGCGAACGGAATAGGCCGGATTCGCCTCAGGCGGCGGGCGGCTCGCCGGGTCGGGCGCGGATTGCCTCCGACGGCGTGAAAGTGAACGTATTCAGGATCATATTCGCGTGGATGCCGTCATCGGACAGCGGCAAAATCAGTGCGTCGTAGTCGAGAAATTCGCGGCCGAGGGCGCCGGCGCTCCCGTAAGAGCGCACGGGAACGCGATCGCGCGAAGCTTTCCGGTGAACGGCAAGCACTGCGTTGACGACGATCTGGCCATATTCCGCAAACGCTTCGCTGATCAGCTTGCCCGTGGCGCCGCCCAGAAACTGTTCGCTGACGCGCGAGCCGATCATGCGATAGCGAAAATCGGCGTGGCCCGGCATGACATCGAGCAGGACGACCCAGCCCAGATGGTCTTTCAACTCCGCCGGCTTGATTTCGGCGCGCGACGGCATGGCGCGGTTGCCTCGTTTGCCGTCCCAGTAGGATTTCAAATACGCGAGGACAGGGTGCTCCAGATGCGTCGGATCGATTTCGGAATAAACGCCGGACACGCGCGCTGGCATGATTGACCCATCCGGCGACGCCCGGGAATCTTCCGGGCGGCGCAATGCGACCGGCAGCGAACCGGTTGCTTCCGCGCTTTCAGCGCTGCGCCAAACGGAACACAACCCTTGCGCGGACGAAATCCCCCCGCAAATCACCGCGAAGTTGTACGAATTTTTTGAAACTAGTTCAACTTGCAATTTTGCGATGCCGTCGCCTCGTCGGCGGCGGGGCCGCGGGGGGCGCGGCGGTCTGCATCGAAGGTATCGTATGCAACGTCCAGGCGGCGATCTCCTCCAAGGCCGCCGAAGTCGCCTTGTCGAACGCAGCAACGATGCTCGCAACGTCGTTCGCCGCCGCTTGCGCCTCATGGTGGGAATTGAGCGTTCCCGCCACGTCGCGATGCTGAGCCTCCAGGAGCCGCGCCACGATATCCACGACGATCGTTGGCGCACCGTTTTCGCTCGTGTAATGCGCTTCGAAATCGCGCAGCTCGGTCTCCAGCGTGTAATCCGCGCGCAAGCCCTCCGTGGCTCCCGCAACGGCAGCGATCTTTCCGCTGCGCTCGAAGGCTTCGGTCAGGAGAAGCTGCAGGACCCGCGGCGCGGAATCGGTCCACTGCGCGTCCGCAAAATAATCCATCGTCTCGCCGCGATAGAGCGCGATGCGTTCGGTGTCGAGACTTTCCGGCGCGTCGGGAGCGGCGATCGCGAGTTGCGACGAAACGGCGGGCACATCCGTTAGCGGCTGCAAATCCGGCTGCAGCACGTAGAGCTTCATGGGCGGATTGGACGGCCCGATGAGGCTGCCGCTGCAGCCGGCGAGAAGCAGCGCCGAAGATCCGCTTGCGAGCAGCGCCCGGCGGGAAAGTGGCGAATAAATGCGGGAGTTTGTCATTGCGGAGTGTATCCCTTGCGGCGATCCCCGAAGATGAGCCGGGTCGGCTCATGGTCGAGCTGATCGGACAGATGTGTCACGCTTTTCACGAGTTCGCGCGTTTCGGCGACCAGCCGGCCGAGTTCCGCGCTGTTCACGGCCGTGTCGGCGTCGTCGGTCAGCCGGTCGATCTTCTGCACCGTCACGTCGGCGTGGCCGAGCACGGTATGGAGATCGCCGAGATCGACGTTGAGCGTGCCGGACGCCGAGGCGACATTGGTGAGCGTCTTCTCGATATCGCCGGTATGACGGTCGAGCGCCGCCGTCATGTCGCGCAAATTGGCCAGAGTGTCGGAGAAGGATTTCAAATTCTTGTCGCTCAACACTTCGTTGAGCCGGTCGGCGATATGGTTGATCTTGGCCATGAGCAGCGGCGCGGATTGCTCGAGCTCCTGCAGTGTGGACTGCTTGGATTTGAGCGTGGGATATTCGCCCCAGAAACGCGGTTTCAAAACCGGCGCGGAGTTCGAGCCGCCGTCGATTTCGACATACGAGCCGCCTGTCAAACCCTCGCTCGCGATCGAGGCGATCGAGTCGGAGTGCAGCTGCAGCGCCTGGTCGACCTGCATGGTGACGATCACCTTCTTGGGATCGTCCGGGTCGAAATCGAGCTTGCTGACATGGCCTACGTCGATGCCGTTGAAGCGGACGGGCGTGCCCTTCCCCAGTCCCGTCACGGGGCCGATGAAATCGGTCTTATAGTAGGAATATTCCTCGCTATATTGCGCGCCGGCGAGCCACATCAACGCCACCACCAGGCCCAGTACGCAGGCCATCACGAAGGCGCCTACCGCGACGTAATTGGCTTTAGTTTCCATGGCCAGTCTCCCCCAGCCGGTTCATCACGCGAGCGCCGCACGGCCGCGAACGCCCGAAAAATATTCCTGAATCCATGGGTGCGGATCATGGATCAGCGTCTTGATCGTACCGACCTTGATCTTCTTGTCGACCAGCACGGCGATTCGATCCGTCGTCGCCCGCAGCGTATCGATATCGTGGGTCACCATGAAGACCGTGAGGCCGAGGCTTTTCTGCAGGTCGCCCACAAGCTCGTCGAAGCGGGCGGCCGAAATCGGATCGAGTCCCGCCGTCGGTTCGTCCAGAAACAGCAGCTCTGGGTCGAGCGCCAGGGCGCGGGCAAGACCCGCCCGCTTGCGCATGCCGCCGGACAATTCCGAGGGAAACTTTTTCGCCGCATCTTCGGGCAGGCCGACGAGGGCGAGCTTCATCGCCGCGATCTCGTTCATCAGGGCTTGCGACATGTGCGTCCAGCGCCGCAACGGCACCTGGACATTCTGCGCTACCGTCTGGGAACTGAACAGCGCGCCCTCCTGGAACAGGACGCCCCAGCGCAGTTGCAAGCCCTTGATCTCTTCGGCGTCGGAATGGCCGGTCTCCTGGCCGAACACCTTGATGCTGCCCGATCTGGGATGATTCAGCCCGACGATCGAGCGCAACAGCACCGATTTGCCCGTGCCGGAGCCGCCCACCACGCCCATCACCTCGCCCCGAACGACGTCGAGATCGAGATGGTCGTGGATGAGATTCCCGCCGAGCTCGTTGACGAGACCCCGGATACGGATCACCAATTCATCGCTTTTCCCGGGCGCGCTCATGTCAGATACCGAGAATCGAGAAGAGGATCGAGAAGCCCGCATCCGCCGCAATCACGAGGAAGATCGAATTCGACGACCGAACGCGTGGTGAGCTTACCCACGCTCGCGGCGTTGCGCTCCACGCGCATGCCTTCGAAGCATCCGACGAGCGCAATGAGAAACGCGAAGACCGGTGCTTTGATGAGGCCGACCAACAGCGTATTCACCGCGATGGCGCCCTGGAGCTCACGCATGAAGGCGGGGATCGTGACGCCGAGCTCGAAATAGACCATCACCAATCCGCCGATGATGCCGATAATGTCGGCGAAGAACGTCAGCAGCGGCAACGCGACGACGAGGCCCAGCACGCGCGGCAGTACGAGCACTTCGGCGATGTTGAGGCCCAACGTCTCCATCGCGTCGAGCTCTTCGTTCACGCGCATCGTGCCGATCTGGGCGGTGAATGCGGAACCCGAGCGCCCCGCCACGATGATCGCGGTGATGAGCCCGCCCAATTCGCGCAGGAAGCCCACGCCCAGGAAATCGATCGTGTAAATCTGTGCGCCGAACCGCTTCAGCTGATCGGCGCCCTGATAGGCCAGCACCACGCCCAGGAGGAATGCCAGCAGTCCCACGATGGGCAGCGCCGTCAGCCCCGTCTCCTCGATCTGGTGGAAAAAAGCCGGCCACGGCAGCTCGCGGCGCGGCGACAGGATCACCTCGCCCGCCTCGACGGAAACGCGGCCGAGAAAACCCAGCAAATCGTAAGCCTGCCGTCCCACGTGAACCGTGCCGCGGCCCATGCGTTCGAGAAGTTCCGTCAGATTGTAATGGCGATGATGCGGATCGACCGGGCCGCCCGTATGCTGGCGTTCCATCGTATCGAGAAGCGGGCCGTAGTGTTCGGGGAGCGAAAATTTCTTGACGCGGCGGCCGCCCGCCTCGAATGCGCGTTTGGTGCGCAGCAGGAGCCATGCGCCCGCGCTGTCGAGAAGCTGGATGGCCGAGCCGTCGATTTCGAGATCCCGCGAATCACGAAAGTGCAATGCATGAAGCGCCGCGTCGAGCCGGGGCGCCTCGGGGGTGACCCAGTCGCCGCCCGCGACGATCCGGTAGAGGCCGGCCTTGTCCTCCACGCGCAACGTGGCGGGATTTTCGACCTTAACGTGGGCTTCGATGTGTCTCATGGGCGCGCAAACCCTATCACAGGGTCAGCACCTGCATTGCACGCCCCCCGAGACCAAATCATGCGAGCAGCCCCAAAATCGCCTGACGATACTTCGCCTCGATCCGGTCTCGCAAACGATGCCGGCCCCCGCTTACCTGTTGGGCGCCCCGCCGCCACACGCAATCGATGCCGCCCCCTGCGAATATCCAGCTGTCGAGGATGGCGTTGCCGCGCCTGCCGATCAAGGCGGGATGTTCCGGATCAAGACCGACAATGTCGGCCGACGCGCCCGCGCAAAGACCGGTGGTTGCAATGCCCAGCGCCTGGGCGCCGCCCGACAGGGCCGCGAGGAACAGATCGTGTCCGGTCGAATGGCCGGGCGCGGCGGCAAGGACATTTCGGGCGCGATGCGTGAGCCGCTGCGCATATTCGAGGGCGCGAAGCTCGGCGGCGGGATCGATCAGCACGTTCGAAATCGGTACCGAGCCCGGCCCGTCCGCCGCGCGCGAGAAAAACATCGGCCGGAAATATCCCGTCGCCGAGATTGGCCTCCGTGATCGGGCAAAGACCGGCGACCGCCCCGCTTTGAGCCAGCCGTTCGCATTCCCCGGGCGTGAGGTGAGTCGCGTGTACGAGGCACCATCGCCGGTCGACGGACGCATGATCGAGCAGCCACTCGACAGGCCGCGCGCCCGACCAAGCGACGCAATCGTCGACTTCCTTCACCTGCTCGGCCGTATGGATGTGAAGCGGACCGGAAGGCGCAAGCGCCGCCACGCGCGACAATTCCTCGGGCGTCACCGCCCGCAAACTGTGAGGAGCGACACCCAGATTGGCATCGGGCAATTGCGCAACCGCTTTGCCGCTTGCCTCGAACAATTTCGCAAACCGATCGACGTCGTTCAGGAAGCGGCGTTGGCCGGACGCGGGCGCCGCGCCGCCAAAATTGCCGTGTGCATAGAAGACCGGAAGCAATGTAAGTCCGATCCCGGTCTCGCACGCGGCCGCCGCGATGCGCTCCGCAAGCTCGGCGGCGTTCGCATAAGGCGCGCCGGAAGGATCGTGATGCAGATAGTGGAACTCGCCCACGCGCGTGAAGCCGCGTTCGATCATCTCGATATAGGCTTGTGCGGCAATCGCTTCGACGTCTTCCGGCCCTAGCCGGTCGAGGAAGCGATACATCACCTCGCGCCAGGTCCAGAAATTGTCCTCCGCGGGCCCGCGCGTTTCGGCAAGTCCCGCCATGCCGCGCTGGAACGCATGGCTGTGCAGGTTGCACAGGCCCGGAATCGCAAAACCGTGCCGCTCGTCGGCGCTCTCAGGCGCAACGCCGGTCTTGACCGACGCGATGAGCCCGTCCGCGACCGCGATCCGCACGCCATCGGCCCAGCCTTGCGGCGTCAGCGCGGATTGGAACCACAAGCTCAAAAGAAGCCCCGATTGCCAGCATCACCTTTGGGACATATGAGACATTCCCGGCGCTTTCGCCAAGCGGGGAGCGCGGGTCAACGATGCGCTGCGACCGGATATGGCTGAATGCCCGCCTGGCCACGCTCTCGCCGAGCCGGCCGGGCCTTGGCGTCGTGGAAAAGGGCCTCGTCGCCGCGGCGGGGGCGCGGATCGTCTATGCGGGGCCGGCAGCGGATGCACCCGGCCGGCTGGACGCCGCCGAGCGGATCGATTGCGAGGGCCGCTGGGTCACGCCCGGCCTGATCGATTGCCATACCCATCTTGTCTATGCCGGAGACCGCGCCCGCGAATTCGAACTGCGGCTCAAGGGCGCGAGTTACGAGGAGATCGCGCGAAGCGGCAGCGGGATCGTGTCGACGGTGGCGGCGACGCGGAACGCGAGCGAAGACGAACTTGTCGCCGCGTCCCTTCCCCGATTGGATGCCCTGATCGGCGAAGGCGCGACTACGGTCGAAATCAAATCGGGCTATGGACTTTCTCTGGAGCATGAGCGTCAACAGCTCGCCGCGGCGCACGCGCTCGCCGAGCGACGCCGCATCGAAATCGTCCCGACATTCCTCGGCGCGCACGCGATGCCGCCGGAAGCGGACGGCGATAAAGACGCCTATATCGATCTCGTCTGCCGCGAAATGATTCCCGCAGTCGCGCGCGAAAAGCTGGCGCAAGCCGTCGACGCATTCTGCGAAGGCATCGCCTTCTCGCCGGCACAGATAGCGCGCGTGTTCGAAGCGGCGCGCGCAAACGGCCTCCGCGTGAAGCTGCATGCCGACCAGCTGTCCAATCTCGGCGGCGCGGCGCTGGCCGCGCGGTTCGGCGCGCTGTCGGCCGATCATCTGGAGTGGACGGACGAGGCAGGAATTGCCGCCATGGCAAAGGCGAACGTCACGGCCGTGCTGCTGCCGGGCGCGTTCTATTTCCTTCGCGAGACGAAACTTCCGCCGGTCGAGGCGCTGCGCCGGCACGGGGTGGCGATTGCGCTGGCCACCGATTGCAATCCCGGCACTTCGCCGCTGACCTCGCTTCTCCTGACCATGAATATGGGCGCGACACTGTTCCGCCTGACGGTCGAGGAATGCATCGCCGGCGTTACGCGCGAAGGAGCGCGCGCGCTGGGCAGGCTCGGCGACATCGGAACGCTCGAAAATGGTAAGCGCTGCGATCTGGCGATCTGGAACATCGAGCGGCCGGCCGAACTCGTCTATCGCATGGGCTTCAATCCGCTCCATGCGCGCGTCTGGAGCGGCGAATGAGCGCTCCATGGCTCACGGTCCGGCGCGGCGACGCCCCGCTCATCGTCTCCATTCCCCATGCCGGCATGGAAATCCCGGATGACATCGCGCCGGAGCTCGTCTCGTCATGGCTTGCACGCAAGGACGCCGATTGGTGGGTCGACAGGCTCTATGATTTCGCGTCCGGCCTCGGCGCCACGGTGATTCATACCGCGATCTCGCGCACCGCCATCGACGTCAATCGCGATCCATCCGGCCGATCGCTTTATCCGGGACAGGCCACTACGGAGCTTTGCCCCACCACGACGTTCGACGGCGAGCCGCTCTACCGCGAAGGCCGGGGGCCAGATCCGGCAACCATTGCCGCGCGGCGAGCGGCCTATTTCGACCCCTATCATGCGGCACTCGCAGCCGAGATTGCGCAGGCACGCCAAAGTCACAAGAATATCGTCCTCTTCGAGGCTCATTCGATCCGGTCGCGCGTCCCGCGCCTGTTCGACGGCGAATTGCCGAATTTCAACATCGGCACGAACAGCGGGGCGAGCTGCGCGGCAGAACTGACTGCTTCCATCGAGGCAGTGTGCGCTGCGACCGAGTTTTCGCGCGTCACCAATGGGCGCTTCAAGGGCGGCTATACGACGCGTCACTATGGAAGCCCTGCCGCGGGCGTGCATGCGATTCAGCTGGAACTCGCGATCCGCGGTTATATGGACGAACCCTCAATGGTCACGCCTGACAATTGGCCGCCCGCATATACTGAAGCCCGTGCCGCGCCGCTGCAGGCCGTGCTCAGGCGCATTCTTCAATCCTGCATCGCGTTCGCCAGCGAGAAAAACCCATGACCCGCATCGACAACAGCCGCCACATCCGCGCACCCCGCGGACCCGAACTGAACGCCAAGAGTTGGCTCACCGAAGCGCCGCTACGCATGCTGATGAACAATCTGGATCGCCGAAGTGGCCGAACGGCCGGAAGAACTCGTCGTCTATGGCGGCATCGGCCGCGCCGCGCGCGATTGGGAGAGCTTCGACCGCATCGTCGCCGCGCTGAAGCGGCTCGAAGCCGACGAAACACTGCTCGTGCAATCGGGCAAGCCCGTCGGCGTGTTCAGGACGCATGCGGATGCGCCGCGCGTGCTGATCGCCAATTCCAATCTCGTGCCGCATTGGGCGACCTGGGAAAAATTCCACGAGCTCGATCGCAAGGGCCTGATGATGTACGGCCAGATGACGGCCGGAAGCTGGATCTACATCGGCAGCCAGGGAATCGTTCAGGGCACCTACGAAACCTTCGTCGAACTGGGCCGGCGCCACTATGGCGGCGATCTCGCGGGGCGCTGGATATTGACGGCCGGTCTCGGCGGCATGGGCGGCGCGCAGCCGCTGGCGGCCGTGATGGCGGGCGCATCGATGCTGGCGGTCGAATGCCAGCCCTCGCGCATCGACATGCGCCTGCGCACGAAATATCTGGACATGCAGGCGCCGGACGCTCGATGAGGCGCTCGCGATCATCGAAAAATCACTGTCGCGACAGGAAGCCGGTTTCCGTGGGCCTGCTCGGCAATGCCGCCGAGATCTTTCCGGAACTGGTCGCGGCGCGGCGTGCAAGCCCGACGCCGTCACCGACCAGACTCGGCGCACGATCCGGTCAACGGCTATCTGCCCAAGGGCTGGACCCTGGCCGAATGGGAGGCGCGGCGTACGAGCGATCCCGGCGGCGTCACGCAGCGCGGCGCAAGCAATCCATGGCGGTGCAGGTGCGCGCCATGCTCGACTTCCATCGCATGGGCATTCCGACTTTCGATTACGGCAACAACATCCGCCAGATGGCGAAGGATGAAGGCGTGGCCGACGCCTTCGATTTTCCGGGCTTCGTGCCGGCCTATATCCGGCCGCTGTTCTGCCGGGGCATCGGGCCGTTCCGCTGGTGCGCGCTGTCGGGCGATCCCGAAGACATCTATCGCACCGACGCCAAGGTGAAAGAGCTCCTGCCCGACGACACGCATCTGCATCACTGGCTCGACATGGCGCGCGAGACGAATCAAATTCCAGGGCCTGCCCGCGCGCATCTGCTGGATCGGGCTCGGCGACCGCGACCGCGTGGGGCTTGCCTTCAACGAGATGGTGGCGAAAGGCGAAGTGAGCGCGCCCATCGTGATCGGCCGCGATCATCTGGATTCCGGCTCCGTCGCCTCGCCCAATCGCGAGACCGAAGCGATGAGGGACGGCTCGGATGCCGATCTCCGACTGGCCGCTGCTGAACGCGCTGCTCAATTGCGCGAGTGGGCGCGACCTGGGTGTCGATCCATCATGGCGGCGGCGTGGGCATGGGCTATTCGCAGCACGCCGGCATGGTGATCGTTTGCGATGGACACCGGAGGCCGCAAAGCGAATCGCTCGCGTGTTGTGGAACGACCCGGCCAGCGGCGTCATGCGCCATGCGGACGCGGGCTACGACATCGCGCTCGACTGCGCGCGGGAACGCGGCCTCGATCTGCCGGGGATCCTGAAATGAACGCGGGCGACAATGACGGCGCCGGGAAAGACGGGGAGCCAAGCTCGCCCGTTTGCTACATCCGCGAAACCGATCCCGCCTATATGGGCTATGCAAGCCGCGATGAATTGATCGCGTTCCTCAACGAACTATTGGAAGCCGAGCGCGCGATCGCGCAGAAGTTACGCGGGATGTTGCCAAAGGTGCGCGACGATGCGCTGCATGGGGATTTGAAAACGATGCTCGCGCGCAGCGAAGAAAATATGGCGAAGATAGATTCTCTCCTCACGCAGCAAAGCAATCTCAAATCGTCCTAACGCTTATCCCTCCCCTCGCCATGGCCAACTCGGAGGCCGGCCATGGCGAGAGTGGACGGAGATCAGTTTGTCAACGCCTTTTATGCCTAGCAGCGCGTTCACGCCGTCTTGATCCACTCTTGAACGCCGAACCGCTAGGCTATCTCGACTTCATGGGCGGGGATGGCGCATGCGTCTTATGATATTTCCGTTGGTTTTGGTTGCCATTGCGTCGGCTGCGCCCGCGTTCGCCGACGACCGCGCGATCGTCACCCAGTACATGCAGGACATGGCGGACGCGCTTGTGCCCGGCCATGCGGAGGTGTGGGACAAATATCTCGATCCCAATTTCATATACGCCGAGGAAAACGACACCTACAAAGGCAAGCCCGGAGCGCTTGCGGAGGTCAAGCCGCTACCGAAGGGACTCGGCGGCCATATCCACATCGACCTTCTCACTTATCATGAAGAGGGCGACGTGGCGGTCGCGCTATTCCGCCAAGTCGAGACGGAGAATTATTACGCGCAGACCATCCACGCGAATTATCTGACGCTCACGACGTGGCGGAAGCGTCCGGGCGGCTGGCGGCTCATCGCCGAACAGGCGCTCGCGGAGAAGACCGATCCGCCAGCGACCACTCTCGCGCCCGATCAACTCGCGCAATATGCGGGCACCTATCGCCTCAAGGGTTCCGACCCCACCTTCACGCTCGCCGTCGCGGATGGAAAACTCACGGGCGCGCGCAACGGTAAGCCCGCGCAGACATGGAATGCCGAAGCGCCCGACGTGTTCTTCATCAGCGGCGATCCGCGCATCCGCAAGATATTCCAGCGCGACGCCATGGGCCACATCACCGGCTTCGTCGAGCGCCGCGAAAGTTGGGACATTGTTTGGGAAAAAGTAGGCTGATCCGGCTTGCGGCAGCGCCTTCGCCGCCATGAAGGGATCGAAACGCTGCTTCGCCGGCGCAGCCCAGGCGAGCGCGAGCCCACGCATCGGCTCAGCCGAGCGCCTGTTCCAGATCGGCGATCAGATCGTCGCCGTCTTCGACGCCCACGGAAAGACGCACCAGCGAATCCGAGATGCCGAGCCGCCCGCGCTGGTCTTCGGGGATCGAGGCATGCGTCATGATCGCGGGATGCTCGATCAGGCTTTCGACCCCGCCGAGGCTTTCGGCCAGCGTGAACAGCGTGCAGCGTTCGAGGAAGCGCCTGGTGCCCGCCAGATCGCGTTTCAGGATCGCCGTGACGATGCCGCCGAACGCCTTCATCTGCCGTTTGGCCAGCGCGTGTTGCGGATGGCTTTCGAGCCCGGGATAGATCACGCGCTCCACGTCGCTGCGCGCCTCCAGCCAGCGGGCGATCCGGAGTCGCGTTGGCGCAGTGGCGCTCCATGCGCAGCGCCAGCGTCTTGAGGCCCCGCAGCGCCAGGAAACTGTCGAACGGTCCCGCGATGGCGCCCGACCGCGTTCTGCAGGAATTTGATCCGCTCGGCCAGGTCGCGGTTCTCGCCCACCACCGCGCAGCCGCTCACGACATCGGAATGGCCGTTGAGGTATTTCGTCGTCGAATGCACGACGATGTCGAAGCCCAGTTCCAGCGGGCGCTGCACATAGGGGCTCGCGAAGGTGTTGTCGGCGACGGAGATCGCGCCGTGCTTCTTCGCGACCGCCGCGATGGCCGCCAGATCGGCGAGCTTGAGCAGCGGATTGGTCGGCGTCTCGACCCAGATCATTCTGGTGCCGGGTTTGAGCGCGCGCTCCACGGCGGCCAGATCGCTCATATCCACAAAGCCGAAATCGAGTCCCGCGGAACGCCTCCGCACGCGCTCGAACAGCCGAAACGAGCCGCCATAGAGATCGTCGCTCGCCACCACGTGATCGCCGCTCGACAGCAATTCGAGCACGGTCGCGATGGCCGCCAGCCCTGACGCGAACGCAAATCCCGCCGTGCCGCTTTCGAGATCGGCGATGCAGCGCTCGAACGCCTCGCGGGTCGGATTCTGGCTGCGCGAATATTCGTAGCCCTTGTGGACGCCCGGGCTTTCCTGCGCATAGGTCGAGGTCGCGTAGATCGGCACCATGACCGCGCCCGTGGTGGGATCGTGGCGCTGGCCGCCATGAATCGTCCGCGTCGCGAAAGCGAGCCGGTTGTGCGTGCGTTTTTCGGTCATGGATTGAGCCGGAGATGGTTGATGAGGTCGACGCGCGTGATGAGGCCCACGAATTTTCCGTCCTCGATCACGATGGCCACTTCGTTGCGCTCGAACATCGGCGGCAGCACGTTCAGGGGTTCGTGCACCTGCACGGTGCGCAGCTTGGTCGTCATCGCCTTGGTCACGGGCTGGCGGAATCGTTCGGCGCGCTGCAAGCTCGCCCCCTTCGACAAAGGCGAGAATGTCGCTTTCGTCCAGGATGCCTACGATGCGGTCGTTCTCGACGACGGGTAGCTGCGAAACATCGCCCGAACGCATGCGGTTATACGCGACCAGCAGCGAATCGCCGGGCGCCACCGTCACCGTTCCGCCCGCGTCGAAGCGGCGCGCGATCAGGTCGCTCAGATTGCCCCTGAGCTTGCGGTCGGCCAGGCCCTGCTCGATCACCCAAAAATCGTTGTAGATTTTCGAAAGATATTTGTTGCCGCTGTCGGGCACGAGCGTGACGACGCGCTTGGGCGCGGTCTGCTCGCGGCAATAGCGCAGCGCCGCGGCAAGCAACGTGCCCGACGAGGAGCCCGCGAGAATCCCTTCCTTGGCGAGCAGCGCGCGCGCCGCTTCGACGCTTTCCTTGTCGGAAATCGTATAGGCGCGACCGACCAGCGACAGGTCGCAGATCGGCGGAATGAAATCCTCGCCGATGCCCTCGATGGTCCACGAGCCCGGCTCGATCATTTTTCCGGTGCGCAGATAGGGCGCCAGGATGGAGCCCAACGGATCGGCCAGCACCATCTCGGTCTTCGGCGAAACTTTCCTGAAGAAACGGCCAATGCCGGTCAGCGTGCCGCCTGAGCCCACGCCCACCACCACCGCATCGACATCGTGCTCCATCTGCTCCCAGATTTCGGGGCCGGTGGTTTTTTCATGCGCTTCCGGATTGGCGGGATTGGCGAACTGGTTGACGTAGAAGGCGCCCGTCTCTTCGGCGATGCGTGCCGCCATGTCCTGGTAATAGTCCGGGTGCCCCTTGCCCACGTCGGAGCGCGTGATGCGCACCTCGGCGCCCAGCGCGCGCAGATGCTGGATCTTCTCGCGCGCCATCTTGTCGGGAACGATCAGGAGAATGCGGTAGCCCTTGAGCACGCCCACTTGCGCAAGCCCGAGACCGGTATTGCCGGCCGTCGCCTCGATGATCGTGCCGCCGGGCCTCAGCCGCCCGTCGCGCTCCGCGGCCTCGATCATGGACAGCCCGATGCGGTCCTTGATCGAGCCGCCAGGGTTCTGGTTCTCCAGCTTCACGAACAGCCGGCAGGGGCCCGTCTCGAAGCGGGTGAGCTCGACCATCGGCGTGTCGCCGATCAGTTCGAGGGCGGAACGATAGGGGCGCAAACGGCTGGGCGTTGCTTCCGGCATGGGCGATCCTTGCGCTAGGGCGGGGCGACCATAGCCAAGCCCGCCGCCCACGCGTATCCAAAAGCGGCATCCCCCGTCAAAACGCAACAAGCGTGCGGCAGAAGTGCCGGATTTGTTTTTGAATTTCGGGGCGGGCGTGCTTTCTATGCGGTCGAAACCGGCCGGAAACCCAGTCTTTGCGAGACATTCTGCGAGATTTGGAACGCAAGGTGCTGTGGCTCTCCAGCTGGACGATCCACCACGCGAATCACCTGCGCGCCGAGGAGGATTCGATCAAGGTCGGCGGCCACCAGGCCTCCTCCGCCTCGATGGTCTCGATTATGACCGCGCTCTATTTTGCGGTGCTGAAGCCGCAGGATCGGGTCGCGGTGAAGCCGCATGCGAGCCCCGTGTTCCATGCGATCCAGTATCTCTTGGGCAACCAGACGCGCGAGAAGCTCGAGGCATTCCGCGCCTTCGGCGGCGCGCAATCCTATCCGTCCCGCACCAAGGATACGGATGACGTGGACATTTCGACGGGTTCGGTAGGCCTTGGCGTCGCAATGACGGCGTTCACAAGTCTGGTGCAGGACTATCTGATCGCCAAGGGCTGGCGTGACGAAGCCAAAATCGGGCGCATGATTGCGCTGGTGGGCGACGCGGAGCTCGACGAGGGCAACATCTACGAGACCTTGCTCGAAGGCTACAAGCACGGGCTGCGCAACACCTGGTGGATCATCGACTACAACCGCCAGAGCCTCGACGGCGTGATCCGCGAAGGGCTCAAGATGCGCTTCGAGGAAATGTTCCGCGCGGTCGGCTGGGACGTCGTGACGCTCAAATATGGGCGCAAGATGGAAAAGGCCTTTGCGCGCGACGGCGGCGAGGCGCTGCGCGACTGGATCGACACGACGCCCAACGATCTCTATTCCGCCCTCACCTTCCAGGGCGGCAAGGCCTGGCGCGCGCGGCTGCATGCCGATCTCGGGCGAAATTCGCCCGCGGGCCGGCTGGTCGACGATTACGACGACGACGCGCTCTCCGCCCTCATGTGCAATCTCGGCGGCCACGATCTCGATTTGCTGCTCGACACCTTCCAGGCGGTCGATCATGAGCGCCCCACCTGCTTCATCGCCTATACGATCAAAGGCATGGGATTGCCGCTGGCCGGCCACAAGGACAATCACTCGGGCCTGATGACACCCACACAGATGGCGGGTTTCCGCGACAGCATGGGCGTGCGCGAGGGGCACGAATGGGAGCCGTTCGAAGGGCTCGCGCATGGCGAGGCCGAACTGCGCGCGTTCCTCGACGAAATCCCGTTCAATCGTGAAGGCCGGCGCCGATTTGCGGCCGCTCGGCTGGAGACGCCCGCGAGCCTCGCCGCACCCGTCGCGCCCGAAATGTCGACCCAGGAAGGCTTCGGCCGCATCCTGTTCGATCTGGGCCGCGACGAACGCGAATTCGCCCGCCGCATCGTCACCACCTCGCCCGATGTGACGGTGTCCACCAATCTCGGCGGCTGGGTCAATCGGCGCGGCGTGTTCGACCGCGCGGAGGCCGAAGATCGCTTCAAGGAAGAAAAGATCGCGTCGACCTATCGCTGGACGCTGTCGCCGCAGGGGCAGCATATCGAGCTCGGCATCGCGGAAAACAATCTGTTCACGCTCCTGGCCGCGCTGGGACTTTCGCATTCGCTGTTCGGCGAGCGGCTCATTCCCATCGGCACGCTCTACGATCCGTTCATCGAGCGCGGCCTCGATGCGCTCAACTATGCCTGCTACCAGAACGCGCGCTTCATCCTGGTGGCGACGCCGTCCGGCGTCTCGCTGGCGCCCGAAGGCGGCGCGCATCAATCGATTGCGACGCCCCTGATCGGAATGGCGCAGGATGGGCTCGCATCGTTCGAGCCCGCCTTTGTCGACGAACTGGCCGCGATGCTGGCCTGGTCGTTCGACTACATCCAGCGCGACGGCGGGCACGAGACGCAGACGGGCCGCTTGCACGACGAAACGGGGGGCTCGGTCTATCTGCGCCTCTCCACACGTCCGCTTGAACAGCCCAAGCGCGCCATCGATTCCGACCTCGCGCGCCAGATCATCGACGGCGGCTATTGGCTCAGGCCGCCGGGACCCAATTGCGAAATCGTCATCGCCTATCAGGGCGTGGTGGCGCCCGAGGCGATCGCGGCTGCGGGTTTCCTCGCCGAAGGCCGCCGCGACGTGGCCGTTCTCGCCGTTACGTCCGCGGACCGGCTGAATGAGGGCTGGCAGGCCGCCACGCGCGCGCGGATGCGGGGCGAACGCGCGGCGCTCTCCCACGTGGAGGAATTGCTTTCTGCGCTCCCCGCCTTCGCCGGCATCATCACGGTCATCGACGCATATCCTGCGACGCTGTCATGGCTGGGCGGCGTGTTCGGCCATCGGGTCGCATCGCTGGGCGTGGAGCATTTCGGCCAGAGCGGGCGCATCGCCGATCTCTATGCCCATCATGGTCTGGACGTACAGGCGATCCTGCATGCCGCCCAATCGCTCGTGCAGGGCCGCCCGATCCGCTATCTGAGATTGATATCGTAACCAAGGGAGAAACAATGAAACGGTTGGAAGGGCGCGCGGCGCTCGTGACGGGCGCTGCAAGCGGCATCGGCCGGGCCAGCGCAAAGCTTTTCGCGGCGGAAGGCGCCTGGGTGGTTGTCGTCGACCGCGCCAAAGAGGTCGAGGAGACCGCGGCCCAGATCAACGCGGCCGGCGGCCAGGCCGTCGCCATGCTGGGCGATGCGGGCTCCGAAGCCGATGTGGCGCGCGCGGTCGACACCGCCGTGCGCGAATTCGGCGGCCTCGATGCCTGTTACGCCAATGCGGGCATCGGCGGCGGCTGGACCCCGTTCCTGGAGCTCAGCGCGGAAGACTGGCTCGAAGTGCTGCGCGTCAATCTCGTGGGCGTCTATCTCGCCATCAAGCATTCCGCGCGCGTGATGGCGCCGAAAGGCAAAGGCTCGATCGTGTGCACCGCCTCCGTCGCGGGCTTGCGCTCGGGTGCGGGGCCGGGGCCTTACAGCGCCAGCAAGGCCGGCGTGATCAATCTGGTGCAGACGAGCGCGAATTTCCTCATGGGCACGGGCGTGCGCGTCAATGCGATCTGTCCCGGCCTGATCGAGACCGGCATGACCAAACCCATTTTCGACCGCGCCCGCGAGCGCGGCACGGACGGCAAGATCGGCCAGCTCAATCCCCTCAAACGCTATGGTGTGCCGGACGAGATCGCGCACACGGCGCTGTTTCTGGCGAGCGACGAAAGCTCCTATGTCAACGGACAGGCGATTCCCGTGGACGGCGGGCTTTCGAGCTCGCTGCCGGTGACCGGGCGCGGCTGAGGCACAAGGAGAAGACCATGCAACGCATCGTTCCGGGAATTGCCCTCGCGATCCTGTTCACGGCCGCCGCGCAGGCGGCGGATGCGCCCACCACCACACTCCTCGTCATCACGACGCAAACGATGACGGGCCAGAGAATTGAGGTGCCGGCGAATCCGAAGGTCGTAGCCACGATTGTCACGATCCCGCCGGGCGCCAAACTGCCGATGCACAAGCATCCTTATGCGCGGTACAGCTATATCCTGGCGGGCGAATTGACGGGCACGCAGCTCCTCACCGGCAAGAGCGCGGTCCATAAGCAGGGCGATTTCCTCATCGAGCCGCGCGACCAATGGCACTCCGCGGTCAACAACGGGACCGTGCCGGTGAAGCTCCTCGTGATCGACCAAGTGCCCGAGGGGGCAACGGCGAATACGGTGATCAAGGACGCGGCGCCCTAGAGACCGGCTGCGATGCAACCCGATGCGTTCGGATTTTGAAAGGGCAGCCGTATGAGCGAGCCGTTTAACGTCGCGGTTCTGGTCGGCAGCGTGCGCAAGGATTCCATCAACCGCAAGGTCGCCAACGCGCTGATCGAACTGGCGCCCGAACTCGGTAAAGCCGGCCTTCGTCGAGATCGGCGGCCTTCCTCTCTACAATCCGGACGAGGACACGGACCCGCACGCAGCCTGGACGCAATTTCGCGCCACGATCAAGGCGGCCGATGCCGTGTTGTTCGTCACGCCCGAACACAACCGCTCGGTTCCGGCGCCCTTGAAAAACGCGCTCGATGTGGGATCGCGCCCCTACGGCCGCAACGCGTGGAGCGGCAAGCCGGGCGCCATCGTCAGCGCATCGCCCGGCGCCATCGGCGGGTTCGGCGCCAATCACCACCTACGCCAGTCGCTGGTGTTCCTGAACGTTCCCGCGATGCCGCAACCCGAAGCCTATATCGGAGGAGCGGACAAGCTGTTCGACGCGACCGGCAAGCTCGCCAACGACGGCACGCGCAAATTCCTGCAGCAATTCATGCTGGCTTTTGCCGGATGGATCGCGGCGAATGTGAAGCCTTAAAGTGATCGCGGGGCGTTCTGAGCCGCTCGCCTATGCGGTGTGTGCCACGAACTCGGAAAAAAATATGTCATCCCCGGCCGAGCGCATTTGCGCGAGGGGAAGGGGACCCAGGTGGTCGAACAGATGCAATTTTTCAAAAATGACCATCGAGCGGAAACCTAAATCTTCTTGCGCTGCTCGTCGACCTGGGTTCCCTTCCCTCGCCGTGCAAACGCACGGCTCGCCGGGAATGACAGGATTTGTTGATCCGATCGGACGGCAGGCTTCTTCCTCAATATCCCATCAGCCTCGCATATCTGTCGCGATGGAACGATGCGCCGCCGAAGGTCGCTTCCGCGGCGCGGGCGCGCTTCAGATAGAGACCTGCGTCGTGTGCGTCGGTCATGCCGATGCCGCCATGCATCTGCACCATCTCGTTGGAGACCAGATGCAGCGTGTCGCCGACCTTGGCCTTGGCGAGCGAGACAAGCTCGGGCATGTCATTGGCGTTCGTTGTCGATCGCGGTCAGCGCCGCCTCGACGCAGGAGCGCGCCAGCTCCAGATCGGTGAACATCTTGGCGGCGCGATGCTGCAGCGCCTGGAACGTGCCGATGAGCTGGCCGAACTGCACGCGCGTCTTCAGATATTCGAGCGTCAGATCGAAGGACTGCGCCGCCGCACCCAGCATCTCGGCGGCGAGGCCGGCGCGGGCGCGATCAAGCGTCGCGTCCAGGACATCGAACCCGTTGTCCACGCTTCCCAGCACGGCATCGGCGCGGAACTTCGACATTGTCGAAGCTGAGATTGGCGGCGCCGCGGCTGTCCACGCTTTTAAGCCTGTCCCGCTTGAGGCCTTTGGCATCGCCGGGGACGAGGAAGAGCGTGATCCCGCTTCTTGTCGCCCGGCTTGCCGGAGGTGCGCGCCGCGACGACGAACAGGTCGGCCGCCATGCCCTCGAGCACGAAGGTCTTCTTGCCGCTCAGCGTATAGCCACTTCGCCGCTCTTTTCGCGGCCCTGAGCGCGATCTTTTCGGGCGCGTGGTGCGGACCTTCATCGACCGCCAGCGTGCCGATCGCCTTTCCTTCCGCGATCTTCGGCAGCCATTCCTTCTTCTGGGCGTCGTTGCCAGCCGAGCAGGAGCGCGGTCGTCGCGACGAGCGCGGTCGAGAGCAACGGCGAGGCGGTGAGCGTGCGCCCGGTTTCCTCCAGCACAAGTCCAAGGCTCAGATAGCCGAAATCCGAGCCGCCGTATTCTTCGGGGATGATGATGCCGGCCCAGCCCATCTCCGCCATCTCGCGCGAAGGCGGCGGGATCGAACCCGTGCGGCGTTGCCGCTGTCGCGCAATCTTGCGAAACGCGGAGACCGGCGATTTTTCCTGCGTCCAGATGTTCGCCGCGTCGCGCAGCATGGTTTGTTCTTCGGTCAAGACAGCCATTTGATTCGTTTCCCTAGTCCGAGTGCTTATTGATCGGATCGGGCAGGCCGAGGATCCGCTTGGAGATGATGTTGTTCTGGATCTCGTAGGAGCCGCCGTAGATCGTGGTGGCCTTGCCGCCGAGCCAGCCGCGCACGGCGGCGAGCTCGTCGGCCGTGAAGCCCTCGCCTTCCCAGCCGAGGCCCTGGTGGCCCATGATCTCGAGCGATCAGCTCGGCGCGGTCCTGGCGATCTTCGTGCCGGCGTTCTTCATGATCGAGGTCGTGGCGCTGGGGCCATGGTTGGACCTCGCCTCGGCCTGCGGCGCGCTGGACGGTGAGCTGGAAGGCCCTGGCGTCCATCTGGTGCTGCGCGATGCGCGCGCGCAGGTCGGCGTCGGCGAGGCGGCCCTCGTCGTCGACGCCGACGTAGTGCTTGGCGATCTCGGCCGATGCCGCGCGCATCGCCGCCGCGGCCCGCGCCTCCGCCGCCGCCGGCCCAGATGCCGCTGCGCTCGTGCTGCAGCAGGCGCTTGGCGATGGTCCAGCCGCCGTTCAGCGGCCCGACCAGGTTCTCCTTCGGCACCTTCACGTCGGTGAAGAAGGTCTCGCAGAACGGCGAGTGCGCCGGAGATCAGCTTGATCGGCCGCGCCTCGACGCCCGGCGATCTGCATGTCGATCAGCAGGAAGCTGATGCCCTCGTGCTTCTTCGTGGTGTCGGTGCGCACCAGGCAGAAGCACCAGTCGGCGTACTGCGCGCCCGAGGTCCAGATCTTCTGGCCGTTGACCAGCCAGTGGTCGCCCTTGTCCTCGGCCTTGGTCTGCAAGGCACGCGAGGTCGGAGCCGGCGCCCGGCTCGGAATAGCCCTGGCACCAGCGCACCTCGCCCGGTGACGATCGGCGGGATGTGCCGCTGCTTCTGCTCTTCGGTGCCGTACTCGAGCAGGGTCGGGCCGAACATCATCACGCCCATGCCGCCGATCGGGTTGCAGGCGCCGATGCGGTTCATCTCCTCGTGCAGCACGCGCGCCTCGGCCGGCGAAAGGCCGCCGCCGCCATATGCCTTGGGCCAGGTCGGCGTGCCCCAGCCCTTCTCGCCCATGCGCTCGCGTCCAGAGTCCGGCGTCGCCCGACGGCTTGCCGCCCGTCACGCCGGCCATTGCAACGTCGATGTTGGCGAGCGACGGCGGAAAGTTCGCCTCCAGCCACCCGCGGACCTCGGCGCGGAAGGCTTCCGGCTCGCTGCCGCGCAATTCGGCAGCATGACATCTGTCTCTCCCAACCTCGCCATTCTGCGACGGCGTTCGTCCAAGCCTATTGATGGTCGAGCAGCCCCAGGACCCGCTTGGACACGACGTTCAAGTTCACTTCGCTGGTGCCGCCTTCGATGGAATTGCCCTTCGAGCGCAGCCAGCCGCGCGTGCCGGCGATCTCCGCGGGCGAGAAGCCTTCGCCCTCCCAGCCGAGGCCCTGCGCGCCCATGGCCTCGACCATCAACTCGCAGCGCTCCTGGTCGATCTTCGCGGCCGCGTACTTGATGATCGAGATCGCCGGCCCACGCTCCTGCCGGCTTCGACTCATCCTCGATGCGGCGGACGGTCAGCGAGAAGGCCCTCGCCTCCATCCGGTGCCGGGCGATGCGCGCGCGCAGGTCGGCGTCGGCGATCCGCCCGTCATCCTCGCCGACATAGGCCTTGGCGACCTCGTCGAGTTCCGGCGCCGCCGCGCTGCCGCCGAAACCTCGCCGATGAAATGTTCTGCCGCTCGTACTGCAGGAGGCGCTTGGCGATCTCCCAGCCGCCGTTCAGCTGGCCGACCAGGTTGTCCTTGGGCACCTTCACGTCGGTGAAGAAGGTCTCGCAGAACGGGCGAATTGCCGGAGATCAGCTTGATCGGCCGCGTCTCGACGCCCGGCGTCGCCATGTCGATCAGCATGAAGGAGATGCCCTCGTGCTTCTTGGTCGTGTCGGTGCGGACCAGGCAGAAGCACCAGTCGGCGTAGTTGGCGTAGGAGGTCCAGATCTTCTGGCCGTTGACCAGCCAATGGTCGCCCTTGTCCTCGCAGCGGGTCTGCAGGCTCGCGAGGTCGGAGCCGGCGCCCGGCTCGGAATAGCCCTGGCACCAGCGGATCTCGCCGCGCACGATCTTGGGCAGATGTTCCTTCTTCTGCTCTTCGTTCGCGTATTCGAGCAGCGCCGGGCCGAGCATCCAGATCCCGAATGATACGAGCGCCGAACGCGCCTTGATGCGCCCGAGTTCCTGGTTGAGCACGCGCGATTCCGGCGCCGAGAGCCCGCCGCCGCCATATTCTTTGGGCCAAGTGGGTGCGGTCCAGCCGCGGGCCGCCATCCGATCCAGCCAGAGCTTGGTGTCGGGGTTCTTATAGACCGCCTTGCGGCCGCCCCAATTCATGTCGTCTTCGCTGCCCATGGGCTGGGCCAGCGATGGCGGATAATTGGCTTCCAGCCACGCCCGGGTTTCCGTGCGGAAGGTGTCGATATCGGTCATTCGGCCTGTCCCTGACGCCCCGGCGCGGTCCGTTTGCGGTCGCGCAGATGACGAATCCTTGCACCTATCGGGCCTTCAGGGAAGTGGCGATCCGCGCCACACAGGCGCATTGGGTGCGGCGCCGTTCCCCGCTAGCGTGGGCCGGCATCGGCGCGAGGCAGGGATGAACTTCATCAGTGACAACGCCTATGGCGCGGCGCCGGAAATCCTGGCCGCATTGGCCGCGGCGAATACGGGCACGGCCGCCTCCTATGGCGACGACAAATGGACGGCGACATTGCGCACGCAGATGGCGCGCCTGTTCGAGCACGAGGTCGCCGTCTATCCGGTGATCGCGGGCACGGCCGCAAACGCACTGGCGCTGGCGACCCTGTCCCCGCCCCACGGCGCGATCCTGTGCCATGCGGATGCCCATATCGTCGCCGACGAATGCGGCGCGCCCGAATTCTTCAGTCACGGCGCGAGGCTCGTCCCCATCGAAGGGCGCGACGGCAAGCTCACGCCCGATGCGATCGAAACCGCACTCAAGCGCTTTCAGGCCGGGATCGTGCATCATATCCAGCCGACGGTCATCAGCATCACGCAGGCGACCGAACTTGGAACGAACTACAGGCTGGAAGAAATCGCGGCGATCGGCGTGCTCGCGCGGAAGCACGGTCTCAAGCTGCATATGGACGGCGCGCGCTTCGCCAATGCGCTGGCATATCTCGGATGCGCGCCGGCGGAGGCCACGTGGCGCGCGGGCGTCGACGTGCTGTCTTTCGGAGCCACCAAGAACGGTACGCTGGGCGCGGAAGCCGTGGTGTTCTTCAATTCAGGCGACGTGCACGATTTCGAATATCGCCGCAAGAAGGCCGGACACCTGCCGTCGAAGATGCGATTCATTTCGGCCCAGCTCGTGAGCTATCTCGAAGACGGCCGCTGGCTCGCGACGGCCGCGCGCGCGAACGCGCTGGCGGCGAAGCTGGCGAATGGCTTCGCGGAAATCCCCGGCGCCGAGCTTGCCCATCCGGTGGAGGCAAACGCTGTCTTCGTCCGGCTACCCGACAAAACGGTGGCGCGATTGCGCGCCGCGGGCGCGATTTTCTACGATTGGACGCCGCCCGAGCAGGGCCGCACGCTCATCCGGCTCGTATGCTCCTTCGCGACACCGGAAGACGACATCGCGCATTTGCTGAATGTCGCACGGGCGGGATAAAGAGGATTGACCCTCCCTCAATCCGCCTTCGCTGAAGCTTCAGCGGACAAACCGCGTGGTCCGGCGAAGCCTTGGCGTAGCCGGACTCAAGCGGAGGGTGGAATTATCCTTAAATCCGCCCCACCAGCGTGATCATGCCGTCCTGCTGCGTGTTGCCGCTGGTCGCGCGCAGATAGTCGTAGTTGAGGCCCACCGACCAGGCGCCCGTCGTGGTGGCGATGCCGCCGCCCAATACGATATTGCCCTTCGAGGGATCCGGCCCTTCGACCGAGAACTGGCTGATGGGTGTCACATCTTCGAAGTTCGCCGTCAGCTTCTCGGCGCCATCGAGGAAATCGTAGCGATAGCCGGCGCGGGCCGAAGGCTGCAGGAAGAAGCCGCCGAAGTTGATGTCCTGGCGCACATCGAAGCCCAGAAAAGCACGTGCCGAACTCGCGTAATAGGGTTGAACATGCAGCAGGTAGGCGTCCGGTCCGATCACGACGCCATCGTCGGTTTCGGAGTAGCCTTCTTCGCGCATCGTCAAACCGTCCACGCTCAATTGCGGCGTGAAGACCGTGCCGCCCCAGTCGAAAATCGCACCCGTGGTGAGGCCGCCGGCAAGCAGCGCGCTGCCCCGCGTGTCATAGGCGCCACGTGTAACGGCGGGACCGTTGCCTGTAGACGGGGTCAGCGTGATGAACCGCTGACCGCTCAGATTTCCGTAGCCTGCGCTGATCTGCGTGTCGAGGAACAGACCCCGGCCGCGCCAATCGGTATATCCGGTGGCCAGGTACCACTGCGAATTGGTCTTGTCGAAAACAGGCTCCTTGCTGGTGTCCTGGCCCGCGAAGAAGGTGAAGGCACCGCCGTAGCGGCCGTCCACCGGGTCGCCGGTGTCCATGCCCATCGCAAAACCGAAGCCCGTATCGTTGTAGCCGATCGTCCCCGCTGTGTAGTCCTGATTGAGGCGTTGCGCGAATTCCTGGCCCCAGATTGTCGTATCGCCCTCCTGGTTGGCATACATGCGCAGGGCGCGCTGGCGCTCGGAGACGATGTCGGTCGCCGAATCGGTCAGGGAGATCGCGGTCGCCCGCGTGGCGCCGGACACGTCGGGCGCGAACTCGGAATAGACCTGCTGATAGAGCGTCTGGCCTTCGGCCGGGGTCAGAGGACCCGCATGAGTTGTCGTGCCTTCACCCACGTCGATGACGGCGGCGCCAAGTCCGAGATCCTGAACGATGGCTTTGTTGACATAGGGGAACAGCGCCGCAGCGTAACCCGTAAGGCCGATTTGCTGCGCGGTTTTCGGCGCCAGACCGAGAACGATTTCCTGCTGCCCGTTGGACGGCGCCGTGAGGGCCGGATCGGCCACGGCGCAAGTTTGGGCAGCTGTCGCAGTCGCGATATTGTACGTGCACAGACTTTCCGTGAACAGGAATGGGACGCTCTGCAATGTGTTGTTCTGGATGATGCTGATTTCGTTGGATGAAATCGTGAACACACCCGGCGTCGTCGCTGTCGCCGACGGCGTACTGATGAGCCCGACTTCGATCGGCCCGTTGTTCAACGAAGACAGGTAGCTGCCGAAATTCACGCTGACGTTGGAATTGTCCGCGATGTTTACGTTCTGGCCCTCGATGATCGCGCCGATCGGAGCGGTCGAACTCCCCTGATTGAACGCCTGGCTGACCAGGATATTGAGCGTACCGCTGGCGTACATATCGAAATCGTTCGCCGCCAGAGGCGCTGCCTTATCCTGGATGCCGTAGATGCCCGCTATTCCGTTCACGGGTATGATGGAATTCTCCAGAGTCATCGTGCCGTTGCCGTAGATCGTCACGTTGACCGCGCCGCCCAGGGTTTCCTCGACGATGGAACCGGCAAAACTCCCCGGCTCGCCGGCCATCGGCGATCCGATGGTCAGATTGTCGGGAGTCGCGTTCCCGCCATAATAGATGTTGCCGTTGATCGTTGCCGTCGGATCGCCGGGAGCGAACGCGGCGTCGGTAAGAGTATTCGATCCGACGCCGAACACGATATCGCCGGTCACCGTGCCGTAGTTGTTGAAGGTGACACCGGACGAATTCGCGCCGACATTGACGGCCTGGGCGATTTGCGACTGGTTCGTGAGTTCCGTGGCGGTGGCCGAAATCGTTCCCTGATTGATGATGGTCGTGAGCGTTCCCGATGCGTCGTCGATCGCAACCGCGGTGAGAGACCCGACCGTGTTGTCCGAGGTCGCAACAGCGGCTTCGATGGTGCCGTAATTGATCAGCGACGGGAGGCTGCCGCCTGGAATGGCCCCGTTCGGCGCCGCAATAAAGATGGCAATCGCTTTCATGACGGAGGATTGCGTGGTCGCCCCGCTGACGCTGGCGGTGACAAGACCGCTGCCCGTCGAGTTGTCGTTCATGAACGCGGGCTCGGGATCCGATAGGGAAGTCGACGTCGACGTCACCGTCACGGCGTTGCCGATGTCGATCGTGATGGCCGCAGCCGAGCCGCCGACAGACGAGTTGGTGGTGGCGGATGCCGTGATCTGGCCGCTGTTGTAGATGCCGCCCGACAAGGTCACCGGCGCATCTGTCGTGCCGGAGAGGCTAATCGCGCCGGTGGTGAAATTAGGATCTTCCGAAGCTGCCTCGATCGATCCACGGTTGATGAGCGAATAGGTGCTCGACGTGCCGAATTGCGGATCCCCCAGGTAATCGCCGATCGTGATCGGGACCGCAGAGACGGTGTTGGCGCCGGACGAAATATCGATTGTCGGCGCGGCGCCCGTCGAGCTCACGGTCGCCGAGGGAATCGAAGGGCCCGTTATTTGGTCCGTCGGTCCCTCATTCACGATGCCGCCGGTTACGGAGTTGGCGATGATGAGCGCGGTACCGGACTCCGGGTCGTCGGCGTTTGCGGCGGTATTGGGAGTTGCCGTGCCGAATACGCTCAGCTCGCCGCCATTGATGATTGCGCCCTGGATGCCCCCCTGTATATCGATGCCCGTGGCGCCCTCGCCCGAGACACTCACGGCCCCGCCGGAAATGATCTCGATATTGCCGATCATCGCATAAGCCGAACCGGGATTTGTCGTCGGCTCGCCTATCAGGATCGCCGTTTGTTGGGTGTCCGTGGTCACCGCCGTGGTGCTCGTCGGCGTCATCGTGAGCGTACCGGCAATGACGATGTCGCCGACGACCTGTGTGTTGGGCTGCGTCTGGATGGCGAAGCTGCCCGTGCCCGACATCGTGATGCTCGAGCCGACCGCCAGATCAATCGCTACGAGGTCCGTCCCAAAGGTCGGTATGACCTCGCCCGTGAACGTTCCCGACGTCGCGCCAGTGGGAAGGGCGACCAGAATGCCCGTCTCGTCCACTCCGCTCCCCTCAATGTTGATCTGCCCCCCGCTCGCATTCATAAGCTGGCCGGTATAGCCGCCGGCATCGATCTGGACGGCGACGGCATCGCTCACTCCGGTGTAGGAGATGATGTTGTTATTGGTGACGGTGTTGCTGGAGTCGATCGTCACGGCCGCGGTCGTGAATGGATCCGTCGAAAGCTGCACGGAGCCGGTGGAAGCGACGATGATGATGTTGCCGGCGTTGCCCGCATCGGCGCACGCCGTATCGACCGGCGTCGTGATTTCGGTGGAGATGCTGGTGTTGTTCGCCGTGGGCGTGGGCGTGATCGTGCATTGGGCGAAAGCAGACCCCCCCGACATCAACGCAGCGGTGGCGGCGGTGAGCATCAACGCGCACTTGTTCAAGGCAAACCTCATATTTTTGGCCGGTTGACAGGGGGCCGGATCGGAAGACCCCCGTCTTTGGCGCGGCGGCGCCCCAGAAGCGTCCGCGGGCGGCGGCACCATAACCAATTTCGCGCGCCCGGCGCTAGTCCGTAAGACGGCCTGCTGCCTTGCTTTTTTGCTTTTTAATCGGGCGTTAGCGGGCTTCCGGCAAGATGAACGGTGACTCGCGTTCACCTTAACGACAGATCGCCGCAACCTGATGACGCCCAAGCCCCGCATCAGTTTTTCGAAGCTCACGCAAAAGCAGGCCGCCGCCGCGGCCGGCCGGCACGAGATGCTGTATGCGGGCCGCATGGGCGGCGCACGCGCCGTGTTCGCGTTCTGCGATCTGAGCGGCCTCGATCTCGCGGGCCGCAACCTCGCCGACGCCGATTTCACGGGCGCCATTCTCGAAGAGACGAATCTGGCCGGCGCCAAGCTCGAATCGGCGAGTTTCTTCGGCGCGGATTTGCGCCGCGCCAATCTTGCCGGCGCAAGCCTCAGGCGCGCGGACATGCGCGGCGTGTGCCTGCGCGGCGCAAATCTCATCGGCGCCGATCTCTACGAAGCCGATTTGCGCGAAGGCACGATCGCGGAAAAAGACCGCTACGGAAACCTCCGCGTGCTGCAGCACGATGTGGGTCCCACGGAATTGCCGGCGGCGATGCTCAACTCCGCCAATCTCGAACGGGCCAAGATGACGGGCGCGATGGCGATCCAGGCCGATTTCACCGACGCGGTGATGCGCGGCTGCCGGCTGGCGCGCGCCAATCTTCGCCAGGCGAAACTCTCCGGCGCCAATCTCGAGAACGCCGATCTGTCGGGCGCCGATCTCTCGGGCGCCGATCTTCAGGGCGCCATTCTCGTGGGCGCACGGTTGACCTATGCGGTGCTCGACGGCGTAGATCTCGCAACGGCTCTCACCGAAGCGCCCGCGGGCCGCGAAATATCCAGCCTGTCGATGCCGGTTTCGGAATTGCTCGATCTTCATTCGCGCTGGGTCGAGACGGACGGCCGCGAGGGACGACCCGCCGATTTTTCGAACATGGATCTGCGGCCGGTCAAATCGCTGGCCCACCGCGCGCTGACCGCGCTGATCGCGCCGGGCGCCACGCTCTATGGGCTCGATCTCGAAGGTGTCTCGCTCCAGGGCAGCAATTTTCAGGGCGCCGACCTGCGCGCCGTCAAGCTCGCCGGCGCCGATCTGCGCGGCGTCAATTTCTGCGGCGCGCAACTCAGCAACGCCGATCTGCGCGACGCGAAGCTGGGCCCGTTGATGATTTCCAATGCACGGCTCCTGCCCGCGCGGCTCGACGGCGCAATCGTCCGCTATGCCGATCTGCGCGGCGCCGATTTGAGGCGCGCCTCCGTCAACGAGACCGATCTCTCCTACGCCAATCTGAACGACGCCGATTTGCGCGATACGGATATCAATCGTGCAATTCTTTCGGGCGCGAAGCTCCCCGCCCTCCTCGCCGAAAGCCTCGCCTCGGCCGCGATGGCGAGCGCGGGTTAAACTATTCGCAAGACGAAAACTTACCCCGCCGTCGCGCTTGCTTCCGCAGCGACCGGCTCCGGCGTGCGGGCGCGGATGAATTGTCCCATCCGAGACAACGACACGCGCGCCTCGGGCACATAGGGATTCGCCTGAAACACGTGCTGCATGCCGTCATAGATCTCGACGCTGACCGGAACACCTGCTTCCGCGGCGCGTTCGCCGATTCGACTGGCGTCGTCGCGCAGAAGTTCGAGGCTTCCCGAATGCACCATGATCGGCGGGAAATCGCGGAAATTGGCGAAGATAGGCGAGGCGTAGGGATCGGCGGGGCTCGATTTCCTCAGATAGTCGCGCGCGCTGACGAACAGCAATTCCCAGGATAGCGCCGCATCGTTCTTCGCGTTCTGCAGCATCGACCAGCCGGACAGCGACAGGTCGGCCCAGGGCGACATCGCCACGCAACCGGCCGGCATCGCCAGGCCCGCGTTGCGAATGGCAAGCAGAAGCGCGAAAGCGAGGCCGCCGCCTGCGTCATCGCCCGCCAGCACGATCGAAGAGGCGGGGACGCCGCCCTTGAGCAAATGGCGATAGGCATCGATGCCGTCCCGGAGTCCCGCGGGAAACGCGAATTCGGGCGCCAGACGATAGGCGACGGAAAACGCGGTCGCGTCGGCGGCCAGGCACAGCCGCGAAATCAGCGGGCGATGCGTTTCCGGCGAACCCGCGACATAGCCGCCGCCATGAAAATAGAGAACGAGACGATGGGAGGGATGCTTGCTCACCCGCACCCATTCGCCCTTGATCGGACCCAGCTGGGTCGCTTCGAAAACGGCCTCGGCGGGAATGGGGCCGAAGCGGTCGGTCAGGTAATTGTGCTGACGGCGCAGTTCCTCGATGTCGCCCTCGACGCCCGAGGCACGGGGCCGCGAAATGCGGGTAAGGCGGCCGAAAAGAGCGCTCTGCCAGCTGGGCATTGGGGGGGTCAGCAACGAGGTATCGGGGACCAGTATGTTCTGATCCCCGATGCCTGTCATCCGATCCGTTTACGGATTGTCGGGTTAGGCGGCTTTCGCCTGACCCTCGATGGTCTTCAGTTCGGCGCCGTTGATGGCGATGCGCCGCGGCTTGCGCTCTTCGGGCACGATGCGCTCGAGGTCGACATGCAGAAGCCCGTTCTCGAGCTTCGCGCCCTTGACCTCCACATGCTCGGCCAGCTGGAAGCGCCGCTCGAAGGCGCGGCCGGCGATGCCCTGATAGAGATAGCCGGAATTTTCGGTCCGCTCGCCATCATCGCCGCGCTTGCCCTGGACGGACAGCACGCCATCGCGCACTTCGACGTTCAGGTCCTTCTCGGCGAAGCCCGCAACCGCCAGCGTGATGCGGTAATGGGTCTCGTCGCTGCGCTCGATGTTGTAGGGCGGATAGCTCTGGCTCGAATCGTATTGGGCGACCGAATCCAGAAGATCGAACAGCCGGTCGAATCCGACGGTGGACCGGAAAAGCGGGGAAAAATCGTAGGTACGCATGGTTCACATTCCTCCATTGAGAAGCGAAGTGTTGAGGTCCGCCCCAAGGGGCCGGACCGTGCCGATTGCCCGAAAAGCCATTGGCCTTTCCGGACAATTCCTAGGTAGGAAGCGGGCTTTGGCGCTTCAAGAGGGCGAGCGTCAGCCGGCCCAGTGCCGCAGATGGCCCAGATCGAGGGTCCAGAGGATCGCCAGAACCGTATAGGTGAAAGCATCCATCTGGCCGTGGGTCACCTCGAGGCCGAGCACGTTGCGCACCAATGTCAAAAGCCAGGCGCCTTCTTCCACGTTTTCGGGATTGCGCCAGCGCCCCGTACGGATCAGGGATTCGAGATTGTTGAGCACGCAGGAGTTTTGATTGAACCGCCACTGGATGGCCACGCCCGGCAGGAACACGAGATAGAAAATTTGCATGATCGGCCACGGCGCGAGCCAGCCCGACACGATATAAAGCATCACCACGAAATGGAGGTAGAAGCAGAAATTGCCCAGGAGATCGCGTTTGGCCGGCGCCTTGGGAAGCGCCGTCTCCAGCGGCTCGGGCTCATGTGAAGCGGTCATTCGATGTGCGCTTTGAGGAAGCTTGCGATGCGTTGAATGGCGTCGCGGCCTTCGCCCAGGATCGGGTGAAAGACATGCCAGACGTGAACCATGCCGCCCCACGACTCCATGGACACTTCGACGCCGGCCTCCTCGGCCCGGGCCTTCAACCCCACGGAGTCATCGTAAAGCGCTTCCTCGGTGCCCACCTGAATCAGCAGCGGCGGCAACCCTTTGAGATCTGCGAACAGCGGCGAGGCGAGCGGCGTTTTGGGATCGGCACCGCCCAGATAGGTCGCGGCCATCTTGTCGAGACCATCCTTGCTCACCATCGGATCTCGCTTGGCGCGCGCGCGGTGGGATTCACCGCCCGCCGAAAGATCGACCCATGGCGACAGCGCGACGGCCACAGCCGGAAGCGGAATCTTGCGGTCGCGCAGCGCAACCAGCGTCGCAATCGTCAGCCCGCCGCCTGCCGAGTCGCCCGCGATGGCGAGCCTCGACGGCGCGATGCCCAGATCGATCAGGCCCTTGTAAGCCGCGACGGCATCCTCGACCGCGCCCGGGAACGGAACTTCCGGACCCATCCGGTAAGCGGGACTGAATGCCGAAAGTCCCGATGCCTCGCCGATCGCCGCCACCAGATGGCGGTGCGACGCAGGCGAACCGACTACATAGCCGCCGCCATGGAGATAAAGCAGCGCCGTATCGCGTCGCGCGCGCCGGGCTCGCACCCATTCTCCATCTACCCCGCCGAGCTTCGCAGGTTCCACTTCCGTGCCGTCCGGCACAGGGAAGAAGCCCGCGAGGGAATCGAGGCGCGCCCTCTGCTCGGCAATGCTCGGCGCTTCCGTCTCGGGGTTCTGGGCCAAAAAGGCCCTTACCGCTTCGCGGTCCTTGATGCTCATTGCGCCGTCCTATGGTTTCCACCCTGCCGGCAGCTTAGGTCCGGATATGGGGCCCGCCAATGGCATTCCGCCCGGAATCCGGGGAGTTGTGCGGTTAACTGACAAATGCTCAAATCCCGCCCGCTCCCTGTTGGCCGCTCGGGCCGGAAGAAAATAGGGTGAGCGCGTCCGCGGGGACGGGCCGTGGGAGTCGAACGCAAATCAAGGGAAGGACGGTTCATGAGCTCGGATCAGGTTAAGCAGATCATCAGCCAGATGAGTGGCGCCATCGGCGCGAATTCAGGTCTCGGCGGCACGCTGAAATTCGATTTCGGCGACCCGGGCAGCGTCTATATCGACGGCAAGTCCACGCCGAACACGGTCGCGGACGGCTCCGGCAAGAATGCCGATTGCACGATCAGCGTGAGCCTCGAAACCTTCGAGAAGATGGTGAAGGGCGAACTCGACGGAACATCGGCCTTCATGCAGGGCAAGTTGCGCGTGGCCGGCGACATGGGCCTCGCCATGAAGCTCGGACCGATCCTGCAGAAGGCCCGCGGCTGAACGGACGCTCCTTGATGGAGGGGCCGCGATTCATCGCGAGCCGCGATGGAAAGCGGCTCCGCGTTGCGACATGGGACGCCGCGCCGGGTTCTGCCCCGCGCGGCGTCTGCGTCTTGCTCGACGGCCAGACGGAGTTTCTGGAAAAATACGAAGAGGTCGCGGGCGAATTGTCCGCACGCGGCTTCAAGGTTGCGATCCTCGATTGGCGCGGCCAGGGTGGCTCCACGCGCGCGCTGCCCAATCCGTTGAAAGCGCATATCGGCGATTTCGCCGAATATGACGAAGACCTCGCGGCCTTTCTCGAGAAGGTCGTGAAACCCATGACGGACAAGCCGCCCATCGCACTCGCCCACTCGATGGGCGGTCACATTCTTTTGCGCATGCTGCACGACCGGCCGAATGCTTTCACGGCGGCCGCGATGACCGCGCCGATGCTGCGCGCCGACCCCCGCGGCTATCCCGCGTGGCTCGTGCGCGAAATCTGCCGCTTGCAGAATGCGATCGGCAATTCCGCGGAATGGGTGTGGGGCATGGACAAGCGCGATCCGCTCACGATGGCATTCGAGGCCAATCTCGTCACGTCGGATCGCGCACGTTTCGCGCGCGCCCAGGCGATGCTTGTGGCGCAACAGGACATCCGGCTCGCGGGTCCGACCTGGGGCTGGCTCGAAGCGGCCGTCCGCTCCATGGCGCGCGTGATGGCGCCCGGCTACGGCGAAGCAATCCGCACGCCGGTGCTGATCGTGGGCGCAGGCAAAGACCGGATCGTCGACACGAGCGCGGAGCGCGAATTCGCCCGCCGCCTGCCGCACGGCACCTATCTGGAACTGGCCGATGCCGAGCACGAGATCATGATGGAGAACGATTCCATCCGCGCGCAATTCTGGGCGGCGTTCGACGAGTTTATCGGGAAGTACGTTTAGAAATTCGGTGCGCCGCGATAGCCGCACGACTGATTGCTCCCTAATTCCAGACCTTACGACCGGCGAACCATTGCTCACGCGGAGACGCGGAGACGCGGAGTAGGAAAGGGTTCGCCACCGAAATCACGAAGAAGAAATGTTGCGCGCGAAGCGCGCGAGAAGAATTCCACTGTTCCTCGTGGTGAATCTACTTTCCGCGTCTCCGCGGCTCCGCGTGCCCAATTGAACTGATGTTACGAATCTGAGATTCGGGGCATTAGCCTTTAAGCAGCTGCATCGCTTCGGCGTGCACGCGTGGGTCGCCGGCCGCGAGAACCTGGCCCCCGGCGGAGCAATCGCCGCCCTGCCAGTTGGTGATGATGCCGCCCGCGCCTTCCACGACCGGAATGAGCGCCGCCACGTCCCAGCGATTGAACGTGGTTTCCACGATCAGGTCGATGAAGCCCATCGCCAACAGGGCGAAGATATAGCAATCGCCGTTCCACCGGCTCATGCGCACCGCACGCTGCACGCGCTTGAACGCAGGCCACTCGCCCTCTTCGTGAAAAGCCTCGGGGTGCGTGGCGCACAGGATGGCGTCGGCGACGCTCGCGCAGGCGCGCGTCTGAAGCGGCGTGACCGTACCCCGCGCATGCATCTCCGCCCGGCCGTTCGCACCCACGAAACGCTCGCCGAGAAAAGGCTGGTCGATGATGCCCAGAACCGGCCTGCCATCGTGTTCGAGCGCGATCAGGCATCCCCATTCGTGGCGCCCGGTGATGAAGGCGCGTGTGCCGTCCACGGGATCGAGCACCCAGCGTAGCCCGCTCGAGCCTTTTTTCTCGCCATATTCCTCGCCCAGGATCCCGTCCTCGGGCCGCTCGCGGTCGATGATGGCGCGGATCGCCGTCTCGGCGTTCTTGTCGGCCTCGGTCACCGGATCGAACACCGGCTTGCCGTGCACCAGTGGGCGCTTGTCGGCCACGTCGATGCGCTGGCGGAAATAGGGACGGATCACCGCGCCCGCCGCATCGGCGAGCCGATGGGCGAAGGCGATGGTGCCGGGGTCGATCTTCATGCTCAATACTCGCGTTCGGCGCGCTATATTGCATGCCGGCGGCTGGAGGGCAGCACATGAAAAGCGTCGTCGTCACGGGGGCATCCACGGGAATCGGCTGGGGCTGCGCCAAGGTTCTGGTCAAGAAGGGATTCCGCGTGTTCGGCAGCGTCCGCAAGCAGGCCGACGCGGACCGGCTCGCGAAGGAACTGGGCGCGAATTTCACGCCGCTTCTGTTCGACGTGACCGACGCCGGCGCGGTGAAGGCCGGCGCCGACAAGGTGGCGGCCGCGCTGGGCGGCGAGCCCCTGTTCGGGCTCGTCAACAATGCCGGCATCGCCGTGCCAGGCCCGCTCCTCTATCTCGACATCGACGAATTCCGCCAGCAGCTTGAGGTCAACGTCACGGGCCAGCTGATCGTCACGCAGGCCTTCGTGCCGCTCCTGATGGCGACCGCGCCTCGCGAAGCGGGGCGCATCGTGATGATCTCCTCGGTGGGCGGCAAGAACGCGTCGCCCTTCGTGGGCGCCTACAACGCCTCGAAATTCGCCCTCGAAGGGTTCTCCGAAAGTCTGCGCCGCGAACTGATGCTGTTCGGCATCGACGTGATCGTGGTGGCGCCCGGAGCCGTCGCCACGCCCATCTGGGACAAGGCGGAAACGGTCGACGTGGCGCGCTATGCCAACACGCCCTACGCCGCGGCGCTCGATATGGTCCGCAATTACATGATCGCCAGCGGCCGCAAGGGCCTGAAGCCGGAACGGCTGGGACGCGCGGTGTGGCATGCGCTGACGACGGCCAAACCCAAGACGCGCTACGTCGTCACGCCCGATCCGATCCAGAATTTCATGGTCAATCACCTGCCTAAGCGCGTGGTCGACCGCACGATCGCCGGACGGCTCGGACTCGCACGGCCGAGATAAGGGCGCGCGATCCACTCAGTCGGTCGCGACAGTATTTTGATTCACGGCGCAGACGAATTCGTCGAACTTGCCGGCCGGGCCTCGCGGGATTTCGCCTTCGAAATAGGCGATGCGCAACGCAAACGGGAATCCGAGCGACGCCTGGATATGCGCAAGCAGATCGCCTTCTTCGGTCGCGCTGAGCGCACGGCTTGCGACGAGGCGCAGTTCGATGGATTCGCGGCCGTCCTGAATCAACTGATATTGCACGACGGGCGCGATTTCGCGGAACCTGTCGAAGCCCACCAGCGGCCAGTGCCGCGTGCCGTCCGGCATCAGGATGAGATTCCGCTCGCGGCCATAGATGCGCCTGAGCGTGGGAAGCCCCCGCCCGCACGAACACACCGGTCCGGGCTCCGCATAATCGCCGATGTCGTAGCGGATGAGCGGCGTGGCGAAATTGTGGAGATCGGTGACGACGATCCGGCCGGTCTGGCCTTCGCGGCACGGCGCGCCGGCGGCATCGAGAATCTCGACAATCGCCGTTTCCCCCATCACGTGATAGAGCGGCGCATCGGGACATTCGCACGCCACCGAGCCCAGTTCCTGCGACGAATAGCAATCGGCGATGCGCGCCTCGAAAACCCGCGCCGCTTCTTCGCGCAGCTGGGGCGACAGCGTTTCGCCGATGGTGCGGATGTGGCGCAGGCTCGGCAGCGAAATCCCCCGCGCGGCGCAGGTGCGCGCAATCGCCCTGAGGTTGCTCGGATAGACGAGAAGATTGTCGGGCGCGAATTCGCCGATCATTGCGATCTGGCGGTCGATGGCGGTCGTGATCGGGATACCCAGCGACGGCCCGCTTTCGAACAGCAGGCTCACCGGCGGTCCCCAATTCTCCAGCCGCATGGGCGCCGCGATATGGGCGCGGATGGCGCAGAGCGGTTTGCGAAAATCGCGGCCATGCCATAGATGTTCCCGCAGCGTCGCCGCGGACCAGTCCAGCTTGCCGATGGCCGTGCGGCGCACGACGACCGGCTCGCCCGTCGAGCCCGATGTTTGCGTCGTGAAGACCGGCGCGTGTCCCGCGGGCAATTCGCTGCAGAATAGATCCTTCGCGTCCTGCAAATCGCGGCGGCGCAGAACCGGCAGGCGGCGCAAACCTTCGGGCGAAAGAAGATCGTCCGGCTTGAGTTGCGCGCTCCTAAGCCGCCTTTGGAAATGCGGCGAATATTTCGCGCAATGCGCGACCACCTGCGCGAGCTGGCGAAACTGCAGGGCCGCGAGGGATCCCGGCGTCAGCCACTGCGTGTCGTCGAGTTGGCGCAACATCGCAACCAGATCGGTGGCCTCCCCGGTCGAGACAGGCGGCCAGGCGATGCCCGGAACATTGGAGCGAATTCCCGAAAATACCGGATCGCGGCTTTTCACGGCGCGAAATCCGCCACGAATACCGGGCACCGTTCCGCAAGTTCATAGCTGCCGGAATCGAGAAAGCGCGGATTGGAAAATCGGCGCGGAAGAGCCGCCACGAGCTCCCTTTGCGTGGGGAAGCTGTAGATCGTGTTCGCATCGGCATAGGCATCGATTTCGTCGATGGTTTCGCCACTCCAGCCCGTCGCATGGCCGAGCGCGGCCCGGTCCGGGAATTCGTAATTGAAGATCCGATGAATCCGCGCGACCGGCACATTCGAGTCGGCAGCCTCGGCGGCGATGGCCATGGCCAGCCGCCATTTGAGCGCGTGAAACCCGGCGACGCGGCCTGCCAAAACTTCCTTCCTGACATGCGCGATAGGCTCGCACGGCTCGGGCGTCACATAGATGCGCACGGCAATCCGGGCGCCGGGCAGAAGCACGCACTCCAATTGCCCGAACAGCGTGGCGTAATCCGAAAAGTCGAGCGCATTCAAACTGCCGTCGCCGATCGCGGCCGAAAACCGGCGCTCGCGAAACGGCATGGCGAGCCAATTGCCGAGAACCGCGCGTCGCGCATCGGTGTCGCCCGGCCAGATATGCGCGATCATGGGTTCGCTCCAATCGAGCGCGACGGTGGCGGCTCCGATATCCGACAGTTCGGGCGTGACGCCCAAGAGAAGGGTCGAGCCGCGCCGGTCGCCGATGGCGTCCGCGATCGCCGCGGTCACTTCGTGGTTCGCGCGCAGCGGCGGCTGCAGACGCGACCAGCGGCGATGAAACTCGCTCCAGCTGCCTTCAGCCATTCTGTCTGTGAACCCGTCGAAAGCCATGGAGGCTAACAGTGTCGGGCCATTCGCCGCAATTTGGCGAGCGGTCACGCGGCGGGCCCGAGGCCGTCGAACACGGCATCGAGCTTGGCCGCGAGACGCAGCTTCAGCGAATAGCGCTTGCCCGCGCGCAGCCAATCCCGGACCGTGGCGCTCCACAGATCGGCCGCGATGTGGCCCGCCACCGCCGGCTCGACATGCGCCGCGAGCGTGCCCTTCGCCTTGCAGGCGCGGAAGAAATCCACCAGCACGTCGCGGGCGCCCGAAGCGCGATCGGTATCGTGTAAGGTCGCGTCCGCGGCGAGTTCGCGGAACACGGCGTCGATCATGGGCCCCTCACTGCGCAACAGCGCTTCCGCTTCGCGATAGAAGCCCGCCAGCGACGCCTTCGGATCGTCGGGCGACAGAGCAGCGAGCGCATGGCCGAATTTCGCATCGATCTCGTCGTAATAGCGGAGCAGGATCGCGGCCTTGCTGGGGAAGAAATTGAACAGCGTCCCCTTGGCCACGCCCGCGCGCGCCGCAATGTCGTCGATCCGCGTGGCGTCGAAGCCGCGCTCGCGGAACAACCCCAGCGCCGTCTCATAAAGCCGCGCCCGCAATTCCTCCCGCGGGATGCGGCGGTTGGGGGAGAGTTTAGATATGACCTTAGTCATGACCATAGTCATATCAAAGTTCGACCCGTCGATGTCAAGGACCGCTGTCGCCCGCGGAGAAAAAAGGGGATCGGGAAACCTTGATCGGGAAATACGCCGGAACGACTAACCCGCTTCCGCTTTCGCGCGTTTGCGCAGGTGCGGCGTCAGTTCGCGTTTCCGCAGGCGGATCGATTGCGGCGTCACTTCCACCAGCTCGTCGTCCTCGATATAGGCGATCGATTGTTCGAGCGTGAGCGGCACCACGGGCGTCAGCCGCACCGCTTCGTCCTTCGAGGTGGTGCGGATATTGGTGAGCTGCTTGGCGCGCAGGGGATTGACGTCGAGATCGTTGTCGCGGGAATGCTCGCCCACGATCATGCCCTGATAAACCTTCGTGCCCGGCACGACGAACAGCTTGCCGCGCTCTTCCAGATACCACAGCGCATAGGCGACCGCCTCGCCCTCGCCCGTCGAGATCAGCACGCCGCGGCGCCGGCTTTCGACCTGGCCCTTATAGGGCGCGTAGCCGTGGAACATCCGGTTGATGACGCCCGTGCCGCGCGTGTCGGTGAGGAATTCGCCATGATAGCCGATCAACCCGCGCGACGGCGCGAAGAAGACGAGCCGCGTCTTGCCCGCGCCGGTCGGGCGCATGTCCTGCAATTCGCCCTTGCGCTGGCTGACCTTGTCGATCACCACGCCGGTATAGGGATCGTCGACGTCGATGGTCACTTCCTCGATCGGCTCGAGGCGGGCGCCCGTCTTGGGATCGTTCTGATAGAGCACACGCGGCCGGCTGATCGAAAGCTCGAAGCCCTCGCGGCGCATGGTTTCGATGAGCACGCCCAGCTGCAGTTCGCCGCGGCCGGCGATCTCGTAGGCGCCTTCACCCGATTCGCGCACATGAATCGCGACATTGCCTTCGGCTTCGCGCAAGAGCCGGTCGCGGATGACGCGGCTCTGCACCTTTTCGCCTTCGCGGCCGGCCAGCGGGGAATCGTTCACGGACGCGGTGATCGCGAGCGTGGGCGGATCGATCGGGTTGGCGGCGATGGGCGTCTCGACTTCGATGTCGCACAGCGTGTCGGCGACGGTCGTCGTCTCGAGCCCGGCAATGGCGACGATGTCGCCCGCCTCGGCGCGCTCGACGGGAACCCGCGCGAGGCCCCGGAACGCGAGCAGCTTGGTCACGCGTGCGCGCTCGACGATCTTGCCGTCGCGGGCCAGCGCCTTGATCTGGCGGTTGATGGTGATGGCGCCCAATTCGATGCGCCCCGTCAGCACGCGGCCCAGATAGGGATCGGCTTCGAGCGTCGTGACCAGCATCGCGAACGGAAACGCGTCGCCCGCCTTGGCCAGCGGCGCCGGCCTCGGCACGTCGGCGATGATGCGGTCGAACAGGGGCGCGAGCGAAGTGTGCGGTTCGGCCAGATCCGCCACCGCCCAGCCCTGCCGCCCCGACGCGTAGAGCACGTGGAAATCGAGCTGGTAGTCGTTGGCTTCCAGCGCAAGAAACAGATCGAAGATGCTTTCCAGCGTCTCCTTGGGCTGCGAGTCGGAGCGGTCGATCTTGTTGACTACCACGATCGGCTTCAGGCCCAGCTTCAGCGCCTTGGAGAGCACGAACTTCGTCTGCGGCATGACCGATTCGGCGGCGTCCACCAGCAGCACCACGCCGTCGACCATGGACAGGATGCGCTCCACTTCGCCGCCGAAATCGGCGTGGCCGGGCGTGTCCACGATGTTGACGCGCGTACCCCGCCATTCGACGCTGGTGCACTTGGCGAGGATCGTGATGCCGCGCTCGCGCTCCTGGTCGTTGGAATCGAGGGCGCGCTCCTGGATGTGCTGGTTCTCGCGCACGGAGCCCGATTGCTTGAGCAATTGGTCCACGAGCGTCGTCTTGCCATGGTCGACATGGGCGATGATGGCAATGTTACGAATGTCCATATTTACGCACGCTCCGGGGCGCGGCGCTTATAGACGCGTGGGGGCTCCTTCGCAATCGCGGTAGAAATCGGAAGTGGTGGAAGAGGTGGAAAACTCAGAACGATTGCCGTTGAGACTTCCCCCCACCCGATCCGGTTTCGCCAAAGGCTTCAGCGGAAGGCCGGTGAGCCTGGAGAGCGACAATTAGATCACGACGTGCGAGCCAGATGAGGGCCACCTGCTGAGCAACTATCGCGGCTGAGAATTGGCCTCACCAAACTACCCCTATTAACCATGTTGTCACTTGAACAGCCGGGCCGGAACCAACGGCTGCCTCGCGCGCTTCCGCCTTGGCGTGGTTTACGACCCGACTGAATGCCGGAGGTTTGAGGGCTTGCATGCACCCCAGATTTGTAACAATTCGTGGCAAAACCGGCTCCCGGGCTCGCATTTCGCCAAGGCCATGCTAGTAGTCCCGGGGAGCGTGAGGCATGAGGCTGGGCGCCCCCGGAACGCTATCCCTCCAGGATACGCCGATCAGGTGGCCGCTCGCCGCGCCAGGCGCCCGGATCGCCCGGAATTGCCCGATTTTCAGGATTGGACGTGATGGATTTCAGGCTACCCAACGTGCTGCAGACGTTTCCGTCCGCCGCCGTTCAAACGATTCCTGCGACCTGGAGGCGGACCAATCCGCGGTTGCGCTGGATTCTGCTGGCTCTGGCAAGCCTCGGCGTCGTGGCGCTGGTCTGGCACCTGATCGCCGTGCGTATGGCGCCACCGCCAAAGGCCCCTCCCGCCGCGCCCGTCCGCGTCGCGACGGCCCAGCAGAAGGAAGTCATCATCGCCGAACACACCATCGGCACCGTGCTGGCGGCCTCGACCGTGTCGGTGACGGCGCTGGTGTCGGGCCAGCTTCTCTCGGCCGATTTCATAGAAGGCCAGATCGTGCATAAGGGCGACGTCATCTTCCGCATCGACCCCAAGCCGTTCGCCGCCGCGCTCGAACAGGCCGAGGCGGCCTATGCGCGCGACAAGGCGACCATGATCAGCGCCGAACTCGACAAGAAGCGCTACATCACTTTGGCGGCGCAAGGTGCGGGTTCTACCCAGCAGCGCGACCAGGCGATCGCCACCGCAGATGCCGACGCTGCGACCGTCAATTCGGATAAGGCCGCCATCGACGTGGCGCAATTGAACCTCGGATACACGGTCATCCGCGCGCCGGTGGACGGCAAGACGGGCCCGATTCTGGTGTTTCCGGGCAATCTGGTGGCGGCGAACGTCTCGACCAGCCCGCTCGTGACGATCACCCAGATTCAGCCCGTCATGGTCTCGTTCTTCCTGCCGCAATCGGATCTGCCGCAGCTCCAGGATCGCGCGCGGGCGGGAAAACTCGTCGCCACCATCGCGCTGCACGATCCGGCGGCCTCGACGATCTCGGCGCCCGTCAATTTCATCAGCAACCAGGTGCAGGCAACGACCGGCACCATCGAATTGCGCGCCACCTACAACAATGACGATTTCCGCCTCGTTCCGGGCCAGCTCGTCGACGTCGCGGCCGCCATCAACGACATCCAGAACGCCGTCGTCGTACCGCGCGGCGCGGTCAATCTCGGACCGGATACCCATTACGTCTATGTCGTGGATCGCCGCGGCATCGCCCATCTGCAAAACGTCAATCTGCTCTACGACGACGGCGTCAACGACGCGATCCAGGGGAAGGTCAAGCCGGGCGACACGGTCATCACAGTCGGTCAATTGCGCGTGGTGTCCGGCCAGCCGGTTGTGGTCCCGAAACCTGCGGCCCCATCGGCCACGACCCAGGCGGGCGCTTCGCCGAAATGAATATTTCCGACCAGTTCATCCGCAAACCGATCATGACGACGCTGCTCATGGCGGCGCTGGTGATCTTCGGGGTGTTCGGATACGCCTCGCTGCCCGTCAGCGAATTGCCCAGCGTCGATTTTCCCACCATCGTCGTGTCGACCTCGCTGCCGGGCGCCACGCCCGAAACGATGGCGTCCGCCGTCGCCTCGCCGCTCGAAAGCAACTTCTCGAACATCCCGGACATCGCCTCGATGACGTCCACGAGCTCGCTGGGCTCGACGGTCGTCACCATCCAGTTCAACCTCGACCGCGATATCGATGCCGCGGCCCAGGACGTGAACGCCGCAATTTCCGCGTCGTTGCGCCAACTGCCGACAAATTTGCCGGCGCCGCCCACGCTCAGGAAGGTCAACCCGTCCGACGCGGCCATCATCTATATCGCAATGCATTCGCCGACCTTGCCGCTGTCGGACGTCGACAAATACGCTGAATCGCTGCTCGCCCGGCAGATCTCGACGCTCGACGGCGTGGCGCAGGTCAATGTCTACGGTTCGCAGAAATTCGCGGTTCGCATCCAGGTCGATCCCAACGCGCTCGCGGCGCGCAGCATCGGTATCGATCAGGTCGCGGCGGCGGCGGCCGCGGCCAACGTCGACCTGTCGACCGGAACGCTCAACGGTCCCGAGCAGGCAACTCTCATCCAGGCCAACGGACAACTCGTCAACGGCGCGCAATTTTCGCGCCAGATCATCGCCTATCGCAACGGTGCGCCGGTCCGTATCCAGGATGTGGGCCACGCCATCGACAGCGTCCAGAACAACCTTGTCGCAAGCTGGTTCAACGGCAATCGCGCCGTCGTGCTGGCAATCCAGCGCCAGCCCGGCTCCAACACGATCAATGTCGTCAATTCGATCCGGAACCTGCTGCCGAAATTCATGGTGAACCTGCCGTCGTCGGTGCAGCTGGAGGTGCTTTACGACCGCAGCCAGTCGATCCGCGCCTCGGTCGCCGACGTTCAGACGACACTATTGATCGCGGCGTCGCTCGTCGTGATGGTCATTTTCCTGTTCCTGCGCACGCTTTCGGCCACCTTCATTCCTTCGCTGGCGCTTCCCATCGCGGTGATCGGGACGTTCGCCGGCATGTCCTATCTCGGCTACAGCCTCGACAACCTCTCGCTGCTGGCGCTGACGCTGTCCGTCGGCTTCGTGGTCGACGACGCCATCGTCATGCTCGAAAACATCGTGCGCCACGTGGAAGCGGGCGAGCGGCCGTTCGATGCCGCCGTGACGGGCTCCAAGGAGATCAGCTTCACGATCCTGTCGATGACGGCCTCGCTCGCCGCCGTGTTCATTCCCGTCGTCTTCATGGGCGGCATCGTGGGCCGGCTGCTGCACGAATTCGCGGTCACGATCGTGCTCGCGATCGTGTTCTCGGGAATCATTTCGGTCACGCTCACGCCCATGCTGTGCAGCCGGTTTCTGAGGCCCGGCAAGAGCGAGGAGCACGGCGGATTTTATCGATTGAGCGAGCGTACCTTCGACTACGTGCAATCGGGTTACGAGCGCAGCCTCAAATGGAGCCTCGACCACCGCCCGGTGATTTTCGGCGTTTTTCTCCTCAGCCTGGTGGCGACGGTCTTCATGTTCGAGATCATGCCGGAAGACTTCCTGCCCAGCGAGGACACCGGGCAGATCATCGCCTTCACCGAATCGTCAGACCGCACCTCGTTTACGCAGATGGTGAAATACCAGCAGCAGGCGGCCGCGATCGTCGCTCAAGATCCCAACGTGCGGGCGGCAATGTCGTCGGTCGGCGCAGGCGGCTCGCGCACCGGCGTCAATACCGGCACGCTCTTCATGACGCTGAAGCCGACGAACCAGCGCAGCCTGACGGCCGATCAGGTGATTCAGGAATTGCGTCCGAAGCTTTCCCACATTCCGGGCATCAACATCTACATGCAGAACCCGCCGGCGATCAAAATCGGCGGCCAGACGACCAAATCGTCCTACCAATACACGCTGCAGGATATCGATCAGACGGAGCTGCAAGCCACCGCCGTCAAGCTGATGGGCGCGATGTCGCAACTGCCCGGCTTCCAGGACGTGACCAGCGATCTGGATCTGTCGGCGCCGGCGGCCAATGTGGCGATCGATCGCGACAAGGCGGCGGCCTTCAACGTGTCGCCCGCGCAGATCGAGAATGCGATGGGATATGCATTCGGCGGCGAGCAGATCTCCACCATCTACACCGACATCGACCAATATTGGGTGATGCTCGAGCTCCTGCCCCAGGATCAATACCAGCCGGCCGACCTGTCGCGCCTTTACATCACGGCGGCCGACGGCGTGACGCTCGTGCCGCTGACGGCGGTGACGAAAACGAGCGTCGGCACCATGCCGCTCTCCGTCAACCATCTGAGCCTGCTTCCTTCGGTGACCATCTCGTTCAACCTGGCGCCGGGCGTGGCTCTCAGCGATGCCGTGACGGGCATCAACCGCGCCCGCGCTGAGGTCGGCATCCCGGCCGGCGTGCAGGCGAGCTTCCAGGGAACGGCGCAGGCGTTCCAGAGCTCGACCAGCAATATGGGTATCCTGCTGGTGGCCGCGCTGATCGTCGTCTACATCGTGCTGGGAATTCTCTACGAGAGCTTCATCCATCCGCTGACGATCCTGTCGGGACTGCCTTCGGCGGCGGTGGGCGCGCTGATCACGCTGTGGGCGTTCAACATTCCACTCAGCCTCTATGCCTTTGTCGGCATGATCATGCTGATCGGCATCGTGAAGAAGAACGCGATCATGATGATCGATTTCGCGCTGAGCCGGGAGCGCGGCGAAAACGTCGCCCCCGAGGTCGCGATCTACGAGGCCGCGCTCATCCGTTTTCGCCCGATCATGATGACGACGATGGCGGCGCTCTTGGGCACCTTGCCGATCGCGATCGGCTTTGGACAAGGCGGCGAAGCGCGCCAGCCTTTGGGATTGGCCGTGGTCGGCGGCCTGATGCTGTCGCAACTGCTCACGCTCTACATCACGCCGGTGCTGTACATCTATCTCGACCAGCTCGGGAATCGCATCGAGAATTGGCGCAGCGCGCGGCGTGGGCCGGCGCACGGCGTGACGGCGTGAGACTTACGGCTTGCGCGTAAGCCGGTCGACCTCCGCGATCTCTTCGGTCGACAGCTTCCACTGCACCGCCTTCACATTCGCTTCGATCTGTTCGGGCTTCGTCGCGCCCGCGATCACGCTGGCGACGGGCGGCCGGGACGCAAGCCAGCTGAAGGCGAGCTCCAGCAGGCCGTGGCCGCGGGCCGCGCAGAATTCCTCGAGCTTGCCCACGATCTGCCAATTGGCCTCGGTCATGTAGCGGTCTGCCAGCCGCTTCATCAGCGCGAGACGCGTGCCGGCAGGTGCGTCGGCGCCGCGCCGGTATTTGCCGGTCAGGAGACCGCTCGCCAGCGGGAAATAGGGCAGCAGACCCAGGCCGTGAGATTCGAGCGCCGGCACGAGTTCGCGCTCGATGTCGCGGAAGACGAGACTGTATTCGTCCTGCGCGGAGACGAATGCCGTCTGCTTCCGGTCGCGCGCGGTCCATTGCGCATCGGCCACTTGCCAGGCCGGAAAATTCGAACAGCCGATATAGCGGACCTTGCCCGCGTGCACGAGATCGTCGAGCGCGGCCAGCGTCTCCTCGATGGGCGTTTTCGGATCGGGACGGTGGACCTGATAGAGATCGATCCAGTCCGTCTTCAGCCGCGTCAGGCTGTCTTCGACGGCGGCCACGATGTAGCGCCGCGACGCGCCCGATTTCACGCCCGCATCGTCCATCTGCATGCCGAATTTGGTCGCCAGCACGACGTCCTTGCGGCGGGGGCCCAGGATCGTGCCCAGCTGCTCCTCCGAGCCGCCGCGATTGCCGTAAACGTCGGCGGTGTCGAACAGCGTGATGCCCGAATCGAGCGCCTTGTGGACCACCGCGCGCGACGCCTCGACGCCGAGCGTGCCGAAATTGTTGCAGCCCAGCCCGACCAGGGAAACCCGCAGGCCCGACCGGCCCAGATTGCGTATGTCCATCTTCGCCGTCTCCGTATGCGATCAAGGGCTTCAGCCTGACCCAGCCCCGGCGGCGGCGTCAAATCGCGACCGGCATTCTCTGCAATAGAGTAGGAGGGTTCCTCGCGGTTCCCCCCTCTCACACCACCGGACGTACTCATCGTATCCGGCGGTTTCCGGCAGCGTTTAATGTAGCATGATGATTGGCAAGACTGACGAGCCCAAGCTTGTTGAACCAATCGATGGTCATGGCTTCGGAGGCCTGAGGGCTTCCAGCCATGCGCCACCATCCTTTTCCCGAAAGGGCCAGCCCCCATGCACGCCATTCCGGCACGCCGTTTTCTTGTAGGAAGACGGCGATGGTCTTGGCGCGTTTGCAGTGTTTGAGTTGGACGCAACGCAGCTTTCGGCGGAGCCATCCGTCGAGGTCGCGCAGCGCCGTCTGACACTGGGCATAACGGTAATACGTCACCCAGCCTGTGACGAAGCTGTTCGCTTCGGCCACGATCTTGTGGAGGGCGACCCCGCGGTTGCGCCGCGTGATTTCCTGCAGTCGATCTTTGGCCCGCTTCAGGCTTTTGGGCGCAATGCCCATGCCGCCATAGGCGTTCAGGCGATGGCCGAGGAACTGACGTTCCCCGACCCGGGCGACAGCGCTCTTCTGCCGGTTGACGCGGAGCTTGAGTTTACCTTCGAGGAAGGCAGTCACCGAGGCCATAACCCGTTCTCCCGCCGCCGCGGACCGCACGTAGATGTTGCAGTCGTCGGCATAGCGACAGAAGCGATGGCCACGTTTCTCAAGCTCCTTGTCGAGGTCGTCCAGCAGCAGATTGGCGAGCAGCGGCGAAAGGGGACCACCCTGCGGCGTGCCCTCGTGCCGAGCGGTGCAAACGCCGTCTTGCATAAGGCCGGCTTCAAGAAAGCGCCGAACGATGTGCAACAGACATCTGTCGCCAATGCGCCGCGCCAATCGTGCCATCAGCATGTCGTGGTTGACCCGGTCAAAGAACTTTTCCAAGTCGATGTCCGCGACGATCTGATAGCCGTCGGCTACGTATTGCCGGGCTTGACGGAGTGCATCATGCGCACTCCGTTCCGGGCGGAAGCCGAAGCTCGATGGCGAGAATGTCGGATCGAGGATCGGTTCCAGGACTTGCAGAATTGCTTGCTGCACCAAGCGGTCAACGACCGTTGGGATGCCCAGTTGGCGCATCCCGCCGTCGGCTTTGGGGATTTCCACTCCCCGCACGGCCATCGGCCGGTAGTTGCCGTCGAGCAGTGAGGCGATCAGCTTTTCGCGGTTCAGGCCAATCCACGGCCGCAGTTGGGCGACGGTCATGCCGTCGATACCTGCTGCGCCGCCATTCGCTTTGACCCGCTTATAGGCTTGGTTCAGGTTTGCCGAACTGGCCACCTCCTCCATCACATGCTGCGTCAAGGCTCGGTCCTCGGCCCATGCCGTGTGCGTTTGCCGCTCCTCATGCGTTCCAGTCCCGGTACTGCCTTTGCCGGATACGCCGTGGCGCAATGATGCCTTCAGAGCCTCGTCGAAGAGGTCCCTTTGGTCGCCACTGCCTTGATGCCGCTTCGCGCCCATCGAATGCGTCGAACCTGCTCCTTGGCTGTCGAATTCGGCCCTTCGTCCGTACGCGGACTACTACGACCTCTGCTGACTTCTCCATCGGCATCGCTGCACGTTGCCGTGCACCTGCTCGGGATCGTCCCGAAACCGAAAGAGATCTCCCAGGGTAAGACGCTGATCCTTCGCTCGGTCGCCGCCGGATTTACCAATGCGCGTGTCTGTTTGGCTTTCGGGCGCCCCCGTCCAATGCCGGGTTACCCCACCGCACCGGCCTTCTATCCGGTTCCTGTTCGTCAGCTCCGAGTTTTGCTTCCGGCTTCCTCCCCACCCCGCCTCGCGACGACGCAGTTGCCTTCCGCTAGCGGTTCCGGCCAACCGGCCCGCAGAGGACATTCACCTCCAAGATCAACACCATGCCTGGCACACAACGAAAAGGGCGCCGGTTTCCCGGCGCCCTTTCGGCTCGAAACGATTGTCGACTACATCTTCAAGCCGATCTTGAGGCCGTAGAGCCGCGGATCGCCATACACCGCGTTGGTATAGAGACCGGATGTCGGGCTCGTCAGATATTCGCCCTCGATGTTGCTTTGATTGAACACGTTCTTGATGAAGGCCTGGACGTACCACTTATTGTCAGGCGCGTTCAGCGTCAGGTTCGCGTTCATGTTGCCCCAGCCCGGGATCAAGTCGGAACCGTCTTCGAAAATCCGGCCCCACATATGCGATTCCCAGTAGTAGTCGACATGCGCGACGAGGTTGTAGTCGCCGCCCACCGGCTGGGTCCAATTCGCTCCGATGGTGACGTTGAAGTCCGGCGTATTCTGCAACTCATTGCCGCTCAGGTTTTCTTCTTCACCGTCGCTGAATTTATGCTGCGCAGCCAGCGGTCCCATGCCGGTAAGCGGGTTGACGAAACCCGCGGCTGCAAGCGCGTTCGCCTGAGCTGTGGTTGGATTACACGGACCGAAGTTCGCGACTGCAATACCCGAGGAGGCATCCGCACCCGCGCCTCCATTGGGATTGGTATAGCCAGAAATACCCAAGGTGGCCGGTGAAGGCGTTGGCCCTGCCCCGGTGTAGTAAAGAACGCAATTCTCACCCGAAGATGCGGTGATCGTGTCGTCCTTGATCAGCACGGCCCTGGGATCGCCCGCCGTGGGATTGCGCGGGTCGACCAGATATGTGTTGCCGAGGCCGGAATGCGTTTGCGCGATGTTCAAGTTGAACGCCAACTGTTCCATCGGGGCCCAGACGAACTCGCCTTCCGCACCCCACAATGTGGCGTTGACGTTGTTGTTGACGGAGGTGTTGTTCTCGATCTCCGAGACTTGCAGTCCCGTGTAGTTGTAATACCAGAGGTCGCCATTGGCCTGCAGGGTGCCGTTGAGCAGGGTGTTCTTCGTGCCCAATTCATAATCGTCGATGAATTCGGGCTGGTAGGACGGAGGCACCGACTGGCCGGCCTCACTGGTACTTGTCTCGATCCCTGGATTGAACCCACCCGCCTTGTAGCCGCGGGAATACGTGGCATAGACCAGCGTTTGATCCGTGAAGCTGAGCTTAGGCGTCCAGTCGGCCGTCAGGTGACCCGTCCATTCCCGGAACTCGATGGAGTTGACTTCGTAGAGATTGTAACCCGGGGCGGCGGCGTTGAAGTTAATCTGTTGCTGCGAAACCGCCGTCGCCAGCGCGTTGTTCTCGCTGTTCGAGCCGATCGGAAGATATGCGCTCAGGAACGCGATGCGCCCGATTTGGAGCTTGTCGTCCTCCGTGTAGCGAAGGCCGAGCGTCAGCTTAAACGTATCGGGGACCACGTCGTAATACACTTCGCCGTATATCGACTTGGACGTCAGCGTGTTTTTGTAGCCGTCATTGTCGTAATAGCTGGGCCCCAAAATGCAGCCGACGCTGAGGCAGGCCGCGTTGGCGGCCGGATTTAACGGCGTGGGACTAACTCCCGGAACGTGGATGGCGGCGAAAAAGTCCGTCAGCGGCGGCGTCAACGCGCCCACGACAATGGCGGGATAATCGAGCGTCGAAGCGTTCACATAGTAATTGCCCGTCGTCTGCTCATGAAGGTCATAAAAGCCGAGCCGGAAGTTGAATGGACCCGAGAAGGTCGAATCGAACCGCAACTCGCCCGAATATTGCTCGGCCGAGCCGTTGGATTGGTCGAAGGCCTCGGAGTTCGGCGTGAACGAATAATCCCCGCCGGTGATGCCGAGGTTCTGCGTGGAAGAAATCGGTAACTCGCCCGGCATCGAGAAATACGGCAAGTAGTGCCCGACATAGGTCGCGGGGTTGATGCCGTTCAAGAACGCCAAAGTGCCGGCAACGGTCTCGAACGCCCCTTCGGCCGTCGCAAGCGTCGCAGGATTTATAGGCTCGCCCGGAATGTTGTTGTAGCTTTCCTGCGACAGCACCGAGTCATGGTCGTAGCCGAGGACCAGGTCCGCATCGAGCCAAGACAGGACGTGAGTTTGTTTCCACTCGCCCGCAAGGAACTGATCCTCGCCATTATAGGTCGGATTGAAGTCGGTATTGATGTCGCGCGCGCCCGCCGGATCGACAAACCCCGGGACCGGGGTCGGCGCCGCGGTGAGGTCGAAGAGGCCAAGCTCGCCCGCGAGTGCCGCGCCGACGACCGGGCCAAAAATACCTTCTAAGCCGGCGCCGTATGTATTCTCCATGCCCTGCTTGGAAGACGCAATTTGCGAGAACGTCGAATTCGGATTGATCGGTTGGTTCGTCGCCTCGCCGGGCAAACAACCCAGCACACCAGTCGGGTCCGTCTCGCAAAGCTGCTTGGTCGAGCGCATCGAATTGTCGTCTTCTTTCGAGAACGACGCCGTCAGGTCGATGGTCGTATGGCTCGACGGCTCCCACCGCAGCGAGCCCCGCATGGAATACGCGTCTTCGTTGTCGGGGTGGCTGTCATTAAAAATATTCGTCACATAGCCGCTGTGGTCGATCCAGTCGCCCGCGATACGAATGCCGAGCTCGTCGGTCACGAGCGGCATGTCGACGACGCCCTGGACTTCTTTGGCGTTATAGTTGCCGTAGCTCACCATCAACGAGGCGCTGCCTTCGTCGAGCGCAGGCGGTGTCGTGGTAATGCTCACCACGCCGCCGGTCGCGCCGCGGCCGTACAATGTGCTCTGGGGACCGGCCAGCACTTCAAGGTCGGAGATGTCGTAGAACGCCGCGTTCGCGATCGGGGGATCCTCAAGGAACACGTTGTCGACGTTGATCGCCACGCCGGCTTCGGCGTCATAACCGATGGCCGTCACACCGATACCGCGAATTTGGAAGTCCGCGCCGCCGCCGAAATTGCTTCGCGCATAGGTGACGTTCGGGACGTTATATTGCAGGTCGTCGTAGTTCTTGATCTGTTTGGTCTGCAGATCCTGCGCCGTGAACGCCGTGACCGCGATCGGCACCGTCTGGATGTCTTCCGCCCGCTTCTGGGCGGTGACGACCACTTCTTCGATCTGTGCGAAGGCCGGCGCCGCAAGGGCCGTCGATAACAGCAAGGCGCTGACGAACATCATGGACCGATGGGTCCAAACCGAACGCTGTGCAGGCATTTGAAGCTCCCCGTTGGTATCTCGCCTGGCGGCGAAATTTCTTCGACACACGGCCGCCCTCATCCCGGGCAAAGCCGCACGCAGTCTATTCTCGCAAGAAAAGGATAGGTGCAAGCTCGCGCAGCGAGCAAGAACATAATCCCCCGACCCCATCTAAAGAGCCATTTCGTACAATCTTGTACCCGGAATGCCACACTGGATTCTCCAAGGGAGAGCATGGCGTTAGGCGCGAAACGGGGGCGCGGATACCGCCCTCAGCCGGACAGAAAGCCCAGCGATCCGGCTTCCGTCCGGAAGGCTTCGGCGCAGCGGCGATAGTCGTCCGGCTCGTTGTAAACCTGGGCGGATATCCTTAACCAAAGCTTACCGGCGAAGCCGTGAACGGGGACGACAATCCCATGCCGGCGCGCCAGCGCGCGCTGCAGCTCCGGCGGCAGGTTCGGGTCCGTGGGGGCATTTCCAAAGTCGAGCGCCGCCATGGCGCCCCGCATGGCAGCCGGCGCCGCGGGGGTAGCGCCCGTAATTTCGCCGAAAATTGCGGCACCTTCGACCGCGAGCTGGCGATTGCGGTCCATCAGCAGACCACCACCGAAACCGTCATGCGCTGCCGCCCCGGATTCGAAGCAAAGCCAGGGGGTTACATCCCGGGTGCCGACCCAATCGAAAGCGGCCAGATAGCCTGCGCCGGTGCCATGGGAGAGAATCGCCGGAAATGTCCGGTTCTGACGTTCCGGAGCCGTCCACAGCAACCCGCAGCCGCGGGGCGCGAACAGCCATTTGTGGGCGTTGCCTGTATACCAGTCGGCCCCCACCCCGGGGACATCGAGGGGGATGTGCCCCGGCGCATGGGCGCCATCGACCAGCACCGGCACCCCGGCCCGGTGGGCCCTCTCGGCGATCCGCCCGACCGGCAAGACGATCGCCGTCGCCGATGTGATGTGATCGATCACAAGCAGCCGGGTGCGGGGGCCCAATACGGCGGCGATGGCCGCAACGGCCTCGTCGTCGTCCGTCAGATGCGCAGGGAGTTCCGCGACAGCCACGCCGGCGCCTCGCCGCTCCGCCCAAAGCCGCATGGCCTTCGCGACCGCGCCATAGGCGTGCGACGTGGTTGCGATCTCGTCGCCGGGCCCGAGGTCGAGCGAGCCCAGTATGCCGTTGACCGCCGAGGTCGCGTTTTCGCAGAAGACCCAGTCGTTCGCAGCGCCGCCAAACCGGCGCGCCACATGGCCCGCCGTTCCCCGCATCAGGCCGGGCAATTCGTCCTTGAAGAAGCCGGTCGGATTGCTCTCGATATGCGCCCGCCATTGCGATTGCACGGCATCGACGCTGCGCGGCACGGCGCCAAACGAGCCGTGATTCAAATGGACGAGCCCGGGCGCCAGCCCGAACTCGCCCAGAACCGCGCGGTCTTCGCGCGGATTATTGGTGCTTGGGGAACGGTCCGATGGGGAACGGCTGGTCATCGCGCACGAAGGTGATGAAGGCGAGCAATTCCCATAGATACTGAATCAGGCTGAAGGTGAAGTTCCGAAGTTCGTCGTTGACGCGGCCGGTTACGGCCATGACGACGAATTGCGCCACACTGAGGAGCAGGATGATCCAGAACACGAACCACGATACGACCCCGAAGCCGATGGCATAGAGCAGGCGAACCCCAGGAAAGGGCACCCGATCGCCCGGCTGGATGGGCTGCGCAGGTTGCGCCGCGCCGTCCGCGGAATGACTGTCTGTCACGGTTGGAACCTCCAAGGGCGGCTTTACCGCCTATCCCCTATATGTAACCAGAGACGATGCCGATTCAAGCGCGAGTGCGGCGAAAACTAGGCCGCTCTGGGCCGGAAAACGCGACGAATTCTGTCGAACGGTCCGGCCAGAAGCAGCCCCGCCGCATAGCCGCCCAGATGGGCCTGCCAGGCGACCAGACCGGCGCCGGTGCCGACGCCCAATCCCGTCACACCGGCCACGATATTGATCACCACCCAGAGCGTGGACCAGATCAGGATGCGGGGCGCATAGATCGGCGCCAGCGGCTCCCAGTGCTGCTCCAGGTCGGGCGGATAACGGATCATCCGAAAGCCCGCCGCCATCAATCCGGCGACAGCCGCAGACGCGCCGATCACCGGCTCGGTCGAACCCCAATTGCAGGCCAGATGCGCCGCCGCACCCGCCACGCCGCAGATCAGGAAGAACAGGAAGAACAGCGCGGCCCCGAAACGCCGCGCTACGACTGCGCCGAACGGCAAGAGCCACACGCTGTTGACGGCGAGATGGGCGAGGTTGGCGTGGATGAAAATATAAGAGACGAACGGAATCGCGCGGTCGAACAGCGAACCCGGGTTGTAACCATGCGCCTGGAGAAAGGCGCTCGAATAACGCGCGGGCACAAAGCCATAAGCGAACGCAATGACGTCTTGCTGCTTGGGATTGGCGAGCATGCGCGCACCATGGGCCAACGCCAGAAGCCCAATCAGCCCGATCACCGAAGCCGGCACGCGGAGGAAGGGCTGGCGCGCCTGAGGGTCCTGAAAGAACGCCATTGTCGTCAACCCGCGCCCTGTTGTGCCAGCGCGGCTTCCACCAGCGGCAGGCGATCGTTTCCGAAATACATATCGCTTCCATCCACGAACATGGTGGGGGAGCCGAAGCCGCCGCGGCTTATGAGCTCGTCGGTGTTGCTGCGCAGCCTGTCTTTCACGGCGGAACTTTCGCTGCGCGCGAGGAGGCGCTCGCCATCCAGCCCGGCGTTGGCCGCGACGACGATCAGAACCTCGCGCCGGCCGATATCCTCCAGCCTGCCCCAATAGGCTTCGAAGGCGGCCTTCGCGAAAGGAACGAGCGCGCCCTCGTCGTCGGCGGCAACAACGCAGCGCATGACGGCCACGGCGCGAACCGGAAAGACCGGCGGCTTGCCGATCGCGATGCTGCACAGCCGCGCCCAGTCCTGCAGGTCTTTCTCATAATAGGACGCCTTGCGCGGTTCGGGATTGGCTCTGCGGTCGTAAACGGCCTCGTTCACCGCATTGAACACGCCGCCGACGAGGATGGGACGCCAGACGACCGCGGCCTTGGTTCGCGCGAGAACCCCGGGCAGGCGCGTAAATGCGAGATAGGTCCAGGGCGAAGAGCAATCGAAGAAGAATTCGAGCGTCGCCACTGAGGTCTCCGGCGGGATCCGGGCTCAAAACTAGCCATGTTCGTCCCGCATTGAAACAAGCCCCGGGCTTAACGGCCATTAAGGCTTGGCATGGCCGTTGCTCCTGAAGCGCCGAGACCTAACAGGGCAGCATCCCATGGCGCAGAAAACGAAACATATCTGGATCGCAGCCGCGGCAGGCGCCGCAGCGCTTTCGTTCTCGGCCGGAGCGCTGGCCCAGGACTACAGCAGCTCAAGCGACTACAGCCATCCCTACGGCATGACGTCGGGCAACACCAACGCGCCCGTCGATCCCTCGCTGCGCGACGGCAACGGAAATCTCGAACTCGTCAACGGCCAGTTCCTCACCTCGGCGATGGGCCAGCAATCGGGCGTGCAAAACATGAACCCGCTCGGCGGCTCATCGATCCTCGCCAACATGGCGTCCGCCGGATCGACCTCGTCCTCGTCCAGCTCGTCGACGACAGGCGGCGTCGGCAGCGTCTCCACCACCGGCACCGCCACGGCGATCGGAAACTCGCTCAACGTGGTGACGGTCGGAAACAACAACACGGTCGTGGTCAATTCGCACCAGACCAATAACGGCAATCAAACGGCCACCGCCAACGTCACCGGCCAATGATTTTCGAAGAGGATAAGGGAACCCCACCCATGACCCCGCGCGGACGCAGACATCTTGCCAAACCCCTTGTGTTGGGACTTGCAGCGATCGCGCTGGCGGGTTGCATCACACCCTCGGCGGACAGCACGACCGGGCGCTACACCGCGCCCATCGGCGACTCGCCCGTGATCGCCAACGAAACGCCCTATTCGGATGCGTTGCGCTGCCTCGCCCGCTTCACCCGCGAACGGCCTCTGCGCGTCGCCGTCGGCCAGATCGCCGACTACACCGGCAAGATGGAATCCGACAACAGCGGCCGCAAGCTGACGCAGGGCGCGGCGCTGATGGCGATGTCCGCTCTCTCGAAGGCCAATGTGCCGCTCGTCGAGCGCTTCGACACCTCCGTCGCCGAGATGGAACTCAAATACGCCAACAACAAGCTGATCACCGACGACAAGCAGCAGAACGGTCCGCCGGGCGACTACCGCAAGATCATGGCGGGTTCGATTCCCGGTTCCGATTATTACGTCGTGGGCGGCATCACCGAACTCAACTTCAACATCCGCTCCGTGGGCGCCAATGCCGACGGCGGAACGACGAGTTCGAGCGGCGTCACCGGCACGGCCGGCGCGAACATGTATGTGATGAATGTCGGCCTCGACCTCAGGCTGGTGGACACCAACACGCTCGAAGTCATCGACGTCATTTCCTACCAGAAGCAGATCATCGGCCGCCAGGAACAGGCCGGCGCGTTCGACTTTCTGGGACACACCTTCTTCGACGTGAGCGCGGGCGAAAGCGCGCTGGAACCGATCCAGCTCGGCGTGCGCTCCGTGATCGAACGGGCGACTCTCGAAATGATCTCGCGCCTCTACCATACGCCGCCTTCGGCTTGCACGGCGGGCCTGGGCACCGATGCCGATCCGCTCGCCGGACCCGAAGATCGCAATTCCATGTCGGCCGCGCCCATGACATCTGCAAACGCAACCATCGAGGAAAAGCACAATGACCCCGCTCATCAAGACCCTTATCACTGGTACAGCTCTGATGATCCTGCCACTGAATCTGGCCTACGCGGACGGGTCGACTAGCTCGAACGGCAGCGAGATTCTGAACGGGCAGGTCGATCTCCACACGGCGGAGTCCAACGTCAGCACGTCGGTCGTCAATGCGGAAGGCAACGTCGCCGCGCAGTCGGTCGCCGGCGGCAACAATCTCGAAGTCGTCACGATGAACGACACCGGCGTGCTCAACAACCAGTACACGACGAGCATCGACATTTCCGCCAATCTGAGCGCGAACGTGCAGAATTCGGGCGGCACGGTCACATTGTCGTCCCAGGCCATCTGCAACGGCGCCGACGTGTCGACCGACCCGCACATCACGGCCGTCAGCAGCAGCCAGGAATGCGACGCCGTCGATCCTTCCGCCTCCGTGAACGCCAATGTCGTCAACGCCGGCAACGACGTTTCGATCGCCAGCACCGCGATGGGCAACAGCTTCTCGGAAGACACCAACGCAACTCAGATGCCGACCCAGAACTACCAGCTCAATCAATCGAGCGTGAATTCGGTTGTGAATGCGAAGATCACCAATGTCGCCGGCAACGTCACGGTCAATTCGACCGCGATGGGCAACAACGCCCAGATCATCGGGTATTGATCGACAAAAGACGTCTCCTGGGGGCAAACGGGAGATGTCCGCGCGAGGGAGGGCTTCGGCCCTCCCTCTTTTTTTGCAAGCCGCGCCGACGCTGCCGTGTCATTGCGCGCCATGACGGCCGTTCGCATTCATGCCATCGTCCGGCCGGCCCTTGCATTCGCAAGGCGGCGACCGCGGGACCTTCATGAGCGCGCAGAAAACTTCCAGGCCCTACGAACTTTCTGCGCGCGGGCTCGTCCTCGGCGTGCTGATCACGTTCCTGTTCACGGCGGCGAACATCTATCTGGGATTGAAGGTGGGGCTCACCTTCGCCACCTCGATTCCCGCCGCCGTGATCTCGATGGCGGTCTTGAGCGCGTTTCCCCGCGCCACCATCCTTGAGAACAATATCGTGCAGACGGTCGCCTCTTCGGCGGGCACGCTGTCTTCGATCATCTTCGTGCTGCCCGGCCTCGTCATCGTGGGCTGGTGGAGCGGCTTTCCGTTCTGGACGTCGTTCGCGGTCTGCGTCTCCGGCGGCACGCTGGGCGTGCTGTTCACGATTCCACTCCGCCGCGCGCTGGTGACGAATTCCGACCTGCCCTATCCGGAAGGCGTGGCGGCGGCCGAAGTCTTGATCGTGGGCTCCGGCTCGCGCGAAGGGGCCGGCAGCGAAGCGGCAATCGAGTCGCGGGAAGGCTTGCGCGCGATCGTTTTCGGCTCGGTGGCGTCGGCGGGATTGGCCGCGCTCACGGCGACCCGCATCGCGGCGGGCGAGATACAGTCGTTCCTGCGCCTCGGAAACTCCTCGGCGACCGGCTACGACGTTTCGTTCTCGCTCGCGCTGGTGGGTGCGGGCCATCTCGTGGGCATCTCCGTCGGTATGGCGCTGCTGCTGGGCCTCGTCATCGCGTGGGGCGGCGCGGTGCCGATCCTCACCGCAATCGAACCGATGGGCACGCTGTCTTTCGCCGACCATGCCGACCACATCTGGTCGAGCCAGGTCCGCTTTATCGGTGCGGGAACGATTGCCGTCGCCGCGTTATGGTCGCTGGGAAGGCTCGCCGGGCCGTTGGCGCGCGGCCTGATCGCGACCGTGGCAAAATCGCGTGCGATCGCAAGCGCGACAGACGACGGTCGCGACCGCGATCTGTCGTTGTTTTGGATCGCGACATTGACGATCGCCTGTCTCGCGCTCGCAACGTTCCTGCTTTACGCATTCCTTGACACGACCTCGCTGGCGCCCCAGGCGGTCGCACTCACTTTGACCGCACTGCCCTTTATCCTGTTCGGCGGCTTCCTGATCGCCGCCATCAGCGGCTACATGGCGGGCCTGATCGGCGCCTCGAACAGTCCGTTGTCGGGTGTGGGAATCCTTTCCATCGTCGCGCTGGCATCCGGGTTGGCCGCGATATTCAATCCCGCATTGGCCGCGCAGCGCCCGCTCGTCGCGTTCGCGCTCTTCACCACCTCGATCGTCTTCGCCGTCGCCACCATCTCGAACGACAATCTGCAGGATCTGAAGACCGGCCAGCTGGTGGGCGCCGCACCCTGGCGCCAGCAAATTGCGCTGATCGTGGGCGTGCTCGCAGGCGCGGCCGTCATTCCGCCGGTGCTCAATCTGCTTGCGAAGGCCTATGGCTTTGCCGGGGGCCCGCACGGCGCGGTCGCGCATCCGCTGCCGGCGCCGCAGGCCAATCTCATTTCGGCGCTGGCGCGCGGGGTGATCGAGCACAATCTCGACTGGCGCATGATCGGGCTGGGCGTGCTGCTGGGTTTCGCGGTCGTCGCGCTCGACGAAACGCTGGGCGCGCTGCGCCGGCTCCGTTTGCCGCCGCTTGCCGTCGGCATCGCGATCTATCTGCCCATGTCGGCGACCTTGTGCGTGATCGTGGGCGCGGTCACGGGCCATCTGTACAACCGCTATGCCGCGCGGCGCAGCAATTCCGCGCGCGCGCAAAGGCTGGGCGTGCTCGTCGCCTCGGGCATGATCGTGGGCGAAAGCCTGTTCGGCGTGCTGCTGGCGGGGCTGATCGTCGCCTCCAGCAAAGACGCGCCGCTGGCGCTTGTGCCGGAAGATTTCGCGCCCGCCAATCTCATCGCCTTCGCAAGCTTCGCGGCCCTGATCGCAATTCTCTATGGCTGGATGATGCGGCGGCCGGAGTCGTCAGCGCCCGCGTGACCGCACGGCTTCGTCAAGCGCGATCACGTGGCGCGCCTGCTTCAGATGCGGCTGGTCCAGCATCTTGCCGTCCAGTGACGCCACGCCCACTCCGCCCGCGAACGCCTCGACCACGCGGCGCGCATGTTCGACGTCTGTGGCCGTGGGCGTGAACGCGGCATTGATCGTCTCTACCTGGTCGGGATGGATCGCGAGCATGCCCGCAAAACCTTCGCGCTGGGCGGCGCGGGCGTAGCGCTCCAATCCCGCACGGTCGCGAAAATCCGCAAAGAGCGTGTCGATCGCCGGGACGCCGGCCGCCTTCGCCGCAATCAGGCACATCGAGCGCACCATGCGATAGGTGAATGCGAATTCGCCGCTGTCCTCGCGATTGCCCAACGCACCGAGCGCAGCCGACAAATCTTCCGCGCCCCAGGTGAGCGCGGCCAGCCGCGGCGGCGGATTGCGATAGTCGCCCAGCGTGAGCGCGGCGACCGGCGTTTCGGTAGCCACAGGGATCAGCGCGACGCCGCGCACGGGCAAACCGTGTTCGATTTCCAGCGCCGTCAACTCCGCGTCGAGCGCCCGCAAGACATCCGGCGTGTCCGGCTTCGGCACCACGAGGCCCGCGGGACCCGCCGGAACGATCGCTGCGAGATCGTCCCGATAGTCGGCGCTGCCGACGGGGTTGATGCGCACCCAGAGCGCGGGTCCACCGCGCTCCGATTTGAGATAGTCGCGTGCCAGCGCGCGCGCCGCGGGCCGGCGCTCCGCCGCGACCGCGTCTTCGAGATCGAGGATCAGCGCATCGGCCGTCGACGATTTCGCCTTGGCCAGCTTGCGTTCGCTGTCGGCAGGAACGAACAGGAAGGAGCGCAGGATCATTTGGGTTTGCGCAACATCAGCGCCGAACGTTTGCACACAGCCACCAGTTCGCCCTTCTGGTTGATCGCGCGATGGGCGAACACGACGATGCCGTTGTTCGGGCGCGACGCCGACGGCCTGATCTCCAGCACCTCGCTCTCCACATGCAGCGTGTCGCCATGGAACACCGGCTTGGGAAACCGCACCTCGTCCATCCCGAGATTGGCGACGGTCGTCCCCAGCGTCGTCTCGCCCACCGATATCCCGATCATCAGCCCCAGCGTGAACAGCGAATTGACGATGCGCGCGCCGAATTCGGTGTTCTTCGCATACTCCTCGTCGAGATGAAGCTGGGCGGGGTTATGGGTCATCGCCGTGAAGAAGACATTGTCGGCTTCCGTCACCGTGCGCCGGATCGGATGGGCGAATTTCTGTCCGACCTCGAATTCCTCGAAATAGAGTCCCGGCATCACCGAATCCTTTCTGCCTGTCGCATCATAGCGCAGAGACCCAGGCTTTGGGCGTCGCAGCGAAGATCCGGCGGAAACTGGCGACGAAGGCGCTCGGCCTGCGGTAGCCGACCGCGAAGGCGACCCGCTTGAGCGGCCTGCCGGCCACCAGAAGCTCCACCGCCTTCAACAGGCGCGCCGTAACGGCTGTCGCGTAGGTGGTATTGTATGTCAGATTGCGTGTATTGCGACGACAAATGGCCGTGCTGGATTCCGCGGTCGTCGATATCGGCGAACACGACTGATCTTCCGGGGAGGCGATTGTGGCAATCGAACTCGATCATATCATTCTCACCGTCAACGACCGGCCAAGAAGCATTGAGTTCTACACCAAAATTCTCGGGCTCAGGCATGATGGCGACCGCGAGCCATTCGCCATGCTGCGCGTCACGCCCGGCTTCGTCATTCAAGTCGCGGCCTGGGGGACCAAGGGCGGCGAGCACCTGGCGTTTGCCATGTCGAAGCGGGAATTCGACGAAGCATTCGGGCGCGTGATCGCGGCGGGAATTACCTATGGCGACCGGTTCGATCTGGTCGGCAACATGAAGGGACCCGGAAACGAAGCGGCGTCGCGGGGGATGGGAAAGGCCGTCTACTTCTTCGACCCGGACAAGCACCTGGTCGAAATACGGCACTACGACGATTAGTTTGGAATTCGTCTTGAACGATCATCGATGATGGAGGTTTGATTATGGGATCGATTGCGGTCGCCTGCTACAAACCGAGGCCCGGATGCGAAGATGCGCTGCGCGAACTGGTTCGCAACCATCTCCCGCCGCTGCGCGCGGAGAAACTGGTCACCGACCGCGCGCCGATTGCCATGCGCACGGCGGACGGTACCATCGTCGAGATTTTCGAGTGGGTTTCGCGCGAAGCCGTCGAAGCGGCCCACAAGAACCCCGTCGTTCTCGACCTTTGGAAACGTTTCGAGGCGGTCTGCTGGTATGAACTCCCGCCAAACTGGAGGAATTCCAGCACATGTTCTCGCATTTCGAACCGCTTTAGGCGGCGCCCGGCGAACCGGCATCGAGAGGAAACCACTGCTCGCGTTCGCCGGCGCGAATGATGTCGCGCGACGCCTCGCCTGCCGAATCGTATCGCGTGGCGCCGATCACGCCGTCGCCCAATTCGCCGTCGTCCGACAGGGGCAGGATGATGCGTTCCCCCACGCCGTACTTATCAAGGTGGACGAACACGACGCCGGTGCCGCGGAAAAATGCGGGCTCCGTGAGGACCCGCTTGTGGCGCGAGAACGCCATCTGGAATTCGTGAGCCGGAAACAGGTTTTTCATCGCCGCACCGCAAAAACTCTTGCCGAACATGGCGACGATCTTGTCTCCGGCCAGCCTGCCGGTGAAGGCGTTGTTCGCGCGATCGAATTTGTAGGACCATATGATCGGGAGTTGGGCCGAAATCGCCGTCGGTCGGATGTCGCGCCAAGCCGGCATCCGCTTCGATCCGCACACCTCGCGCCAATGTTGCGCGATTTTCCGGAGATCGGGCGCATCGATGGCACGTTCGAAGGAATCAAAACTCATATGGAACGCCTTGGAATCGGTAATACAATGTCACCCGCGCTCTTCTGCCTCGCTCGGACCCGATTCCAAAGCAAAAGGCATGCGAATTGCGTCGTCCGCGAGAGACAACTGGGGATAGAACGTCTGTGACCTGTGTTGGGTTTCAAACGGCAGGAACCCAACGCCGCTTTGAGCGGAATCGGAGTTGAATCGTCTTTTGGAAGTTCGCGTCAGCCCCAATCACAAAATGCGATCGAAAAACACCCGCGGGCGGGCGGCCGAAAGTCCCCGGTGGAATTCTTTGAATCCGCACTTCTCCGCCACGAGCATGGACGCGAAATTCTCCGGCGCGGTGACGGCGAAGACGCGCACCGACCCGAAATGCGCGCGTCCCCACGCGAGCGCCGCCTGCAACGCTTCCGTCGCATAGCCCTTGCCGGATGCGGCCGTCGTGAACATCCAGCCCAGTTCGGGCAGGCCTTTGAGCGCTTCGTCGCGGTCGCGCCTGCGCGAATTGAACCCGATGCCGCCGATGAAACGCCCGCCCGCCTTTTCCTCGATCGCCCAGGAACCAAAGCCCAGAAACTGCCAATGACCCGCCGTGCGCAGAAAACTTGCCCAGGAATCTTCTTCCGCGCGCGGCGCGCCGTCGGCAATGTAGCGTGTGACATCCGGATCGGCCCACATCGCGGCATAGGCGTCGAAATCCTCGAGGCGGTACGCGCGCAGGACGAGGCGTTCGGTTTCGACGACGGGGGCGGACAGCGGCGAATCCTTCAATACGATTTCGGCAGGTCGAGCACATTCTCGGCGATGAACGACAGGATCAGTTGCTCCGTCACCGGCGCGATGCGTGTGAGGATGCATTCGCGGAACAGCCGCTCGACCTGATATTCGCGCGCATAGCCCATGCCGCCATGGGTCATCACCGCGCGCGTCGTCGCGTCGAACGCCGCGCGCGCGCCCAGGAATTTCGCCGCGTTGGCTTCCGCGCCGCAGGGCTCTTTGGCGTCGTAGAGCGACGCCGCGCGCAGGCACATCCAATAAGCGCTTTCGAGCGCCGCCCAGCTTTCGGCCAGCGGATGCTGGATGCCCTGGTTCTGGCCGATGGCGCGGCCGAAGACTTTGCGCTCGCGCGCGTAGTTCGCGGCGCGGCGCAGCGCGTCGCGCCCAATACCCACCGCTTCGGCGCCGATCAGGATGCGTTCGGGGTTCAGACTGTCGAGCAGATAGCGGAAGCCGTTGCCTTCCTCGCCGACGCGATCTTCGTCGGGCACGAAGAGATCGTCGATGAAGACCGCGTTCGAATCGACGGCGCTGCGGCCCATCTTCGGGATGCGGCGCACCTCGATCTTGGTGCGATCGAGATCGGCATAGAACAGCGTCATGCCGTCGGTCGGCCGCTTGCATTCGGCTTTGGGCGTGGTGCGGGCAGAAGCAGGATCTTGTCGGCTTCCTGCGCCGTGCGTCGTCCAGATCTTGCGTCCACGGACGATGTAGCCGTCATTGGTGCGCCGCGCGAAGGTTTCGATGCTGGTGGTGTCGAGGCCGGCATTGGGCTCGGTGACGCCGAAGCAGGCTTTCTGTTCGCCCTTGATCAGCGGCGCGAGCCAGCGTGCCTTCTGTTCGGCCGTGCCGTGCACGACGATGGCATGCGGGCCGAACAGGTTGAGGTGGATGGTCGAGGCGGCCGAGAAGCCGCCGCCGCCGCTGCGTCACCGCATGCATCATGATCGCGGCTTCGGTGACGCCGAGCCCCGCGCCGCCCAGCTCGACCGGCATGGTGATGCCGAGCCAGCCCGCTTCCGCCATCGCCTTGTGGAATTCGTGCGGGAAGCGGGGCGCCTGGTCGCATTCCGTCCAGTAATCGTCGCCGAAGCGGGCGCAGATCTTCGCGACATTGTCGGCGATGGCGCGATGCTCGGCGGAGAGAGAGATATCCAAGGCGCCTCGATGCGGTTGAGCACAATCCTTCGTGAAGCTAGGCCCGCGACCGGCCAAGGTCAATTTCGCAGCAATTTCAGAATGTTAGCCGTCAAGTGCCGCGCAGGCGAGCCGAAGGCGACCCGGAAAAATCGCCAATTGCGCAATAAATTCAGCGGGCTAATATCGATTTGAGGGGAAACAACAGGGGCTTGCGCGTATAAGTCCCGCCCGCGTGAGTGCGGCATCGCCAAGGGGCGAAAGCCGCCGTGGAGATACACCAGGAAGATGAGTTCCGTTTCGGCAGAGGGGCTCGCTACCCGAGAGCCCGCGCGCCCGTCCGGCATGAAGCCGACCGACGTCAGCAATCCCGGATTATTTTCACAAGGTCGTCGATTGCCAATGGGCGTGCCCGGCGCACACGCCCGTGCCCGAATATATCCGGCTGATCGCGGCAGGGTCGCTACAGCGACGCCTATATGATCAACTGGAAATCGAATGTGTTCCCGGGCGTGCTGGGCCGCACTTGCGACCGCCCCTGCGAGCCGGCCTGCCGGCGCGGCCGCGTGGAAGAAGCGGAGCCGACCCGTCGCGATCTGCCGGTTGAAGCGCGTCGCCGCCGACAACAAGGACGACATCCGCGACCGGCTGCCTACGCCGCCGCATCAAAGAACGGCAAGCGCATCGCGCTGATCGGCGCGGGGCCCGCCTCGCTCACCGTCGCGCGCGATCTCCTGCCGTTGGGCTACACCTGTCGTGCATCTACGACCAGGACAAGCTCGCCGGCGGGATGATGCGCACGCAGATTCCGAAATTTCGCCTGCCCGAAACCGTGCTCGACGAGGAATGCAATTACATCCTCGACCTCGAGCCGGAGACTGAAATTCGGCCAGCGCATCGACAGCCTGAAGGCGCTGCTCGCCGAGAACTACGACGCGATCTTCGTCGGCTGCGGTGCGCCGCGCGGGCGCGATCTCGACATTCCGGGCCGCAAGGAAGCCGCCGCCAACATCCATATCGGCATCGACTGGCTTTCGAGCGTCTCCTTCGGACACGTCGACAAGATCGGCAGGCGCGTGATCGTGCTGGGCGGCGGCAACACCGCGATGGATTGCTGCCGCACGTCGCGACGGCTGGGCGGCGACGACGTGAAGGTCGTGGTGCGGTCGGGCTTCGAGGAGATGAAAGCCTCGCCCTGGGAAAAAGACGACGCGATGGGCGAAGGCATTCCCATCCACAATTTCCTGGTGCCCAAGGAATTCAAGCACACGCGCGGTAAGCTCGACCGGCGTCGTGTTCGAAAAGGTGAAGGCCCGGAAGGACGCCAAAGGACGGCGCAATCTTGTGCCGACGGGCGAGCCCGACGTGCTGATGGAATGCGACGACGTGCTGGTGGCGGTGGGCCAGGAGAACGCCTTTCCCTGGATCGAGCGCGACATCGGCATCGAATTCGACCGCTGGGACATGCCCAAGGTCGACACGCTCACCATGCAATCGACCAATCCGAAAATCTTCTTCGGCGGCGATGCGGCGTTCGGCCCCAAGAACATCATCTGGGCGGTGGCGCATGGCCATGAGGCCGCGATCTCCATCGACCTTCTGTGCAACGGCGGGGACGTGAAAACGATCGCCCGCCGCCGCTGGTCAATCTGTCGAGCCAGAAGATGGGCATCCACGAGTGGAGCTACGACAACGACGTCTCCCACGACCTGCGCTACAAGGTGCCGCACGCGCCAAAGGAAGTGACGCTCAAGAACGTGAAGATCGAAGTCGAGCTGGGCTTCGACCCGAAGGCTCGGCTTCCTGGAGGCGCAACGCTGCCTCAATTGCGACATCGAGACGGTGTTCGAGACCAAGCTCTGCATCGAATGCGACGCCTGCGTCGACATCTGCCCGATGGATTGCATCACCTTCACGGCCAATGGCGACGAAGACGAACTGCGCACGCGTCTCACCGCGCCGGCGCCGAACCGCACGCAGGACCTTTATGTCTCCGACATTCTCAAGACCGGCCGCGTCATGGTGAAGGACGAGGACGTCTGCCTGCATTGCGGGCTGTGCGCCGAGCGCTGCCCGACCGGCGCCTGGGACATGAAGAAATTCTATCTGGAACCCGCACAGGCCGAGTCATGCCGCAGCCGATAGAAGCGACGAACGATTTCGTCGTCAAATTCGCCAACGTCAACGGCTCGGGCTCGGCGAGCGCCAACGAATTGTTCGCCCGCTGCATCCTGCGCATGGGCGTGCCGGTTGCCTCGCGCAACATCTTCCCGTCGAACATCCAGGGATTGCCGACCTGGTACGAGGTGCGCATCTCGGGCGAGGGCTGGCTCGGGCGGCGCGGCGGCGTCGACCTGATGGTCGCGATGAACCCGCAGACCTGGGACAAGGACGTCGCCTCCATCGATCCGGGCGGCTATCTGCTTTACAATTCCACCAAGCCGCTTGCCGGCGTCGAAATTCCGCGAAGACATCAACGCGCTCGGCGTGCCGCTCACCGACATCTGCAACCGCACCTATTCCGATCCGCGCCAGCGGCAACTGTTCAAGAACATCATCTATGTGGGCGCGCTGGCTTCGCTGCTGTCGATCGATCCCAAGGTGGTCGGAAGCGGCCATCGCCGACCAGTTCAAAGGCAAGGAAAAGCTGATCGGCGCCCAACGTGCAAGGCGTTGCGGCCTGGGCTACGACTATGCCGCCGAGCATCTGGCGGGCGCCTGCGGGCTGAAGGTCGAACGCGCCGACGCGGTGGGCGACCGCATCTTCATCGGCGGCAACGACGCCGCGGCGCTGGGCTGCGTCTATGGCGGCGCGACGGTCGCGGCCTGGTATCCGATCACGCCGTCGACCTCGCTGGCGGAAGCGTTCGCCGAGCATTGCCGCAAATTCCGCGTCGATCCGGAGACGAAGAAGAACAAGCTTCGCCATCGTGCAGGCGGAAGACGAGATCGCCGCCATCGGCATGGTGATCGGCGCGGGCTGGAACGGCGCGCGCGCCTTCACCGCCACCTCGCGGTCCCGGCATCTCGCTGATGCAGGAATTCTTCGGCCTCGCCTATTTCGCCGGAGATTCCCGCCGTCATATTCGACATCCAGCGCGGCGGCCCCTCGACCGGCATGCCGACGCGCACCCAGCAATCCGACATTCTGCTCTGCGCCTATGCGAGCCATGGCGACACCAAGCACGTGCTGCTGCTTCCCGAAGGATCCCGGCGAGGCGTTCGAATTCGCCGCGCGACGCGTTCGATCTCGCCGAGCGGCTGCAGACGCCCGTCTTCGTGATGATGGATCTCGACATCGGCATGAACGACTGGCTGTGTCGAGCCGCTCGCATGGGACGATGCGCGCGCGCTACGACCGCGGCAAGATCATGAGCGACGAGGAGCTGGAAGCCGGCAAGATCTTCGGCCGCTATCTCGACGTGGACGGCGACGCCATCCCCTATCGCACGCTGCCCGGCGACGCATCCGACCAAGGGCGCCTATTTCACCCGCGGCACTTCGCGCGACCGCTTCGCGAAATACAGCGAAGAGGGCCCGGTCTATGTCGACAACATGCAGCGCCTGCTGCGCAAGATCGAAACGGCGAAGACGCTGGTGCCGAAGCCCGATGCGGCGCGACGCCAGGCAGAAGACGCGCTTCGGCGCGATCTATTACGGCTCGACGACGGTGGCGATGGACGAGGCGCTGGCCGCGCTGGAGGCGGCAGGGCTTCATCTCGACACGTTGCGCATCCGCGCCTTTCCGTTCTCCGAGGAGGTGGTCGAGTTCATCAACGCGCACGACCAGGTGTTCGTCGTGGAGCAGAACCGCGACGCGCAGCTGCAGAAGCTCATCGTCAACGAATGCGCCATCGATCCGGCGCGCTTCATCTCCATCCTTCACTATGACGGCACGCCGATCACCGCGCGCTTCATCACCGGCGCGATCGCCGAACGCATGAGCCTCAAGCGCCAAGAGGCCGCGGAATGACCTACATCACCAAACCGAAGCTGCGTCATCCGGGCCTGCCGAAGAACAAGCTCGGCTTCACGCACCGCGACTACGAAGGATCGATCTCGACCCTGTGCGCCGGCTGCGGTCACGATTCGATCAGCTCGTCGCTGATCCAGGCCTGCTTCGAGCTCGATATCGAGCCGCATCGCGTGGCGAAGCTGTCGGGCATCGGCTGTTCGTCGAAGACGCCGGACTATCTCCTGGGCCACAGCCACGGCTTCAACAGCGTGCATGGCCGTATGCCGTCGGTGCTGACCGGCGCCAATCTCGCCAATCGCGATCTGATCTATCTGGGCGTTTCCGGCGACGGCGACTCCGCCTCCATCGGGCTCGGCCAGTTCGCCCATTGCGTGCGGCGCGGCGTGAACATGGTCTATATCTGCGAGAACAACGGCGTCTACGGCCTGACCAAAGGGCAATTCTCCGCCACCGCCGACAAGGGCTCGAAAAGCAAGACCGCTGTGCAACAGCGACTCGCCGATCGATCTGGTCGAGCCTCGCGCTTGATCCTGGGCGCGACGTTCGTGGCGCGCAGCTTCTCCGGCGACAAGACGCAATTGGTGCCGCTGCTGAAGGCGGCGATCGCGCATCAGGGTTCGGCGGTCATCGACGTGGTCTGCCCCTGCGTGCAGTTCAACAACAATCCCGCGCTCGACGAAATCCTACGATTTCGTGCGCGAGCACAACGAGGCGGTGAACCGGCTCGATTTCGTCACCCGCGCGGGCGCAGATCAAGGTCGACTACGCGCCCGGCACGGTGGACGATCGTCACCCAGCATGACGGCTCGCTGATTCGCCTTGCCAAGCTGCACGCCGATTACGATCCGCGCGACCGGGTCGCCGCGATGGGCTATCTGCAGGCGCGCCATGCGGCCGGCGAAGTGGTGACGGGGTCTGCTCTATCTCGATCCGGAGCCCGAAGATCTGCACGCGCATCTGAACACGGTGAGCGTGCCCTTGAACCGGCTCGGCGAAAAAGAACTGTGCCCCGGCGCGAAGGCACTCGAAGCGGTCAACGAATCCTACCGCTGAGGAAGCGGCGTCCAGATCACATCGTCGATCCTGCGGGCGCCGACCGCCAGCATGACGAGGCGGTCGAAACCGAGCGCCACGCCCGAAGCTGACGGCATTTCGCCGAGGGCCGCTAGGAAATCCTCGTCCACGGGATAGCGCTCGCCATAGATGCGCTGCTTCTCGTCCATTTCGAGCTCGAAACGGCGCCGCTGTTCGGCCGCATCGGTCAATTCGCCGAAGCCATTGGCCAACTCCACGCCGCAGACATAAAGCTCGAACCGCTCGGCGACGCGCGGATCGCGCGATGAGGCGCGGGCAAGCGCTGCTTCGCAGCGGGGATATTCGCAGAGAACGGTGGGGCGTCCATTGCCGAGACGCGGCTCGACCTTCGCCACCAAGACCTTGCTGAAAATGTCGGACCAGTTGTCGTCGCCGGCGATGTCGATGCCGGCCTTTCGCGCGCCGCGCGCAAGCGCCTCGCGATCGCCGGTTCCGTTTGCATCCAGCGTGGCGAGCAGATCGATTCCGGCGAACGCGCGAAACGCCTCGGCCAGCGTCACGCGCTCGGCCTCGGCGCGCGGATCGCAACGCCGGTCACGATATGCGAATTCGCGCGCCGCCGCGGTATCGGCGGCAAGACGCAGGATGGAGAGGCAATCCTCGACGACCGCGTCGTAGGTCTCCAGCGCGCGATACCATTCGAGCATGGTGAATTCCGGCGCATGCAGCGCGCCCCGCTCGCGATTGCGGAACACGCGCGCGAAATCGAAGATGCGCCGCTCGCCCGCCGCCAGCAGCTTCTTGCTGGCGAATTCGGGCGACGTATGGAGATAGAGCCGCTCGCGCGCGCCGCCGGGCGCGACGAATTCGGTCGCAAACGCGTGCAGATGGGCTTCGTTGCCGGGCGAGATTTGGAGCGCGCCGCATTCGACCTCGACAAACCCGTCGTCTTCGAAACGCCGCCGGATCGCGGCCTTGATGCGCCCACGCATGCGCAAGCGATCCTTGCGGTCTTCGTGCACGTGCCGCGCCCACCAGGGCGAAGGTCCCGTCAATTGCTGCTCCCTGCGGCGTCCGGCATCAGTTTACCCTCATCGCCTCTCGGGCGTCACCGCTCCTCTTGGCCAATGGCAAAGCGGCTGCTATGACCGCGCCCGTCCGCATTCAGAGGTGTCCAGTGGTTTCGGTGATCGCCAGCAATGTCCGCAAGGGCAACGTTATCGAGATGAACGGCAAGCTCTACGTCGTGCTGACGGCCGAGAACATCCATCCCGGCAAGGGCACGCCCGTCACCCATCTCGAAATGCGCCGCATCAGCGACGGCGTGAAGATCAACGACCGCTACAAGACGACCGACACGCTCGAAAAGGCCTATATCGAGGAGCGCACGCACAATTACCTCTATCACGACGGCGATCACTACATCTTCATGGATCCCGAAACGTTCGACCAGGTCTCCGTTCCCGCGAGCATTCTGGGCGACGCGGCGCTCTATCTGGCGGAGAACATGGAAGTGCGGCTGTCCACGCACAATGGCACGCCGATCTCAATCGAACTGCCGGCGCGCGTAACCCTGGAAATTGTCGAAACGGAACCGGTGGTGAAAGGCCAGACGGCGTCGGGATCGTTCAAGCCCGCCAAGCTGTCGAATGGCGCCCGCACCATGGTGCCCACGCATATCGTGCCGGGCGTGCGCGTGGTCGTGCTGACCGAAGACGGCTCCTATGTGGAGCGCGCGAAAGACTGACCCCGGCTCAGCGGTAGAAGTAATAGATGATCGCGAACGCCACGATCACGAGCACGGTGCTGACGACCAGCATGTAGCGGACATGGCCCGACGTTTCGCCCTGGCGTGCCTCGGTCTTGCTGATGGTCTGCGGATTTCGCGTGTCCATGGCTTTGTCCTTCCTGCCCGGACTCAGGAAACGAGCGCCAAAGGGCCGGGGTTCCGAATCGCGGCCAAGCCGCATGCGCGGTCGACGCGAATCTCGCGCCGGGAACTTTCGGAGGGGGAGGGAAGTGAGCGGACACCCGATGCGGGGTGTCGAAGGGGCTGGGGCGTACCGGATCGGACATCCGCTCGGGGAATAGAACGTGGTCCCCCTCAAATCGGTTCCAAAATTTCTTAAGAATAATTGCTGCAAGATGTTCTCTGCTCAAGTCTTTGAATTCACTGACATTTTTGAGCAACCTGCCGATGATGGCGCAACGGCAGGACCCCGCCGGCACCGCTCAGATCGGCGGCCGTCCCCGCAATGCGTCGGAAAAGGCGCCGAGGACCAAGAGGATCAGGAAGACCAGCAGCAGCACCTTCGCGATGGTCGCCGCGAGGCCCGCAAGACCGAAAAAGCCCAGATACCCGGCCACCAGCGCAAAGAGGAAGAAGACCAGCACCCATCCGAGCGTGACCACATTCCTTCAGACTGGAAAAAGCGGCGACAGCGAAGCCCAGGCTTGATTCGCGGAACCGGGACCGGAATCAGCGGCGCAGAAACAGCGCACCCACAAGCGCGCCGGCGCCCAATGACAGCATGCAGGACGCGAATGGCTGGTCGCGGACGACATCGCGCAACGAATTGACGTTGCCGTTCGCCCATTCCCCGGCGTCTTCGAACGCCTGGCCTGCCGCATCTTCGGTCGCGCGCACCAGCCCGTTCACATGTTCGCTTGCAACTTCACCGGCGCCGACCGCGAGGCCCTTCATATCGTCCTGCAATGCGTCGAAATCCTGGCGCAAAGCTGCAAGCCGCGCCTCGACGTTTCTCGCGCCGTTTCCGTTCTTTTTGCGTCTGATCGCCATGGCATCCTCCGTTCGCCACATGAATTCTCTTGAAGCGGGAACGTGCGGAGGACGCAGGCCGTTCCAAAGTGATTTATGTCGCCCTCAGGCGGCGGCTCTCCGCCTGAGCGGATGGAAGAACAGCGCCTGGCCCACCGTTGCCTGAACGGTCTCCGGCAGGAAGGGCTTGGCGATCAGATAAGTCGGCTCGGGCCTTTCGCCGGTCAGAAGCTTCTCCGGATAGGCCGTGACGAAGATCACGGGAACGTCGAAGCTTGCGAGTATCTCGCTCACCGCGTCGATGCCGGATCCGCCTTCGCCAAGATTGATATCGGCCAGAACGAGTCCAGGCTTCTTCGCGAGCGCGAGCTTGACGGCCTGATCGCGCGTTGCCGCCGTGCCCACCACTTCGTGGCCGAGTTCCGTCACGAGATTTTCGAGATCGAGCGCGATGATCGGCTCGTCTTCGATGATCAGAACCTTCGACACCAATTCGCCTTCGATGGCGCGTTGCGCGTCGACGATCTCGCGTTCGACCGCTTCCGGCGTTTCGTCGAGAATCGCGCCGGCTTCTTCCAGGCTGAACGACTCAACAGACGTCAGCAAAAGCGCGGCGCGGCGTATGGAGGAGAGAGATTGCAGCCGTCCTTCGGGCGTGGGGGAGACCGGTTGGGTATCGGCGTCATCGAAATGGGTGGCCGTACTCGACCAGATTTTTTGAAAGAGCCGGTACAGCGCGACACGGGGCGCGAACCCTTCGTCCAGAACCTGCTCGCCCGACACCAGGGCCGTCAGCGCGGCCCGAACGTAAGAATCGCCGCTGGCCTGCGAACCGGTCAAAGCCCGGGCATATCTGCGCAAATAGGGCAAATGAGGCGCTAGGGCTTGTGTCATGTTCATGGGCCAGCTCCTTCTTCGGATTAACAAATCCTGCCTTAGAAACACATGGGACTGACAAAAGTTCCAGCCACGGAACCTTATGATATTCCGGGCGTTTGTCTAATTCGGGCCAGTTGACTGGGGGACGCTGGACCCGCCGAAAAGTTGGTTCGATTAGGGCATTTTGTACAACGTCGGAGTGCAGGTTGTGACAGTTGCAAGTCGGCGTTTGGGCTGGGATTTTCGATCCGTGACAAAAGACCAAAGACCTGACCGCGAGAAAAATCAAACCATCCGGTCCCGGCAGCGCGCCATCGGCCGCGAATTGCGGCGCATGTTCGAGGACGTCGCCAAGGAGCCCGTGCCTGACGACTTCATCGCGCTTTTGCACAAAATGGATGAACCGGAAGACAACAACGGAGACGATCGCTCGTGACGGCTCCCGAGAGCAGCGTGCGTTCGCGAGGCAAGCCCGATGCAAACGCCGCCCAATTCAAAGCGGATTTGCTCGATCTGATTCCGTTTCTGCGGGCGTTCGCCCGTTCGCTGTGCGGCAATCCCGACATGGCCGACGATCTCGCGCAAGAGACCCTGGTCAAGGCCTGGCAGGCGCGCGCGAGCTTCGCGCCCGGCACCAATCTGAAGGCCTGGCTGTTCACGATCCTGCGCAACCAGTTCTATTCCGACCGCCGCCGCGCCTGGCGGCAGGCGCCCTGGGACCAGGATGCGGCGGAACGGATTCCCGGTCTGTCGTCCGAGCAAGGCTGGGCGGCCGAACTTTCCGACACGGCGCGCGCGTTGAGTTCGTTGTCCGACGAGCAACGCGAGGCTCTGATACTTGTCGGCGCCGGCGGGTTCTCTTACGAAGATGCGGCGGCGATTTGCCATTGCGCCGTCGGCACGGTCAAGAGCCGGGTCGCGCGGGCGCGCAAGACGTTGATGGCGATATTGGACGGCGATGAGCCATTGCCGCCGGCGTCCAAGCCGGCGGAAGGAGACGCCGCAAATGAAATCATGGCGCAACTGGATCGCCTGGCGCCGGGCGCCGGATCGCATGCCGGAAAACGCCGATCCAAAGGCGCTTCCTCCCTATAGCGGCTTGCTTCGACTTCGCCTGATTATCACGGTCACCATCGCGTTGCTGCCGATCGCGGTCGCCAGCATGATGCAGGGCGTCGATCGCGCGCGACACGACAGGGCTGACATACGGGCGCAACTGTCCGCGACCGCGCGCGAAACGGCGACTCCGGAGCAGAACGTGCTGGCTTCGGGCGAACAGATCGCGCGCGCGCTGGCCAATTTGCCCGATGTCCGCGGCGCCACGGAAAAGTGCGATCAGGATTTGTCAGACGCGCTGCGCGGGCTTTCCTTTTTCCGGAACATCAGCCGCATCGATGCGAACGAAATCATGGTCTGCTCCGCCGATCCGCGTGGCCGCGGCACAAGCGTAACGGATCGCGCCATCTGGAAGGGAATCGCGCAGCATGACGATTTCCTGGTCAGCGGCGAAACCGTGGGCCGCATCACGCGCCGGCCCTTCATTCAGGGCATGCTGCCGCTGCACGATGCAAAAGGACGGTTTCAGGGCGCGATCGGAATCTCGGTCGATTTGCGCTGGCTCGACTATATGGTGCAGGCGAGCCCCTTGCCGGCGGATTCCGTGGTCGCAATTTTCGACCGCTCCGGAAAGTTCATCGCCTTCAACAACCGCGACGTCGCCACCGCCATCTTCGCACAGGCGCTGAACCGCCTGCATGCCGCCGGCAGCCTTCATTCGGCGACAGATAAGAATGGCGACAAGTGGAACTATTCCATAGCGGCGCTCCTCGGCGACAATGTGTTCGTAGGCTTCGCGATGCCCCAGGTGGGCCCTTTCTCGCCGACCTACATTCATGTCCTGGCCGACTTTGTGCTGCCGGTGCTGATGATCGTGATCACCTGGCTCGCGATCTGGTTCGTCACGGATCGCCAACTGACGCGCTGGATCATCTATCTGCGGCGCGTGGCGGCGGCCTATCGCGCGGGACACTATGCACTGAGGCCCGTTCTCGACGACGCGCCGTCGGAATTTCGCGTTTTGGGCGACGCCCTGGCCGAAATGGCCGAACTCGATCCAGGACCGGGACCGCTCGCTGCGCGAAGCCGTGGCGCAAAAGACGATGCTGGTCCGGGAAATCCATCATCGGGTGAAAAACAACCTGCAAGTCGTGATGAGCCTGCTCAGCCTGCAGGCCGCGCGGCTGGAAGACCCCGGCGCCAAGCAGGTGTTGCGGCAGGCGCGCGCGCGTATCGATGCGCTGGCGCTTGTGCATCGCGTTCTTTTCGAGATCGACAACCAGCCGTCCATGGACATCAAATCGCTGATCGAGCAATTGGCGGAACAGATCAACGAAGGATTTGCCGGTAACCGTCGCGACGTCCGGATCGTGGTCGACGTGCCTCGGCACCAGGTACCGGGTGATTTCGCGGTTCCGCTCGCGCTCTTCACGGTGGAGGCGCTCACCAACGTCTTCAAACACGCCTTTCCGCCGGGACGCGGAGGTACGGTGCGCGTGAGCCTGACCCGGCTCGACGGCGGCATGCAGCGCTTGGCCGTGGAGGACGACGGCATCGGCTTCGATTATGCGGATGCCGATGCAAGCGTCGGTGCGCGCCTGATCCGCACTTTCGGCCAGCAAATCTCGGGCGTCGCCGATATCCGTTCGACCAAGGGAAACGGTACGTCAGTCGAAATCGTGTTTCCGGATCCGGAGGCGATGGATTCGCGCGCCGCACAATCTTCTCCGGAAGGGGCCGTCGCTTAAACGGTTGGCGGACGGCCGCGCATCAAGCCGGCGACCAAGCTCACCGCGAACAGAACCAGGAAGACGACGAAGATAATTTTTGCGATTTCCGCCGACGCGATCGCAACTCCGCCGAAGCCCAAAACGCCGGCGACGATCGCGACGACCAGAAAAATCAGGGCCCATCCAAGCATGGTTTGTCTCTGCTGACCTTCGACGGCCCGCTCTCATTCCGAACGCCGTTGTGCGGCCGGGAGTTCCCGGATCGGCCTGAGCTTCAACTCTTGCTGCGCTTGCGCGTTGCGGCAGCCATCTTGGCCGACGCCGAGCGCGCCGCGGCGGGCCGGTTCGCCGCTGCACGGCCGCCGAGCCTGCCGCCTTTGCGCGACGGCGAATGATCTTCCTTTCTGCCGCGGCCGGAACCGCTCTTCTTGCCGCCGTGGGTTTCCTTGTTGACGGTCGCCCAGGCGCGGCGCTCGGCTTCCTTCTCGCCAAGGCCGCGACCCTCATAACCTTCCTCGATGTGCTCGGCCATGCGCTTTTGCTTGTTGCTGTAACTCGATTTGTCGCCGTGGGGCATGTCCTTCTCCTGTTTGCGCAAGGTCGCTTCAGGGCAAACGCCGACGCGCGTGGCCGGTTGCACGGCCGGACCGAGGGCCGCCTCAATCGGGCGCGACAATCCGGTCATGGGGCGCGGCCGGCGATACCGCAGGTTTTTCGACAAGCCGCAGCATGCTGACGCCGGCGCCCACGATGGCGAATCCCGTCGCGACGAAAAGCGCGATCGTCGTCGCGTGATGCGGGATGCGTCCGAACAACAGCGCGACCAAGGCTGCCCCAATCGTTTGTCCCAGGAGCCGCGCGGTGCCCAACATTCCACTGGCTCCGCCGCTGCGCTCGCGCGGCGCGGCCGAGATCATCGCCCGATTGTTGGGCGACTGGAACAATCCGAAGCTCGAACCGGCCAGCGCCATGCGCCAGCCTACCTCGACGAATGTGGGATGCGCAGGCAGGAATGCGAGCGACAGCAAACCGCTGGCGAAAACAACCAACCCCGCGCCGCCCAGTATCCCGGCCGGATATTTGTCGGCGAGCCTTCCGGCGATGGGTGCGACGACGCCGATAGCGATCGGCCACGGCGTGATCAGGAGACCCGTCTGTACCGCCGAGTAGCCATATTCGTTCTGCAGGTGAAACGGCAGCGCCACGAATGCGAGCATCTGCGCCGCGAAAGAACAGATCGAAGTTCCGAACGAAAGCGAAAAGACCGGGATGCGCAACAGATCGACGGGCACGAGCGGCGACGAGCGCGTGAGTTCGCGCCGCACGAGGAAATAGCCACAAATGGCAGTCGCCGCGAGTTCCGCCGCGACAAGAAGAAGCTGCTCGCCATGCCCCGCTGCATCGATGCTGCCGATCAGAAGGCCAAAGGTCGCCGCACTGAGGGCCGCGCCGGCAAAGTCGAAACTGTGGCGTGCGCGCACCGCCCGCGGCAATGCACACAAGCCCACCGCAAGCGCCACAATCCCGATGGGCACGTTGACGGCGAAAAGCCACGGCCAGTGCGCGAGCGAGAGAATCGCGCTTGCAATCGTCGGGCCGGCGGCCGCGGACACGGCGACGACCAGGACATTGATCCCGATGCCGCGTCCAAGATGCGCGTGGGGATAGATGGTGCGGATGAGCGCGGTGTTCACGCTCATGATCCCGGCCGCGCCAAAACCCTGCACGACCCGGGCGAGCGCGAGAACGGGCAGCGAATCCGACAGCGCGCAACCCAGCGACGCAAGCGCGAACAGCAGGAGGCCCGCGAGATAGACGCGGCGATAGCCCACGATGTCGCCCAGCGACGCCAGCGGCAAAAGCGAGATCGTGATCGCAAGCTGATAGCCGTTGACGATCCAGATCGAGAACGCGGAATTGGTGTGCAGGTCGCGCGCGATGGTGGGCAGCGCGACATTGGCGATGGCGCTGTCCATCACCGCCATCGTGATGCCGAGCGCAATAGTGACGATGGCCCAATAGCGCTGGGGAAGGGGAATTCCGTCGGGAGCGGCGGTCATGTCGTCAGGCGAACTGAATACCCCGGTTTGGGATCGCGCGGCTGCGTACTTTGGCGCGAGGGGATAGCCTTATTTCATACAGCGGTCGAGATTGATCCCGCGTTTGCGACGCCGCCGCGCCCCGCCATGCGCGGCAAGACCCTCGGATAGCCTTTCACGCGGCTTCAGGACGAGAGCACCACCAAGTCGGCCACAACGAGCTGACCTTCCATGTGATACAGGACCTGGACGGTGCCGCCGGTCTGCATGTCGCTGAAGCCGGCGGTGTCCTTGCCGCGGCGGAATTTCGTGGTCGCTCTCACCTGGAAGGTGTGGCTTCCGTCGGGCGCGTGACAATCGAAATTCATGCCCGTCGAATCAATTCTCGTGACCGGTCCCCGCTCGATCGGAGGCGTCGGCGCTTCGGCTCCAACGGCGTGCAGCCGCGATACGTTGCCTTTGCCAATTCCTGTTCCGCCCAAAGCAAACTGAGATGTGAGGACGAGAGGTGCAACAGATGCGAATAGAAGCCAACCGCGCATGCCAATTCCCCCAGCTGTACCGGGCGATCATACACGCTCCGTGAACGCGCGCCATGGTGCCGGTTTGACACATCCCGGCCCGGGTTTGGATAATGACGCACGGTTGCACTCGTGTCCCGGTGCGCCCATCATCGGGAATCGGCTGGGCCATCGCGCCCCAGGGTTGCACATTGTGCCGCGTGACCGAAAAGAGCGAATGGAACGCCTCCTCCAAATTCTGCAATCGAGACGGATCGACCGGATCGCGGCGGCCTATGCGGTCGCCGGCTGGGTTCTCGTGCAGGTGGCCTCCGTTGCCCTTCCCGCCTTCGAAGCGCCCGCATGGGTGCTGCGCGCGTTCATCATTTTCGTCCTTCTGGGATTTCCCCTGACGATCGGGCTCGCCTGGCTCTATGCGCCCCATCTCGCCGCCAGCGAAGGCCCCCGGCGCACGCTGGGGCGCGCGCATCTGATGGCGCTCTCGCTGTTCGGGGGCCTCATCGTCTTTTCGATCGGCGATATCGCCTATCAGCTGTCGCATGCACCCGCGAGGACCGAAGCGCCGCAAGTCGCCGCGCCCGCCGGGGCGTCCATCGCCGTCTTGCCTTTCGTGAACATGAGCGGCGATCCGGGCAAGGAGTATTTCTCCGACGGCATTTCGGAAGAGCTGCTGAACGACCTCGCCAACATTCCCGACCTTTTGGTGGCCGCACGGACGTCTTCTTTCGCCTTCAAAGGGAAGAACGGGGATATCAAGGACATTGCCCGCATCCTTGCCGTGCGCACGGTCCTGGAAGGCAGCGTGCGCGAAAGCGGCGCCCATATCCGCATCACGGCCCAACTCATCAATGCCGCCGACGGCTATCATCTGTGGTCCGAAACCTACGACCGCTCGCTGACCGACGTGCTGGTGCTGGAGGATGATATCGCCCGGGCGATCACCGAAGCGCTGACACACAAGCTGCTGCCGTCGCACGGCCCGGCGGCCGCCAACAAGCCCAATGCCATCAACGCCGAAGCGTATCGGAAATATCTGGAAGGCCAGCACGATCTGGGACCGCGAACGAAAGACGGCTCCGAAAAAGCGCTTGCGCTGTTCAAGGACGTGACGGCGATACAGCCGGATTTCGCGGAAGGCTTCGCCGCATTGGGACGGGCCTATATCAATGTGGCCGAATACCATTCGGAGCAGAAGGATCTCATCCCCGCCGCCGACGTTGCGCTCGCGCGCGCGCTGGCGCTCGATCCTCGAAATGTGAGTGCGCTGGCATCCCATCTCGACCTCGCGCTGCACAAGCAGGACTGGCAGGCCGCGAGCGCCGACGCGCGGAGCCTGCAGGCGATCAATCCGAACAGCGCGCCGGTGCTGCATGAGATGTTCCGCTATTACCAGCTTCTCGGCTTTCCGGAACTGGCGCTCGCAGCCGCGCGCGGTGCGGTCAAGCTCGATCCGCTGTCCTTCGTCGATCGTTTGAATGTCGCCGCAGCCCTCAATCATGTCGCACGGTTCGGCAAGTCTGCCGCGGCGGCGAACGACGCGCGTGCGCTGGAACCGAACCAGCCCTACATTCTCGCAATATTATGCACCGGATATGCCCATAGCGGTCGCCTGAACGACGCGCGCGCCATCGGGGCGAAACTCGTCGCCGCGAAGGATCAGTCCGACGCCGATGGCTGCGATTTCGACATTGCCGTGGGCGAACATCGCCTCGACGACGCACGAACTATCATGGACAAGCTCGCGTCGCAGTTTCCGGACGGCGATCTGGCCGCAACCGATCTGGGCGATTCCTATGCGGTCGCGGCCGATTATCCGGATGCGGTCAAATGGCTGGCCCGCGCCTACGACCTGAAGGAATTTGCGCTGTTCACGATACCTTTCGACAAGGCCATCGCTCCCGCCTTCTTCGACGAACCCGGCTGGAAGGCAATCGAACAAAAACCGCTATACGTGGATTGGCAGAATGCGCACGACAGTATCGCCGCCGACCTCGCGGCAGGTGGGCGATAGGTATAGAGCACCCTAAATGTGAATCGCGTGGCCCAGCGCGCGCAGGCAGGCTTCGTGGAACGCTTCGCTTAAGGTCGGATGGACGTGGATCGTGCCGGCGACGTCTTCCAGCAACGCGCCCATTTCCAGCGCCAGCGCGAACTCCGCCGACAATTCCGACACATGCGCGCCCACGGCCTGGATGCCGAGAATGCGATGATCGTCTTCCCGCGCCAACACGCGCACGAAACCGCCCTCGTCGCCCGCGTCCATGCTGAGCGCGCGCCCGTTGGCGGAAAACGGGAACATTGCCGAGACGGTCTTCACGGCTTTGGCGGCTTCGTCGGTGGGCAACAGCCCGGCACTGACGACTTCCGGCTCGGTGAAGCAGACGGCCGCGATGGCCACGGGATTAAAGCGGCGCTTCCCGCCCGCGATGATCTCCGCCACCATTTCGCCCTGCGCCGCCGCCTTGTGCGCGAGCATCGGCTCGCCCACCAGATCGCCGATCGCCCAGACATTTTTCATCGAAGTGTGGCAATGATCGTCGACCTTGATGAAACGGCCCGCCATGTCGACGGCCATATTCTCAAGGCCCCAGCCTTGCGTGTTCGGCTTCCGCCCGACGGTGACGAGAATCTTGTCGGCGGGAAGCCGCAAGGTCGCGCCGTCTTTCGTTTCGACGGCAAGCACCGCGCCGCCCTTTTCCGTCTCGAGACCCTTTGCCTTGGCGTTCAGATGCAGCGTGACGCCATGGCGCTCCAGCCATTTGCGCACCGGCTCGACCAGCGGCGCGTCGTAAAGCGGCAGAACCTGTCCCAACGCCTCGACGACGGTCACTTCGGCGCCCAGCTTGCGGAACGCGATGCCCAGTTCGAGCCCGATATAGCCCGCGCCCACCACGACCAGGCGTTTCGGCAACGCGTCGAGCGACAATGCTTCGGTCGATGAGATGACAGGTCCGCCGAACGGCAGGAACGGCAATTCGACGGGAACCGATCCGTTGGCGAGGATCACGTGCTCGGCCGTGACAGTGACGGTTTCGCCATTCGCCATTGCGACCGTCGCAGGTCCTGGCGTCGGAGAAATTCGCCCAGCCGCTCAGCACGCGTACTTTCGCGCGCTTGAGAAGTGCGGCGACGCCGCCATTGAGCTTGGCGACGATGGTTTCCTTCCAGCGCACGGTCTCCGGCCATGTCGAGCGCGGGCGGGGCCTTCAGCGCAATGCCGTGGCGGCGCTTTGCCGGCGGCGCGGGCCATGGTCTCGAACTCGCCCGCCACATGGATCATCGCCTTGGACGGGATGCAGCCGCGGATCAGGCAAGTGCCGCCCAGCTTGTCGCGTTCGACCAGCACGGTATCGAGGCCAAGCTGCCCCGCACGGATCGCGGCGACATAGCCGCCCGGTCCGCCGCCGACGACGAGGACTTTTGCGTGAATGGTCTCAGGCATGGCGAATCCGTTTCATAAAGGCGAATAGCGAGTGGCGAGTGGCGAATAGAAAGCAGAGGCCACCATTCGCTACTCGCTATTCGCCATTCGCCTATTCCATGAACAAGGTCGCCGGATGTTCGAGCAGCGCCTTCAGCGCTGGATGAATTCCGCCGCGTCGTAGCCGTCGACCACGCGATGATCGAACGACGACGACAGGTTCATCATCTTGCGCACCACGATCTGGCCGCCGCGCACGACGGGCCGCTCGACGATCGCGTTCGGGCCGATGATCGCGACTTCCGGACGGTTGATGACCGGCGTGGTCACCACGCCGCCCAGCGCGCCGAGGCTGGTGATGGTGATGGTCGAGCCGGACAGATCGTCGCGCGTCGCCTTGCCGTCGCGGGTGAGCTGGGCCAGGCGTGCCACTTCGGCGGCGCTGTCCCAGATGTCGCGCGCTTCGGCGTGGCGCACCACCGGCACGATCAGGCCGTTCGCCGTCTGCGTCGCGATGCCGATATGGACCGGCGCGTGGCGGTGCACGACGCCGGCCTCGTCGTCGAAGCGCGCATTGATCTGCGGATATTGCGGCAGCAACCTGCACCAGCCCGCGCATCAGGAACGGCAGCAGGGTCAGTTTCGGCTTGTCCGCGGATTTGCGTCGCGTTCAGATGCGCGCGCAGGCTCTCCAGCTCCGTCATGTCGATCTCTTCGACATAGGCGAAATGGGGAATGCGGCGCTTCGATTCCTGCATCTGCTCGGCGATCTTGCGCCGGAGCCCGATGACCTTGACCTCTTCGACCCCGTCGCGCTGCGCGTAGGACGAACGCGCGGATGCGCGCTCGACCACCGGACGCGATATAGGCGTCGAGATCGGCGTGGCCGATGCGGCCCGCGGGGCCCGTGCCGGGCACGAATTGCAGATCGATGCCAAGTTCTTCCGCGCGCTGGCGCACCGCCGGCGAGGCGAGCGGCTTGGCACCGCGGCACGCGTGCGACGGGCACGGCTACCTTGGGCGCGAATGGAGGCTTTTCACTCGCCGTCGCGCGCTCTTCGCGCGCGCTGCTGCTTTCGCCTTCTCGGCGACGGCTTGGCCGGACGAGCGGGTTCCGCAGGTTCGGCGCCACCGGCTTTGCGGCCGGCGCGGCCTTGGCGTTGCCCTCGCCTTCGACTTCGAACTCGACCAGCGGCGCGCCGACAGCTGCCATGTCGCCCGGCTCGCCGTGCAGCGAGACGTACAACGCCGGCGACCGGCGACGTCATTTCGACCGTCGCCTTGTCGGTCATCACGTCGACCAGATGCTGGTCCTCCTCGATGCGGTCGCCGACCGCGACGTGCCAGGCGACGATCTCGGCCTCGGCCGTGCCTTCGCCGACATCGGGCAGCTTGAAGACATAGCGTCCCATCTTAAGCTCTCCATCGCGCGGCGCATGGCGTCGACGACCCGCGCCGGGCCCGGGAAATACTCCCATTCGAAGGCATGCGGATAGGGCGTGTCCCAGCCGGTCACGCGCTCGATCGGCGCTTCGAGATGATAGAAGCAATGTCTCCTGCACCAGCGCCGAAAGCTCCGCGCCGAAGCCGCTGGTGCGCGTCGCTTCGTGCACGATCACGCAGCGGCCGGTCTTCTCGACCGAGCGCACGATCGCCTCGATGTCGAGCGGCAGCATGCGTGCGCAGATCGATCACCTCGGCATCGATGCCGCTGTCCTCGGCCGCGGCGAGCGCCACATGCACCATCGTGCCGTAGGCGAGCACCGTGAGATCGCCGCCCTCGCGCACCACTGCCGCCTTGCCGAGCGGCACCGTGTAATAGCCTTCCGGCACTTCGCTCGCGGGATGCTTCGACCAGGGCGAGACCGGCCGGTCGTGATGGCCGTCGAACGGGCCGTTATAGATGCGCTTGGGCTCGAGGAAGATGACCGGATCGTCGTCCTCGATGGCGCTGATCAGCAAGTCCCTTGGCGTCGTAGGGCGTGGACGGGATCACCGTCTTCAGCCCGGCGACATGGGTGAACAGCGCTTCGGGGCTCTGGCTGTGCGTCTGGCCGCCGAAGATGCCGCCGCCATAGGGCGTGCGCATCGTCATGGGGCGCCAGAAATCGCCCGCCGAGCGGTAGCGCAGCCGCGCCGCTTCCGAGACGATCTGGTCGAACGCCGGATAGATGTAATCGGCGAACTGGATTTCCACGACGGGCCGCAGGCCGTAGGCGCCCATGCCGATCGCGGCCGCGATGATGCCGCCTTCGCCGATCGGCGTATCGAAGCAGCGCGTGATGCCGTGCTTCTTCTGCAGCCCGTCGGTGGCGCGGAACACGCCGCCGAAATAGCCGACATCCTCGCCGAAGACGAGCACGTCGGGATCGCGCGCCAGCATCACGTCCATGGCCGAGTTGAGCGCCTGGATCATGTTCATCGCGGCCATGATTCAGACACCCAATTCCTGGCGCTGCCGCCGCAGATGCCAGGGCATTTCCTTGTAGACGTCCTCGAACATCGTTTTGGCGCTCGGCAGATTGCCGGCTGCCCAAGCGTGCCGTAGCTCTCGGCTTCCTTGTTGGCGGCGCGCACCTCTTCGCAACGTCCTTCTGCGTCGCTTCGTGCTCGGCTTCCGACCATTCGCCCAGCGCCGATCAGATGCGCCTTGAGCCGCTCGATGGGATCGCCCAGCGGCCAATTCTTGGCTTCGTCCGCGGGGCGATAGCGGCTCGGATCGTCGCTCGTCGAATGGCCTTCGGCGCGATAGGTGTAGAGTTCGATCAGCGTGGCGCCGAGATTGGCGCGCGCCCGCTCCGCCGCCCATTGCGTCGCCGCATAGACGGCGAGGAAATCATTGCCGTCCACGCGCAGGCCCGGCAAGGCCATAGCCGATCGCGCGCGCGGCGAACGTGGCCTGCTCGCCGCCGGCGATGCCGTGGAAGCTCGAGATCGCCCATTGGTTGTTGACGACGTTGAGGATCACCGGCGCGCGATAGACGGACGGCGAAGGTGAGCGCGTGGTGGAAATCGCCTTCGGCGGTCGCGCCTTCGCCGATCCAGGTGGCCGCGATGCGGTCGTCGCCCTTGTAGGCCGACGCCATCGCCCAGCCGACCGCCTGGCTGAACTGCGTGCCGAGATTGCCGGAGATCGAGAAGAACCCGAATTCCTTGCTCGAATACATGATCGGCAATTGCCGGCCCTTCAGCGGATCGCGCGCGTTGGAATAGACCTGGCACATCATGTCGACGCAGCGGATAGCCGCGCGTCAGAAGCAGGCCCTGCTGGCGGTAGCTGGGGAAGCACATGTCGTTGCGGTCGAGCGCCATCGCCTGCGCGATCGCCGACCGCCTCCTCGCCGGTGCATTTCATGTAGAACGACGTCTTGCCCTGGCGCTGCGCGCGATACATGCGGTCGTCATAGGCGCGCGTGAGCATCATCAGGCGCAAGCCGCGCTTCAGCGTTTCCGTGTCGAGCCGCGGATTCCACGGACCCATCGCCTTGCCGTCATCGTCGAGCACGCGGATCAGCTTGAACGCGAGGTCGGAAATCTCATGGGCGGCGACGGCGCTGTCGGGCCGCGGCACGTCGCCCGGAGGCGGTATGACGAGGCTGCTGAAATCGGGACTGTCGCCGGGGCGTTGGGCCGGCTGCGGAACGTACAGGCTCAGCTTTTTCTTGTTTTGCATGACGACCGTTGGGCGAAAGAGGCCTCGCGGAAACGCGCGAGCTGAAGACAAGCATATCAGGTGCGGGCGCTGATATCCGGTCGCGCAAGAACCCGTCAAGCACAAGCAGACGCGTGCCGCGGCCCGGCATTTCGCGGGCAAAACCCTCGCGATCGGGCCCTCGCGCAACAAACGGGCGCAGGGATCGATTGTCCCGAAAGGACTTGATCGGAGAGGAGGCGCCAGCGCCACAAAGTCATGGCCGGTGCTGACGGGGCTTGCATTTGTTCTCTTTTTGTTCCATATGATTCTCATGCAAACCGCTCTCGCCTTTGGCCAGCCGGCCGACCTCCTCTTCATTCGTAACCGCCTTCGCGAAGGCTTCGGCGCGGTGCGCGATGCGCTCCGGCACGACCCTATTAGTCAACTGGTCAAATCCTGTCTGAGCGGCCGGACCTATGACGAGGTGTCGGGGGCGGCATTCGACCGCCTCGTGGGGCGATATCCGAAAATCGAGGATCTCGCCGCGGCTTCGCTCGAAGACATCGAAGCCGTGATTGCGGATGTGACCTACGCCGAACGAAAAGCGATTTATCTGCGGGCGGCACTGCGCATGATCCGGGCGCGCAAGGGCGAGATCGCACTCGATTTTCTTCGGGACTGGCCGGTCGATGTCGCGTTGCGCTGGCTCGAAGGCCTGCCGGGTGTCGGACCGAAGGTTGCGGCCGCGGTGTTGAACTTCAGCACCTTGCGGCGGCGGGCCTTTGTGGTCGACACCCATGTGCTGCGCGTGCTGCAGCGCTTTGGCCTGGTCGGACCGAACGCCGACAGCGAAGACGCCTGCGATGCCGTCATGGCGGCGGCCGATGGTTTCGACGCCGACGATTTGTATGAGCTGCATTGGCTGATGAAGCGGCTCGGCCAACAAATCTGCACGCATGGCGATGCGCGCTGCGGCGAGTGCCCGCTCGAAGCGACATGCATGCGGCGTGTCGCGCCCGGGCATTCCTTCAGGCGGCCGGCCGCTCATGCGGTACATGCGTCGCAGCCGGGGTGAGGTCGGCGCGAGATATGTTGGCGTGAACTTCTGAGGTCCAGTGCCCTGTGAAGAATGACGACTTCACACAAAACGCATGAACCTGTTCGTCTGATGACGCCGAAGGAAATTGAAGCGGCCGCGCGGCGCGACCCCGACGCCCGGCTGCTCGCGGCGGCGGATCTGAAGCGCATGCGGCGCACGCCGCAGATAAAGATCATCCGCCGGGCGCTGGCATTGACCCAGGAAGAATTCGCCGAACGCTATCGCATTCCGCTTGGGACGTTGCGGGATTGGGAACAGGGCCGCGCACAACCGGATCGGCCGGCGCGCGCCTATCTCACCGTTATCGCACGCGATCCCGAAGGGGTGTTCCGGGTATTGCGAACGGCGCCGGGCTGAATCGATTCAGTCCGCTTTTCCGATCCTCCCCGACCCTCGGTTGACTCCTTTTCCTGTCGGCGCATACTAGAACATAACAGGAACAAAATGCAACAACGATGGCCGGAACTGCATTCAAATTGGCAGCATTGCGCGCCTCCCTCGATCGGGCGACACCCGAAAGGATCGGAGGGAAATCCGCGCCTTTGGGCCATGGGCCGGCCGATGCCTGCCTGAAAGGCGGCCTGCGGCAGGGCGCGCTGCACGAGGTGTTCGCGGCCGAAGCCGGCCATGCCGCCTCTGCTGCAGGCTTCGCGCTGATGCTGGCCCTGCGCGCGGCGGCGCCCCGGCCATGGCTGATGTGGATCCGGCAGGATTTTGCGGCGCTGGAAGACGCCGAGCCTTGCGCCGCCGGTCTCCTCGAACTGGGCCACGATCCTTCCCGCCTCCTGATGGTGCGCGTGGCCGATGCAGCGGGCGTTTTGCGTGCGGCGGGCGAAGGGCTGGCCACGCCGAGCCTGGGCGCGGTCGTCATCGAGCCATGGGGCGAACCGAAGCTGTTCGACCTGGCGACAAGCCGCCGCCTCACGCTGGCCGCGGCCCGCACAAACGTCACCGCCATTCTGCTGCGGCCGGGTGCGGCGCCCTGGCCGAGCGCCGCCGAAACGCGCTGGCTGGTGCGCGCCGCGAAATCGCTGGCCCGAAAAGACGATTGGGGAACGCCGGTGTTCGACGCGAGCCTTGTGCGCAACCGGCATGGAACGACAGGGCAATGGGTGATGGAGTGGAATTGCGATGAGTGCTGCTTCCGCCAGGCGGCGCATCCTCGCGCTGTGGCTGCCGCGTTTGCCGACGGACCGGCTCCAGCGGCGGCATTCGGTGCCCGCGGATAACACGCCGCTCGTACTGGCCATCAAGGCGGACAACGCGTTGCGCCTGTCCGCGGCGGACGCGCGTGCGGCAAAGCTTGGACTCGCGCCCGGCATGGCGCTCGCCGACGCGCGCGCGATGATCCCCGACCTTGCCGTGATCGAAGCGGATGAAGCGGCGGACCGGAAGCTCCTCGAAAAAATCGCCGATTGGTGCGAGCGCTACTCGCCTTTGGTGGCGCTCGATCCTCCGCACGGTCTTTTGTTCGACGTGACGGGCGCGTCTCACCTGTTCGAGGGCGAGTTGTTCATGCTCGAATATGTGCGCACCGCGATCGCGGCGCAGGGCTTTTCCGTCCGCCTCGCGCTGGCGGGTACGGCGGCGGCCGCGCGCGCTCTCGCCCGTTATGCCGACGGCACGATCGTCGTACCCGGCTGCGAAGCGCAAAGCGTGGCACCCCTGCCCGTTGCGGCGCTCGACGTAGAACCGGCCATCGTTCACGGCTTGCGCCGCGCGGGGCTGAAGACCATCGGCCAGGTCGCGGATCGCACGCGCCATGAACTGGCCGCGCGGTTCGGCGGCGCCTTCGTAACCATCCTCGACCGCACGCTGGGACACGCCGGCGAGCCGATTTCGCCGCGCCATCCGCTGCCCGACTGCCTGGCGGAACGGCGTTTCGCGGAGCCCGTCATCACCCAGGAGGTCATCGCCGCCACCATTCTCGCGCTCGCGGAAAGCCTCGCCGGGCTTTTGGAGACGCGCGGCGAAGGCGCGCGCGCGCTGGAAGCCGCATTCTTCCGCGCCGACGGCCGGATGCGCCGAATTGCCATCGCCATGGCGAGGCCCACGCGCGATCCGGCCATCGTGGCGCGGCTCTTCCGGGAAAAACTCGATTCGCTCGCCGATCCGCTCGATGCGGGTTTCGGCTTCGACCTGATCCGGCTCTCGGTCTGCCGCGCCGAGCCGCTCAACCCGCGGGACACAAGCTTCGACAGCAGGGAAAACGAAACGAAGGAGATCGATTTCCTGATCGATCGTCTGGCGGCGCGCTTCGGCGCGACGCGGGTTCTGCGCTTCCAGCCGCAGGATACCCACATTCCCGAAGCGGCGGCCGTGGCGGTGCCCGCGCAATATTTCTCGCCCTCGAAACTGCCCTGGACGGCCATGCGCAAGGCGGACGAAGGTCCGCGACGGCCTCTGCGCCTGTTCGCGCCGCCCGAACCGATCGAGGTGATGGCCGAAGTGCCCGACGGGCCGCCTTTGCGCTTCCGCTGGCGGCGCGCGCTGCATGCGGTCGCGCTCGCGGAAGGGCCGGAACGCATCGCGATGGAATGGTGGCGCACCGAAACCTCGACGCCCACGCGCGACTATTTCCGCATCGAGGACGAACAGGGCCGCCGCTTCTGGCTCTATCGCGACGGACTTTACGGCCGTGAAACCGAAACTCCACACTGGTTCGTACACGGACTTTTCGCATGAGTGCCTATGCCGAACTTGCCGTGACGACCAATTTCTCGTTCCTGCGGGGCGCGTCGCATCCTCACGAATTTGTGCTTGCGGCGGCGGAACTTGGGCTCAATGCCATCGGCGCCGCCGACCGCAACAGCGTGGCCGGAATCGTGCGCGCCTATGACGCGATCGAGGCGTTGAAAGGCGAAAAGCCGAAGCTTCTGGTGGGTACGAGGCTCGTGTTCCGGGACGGCACGCCCGACATCCTCGCCTATCCAACGGACCGCGCGGCCTATGGCCGGCTCTGCCGTCTCCTCACGGACGGCAAGCGGCGCGCCGAAAAAGGCGAATGCGCCCTCGGCTTCGACGATCTTGCGGAACGGCAGGAAGGACTCCTGCTCGCAATCGTGCCGCCGCAGCATGTGGGCGAAGAGACGCGCCTTTGCCTCGACCGTCTGGTGCAACTCGCGCCCGGCCGCGTCTGGCTGGCGGCCGCCATGCTCCATCACGGCGACGACAAAAAACGCTTGCGCAAATTGCAGCGCCTCGCGCGCGAATTTCGCGTGCCGCTCCTCGCCGTCAACGATGTGCTGTATCACGCCCCCGAGCGGCGCGAACTGCAGGACGTCGTGTACCTGCATCCGCGAGCATGTGACGCTCGATACGGCCGGCCGCCTGCTCGAAGCGAATGCCGAGCGGCATCTGAAATCGCCCGCCGAAATGGCGCGGCTGTTTCGCGACGCGCCCGATGCGATCGCCGAGACGATCCGCTTTGCCGATCGCATCGCGTTCTCGCTCGACCAGCTCAAATACAATTATCCCGACGAGCCCGTGCCCCCCGGCAAAACGGCGCAGCAGCATCTGGCGGATCTCACCTGGGCGGGCGCGGCGGAACGCTATCCGAACGGCGTTCCGGAGAAAGTGCGATCGCGTCCTCGAAAAGGAACTCGCGCTCATCGCCAAGCTCGACTACGCGCCCTATTTCCTCACCGTGCACGACATCGTGGGCCTCGCGAACGCGCCGCAACATTCTGTGCCAGGGCCGCGGCTCGGCCGCCAATTCCGCCGTCTGTTATGTGCTGGGCATCACCGCAGTCGATCCTGCGAAGATCGATCTTCTGTTCGAGCGCTTCATCTCGCAGGAGCGCAAGGAGCCGCCCGATATCGACGTCGATTTCGAGCATGAGAGGCGCGAGGAAGTGATGCAGGACGTCTTCAAGCGCTATGGCCGCGAGCGTGCGGCGCATCACCGCGACGGTTATCTGCTATCGCCCGCGCAGCGCCATCCGCGAAGTGGGCAAGGTGTTCGGGCTGACCGAAGACGCGACGGCGGCGCTGGCCGGCAGCGTGTGGGGAAGCTGGGGCGAGGGTCTCAAAGACCGTGAAGTCCGGCAAGGCGACCGCGACCCTCGCAATGCGCTGATCGCGCGCGCCGTTTGTGCTCGCCAACGAACTGGTCGGCTTTCCGCGCCATCTTTCGCAGCATGTGGGCGGCTTCGTGCTGACGCGCGACCGGCTCGACGAAATCGTGCCCATCGGCACGCCGCGATGGACGAACGCACCTTCATCGAATGGGACAAGGACGACATCGACCGCCTGCGCATCATGAAGGTCGACGTGCTGGCGCTGGGCATGCTCACCTGCATCCGCAAGGCTTTCGAGCTGATGCGGACGCATAGCGGCGTCGATCACACCCTCGCCAGTGTGCCGCCGCGAAGACCCCGCCGTTTATGAGATGCTGTGCAAAGCCGACGCGATCGGCGTGTTCCAGGTGGAAAGCCGGGCGCAGATGAACATGCTGCCGCGGCTGGCGCCCAAGAAATTCTACGATCTCGTCATCGAAGTGGCGATCGTACGGCCCGGCCCCATCCAGGGCGATATGGTGCATCCTTATCTGCGCCGCCGGCAGTGGCGCGGAAAAAGTGGAATATCCCTCGCCTTCGCCCGAGCACGGGCCCGCCGACGAACTGGTCCAGGTGCTGGGAAAAACGATGGGCGTGCCGCTGTTCCAGGAGCAGGCGATGAAGCTCGCCATCGTGGCGGCGAAATTCACGCCGGACGAAGCCAACGGGCTGCGGCGCGCCATGGCGACTTTCCGCAATATGGGCACCATCCATACGCTTCCGCGACAAGATGGTCGGCGGCATGATCGCGCGCGGCTACACGCCGCGATTTCGCCGAACGCTGCTTCAAGCAGATCGAAGGTTTCGGCACCTACGGTTTCCCGGAAAGCCATGCTGCGAGCTTCGCTCAGCTCGTCTATATTTCGGCCTGGATCAAATGCCATCATCCGGCGGCGTTCGCCTGCGCGCTGCTCAATTCGCAGCCCATGGGTTTTTATGCGCCGGCCGAGATCGTGCGCGATGCGCGCGAGCATGGCGTGGAAGTTCGCGCCGTCGATGTGAGCTTCAGCGAATGGCACAACACGCTTGAGCGCGGCGAAGGCGGCGCACTGGCGCTGCGTCTGGGCTTCCGCCAGATCGACGGCTTCCACGAAGACTGGGCGAAGGAATTGATCGCGGCGCGCCCACGCAGTTTTGCGGCGGTCGAAGACGTGGCGCGCCGCACAAACCTGCCCAAGCGCGCGCTCGTCACGCTGGCCGAAGCGGACGGCTTCCGCTCGCTGGGCCGCGACCGGCGCGAGGCGCTGTGGGCCGTGCGGCGCCTGAGCGACGACACTCCGCTGCCGCTCTTTGCCGCGCGCAATGCAGAAGAACTGCCGCCCGAAACGACGGCGCCTTTGCCCGAAATGCCGCTGGGCGAGCACGTGCTGGCCGATTACCAGACGCTCCGCCTTTCGCTCAAAGGCTATCCGATGCAATTCCTGCGCGAGCTTTTCCGCGGCGAGAAGGTGCGTTCCTGCGCAGAGATCGCCCAGGCCAGGGACGGCGAGCGGGCCAGCTGCGCCGGGGTCGTGCTGGTGCGCCAGATGCCGGGCGCGAAAGGCGTCGTGTTCATTACCCTGAGCGACGAAACCGGCATCGCCAATGTGGTCGTATGGCCTGCACTGATGGCGCGCTTCCGCAAGGAGGTGATGGGTTCGCGGCTGCTGCTGGTGCATGGCCGTGTGCAGAGAAGCCCCGAAGACGTCATCCACATCGTTGCCGAACGGCTCGTCGACCGCACGCGGGAGCTCGATATCCTGTCGGAAGACAAAGTGCGCCCGCAGCTTTCCCGCGCCGATGCGGTCGCGCACCCCAACGGCCCCGAGCGGCCGCGGGGCCACCATCCGCGCGACGTTCGTATCCTGCCCAAATCGCGCGATTTCCATTAGGCTGGATTCGCCGCCCCGCCGGTCACTGGACCGTCAGCGCGCATGTCGAGCAAGGTTTACGCGTCGATGTCAGCTGCCCTGCCAGGCGAACCATCCGAGATTTCCTCCAAACCGCTCTTCGCGGGCGGGCCGGACCTCTCGTCGTTGATCGGGCCATTGCCGGATTCGGCGAGAATGCTTGAGATCGGCGGTACGGCCCAACCATTGCTCGCGCCTTTTGTCGAAGGGTCCAACCGCCGGCTTTTCGTCATCGACACGCGGCCGCCGGACACGTTGTCGGCGACGGCAGATCGCATCGAGCGGCGAAAAGGCGATCCCTTCGTCATGGAATTGCCTGCCGGCATCGATCTGTGCGTTGTCGCGCCGGGTCTTGCGCGCGGACCGGACGTTCTCGAGGATCTCCTGTACGAACAGATCTATCCTGCCTTATCCGACGGCGGGGTCGTGGCGGTGCAATTCTGCCGCGATGCGACCGATGACGCGCTCCGCGGCATGAAGGTCTCGCACAGCCGCGTTCGTGAGCTGTTGCAGTCTTTCCTGAAGAACCAGTTCGGCGTTCTTGCGCTCCCGGATTCCTCGCTGCTGGAGCAGCGTTTCGCGCATTGCGCCTTTTTCGAATTCCTCGGCTGGGCGCCGCGCAGCAAGCGCGCGGTGAGCGAAGACCCGATCGTCTGGCTTGTTCTCCGCAAGCGATCCGCCGTTCCGGCAAAAGTCGGCGAAGCAAATCGGAAAGGGCTGCCGCGCACGCCCCGCCAGGACCAGTTTCCGCAAAGCGAATTCGCGGGATTTCTCAAATCCTGGAGGGACGCGGGAATCTCGCTGTTCGACGTGGGCGAGTTTTCGACGCGATACGAAGCGTATTACGACGAGGACGCTGGCGATCTGCGCGCGCCGGAACGCCCCTTCGGCCACGTGAAGTTCGACATCCACGGGAATATCAGGCGCGCGCTGGAACTGGCCCGCATCATGGCGGCGTTCGACTATCAGGGTCTGTTTCTGATGATGCAGCGGCATCCCTTGAATCAGGACTATTACGATGCCGAGTCGACATGGGACATGCTGCGTGAAATCCGCGATCTGGGACACGAAGTCGGCCTGCATGCGGACATCTATCATTTCATCCGCAGCGCGGGCGATTTCTACACCGGGCTGGACGCGGCGCTCACGGACATGCGCAAACGCGGATTCGCCATCCGGGCCGCAAGCCTCCACGGCGATTCCACCGCACACATCAAGGCGGAGCGGCTGCAGGCGAACGATTTCTTCACCGAGCCGTTTCGCCGGACGAAATGGAGCAAACGGCCGCCTCACGGCGAAGAATTCCTGGCGGAGCACGTCAACAGATATTCCCGCACCAGGATCGCGACCGATTTCGGCCTGACATATTTCTCCGAGGTGAATTTCGTCCGCGACGGATTGCTCGTCAACCGCGCGCCGATGTTGAACATTTCCGACAATGCGAGGGCGCTGGAAGTGTGCAACTGGCCGAAAACGAGCGATCGGTTTGTCTGTCCCACGCCGTTTCGCGTGCAGAAGGAATGGGCGCAAAAGGCCGTCTGGATGCTCACCCGGCGGCCCTTTCTCGCCCTCTTTCACCCGCAATGGTATTGGTAGTGCGCCCGTTCGAATGACAGCGAAGCGCGAACCCGTTCTCCCCGATCTTCTCGCGCCGGATCTCGACGTCGTCTTTTGCGGCACGGCGCCCGGAACGATCTCCGCCCAGCGCAAACAATATTACGCCCATCCGCAGAATAAGTTCTGGCGCGTGCTTCACGATGTGGGACTGACGCCGCGACGTCTCGATCCGTCCGAATATGAAACGCTCCTTTCCTATCGCATCGGGCTGACCGACATCGCCAAGCAGGCATGGGGCATGGACAATCAGCTGCCGCGCGGAAGCCTGGGTCGCGCCGCCATAGATGCGTTGCGCGCGCGCATTGAAAAATACCAACCCAGGATTCTGGCCTTCACCAGCCTCGCGGGCGGCCGCAAATTCGCCGGGGCCGCTGCGGGCCTCGGCCGCCAGTCCGAAACGATCGGCAAGACCCAAATCTGGATATTGCCGTCGCCGTCGCCGGCCGCACATTGGAACTGGCCAAAAAACGAGAAAATCTGGCGTGCCCTGGCCGCCGAAATCCGCGCGCTCCGCTGAGCGCGTCCTATATTCGCGCCGCGGTTTGCAATAGGGTCCGGGCGCTGTATTTCTCCATCGCCCATGCCCGAAACGAACCCCATTCTCCTGTGCCCCGATCGCGTCTGGACCGCGGGCGAAACGGCCCCCCGCGCGCGCTGGGCCGTGCTTGTCGAGGGCACCCGCATCGCGAAGGCCGGGCCTTTGGACGACATTGCCGTGCCGCCCCATGCCGAGCGCATCGAACTGCCCGGTCAAACTTTGCTGCCCGGATTGATGGACCTTCACTCCCATCTGTTCCTGCATCCCTACAACGAGACCTCATGGGACGATCAGGTGCTGAAGGAGGCGGAAGCCTATCGGACCGTGCGGGCGGCGACGCACGCGGCGGCGACCTTGCATGCGGGCTTCACCACCTTGCGTGATCTCGGCACCGAAGGGGCAGGCTACGCCGACGTGGCGCTCAAGCGCGCGATCGAAGAAGGCCTGATCGAAGGCCCGCGCCTTTTCGTGGCCACCCTCGCAATCGTTGCGACCGGGAGCTACGGACCCGCGGCACGCCGCTACCGGCCGGATTGCTGCCTGCCGCAAGGCGCGGAGGAAGCGAGCGGCATCGACGAGATCGTCAGGGCTGTGCGCCATCAGGCGAGCCATGGCGCGGACTGGATCAAGGTCTATGCCGATTACCGCACGGGCCCCAACGGCGAGACGCGGCCCACCTTTTCCGAAGACGAATTGCGCGCGCTTGCGGGTGCCGCGCACGATTCCGGCCGCCCTGCGTCGGCCCACGCCCAATGCGATGAAGCGATGCGCCGCGCGGCCGCCGCCGGCATCGACACCATCGAACATGGCTATGGCGGCTCGGAGGCGACCTTCGCGCTGATGGCGAAGAAGGACGTGGCGCTTCTTCCCACGCTGACGGCAAGCGAGGCGATCGGCGAATATTTCCACGGCTACATCGGGGGGCGAACGCCGCCGACGGAGCATATGCGTCTCGCCGAACAGGGCTTCCGCACCGCCGTGAAACAGGGCGTCACCATCGGCTGCGGCAGCGATGTGGGCGTGTTCGCCCACGGCACCAATCATCGCGAACTCGACTGGATGGTGCGGCTGGGGCTTTCGCCGGCTCAGACGTTGTGCGCGGCGACATCGGTCAACGCGAAGATTCTCGGCAAAGAGGAAGAGCTGGGCGAAATCCGCGCCGGGCTTTTCGCCGATCTGGTCGCCATGAGGGGCGATCCCGTGCGCGATATCGCGGCTGTGCAAAACGTGACATTCGTGATGAAGAACGGCGCGATCGTACGCCGTTCCTAATTCACAGATTCAACAGCAGGACAATTTCATGGATACCGCCAAGCTCAAATCCTTCGTCGGCCAAATCTGGGATGACGCAGTCGTCCCCACGCTGACCGACTACATCCGGATTCCCAACAAATCGCCGGCCTTCGATCCCGACTGGGCGGCGCATGGTTATATGCGCGATGCTACCGCGCTCCTGGAAACCTGGGCGCGCGACAAGATCAGGGCGATCGACGGCGCCAGCCTCGAAGTCGTGCAACTGCCGAAACGCACCCCGCTCATCTTCATCGAGATTCCCGGCCGGGGGCCGCAGACGGTCCTGCTTTACGGTCACCTCGACAAGCAGCCGGAAATGCTTGGCTGGGCCGAAGGTCACGGACCGTGGACGCCGGTGCTCGACGGCGACAAATTGTTCGGACGCGGCAGCGCCGACGACGGCTATGCCATGTTCGGCGCGCTGTCCGCGCTGCTGGCCTTGCGCGATCAGGGGGTGCCGCATGCACGCTGCGTGATCCTGATCGAGGCGTGCGAGGAATCCGGCAGCTACGACCTGCCCTTCTATGTCGATCATCTGGCCGCCCGCATTGGCGAGCCGTCGCTGGTCGTCTGTCTCGATTCCGGTTGCGGCGATTACAAGAGGTTGTGGCTCACGACGTCGCTGCGCGGCACCGCCATCGGTACCCTAACCGTGCGCGTGCTCGACGAGGGCGTCCATTCCGGCGACGCGTCCGGCATCGTGCCTTCGAGCTTCCGGATCCTGAACCGGCTTATCGCCCGGCTCGAAGACCCGGAGACCGGCACTATCAAACCGAAAGAGCTCTATTCGACGATTCCGGCGCAGCGCGCCCAGCAGGCGAAACAGGCAGCTCAGGTTCTGGGCAGCGACATCTACGCGAAGTTTCCGTTCACGCCCGGCGCGGAGCCGGTCAGCCACGATCTGGCCGAGCTTGTGCTCAACCGCACCTGGCGGCCGCAACTTTCGGTGACGGGCATCGAGGGACTTCCAGCGCCGCAAGACGCGGGCGCGGTGATGCTGCCCTACACGACGGCGAAAGTGAATCTGCGGCTGCCGCCCACGGCCGATGGCGAAAGAGCCGGCGCGGTCATGAAGGACGTGCTCGAAGCCGCGCCGCCTTACGGCAGCAAGGTGATATTCGATGCCGAACGCTCCATGACGGGCTGGAATGCGCCTGCGCTCGCGCCATGGCTCGAAGCGTCCGTCGAACGCGCCTCGCAAACAGCCTTCGGCGCGCCGCCCGCCTATATGGGCGAAGGCGGCAGCATTCCGTTCATGGCGATGCTGGGCGAAAAATTCCCCAAGACGCAGTTCGTCGTCACCGGCGTGCTCGGCCCGCATTCGAATGCGCACGGGCCCAACGAATTCCTGCACATCCCGACCGGCAAACGCGTCACGATGGCGATCGCGCAGATCGTGGCCGACCAGTTCGCGGCGTCGCAGAACACTACTGGCTGACCTGCGCTTTCGCGACGGACGCGCGAACCACGGGAATATCGGCGTCGGCCAATGGTTGCATCCAGGCTTTGCGCTTGAGCGCGGCGTCGACAAAAGGCGCAAGCTCCGCCGCCTTGCGCCGTTCGCGCGCATCGCGTTCCGCCGCGAATCCGGGCATCACTTCGGCGGCAAACAGCTCCAGCGATTCGCAGATGTGCTCGTGCCTGTTGCGGCCGGCCTGCTGCAGAAAGATCACCTGGTCGATACCGGAATCGCTGAGCGCCTTCAGATGCGCACGCATATCGTCCGGCGTGCCGATGCCGGAGGCCCGCCCGTTGATCCCTTCGACGGACGCGATGACTTCTTCGGTGCGGTTGCCTCGCAGCTTCAGATATTCACCCCACAGATCGGTGCGGCCCGGCACGGTGTCGTGCGCCACCAGCGCGTTCAGGGCATAGCTGAAGAACTCGAACCCTTCATGGCCGCGGCGGATCGCTTCCGAACGGTCGCGATGGAGCGAGAAGCTCGAGACCATCGCGATGTTGGCGTTGACCGTACGGCCCACGGGCACGCAGGCATCGGATTTGACGATGCCGTAATAGATGTCCGCCCATTTGCGCGCTTCTGCCGGATCGACGAATGAAAACGCCAGCGCACCTACGCCCAGCGAAGCGGCGATCTTGATCGTCTCGCGGTTGGTGCAGGCCATCCACATGGGCGGGTGCGGGCTCTGCACCGGCTTTGGCAAAATATTGCGACATGGCATCGAGAAATATTTGCCCTCGAAGCCGGGATAGGCGTCAGCGCAAGCATGTTGGCGATCTGCTCGGCCGCCTCGATCGCCATGGCGCGCTTTTCCTTTGCGGGAATCTTGAACCCGCCCAGTTCGAGGCGCGTGGCACCTTCGCCGAAGCCGAAATCGACGCGCCCGTCGGACACAATGTCGAGCGTCGCAAGCGCCTCCGCCGTGCGCGCGGGATGATTGTAGTTGGGGATCACCTGCCGGATTCCATGACCGAGCCGGATGCGGCGCGTCTGCGCCGCGGCGGCCGCGAGGAACACTTCCGGTGCGGAGGAATGGGAATATTCGTCGAGGAAATGATGCTCGACTTCCCAGGCGTAGTCGTAACCGAGCCGGTCGGCGAGCGCGACCTGGGCCAGCGCCTGGTGGAACAGGCGGTGCTCGTCGCCGGCCGCCCAGGGCCTCGGCAATTGCAATTCGTAGAAGACACCGAAGCGCATTCCCGCCTCCCGTTTCCCTCTGGCGATTTCGTATCACAAAGGGAAGCGGAGTGCTGTGCTTTATAGCAGCAGCTTCGGTTCTTCGCTCCTCCCGGCGTCATTCCCGCGAAAGCGGGAACCCAGGGGATCGTCGCGCTCCGTCTCAAAAATCGCTCGCGCGACAATGCCGGCAAGCTTTTTCTGCGCCTCCGCGAAAGAATGGCCGTGGAAGCACCTACAAGAAGCCGGACCAGCCATGACAAAGCAATACTGCGTCTACATCCTCGCCAGCAGACGTAACGGCACGCTGTACACGGGCGTGACCAACAATCTTGCGCGCAGAGTCTACGAGCACAAGAACGATCTCATCGACGGCTTCACCAAACGCTATGGCGTCCATCATTTGGTCTGGTTCGAAATGTTCGAAAATGTCAGCGCTGCCATACAGCGCGAAAAGAGAATCAAGAAATGGAATCGGACGTGGAAGCTGCAATTGATTGAACGGGACAATCCCGAATGGAACGATCTCGTCGAGAAGACGCTGGCCTGATCACTTTCCTGGGTTCCCGCTTTCGCGGGAATGACGCGGAGAAGAGTCAAGAGCGGGAGTCATTCGTATCATATCAGCGATTCCGCCTCTTTCTTTGCTGTGATGTGAGGGAACACGAGTCAGAAGTACAGCTACCGAGTCAGTCGGGGCCGCGCAGGCGGTAGCCTACGCCCTGCTCCGTCAGGATCAGCTGGGGCCGCTCCGGATCGGCTTCCAGCTTCTGCCGCAGGGCGCGGATATAGATGCGCAGATATTGCACGTCGGTCTCCGAGCCCCAGACCTCGCGCAGGATGAATTTGTGGGTGAGGACTTTGCCGGAATGGGCCACCAGAAGGCGCAGCAGGTCGTATTCGCGCGGCGACAATTTCACTTCGGCGTCGCGCAAGGTCACGATGCGCCGCACGAGATCGACGGCCAGATCGCCTTTGCGGAAAATGGGACGCTCGCCCTGCTGCTGCAGCCGGTGGCGCAGCGCCGCGCGAAGCCGCGCCAGCAATTCTTCGACGCTGAACGGCTTGGTGACGTAGTCGTCGGCGCCCAGATCCAGCGCCTGCACCTTGCCGGCTTCGTCGGCGCGACTCGACAATACGACGATCGGCGCCGCCGAGCCCGCCGCGCGCAATTCGCGGATCACTTCGAAGCCGTCGCGATCCGGCAGGCCGAGGTCGAGCACCAGAACGTCGGGAGGGTTGCGACCGAATGCTTCGAGCGCCGCCCTTGCATTCTCCGCTTCCAGGACCTGATAGCCTTGCGCGCCCAGGCTCGTCCGCAGGAAGCGCCGGATGGCGGGCTCATCATCGACCACCAGTACACGCAAGGGCGCGGAGGCAGCGGTCATGTGACTTTCTCTCGCGCAATGGCTTCGTTCGCCGGAGCCGGCAAGGCGATCGTGAACGCGGCGCCCGTTCGATCGGTCCGATTGCTCGCCAGGATCGTGCCCCCCATCGCTTCGATGAAGCCGCGGCAGATGGCAAGGCCGAGGCCGGTGCCGGCCCGTTGCCGATCCGCCGCATGGACCCGGTAGAACTTGTCGAAGATGCGCTCGAGATCGCCCGGAGGAATTCCATCGCCTTCGTCCAGCACTTCGAGACAAATGGATGCGCTGTCGCGCCACGCCAGCACCCGAATCTCGGAACCTTCGGGCGAATATTTCGCGGCATTGTCGAGCAGGTTGAACAGAACCTGCTCCAGGAGCACGGCATCGAGCTTGATCATGGGCAGTTCGGAATCGAGTTCGACATTCACCTGGTGCGTATTCAGGACTTTTGCCGTACGCCGCAGCGCGCTGCCGACCACATCCACCAGATCCGTCGCCTCGGTGTTGAGCGCGATCGCACCCAATTCGAGCCGCGTCATGTCGAGCAAATTGTTGATGAAGCGGTTGAGGCGTTCGGATTCGTCCTGGATGGTGCCGATCAATTCGTCCTGTTCTTCCTCGCTCGAGATTCTTTCGATAAGCCTTGAGGCTGGTGGCTGAGCCCAGAATGGAAGCGAGCGGCGTGCGCAGATCGTGCGAGATCGACGTCAGCAGCGCCGTCCGCAACCGCTCCGTCTCGGTCGTCAGCCGCGCACGATCGATGTCCTGCATCAAATTCACCCGCTCGATCGCGAGCGCCGCTTGGTCCGACAGCGCGTCGAGCAGCCGGCGTTGATCGGGCGACAGGATCGGTCCCGGCCGGTCGCTGTCCAGTCCGATGATGCCGAGCCTGCCGCGACCCGTGCGCATAGGCAGGAACAGACGCTTCGCGCCCGGCAGCGTGTCGGCGCCGCGCCCCGCGGGTTGGACGTGATCCCACGCCCATTTGGCCGCCGCGAGATCGGCGTCGTCGAGAAAATCCTCCGGCGGATAGCCGGCCCTGACCGCGATGCTTTCCCCTTCGGGGAGCAGCAGCACGACGCGAACCTTGAGCATCAGCGCGATCTGATGGGCCGTCGCCCACAAAAGATCGTCGAGCGAGACGACGCCGGTGAGCTTGCGGCTGAAGAGATAGAGTTCCTCGGTCACCTTGGCGCGAAGCTGCGCCGTCACCGCTTCGGCGCGCACGCGCGCGGTCAGATGGCTCGCAATCACGGCGACGACCGCGAACACGACCAGCGTGATGACGTTTTCCCGATCCGCGATGACGAACGTGTAGAGCGGCGGCAGGAAGAAGAAATTGAAGGCAAGCACGCTCACCAGGCAGGCGAACAGAGCGGGCCACAGCCCATACGCGACGGCGCTCGCCAGAACGGCGGTCAGGAACACGAGCGCGACGTTCGAGACGCCGAGATAATACCGCAGGATAAAACCGACGCCGAGCGCAACCGCCACCATGGCGAGACTTCCGGCATAGGCGCTCGGCATCAGCCACGCGCTCGGCTCCGTCGCGGGTTCCAGGCGCCCGGGTTTTTCAATTTCCACCTTCGCGGTGCGTTCTTCCGGCACGACGTGAACGCTGATGTCGCCGGCGCGGCGGATGATCTCGTGCGCGGCCGAACCGCGGATCATCTCCGACCAGCGCGACCGCTGCGCCGTCGACACCACGATATGCGTGAAATTGTTGGCGCGTGCATATTCGAGGACGCCTTCGGCCACGTTGGAAGCGGGTATCGACACGGTCACTCCGCCCAACCGCTGCGCCACGCGAAGCGCTTCGGCCACGCGATCCCGCTCCGTTTCGCTGAGCCTCTGGGTATGCGCGGTCTCCACATTGATCGCCGCCCAGGACGCGCGTAGCCGGTCGGCAAGCCGGCGCGCATAGCGCACCAGCGCGACCGCGCCGGGCCGTTCGCTCACAGACACAAGCACCCGCTCGCTTGCCTCCCAGGGCCCCTGGATGGCATGCGCGCGCATGTAATTGACCATCTGGTCGTCGACACGCTGGGCGGTGCGGCGAAGCGCGAGTTCGCGCAACGCGGTCAGATTGCCCGGCATGAAATAATGGCGCACCGCCCGCTCGGCTTGGGTGGGGACGTAGACTTTTCCTTCCTTGAGCCGCTGGAGCAGATCTTCCGGCGTCAGATCAACCAGTTCGACATCGTCGGCGCGATCGAGGATGAAGTCCGGCACCGTCTCGCGCACCCGGATGCGCGTGATCTTCGCCACGACATCGTTCAGGCTTTCCAAATGCTGCACGTTCAGCGTCGTGTAGACGTCGATGCCGGCGGCGAGGATTTCCTCGACGTCCATATAGCGTTTGGGATGGCGGCTGGACGGGGCATTGGTGTGGGCCAGTTCGTCGACCAGAACGAGCTTCGGCTTCCGCTGAAGGATGGCGTCGATATCCATTTCGGCCAGAACGCGGCCCTTATAGGCGAGCCGCTTCTTGGGAATGGCCTCGAAGCCCTTGGTCAGATGATCGGTCTCGATACGGCCATGGGTCTCGACGACGCCGATCACCGTGTCGACGCCTTCGAGCCGGCGCTGGCGCGCCTGGGTGAGCATTTCATAGGTCTTGCCGACACCGGGCGCCGCGCCGAGAAACACCTTGAGACGCCCGCGCAACTCCTTCGCCGTCTGCGCCAGAAGCGCTTCCGGGGAAGGTCTGATGTCGTGATCTGGGCGGTCGTCCGTCATCGGAGGGTGCAGAGTCGCGTGTTCGCGATCCTACGCCCTTCCAGACCGGATTGCAGCAGAGCCCTAACTCTTCGACGCGTCGAGCGCGAGGTTCAATTCCAGCATGTTGACATGCGGTTCGCCGAGGACGCCCAGGAAGCGCCCTTCCGTGTGCTGCGCCACAATCAGGCGCACGGCATCCGGCGACATTCCGCGCGCTTTGGCCACGCGCGGGACCTGGAAGTCGGCCGCGGCCGGCGTGATGTCGGGATCGAGACCGCTGCCCGATGTCGTGACCAGATCGACAGGCACCAGAACGGCCGGATTCTCGGCGTGCAATTTCGCGGCGTCGCCTTTGACGCGGGTGACAAGCGCCTGCGACGTGGGGCCATAGTTCGAGGCCGAGGAATTGCCGGCGTCATAGGCGGGTGTGGAAGCCGACGGGCGCCCGTGGAAATATTTGGCGCTGGTGAAATTCTGGCCGATCAGCTCGGACCCGACCGTGCGGCCGTTGACCACGACAAGGCTGCCATTCGCCTGATGGGGAAACGCCATCTGCGCCACGCCCGTGATTGCGAGCGGATAGATCAACCCCGTGAGCACCGTCATCAGGACGATCAGGACGAGAGCCGGGCGGATTTGGGCCAGCATGGAAGCGCTCCTTAAACGAGACCGACGGCGTTGACGAACATGTCGATCGCCTTGATGCCGATGAACGGGACAATGATGCCACCGACGCCGTACACGAGAAGATTGCGCCGTAGGATGTGTGCGGCTCCGGTCGGGCGGTATTTCACGCCGCGCAGCGACAGCGGGATCAGCGCAACGATGATCAGCGCGTTGAAGATGATCGCCGACAGGATCGCACTCTCCGGCGAGCCGAGGCGCATGATGTTGAGCACCACGAGCTGCGGATAGAACGCAATGAACATCGCAGGAATGATGGCGAAATACTTCGCCACGTCGTTGGCGATGGAGAAGGTCGTCAGCGCGCCGCGCGTCATCAGGAGTTGCTTGCCGATGGCGACGATCTCGATCAGCTTCGTGGGATCGCTGTCGAGATCGACCATGTTTCCCGCTTCGCGCGCGGCCATGGTGCCGGTGTTCATGGCGACGCCGACATCGGCCTGGGCCAGCGCGGGCGCATCGTTGGTGCCGTCGCCGCACATGGCGACGAGCTTGCCCTTGGCCTGCTCGGTGCGGATCAGCCGCAATTTGTCTTCCGGCTTGGCCTGGGCAAGGAAGTCGTCGACGCCGGCCTCCGCGGCGATTGCGGCGGCCGTGAGCGGATTGTCGCCCGTGATCATCACGGTGCGCAGGCCCATCTGGCGCAGTTCGGCAAAACGTTCGCGGATGCCGCCCTTCACGATGTCCTTCAGATGAATGACGCCGAGGAGTTTTCCGTCCATCGCGACCGCCAGCGGCGTACCGCCGGATTTGGCGATGCGTTCGACGATCTGCTTCATTTCGGGCGGCGGCGACTTGCCCGCGTCCGAGCGTTGCGCGGCATAGGCGAGAATGGCGTCGATGGCGCCCTTGCGGATCGAATGGCCTTCGATATCCGCGCCGCTCATCCGCGTCTGCGCCGAGAACGGCACGAATTGCGCATTGAGCGGCGACATCTCGCGGCTGCGGATGCCGTATTTCTCCTTCGCGAGCACCACGATGGAGCGGCCTTCGGGCGTTTCGTCGCTCAGCGAGGAAAGCTGCGCCGCATCGGCCAGTTCCTGTTCCGTCACGCCGGGAAGGGCGATGAATTCCGTGGCTTGCCGATTGCCGAGGGTGATGGTTCCGGTTTTGTCGAGCAGGAGCGTATCCACGTCGCCTGCGGCTTCCACCGCGCGGCCGGACATCGCGAGCACGTTGAAACGGACCAGCCGGTCCATGCCGGCGATGCCGATGGCCGAGAGCAGCGCGCCGATGGTGGTCGGAATCAAAGTCACGAACAGAGCGATCAGCACGACGACGGACACCGCGCCCTTCGCGTAGGCTGCGAAGCTCGGAATCGTCACCGTCGCGAAGACGAAGATGATGGTCATCCCGGCCAGCAGGATATTGAGCGCGATTTCGTTGGGCGTTTTCTGGCGCACGGCCCCTTCGACCAACGCGATCATGCGGTCGAGGAAGGTCGAGCCCTGCGCCGCGGTGATGCGGACCTTGAGCCAGTCCGACGTCACGCGTGTGCCGCCGGTGACGGCCGAGCGGTCGCCGCCGCTTTCGCGAATGACGGGCGCCGATTCGCCCGTGATCGCGGATTCGTCCACCGAGGCCACGCCTTCCACGACCTCGCCGTCACTGGGAATAAAGTCTCCGGTCTCGACCAGCACCAGATCGCCCGGCTTCAATGCGGCCGCCGGGACGACCGAATATTTCGTCGTGTTCGCGACGGGCAACCGCTTGGCGCTCGTTTCCGTGCGCATCTTGCGCAGCGCGTCGGCCTGCGCCTTGCCGCGGCCCTCGGCGATGGCTTCGGCGAAGTTTGCAAAAAGAACCGTGAACCAGAGCCAAGCTGCAATCTGGCCCGAGAACAGCGCGTTCTCGCCGACCACCTTGCCCGCGCCGACGATCAGGTCGCGAACGAAGAAGATCGTGGTGAGCACCGATACGATCTCGACCACGAACATCACGGGATTCTTGGCGAGCGTGCGCGGGTCGAGCTTGCGGAACGATGCCCAGATTGCAGGCACGATCAGCTTGGAATCGATAAGTGACGACGATCCGGTACGCCGTTTGAACGGCTCGGTCTTGGTCATGGCGGTCGACATACTTGTCATGGGTTATATCCCCGGGATCAGTAGAGCTTGCCGGCGTTCATCGCGACCTGTTCCACGATGGGCCCAAGCGAGATGGCCGGAAAATAGGTGAGGCCGCCGATGATGAGGATCACGCCGACGAGCAGCCCCACGAACAACCCGCCATGCGTCGGGAACGTTCCGGCAGACGGCTCCAGCAGTTTCTTGGAGGCGAGCGAACCGGCCACGGCAAGCAGCGGGATTACGAAGAAGAAGCGCCCGATCAGCATCGCCGCACCGATGGTCGTGTTGTAAAACAATGTGTTGGCTGAAAGCCCGGCAAAGGCGCTACCGTTGTTGCCGGTGCCTTCCGTGTAGACATACAGAATTTCACTGAAGCCATGCGGTCCGGGATTTGCGATCCCTGCCAGGCCCGCCGGCAATGACACCGCCAATGCCGTAAAGCCAAGAATTGACAGGGGAAGAGACAACAGGGCCAGGATGGTCATCTTGACTTCGCGGGATTCGAGCTTCTTGCCCAGATATTCCGGCGTCCGGCCGACCATAAGTCCGGCCACGAACATCGCGACGATGGCGAACGCGAGAATTCCGTACAAGCCGGAGCCCACGCCGCCGAAGATGACCTCGCCAAGCTGGATGTCGATCAGCGGCACCATGCCGCCCAGAGGCATGAAGCTGTCATGCATCGAATTGACGGCGCCGCAGGAGGTATCGGTCGTCACAGTGGCCCACAATGCGGAATTTGCGATGCCGAAACGGACGTCCTTGCCTTCCATATTGCCGCCCGCCTGCATCGCGCTCGGGTTGCTGTCGACGTGATAGGCGGCGAAGGCGGGATTGCCGTGACTTTCGGCCCAGTACGCCGTGGTAACACCCGCAAAGAAAAGAAGACCCATTGCGGCGAATACCGCCCAGCCCTTGCGCTCATCCTTGACCATCCGGCCCAGTAGATTGGTAAGCGCGCCACCGATGACAAAAATCAGGATCATTTCGATGAAGTTCGTGAGCGCCGTCGGATTCTCGAAGGGGTGAGCCGAATTGGTATTGAAAAATCCGCCGCCGTTGGTGCCGAGCTCCTTGATCACTTCCTGGGACGCGACCGGACCTTGCGCGATGACCTGCTTGGCGCCTTCGAGCGTCGTCGCGACGGTGTAGCTGTTCAGATTTTGAGGCACGCCCTGCCAGATGAGGACAAATGCAATCACGACACAAATCGGCAAAAGGACGTAAAGCGTGCAACGCGTAAGATCGACCCAGAAATTGCCGATGGTTTTTGATTCGCGGCGCGCGAAGCCGCGCACCAGCGCTACGCCCATGGCGATGCCCGCGGCAGCCGAGACAAAATTGTGCACGGCGAGCCCGGCCATTTCGACCAGATAGCTCATCGTGGTTTCGGGCGTGTACGCTTGCCAATTGGTGTTGGTAAGGAAGCTGATCGAGGTGTTGAACGCGAGATCCGGCGCCACCGGGCCCAGATGTTGCGGATTGTACGGAAGTCCGGCCTGGAGCCTCATCAGCGCATAGAGCGTGACGAATCCGACGACGCTGAAGACGAGCACGGAGACCGCGTAGGTCAGCCAGTCCTGCTCGACTGCTTCGTTGACCCCCGCCAAACCATAGAAGACCCGCTCGACCGGGCGAAAAAGCGGACTCAAAAATGTCTTCTCGCCGGAGAAGACGCGCGTCATATAGCCGCCGAGTGGCCGGGCGAACGCCACGATGACCGCGAAAAAGAGCGCGATCTGCACCCATCCGTTGATTGTCATGAATGCCTCTTAAAAGCGCTCCGGACGAATGAGCGCATAGACGAGATAGACCATGATGATCGCGGTCACGATGCCGCCGAGCAGATAGTCGAAAAGCATGGCCTCACATCCTTTCGCAGGCGACGGTGTAGAGAATTGCGAGCACGAATGCGCCGATGCCTCCGGCGACGAGAAATAGGTCGAGCATAAAGGGCTCCGTTTCAGGACCGCGAACATCGTGGGAACCGCGTATAAAATCGAGAGCGGCCGGCGCGCCGAGGCATATAAATTTCATATACGCGGGATGCGAAACGGTTGCTTCGCCGTCATCGGCGCGGAACCAGCCGAATCAACCGACGTGGAATGCCAGGAGTGCGACATCGATCAGGAAAACGACCCCGAGCGCGACCGCAAATGCGAGCGCAACCTCTCCCAGCACGCCGGCAGGCGAAACATCCTGCACCTTCCGGGAAGCTGCCGCATCGGGCGCAGACGGGCGCGCAGCATTCGGGTGCCAGTTCGTTTCGAAGTCGTAGCCGCGCATGCCGCGTTCTCTTTTCCGGCCGTTGGATTCGGCCAGAATGAAATTTCGCAGACTAGGATGGGGGACGACGGCGTATAAATTTGAGAGACGGCGGGTGCCGAAATCAGATAGATTTCATATAGAGTGGCGATGGAGCCGGATTCAATCGCTCGCCACCGGACCGCACCAGCCCGGCAGATAATTCGCGTCTTCGCTTTTCGACAGGCTCATCGCCTTCCGGAGCGCTGAATCGAAATTGCGTTTGACGGCCGCCCGCTTCAGCCGCCGCCGCAGGAAATCCGCCCACAAAAATTCGCTGAACGGCGTCGTGTCTTTCGCGAAGCCGCCGATCCGGCGCAGCTCTCCGGCCAGGGAACGGAACGGATCGTCGATGAGACGGTCGACCGATTTGGGAATGTCCTTGTAACCGCGGCGCTTGCCTGCTTCATCGAAAGGATGCATCCAGCCGCGATTGTCGAGCACGACCCAGAACGCGTCGTGTTCGAGCTTCGAGAGATCGGCGACGGTCGTCGTCAGCACAGCCTCGACGCCCTCGTCCTGCAGGGCGCGGGCGAGATGATGATGATCGATGATGTAGTGCCGCTCTTTGGGACCGAGCACCACGGGGATCATGTGGCGGCCGAGAAACGCGGCGTCCTTCTTGCCGCTCTTCTCGCGCCAGCTCTTCCGCTTGAGCGCGACTTCGCGCATTCCGACGGTGATCTGCGTCGGGCGCAGTTCGGCGATGGGAACGGGCGTGAGGCGCGGCTCGCGGACGGAAGGCATGGGGAGTCGAAGCGTTGCGATAGAGGACCGGGGCAAGTGTTGCACAAAGGAGGCCCAAAGTGGCGAATTCTCCATTGACGGGGCGGTCCCGGCCCAAACCAATGGGGCCGGCTTCACGAACCGGGGACGAGCCCGAATGACCCAGACCGCACATCCCGGGCATCCGCCGCGCTATTGGCCGGTTTTCCGCTCTTTCGCGGGCTGGGGCATCGCCGATCTTCCCGCCGATCTCGCCGCCGGCCTCGCACTCGCGGCCATCGCAATCCCCGAGCAGATGGCCACGTCGCGGCTTGGCGGGTTCACACCCGAAATCGGCCTTTATGCCTTTGTGGCGGGCGCGATCTGTTTTGCGGTGCTGGGCGCCAGTCGCTTTTTGTCGGCAGGCGCCGATTCCACCATCACTCCCATCTTCGCAGGCAGTCTCGCACTCCTCGCCGCCACCGGCTCGCCCCATTACGCGGCGCTGGCCGCGCTTCTCGCATTCGGCGTGGGCGCGATGCTGATCGCGGGCGGCGTGCTCCGGATGGGGTGGATCGCCAATCTCCTGTCGATCCCCGTTATGACGGGCTTTCTCGCCGGCATCGCGGTTCATATCGCCGCCTCGCAGCTTCCCGCGTTGCTGGCGCTTCATGTTGCCGACGGCAATCTCATCCAGCGCCTGTACGCGATCGGCGCCGATATCGGCCGTACCAATCCTTACGCGGCGTCGATCGGACTGGGCGTGCTGGCCGTGATGCTGGTGAGCGAAAAGATCAGCCCCAAGATTCCCGGCGCGCTGGTGGGACTGGCCGGCGCCACCGTCGCGGTCATGTGGTTCGGTCTGGAGCAGAAGGGCGTTGCGGTGCTGGGCGCGGTTCCGGCCGGCATACCGCATATGGCGATCCCCGACATCGATCTGACCGACGTCATCCACGTCGCCGCGCTGGCGTTCATCGTCGCCATCGTCGTGATGGTGCAGACCGCGGCCACGTCGCGCGCTTTTCCCGATGCGTCCGGCGAGACCGACATCAATCGCGACTACATCGGCGTGGGCGCGGGCAGTGTGCTGGCGGGGCTGTTCGGCGCTTTCCCCGTCGATGCCAGCCCACCGCGTACGGCCGTCGTGTCGGAGATGCGCGGCCGCTCGCAGGCGACGGGGCTTATTGCGGCTGCCATCGTTCTGGTGCTGATCGGCGTGGGGCCATCCTTGCTTCACCATGTGCCGAATGCCGCGCTGGCGGGCGTGCTGCTGGCAGTGGCGCAACGCATTACGCGGCTGTCGACGTTACGGCTCGTGTTCCGCCAGAGCCTCAGCGAATTCGCGCTGATCGTGGCGACGATGCTCGCCATCGTCGTGCTGCCGATCCAGACCGGCGTGGGCATCGGCATCATATTGTCGCTCCTGCACGGCGTGTGGACGACGACGCGGGCGCGCGCGATCGAATTCGAGCGCGTTCCCGGCACGTCGATCTGGTGGCCGCCGCGCAAGGGGGCGACAGGCGAAAAACTCCCCCTTGTCAAAGTGATCGCATTCCAGGCGCCGCTGTCGTTCCTCAATGCCTATGATTTCCGGCGCGACGTTCTTGCGTTCCTTGATGATGCGTCGCCCACGCCCAAGCTCTTCGTGCTCGAGGCCTCGAGCATCGTCGAGATCGATTTCACGGCGGCACAAACCCTGTCCGCCATTCTCGATCATTGCCGCGCCAACGACATCTGCTTCGCCGTCGCGCGCCTCGAATCGGTGCGCGCCCAAGATGCGCTGGTGCGTTTCGGCGTCATGGAGAAACTGGGGACGGACCGGCTCTATCACAGCGTCGATGAAGCCGTCCGCGCGCTGGCGCCGCAACCGGCCCGCTAGGCGCCCCGCCTTCGAAGACTATTTTTCTCGCATTCCGTTCCTGATCACGTCGCGGATCGGTTCGACGAAATAATCGAGTGCGGTGTGCGAGCCGGTCTCGATGGCGACTTCGACGGGCATGCCCGGGATGATGTGCTCCTCGGGATAATCCTTCAGCGCGGCGCGATCCACGCTGATATTGGCGTTGAAATAGGCTTGCCCCGTGCGCTGATCGCTGATGCGGTCGGGCGAAATGTAGGTCACGGTGCCCGTGATCATCGGCAGCCGGCGCTGCTTATACGCGCTCAGATTCACCTTCGCCGGCATCCCGACATACACCTGATCGGCGTCCTCCGGACGCAGATGGGCTTCCACTTCCAGCTTGTCGTTCTTGGGCACGATGTCGAGCACGGGCTCGCCCGGCTTGATGACCGCGCCCTTGGTGTGGAATTCGAGATTGACCACCTTGCCCGTGACGGGTGCGATGATCGTGCAGCGATTGAGGATGTCGCGCGCGGCCTGGATGCGGTCCATCAGATCGAAGCGCTTGCTTTGCACGTCGCGCAGGTCCTTCAGCACGTCGTCGAGCTGCTGGCTCTTCAAATTGACGATCTGCAGATCGGTCTCGCCGGTATTCAGATCGACCTGCGAAATTTTCTCGATCAGCTGGCCGCGCTGCCCCGTGAGGTCCGCCGCCTGGCGCTGCAGCGCGAGCAGCCGCGGCACCGGCTCCAATCCCTTTGAGACCATCTGCTGGACGGAATTGGTTTCTTGCTGGATGAGTTGGATCTGCGTTTCGAGCGCGGTCTGCTCATCCTTGAGACCGTCCACGACCCGATTGTTTTCGGACTTCCGCGCGGTGAGGATTCCAACCTGCTGATTGAGCGAGGCGCGGCGCGATTCGAACGTGTTCTGCTCGCCAAATATCGCTTCGGCGACTTTGGGTTCGGCGCCGCGCGCGAGCAAGTCCGGGGGAAAGTGGATCACGGAACCGCCGTCTCGCTCGGCCAGAAGGCGCGATTCCTGCGCGCTCAACCCGTCGGCTTCGTCCTGTAGAAGCTGGAGATTGACCTTGGCTTGCGTGTCGTCGAGCAGCACCAGAATCTGGCCCGCCTTTACGCCTTGCCCGTCCTGCACGAGAATCTGCTTCACGATCCCGCCTTCGAGATGCTGGATCGTTTTCCGGTGGGATTCGACCACGATGGTGCCCGGCGCAATGAGCGCACTGTCGAGGGGCGCGATCGCCGCCCAGCCGAGAAATCCAAACACGAACAGCACCGCAATCGACGTGCCCTGGGCGACCACGCGGTTCGTGCGCAGAAACGGCAAGGTCTGGTCGGTCTCGGAGTCCTTGTCATGGCCAACGAACAGGGCACGCACCATGCGCCACAGCGACGACGTCGCACGCCTGAGCGCGTGAGGTTCGGGGACAGTCGCGTCGTCGCTCACTTGTCCGGACCTCTGGATTCGCCGGCCGGAACCGCCGCCGAGATCGAAACGACGTTCGCCTGGCCCTGCGGACGTGGTGCCGGCTGGGCGGGCTGCGGGGGCCTCGCGGACGCGGTATAGCGCTGGATCACTTCGGCCCGCGTGCCGAAGGTCTCCACCGTGCCTTCGCGCAGAGCGAGGATCTTGTCGATAGCGGCCAGAACGCTGGGCCGATGCGCCACCACGATGGTCGTGACGCCGCGTTTCTTGAGCGCCGACAGCGTGACCAGCAGCGCTTCCTCGCCCGCCGTGTCGAGATTGGAATTGGGCTCGTCCAGCACCACGAAGCGTGGATCGCCATAGAGCGCACGCGCGATGCCGATGCGCTGGCGCTGGCCGCCCGAAAGCTTGTGCGCCGAATCGCCGATATCGGTGTCGTATCCGTTGGGCAGCGCCAGGATCATCTCGTGCGCGCCGGCAAGCTTGGCAGCGGCGACGACCGCCTCGGGCTCGCCCTGCGTCAGCCGTGCGATGTTTTCCCGCACCGTGCCGCCGAACAATTCCACATCCTGCGGCAGGTAGCCGATGTAGCGCGACAGCTCGGCGCGCGGCCACGCATAGATGTCCGCGCCGTCCAGCCGCACATTGCCGGACTGGCACGGCCATGCCCCCACGAGGAGGCGCACCAAAGTCGATTTGCCGGATGCCGACGGTCCGATGATGCCAAGCGATTCGCCTGCCTCCAGATTGAAGCTCGCATTGGCGACGATGGGACGGCGCGCGCCCATGATGCCGAAGGTCGCCCGCTCGACCTGGATGCGGCCGGTGGGTGCGGGCAGCGGCATGCCTTCGTCGCGCTTGGGCGCCTTGATGAGGAGTTCGTTGAGGCGCGCCCAGGCGAGCCTGACCGCGACAATGTTTTTCCACGAACCCACGATGGCTTCGACCGGCGCCAGCGCGCGCGCGCCGAGGATGGAGGCCGCTATCATCACGCCGCCCGACGCATGAAAATCGAGCACCAGCAGCGCGCCCGTGCCCAATACGGCCACCTGGATCAGCATGCGCACGGCCTTGGAAATGCCCGTCAGCAGGGAATCCTTGTCGGACGACGTGAGCGCGGAGCGCAGCGAATCCGTCCACAAGTCGCGCCAACGCGCGACGAAAGTCGACGACATGCCGATGCCTTCGAGCACGTCGGCATTCCTGAAGTCCGTCTTCGACATAGGCATGCGCCCGCAACGACATGTTGACCGTGCGCCCGATGGTGCGGCTGGTCAGCACCTGATCGGCCACCGCGATTGCGGCGAGGATCAGCCCGCCTACCAACACGATGATGAAATAGGCCCAGTGCAGCGCAAACAGCACTATGAGGAACACGACGAGGAATGGCGCGTCGATGAGCGCGCCGAGCGCCGGGCTGCCGATGAAATTGCGGATCGATTCCACGTCGCGCAGGCCCTGGCGCGCGCCGGCGCTGGCGTTGCGGGCCGAGGTGGTGACCATTGCCCGCAACACGATGGGCGAAAGGGTGGCCGCCACTCGCATGCCCGCACGCACGAGGAGCCGCAGCCGGAGCGAATCGAGCGCGCTGAACACGCACACGCCCCCGAACGCGATGATGCTGAGGAGCAGCAGGGTCTCGGTGCTGCGGCTCGACAGCACGCGGTCATAGACCTGCAGCATGTAGAACGAGACCGTCAGCGCCAGGATGCTCATCACGGCGCTGAAGCCGAACGCGACGGCGAACAGCCGCCCATTGGCCTCGATCGCCGCCCGCACGGGATCGTTCCGCAGACTGTTCGGACCCGAAGCGGAGGCACCCGATGCACTCAAGGGCCAGATTCCTCTAGTATTCGCAACGGTTTAGCACAGTAATCGGCACCGCGCACGCCGCAACGTCCGGGGCCCGGCGATGTGGCCGGCGCCAAGGCGCCCAGTGCCCGCACCATACCAAATCCTGGAGTCCATGTCGCGATTGACCCGCCCGAATCCAGTCTTTATGCGGCAAGCGCGGGAACCCTTTTGGACACGCTTCCGCCAACCGGAGAAATATCAGGGACCTTCTTCTCGACGCGCCTTATCATCGCGAGTTTGGTTAAGTGTCGGCCGCGTTCGTCAAGACGCGAGTTGTACCGCAAGCATGATTAACGCCACGACGTCTTATCCGGAGAACTCAACCTCAATGCGCCCGTTCGAATGAAGCAACGATCGAATTCCGCAGATACCGAACGGTCTGCGGCCGAAAGGCGACTACGGGCCTTTTCACAGTTCAATGCCAAACTGGGCGAAGCGGCATTCGCCCAGCTTCCGATCATCAACGGCTACCCGGAGACGTTCTCGGTTTTCCCGGGCGACGTCGTCGCGATTCGGGCCGCCCGCAAACCGGGCTCCGATCCCGAAGATCCGTCGCCGACGAATCCCCGTTCCGCCCTGATCGGCCGCTACAAAGTCCAGAACGCCGTCACGAAGCAGGTGATATTGGACGAGGCGCCGGCGGCAGCGATACGAATTCTCGAGCAAGCGCCGAAAGACTACAGGGGCGACGGCGCCGCGTATGAGTGTTGCCTGTCTCTGGACACGGCTGGATGGCCACCAGGGGTATATGAGTGCGTAATTGTCGACGACTCCGGCGACAAATCGCAGGAAATCTACTTCAACATCAAACCTCGCTCCTTTGAAAAATACGATCTCGTCTGCATTTTGCCCACTTTCACGTGGCAGGCCTACAATGCGGCGGGCGGTGGTTCGTTTTACAGCGCCAGGAAAAAAGGCCCGGATACGACGGTGTCCCTGCACCGGCCGATCCCCAGACGAATTCCGGATTCCATGACAATGGCGCTTCCCGGCCTTGCCGCTTTCGAGGCCGCGAAAATCAATTATTGCTGCATCGATTCCTGGGACCTGCATCACGGGCTCTGTCGCCTGTCGGAGGCTCCCGTTGTGGCGTTGCTGACGCACGACGAATATTGGTCGGCTGCAATGCGGAACGAAGTGGACCGGTTTCTGGAGCAGCGCGGCGTCCTGCTGGTCGTTGCAGGCAATGTCTGCTGGTGGCAGATCGACGTGAACGGTACGAACATTACCGTCAACAAAAAGCGTGGCCGCCGGATCGGGAGGTGGCACGTTCAAAAGCCGTCCGAGGAGACGACCTTTGGGGCTTCGTTTCGCTTCGGCGGCTATCCGGTGCAACGCGTGATCCGGTCGAGACCGACGCTTGCGCGGCACACCGTGCACCTCTCGGAGCGGGAAATCCAAGACTCCGGCGGCATTCGCGTCCTGGAGCCCGACCATCCCATCTTTCGAGGCATGACCCTGAAGGAGGACAATTCCTTCGGAAGCGACGTGCCGATCATGAACGGGGAGATCGACGGCGTGCCGCTCGCCGGCGACGGAACCGTCGACAGAACTCTCTATACGGAAAATATCGAGCCGCATATTCTCGCCACCGGCCTCGCCGTCCGCGATGTTTCGGGCGTGGGCGTTCACAGGGTCGGTGTCGTCATCGAGGCGAGCATCAAGGGCGGACATGTCGTCCATTTCGGCACGTTCGGCTGGTCGCGGGGTCTCAGGGCGAAGAACAAGGCCGTCGAACAGATCGTTCTCAACGCCTACCGGTACTGCCGAAGCCTCGCGCGACAGGGTTCTCGAAGCTGAGCGCCGATTGCTGCGCAATGGAATTTCCGGCATGCACTCGCTAGACTGGCGTCCGGCTCGGGGCTCTCCTGGGGGCGAAGTTGGAATGTGCCCGACAAATGCTGAAATGACCCAGGTTTCGGAAGCGGAAGATCGAGAACCCATCTTTGTCCGCGCGATGAGCCGTTCCGGCGGCACGCTCATGGTGACGATTCTCGACGCCCATCCCGACGTCGCGATGTCGTACGAGCTCTACCCCTATCTGCTGGAAGTGCCGGATCCGTCCGAAAATTTCCTCGAACTGCTGATACAGCGCCTGGAGCGGGGCGACAAATTAAGCAAGGTCGCCGACACGGCGGGCACCAAGGATTTCGGAGTTTTCGTCAAGCGCCTCCCGCGGGGCGGCGTTTTCGAGACGGGGTTTCTCGAGGTGCTTCGCCAGCACCTCGCTGCCGGAATGACGTTCCGGACGTCAATAGAGCAACATCGGTTCATGGAGCGTTGCTGCGTTTACAAGATGAAGGCAACCGGCAAGAAGCGTTGGGGTCTGAAGTGCACGCGATACAGCGAAAATCTCGAGCTTTGGCCGCATGCGCATTTCATCAATATGGTGCGCGATGGACGCGATGTTCTGGCGAGCCAGATGAATACGGGGAACTTCAACAGGGACCCGGCAGCCATCGGCCACGGTTGGTCCGTCGCAATGGACGTTTTCCGCAAATTGATGGCGCGACCCGAGGTGAATACCCATCCCGTCGTTTATGAGAAGCTCGTCACGTCTCCCGAGAGCGAAATTCGGGCTTTGTGCCGTGGATTGAACCTGGAATACACACCGGAGATGCTGCGCTTCCACGAGAAAGATTTGACGATCTTCCATACCCGTCATCTCTCAAGCGACCGGATTTCGAAGCCGATCGACGACACCAAGATTGGGCGCTGGCGGCAGGAGCTCAACGATGAACAGCTGAAGGCATTCTATTTGAAGGCGAAGGACATGATGATCGCTTTCGGGTACCTGGAGAGCGATAGTGCTGACTGATCGCGCGGAAATCGAGATTATTTCCCGCGCGCTGCAATCGGGGATGAGAAATCCGAAACTGTCGCGCAAGCCCTTCGAGCGAATATTCGACGATTTCCTCAAATCGGCGCGCCTGAAGGGCGCCGAGGTGCTGGACCTGGGACCCGGGCAATGGGACTTCGGAGTCCTTGCGCAGGAACGCGGGGCCGAGGTGTGGGGCGTGGACAACGATCCCGCCGTTCTCGATCTGGGGTGGTACAAGCTGTTCAACGCAATCGAAGGAAATTTGCGGCAACCATCGACCTTCGATCCCGTCGGGTCGTTCGACGGGCTGTTCTGCAAATTGTCGATCAATGCGTTTTGGACGACAGTCAGCCTGGAGGCGCAGCAGCGCTATGTGCGCGAACTCCTGTCCATCGCGAAACCGGGAGCGTGGATCTGGATTGCGCCCTGGAATGGACTTCCCGGCGATTTCGCCGGAAATCCGGATGACGTCCTGGGCTGGCAACAAAAGGCGTTCGAAGAACAGGGTTGCACGTCGCGGATTCTGAGCGAGGAGGAATCGCTTTATTACGGCGTTCACGGCGTCACCGCCAATCGCATCCTGTTCACGCGCAATCTCTGATACGCTTGCAAGAATTCGGACTGGATAACAACGGCAGATCGACCGGCAAATGGCTCCCTTAACGCTTTCCTTCTATGAGCAGTTTCTGCGCACGCTGATCGCCCGGCGCGACGTCGAATTCATCACCTATGACGATCTGATGTGGGACGACGATGCCGACTACAAAAACTATTACCCGCAGGAGTCGCGGCGTTGGGATGAAGGTTACGGAAAGAGGATTCTGGACCGGAGCAAGGTTTATGTGCTTCTCCAGCACGACACCGACAACGGACCGACCGAAACGGTGGCGATGGCGCGGCTTGAAGAGAGCCTCGGGGTCCGCTCGTCGATCATGACCTTTGCCCGGTGGACGCGGGAAAAGGCGAGCGAGGTTGCGGACGAATACCCCATCGACTGGGCGGCGCTGAAGAATCTCGAGTCCAAGGGGTTTTGTATCGGCTATCATTGCAACGCCATGCACATTGCGAATTTCGACGCTGAACTGGCCTGCAAGACCTTTATCGAGGACGTCGCCGCGCTGAAGCGGAAATTCAATCTCCGGTACTTTTCGCCGCACGGCGGGTATGCAGGTCCGCGCGGAGAAACCAACAGTTCGCTGCTTTATCCCGATCTTTGCCCAAACGATCTGCGCTGGGTGCATAACCGGTTTTCCCCCAGCTTCGACCTGTCTTATTCGGATGGCCGCCTGATGGAGCGGATCAAGGTCAACGACAAACCGCCGGATTTGCGCGAATGGACCAGCCGGCTGGAGCCCGGGCGCAGGCATCGCGCCCTGATCCATTCGCAATATTTTCACGATAGCGAATTCGAAACCCTGCGGCCGAACGCCGGCAATCTCGCGCCGTGGTACAGCGAATTCGTGCAGGAAACCGGCGAGCACGGTGCGGCTCTCGGCGCGGCCAAATTCTGGATGAATTCCCGGCCACAAATCGACCCTCTCGATCCGATTTTCGATGCCGCGCCCCCACGCGATTGAGATGGAGAGTTGAAAGTGGATGCTCGCCTGGTCTAATCTGGCGTCATCTAACTACACGAAGACCGGCATGCTTAACGGTCGCACTTTTCCTACGGCGGTTGCTGGAGCGCCCTGCCTGCACCCGAACGAAGTCACGGACGACATGATCATCTATAAGAATCCGGCGATTGCCGAAATGGCTCAGGGCTATAATGCGACTTACGGACGTCAGGCCGATCATTTCGGCCACAAAGAAACGTTCGCAGCGCTCGAGCACTTCATAAAGGTCCTCGGCATCCGGCCGCGGTCCTGCCTCGACATCGGATGCGGGCAAGGACAGGTGGTCGCCAAAATTTACGATATCCTTCGGGAAGAAGGTCGCGAGATCGAGGAACACAATTTCATCGGGCTCGATATCAGCGATGTTGCCATAGACCAATGCGAGACGCGCTTTCCCCATATTTCCTGGATCGCCGATTCCTACCAGAACGCCGTGGATAATAAGGCGTTCAAGCGGCTGACGTCGTCCGGCATTGACCTGATCGTAAACAAGAGCGGCTTTACCGCCGTACGTTCGGAGAAGGAATACGCTCGCGGACTACAACGAGCCAAGGACAGTCTCTCGCAGTCCGGCCACTTTCTCTTCATCATGGCCCGCAGATTCTATAATTCGTGGTCCAAGATGCGCGCGCACGGGTGGAAACGGGATCCGCTTCAGGTGGTTTTCGATACATTCGGGGAACCGACCGTATTCCCGAGCACCAGCTACTATTTCTATTTGTTTGCAAAAAATCCGAAGACAACAAGCACTCACCCGCGGAGCGTGATCTTCACTTTCGATGACGGCTCTACGGCTGCGAATGACGTTTATTTCGACCTCGAAACGCGAGTGCGCGTCGGCGCTTCGTGCGTGGACAAGCCCAGGATCCGGGCCTTGATGCCGGACATACGTTTGGGCAACGCTCCCAATGTCGCGTTCCCTCTTGCCCGGAAACTTCAGGAAGCCGGCGAATCGTTGCACATGGTTGAGGGCGTGATCTCCTCAAGCGCCATTCTTGCCCGCCGCATCCACGAAATTTGTGCAATGGCGGCCGACGCGATTGCGGTCGGCGGAAGTCTTCGCGACTGGCTCGTGCACAACGCCACGGGTCAACTGGTCGTCGATCTGGACGAATTCTACAATACGATGGACTGGATTTTCTTCATATTGCGCAACAGCGAGAAAGGCAAAATTACGTATCTCACCGCGTTTCCCAGAGTGGAAGGCACCGATACCAACGGCTACATTCATTCGCCGGAAACAGCGCGTCCCTATCGCGATGCGCTACGGCGCCTTACCCGCGAATATGACATTCGGCTTGTCGACATCACGGACGTCACCGCAGATCGCCGCCCGAACGCCGCGTTTTATGAGGCCGCTCTTGCAGCCGGCAGGGACGCGCTCACGTGAAGCCGGTATCCGCGATCGTCCTATTCTCCGACGGCACCAGTTCGCCCGTCGACGCCGAATCGGTCGCCGACGTTTTCGATGCCGCCACGAGCCTAGCGACGCGCCGCAAATCCTTCCAAACCGGCGAATCGGATGAGGGCTACAAGACCGGATACAAGCCTCTGGCCGAAATAGGCGGCCGGACGGAGTTCGAGCGATCCATGCAGCGCCGGACGATCGACAAGTTGAAAAACGCAGAGCGAGCCGGCCTGAAGCGCGTCCTCCTTATCGGCGATTCGATACGAATGCGGCGATCGAACGGCACGGGCTATGGAATGCATGTCTATCGCCGTCTGTTGGGCAAAGTGAATCTCACGCACATTCCGCACAATTGCGGGGCCACGGCTGCCGTGCAGGACAACCTCCTCGACTGGCTTTCGTGCAAACCCGATATTGTCCATATCAATGCAGGCCTGCACGATCTATCCATCATTTCCAAGGACGTGCCGGAGGCCGCCGGCCGCACTTCGATTAAAGACTATCAGGACAATCTGAGAGCGATTTTCCGGACCATGATCGACAGGTCGATTGCCGTCATCTGGGCGTTCAATACGCCGGTGGACGACGAATGGCATCTCACCGACCGTTATTCGTATCGCCGTAACAGCGACGTGATCGCCTATAACGAAGCTTCCCGGGAAGTTGCCGGGGAATTCGGCATTCCGGTGAACGATCTCTACACGCCGCTTTTCGAAGCCGGCGTCCGGACCGTCCTCGTGCCGGACGGCGTGCATATCAATCATAAGGGCGCGGCTATTGCCGGAAAATGTGTGGCGGACGCGATACTGGCCATCGTGTAGGAGCCGGGCCGTGCGGGTAAGACTGTCCTCATATCTCCTCCTTCTTTGCTTCCTGCCGGCGATTCCATGCGCGGCCATTTCCTCGCCGGCGTCGATCGAAGCAAGTTACGGTCAGGCTGCGGGCCAGACGATCGAAACATCGATGGATCGCCTGCTCTCGCGGCGCGCGAGCACGACCGAACCCGTAGGCGCGATCGCGCAGCGCTGCCTGGCGGCTGATTCCGCCGCAACACTTTATGGCGCGCGCGCAAAGGCGACCGTGGAGGACTCGGCCAGCGTCCTTGTCGAGATGCTGGAGAGAAAGGCGGGCGAGGCAGGCTGGACATTCGAGAACGAGGACAAATCCGCATTGGCCTGCGCGGGGCCCGGCACGATGGACGCGTTCCATGATGGAAGCTGCAATCCGGCGGGCACGAACTATATGTACCAGACTTCGCTGGCGCTGACCTGTATTGCGAAGGCTGCGGCGCTGACCGGAGATGGAAGATACGCTGCGGCGGCCGACGCCGTCGTCCGGGCATCGTGGCCGCATGGGGGCATACCCCCGGGCTGCGCCGATTGCTGGTATTATTGGTATTCCTATCACGCGAACGACGCGGGCCATTTCGTTCGCAACACCAACGCACTCATGGGCATGGCGCTCGCCGCCGTTTACGGGAGGGAACCCGGCGACCGGCTTCGCCAGCGCATCCAGGGCGTCGCAAATTCGGAGCATCGCGAGATCGCGTCAGGCAATGACGGGTATCTCGGAATGTCAGACCCGCAATTTCTCGCCAAGCCGGAACACGAACGCGCCCGGATCGAAAATCACCTGCCGCTCGTTGCGATAGGCCTGTTCGAAATCGGCCGGTCGACGGGCGACAGGACCGCGATCGACGACGCGAAATCCGTCATGTCGACGTGGCTCGACTGTCCGGGCGGCGATTGCGCGGCGAAGCCCTGCGACAAATGGGCGGGAGACCCCGCGCGTTGCACCGTCACCAGCGCGGCCGCGCCATGCATTCTTCGCAAGCTCAATTCGAAGTTCGCGAACGCCTGCGAGACATTTCTCGGCCGCGCCGAGCATCTCAACGCCTATCAGCTCTGGATGGTTTTCGAAGGCCTCAAATAGAGCGCCCCGGCCTACTCCTCGCCATCCGTGTTGGCCCTGACTTTGATGACGGTGGCGATTCTTCTTGAGATTTTCGTTGCGCCCGGGACCAGCTTCGCACGCTGCTCACCGACCTCCCCGGCGATGCTCGTGATTTCGTTCGAGATCGCAGAGAGGATTTCTGCGGCCCGGTCAGACATTGTCACCGAGCGCAGGCGTTTTTCGCCCTTCTTGGTCTGTCCCATCGAATGTCCGATCTTGACCAGCCCTTTGCCTTCGAGCCGATATAGCAAAACATCGGCGCGCCGGCGGGACAATCCCGTGCGCCAGCAGAGCTTCGAATGCGACAGAGGCTCGTTCCGATCCAGATATTTCAGGATCGCCCATTCGCTCAAGCTGAGGTCTAACGCCGCAAAAACGTCGTTGTCGCTGAACAGCGCCGCCAGATGATGAGTGTTCAGCAAAAACTCTTCGAGCACGGCCCCGATATCCGAAGCCGCAGCCGCGTCGGTATCGGGCTCTTCAATCATGCGAACATCCCCACACTCTTTTTGGCTCGCGCCAAATGCGAATTTGACCTGAGCGCCACGAGCCGGCCCCCTGCTGTCACTCTATTGCGCCGCCAGCAGCTGGCGATACAGATCGGTCAGGCGCGACGACTGCGCCGTCCATGAGAATTCCCGTTCGAGCCTCTCCAGCACCGTGCGGGAGGGCACATATTTTTCGCGGTTCGCGAGAACCTCCGTGATCACCGACGCGATCGATGCGGGATCGGTTTGGTCCATGATCCGGCCGATGCCGAACGATTCGACGAACCTGCCCATTTCCGGCAGGTCGGACACACAGATCGGCACGCCCGCGAACGCCGCCTCGAACAGCTTGTTGGGCATCGAAATCCGATAGCTGAACGATGCGTTCTGAATCGGGCACACCGCCACGTCGGCCGTCTCTACTGCGGCAACCACCCTGTCGGGCTCGACGGGCGGGACCAGATGAACACGGGCTTCCACGCCTTGGGCCTTCGCTGCGGCCATGAGCCAGACGTCGTTGCCCGCATGGCGCGGCCCGATGACGACGAGATGCAGGTTCGGCAGAAGGCGGAGCGCCTCGACCACCTTGTCGAGGCCCCGCGGCTCGCGTCCTACCGATCCGATATAAACAGCGACCTGCGCGTCGGGACGCAATCCCGCCGCTTCCCGCAGATCGAAGCGAAAGCCGTCACCGCGCGCAATCTCGGGAACATTCATCACCACCGTCGCGCGTGCGCCGGCGAAGCGGGCGGCGTAGAATTCGGCCGCGGATTCGCAAACCGTCACCATGCGATCCGCGCCCTTCAGCCAGTGACGCTCCAGAACGTCGACGAACGTCTTCTGGTAGATCGGCAACGGCGGCACGCGCTCCACTTCCACTTCGTGAGCATCGAAGACGACTTTCGCACCGGCGGCTTTTCCGACTGCGATCGCCGCCGGAAGCGACAGCAGGTCGTGCGCGTGGACGATGTCGGGCGTCAGATCGAATATCTGGCTCAGGAGATTTGCCGTGAAATAGTAATACCGCAACTCCGGAAGAACGCTGCGCTTCACGTCCCTGAAATGCACGATCGCCCTCTGATATATCCGGGAAAAGGCGCTCCTGTGTTCGACGTACATCGCCTTCTGCTGCACATTTCGCGCGGACAGGATCTTTGCGCGCAGCGCGTCGCTTTCAGTCCGCAGAAGCATGCTGAGCTGGGAGGCTTCTTCGACCTGGCGTAGTTTGTCGGCCATGTTCTCGCGATAGGGTCCGAAGAGATCGAGGACCATCTCGCGGATTTCGGCAGGAACATTCGTATCGCTTTCGAACCCGGGAATCCGGCGGAACTCTATTCCGTCGACCTCCTCCTCGTTCGCGCAGCCCGCTTCGGCGCGCGCATAAATGCGGACCTTGTATCCGCCATGCGTCAGAGCCCGCGCCTGTTTCAGCACACGTGCATCGAAAACGCAGGAATTCGGAACGATGGAAAAGACGACCGGCTGGCGACCCCTAGGTGTTGGCCGGAACGCGATGCCGTTCTGGAGCGTTGCTCCGGCGTCGAGCGCTGCGACGCGCAGTGCGGTAAAATCGATCCGCGCAACGGCCGAAGGGTCCGGATCCGGAACAGGGATTTCGGGACTCGCCGGCTCGTCCCGGCGCACGGATTCGGCTACCTCCGCCGCGACGTCGACGCGCTTGCGCAGAACGAGCCATGCCAGATAGCTCTTGCCGCCCGGGGTCCGCGGAACGGACTGAACGAATTCGTATTTCGCGGCAAGGGACGGCGGAAGTTCGGCTTTGCCGTCGGCGGCGAAGTGCCGTTCGAAATAGCCTGCCGTTTCCGGATCGGCGGGAGCGGAGGCCGCCCCCGAATGGACGCCGAACGTGATGAGAACGCCGCGCGGCTTGAGCGCGTCGAAGAACTCGTTCGTGCCCCTGTCCTCGATCGTGGATACGATCTGCCCCAGCGTCGGACAGCACACGATCAGGTCGAGCGAAGCCTGCGCAACGTCATCGAACGATTCCAGATGCGCGATTTTCTCCGGGCGTGTTTCCATGGCGGCGGACGGATTCCCCGCCTGGAACGACACGATGCCGATTGTCGAATCGAAGGCGCCGTGCAACGCGCTCAGCACGTTCAGTTTGTCGGAATTCGCGTTCCCCACATACAGCGCGTCGACGATCCGTTGCGGGAACAGGGTGGCCAGAATGGACCCAAGGGTGTCTTCGACGCCTTTCCTGGCAGGCTGCGCCGACTGGCGCGCCCCGGCGCTGAATTCAGCCTTGTCGCTGGCTCCTGAAGGCACCATACCCGTTCCCACTTCGGCATTTTCGACTATATATGCCGGAAGCGGCCCTGTCAGCTTTCGCCAATGCGGCCGAAAAGCAATATTGCAGCGAACCGAATATCCAGGAGCAGCCGGCGGCCGGACGGATGGATTTGGACCAGTTCAAAGGCGAAATCCGGTCGCTGATCGCGAAGAAGCGGTGGGAAGAACTTACGCTCGCGCTCGATATGGGGATGGAGCCGAACCCTTCGGCCGAGCGCCTGCGCCACTCCGTACACCGTAAGCTTCGGGGCCATCATGTTTTTCGGGGCAGGCAGGCCGCGAAGAACGGATGGTGGGACAAGGCCGTCTATCACTTTCGCAAGCTGCACGAGCTGATGCCGGACAAACCCGGCGTTGCGCGTTCGCTGCGCGATGCGGAGCGGCAGCTGGCGGCCGTCTCGCACCGGCTCGACGAGTCGGACCGCGAAGGCTCGCGCGTCCGGGTCTATATTACGGGCTGCGGCCGGTCCGGCACCTGGCTGCTCGCCTCGATGATGGCGACGTTCGATGACACGTTCGTCGAGCTGTCGACGGAGGCCGATTTTCTTCATTTTGACGGCATGAATTCGCCGCACAGGTTTCACGTGGTGAAGCGCACGCATGACGCCTGGCAGCGGTTCGCACTCATTCCGCCCTCGATCTACGTCATCCATATCGCGAGGTTTCCACTGGATGTGCTGACGAGCCGCCACGTCAACCGCTCCCGGTATATCACCCCCGTCCGCTGGCTCGGCGAAACCATGGCCTATCGCAGCATGGTCGAAAGCGCGCGCGCGCACCTGATCGTCGTCAGCTACGAGGATCTGGTGCGGAAGCCAGACGACGTGCAGCTGAAGCTGGCGCAGTTTCTGGGCGCGAAGCCCGCGCGGCCGTTTTCTGAATTCCACCGGGGCCCGGTGCCCGGGGGATTCGTCGCCAAAGCGATGCATGGAATCAGGGCCCCCGATCCCGAATCGATCGGCAGATGGAGCCGCCAGGAAGCCGACCGGGAATATTGCCGCAAACTCTGGCCGCTGATTGCGCCTCTTTCGATTTGGCAGTGCGCGCAACTGGGCTATGCTGTCCCCGAGTTCCCGGCCGAACCGGCTTCGCAGAACGAGCAACTCGTCAAGACGAACGATCAACACAAGAAGGAGACTTTTATGGCGGACCCGGAAATTCAATTTGCCCTGGAATTCACCACCGCAAATCGCGAAGGGCAGGCCGAGGTTCGCGTCACGGTGAGCGGCGCACCCGCGCCGGTGATATGGCAACTCGGCATGAAATTCCGCGCGCTGGCCTCTCAGACAAGCGCGAGAACCTCGCCGGCGGAGGAACCCGGCCAGACGGGGGGCCAGGAGAATTAGCGACTGTTGGCAGTCGTTTCCCTCCAACTTGCCGGGAATCGAACGTCGTTTTCCATGACGAGACCGCGAAAGGGGCGATTGGGTCGAATTCTTCGACCCTCCGACCGCTATGCCGGCAAATACCCGGTGACGTGTTCCAACCGGGGCCCGCAACAGCATTGCCGGTACCCTGCCCGGCGCATTGGTCGCATTGGTCGGTGATGCAAGCGGCGCGAGAATCGCGGGCTTACAAGGCACGGTAGCCGTATGAACTTTTCCCGGCCGGGCCGCCCCGTCTCCTCCAGCCCGCGGCGCGCAACCGATCGCGAGCACGGCGCCGCGCCCATTTTTCCCTGGGTGCTGCGGCGCGATGTGCTGATTCTGATCTCGATCAAGCTCTTCGCGCTCGCCGCGATCTATTGGCTGTTCTTCCTGCCCCACGAACGGCACGAACCGCGGCCGGCGGAAGTCGCCGCGCATATTCTCTCGCATTGAGGCGTCCGCAATGGACATCGTCGAACTTTCCCGCCTGCAATTCGCGGTTACCGCGCTCTATCACTTCCTGTTCGTGCCGCTGACGCTGGGGCTTTCGATCCTGCTCGGCATCATGGAAACCGTTTACGTGATGACCGACCGGCCGATCTGGCGCGACATGGTGAAATTCTGGGGCATGCTGTTCGGCATCAATTTCGCCATGGGCGTCGCGACCGGGCATCACCATGGAATTCCAGTTCGGCACCAACTGGGCCTATTACTCCCATTATGTCGGCGACGTGTTCGGCGCGCCGCTCGCGCATCGAAGGGCTGATGGCGTTCTTCCTCGAAGCGACGTTTATCGGGCTGTTCTTTTTCGCCTGGGACCGGCTCAGCAAGATGCAGCATCTGATCGCGACCTGGGCGCTGGCGCTCGGCACCAATCTGTCGGCGCTGTGGATCCTGATCGCCAACGGCTGGATGCAATATCCCGGTGGGCGCGCATTTCAATGTCGACACCATGCGCATGGAAGTAAGCGATTTCATGGCGGTGCTGTTCAATCCGGTGGCGCAGGCCAAATTCGTGCACACCGTGAGCGCGGGCTATGTGACCGGTTCGGTCTTCGTGCTGGCGGTCAGCGCCTGGTACCTGCTGCAGCGGCCGGCATGTGCGAGTTTGCCAAGCGCTCCATGACGGTGGCGGCAAGTTTCGGGCTCGCCTCGGCGCTTTCGGTCGTCGTCCTGGGCGACGAATCCGGCTACACCGCCGGGCACAACCAGAAAATGAAAATCGCCGCGATCGAGGCGATGTGGAACACCGAGCCGGCGCCGGCCTCTTTCACGGTGTTCGGCCTTCCCGACCTCGCCGCGCCACACGACGCGATTATCGAGGTCAAGGTGCCATGGGTGCTGGGACTGATCGCGACACGTTCGATCGACACGCCCGTGCCGGGCATCAACCAATCTGGTTGAGTCGCGCGCCACGATCGCATCAAGGACGGGCTTATCGCCTATGATGCGCTGCTCAAGACTGCAGGCAGAACCCGCACGACGCGGCGTCGCGCGCCACGCTCGACGCCCATGTCCGCCGATCTCGGCTATGCGCTGCTGCTCAAGCATTTCCGCCCCGATATCCAGAATGCGACCGAGGCCGACATCCACGCAGCGGCCGCCAGCACAATTCCCAATGTGCCGGTGCTGTTCTGGTCGTTCCGCTTCATGGTGGCGTCTCGGCTTCTGGTTCATTGCTTTGTTTGCACGCGCCTTCTGGCTCTCGGCCCGGCGGCGGCTGGACCGCTATCGCTGGTTTCTCTGGGCCGCGTTCTTCAGCCTGCCGCTGCCTTGGATCGCGGCCGAACTGGGCTGGATCGTCGCCGAATATGGCCGCCAGCCCTGGGTGATCGAAGGCGTGCTGCCGACCGCTCTGGGCGTGTCCTCGACCGACGCCGGGCAACGTGCTGTTCAGCCTGTTGGGCTTCGCACTGTTCTATTCGGCGCTGCTGGTGGCCGATCTCTATCTGCTGGTGAAATACATCCGGCTCGGCCCCGAAGCGAGATCGCGCCGGCCCTCGAGCATACCAGGCGCCGCACGTCGGCGGAGTAAGCCATGAGCTACGAACTACTTGCGCGTCATCTGGTGGGCGCTGCTGGGCGATTCTGCTGTCGGGCTTTGCGCGTCATGGACGGCTTCGATCTGGGCACCGCGGCGCTGCTGCCTTTCGTTGCACGCACCGACATCGAGCGCCGCATCGCGATCAATACCGTCGGCCCGGTATGGGAAGGCAACCAGGTCTGGTTCATCCTGGGCGGCGGCGCGATTTTCGCCGCCTGGCCCGCGCTCTATGCCGCGAGCTTTTCCGGCTTCTATCTCGCGATGTTCCTGGTGCTGGCGGCGCTCATCCTGCGGCCCGTCGGCATTCAAATTCCGCAGCAAACTCGCGCGCACCGCGCTGGCGGCGCTGGTTGGGATTGGGCATTGTTCGCTGGCGGCGTGGTGCCGTCGCTGGTGTTCGGCGTCGCATTCGGCAATCTGTTCGAAGGCGTGCCGTTCGGCTTCGACGCCGATCTGCGAATGCATTCCACGATCACACTTGTCTCGCTGCTCAATCCCTTCGCGTTGCTTGTGGGCGTTACCAGCCTCGCAATGATCGTGATGCACGGCGCGTGCTGGCTGAACCTCAAGACGACTGGCACGATGCGCGCCCGCGCCTATGCGGCCATTCCTCATGCGGCGCTCGCGTTCGCGGTGGTGTTTGCGCTTGCCGGTTTCTGGGTTTCGCGAATGGCCGGCTATCACGTCACAAGCGTGCTCGCGCATGACGGCCCGTCGAACCCGCTCTTGAAGACCGTGCTGCGCGACACCGGCGATTGGTTGGCAAATTTTCGCACGCGTCCCTATCTATGGATCGCACCTTTTCTCGCGTTCGCGGGCGCCGCGGGCGCAGTCCTGTTCCGCTCCCGTGCGGGCGTGGGCTTTATCGCCTCCGTCCTTGTGCCCCTGGGAACGATCGCGACGGCGGGATTTTCGCTGTTTCCGTTCCTGTTGCCGTCGTCGAGCGAACCGGGCGCCAGCCTGACGGTATGGGATGCATCGTCGAGCAAACTCACGCTCGAGATCATGCTGGCCGCCGTGGTGCTCATCCTTCCCGTCGTGCTCGCCTACACCGCCTGGGTTTACCGCGTGTTCAAGGGCCCGGTGCGGCCCGACCACATCGCCGCCGAATCCAAAATCTCATATTGAGGGACACATGTGGTATTTCTCCTGGGTGCTGGGACTTGGCTTCGCGGTCACGCTGGCGGTGCTGAACGCGCTGTGGCTCGAACTCGACGAACCCGGCAAATAGCCATCACCGCGAGCCCCTCGGGTTTGACCTCGCCCGCGCCGCGTCACACCATGCGGCCGGCGATTAAATGGGTGCGTGGGATGAACAAAAACCCGATTTGGAATGTCGTGGGCGCGGCGGGGATGCTCGCTTGCTTTGCATGGTCCGCCGTTGCCGAGGGCGACGCGCCGGGCAAGCCGCAATACGGCGCCTGGGGTTTCGATGCGGCGGGCGCGGACATGGCGACGCGGCCGGGCGACGATTTCTTCCGTTACGCCAACGGCACGTGGCTCGACCATGTGCAGATTCCCGCCGACAAGCCGGCCTACAGTCTGCGCCTCGCAATGACCGACCTTACCGAGCAGCGACTGCACGCGATCCTTGAGGAGGAAGCGGCCAAGGCGGGGCACGAGCCGGTCGATGTCGCGGGCAAGGCCGGCGCATTCTACAAGGCGTTCCTCGACGAAGACCGAGTTGATCAATTGGGCGCAAAAGCGATTGCGTCTCAGCTGGCTGCGGTGCGCGCCGCCGGCACGCGCGACGAAATCGCGACATTGATGGGTCGCGACAATTCCGATTTCGAAGGAACCATCTTCGCGTTCGGCATCGATGTCGATGCAAAGGATCCCAAGCAATACGCCGTCTATCTGGGTCAGGCAGGCCTCGGCCTGCCCGATCGCGATTATTATCTCGAACCGGCCTTTGCCGACGCGCGGGCGAAATACCAGGCGTATGCGGCGCAGCTTCTGCATCTGTTGAACTGGCCCGACGCCGACGCGCGCGCGAAGGACATTGTCACGTTCGAAACGCAAATCGCGCAGGCGAGCTGGACCAAGGCGCAGGATCGCGATCCGATCGCGACCTATAACGCCATGTCGCTCGCCGAACTCGCGAGCCTTGCGCCCAATTTTCCCTGGAGACCGTTCCTGGCAAACGCGGGGCTTGAAAGCGTTCAGCGCGTGGTCGTGGCCGAGAAGAGTGCGTTCCCGAAAATCGCGCAAATCTTTGCCGATACGCCGCCCGAAACCTTGCGCGCATGGCTCGCCTTCACCATCGCCGACAATGCGTCGCCCTATCTCTCGAAGCCGTTCGCAGACGCCTATTTCGAGATGCGCAACAAGACGCTGTCGGGCCAGCAAGAACAGGCCGTGCGCTGGAAGCGCGCCGTGCATGCGGTCAGTGGCGGAGATTACGGCGCCGGCGACCGCTCCGACCGCTTCGGCAATATTGGTTGGGAAGTGGGCCGACTTTACACCGCCCGCTACTTCCCGCCGGAGGCGAAAGCGAAGATCGAGGCGCTGGTCGCGAACCTCAAAGCCGCCTATCGCGCACGGCTCGAGAAACTCGACTGGATGAGCCCCGCGACCAAGGCCGAGGCGCTGAAGAAGCTCGACACCTACAATATCAAGGTCGGTTATCCCGATCGCCCGCGCGACTATTCCGCGCTCGTCATTCGCGACGACGATCTGACGGGCGATGTCCAGCGCGCGGCTGCCGCCGATTGGGCGTTCTACGTGAAGCGTTTGGGCGGCCCGGTCGATCGAAGCGATTGGGACATGACCCCGCAAACCAACGATGCCTATAATGGCTCGCTGCGCGACATCGTGTTCCCCGCGGGAATTCTGCAACCGCCTGTGTTCGATGCCAACGCCGATCCCGCGATCAACTATGGCGCGGCAGGCGCGATCATCGGCCATGAGATGACGCACGGCTTCGACGACCAGGGGCGCCAATTCGACGCCGAGGGAAAACTTCGCGATTGGTGGACGCCCGAGGATGCAGCGATCTTCGAGGCGCGCGCTGCCAGACTCGGCGCGCAATATTCCGCGTTCGAGCCGCTGCCTGGCGTGCACGTCAACGGCGCGCTCACCATGGGCGAGAATATCGCCGACATGGGTGGCGTGACCCTGGCGCTGGACGCCTATCACGCCTCTCTGCACGGTGCGCCCGCGCCCGTGATCGACGGACTCACCGGCGACCAGCGCGTGTTCCTCGGCTGGGGACAAGTCTGGCGCGGCAAGCTGCGCGACGATGCCATCAGGAAGCAGGTGGTGAGCGATCCGCATTCGCAGCGGCAATTCCGCGTCAACGGCGTGGTGCGCAACCTCGACGCCTGGTACGCGGCGTTCGACGTGAAGCCCGGCGACAAACTCTATGTCGCGCCGAAGGACCGCGTGCATATCTGGTTATGGTTCGCGAACTCTTCCCCGAGATCGAGCCCTACGAGCACGGGCATCTCGCGCTTGACGATCTTCACACGATGTATTGGGAACAATCGGGCGATCCGGGCGGCATTCCCGTCCTCTTCCTGCATGGCGGGCCGGGCTCTGGCACACAGCCGATGTCGCGGCGCCTGTTCGATCCAGCGGCCTATCGCATCGTGCTGTTCGACCAGCGCGGCGCGGGCCGCTCGCGACCGCACGGCGAAACGCGCCGCAACACGACCGAACTTCTGATCGCGGATATCGAAACGCTGCGCGCACATCTCGGCATCGAGAGCTGGCTCGTGCTCGGCGGCTCCTGGGGTTCGACCCTGGCGCTTGCCTATGCCGAGGCGCATGCGGCGCGCTGCCTTGGCCTCATCCTGCGCGGCATCTTCCTGATGCGGCCGTCCGAGATCGACTGGTTCGTCAACGGCATGCGGATGATCTTTCCGGAAGCGTGGAACACGTTCGCGGGCTTCGTGCCGCGCGAGGAACGGGGCGATCTTCTCGCCGCCTACCAGCGCCGCCTCGCCGATCCTGATCCGGCCGTGCATGTTCCCGCGGCGCGGGCCTGGAGCCTCTATGAAGGCTCCTGTGCGATGCTGCTGCCGGACGCGTCCGCGCTCAGCGTGTTCGAAGACGACACGGTCGCCGTCGGCATGGGGCGAATTGAGGCGCATTACTTCACGACCGAAACCTATTTCCGACGCAAACCGATCCTGGATGGGCTGGACGCGATCCGGCATCTGCCCGCGGCCATCATCCAGGGCCGCTACGACGTCATATGTCCGATCGTGACGGCCGACGAATTCGCCCGCGCCTGGCCGGAGGCGCGCTACACGATCGTGCCCGACGCAGGCCACATGGAGCGCGAGCCCGGCATCCGCGCCGCCAAGATCGCGGCGACGGAATCGTTCAAGCTGCGCCGAAGATTTGAATAGCATCGACGCGCCGACGAGATGACGAGATGACTCAACTAACTCCGTTGTCATGGCCCGCAAATGCGGGCCACCCAGGTGACGCATCTCCAACGTTGAAAGAAAAAATTTGAGTATCGTCTGGCGCAATAAGCCGACTTCACCTGGGCGGCCCGCATTTGCGGGCCGTGACACCGAGAGGTTTCGAGAACGAAGGCCCTTGATATAAACCGCGTTCCGCCCGTCAATCGCCCGCTACGTTGTCGGTCTGGCGGATGAACGCCGCGACGTTGTCGTGCAACAGCTTCAGCGATTCCTCGTGCGCATACACCATGTGGCCGGATTCGTAGAACCGGAACTGGATGTTGGACTGCAGGCTCGGCGGAATCGGCAAATGGTGCATTTCATAGACGCCTTCGTAGAACGGCGTGGCGAGATCGTAATAGCCTGCGTTCAGCAATATTTTCAGGTTCGGATTGTATTTCATCGCGTTCGCCAGATCCGGCATCACGTTCATCGATTGCGGCACCACAAACGGCGCGCCCGGCGGCTGGTGCTGGAAGCTCCAGCTCCGGTAGAGGCTGATCTCCGGGCGGTAGGTCATGCCCTCGCCGTAATGCAGGCGGTCGCGCACATATTCGTTGAAGGCGGAGACATAGGCCGAGCTGATCGCCGCGGACTGGGGATCGTATTCGGCGTCCTTGCTCAGCGGATCCAGCGTCGGTCCGGAGAACCGCGAATCGAGCCGGCCGGTGGTGGTGTCGGTATCGTCCTGCAGCGTCTTCTCGAACTCGCCGCCGTCGATGCGCAGATCGGCTTTCTGAATATAAGCGACCGACAGCCCGGTATAGCGGTGAAGCTTTTCGGCGATGGCATCGCGGTCGGCCTGGCTGAGGCTGGAGCCTTGCGCGAGCGCGAGCCGGTAATCGGTCGTCGCGAACTGTTCGACCTCCGCCAGCAGCGGTTCGAGCGGACCCGTATAATCGGGCAGCTTGTGGTGATACCACGCCGTCGCCGCATAGGTCGGCAATGCAAGCTGATAGGGCAGATCGACGCTCGGATTGAACTGGGCGCGGCCGGTGCTGAGATCGTAGTTCAGGATCTGCGAAAGCAGGATGACGCCGTTGAAATCGACGTCGTCTTCCGTTTCGAGCACGTTGACGAGCGCGGCCGCGCGCGGGGTGCCGTAGCTTTCGCCGAACAGATATTTGGGCGAGTTCCAGCGGTCGTATTTCGACAGGAACTGGCTGATGAATTCCGAAAAGGCGTGGACGTCGGGGTCGACGCCGTAAAACGCCTTCTCCTTGTCCTTGCCCGCGATGCGGCTGAAGCCGGTGCCAGGCGCGTCGATGAAGACGAGATCGGTGGCGTCGAGCAGGCTCGCGCCATTGTCGACGACACGATAGGGTGCGGCCGGCGTGTGCGAATTGTCGGCGGTGACGACGCGGCGTGGCCCGAACGCGCCCATGTGCAACCACAGGCTGGACGAACCCGGACCGCCGTTGAACACGAACGTGACCGGGCGCATGTGCTTGGGTGCGTCATTCTTGAAATACGCGACATAGAACATCGCCGCTTCGGCTGTGGGGTTTGTGTCTCCCGCTCCCGCATCCGGCTTGTCCTTCGACGTGTCGGGTTTGTCCTTTTCGTCAACGCCCGGCTTGTCGAGCGAATCGTCGTAACCCTTGGGATGCACGACGAGCGTTCCGGCGACGGCATGATAATCGATCGATTGGCCTTCGATCGTCACCGAGCCTTCGCTTCGGCTTTCGTCCGGCTGGAAATAGCGGCCTTTGACGACCGGCGAATGGTCCTTCTCTCCCTCTGCAACGGCCGCGAGAGACAAGGACAGCAAAGCCGCGAGCGAGACGGCAGCCAGGCGAGCATTCATGCGACATTCCCCTCGAATAGCCGCCGGTATCGGCGGCATCGTGACTCTCTACACCGTCTCCGGCAAGCCGGATCGTTACCGCGCCAGCGCGTCGTAGGCCAAGCGCTGAAACATCGGTAGCGCCACGCGCCCGCCCATTCGCTGGCCCGTCGCAAGCTGGGCGATCGCGCCCGGCTCCAGCGGCATCGAATTCTGGATCAGATAGATCATGACGAGGTCGTTTGCCGGGTCGGCCTGCCACCAGGTGCCGAAGGCGCCCGGCCAACCGAAGGCGCCCGATGCGCCGAGACCCAGGAATCCCAGCTTCTCCGGCGCGTCGATCACCGAAACGCCCAGGCCGAAGCCCATTCCATCCCACATCGGCAGCGAACCGAGGAACGGAATGGCGCGCTGGGCGGGAGTCAGCTGGTTCGTGCACATCAGCGCGACGGTCTCGGGCTTCAGATAGCGTCGTCCTTCGAACTCGCCCTTGTTCAACATCATGCGCGCGAATTTGAGATAGTCGTCCGCGGTCGAAATCAATCCGCCGCCGCCGCCGCAAAACAGGGGCGGCTCGTCGTAAAGCGTGAACGGAACGGGATGGAGCGCGCCCGTTTCCTGATTCTGGCGATAGACGACCGCCGCGCGCGGACGCTTCGGCTTCGGAATCCAGAAATCGGTATCGGTCATTCCCAGCGGCCCAAACACCCGCGCCATCAGCACGTCGCGGAAAGGCTTGCCCTCGATGCGGCCCACGATGAAACCCAACAGGTCGGTCGAATGGCTGTAGTGAAAGCGCTCGCCCGGCGCATAGAGGAGCGGCAGCGACGCCAGCGCCTTCATCCAATCGTCCGGCGTCATCGCATTGTTGAGCACATCGCCCAGCGCGCGCTGATATTCATGGGCGATCGGGCCCAGCGAACTGAAGCCATAGGCAAGCCCGGAGCGGTGCGTGAACAGGTCTTCGATCGTGATGTCGCGCGGCGCGGACGAGGTGTCGCCGAGCGGACCCGACGCGTCCTTCAGCACGCGCATATTCTTGAATTCCGGCGCCCATTTGGTGATGGGGTCGTCGAGCTTGAGCTTGCCCTCCTCCATCAGCATCAGGGCCGCGACGGACGTGACCGGTTTCGTCATCGAGGCGATGCGGAAAAGCGTGTCGCGCGTCATCGGCGCTTCCGCAGCGATGTCGCGATGGCCGATCGCATTGAGTTGCACGATCTCGCCGTGCCGGAACAGGAGCGTGACGAAGCCCGACAGATCGCCCGCGTCGACGACGCCCTGCAGCATTGGCGGAATCGCAGCGAGCCCCTGCGCCGAGAATCCGGTTCCCGTCTTTTGGTCCATACCGGCCCCTTATCCTCCGTTCAGCACGGCCGTCGCCTGATCGAGCCGGTCGCTATAGGCATTCAGCGCGTCGGCCGTGAGCTTGGCGTAGCGCACCGCATCGTCCCAGCGCTGATCCTCGACCGCCTCGCGCACACCCGGCAATGTTTTCGCGCCGTAGCCCGTATAGCGGCCGGGCGCATAGATGAGGTTCTTGTACCAGGGGCGTTCGGGCAGGCCGACATCGGGCGCCAGCGTTTGATCGATGGTCTGCATGTTGGCCTGCAGTTTGGCGAGCCTGTCGCCGGAAAGGCCCGGCGCGTTCTTCGCCAGCGCGTCGTCATAGGCCTTCGCACTCGCCTTGAGCCGGTCGATGGCGGTTCCGAGCGGCGCCAGATCGAGCGGCGGCACGGTCAAAAGCGGAGTCGGCAATCCGCTCGACTTGGTGGGATCCGCCGCCAGCTGGAACACTTTGTCGTGCAGCAATCCAGCCTGATTGACCGCTTCTTCGCGCTTGTTGTCGGCGAGTTTCTTGATCTGCGTGAAATCCTCCGACACCGCGTCCGCGAAATCGCCGGCGCGCTGGACCGGGATGTCCGAATCGGCGACGCGCATCATGAAGCGGCCGACGGTTCTTGCGAGTAGCGCGTCATAGACGAAGCCCGGGTCCACGAAACGGGTGTGGTGCTCAAACGTGTCGTAGCGCGAATGATAGACGCCGCCGCTGTCGCCTTCGCCACCATAGCCAAGGTCCACAACCGGCACACCCAGATGCTGGAAGAATACCGTGTAGTCGGAACCGGAGCCCAAAGCCTCAATCGGGAGGTCCTTCGTGGGATCGGCTGCGAGCTTGGCCCATGCTTTCGCCTGGTCGCGCGCGTCGGGCGGCAACGTGTCGGGATGCATTGCGTCGAGCCGCGTCCGCGCGCGCATGCGGTCCGCGACCGTGGCGCCCGTTTCCGGATCGGCCACTTCGGCCGTGATCTTGTTCACGAGATTGGTGAAATCCTGGCTGCCGCCGGCCCGCAGAATGCCGCGCGAATTGGTGTCGGAGTTGATGTAGAGCACAGCCTTCTGTTTGAGTTCGTCGCCATGTGTCTCGCCCCATTCGGTCGAGCCCAGCAGTCCGGGCTCCTCGCCGTCCCAACTCGTGTAGACGAGCGTGCGCTTGGGCCGCCAGCCCTGCGCGGCGAGCGCACCGAACGACTTTGCTTCTTCGAGCAGCGATATCTGACCCGAAAGCGGATCGCTGGCACCGAACACCCAGCCGTCGTGATGATTGCCGCGCACGACCCATTGGTCGGGATAGGTCGAGCCTTTCATCATCGCGATGACATCGTAGATGGTCTTGAGGCTCCAATCCGATTTGACCGCCAGATGCACCAGCGTCTTGCCCGAGCCGACGTGATAGGTGATCGGCAGCGAGCCGCGCCAGCCTTTCGGCGCCACGGGATCGTCCATCGCCGCGAGCAGTACCTGCGCATCCGCATAGGAAATGGGAAGCGCGGGGATTTTCAGGATCGTCGGCGCTTCGGCGCGCGTGAGGCGCTTGGCGTCCTTCGTCGCGCCGATTCCAGGCGTCAGCGGATCGCCCGTATAAAGCGTCATGTCGACCACGGAGCCGCGCTGGATGCCGTGCGGCGGACGTGCGGGCCCGTCGGGATAGGTTTTGTCGACCGAATAGCCGTCGTCGGCGGGATCTGAATAGATGAGACAGCCCACCGCGCCGTGCTCCTGCGCAAGCCTCGGTTTCAATCCACGCCAGCCCGCGCCATAGCGCGCGATGACGATCTTGCCTTTGACGCTGACGCCCAATCGCTCGAGCATCTTGTAATCGTCCTGCATGCCGTAATTGACGTAGACGAGGCCTGCGGTGACGTCGCCGTCGCCCTGATATTCGAGATAGGCGGGAAGCGCCGGATCGGTGGCCGTCGAACTCGAATCGCCTTTGATCGGCGGCTCCTGAAGCATCACGGTGTAGGGCTTGGGCGCGATCAGCTTCACCGTTTCGCTGATGGGCGTGGGGTAAAGAACCTCGAAGGTCTCGATATGCGCGTCCCAACCCCATTCCTTGAAGCGTGCCAGAATCCATTCAGCGTTCGATTTGTCGTGCGGCGAGCCCACATGGTTCGGCTGCGCGGCCAGAAGTTTCAGCATGTCGCGCATATCATCTGGATGGATGTTGGCGTCGAAGCGCGCGTCGAGCGCGGGTTGGTCGTCCGGCACGGCGCCGAGTGCATCTGCGGCGACAAAACTGCCCATGCAAAAAAGGCCCGCCGCGGCGAGCGAGACGAAACGGATCATGACTGTCTTCCCCTCTGGCGGGCGGGCGGCCCGGAACTTTTTCGAGCCTAGCACCCTATTTCGCAGGGCGGAAAATGAAAGGAAGGACAGATTCGCGCAGCGGTGGCGCTATGCAACGATTCAGCGTGAGCTATGCGCCGCCAGCACGGATGCGCAGGCATCGATGGCGGAAATCGCGCCATCGGCCAGCCGGCCGGACTTCGCGGCCGCAACAAATTCGCCCAGGATGCGATCCCACGCCTCCTGGCCCACCCGCGCATGCGCTTCGCGGTCCCCCATCAATTCAACGTAGCGTTCGGCCAGAGAGACAAACAGCAGCACGCCGCCGCGCCGCTCAGGGCTGGCGAGGATTCGGGCGGCGAATTCGCGGCGCGCGAACGCGCGCGCATGCGCGCGCTTGACGTGGCCGGGAACCACGAGATGCCTGAGGACACCCCAATCGAGCAGCAGGCTCACAAGCGTGAATGCCGCCGCTTCGCCCGCGAAGCCCTGGCGGAAGCCGAGATGCGGCCACACGAAGGCGGCGATACCTCCGGCCACGAGCGTGATCAGCGCACCCCACACGATCGGATAGAGCGAATAACGGTCGCTCGCCGGTACGGCGACGAACGCGATATGCGCGCCCGCGCGCGCCTCTGCGCCCGCGATGGCCGCCTGCACGCGCGCATGTTCTTCAGGAGTGAGATGCAGCGCCATCACCAGCTTCCCGACGCGCCGCCGCCGCCGAACGATCCGCCGCCACCGGAAAATCCACCGCCGCCGAATCCGCCGCCGCCAAAGCCGCGGCCGCCGAAGCCACCGCCGAAACCGCGTCCGATGCCGCCCAGGAAGAATAGCGGCCACAGGAAGCGCCCGAATACGATCCAGATCAGGAACACGATGAGGAAGATCGGGATATGAACGCCCTGGCCGCGCTGGTCCTGCACTTCGACCGGCTGGGCCGACGCATCGATCTTCGCGCCGCCGATCACTTTCAGAACGGCCAGCGTGCCGTTGAGCGCGCCGGCGTCGTAATCGCCCTCTTTGAACGCGGGCCGCATGATCTCGTCGATGATGACACTGCACTGGGCATCGGTGAGCACGCCTTCGAGGCCATAGCCCACTTCGATTCGCGCTTTGTGCTCGTTCGGCGCGACAATGATCAGCGCGCCGTTGTTCTTGCCCTTCTGCCCGATGCCCCAGTGGCGGCCCAGCTGATAGCCGTAGTCTTCGATCGGATAGTCTTGCAAGGATTTGAGCGTAACGACGACAATCTGGTCGCCGGTCTGCTTCTCCTGCTGCGCCAGGATACCCGTCACGCGCTGTTGCGTGTCGGCGGAGAGAATTCCCGCGTCATCGACGACCCGGCCGGTGAGCGCGGGAAAAGTCGGCGCGGCGGCGGCAGGGCCCGCGACAAAAAGAAGAGACGCGACTAAGAGGGCGCGCCAGGCAACCGCGACCCACTCAATGGGAAGGTGAAAACGACGCACGCCTTTCAACAATCCCGCCGACAAGTCCCCTCCCCCTTGTGGGGAGGGATAGGGTGGGGGAACTCCGAATATCGACATTTCGATCAGAACTTGACCTGCGGAGTCTGTTGCGCCTGCTCGCTGATCGTGAAGTTCTGCTTCACTTTCGCGTCGGGATAGAAGATGCCCGCGATCCAGCGTCCGGGAATCGTACGCAAGGTCGTGTTGTATTGCTGCACGGCGTCGATGTAATCGCGCCGGGCGACAGCGATGCGGTTCTCCGTTCCCTCGAGCTGCGATTGCAGCGCCATGAAATTCTCGTTCGATTTGAGATCGGGATAGCGTTCGCTGACCGCCATCAACCGCCCGAGCGCGCCGCCGAGCTGCGACTGATTCTGCTCGAACTGATGGAACGCCTGCGGATTGGTGAGGATGTCTTCGGGAATCGTCATCTGGGTGGCCTTGGCGCGCGCCAGCATCACATCCGTCAATACCTGATGCTCCTGGTGCGCATATCCCTTCACGGTCTCGACCAGATTGGGAATCAGATCGGTGCGCCGTTGATATTGATTGAGCACTTCGCTCCAGGCCGCCTTCACCTGTTCGTCCTGCCGCGGCACGTCGTTGATGCCGCAGCCGGCCAGGCCGAGTACGACGAGACCGAGCGCGGCGGCGCGGGAAATGCCGCGAAAAAGCGAATGAACCATGGTTTCCGCCCCCTCCGATGGGATTGCGATTGCGGGCACCTACCACATCTGCACGGCGCGGCGCGAATTCAAGGGGGAGTTTGCTCCGCCGAAGCCCCGCGCTGAGGCCACAGATAGGCCAGCAGCGACGGATCGAGCGCCGAATAAAACGCCGCAAACAGAACCGACAGATCGACGAAATACAAATAGCGGTAATCGCAGGCGATCGAGATCACGAAGAAGGTCGATGTGAATGCGAACGCGGCGGCCAGCATAGCGGCGATTGCGATATTGGACGATCGGCGGCGGCGCAGCAACGCCACGAGCAGAACGAGTCCCACCAATCCGAACGCGGCGTGCGAGAAAAAAGGCGTGTGGACGAAAAGCCTGCCATAAGACGTTAGAGCGGCATCGCGGCCATCCATCCGCGGCTTCAGTCCGAGAATCTTCAACTCGTCCGACGGACCGGCGACACCGACTGCGAACGGAACGCATGCGGTGATGTTGGGCGTCAGCACCACCCAACGGAACACGTCGGCGCGCACTTTCAGATAGAGCCAGAGATGATGGGTTACGAGATAGGTCCACTGGTCGCGCAATTCGCCGGGTTCGGAATTGGCGAACGCAGTTTGCAATGGGGCGGAGCCGGCGAGCGTGTCGTTGCGCACGGGCGTGTAGAGCCGCACGCCGTCGGTGCGGATCGCCGTCACGAGTTCGGGTTCGGTATCGTCGAGTTGCGGTAATTCCAGTCTGGGCTCTCTGGCGACGGCTCCGACGATGTCGTAATTGTGGAGCAGTTTCATTTGGCCGAGTGGGCCCCAGGTGTCGGGCGACGCGACGCTCCTGGTGTCGAGCGCAAGAGCGATCGAACCGCCGAGAAAGACGGCGCCGCACAAGCCGGCTACGCCATAGACGGCGGCATTTCGCCAACGGTGCCCCGGTGCATTGCGCCCGGCAATCCATGCGAGCGCGACCGCGGCCACAGGAAGAACGATCGCGCCGTTCTGGCGCGCCAGGGCCGCGATCGTGAGCAACACAAACGCGGCGGCGATCAGCGACAGACGAAGCCGGATGTCGTTCCAGCAATTCGCCGCATGCGCGAGACATACAAATCCCGCGACCGCGGTGTCTGCGAACAGCACGTCTTTCCAGACGATCCCCTGATAGATGAGGAATTGCGGCGACACGACACAAACGAAAGCGACAGCGGCAGCCCACCACGAAGGGCGAGCCCGGAGCGCCAAAAGGGAAACGAGGCTGCCGAACGCGAGCAATACGTCGAACGCCACGAATAGCCCCGCGCCGGGAACGATCGCGTCGGCCACGCCCAGCATCCAGGACATGATCGGGGGGTGCCAGGTGCCGTAAAGCCCCCTGCGACCTTCGTAGAGCTGGACCACCGAATCGAAGGACAGATGGCCGGGCAGGTTGACGGCCAGCGCGACGACCGCGCCGAAAACGACGATTGCCACGGCGACGATCGGGCTCGCCTGCCGCCTTCCGTCCGCGCTCATCGTTCCCCCGCTGCGGCGGACCAAGCCCGCTTCCCGCCGGATCATTCTGCGTCTTGCGCGCCCTGCCAAGGCGTTGCATGAAGGATTGTTAAGCGGACAAGCATCGCGGGGAAAACCGAGCGCCTCGCCCGCCGCCATGGCGCGGGCCGGGCCGCTCCTTTAAAATCGCCTCGGAAGCGCCGACAAGGCCAACAACAAGAACATGGCGGATAAGCCCATCTTTTTCGATTCGACTGGGCGCCGGGCGGCGCGCGTGTCGTTTGTGGGCTGGGCCGCGGCGGTCGTCAGCACGATCCTCGCGGCCGGCTTCGTCGCGAGCCTCGTGGTCGTGCCGGAGATGGGCAACATCAATTTGCCCGGCCGCCTGACGGCGATCCACCTTCCCGAATTGGAGAAAAAAGCGCTCGCGCCCGGATTGTTGCGGTTTGCGGAGCGGCTGGCCGCGGAGGCGCGTGCCCGGCGCGAGGAATTCGCGCGCCGCGCGGCGGCTGTGGATCGAACGCAATTCCGAGCCGCGCGCGCTGTCGGCGATTCTGAAGCCGCAGGACACCCGTTCGCTATCGATCGCGTTCTATCCGAACTGGCAGCAGGATGTGAGCTTTCCGGCGCTCGAGCGGGCGCTGCCGCAAATCGACTGGGTGTTGCCGACCTGGCTCGCGTTGCAGGGCCCCAACCTTGTTCTCAATACGGCGTCCGACAACCGTACGCTCGCCTATATCCGCCAGACCAAACCGAACGTCGCGATTTTCCCGGTCCTGCAAAATGCGACGCAGGGCAAATGGGACGGCGCCGGATTGGCGATATTGCTGGCCGATCCCAAACGGCGCGCCGATGTCATAAGCCGGATCGTCTCCTATCTCGAGGCGCGCAGACTTCAGGGCGTGACGGTCGATTTCGAGGACGTGCCGCCCGAAGCCTATCGCGATCTGCGCGCGTTCCTTTCGGAAATGTCGGCCAATTTTGCCGCGCATGGCTGGATCGTGGTGCTCGCGTCGCCCTTCGACGACGACAAATGGCCCTTCGCGGCCTTCGCCAAGATCGTCGATTACACGCTGCTCATGGCCTATGACGAGCATGACGACCACGCAGACGCCGGCAGCATCGCGGGCCAGCCCTGGTACGAGACGACGCTCGACAAGCGCATGAAAGTGCTGTCGCCGCGGCGCACGATCATCGGCATCGGCAATTACGGCTACGACTGGAACAGCGGCCACGCCGACAGCCTGAGCTTCGAGGACGCGGTCATCGCCGCCCACGATTCCGGCGCCGACATCGTGTTCGACGACGCAACCAACAATCCGCATTTCTCCTACACCGAAGAAGACAACACGGTGCACGATGTCTGGTTTCTGGATGCGGTGACGGCCTTCAACGAAATCCACGCCGCCGACATCTATCAGCCGGCCGGATATGCGCTGTGGCGGCTCGGCAGCGAGGACCCCTCGGTCTGGGCGGCATGGGGCAACCTTATGGTGCGGGCGTTCCGCCAAGCTTGCGCAGCATTCCGACCAGCGAGGATGTCGATTTCGAAGGCCAGGGCGAAATCCTGCGCGTCGAGGCCGACCCGACGCCCGGCATGCGCGCCTCGAAATCGACAAGCAAACAGGCGACATCGACGACGAAACCTATGCGAAACTGCCGACGAGTTATGTGATCCGCCAGTTCGGCGCGGTTCCCGGCAAGCTCGCGTTGACGTTCGACGACGGCCCGATTCCGAATGGACGCCGGAGATCCTCGACATCCTGAAAGCGAAGCACGTGCCGGCCACGTTCTTCATCATCGGGAGCAATGCGGAGGCCAACCCCGGAATTGTCCAGCGGATTCTCGCGAGAAGGACACGAGGTCGGCAACCACACCTTCACGCATCCCAATCTCGCCGACACGCCGAGTCGAAGCCGTGTCGCTCGAACTCAACGCGACACAGCGGCTGTTTCAGGCGTTGACGGGCCGTTCGCTGCGGCTTTTCCGTCCGCCCTATATCGGCGACGCCGGAGCCTTCGGATGTCGACGAGTTGCTTCCCGTCGAAATCGCCCAAGGGCTCGGCTACCTGACCGTCGGCACAGCATGTCGATCCGGTCGATTGGGAGCTGCCGGGATCGCAGGACGATCGTTCAGCGCGTTCTTGCCCAGGTCAACAGCCCCAACCCTGACATTCGCGGCAATATCATCCTGTTTCACGATGCCGGCGGAGACCGCTCGCAAACCGTCGCAGCGCTGCCGACCGTCATCGACCGTTTGCGGGCGCAGGGATATCAAGTTCGTGCTCGTGTCCGATTTGGCGGGGCTTACGCGCGACGCAGGCGATGCCGCATCTGTCGCCGACCGTGGCGCTGCTCGCGGACCGCGTGGTGTTCCTGACGCTGAGCGTCTTGGGACACACACTCTATCTCTGCTTTCTGGCCGCGATCTGGCTCGGTATCGCGCGGCTCCTGTTCCTGGCCGTATTGGGGCTCGTCAATCGCCGCAAGGAACGCCTCAATCCGCTCGCCGATCGCAGCGGAACCGTTTCTCGCCTCGGTCATCGTGCCCGCCTACAACGAGAGCAAAGTCATCGCCACGACTGTCGAGCGTATCCTGGCCAGCGACTACGACCATCTCGAAGTGATCGTCGTGGACGACGGGTCGCTGGACAACACGTCCGAAGTTATTCGCACACGCTTCGGGAACGATCCGCGCGTGACGCTCCTGCGGATCGCCAATGGCGGCAAGGCGAGGGCGCTCAATGCGGGTCTTGCGCGGTCAAATGGCGCCGTCGTCGTCGCGCTCGACGCCGACACGCAATTCGAACCGACCACGATCTCGCGGCTGGTGCGCTGGTTTATCGATCCAAAGGTCGGCGCGGTCGCGGGCAACGCCAAGGTGGGCAACCGCATCAACATGATCACGCGCTGGCAGGCGCTTGAATATATCGTGGCGCAAAATCTCGAGCGGCGCGCACTTGCCGCGCTCGGCACGCTGACCGTCATTCCCGGTGCGGTCGGCGCCTGGCGCCGTTCGGCGTCTGGCCGAGCTTGGGGGCTTCCGCTCCGACACGCTTGCCGAAGACCAGGATCTCACCATCAGTCTGCAAAAGGCGGGCTATCGGGTGCATGTTCGACAGCACGGCGATCGCCTGGACCGAAGCGCCGGCGACCTTCCGCGGGCTCGCCAAGCAGCGTTTCCGTTGGGCGTTCGGCACGCTGCAATGCCTGTGGAAATATCGCGGCCTGACGTTCAATCCGCGCTATGGCGCGCTCGGCATGGTCGCGCTGCCGCAGGTGTGGCTGTTCCAGATTTTGCTGACAGCGCTGGCGCCTTTGGCCGATCTGCTTCTGGTATGGCAGCTGCTGAGCCAGTGGATCGCCTACATCGAGCACGGCCCGGAATTCAGCAACGCCAATCTCGTGACGGTGGGCATTTATTATTGCGTGTTCATCGTCGTGGACCTGCTGGCTGCGATCTTCGGCTTCCTGATGGAGAAGAACGAGGAGTGGAGCTTGTTGTGGTGGCTGGTGTTGCAGCGCTTCGGCTATCGCCAGCTCATGTATTATGTCGTCGTGCGCGCGATCTCGACGGCGCTCAAGGGGCCATTCGTCGGCTGGGGCAAGCTCGAGCGCACCGGCACAGTGCGAAGCGGACGGACCTGACCGTCCTTAACGGCGCACGAAAAAGACGCCGTCGTCATTGCTGTGATCGATGCGATAATTGCGATCGACCGCCTGACGGACGCCCGAGCCCAACGCAAACGGCGCCAGCGAATCGAATTGCATGGCGGCAAACCGGCGCGCGTCGATCGCCTGGATCAGTGGACTGTCGCTGCGCGATTGCGTGCGGAATTGCTGGCCGGTATTGAACACGTCGACTTCGGACGGCTTTCCGGCCCAATAGCAAAACGCCAACGTTTCGCAGAGCGCGGGCCCGCTGTGCGCCCGCAGGAAACCGATATCCTGCCCCGCAAGTTCGGCGGCGTCCGCCATCGGGTGAAGCCAGTAATCCCGCGTCAGCCAATCCCGTGAAGATCCCTGCCAAAGAGCGAAGGCCAGCGGCAGCACGAAAGCCGCCGCGATGACGCCGGGATAGATCGAGCCACGCAGCGCAAGACGGTTCAGCGCCAGCCCCGCGCCCAGCGCGAGCGCGATATCGGCATCGAACATCGCATTTGCATCCACCCCCGCGCCGCCGAAGAAGGCCGCGCCCATCAGGATCGCCGTGAGCGCATACAGCGCGCAGAGCACGACATATTTGTCGTCACGCCGTTCGAGGAAAAGCCAGGTCACGACGCCGGCCGGCAGGAAACCCCATATCAGCCAGGATGAAAGATTGGCGGCCAACAAGTGCAACGAATAAACGCGCGCCGAATGCAATTGCGCGATGAGATCGACGCCCATGCCGAATCTGCAGATCGCGAGACCGGCCAACAGAAATGCGAACCCAGAAATGACGAAGCTTAACGCGCTTCTGCGATCATAGATTGCGAGCCACACCGTCATTGCGAGCGGCAGGACCACCAGATTGTGTTTGATGAAGAACGCCAAAGCGAAAAACAGCACCGCAACGATCGGACCCGACAACCGGCGCGGCTCCTGCAGGAGAACGATCAGCCCCGCCATCGCGACGGCGTGACCCAGCAATTGCGGATCGTCCATGCCGACATAATCGCTGTTGAGGAGCAGGCACGCCATGAAGATCGACACCGCGAACAATGCTTCGACCGGCTTGCACGTCATGATCCGAAGGGCCGCGAAGATGCCGAGCGCAATGCCTGCAAAACCCACAAGCGACAGCATCCGGCCCGCGACGATCATGTCTCCCAGGACATGCCCCAACGCGCCCACGAGATAGAACGAGAGCGGCGGATAATTGTTGACCAGAAAGCTCTGAGCCGGCGGATAGAGCGGCTGCCCGGACATCGCGGCGGATGTGAAATAGGCATTCCAGCCCTCGTTCGGATCGAACGGCACCATCAGGCCGAGAGTCGAGACGGTTCGGGCGAGCCCGATCGCGCAGCCTGCGAGCAATGCGAAGACGACGGCCGGCAGCACCCAATTCGCTGCGGCGTGGCGCACGCTCATCGTTTCGCACAAGCCTCGTTCGGCGCCACAGCGTAGATCGCAAAGAAGCTGCCGGCATGCCTCAGATGCAGCAATCCGGGAACCGGGCTGCGCGTGCCGTTGAGATGAACGAGAATAACGTCGTCGAAATGACATTGGAAATACATCAGATAGGGAAAGACGTCTCGGATGTCCTTGTCGCCATCGATTTGTCCGGCCGAAAGGTCGTCGAGCTCGGAGATGTCCGGCGGCGAGCCCTGGTTCGCCGTTTCGGCGGCGATATTCTGATAGGCCGATTGCAAACGCACCACGTGCTGGCCCTTTGTCGTGAACATCAGGGGCGTGAACGCATCGCGGTCGATGATCGCGAATTCGGCCATGTGCCAATAAGGCTGGTCCGACGCCTCGCCGATCGCATCGCCGTCGAGCACCGTCACGATCCGTGCGCCTAGCGGAATGTTCGGCAGCGCCGCGCGGAATTCGTCGAAGCGGCGGTCGTAGTAGCGCCAATTGCCGGCCAGCGTCGCGGAATTGTAGATCAGGACGGCGAATATCGCGGCGGACATCGCGGCCAGCGCGCGCGTATCGAGCTTGATCTCGGCCGCTGCGAACAGGAGCAGGCAGAATACGGCCGGCAGACGCAATTCGACACCCCATCCGCCCATCGCCCATTCCGGCGCCAGCAAGGTGGCCACACCAAGCACGCCGAGCAGGAGATACATGCGCGGGTGAAACGATACCTTCTTGCGCCAGATGCCGATGGCCAGAAGCAGCGCAAGTGCGGCCAACAGAACATAATCCGGTTTGTCGAAATAGGACTGCAGAATTGAATCGATCCGGTCCAGCCACGTGGTCAGAAAATCGAATTTCAGACCCTGATGATCGGCGCCTGCGGGCTTGAGGAACAGGAACGCGAGCGCCGAGGGAACAAATATCGCGCCGATCGCGGCGGCGCCGGACCAAGCCGAGGCCCACGACAAACTTCGCCGTTCGATCAGGCAACCGAGTTCGTAGGTCCCCAGGAGCAGCAACAGCAGCGCCGCCGCAAAGATGTGGCAGAAATAAACGACCGTCGCGGCGATTGCGAAGGCCAGAAGCCGCCAGGGCGCAAATCGCCGCTCGCTCGAAATCCACGCCCCAAACAGGCAAAGGCACAATCCGGCTGCGAAATAGTAATTGAGAAACCCCCACATGAAATTGGCGTTGTAGGCGAAGGACGCACCCGCGAGCGCCGCCGGACCGATCCGCCCGTAAAGTGCGCGCTGGATGAGCGCAGGGCCCAGCACCCACATCGCGACCGCAGCGCTCAGGAACAGTTTCGTCGCCGCCGCAAGGCTCATCAGCCGGCCCAGCAGCGGCACCAAAACCTCGGCGGCCAGATTGGGAATGAAGGCCCATTCGAGCTGGTAGATATGGGCGAGCGCCGGCACGCGAACGCCGCCGGAAATCAGATAGAAGCTTGCCAGATGCGCGGGGTAATCCGGCATGGCGGGCGCGTTCACGCACCACAGCGGCACGATGAGGATTGCTGCGGCCGCGACCGCAGCGGCGGCGTTCTGCCAGTGATGCCCCGCTTGCGCCCCCATCCTCGGATCAGCGCGTGCGCCAGACGAATTAACTCGACATCGAATAGTTCCACAACGCGCCCATCAGTGCGCCCGCCGCGCCCGCCAGCCACCACACGGAATGCTCGGTGTAGAGCCAGGAGGCAATGCCGACATTCGAAATCGCACCCACTGCGCCGATGACGCAAAAGCCCAGAAAGCCCCAGAGCAATCCCCAGCCGGAAAGCCGGCGGTCGCGATAGGTCAGCACGTTGTTGAGAAGGAAGTTACTCGCCAATGCGGCCAGGGTTGCGATGCTCTGCGAGATTGGAAATCCCAGGGAAGCCGTTCCCAGCACAATTCGAAGCACCACCAGATGCACGGCCAGGCCCACGGTGCCGACGATGGCGAAGGAAATGAACCGCGGATCGATGACGCCGCGCGTTAGCTTGGCAAGGATCAGGCCCAGGAATTCGAGCCCGACCTGCGCGTCGAATTTGCTTTCGCCGAACAGCCGCTCGCGGAATTCATACGGCACTTCCGCAACCCTCAACAGGCCCCGGGCCGTCACCATGACGTCGAGCAGAATCTTGAAGCCGACCGAGGAAAGTTCGGCCGCCACCTCTTCGAAACGTTCGCGCCGCATCATGAAGAAGCCGCTCATCGGATCGGTCACATCGACTCCCAGCAGGAGGCGCGCCAGCCTGTTCGCCGTGCGGCTGATCGAGGCGCGGCCCGCCGAGAACGCGTCGGCGCTGCCGCCCGGCACATGGCGGCTGCCGATCGCCAAATCCGCCGCTCCGCTCGTCAGCAGCGCAAGCATTTTGGGGATGATGCGTTCGTCGTGCTGCAGGTCGCCGTCGATCACCACCACATAGGTGGCGCTCGACGACAGGATGCCTTCGATGCAGGCGCTGGCGAGTCCGCGGCGGCCCAGCCGCTTGATGCAGCGGACCCGAGGATCGCGGGCGGACAGCGCTTTTGCGGCCCGCGCCGTGCCGTCCGGAGAATTGTCGTCGACGAAGATTGCTTCCCACGGGATATCGCCCAGCACGCGTTCAAGCCGCGAAACGATTTCCGCGACGTTCTGGGCCTCGTTGAAGGTCGGAATCACCACCGACAGCAGAATGCCTGCCGCCCCGGCGTGCGGCCCGGCGGACGACGCGTCCAGCGCATTGACGGTCATATCGGCAAGCCTCGATGACCTTCGCCTCCGCTCGAAGGTCAAACCCCGAAATCGCGACCCAGCGCCGGAGCCACGGTCGGGATGAAAAGAAGACCCGCTGAGGGTGGGCCGACGGCTCCATTGATATGACAATTTTGTGAGAAATTCGCCTGGCGTCAACGCATTGCCGATTGCGCCTTCGCGGCATTGTGGCGCAAACGCGGGGCCTTCCGGCGGGAAGCGGATGGCCGCTCATGGCAGGCGGAAATCGTATAGAAGGGGATGTCGACGGGGCCATCAGCATCATGACCGAGTTGCCGAAATCCGCGTCCGTCTATCCGGTCATCCTGTCGGGCGGCTCGGGTACCCGACTGTGGCCGCTGTCGCGGCGCGAATCGCCCAAGCAATTCCTGCCGCTGGTCGGCGAAAAGACCTTGCTGCAGGACACGGCCCGGCGCGTGGCGGGCCCGGGCTTCGCGGCGCCGATGGTGATCTGCAACCGGGATCACCGCTTCCTGGTCGCCGAGCAGATGCGCGAAACGGGCGGCACGAAAGCCCTGATCGTGCTCGAACCTGCTGGACGGAACACGGCACCCGCGGCGGCCGTGGCGGCGCTCCTCGCCTCGCAGGCGGACACACACGCGCTCGTTCTGCTGCTGCCGTCGGATCACGCAGTTCTCGATCAAGCCGCATTCGAGGCTGCGGTCGCGGCCGCTGTTGCGGCCGCTCAAACCGGCGCCATCGTGACCTTCGGCATCAAGCCCACCGGGCCCGAAACGGGCTATGGCTACGTCCAGAAAGGCGCGCCGCTGCCGAAAGCCGCGGGCTGCTTTGGTGTGGCGCGCTTCGTCGAAAAGCCGGATCGCGCCACCGCCGAAAACTACCTCACGTCGGGGGATTATTTCTGGAACAGCGGGATGTTTCTGTTTTCCGCGGCACATCTGCTGGCCGAGATGAGGCGGTTGCAGCCGGCCATTCTCGAAGCCTGCGAAAAGGCCGTTGCGAAGGGGGTCAAGGATGACGATTTCTTTCGGCTGGACGAGGCGGAATTCCTCGCCTGCCCTTCGAATTCGATCGACTACGCCGTCATGGAGCACACCGCGCAAGCCGTTGTCGTGCCTGCCGACATGGGCTGGAGCGACGTCGGTTCATGGGAGGCGCTGTGGAACATCGCAGGCAAAGACGATGCGGGAAACGCCGTGCGCGGCGACGTTCTTCACAAGGATGTTCGCAAATCCTATCTGCACAGCGACGGACCGTTCGTTGCCGCAGTCGGCGTCGAAAATCTGGTGATCGTCGCCACGGCCGACGCCGTTCTCGTGGCGCGCCGCGACGCGTCGCAGGACGTCAAGAAGATCGTCGATGAGCTCGAACGCCAGGGACGCGAAGAACATATCCGCCACGGGGGCGACAAGGCACGCGCCGGGCCGCGCCGTTCGCCGCCGAAATGAGGATCAGCCCATGACCGCCGCGCCGCTACTTCTGATCGATCGCCCGCAGCCCCTGGTGCGCCGGCTGACCTTGAACCGCCCGGACAAGCGCAACGCCCTGTCGAACGAATTGCGCGCCGCCGTCTTTGCGGCGCTGGACGACGCGGATCGCGATCCTGACACCCGCGTGACCATATTGCGCGGCGCCGGCGCCTGCTTCTCGGCGGGCTACGACCTCTCGCGCGAGGGCGCGAAACAGCCGCTTCCCTTCTCGACCGCGGCGGGCGCCGGCCAATGGGCGCGCCATGTCGTCGAAGGCTGCTTTCGCATCTGGGACCTGGCCAAGCCCGTCATCGCCCAAGTTCACGGCTGGTGCCTGGCAGGAGGCTCCGAACTCGCCACCGCCTGCGATCTCGTCTACGTCTCCGACGACGCGCAGATCGGCTATCCGCCGGTGCGCATGATGAGCCCGCCCGACAACCAGTTCCACGCCTGGCTGTGCGGCCTGCGCCCCGCCATGGAGATGATGCTGACCGGCGATGCGGTGAGCGGCACGGAGGCGGTCGCCCTGGGCTTCGCCAACCGCGCCTTCCCCGCCGGCCGCCTCGAAGACGAAGTGCTTGCCATCGCCGGGCAAATCGCAAAAATCCCTACGGATGTGCAGCAGATGAACAAGCGCTCGGTGCATCGTGCGATGGAGATCATGGGATTGCGCGCCGCAATTCGCGCCGGAACCGAGATTCAGGCACTCGCGCTCACGACCGAAAGCTCGCGGGCGACATTCGCGGAATTTCGCGATAGCGTGACCAAGGGCCTCGACGCACGCGACGCCTCGTTCGGCGACTACCGCACCAAGAAATAGGTCGATGGACAGCCCCGCCACATCTTTGCAGATCGCAGCCCCCCGCCCGCTCAAGCAAAGCATGCGCGTGATGGGCGTGCTGCTTCTGACGCTGTCGTCGGTGACGCCCGCCTCGTCGGTGTTCGTCATCGTACCGGGCGTGATCGCACAGGCCGGCACCGGCGCCTTCCTGAGCCTCTTGGCGGGCGCGGCGGTGGGCGTCGCCATGGCGTTCGTCTATGCCGAACTTTCTTCCGCGTTTCCCCTTACCGGCGGCGAATACGCGATCCTCGGGCGCACGCTGATGCCCTTGACCGGATTCATGATCCTCGGGCTCAACGGTTTCGGCGGCATGCTGTCGGTTGCGGCGCTTGCCGTGGGAGCGAGCGAATATCTGGGAGCGGTGATGCCGGGTGCGTCACCCGTGCCCGTCGGTATCGCGATTACCGTGCTGGCGACATTGTTGTGCGTGCTCAATGTGCGGACGAATGCGTGGATCACGGGCGCCTTTCTGCTGCTCGAAGTGGTGGCGCTGGCGGTGCTTGCGGCTCTCGGCTTCGGCCATACCGTGCGCCCCATTTCCGAGTTGTTCCTGCATCCCGTGCTTCTGAACGGAGGCACCCTGTCGCCCGTGTCGATTGCAGCGATCGGGCTGGCGACGTCGGTGTCGACCTTTGCCTATAACGGCTTCGGCGCCGCGGTCTATTTCGGCGAGGAGATGCACGAGGCGCCGCGCCTCATCGGGCGGACGATCCTGTGGGCGCTCGCGGTGACGGTCGGCCTCGAATTGATTCCCGTGACGGCCGTGCTGCTGTCGGCGCCGAACCTCAAAGCCTTCCTCGGCTCGCAAAATCCGTTTGTCGATTTCGTGCTAGGGACCGGCGGACCGCTGCTGAACAAGGCGATCGGGCTCGGTGTGGCGCTGGCGATCGTCAATGCGGTGATCGCCACCGTGCTGATGAATGCGCGCTTCTTCTACAGCACGGGTCGCGACGGCGTATGGACGAAGGGCATCAACCGCGCGCTGACCATCACGCATCCCCGCTTCCACTCGCCCTGGGTCGCTACATTGCTCGCGGGCATCACCGCCGCCGCAGCGTGCTTTATCCCTCTGGAACAGCTCCTGACGCTGAACGCGGCCGGCATCGTGATCATGTACCTGCTTCTTTGCCTGGGCACGATCGCGGGGCGGCGAACCGGCACCACATCGCATGGCTATTACCGCATGCCGCTGCATCCCGCCGCCGTCGTGTTCGGCCTGGTGGCGCTCACTTACATTCTCTATGCCAACTGGCTGGACCCGGGCGACGGAAGGACGAGCGTGATCGTGAGCGCCGCTGCGATGGTGCTTTCGGCGGCGTATTATTTCGTCGTGCTCAAGCGGCGCGGCGACTGGATCCTGCGCGGACCCGGAGACGTTCTGGATTAGCCGGCAATGATTTCCGCATAGAGGCCGAGATCGACATTGCCGCCCGACACGATGGCCACAGTGGCGGCCGGATCGAGGCCTGCAGCAAGTGCACCGGCCAGCGCGACGGCGCCGCTGGGTTCGGCCACGAGTTTCGCTTCGACGGCAATCCGGCGCATCGCGGCGCGGATCGCGTCTTCCGGTACCGTCACAATGTCGTGGACGAACGCCTGAATATTCGCCCAGGGCAATTTCCCAAGCTGCGACACGCGCAGGCCATCGGCGATGGTGCGGATGGTGTCCTCCGGCGGCACACGCACGATGTGCTTGGCCTTGAAGCTTTGCGAAGCATCATTCGCCAGTTCGGGCTCCACGCCGATGACGCGGATCGCGTCGTTGGATTGCATGAGCGCTGCCGAAATGCCTCCGATCAGGCCGCCGCCGGAAACCGGGACCACCACATATCGCACGTCCGGTTTCTGGGCGAGGATTTCGAGCCCGATCGTTCCCGTGCCCGCCATGATCGCGAGCGAGTCGTAAGGCTCGATGACGACATAGCCGTTCTCGCGCGCAAGCTTCGCGCACACTTCGGTGCGGGCATCGCCGTAGGGGCTGACGAGCACGATGTCCGCGCCCCAGCGGCGTGTCGCGTCGATCTTCGTCCGCGACGACGTTTCCGGCATCACGACTGCCGCCTTGATGCCGAGCGTCTTCGCGGCATAGGCGACGGCCTGGGCATGATTGCCGCTCGAATGGGCGACGACGCCGCGCCGCCGCTCATCGTCGCTGAGAGACAGGAGCGCGTTGAATGCGCCGCGAATTTTGAACGCACCGATCGGATGGAGGTTTTCCGCCTTGAGCGAGAACCCCGATGGCGTCATCCCGATCAGAGGTGTCTGCCCGACGAAAGGTGCGATACGCCGGGCCGCGGCGCGGACCGCGTCGAGCGTCACAAGTTCAGCGGCATTTGCGCGCGAATGTCCGGCGGCCGTCATGCGGAGACCTTTCGTCCATCGCCGAGATATTGGAGAATCTTTTCCGCGGCGTGAAGCGAGATCGCGGGCGAGGTCTGCATGCCGTAGCCGCCCTGGCCCGCGAGCCAGAAGAATCCGGGCGCCGCGGCATCGAATTCGAACAGCGGCGTGCGGTGCGGCGTGAAGGTACGCAGGCCCGCCCATTTCCGGCGGATGCGCTTGACCGGCATCGTCGTCGCTTCTTCGATGCGGTAGGCGATCGTCGCCACGTCGATTTCTTCCGGCTGGGCGTCGCAGGGCTCCGACGGGGTCTCGTCGGCGGGAGACGCCAGCACAAGACCCGCGTCCGGCTTGAAGTAGAATTCTTCCCCCGCGTCATTGACGTTCATCCAGCCGGACACGTCGACGCCCTCCGGCGGCTCGATCATCACCGCGGTCCGGCGCAGCGGCATGAGCCCGCGATCGCCCAGCCCGGCCATGATCCCGATCTTGCCCGCCCAGGCGCCGGCGGCGTTGACCACCACCGGCGCGGCGAGCGTTTCGCCCCATGTCGCGACGGTCCATCCGCCCGACGAATGAGACAGCGCGAGAACGTCCCGTTTGACGACAATGTCCGCGCCGCCATGCACGGCCATTCGCCGGAACCCTTCGAACAGGCCGTGCACGTCGATGTCCGACGAGCCCGGCTCTTCGCCAGCCGCCGCGAACACGTCCCGCCGCAGGATCGGCATGCGGTCGTACATCTCGGCAAGCGTCACGCTGCGCGAGACCTGCGGGTATTCGTCGAGGTCGTTCTTTAGTGCCGCGGCATGGTCTGCCCGGGCGACGAACAGGGTCGGCCGCGGCGTCAGAAGCGGCCGTTCGGCGAACCCGGCCGGAGGGTTCTCGAAGAAATCGCGGCTTTGCGTGGTCAGGGCGCGCACCGCCGCGTTGCCGTACATCTCGGTGAACATGGCCGCGGAACGGCCGGTGGTGTGCATGGCCAGAACGTCTTCGCGCTCGAGCACAACGACGTCTGCCTTGCCCCCCAGGCGCCCGGCCAGCGAGATGCCCGCGATGCCGCCGCCGATGACAATGACGTCCGCTTGTTTCACCACGCGCTCCAGTCCGGCAGCACCGGATGCCGCTTCGGCGTGGTGCTAGAAGGATTTATAAATGCACAAACAGCAAAGCGTACCGGCTCGGGTCCGGATAGATCAGTTTGCGCAATGCCGCTATTCCGCGTCAACGCGGGGGCGCTCATGCGGCCCGCGTGCGGCGCAGGAAGTCGAGAAACAGCAGCGCATAGATCAGATCGGCGCCCACCAGCGCGGGCAATATCGCGGGGGTGGCGCCCGTCAGCCATGGTTCGACGACGGCCGCCACGGCCAACAGTTTGCCGATCGCGCCCAGGGAGATAAAGGGCCTGTACCTGACCGGATCCGAAGCCACCAGCGCATAACTGTAGCCGAACACGCCGATCAGAACGTCGGCAAGATTGGCGAGCACAAGATTTGTTCCCCCAATCGGATCGAGCATCACCAGATGCCCAAGCCAGAGGGCCGCGCAAACAACAGGCCGGCCGCCACCGAAAGATTGAACGCGGCGGCACTGCCGAACAACCAGCGAGCGTAGGACACCACGGCACCCCCTCCTTTTGCGCGTCTATGAACCTGGTTCCAATCTTGTCCCCACGTTCTTTCACGGAGGATGCGACGTGTCGAAGCGGCATGAAGCCGTGGGAGGGCCTTTGTGCTATAGGCTTTTGGAAGAGGTCAGGCTTACAAGACGCATTGCGCAGGAGGCCAAGTCGATGCGCCGGTGGGGAATCGTTTTCTGTCTGGGGTTGCTTCTGTCGTCGCCTGCATTAGGGGGCGAATGGAAAATCGACGACACGATTTCCGCTTTGGACGGCTCACGGACCTATGTTGCATCGCTGTACTCGCAAAACACGATTCGCGATATCGCGGGCACGGACGAACAGGCGACGCTCCTCATTCGTTGCGTCGGCGGCAACCTCGAATCTTACATCGCATGGCCGCAGAATCTGGGCACAGGGCCAGTCACGATGAGATGGAAAACGGACGCCGGACATTTCGCCGACGAAATATGGAGTGTGTCGCTGGACGGGAGCGCCACATTCTCGGAGAGCGCCGGCGCATTTCTCGCCAAGCTCCGGAGCACGAAGCAGGCGACGTTCCAGGTATCGCTGTCCAATTTCACGACGCTGCAGGCAAATTTCGACGTCGCGGGCGTGGACAAGATCGTGGACACCGCTGTCGCCGCCTGCACCCGTTGAGCGGGGCGATCCAGTCGGCCGGCCTTTTATCGAGCCTTCAGCGATCCACCGTCACCCGACAGCGGATTCCTGGCGAGGCGCGGTCTCGGCCGCTCCTTCGAGCAACGCGCCATCGAACTGGTGTTCGGTTTTCTGCGCGTTGGACAGATCGGTGATGCGCATCGCCCCGTTCAAAAGACGGAACGAGCGAAGGTCGGCGCGCTCGAACCGCGCATGGGTGAGCTTGGCGGTTTTGAAGGATATCCCGCGCAAATCTGCACTCGTGAAGTCGGCGTCTCTCAGGTCCGCGCCTTCAAACCTCGCGCCCTGTAGCTGGCATTCGCGAAAATCGACGCCGATCGCGATGGCGTCGCGGGCGGAAAGACCCGTCAGCTGCCGGCCGACGAACATTTGTTGAAGGGGGCGCAAATCTTCGCCGTCGAGAACGGCGGGACTTCCCTCTGCGCCACCGCTTGCGGCCCATTGCTGATGTGCTTCCAGCCGCGCGCGCAACTCGCCCGTCCTCGCAATGGCGCCCGCGGTGACATCGACGACGCAGCCGCGCAACGCCGCCGGCGAAACGGCCAGTTCCTTCAGATTCACGCCGATCAACACCGCGCCTTCGAAGTTGACGTCGCTCAGCTTTGCGCCCTTGAAATTCGCACCCTGCAGCAAGGCGCCGCTGAAGTTTGCGCCCTTGAGATTGGCGTTGCCCAGTGAAACGCCTTTCATCGAGCAATTGGAGAAATCCACGCCTCTCTCGCCGGGCGCCGCAGCCTTAGCCGCAGCGTCGTCCCCATTGCCGCGATCGACGCTCGAAGAGCCATCGGCATGGATATACATCATCATCGCGACGCGCAGGTCGGCGTTGTCGAGAGTCGCGAAAGACAGATTCGCTCCCCGCAACGAAGCGCCCCGCATATCGGCCCGCCGCAAATTCGCGTATTGCAGATTGCTTTCGCGCAGATCGCAGCAATAGAGGCTGGCCCGTTCGAGATTCGCGCGCTGCAGCGACGAACCGACAAAAGCGGCTCCCGCGAAATCCGCTTCCGCAAGCATGCAACCCGCGAGATTGAGCCCGCTGAGATTCGTCGAGACGAGCCGGGCGCGCGAGCCGCCGTCGCGCGCAACATAACGGCGATGGGCGCGCAGGATTGCGTTCAGCTCCTGCTGCGAACAACCGGCGCGCTTTTCGCCATAGAGATTTTGCAGAGCCGCCACAATTCCGCTCTCACACTCGCCCCGACGCGGGGCCCCCGACCGACGGCAAGAATGTCATGCGCGGCCCTAACTGCCCGTAAACCTCGCTTTATCCATTCGTAAACGGCCGAAGCGGAAAGCAGCTGTCGCGTTGGCGACAGCGAGCGAGCCAAACCGCTGGTCCGCTTTGAATGCGAGGGACTGGGCAATGCGACCATGCGTTCGGCGCGCGTCCCCAGACGTTAACGTTCCGCGGCGGGGTCAATCGTAGGAGCGCATCTGCCGGCCGCCCAGAAGATGCAGATGCAGATGATAGACCGTCTGCGCACCTTGCGGATTGGTGTTGATCACGAGGCGAAAACCCGATTGATCGATATGGTTCTCGCGGGCGAGTTTGACCGCGAGCCCGATCATCTCCGCCACCACTTCCGGCGGCGCATCGAGGATCGTGTCGTAGCGCTTCTTCGGTACGATGAGAATATGAACCGGCGCATTGCGATTGATATCGTCGAAAGCAACCGTGTTTGCCGTTTCGCCGACCCATTTGCTGCGCGGAATGCTTTCGAACGGCGTGGGATGGGACATGCTCTCGGCGCGGATTTGCGGCAATCGCCATTCCGCGAGCTTCCAATAGACGAAGCCGATGGGATTGAGCTGACCGACCGCGAAGGCAACCAAAACAGCCGCAAGAACTCGCCAATGCTTGACCATCGATGCCCAACTCCCTATGGAATTGCTGCGATCGCCGATCCTATCCCAAATTCCCGCGAGAGCGCGATTGAGGCCGGACCGGATGAATTGCGAACGCGGCCGTTTCGGCGGCAAAGCCCGGATTGCAGCGTTGGATGGGCGCCGATTCCGGCTTCCAGAACCGGAACCGAGGTTGCACGTTATTCATGGCGTCAAGCGATCTTGATTTGCGCTTTCCCGGCCATCCGTTCTTCCTGCGGGGCAACCCGACCAAAAAAACTGACCCGACCATTGGAACTTCTATGAACAACATCCGTCGCGTTTTCACCTGGCGTCATGCCGTTGTGCTCGTCGCGAGCGTCTATCTCTTTGGCGCCGGCGCGACCGGTTCGGCCGCTCGGCACCGCCCTGTCGAACATAACGTTGTCCGCGCGACACTGTCGAACGGATTGCGGGTCATCATCGTGCGCAACACGCTCGCCCCGGTGGTGGCGACCTCCGTCAATTACCTCGTCGGATCGGATGAGGCCCCGGCCGGTTTCCCAGGCATGGCGCACGCCCAGGAACACATGATGTTTCGCGGCAGCCCGGGCCTGTCCGCCGACCAGCTGGCCGATATCGGCAGCGTCATGGGCGGGAACTTCAACGCCAATACGCGCGAAAGCATGACGCAATATCTCTTCACCGTTCCGGCCGAGGATCTCGACATCGCACTGCACATCGAAGCGACGCGAATGCGCGGCGTGCTCGACACCGAAGACGGCTGGAACCAGGAACGCGGAGCCATCGAACAGGAAGTGGCGCAGGACATATCGGTTCCCACCTATCTCCTGTCGGAAAAAATTCGCGCGGCTCTGTACCAGGGCACGCCCTACGAACACAGCGCGCTGGGAACGCGTCCATCCTTCGACCGCACCACGGCCGATATGCTGAGGCAGTTTCACGACGCCTGGTACGCGCCCAACAATGCGATCCTGGTCGTCGTCGGCGACCTCGACCCCAGCGCGACCCTCGCAGAAATCAGACAGCTCTTCAGCGATATCAAATCGAAGAAGCTCCCGCCGCGGCCGAAAATGGCGCTCAAACCCATCGCACCCACGTCATTCGCCATCGACACGGATCGGCCCGAAGGAACGGAGTTGATCGCGATGCGCCTGCCCGGCCTCGATAGCCCCGACTTTCCCGCGCTCGAAGTGTTGTCCGACATTCTCGGCAGCCATCGCTACGATCTCTATGGCCTCGTCCCGCAGGGCAAAGCGATCGACGCGAATTTCTCGCTCGATCCACTGCCGAAATCCTCCATCGGATATGCCGAGGCGTCCTTTACGGCCGGGACCAATCCCAAATCGCTGGAAAGCGACGTCCGGGCGATTCTTCAGCGCGTGGCAAAAGACGGCGTGCCTGCCGATCTCGTGGCAGCGGCGAAGCTGCAGGAGCGGCGCCAGGCGGAATTCCAGAAGAACTCGATCGCCGACCTGGCGTCGATCTGGTCGGACGCGGTGGGCCTGTACGGTTTGCGTGCGCCGGACGACGATCTCGCCCGGATCGAGAAAGTGACGAAGGCCGACATCGACCGCGTGGCGCGCGAAATATCTCGACGTCGACCACGCCGTGACGGCCGTGGCGATGCCGAAAGGCTCCGGCCGGCCGGCCCCCTCGGGCAGCGGGTTCGGAGGCCAGGAAACCATTTCGCTCGGCGAGGCGCGCGGCACGCAGCTTCCCGATTGGGCGACGGCGGCGCTCAACCGCCTCGTGGTGCCTCCGTCAACGCTCAGCCCCACCGTCACCACGCTTGCCAACGGCCTCACCCTGATCGTCCAGCCCGAGACCGTCAGCGGCACGGTCAGCATCGTCGGTCACGTCCGGAACCGGCCCGAAACGGAGACTTTGCCGGGCCAGGAAGGCGTCTCCATCGTGCTCGATCAATTGTTCCCCTACGGCACCGAGCACCTCGACCGGCTGGCCTATCAACAGGCGCTCGACGCGATCGGCGCGAACGAACAGGCGGGCCCCGATTTCGCGATCGAAGTTCTCGCGCCGGATTTCGAGCAGGGCGCCGAACTCCTCGCAGACAATGAACTGCACCCGGCTTTGCCGCAGGAGGCCATGGACGTCGCCAAAGAGCAAATCGCGCAACTCGTGGCGGCACGCAACGAAAGCCCGAGTCATCTGACGCAACGCTCGCTCCGCCAGGCGCTCTTTACCCCTGCCGACCCCAGCCTGCGCGATGCCACGCCCGAAACGATCCGCGCGCTGACGCTCGATCAGGTGCGCGCCTATTACCGGTCCGTCTATCGTCCCGACCTCACCACCATCGTCGTCATCGGCAACATCACGCCGGAACGGGCGCGTGCGGGAATCGAGAAATATTTCGGCGCCTGGCAGGCGACGGGACCGCTGCCGCAGACCGACTTACCCGTCGCGCCGCCCAATCGCCCGGATTCCATTTCCGTTCCAGACGACAGCCGGGTCCAGGATAATATCGTTCTTGCACAGGACCTTGGAATGAATCGCTCCAGCCCGGATTACTACGCGCTGGAACTGGGCAATGCGGTATTGGGCGGCGGGTTTTATTCGACGCGGCTCAGCATCGATCTGAGGAAGAATTCGGGCCTGGTCTATTCGGTGTCGTCTCAGCTCCAGTCCGGCAGAACGCGCAGCGCCTATATGGTGCAATATGCCTGCGATCCGCAAAACGTCATCAAGGCCGCGGGCACCGTCACACTCGAATTGAAGAAGATGCAGACCTCGCCAGTGGGCGACGACGAGCTCGCCCGCGCCAAATCGCTGCTGCTCCGGCAAATCCCGCTGGGCGAAGCCAGCATCAACGAGATTGCGCGCGGGTTCCTGGACCGGCGCGAACTCGACCTGCCGCTGGACGAACCCACGATCGCGGGACGCAAATATATCGATCTCGGTCCCGCCGACGTACAGGCCGCATTTCAGAAATGGCTGCGGCCGGACGATCTCGTGCGCGTCAGCCAGGGACCGCCACCGGGGTAATTCGCCCGGCCGGCTCAGAAAGCGGCTAGCATCGGGCCATGAGCGAAGGCGCGGATATCCTGCCCGTCCTGCAATCGCTGGGAATCGTGCCGCGCGACGCGAAACCCCGGATCGCGCTGCTTCCCGGCGGCGTTTCGAGCAATGTTTTTCGCGTCGACCTTCCGTCCGGGCCGGTCTGCGTGAAACAGGCGCTGGCGCGGCTCAACGTGGCCGCCGATTGGCGCGCACCGGTCGAGCGCGTCCACAATGAAGCCGCATGGCTGCGTTTCGCCGGGCAGGTGGTTCCCGCAAACGTTCCTCGCGTGCTGGCGGAAGATCGCGCTGCGCATCTCATTGTAATCGGTTACTTCGCGCCCGAATCCTATCCATGCTGGAAGAATCTTCTCCGGGACGGTGTAGTCGAGCCCGAATTCGCGATGTCTGTCGGCGCCGTTGCCGCGCGCATACATCGCGCCAGCGCAAACTCGAAATCCGCGGAAGCCCGGTTCGCGACCGGCGATCTGTTCATGGCGTTGCGGATCGATCCCTACCTTCTTCATGCGGCCAGGGCGCATCCGGATCGTTCCGCGCTTATCGAGTCCATTGCGCGGGATCTCGCGCGGGCTCGCATCGCATTGATGCATGGAGATTTGAGTCCGAAGAACATCCTCGCCGGTCCGCAGGGACCCGTCATCCTCGATGCCGAAACCGCCTGTTACGGCGATCCGGCCTTCGATCTGGCCTTCTGTCTCAATCACCTGCTGCTCAAATGCGTCTGGCGGCCAGCCCACATGCGGGCCTATTGCGCCTCCTTCACGGCATTGAAAGACGCCTATCTCGCCGGCGTCGATTGGGAAAGCGCCAACGGGCTGGATGCGCGGGCCGCGGCGTTGCTCTCGGCCCTTCTGCTCGCCCGCATCGACGGCAAATCGCCGGTCGAATATCTGACCGAAACCCGCGACCGCGATTTCGTCCGCGCGGCCGCGCGCGACTATCTGCTTCGCCCGGAGCTGACGCTGGACGAATTGCGGCGGGACTGGGAAGCGCGAGTGCTTGTGAGATGACAAGCCGCGTTTCTTGAGCGTCGCGATTACTGCGCCGGCTCGAACTTCACGGCGCGTTTGTGGCCTGTCGCGTCGACAGGTTCGTGCTTGACGTCATGTTGGGGATCGTGCGGCCGTGTCCAGGCCGCGAATTCGAGGCAGACCCCATCGGGATCGAAAAAATAGATCGAGCGCACAAACGTTGACGGCGTGACGGAGAGGCTGACCTGCTGTTCGGAATCGTCGTGATTGAGAATCTTCGTTGCCTTGATGCCTTTCGCGATCAAACGGTCGTAATAGGCGTCGATCTTGTCCGCGGGCACGTCGAATGCGACATGATTCATCGAGCCATGCGCCGAGGCAATCGATTTGCCAGACGTCGGAAGGTGTCCCGCCGACGCAATGCCCGGTTGTGCTTCGGGCGCGCCCGGAAACCAGAAGAACGCCAGCGAATCGCCGTTGCCGATATCGAAGAAGAAATGCTGACCCATGCCGTGAGGCAGATCGATGGTCCTGATGAGCGGCATGCCCAGCACGTTGGAATAGAAGTCCACGGTACGGGCCATGTCCTTGCACACGAGCGCCAGGTGATTCACGCCCTGGATTTCGAACACCTTGTTGGTCTCGCCCGGCATCGGTCGATCCTTTCATGTGTGCGCCCCGATTGCCCATATCCGTAGCAAATCTTTGCGGCCCCCGCCAACCGGCTGGACCGCGTTGCTGCCGGCCCATAACATTCGCGATCGGCAAGGCGCGGATCGGAGAACGCAATGACTGTTCCCGGCAATTCAAAGAGCGTGCAGGCGCGCTTCGTAGGGCTTGCATCGCCGACCGCGCCGCGCGGCAAGCCCGGCGGCCATCCCTGCCAGGGTCTTTACTGGACGGCCGGGGATACGCTGCCGCGAGTGGCCATCATCGCCAATCATTACAATGTGGATTTCATGGAGCACTACATCGCGCCCTATTTCGCGGCGCGCGGCTTCGGTTTCCTGGGATGGAATACGCGCTATCGCGGCGCCGAGGACCTGTTCGTGCTTGAACACGCGTTGATCGATATCGGCGTGGGACTAAAATGGCTTCGCGAAGAAGCCGGCGTCGAAACGATCGTTCTCCTGGGCAATTCCGGCGGCGGGTCGCTCATGGCCGCCTATCAGGCCGAGGCGCAGACGGCGACGCTCGCGAATTCGGCCCGAGGTCCCGTCAAAGAGGCGCTCGGCGCATTGCCGCAAGGTCAATTGTACGTGTCGCTCAACGCGCATCCGGGACGGCCCAAAGTCCTCACCAACTGGATGGATGCTTCGGTGACCGACGAAACCGATCCCGGCAAGACCGATCCGTCGCTCGATCCCTTCAGCAAAGCGAACGGGCCGCCCTACCCCCAGGAATTCATCTCCCGCTATCGCGCGGCGCAGCGGGCGCGCAACCAGCGCATCACCGATTGGGCCAAGACGGAACTCGCCCGTCTCAACGCGGCGGGCATTCCGGATCGCATCTTTCCATTGTTCCGCACCTGGGCGGATCTGCGCTTCATGGATCCGGCCATCGACCCTTCGGAACGCGCCTGCCCCGGCTGTTATGCGGGACCGCCGCCCACGGCGAACAAGAGCCCGCTGGGCATCGGCAGGGCCAGCACGCTCAAAGCATGGCTGTCGATGTGGAGCCTCGAAACTTCGCAGTGCCGTGGGGAGGTCCAGCTTGCCAAGCTCGCGCTTCCGGCGCTGGTCGTCCAGAGCATGGCCGACATGGGGGTATTTCCCAGCGACGCGCGAATGATCTTCGAAGCCATCGCATCGACCGACAAGAAATTGGAATTCCTGCCGGGCGGCCATTATTTCGAGGACTCCGAGACCGATCGCAATCGTGTGGCCGATTCGATCGCCGGCTGGATCGAAGCGCGCGTCTGAATTGCCGGAGCGCAGGTCAAACGAGTGCCGCGGGCCGCGGTGAAGGAGATGCAAATGTCGTTGGAACCCTTTGCCCGCGTGACGGCAGCCATTGCCACGCCCTTCAAAGCGGAGGACCTGAGCGTCGATTCCGATCTCCTCATCGCCCACGCCAAATGGCTGCTGGGCCACGGCTGCGACGGGCTCGTGCTTTTCGGCACGACCGGCGAAGCGGCATCGCTGACGGCGGGCGAACGCAAGACCGCCCTGGAGCGATTGATCGCGGGTGGAATTCCGGCGCGCGTCCTTCTTGTGGGTACGGGATGCTGCGCGATCGCCGACGCCATCGAACTCACGCAGCACTCGGCACGGCTTGGGTGCGCGGGGGCGTTGGTGTTGCCGCCGTTCTTCTTCAAGGGCGTCAGCGAAGCGGGCACGGCGCGCTACTACGATGCGCTGATCGCGGGCTGCGGCGAAGAATTGCCGCCGCTCTATCTTTATCACATTCCGCAAGTCTCAGGCGTCGCGGTCGGTCCCGATCTCATCGCACGCCTCATCGCGCGGCATGGCGGGCGTATCCGCGGCTACAAGGACAGTTCCGGCCAGTGGAGAAACACCGCCGAAATCCTTTCGCGCTTCCCGCACCTCCACATCTATGTCGGTTCGGAGACGCTGCTGCTGGACAATCTGCGTGCCGGAGGCGCGGGTTGCATCTCGGCCAGCGTCAATGTCCAACCGTCGGCCGTGCGCCGCCTCACTGATGGCTGGTGCGGCAAGGACGCAGACATGTTGCAGGCAAATGCGACCGCCGTTCGCATGGCCATGGAACGGTCGGGGCCATTGCTCCCGGCGACCAAGGCGATGGTCGGCGAGATTCATGGCGCACCTGCCTGGTTCGCGCCTCGCCCCCCGCTCGATCCTCTGCCGGACGCGGCGCGTGCAGCGCTTCGCGCCGAGCTTCGCGCGCTGGACGTGGAAGGCCTGTGAACGCGAAACAACGCGGCGGCCGGCCGGCCTCTTAATCGAAGCTTAACGGCGGGAAAACCGAAGCGAAGCCGCCCTCAAGCGTTGCTTAACTGGCCCCGCGTAGTCTTGCCCGGCAGGAGGCCGTATAGGCTGGGCGGGAACGCAATGACATCGGATGGGCCTGACAGCCGCGCCGGCGAACATTCGGCGGAGGCCGAGCTTCGCAGCGAACGCGTGCAGTTCGCGCTGGCCGAACGGGCCGCGCGCTTCGGCTATTGGCGCCTGCGCCTCGCCGACAACCACGTCACCTGGTCGCCCGGGATGTATCGCCTCCTGGGCGTCGACCCAAGCCTGAACGCCGACAACAATTGGCTGCTGGGCCAAATCCGCGACGACGACGTTAAGATCATTCTCGAAAAGATCTCGACCGCGATCAAGACGCGCTCGGCGTTCCAATATCGCAGCCACTCGAAAGACCCGAATGCCGTAGCCCAGATCGTCGACACGCATGGCGAAGTCGAGGTCGGCCCCGACGGCCGCGTGGTCGCGGTGATCGGCGTTTGCCACGACGTGACCCAGCAGGTGACCGCGGAAGCCGAGCGCGAAGAGGCTCAGAGGGTCTATCGCGTGATGGCGGGGGAAGCCTCCGACATCATCTTTTTCCACGAGAGCGACCGCATCGTGTTCGCCTCGCACGCACTCGACCGCCTGTTAAAGCGCAAGCCTGAAGAATTCCACCATGGTCGCTACCTTGAACTCGTTCATCCCGACGATCTCGAAGCGGCATACAAGCTGCTTGGACGGCCACCTCCGGGCCAGATCTGGACCGGCACCTATCGAGTCCGCCACGCCGACGGGCATTACCTGTGGATCGAGACACGGACCCGCGGCGTATACGACGAGGCGACGGGCGAATTCCGGCAGGAAATCAGCGTCGGACGCGACGTCACCGAGCGTGTCGAGCACGAGTTGAAGATTCGCGCCGCCCAGGAGCGGGCGGAAGCGGCGAACCGGGCCAAGTCACTGTTTCTGGCCAATATGAGTCACGAACTGCGCACGCCGCTGAACGCCGTTATCGGCTTCGCCGACATGATGCGGGGCGAAGTGTTCGGGCCGCTCGGCCACGCACGCTATGGCGAATACGCCAAGCTCATTTGCGGCTCAGGCCAGCATCTGCTCGATCTCGTTACCGACATTCTCGATATGGCGAAGATCGAGAACGGCAAGCTCGAGCTGAACATCGAGCAGATCGATCTCGAGGCCACGATCGCGAACTGCATCGAGCTGTTGAGTTTGCGGGCGAAAGACGCCGGCATCGAGTTGAGCGTCGACTTTGAAGGCGATTGCTCGCAATTCTTCGCGGACAGGCGCGCGATAAAACAGATCCTGCTGAATCTCCTCACCAATGCGGTCAAATTCACGTCCGAGGGCGGGCACGTCGCGGTCGAGGTCAGATCGCAGGGCGACAGTCTTGCGCTTGCAGTGCGGGACGACGGCATCGGAATCCCCACCGATCAGATTCCACGGCTCGGCAAACCGTTCGAGCAGGTGTGCACCGATCCCATGCTCGCCAAAGGCGGTAGCGGCCTTGGGCTTGCGCTCGTTCACGCGCTCGTCCAGCGGCACGGCGGTACCGTGCGCATCGAAAGCGAGCACGGTGTGGGCACCACCGTGACAGTGACGTTTCCGCTCGCTCCGCCCGCACTGCGGGCCGCCTCGTAGGTGTTTGGTCCTGGCATTTGATGGAGAGGATCGAACGTGAATCGCTCGACACGACCGAGAGCAGACTACGCCCTCGTGTTGGGCGTCAGCCGGCCGTCGTATATCCGGCCGTCGTATATTGAGAGAATGGGCGCACGGACAAATTGCGTCGGTGCATAGGCGGCGTACATCTGGCATCCCGCCGGCACGCGCATCTCGGGCCCGTCGCTGAATTGTCTGCCGCGAAGCGATGTCTCGCCGGAGCGATAAGGAATGCGATTCTCGGTTGCTTCACGGATCATCGGTTCGCCTCCGCGGCGGGCGGCAGCTGCGATCGGGGTTTCCGTTTCCATCGCCACACCGTCCATTCACGGCGTGTATTGACGTGGAACAAATCTCCACCCCTCCGGAGCCGCTGCCGTCGGTTGCCGGGCCATCCGCCTCGAGCGGCCTGCCGCACCCGGGCGAGTCGCGCTAGAACGGAATGAACAAGATTTTCATGCGAAGGTTAACGCCCCATAAATGGGTGATGACCGACAGGGCGGCGAATTCCAGATACAGAAGCGCGATCAGCATCAGCCAGCCCCAGGGCGGCGACGCGGAAAGTGCGGTCAGAAACGGGGCGGCAATTGCGACGACGCCCAGATATGCGCCGCTCAGCGCAGCCGCCAGGAGCCATCTGACGGGATTGAACGTGCGACGTCGTGCCATTGTGGTGCCAAGCCCCATTCCGGCGGCGATTCCGGGCGCCGGCGGTCTCGGACTCGCCGCATTTGCGCCTAGACGTGAACTTTCAACGGTTGTCCACCCTGTTCCAGCCAACCAGCCAAGCGACGCGGGCCGCTTCAATGCAACGCGCCGACGCTCTACGCGGCAACTCCGGGAGATCGAATTCGATTGCAGCCGCACCGAAGGGGCCGGAATATTCCGTTCGTCTACTCATATGTGTCTCCAATCGAGTGTAGTCACGGCGCAATTGTCCGTTCGCCAAAACGGGTCCTTGCAGACATTTCGACGGTGTGGTCCGAACAGGGCCGGATGTTTACTGGGGGAAACCGGGAATTACTTGGGCGTAAGCGACACGAATTGACCAATGGCGACATCTTCGCTTGACGAGTGCCAAGGCGCGACTATTTATTGCGAGGCGCCCAGGGAGATCGGGTGGGCGCGCTGGGGGTATCCGGACTATGGACGGGGCGCCTGACGATTTCCGGGTATTGGCCGTGGAGGCGCGCGACCTTCGCCCGGGCGCGCGCTTCGATACCTGGCGGCAAGTTCTCTCGCAAAAGCTGATGCAGATCAGCGGCGATCCCATCGCCGACGAATCGTTCTGGGCGAATGCCTGGTTGCGCATTCTGCCCGGTCTGCGCACCGGTACGGGCGCGTTCGCAGCCTCGCGTTACAGCCGGACAAAGCAGACCGTCGCTGCGGACAACGACGATTTCGTCCTCATGGTCAATCTCGAAGGGAGCTTCTCTGCCGTCCAGCGTGGACGCGAACTCACGCTCGGCGAGGGCGATGCCTATTTGATGGCGTGCGCCGAGCCCGGCACGTTCACCCGGCAATCGAGCGGCATTCTGTCCTGCGTGCGCTTTCCGGCGCGAGCCGTTGCGCCGCGCGTGCCGAATTTGTACGACCGCGTTGCGCGTCGCATTCCGAAGGATTGCGAGATTCTACGCCTGCTTCTCGCCTACATGCGGATGACGGATGGAGTCGCGTTCGACGACGAACAAGTTCGCAGCGTGGCCGTCTCGCATGTTTACGATCTCGTCGCGCTTGCGCTCAATCCGACGCGCGAGAACATCTGCGAGACCGAAGACGCCGGTCTGGGGAGCGGACGGCTGAGCGCCATAAAGAGATATGTCGAGCGCAATCTCGTCCGCCATGGCCTTTCTGTGAACAACGTCGCGGCCCGTCATGGATTGTCACCGCGCCAGGTCCAGCGCCTGTTCGAAAGCGAAGGCAGGACGTTCTCGCAATATGTGCTGCACAAGCGGCTGGAGCGGGTCTACAGCGCGTTGATGGACGTGCGCTTGCGCGAGAGGAACATCGGCGACATTGCGCTCGAGCACGGATTCGGTGATTTCTCGACCTTTACCCGCGCCTTCCGCACCCGCTACGGCGCATCGCCCCGCGACGTACGCAATCGCAGCTTCGTCGCAGCGGACAGCGACAACTAGATATTTTGCCGGAATGGCTCCACCGTCTGCGGCTGCGTCGGGGGCGCAGGGCTTCTCCATTGCCGCAATCGGATATAGCGTTGCCGGGACCAGCGACAAATCCGGGAGTTTCCCATGCCTGAAGCATTGATCATCGACGCCTGCCGAACGCCGCGCGGAATTGGCAAAGTCGGCAAAGGCGCGCTGGCCGATATTCACCCGCAGCAGCTCGCTGCCTCTGTGCTCAAGGCGTTGGCGAAGCGCAACGACCTCAATACCGCCGAGGTCGACGACATCATCTGGGGAACGTCGAGCCAGCGCGGCAAACAGGGCGCCGATCTGGGCCGCATGGCGGCCCTCGATGCCGGCTACGACGTCAAGGCGAGCGGGATGACGCTCGACCGTTTCTGCGGCTCCGGCATCACGACGGTCAACCTCGCGGCCGCCTCGGTCATGTCGGGGATGGAAGACCTCGTCATCGCCGGCGGCACGGAGATGATGTCCTACACCGCCTCCACCGCCGATCCGAAGGCGCCGCCGATGATGGACAACGGCAATCTGCGACTGCGCGCGCGGCACCCCCAATCGCATCAGGGCGTGTGCGCCGATGCCGTCGCGACGCTGGAGGGCATTTCGCGCCGCGCGACGGACGAACTCGCGCTCGTCAGCCAACAGCGAGCCGACGCCGCCATCAAGGGCGGACATTTCCAGAAAAGTCTTGTGCCCGTCTATCGCGAAGACGGCACGCTGGCGCTCGACCGCGAGGAATTTCCGCGCCCGCAAACGACGCTGGAAGGGCTTTCCGCGCTCAAGGCGTCGTTCGAAGCGATTGCCGAAGTGCCGCTCGACGAAAAGGGCACAACCTATGGCGGGCTGATCCGGCAGGTTTATCCGGATCTCAAGATCACGCATATCCATCACGCCGGCAATTCGTCCGGCGTTGTCGATGGCGCGGGAGCGGTGTTGCTCGCCTCGCCCGCTTACGCCAGGAAGCACGGGTTGAAACCGCGCGCCCGCGTGGTGGCGATGGCGAATATGGGCGACAGCCCGACGCTCATGCTGAATGCGCCGGTTCCGGCCGCCCGCAAGGTTCTCGAAAAAGCAGGGCTCACGCTCGACGATATCGATCTGTTCGAGATCAACGAGGCATTCGCCGTGGTGGCGGAGAAATTCATCCGCGACCTCAAGCTCGACCGCGCAAAGGTGAATGTGAACGGCGGGGCGATGGCGCTGGGCCATCCGATCGGGGCCACGGGTTCGATCCTGATCGGCACGATCCTCGACGAACTCGAACGGCGCGATCTGAAGCGCGGCCTCGTCACGATGTGTGCCGCGGGCGGCATGGCGCCGGCGATCATCATCGAGCGCGTCTGACCGGCGCCCGCAATGGCGAGCACGCGTCCACCGAATTTCATCGTGATCCTGGCCGACGATCTCGGCTATGGCGATCTGGGTTGCGACGGTGGGCATATTATTCGCACGCCCGCGCTCGACCAGATGGCCCGCGAAGGCGTGCGGTTCACGGATTTCTACGCATCCGCGAATGTCTGTACGCCGTCGCGCGCCGGATTGTTGACGGGGCGTTATGCGATCCGCAGCGGCCTTGCGCATGAGGTGATCCAGCCGTCCGATACGATCGGACTGCCGCTCTCCGAAGTGACGATCCCGAAGGCTCTGAAGCCGGCCTATGCCTCGGCCCTAATCGGCAAATGGCATCTGGGCCATGTCGCGCCGCATTGGCCGCCGACGGCTTACGGCTTCGACCGGTTTCGCGGGCTGCCTTACAGCCACGACATGCGCCCGATTGCGCTCTATGATGCGGACGGCGAGCATGTCGCGGTCAGCGAAGCGCGCGTCAATTTCGCGACCCTCACGCAACGATTTTTTTCGGAAACTCTCGGCTTCGCCGAGACCAATCGCGAAAAGCCGTTTTTCATTCTCCTGGCGCTGACGGCCCCGCATACACCGTTACGCCCCAACCCCGATTCGCTATCGAATTCACCGGCCGGCGATTACGGCGAAGTCGTCGAGGAGATCGACCGCAACGTGGCGATGCTGCTCGATCGCCTGCGCGGGATGGGCCTGGAGCAGGACACGCTCGTCATGTTCACGTCCGACAACGGCCCCTGGTTCGAAGGCTCCAGCGGACCGTTCCGCGATCGCAAGGGCGGCTCGGGCTGGGACGGCGGCTTTCGTGTGCCCTTCATCCTGCGCCAGCCGGGGCGGATTCCGGCAGGTCGCGTCACGCCGGCGCTGGCGAGCAATCTCGACCTGCTCCCGACCCTGGCGTCGATGGCGTCGCTTCCACTGCCGGGTGCCGAACTGGACGGCCGCGACCTTAGCGACGTCGTGTTCGACAACGCGTCTTCGCCCCACGAGGAGATCGTCCTGTTCGACAACGCCCATGTCGCGGCCATCAGAACGGCGCGCTGGAAATATGTCGTGCGCTCCTATTACCGCAAATTCGATCTGGCACTGGATTCGCGCGGGTATCCCCTCCTGTTCGATCTCGACCAGGACCCCGGAGAGAATTACAGCGTGATGCGGCTTTACCCCGAGATCGCCCGCGAAATGAAGGCGCGACTGGAACGGGCGCGGGCAAAATACGAGCCGTTGGCGAAAGCCTTTGCACCTTACACGCCGCCTCCGGGCGCGGAAAATCATCCCGACTAAATCTGCTTTATGCGGCGATGGCGCTGCAGCGCCCGGCGGATTAACGTCGCGAGTCGAATACTTGTCGAAGGTTGATTGCTCCAATGAGACTCATGATTGTCACTTTCGTATGCGCGATGCCGATCGCCTGCATTTGTGCGAGTGCGCCCGCCTTCGCACAGGAAAAAACGGATTCAAGCTGGAACGGCACCTGGGCCGGAAACTGGGCAAATGGAAACGGGACACAGATTGTCTTCTCGGACAACGACCTGATCGCGTTCTACTGGAATGGCGATTATGTTTCCGACGCGGCTGGCGTCAATTCGCATGGAAATGCAATCGTCACGATTGCGTGGCAGGGAGGCACCGCAACTCTCACACGCCTGAGCGGAGCGGCGGCCCACATCGTCGTTCACGAGAAAGGCAAGCCCGACCTGTCGTTTGCTTTGAAGCGCGACGACTGACGCCGTCTGGTTTGCCGTCGGCAATTTGGACTGGTTAGTCCCGCGCGTCGCAATCGATGCGCAAAGTCGCGATCTGGAACGGCCGCAGCGCAAGCGTGCAGGCGCCGGCTTCCAAACGAAGCGGTTCCAGCTTGTCCTCCAGCGTGTTGCTGCGATGGACCGAGCGCACGGGAACGCCGAAAGTCAGCCGTGCCGCCGCCGAACCACCGCCGCTTTCATAGAGCCGCACGATCCAGCCGTTGCCGTCTTCCGCGGGCTTGATCGTGTCCACCACGACATTTGCCGGCGCGGCCGCGACAAGCGGCTGCGCCAGAATCGCCGGCGGCGCGCCCATCGTCCAAAGGAGCGCACGGCTGAACCGCGCCGCTTCGCCCACCGTGCCGGCCTGGCGCCAATCGCCCGCATGGGGGAAGAGCGCGTAGCGGAAGCGATGCATGCCGATATCCGCCTGCGGATCGGGCGAGGCCGTGCCGCGCACAAGGCTCAGGGCCATCATGTTTCCGAACGTCGAGTAGCCGTAGCGCGCGTCGCTCAGGAGCGACACGCCGAATCCCGGCTCCGACAGATCGGCCCAGCGATGACCCGGCACCTCGAATTGCGCGAGATCGGCATCGGTGTTGGCGTGCGTGGGGCGCTCGACCGCGCCGAACATTGTCTCGTAGCTCGCGCGCATCGATCTTGCCGCCAGCGGAAACGCGGCTTTCGCCAAAGTGCGGCGCTCCTGCCAGTCGATCTCGGTGTCGAATTCGAGCCGGTCCAATGCCGCGTCGAGCCGGATCGTCTGGGTCATGCGGCTCTGCTTGCCGAGCTTGCGCACGAACTGCACTTCGGCGCGAAGCGGTCCGCGCGCGAGGACGCTGCATTGCTCCGCCGGCTGGGCTTCGCGTCCCGTTTCGAGCGCAAAGGGATCGATGTCCCACGCTTCATATTCCGTCGGACGATCGTCGAAGAGGACGATGCGGTTTCCGTCTCCGGCAAGCGCTTCGCGGCCCGTCGCGTGATGAAAGAGCGAACGCAAACCGCCGCCGGGCGTGAGGGTCGCGGTCAGCCGCCCGTTCTCGAGACGGAGTTCGCCCGCCTCGCCTTCTGTCACGCGCACGCTTTCTTTGGAAATTTCGGCACGGCCCGCCGTAAACGGCGCCGCGACCACATAATGGAGCGCACCATCGGGAGCTTGCGCCACTTCGCTTCGCGCGAACCCGATCGTATTGACCGGGCACGGCGTTCGCGACGGACTGGGCGCACACAATCGACCGAGCAGTTCTTGCGCCAATACGCCCGCGCGATCCGCCGTCTCGCCGAGTTCCTTGCGGGTGCGGACATAGACCTCGCCGATGCTGCTGCCCGGCAGGATGTCGTGGAACTGGTTCACCAGCAGCGTGCGCCACAGCCCTTCGATCTCGTCACGCGACGGCGTTGGTTTCCCGGCAAGCGCGCTCGCCGTCACAAGGAATTCGAGCGTCTGCAGAGAGCCTTCGACCAGGCGATTGAGCCGCTTGACCTCGGCCTGGCTGGTGTAAGTCCCGCGGTGATATTCGAAATAGAGTTCGCCTTCGATCGTGGCGAAATTCGCCGCCTCGCGCGCGAGCCGGTCGAAGAATGCATCGGGATCGCGCATCGTGCTGCGGGGCACGCCGAGCAGATCGCGCGTGCGCCTGAGGGCTTCGACCATGCCCGCATTCGGTCCGCCTCCCCCATCGCCGTAGCCGAACAGATAGAGCGCGTCGCTCGAACGGTCCGCATCCTTGTAATTGGCCGCGTGGTATCTGAGCTCCTCGACGGTCGCCATACCGTTATAGGTATCGGCCGGGGGGAAATGCGTCGCCACTTCGCTGCCGTCGATGCCGCGCCAGCGAAAGCTGTGATGCGGCGGCGTCGTGAAACGGTTCCACGACAATTTCTGGGTCAGGAAGCGGTCCATGCCCGCTTCGCGCATCAGCTGCGGCAATTGTCCGGCATAGCCGAACACGTCCGGATTCCAGAAGATGCGCGAACGGCGCGCCGAATGTCCGCTCGAAATAGCGCTGCCCATAGAGAAATTGCCGCGACAGCGATTCGCCGGAGGGAAGGTTGCAATCCGGCTCGACCCAGCTTCCCCGATGGGAATCCATTGGCCGCTCGCGACTTTGGCGCGGATGCGCGCGAAAAGATCGGGATCGGTCTCTTCGATCAACGCATATTGATAGGCCTGCGAACAGGCGAATTTGAACTCCGGATATTCGTCCATCAGCGCGACGACATTGGCGAAGCTGCGCTGGCATTTGCGCCGCGTTTCTTCGATCGGCCACAGCCACGCCGTGTCGATATGGGCGTGCCCGATGGCCGAAAGCGCGTGCACCACATCGCCGTTCCCCACCGCCAGCAATGCGTCCAGAATTTCGCGCGCCGCGGGCCATGTTTCGCGGCTCTCGGGATCGAGCACATTGCAGACCCGGTTGAGGTCGTGCAGCAGTTTGCCGGCCCAGGTCGTATCCAGCGCCGGCCGCACGATCCTGGGCGCAACACCGCCAAACGAGCGCGGCGTCTGCGGCGGCTCGCGATCGGCTTCAAGCTGGCGCAACACATCGAAATCGTGGAACAGCGTCCACGCTTCGGGATCGAAACGGCGCAATTCGCAATTTACAAGCCGATAGGGTTCGCTGGACGGATGCGCGGGCTCGCCTGCCCCGAAGGCGCGGTTGCAGGCGATCTCCACATAGAAGATGAGCGTCTCACCGCCTTTGGCCGTGCGCGTGAGCGGCGCCGAATGGCGGCCGATATTAAGTCCTTGCGCCGAACGGCCATCGAGCCAAAGGAGTGCCTCGGAACGCGAATCCCAATAAAGATCGACGCGCGCGCCGCGCCACACTGGGGGAATGCGCGCCGTGGCCTTGACCCAATAAGTCGCCCACAAGGGACCAAGCGGTTCGCCCGGTTCGACCTGCCGATAGGCGAGAGACTGCGCGTCTTCGAAGGAGATGCGGCCCGTCGGTCCGGCAAGTTCGATCCGCTCGACGTTTTCCCGTTCGGGATAGATCGCGCGCTCAAGCCGCCGTGCGAAATGCTTGAGCCGCGCCCGCGTATATTTCGGATAGCGCCCGCGCACGCGCCGGAAATCGCCTTCTGTTAAATCGTCGTTCATGGTCTTTCGGGGAACGTGTTACGATCCATAGGCCGCAAATTAACCTATGTGTGTCGCACATCATACCTGACATGGATCAAGGCAATCCGGCTTCCGCGCACCATACTGAGCGGAAATCGAGGCAAGAGCGCCGGCATCACGCCCGTGGCCGGGACGAACGCGCTGGGCGAAGCCGCCGACAGTTACACGCGGTTCATCGAATTCAGCGTGACCAAGGCCGAATTCAAGACATATCTGCGCGGGGCCGGAACAGTTCGACAATCAGGCTTGTGGTGTTTCCCGTCCGCATGTGGTTAGGTCGGCGCGAGAGGGTGCCTGCGTTCGCGTCAGGAGTAAGCTTTCATGCGTCTTTCCAAAGCGTTGCTTAGTGGCCTCGTTATCGCCGCTTTCGTTGCTGCACCGCTATCGTCGGCATCGGCAGGCTGGCGCCATCATGGCGGCTATGGTTGGCATGGCGGACATGGCGGAGGATTGATCGGAGGCTTGTTCGGACTCGCTGCAGGTGTCGCCGTCGGCGCCGCAACGATCGCGACAGCGCCGATTGCGATCGTCGCCGGGCCTCGCGGCTATTATGACGGACCCGGTGGGTATTACGGTCCGCCGCCCGGATATTACGGGCCGCCGCCGGCCGCGTATTCGCCGCCACCGCCCGCCTATTATGGTCCGCCGCAAGGTTATAACGCGCCGCCGCAAGGCTATTACGGGCCGCCACAAGGCTACAATGCGCCGCCGCAGGGCTATAACGCGCCGCCGCAAGCGTATAATGGGCCGCCGCCGGGCAGTTACGCTCCGGCCCCCGGCTATTACGGCCCGCCGCCCGGTAACTGAACGCAAATCTCTCGCCGCTGGCTTTGCTGCGGCAGAAGCACGTGCCTGGTCGGCGCGTCGCTTTTTGCGACCGCGTCATAGGCTTTGATGGCGCATCGCAAAATGCGGGCGGGACGCCGACTTTGCTCCGCGTTTTCAACCGTGGCCACCGGATTCAATGCTGCGAACTTAAGATTGCTACGCCCGGCTCGCTGCCGCTTCGATCGCGGCGATGAAATCACCCTCGTCCGTCCAGTTCCCATCGAAGCGCTCGCCATTGATGAAGAAGGAGGGCGTGCCGTTCACGCCGCTTCGCACCCCGCTCATGAAGTTGGAGCGCACGCGCTCGGCTACTGCCGGGCTGCCGAGCGCCGCTTTCAGCTTGCCCATATCGAGGTGCAACGCGCCGGCGTAGCCAGCAAGGTCATCGGGTTCGAGCGCGTCCTGATGCTCGTACAGCAAATCATGCATCGGCCAGAATTTGTCCTGGAGAGCAGCGGCCTCGGCCAATTCTGCGGCCCCCGTCGCGAACGGATGCGCCTCCGCCAATGGAAAGTTGCGGAACACGAAACGGAGCCGATTGCCAAGCCGCTTCTGCAGACGTTTGACGATGGGATATGCCTCGCCGCAATAGGGACACTGGTAGTCGCCATATTCGACCAGCGTCACCGGTGCATCGGCATGGCCCTCGGCATGATCTTCTGGTCCCACCGGGGGTTTGAGATGGCCATGATTGCCGGACATCAGCGTGCTCCCTTGCTGCTGTTTGAGAGTCCTTCGAGCGCTTCCAGAATTCCGTCAGCCCCGGGGTTGACCGCCATGGGCGAAACGTAACTCCAGCGAATGACCCCTTGCGCATCCACAACGAACAACGCGCGCTCGCAGATTCCGTTTGCGTCGTTGTAGGCGCCATATTGCCGGGCGACGGCGCCTTTGGGCTCGAAATCGGCCAGCAACGGAAAGTGAAGACTGCGACCCTTTGCGAACGCCAAATGACACCAGACGCCATCGACCGAAATGCCGAAGATTTCGGCGCCGAACTTATGAAATTCGGGAAGAACCTCGTTGTAGAGCGCCATCTGGTCGCCGCACACCGGGCTCCAGTCGGCCGGGTAGAAGGCCAGTATGACCGGCTTGCCGCGCAGGTCGCGAAGCGACACCGCCTGGTCCGGCGTGGCCTGCAATTTGAAATCCGGCGCGGGCGTTCCCTGTGGAAGGGCCATGATCATCTCCGTTTCGATCGGGCTTTCGCTATGCGGGGCAGCAGTTCCGTTTAGCCGACCAGCTTCGCATCCAGCGTGATGTCGGCTTTCAGCAGCTTGGAGACGGGGCAGCCTGCCTTGGCCATGCCAGCGAGCCTTTCGAAAGTCGCCTGGTCCGCGCCGGGAATTTTGGCGACCAGCGAGAGATGGACGGCCGTAATCGCATAGCCGCCGGTGACCTGTTCCAACGTGACCTTGGCGGAGGTCTCCATGTGTTCGGCGACGAGCTTGGCCTCGCCCAGGATCAGCGAGAATGCCATCGTGAAGCATCCGGCATGCGCGGCGCCCAGAAGTTCCTCCGGATTTGTTCCCGGCTTTCCTTCGAAACGGCTCGCGAAGCCATAGGGGTAATGGTTCATGGCCCCGCTCTCGGTCGAGATCGAGCCTTTGCCATCCCTGATGCCGCCCTCCCAAGCGGCAGATCCCGTGCGATGGATTTTCATGCTGTGTTCCTTTCGTCGGTCAAAAACTTACCGACCGCGACCCCGTGCGAACTATCCGGGATTGAATCGGTTCCGGCTTTCCCGCGCGACAGGCGGGATCACGACCTCCCGCTATCTTTGCTCCGTCCGGCTCGCTTCATAGAGGAACCAGGTGCGCCGTTCCGTTTCGTCGATCCACACTTCGAGCAGGCTTGCGGTGGCCACGTCGCCATGCTCGTCGCATAAATCGTGCACTTCGCGCATGCTCGAGGTCAGCTGCTTATTGTCTTCGCGCAGTTCGGCCAGCATATCGAGCGGCGTGACATAATCCGCATCATTGTCGTTGATGCGCTGCAGGCGGCCGATATGGCCGATCGAGCGCAATGTGGTTCCACCGATTTTCCGCACGCGCTCGGCGATCGGATCGGTCATGGCGAATATCTGATCGCCATGTTCGTCCAGCAGAAGATGATAGTCGCGGAAATGTGGACCCGACATGTGCCAGTGGAAATTCTTGGTCTTCAAATAGAGCGCGTACACGTCGGCGACCAGCGCATTGAGCGCGCCGGAGAGATCCTTCGTGGCGTTCGATTTGAGGTCCGTCGGCGTGGCGAGGGGCGCCTTTCGCCGTTCCTGTGCATTCTTGATTTTCATGATTGAATCTCCTTGAAAGCAATCCGTTTAATGAAGGAAGGCTTCCATTAAAGCCTCTTGAGCGACGCATGTCGACCAATCTGTCGCGCTGGAACGGCGCAAAATGCCGAGCTACGATTGCGCGTCTGCACCATGGGGAACTTCGATGCGCTTGAAAAGCGCCGCCGCAATAGCGGCTGTCATATTGAGCGCCTTTGGCGCCCACGCATCGGCACAGGGTTCCGATATTGCGGCGGACGTAAACCCCTTCATCGGCACGGCGAATGGCGGCAACACCTATCCCGGCGCCACGCTTCCCTTCGGCATGGTCGCGTTCAGCCCGGAAGAGACGCCGCTCCCCGGCAAGAGGTATCCCATCGCCGCGCCGGGCGGTTACGAGTGGCGCGCCATCGGCATCAAGGGCTTCAGCCTCACGCACCTGTCGGGAACCGGCTGCACGGGCGCCAGCGGCGATATTCCCCTCATGCCCGTCACCGTGCCGGTCACGCTTTCGCCGTCGGCCGATGACAGCTTCACGATGTATTCAAGCCTGTTCAGCCATAGCGAGGAAGACGCATCGCCCGGCTGGTACAAGGTCGCGCTCGGCAATGGAGTCACCGCAGAACTGACTGCGACGCTGCGCACCGCGTTTGCCCGTTTCACCTATCCGGCCGGCAAGCCGGCCAATCTCCTGATCCGCACCTCGGATTCCGAAGTCGGCAGCAGCGACGCGACGGTCAAGGTCGACGAAGCGCGGCGCGAAGTGACGGGCTCGGTGACCAGCGGCAATTTCTGCGGCTATCTCTCGCCGGACCGGCGCGAAAGTTACTACACGCTTCATTTCGTGGCCGAATTCGACCAGCCCTTCACGGCCGGTGGAACATGGATTGATGCGCGCGTGCAGGAAGGCGCCCGCGAAGCGCATGGCGGCACGAGCTATGGTGACCGCGGCCATCCGCCGGGCGGCAAGGGCTCTGGCGCCTGGCTCGCATTTGATCCGGCGAAATCGCCGGTGATCAATGTGCGCGTCGGCATCTCTTACGTCAGCGAAGCGAATGCGCACGCAAATCTGGACGCCGAAAGCCCGGCCGGCTCTACGCTCGAAAGCGTGCGCGACGCGGCGCGCAAGGCGTGGAACGCGCGGCTCGGCCAAATCCGCATCGCGGGCGGCAGCGCGGGCCAGCGCACCGTCTTCTACACGGCGCTTTATCACGCGCTGGTCGAGCCCAATGTCTTCAGCGATGTCGACGGCCGCTATATGGGCTTCGACGGCGAGGTGCATGCGGTCGCCGCACCACAGCGCGCGCAATATGCGAATTTTTCCGGTTGGGATGTCTATCGCTCACAGCTTCAGCTTCTGACCTGGCTCGACCCGGCGATTGGATCCGACATCGCGCAATCGCTTCTCAATCAGGCGAACCAGAATGGCGGCGATTGGGACCGCTGGACCCATCTGACGGGGCCGACCAGCGTGATGAACGGCGATCCGTCGGCGCCCGCCATCGCCGCGATCGCGGCGTTCGGTGGCACGGGCTTCGACATCAAATCCGCTTACGCGTCGCTGCTCAAAGCCGCGACCGTGCCCACCGATAAGAACTTGAGCCACAAGGGCTGCGACGTGCAATGCGTCGGCGAACGGCCGGGGCTCGATCAATGGCTCAAGCTGCATTACATGCCCGTCGGCGCGCCGGGCTGGGGCGCGGCGGCGGACACGCTGGAAATGAGCACGGCCGATTTCGCGCTGTCGGAACTTGCCGCGCGCAACGGCGACGACGCGAACGCGCGCCTGTTCCGCGAGCGCGCCGGATGGTGGCGCAACATCTTCAACCCCAATGCCACAGCGGATGCGGGCTATATCCAGCCGCGCAATGCGGACGGAAGCTGGCCGAAATTCGATCCCGCGTCGGACGACGGCTTCGTGGAAGGCAGCGGCGCGCAATATCTCTGGATGGTGCCGTTCGATCCTGAAGGCCTGTTCGACGCGCTGGGCGGCAAGGCGAAAGCGGCGGCGCGGCTGGATCGCTTTTTCTACGCCGACAATGGCAGCCTTGCCGTCACCAATGCCGGCGACCTGCACGCCGAACTCAACAACGAACCTTCGATCGGCTCGCCCTGGCTTTACGATTTCGCGGGCGAACCGTGGAAAACGCAAGCGGTCGTGCGCGGGGCGATGACGCAGATCTGGACCAATTCGCCCGGCGGGATCGCCGGCAACGACGATCTGGGAGAGATGTCGTCCTGGTATGTCTGGGCGGCGCTCGGGATGTATCCGCTTTATCCGGGACGCGCCGAACTGGTGCTGGGCAGTCCGCTTTTTCCGGAGGCCGTCGTCGAACGGCAAGGCGGCCGTGTGACCATCCGCGCGAAAGGCGCTGCCGCCGACGCAGCCTACGTCGCCGCACTCAAGATCGACGGCAAACCGAGTTCGCGCGCATGGCTGCCGGAATCGTTCGCAGCCAGGGGCGGCATGCTCGATTTCACGATGTCGAAAACGCCGATCACAAGCTGGGGCGCCGCATCGGAAGACGCGCCGCCGTCCTTCGGGCCCAAGTAACGCGCGGCGAATTCGAACGCGTTGTCGCCCGAGACGCTGTCTTGTATTTCATTTGAGGTTGACTTTCGATTTTGTCGCGCGTAAACACCGCGCGCTTCGCGGGCAAAGGGTTCGCGAGCCGAACATGAGTCGAGCAATGCAACGCGGTTACGAAAACCTCGCCAGACTGTTGAATGGCCCGCGGCCATTCGATGGCGCGTGCCCGGCTCATGGGAGCGATCTCGCATAAGCGATGTCGACAGTCCGCTACCACGGACCCTCCCGAGCCAGCGCTCCGGAGGGTTTTTTATTTTCCGCAGCGCCACTCGTTCGAAACTTCTCCGGCGAAAGCCGGAACGAGGGCCGATTCCGGGACTCGTATCAATGGCAGAGGCGATGCACCGATCGGCTTTCTTCAATAGTATCCAAACAGAGGGCCCGGGCGCGCCAACAACACGTCCGGGCATATTCGCATGTACAACGTGATTCCTAGCAATGGTGGGCTGATCAAGGCGTGGACCAACGGCGTGCCGGTCGAGGATTCTGCCCGGCAGCAGCTCGTCAACGTAGCATCTTTGCCGTTCATTCATCACCACATCGCGGTGATGCCGGACGTGCATTGGGGCATGGGCGCGACGGTGGGCTCGGTCATTCCCACCAAGGGCGCCATTGTTCCGGCGGCCGTCGGTGTCGATATCGGTTGCGGAATGGTTGCCGCGCGCACCGAGCTTACCGCAAGCGATCTGCCGGACAATCTGCACGGCATCCGCTCGTCTATCGAGAAGGCCGTTCCGCACGGACGCACAAATCATGGCGGCGAAGGCGATCGCGGCGCCTGGCACAATGTACCCGACGCCGTCGCGCAGGCGATAGCCGATACGGGTCAGGGCAATCTCGCCGCACGCCTGAAGGTCATTGCGGATAAGCATCCCAAGATTGCCAGATCCGCGCAGCGCGCGCCGCGCCATTTGGGCACGCTCGGCACGGGCAACCACTTCATCGAGCTCTGTCTCGATGAGGAGAATGCCGTGTGGGTGATGCTGCATTCCGGCTCGCGCGGCATCGGCAACCAGATCGGCCAGTACTTCATCGAGCGTGCCAAGGAGGACATGCGGCGCTGGTTCATCACTCTGCCGGATGCCGACCTCGCCTATCTTCCCGAGGGTTCGCAGACCTTCGACGACTATGTCGAGGCGGTGGAGTGGGCGCAGAATTTCGCACTCGCGAACCGGACTCTCATGCTGGCTGCCGCCATGCGTGCGATTCAGGACGCACTCGGACGCGAGTTCACATGGGGGTCCGTCGCCGTGAACTGTCACCACAACTACGTGACGAAGGAGCATCACTTCGGCGCGAATGTCTGGGTGACGCGCAAGGGCGCGGTGCGGGCGCGCGAGGGCGATCTGGGCATCATTCCGGGCTCGATGGGGGCACGTTCCTTCATCGTGCGCGGAAAGGGAAACCCGGACTCGTTCCACACCTGCTCGCACGGCGCGGGCCGCGCAATGTCCCGCACCGAGGCGAAACGCCGGTTCACCGTGGCCGACCACGAGCAGGCGACGGCCGGCATCGAGTGCCGCAAGGACGCGGACGTCATCGACGAGACGCCCATGGCCTATAAGGACATCGATGCGGTGATGGCGGCGCAAAGCGATCTCGTCGAGATCGTGCATACCTTGCGCCAGGTCGTTTGCGTCAAAGGGTAAAGTGAGCACCGGCGGCGGATGTCCGGCAACTCCGCCGCCGGATATTTACTTCGGTCAACCCTGTTCCTGCCAGCCGCCGCCCAAGGCCTTGTAGAGCGAGATGAGATCGGTCGCGAAAATCTGCCGGCTCTGCTCCAGCTGGTCCCGCGCCGACAGTTCCGTCGCCTCGGCCGTCAGCACGTTCACATAGGTCACCAGTCCGGCCCGGTATTGCTGGAGCGCAATGTTGGCCGACGCGCCGGATGCAGATTCCGCGCGCTCGAGTTCGACCAGGCGGCGTTGCTCGGTCGTGTAGCGTGCGAGCGCGTCCTCGGCATCCTGCACCGCGCCCAGCACTGCCTTCTGGTATGCGTAATAGGCCTGTTGCGTCTCCTCCTTCTTCGCGCGGATGTTGGCGTGGATTTTGCCGCCCTGGAAGATCGGCCAGACGATCACGCCCGCTCCGACTTCGCTGAGATTGCTGTTCGAAATCAGATTGCTCAGATGCGGGCCGGTGAACGACGCGGCGCCGATCAGATCGAATTTCGGATAGAGGTCGGCGACGGCAACGCCCACCTGCGCGGTTGCGGCCGCAAGCTGGCGCTCGGCCATGCGGATGTCCGGCCGGCGGCGAAGGAGATCGGATGGCAGCCCGACGGGAAGCGACGACGGCGCGCCGGGAATCGCAGCGCCGGCATCGAGCTCGGCAGTCATCGCTTCCGGCTGCTCGGCCAGCAAGACGGCGATGGCATGTTCCATCGCCCGCGCCTGGGCTTCCAGTTCCGGAATCTGCGCGGCTGTCGACGCCGCCAGCGCCGTCTGCTGGTTCACGTCGAGCTGCGTGACGAATCCCGCATGCGCCCGAGCGACGGTGAGATTGAGAACGTCCTGTTGCTGCCGCGTTTCGTCCTCCAGAATCGCGATTCGACCCTGCGTCGCGCGCAATGTGAGATAGTCGGTCGCGATTTCCGCGGTCAGGGTCACTTCGCCGTCGCGCATCTGCCACAGCGCCGCATCGGTGTTCGCCTTCGCCGCTTCGACGCCGCGCCGCACGCCGCCGAAAACATCGATTTCCCACGTCGCATCGAAGCCCGCGGAATAGAGCTTCAAGTCCGTGGGGCCGCTCGGCGGGCCGCCTCCGCCCGCCGGGGCGCCGCTCAAACCCGACAACAGGCTCGAATTCGAATGGACATGGGCCCCGAGACCGGTGGCGTTGACATGCGGCAGCGCCGCGGCGCCCGCAATGACGACCTGCTCGCGCGCCTCCCGCACGCGCGACGCCGCCGTCAGTAGATCGAGATTGGACTTGAGGGCGCGAACGATGAGGCTCTGGAGTTCCGCGTCGCCGAATTGCAGCCACCATCGGGAAAGATCGGCTTCTCCGGCGACCGGCACGCTGAAGGGCGCCTTCGCGTCCGACAATTCCTGATAGGACGGCGCGGTTGCAACGTCCGGCTTGTGATAGTCCGGCCCGACCGTGCAGCCCGCGAGCAGAATCGCCGCGATGAAGATGCATCTTTTCATATAGGGGCCCCCGCGCCCGCCTTTTTGGGCTTTTGCATGAGAAGGACCAGCGGGAGCGCCGCAAAAACCACAATCATCAACACATGGAACACGTCGACATAGGAAAGCATTCCGGCTTGCTGCTCGAGTGTCCGATAAAGCTCGGCCGACGCTACTCTCGTCGCTTCGGCGTGGGGCAATCCTCGTGCCGCCAGGGCCTGCGTGAAGTGCTGCATGCCGCTTGTGTAATTCGGATTGAGGGGGTTGAGCGTCTCGACATATTGCGCCTGATGAACCTGGGAGCGGCGCACCAGCATGGTTTGCGCAAACGAAATCCCGAATGTGCCGCCAAGGTTGCGCGACACGTTCATCAGGGCGGACGCCTGGTTGTTCTCTTCCGGCCTGATGCCGACATAGGCGGCGATGGTGATGGGCACGAACAGGAACGGCAACCCGACCGACTGGATCATGCGCGCGACGGCGGCATTGTCGAACGACATCTGCGTGTCCAGCGTGCTCATATTCCACAGCGCGACGCCCTGAATGGTCAGCGCGAACGCGATCAGATAGCGCGGATCGACTTTTCCCGAGAGGTAACCTGCCACCGGCATGACCAAGAGGGTGGCGAGGCCGCCCATTGTCAGCGCCAGCCCCGCATCGGTGGCCGTATAGCCCAGCACTTCCTGGAGAAGCTGGGGGATGAACTGCGTGCTGCCGAACACGATCACGCCCATGATCAGCATGAATATGTTGGCGATGAGAAAGTTGCGCTGGCCGTAGAGGCGAATGCGGACGATCGGATCCCGGCGCGAAAGCTCCCAGGGAATGAAGACGATAAAACTCGCGGCGCTCGCGATTGCGAAAAAGATGATCATCGGGCTCGAAAACCAGTCGTCGCGCTGGCCGCGGTCGAGCGTCACTTCCAGGCAACCGAGAAACAGCGCTACCAGCGCGAAGCCGACCACGTCCACCCGCAATCCCTGCTGCAGCAACTGCGTGCGCCGTCTGCGCAGCGCCAGGGGTTCATCCACGAAAATGGCTGACCAGGAACAGCGACAAAATGCCGATCGGCACATTGATCAGAAACACCCAGTGCCAGGAGAAATTGTCGGTGATCCAGCCGCCCAGCGACGGCCCGAGGATCGGGCCCACGATCACCACCACGCCATAAGCGGCGAACGCCGCGCCGCGCTTGTCGGGCGGAAACGTGTCGACCATCATGGATTGCTCGACCGGCGCGAGCCCGCCGCCGCCGATGCCCTGCAGGATGCGCGCAATGACGAGAAAGCCGCAGATTGGGCGCAAGCCCGCACAACAGCGACGAGAACGTGAACAGCGCCACCGAAAACATGTAATAGCGCTTGCGGCCGACCACGTCGGCCAGCCAGCCGCTGATGGGAATGATGACGGCATTGGCGACCAGGAAACTGGTGATGACCCAGGTGGCTTCGTCATAGCTGGCGGACAGGCTGCCCGCGATATGGCCCAGCGCGACATTGGCGATGGAAGTGTCCAGCACCACCATGAAGGTGGCGATGGAAATGACTCCGATGATGGTCCAGGGATTGCGCTTGCCCGCGACGGAACGTTCCGGCGTCCAGCGCGCCGTCGCTGCCGCCGCCGGCCATCAGCGCACCTTGACGCTGGGCTCGACGCTCATGCCGGGCCCCAGCGTGCAATCGCGCGGCACCTGGTCGAGCACGATCTTCACCGGCACGCGCTGCACGACCTTGACGTAATTGCCGGTGGCGTTTTCCGGCGGCAGGATGCCGAAGGCCTGGCCCGCGCCGCGCTGGATGGAATCGACATGGCCGTCGACATCGGCGTCGCCGCAGGCGTCCACTTCCACGGTGACGCTCTGGCCCGCGCGCATCAGGGCGAGCTGGGTTTCCTTGAAATTGGCCGTCACCCACAATTGCAGCGGCACGATGGCCATCAATTCCTGGCCGGGCTGAGACGTAATTGCCCGGCGCCACGCTGCGCTGCGCGACATGGCCGTCGACGGGCGCGACGATATGGGTGTAGCCGAGGTTGAGCTGGGCCGCCGCGATCTGCGCTTCGTACGACTTGATCTGCGCCTCGGCGCCGGCGATCTGCGCCGCGTGCGGCATCGCGCTGGGCGGCGGCGTTGCGGCCGCGGCCACGGCCTGATCCATCTGCTGCTGCGCCACGGCGCTGGGCGATGTGCGCTGCAAGGCCGATAGCGCGCCAGATCGCGCGCTGCGTTCTCGGCCTGCGCCAGCCGCGCCCTGCTCGGTGGCCAGCGCCTGCTGATATTGGGTCTCGGCCTGGGCCTCCTGCGCCTCGATCTGGTTCAGGCTGCGCTTGCGGCGTCCGGCGGAATTGATGTCGACCAGCAGCTGGCCCTTGCGCACCAGCTGATTGTCGTTGACATGGACCGCGATCACCTGCCCGGCGATCTGGGGCGACACATGGACGATATGGGTATCGATAAAGGCGTCGTCCGTGTCTTCATATTGCGCGCGATCAGCCACCAGACGAGCCCGCCCGCAAGCATGAGAGCGACGACAATAACGGCGCCGATTTTCACGTAGCGGCTTTGGAAAATGTTGGACCTGACGTCGCCTTCATTGCCGGTGGCCGCGCCGGAAGCGGGCGCATCGGCACGCGGCCCGCCTTGGTCGAATCCGGGCTTTCGACGCGCCTCGCCGCGCGCTCCCCAAGTGCGTTCGCCTGCATCTGACGCCATACGGAGATTCCGCTATTGCCGAAACGAGGCGCCCGCGCCACGAAATCCAACGCCGGAACGCGTAATTGGTTCCCGGACGCGCGCAACGTCCTTCACATCGGATTTGCGCCCGTCGACGCCTGCAACGGCGCCGGTTCGATCGGCTCGATCGGTGCGCCGCTCTTTGCATAGTAACGGCGCAACAGCACCACCGATGCGGCCAGGCCGATGAATCCCAACACGATGAGCATGGACAATTTCGCGCCATAGGCAGCGAGCGCAGCCGCGGTGAGACAGCCGGCGGCGCAGCCGGCATCCCAGCCGCCTTCGGCCGCGATGTGGAATCGCAGCGCGCAAGGCGACGCCTTGGCGAGATTGTAGACCGCCGTCATCAGCGCGGGGATCAACAGGCAGCTAGCGAGCGCGCCCAGCGCATTGGCGCCAACCGCGAGCCACGGCGTGCCCAGGCTCACCGCGCGCAAGCCCAACGTCACGGCGCCCACGCCATAGGCAATCAGAACCGCGCGACGGCCATTGCCCGCATCGATGTAACGCCCGAGCAGCATGCCGCTCGCCGCACCCACGAGAGCCGCCAGCGCCATCGCGCCGCCATAGGCCTGGAAGCTTTCGCCCAGCGACAGGAACAGCGCGATCTGCCAGACGAAGACGTAGATCGACGCGAACCAGCCGTCGGCCGCAAACAGGAATATGCCCGCGAACGCAGCGCGGAACGCGCCGGGCGCTTCTCGCAGAACCGGAACGTTCGGCGTGCCCAGGAGCGGAAGGGACGCGAGCGCCTGCACGATGCCGACGGCTCCGAACGCCACGCGCGGACCGGCCGCCACCAGCGCCCATGCGCCGATCAAGGGCGCGACGATGCCCACGATGGCCGCCAGCGCTTCGCGCGCGCCGATCTGATGGCCGCGATGCTCGCTGTCGCCCAACGACGCGAAATAGGCGTGATAGGTCGACCAGTAGAACGTATCGCCCAGCGACGAGACGAGAATGAGCGCGACAAGCGCCGCGCCCACGCCATGCACTTCGGCCAGCGCCGGATATTGGAGCGAAAGCGCGACGGTTCCGAACACGAGCGCCGGTTTCAATCCCCAGCGCTTCGCGAACACCAGCACCAGCGGGCGAATGGCGAACCGCCCCGCCAGAATCGCCGCCAGCGTGCACAACACGGCCGCGACCGAGAGACCCGCACGCAAGAGGAAGACGAGATAGAAAACGCCGCCCATGCCCATTGCCAGGGCCTGGATGCCGTAATGCAGATTGATCAGGTTGACCGTGCGATTGTGCAGGAATGCCATGAGAGCCGCCGCAGGAAATGACGATGTGAGGGCACCCGGCCCAAGAACGGACCAGGCGGGCTTAAGCGAAATGCTTCAGCGACGAATTCTTCCCGTACACATCTGCGGCGATTCCTCGATCCGGCGAAAGATTATCTCCCCGGATGGCGCCCATTGCAAGCATCCGTGCGGCAACATTCGCCTCCGGCCGCGCGCCGATATAATGCTGACGGTCTCAGCTGTTGATCGCTCGGCCCCCCACCCAGCTCGCACCGCTTCATCAGCATCCGTCGCTTCGCCGGCTCGCCGACCTCCCCGCAAGGGGGAGGTGAAACGTTTTTCTTTTTCGCGTTGCCAGGTTGTGAAGCGATCCCCCTCTTTCTTCACCTCCCCCTTGTGGGGAGGTCGATCCGGCGTAGCTGCGCGAAGCGCAGCGAAGCCGGATCGGGCGGGGGGAGTCGCCAACAACGCTCGCTGGTATAATCTCCGGAAAAATGAACCGTGCGGGAGGACGACAATGACGGGACATCTCAAAGGCAAGGTGGCGCTGGTGACCGGGGCCAGCCGCGGCATCGGCGAGGCGATCGGCGTGCGGCTCGCCATGGAAGGTGCGAAAGTGGTGGTGTCGGCGCGCACCGCCGACAAGGGCGAGAGCCGCCTGCCCGGCACGCTGAACGAGACCGTCGAACGCATCCGCAAGGCCGGCGGCGAGGCGATGTTCATCAAGGCCGATCTGGCGCAGGCGCGCGAGCGGGAGCAACTGGTCGAAAAGGCCGGCGCCGCGTTCGGCCCGGTCGACATCCTCGTCAACAATGCCGCGATCACCTATTTCGTGCCGGTCGCGGAGTTCACCGAAAAACGCTTCAAGCTGATGATGGAGGTGCAGGTCTATGCGCCATTTCATCTGGCGCAACTCGTGTTGCCGTCGATGCGCGCGCGGAAGATGGGGTGGATCGTCAACATATCGTCGGGCGCTGCGTTCCATCCGAAGCCGCCATATTCGGCAATGGTCCGCGGCGGAACCGTCTACGGCATGTGCAAGGCCGCACTGGAGCGGTTCACGACGGGGCTCGCAGCGGAAGTCTACGACGACGGCATCGCGGTCAACGTCGTGTCGCCCGGGCTGGTCGACACGCCGGGCGTCGCCGTGCACGGGCTGATCAACGAGCGGACGCGCGACCGCGTGCAGCCGATCGCGTTCATCGCCGAGGCCGTCTACCAGCTCGCGAGCGGCGATCCGAAGACGCTGACGGGACGCAACGTGCACGCGGAGCCGTTCCTCAAAGAACTGAACCGGACGCCGACGGCGCTGTCGTGAGGAGGATGTTCGGGCGGCGGCAGGGCGGCGGGAACGATTGGTTGGCTGGCCGCGTAAGAACACAGCCGACAAACGGAGGCAGTTAAATCTGCTCCGACCCCTTTTTCACGATATCGATGTCGGTATTCGCGTCCGCACGTGCCGCCGGCGGCAACATCGACAGCGCCGCCGCGCTGGCAAGCGCGTTTCTCCGCGTGACATTCATTGCTGCATCGTCGCTCACGGATCGCCATTAAGCACATCATTACTATTGAATGGTTACCATCCGGGCTTTCGATCCGTCTCTCGCGCGGGTCCAAGCCGAGCCGACGCGCCATGAGCAAAGCACTGTCCGTCAGGCGGACACTGGAAGCCATTACGGGCGCGATGGCGCTTGTGCTGGTGGTGACGTCCGCCATTTTGGCGAACGGCGCCTATGACGAGATGCGCGTGGCAGGACGCATCGTGACGGCATCGGGCATCGCGCGCGACCTGTTCACGTCCATGCAATATCGCAGGGTCGAACTGGGCACCGTGAACACGGCGCTGGTATCGCCGCAAGCCGTGGACGAAAAAACCTGGCGCGAGATCGTGCAATTGCGGGCGCATTCCTCCGCCGCCCTGAACAGCGCCCTGTCCGCGCTCGCGAAGAATGATATGGGCTCCCAGTCCGGGCGCGCCGCCATCGTCAAGGCGCAAATCGCCATTGACGCGCAGCGGCCGGAGATCGATGCCGCATTACGTCGGCCCGATCTGCGATCGGCGGCATCGATTGAGAAGTGGATTCCGACCGTCGGAAACCCGTTTGCGGCGGAAGACAGCATGTCCGCGGAGCTCACCAATGAGATCGACCGCAGCGATCCCTTCACCGCCGAGATGATGAAGATCAAGCAGCTGAGCTGGGCGGTTCGCGAATTCGCCGGCAACGACAGGCTGGTGGTCGGCGCCGTCATCGCCAGCGGCAGAGGTCACGACAGGGCCGGGCTCGAAGGCATGATCGACCGCGCGGCGCGGATCGACGCGCTGTGGGGCGTGATTCTGGACGACGCGAGTGTGAGACGGGTGCCGCCCGCGCTCGGCGCTGCGATCGCCTCCGCAAACGAGCTTTATTTCAAGCGCCTGCGCGGGCTTCGCAAAACGCTGATCGACGCGTTCGCGTCGGGAAAGCGGCCGTCGATATCGGGCGGCGACTGGATCGACGCTTCCAATCCGGCATTGAAGAGCCTCGCCGACGTGGCGAACACCGCCGTCGATCTTTCCGACGACCATGCGCGCGAGGAACTGGATGCCGCCCGCTGGAACCTCGCCATCCATCTTTGCATCATGTTCCTGTCGCTCGCCTGTGCATTGTTTGCGACGTTATTCATCAGCCGCAGGATCGCGCGACCGATGTCCAGGATCGCCGAGACCATGCGGCTTGTGGCCGATGGCGACATGGCTTGCGAGATACCCTTCGCAGACCGCGCCGACGAGATCGGAGAGCTTTCGCGGGCGCTGGCCGTGTTCCGCCGCAACGCGCTCGAAAAGCGGCGCGTCGAGGACGAACTGGTCCACAGCCGCATCGCCGAGCAATCCGCCCAAGCCGCCAGCCGCGTCAAATCCGAGTTCCTGGCGCATATGAGCCACGAGCTGCGCACGCCGCTCAACGCCATCATCGGATTTTCCGACATGATGCTGCAGGGTATTTTCGGTCCGCTGGAGAACCGGTATGGCGAATATGTCAGGCACATCAACAAATCGGGTTTGCATCTGCTCGAGGTGATCTCCGACATACTGGATATGTCGAAGGTCGAGACAGGCAAGTTCGTGCTTCACATGGAAAACGTGGATCTCGTCGGGTTGATCGGCGATTGCACCGCGCTGATGCGATTCGCCGTCGAGGAACGCGGGATTTTGCTGTCCACGGATATGCCGGCGGACGGAGCAAGTCTGGCCGCCGACCGGAGCGCGCTGAAAAAGATTCTGATCAATCTGCTGTCGAACGCCGTCAAGTTCACGCCGAAAGGCGGCGAAGTCCTGGTCTCCGTCAGAACAGGCGCGGATATTCTGGAGATTGCCGTCCGCGACACCGGAACAGGGATTCCCAAGGCTGCGCTCGAACGCCTCGGGCGCCCGTTCGAGCGGGTCACCAACAATCCCCACATCGCGCACGAAGGAACGGGGCTCGGTCTTGCGCTCGTTCACGGCCTGGCCCGCCTGCACGGAGGTACGGTGCGCATCGACAGCACCGAAGATGTCGGAACCGCGGTGACGGTGGTGCTTCCCACATCGGTGCAAGCCGCCGCGGCGGCGTGATTCTTATCGACGTCTCAGAGAAACCGTGACGGGCGAATCTGTCCCCTTGGGACTCAGCTCGTCTTGCCGTCGATGCGCGCGCGGAAGACGGGGTGGATCATCAATATATCTTCGGGCGCGGCGTTCCATCCAAAGCCGCCTTACGCGGCAACCTGCCTGCTCCGGTGCAGGCGATAGTTTATGACAGGCAAGGCAACATCTACTATCGGATTCGTCGGACCATGGTGAAGATCAATCCAGCGCTGCAATTGTTCATAGATCGCCGGTTCGACGAGGCGGTTGAAGCCTACAGACGTCAGTTGCGAGAAGATCCGCAGAAGGAATGGCCGAATTTGGCCGGCCTGGCCGAGTCTCTGTTGGCTTCTGGAAGATACGCCGAGGCGATCCCAATCTTTGAGAAAGTCAGCGATTACGAAAGCCGCCCTTTCCCCGGATTGTTGGGGAGACAGGAGCAACTTTGCGTTTGCCACTGGATGATTGGCGATCGTGAAGGTGCACTTGAGATTGTCAAAGAATGGGTCGTCGCAGTTCGTGATCGGAGAATTGTTTTTACGGATTCGGCCGGTGGCGTCACGCAGGGGGTAATACTCTGCTACATGGCTATTACCCTGCACTCCAAATCCGACGTCGATCTTGCCATGAAATATCTGAAGAAATTGACGACTCGCTCGTGGATCAAATTTTGGCCGGGACAGGCAGCGCAGTTTCTTCTTGGGGGGCTCACATTCGGAGAAGCCCTGAAAGAGGCAACCGGCTTCGCCGATCTCGCCGAGGTCAGGAAGATTGCCGAGCAGGATGGGATGAAACGGCGCAAGTTAGCCGACATCCTTTTTACGGCAGGCACAGAGCGGCGCATGGCCGGCGATGAGGCAGGATGCCGGATGTTCATGGCCGAATGTGCGGGCCTTGCCAATCCGCTGGTCGAATACGAATGGTACCTCGCGAAAAGTGAAGTTCCAGCTCCGTCAAAACAATGAGCGAAGGATCGAAGGCCGAACAGAAAACGAAGAGAGCGGTGCCGGCCGACGCCAATACTTAAAGCCCGGCGCTTCTGTGGCCCATGGACGCCTGCGAGTTACACAATTCATGTTGCGCTCGGTCCTCAATCTTGCGTCGGTCGCGCATGCACCGAATAGTGATGAGTGGGTACCGGGGCACGTGCGGCGATGACGAAGTCGGGATGGCGCAGCGCACTGGCGGTTGCGGTCGCGATCATTGTGTTCGATGCCGGTTCGGTGGCGGCTGCGGATGACGGACTTTCCGATTTTGTGGGGACGTATCAATGCTCGCTCGCGGACCTGATCGCGAGGATCGAGGCGCACCACAACAAGCCCGATGATGAACAAGATCGTTTCATTGTCCTTTCCTTGCCCGGTCCGATCGCCAGCTATGTGCAGTGCGCTTTCGGCCATCGCGACCGTGAAGGGCTGTGCGAGGCGTCGTCAGGCTGGTGGAACAATCCTCGGGAGAAACCACAGTTCGGTTCCGCTGAAATCGCAGCTCTGGCGCGGCTCGGTTTTTCGACCAATGGCTCGCACGGCAACTTCCAGCAGCAAATGCATTTCCCGCCGGGCGGCCCGGAGCCGTATGCGCTCGCCGGCTTGATGCTGAGCGCCCTCTATGAAGGCTATGGCGCGCGCAAGGAAATGCCCATCGAAGTGGTCGCGCCGTTCGCCCTCCGGCACGGCTTCCTGCCGCGGCAACGTTGCGCGCTGATCAGTTGACGACGCGATTTAACACCGGGAGATGAAGCATATTCTCCGGCCGCGCGCGCTTACGAATGGAAAGCTTGGTTCTGCGCAAAGGGAATGCCGAAATATGTTGCCGTCTCCGTATTCCAATTAAGCGTCCTCGAATTCTTGGGTGGAGTGCTCCCCCATCTGCGCTAGGCTCGTGCCCGCATGGCGAACAACGGGCCCATCACGGCAACTTCGCGGCGCGCGCTTCTGAGGGCCACGGCCGCAACGGCGCTGGCCGGCGCCCTGCCCGCCGGATTCGCGCGCGCCGCGCCTTCGATGCTGCCGCGTTCGCTGCAGCCCCTGCCGCTCGCGAAGGTCCGCCTCCTGCCGTCGGCGTTCCTCGACGCGGTCGAGGCCAATCTCCGCTACGTCCTCTCGCTCGATGCCGACCGGCTCCTGCACAATTTCCGCCTGCACGCGGGCCTCGCGCCCAAGGGCGACATCTATGGCGGCTGGGAAAGCGAGACGATCGCCGGCCACACGCTTGGCCACGCGCTTTCCGCGCTCGCACTGATCCACGCCCAGACGGGCAACGAAGAGGCCCGCGCGCGCACCGCTTATATCGTGGAGGAACTCGCGACCTGCCAGGCGCAAGCGGGCGACGGCTATGTCGCGGGCTTCACGCGCCGGCGAATGGACGGTGCTATCGAAAACGGCAAGACGATCTGGCCCGAGATCATGGCGGGCGATATCCGCGCGGCGGATTTCGATCTCAACGGCGCCTGGTCGCCGCTCTATAACCTGCACAAACTCTTCGCTGGATTGCTCGATGCCGATGCCTTGTGCGCCGATCCGAAGGCGCTGGGCGTTGCGAGCGGCCTTGCGGGCTATCTCGCGCGCGTCTTTGCAAGGCTCGACGAAGATCAGGTGCAGGCGGTCCTCGCCTGCGAACATGGCGGCATCACCGAAAGCCTGGCCGCGCTTTCCCTGCGCACCGGCGATGCACGCTGGCTTCGCCTCGCCGAGCGCCTCTATCACCGCAAGGTGCTCGACCCGCTCGCAGCGGGGCGCGACGAACTCGCGGGCCTTCACGCCAACACGCAGGTTCCCAAGCTCATCGGGCAGGCCCGGATCGCCGAAGCGGGCGGCGGGGCAGAGCGTGCGGGGGCGGCGCGCTTCTTCTGGGAAGCGGTAACGCGGCACCATTCCTATGTCATCGGCGGCAATTCCGACCGCGAGCATTTCACCGCGCCAGACGCCATCGCGGGCTACATCACCGAGCAGACCTGCGAGCATTGCAACAGCTACAACATGCTGAAGTTGACGCGGCATGTGTTTGCCGGCGCGCCCGACGCGCGGTTCTTCGACTACTACGAGCGCGCGCATTTCAATCACGTGCTGGCGGCGCACAACCCCGAAACGGGCATGTTCACCTACATGACACCGTTGATGTCGGGTGCGGCCCGCGAATTCTCCACGCCCACGGGCGATTTCTGGTGCTGCGTCGGCACCGGCATGGAAAGTCACGCCAAGCACGGGGATTCGATCTATTGGGAAAGCGGCGACACGCTTCTCGTCAACCTGTTCATTCCCTCGCGCGCGCATTGGGCGGCGCAAGGAGCCCGGTTCGTGCTCGAAACCGCCTATCCCTTCGAGGACATGGTGCGGCTTCGCCTCGACGCGCTCGCACGGCCCCGCAGCTTCGCGATCGCCCTACGCATTCCCGCCTGGGCCAAAGAAGCAACGCTCGCGGTCAACGGCGAAGGCGTGCTCGCCGCGCGCGAGGCAGGCTATGCGATTGTGCGGCGACGCTGGAAGGCGGGAGACGTGCTCGCGCTCACCCTGCCGATGGATCTGCGCCTCGAGCCCGCGCCCGACGATTCTGCGACGATCGCGGTGCTCAGGGGCCCGCTCGTGCTTGCCGCCGATCTCGGGCCGTCGTCTGCGCCTTACGACGAAACGGTCGCGCCGGCGCTCGTGGGCGATGATATCCTTTCCACCTTCCGCGCGGGCGCGCTCCCCGCCGCCTACGACATCGCGGGCACGAGCCGGCCGGGGGGCCTCCAAATGGGCCCATTCTTCAAGAACTACGAGCGCCGAAGCGCCGTCTATTTCCGGCGGTTTACGGAAGCGGGGTGGGAGGCAGAAAAGCGTGCGCGGGCGGAGGACGCCGCACGGCGTGCGGCACTCGATGCGCGCTCCGTCGACGTGATGCGGCTGGGCGATCAGGCGGCCGAAAAGGATCATGCGCTGACATCGGCCATTTCCTATTCCGTCATCTATCGGATGCGGAACGGCCGCGATGCGCGCACCGGCGGCTTCTTCCAGTTTCGCCTGAAGACGGCACCGGGCCCTCTCGCGCTCGAAGCGACCTATTGGGGCGAAGAGCGCAACCGCACGTTCGACATCCTCGTCGACGGCGACACGATCGCCACCCAGTCGCTCGATGCGCCGAAGCCGCAATCCTTCGTCGACGTTGACTACGCCGTGCCGGAAAGGCTCACACGAGGAAAGGAGAGCTTCGTCGTCCGCTTTCAGCCGCGCGACGGCCGCACCGCGGGCCCTGTATTCGGCGTGCGTTTGCTGAAGCGCGAAAGCTAAGCGATCGCCTCCACCCAGTGGGGATGGCCCGGCTATTTGCTTGCCATGGTGGGACACGAGGTGCCGAGCATCATGCCGCAGAGCGTGGGCGGATAAGGCAGTGTGTGACGCAGGCCGGTCTGACCTGGTCGCGGAAGTTCTCAAGCATCCGGCGTCGGAGGATTTCCCGGATCAACCCGATGAAACCGGGCTCATTCGCTCGCAGCGGAAGCGCTTTCAGGAATTGAGCCTAGATGACCTTAGCCAGATGGAAGCGCCGAGGTGGCTTGTGCAGGACCTCATTCCAGATGGCGGCCTTGCAGTCGTCTATGGTCAGCCGAAGTCATGCAAGACTTTCTGGGCCCTTGACCTGGCGCTCAGCGTTGCGAACGGAATGTCATTCCATGGTCTTGAAACCCGCTGCGGGAGCGTGACGTATGTGGCCGCCGAAGGCGGGCGCGTGAGGCTATTCGAGCGCGCACGCGCATGGGAGAGAGCGCACAATGCGGGTCGGGCCGCATCATGGAAGCTGATCGCCGAAAGAATTGACCTGACAGCCAGCTCGGATGTGACGGAATTCATCGCTGCTCTCGATGGTCCGAGAGACCTTATCGTGATCGACACGCTCGCGCGTTGCATGTCGGGAGATGAAAACAGCCAGAAGGACATGGGCGCATTCGTGGCGGGTTGCGATCGCATCCGCGAGGCTACGGGCACAGCGGTGCTAGTAGTGCACCATGAGGGCAAAGATGCCGGCAAGGGTGCTCGCGGCTCTAATGTGTTGCGCGGCGCCATCGACACGGGCATTCGGGTGCGAAGGGAGGAAAGCGGCAGCGTTGTCGTCAGTGTTGAGGATCAGCGCGACGGAGAACCGCTTTCACCGATGTGCTTCGTGCTGCAAAATGTTCCACTTGATGGCATCGAGCGCGCGTCCGCGGCACTCTTTGACGCCGCACCGAACAGTTCGCACTCCGCGGACGCAATTCTCGGGATTGCGGCGGGACTAGACGGTGTCGGTAAGCGGACACTGGATAAAGCTGTAGCTGAAAGGCTCAAGCTCTCGCCTTCGACCGCGCTCAGACGCACCCGCGAGGCAATAAAGATTGGGCGCGAGCACGCGGCGCAGTTTCGCGGTCTGCTCTTATGGTTCGAGCGCGCGGATGCGGCGAACAAAAGAAGCGGCCTTGTCCTGCACGCTAAACCGATGTCAGATGTTACGCAGGCCGATGTCAGCGATATCTGAACATTTTCAGCGCCTTGGCACGACTGAATTCCAGGGTGCTGATTTCATCGCAGTCGATGTCACGATGTCGCGCGCTTATAGCGCGACATCGATATCTGCCAAACGGATTTCGCTATGAGCACACCCGACCAATGCGACTTAGCGGCTGCGCTCATTCGCATCTACATAATGCCATATCTCGCCACGCCTGTTCGCCGTTCCTGAGGCGGCCCACTTCCTAATAGACTCTGGGGAGCATTTCTTGTCGCTGGCGGCGTCGTTGATGCTTCTGTAGATGCGCTCCTCTCCCACTACGGCCACGCGGTGTCCGTTCGAATATTTGTCTTGATACTTAGTGTCGCCAGAGTAATGGAGCAACGAGCTTATCGATCGACGGTCGGTAGTATATTCTCGATCCACGTATTGAAGCACCTCGCGAACGGCCTCGTGCGTCACACGTTTCCCGAGTTGTCTCATCTCCTTCGCATACCTCCTCACTATCTCGCGCTTGTTGAGGTAGCGCTTTTTCGTTCCTCTCTGGATGGCTGAGTAGCGCAACCCCATTTGCTTCTTCAGCCAATCTGGCCAGTAGTCGTTTGCGCTCATGATGCCAAAATGGATGATGTCGGCCTTCATTAGCACGTCGAGCACAGATTTGCGTGGAAATTGTCGGGCGCTGACGCCAAATTGTGATCAGCAGCGGCGGCGGAGTCAGCCCGCAGCTGAGGCATGTAACTGCACCGGGAGCGACCGATGGCAACTGAAAACCCAAATACAAATCACGGCAAATGGTCTTTGGCCGGCCTGCCACATAAGGGCTGGTCATGTGTGGAGATGGAGGACCTTGGTAGTCCCGCCTGCATCTGCGAGATGTGCGAGCTTGCCAGTGTCCGTTATGTCCACGTCATGCGGCATCCCGATCATCCCTTCGAATTGCGCTGTGGCTGCGTATGCGCCGGCAGAATGGCAGAAGACAGGAAAGGGGCCGAAGATCGTGAAGGGCGTCTCAAGAAACGCCAGAGACGACGGCTAACTTGGCCGAATCTGAAGGCTTGGAATATGAGCGAGAAGGGTAATCATTTCATCTCAGTCGACGGATACGACGTCTCCGTGTTCCAAAGAGGCGGCGGCTGGAAGGTCGCAATCAACAGTCATTCCTCTGCCTCAAAGAGATTCTTATATCGGACATATCCAACAGTACGAGATGCCAAATTTGCAGCGTTTGACGAGATCGGAGCCTAAGAAAGGCGGCCGTGTGAGCGCGTGCCACACCTCGTCATCCGTTGATCGGTAGTTCACGCCATTCAATACGTTGAATTGGATCGACTATCCCTCACCGGCTGGCGGCCCCTGGCGATCATTCGCGGGCACTGAACGACGGCGTGCGGTCATTCGAGTACGCGGCACACTGAAACTGCGAAACACGTTCGGGACCGAATCGCCATGAACATCGGCACGACTGCGGGCGGATCCGTCGGCGCCGCACGGCAGGAACTCGCGGGCCTCCTGGACGCGGTCGAGCGCGCCCGCGCGACTCTGGACGAAATTCACGCGCAGCAGCGTCGGCTCGACGGCATCAAGCAGGCCGAAGCAAGCGCGAAGGCAAAGCTTGACGCGATCAGACAGCGGGACACGCGCGAACTTTCGGATCAGCTCGTCAATCCCACTGGATTGCACATCACGTTTGATCACACAGAAAACGCTGAGGCCGAGCGGGAACTTGCCCGCGCGACGCGCGAGGCCGACGTGGCCCGAGCCTGTGAGCCCGAGGTAAAAGTGCGGATGTCGGAAAGGGGCCGCCGGCTCGCTGATCTCACCGCTGGCGTGGCCCACCATGCGGCCGACGTGATGCTTGAGGAAGCCGACGCAATCATTCGCGAGATCGACGCCGACGCTGAGGAACTCCGCGCGAAGTACGCGAGGCTGTGGGGACTGAGGGTTTTTCTCGCCGAAGCGAAGCTCTATCGCCCGCTTGAACGGATGGCGGCGCCGATCCATCCAGATAACGTCTGTCCGTCTCAAGCTGACGTAAATCTTGCCGCACCAATGTGGGCAAAATTCGCGGCGCACCTTGCCGCGGACCCGGCGGCGCGCCTCGACGATCAGGAGTGAGAGATGCAGATCAGCACGTTTAACAAGCGTCACGGCGCGGGAAGCGGACGCAGCATCCTAGGCATTGATGCGGACGCGATCGCGCGGCTACCGCACCGATTTCGCGGGGAGATGATCGCGGCGCTCACCGAGGCCGAGGACGCGCTCGCGTCCGGCGACGAAACGCTGCAATGCGCGGCCACGGCGAGGTTTAAGAAGCTACTCGGAGCGATTGACGCGCGACGCTCCGAGGTCATCACCGAGAAGGCATTCATGGACTTCATGCGGCCCGTGCGAGGCGATCACGCCGTCATGAAGAAGTTCGCGGCGCCCGCCTGCACAAAGGCCTGACTTATATCTCCATTCGAATCCCGTTGTGACCGGCGGGACGACTTGGCCGGCGAGGAACAGGGCTCCTCGCCGGCTTTTCCTTTATATCTCCCAGAAATCCAAAGATACGCGTATCGGATGGACTATCGCTCCGCGAAACCTAGGGAGAATTAACGGATGGCCCCGTGCAGATCGACATGCGCCTTCCGTGACCCGCATCGTCAGATTTTGTCCTCAAGCGATTTGTGCGCGTCAACGATGTAGCTTACTGGATTATCGCCAAGGGCTTCGTTTGCCGCGAATTTCATGCGCGAAAGCTCCACTGCGACATTCCCGAACTCTGCGATGGCGCTAACCGCTACGGACACCACAGAGAGAATGGGTTCGCCAAGTAGTGCACTAACCAATGAGCAGCCGGCGCCACCGGCGAGAAATTTCGACTTGAATACCATGCCAGCCGCAGCTGCCTTCAACTTGAATGACCAACGGCGAGCTTCGGCTTCGTATTCGTCGATTCTCTGTAGAAGATCATCCTCAATGAATGAAGCCGATCTCCCTTCATAGTTTTCGAGGGCGAACAGCCTCAATCGCCGTAGCTTTCGCTGCGCTCCTTTATCCTTCCGGAAATCTTCAATTTGCTCCAACGTCGCAGAGTCTGTATCGACGAGATTCAAACCACTTATCTTGACCAAGACATCACATGCGCCCTCGTTGGTCTGAGTAAATAGAACTCCGTCACCGGCAAACATTGGCTTTCTGATGCCGAGGTGGCGCGCAAAGACTCCCATATCTCTGCTGAGCGTATTCAATCGACGTAGCACCTCTGGAGCCGCGGGCGCCATTCGCGACAACTGTCCTAGTGGCGTGTCCCGAAGCTCCGGAGACACAGCGGCCAAGCTGGAGAGGCTTGAAAGAATCGTCACGTTGAGTTCAGCCCAGAGTTCAGTGCTCTTCGAGCTGAGCAAGCTAGAGGGCGCAAATCGCAGGAACCTGTCGCGAAGCAGGACGTACTCGCCCCATGGAATTTCCGAAGATCCGCTGGCATTGCGGAATACCTCTATTCCATGCTCGCTGATGATCTCAATCATCAGGAACAACGGAATCACGTGATCGAAGTACAAGGCTGCCTGCTTTGTATCTCCGAACGTAAAGGCAACACGATCCATGGCGGTCATTTGGCCTCGCGCCCCTTCGCGGTGATGTTGAGACAAAAAAGCTTGCTTGGAAACTGCGCTTCCCCGGGGCCGCCAAAGGTTACCGCGATGCCTTTATGATATGAAATCTGCGAGGCCGAGCGCGAATAGCAGAGGGGCCCATTCACACAGGGGAGTGGTCGCCTCCAGATTCGGCAAGGAGCCCTTCGCACGCTGAAGGGCCCGGTTTCCGAGGGGCCGGGCCTCTATCGCGCCAGGGCCCGTCGCCGCCCGAGATTGCCCCTCAAACATGAAATCTGCGGGGCAGCGCGCGGATAGAAGAGATAGATCAAGGGCGTAGGCCGAGGCAGCAACGCCAAGCACCGAGCCGGGCACCGCGTCTGCCTTTCTGGGAACAACTCGGCGGGCAAACACAGGCTCGCGCGCACGCGCGTGGCAGCGCACAAAACGCAGCTTCGGCCGGGGCCGTGTGCGACCGACAGCCGGGATACGACTGTCGAGCCCGGCATGGCTGCGGCGGATGCCGTCCGTGCTCGGCCACTCAATCAGAATCAGACGTGGGGCGGACAGCGCTTTGCGCCCGACGCCGATGCGAGCGTCGCGCCGGGTGGTCCACCGTGCCCGGATCGAGCTTGTCGCCGTTCAGGGTCACGTTCCAGAGAAAGGGCATGGTCCATGCGTCGGCGCTCTTGGTGCCCGCCTCGCACTCGATCACGTTCTCGGCTGGCATCCCGAAGGCGTTCTTGCCCGAGACGGTCCAGAGGCTGTCGTAGCCGCCCGTGCCCCCGTGGTCGCGCCACTTGTCGCTCGCGGCCGGCGCGCTCCGAATTGAAGTCAGGCCATAGCTCCTGGCGATTGCGGCCTGGCACTGTTCAAGTGCCTCGTCTGCCTCGGTCTTCGGCGGCGCGGCCTGCGCCGCTGGAGTTGGCTGGTTGCTCATGCTGATAGCGGCGACCACCGCAGCTGCCGCCACGCAGGCAAGAAATCCCTTCCCGACGATGCCCATCCAGCTTCCCCTCTATTTGGACGATTAGGGACTATAATCCCTAGAGACTATAGTCCTGTTAATGGCCCGATCCTGCGATGCAGGACTGGCGCCGAATCGTTGGGGCGAATGTGAGGCGGCTGCGTCAGGCGAGGGGCCTGACTCAGGAGGAATTGGCGTTCCGGTCGAAAATCGACCTGACCTACATGGGCGGGATCGAGCGCGGCAAACGCAACCCAAGCCTGTTGGTTATGGCGCGGATCGCGCGCGCATTGTCGAGCGATCTGGGAGACCTAATCGCACGCTAGAAGGCACTCTCGGTCCAAAGAATAGGTCGGCCGCGAGAAGCTAGAGCGGCGGCCGCTGTCCATAAAGCTGATGCAGCGCGAGCTCTAGCCGAAGCACAATCAGTATTTCCGAGAAGATTCTCGAACACCGGATCAGATATTCTCCATAGCTTATCGACTGTTCGGCTCCTGATCCTCCTTTGCCCGCTCGGTATGTCAGCATGCCGGTGAGCTCGTTGAACTCGATGCTTCGATGGTGAGAGGCATTCCTCAGCTGATTATCGGCTTCAGCAGAAACAGCCGACAATACGGGGTTGGCCTCTAGGCAATTGAATCGCCCGCCCTTGTCGAGGCCGAGATAGTCGGTAAGCATAATGGATCTGAACCGGTCGAATGCCCGTCCCTCTGCCATGTTGTTGATCATCGCGAGGATGTCTACGATGGTTGCAAGCGTTTCGAACGCGTTACCGTAGAACATCTTGGTGAGTTCGACGTGGACTGAAGCGGGATGGTGGTCCGCCGGGATATCCACTCCGTTCGAAACCAGGAAGTGAACTTGCGCAAATTCATCGTATGCGCGGAAAAACTCTGTGAAAATCTCGAAATAGAGTCGCCCACGGCGGCCGGCGACTTCATTCTCGTAGTACATCAGGAAGTCGCCGAACTCCGCCTTGCCACGGAGCCCGTCCACTATTGTCATTACCTCATGGAATCGGCGATCATATTCTGGGCCGCTCAGCTTCTGGGCGAAGCGCCAAAGCCAGTCCGCCACACTCGCGAGATGCTCGTCCGCATACCGATCACGGTTGGCTTCAGCGATGCGCTTAGCTACTAGCTTTTCTTGCTTGTTGCGGAACAGCACCCATGCCTGCCGCAAACGCTGCCACTCCGCAGCGTAGTCAGGACGGCCGTGCAAGAGACGCACATCGTCCGCGGAGACATCGCCCAGTTTTGCGAGCCGTTCCATGACAAGCTGGTGAGACTGCTCCAATCGCGTGAACGACATATCTTTTCCCTGCTCTGACTCCGGGATCAGAAAATTCGCATCGAGATTGACGATCGTTCCGACATCGTCCCGGGAGGATTGGATTGCGTTTTCCTCGAAAACGACTTCGGCGGAGATATTCGTATAGTCCACCTTCAGCCCAACGCGGATGGGCAGCTTGCAACCTCGACAGATAAATTGATGGGACTGGTATTCCTCCTGTCCCATTCCAATTCGGACAGTATGAACATGACCGCACGTCTCACATGTAAGGGTTTCCCGGATGATCATGCATTTTCAGTCCGACGTAGCCGTCAGAAAGCGTTGTATACGGCCGATTGCTTGGTCCAGATTGCGGCTCTCACACTCCCAAATCGTGAGGACGTTCCATCCGAGCTGGCGAAGCCGGCGGCGTACGACGACGTCGCGTTCGCGATTTCGCTCGACCTTACTTTCCCAATAACTCGTGTTTGTCTTCGGTCTGCGATTTAATCGGCAACTATGGCCGTGCCAAAAGCAGCCATGCAGAAAAATCGCTTTGCGCCGCGCGACGAATACAAGATCAGGCTTTCCCGGCAGCCCTTCATAGTGCTTCCTGAATCGATACCCGAGCCGGTGGATCGCTGACCGGACTCGGAGCTCAAATTTCGAGTCACGAGAGCGGATCAGCGACATACGTGCGCTGCGCTGAGCGCTGGTGAGAGTGTCGGTCATGAGATCGAGCGGCCGCCGCCAAGCTCGCCGGCCTGGCGCTTGCGCTCTTCGGTGAGCTGGTGCTTAAGGTCCTCAAGCTCCGATCTGCGGAATGGCCGAACGCGTATGCCGCGTGCCCGACCACCTTTCACATAGCGGCTCAAGTGGTAGCCGATGTATTCCTGCACGCGCGAGAGCAACTCGCTCGCCCAGACCTTCACCGTGTAGTGGACCTCGATGAGCAGCCGCGGCAGCACATCGATCCTGTGGCGCGAGCCGAACATCGCATGTTCGGCAGCGACATCAAACCCGTTGCCCTTCAGGGCACCAAAGAGACGATCGGCGTTCTCATGTACCTTGGGCTTGAATTCGCCGTCCTCGACGGTGTCCGCCGCGACGAGAAGCTCGAAACGTGGAAGGCTCTGGTTTTGGTCGAGGCGAGGCACTGCGCCGATGTAGAAGCTTGCATACCAAGCGCCGTTGAGCATTTTCACATAGGGATCCGGATCGCCCCGGAAGTCTTTCCAGAACGCATCTTCGGGAAAGTCGGTACCGGCAGCAATGCGGATCTGCGCGTCTGACGCTCGCCTCTTCAGGATATCGGTCGGGCCTCCCCCTTCAGCCCGCGAATAACGCTCCGCGTAATCAGTCGCAGCGTGGAATGGCCTAAGTACAAAACAGCTGCGATGCCACGGATCGGTCGTTTCGCGCCCGGCGGTCAGCAACCTGGTAAGGATGACTTGGTCCGAGAGGTTGTTCATATATGCAAGTGGCCACGTCTCAACCTGGCCACCGCTCTGAACGATAGCCGTTGCGATGTACCTGTTGATGACGGGACCGAACACGCGAATCTGTGCGTTCTTCACGACGCCAGCGACGACTTGGTCGTCAGCCTGACTTTTCTGGAGTATCTCGCGATTGGCCTCAATGAGGTCGCGCACGATCTTACCGTAGGTGCCGGGATGGGCGTAGTGGCTGGATTCCCGATCCTGAGGCGTCACAGGGCCATCCATCAGGATTACATCTGCTGGCCTGACTTCAACCTGATTTTTGAGAGCATACCACCGCTTCATGACCCTGAGAGCGGCACGGCTCTCAAGGAGGTTCATCGCGTTCCAGACAGCGTGCATGTACTGAGAGTCGCTTAGGTCGGGAAAGAATAACTTGGCCATGATCGAATAGCGGTTGTCATGATGCTGCATGTCCTCCGGCTTCTCGGGCAAACGAAGAAAGGCGGGATGCTCGCGCCCGTCTAGCCGGACGTGCCTGTTGACCTGACCGACTGCGGTGTTGATGGCGACAGAGGGCGAGGTGCCGACGGAGAAGTCGCCTTCCTCGCCCTCGACGGTGAGGAGGCCACCCCTTGTCGATCCATCGACAGCGGCGACAAGCACATTCTTATCCGGCTCGGCCCTTACGTCGACCACGAGCGGCTCGTTGGAGACGCGGCGGCTAATCTCATCGCGCAGCAACTCTTCATTGTACAGCGGCTCGTTCGGCCGCTGCCGGAATAGGTCCAGCCCGGCCTGAAAATTGACCGGCACGCGGATCGCCTCGTTGGACAGACCGAGCCCATACTTCGCCACCTGCTTGAGCAAGATGATGCCGGCCTCGATCTCCGCCTTCAGTCGCGAGCGGCCCGGGTCAGTTTGACTAGAGTGCCAGTCCCATTGCTCGAACGCGCTCATCAGATCATCGGCGTATGCGCGAATCTGATCCGCAAACAGCTGCTGCGCATTGACGCCGGCTAGTCTGGCGCGCAGCTCTTCCCACACGCCTTCCGGTATCGAGTTGAGTTGCCGACGCGCCTCTCTCGAAATCGTGAGCGCGATGAGCGGGTATTCGGGATCGATGATGGAGGCCAACTGCTCCTCGTCGAGCCACTCGCCGTCCACCGTGGCGCCGATCTTGAAAACCGTCTGCCTGCCCTCGGTGGCGCACGGAACGAGCAGGCCGCGGTGCGCGAGCCTCCGACCGAGGTTGTGATACGCCTCGATGGTTACGCTGTCGCCGCGCCCCTTGGCCTCTTCGTAGACCTGCTGCGCCGTCACTCCCTCCGGTCCGGAGGCCAGCTCAAGAAACAGCGCCTGACGTTCCTTTGCAGTGTCCATTTGCTCTCACCTGGATCGCTTCGCGCGACTTGCGAAGACCGGCGGTGTCTTGCCACCAACGGGGGTGGACCGCTGCTTCACACGCAGCAGGAATCCGTGCTTGATGAGTTCGCTTGTGCCCGACACGGCGCATACGCCCTGCGGCAGCTTCGGAAGCTGGGCTTGGAGCTCTGGGCCGAGATCGGCCGACACCCCGCCGATGGCGGATAGCTGATCGCGCTCCAGCGCGAAGATGAAGCGGGTCTGGAGCTTTTTCAGGATGCTTCGATCCAGATCTGCAGGCGACTGGCTGCTGAGCACAAGGCCGGTTCTTACGTGGCGGCCCATGCGGGCGAGCTCGTACAGGACCTGGCTGCTAATGACGCCTTCAGAATTTGGGGCAACGGCGTGCGCCTCGTCGATGAAAAGCATGCCGAACCAACTCACAGCGTCGAGGTCGTTGGGGTTCTCGTTTGCGCGCTTTGTCATCTCGCGACCATGACGTTGAAGCGTGCGCGCCGCCGCAGCAGCGATCAACTGGGTCTGGCGGAGAGACAGGTAGCGGCAATCCAGCACCACGATCCGGTGGCGAATGAGACTCGCGATAAAGTCAAAGCTCTTTCCGGTTCCTATGAGCGGGTCGCGCTCCAACGCGCTGACGCGGCTGACTGCGGCACCGATGCTGCTTGCGCGCGTTTCGAGCTTCTTGCCCAGGTCGTTGATCCGCGCCCTTAGCTCGTCGAACGAAATGTTTCTGCCGCGGGACTCGTTTCTGAGTTGATCGTGCGCCAGCTCTATTAACTCAGCATAGTTCGTGTTGGGCTGAACATTTGGAGAGATCGAGACGAGCTCCGGCGGTGTCAGCAGGTTGAGAGACAGACCGAAGTTCGCGGGATCGGGCAGAGTGATGACAAGGCCACCAAGAGAACGCGCGGCGTCGATGAACTCCCCATTGATGTCGAGCGCGAGAATGGGAATGTCCCAAGCCCGGGCCTCCTCTACGATGACTCCGCTGAGGTACGATTTGCCCTTGCCAGGGTTACCGAATACACCGACGTGCATCTGCATCACCTGTGGCACGAGCGTGATCGGAAACTTGCTCGCGCCATAAGCGTGGCCGAGGTTCACGCCTTCATCCGGATCGGCCAAGCTGCCGATTGCCGCCTGCGCCAGGTCATCCGGCAAAAGCACTACGGGATCGCCCGCGCGCGCGAGCGTTTCCGGCGCATGTGTACTGACAATGGAGACGGTGGTGTCCGAGACCGCGACCTCGAACTCTTCGATCGTCTCGCAGGACGCAAGCCGGTAGATTCTCGTCGACGCAGCCTCACCCGCGTATCCGCGGGTGAGGCCAAGGCGATCGCGCGCGGCGGCAAGTTGGGGCTCCTCGTTTGGATTGACCTCATGGCAGTCACCAACTTGGAGCACGGTCAGCAACTGCTTCTGACGACGGCCGTGCCAGACACCTAGGAACTGGCCGGGCTTGACGTCCACGCCAGCTTCCAGAAGAGCGCCGAGTTTTCCGAAGCTCGGCGTCGCGTTCCAGAAGACGACGCGTCCGACGACCGTGAACACGTCCGGGATGCTGGCGTCCTGTGCGGCGGAGAAGTCACTTGTTACGAGTTCCGGCGCCGCAATCGATGATGATGTACTCATAGTGAGCTCCTAAGCCTTCCAAGCGAACTAACACTAACTGAGTCTTGTTAGTTCCGCAAGGGGAAGGGAGCTCTATTCCAGACCTGACCGGACGACCCTGTAACAGGTTGAGGCCAAAGCAAAATCCAGCGCGTTGCCGACCAGTGACGCGGCCCGTTTGGAAATCTCGGGCAGGCTGTAGCTGTCAGGGAAGCCCTGAATCCGCGCTGCCTCGCGCAACGTCAGCGACCGATTCTCAGTGGGATGCCAGAACCGCCCGCCACCGGCGTAGGCCAGAGAGTTCGTGATCGTCCGCGATAACCCCCGGTGGTGCAGGCGTCCGTACGTGTGCGCGAAGTGATCTGCCCCGCCTCTCCAGCGGCCTCCCTCCGCGACCCGTTCCATCCGTCGAAGTAAAGGTCGGGAGTGTGCCCATGCGATGTGTTGCAGAGCCTTCCCCTTTGACGAGCCGGCGCCAGGAAGACCGGACAGTGCATCGCCAATCGTGCAGAGGTCGTTGCCGCCGAGTTCATTCGCCATGTCCCTCGGCAGCAGATTGGCGATCCGTTGCGTGAGAGGAGTCAATCCGAGAGTTTCAACTGGATCGTCGTCTGGCCGCACGTAGTTGCGCTTCGAGTAGCTGAAGATTTTCTTCGTGCCGCCGTGCGAGGGCTTCGGAAAAACGGGAGCGACGCCGACGTCCGAACGGAACGCGATGAACAAGAGCCGCTGCCGCGTCTGGCAACTTCCGTATTGCGCCGAGTTCGCGATCATCGCTGACCAGCGGTATCCCACGTCTTCCAGGCACGTGGTCATCGTCTTGAACTCGGCGGAAACGGCGACACGTGGCACGTTCTCCATGACGACTGCCAATGGCCGCAGGACCTTTGCGAAGTGCGCGAAGCGCAGGACGTGGCGATTTCGCGGATCATCGTCGAGCCGTAATCCGTTGTCGCTGAATCCCTGACACGGTGGACAGCCAAGGAGCACGTCAATCCTTCCGCCCGCCAATTCTTCGAGCCCGCGAGGACTGAGTTGGGAGAGATCGCGCTTTGCATACGCGGCGCCTGGAAAGTTTTGGAGATACGATCGCTTGCAAAGCGGGCTCGCGTCGACGAGGAGTGCTGTCTCCGCACGGCGCCATTTTCGGAACGGCTCGATGGATCGTCCCGTTCCTGCGTACAACTCCACGAGCTTGAGCTTCTTCATCTGACCGGGTTCTCAGTGGCTTCGTGGAGAGGGTCTTCCCCTGGAGCGAGGATCGAATCGCCAAAGAATACGCCAATTCAAGCTGTCTCGGAGCCCCGGCAGACAACGCGGGACTACGACCTCGTGGACGCGCCGGAGGTGGAAGCGATGTCGGTACTTATTCTGTGTTTACAACGACGATACGATCACGCCCGGCTGGCAACGCCTTGATCCGATTGGTGCCGGCTACCGGTCTCGAACCTGTGATCCCCTGATTACAAAAGATCCGGGCGCGTTAAATTCGGTACTTATTCGGTGCTTCAACTGCAATCAGTCATGTTCCTGCCGAGTGCGCGGTGTAAGCACTTATTCCAACTCGGTAAAATGGCGCACCGGAAGGGATTCGAACCCCTGACCCCCAAATTCGTAGTCTGGTGCTCTATCCAGCTGAGCTACCGGTGCGCGCGAGGGCGCAGAAACTAGTGAGACGGGCGGGCGAAGGCAAGCCGACCCCGGCCGCGCGCCGGATCGTCTTCGCCGGCTTGGAAAATGACGATCGCCATGGACATCGGCCGTCCTCATCCCGACCCGCGAAGCCGCGGGCAGAGGGCCCAAGCACCCCCGGGGCTCCGCCAGCCAAATCTCCGCGCCACATGAAGAATTTCCCACAAAAGCACGACCTTGCGCCCTTGTCCCCGCCCTCTCGCGCCGCTAAGACTGGCGCCCGGTCACCGCGCGGTTCCCCGTCGGGAATGGCCGCCGGACAAAGATGCATTGGTGCGCAGACGCGCCTTGTGGGCGGGCGCTGGACCCCCAAAGCGGAGATTCAGTCGATGACGGGTATTTCGGCGATGCTGACGGCCTCGCGGCGTTCATTTGCCTATGCCGGTCTGGCGCTTGCGCTGGGGCTCGGCGGCTGCGGCAGCATCGACGAAGCGCTTTTCGGGGGCAGTGGGCCCGCGCCTTCGCAGATCGAAGCCGGTGCGCCGCCCCCGGCCCAAACGTCGACTGAGGCCTTCCCGGCTCCGGCGCCCGAGGCCACGGAGACCGAATCCGGCATGGCCGGAACATTGCCGCCGGCTGCCGGGGTCACGTCGTCCGGCGCCGCGATGGCCGGGCCTGCCGAGACGGGCAACATCACGCCGGTGGTGATCGAAACCGGCAGCGACACGGGCACGGGCGTCAACCACACCATCCAGGGCCTGCGCGGCGAACTCTCGTCGCTGCAGGACAAGATCGTCGCCGACGCGCAGCAATTGGCGGCGGTCAAGAATGCCGCCTCCCAAGCGGCCGGCTCCTATCACGAATCGAAAGCGCAGATCACGACCCATCTCGAGATGGGAACGACGCGCGGCAATCCCGAACTCGTGAGCCAGTGGAACACGGCGCAGAGCGCGCTCGATTCGCTCACCGGCAACATCAATTCGCTGAACGCGCTGGGCGCCCAGATCGCCAACGAAGCGTCGACCGCGCATTTCGTGCTCGATACGATCCAGGCCACGTTCAACGTCTCCGGCGCGGTCGACGAAGACCACCGCCAGCTCTCCGTCCTGCAGGACGAAGCGAGCCAGACGATCGTGCTCATCGACCGCCTGCTCACCGAAACCTCCGGCGACGTGCAGCGGCAGACGGCCTATGTCGCCAACGAGCGTGCCAATCTGATGACGCTGGCCAGCGCCATCAAGAACGGCGAGTTCTACGGTTCGGAACTCGGCACGCCCATGATGGCGACCATGTCGGGCGGTCCGAGCCCGGTCATTCCCGGCGGCGCGGCGCTCGTCACCGTGCGCTTCGATCATCCCGGCGTCGAATACCAGCAGATTCTCTATACCGCTCTCGCCCAGGCGCTGCAGACGCGCCCCGGCGCATCGTTCGACGTGATCGCGGTGTCGCCCACGCGCGGCTCGGCGGCGGCGGTGCAACTGGCACAGACCGACGCGCAGCACCACGCCCAGGACGTGCTGCGCTCCATGACGGATATGGGCGTGCCGGCCACGCGGCTTTCCATTTCGTCGGCGACGGATCCGAATATCTCCGCCACCGAAGTGCGCATCTACGTGCGCTGAACGGCGCTATCCCACGCCGTTCTTGCGCATCCAGGCGAGCATTTCCTTCCAGCCTTCTTTGGCGTCCGCTTCGTTGTAGCTGGGCCGGTAATCCGCGAAAAAGCCGTGCTGCGCGTCCATGAAGACGTGCAAATCGCAATTGAGCTTGCCGGCCGAAGCCAGCGCAGCGCGCATCGCTTCCACATCCGAAACCGGAATGCCCTTGTCGAGCCCGCCATAAAGACCCAGCACCGGGGCCTTGAAATCGTGCACGAGATCGAGCGGATAGAGCGGACGCAAAGGGCTCGGCGTCGCGGGCCCGCGCAATTGTCCGTAGCACGCAACGCCCGCCTTGAGCGCGGGACTGTGCGCGGCATAGAGCCAGACGATCCGCCCGCCCCAGCAGAAACCCGTGATGCCGAGTTTGGCCGTGTTCGCGCCGTCGCCGCCCGCGAATGTCACGCTCGAATCGAGATCGGACATCACTTCCTTGTCTGGCACCTTGGAAACGATATCGGTGAAGAGACCCTGCAGATGGTCCATGTCGTATTTGCCGGGGTCGCCATAGCGCGCATAGAGCGACGGCGCGATGGCGTAATAGCCGAGCTTGGCGAAACGCCGGCAGATATCCTTGATGTGCTCGTGGACGCCGAACACTTCCTGCACCACGAGGATCATCGGCAAGCCGGTCTTGCCCTGCGGCCTAGCGCGGTAGGCGGGAATGACGCCGTCGGACACCGGCACGCTGACCTGGCCCGCATCGAGGCCGATGCTGTCGGTGATAATCGCGCTTGCGCAGGTGGGGCCCGTTGCGAGCGTGAAGCCCGCGACCAGCGAGGTGGCCGCAAAGGTGCGACGTGAAATGCCGCCCGGCCGTGGCCCTCGCGAATGATCGAACTTGTCCATGTGATCCTCCCTATTTTTTCCCAAACATATCCCGATAGCTGCGCATATGGGCGAGCGTTTCGGCTTCGTAGACACCGCGTGCGATGGCGCGTGCGAGGCAGTCGGCGGCGAGGCTGCCCAAGCGCGTGACGTCGCGCGGCCGCACGTCGCCGAGCGGTCGTTTGCCGGTGGCGAGCGCAAACACCGTGTCGCCGTCGAACGGCGCATGCACGGGCCGGAGCGCGCGGGCAAATCCGTCCGCCGCCATGATGGCGATCCGCTTGAGCTCGACGCGCGTGAGCTCCGCATCCGTCGCCACGATGGCGATGGTCGTGTTCGCGCCCGGCCGCGGCGCGCCCTTCATGTCGGCGGGAAGATCGAGATCGATGCCTACCAATGGCTCGCGCAAACGCCGCCCGCCGAATTCGTTCCCGTGTTCGAACGGATGAGCCCAGAACACGTCCGTTCCCGGAATGAGCGGCGAGCCGACCGCGTTGACGATGGCGAGCGCGCCCACCGTGAAGCCGTCACCGGTGACGGCCGAGGCGCTGCCCGTGCCGCCCTTGTAGATGCCGGCCGTGGCGCCCAGGCCGGCGCCCGCATTGCCCAGCGCGAAATCCTCGGCCGCGCTTTCCATCGCCGCGATCCCCAGCGCGCGATAGGGCGGCGTCTCGCCCCAATCCTTGTCGCCGCCATTGGCGAGATCGAACACGATGGCGCCGGGCACGATGGGCGCAGGCGGCGCGCCTGGCGCCAGGCGAAGGCCGCGGCCGCGTGCGCCCAGCCATGCCATCGCGCCGCTCGCCGCGTCGAGGCCGTAGACCGAGCCGCCCGCAAGAGCGATCGCGTCGATCGTGCCGCCCACGCTGACGGGATCGAGGGATTCGGTTTCGCGCGTACCGGGCGCGCCGCCGCGCACGTCGACCGCGGCCGCCACGGCCCAGTCCGCAACCAGCACCGTGACGCCGCTGCGCGCACCGCGATCTTCCGCCTGCCCTACCTTGAGACCGGCCACGTCAGTGATCAGATTGCGCTTGCCCGGACGGATCATCGGCAAAGACTAGTCCCGCGCGGCGCGCTTCGGAAGTGGCACCCGGTCCTGCGCGAGATTTACGCGAAAGCTAAATCTTAGGCCGGGATTGTCGATGAAAATCCTGGACTCGCCGCATCGACGATGCAACCGAAGTCAATGTGCACCTGCCGCAATCTATTTCGGACTCTTGGCCATTTCGCGCGTGGCTTTGCTCATCGTGACTTCGTCCCACAGATGATTCATGTATCCGTCCGGATCCGGGACCTCGGCGCCATAGCTCCAGAACTGAAGCTTTGGCGGGCTCGCGAATTTTGCGCCCCGGCTCGCGAGCTCCCGATGCTTGCCGTCGACATCTTTCACCTGGATCGTAAGCGTGATCTTCTCGCCTGCCAGGCTGTTTGCAGTCTTCTGGAGAAAGATCGTCAACCCGGCGTCATCTTTGATCGCGGTCACGCCTTCGCGTTCGAATTCAAGCTTGAAATCCAGATTGCCGACATACCAGTCGCGCGACTTGCCGACGTCGCCGACCGGCAAAACGATATGAGAAACCTTGGCCATTTTCTGCGTCCTCGTTCCTGGCGTTTTTCCAATCCTCCGGCACGTCACCCTACCAGACGTTTCCCAGTGTCAAGGAGAGGCGCCTCACGGTATTGTAGAAAATTGCAGGGGTACTCTGCCCCGGTATCCCCAGCGTTCCATCCAAAAAAGTGAAGTTTCCCGCAACAACGCCGCGCCGGTTGGCCGGTGTCCAGGCTGAAGCTATAATCGCGGCGATGCGTAGCGTAACGGCAGGGTTTCCATGCGGGTGATTCTCGTTGCCGCCTTATTGTCGCTGGTCGCGCCGCAGGTCGCGGGCTCGGATGGCGAAGCGGATTTTCTGCTGGGCCGGCTCTGTCATGTCGACGAGCTACCGCCCATCGCGGGGCCGCACAAACTGGTCATGGTCCCCGGCATGGGCAACGATCACTTGGCGGCGGACACAAGGAACGCCGACGCACAAAACTGGTTCGACTACGCGCTCACTCTCTCGCGCGCCTTCGAGCACAACGATGCGATCCTCGCGTTCCAGAAAGCGGAAGCCGCCGATCCGGGTTGCTCGCTCTGCGTCTGGGGCGAAGCCTATGCACGGGGGCCGACGATCAACTTCCTCGTCAGCGCCGACCAGACCGCAGCGAACCTGGTCCTCGCCAGCAAGGCGCAGGCCATGGCCGGCGCGAACGTCCCGCAGAAGATCAAAGATCTGGAAGCCGCGATGGTGGACCGCTACCGCGTATTCGATTCCAAGGGCGCGAGCGACAAGACCTACGCGCAGGATATCGACGCGATGAACGCCCGCGATCCGGGCGATCTGGAGGTGGCGATATTCGCTGCCGAAGCGTGGCTCGTCATGGAGCAGCACGACGATCACGCGGCGGCGGCGCAACGCGCCGTCGACATATTGCGCCCGTTGATGGCGGCCAATCCCGATTATACCGGGCTTATCCATTTCTACATTCACGCGACCGAATTGGCGGGCAAGCCGGAACTGGCCGAGCCCTACGCGCCGCGTCTGGCGGAGCTCGCGCCGGCCGCCAGCCACATGGTTCACATGCCTTCACATACCTATTATCGCGTGGGGCGCTACGAAGACGCCGCGCGCGCCAATGTCGATGCGCTGAAGGCCGACCGCGCCTATGCGGAGAAGACGGACTTCCCCACCCCGCTTGGGAAGCTCATGTATCACGCGCACGATCTCCAATTCGGTCTCGGCGGCGCGATGATGTCGGGCGATGGCGCGGTCGCGTTGCAGCTCGTCGATCAATTCCAGCGCGATTTTCCGCAGCCTTCCACTTACAATTCGCGAATCGATGCGACGGCGGGCCAGACCTATGCCGCCTTCGGCCGCTTCGCTGCGCCGGACGCGGTGCTCGCCGCGCCCGACCTCGTCGCGTCCAGCCCGTTCCTCGAAGCGATGCGTCACTACGCACGCGGCGAAGCGTTTGCGCGGCTGGGTCGCGCCGCCGATGTGCGGGCGGAAGCGGCCAAGGTCGTGTTGCCGGCGGGCGGCCTGGACAAGACTGCCCCGCTGAACGGGACCTCATCCGTGGTGGTGCAGGTCGCGCAGCGCGTGCTCGAAGGCCGCGCCGACATGCTGGAGCACGATCCGGCCGCAGCAATTGTGGTGTTCCGCGAGGCCGCCGATCTCCAGGACGCACACCTTGCGGACTACAGCGATCCGCCCCGCTGGTGGTATCCGGTTCGCCGCAGCCTGGCAGCGGCTCTCTTTGCGCAAGGCGACGCGGCCGGCGCCGAGCGGGAAGCGTCGGCGACGCTCAAGGATTGGAAGCTCGATCCGATGACGCTCGCGATCCGGGCGCAGGCGGAAGAGATGCGTCACGAGCCGGGCGCTGAAGGCGATATGGACGCCGCGCGCAAAGGATGGCGCGGCGATCCGGCGGCGCTGAGTGCCGGCGCGCTTTCTTGATCGCGGCTCACGACGCGCGGCGCGGCTCGCGTTCGCGAACACATCCAGCATGTTCAGAGCAGTTTTGAATTGAGCTGACGCTCCCGGCTGCCGCCGAACCGTGCGGTCGAACTATGAACGGAGGTAGAGAGCTGAGCCGGGGTAAAGCCGCCGCCTTCAAAGATTTATCGGTTCGCGTTCGGTAAAGGTCTGTTCCAGGATTTTCCATGGGCCGTTTGGTTCGCGCTGGAAAACAAAAAGATAATCGCCCTTCGCGCGGATCGGCTTTCCGCCCGCCACCGGCACGAGCGTCTCCTCGTAGGAGCCGCTATCATAGGCGAGATCGCGGGACGCAGCGCTGACGATGCTGTGCAATGCGATATGTGGATTGAACTTCGCAAGCAGACCCACGGAGTTCTTGCGGATCGCCGCCGCACCATCCCAGCGTGGCCCCACGGTCGGCAAGAAAACCGGTGCCGGGGCGTAAAGTTGCATTACCGCATCGAGATTTTTTGCGCTCCAGTCGCGAGCCCAGACGGAACAGAGTTCCGGCGGCAAAGCCGCACCTTGCGCTTGCGCGAACGTGGCTAGCGCGGCAACGAAAATGCCGCTCAAGAAAAGGCGTTGACGCATTTGCAATTTTCCCAGCCGTAACCGTCACCCGCTTTATGCGGCGACCGCGACAAAATCGAACTTGGCGCCATCATACATGATTCGCACGGCAAGACCTTAGCCCGCTCGCCATGGCCGGCCTCCGAACCGGCCATCCATGGGTGCGACCTGAATTCAACAGAAATGGCGAGCGCAGAAACCAGAAAGTAATTTCACCACGGAGCCACGGAGAACACGGAGAAGAAAAGATTGCGCGCGAACGCGCAGAAATTCCTCCGTGATCTCTGTGCCTCCGTGTTGATTCTTATTTTGTCGGAACACCGGAAGGATGGATGGCCGGCTCGGAGGCCGGCCATGGTGAGAAAGGGAAAGGTCGCGTCAACCCGATCTGAGAAAACCGCGGCGGCAGTTCGCATATTACCCGCCCCTTGACGCGCGCGCGGAAAAACTACCGCCGCGCCACGCAGAAGAGCCGCCGGAACGGATAGAGCGTGACCCCGCTTTCGCGCATCGGATAGGCGACGCCCACGCGGCGGCGGTATTCGGCGAGGAACGCGTCGCGTTCGGCGCCTTCGAGCGCGGCGGCGTAGGGGCGCAGGCCCGTGCCGCTCATCCAGCGATAGACTGCGTCCTCGCCCGTGAGCACCTGCACGTAGCGCGTTTCCCAAATGTCGATGCCGGACGCGTGCCGCACCAGAATTCCGAAATAGGCTTCGGGCTCGAGCACGTTCCACCAGTCGCGCACGCCCTCGAGCTTGCCGGCCCAGGGGCCGGACGCCGCGATGTCGTGAATGAGCGTGTGGCACGGATCGGCGAAATTGCGCGGCACCTGGAACGCGAAAATTCCGCCCGGCTTCACGCTCGCCATCAGCCGCGGCAGGAGCGCGTTGTGATCCGGCACCCATTGCAACGTCGCGTTGGAAAAGACGACGTCGAAGATTGCGCCCGGATTCCATTTCGCGACGTCGGCCTCGATCCAGCGCGCGGCCACACCCGCCGTCTTGGCGCCCGCGAGCATTTCGGCGGAGCTGTCGATGCCTTCGAGATCCGCGTGCGGCCAGCGCGCCGCCAGGAGCGCCGTCGAATTGCCGGGCCCGCAACCGAGATCGACGACACGCGCGGGCGCTTCGGCCTCGATGCGGGCGAGCAGCTCGGCCGCGGGCCGCGTTCGCTCGGCGCCGAATTTCATGTAGGTCCCGGGATCCCACGCCATCTCAGTTGTCCTCGCGATCGGGAATGTCAATGCGAAACGCCGTGCCGCCCGGTCCCGTCGTCACCAGCGTTACGTCGCCGCCATGGGCGCGGGCGAGATCGCGCGCGATTGCGAGACCGAGCCCCGAGCCACCGGGCCGCGTCGACGTCGCGAAAGGCTGGAACAGCCGGCCGCGCGCCGCTTCGGCAATGCCCGGCCCGTCGTCCTCTACATCGATCGTCACGTGCCGGCCCTGGCGACGGGCGGCAAGCCGGATCGCGCCGCCGCGCGCGCCCAGGGCCTCGGCCGCGTTGCGCACCAGATTGAGCAGGATGCGGTAGAGCTGCTCGGGATCGGCGTCGATCTCGAGCCCGTGCTGCACATCGGCAGTCCACGCCACGGAATTCTCCAGCGACTTTTCCGAGATGCCCGCTTCCGCCGCTTCGGCGATCACCGGCGCCAGCGGCGCGCGCCGGCGCTCCGGCGGATGCTCGTCGGCGCGACCGAAGCGCAGCGTGTTGGTGGCGAGCGACACCGCGCGGCCGATCGAAGCGACGAGGCGCGGCGTCAGCCGCTGCACCACGGGATCGTCGATGCTCGATAGGCGGTCCGAGGCAAGCTGCGCACTCGCCAGGATGTTGCGGAGATCGTGCTGGATCTTCGCCACCGCCGCGCCCAACGCCGCGAGCCGCGCCTTCTGCTGCAGGAATCCGTAGATGTCGCGCTGCATCGCGGCGAGCTCGCGCTCCGCGATCCCCACTTCGTCCGCGCGGCTTCCCGATTCCATGATGCGGCTGGCATCCTCGGGATTGTCGCGGAACGCGATCATCGCGCGCGTGAGCCGCCGCATCGGGCGTACGAACACGAGATAGAGGCTGATGAAAACGAGCAGCGCCGTCGCGAAGGAAATGAACACCGCGACATAGAAGACGCCGCGCGCGTAATCGAGCAGCTGGGCGCGAATGTCGCCTTCGGATAGGATCACGTCGACGGTACGCGCGCCGGGAATGCGCGTGGGCGCGATCACGTTCAGGATGCGGTTGCCGCCGGCGAAGATGCAATCGAGCGCCTGATACATCTCCGCGAACAGATTGTTGTCGCGCAGGTCGATCGCGAGATCGTAATGGCCCGGCATTTCGTCGCGGAGATAAAGCTCGCTCATATAGGGACGCTTGAGGATCACCGCCTCGGCGCCGGCGCGCACCAGAAGCTCGCGCTTCAGGCCGCTCGACAGGGCGCGGCCGCCCGGTTCGGTGAGCGGCAGGATGGCGATCTGCGCGGTGACGGCGCGGGAATCGAGCAGGCTGCGATGATAGCGCCCCACCGAGGGCACGAAGATCAGCACCTGCGTGAGCATCGCAAAGAGCAATGTCAGAAGGAGGAGCCGCCCCGAGAGGCTGTGCCCGATAAGCCTCCAGGCTTCGCCCATCCGCGCGCGCAAACGACCCGGCATGACGCCTTAAAGCATCAAGCGGCCGGGAAATAAACGGCTGGACACGCTGACCCCCCTTCCGTCGCGCGCGAAGAAGCGCGCGACACCTTCCCCCGCAAGGGGGGAAGGTCAAAAAAAGTGGAATGCGAGTTTCTTTCTTAGCCTTCCCCCCTTGCGGGGGAAGGTGGACGCCGAGCACTTCGCGAGGCGGACGGAAGGGGGGCCGCTCCCAAACCCGCTCAAGTTGACAGGCTCCGCCCCGCTCTTTAGAAGCCGGGCTCCCTTTTGGACGGCATGGGCTCCGAGCCCCGCCCTTCGCGGAACTGGCCATGAAACGCACCTATCAACCGAGCAAGATCGTGCGCAAACGCCGCCACGGCTTCCGTGCCCGCATGGCCACCAAAGGCGGCCGCCTGGTGCTCGCCCGCCGCCGCGCCCACGGCCGCAAAAGGCTCTCGGCCTGACGGTTTCGACCCCATCGGCCGGGCCGGGCCCGAAATCTGGCCTTGTGATGGAACGCCTCAAATCCCGCCCCGATTTCCTGCGTGCCGCCAAGGGCGTGCGCCGCGTGGCGCCCGCCGTGACGCTGGAGGTGTGTCCCACCCCGCAGGCCGCCGCCAAGTCGGGCCAAATCCGCCTGGGATTCACGGCCAGCCGGAAGGTCGGTAATGCCGTGGCGCGCAACCGCGCCAAGCGCCGGCTCCGGGCCGCGGCTGCGGCCTTGCTTCCCCTTTAGGGCAGGAGGGCAATGACTATGTTCTCGTCGCGCGGCTGGACACGCTGACCCGGTCCTTTGCCGGTCTTCTGGACGACCTCCAATCCGCGCTTCACGCGGCCCACGCCAAGCTTGGCCGGTCGACAGCGGAAGTGCCCCGGTGACGGATCGCCAGAAGCTACGCGCGCGCGATATCGGCCTCGCCGTGCTGATAGGGCCGATCCGGCTTTATCAGTGGCTCATTTCGCCATTGTTTCCGCCCGTCTGCCGCTTTACGCCCAATTGCTCGGACTACGCGCTGGAAGCGCTTCGCACGCACGGGCCCGCGAAGGGCCTGCTTCTTTCGGCGCGCCGGCTTTTGCGCTGCCACCCCTTCACCTGGCTCGGCGGTTCGTCGGGCTTCGATCCGGTACCGCCGGCCAGATAGAGAACATGGACAACAACAAGAATTTTCTGCTCGCGATGGTTCTCTCCCTCGTCGTTCTGGGCGGATGGGAATTTTTCATCGCCAAGCCGCAGCAGCTGCAGGCGAACCACGCGGCACAGGTTCTCCTTGCCCAACAGGAAAAGAAGGAACCGCTGGCGAAGATGGCCGCGCCGCACGCCAACGTGGCGGCAGCCCATCTCGATCGCACAGCGGCCCTCAAGCTTGCGGGTCCGCGCGTGCCGATCGACACGCCGACGCTGGACGGCTCGTTGCTCCTGAAGGGCGCGCGCTTCGACGATCTGCGCCTCAAGCAATATCGCGAGACGCTCGATCCCAAGAGCCCCGAGATCGTGCTGCTGGCGCCGTCCGCCACGAGCTTTCCCTATTTCGCGCTGTTCGGCTGGCAGCCCATGCCGGGATCGAACGTGGCCGTGCCGGGCGACACGTCGGAATGGAAGCTCGTGCGCGGCACGACGCTGACCCCCAATTCGCCCGATCACGCTTCAATGGGACAATGGCCACGGCCTCGTCTTCACGCGCACGATCTCCGTCGATGCCCAATACATGTTCACGGTCGCCGACCAGGTCACCAACAACGGCGCGGGCAAAGTCACGCTCTTTCCCTACGGCTACGTTGCGCGCGACGGCGTGCCGACCGCGACGCATTACTGGGTGGTGCATGAGGGTTTTGTCGGCGCCGCCGACGGCGGCGCGAAAGACACCAAATACGACGATCTCAAGACCGGGCGAGCCCCAGGAATTCCATTCGACGGGCGGCTGGATCGGCATCACCGACAAATACTGGATGGCCGCGGCCATTCCGCCCCAAGCGGACGCATTCGACGGCGAATATCAAGGTCAGCGAAAGCGACGGCACGAAAACCTATCAGGCGGATTATCGCCTCGATCGCCCGCACGATCGCGCCCGGCGCGCACGACGAGCATCGACCAGCGGCTGTTTGCCGGCGCCAAGAAGGTGAACGTCATCCAGGGCTACGAGGACAAGCTCGGGATTCTGCGATTCCACATGGCGGTCGATTGGGGCTGGTTCTGGTTTTTTACCCAGCCGATCTTCTTCCTGCTGGATTTCTTCGGCCATTACATGAATTTCGGCTTCGCGATCATCCTGCTGACGGTCGTGATGAAGCTGGTGTTCTTCCCGCTCGCCGATGCGTCGTACCGCTCGATGAGCCAGATGAAGAAGCTCCAGCCGGAGATGGAGCGCATCAAGCAGCGCTTCGCTGAAGACAAACAGCGCCAGCAGCAGGAAATGATGGAGCTCTACCGGCGCGAGAAGGCGAATCCGGTATCGGGGTGTCTGCCTATGCTGATCCAGATTCCCGTGTTCTTTTCGCTCTACAAAGTGCTCTTCGTCACGATCGAGATGCGGCAGGCGCCGTTCATCGGCTGGATTCACGATCTGTCGGCGCCCGATCCAACGTCGTTCCTCAATCTGTTCGGCCTTCTGCCGTACTCGATACCGGCCGCCTTTCCGGCGCTTGCAACGATCCCCTTGTTCGGCGGCATCCTGCAGGGGTTGGTGACTACGATTGCGCATGTCGGCATCTGGCCGGTGCTGATGGGCATCACCCAATGGCTGCAGACGAAGATGAATCCGGCGCCCACCGATCCCGTGCAGGCGCGCATGTTCGCCTTCATGCCGCTGATCTTCACGATGATGCTGGCGACGTTCCCTGCGGGGCTCGTGATCTATTGGACGTGGAACAATCTCCTCTCCGTCACGCAGCAATATGTGATGATGCGCCGCCAAGGCGTCGAGGTGCATCTGTTCAACAATTTCTCGGCACAGATTGTTGCGTGGCGCAAGAGATTTGCCGCGTTGCGCGGGTGGCTGCGCCGCGAGCCCGACAAAAAGCCGGACACCAAGTCCCAGCCCGGAGAATAGGACTATGGTTGCCGCCGATGCGGAAGCGGCACGCAAGCTGTTCGCGGGACCTTGCGAGTTTGTGGCGGGCGCGGCCACGATCGACGCCATTCCCGAACTCGACCTGCCCGAGATCGCGTTCATCGGGCGTTCGAATGCCGGCAAGTCGAGCCTCGTCAACGCACTGACCAACAGAAAATCGCTGGCGCGTGTCTCCCACACGCCCGGCGCCACCAAGCAGATCAATTTCTTCCGCCTGGGCGATGCCTGCCTTCTGGTCGATTTGCCGGGCTATGGCTATGCGCGCGCGTCGCGCTCCGCATCCGAGCAATGGCAGGGCCTCATCTTCGATTATCTGCGCGGCCGGGCGAATTTGCGGCGCGTGGTGCTGCTGATCGATGCGCGGCGCGGCGTGATGGACGTGGACGAGGTGGCGATGGGGCAACTCGACCGGCTGGCGGTCTCCTATCTCGTCGTCCTGACCAAACTTGACGCCCTCGGCACCTCCGAGCGCGAGCCCGCAATGCGGCACTGCAAAGAGGGTTTGCGCGGCCATGTGGCGGCATATCCTGACATAATGTTCACGTCGTCCCTGACCGGCGAGGGGCTGGAAGCGCTGCGGGCCCATATTGCCGCGCTGGCTCGCGCATAGGCTTTGGGATATAAGCCCACGGATTTTGGCGGGACGCCCGGAATGGCCATGCAGGATGACGTCGGCCAGGATCGCAATCTGCGCGTCCTGGCGCGCTGGCGCTCCACCGCCCGGGTTCTCGTCGAAGCGCTGCCCTTCATCCTTCGCTATGACGGCCAGACCATCGTCGTGAAATATGGCGGCCATGCGATGGAAGGGGGCGTTTCCGAGCATTTCGCCCAGGACATCGTGCTGATGAAGCAGACCGGCATCGATCCGGTTGTCGTCCATGGCGGCGGCCCGCAGATCGGCGCTATGCTGAAACGGCTGTCGATCGCATCGAGCTTCATCGACGGCTTGCGCGTGACGGACGCCGCCGCCATCGAAGTGGTCGAGATGGTGCTGACGGGTTCCATCAACAAACAGATCGTGAGCGGCATCAACGCGGCCGGCGGGCGCGCGGTAGGGCTTTCCGGCAAAGATGGCAATCTCGTCGTCGCGCGCAAGCTCGAGCGCAACAAGCTCGATCCCGCGACGCTGGAGGAGAGGCCGGTCGATCTCGGTTTCGTGGGCGAGCCGGAAAACGTCAATCCGGAAGTGCTGCGCACGATCATCGCGTCCGACCTGATCCCGGTGATCGCGCCCATCGGCGTCGGCCGCAAGGGCGAGACCTTCAACATCAACGCCGATACGGTCGCGGGTTCCGTCGCGGGCGCCATGACGGCCGCGCGCCTCATTCTCCTGACCGACGTCGAAGGCGTGCTCGACCGCGACGGCAAATTGATTCAGAAATTGAGCGTCGCCGAAGCACGCGCGCTGATCGCGGACGGGACGATATCCGGCGGCATGATTCCCAAGATCGAGACCGCCATCGACGCGGTGGAGGCGGGTGTCCACGCCGCAATCATCCTCGACGGGCGGATTCCACATGTGCTGCTGCTCGAACTCTTCACCGAGCACGGCGCGGGAACGATGATCACGGCCGAATGATTCGCGCGCTGCGCTTCTCGATTCTGCTGCCGCTGTGCGTGGGTTTCGCGGCGCTCTGGTGCGCGCCGGCCGCGGCCGCGCTGCATGTGTGCAACCGCACGAGCTATGTGCTCTACACGGCCACCGGCTTCCAGGCCAATTCGAACATCGTCACGTCGGGCTGGACGCGCGTGGCGCCCGGCGATTGTGCGGCGCCGCTGCCATTGCCGCTCGCCGCGACCAATTATTTTCTTTATGCGCGCACGTCGCGGGCGCATTCCGGGCCCTCGCGCGCCTGGGGCGGACCTGTGCGTCTCTGCGCCAAGGATACGAACTTCGCCCTGCAGGCGCCCATCGGCACGCTCAGTTGCGACAGCGTCGATGCGTTCCTGATGCCTTTCGCGCCGCTGGCCACGCGCGGCATGAAGGACTGGACGACGACTCTCACGGAATCGCCCCGCCTCGCCACGCTCGATGCGGCGCGCGACGCGGGCATCGAGCGGCTTCTCAACGATGCGGGCTATCAGGGGAATCTGGGCGACGGACGCTCCACCAAGGCCCGCGACGACGCACTCGCCAAATTCCGCGCGCGCATGAAGATTTCCGCCACGGCCAGCGCGGACGATCTGATCGATGCGCTGGAGACCGAAGCGCTGAAGGCGACCGCGCCGGCCGGCTACTCCATCTGCAATGACGGCGAATCCGAGATCTGGGCGGCGCTCGCTCTCAGATTCGCCAACGATTGGGTGTCGCGCGGCTGGTGGAAAGTCGTGCCGGGCGCCTGCGCCAAGGCCCTGACCGCGCCGCTGGCCAATGACAAGGTCTATCTTTACGTCGCCGGTCACGGCAACAACCACCTCGTGACGGGCCCCACCAAATTCTGCACCACCGACGTCGAGTTCGAAGTCTTCGGCCGGGACCGCTGCGCCGCACAGGGCTTGTCGGAGATGGGATTTGCCGCGACCGACACCAAGGGACGCCAGGGCTACGCGGCACATGTGGGCAAGGACGGCCTGGTGCCGCCCGCGCCGTCGCTCACTCAGGTGCGCACGCCGAAATAGTTGAGATGCCATTTCATCTCGCTCTCGGTCAGGGGGAATCGCACGCCTTCGCGCGCCGGCAAGAGATCGACGGCCGTCAGCCGCATGACGAAAGTCTGGATCTTGAACGCGGCGCGCATGCCGAGCCCCGCCCGCCACACGAGCGCCGTCAGCGGCTTCGCCGAACCGGACTGGACGATCTTTCGCGCAATCTCTTCCGGCACGCGCGCCAGCAGCGCCAGCGCCGCCACGACCGTATCGCGCCGCCCCGATTCCGCGGCACTCTCGACGAAGCTGTCGTTGAGCTTGCCGGCTTTGAACAAGGCAGCTACGTCCGAGGGCTTTCCCGGATGACCGTCGGCCCCGCCTTCGTCCGCGTCCAGCCGTTCGCGCATCTTCCGGGTCAGGTGCTGGCGCGTTTTCTCGTCGAGATTGTGACGGGCGACAAGCCGCTCGATCAGCGCGGCGCTCACGAAGCCCGCGATGCGGCGCACGGCCCGCTGCGAGAGATCGTTCCTCAGAACGAGCGGCAGGTGCCACTCCTTCACCTTCGCCGCATGATCGATGATCTTGTCGAGCGTCTTCTGGCGGATATGGGCGCTGGAATTTCCCAGAAGCGTCGACACCACGGGCACGTCGAGTGCGGACGCCACGGCTTCCGACACGGTCGCACTGAGCGGCCGGCGCCTGGCGACGGCCAGGAGCGCGTGGCTCGCGCCCGCGGTGGTGACGATCTCGATCAGATCCGAATCCGAAAGCAGCGGCGAATATTCCAGGATCGGCGCCGATACCGTCGCGACGTCACGCGCGAGGCGCTTGACCACGGATCTGGGAACGCAGTCGAGCGATTTGATCTCTTCCGCCAGCATCTGGCGGACGCGCACGATCTGGTCGCAGGCCAGCCGTTCGAGCGTCTCGATGGTGAGCTCCCGCAGCCGCTCACTTTCTTCGACGGAGATGTCGGGCAAGAGCCGGCCGATCTTGCGCGCGAGCTCGACCCGCACGTCATCGTCGGCATCGTCGGCAAGAAACCGGTTGGCGTGCGGCGGCGTCGACGGATTGCCCGCCACCGCACGGCGCGCCGTGCTCGTGCCCTCGCGCGCCAACAGAAAGAGAACTTCCGGCGGCGCATCGGCACGTCCCGCCAATTCCTCGCGCGCCGCCTGATCGTGCTCCTCGAGAATCTGGAGAACGTCCTTGTGCTCGAGCGCGGGAGGCAGCTTCGCCGGCAGATTCTTGCGATCGTCCTGAGCTGGCATCTGGTCCCCGGGGCGCGCGCGTTGACGCGCCAAATCCACTACCGCCCCTCGACTATCGGCAAGGTCCTGTTAAGGCGGGTTAAATTCATTTGGTTAGCGCCAGGGAAATTTCGGCCGCGCTTGCCTAACGGATGGCCTTCCCCCATCTTCGCCCGCCATGCAAAGAGCCGATCCCAACCTTGCCGCTCGCGACCCGGCCGCCCCGGATTTCCGGCATATCGGGGCCTGGATCTTCGATCTCGACAACACGCTTTATCCCGCCGAAAGCGATCTGTTCGTCCAGGTCGATGCGCGCATGACGGCGTTCGTGCAGGATCTGCTGGGCCTCGATTTCGATGCGGCGCGAAAGCTGCAAAAGGCTTATTACCGCGATCACGGCACGACTCTGAACGGCCTCATGCGGGTCAACGGCGTCGACCCCGAAGACTTTCTCGCCTCCGTGCACGATATCGATCTTTCGGTGCTGCGCCCCGATCCCTCGCTGGCGGCGGCGCTGGCGCGATTGCCCGGCAAGCGCTTCATTTTCACCAATGGCTGCCGCAATCATGCCGCACGCGTGCTGGCGCGGCTGGAACTGGAACCGTTCTTCGACGACATCTGGGACATCCGCACGACCGGCTACCGGCCGAAGCCCGATGCGGACTCCTATCGCGCCGCGCTGGCGAGAACGGGCCTCCCGGCCGGCCGCGGCGCCATGTTCGAGGACATCGCCCGCAACCTCGTGCCCGCGCATGAACTGGGCTGGACCACAGTGTGGCTCAAGAACGGCTCGCCGTGGTCGAAACAGGGGCCGGAATATCCCGTCGCCGCGCCCGAACATGTTCATTATGAGATCGACGATCTCTCCCGCTTCCTTCACGCGATCAGGATTTGACATGACGACGAACACCGAGCTCGCACGCATAATCGACGACGCCTGGGAGAGGCGCGACACGCTCAGCCCCGCCACGAAGGGGCCGGTTCGCGAGGCGGTCGAGGCCGCACTCGACGCGCTCGACCGCGGCCATCTGCGCGTAGCCGAAAAGCAAGCCGGCGAATGGCTGGTGCATCAATGGCTCAAGAAGGCGGTGCTGCTGTCATTCCGCCTGCGCGAGATGAGCGCCATGAGCGGCGGGCCAGGCGGCGCGCCGTGGTGGGATAAGGTCGATTCCAAATTCCTCGGCTGGGACGACGCGCGCTTCCGCGAGGCGGGCTTCCGCGCGGTGCCGGGCGCCGTCGTGCGCCATTCCGCCTTCATCGCCAAAGGCGTGGTGCTGATGCCGTCCTTCGTCAATGTCGGCGCCTATGTGGGCGAGAACACCATGGTCGACACCTGGGCCACCATCGGCTCCTGCGCACAGATCGGAAAGACCTGCCACATCTCGGGCGGCGCGGGCATCGGCGGCGTGCTCGAACCGGTGCAGACGACACCCGTCATCGTCGAGGACAATTGCTTCATCGGCGCGCGCGCGGAAGTGGCCGAAGGCGTGATCGTGGGCGAAGGCTCGGTGTTGTCGATGGGCGTCTATCTCGGCCAATCGACCAAGATCGTCGACCGCGCCACGGGCGAAATCCATTACGGCCGCGTGCCGCCCTATTCGGTGGTGGTGTCCGGCACGCTGCCCCAGGGCCCGGACCGGCCGTCGCTCTACTGCGCCGTGATCGTCAAGCGCGTCGACGCCCGCACGCGCGCGAAGACGTCGATCAACGAGCTGTTGCGGGATTGAGAAATTTGGCCTTTCGCTAACGAAAGAATTTTACCCTCCCCTTGAGGGAGGGTCGAATTGCGAAGCAATTCGGGGAGGGGCAGGCCTCCGAATTCCGTGGCAAGCCCCTCCCCGAAAAATTCTTCGCTTCGCTCAAATTTTTCGACCCTCCCTCAACCCGCCTTCGCTGAAGCTTCGGCGGGTTCGCGCCAAGTCCGGCGAAGCCTTGGCGTAGCCGGACTCAAGGGGAGGGTCATCGTTTCTTGCGTGAACGGCGCGTCAGCCTCGGCCCGCCGCTATCGCAGCCAGCGTCTCCGCATCCACGCCCAGCGCCTGCACCAGCGGCGCGAACACCGACATCTGGGCCATGCCATTGGGTCCGAGTGTAATGCCGCCGTCCACCACTAGCGCCTGACCCGTGACCCAGTCCGAGCCGTCGCTCGCCAGATAGAGCGCCGCTTCGGCGATGTCACGCGGCCGGCCGCCGCGCGGGATGGGCTGCGAGTTCTTCGCCGCTTCGGCGATGGCGTCGAGGCGCGTCTCCGCGACCTGGCTGGGGATGCCCAGGCCTTGCGCGAAAATGTTGGTTGCGATCAACCCGGGGCAGATGCAATTGACGCGGATATTCGATGCCGCGAGCTGCGCCGCCGTCACCTTCGTCATGTGAACGATGGCCGCCTTGGCGATCGAATAGAGGATCGGGCCATAGCCCGCCTGCAACCCGGCCACCGACGCGGTCGAGACGATCGAGCCGCCCCTTTCGCGCATCAGAGGCGCGGCATATTTGATCCCGAACAGCGCCGCGCGCACGTGAAGATGCATCACGGAATCGAAGCCTTCGGCCGTGACGCCGTCCGCCGAATCGCGCGCACCGCCGGTTCCCGCATTGTTGAACAGACAATCGAGCCGGCCGAAATGCTTCGCGGCCGCCGCGACGGCCGCGGCGATGTCTTCTTCCCGCGATACGTCGCAGCGCACATAGCGCGCCTTGCCCTTATGGTCTTCCTCGATTCGCGCGCCCCGGTCGTCCTGGATGTCGGCCGCGATCACGCGCGCGCCTTCCTTGACGAACAGATCGACCGTGCCGCGCCCGATGCCGCTTGCGGCGCCCGTGATGACGGCAACTTTTCCTTCCAGACGACCGGCCATGTTTCCGCCTTTCGATTGCGCTTCGATTGACCATAACCCAGGCCCCGGCCTAAATCGCAACGGCCATGACCGTTCCCGATCCCATCGCGCTCGCGCAGGCGCTGATCCGCCGGCCCTCCGTGACGCCGGAGGATGCGGGCGCGCTGGACGTGCTTGAAGCGGCGCTCACCCCACTGGGCTTTGCCTGCCACCGGCTGCGGTTCGAAGCGCCGGGCACCGCCCCGATCGAAAACCTTTATGCCCGCATCGGCAATGCCGCGCCCCATTTCTGCTTCGCGGGCCATACCGACGTGGTGCCGCCAGGCGACGCGAAACTCTGGCGCAGCGATCCGTTCGCGGCCGAGATCCGCGACGGCGTGCTTTATGGTCGCGGCGCGGCCGACATGAAATCCGGCATCGCGGCGTTCGTCACGGCCGCGGCGCGGCATCTGGAAAAGGGCGCGCTCAAGGGCTCGATCGGGCTCCTCATCACAGGCGACGAGGAAGGCGTGGCGGTCAACGGCACCAAGGCGATGCTCGAATGGCTGCGCGAAAAGAGCGAGCGCCTCGACCACTGCCTGGTGGGCGAGCCCACATCGGCGGCACGGGCGGGCGACACCATCAAGATCGGCCGGCGCGGCAGCATGCGCGTAGCGCTGGCCGCGCGCGGCGTGCAGGGCCACACGGCCTATCCGCAAAACGCTCTCAATCCGATTCCCGTCCTTGCAACGCTGGTGACGCGGCTCGCCTTCGAGCAACTCGATTCCGGCACACCGCATTTCGAGCCGTCGACGCTCGTCTTCACCACCTTCGACGTGGGCAATCCCGCGACGAATGTATCGCCCGCGGAAGCACGCGCGACCTGCAACATCCGTTTCAACGATTTGCATACGCCGGCAAGCCTGCTCCGGCGCGTGGAGCAGATCGCGAGCGAAGTGGCCCGCGAAACGGGCTGCGAGATCAATGTCGCATCGAGCGTGAGCGGCGTGGCGTTTCTCACCCGCCCCGGCGCATATACGGAGCTGCTGTCAAGCGCCATCGCCCGGATCACCAACCAGCCGCCCGAATTCTCGACCGGCGGCGGCACATCGGATGCGCGCTTCATCAAGGATTATTGCGCCGTGGCCGAAGTGGGGCTTCCCGGTGGCACGATGCACAAGGCCGACGAATGCGTGCCGGTCGAAGAGATTTCGCGGCTGGCCGATATCTACACCGCGATCCTCGAGGCCTATTTCTCCGCTCCGCCGCAATGAGCGCGGCAGAAGACGCGATCGGCATCTTCGATTCGGGAATGGGCGGGCTGACGGTGATGCGTGCGTTGATGGCGCGCCTGCCCCACGAACGCTTCGTCTATCTGGGCGATACTGCGCGGCTCCCCTACGGCACCAAGAGCGGCGAGACCGTCACGCGCTATGCGGTGCAGGCGGCGGGCGCGCTGATGCGCCGGCGGGTGAAGTTGCTCGTGGTCGCGTGCAACACGGCGTCGGCGGTGGCATTGCCAGCGCTTTCCGCCGCGTTTGCCCCCACACAAATCATCGGCGTCATCGAGCCCGGCGCGGGCGCGGCGGTTGCGGCCGCGCCGCGCGGCCCCATCGCCGTGATCGCGACCGAAGGCACGGTCAATGGCGGCGCCTATGCGCGCGCGATCCATGCCCGCGCGCCGGACGTCCGCGTGTTGCAGGCGGCCTGCCCGCTCTTCGTGCCGATGGCGGAAGAGGGCTTGATCGATGGCGACATCGCAGAACTCGTGGCGCGACGCTATCTGGTGCCGCTGTTCGAGAAATCCCGAGCGCGCTGTCTTGTCCTGGGCTGTACGCATTTTCCGGTATTGAAAAACGTCATTGCCCGCGTTGTGGGCAACGAGGTGATGCTGGTCGACAGCGCCGCAACGACGGCAGACGCAGTCGCCAGGCTGATCGACGGAAGCGGCCTCGCGCGTAAGGACACGACGGCGCCCCGACACGAATTCCTCGCCACCGATGCGCCGGAGCGCTTCGCACGGGTGGGAGAAATCTTCCTGGGCCGTCCGATCGCGGCAAGCGCCGTCGAGCTTGTCGATCTTCAGGATGCCAATGCAATTTGAATATTGCTGACAAAATAATCTCGCCCTCCCCTTGAGGGAGGGTCGAAATTTCTCTTGGAGCGTCAGCGACAAGAAGAAATTTCGAGGAGGGGCAAGCCTCGAAATTCAGTGGCTAGCCCCTCCCCGAAAAATTCTTCATGTCCGCTCGCTGACGCTCGTGGACTTCAGAATTTTTCGACCCTCCCTCAAGGGGAGGGTCAATTCTCTTTACATTTTGTAGAACTCGACCCACTCAATAATCGACACGCATCAGATAGAGTCCATCGGCCGGGGCGACGGGGCCGCATTGGGAGCGGTCGCGGGCGGCGAGCGCGCGCGCGACATCGTGCGCCGTCCATTTGCCTTCGCCGACCAACTTCAGCGTGCCCACCATGGAACGCACCTGGTGATGCAGGAACGAGCGCGCCGAAGCTTCGATGTGCAGTTCGCCGCCCTGCCGCGACACCTCCAGCCGGTCGAGCGTTTTTTCGGGCGAGTTCGCCTGACACTCCGCGGCGCGGAAGGTCGTGAAATCGTGATGGCCCACCAGCGCCTGCGCGGCGATATTCATCGCGCCAGCATCGAGTTCGCGCACGACATGCCAAGCGTGACCCATGTCGAGCGCCGGCGGCGCACGGCGGCAAAGAATGCGGTAGAGATAATGCCGCCCGACGGCCGAGAATCGCGAATGAAAATCGGGCGCCGCATGCGATGCGTCCAGCACCGCAACCGGCGCCGGCCTCAGATGATGGTTGAGCCCGTCGCGGATGGTGTCGCCCGGGAAATCCTTCACGAGATCGAAATGCGCGACCTGTCCGCGCGCGTGCACACCCGCGTCGGTGCGGCCCGCGCCCGTCACCGTGACGGTTTCGCCCGATAGCTTGAGAATGGCGTCTTCCAGCGCGCCCTGCACCGAGGGTCCATTATCCTGGCGCTGCCAGCCTGCAAAGGGACCGCCGTCATATTCGAGGGTGAGCCGGTAGCGCGGCATGGCTCAGCCGTCGCGCGTCCACAGGGTTTCGAGCCGGGCCTGGTGCGGCGCGTTCTTCACGAATTCCAGCCAGCGTTCGCGGATCTGTGGCCAGCGGGCGAAGATCTCGTTTTCGAACTGCTGATAGCCGTCGTCGAATTCCTCGATCGTGACGTGCGGCTCGCTTGCGAACATCACCGCGAAGAACAGATTCGAACGTCAGGTAGTCGCGCACGCCGGCATCGATCCGCGTAATGTCGTTCCAGCGCATCGCTGTGGCACCGTCGCGATAAGTGAACACGAAACCGTCCGGGTTCAGGTCGATGGTGGCGCCCTTCTTGCGCTTCCTGTGGCGCAGCGAATTGCGCAATCGCCGCCAGAGGGACGGCTGCAAGCCGTTCATCACAGCACGTCTCCCGGTTTGAGCGGAAAGCCCCGCAGGAACTCGCCCGCTTCCATCGGTGCGCGGCCCGCACGCTGCAGGCGAACGAAGCGCAGCGCGCCCTCGCCACACGCGACCGTCAGGTGGTCGTCGAGCAGCGCACCGGACGCGCCAGTTCCGCTCGCGGGTTCCGCATAGAGAATCTTGAGCCGTTCGCCCTTGGCTTCGCACCAGGCGCCCGGCGCGGGCGAAAGACCGCGGATGAGGCAATCGATCTCGCGCGCCGGTTTCCTCCAGTCGATGCGCGCCTCTTCCTTGAGAATCTTCCTGGCGTAAGTCACGCCTTCGTCCGGCTGCTTGCGCTCTTCGATGCTGCCGCGTTCGAGCGCAGCCAGCGCGCGCACCATCAGATCCGCGCCAAGCCGCGCCAGTTCGTCGTGCAATTCGCCGTAGACCTTGCGCCCGACGGCCACGCGTTCGGCCATCAGCACGGGTCCCGTATCGAGTCCTTCTTCCATGCGCATGACCATCACGCCCGTTTCCGCGTCGCCCGCCATGATGGCGCGCTGGATGGGGGCGGCACCGCGCCAGCGCGGCAGGAGCGAGCCGTGCAGATTGAAGCAGCCCAGCCGGGGCGCGGCCAGGATAACCTTGGGCAAAATGAGGCCGTAAGCGACCACAATCGCCGCATCGAGATCGAGCGCCGCGAATTCGGCTTGCGCCGCGGCGTCCTTCAGGCTCGCGGGCGTGCGCACCGCGATGCCGTGCAGTTCGGCCTGTTTCGCGATGGGAGACGGCTCGGCCGCCAGCCCGCGACCCTTCGGCCGCGCCGGCTGCGTGTACACGGCGGCGATGTCATGGCCCTGGCCGATCAGTTCGACCAGCGCCGGAACCGCGAAATCGGGCGTGCCAAGGAAGGCCAGCCGCAGCGTCACGCTCAACCCGCATCCTTGAGCCGCTTGGCCTTGGCGAGCTTTCTGAGCGCGATGCTTTTCTTCAACCTGGAGAGATGATCGAGGAACAGAATCCCTTCCAGATGATCCATCTCGTGCTGCAGGCAGGTGGCCAGCAACCCTTCCGCTTCGAGAATTTGCTTTGCGCCGTCGCGGTCGAGATATTCGGCGCGGATCCTGGACGGCCGCTCGACCTCTTCCCAGATATCCGGCGCCGACAGGCAGCCCTCTTCGCAGACGACCGCATCGTCGGACGTCCAGAGAAGCTTCGGATTGATGTAAACGCGCGGCTCGCGCTCGCCCTTTTTCGGATGGAGGTCCATCACCAGCACGCGCCTGGGTATGCCGATCTGCACGGCCGCAAGCCCGATGCCGTCGGCGGCATACATGCTCTCGAACATGTCGTCGATGAGCCGGCGCACATCCGCATCGACCGTGCCCACGGTCTCGGAGACCGCTTTGAGGCGCGGATCGGGCGCGGTAAGGATGGGACGAATGGCCATGACCGGGAGATAGGCGAGCCCCTCCCGCCGGTCAAGGCGCGGGCGGAAACCGGATATTTGAAATGGATTTTTCCTTGATCTTGCTGGCGATTGTGGCGATCGGGCTGGCGCTCGTCGCGGCACTTCTGTTTGCGCTGCTCCGGCGCGGCGGCGGCGAGCGGACGGCGCCGCAGCTCGACGCGATTGCGGTTGCGCAGGGCGAACTGGCGGGGCGTTTCGCCCAGACCATCGCCGCCCAGGGCGACCTGCAACGGATGCTGGCCGAACGCATCGAGGCGCTCGACAAGCGGCTGGGCGACGGGTTGAAGGATTCCGCGACCAAGACGGCGGAGACGCTGGGCGGCATCCAGACGCGGCTCGTCGTGATCGACGAAGCGCAGAAGAACATCACGGCGTTATCCGGCCAGGTCGTCTCGTTGCAGGAAATCCTGTCCAACAAGCAGACGCGGGGCGCCTTCGGCCAGGCGCAGATGGAAGCCATCGTGGCCGATGCGCTGCCGCCGGGTCTCTATGCGTTCCAGGCGACGCTCTCGAACGGCAGCCGGCCCGACTGCACGATCCGCATGCCGGGCACCGGCACCGCCATCGTGATCGATTCCAAATTCCCGCTTGAAGTCGTTCGAAGTGCTGAGACTCGCCGGCGAGGCCGACCGCAAGGCGGCACTCGCGGCTTGCCGGTCCGACATCCTCAAGCATGTGAAGGACATTTCGGAGAAATACCTCATTCCCGGCGAGACGCAGACGCCGGCCATCATGTTCGTGCCGTCGGAGTCGATCTATGCCGAACTGCACGAGACGTTTTCGGACGTGATCCAGCGGGCGCAGCGGATGCAGGTAATCGTGGTGTCGCCCAATATCCTGATGCTGGCGATCAACACGGTGCAGACCGTGATGAAGGATGCGCGCATGCGTGAGCAGGCGAATCTGATCCAGCGCGAGGTGGGTGTGCTGCTGCAGGACGTGAAGCGGCTGGGCGAGCGGGTGACGAGCTTGCAGCGCCACTTCAACCAGACCGAAGGCGACGTGAAGGACATCCTCGTTTCGACCGACAAGATCGTCAAACGTGCGGGCGCGATCGAAGCGGTCGAACTGGCGCCGCCGGAAGCCACGAAGGCGCAACTGACCGGCGAGTAAGCGGCCGCTACATCGCCCGCCGGGCCTTGAACGCGGCGGACAGCGTGCCTTCGTCGAGATAATCGAGTTCGCCGCCGACCGGCACGCCATGCGCGAGCCGCGTCACCTTCACATGTGACGCCGCCAGCACGTCCATCAGGTAATGCGCCGTCGTCTGGCCTTCGACCGTCGCATTCATGGCGAGGATCACTTCCTCGACGCCCTGGTTCACGCGCGCCAGCAGCGTGGCGATGTTGAGCCGTTCCGGCGTGACGCCGTCGAGCGCGGAGAGCGCGCCACCCAGCACGTGATAGCGTCCGCGAAAGACGCCCGCGCGTTCGATCGCCCACAGATCGGCCACGTCTTCCACCACGCAGAGCACATGCGCGTCGCGGCGCGGATCGCGGCACAGCGCGCACGGATTCACCGTATCGAGATTGCCGCAGGTTTCGCAGATGCGGATCGCCGCCGCCGCATCGCGCATTGCCGCGGCCAGCGGCTCGAGCAGCGCTTCGCGCTTCTTCAAGAGCACAAGCGCCGCGCGCCGCGCCGAACGCGGGCCGAGACCAGGCAGCTTCGCCAGGAGCTGCACCAACCTCTCGATTTCGGGACCCAGCGCGGACATGCGATTAACGTCGGACCGCGGGCGTCCCGCCCGCAAAGCTGATCAGATAAAGGCAAAGGCGGGCGGGACGCCCGCGGTCCAATTTTCTTCCGGCCATCACGCGTCGCCGCTTTCGTCCAGGGGCGGCGGAACGTCGTCGTCCGCCTTATCGCGCACATGCACGATCTCGGACCCTGGAAAACGATCAAGTACCGCGCGCACCATCGGTTCCTGCGCCACCGCTTCGATCCGGGCCGCCGTCTCCGCTTTCTTCGCGTCGCCCAGCGTGGCCGCGCCGCCTTCGCGGGCCACCGTCACCACCCAGCGCACGCCGGTCCATTCCTTCAGCTTCTGCGCCAGATCGCCCGACAGGGTGCGGGGCGCGCGTGGACTGGGACGGAATTCGATCTGGCCCGGTTCGAGACGGACGAGATGCATGTCGTTTTCGATATGCACCTTGAGGATCGCAGCGCCGCGCTGGCCCGCGAGTTCGGCGATGTCGGCCAACGAACGCAAGGTGGGTGCCGGCGCGGCATCGGATTTCGGTGCCGTTGCGGCCCGGGGGCTAACCGCGGACACCGAGTGCTCTCCCCTCCCCGAAATCTGCCGCGCTTCGCTCGCAGATTTCGACCCTCCCTCAAGGGGAGGGTGGGCCTTCATTGTTGGGCCTGCACTGCCACTCTCGCTGTCGAGCAGTTCGCGCACCAGTTTGTCCGTAGGCGGAAGATCGGCGGCATAGGCGAGCCGGATCAGCGCCATTTCGGCCGCCGCGATGGGCCGCGTCGCATCGCGCACCTCGAACAGACCCTTGAGCAGGATTTGCCAGGCGCGGGTCAGCGCGGGCACCGCAAGCTTGGCCGCGATGGCCGCCGCGCGCTTGGCCTCGCCCGAGCCGCCGTCGAAGAAGCCTTCGGCGCCGGGCGCAACCTTGACCCGGGTCAGGAAATGGGTCGTGTCGAGCAGATCCTGCATCACGGCCAGCGGATCGGCGCCGCGGTCGTAAAGCTCGGTCAGATCGGCCAGCGCTTCGGGCACCTTGCCGCCCATGGTCTTCTCGAACAGATCGAGGATGCGCCCGCGGTCGGCGAGACCCAGCATGCCGCGCACGCTTTCGGCCGTGATCGCGGCGCTCTCGTCATGGGCGATGGCCTGGTCGAGCAGCGACAGCGCATCGCGCACCGAGCCTTCGGCCGTGCGCGCGATCAGCGCCAGCGCCGTGCGCTCGATATTCACATTCTCCTTTTGCGCAATCGATTCCAGATGGGCCACCAGTTGCTCGGTCTCGATGCGGCGCAGATCGAAACGCTGACAGCGCGACAGCACCGTCACCGGCACTTTGCGGATTTCCGTGGTGGCGAAAATGAACTTCACATGCGGCGGCGGTTCTTCCAGCGTCTTGAGCAGGCCGTTGAAGGCCTGCTTCGACAGCATGTGCACTTCGTCCACGATATAGACCTTGTAGCGGGCGCTGGCCGGCGCATAGCGCACGCCTTCGATGATCTCGCGGATATCGTCGATGCCCGTGCGCGAGGCCGCATCCATCTCCTGCACGTCGACATGGCGCGACTCGGCGATCGCCACGCAGGGCTCGCAGACGCCGCAGGGCTGAATGGTGGGCTCCGTCCGCTTGCCGTCGGGGCCTTCGCAATTGAGCGCGCGCGCGATGATGCGCGCCGTGGTCGTCTTGCCCACGCCGCGCACGCCGGTGAGCATGAAGGCATGCGCGATGCGCCCCGTGGCGAACGCGTTCTTGAGGGTGCGGACGAGCGCGTCCTGCCCGATCAGGCCGGTGAAATCCTGCGGCCGGTATTTGCGCGCGAGCACCCGATAGGCCTCGGCCTTCGGCTGTGGCGCAAGTCCGAGCGATGGTTCTTCTGTCTCGTCCATGATTTCCGGGAAGAAATGGAGCCCGGCAAGTATAGCAAGGGCGCTGAGCCCAAGGCCAATGGTCTCACCCGTCGACGCCGAAGATTTCTTCGATGCGGCGCTGGAACGTCCGGGCGATGGCGAAGGCGAGCGGCAGGCTGGGATCGTAGCGTCCCGACTCGATCGCGATCACCGTCTGGCGGGAAACATTGAGCTTGTCGGCGAGATCGGCCTGGGTCAGGCCCTGCTCCGAGCGCAATTGGCGCACAAGATTTTTCATCGGCTGCGCAGCGCGGAAATGCCGGTGGCAACGCCCCAGCAGGTGGCGAGCGTGGGCCACGCCCAGGTGATCGCGAGTTTCGGCAAGCCGACATCTTCCAGGAGCGAATAGGAGGTGGTGAGGCAGGCGGTAATCCCGGCGGCGATCGCGACGTTCTCCAGGAGTTTCAGCCGCTCCAGTTCGTCGATGCGGCGGTAGTGGCGGACGATCACGAGCAGGACCAGCCAGATCGGGATAATCGGCAGAACCTTGATCGCGAAGTCGAGGCTTTGATCGTGGGTCAGCGCCAGGAGCGATGGCCTTGCGACGACGAAGATCGTGTAGAGCGCGACGCAGACCGTGAACTCGATCAGATAGGTCCGGCCGGCGAATTTGACGGGTGCCATGAACTGTCTCCGTGTAAAGTGTCCTTTACATAGGGGCAGTGTCCGGCAATGTCAAGGGCGCTTTACATCCAGAGACGCGCCCGGTCTTTCGGCGGCAAAATCGGGCGAGATGAGGTGGGAGGCTGGTGAACGACCCGATGCGGATTCGTTACGGCTGCTTCCTTCCGGACCTGACCGGGTTGGCGAGCGCTTCGTCCGCCGCCAACCTCCCAAGGTCACTATAGCAAAACCGGGCCGGCCCGGCGCAACCGCTTTCCGCCGAAAAAGACGAAGGGCCGCCCGCGGATTGCCTGCGGACGGCCCTTCCATTGTCAGGCTGCGGTCCCGCGAAGGAGCCGCAAACATGCGCGTCGCAGGTTACGCGGCGCGGACCCCTCTGGAAACGAGGATCCAGCTCGCGGCTTCCGACGGCCGCAGATGATGACAATGAGACACTGGATCACCTCCTTTCGAATCTTGTTGCGAAACAAATCTATGCATTGCCGACCGGTTTGAAAAGTGGCGTTCCGGTCACACCGGCGTGCTTCCGCGTTGCGGGGCTCAGCGCTTCACCCGGTGCTTGTTCTTCACCAGCGCCACGATCATGCCGCGCAGGGTCTGGACCTCCTGATAGGTGAGCCTGGCGCGGTGAACCGTGGCGCGGATGGCACGGACCATGGTGCCGGATTTTTCCGGCGGATAGAGAAAGCCGCTTTCCGCGAGCTCGCGCTCCAGATGATCGAACAGCCCGAACATTTCTTCGCGCGTGGGCTTGCGATGAATGGGTCCGTGCTCGATGCGCGAGGCGGGCGTTTCGTCGCCCGCGAGAAACCATTCATAGGCCGCCACCAGCACCGTCTGCCCCAGATTGAGCGAGGCGAATTCGGAGGTGGGCACGGTGATCACCGCATCGGCCAGCGAGATTTCGTCGTTGTCGAGGCCCGAGCGCTCGTTGCCGAACAGGATGCCCGTCTTCTCGCCGCGCGTCGATGCCGCGCGCAGACGCCTGGCCGCCTCCGCCGGCGTGAGCACTTCCTTGGTGACGCCGCGGTCGCGCGCCGTTGTCGCATAGACGAGATTGAGATCGGCGAGCGCCTCTCTGGGGGTCGCGAACACGCGCGCTTTTTCGGCGACGAACGCCGCGCCCGCCGCCATCGCCAGGGCCTTTTCGTTGGGCCAGCCGTCGCGAGGCACCACCAGGCGAAGATCGGAGAGCCCGAAATTCGCCATCGCGCGCGCCGCCGCGCCGATGTTCTCGCCCAGCTGCGGCCGCGACAGGATGATGCAAGGCGCCGTCATCGCACGCCCGTCAGCGCGCGAGTTTGGCCAACACAGGCCCGTCCGCGCCGAAGCGCAGCACGCCCTCGACCTTGTCCAGATCGATGATGATCGCGTTGCCCTTGCGCTCGGGATCGGATTTCTGTTCGCGCTCCGGCGAATTCTCGAACACACGTTTGCGTTCGGCTTCGTCGGTCGCGATCCGCGCCCGGCCCTGGAACTGCAGCAGCAGCGTGGTGGCGGAGCGATACATCATCGCGACATGGGGATTGCGCCGGATCGCTTCGATGGTGCCGCCCGCGGTGTTGCGAATCCAGAGGCCCAGCTGGTCGTCGCTATAGACCTGCGTCGAGCCGCGGAACGACAGGACGGGCTTGTTCTCTTGCGTCACCACGGCCAGCAGCAGCGGGTTGCCGCCGGCGAGCCCATTGTTCACGAGGTCTTTGATTTCCTGCGTCAGGACGAGGGGCATGGGGCTACCTTTCAATGTCGGATGGCGATCGCGGCAACCTCTAGCACATCGCGGCCGCGTTCCCGGCTTTGACCTCGCACGCGACGCTCGCTATACCCCCGCCGCGCAGCATTCCGAGGGCTTACATGGACAAGATCAAGGTTCAAAATCCGGTCGTCGAGCTCGACGGCGACGAGATGACCCGTATCATCTGGGACCTCATCAAGAAGAAGCTGATCCTGCCCTATCTGGACATCAAGCTCGAATATTACGACCTCGGCCTGGAGCATCGCGACAAGACGGAAGACAAGGTCACCGTCGAGGCGGCCGAAGCGATCAAGCGCGTGGGCGTAGGCGTCAAATGCGCCACCATCACGCCCGACGAGGCCCGCGTCGAAGAATTCCATCTGAAGAAGATGTGGAAATCGCCCAACGGCACCATCCGCAACATCCTGGGCGGGGTGATCTTCCGCGAACCCATCATCTGCAGGAACGTGCCGCGGCTGGTGCCGGGCTGGACGCAGCCCATCGTGATCGGCCGCCATGCCTTCGGCGACCAGTACCGGGCGACGGACTTCGTGGTGCCGGGTCCCGGCAGGCTCACCATCAAATTCGAAGGCAGGGACGGCAAGGCGATCGAGCACGAGGTGTTCAATTTCCCCGGCGGCGGCGTCGCGCTCGCGATGTACAACCTCGACGAATCGATCCGGGAATTCGCGCGCGCCTCGATGAATTTCGGTCTCGACCGCAAATATCCCGTGTACCTCTCGACCAAGAACACCATCCTCAAGGCCTATGACGGCCGCTTCAAGGATCTGTTCCAGGAGGTGTTCGACAAGGAATTCGCCGACAAGTTCAAGGCGGCCGGCATCACCTACGAGCACCGGCTGATCGACGACATGGTGGCGTCGTCGCTCAAATGGGCGGGCGGCTATGTGTGGGCCTGCAAAAATTACGACGGCGACGTGCAATCCGACACCGTCGCGCAGGGCTTCGGCTCCCTGGGTCTGATGACGAGCGTGCTCTTGTCGCCCGACGGCAAGACGGTGGAAGCGGAAGCCGCGCACGGCACCGTGACGCGCCATTACCGCGAACATCAGAAGGGCAAAGCGACGTCGACCAATTCCATCGCGTCGATCTTTGCCTGGACGCGCGGGCTCGCCCATCGCGCCAAGCTCGACGACAACGCGGCGCTGGCGAAATTCGCCCATGTGCTGGAGAAGGTGTGCGTCGATACGGTCGAGGCCGGCTTCATGACCAAGGATCTCGCGCTGCTCGTAGGCCCCGATCAGAAATGGCTCACCACCGAAGGCTTCCTCGACAAGGTGGACGAGAATCTTGAAGAAAGCGATGGCCTGATCGCCATGAGTGCAACGCGGACGGCGCGGTGCTGTTGCGGGGACTGTTCGATCGAGGTGTCCGGTGAGCCCGCCCTCAACGGCATCTGCCATTGCTCGAGTTGCAAGAGACGCACGGGCAGCGCCTTCGGCTGGTCTGCCTATTTCCCGGATGCGAATATCGTCGCCAAAAACGGCGCGCTGAACGTCTATGCGAAAGAGGGCGCGGCGGGTTACGACCGCTTTTTCTGCGCCCGTTGCGGCACGACGCTCTATTGGAAAAGCTACGGCTTTCTGCCCGATCACACCGGCATTGCCGGCGGCGGCTTCACCGGCGATCCATTGCCGGCGCCCAATCTCACCGCGTCGGATACCGGCCGTTGCGCCTGGCTCGGCCTGCCGGAAGACTGGCTGCGCACGCCCTGAGGTAAGCAACCGGATTCAGAAGGAGTTGTACCGTGAAGATCAGCAAAACGATCGCCGTTTACGCCACCGGCGTCGCAACGACATTGGTGGCGATCGCCGCCGGTCAGGCGATCGGCGGGATGAGAAACACCTCATTCGACAAAATCACGGTTCATCGCATCGATGTGGTCGAACCCGACGGTACGCTGCGCCTGGCGATTTCCGACAAAGCGGAATTCCCCGGCATCATCGTCAGGGGCAAGGAATATCCGCACGCCTCGCGAAACGATGTCGCGGGCATGATTTTCTTCAACGACGAAGGCACCGAGAACGGCGGGCTTGTGTTCGGCGGCCGCAGCCGCGACGGCCATGTCGACAGCGGCGGCCATCTGAGCTTCGATCAATATGAGCAGGATCAAGTGGTCACGCTGGAGCAGAACGAGGCGGACGGAAAGCGTGTTGCGGGCCTGAGCATCGATGACCGGCCGGACGCGCCGCTGGATTTCACGAACCTTTCGAAACTGGAAGCCATGCCGGACGGCCCCGGCAAGACCGCGCAAATCGAGAAGCTGGAATCGGCGGGCGCATTCGGGGCGCCGCGCCTGTTCATCGGAAAAAATCAGGACAAGGATGCGCGCATCAATCTCAAGGACGCGCAGGGGCGCACGCGGCTGGTTTTGAACGTGACCGCGGGCGGGGCGGCCTCGATCCAGTTTCTGGGCGCGAACGGCAAGGTTGTGCGCACGATCGCGGCCGAGGGGCCGTGATCGGCAGGCAGCAAAGAATGCGGAGAAGAGTGGTGGAGGGTTTCGCGCCACGCAGGGCAGGTCTGCAAGTTTGTTCTTGATATGTTCCAGAGTTCCCGATAGGCTTCGCGTCCAGATTTTGGGAGGGTTTCATGATCGGCTACATCACCATCGGGGCGCTGGATACCGAAGCGTCCGGCAAGTTTTACGACGCGGTGTTCGGCGAGATCGGCAGCGACAGGAAATTCGCGGACGGCGGCTGGATCGGCTATGGCGCGAAGGGCGCCGACGCGCACAGCGTCTATGTCTGCCCGCCGCACGACAAGAAGCCCGCCACCGTGGGCAATGGCAGCATGATCGCGTTTGTCGCCAAGTCGAAGGACGAGGTCCAGAAGGCCTATGACGCGGGCCTCAAGGCAGGCGGCAAGGACGAAGGCGCACCGGGATTCCGGCCCGCGGATTCCACAAGCTTCTACGGCGCCTATCTGCGCGACCCCACCGGCAACAAGATCTGCGTGTTCCATAAGGCGTAAGATCGGCAGCTCCAGCTTTTCGATCTTTTGTTGTCATGGCCCGCGACTGCGGGCCACCCAGTTGAAATTTGTTCGTTGCCGCAAGCGATACTCGAATTCTTGCGCGATCTTCGAGATTGGATATGTGTCACCTGGGTGGCCCGCAGGCGCGGGCCATGACAAATTTTTGGGAAGTGAACTCCGACCGTTGGTCGAAAGCTCGCGTATCAGAGTTGCGTGAGCCGCTGCTCGATGGCGCTGAGCGCGTCGGCGGCGCGGGCGCCGTCGGGACCGCCGGCCTGCGCCATGTCGGGGCGGCCGCCGCCGCCCTTGCCGCCCAGTTTCTCCGCGCCCGCGCGCACGAGATCGACCGCGCTGATCCTGTCCTTCAGATCGTCGGTGACGCCGACGACGAGCGAGGCTTTGCCGTCGGCGACGGCCACGAACGCGACTACGCCCGAGCCGATTTTCGCCTTGGCGTCGTCGGCGAGACCCTTGAGATCTTTCGCCGACACGCCTTCGACGATGCGCAGCACGACTTTCGTTCCGCCGATCTCGCGCGGCGCTTCGCCGTCGCCGCCCTGCGACGGCCCGGCTAGCGCAAGCGCGCGCCGCGTCTCGGCGAGCTCGCGTTCGAGCTTGCGGCGCTCGTCCGCCAATTGCATCACGCGCTCCGGCAATTCCGCCGTCGTCGTTTTCAATGCCATGGCTGCTTCGCGCGCCAGCTCCGCCTGGCGGGAGAGATGGCGCCGCGCGCCTTCGCTGGTCAGCGCATCGATGCGGCGCACGCCCGCCGCGACTGCGCTTTCCGACAGGATCGTGAACAGGCCGATGTCGCCCAGACGGCGCACATGCGTGCCGCCGCACAGTTCGACGGAATAGGGTTTCGACCCGCCTGCATCGTCGCCCATGGTGAGCACGCGCACTTCGTCGCCATATTTTTCGCCGAACAGCGCTTCGGCGCCCGCCGCGATCGCCTGATCGGTCGGCAGGAGGCGCGTCGCCACATCGGAATTCTGGCGCACAATCTCATTCACCTGGGTTTCGATGCGTTCGAGCTCTTCCGGTGTGACCGCCTTGGGATGGCTGAAATCGAACCGCAGGCGGTCGGGCGCCACCAGCGAACCCTTTTGCGACACATGCGGCCCCAATACGCGCTTGAGCGCGGCGTGAAGCAGATGCGTCGCCGAATGATTGGCGCGCGTGGCGCGGCGCAGTTCGCCGTCCACGCGCAGATCGACGGCATCGCCCACCGCAAAGCCGCCGCGCGTCACTTCCACGACGTGGATATGCAGACTGCCCAGTTTCTTTTCGGTGTCGACGACCTTGCCCTCGCCTTTGGCGGGCTTCATCGCACCGCGATCGCCGACCTGTCCCCCGGACTCGGCATAGAACGGCGTCTGGTTGGTCAGGATGCGAACGGTCTCGCCGGTGTCGGCGCGCTCCACCCGCGCGCCGTCCCTGACGATGGCGACGATGGTGCCTTCGGCTTTCTCGGTGTCGTAGCCCAGGAATTCCGTCGCGCCCAGTTCTTCGCGGATGGCGTACCAGAGCGTGTCCGTCGCCGCTTCGCCCGAGCCCGACCACGCCTTGCGCGCCTCTTCGCGCTGGCGCGTCATCGCCGCGTCGAAGCCGGCCGTATCGACGGCGATGCCGCGCGCCCGCAACGCGTCTTCCGTCAAGTCGAGCGGAAATCCGAACGTGTCGTAGAGCTTGAACGCGACTTCGCCCGCGAGCCGGTCGCCCTTGCCCATTCCCGCCGTCGCTTCGTCGAGCAGCTTGATGCCGCGGGCGAGCGTGTCGCGGAAGCGCAGCTCTTCGAGCTTGAGCGTTTCGGTGACGAGCGCCTCGGCGCGCTTGAGCTCCGGATAGGCGCCGCCCATCTCGGCCACCAGCGTGGGCACGAGCCGGTACATCAGCGGATCCTTGGTGCCCAGGAGATGCGCATAGCGCATCGCGCGGCGCATGATCCGCCGGAGCACATAGCCGCGCCCTTCGTTGGACGGCAGCACGCCGTCCGCGATCAGGAACGACGACGCGCGCAAATGATCGGCGATGACGCGGTGGCTGGCGGCCTGCTCGCCGTCGGGCGGCACGCCGCTCGCGTCCGCGGACGCCGCGATCAGATGCCGGAACAGATCGGTCTCGAACACGCTGTGAACGCCCTGCAGCAACGTGGAAACGCGCTCAAGCCCCATGCCCGTGTCGATCGAGGGCTTCGGCAGCGCGACCCGCTCGCCGCCCGCAAGTTGCTCGTATTGCATGAAAACGAGATTCCAGAATTCCAGAAAACGATCGCCATCCTCGTCGGGCGAACCGGGCGGGCCGCCGGGCACGCTGTCGCCGAGATCGAAGAAAATCTCCGAGCACGGCCCGCACGGGCCCGTATCGCCCATCGACCAGAAGTTGGCCGAAGTGGAAATGCGAATCACCCTGGATTCGGGCAGACCGGCGATCTTGCGCCACAGATCGAACGCTTCGTCGTCGTCGACATAGACGGTGGCGAGCAGGCGATCCTTGGGGAGTCCCAGATCCTTCGTCACCAATTCCCAGGCGAACGCGATGGCGTCCGCCTTGAAATAGTCGCCGAACGAAAAATTCCCCAGCATCTCGAAGAAGGTGAGATGGCGTGCGGTATAGCCGACATTGTCGAGGTCGTTGTGCTTGCCGCCGGCGCGCACGCATCGCTGCGCCGACGCGGCGCGCGAATAGGGCCGCTTCTCCTGGCCGGTGAACACGTTCTTGAACTGCACCATGCCCGCATTGGTGAAGAGCAGCGTGGGGTCGTTGCGCGGCACCAGCGGCGAGGACGGCACGACCTCGTGACCCTTCGCCTTGAAGAAGTCGAGGAAGCTCGCGCGCGTTTCGGTCAGGCTTTTCATCCGCCGCTTGTAACCTTGCGCCGGAAAGGGTGTCCACCCTTGCCCGTACGCCGGCCCCACCCCCAAAAGCGAAGGGGCGCCGCAAGCGACGCCCCTTCAGGAGCCGTTCCCATGCCAACAGGAACGACGTCAGTCTTCGGCGGCCGCGGCCGGTTCGTCCTCGCCCGCATGGGTAAGCGCCTGGCCGATCAGCCCGGCATTCTGCCGGATCTGGGCCTCGATCTTCGCTGCCATGTCCTTGTTGTCGGCGAGAAACTGCTTGGCGTTGTCGCGGCCCTGGCCGATGCGCGTGCCCTCATAGGAGAACCAGGAGCCGGACTTCTCGACGATCCCGGCCTTGACGCCCAGATCGACCAGCTCGCCGGTCTTGGAGATGCCCACGCCGTACATGATGTCGAACTCGACCTGCTTGAAGGGCGGGGCGACCTTGTTCTTCACCACGCGCACGCGCGTCTGGTTGCCCACCACTTCGTCGCGGTCCTTGATCGCGCCAATGCGGCGGATGTCGAGGCGCACGGAAGCGTAGAATTTGAGCGCATTGCCGCCCGTCGTCGTTTCCGGGCTGCCGAACATGACGCCGATCTTCATGCGGATCTGGTTGATGAAGATGACGAGGCAGTTCGATTTGGAGATCGAGCCGGTCAGCTTGCGCAGCGCCTGGCTCATCAGGCGGGCCTGCAGGCCCGGCAGCTGGTCGCCCATCTCGCCTTCGAGCTCGGCCTTGGGGGTGAGCGCCGCCACCGAATCGATCACCACGAGATCGACGCCGCCGGAGCGGACCAGCGTGTCGGTGATTTCGAGGCCCTGCTCGCCCGTGTCGGGCTGGGAGATCAGGAGCTCGTCCACGTCGACGCCCAGCTTGCGCGCATAGACCGGATCGAGCGCGTGCTCGGCGTCGATATAGGCAGCGATGCCGCCCTTCTTCTGCACTTCGGCGACCGCATGGAGCGCCAGGGTGGTCTTGCCCGAGGATTCCGGGCCGTAGATTTCGACCACGCGGCCGCGGGGGAACCCGCCGATGCCCAGCGCGATATCGAGGCTCAGCGAGCCCGTGGACACCGTGTCGGCATCGACCGCGCCTTCGCGCTGGCCGAGCTTCATGATCGAGCCCTTGCCGAACGCCCGGTCGATCTGGGAAAGGGCCGCTTCCAGTGCCCGTCTCCGATCGCCGCTGCCGTCTTCCCGTCCCACCACCTGAAGATTCGCCTGTGCCATGATCGATCGCCTCCTTATTTCATAGCGCCCCCCAAATCCCAAGGGCCGCGAAATCTCAATGTGCATGTTTTGTTCTCGTTTGCAAGGCACGTTATAAGCCATTGATTTACAAGGGTTATGACGTTCACGTTCCACTATCGTTCAACCGCTCGCGGGCGCCGGTACGCGGAGCGGCAAAACGCCCGCGAATCCCAGGCCGGAACTGGCTTTTGCGGCGGCCGGATGGGCGGCGATTCCCTAGAGCAGCGACGACAACAGCGAAATTTTCCCGATGCTCCGTATACGAATTGCCTGAGAGCCAATGGCCGCAAGGCGTCCGCGCGCGCGCCCCGCCGCAACCGGGGATTTTAGCAGCGAATACCAGCGAAGCGGCTTGTCTTTCTGGATTTCGATAGCCCCAGCACCCCCTCACCCGGTCGATACGCTGTCGCTATCTCCACCTCTCCCCCGATGGGGGCGAGGGAGAAGTGATGCAGCGCGCAACTTCCCTCGCCCCCACTGGGAGAGGGCGAGCAAATGCGAGGTCTCTACGCGGCGGCAATGCGGGTGAGGGGGACGCACACAAGACCGCCCAACAAAAAGCCCGGCCGCCGCCGGGCATAAATTCGCATCGTGACGAAAAGCGTGCGCCGCTTGATCAAACGCGTCAACCGGAACTTCGCGCAGCTCTTAAAGTAGCTGGAACATCAAGCAATACCTGCTCACGCGAACGCCTGCCGCACGCCTGCGCGCGTCAGATAGAACAGGATCGCGCCGGCAATCGCGACGCCGATGCCCCCTTCGAGAACGCGGCCCATGACCAGTTGCGCCGCGTCGCCAAGCCCGTTGACGGCGAAGATCGCAACCGACAGCCGCCAGCCCCATCTGCGCCTGCGAAAACATCCGGCGGAGGCAGCCGCCATCGCGATCGCCAGCGCGAGAAACCCCGGCCCCAACCAGGCGCGATATGGCATGAGCAGCGCGCGGCGTGCGGGATAGAGACTCCAGATCGCGTCCAGCCGCGATCCCGGAAACGACAGTGCCGCGCCGGCGCACAGGAGAATGGCGGTCGCCGCCGCGAAGAATATCGCGATGAACAATATGCCAAGGGGCTTTGTCGTCGTCATCGCCAGTTCCTGCGGCCTAGATCTTCTTGCGAAGATATTCGACCACGACATAGCCGATCAGCGCCGAAACGATGCCGATGGCGAAATTGGTGGTGGTGAAGATGTCGGCGAGGGCGGCCGCGAAGCTCTTGCCGTGCAGGCTGTTGGCCCGCGTGAACTCTCCCATCAGGAGATTCGAATAGAACAGGAAGATGATGAAGCCCGTCTCGATCACCGCCCGCCAGACCGGAGCCAATCGTTGCATGTTTCCCCCCGCGCCGCTTTGCGTCGCCGCACCATAGCAGACAAGGATTGGCGGCGCTCGGCGACATCGGCGGCGTCCACGACGAATATACGGATGAAATTCGGCGTCTTCCTGGGGCAGCATTGAATTGAGTTTGTGCGCGGCCCCCCTTCCGTCCGCCTCGCGAAATGCGAGGCGTCCACCTTCCCCCGCAAGGGGGGAAGGCTAAGAAACAGATTTACATTCCGCTTTTTCTTGATCTTCCCCCCTTGCGGGGGAAGGTGGCGCGCGGCGTCAGCCGCGTGACGGAAGGGGGCTGCCGCGCGATTCAATCGAACTAAAAAGCACTCTACGTTCATCCCGGCATGGCGCTCACTCGGGCAAGAGCCGCCTTGTCGGTTGCGGACAGATCGAGATGTGCGGCGATGGCGAATTGCTTTGTCGCTCCCCCCTTGTCGCCGGCCCATAGCAGCGCCTCGCCCCATTTGAGGTGCAGGCGACCCCAGTTGGGCGCGTCTTTCGCCGCTTCCTCGAACTTCGCCAGCGCGAGGTCCAAACGGTTCATCGCGATCAGCGCCTCGCCCCACATTTCCAAGGGATCGGCGAAATGCGGGCCTTTCCCGTTCGCCGCTTTGAACTTGACTATCGCGCCGTCCGCGTTGCCTTTCGCCAGCAACATTGCACCCCATTCGGAATAGGCGAACGGAATGGACGGCGCCGCATTGACGGCGCGCACGAACCACCATTCGGCTCGTGCAGGCTGGCCTCGCAGTTCGTCGATGCGCGCACGAAAGATCAGACATCTGTAGCAACCGGCCGGCGTCCGTGCGATCAGCGTGTCGGCGGCCTTGAAGTCGCCCAACCGGGCATCGGCATAGGCGAGCAGCGGAAACTCGGTGGAGGGCGCAATCGTGCGCAGGCCCGGATAGCGCGCGGACAGCGGGCCGGCAGCCCGATATTCGGCAAGCACCGCCGGCCAATCCTGCGCTTCGATGCCAATCATCATGCGCGCCGTGACAATATCGAGCGAGCCATTGTGCGGATTGATGCCGCCAAGTTCGGCAAACTCCGCCATAGTGGCGCGAGCGGCAGATAGATCGTGCTCCCCAAGTTCTGCGCGCGCCAGATTGGCATGCATGTTGTAATTGACGCCCTGCGGGCCGAACGCGATCTCTGCTTCCCAGAGCGGGACCGCTTCATGAAAGGCTCCGAGATTCAGGTCGATAAAGGACTGCAATCTTTTCTCGGCAATCGGAACAACGTTGGCGCGGATATCGCCGTGGGACGCTGCGGATAGCATCGGCACGATAGAACGGAAGTCACGCAGGGCGGCTTCGGGATGACTGGTCTCGTCTTCGATGAGCGCAATGTTCTGCCTCGCCAGATAGAGATCCGATATGGTCAAAATCTTCCGCATCATTGCGAGTCGTGCGGAGATGCTGGTCGACTCTTCCTGTGCGTTGCCCCAGCCGAGATAACCCCATGGGCGTTCGTTTGGCGGGCCGGTCTTGGCGAGCGCGATGAAGACGGCAATGCCCTCTGCGTTTCTGTCGTGTTCGCGCAGCCAGAATTCCATAGCGGTACGGTTGTGTGATTCCGTAAATGGATTCCGCCAGCTTCTGCACCAGGGAATCGATGTCGGCATCCGGCCCAGCCACCGTTCCGTTGCCCTGGATACCCGCCCGCGCGGTGAGGCTGAGGCCGTTCGCATTGCGCACGATCTCGCCCGTGATCTGCGTAGGGTGACCGAGCACTTCGCGCAGGTAACGGTCGAGTTCACCCAGCGAGATTCCGGTTTCCGGAATCTGGACCTTGATATCGTCGCCCCAGAAATTCGTGAAGGTCTGCGGATCGCGCTGCAAATCCGTTTGAGCCTGCATGACAGCTATTCGGTCCAGCAATTTCGAGGCGACGACCTGGCCCGTGAAGCCGCGCGCGGCAAGGTCGGGCGGCACGGAGAACGGCTCGATCACCAAACCGCCGCTGTTGTAAGCGTTCCAGACCATGAAAGCGAACCCGGCGGCAACGATAAACCCGGCCAGCGCAATCATCGCTTTCAGCGCGATGGAGAAGCGCTGATCGACGATACCGAGCTTCATGCGCCTGACCTGGTCCCGTAGCTGCTCGCGCTGCTCCTCCATAAGTCTGCGCTGTTCGCCGAGGAACGCGGCGATGGCCTCGGCCAGCTCAGGTTTGGCGCCGGCGCCGTCAAGCGCGAGAGCGACCGCAGTGGCATTCGATTGCGCCGTTTCTTCCGCGTCCGTCTGTGCGTCAAGGAGATTGTCAGCCATGGCCGGCCTCCATGCGCGCGAGTTCGGATTTTTCGGATGGCGCAAGAAAAAGCGTCGCCGCAACGGCGAATTGCGTGGCCGCGCCGAGCGCGAGCGACATGGCGGCGGGATCGACAGACTCCGTGCGCGCCGATGCTCTCGATCCTCCCCGCGCTTCTTCCTCAGCCATGTGCGGCGGTCCAATTTGCGAGCGAAGCGCGGTCGGCTTGCGAAAGATCGAGGTGTTCCGCGATAGTGAGTTGCCTCTTTGCCTCGTCCTTGTGCCCGGCGTAGAACAACGCCTCGCCCCATTTGAGATGGAGGCGTCCCCAGTTCGGCGCGTATTTGTCGGCCTCCTCGAACTTCGCCAGCGCGAGGTCCAAACGGTTCTTCGCAATCAGCGCCTCGCCCCACATCTCCAGCGGATCGGCGAAATGCGGGCCTTTCTCATTGGCAGATTTGAATTTCGCAATTGCGTCGCCGTACTTGCCCTGTTGCAGCAACATCGCGCCCCAATCCGTATCGGCAAATGGAATCCCGGGCGACCGCGCCGACACTTTTGCGAACCAATAGCTCGCGCCGCTCCAATTGTGCCGGATGGCGTCGATGCGTCCCCGCACGCGGTCGCAAACATCGCAGTCGGGAGGGAAAGACCGGAGGATCGCGTCGGCCTTCGCGTTCTGGCCCAGTTCGGCATTGGAAAGCGCGAGCCAGGGACCGGTCTTCACGTCGCGATAGACCCGATCGCTGAACGGAAATTTGCTGTGCAGCACGGCCTCGTGCGCCAGCGCGCCGGCCTGTTCCAGCAAGACGGCGGCTCCACGCCAATCCGCGACATCCATCGCCGCTTCCGCCTCGGCAATGGCAGCTTCGGCGGCGGGCACGCGACCGGTGTTCATATTACGGGCCGGCGTGCGGCCGGAGAGTTGCGAGCGCGCAGCGGCTACATCGTGCGCCAATGCGAGATCGGCCGCCACGGCCGTCGTGCCGGCCCCGCCCGCCGCGAGAAAATCAGAAGCGGCCTCGCGATAGTCGCCATCGGTATCCGCCAAAAGACCGTTTGCCTGTCGAATGCGCTCGATGTTGTCGCTCGCGCCAAGCTCCTCCACACCATGGTCGTTGAGCAGAGTCACATATTGGCGAAGATTCGTGAGCGCCTCGGCGTCGTGACCTTGCGACGATGCGACAATGGATAGAATCAGCGGTGGGTACGGCAGATGCAGGTCAGTCCGCATCGCACGGCGCTCATCGAGGCGCGCTTGCGCGAAGTTTCCCACATACATTGCCAGAACCCCCAACTCGTCATTGGCCCAGGCGCGGTCTTCGGTACCTCCGGTCCTCGCGAGATCGTTGAAAATCGCCAGCGCCTCGGCGGTGCGGCCTTCACGGGGCCCGATATAGCCCGCAAAGCGATAGGGTTGCGCCGTTCGGAACACGGCTTCCGCCGCCTGTTCCGTCAGTTTGTCGAGATCCGAGAGTCGGCCGGCGAACGTCTCGCCGGGGGCGTCGCCGAGCCGGATGGTGAGCGCGACGCCATTCGCCGTTTCGTAGACGTCGCCCGACAGGTGCATTTCGTGGCCCAGCCATTCGCGAAGATAGCGCTCCAGTTCGCCCAACGACACGCCGGTCTCGGGGATCGCAACCTTGATGTCGTGGGTCCAGTCACTCGCGAAGCTCGCTGCCGGCCGCGACGAAGCGGATTCGTTCTGCATGACCGTCAGCCGGTCGAGCAGCTTTGCGGCGACCACCTGCCCCGAAAGGCCACGCACCGCCATATCGGCCGGAACGTTGAACAATTCGATGACCAGGCCGTCTGCGTGCGCCGCCGCCCAGACCGCGCCGCCGATGAAGGCGGCGATGGCGAGAACGATGAAGGCCACCGCGATTTCGAAGGAGAGCTTCATCACGTCGCTGATGTGGCGCACGCGCAGCGACCAGTGGCGCAGACTGTCCTCGCGGCGGAATTCTTCCGCCTGCAGGCGGGCCAGGACGACCTGTTCCCGGCCCAGCTCGACCTGGATGTCGCTGAGCTTCGTCTGTTTCTCCAGATAGGCGTCGGCTTGCGCGCGGCTTGCCGACCCCATGGCAAACATCGCGGCGGCCGCGCCACCGTCGGCCTCGCGCGCGTCCGGTTTCGAAAGCGGCTCGTCTTTTTCAGACATGCGTGCCCCCCAACCGCGCGAGTTCGGACTTTTCGGACGGCGTCAGATCGAGATGTGAGGCGAAGCCGAATTGCTTCGCGGCGCCCGCCTTGTCGCCGGACCATAAGAGCGCCTCTCCCCATTTGAGATGGAGGCGTCCCCAATTGGGCGCGTATTTGTCGGCTTCCGCGAATTTCGCCAGCGCAAGGTCGGAGCGGTTCTTCCGGGTCAGCGCCTCGCCCCACATCTCCAGCGGATCGGCAAAATGTGGGCCTTTGGCATGTGCGGATTCAAATTTCGTGATTGCCGCGTCGGCATCGCCCTTCGCGAGCAGCGTCGCGCCCCAATCCGAATAGGCGAAGGGGATCGAGGACGCCAGCGCCGTGGCGCGGGCGAACCAATAGAAAGCCCCGTTCCAGTTCTTCCCGACCGCATCGATGTTTCCGCGCACGCGCAGGCACAGATAGCAATCTAGCGGCGTCTTGCCGATCAGCGCCCAGGCCGCGTTGCCGTCGCCCATATTCGCTTCGGCAAGGGCAAGCCACGGCCAGGTTTGCGTTCGCACTTCGATGCGGGAATCGATGCCGCGCGCCTCCGGCGCCGCGAGCACCTCCTCGATGTCGCGGCGCGCGGCCGCCCATCGGCCGAGCGCTGCCGCCTGCGCGAATTGGGGAAACAGGAAGTTCACCATATTCCAGCCGGAGCCGATCGCCGACAGATGAAACAGCTCTGCGTCGGTGTAGGATTCGAGATCGCGGCGCGCTGCCGGAACGTCGTGCATGAGCGCCGTATCTTCCGACTTCAAATATGCCGACGACCAATGCGAACCGACGAAGTCGGGTGCGGCCTGGATCTCGCCGTATTTTTCGACCGCAGCCGGAAAATCGCCCAATTCCTCGTCGACGGTCGCTTCGGCCTCGATCGCCATCACATTCGCCTGGTTCTTCGCCACGAGATTCCTGCCAGCGCCGGCGAGAGATCTGCCGGCCGCCTCGACGTCATCCAGCTCCTGCTCGTCGTGGCCGGCGTCGGCTTCAATCTGGGCGGCGTTGATTTGGGCCAATGGCAGATCGGGACCCAATGCGATCGCTTTGTGTGCGCGGTCGAGAGCATCGGTGATGTCATCCCGGTTCAGGGGAAGATAGAGCCATATCGCATACGCCCATGGCCTTTCGGACGCCGGACCATTCAGCGCCAGCGCCTGCAGTGCGGCGTCTGCTTCCGCAAAATGACCGTGAGATATCTGATACACCGCGTAGCGAAAAGGCTGCGTCAGATGATAGATGCGGTCGGCGGCCGACCCCACGAGACCGTTCAACTTGTCTTCGCTGCCGGTGAATTCGATACCGGCGCTGCCGCCGACGCGCGCGGTGAGGGCGATCCCGTTCGCGGTGCGGTAGATCTCGCCGGTGATGTGTGTCTGGTGCCCCAGCCATCCGGCGAGATAGCGATAGGCTTCGCCGATCGAGACCCCGGTGTTCGGGATGTCGATCTTGATGTCGTTGCCCCAATCGCTGGAATAGGAGTTCGGCGCCCGCGCGGAATCGGTTTGCGCCTGAAGATCGGTCAGCCGGTCCAGAAGCTGGCTCGCCACCACGTCGCCGGTGAGGCCTTTCGCCGCCATGTCCGGCGGCACCTTGAAGGCCTCGATCACCAGCCCGTCGTCATGCGCGGCCGTCCACACGACGGCGCCGATGCAAGCGACCACCGCGGTGAAGATCAATGCCAGCGCGAGCTCGAACGCGAGCTTGAGGACGTCGCTGATGTGATGCACGCGCAGCGACCAATGCCGCACCCGGTCTTCGCGCCGCAATTCGTCGGCCTGAAGCCGCGCCAGGATCGTCTGTTCGCGGGTCGCCTTGATCTGTTCGTCGAGGAAAAGGTCGGCCTTCGCGCGGCTCGCGCCGCCGAGCGCCAATGTGAGCGCGGCCTGCGCCGCATCGCCGCCGCCTTCCATCTCCTCGGTCATCCGCCCCCCGGATTCGCTCTGCAGCACCATGGGCAAGACTATGTGCAGACAAAGCCGCTGCAAAGCCAATCGCGCGGGCGCGACATCGCAGCCGCCCGCTCCGGCGCCGCAAAGGCCGATTGGCGGGGCGCCCTGCATGGGCCGTCGCCTGCAGATCAGCGGCCGGCCGACACGCATCGTGACCAGATCCTCCGCCGCTTGCCCAATCCGGTGCGGCCTGAAATGAATTGGCCCGCACCACATCCGCGAGACGCCCGATGGACGCATTCGACGAAGTCCGCCAGCTGGTGGCGGCCGACGACCGGAAGGATTTCGAATTCGCATCGCGCGGCTTCATCGCCACGCGCAAGGACCCCGTCATCAAGCGCGACGACGGCCGCGTCGCCTACGACCTTTCGACTTATGCATTCCTGAAAGACGCCGCGCCCGAAACGGCGAATCCCAGCCTGTGGCGCCAGGCCCAGATCCTCACCATGAACGGGCTGTTCCAGGTGGCCGACCGCATCTTCCAGGTGCGCGGCTTCGACGTGTCGACCGTGTCGTTCATCGATGCGGGGACGGGCTGGATCGTGGTCGATTCCCTGACCTCGGTCGAGGTGGCGCGCGCGGCCTATGAACTCGTCAGCGAACACCTGGGCAAGAAGCCCGTGCTCGCCGTCGTCTATTCCCACAGCCATGTCGATCACTATGGCGGCGTGGGCGGCGTCGCGAGCGCCGCGAACGTCGCCGCGGGCACGGTCAGGATCATCGCGCCGGAAGGATTCCTCGAACACGCGGTGTCCGAAAACATCATCGCCGGCCCCGCCATGCTGCGCCGCGCCCGCTTCCAGTTCGGGCTTACGCTCCCCGGCGGGACGGAAGGCGAGATGACAAGCGGCCTCGGCCCGCGCCCGTCGCTGGGCTCGCTGTCGCTGATCGCGCCCACCGATATCGTCACCGCGACGGGGCAGGAGATCACGATCGGCGACGTGACGATGGTGTTCCAGCTCACGCCCGGCACCGAAGCGCCCGCGGAGATGAATTTCTATTTGCCGCAATTCCGCGCCGTGTTCATGGCGGAGAACGCGAACCTCTGCATGCACAATCTCTTGCCGGCGCGGGGCGCGCTGGTGCGCGACGCCAAGGCGTGGGCCGATTACCTGACGCAATCGATCCGGCTGTTCGGAGCCAGAAGCGACATCATGTTTGCCGCCCACGGAATTCCCCGCTTCGGGCAGGACGAGATCGTGGCGTTTCTCACCAGCCACCGCGACGCCTACAAATTCCTCCACGACCAGACCGTGCGGCTGATGAATGACGGCCTCACGTCGGCGGAGATCGCCGAGGTGCTGAAACTTCCCGACGTGCTGGCGAAGCAATGGTTCAATCGCGGCTATTACGGCACGATGAGTCACAATTCGAAGGCCGTGTATCAGCGTTATATGGGCTGGTACGACGCGAATCCCGCCAACCTCAATCCGCTGCCGCCGGAGCCCGCAGCCAAGCGCTATGTCGAAGCGATGGGCGGCGCGGAGGCGGTGATGGAAATTGCCGCGAAGGCCGAGCAGGCGGGCGAGCTGCGCTGGGCGGCGACCTTGCTCAATCATGTCGTGTTCGCCGACGAGAGCAATGCGGCGGCGCGCGCGCAGCTGGCCGCGATCTACACGCGCCTCGGATTCGAATCCGAGGCCGGCACCTGGCGCAACATCTATCTGACGGGCGCGCAGGAACTCGCCCACGGCGTCGTCAAATTGCCGCCCGCCGGCATGAGCATGGATGTCCTGGCCGCGACGACGACGCCCATGCTGCTCGATTTCGCCGCCGTCCGCGTCAACCCGCGCAAGGCGGCCGCGCGCGCGTTCAAGATCAACATCGAACTGACCGACCGGCGCGAGACGCACCTGATTACGGTCGAAAACGGCGTGATGATCCACGAGGCGGGCGTGAGCGATCCGGATGCGGGTGCGACCGCGCGCATGAAGCGGCCGGACCTGCTGCTGACGCTTCTGGCCGGCATGCCGGCGGCGGCGCGGGTGGCGAGCGGCGACATCGTCATCGAGGGCGATGCGGCGCTTTACGACGCGCTCACCGGATTGATCGAACCGCTGACGCCGAATTTCCCGATCGTGACGCCGTAGCAGTCCCTTTCTCAAGCGGCCGGCGTAAACAAATTGCTGTATTCTGTTCAGAGGGCGCGTCGAGGGCGGTTAACAGCAGCAATTGCCAACGCGAGCCGCGCGCTCGGCATGCCCTTGCATGCCGCCAATCCCTGTGTTACATACTGAACCTAATGGTTCAGTATAGCCAAGCCCGCTTCGATGCCTCGTTCGCCGCGCTCTCGGACGTCACCCGACGCGGCGTTCTGGAGCAGCTCGGGCGTTCAAACGCTTCGATCACGGACCTTGCCGAGAAGTTCCATATGACCCTCACCGGCATGAAGAAGCATGTCGGCGTCCTGGAGCAAGCGGGACTGGTCACCACGGAGAAGATCGGGCGCGTGCGGACCTGCAAGCTCGGCCTGCGCCGACTGGAGGAAGAGGCGGCATGGATCGAGAGGTACCACCAGCTCTGGAGCGCACGCTTCGACGAGCTGGACAAGGTTATCGAGGAACTGAAACGGAAGGAGAAGATCGATGGACGCAAGAAGAGAGAGTGAGCCTGCCCCCATGAAGAACCGGACGACGGTGGAACGGAAGTCCGAGCGTGAGCTCGTCGTTACGCGAACATTCAACGGCCCGGCGCGCATCGTGTTCGAGGCGTGGACCAAGCCCGAGCTGCTCAAGCGGTGGTGGGCGCCGAAGTCGTTCGGGATATCCTTCATTTCCTGCGAGACCGATGTTCGTACGGGAGGCACGTACCGTTTCGTGTTCGGCCACGCTGCCTCAGAGCAGCCTATGGAGTTCTTCGGCAGGTACATCGAAGTGACGCAGCACTCTCGCCTCGTCTGGACGAATGACGAAGGTGGCGAAGATGGGGCCGTCACCACGGTGACCTTCGAAGAACGAGGTGCCGAGACCCTGGTGGTCATGCACGATCTCCATCCCTCGAAGGAAGCTCTCGACGGTGCCATCGCCTCCGGGAGTACGAGCGGGGCGGGCGAGTCGTTCGCGCAACTGGACGCGCTTCTCGTCTCCCTGGGCGCGGACGAGGGTACGCGCTTGTTCAATGAAAGCGACCGCCAATGACGAATGTCGAAACACAGCTCGCGAGCTACTTCGCGAAGTACGAGCCGGCGATGGCCAAACTCGGAAAGGCGTTGCGCGCGAAGCTGCGGGCTCGGCTGCCCGGTCTTTTCGAGATCGTGTACGTGTACGAGAACCAGAACGCGCTCGTGATTTCATATTCACCGACCGAGCGGGGCTACGAGGCAGTGTGCTCGATCTCGGTGTACCCGCATTTGGTGAAGCTGGGATTTGGGAAGGGCGCTCAGCTGTCGAAGTCGGACCCGAACAAGCTGCTGCAAGGTCAGGGCAAGACGGCGCGTTACGTCGAGCTGAACTCGGTTGCGGACTTCGACCGCGCGGAGATCGAGTCGCTGATCGCGGACGCGGTGAAACTCGCGAAGCTGCGTCTCGATCCGAACGCGAAGGGCGCGGTGACCGTCCTCGCGGTCGATGACGATGCGCTGGTGCTCCTGAACACGACTGCCATGCTCGAAGAGCTGGGACATAAAGTGCATGAAGCAAATTCGGGCGAAGCCGCACTGAACCTGCTGAGGACGAATGATATCGACCTGGTCATTACCGATCAGGCGATGCCAAGGATGACGGGACTGCAGCTGGCGGAAGCCATCGAGAAGGAATGGCCGGGCCTGCCCGTCATTTTGGCGACCGGCTTTGCCGAATTGCCCGGCAACATGCGCAACATTTATCCGAAGCTCGACAAGCCGTTTACCGAGATGCAGCTTGCGAAAATTGTCGACGCGATAGGCGCGCGCCCGGATCAAGGTTGTCCGCGATAGGTCTGTCCAACAAGATCAGGGTCGGAGTGCGAACCCCCCCGCCATTCTTTTGTCCGAAGCGATGGGATACGCTGCCGCGGACAAGCGGGTGGAGGAGATCATGTCGAAGCCGTTCACGACGATCGCCGGGCTTTTGTTTCTGGTGGGCGCGGCGATACACGCCTATCGGGTCTATTCGGGCTTCGCAGTCGTCATCGCGGGCCACGCGATTCCCCTGTGGCGAAGCTGGATCGGCGTGGCGGTGGGCGCGCTGTTCGGGATCATGCTGCTTTCCGAATCGCGGCGGTAGAGCGGATCGATTCCGTGCTGCGAATCGCACTGCTGTTCGGAACGATCCTGGCGTTGGCCGCGCTGCCGGCCGCGGCGCAATCGACGCCCGGGCAAACCGCGCACCCACAAATCAAGACGCCGCTAAATCCATCGCAAACCGCGCGCTTCGTGTGCCCGAAATTCCAAACTCACATCGACTGCATGCCGCCGCTCGCGGACCCCGCCTGCAAGCGCCCGGACTATCTGCAATGGGCGCAGAAGAATTGTAAGGGCCTGGAAGTCACTTACTAACGCGTGGCGCCACGTATTCAAAAGCATCGCTAACCCTCCCCTTGAGTCCGGCTACGCCGAGGCTTCGCCGGACCACGCGCCTTATCCGCCGAAGCTTCAGCGTAGGCGGATTGAGGGAGGGTCGAATTGCGAAGCAATTCGGGGAGGGGCAAACCTCAGAATTCTGTGGCAAGCCCCTCCCCGAAATTCTTCTTCTCGCTGTCGCTCGGAAAAGAATTTCGACCCTCCCTCAAGGGGAGGGTCAAATGACAATTGCGCTTCGCAAGACGACGCCGACGAAGTTTTGTGACCCGGATCGATCCGAATATGCGCTATGCTCCGGCGAAAGCGGCACGCATCCCGGAGCAAAATGTTCGAAAGAATTCCCATCTGGATCAAGGCGCTGGTGGTGTCGGCGATTGCGGCCGTCGTCACGTTCGGCCCGCTGCTCCTCATATTCCACAACAACATCGTGCCCTACGTCGCCTTCAAATCAGAGCAGCCGGCGAAGCTGGTTTATGTGAAGCTATATGGGGCGACGCCCGCGCACCCAAAAAATTGCGGCATTGCCGATGTGAGGGCGCCCGGTGGCCGCGGTCTCGGCGCGCCGATTCCGTGCGACTCCGAGGCGCCGAAACACAGCCGCTAACGATCCCTCACGCCCCGCCTGCGCGCCGCGGCGCAGGCGTGCAGGAGAGGACGTCTTTCACTTTCGCAGCAAGCTGCTTGAGGCCGAAGGGCTTGGGCAGGAAATGGAGATCCTCCGCCTTCTCGTCGTGGCGGCGGAACGCCTCTTCCGCATAGCCCGACATGAAGATGATCGCCATATGCGGCTTCAGCCGCTTCACCGCGCGCACCAGCGTGGGCCCGTCCATGCTTGGCATCACCACGTCGGTGATCAGGAGATCGATGGTGCCCTCGTATTTGGTGACGATCTCCAGCGCCTCTTCGCCGCCGGCCGCCTCGATCACGTTGTAGCCGCGCAGCTTGAGCGCGCGCGCGGCGAAACTGCGCACGGCCTCTTCGTCTTCCACCAGGAGGATCGTGTCCTGGCCCGTGATGTCGCGCGGGTTCGCGCGCTCGGTCTCGGCCGCCTGCGCCGCGGGTTCGCCGCGATAGCGCGGCAGATAGATGCGAAACTGGGTGCCCTTGCCCTCTTCGCTGTCCACCGTGATGAAGCCGCCCGTCTGCTTGATGATGCCGTAGACGGTGGCGAGCCCCAGCCCCGTCCCCTGACCCACGGGCTTGGTGGTGAAGAACGGATCGTAGATCTTGCCCAGATGTTCCTTCGTGATGCCGATTCCCGTGTCGCCCACTTCGATGCGCACGTAATCGCCGGCCGGCATGATTGCGGTGCCCAGGGCCGAGGCCTGCGCCACGGTTTCGTTCGCGGTGGAAATCGTCACGACGCCGCCCTTCGGCATCGCGTCGCGCGCATTGACGACGAGATTGATGATCGCGTTGGAGATCTGCGTCTCGTCGGCATGAACCGGCCACAGATCGGCGCCGTGTTCGAGTTTCAGCTCCACGCCTTCGCGCAGCAACCGGCGCAGCATCAGCGCGAGCTCGCCCACCACGTCGCGCAGCATCAGCACGCGCGGCTGCAGGGTCTGCTTGCGCGAGAAAGCGAGAAGCTGGCCCACCAGTGTCGCCGCGCGCAGCGCGTTCTGGTGAATCTCGTTGATCTCCTTGAACGACGGATCTCCGGCCGGATGGCGCATCAGCAGGAATTCGCTGTTGCCGATGATGACGGTGAGAAGATTGTTGAAATCATGCGCCACGCCGCCGGCCAGCTGGCCCACTGCCTGCATCTTCTGCGATTGGGCGAATTTCGTTTCCAGCGCCTTCTGCTCGGACACGTCGATCAGATAGAGGATCGCGTTGCCATTGCCGGCGCCGGCGGGGCTGACGTGGAGCTCGGCCATGCGGTCGGTCTGGCCGGTTGGGCGCAGTTCGACGGGCGCCGTGCCGGAAGCGCCTTCGGCCGCGCGCGCGATTGCATCGGCCACGTTCTGGCGATCGCCCGCATCGAGACAATCGGCGAGAGATTTTCCCGCTGCGGTCCCAAGCCCGAAGAATTCCCGGAACGCCGCGTTCGCTTCCAGCAGCTTGCCTGCATTGTCGGCCAATGCCACGCCCACCGGCGCATCCTGAAAGAAACTCGCTGCGGATTCGATCGCCACGGGAGCCGCGCTCGCAGCAGCCGGCGCGCTCGGGCGGCCCAGATGCGGCGTGAACCACCAGCCCGTTTGGCCGCCTTTCAGCGGACGCACTTCGGCGGTGATCTCCTGGCCCGCGAGAGTCTCGAACGTCTCCTCGCGGGTTTCGCCCGCAGCAGCGCTTTTGGTCAGCCGATAGAGCATGGCGGACGAGCGCTCGCCCGCGAGCGCCAGTTCGGGCGGCGGCACGGCGTCATTGTCTTTCGCGCCGGCCATCGCGCGATAGGCCGCGTTGCAATCGAGGACGGCGCCGTCGGCCGCGGTCACGGCCCAGGCGATGCTCGCCTGCGCGGCGGCTTCGGCCACGCGGCGGGCTTCCGAGGTGCCGGCCTGCGCCCGCGGCCAGATCGCATAGAGAAAGATCGAGGCAACCGCGCCGATGCCCGCGACCAGGGCCACGCCCAGCCAGCGCGACACGTCGGGCGCGGCAACGGCCAGACCCGCCGCCATCAGGGCGATCAGCACGAAGCCCACCGCCGCCCAGCGCCAGGCGCCGGCCGGCAATCCGTAACTTCCGGGAGAAAGGCTGCGAACGGCGCTCACCACAAGGCCCTCGTGCGATTCTCTATCTTATCAGTGACGCAATGTCCCCGTAAGCCGCATGACGTAGCCGATGACCTGGGCGACCGCCTTGTAGTGCTCGGGCGGCACGGCCTCATCCAGCTCGATCGCCGCGTAAAGGGCGCGCGCCAGAGGGGGATTCTCGACGATGGGAACCTCATTCTCCTCCGCCACCTCGCGGATGCGCAGCGCGAGCGCGTCGACGCCCTTGGCCACGCAGACCGGCGCGGCCATCTTGCCCGATTCGTATTTGAGCGCGATGGCGTAATGCGTCGGGTTGGTGATGACGACGGTGGCCTCGGGCACAGCCGCCATCATGCGCCGGCGTGCGCGCTCCTGGCGGAGCTTGCGGATTCGCGCCTTGACGGCCGGATCGCCGTCCGTCTGGCGGTATTCTTCCTTGATCTCCTGCTTGCTCATGCGGTTGCGCTGGGTGAAGCGATAGCGCTGGAGCAGATAATCGAGCACCGCCATGACGGCGAGCACGCAGAGTGCCGCCATCATCACCTTCAGGATCAGATGGGACATGTCGCCGGCGATGTCGGCCGGCGCTTCGCCCAAAACCGCACCCAGATGGCTGCGCATCGGCCACAGCGCGGTCCACACCGTGACTCCGACGACGCCGAGCTTGAGCACGCCCTTGGCGAGATTGGTCGCGCCTTCGAGCCCGAAGATGCGTTTCAGCCCGCTCAGCAACGAGAGTCGAGCTGGATCGAACGACAGCCGTTCGGTCGAGAACACGATTCCGGTCTGCATCATGTTGCTGCCGATCGCGGCGGCCACCATCAATGCGAACATGGGCGCCAGCAGCAGGCCCGCGCGCCACAGCAGCGTCTTCAAAAGGATCATCATGCTGCCCGGATCGACGACGATCTGGTCGGGCTGCTCCAGGAAGATGCGGAACAGGCTCGCGAAACCTTCCGCCGTTGACCGGCCGAACATCGCGATGCCGATGGTTCCGGCCAGAAGCATCACGAAGGTATTGACCTCCTGGCTTTTGACGACGTCGCCGCGGTCGTGCGCCTGGTCGAGCCGCCTTTGTGTCGGTTCTTCGGTTTGCTGCGAGGCATCGCGATCGTCGGCCATCGCGCTACCCGAAATTTCCCATCTGCGCCGCGAAGAAGTCGAGGAACATCGTCATCATCGAGCCGAGCAGCAGCGTGAGGAGGACGAAGCCCGCCAGAATGTTCATCGGCATGGCGATGAAGAAGACCTGCATCTGCGGCATCAGCCGCGCCAGGAGCCCGGTCGCCGCATTGACGGCGAGGCCGAACACGATGAACGGTGCAGCCAACTCGAGCCCCAGCCCGAAGGACCCGCTGACGAGGCGGACGGTCAGTTCGGCCATGTCGCCCGTCGGCAGCGCCGCGCCCGGCGGCAGCAAGGTATAGCTGCCCTGGATCGCGGCGATCGCCAGATGATGCAGGTCGGTCGCGAAGATCAGCACCGCGCCCAGGAGCGAAAAGAAATTTCCCACGATGGCGCTCTGCTCGCCCATGCTGGGGTCGATCGACTGGGCGTAGGAAAGCCCCGTCTGGGCCGCGATCAGAAAGCCCGCGACATTGAGGGCGCTCATGATGATGCGCGCCATCGTTCCCACCAGCAGACCCGACACGATCTCGCGCACGACCAGAAAGCCCAGCGCGATCGCCGATTGCGGCGCCTCGGGCGGATAGGCATGCGCGATCGCGGGCGCGAAGCAGAAGGAGACGGCCAGCGCCAGCGCGAGGCGCACCCGCGGCGGCACGCCCACGTCGCCGATCGACGGCAGCAGCATGATCATCGCACCCGTGCGCGCGAAGACGAGCACATAAACGAGCACGAGCCCCGAAAGATCGCCGAGATGAAAGGTCATTGCGCTAATACGCCGCGATGCGGCTCGCGATGTCGGCCATCAGCCCGCCCATGGCCTGCCCCGCGAAGGGCAGCGAGATCAGGAGCACAAGGAAGATCACGATGATCTTGGGCACGAAGACGAGCGTCATTTCCTGAATCTGCGTCAGCGCCTGGAGGAGGCCGATGCTGAGGCCGACCACCAGCGACGCGATCATCGCGGGCGCCGCGATTTCCAGGAGCACCCAGATCGCCTGGCGCGCAAAGTCGAGTGAATCGCCCGATGTCATGAAAATCCCCCGTCGCCGTCAGATTGGCATCTGCATGATGTTCTGGTAGGCCGCGATCACCTTGTCGCGGACGGCCACCACGGTATCGAGCGTGAGCTCGGCGGAATTGACGGCGTTGACGACGTCGACGACGTCTGCCTGGCCGGCCACCTGTTTCGCCGCCATCTGTTCGCCGGTCTGCATGGTGCCGACGGCGTTCTGCATGGCACCCGACAGAAAATCGGAGAAGCTCGCGGCGGGCGCCGCGGCCGCCGAAGCGGAGGTGGACGCGCCGATATTGGCGATCGATTGATAGGCGGCGATGGCTGCGGACGGTGCGATGGTCATGGCTCAGTCTCCTATTCGCGCAGCAGATCGACGGTGCGCGACATCATCGTCTTGGACGCATCGAGAACGGTCAGATCGGCCTGGTAGGATTGCTGCGCTTCACGCATATCCATGATCTCGACCAGCGAATTGACGTTGGGAAGCTGGACATAGCCCAGCTTGTCGGCAGCCGGGTTGCCGGGATCGTATTCCTTGCGGAACGACGAATTGTCCGCGATGGGCTGGCCGGGCTCGACCATCGTCGCGTTGAGCTCGCGGTCGAAATTGCTCGTCATCGTGGCGATCTTGCGCCGGTAGGGGTCGCCGCCGGGTGTCGCCGCCGTCGAATTGGCGTTGGCGATGTTCTCCGCGATCGTGCGCATGCGGCTCGATTGCGCGCGCATGCCGGAGGCGGCGATCATCATGGAAGTTGCGAGATCCATGGAAGTGTCCTCAGCCGTTCGGGTTGCCGATGGCGGTGCGCATCATGTCGACCGCCTTCGAATAGATGTTTGCCGCCGCCTGGTATTGCGTTTGCGTGTCGGCGACCTTGATCATTTCCTGTTCGAGCGAGACCGTGTTGCCGGTCGGATTGGAATCGCTGTCGGCGCTGGCCATGTCGAAATCGTCGCTCGCATCGGGCGGCGCCGCGATGTGGCCGGGATTCGTCACGGCGAGGCCGCCGCCCGGTTCGGTCGACGCCGTGATGCGCTTCAGCACCGCGCCGAAATCGAGCGGCTTCATGTCGCGCGCCGTGTAGCCCGGCGTGTCGGCGTTGGCGATGTTCTCGGAAAGCACGTTCTGGCGCGCATTGAGCCACGACATGCGTTCGCGCAACAAACCGAGAAGAGGAATGGCCGGCAGATTCATGGGAGCACGTCCGTATACGGAAAATTATCCCTAACCGTGCCCATCCTGCCCGCCAAAATTTAAGCTCCGCTTAACGCTGACGAACCTTTTTGCCGGGCAAAACTTTCCCCTCCTTAACCCGTGCTTAAGGTTGACGCGCAAAGTATGCGCGCGAGAAACGGGCGAACCTTTCATGGAACTCATCGATTTCGGACGCTATCTGGCCGCGCTGCTGCTTGTGTTGGGTCTGCTCGGCGCGGCCGCTCTCGCCGCGCGGCGCTACGGTCTTCCCGGCATCGCACGCGGCGTCACAACGCGCCGGCTGTCCGTCGTCGAAACGCTGATGATCGGACCGCGCCACAGGCTCTATCTGTTGCGCCGCGACGGCGTCGAACATCTCGTGCTCCTGGGGCCGCAAGGCGCCAGCGTGATCGAAGCCGGCACGGCCGCACCCGCCGCCGGACCTCGCATGGAACTCGTCGCGTGAAAAAAATCGTGCTCGGCATGGCGCTTCTCGTGGCACTTCTGCTTGCGCCCCACGCGGCGCTGGCGGCGGCGCCTGCGGCCGCCGCAGCAAGTGCGGCGTCCAATTCCCTGTCGATCGATCTGAGCGGCGGCGGCATGTTCACCGATCGCATGATGCAGATCATCGCGCTGGTCACGATCCTGAGCCTGGCGCCCTCGATCCTGATCATGATGACCTGCTTCACCCGGATCGTGGTGGTGCTGTCGTTGTTGCGCACCGCGATGGGCCTTCAGACGAGCCCGCCCAACGCGGTGATCGTGAGCCTGGCGATGTTCCTCACATTGTTCGTGATGACGCCGACCCTGAAGGAAATCTACACCCAGGGCGTCCAGCCGCTGGTCAATCAGCAGATCACGACCGAAGTGGCGCTCGACCGCTCAAGTGCGCCCTTGAAGACCTTCATGCTGGCCCATGTGCGCGAAGCGGATCTGAAGCTGTTCCTCGATCTGGCGCATGAGAAGCTGCCGGCGAGCGCCGACCAGGTCGCGATCTCGACCATCGCCCCCGCCTTCATGCTGTCCGAGCTCAAGCGCGCCTTCGAGATCGGTTTCATGATCTTCGTGCCGTTTCTCGTCATCGATATGGCGGTCGCTTCCATCCTGATGTCGATGGGCATGATGATGCTGCCGCCCACGACGATCTCGCTGCCGTTCAAGCTCATCTTCTTCGTGCTGGTGGACGGCTGGCGGCTGGTGACCGGCAGCCTCGTCGAAAGCTACGTCCACTCTCCGCCGCTGCACTGACCGGCGCGATCGGCTATTCGGCCGCCAGCGGCCGCGGCTGACGTGAGCGATGGAACGGCCGGTCGCCCAGGATCGTCGCACGGTGCATCACGCGGCGATGCGGCAGATAATCGTGCACCGTGTAATGTTGCGTCGCGCGATTGTCCCAGAAGGCGAGACTGTTGGGCTGCCAGCGCCAGCGCACCGTGAATTCCGGCCGCTGGATGTGTTCGGTGAGAAGCTCCAGCAATTTGCGGCTCTCCGTCGGCGACACGCCGAGAATGCGGGTCGTGAATCCGGAATTGACGAACAAGCCGTCGCGGCCGGTCTCGGGATGGGTGCGCACGACGGGATGAGCGACGGGCGGATGCTCGCGCCGCGCCCAGGCATAGCGTTCGATGCCCACGTTCAACGCCGCCAGATGATGCGGCGGAAACGAACGCGCGAAATCGTGTTCCGCGTCGAGCGTCGAGAGGAAATTGCGGAACGGCTCCGACAGAGCATCATACGCCGCGCGCATACTCGACCAGATCGTGTCGCCGCCACCCGGCGGCAAATCGCGGGCGCAGAGCACCGAGCCCATGGGTGGCGTTTCGATGAACGTCACGTCGGTGCGCCAACCGGCATTGTCCGCCTCGCTCGCAGGCTCGCCGTCGAGCACGAGAACTTCGGGCATGCCGCGAACGCTGGGACGGATCGGATGAAGATGCAGCTCGCCGAAGCGGGCGGCGAAGTCGCGATGCTGCGTCGGCGACAGATCCTGATTTTCGAAAAACAGAACCTCATGCTTCAAAAGGGCCTGCCGGATCTCGCCTACGGCGTCATCGGAAATCCGTTCGGTAAGGTTCAGCCCTTCGACCCGGGCGCCCAGAGTCGGCGACAGCGGTGTCATGCAAAGCGTCGGTCGTGCAGTCATGGCTACCTCGCTGAAATGAAGATCGAACGCCGTGGCGGCGCCCTTCGCGGTCGAAGGGATTGCGAACTTCCTCGACAATACACGACTAAATCGGTATGGTCTATGGTGTAACGGAGTTTGTTGGGATGTCGATTGCCGTTGTTGGTAAACCCGGCGCCGTGGGGTGCATTAGCGTGGACGCCGCACAAGTGTTAGCGTTCACGCTATCGCAACATCGGGGGCGTGCAGTGAGTCAAACGAAGCTTGCGTATTGGACAAATTCGCGCCGTGTGACGCTCGCAGCGGCTTGGCTTTTGGCGTCGGTCGCGGTGCTTCCGCAATCGGCCGCGGCAATGTCGGCATTCGCCGCAGGAATTCCAGACAATGTGGCGACCCAGGGCCTCGCCGTAGGCGACGGCTACAATTACAGCACGCGCGAAGGTGCTGAAGCCCGGGCGCTGCAGGAGTGTCTGGCGCAACAGGATGCGCCTCCCGATACGCGGGCGCTATGCAAGGTCGTCGCGTATTTCGACAACAAATGCCTGGCGGTTTCTCTGGACCCACAGGCGGGAACGCCCGGATATGGATGGGCGATCGGCGATACGGCCGCCGAGGCGAACGACCAGGCGATCGAACATTGCCACGAGAGTGCAGGCGCGGATCGCGCGGGGTATTGCATCGTATCTTTGACCCACTGCGACACCAACTCGTCCGGGCCGAAGTAACAAGCTCCGGGTCGTTGGGAGCCATTGCTGCGCGGGCGTGAATGAGTCGCGAGCATATTCGCCAAGACGGCATAAAGGGGCTCTTCCGAGCGTCGACCAGACCGATTTTTGATTGAAATTTTATGTCTTGATCGAATATTCCGGCCGCAGATTTCAACATATCTTATTGTTAATATTGAACTTTCAAGAGTTTCGACGACCCCCGAGCTCTCACCGAAAAACATTAGCCCCATGCGCAAATCGCACTTCACAAGTGGGATTCCTGCCCCTATTGTTCTGAACACAAAACATTGAAGGAGATATTCACATGACCAACCTCCGCACTTTCGCCCTCGCAGCCGGCTTGGCCCTCACCTCGGCATCGCTCGCTCATGCCGACAGCACGGTCGCCGGAACCTGGAAGCTCAGCATCGGCACCCACGATGCGCCGTGCACCTTGAGCCTCACGGCCGGCGCAACGGGAACCGCGGGCGACGCGGTTCCGTCTTCGGACTGCGATGGCGGCCGCGATAACATCACGCATTGGAAGGCCGTGGGCACGGGCCTGCAGCTTTATTCGCCGTCCGGCGAACTCGTGGCCTGGCTGAAGCCCAAGGGCGACGCCTACGAAGGCAGCCTCATCAGCGACGGCCGCAAGCTCGCGCTCGACCGTTAATCGAACTCGCAATACTCGGGCTCCTCCGGCGACAAGGGTCGCGTCCTCCCCGTGGACGCGGCCCTTTTCGTTTGCCCCGCCAAATTGCAGATTGCCGCCCGCTTGGCTAAACAGCCGGGCCAACGCGTGCGAGCCGGAGAGCTCGGCGCAGCAAGGGACGGCAGCCATGAAGGAACTTTCGCACTTTATCGCCGGCAAACATGTGAAGGGCGGCTCGGGCCGCTTCGGCGACATCTACAATCCGGCCACCGGTGACGTTCAGGCCAGGGTTCCGTTCGCAAGCCGGTCCGAAATGCGTGCAGCGGTCGAAGCGGCGGCGAAAGCATTTCCCGAATGGGCCGCCGTCAATCCGCAGCGCCGCGCGCGCGTGATGTTCAATTTCAAGGCGCTCGTCGAAAAGAACATGGACGAACTCGCGCACATGCTCTCCAGCGAGCACGGCAAGGTGATCGCGGATTCGAAAGGCGACGTCCAGCGCGGAATCGAAGTGATCGAATTCGCCTGCGGTATCCCCCATCTCTCCAAGGGCGAATACACGGAGGGCGCCGGCCCCAGCATCGACATCTATTCGATGCGGCAGCCTCTGGGCGTGGTCGCGGGCATCACGCCGTTCAATTTCCCCGCCATGATTCCCATGTGGATGTTCGGCGTCGCCATCGCCTGCGGCAACACGTTCATCTGCAAGCCCAGCGAGAAGGACCCGAGCGTTCCGCTGCGCCTGGCCGAACTGTTCATGGAAGCGGGCGCGCCTGCCGGCGTGCTCAATGTCGTTCACGGCGACAAGGAAGCGGTGGACGCGATTCTCGAGGACCCCGACATCCAGGCGGTGAGCTTCGTCGGTTCCTCGGCCATCGCCGAATATGTCTATTCGCACGGCACGGCGCATGGAAAACGCGTACAGGCGATGGGCGGCGCCAAGAACCACGCCGTCATCATGCCCGATGCCGATCTCGATCAGGTGACGAACGAATTGATCGGTGCCGGCTACGGCTCGGCCGGCGAACGCTGCATGGCGATCTCGGTCGCGGTGCCCGTCACCGACAAGCTTGCAGACGCGCTCGTGAAAAAGCTGCGCCCGCGCGTCGAGGCGTTGAAGGTCGCCCCCCCGACCGATCCCGATGCGGATTACGGACCCATGGTCACGGCCGCCCATCGCGACAAGGTCGCCGCCTATATCGATATGGGCGTGAAGGAAGGCGCCGAGCTCGTCGTCGACGGCCGCAATTTCCGTCTGCAGGGCTACGAGAAAGGCTTCTATATGGGCGGCTCGCTGTTCGATCGCGTGACGCCCAACATGAAATCCTATCAGGACGAGATTTTCGGACCGGTGCTGCAGATCGCCCGCGCCAAGGATTTCGACGAAGCGATTTCGCTGCCGTCGAAACACCAATACGGCAACGGCGTGGCCATCTTCACCCGCGACGGCGACGCGGCGCGGGAATTCGCCAGCCGGGTGAAAGTCGGCATGGTCGGCATCAACGTGCCGATCCCCGTCCCGCTCGCCTATCACACCTTCGGCGGCTGGAAGCGTTCGGCCTTCGGCGACATCAACCAGCACGGGCCGGAAGGCGTGCGCTTCTATACGCGCGTCAAGACCGTGACGGCGCGCTGGCCCAAGGGCGGCGTGCGAGAGAATTCGAGCTTCGTCATCCCGACGATGAAATGAACGAACAGGAGCCGCGAAGCGGTTAGCGAAGACATGTCGACGCCAGATCCGGATTCCAAACAGCGTGCGCTTTCGCGCGAATGGCTTGCCGCACTCGTGACCATCGGCGGCACGTTGGTGATCGCCATTGCCGTTGCGGCTTATCTTACGTTTCGCGCAACGCCCGAAACGGCGGCCCCCGACGCGACGGCCGCCACGCAGCAGCCGGGACAAGAGCTGACAGCCGACCAAGTCGCAGCCCGGCAGGCCGAGGCGGCGAAGCTAGGGTTGCAATATTGCTCGGCGGGACTCGCCGACGCGCAGAATTTCGGAATCGTGCCCGCCTACGGCAAGCTCATCGGCAACATCAAGGAAACGGACACCAAAGGCCGCTATGTCTGCGTCGCCACGACCAACGTGACGAAATACACCATCGCCATCGATCTTATGTGCCGGGATCCGAAGGATCCCCGCTGCGTCAGCCTCTACACCGTGTCGCAGGACGACGGATCGGTGCTCTATCAGCGGCAGGGTTGAGGGTCGTATCTTTCAAAGCACAATCGCGCCGTCCACTTCGTGGATCGTTAGAGGTGCGAGGCGCTTGCCCTTGCATGGACCTTCGACGCAATGCCCGTCCTCGATGCGGAAGCGGGCGCCGTGGGTGGAGCAAAGGAGTTGCATTCCGTCCCGGGTGAGAAGCCGATCGGGGAACATGTCGAGCGGCGTGCCCAGATGCGGGCAGGAATTGACATAGGCGAAGAGACGCCCCTGCTTGCGCACGACGAGAACCTCGCGCGGCGCGGCGCCTTCGTCCAAGGTGAATCCGCGGGCACGGCCCTCGCCGACATCGCCCGCAGCGCAGAGGATCATTTGACCCCGGCCATCGCGGAAACGAGCTTCCATTCCTCCGGCCGCACGGGCTGAACGGAGAGCCGCGAAAATTTCACCAGCTCCATGTCCTTGAGCTTCGCGGTCGCCTTGATCTCGGCGAGCGTGACGGGCTTCGGCACATCGCGCACCGCCTTCACGACCACGAGCCCGAAGCGCCCGCTTTCGTCGGTGGGATCGGGACGGTATTCGCCGATCACTTCGACGATGCCGACGACGCTCCGCTCCTCGCCCGAATGATAGAAAAAGGCGAGATCGCCCTTCTTCATCGCCTTCATGTTGTTCGCGGCCGTGTAGTTGCGCACGCCGCTCCATGGTTCGCCCTTGGCGCCTTTGCCTTTTTGCTGGTCCCAGGACCACGCTTCCGGTTCGCTCTTGAGCAGCCAATACGCCATCGCCATCGTCCCTCAGAAGTTTGCGCCAATCGAATTGAACGTCGCTTTCCACGGCCGGACGTCGGAATGCGCGAACAGGCCCGCTTTGACGTAGGGATCGTTCGCATGCCACGCCCGCGCCGCGTCGATATCCGGTGCTTCGAAGATGATAAGGCTGCCGGCCATATCCCCTTTCGCATCGAGGAACGGGCCGCCGAGTTTGACGACATTGGTGCCGCGCGCATATTCGAAATGCGCCTCGCGCGTGGCCGTCCTGAGCGCCAGAGAATTTTCCTTGTCGATCGCGGTGACGACGAACAGCATGGTTCCTCCTATTCGGATTTGAGCGGACGCGCCATCAGGCGCGGAATCGCTTCACCAAGCGCAAGCGTGCCGCCGAGAATATCGGCGACCGCCTCGGCGACGGGAAGCTCGATGGCATGCCGACGGGCGCGAGCGACGAGTGCGCCGGCCGTTTCGACGCCTTCGGCAAGCGGCTGTCCCGACGCGGTCAGCTCGGCGCATGGGCGCCCCTGGCCGAGACCCAGCCCGAACGCGTAGTTGCGCGAGGACGGGCTCGTCGCCGTCAGCACCAGATCGCCCAGCCCGGACAGGCCCATCAATGTCTCAGGCTTGGCGCCCATTGCGGCGCCCAGGCGGCAGAGTTCGGCGAAACTGCGCGCCAGCAGTGCCGCACGCGCGCTTTCGCCCAGACCCAATCCCGAAACGATGCCGCAGCCGATGGCATAGACGTTCTTCGCCGCGCCGCCGAGCGCCACACCGATCACGTCGTCGCTCGCATATGGTCGGAACGTCGAATGCCCCAGCGTCGCCTGCAGACGCGGCGCGATGCCTTTGGCGGCCGCGATGGTGACGGCCGTCGGCAGGTGGCGCGCCACGTCGCGCGCGAAGGACGGGCCGGAAAGAATCGCGGGTTCGGCCGCGGACGCGCATTCGGCGAGCACTTCGTTGAGGAGCTTGCCGCTGCCGCGCTCGACACCCTTGGCGCAGAGAACGACGGGGACACCGGAACGAAAATGCGCGGCCGCGTGCGACAGCGTCTCGCGCAGATGCTGCGCCGGGACGACCACGAGAAGCGCCTCGGCCGCGGCGAGATCCGCGATGTTTCCCGTCGCCGAAATGGCGTCCGGCAGCGCGACGCCGGAAAGAAACCGCGTGTTCTCGCGTTCTTCCCGGATGGAGCGGATCACGTCAGGCTCGCGGGCCCACAGCGTGACCCGCCGGCCCGCCTGGGCGGCGACAAGGGCCAGTGCCGTGCCCCAGGCCCCGGCGCCCACCACGCCGACATGTCCGTAAGGGCTTGTTTGGGCGGTGTTTTTATCCACAGTTCCGGTCCATGTTGCAGTGCGGAAGATTGAATGATTTGTTGATTATTCAGAAATTTCCACTACCTTAGTGTGTGGAAAAGAAGGCTGTTTCAGGGAAGCGAGACGTATCATGTCCGAAAAGGATGCCGTGCGTTGCCAGATCGTCGAGGCCGCCAAAAAGCGGTTTTCGCATTTCGGCTATGCCAAAACCACAATGGCCGAAGTCGCCACCGATTGCAGCATGTCGCCCGGCAATTTGTATCGCTTCTACCCCGGCAAACTCGACATCGCCGAGGCGATCGCGACCGAAGATTATGAAAAACATCTGGACGTGCTGCGCAAGCTCGCCGTGACGCCCGGACAAGAATGCACGCGAGCGGTTGCACGATTTGTTGTTCGCAGGAATTGCGCCGCACCTATCACAAGCTCGAAAAGGATCCGCGCGCATTCGAGATGGCGCGCGTGATTTCCCACGAGCGGCCCACTTTCGCCAATTGGATGCTGGCCAACGAGCGGAAGATTCTTGTGACGTTGCTCGACGAGGCCGAACGCCGCGGCGAATTTGTGCCGCCGGGCGACAAAGAAATGACGGCGGAAATGATCCAGTCCGCCACGATGAAGTTCCGCTATCCGCAATTGTGGTCGAAGCTCACCTTGCCCCAGCTGGAGCGCGAGCTCGAAGGAGTCCTGAAGCTGATGCTCGACGGGCTTTGCCCGCACCGGGCGCAAGCGGAAGGGACGGCCCACGTCGCGGCCTGACTTGCTCTTTTGCCCTGCCGGTCCCATTTAGCGGTCATGCGCAGTTTCCTGTTTGCCGCATTGTTCTGCCTTGCCGCCAACTCGGCCGCTGCGGCCGATTTCGCGCAGACGATGCATGAGGGCTTCTCGCCGGCCGACAAGGCCGATCTCGATCTCGTGAGCGCCTATCTGAACGGCATCCACACGCTGAAAGGCAGCTTCGTCCAGATCGGCCCGGAGGGTCAGGTCGACGAAGGCAAATTCTACATCGACAAGCCCGGCAAGATGCGTTTCGACTACGCGCCTCCAAACCCGACGCTCATCGTCAGCGACGGATCGACGGTCGCCATCCAGAACAAGGCGCTCAACACCACCGACCGCTATCCCATCTGGACTACGCCGCTCAATTTGATCCTGGCCGACGACGTGGATTTGAAGAACAATTTGTCCATCGTGGGCGTGGAGCATCAGGAAGGTTCGCTCATCGTCGACGCGCGTTCCCATAGCCGGCGCACGAACGGCAACATCACGCTGGTTTTCTCGCAGCCCGATATGCAGCTCAGGCAATGGACGGTGATCGACGCGCAAGGGTTATCGACGACCGTATCCGTGCGCGACCTGCAACAGGGCGTGCCGCTGGATCCGTCGCTGTTCACGATCGCCACTACGAAAAAGGACGAATAGCGGAGCACGCTTGCCCGCGCGTCCGGGCGCGTGATAGCCCTCCCCTCAGAGGCAGCCGATCATGCATTCGCGACCGCCCATCGTAGGCATTTGTTGCGACCGCCGGATGCTCGGCGCGCATCCCTTCGACGTCGTGGGCGAGAAATACATCGCCGCCATACGCGACGGGGCCGGCGCGGTGCCGCTGCTGATCCCCGCATTGGAGCCCCCAATTCCGCCGGCCGAAATCCTGGCGTCGGTCGATGGGCTTCTGTTCACGGGCTCGTCCTCCAACGTCTCGCCGAAACGCTATGGCGGACCCGCGCCGCGCGACGGCGTGCTGCAGGACGAACATCGCGACGCGACGACGCTGCCCCTGCTCGAAGCCGCAATCGCCGCCGGCACGCCCGTCCTCTGCCTCTGCCGCGGCTTTCAGGAATTGAACGTGGCGCTCGGCGGCACGCTCTTTCAGCACGTCGAGGAAGTCCCCGGCCGCATGGATCATCGCGAGAACAAGACCGCGCCGCTCGACGAGCAATATGGTCCCGCCCATGAGGTGAGCGTGCGCCCCGGCGGCGTGCTCGCGGGCATGACGGCCGCGCTAACGTTCCGGGTGAATTCGCTTCACTCGCAGGGGATCGACAAGCTCGCGCCGCCGCTTTTCGCCGACGCGATCGCGCCGGACGGAACCATCGAAGCCGTATCGATGCCGCAGGCCAAAGGGTTCGTGCTGGGTCTGCAGTGGCATCCGGAATGGCGCTGGCAGGAGAACCCGGTCTCGCGCGCGATTTTCTCCGCCTTCGGAGATGCGCTACGAAAGACGACGCAGGAACCGTCCCGTCGAACCGGGTAACACGCCGATGGAGTTTATATCGCGATCTCGGTTTAAATCCTCTTCCCCCGCGAGCGGGGGAAGTGGCCGACCCACCGGTCCGCGCGAAGCGCGGCCGGAGGATAAACTCCGTCGGCCGAAGGGGGGGCCCCTCCGTCTCGCTTCGCTCGACACCTCCCCCGCGCGCGGAGGAGGAGGATTCTGGTTATGCGCGGCGCGACTATCTTTCTCGCGCTGGCCCTGGCCGCTTGCGGCTTCGAGGCGCCTGCGCCCAAGCGGACGCCGCCGCCGCCCGCGCCCCCTCCTCCGGTTTCGACGCTCGCCGCATCCCTCACCGTGCCCGTGGATGCGCTCATCCAGGAGCTGAACGAGAAAACGAAAGGCGAAATCGCCCGCATCGCCGACCAGCCCGTCGATTGCGCCATCGCCAAATGCCATCTCGATCTCGTGGCCACGCGCACGGGACCGATTGTGGGCGCGGCGGTAGGCAACAAGCTCGCGCTCAGCTTGCCGCTGTCGGCCACCGCCGACGTGAAGCTCAAATCCTTCTTCAAAGCCACGGCGCATGGCGATGCGACCGGTGAGATCAAGACCGAGACGTCGTTCGCGCTGGGGCCCGACTGGCGGCTCGACACCAAGACCCAAGGCACGGTGGAGCTTTCGCAGGCGCAACTGAAACTCGGCCCGATGAAGATGTCGTTGGCGGATCTGTGGAACCACAACGAGCAGCACATCACGCAGCCGCTGTTCAAGACGCTCGACAAGCGCATCGCATCCGGCGTCAAGATCAAGCCGCAGGCGCAGAGGCTCTGGGAACGGGCGCAACGTCCCATCCGCATCGGCAAGAAGCCGCCGGCGTGGCTTGTGCTTTCCCCCGAGCGGCTGCTGATTTCGCAGCCGGCCGCCAAAGGCAATGCGTTCGTCGTGTCGCTGGGCGTGGTCGTGCGCGCCCGCGTGGAGCTCGGCGACCAACCGCCGGAAGAACCGCTCAATACGGTGCTGCCGCCGCCCGGGCCATTGGCGGCGCCGTCGAACCGGTTCTCATTCGTCGTGCCGGTGATGCTGCCCTATGACGAGGCGGCGGCGCTCGCCATGCAGAAGCTCACGAAGAATCCGCTGCACATCGGGAGTTCGAAGGTTCGTTTCGAAAGCCTGTCCATTCTTCCCTCGGGCCAGGACGTTGTGATCGCGACGCATTTCTGCGTGGCGCAGAGTTGGGACCCGTTCGGCTGGTTCGATTCCTGCGGCGACGGATATCTGCGCGGCGTGCCGCACTTCGACGCGGCGAGCGGCACCATTCGAATCGAGAACGTCCATTACGACATTGCGACCCAGAGCGTCGTTCTCGGCATCCTGCGCGCGCTGGAATCCGACGAACTCGACAAGCTCATCGCCGGCAAGCTTGTCTTCAGCGTGGCCAAGGATCTCGCGAAGCTCGATGCGGAAGTGACGACCGCGCTCGCCAAGCCCGAAGGCCGCGGCGTGACCATCAAGGGCCAGGTCGACAGTTTCGGCGCGCCAACCCTGACCTGGACCAGGGACGGTTTTCTCGCCACGTTTCCCGCCCAGGGCACCATCGCCGCCGATCTCAATCTGAAGGATTAGGCGCGTCTGGGGGATTTGACTTACCGTAAGCTTCCACTTACGGTAAGTTATGACTTACGGAACGGCCCTTGCCGCGCTTGCGGACCCGACAAGACGAAAAGTCTTCGAGCGGCTTCGCGCAGGGCCCAAGCCCGTGGGCCTGATCGCGAAGGGATTGCCCGTCAGCCGGCCAGCCGTTTCGCAGCATCTCAAAATCCTGAAGGAGGCCGGCCTCGTGCGTGAGCAGGCCGAAGGCACCCGCCGCGTCTATTCCATCGATCCCAAGGGCCTGGGCGCCGTGCGGCGCTGGCTCGATCAATTCTGGGACGAGGCGCTGGACGCGTTTCGCAACGAAGTCGAACAATCATCCAACAGCGAGAAGAAAGAATGACTGCCGCCGCACAGAAAATCAGGCCCGCGCCGGTGCGCAAGAGCGTGCGCGTGAACGCGCCGCAGGCCCGCGCTTTCGAAATATTCACCGCCGGCATCGCCAGATGGTGGCCATCCCAACACACGATCCTCAAATCGCCGCTCAAGCTCACGATCGTCGAGCCGCGAATCGGTGGGCGCTGGTATCAGACCGGCGAAGACGGGTCCGAAAGCGATCTGGGCAAAGTAGTGGCCTGGGAACCGCCGGGAAAAGTGATACTGAGCTGGCGGTTCAACAGCAAATTCGAATTCGACGACGACGTGGAGAGCGAAGTCGAAGTTCGCTTCTTCGCCGAGGGCGCAAACGCCACGCGCGTGGAACTCGAACACCGCATTTTCGCCGTGGACGGCGAAGCGCTACGCAATGCCGTCGATACGCCGGGCGGATGGACCGGCATTATGGAAAGTTTCGCACGCGTCGCGGCGGAATGATCCACGGCCGGTGGAACAATGATGGAAGGGGTCGTGAAAATGCGATTTGTGCATACGCTGTATCTTCTGGGCGGCGTTGCAGCCGCACTCGCAATGGCTGCGCCCGCAGCGGCGGCCGTCACCGATCTCGCGCCGGGCGGCTTTGCGGTCGAAGCGACGGCCCATATCGCCGCGCCGCCCGACAAGGTCTACGCCGCCATCGGCAAGCCGGCGCAGTGGTGGAGTCCGGATCACACATTTTCCGGCAGCGCCGCCAATCTGAGCCTGGATGAAGAAGCCGGCGGCTGCTTCTGCGAGAAACTGCCGAATGGCGGCTCGGCCCAGCACATGATCGTCGTATACGCCGCGCCCGGAAAGATGCTGCGTCTGAGGGGCGCGTTGGGCCCGTTCCAAAGCTTCGACGTCGACGGCGTTTGGACCTGGACGCTTGCGCCGTCCGGCAATGACACCGATGTGACTGCCACATTTCTTGTCGGCGGCTACATGAAGGGCGGCTTCGCAAACATTTCCAGAATCGCGGACGGCGTGGTCGCGCTGCAAACCGCGCGCCTCAAGCAATTCGTCGAAACGGGAACGCCGAATCTCCCATCGGACAAAGGAGCAACACCATGATCACCGTTTATGCCGGCTACAATTTCCCGCCCTTTCTCAAAGGCCTCGTGCGCGATCTGCGCCCGATGTGGGCGCTGGAAGAGCTGGGAGAGCCCTACGCCTTTCACTGGATGGATTCGACCAAGGGCGAACACGGGCAGGAGCCCAATCGCGGCATCAATCCCTTCGGGAAAATTCCCTCGCTGACGGACGGCGACGTGAAGCTGTTCGAGTCGGGCGCCATCGTGCATTACCTCTACGACAGGGCCGGCCGATTGCCGAAGTCCGCCGCAGATCGCGCCAAGTCGATGCAATGGTCGCTCGCGGCGCTGAATTCGATCGAACCGACGCTCCTCGACATTGCCCGCTGGGACCGCTTCTGGACCGATCGGCCGGGCCGCGATGTGCGATATCCCGAACTGATCGGCATCGCGCAGACAAAGCTCGCCGAACTTGAGCGCGCACTGGGTGCGAAGCCGTATCTTTTGGGCGACGAGTTCGGCCCATCCGACATTCTGATGACGACCGTGCTGTCGTTCGCGCAACACCAGCCGCTGGTCTTCGAGAAGACGCCCGGCGCGGTTGCCTATCACGAGCGTTGCAAGGCCCGGCCCGCCTATCAGCGCGCGCTCGCCAAGCAGGGCGTAGGCCCCAGCTCGAAAGCGGCATAGCGCCCTGCGCGTCCTGTGCTAGAGTTGCGCCATGACGCGCAAATGCATGCTCCTCATTCTCTGCGCCCGCATCGGCTATAATCCCTAGCCGATGCGCCGGCCGCTTTGCGGCATTCCGCCCGGCGCGACAACCGCGCCGTTTCGTTCAGGCCCGCATGCAGAGAATTCGATGACCCGCGAAACTTCGACTCACAATCTCACCGCCCATTGGCGCGCACTCGACGCCGCCCATCACGTCCACCCCTTCAGCGACACCGCCGCGCTTAATCGCGAAGGCGCGCGCGTGATCGTCAAGGCCGACGGCGTTTACCTGTGGGATTCCGATGGCGCCAGGCTGATCGACGCCATGTCGGGCCTGTGGTGCGTGCAGGTGGGGTACGGCAATGGCGAGCTTGCCGAGGCCGGCTACGAGGCGCTGTTGACGCTTCCCTATTACAACCACTTCTTCAAGACCACCAATCCGTGGACGGTGGAACTTGCGGCCAAGCTCGCGAGCCTTCTGCCCGACGGCCACGATCACGTGCTGTTCGCCAATTCGGGATCGGAAGCGAACGACACCGCGCTCAAACTGATTCGCTATTACTGGAATTTGAAAGGCAACCCCGAGAAGAAAATCCATCTGTCGCGCGAATATGCCTATCACGGCGTGACGATGGCGGCGGCGTCGCTGTCGGGTCTGACGCCCATGCATCCGCAATGGGATCTGCCGCTTGCGGGTTTCGAGAAAGTCCCGGCACCCTATTGGTTCGGCGCCAAGGCGGCGGGTTATGGCGATATCGGGCCCGAGGAATTCGGCGCGCTGATGGCGCAGAAACTCGAAGAGCGCATTCTCGAATTGGGCGCCGATCGCGTGGCGTCATTCTCGGCCGAGCCGATCCAGGGCGCGGGTGGGCTCATTTTCCCGCCGGCGAGCTATTGGCCCGATGTGCAGCGTATCTGCCGCAAATACGACGTGCTCCTCCATCTCGACGAGGTGATCACGGGCTTCGGCCGCACGGGCGAGTGGTTTGGCGCCGATACCTATGCGATTGCGCCCGACATCATGACGATGGCGAAAGGCCTTTCGTCCGGCTATCAGCCCATCTCCGCAATTTCGCTGGGCGCGCGCATGGGCGAGACGATCCTCAACGCGAACGAGGAACTGGTTCACGGCTACACCTATTCCGGCCATCCGGTCGCAAGCGCGGTGGCGCTCAGGAATCTCGAGGTAATCGAAAGACTGGGCCTCGTCTCGCGCGTCAGGCGCACGATCGGGCCGTATTTCCAGCGCCGCCTGCGCGAAACCTTCGAAAACCATCCGCTGGTGGGCGATGTGCGCGGCGTGGGACTGCTGGCGGCGATCGAACTCGTTCCGAACAAGCCCGAGCGCAGCTTCTTTCCCCGCGACGCGGATGTCGGCACGCATTGCCGGAATTATTGTTTCAAGAACGGGCTCGTCATGCGGGCGATCCGCGATACGATGGTGCTGGCGCCGCCGCTCGTCATCAACGAGGCGGAAGTGGATGAGATCGTGACCAAGGCGAAAGACGCGATCGATCGCACGGCGCACGATTTCGGGAAGCGATGAAGCTGCGCATTCTTTCGGTCAACGTCGCGCAGCCGCGCGTGATCGGACTTGCGAACGGCGCGCCCGTCCGATCCGGCATCGACAAGCGTCCGCTCGAGAAAACCACGGTCTTCGTGGGAGCGACGGACATCGACGGCGATGCGCAGGCCGATCTTTCGGTACATGGTGGCCCCGACAAAGCGGTTTATGCGTATCCGGTGGAACATTGGTCCTGGTGGGCACGCGAAAAGGCGCTGGCCTGCGTGCCGGGAACATTCGGTGAAAACCTCACGCTGGAAGGCGTGGACGAAACCGAACTTGCGATCGGCGACCGGTTCGCGTGGGGCGACGCGATCCTCGAAGTGAGCCAGCCGCGCGCGCCATGTTACAAATTCGCAATCCACACTCGCCGCGCCGATGCGCCCCAATTGATGACGCTGTCCGGCCGCTGCGGCTGGTATTTTCGTGTGGTTCAGGAAGGTGAAGCACCGGTCGCGCACGCGTCGCTGGTTCGCATTTCGCAGTCGGGCGGACCCCATGTCCGCGAGACGTTCTGGGCCGCGCTCGACCCCCGCGCGGGCATCGACATCGTGCGCCGCGTGCATGCCGCATCCGCGCTGGCGGAAGACTGGCGGCGACCCCTGGAAAAGCGCCTTTCCGGCCGAAAATGAATCATCCAAGAAAGTGCCTAATATGTCACTGTCATCAATAAAATTTCATGTTTGGGGATCACGAAAGAAATAGTTGCAAACTGTGGCAGCGCTGCTTAGGTTTGACCTTGGAAGGACGAACTTTCGTCCGGCAGGCACTGCCCCCCCGCTCGCACGCCGGATGGCGTCCTTCCAAAGGTACCGGTCATCCCCTCCCGGTACCAGCGCGTAACGGCGCACGTGACGCCCGATCAGCCCCCTGGTCGGGCGTCTTTTTTTGGCCCGACGACAACGTCACGCGGCGCAATGTGAGGTTGAGTCGACTGCCCTCAATCAACAATTGCGAGCTTCCGGCGATCACCCGGTCGATGCCGTGAAAAGCGAGACGTGCCGGCCCGCCAAAGACCAGCACATCGCCCGAGCGGAGCCTGATGCTCGTCGTGGGCCCGCGGCGCGTGACGCCACCGATGCGAAAGAGCGCGTCGTCGCCGAGCGACACGGACATGACCGGCGCATCGAGCGCCTCTTCGTCGCGATCCTGATGCAATCCCATGCGCGCGCCCGCGCGATAAAGATTCGCAAGACAGCATTCCGGCGGCGCGCCGAAGCCCGTGGCGGCGTCCCACAGCTCAAGCAGCAAGGCGGGAATGGGCGGCCAGGTTTTCCCCGTCGCGGGATGGCGCGTCTCGTAGCGATAGCCGGTTCGGTCGGAGTACCAGCCCAGAGGGCCGAAATTCGTCTCCTCCACGGAAAACGATTTGCCGGAACCGGGCATCGTCGGCCGATAGAACGGCGCGTCTTGTGCGAGCCGGAAAATCTCGGCGACCAGGAATCGCTGCTGGGAGGAATCGAGGCCGCCGGACCACAGCTTGATGCCGGGCGCGACGTCGAGAGGTGGCGCGTGCAGCATGCGCTCACGCTCCTGGCGCCGGCGGATCGTAAAGTCCCCGAAACGCATCGCCCATGCCGCGCGCTTCAAGCCACGCCTTGAATCGCTCGGGCACATAGTCGCCGGCGATCCAGTCGCCAAGCGGGCGTCCGCGCGCATCGTCGGCCGCATAGACGAGGAACAATTTGAGCCAGCGTTGCTGGCGGCGCGGCCAATGCAGATAGGGCCAGCCGGCGAATTGCGCCTGTGCGGCGCCCATCGCGCTCCAGCCTTTCGTGTCCACCAGATAGAGCGCCGCGGCAAAGCTGGTGCGGTCCTGGCCGCCCGAGCATTTGAGAAGGAACGGTCGCCCGGCATCGCGAAATGCCGTCAGGAGCGCGAGCAGCATCGGGCGTGTCGCCAGGCGGCGCGAACTGAGCATCGTATCGCAATGGGCGACGCCGAGCCGGGCGCAAATTTTTTTCTCGTAACGCCACCACCAATAGTTCGGATTGGGACCGCGCAGATTGATCACAGTGCGAATTCCCCGCGCGCGCAGGAAGGGCGCGAGAAATCCCGCATAGGCCTGCGACGAGCGCGCGGCCTCGCCTGGAACGATCCAGTGGAAATTGTAGATGAGATCGCTGAGAGATCGCATGCCCGGCGTTAGAGCGGCTTCAGAGAAGGGCTAACACCGGGCAGACGCTTCGCGCAATGTGCGCCGCCTTCAGGAAATCGATTTGCCCATTCTGACGAGCGGAACGCCAACGCCTGAGGGCGTCGCCGCGCGGATCCGTTCGATGTCGAGATAGCCGCAGGCCCTGTAAAGCGGCAGGCCGGACATCGTCGCGGCCAGTTCCACGCGGGCAAAGCCTTCGGCGGCGGCCATCCGTTCGCACAGATCGAGGATCAACCTGCCCACGCCCCGGCGTGCGAAATCGGGATGGGTGTACATCGCGCGCACCCGCGCGGCATCCGTTTTGGGATCGAGCAGCGCCGCATCCCGCCCGACGGAATGATCGCCGCCGAACAGCGTGGCGCGCCGGCTCCAGCCGCCGCAGCCTGCGATCCGTCCGTCGCACTCCACGATGTAATAGGTGCCGTCGTCGATCAGCTGGGTGTCGAGCCCCATGATCGAAAAGGACGCTTCGATTTCCTCAGGCGGCAGGAAGGGGCGAAGCAGCGTGCGGATCGCGGCAGTCATGAGGGGCGTCAGCTGCACAACGTCGTCGCGCGTCGCAAGGCGAAAAGAAAAGCGCGAATCGCGAGCATCGGTCATGACCGACATCTAGCGCATCGCGCGAACGGCCGCAGCACCGGACCGCCAACGTGCCAATTCGAGACAGCGCGAATCCACAGAGAGCTGCGCCTTTCGCCGGAAGCTTCTCGAAGATTTAAACGATCAACCCTTAAATGGCGCCCATGACCGGCACCGCTTCTTCGAATTCCGAAAATCCCCCTGCGCCGCGGCCCGCGTGGCTCGCCGGCGCCAAGTCCTACGATCTCCTGGCCGCCTCGCCGCTGATCCTGTGGTACAGCATCTGCCTGGTGCAGCAATTCCCGCAGATTTGCGACGAGGTTGCGGCCGTCGCATTCCGCGCTCACGAAGTGCTGCCGCTGATCGACCTGCTTTCCAGATGCGCCGCGTTCGGATTTTCGGCCTTGTTCATCGCACTTATGGTCACAAGGCGGCCGGCCACCGCCCGGGCGCAAGGCCTGTTTCCCCGCATGGCCGCGTTCCTGGGCTGCTATCTGGGCGTTGCCATTCTCGTGCTGCCGCGCCATCCCGGCAGCTGGCTGATGGAAGTGACCTCCACGGCCCTCATTCTCGGCGGGACGAGCATTGCGCTCTATGGCCTCCTGTGGCTTGGCCGTTCGATCAGCATCATGTCCGAAGCGCGCCGTCTGGTGGTCACGGGTCCCTATGCGATCGTGCGCCATCCGCTTTATCTGGGCGAACAATTGGCGGTCACCGGCGTCGCACTGCAATTCATCTCGCCATTGGCCATTGCGCTCCTGGCGCTGCAGTTCTCGTTTCAGATCTATCGGATGGGTTTCGAGGAGCAGATTTTGAGCGAGACCTTCCCCGAATACGAAGCCTATAAGGCGCGCACGTCGCGGCTCATCCCGGGCATCTACTGAAGCTGCCGCACGCTTTGGACCCGGCTTCCGCTTGACCCGGCAGACTTCGCAAGTATATTGCCGCGCTCCCGAGGCGGCAGGGTCGCCCCACTCATCGATTTTTCCCGGATTTCCGGGTTTTTTGACAGGATTTCGGCCATGTTCGCGGTCATCCGCACCGGCGGCAAGCAATATACGGTTGCCAAGGACGACGTGCTCACCATCGAGCGCCTCGCTGGCGACGTCGGCTCGACGCTCACCCTCAGCGAAGTTCTCATGCTGGGCGGCGAGCACCCAAAGACAGGCCTGCCGCTCATAAGCGGCGCCTCCGTCGAAGCGGAAATCATCGAGCAGGGCCGCGGGCCCAAAGTCGTCGCTTTCAAGAAAAAGCGCCGCAAGAACACGCACCGGAAGCGCGGCCACCGCCAGCCCTTCACCAAGGTGAAGATCACCGCGATCCACGCGAGCGGAAAGGAGCATTCCCATGGCGCATAAGAAAGCGGGCGGCTCCTCGCGCAACGGACGCGATTCGGCGGGCCAGCGTCTTGGCGTGAAGAAGTTCGGCGGCGAAGCGATCGCGGCCGGCAATGTGATCGTGCGTCAGCGCGGCACGAAGTTCTTCGCCGGCCAGAACGTGGGCATGGGCAAGGACCACACGCTTTTCGCGACGCATGACGGCAAGGTCGAATACCGCCAAGGCTTCAAGCGCCGCACTTACGTATCCGTCATTTCGACGAATATGCCGGCCAAGAACGCCGGGTGACATAGGCGGATCCAGCACGGGCCGCCACGAATTGGGCGGCCCATCGGGGCGAGGGAAGATGGTCCGCCATCTTCCCTTTTTTGTTTCCCTCGCAAGAAAGAGGGGAATGTCATGTCATGCTGCAGATTGGAAACCGGGCGATTGCTCTTGCGTCCGCCGGAAGCGGGCGACGCGGCCTTCATAGCGCCGCTGATCGGCGACTACGACGTTGCGAAGAACCTTTCGCGCGTGCCGCATCCTTATTCGGAAGCCGACGCCATGGCCTATATCGAAAAAACGGCCCAGGAGCGCGCCAGGGGCGAAGCCTACAGCTTCGCGATCGCGCTGAAGGACGTTGGCGCGTTCATCGGATGCTGCGGACTGCATCTGAAGAATGGCCTGTTCGAGTTCGGCTACTGGCTCGGCAAACCCTATTGGGGCCGGGGCTTCGCGACGGAAGCCGCGCGCAGGCTGGTGGGCTTTGCGTTCGACGAGCTGAAGACGGCGAGGCTCGTTGCCGGCTGGTACCACGACAATCCGGCATCCGGCCATGTGCTCGCCAAGATCGGCTGCAAGCCTAATGGCGCGGAGCATCGCGATTGCGCTGCCCGCGGTCACGCCGTCTATTGTCATTTGGTGACGCTGGATGCCGGGGATTTCGGGCGCGGGACCGAAGCTGCATGAACGCCGCAAGACAGATGTGTCGCCGGAAGGCTGTGCGATGAAGTTCCTCGATGTGGCCAAGGTCTATATCGGCTCGGGGAGCGGCGGTAATGGCTGCGTCGCGTTCCGCCGCGAGAAGTTCATCGAGTATGGCGGACCGAACGGCGGCAATGGCGGCAAGGGCGGCGATCTGTGGGCCGAGGCAGTCGAGAATCTCAACACGCTGATCGACTATCGCTATCAGCAACATCTGAAAGCGAAAAACGGCCAGCACGGGATGGGCAAGGAGATGACGGGCGCGCAGGGCGAAGATGCGCTGCTCCGCGTGCCCGTGGGCACGCAGATCTACGAAGAGGACGGCGAGAGCCTGATCTGCGATCTGGCGGAACCGGGGCAGCGCGTGCTGCTGCTCAAAGGCGGCAATGGCGGCTTCGGCAACGCGCATTTCAAGAGCGCGACCAACCAGGCGCCCCGCAACGCCAATCCCGGCCAGCCAGGCGAAGAAAAGACGATCATCCTGAAATTGAAACTGATCGCCGACGCGGGATTGATCGGTCTGCCGAATGCGGGAAAGTCGACATTCCTGTCGCGCGCGTCCGCGGCCAAGCCCAAGATCGCGGATTATCCCTTCACGACGCTGGCGCCGCAGCTCGGCATGGTGCGCATCGACCAAACCGATTTCGTGCTCGCCGACCTGCCGGGCCTGATCGAAGGCGCGCATGAAGGCGCGGGCCTTGGCGACCGTTTCCTGGGCCATGCCGAGCGCTGCGGCGCGATCCTGCATCTTGTCGACGGCACGCAAAGCGGGATTTCGAGCGCGTACAGAACCATCCGCGGCGAACTCGAAGCGTATGGTCACGGGCTCTCCGGCAAGCCCGAAATTGTCGCGCTCAACAAGATCGACGCGATCCCGAGTTCCGCGTTGGGCCGCAAGAAGGCCGCGCTGGAGAAGGCGTGCGGTAAGCCCGTGTATCTTCTCTCCGGAGTCAGCGGCGAAGGCGTCAATGACGTGCTGCGGGCCTTGGCGGTCGAAATTTCCAAGCGACGCCGCAAGGAACGCCGCAGTGAAAAAGCGGCGCGAGACTGGTCGCCATGAACGATCCGCTCGAATCCGCACGGCGCATCGTCGTCAAGATCGGCTCGGCGCTGCTGATCGATGCGGATTCGGGTGCACTGCGCCGCGACTGGCTCCGGTCCTTGTGCGCCGACGTGGCGGCACTGAGGAGCACGGGCAAGGAATTGATTCTCGTATCTTCCGGCGCGATCGCGCTGGGCCGCCGCGCGCTCAATCTGCGCAGCCGCACGCTCAAGCTTGAGGAAAATCAGGCCGCCGCCGCCGCGGGGCAGGTGCGCCTTGCGCAGGCCTATGCCGACGCGCTTGCCGGGGAGGAGATCGTCGCGGCCCAGGTGCTGCTGACGCTCGCCGATACCGAAGAGCGCCGCCGTTATCTGAACGCGCGCGCCACCTTGCGCACCTTGCTCGCGCTGGGCGCCGTCGCCGTGATCAATGAAAACGACACGGTGGCGACCGCGGAAATCCGTTTCGGCGACAACGACCGGCTCGCCGCGCGCGTGGCTTCCATGATGGAGGCCGATTGTCTCGTGCTCCTGTCCGACGTCGACGGACTCTACAGCGCCGATCCGGCGCGCAATCCGTCCGCACGGCACGTTGCGGAAGTTGCTGCGATTACGCCCGAGATCGAAGCGATGGCAGGAGCTGCGGTGTCGGGCGTCGGACGCGGCGGCATGACCTCGAAGGTGATGGCGGCGAGGATTGCGACGGCGGCAGGCGCACTGGTCGTGATCGCAAAAGGAAAAGGCGCGCATCCTTTGTCGGCTCTGCGCGACGGCGCGCGTCACACCCGCTTCCTCGCCAATGGCACGCCCGCGGCGGCCCGCAAGCGCTGGATCGCCGGCGGATTGAAGCCGCAGGGCGCGCTGGTGATCGACGCGGGCGCTGTGCATGCGCTGGAAGACGGCAAAAGCCTGTTGCCGGCCGGCGTACGCGGGATCGAAGGCAGTTTCGATCGCGGCGACGCGGTCGCGGTGCGCGACGTGCAGGGCCGCGAGATCGCACGCGGGCTCGTCGCCTATGGCGCAACCGATGCCCAGCGCATCGCCGGACGGCGGAGCGCCGAGATTGAGGCGATTTTGGGCTATCGGGGACGCGACGAGATGATCCATCGCGACGATCTCGCCGTCATCGCGCCAAACGATAAACCATCTGCAAAATGACGACGCGCGAATCCATGAACGATACGACTGCCCATCAATGGCGGGCAATGGGACACGCCGCGCGCGCGGCGTCCGTCCAATTGCGCGAAGCGTCGCGCGAGATCAAGGATGCGGCGCTTCACGCAGCCGCGGCAAGCATCCGTGCGCATGAAAACGCGATTCTCCAGGCGAATGCGGACGATCTTTCCGCGGCGCGGGCGCAAGGCCTCACTGCCGCCATGCTCGACCGGCTTGCCCTCGATGAGGCGCGCGTCGACGCGATGGCGAATGGCGTCGATGAGATTGCAGCGCTCTCTGATCCGGTCGGACGCGAACTCGCGCGCTGGACGCGGCCCAACGGCCTCGACATTGCGCGTGTGGCCACGCCCATCGGCGTCATCGGCATCATTTACGAGAGCCGGCCGAATGTGACGGCGGATGCAGGCGCGCTGTGCCTGAAATCCGGCAATGCCGCGATCCTGCGCGGCGGCTCGGACGCAATGTGCTCGACGGCGGCGATCCATGCCGCACTCGTCGAGGGTTTGAGCGAAGCCGGTCTTCCCGAAACGGCGATCCAGCTCATTCCGACGGCGGATCGCGCCGCCGTGGGCGCCATGCTCGACGGGCTCGGCGGCGCCATCGATCTGATCGTGCCACGCGGCGGCAAGAGCCTTGTGGCGCGCGTGCAAAAGGACGCGCGCGTGCCCGTGCTCGCCCATCTCGAAGGCTTGTGCCACGTCTATGTCCACGCGAAGGCCGACCTCGCCATGGCGCGCGCGATCGTGCTGAATGCCAAGATGCGGCGCACGGGGGTTTGCGGCGCGGCCGAAACGCTGCTGATCGACCGTGCCGTTCTCAAATCCCATGGCGCACCTATTCTCGCCGATCTGCAGAACGCCGGCTGCGAAATCCGCGCCGATGACGAAATCCGCGCGATATTTCCCGCCGCGAAAAGAGCGACCGAGGAAGATTGGCGGACGGAATATCTCGAGGCGATCATATCGGCAAAGGTCGTGGACGATATCGAAGACGCGATCCGGCACATCGAAACCTTCGGCTCGCATCACACCGAAGCGATCGTGACGGGCGACGCCGGCGCGGCCGAGCGGTTCCTCGCCGGACTTGATTCCGCGATCGTGGTATGGAACGCCTCGACCCAGTTTGCGGACGGCGGCGAATTCGGCATGGGGGCGGAGATCGGCATCGGCACGGGCAAGCTTCATGCGCGCGGGCCGGTGGGCGTCGAGCAGCTCACGACGTTCAAATATGTCGTGCGGGGAACGGGACAGACACGGCCATGAATCACGCGCCGGCACATTGGGTGAAGCCGCCGGGGCCCGTGGCGCCGGGATTGCGCATCGGCTTGCTGGGCGGCTCGTTCAATCCGGCGCATGAAGGCCATATGTATGTCAGCGAAGTCGCGCTCAAGCGGCTCGGGCTCGATTATGTCTGGTGGCTGGTCGCGCCGCAGAATCCGCTCAAGCCGTCGATCGGAATGGCGCCGCTCGAGCATCGCGTCGCGCGCGCGACGGAAACGGGCGCGCATCCTCGCATCGTCGTGATGGATATCGAAGCCGCGCTCGGCACCCATTACACGGTCGATACGCTCGCCGCCCTCAAGCGGCGTTTCCCGCAGCTGCACTTCGTCTGGCTGATGGGCAGCGACAATCTCGACAGTTTTCGCCGCTGGCGGCGCTGGACGGATATTGCGCGGCACATTCCCATCGCCGTGATCCTGCGTCCGGGAACCATATTGGCGCCGCTCCGTGCCAAGGCGGCGCAACGGCTCGCGCGCGCAAGGCTCCGGGAGCCCGGCCGCATCGTGTTCATGAAGCCGCCCGCGCTCGTCGTGGTTGACGGCAAGCGAAATCCCGCCAGCGCCACCGCCATCCGCGCCCGGAGCCGTTACGAAGAAGCCTTGGTGAGCGCAATTCCAACGTGATAGGATGCCCAGGCAATCGGCGGAGCGAGCGGCCCATCCTGGATGCGATGAACGGAAGAACATCCGGGCCCCCGCGTTTCCGCCGCGAACCGCTATGGAGGACCGGATCCTGACCCGTAAGACCACCGGCGCCAAGAAAGCGCCGCGCGCCGCTCACATGAAGCAGGCCCTGGAGCCTTCGCTCCTGTCCCGCATTCTCACATCTCTCGACGACGACAAGGCGGAAGACATCGTGACGATCGAGCTCGAAGGCCGGTCTTCCCTTGCCGACGCGCTCGTCATCGCCAATGGGCGCTCGCAACGTCACGTCTCGGCGATCGCCGAACATCTGGCGCGGCGGCTGAAGGAAGCAGGCTACGGCACGCGGCCGATCGACGGACTTGGCAGCGGCGATTGGGTGCTGGTCGACGCGGGCGACATCATCGTGCACATTTTCCGGCCCGAAGTGCGCAGCTATTACGACCTCGAAGGCATGTGGTCGGTCGAGGAACCGCGGCGCGCCACGGCGCGCTGAGCTTTTCCGGGATCATCGATGCGGCTTCACATTCTCGCCGTCGGTCATGCGCGGGGCACATCCGAAGGCACGCTGATCGACGACTACGTCGGACGCGCACATGCCTTCGGCAAGCGCCTCGGCTTCTCCTCCGTCGCGATGGAAGAAGTTTCGGTTTCGAAATTGCGGGAATCCCGCGCGCGGATCGCCGAGGAAGGCGAAAGACTGGCGGCGCGAATTCCGCCCGGCGCCCATGTGATCTTTCTCGACGCGCGCGGCAAAGGCATGACGAGCGAAGCGTTCGCCGAAATGCTGGGTGCGATGCGCGACGCCGGCGCGCGCGATCTCGTGTTCCTGGTCGGCGGACCCGACGGGCTCGATCCCGGACCGTCCGTCAAGGCAGGACGGAGCCTCGCATTCGGGCCGCAGACCTGGCCGCATCTGATGGTGCGCGCGATGCTGGCCGAACAGGTCTATCGCGCGCTCACCATTCTCGGCGGGCATCCCTATCACCGCGCCTGAAACGCGAAATTCGCCGGCAACGAGTCCAAACGGGTTGAGCGGGCGTTAGTCCGATTTTAACCATGACGCGCGAAGGTCAGGCGTCGCAATGGGACTTGGCCCATGAAGATCGAAGGCAGCGGGAGGATCGACAGCGGCGGCGTGCGCCGTGTCGCCAAAGGCGCCACGTCGAGCGACAGCGCGTTTAAGGTGTCCGACGCCGCCGAGCAGCCCCGCGCGCAGACCTTCGCGGGGCCGGGCCCCATTGCCGCCGTCGAATCGATATTGACCCTGCAGAGCATGGACGACTCGACCGACGGCCGTTCGAAGGGCGTGTCGCATGGCGAGCAGCTCCTCGACATGCTGGATCAGGTGCGGGACGGCCTTCTGGCGGGTGGAATCCCGCGGGCGACGCTGAACCGCCTCGCCACAGCAGTGGGCCGCCGGCAGGAAAGTTTCGCCGATCCGAAGCTCCAATCGGTGCTCGATGAGATCGACCTCCGGGCCCGCGTGGAGCTTGCCAAACTCGAGACCGCCGACCGCCTCGCGGGCTAATCCTTTGGTATTTAAGGGGATTTTCGGTGGCGGGGGGCTTCCGATTCCATTTGAAGCCGCCGGCCCGCACCTGTATAACCCCGCCCGCTCGCCGAGGGGCGATTCATCGTCTGGGGTGTACGCATGAGTACCGAACTTCCGCCGGGCTACCGGCCGTCGGAAACTGAACCCTTTATGAATGAGAAGCAGCGCGAATATTTTCGGCGCAAGCTTTTGCGGTGGAAAGACGAGATCCTGCGCGAGAGCCGCGAAACCATCCAGAACCTGCAGGCGGAAACGACACCGCACGCCGATCTCGCCGACCGCGCCGCCACCGAAGCCGAACGCCAGCTCGAACTGCGCACGCGCGACCGCCAGCGCAAGCTGATCGCCAAGATCAATTCGGCGCTGCACCGGCTGGAAGACGGCTCCTACGGATTTTGCGAAGAGACCGGCGAACCCATTTCGCTCAAGCGGCTCGACGCGCGCCCCATCGCCACGCTCTCCATTGAAGCGCAGGAACGCCACGAGCGCCGCGAGCGCGTTTATCGCGACGATTGAATTTCTGCGGGCATGCAAAGAAAAACGGCCGGACCCGAAGATCCGGCCGTCGCCCCAGTCCCCTCCGCCCCCGTGAGGCGGAATTGCGATTACCAAGGCATGATGATGTCGAACAGCTGCGAGCCGTAGCGCGGCTGCTGGAAGTCGGTGATCTGGCCCTGGCCGCCATAGACGATGCGCGCCTCCGCCACCTGCGCGAGATTGACGGTGTTGTCGCTGGTGACGTCTTCCGTGCGCACGATGCCCGAGATCTGCAGGTCGCGCATTTCGCCGTTCACGCGGACCTGCTGATGGCCCGTGATGACGAGATTGCCGTTGGGCAGAAGCTGATCGACGATGGCGGCGAGCGTCAGATTGATCGTTTCCGACCGGTTGATGGAGCCGGCGCCGGCATTCGACGTGTCGGATCCCATGTCAACGAGGCTCGCCGGATCGGCGCCGCTCTTCGAGATGATGTTCTCCAGGCCGAAGAAATTGGTCAGGTTGGCGGTGTCGCTGTTCGCGCGCGTGCGGGTCGTCGCGTTGGCGATCTGGGCTTCGTCCGCGATCGAAATGTCGACCGTGATGATGTCGCCGACATGGCTGGCGCGCGGATCGTGAAAGAACGCATGCGAGCCCTGCACCCACAATGAGTTTTCGGCATGCGGCCCGGCCGGCGAGGTCCCCGGCATGGTCACCGGCTTGTAACTCGGATCTTTCGTCGGATCGGCGATCGGCGCGAGCTTGGGATTTCCGCCGATGTTTTCCAGTCTGTCCATGGCATTGCAGCCGGCCAGCGCCGCGCCCAGCGCGACGAAACTCGCGAACTGCTTCAGATAACCCAATTTCATGTTCTTTCCTTTTTTGCGATCAAGGCTGTGTGGCGGCGGCAACCTGCCGCCCCGTGGCGGGCGTGGTGTCACCCGCGCGCACTTCGCCGGGGCCGGTGACGACGCCGGTGATCTGGCGATAGGACACGGGGTTCATGATCGTCACGGTCTCGCCCATGCCGCCCTCGCTGGTCGCGCGGCCGACTTCCGTCAGACTGATTCCGGGCGCTTCGAAAATCATCGTCACAGTCGAGCCTTTGGCGACAAGAACCGGTGCGCGCACGTCATCCGTGCGCACCGCTTCTCCCGTCTGCAGGAAACGGCGGGCTTCCTTGCCGTCGAGCTCGGTCATCGACACGGCGACGCCGTTCAGCGGGCGATCGGTCGAGACCGTGAGGTAGGTGAGATCGGAATCGGCGATGGTTTCGCCGCGCTGGATGTCGTGCGTGGGCACGACGATGCGCACGCCGGCCTCCGCGGCAGGCTGGTCGGCGAATGTGGGCGCCGCGGCGAGCAACGCCGCGAACACCGCAACTGCGCGAAGCATTTTGCTCATCAGCCTTGTCCCATGTTGGCGGTGATCTGCAGCATGTCGTTGGCGGCGGTGACGACCTTGGAGTTCATTTCATAGGCGCGCTGGGCGGTGATCAGCGACGTGATTTCCTCGACCGGATTGACGTTGGAGGTTTCGAGGAAGCCCTGCTGGATCGTGCCGTAGCCGGCCGCGCCCGGAACGCCCGCCTGCGGCGCGCCCGAGGATTGCGTCTGCTGATAGAGATTGTCGCCCAGTGCGTTGAGGCCGGCTTCGTTGGGGAAAATGTCGAGTTCGAGCTGCCCCAAAGTCTGTGGCGCGGTCTGGCCGGGAATGGTCGCCTGCACCTGGCCCTGCGTATTGACCGTGACGCTCAGCGCATTGGTCGGTACCGAGATACCCGGCTCCACCGTGTAACCGTCCTGCGTCACGATCAGCCCGGCCGGCGACAACGCGAAATTGCCGGCGCGGGTGTACGAGTCCGTGCCGTCCGGCATGATGACGCGGAAAAAGCCCGGTCCCTGGACCGCCATGTCGTAAGGGTTGGACGTCGACTGGAGATCGCCCTGCGTATCGATGCGATAGACGGCCGCCGTACGGACGCCCGCACCCAGCTGAATGCCGCTCGGCAGGATGGTGCCCGTATCGGAGGTCTGCGAGCCGGGAGTCTGAACGTTCTGATAAAGCAGATCCTCGAACTCGGCGCGCTGTTCCTTGTAGGCCGTCGTGTTCATGTTCGCGAGATTGTTCGCGATGACTTCGACGTTCGTCTGCTGCGCCTGCATACCGGTCGCAGCGATGCTCAAAGCTCGCATGACAATGCTCCTTAACTCGGTGACTGCCCAAGCTGCTCGAGAGCCTGGGTGACCATCTGCTGTTGCGACTGACTGAGGCTCGCCGTCGCCTGATAGGCGCGCATGATCTCGATCATGTTCGAGATTTCGACCACGGGGCGGACGTTCGAAGATTCGAGCATGCCCTGCACGATCTTCACATTGGTGGCGGGGTTGGCGGCCTGCGTCGTCGAATAGAGGCTGTCGCCTTCCTTCTGCAGCGCGGCATCGCTGGCGAAGTCCACAACGCGCAATTTGCCGATCTGGCTCTGCGTGCCGTTGATGGTGGCGCTGACCGTGCCGTCCGCGGCCACTTGCGTGTCGCCGTCCTGCGGACTCACGGTGAGGGGGCCACCCTGGGTTTCGACCTGGTCGCCTTCCTGGGTCACGAGTTTGCCGTTCGGATCTAGCGTGAAATGGCCGTTGCGGGTGTAGCGTTCTCCGTTCGCGGTCTGGACGGCGAAATAGCCGCTTCCGCTGAGCGCGAAATCGAACTTCGCGCCGGTCGCGTCGATCGGCCCTTCGGACAGATCGCGCACGACGCCCGTCTCCTGCACGAAGCTCACCGATTGCGTTCCGGATTCACCTTCGGCCGGCTGCACCTGGGCCACATATTCCTGGAATGTCGGCGTCTCGCGCTTGAAGGCCGGCGTCGACACGTTCGCGAGATTGTTCGCGATCGAATCCATCGCCTGATAGGCCGCCATCTGCTGCGAGAGGCTTACGAGGAGCGTGTTGTCCATGGCTCGAAAGGATCCTTTCTGGTCCGTCGCCCTGACAGGGAAGTGCACCGGCCATGCCATGCCCGAAAGCCAGGGATTCCCCGGGATTTGGCCTGACGACAGCCCCCTGCCCGGCAAGCTCTGCCGGGCGAACGCTGCCGGATTCGCGTATTGCGCGCTTCGCTTGAACCACTCCTTAACCACGACTGCCTAAGTTCATCGCGAGTTGGCGAGGGGCAGAAGGCCGCTCGAAGCCTGGGGAATTGCGATGGCGAAGGATCTGGCGAAGAAATCGGCAGACGACGGCGAATCCGCGGCGGATGCCGAGGGCGGCGACGCACCGAAGAAACGTTTCAGCAAGAAATTGCTCCTGATTGCCGGAGGCGGCGCACTCGTTCTTCTGCTTGCGCTGGGCGCCGGCGCCTATTACTTTCTGTTCAGCGGCTCAAGTGCCAATTCCGCCAAGACCAAGATGGCGGGCGGCGCGGCGGCCCCGCTGGTGGCGCCGCAGGTTGCCTTCTTCGACATGCCCGACATCGTCGTGAACATTCAAAGCGCCGATGGAACGCCCGCCTATCTCAAGCTCTCGGTCGCGCTTGAACTCGACACGGCCGACGAAAAGCCCGGGCTGCAGGTCTTGATGCCCAGGATCGTCGACCAGTTCCAGAGCTATCTGCGCGAACTCAGGATCGACGATTTGCGCGGCTCGGCCGGCGTGATGCGTCTCAAGGAAGAACTGCTGCGCCGGATTAACGTGGCGGCGGCGCCCTTTGCCGTGCGCGACGTTCTGCTCAAAGAAATGATCGTACAATAGGCGGATAGCATATGGCCGAAGACCCCAATCCGAGCGAAACGGCGGCGGCGCAAGACGGCGCGACCGAAGCAGTGACTGCCGGCGAACTGACGACCGCTCCCGAAGGCGAGGTGGCTGTACCCGCCGCCACGGCCGCCACCGCCGAACGCGTCCTCAACCAGGAAGAAATCGACAGCCTTCTGGGCTTCGACATCAACGACGACCAGCTCCAGGACAAGAGCGGCGTCCGCGCCATCATCAACTCCGCGCTGGTTTCCTATGAGCGCCTGCCGATGCTCGAAATCGTCTTCGACCGCCTCGTGCGGCTGATGACGACGAGCCTGCGCAATTTCACGTCGGACAATGTGGAAGTGAGCCTCGACAACATCACGTCGATCCGCTTCGGCGATTATCTCAATTCGATCCCGTTGCCCGCGATTCTCGCGGTGTTCCGCGCCGAGCAGCTCGACAATTACGGGCTCTTCACCGTCGATTCGAACCTGATCTATTCGATCGTGGACGTGCTGCTGGGCGGAAGGCGCGGCACCGCGGCCATGCGCATCGAGGGCCGGCCCTACACGACGATCGAACGCACGCTCGTCCAGCGCATGACGGAAGTCATCCTTCAGGACATGTGCCAGGCTTTCGAGCCGTTGGCGCCGGTCAATTTCGTGCTCGATCGCCTCGAGACCAATCCCCGCTTCGCGGCCATTGCGCGGCCCGCCAATGCGGCGATCCTCGTCAAACTGCGCATCGACATGGAAGATCGCGGCGGCCGCACCGAATTGCTGCTTCCCTATGCGACGCTCGAACCGATCCGCAAGCTGCTCCTCCAGCAGTTCATGGGCGAAAAGTTCGGCCGCGATTCAATCTGGGAGAGCCATCTCGCGACCGAATTGTGGTCCACCAAGGTCGATATCGACGCGATCCTCGACGAACAGATCATGCCGCTCAGCAAGATCATGAATCTCGAAGTGGGCCAGACGGTGATGCTGAACGCGAGCCCGGATTCGAAAATCGACCTGCGCTGCGGCGGCGTTCCGCTGCTGCGCGGCCGCATGGGGCGCGTGGGCTCGTCGGTCGCAGTGCGGGTCGACGAAGCGATCGAGCGCACCGATGCGTCGCGCGGACTGTAACGGGAGAACCGGATGACCATTTCCCTCATCGTCGAAATTGCCCTGTCGGGGCTTCTGCTGGCGACGCTGGCCTATTGCGCGGTGCTTGAACGCCGGCTCGCGGCCCTGCGCAGCGGCCAGGACGGGTTGAAGCAGACGGTCGTCGAGCTGAACACGGCCATCGTCGCGGCCGGAGCTTCGCTGCAATCGCTGAAATCGAGCGCCGCGGGCGCCGCCGAGATTCTCGACGAACGGATCGCGCGGGCGCGCGGCATGATCGACGAACTCTCTTTGCTGGCCGCATCCGGTGAACGCATCGCGGAACGGATCGCGTCGGCGCCACGCCCGGCTGCGGCAATGAACGGCGTCACGCCCGCGGTTCTCGCGAGCCGGCTTGAAGCATTGAAGCCGGAAGCCCTGAGGAACGCGCGGTGATGGCGACCAATCTGTTGAAGCGATTCCGCCTGCTCCCGGCCGTCCTGGCCGTTGGGGGTACGCTTCTGGTGATGAAGACGGCCGGCCTCGCGCTCGATGCGCGCGCACAGGATGCCGCACCGACGGCGTCGGTAGCACAGACGATCGAAGCACCAGCCGTGGCGCCGTCGAGCGATCCGGTGGCGGAGGATCCCGATTCGACCAGCGCCCAGGTGGACGTGCTCACCAGCCTCGCCAAACGGCGGACCGAACTCGACGCACGCGAGCGCGATCTCGAAATGCGGGAGAACCTGATCGCGGCCGCCGAAAAACGGGTGGACGGAAAGATCGACGATTTGAAACAGCTTCAGACGGAAATCCAGGCGCTTCTTGTCCAGCACGATGCGGCCGAACAGAAGCAGATCGATTCGCTGGTGAAGACCTATTCCTCGATGAAGCCGCGCGATGCCGCGCGCATCTTTAACAATCTGAACGACGACGTGCTGCTCGAAGTCGCGGGCCAGATGAAGCCGGATGTTCTGGGCGCGATCCTCTCGCAGATGCTGCCCGACGCTGCCCAGAAGCTGACGGTCAAACTGGCCGGACGGCTGAAATTGCCCGAAACCCCGGCGCAGACCGCCGCGGCTCAACCGGCGCCCGCCCAACTCGCATCAACGAACCCTGCGAGCGCGACGGCGCCTTCGCCGGCCGAGACTGCGCCGCCGGCGCAACCCGCACCTCTGCCGGCTGCCGGCAGCCCGACACCGGATGCATCTGCCGCCAATGACAAAACGGCAACCGGTGCGCCGGTATCGACGCCCCCGCCTGCAATCGCAAAATAGCGAAGGCGATCGAGACGGATGGGGCGAATCACGCGACACTTGAGGATGGCCGTCACATCCTGCGTCCGCATGCGTGCACCGATAAATAAACGCCCAATAATCCGCGCCTTCGCCGCGATCGCGGCCGTTTGGGCGTTCGTTGCGTCGGGCGCGGCCAATGCCGACAGCCTGAGCATGTCTTCGGACAACGGGTTCGGGCGCATCATCTTCGCGCTCGACCCACCCGCCCACATGAAGGCCGCCATGACGGACGGCGTCCTCACACTCACCTTCGATCGCAAGGTCGCAATCGATCCCGGCGCGATCGCACAATCCCTCTCCGGCTATGTATCGAGCGCGCGCGCAGACGCGGACGGGCAAACCTTCCGCCTGGCGCTGTCGCAGAGCGTGAAGCTGCACACGAGCGTTTCGGCCAACAGAATCGCGGTCGATCTTGCGCCCGAGACATTCGCCGGCGCGCCGCCTGACCTGCCGCCACCGCTGCCGAAGGAAGCTTCGGCGGTCGACGTGGCCAGGCTGCCGGCGCTGTCGCTCCGCACCGGCGCCTATGCCAATTTCTCGAGGCTGGTGTTCGACTGGCCGAAAAACGTTCCCTATGCCGTGTTTCCCGGCGCGGGGCATGTGACCATCCGCTTCGAAGCGATGGCGCGACCCGACTTTGCCGGATTCGAACGCGTCTCGCCGCCCTGGGTGAAGGAAGCGGGATGGCGGATCGAAAACAGGGGCACGGTGATCGAGTTCGAAACCGATGCCGATTCCGGCTATCACGACTTCCGCGACGGCACGAAGATCGTGCTCGACATTCTGGCGCCAAAGGCGGATGCGGATGCCTACAATCCGCCCGGCGACGGCAAGAACGGGACAAAGCCCGTGCCGACGAAGCTGGCCGGCGCCGCGCCTGGCGGTGCTTCCACAGCGCAGATACAAGCCATCGCCGATGCGGCGGAAAAATTGCGGCAGGAGACTTCGCCGTCGGATGCGGCGAAACCCGCCGCGGCGGCACCGGCAATAGCTTCCGCGAAGACGACGCCGGCGCCTGCTCCACCGACACCAACGGCGGCGCCCGCAAAGGCCACCGCGACGGTCGCTGCTCCAACGACACCTTCTGCGCAACCGGCCCCACAACAATCCGCCTCTGCGGCACCCGCGACCCAAACGCAACCCGTCGATACGAGCCTGCCGCAAGCGCAGCGCACGCGCGTGGGCGCAATCGTCAGCCTGCCTGGCGCCGCGACCCGCGCGTCGGCCGTGTTCGTGCGCGGCATGACGGCATGGATCGTCGTCGACAGCCCGTCCGCGCTCGACTTCAACCGTCTCAAGACCCAACTCGGCGACTTTCCCACGTCGGTGGACGCATCAAGCGGAAACGGGGTCAATGTTCTTCGCATCGGCCTCAAGCAGCCCGAACAGATCGCGGCGCGTGCCGACGGTTCCAACCTCACCGTCGTCCTCGCACCCGACGCAACGCCGGTCGCGACCGCCATCGGCTTTGTCCGCAACGATAGCGATCCCAAGCGCCCGTCGCTGGTGACGCTAATACCCGGCGCCACTCATACGGTCGAACTCGCCGATCCCGCGGCGGGAGATTCGCTGATTGTCATTCCGGCCGCGCCCGGCCGCGCCATGTTGAACTTGCGCAGCTACGCCGAGTTCGCGGCGTTACCCACCGCGTCGGGACTTGTGCTCGTCCCGTTCACCGACGATCTCGACGTCCGTGTGAATCAATCGCGAGTGACGATTGCCAGCCCTTCGGGCCTGGCGCTGACCCCGCCTGCTCTTTCCGCCGCCGACTCGCCGGCCGCCCTGTCGCGCGCGACCGATGGACCGTGCTTTCTCGATCTTGCGGCCTGGAGCCGTTCCGCGGGCAACAATTTTCTCAACGCGCAGAGGCGGCTGAGGGAAAATCTCGCGGGACTGAAGCCCGAGGAAGCGTCGCAGGCCCGCACTACGCTGGCGCGGTTCTATCTCGGAAACGGCTTTGCCCCCGAAGCCTTGGGACTCATCAATCTGACCCAGGCGAGCGACCCGTCGCTGCAAAGCGACATGCAGCTGCAGACAATGCACGCCGCAGCCAATTACATGATGGGCCGCTATCGCGATGCCCATAACGACCTCGCAGGCCAGGCGTTCGACAACGACCGCCACGCCGCGGTGTGGCGCGGGCTGACGGAGGCCGCGCTGCAAAATTGGGACGGCGCGCGAAAATCATTCGCGTTGGCCGATCCGGTGCTGGGCCGCTATCCGGCAGACTGGCAGGCGCGCGCGCGTGTGGCGGAAGCGAAAACCGCTCTCGCCTCGGGCAGCATCGAAAACGCCGACGCGGCGCTGGCGCGGCTGCCGCAGGATTTGCCGAAGCCCCTGATGCTCGAAGCCCAGTTGGCGCGCGCCGGACTCTATGCGCAGGAAGGCCGCTACCACGACGCGGCCGCGCTTTTCGCGGCGATCGAGAACAGCGGCGACGAACGGGCCGCGGCGGAAGCGATCTATGCGAATGTCGAAGCGGGCCTCGCCGCCGGCGCCATCTCCCAGGATACGGCGATCGCCACGCTCGACCAGCTTCGCTTCCGCTGGCGCGGCGACGCGCTGGAGTTGCGGACGCTGCGCAAGCTGGGCGCTCTCTATTTCGCCAGGCAGCGCTGGCGCGAAGGTCTTCAAATTCTGCGCGTGGCCTCGCAGAATTTTCCCAACGACGACCTGGCGCTGCAGGCGCAGGACGACATGCGCGCCTGCTTCGAGAACCTGTTCCTCAAAGGCAAAGCCGACGCGATGCCCCCAGTCGCCGCGCTCGCCCTGTTCTACGATTTCATCGACCTGACGCCCATCGGCCCCAATGGCGACGAGATGATCCGGCGCATGGCGGACCGGCTCGTGGCAGTCGACCTGCTCGGCCCGGCAGAGCAGCTCCTCAATTATCAGGTGACCAAGCGCCTCGACGGCGTCGGCCGGGCGCAGGTCGCGACGCGGCTCGCCATGATCGACCTGATGGATCACAAGCCCAAGGACGCGCTCGAAGCGCTGCGCACCACGCGCATCGCGGGCCTTCCCGACGACATCAATCATCAGCGCAATCTGCTTGAAGCGCGCGCGCTGGCCGCCCTCAAGCAATGGGACCAGGCCATCGACATGATTGCGGTCGACGATGCGCCGGAGACCCGCCAGCTGCGCGCCGACATTTATTGGGAGAGCGGCAATTGGGCCGTGGCGGCGCAAAAGGCCGAAGAGCTCGTGGGCGACCGCTGGAGCGACGGCGTGGCATTGACCCCGGCCGAACGGCAGGAACTGATGCGCTCGGCCATCGCCTATTCGCTCGCCAACGACCAGGCCGGTCTCGACCGCCTGCGCGGGCATTTCGAAGCGAAGATGAAGGCGAGCCCCGATGCCAGCGCGTTCGCGCTTGTGACCCAGAATATCGACTTGCAGGGGACCGCGTTCCGCGATCTCGCCGGCAAGATCGCGTCGGTCGATACGCTGGAGACCTTCATGCAGGATTTCCGCAAGCGCTACGACACACCCAAAGCGACGAACTGAGCCCCGTTCGGACTTCCGGAAAATTGACGGTATAGTCGGCGCCCCCGCCCAGGTTTCCGATCCCATGCGTTACTCGAGCCGCTTCTTCCTCTATGCGCCATTCGCAATGTTCATGGCGCTGGCCGTGACGGTGATGGTCTATTGGTGGTTCGCGGCGGCGGCCCTCAACACCGAACTCAACAAGATCAATGGCCACGAAATCATGCCGGGCGTGACACTGAGCTTTTCGTCCAAGCTGATTGCGGGCTTCCCCTTCCGGCTCGACACGATCATGGAGGGTGTGCGCATCGAGGTGGCGACAACGTACGGCCCGTTTGTCTGGCGCACCGAACATCTGGCGACCCATGCCCTGACCTACAGCCGCGAGCACATGATTTTCGAAGCCGCGGGCGCCCAGGAATTGTCGTGGCGCGACAGCGGCGGCACGCCGCACGATTTCAAATTCGTGCCCGCAGCCCTGCGCGCCAGTTCGATTTCCTCGGCCGGAGCGCTCGAACGTTTCGACCTCGACGTCATCGCCGTCGCGTCGGCCGATTTGGCGGCGGGACGCGTTCAATTCCATGTGCGACGGGACCCCGCGCACGACGCACTCGATCTAGCGCTCAGCGGCGACGTGCTGAAGCTCGGTCCCGCTCTCGCCACAGGCCTGGGCCAGGAAATCAAGCTGCTGCGGCTCCAGGGCGAGTTCGTGCCGCGAACTCCGCTCATGCCGCTACTGGCGGGCAAGGTCGAGTGGCGCGTAGCGGTTGAAGACTGGCGCAGCAAGGGCGGTGTTCTCCAGCTCGACCAGTTTCAAATCGACTGGGGCAAAATCCACGCGGACGGCAAAGGCGCGCTCGCGCTCGACAGAGCGCACCGCTTGCAGGGCGCGTTCGCGCTCGAAATGAGCGGCACCGAAACGCTCATATCCGGCAATGCCAGGCTTCCGAAGCTTGCCGGCGCGCTCGGCAGAATCACCGCGCAAAATGTGAAGTCCGGAAAAGAAACATATTCGATTCCGCTCGCCTTCAAGGACGGGCACGCTTTTGCGGGCACCGAGCCGGCGGGATTCATCGGACCGCTTTATTGAGCGTCGTTGACGCGGCACCAAAAAAGCCGCTGTGACGTCACAGTTCCGTCACAAACGGGAACTAGTCACCGCGGCCCTTGGGCCGGACACCGCGCGCATAGCGGACGGCGCAAGCACCATCCCAGCATTCTCGGACGAATTTCCGGAATTGGAGCCTGACGCCATGGATTCAGAAATGCCCCAGCCGGATCCGGCGGCAGATACGAACCGCGTTGCGCCGATCCGGTCGGACCGGAGCCTCGAATTCGAGGCATTCTGGCGCAACCTCCCGCGGAAGGACCTCGTTCCCCATCGCCGCGACATCAAACCTGCGCGCGCAGCGGCGCTACTTCGGGATATCGTCATGCTGGAAGCGCGGCTCAACGATCCTGTTTCGTTGCGCATCCGTCTCGTGGGAAGCGCCATACACGAACGCATTCAGCGTGACATCACGGGCGCCAATTATCTCGAATTCCGGGAGCCGCAATATCGCGCTGCCACGATGGAGAGCGCCAGGCAAATAACCGGGCGCCCGTGCGGCCTGTGGCAGGTGATGGCCCTGCATTACGAGCGGGGCTTCGCCCAGAATTTCGAATTGACGGCATTTCCGCTTATGGGCGACGAAGAAGACGTGCCCCTGCTTCTTGGCTTGATGCAGCCGGTAGGCGGACTGATCCGGGCATTGCCGTCCGGCGGCCGGCCGATCCTGGCCGACACGGCATCCGTCTTCGAGTATCTCGATATCGGCACCGGCAAGCCCGTCCCATAGACGCCGGGAGAACCGCGCCGGGCGCTATTGCGGCGTCTTCTTTGTCCGCCCGAAATTGGGTTCCGCGATATCCTGGCCCGCATCGACGATCGAGCGGCGAATGGCCCGCGTGCGCGTGAACAGATTGAACAGCATGTCGCCGTCGCCCCAGCGGATGGCGCGCTGGAGCAGGCTCAGATCCTCGTTGAAGCGGCCCAACATTTCGAGCACCGCCTCGCGATTGTTGAGAAACACGTCGCGCCACATGGTCGGGTCGGACGCCGCGATGCGGGTGAAATCGCGAAAGCCGCCGGCGGAATATTTGATCACTTCGCTTTCGGTGACGGTTTCGAGATCGGCCGCCGTGCCCACGATGTTGTAGGCGATCAGATGCGGCACGTGGCTCGTGATGGCGAGCACGAGATCGTGATGCCTGGGGTCCATCGTCTCGACCTGGCTGCCGCATCGTTGCCAGAAGGCCTTGAGCGTTTCGACCGCGCGCGGGTCTGCGCCGGGCGGCGGCGTGAGGATGCACCAGCGCCCGTCGAACAACTCGGCGAAGCCCGCGTCGGGTCCCGACTGCTCGGTGCCCGCGATGGGATGGGCGGGAATGAAATGCACGCCCTCCGGCACGAACGGCCCCACGTCGCGCACCACGGCCGTCTTGACCGACCCCACGTCGCTCAGAATCGCGCCGCGCTTGAGATCCCCCGCCATCTCCTTCGCCAGCGCGCCGAACGCGCCGACGGGCGTGGCGAGCACCACGAGGTCGGCGTCGCGCACGGCAGGTCCGACGGTGTCATGCAGCGAGTCGGCGAAGCCGAGGGCCCGGGCCCGCTCCAGCGTCTCGGCGCGATCGGCATAGCCCGCGATATGCGCGGCCAGGCCCGCACGACGCATGGCATAGGCAAGCGACGACCCGATGAGGCCGATGCCGATCAGTGCGACCTTTGCGAATGCCGGTTTGGAATCGGCGGTCATCGCACTCAGCTCCGACCCATGAATTCGCCGAGTGCCGCCGCGACGCGGCGGTTCGCCTCTTCGCTGCCGATGGTGAGACGGAGGCAATACGGCAGGCCGTATGCCCCGACGGGGCGCAGGACGAGCCCGCGCGACGAAAGGAATGTGTCGGCTTCCTTGACACCTTTGGGGCCATCCGCCGCGAAATGAATCAGCACGAAATTGCCGGCGCTGTCGTCGACCCTCAGCCCCGTGCGCCGGATGTGTTCGATCAGCCAGTCCTTCCATTTCTCGTTGTGCTCGATGGAATTCTCGACGTGGCGGCGGTCGCGCAAGGCCGCCGCGGCGGCGCGCTGCGCCGGCACGGAAACATTGAACGGCCCGCGTACGCGATTGAGCGCGTCTGCGACGCTTGCAGGGCAAAATGCCCAGCCCACGCGCAAGCCCGCCAATCCGTAGATCTTCGAGAAGGTCCGTGTCATCACGACATTGTCGAACTGCGACACCATATCGATGCCGGACTCGTAATCGTTGCGCCGCACATATTCGCAATAGGCCGCATCGATCACGAACAGGGTGGATGGCGGAAGGCCCGCATGCAGCCGGCGCAACTCTTCGCCCGTGAGATAGCTGCCCGTCGGGTTGTTCGGATTGGCGAGATAGACGATGCGCGTGCGCGCACCGACCGCACGCAGCATTTCGTCCACGTCGACGCGCAGGTTTTTCTCCGGCACGGACACGGGAACGGCGCTGTTGGCGAGCGCCGTGATCCGATAGACGAGAAACGCGTGTTCGCTGAACAGGACCTCGTCGCCGGGCCGCAGATAGGCGGCCGCGAGCAGAGTCAGCAACTCGTCGGAGCCGTTGCCGCAAACGATACGCTCGGGATTGAGACCGTAGGTTTCGCCGATGGCCTCGCGCAGGATGCGGGCGCTGCCTTCGGGATATATCTGTAGCGAGCCTCTCGCCTGTTCGAATGCCGCCACCGCGTCGGGACTGGGCCCCAGTGCGGATTCATTCGACGACAGTTTGAACACTTCGGCCACGCCGGGCGCGTGTGCGCGGCCGCCGATATAGGGCGAGATGTCGAGCACGCCGGGTTTCGGATTGGGAGCCATGCGTCGCGTTCCAAATGCCGGCGCGCACGCTTACCCGCCGTCAAGCGGATCCCTGCGGCCGGGAGACGGCATTGATAGAGGCGCACGGCGGCAAAAGCAAAGCCGCACACGCCTCCGGCCCAGGCCGCCGTTGACAGCCGCGGGCTTCGCGCCTTAGCAAACGCGCCCCGCACAAGCGGGGGGATGACAATGGCAGAAACGGCAAGTCCGCGTTTCCTGCGCCCGCTTGCGGCGCCGGGGGAAGACATCGGTCGGGCAATCGCCTTCGACCGGGAGCATCCCCTTGCGCTCGACGCAGGCAAGACGCTGAGCCCGTTCACCGTTGCCTATATGACCTATGGCGCACTCAACGACGCCCGGTCGAACGTGGTGCTCGTGTGCCACGCGCTCAGCCTCGATCAGTTCGCGGCCGGACGCCATCCGGTGACAGGGAAACCCGGCTGGTGGGACGTGATGATCGGGCCCGGGAAGCCCATCGACACCGACCGCTTCTTCGTCGTCTGCGTGAACGTGCTGGGCGGCTGCATGGGCACGACGGGGCCGGCGGAAATCGATCCCGAAACCGGCAAGCCTTATGGCCTCGATTTTCCGCTCGTCACGGTGCGCGACATGGTGCGCGCCCAGGCGATGCTGCTCGACGCGCTGGGCATTCGCGACATCCTGTGCGTGCTCGGCGGTTCGATGGGCGGCATGCAGGTGCTGCAATGGGCCGCCACCTATCCCAACCGCGTCGTCTCGGCCGTGCCCATCGCGACGGCGGCGCGCCACTCCGCGCAGAACATCGCGTTCCACGAAGTGGGCCGCCAGGCGATCATGGCCGATCCCGACTGGAAGGGTGGCGACTACCAGCTTTACGGTACGCAGCCGGCGAAGGGCCTTGCCGTCGCGCGCATGGCCGCGCACATCACCTATCTCTCGGAAATGGCCCTCCAGACCAAATTCGGCCGCAACCTGCAGGATCGCGAGGCGGTCTCGTTCGGGTTCGGCGCCGATTTCCAGATCGAGAGCTATCTGCGCCACCAGGGCTCGTCCTTCGTGGACCGCTTCGACGCGAATTCCTATCTCTACATCACGCGTGCGATGGATTATTTCGACCTCGCCGCGGATTACGGCGGCGTGCTCGCGGAAGCGTTCCGCGCCACCAAGGCCCGCTTCTGCATCGTCTCGTTCACCAGCGACTGGCTGTTCCCGCCGTCGGAGAACAAGCGCATCGCGCATGCCCTGAACGCGGCGGCGGCGAATGTGAGCTTCGTGGAGATCGCGAGCGACCGCGGCCACGACTCGTTCCTGCTGGACGAGCCGGAAATGTTCGCCACCGTGCGGGGGTTCCTCGCCTCAGTCGCGGCGAGCCGGGGCGTGGCGTGAGAAACTCCGTCCAAGGCTTTCCCGCGCCATGACCGCGCTACGCTCCGATCTTGCGGCGATCGCGGAGATGATTCCGGAGCGTGCGCGCGTGCTCGACGTCGGTTGCGGCGACGGCGCGCTGCTCGAACATCTGATTGCGGCCAAGCATGTCGACGGCCGCGGCATCGAGCTGTCGCAACAGAATGTGAACGCCTGCGTGACGCGGGGGCTGTCGGTCGTTCAGGGCGACGCGGACACCGATCTCGCCGAATATCCGTCGCAGGTGTTCGACGTGGCCATCTTGAGCCAGACCATCCAGGCAACGCGGGCGCCGCGCACGGTTCTGGAGAACCTCCTGCGGATCGGACGGCACGCCGTCGTGTCGTTCCCGAATTTCGGGCATTGGCGCGTGCGGCTCAGCCTGCTCGCCACCGGGCGGATGCCGCACACCACGGCGTTGGGGCATGTCTGGTACGACACGCCCAACATCCATCTGTGCACGATTGCCGATTTCGTGGAGCTGGCGCGCGAAACGGGCGCCGTAATGGAGCGCGCCATCGCCATCAGCGAAGTGGGCCGCACGCACCCGATGACGCCGGATGCGTGGGGACCCAATTTCTTCGCCGAAGGTGCGGTCTTTCTATTGCGGCCGCAGCAATCGAAGCCTTAGAGGCTCAGGTACCGCTCCCGCTCAGCAGGGCGAGCGCGCGGTCGTAGTGAGCGATCCCGCTCTTGTAGAAGCCGCCATTGCACTGCTCGAGGCCGAGGCGGCGTTCCGTCGCCGCCTGCTGGAAGTTGGCCGACTGCGCATTGCTCGTCAGCGCAGCCTTGACCTGTTCCTGAAGAGCGAGGCATCCCGAGACATTCGCCGGCTCGTCAGCACTGGCGGGCAGCACGCTTGCGGCAACGCCCGCACACAACATCGCCACGCCGATCGTCGCATTCAAATAACGCATGAACTCCTCCTGGTTTACGCCGACCGTCTCGTGCCGGCTCGAACGGAAATAAGCATGCCACCGTTCGATCAAAGATGAGTCACAAGTCCGTGTCCGCGCGGGCGCTTTGCAAATTGCGCATGGCAGCGAAAGAGCAGCGCGCAACGGCACATGAATTGAATCGGCGCGCATGCGGTATGGACGCCGTGCAAGAACGAGGCATGCGCAAACTAGCGGCGTGAATTCTCAAATAAATTTCATGACATCTTCGTCATCGCGGCGACAGATGAAACGAAATTCAGACTGCGAAAAATTTGAACGTTTAGTGACCGGCCGGCGCGAGTACCGGTTGCGACGCGCGGATCTTGCCGACGGGTGCCGGCACATACATCGACTTCGACGCATCGACGACATGCACGCCCGCCAGACGCGGCCACAGCATGCGGCCCGCGCGCTCCCAGCCTACGCCCGTGCGGATAAGCCGGCGCGAACGCAGCGGCGGCATGAACAGCGCCGCGTCCCACCGTTCGGGCGCGAACATCGATTCGCGCAGCAAACGATCGAGCTGACCGCGATTGAAGGGGCGGCCATGCGCGAAAGGCGAGAGTTCCACCTGCGCCCACAGGCTGGTGCGGTTGGGCACGACGACCAGCAGCCGCCCGCTCGAATCGAGCAGGCGCCACAGCTGGCGCATCAGGGGCCGCGCGGCATCCGCCGATTCGAGGCCGTGCACGATCAGGATGCGGTCGAACAGGGCATCGGCAAACGGCAGCGCGCCTTCTTCGCCCAGCGCCACGAGCCGGCGCTCGGCCGGCCACGCGACCGCGCCATGCTGGGCGGGAACCAGCGCCACCACGCGCTCGGCCTCGGCCAGGTGCGAGCGCAGATAGGGCATCGCGAAGCCGTAGCCCAGCACGCGAAGCCCCCGCAGATCGGGCCACGCCAGCCGGATGCGCCGCTGGATCAGGCGGCGGGTCACCTGCCCGATGGGCTCTTCGTAGAACGACGAAAGTTCGCCGGCGTCGAACTGCATGGAATCTGGGTAAACCTGCGCGCAGGCGGGTTCAACTGGCCTGTGCCCGCCGCTATGGTCCGGGCAGGAGAACCCTCATGCTCGAGATCGCGCTCGTACCCTGCCTCAGCGACAATTACGCCTATCTGGTGCATTCGCCGGAAGACGGGCTTTGCGCCGTGGTCGATCCATCGGAACCCGGACCGGTAAAGAAGGCGCTGGCCGCGCGCGGGCTCAAACTCACGCATATCCTGAACACGCACCATCATTTCGACCATACGGGCGGCAATATTCTGTTGAAGGAAGAGTTCGGTGCGACGGTCGTGGGACCGGCCAAGGATCGCGAGCGCATCCCGGGCATCGATGTGGGCGTGGACGAAAGCGCGCCCTGGCGCTTCGGCTCCCATGTCGCGCGCGTGCTCGAAATTCCCGCCCACACCCGCGCCCATATCGCTTTTGCGTTCGACAAAGATGTTTTCACGGGCGACACGCTGTTCGCCATGGGTTGCGGGCGGCTGTTCGAAGGCACGCCCGGCATGATGCATGCGAGCCTTGCGAAATTGATGGCGCTCGACGATTCCACGCGCGTTTATTGCGGCCACGAATACACGCTCAACAATGGCCGCTTCGCGCTGACCCTGGAGGGCGGCAATGCCGATCTCGCGGCACGCATGGAAGACGTGAAAGCGCGCCGGGCCGCGGGCGAACCGACCATTCCGTCCACCATCGGGCTCGAGAAGCGCACCAATCCGTTCGTGCGCACGCATTCGCCCGAGATCCGCGCCACGCTCGGCATGGCGCATGCCGGCGACGTGGACGTCTTCGCCGAAATGCGCCGCCGCAAGGATGCGTTTTGAAGGACGTTTCCGGATTGGCGACGGCACACTCGATCGAATCCCCTCCCCCTCGTGGGGAGGGTTAGGGTGGGGGGATGCGGACACGGCTCCGATCTGGAATGAAAGAGCGGTCGCGAGAATTGCGCCAAACCGCTACGCCGGCAGAAAGAATTCTCTGGCGAAAGCTCCGTGAATTGAAACCACTCGGGTTCCATTTTCGCCGTCAGGTTCCATTTCGCGCTTACATTCTCGATTTTGTCGAACACAAACGAAAGCTTGTCATCGAAGTCGATGGGGACACTCACGCAGCTCCGGACAACGAAAAGCGAGATCAGACTCGCGATCGAATTCTACGTGCCGAAGGATATCGCGTTTTGCGCTTCTGGAATTTCGAGGTTCACGAAAACGTCGATGGTATCATCGAAAAGATTCTGGCGGAGTTTCCCGCCCGCCCCCCGCCCTAACCCTCCCCACGAGGGGGAGGGGATTCGAACGAGCATGTCGTCACCGCTATCGCAGTGCCGAGAGGCCGCCGTCGACGGCGATGAGCTGGCCGGTGACATAGGCGCTTTCTTCGGATAGCAGGAACAGCGCGGCATACGCCGTTTCCCATCCCGTGCCCTGGCGGCCCAGTGGTACGGGTGTATTGGCGCGACCGGGGCGCCCGCGTGTCGCCAGCCGGCCGATGGAGGTGTCCATCAGGCCCGGTGCGATCACATTGGCGCGGATCGCGCGCCGCTCGCCTTCCAGCGCCACGTGGCGCGACAGCCCCGCGATCGCCGCTTTCGACGAATCGTAAGCAGGCAGGCGGCTGCCGGGCTTCAGGCCCGCGACAGACGAGATGAATACGATGCTCGACGCGTCCGCCATCTTCGGCAATGCCGCGCGCACGGCCAGCATGTGGCTGCGGACATTGATCGCAAACACCTTGTCCCATTGCTCGGGCGTGGTGCCTTCGAGCCACGGCCCGCCCGCGCCGATGCCGACATTGAGCACGAGGCAATCGAGCCCGCCCAGCGCCGTGACCGCTTCGTCGATCATGCGCGTAACATCGCCATCCTTCGCGGCGTCGGCCACGATCGCATGCGCGCGGCCGCCTTCGCCCGCGATCATGGCGACGCTGGCCTCGGCGCTCGCGCGGTCGCGATCGGCAACGGCCACGCCCGCGCCCTCGCGCGCGAACAGCACGCACATCGCCCGGCCATTGCCGATGGGCGTATCGGCTTCGCCGATATCCATCTGGCCGCCGCCCACCACGAGGATGCGCCGCCCCGAAAGCCGCGCGAGCCCCCTGGCCTCTCCCCGCGACGGCGCCGGCAGATGTACGATGCGTTCGCTCATGGCTCATTCCCTCCTGACTGCTCTTGACGCATTTGGGCGCGGCTGCTTGTTCTCTGCAAGCGCCGAAGCGCTTGGAGGTTCGCATGATCGAGGCCGTGATCTGGGATTTCGGCGGGGTTTTCACCTCGTCGCCGTTCGACGCTTTCGCGCGCTATGAGCGCGAGCATGGGCTGCCCGAAGGCACGATCCGGAAGATCAACAGCACCAACCACCTCGACAATGCCTGGGCGCGCTTCGAACGCTCCGAGCTCGACCTCCACGGCTTCGACGGCGCGTTTTCGGCCGAGGCGGGCGCGCTGGGCCACACGATCCCCGGCCGCGATATCATTTCGCTCCTGGCCGGCGATTTCCGCCCCGAGATGATCGAGGCGCTCAAGCGCATCAAGACGCGTTTCAAGACCGGCTGCATCACCAACAACGTGCCTTCGATGCAGGCCGATACGGGCCACGGCCGCACCTTCTATGCGCGCGAGATCATGGCGCTGTTCGACCATGTGATCGAATCCTCGAAGGCGGGAATCCGCAAACCCAATCCGCGGATTTACGAGATGATGTGCGAGGCGCTGGTGGTGGCGCCCGCCGATTGCGTCTATCTCGACGATCTGGGCGGCAACCTCAAACCCGCCCGCGCGATGGGCATGACGACGATCAAGGTCGACACCGGCCCGCAGGCCATCGCCGAACTCGAACGCGCACTGGACATGAAACTGGGGTGAAATCCTTCGCTGGATATGCCGCAGGCCCAATAAATCATTGAGTTCTCGCGCAACCCGCGATTCGGGGCAAACGAGCAACTTGTCCTTTAAGTTCTTGCAAATCCCTGGCACCCCCTCACTCCGGCCCTCTCCCCGATGGGGGCGAGGGAGAAGAATTGCAGCTCTCGATTCCCTTCGCCCCCTTTTGGGGAGAGGGCGCGCCACACACAGAACTCAACGCAGCACAAAAGCGGGTGAGGGGGACGCCACAAAAAAATGACCGCCCTTCGTGCAAGCCGCAGATTCCGACATGACTTCCCTTCAACACGCCGAGTGTCAGAAAACGGGACACTTTGGATGCACCATTGTTTTGTGCGTGCACGCGCCCAATAAATGTTATCCTCGTTTCCACCCAACGAAGGGGACAGAAATGGTGTCATTCGTCCGTTCCGGCCGCGCCGCATCTCTTATTGGAATTGCGATCCTCGCTTTATCCCCCGACGCCGCGCAAAGCGCCACGCTCGACATCGCCATCGACGCCACCGCCAACCAGCATCCGATCAGCGATCTGATCTATGGCGTCGCGTTCGCGTCGCAGGCCGACCTCACTGCGCTCAACGCGCCGCTGAACCGCTCCGGCGGCGACAGCATGACGGATTACAATTGGGCGGTGAACGCGCAGAACCTGGCGGACGACTGGTATTTCGAAAGCTATCCCCAATCGAGCGCCACGCCGGGTGCCGAAGCCGATACCTTCGTGCAGCAGACGAAAGCCGCCGGCGCATTGCCGATGCTCACCATTCCGCTGATCGGCTGGGTCGCCAAGCTGGGACCGAACCGTTCGATCCTGCCCAGTTTCTCGGTGGCGAAATACGGCGCCCAATGCGCCGCCGATCCCTATGATTCCGACGCCGGCGACGGCATCGAGCCCAATTGCAGCACCGACATCACCGGCAACGATCCCAACGACGCCTATGTGCTGGACAGCCCCGACAAGGAGCTCAAATGGGTCGATCATCTGGTCTCGACGTGGGGCACCTCGGCGGTGGGGGGCGTGCCCTATTACCTGATGGACAATGAAGCGAGCATCTGGTTTTCGACGCATCGCGACATCCACCCCAAAGGTCCGCATGCGGACGAATACAACGCCAAGGTCATCAAGCAATCCGCGAAGATCAAGGGCCGCGACCTGAACGCGAAGGTCGTGGCGCCCGAGGAATGGGGCTGGGACGGATATTTCTACAGCGGCTACGACCAGCAATATGCCGCCGCGCACGGCTGGACGAGTTTTCCCGACCGCAAGAACGAAGAGGGCGGAATGGATTACATTCCGTGGCTCCTCACCCAATGGAAAGCCGCCGGCCAGCCGGTCGACGTGGTGAGCGTGCATTTCTATCCGCAGGGCGGCGAAGACAGCGACGATGTCTCTACCGCCACAGAGCTGTTGCGCAACCGCTCCACCCGCCAGCTATGGGATCCGAATTACGTATCGGAAAGCTGGATCGATGCGCCGGTCTATCTGATCCCGCGGCTGCAGGGTTGGGTGAACAGCTATTACATTCCCGGCACGCCGGTGGCGATCACCGAATACAATTGGGGCGCGGAAGCCTCCATCAACGGCGCCACCACGCAGGCCGACATCTACGGCATTTTTGGCCAGCAGGGGCTGGGCATGGCGACGCGCTGGACCGTGCCGGCGAACTCCACGCCCACCTACAAGGCGATGCAGATGTATCGCAATTACGACGGCGCCGGCTCGACCTTCGGCGACACCAGCATTTCCGCGACCGTGCCCGATCCCGACAACCTCTCCGCCTTCGCCGCGCTGCGCACCAAGGACGGCGCGATGACCGTGATGGTGATCAACAAGGTGCTGAGCGGCAGTCAGAAAGTGAAACTGAAGCTCGCCCATTTCGCGTCGTCCGGCACGGCACAGGTCTACCGGCTGACGTCGAGCAACACGATCCAGACGCTGACGCCGCTCGCCTGGTCCGGCGGCGCGCTGAAGGACGACGAGCCCGCGCAGAGCATCACGCTGTACGTGCTGCCGAAGTAGGGGCGGCCTTGGCGTGGTCGTGCACTATAAGCTTCAACCCGATTCGCCGAATGAATAAGCGTCGTCGCGAGCCGCTGCATAGTTAGCATCGAGTTCGTCGGTCATTAACACGATGGCTGCAAGACGGCGAACCATTCCAGTAGCCTCTCGCGCTTCATCCTTAGTAAGCGGGCGGCCGAGAATTGTCTCCTCACGATAAGACAGCCACTTTTTGAGCACCTGATAACCGCCGATGTAGAATTCCCAGACCTTCTCGGGCACGCCTCGCCAGTAGTTCGTGTCGTTGAGATAGACGTCTATCGCGCGTCCAAATAGCTCAAAACCCCTTTGAGGGGTTACACCTAAGGTACCAAAGCCGGCAGTCAATGTCTCTCGTTCTGTAGAAGACCAAGTACGAACGGTAATCTTTTCTCGTCCCGGAAATACTTTGCCAGTGGAGTCAATGCGCCCCCAACCGGCTGTAACGTGGGGCTCTAATGTCCGGCCCACTGCATTGAGGAGCGTTTCGAGCGCCGAGTAAAAAGATGTCTCACCTGTCGCGCCACCCGTACTGCGAATTTCCGCGAGTCGTGCGAGATATGTATGAACAATTTGCTCCGGATTTTCCGTCACTACGAAACGCCACTCCTTGTTTCACAATCGAATCAGCCCATTGTCCGAGAAGATTTACATAAGTTAATTGGAAAATCCCGAAATTTGCGTTGACCAAATCTTTAGCGACTCTGGGCTGAAGGCAACTGAATTGGTGATATTGAACGGGTCGGATAGAAAGGGAACGCAAACGTCGAAACTTAGCAGCTCATTTCGGAGATCGTGTCGGCAAAAAGTGTTTGATGAACAAGCGGCCTAACAGACCGCGTAAAGAAGGTGAGCAGCCTGTTACCGCGCCAGCGCCCAAGAAGTCCTTGCTGGAATGGCTGGCGACGCTTGAACCGTGGGACGAGGATTTTCCAGAAATTTCCGACTCTCCGCCAGAGCCAGTCGATGTCGATCTATGACGCGTCCTCTCTTGGACACGCCTTGGCTACTGTGCCCTCGCCTCCAACGCGCGCCGCACGGCATTGGGTTCGCGGGCGATGATGGTCAGGAGCACGCGCGCCGGGCCGTGCGGAGTGCGGCGGCCCTGCTCCCATTGGCGCACGGAGGCGGCCGTGAAGCCGAAGCGGGCGGCGAATTCCGGCTGCGACAGCTTCAGCTTCTCCCGGATCGCGCGCACGTCGACCTGGGCCGGCGGCGCCGCATGCACGCGGCCCTCCTCGACCATTTTCCGCCACGCGAGATCGGCGGGCGGACGCGTGCGATCCGTCCGGGCGTGGCGCGCAATGGCGGTTTCGTCCGCGGCGTCGACCTTCGCCCAGTCAATCTTCGCCGCTTCGCCGGCCGAGATGTTCGCGATAGCGCCGCGTTTCGCGCGCGTTCGCTTTGCGGAACGAGATGATGCGGATGGCGCCGCCCCGCCGCGTGAAACCCGCGAAGAAGACCCGGCCTTCGATTTCGCCGAGCGTGCCGATGCGGGCTTCGCCATAGTCTTTCCGCCTGTCTTCCCATTCGAGCCTGAGACCGTCGAACAGCCGCGCCGCGGCCACAAACGGCAGCCCGCGCTCGCGGGCGTTTTTCGCGCTTTTCGCCGGATCGAACTCGAAGCGCACGCGCGCGATTTCCTGATACTATGTCAATGACGTATATGTCAATGACTTATCGTGATGTGGCGGCATACCCGCCCCCGTTTTGTCACGGCCCGCAACAGCGGGCCGCCCAGGTGACATCGGATTTGAACCCTCCAATGTCGCGCAGTTATTTTTCAATTGTCGCCGATTGTGCAACGTCAGCTGGGTGGCCCGCAGTGGCGGGCCATGACAGCGAGAGGGGTGACGGAGCGAGGGTGCTGGCGTGTTCGAGGCGGCAATAGCGTGCGTTCGAAGCCCTCAAATCGGCTCCTGAAACATCTTCGCGATTTCGGCCGCCAGCGTTTCCGTTCGCATCAGGCCGACCGCCCGGTTGCGGGCCCAGGCCAGCGGGCGGCTTTTCACGAACATGATCCGCGCGAGCTTGCGGCTCGCGTCCTGCGCGGCTTCGACGCGCTTCCTCCGCCGCGCCTCGAAGAACGCGAGCGCCCGCGGCACTTCGGCGGCGTCGCAGCGCGCGAGTTCTTCGGCCAGGACCGACGCGGATTCCATCGCCATGGAGGCGCCGATGCCGGCGGTGGGGAGGAACGCGCAGGCCGCATCGCCGAGCAGCACCACGCGGCCCCGCCGCCATGTTTCCGCGCGCGCGTCCACGAGCGGCCAGACGAACATGTCCTCACCCGCGGCGGCCATCGCAGCGTGCGCGGCATCGCCGAAGCGCGCGAACAATTTGCCGAGGCGGCGCCCCTCCGCCGCGTTCGCGAGCGTGCGCCGCGGCGCGCAGGCGACTGCGCCCAGTTTCATGTGCGTCGAATAGAGCCCCATGAGACGGCCCGCGCCCCAGAATTCGGTCGCCGTGCCCGCGAGCCGCGCGTCGTGCGGCGCCCACCAGGTCCGGCAATCCCAGTGCGTGTCGGTGCGCTCGACCCGGGGCGACACGAATTCGCGCACCTGGGAATGAATACCGTCGGCGCCTACCACGAGATCGTAATCCGATTGTGCGCCGTCGCTGGTCGTCACGCGCACGCGCTCGCCCGCTTCCGCGATCTCCTCCACCGTCACGCCCAGCCGCAGCCGCTCGCTTTGCGCGGCGCGATCGAGCAGGCGCAGGAGATCGCTGCGCGCGAGCATGCGCAGCGCGCCGACGTCTTCGCCCAGCGAGGCGAATTCGAACCGCCGGATGATTTTGCCGCCGCGGCCCGCGATCGCATAGGCAAGTGTCGGTTCGCTCATCGCCGCGAAGCTGCGCCAGGCGCCGAGCCCGTGCAGCACGCGGCTGCCGAGCGGATAAAGCCCCAGCACATGGCCGGCCTGGTCGCGCGAGGGCGCGCGCTCCACGATGTCGGGCACAAGCCCGCGTTGCCTCAGAAGCGCGGCCAATGTCAGCCCGGCAATGCCGGCGCCCACGATCAAAACGCGCAAAGCCCGAACCCTCCCGCCGCGGCCGAGGATAGCAGCGCGCGCGTGACAGGGGATCGAGAATTTGAAGGCGCCGCGCAGATTCTTTCGCGGCGCGCAAACCACGAAGCTTTCGTGAAGGAACCGTGACGCTGCACGAGAAAAGGTTGGCACGCGGAGGCGCGGAGCCGCGGAGCAGGAAGATTTTAGCGCAGAGAGCGCAGGGGGGTCGCGGAGGGCGCAGTGGGGGCGTGCATAGTTCGAGGCGTTCGAGCTTATGGCAAATATTTTTTCGTGCGCTTCGCGCGCAACATTTCTCCGCTGTGCGCTACAGAACTCCGCGGCGAATTGACTTTTGCCCGCCGAGGTCAGGGAGAAATCTTTTTCGCGCGCATATGCGCGCAATACTTCCCCTGCGCCCTCCGCGACCCCCCTGCGACCTCAGCGTTAAAACCTACTTCTTCTCCGCGGCTCCGCGTCTCCGCGTGAGCTTCTTATAATTTCGTCACGCGAAATCTTTTGCCAGTTCGGCGCGGACGGCGGGAGCGATCACCGCCATATGACCGTAATTCGGATGTGCGATCTCCAGCACCACGCGGCCCTCGCCGCTTTTGAACGCGGCGATCTCGTCCGGCGCGAACACGAACCGCACCCAATGCACCGACGAGGTTTTTCCGTCTGGCGTGGTGCGGTCGTCGTAATCAGTCGGCGTGGCTCTGATGCGCGCGCCGGCCACGTCCAGCGAGACCAACTCTTCGATGCCGGCCAGCTTCTTCAGCTCCGCCTCGCGCCGCCCCGCATCCTCGATCTCCAGCATGAGGGTCGCGATCAGTTCGTTGCCTTGCGGAATCAGCGGATTGTAGGTGTCGAGCTCGCCCGCGATCTGCTCCTCGCCGCCCTTCTCGATGTGCAGCATCTCCTGCACCTGCAGCCACATCGTGTCGTAATTCTCGAAATAGAAGGTGGCGAAGGGGCCCACTTCCACGCGGCGGTTCTTCTTCACGGGGATGATCGCGGCGCGCAGTTCCGCGCGGCGCGGCGCATAATCCTTCGGCGGCAACAGATCGGCCGGCACGATCTTGCGGGTTTTCGCGGGCATCGCAGTCACTCCATCAAACCATATGCGCGCGCGAACACTTCGATCGGGTGCTCGGCCGCGCGCGCGGGCAGTTCCTTGCCATCGGCTTCGTCCATCTCGCGCGCGCCCTGCACGATATGCTTGCCGGCCAGCGGGCAATCCGACACCACATGGCCGCGCGCCTGCGCCGCCACGGTGCGCATCACGGGCCGGCCCACCTTCATCGCCACCCCATGAGTCTCTTTCATAACGCCGAAGGTGCCGCCATGGCCCGCGCAGCGCTCGATCACGTCGATGGGCGTGTCGGGAATGAGGCGCAGCATCTCGGCCGCCTTGGGGCCCATGTTCTGCGCCCGCGCATGGCAGGCCATGTGCACAGTGACGCCGTCGGGCAGCGCCGCGAGCCCTGCGGGCAGGCCATGCTCTTTCGCGACCGCCACCACATATTCGTCGATGTCGAAGGTCGCGCGCGCGAGCCGTTTGACGTCGTCGTTCTCGGGCACGATCAGCGGCCATTCCGAATTTGAGCATCAACCCGCAGGAGGCCGTCAGGGTGACGATGTCGTAGCCTTCATCGACCAGTGCCAGCAGCGCCTTGGAGACCTTCGCGGCATTTTCGGCCACGCGCGCGAGTTCCGCCTGTTCGAGGAACGGCATCCCGCAACAGCCGGGATAGGCGACCTTTGTTTCAATGCCGATGTGATTGAGCACCGCGCGGGCGGCGAGCCCCGTGGCGGGCTTGTTGTAATTGACGAAGCAGGTGGCGAACAGTGCGACCTTCTTTTTCGCCGCATAAGCGGGCGCGGCTTCGTTGGGCCGGATCGGATCGCTGCGGTCGGCCATCACGAAGGTCTTGGTATGAAACTTCGGCAGCTCGGCATGCGCGTCAATGCCGAGCGTCGCTTCCATCAGCGGACGCGCGAGCGGCGTCTTGCGGCTGGTCGCGATATTGGCGAGCGCGGCCACGGGCTGCATGAGGCGGCCGTTGCGATCCATCTCGGCCAGCTGGCGGGCGGTGAAATCGGTCTTGCCGTCCGCCACTTCCGCCGCGCGGTAACGCAGCATCAGATGGGGAAAATCGACGTTGAACGGATGCGGCGGCACATAGGGGCACTTGGTCATGAAACACATGTCGCAGAGCGTGCACGCCTCCACGATCTTCGAAAAATCCTCCGATTTGACGCCGTCCACTTCGCCGGTCGGGCCGTCGTCGATCAGGGTCGAACAGGCGCAGGAAGGAATCGCACAGATTGAAGCAGCGCCGGCAGCCATGACAGATCTCGAACACGCGCCGCATCTCGGCGTCGATCTTTTCGGCATTGGTGAAATCGTCGGCGCGCCAATCGACGGGATGGCGTGTGGGCGCGTCGAGACTGCCTTCTTTCATCGCAGGTATCGGGAATCAGGTATCAGGCATCAAGGATTGGGAATCAGGAAGCAAAAAGAGAACGGCGTCCGGATATCAGGAACAGGGTTGATGCCCCGCACCTGAATCCCGATACCTGATCCCCGATGCCTGATCCCTGTCTACTTCCCCAGCGTATCGAGCGCCTTCTGGAAGCGGCCGGCGTGGCTTTTTTCGGCTTTCGCGAGCGTCTCGAACCAGTCGGCGATTTCGTCGAAGCCTTCCTGGCGCGCGGTCCGTGCCATGCCCGGGTACATGTCGGTGTATTCGTGCGTCTCGCCCGCGATGGCGGCCTTCAGATTCAGATTCGTGCCACCGATGGGTTCGCCGGTGGCGGGATCGCCCACCACTTCGAGGAATTCGAGATGGCCGTGCGCGTGGCCCGTTTCGCCTTCCGCGGTGGAACGGAACACGGCGGAGACGTCGTTGTAACCTTCGACGTCGGCCTTCTGCGCGAAATAGAGATAGCGGCGGTTGGCCTGGCTTTCGCCGGCGAACGCGTCTTTCAGATTCTGTGCGGTTTTGGAACCTTTGAGCTGGGCCATGTTTTTCTCCTTGGCTGGACTAGGGGCGTGCCCCCCGCGCTGACGCCAACATAGACCTCAAACCGGGGATGTCAACAGTTTAGAACAATTCTAAATTGAGAAATCAGGCGCGGCGGATGCGCACCACGACGTCGACCCGCTCGACTTCGGTTCCCTTGGGCGGTGCGGGTACGCCCGCCACCGCGATCGAACCTTGCGGGATGTCGATCAGTTCGCCTTCGTCGGCGCAATAGAAGTGCTGGTGCTCGCCGATATTCGTGTCGAAATAACTGCGCGCGGCATCCACCACTACCTGGCGCAAAAGTCCCGCTTCGGTGAACTGGTGCAGCGTGTTGTAGACGGTGGCGAGCGACACGGGGATTCCGGCCTTCGCCGCTTCGTCGTGCAGCGCTTCGGCACTCACATGTCTGTGACCGTGGCGGAACAGGAGCCCGGCCAGCGCCACGCGCTGGCGCGTCGGGCGCAAACCCGCATTCCGCAGCTTCGCATCCGCAGCAATTCGTCCCGGTTTTCCAATAATCCGCCTGGCGGCCATGACCGTCACAACACCTTCCGGCCCTTGCGCCGCTGACACTCGGGCATCATCATTGCCAAATCGCGTTCTCGCCAAATCTTGGTTAGAATGCTTCTAAACAGATCGGTCTTGGGCGCCTCAAAGTCAAGCCCGGCCGAGCCTCGAACGGATGGTCACGCCCATGCTGGGACGCAAGACGAGTTTCGATATGCAGGGCCTTCTGGCCTGTGCGCGGGGCGAATTGTTCAGCGGAGGTCCGCGCCTGCCGCTGCCGCCCATGCTGATGTTCGACCGCATCACCAGCATCGCCGACAAGGGCGGCAGCCACGACAAAGGCGTGATGGAAGCCGAGATGGATATCCGCCCCGACCTCTGGTTCTTCAAATGCCACTTCCAGAACGACCCCGTGATGCCGGGGTGCCTGGGCGTCGACGCCATGTGGCAGATGGTGGGGTTCTTCCTGGGCTGGCTGGGCGGGCTCGGCAAAGGCCGCGCGCTGGGCGTGGGCGAAGTGAAGTTCTCCGGCATGGTGCTGCCCAACGCCAAGCTCGTCAGTTATTATATCGAGTTCAAGCGCGTGATCATGCGCCGCCTCGTGATCGGCATTGCCGACGGCATCATGAAAGTGGACGGCAAGACCATCTATGAGGCGAAGGATCTGCGCGTCGGTCTGTTCATCGACGACATGCAGGCGGCCGGACAGACCGCCGCGGTTCCTGCGTAGGATTGGTTTCATCTTCCCCCGCTTGCGGGAAGCGGCCGGGGTAGCCGGCCGAAGGGGGATCGCTCGTGACACCCCCTCCGCCCTTTCGGGGCACCTCCCCCGTAAACGGGGGAGGACAATAGGAAGGAAAACATTTATGAGGCGTGTCGTCGTCACGGGCATGGGGATCGTGTCCTCCATCGGCAACAACACGCAGGAAGTCGTCTCCTCCCTGCGCGAAGCCAAATCGGGCATCAGCCAGGCGGCCGACTACAAATCCATGGGCTTCCGCTGCCATGTGCATGGCGCGCCGAAGATCGATCTCGATTCGCTGGTCGACCGGCGCGCGCGGCGCTTCATGGGCGACGGCGCGGCCTACAATTTCGTCGCGATGGAACAGGCGCTGCGCGATTCCGGGCTTGAAGAGAAAGACGTCGTCAACGAGCGCACCGGGCTCATAATGGGATCGGGCGGACCTTCGGCGAAAACGATCGTCGCCTCCGCCGACACGGCGCGCAACCGGGCGCCGAAAAATGTGGGGCCGTTCGCCGTGCCCAAGGCGATGTCGTCCACCTGCTCGGCCAATCTTTCGACCTGGTACAAGATCAAGGGCGTCAATTATTCGATCACCTCGGCCTGCTCCACCAGCGCACATTGCATCGGCAATGCGGGCGAGCTGATCCAGTGGGGCAAGCAGGACATCGTGTTCGCGGGCGGCGGCGAAGAACTCGACTGGACGTTGTCGGTGTTGTTCGACGCGATGGGCGCGATGTCGTCGCGCTTCAACGAAACGCCCGAAAAAGCTTCCCGCGCCTTCGACAAGAATCGCGACGGCTTCGTCATCGCGGGCGGCGGCGGCGTGGTGGTGCTGGAAGAGCTCGAACATGCCAAGGCGCGCGGCGCGCGAATCCATGCCGAACTGGTGGGCTATGGCGCAACATCGGACGGCCACGACATGGTGGCGCCGTCCGGCGAAGGCGCGATCCGCTGCATGCGCCAGGCGCTCGCGACGGTGAAGGGCTCCGTCGACTACATCAACGCGCACGGCACTTCGACGCCGGTGGGCGACGTGACGGAAATAAAGGCATTGCGCGAAGTGTTCGGCGACAAGATTCCGCCGGTCAATTCGACCAAATCCCTCACCGGCCATTCGCTGGGCGCGACCGGCGTGCAGGAAGCGATCTATTCGATCCTGCAGATGAAAGGCGGCTTCATCGCCGAAAGCGCCAATATCGAGGAGATCGATCCCGAAGTGGCCGACGCGCCCATCGTGCGCTCGCGCATCGATGGGGCGAAGATCGAGCGGGCGCTGTCCAACAGCTTCGGATTCGGCGGCACCAACGCGACGCTTGTTTTCCAGCGCTACAATTCGTGAACATCGCGCACGGCAATTGCACGGTCGGCGGGATAGTCCGCCCGACTTGTCCCGATTTGGAACACGGGAAAGGAAATAATGGCTGAGGTCAAAGGAATGATGCGCGGCCGGCGCGGCCTCGTGATGGGCGTGGCGAACGACCATTCGATCGCCTGGGGAATTGCGCGCGCGCTGGCGGCCGAGGGCGCGGAGATCGCCTTCACCTATCAGGGCGACGCGCAGGCCAAACGGTTGAAGCCGCTGGCGAGTTCGATCGGCGCCAGGCTGATCCTGCCGGGCGACGTGGAAGACGAGGCGCAGCTCGACGAAACGTTCGCCACCATCAAATCCCAATGGGGCCGGCTCGATTTTCTCGTTCACGCCATCGCCCATTCCGACAAGAACGAACTCAAGGGCCGCTACGTCGATACCTCGCGCGCCAATTTCGTGCGCAGCCTCGTCATCTCCTGCTATTCGTTCACGGCGGTCGCGCAACGCGCCGCCCAATTGATGACGCCGCCGTCGCGCGGCGGCAAAGGCGGCGCGCTCCTCACGCTCACCTATCTGGGCGCCGAGCGCGTGACGCCGAACTACAACGTGATGGGCGTGGCGAAGGCGGGCGCTCGAGGCCAGCGTGCGCTATCTCGCCGCCGACCTCGGCCGCGACGGACATCCGCGTCAACGCGATTTCGGCCGGTCCCATGCGGACGCTCGCGGGCTCCGTCATCGGCGAAGTCGCGCGTGGTGTTCAAATGGAACAAGGCGCATGCGCCCCTCAAGAAAAGCGTGGAGATGGAGCATGTCGGCAATGCCGCGCTCTATCTTCTGAGCGACATGTCGGCCGGCGTCACCGGCGAGATTCATTTCGTGGACGCCGGCTTCAATATTGTGGGCATGCCGCCCAGCGCCGACCTCAAGGGATGGATCGCGCCGGGCGACGAGGCCGAAGGAGAAAGAGCAGATGCGCGCGTGGAAGCTTAAGACGGTATTGATCGCGGCTGGGTTGTTGGCGGCGGGCGCCGCACAGGCGGGCTGGCAGGATCAGGCGTCGCCCTATGACGCCAGCCGCCTCTCGCGGCTCGAAGAAGCGAAGGCCAAGGCGCTCGGCGAAGCGCAGGCCGGTTCCGACATGGCGACCATCCATGCGGTGCTCGATCCCGCGCCGCTGCAGGTGTCGGCCGACGCGCTGAGAGGCGGGTGGCGCTGCCGCACTATCAAGCTCGGCGGCATGACGCCCGATGTCGTCTATTCCTGGTTCCGCTGCCGCGTGCGCGAGAGCGGCGGCGGGCTTCTGTTCGAAAAGATTTCGGGATCGCAGCGCGTCAGCGGCTATCTCTATCCCCATGAATCGGGCGGCTATGTTCTGTTGGGCGCGCTGACCGTCAATGGCGAGAAGCAGCACGCCTATTCCGGCAGCGGTGCATCGGTCGGCGCCGAAGCGACGCCGGACGATGCCATCGGGCTTCTCGTCGGCACGGGTCCGGGCTCCGCGCGCATCGAATTTCCCTATCCGGTGCAGGAATCCACCTTCGACGTGATCGAACTCAAACGCTGAACCAATGGCCGGTTATTCGGGCACGCCGTTGGCGAAGAAGCTCGGCATCAAGCCCGGCTCGATTTTGCTGCCGCTGAATGCACCCCGGGATTACCGCGCGCTGCTTGCGCCCCTGCCCGACAACGTGTCGTTCGTCGCGAAAGCGCCGAAGGCCGGCTGCGACATCGTCCATCTGTTCGTCGTGTCGCAGGCCGAGCTCGCGCGCGATCTGCCGAGGGCGCGCAGGGCCATGGCAGCCGACGGCGCCCTGTGGGTGTCGTGGTACAAGAAAGCCGCGAAAATCCAGACCGACGTGACTGAAAATCACATTCGCGATATGGCCCTTAAAACCGACCTCGTGGATGTTAAAGTGTGCGCCGTGTCGGATATCTGGTCCGGCCTCAAGCTTGTCGTGCGAAAACACCTGCGGTGACACAATGCCCAAGATCGATCTGAAAACCGTTCACGAGCGCAAAGGCTCGAGCTATCCCGCGCCGTTCCACGAATTGGCGAAGGATCGACTCAAGCAGGCCGTCGGCGATGCGGGCGGCCTCTCCGATTTCGGCGTGAATTTGGTGCGGCTGCCGCCCGGCGCATGGTCCAGCCAGCGTCACTGGCATTCGCACGAAGACGAATTCGTCTATGTGATTTCCGGCGAACTCACGCTGATCACCGATGACGGCGAGGAAATTCTGCGGCCCGGAGATTGCGCCACGTTCGCCAAGAACGTGACCAACGGCCATCATCTGGTGAACCGCTCGAAAGATATGGTGGTCTATCTGGAAGTGGGCACGCGCACGAAGGAAGGCACCTGCACCTATCCCGATATCGATCTCCTCATCGATAAATCGCGGGGTGCGCAGTATCTCCACAAGGACGGCACGCCTTACAATCGATAATACCAACGAGCCCTTGTTGGCAACTCCCCCCACCCGATCCGCCTTCGCCAAGGCTACGGCGGACAAGTCTTTAGCTCTTCTCGCCCGCCGTAGCTTCAGCGTAGGCGGGTCCGTCTTCGCTACGCGTTGCTCCGCTACGACGGATCGACCTCACCGCAAGGGGGAGATGAAGAAAGAAGTTTCGCCTCCCCCTTGCGGGGAGGCCGGCGAGCTTGGCAAGCGACGGGTGCCAAACACAAAGCGCGAGCCGGGTGGGGGGCGACCAATCAACAGCTAAGGCCGTTGGTAAGATTGGTACCCACCCGAGAACCGCTGTTTTGGAAAGGGCGCTCACGAACCTTCCAGGTTCTTTTTGAAGCGATACGCGCCGTCGAGCCATGCGATGATTTCGCAGGCGGCCGGATGGTCGAATCCGGAATAACGCGCGCGCAGGCGATCGGCTTCCTTGCCGAGACGATCAAGGCCGACATCCTGCAGGAAGATCAGATCCTCACGAATCCGCGCGCCCAATTCGGCGCCCGCGACCTCGCAGGCCGCATGCTCGAATGCGCGGCCGTGTTCGTAAGCGCCGCCAAGCCTGTACATTTCCGCGAGCGTCAGCGCGGGAATACGCGACAGAACGGGCTGCAGCGCGGGATTGACGGCGTGCGCCGCGATGCTCGCGGCAAGTTCGGCATCACGGCCGGTGAAGCCGCGCAGATGCAGATATTGCGACATGCGCACGCCGTCGTTGACCGGATAATTGTCCCAGAGAAACGGCTTGCGGCCGAGTTCGCCGGCGATGCGCGCGACATGCGCAGACTCGATGGCGCGGGCGCAAACCTCGGGACCGGTCCAGAAGATTTCGACAGCGGGGTCGAGCCTTCGCCCCAGCGTCCTCAGATAATTCGCGGGCCGCGCGCCGAAGATGCGGTCGAGAACCGGATCGTCGGAATAATAGGTGGGGCAGAAGATAAGCCGGCTTGCTTTGGTGTGCGCGGCGATCCAATCCATGATGGACGCCTGCGTTTCGGCGAGATCCGGCAGGTCGCCCTTCATATCGTCGAACAAAATCGCCAGCCATTCGACGCCGAGCCCATCGAAAACGGCGAGCTTGCGTTCCAGCGCTTTCTTCGCCTCGGCGTCGAAGTCGCGATAGATTTCGAACGGGCTTAAGCCCACGCCGAAATGCACGCCCAGCGTCCGGCAGCGCGCGGCCAGTGTGCGCAGCTTCTCCAGCGTCTTGGACGGATGATCCTCGCGCCAGCGTTCGCGCAGAAACGCATCAGCCTTCGGTGCATACAAATAGAAGCCGTAACCGTGCAGCGCCAGGAATGCGATCGTCTTCTCGCGCAACTCCCAGCTCCACGGCGTACCGTAATAACCTTCGATGAGACCCAATTCCACGGGAAGCGCCATCGTTCTCTACCGCGTTATGGCGGATCGTCGCGCGTCATGCGCGCGCGAGCGCGGCTTCCGCGAAGCGGGCGAACAGATAGTGGCTGTCCATCGGTCCGGGCGACGCTTCGGGATGATATTGCACCGAGAAGACGGGCCGGCCTTCCACGCCGATGCCGCAATTCGATCCATCGAACAGCGACACATGGGTTTCCCTGACGCCTTTGGGCAAGGTCTCGCGGTCCACCGTGAAGCCGTGATTCATCGACACGATCTCGACCTTGCCCGTCGTCAGATCCTTCACCGGATGGTTCGCGCCGTGATGGCCTTGCGGCATCTTTCGCGTCTTGGCGCCCAGCGCGAGCCCCAGCATCTGATGGCCGAGACATATTCCAAACACGGGAAGGCCCGCATCGACCAATCCCTTGATGGTGGGAATCGCATAGGCGCCCGTCGCTGCCGGATCGCCGGGACCGTTCGACAGCAGCACGCCGTGCGGCGAAAGCCGCATCACGTCGTCGAAGCTCGCCTGCGCGGGCAGCACCGTGATCTCCGCGCCATGACCGGCAAGCTGGCGCAGGATGTTGCGCTTGACGCCGTAGTCGAGCACCACCGCCCGCCAGGTGGGGCTTTTCTGTTCGCCATAGCCTTCGTTCCACGCCCAGGGCGTCTCGCGCCACCTGTAGGACTGGCGGCAGCTCACATCCTTGGCGAGATCGAGACCTTCCAGACCGGGAAAGCCGCGCGCGGCCCTGGCAAGCGCATCGACGTCGAATTTTCCATCCGGCGCATGCGCCACGACGCCGTGCGGCATGCCCTTCTCGCGGATGCGCGAGGTGAGCGCGCGCGTGTCGATGCCGGCGATGCCCGGGATCGCATGCGAAGCGAGCCAGCGGTCGAGCGTGCCCAGCGCGCGATAGTTCGATGGATTGTCGGCATCGGCGCGCACGATCATCGCGCGCACCGCGGGTGTCGTCGCTTCGATGTCTTCCAGATTGGTGCCCACGATGCCGATATGGGGAAAGGTGAAGGCGACGATCTGTCCCGCATAAGACGGATCGCTGAGGATCTCCTGATAGCCCGTCATCGCGGTGTTGAAGCAGACTTCGCCCACCGCCTGTCCCACCGCGCCGAACCCCGTTCCCTGGAACACGGTTCCGTCCGCCAGCACCAGCGTGCCGGAGACGCGCATGCGCGAAAACGCCCCCGCCGGCTTGGCGGGCGTGGGAGAAAGAACTTCGGTCATCGGGAAGGCCTCGGATTCGGCGGAAAATAGGGGTGCGGTCGCCAAGGGTCAAGCATGCAGAAATGCGAATTGAAGCGCGGCCATCTTGCCCGCAGGAACCAAGCATTTTGCTCGAATGCGGGCAGAATGGCCGCCCTCCAAATACGCCGCACATAGCGGAAATCTTCGGTTACACTCGAATCAGAGAACGGAGATTACCCATGGGTCTGCGAGAGCAATTCGGCGATCAGCTCAAGGAGGCGATGAAGGCGAAGGATGTGCGCCGCGTGTCGACCTTGCGTCTCATGCTGTCGGCGCTCAAGGACCGCGACATCGCCAACCGGACCGAAGACAGCCGCGTCGGCATCGCCGACGACGAAATCCTCACCTTGCTCGCCAAGATGATCAAGCAGCGCGAGGAATCGGCTGCCATGTATGACAGTGGTGGGAGGCCGGAACTTGCCACCCATGAGCGCGAGGAAGTCGAGATCATCAAAGGTTTCATGCCGAAGCAGATGAGCGCCGACGAAGCGCTGGCCGCGGCCAAGGCCGTGATCGCCGAAACGGGTGCGGCCTCGATGAAGGACATGGGCAAGGTGATGGCTCTGCTGAAGGAACGCCATGCCGGCCAGATGGATTTCGCCGCGGCCAGCGGCACCGTAAAAGGGCTCCTCAGCGCGCCCAAATAGCGCCCCGTTTGAACGGCCATGCGAGGCCGCTAAATTCGGCACGGCAACTCAGGTCTTGGGGCAACGCAGATGGACGTGCATCCGCCGCATCATGGCATCGACACCTGGCGGGATTTCTTCGTTCATATGGGAACGATCTGCCTCGGTCTTCTGATCGCGATCGGCCTGGAACAAAGCGTGGAGGCGTTCCATCGCGCGCAAGAGCGCCATGAGCTCCGCGAGGCATTGGACCGCGACAGCCGCGAGGCGATCGTTGATGCGGGACGCAGTGAAACCTTTGCGGATGCGCGCATCGCGTGGATTCTCGCGCGGATCGGGGAGGTGCAGGCGGCTCTCGCATCGCACGCCGCGCTCGCACCCGAGAGCCCCTTGCACACCGGCGGCTTCGACGTTGCAGAAGACCCCGCATTCCAGGCGGCCAAATCGTCCGGCGCGCTCGCTCTATTGTCGCAGGAAGACATTCGCGCCTATTCGGAAGCGGATTGGGTGAACGTCTATCTGCTGAAGGCTTACGACGAATACGTGGCGACGCGCACGAACGCGCGCAAGTTCGCGATCGAATTGGGACCCCTTGGGAAGGCTGCCGATTTCTCGAAAGCCGACCCGGCCACGTTGCGCGACTATCTCGATCTCCTGACGGACGAATTGATGGCCGATGTGAAGCTCCGCTTCTGGAGCCAGGAAGTGCGCGCCATCGAAGCCACACTGCTCCAGGGCGAACGAAACCTCGCCAAGCTGCAACGAGCCGAACGCAGCCTGCATTCGCCGATTGCGGCGCTTGGAACCAACTAAGGGGCCCGGCTGCACGGGCAGCCCGTTTCCCCTATTTTGGCCAGATCGAGCTTCGAGCCCCGAAAAGCCGCGATAGACTCACAGGAATCGAATCGCCCTGCCCGCGCTTTCGGGACGGCGAACGCCTACATTACGCCCATGCGCTACGGACCCGGCCTGCTTGAGGAAGTGCTCCGGCGGACGGACCTCGTCCAGCTGGTGGGAAGGCGCGTCAAGCTCGCCCGCAAGGGCCGCGTGTTCTGGGGCTGCTGCCCGTTCCACAAGGAGAAATCGCCCTCGTTCAAGGTCGAAAACGAGCGGCGCACCTACAAATGCTTCGGCTGCGGCGTCGGCGGCAATGCATTCAAATGGGTGATGGAAACCGAAGGGCTGACCTTTCCCGAGGCGGTCGAGAAACTGGCCGGCGAGGCCGGTGTCGAACTGCCCAAATGGACGCCCGAAGACGAAGCGCGCGAAGAAAAGAAGAAATCGCTTTACGAGATCGTGGAAGAGACCTGCGTCTTCTTCGAAGAGCAATTGCAGTCGCGGGCCGGCGATGCGGCTCGCCGATATTTCGCCTCCCGGGGGCTCGACGAACAGGCGATCAAACAATTCCGCCTCGGCTTCGCGCCGGATTCCAACAACGCCCTGCTCCATCGGCTCAAGGCGAAGAACATTCCGCTGGAGGACATGGTCGCGGCGGGCGTCGTGCGCGCCGCCGATGACGAGCGGCCGGCGCGCGATTTCTTCTACGATCGCGTGATGTTTCCCATCGGCGACGGGCGCGGCCGCATCGTCGCGTTCGGCGGGCGCGCGCTCGAAGCCGACGCCAAGCCCAAATACATCAACACCGGCGAGACCTCGCTCTTCTCCAAAGGGCATATGCTCTACAATTTCGCCACCGCGCGCGCCGCGGGGTTGAAGGCGGGCGCCATCGTCGTCGCCGAAGGCTACATGGACGTGATCGCGCTGGTCCGCGCCGGGTTCGAAGCGGCGGTTGCCCCGCTCGGCACCGCGCTCACCGAAGACCAGCTGGCGCTTCTGTGGCGCGTGGCGCCGGAGCCGATCCTTTCGTTCGACGGCGACGATGCAGGCTTCAATGCCGCCCAGCGCGCGGCGCGGCTGTCGCTTGGGCATTTGAAGCCGGGTCAGTCGTTGCGTTTCGCATTCCTGCCGCCGGGCGAAGACCCCGATACCTATGTGCGGTCCCACGGCGCAGGCGCGATGAAGAAAGTGCTCGACGACGCGCTGCCGCTCGCCCAGGTGCTTTGGCGCGTTGAAACGGAAGGCAAGGATTTTTCGACGCCCGAACGCCGCGCCGGTCTCGAACGTGCGCTGGCCGAGATCGTGAGCCAGATTCAGGATTCCAAGATCGCCGACTATTACCGGCGCGATTTCGAGCTGCGCGTGTTCGATGCGTTCAAACGGCGCGCGCCCAGGGTCGGTCAGAAAGGCGACAAATATCCGGCCCGCAGCCGCGACTTTCAGGCGCGACGTCCCGGCTTCCAGAGCGGTCGATCGCAATCCGGTCCGGTCGAAAGCGTCTCCCCGGCCGTCCGCAACAGCCTGCTGGCCCGTTCGGGGCGTTCGGGCGTCTTGCGGACGAAGGAACTGGAGCTGGCGGCCATGCTTCTCGAGCATCCGGAAATCGCCCTCCACCACGGCGAAATCCTTGCCACGCTGCCATTTTCCGACGCTTCGCTTGACAGGCTGCGCCATGAACTTTTAAACCTCGCCGCCTCCGGCTTCAGGCTTGAATCTGGACGGCTGGAGGACCATCTCGTCCGTTCAGGCATGGCCGAGCTCGTCCTGCGCCTCAGGGGGCGGCGTGCGAGCGGTGGCGACATCGTCCCGGGGCGCGAGACCAATGATGCGGGGAGCGCCAATGCCGACGATATCGAGGCTTGCTGGCTCCGCGCAGCCGCACAATTGCGGGAGATCGCCGAGCTTGATCCTGAACGAAAGCGCGCCGTGGAACGTTTCAATACCGAGGCGACTGAGGAAAGCTGGCACGACGCCCATCGCCTCCTCGCCCCCCGCGCGCACCCGAACGATTGAACCCGCCCCGGCTTCGGCCCAGGCACGCAATTGAACCGCACCGCCCGGCGCGCAAGCGCCAGAGCGGCCCAGTGACGAACGACGGAATGGCCACGAAAACGCACCCGAAGAAGACCGCGAAGCCGCACGCAAAGCCCGCCCCGGCGAAGGCGAAGCCCGTAAAGGCGCAAGCCAAACCCGCCAATGCCAAGGTTGCGGCGGTGCGCAAATCCGCGCCGAAGCCGCCGCCCGCTGCGAAGGCCGCCAAGCCCGTGAAGCCAGCGATCAAAGCGCAGGCCGTGAAAACAAAGCCGGACGCCAAAGCGGCGCAGAAGCCGCAAGCGAAACCCGCGACACCCGAAAAGAAGATTGTTCTGCCCCAGGCGCTCAAGAAGATCGACGGCAAGGCCGCCGCCCAGCTCAAGCCCGGCGTGAAGGCGCCCGGCGAGCCGGGCGATCCCGCCACGCCCCGCGAAGACGCGGATTCGCCGCTGCTCGACATGTCCGATGTGGGCGTGCGCAAGATGATCACGCGCGCCAAGCAGCGCGGCTACGTCACCTATGACGAACTGAACAAGGTTCTTCCGTCCGACAAGACGTCGTCCGAACAGATCGAAGACACGATGTCGATGCTCAGCGAGATGGGCATCAACGTCATCGAAAGCGAAGAGCAGGAAGAACAGGCCGAAGTGCCCGCCGTGGCGCAAGGCAAACAGGTCGCCGTCAAGACCGGCGACGAAGACGAACCTTACGACCGCACCGACGATCCCGTCCGCATGTATCTGCGCGAGATGGGCTCCGTCGAGCTCTTGTCGCGCGAAGGCGAAATTGCCATCGCCAAGCGCATCGAGGCCGGCCGCGAATTGATGATCGGCGCGTTGTGCGAAAGCCCGCTCACCTTCGAAGCGCTGACCGTGTGGCGCGACGAATTGAACGACGGCAAGGTTCTGCTGCGCGACATCATCGATCTCGAAGCGATGTATGGCGCCGGCCCCGATGGCCAGCCGACCGTGCCCGCGGGCTCGCCGGGATTGCCCGGCATGCCGCCCGTTGCCGCCGCACCCCTGCCGAACGGCCATGGTCCCGCCATCACGGCGCCCATTCCGCCGCAGCCTGTTCCGCCGCCGCTCGCGCGCCCGGAATTCAAGCGTCCCGAGTTGCCGCCGCGCCCGCAGCCGGCAGCGCCCGCTGTTCCCGGCGAAGAGATTGATCCGGCAGAGGCGGCAGCGGCTGCCGACGCCGCTGCCGCCGAGGCCGACGATTTCGACGACGAGGGCAATCTTTCGCTGTCGGCGATGGAAGCGGCACTCAAGCCGCAGGTGCTGGAAACGCTCGACCAGATCGCCGCCCTTTATAAGAAGCTCGGCCGGTTGCAGGACGCCTCGGTCGAAGCCGCGCTTGCCTCCGACGAACTTTCGACGGGCCAGGAACGCCGCTTCAAGAAGCTGCGCCACGACACCGTCGATCTCGTGAAGAGCCTCAAGCTCAACAACAACCGCATCGAAGCGCTGGTCGATCAGATGTACGGCATCAATCGGCGGCTCGTGTCGCTGGAAGGCCGCCTGCTGCGGCTCGCCGAAGCGCATGGCGTCGACCGCGTCGATTTCCTCAAGCAGCATTTCGGCAACGAGCTCGATCCCAATTGGGCGCGCCGCGTGGGCCGGCTGTCGGGCACCGGCTGGCACGATTTCGTCCAGGAAGAGCGCGACCGCATCAAGCAGCACCGCGACGAGATCCAGACGCTGGCGCAGGAGATGCGCCAGTCGATCGTCGATTTCCGCCGCATCGTGCAGACGGTGCAGAAGGGCGAGCGCGAATCGGGCCAGGCGAAGAAGGAGATGATCGAAGCCAATCTGAGGCTGGTGATCTCCATCGCCAAGAAATACACCAATCGCGGCCTGCAATTCCTCGATTTGATCCAGGAAGGCAATATCGGCCTGATGAAGGCGGTCGACAAATTCGAATACCGCCGCGGCTACAAATTCTCGACCTATGCGACGTGGTGGATCAGGCAGGCGATCACCCGCTCGATCGCCGACCAGGCGCGCACCATCCGCATTCCCGTCCACATGATCGAGACGATCAACAAGCTCGTGCGCACCTCGCGCCAGATGCTGCACGAGATCGGTCGCGAGCCCACGCCGGAAGAACTGGCCGAGCGGCTTGCGATGCCGCTCGAAAAAGTGCGCAAGGTCCTCAAGATCGCCAAGGAGCCGATCAGCCTCGAGACGCCCATCGGCGACGAGGAAGATTCGCACCTGGGCGATTTCATCGAAGACAAGAACGCGGTGCTGCCCATCGACGCCGCGATCCAGGCCAATCTGCGCGAGACCACCACGCGGGTGCTGGCCACGCTCACCCCGCGCGAGGAGCGCGTGCTGCGCATGCGCTTCGGCATCGGCATGAACACCGACCACACGCTGGAAGAAGTGGGCCAGCAGTTCTCCGTGACCCGCGAACGCATCCGCCAGATCGAGGCGAAGGCGCTGCGCAAGCTCAAGCACCCGAGCAGAAGCCGGAAGCTCAGGAGCTTTCTGGATAATTAGCCGTGCAGGCGGTTTGTTCGGGCGCAAGAATCCGTTGCGCTCGATAGTTGAAATACTTCCGTTCGGCTGGTTTTCTACGCTTTCCGCCTCTCCGCATACGCATCCACCAGCGCGCGGATCATGCGCTGGTACGGAACGTCATGTTTGCCGGCTTCACGCTTGAAAAACTCCACGCTGCGGCGGCTCAGCGAGAGCGTCACTTTCACATTCGACTCGCGCAAGACGAGCTTGTCCGGCGGCGGCAGGAAATCTTCCACCAGTTTCACCCGTCCGATTTCTCCTTCGGAGTATTTCCTAGCGGTTCGCTTGCTCATAGATTTTCCTGCCTTTGCGCCAATAACCGGCGCCAATGATGCGGATTTGGCCGTGCCGATAGGTAAAGCGGACGGTCAGCACCGCGCTATCGACCTTGCCGAAACAGAAATAGCGCCGCTCGCCCGTGCTGTGGCTGATGTCCCTGGCGATCACGCGGTCCGTGTCCAAAAAGGCATGCTGCGCCGCTTCGAACGGGACGCCGTGCTTTTCGATATTGATCCTGTTCTTTCTTTCGTCCCATTCGAAACTCGGACCCGGAGACGGCATATTGATAATCTACCATATGGATATATGGCTGTCACGCTCCTTCCGCCGCGGCGGCGCCGAACATGGCCGTCCGGGCCCCAAGGCGGAACATAGCTTTGATGTACGATCGGAGCGGCTTTGCCGTGAGATGGCGGCCGCCAAGGAATTGCATAACGTCGCTGCCGAGTGAGGGTTGCCGCCTTTCTCCACCGCGCATTGCGGCCAATTAACCTGATCTTCGCCGCCGCAGTCCATTTTGCTCCGCGATATGCATAATGCCGCCGTCGCAGGGAGCCGCGCTTGTCCAACACGCTCGAACGCATTCGCGAATACACGCGCGCCGAGAACCGCGTGGATGCCGTCATCCACATCGCGGGCATTTTGTTCGCGATCAATGCCAGCGTCTGGCTGCTGGCCCATATCTCGGGCGCGGGCTCGCTCATTGCCAGCGTCTCGATCTATTGCGTGGGGCTGCTCGCGATGATCGGCATGTCGGCCGCCTACAATCTGACGCCCAGCCATCACCCCTCGAAGCTCGTGCTGCGCCGTCTCGACCACGCGGCGATCTTCATCATGATCGCGGCCACCTACACGCCCTTCGCCGTCAACCGCCTGGGCTATCCCGTGGGCACGGCGATCCTCGCCACCATCTGGGCCGGCGCCACCTTCGGCGTCGCGATGAAGCTCGTCTTTCCCCGCCGCTTCGAGATGCTCGCGATCGCGCTTTACATCGGCATGGGCTGGCTGATCGTCACCGCGCTGAAGCCGCTGTTCGCGACGGTGGCGAGCGTCGATCTGTGGCTTCTGATCGGCGGCGGCCTCGTCTATTCCGCGGGCGTCGCGTTCTACGTGATCGAGCGCATTCCGTATCACAAGGCGATCTGGCACGCGTTCGTGCTGGCGGCGGCAGTCCTGCAATTCGCCGCGATCGCGGGCGAATTCTCCACGTGATTGCCTGCCGATGATTTCCGCGATCATCTTCGATTGCGACGGCGTGCTCGTCGACAGCGAAGTGCTGGCGCAGGAGGTCGAACTTGCGACCCTGGTCGAATTCGGCCTGCATTATGAACAGGGCGAATACCAGGCCCGTTTCATGGGGCTCAGCACGGAGGCGTTCTATACGACAGTCGAAAAGGATTTTCGCGCGCGGCTGGGCCACGACATGCCGGCCGATTTCCGCGACCTCTGCCACGCGCGATTCACCAGCGCGCTTCCCCGCCTGAGAGAGATTTCCGGCGCGCGCCGCGCGGTCGAAGAAGTCGCGCTGCCGAAGGCCGTCGCGAGTTCCAGCGCGACGCCCGCGCTTGACAGGAAGCTGCGCATGACCGGCCTCTGGGAACCGTTCGCGCCGCATATCTACTCGGCCGATCACGTGACTCACGCTAAGCCCGCGCCGGATCTGTTTCTTTATGCAGCCGATGCGCTGCGTCTCGCGCCCGCACATTGCCTCGTGCTCGAAGATAGCGCCAATGGCGTGACGGCAGCGCGCGCGGCCGGCATGCAGGTCTGGGGCTTCACCGGCGGCGGCCACATGAACGATGCGGCGGGCGCCCGCCTGATCGCTGCGGGCGCTGAGCGCCTTGTGCCGGATTGGCCGGAGGCGTCGCGCGCCTTCGCGGCGCTGGCCTAAATCCCCGGCCAGAAAATCGCGACCAGCATCAGGATGATGGCAAGCGTGGCCACGAGCCATATCAGCGTGCGCACGCCGGGCACGCCTGCCGCATAAAGCAGCACATAGACGACCCGCGCCGCGACATAGGCTTCCGCGCCCAACATAGTCGCCCAATTGTGCCGGCCGATCGCCGCACAAATCAGCACCGCGGCGGCGAAGAACGGAAACGTCTCCATGAAATTGCGGAAGGCGCGCTCGAGCCGGGCCGCCACCTTGCTCACGGGCGGCGGCGGCTCGTCGCGCGCGCCCACATTCCATTTGAGACCGCGCTGGCTGTTGCCCGCGCGCGCGGCGATCAGAAGCTGAAACAGGCCGAGCACGATGGCGAGGCTCAGCATCGTCATCTCGACGGACATGCCGCCGAGCTGCAGAACCGGAATGGACAGATTTTGCATGGAATTCCCCCTCGAATGGCCGGAGCATAGTCTCGGACAGCGGACGATGCGACGCCTCGGCGGGCGAAATTACCGCCGCTTTTCGATCGCGTCCCAGATCGGTTTCGCAGCATCGGGGCCGCCGAAGCGCTTCACTTCCTGGATGCCCGTGGGCGAGGTGACGTTGATTTCCGTCAGATAGTCGCCGATCACGTCGATGCCGGTGAAGATGAGGCCCCGCGATTTCAGCTCGGGTCCAAGCGCCGCGCAGATATCCTGTTCGCGCTTCGACAGCGTCGTCGCTTCCGGCCTGCCGCCGACATGCATGTTCGAGCGCGCTTCGCCCGCCGCCGGTACGCGGTTGATCGCGCCGGCGAATACGCCGTCGACCAGCAAAATGCGCTTATCGCCCTTGCGCACCTCGGGCACGTAGCGCTGCACGATCACCGGCTCGCGATAGAACAGCGTGAACATCTCCAGGAGCGCGCCCAGATTCTCGTCGTCGGCCTTCACGCGAAACACGCCCGCGCCGCCATTGCCGTAAAGCGGTTTGACGATGATGTCCTTGTGCTCGGCACGGAACTCGCGGATTTCCTCGCGGTCGGTGGTGATGAGCGTGGGCGGCATCAAATCCTTGAACAGGGTGACAAAGAGCTTTTCCGGCGCGTTGCGCACGTGAAACGGATCGTTGACAACGAGCGTCTTGGGCTGGAGCCGCTCGAGGATATGCGTGGCTGTGATGTAGGCCATGTCGAAGGGCGGATCCTGGCGCATCAGCACCACGTCCGCGCCCGACAGATCGTAGACAGAGGATGTGCCCAGCGTGAAATGATCGCCCTTCACGTCACGGACGGAAAGCGAACGCACGCGCGCCGTCACGCGCCCGTCGCGAAAAGTCAGATCGCGCGGACCGTAATAAACCAGCGTGTGGCCGCGCGCCTGCCCTTCCAGCGCCAGCGCGAACGTGGAATCGCCCGCGATGTCGATCCGCTCGATCGGGTCCATCTGGATCGCGACTGTGAGCGCCATGCGCTTAGCTCCTAGTTCAGGCGGCGTTTGAGGCCGTGCAGGCCGAAGGCGGCTTCGTTGTGCAGAGCCGCGCCCGGCGGCGCAAGGGCGAGGCACGCTTCGTAAGCCTTCTGGGCCGCGCCCAGAACGCCCGCCGCCTCGTTGAGCCGGGCGAGATCGAGCCACAATTCCGGTTTGCGGGGCGCGATCAGCACCATGCGCTTGGCGATTTCCAGCGCGCGCACCCGCTCGCCCGCCTGCAGCGCACGCAGCTTCAGATTGTTGTTCAGCCGCAGCAGCACGTCGATGTCGCCGATCGGCTCGGCCAGGCGCGGATCGTCCGGTGCGGCGGCGCCCATGCGCGGCGGGCCGCCCAGCGATTCGCGATCGAGGGCTGCGCCGCCATTGAAAGGATCGATCAGCGCCTCGTCGCCGCGCAATCCGATCTTGAGCAGGAAATGGCCGGGCGTGTTGAGCCCCGTCGCTTCGAAGCCCGCCGCGCGCGCGGCATGGATGTAGAGAATGCCCAGCGCCACGGGCAGGCCGCGTCTGCGATCGATCACCGTCATGAAATCGGCGTTCTGGGGATCGTCATAGGCCAGCCGGTCGCCGTCATAACCGTAGCGGCCCACCAGAAGCGCCGCCAACGCGCGCGCTCCGTCTTCGCCGCTGGACGACAATCGCGCTTCATCGCGCGCATGCTTGGCGACTTCGGCCAGATGGGCGCGGTAGGGGTCGAGCGGCCGCCCGGAATGATCGAGTGCCGACAGCATCAGCGCGGCGCCGGCAATATCGTGCGGGCCGTCACCCGCCTGGCCCAGCTGCCGCAGGTAGTCTGCCGGATCGTCGTCGCGTTTGGCGCTCATGGTCCTGACGCAGAGATTGCCCTACTTGGCCTCCGGCCGCCAAGCGTCGCGAAGGTGGCGGGGCCAGCTTCGTCGCGCCACCACGATCATGTCGAATCGCACGCCCTTCGGCTTGAAGCCCGGCCGTTGCGCGAGAAAGAGCTCGGCGGCCCGCGCAATGCGGGCCTGCTGGCGGGGCCGGAGCGATTCCGCCGCCGCGTCGCCCGCCGCACGCGCTTTCACTTCCACGAAGCAGACGATACCCGACGGCGAGCATGCCACGAGATCGATCTCGCCCGCAGGTGTGCGCACGCGGCGGCCGAGAATGCGGTAGAATTTGCACATCAGGAGAAGTGCGGCGAAGGTTTCGCTGCGCCGGCCGCGGCGCTCCGCCGACCGGCGCGAGGCGAGAAACCGGTCAGGCCTGCCCATCGTCCCGTTCCAGCTTGCGCGCCAGCGCGCGTTCGTAGGTTGCGCGGCGCGGAATATCGAGCGCTTCGGCCACGAGGTCGGCGGCGGCGCGGACCGGCATGAACGCGAGAGCCTTCGTCAGTAGCGCATCGGCGCGCGCGAAATCGGGCTCGCGCTCCGGCGCCCCGCCGACGACAAACGTCACTTCGCCTTTGGGCGGGAGGCCTCGCGCGTAGAATTCGGCCAGCGACGCGAGATCGCCGCGCCGGCATTCTTCGTGAAGCTTGGTCAGTTCGCGGCTGACGACCGCGGGGCGGTTTCCCAATACCGCCAATATATCCGGCAGGGACTCGGCAAGGCGCTGCGGCGATTCGAAGAAGACGAGCGTTGCCGCCACGTCTTTCAGTTCGCCCAGCACCGTCCGGCGCTCGCCGCCTTTCGCAGGCAGGAAGCCGGCAAACAGAAAGCGGTTCGTCGGCAGCCCCGCAAGCACCAGCGCCGTGAGCGTGGCCGACGCGCCCGGGATGGCATGGACCGCAACGCCCTCTTCCAATGCCTCGCGCACCAGTTTGTAACCGGGATCGGAGACCAGCGGCGTACCCGCGTCGCTGACCAGCGCGATCCGCCGGCCTTCACGCAGCTTCGCGAGCAGGCGGGGCCGTTCGCGCTGTGCGTTGTGGTCATTGTAAGGGAACATCGGCTTCGAGACGCCATGAATGGCGAGGAGCTTGGCTGTAACGCGGGTGTCTTCGGCCGCGATCGCGTCGCAGCCTTTCAGCACGTCGAGCGCACGCAGGGTGATATCCCGGGCATTGCCGATGGGCGTGGCGGTGACATAAAGCCCCGGCGCCAGCGCGCTTTGCGATTCGGCGGGCGAGCGAATAATCTGGGACGAGCTTTTGGCCCCATGCCCCCGTTGCGAGACCGCGTCCGATGAATCCTTGTCCCGTGCCATCTCCGTCCGCCCTGCGGAAAAACCGATTCTGCGCCATCGCGGCCTTACTTGCGATAGTCGCACTGGCCGGCTGCGTGACCCAGCCGCCAGCGGTCAAGCCCGCCCCGCTGCCGCCCGTAGCCCCGGCGCCCGGCGCGGAGACGCCCATCACCCCACCAACGCACCCGCTGGCGAGCGACGAGCCCAATTTCCTCCGGCTGGGCAACATGCCGGAGGGCAAGACGCCCGTCCGCGTGGGCGTGCTGCTGCCGTTCACGAACGGCTCGGCAGGCACCCGCGTGCTGTCGGCCAACATGATGAAGGCGGCCGAGCTCGCGCTGTTCGATGCGCGCAGCCAGGACATCGTGCTGATTTCGGCGGATGAAGGCTCGACGCCGCAGGAGGCCGCCGCCGGGGCGCGCTCGCTTCTGGCGCAGGGTGCGGAAGTGATCATCGGGCCGTTGTTCTCGCAATCGGTGACGGCGGTGGCGCCGCTCACGCGCGACCGCGCCGTGCCGCTGATTTCGTTTTCCACCGATCGTTCCGTGGCAGGCGACGGCGTTTATCTCCTGAGCTTCCAGCCGGAAAACGAACTGCGCCGCATCGTCACCTATGCCGCCGCGCACGGCCATACCGACTTCGCGGCCCTCGTGCCCGACACGATTTATGGCGAGCGCGTCGAGAAGGCGCTGACCGACGACGTGAAAGACGCGGGCGCCAAGCTCGGCGACGTGGAGAAATTCACGCCCACCAGCGAAGGGATCGCCGAGCCGGTGCATACCGTTGCCGCCACCAATCCCGACGCCATCCTGATCGCACAAGGTGGACCCCTGTTGCGCGAGATTCGGACCCGCTCTGGCCGGCGCCGGCGCACCGAACGACCGGGTGAAATATCTCGGCACCGGATTGTGGGACGATCCTTCGATCGCGAAGGAGCCGATGCTGGCGGGCGGCTGGTTTGCCGCGCCCGCGCCCGATTCCGAACGCGCCTTCGATGCGAAATTCCGCACCACTTTCGGACAGAGCCCGCCGCAACTGGCCACGCTCGCCTATGACGCCGTATCGCTGGTGGCGCTCTTGGCGCCCGGGACGCCGTACAAGCGATTCACCGCGGAAGCACTGACCGACCCCAACGGCTTCGCCGGCGTGAACGGGATTTTCCGCTTCAATGCCGACGGCTCGTCGGAGCGCGGCCTTGCGATCCTCAGCGTCGAATCGAACGGCGGCTTCGCCGTGATCGACCCCGCACCGACGACGTTCCAGCCGAAAGGGTCATAGGCGCGCGTTCGTGTTTGCTCTCTCGACTTCCGCCAGTCGCGACGCATTTGTCGTCGGCGACCTCGGCTTGAGTTTGGCTGGACGACGCATCGGCGGTCGCCATAGGGAGACTTTTGCGCGTTCTGCCGCGGCGGACAGTCCTGGGGGCCGGATGTGCGATGACGGTCGTGCGGACTATCCGTAGATTCCGGCGGCATCGGCATTCCCGGGCCGCCATATGCCGGTGAAAAGCAACGGCAACACTGGCGACAGCGATCAGGACGGACTGGCCCATGTTCCGAATCCTCCGGAAATTTCGGCGAAACACGGACGCAATTCTTATACCGTCGCTGACCGGCGCATGTCGCTCGCGATCCCGATCTCGAGATGCCGGTACGCTCAATCAAGACGGTCCCGGTACTGGCTCATTGAGCGCGGAGGTTGGCCGAAGATATAGCCGACCATGCGGGACATCGAACGTGACGACAAAGCGGCGTAGAATCTCCATTCCGATGGCGGGTTGCGATCCGCCCGGGCCCCACACATTGCGCCATGTGTAAGGGCCAAGATGCACCGCGTCATACACGCCCGAGAGTGCATCGAAATTCGCGCCCAGACCGTTGCCCAATACGGTATGTCGCGTCTCGCGCGCCTTGCCGACGATCTCGTCGTTGACCGAGTTTTCCGAGCCGGTATCGACGCGTAGCCGATGCGTGACAGCGAGGCCCGGTTTCACGTTCAACGCCGCATCTACGAAAATTCGGCGGTCCAGAGCGATCAGCGGAATGGCCGTCTCGGGCCCCGGAACAAATCCTCTTGGATCGAACAAAGCCAGAGTTTGTTGTCGAGGATCGATCCTGACGACGAATGCCGCAAGCAGATCCCAGCCGATCAGTCCGCGGATATCTTTTGCGATCGGCACATGGCTTAGATCTATTTGCCAGGGATCGTTAGCGACAAAGGAACGATCGCCGATCGCAACGGTTATAGGCACGAGATTCTCCATCGCCACGTCGCCCTTTCCCGTCCCCCGAATGGCACCGGTGCCCGTCGGCTTGAGTCCGAGGAGATTGCTTAGCCTCGGATCGACCACCGTTTGGCGCTGCGCCCGAGTCGAGACAAAACCAGATCTTTGAACTACCGTTGATGCTTACCGGAAGCACGATCAGCTTGCCGTTTGCGCGATAGTGAATCACAGAAAAGGGCTTGGGGATTTCCGACGCCCCGATTTGCCGTGGCGGCCAAAGAACAAATGCCACGGCAGCGACAATCCAGAATCTGGTGCGCATCCGCATTCTCCTGATTTCCGGGGGTTGACCAAAAAGTCTATATATGTAGACTTATACCTATGCCAAGTCCACCGCGTGTCTCGCTTCAGACCTTATTGGCTCTCGCCGCGTTTGCCGCGGCTCCGCGCGACTGGCGCTATGGATTATCCCTTGCGGAAGAAACGGGCCTCAAATCCGGCACGCTCTATCCATTGCTGATCCGACTCGCGGCACAGGGCTTTCTGGAAGCGAAATGGAATGAACCCGATCGGCCGGGCCGTCCCCCCCGTCACGCCTATCGCCTTACGCGAGAGGGGTTGGCGCTTGCGAAGGAGCGAATGGCAGGTTCGCGATCCGCCCTGAAGCCGGCGCCCGGAAAAGCATGAATAATTTCGGACCATCCTTTACCGGTCGTCACCAAAGCACTCGCCGAGATTGCATCGCGCTTGGTGCCACGCCGCCTTCGGGATTGGGGCGATGCCGTGCGCGCCGAACTCGCCTATCTTGCACCATCCGAGAGTTTTTCCTGGGCGTTGGGATTCCTGGCGGCAGCCTGCAAGCTACGTGTGACGGAGCCTGCGGTTGTTTACGCAGCATGCTCGGGGTCGCTGGCGACCATGCTCATTCTGATCGACTGGCACGTTACCAACGACATGCTGACGGTCGGCGTGCTCGTACTCGCGGCTTCGGCGCTCGGATTTCTGCGCCCCGATCGTACGAATATGTCGTGGTGCATGATCGGACTGACGCTACTTGCGGCCCATGCATTCGCAAATTTCACCGGATGGTTATTGCCCTTCTATCAGTGCAAGCCGCTCATATCGACGGATTTTGTCGTTCTGGCGTCGCTCGTTGTTCCCGCGTTTGCCGGCACCAAGGCAGGCGCAAACCTGCGCGCAATTTTGGGAAAATAGCGAAACGCTTCAATCCGCCAGCGCCGCGATCACGCTGTTGAGCACCATCCGGCCGGCGCGCGTGGCGGCGAGGTTGTTGCCGTGCAATCGAACGAGACCATCATCCTCAAGCGCGGCGATGCGCGCGCGGTCGAGCGTTACGTTCCAGCGCGCCTCGTAGAGCGCCAGATCGAGGCCCTCGGCCAGGCGCAGATTCATCAGCAGATGCTCGTGCGCCGCGTCCGCGGTTGCCAGGCTCTGCCGCTCGATGAGACCGTGGCCATCGCGGCTGACCTTCTCGCGCCAGCGCTCCGGCAGGCGCTCGCAGGACGTGGCCACGCGCCGGCCCGCCAGATCGAGCCGGCCATGCGCACCCGGCCCCACGCCCGCATACGCGCCATAGCGCCAATAGATCAGATTGTGCCGGCTCTCCGCGCCCGGAACCGCGTGGTTGGAAATCTCATAGGCCGGTCGCCCCGCCGCTTCGGTCAATTCCTGGGTGATCTCGTAGAGGGCGGCGGCACTGTCGTCATCCGGCACCGAAAGCTTGCCGTCGCGCGCGAGGTTCGCAAACGGCGTGCCCGGCTCGATGGTGAGCTGATAGAGCGACAGATGTTCCGTGCCGAAGGCAAGCGCCTCTTCGAGCTCCGCGCGCCAGCCGGCTGCGCTCTGTTCGGGGCGCGCATAGATCAGATCGAGCGACACGCGCGCGAACGTCGCCATCGCCATGCGCAAGGCGGCCTTCGCCTCCGCCACGTCGTGCAGGCGGCCCAGGAATTTGAGATCGGCGTCGTTGAGCGCCTGCACGCCCAGCGAAACACGGTTGACGCCCGCGGCACGGTAATCGCGAAAGCGGCCCGCTTCAGCGCTGGCGGGATTGGATTCGAGCGTGATCTCGGCATCGGCCGCCAGCGGCCACAGCCGCGCGATCGCATCGATCACGCGCGCGGCGGATTCGCCCCGCATGAGGGACGGCGTGCCGCCGCCGAAGAAAATCGTTTCGACCGCCGGCCGCCCATCGTCTTGCAGCGCCGCCGTCCATTCGAGTTCCTGCACGATCGCGCGCGACCACTGCGCATCGTCGAACTCCGAACGGACATGCGAATTGAAATCGCAATAGGGGCATTTGGCGGCGCAGAACGGCCAATGCACATAGATGCCGAAGCCGCTCATGGCGCGGCGTTCAGGCTTTGCGCAAACTTTTCGAACGCGCGCGCACGATGGCTGATCGCGTGCTTCGATCCGGAATCGATCTCGCCGAAGGTTTTCGTCATTCCGTCGGCGACGAAGATCGGATCGTAGCCGAAGCCGTGGGCGCCGCGGGGCGGGAAGACGAGCTTGCCGTGAACCTCGCCCTCGAAGATGTCGCAAGCCCCGCCGGGCCACGCGAGCGCCAACGCACAGACGAATTTCGCGGATCGATCGCGCGCGTTCTTTTCGCTGAGCGCCTGTTCCACGCGCGCCATCGCATGGGTGAAATCCTTGGCCGGCCCCGCCCAGCGGGCGGAATGGATTCCCGGCGCGCCGTCGAGCGCGGTCACGGCAAGTCCCGAATCGTCGGCCAGCGCGACGTGGCCGCTCGCTTCCGCGGCCGCGCGCGCCTTCAGCACCGCATTCTCGCAGAAGGTCGCGCCCGTTTCATCCGGCTCGGGTAGGCCCAGCTCGGCGACAGACTTGATCGCGAAGCCGAACGGCCCCAGCAATTCCACGATCTCGCGCACCTTGCCTTGATTGTGGCTTGCCACCACGAGAACGTCGCCGCGCGCCAGTCTCATCCGAGAACCTGTTTCTGCAATGCGATCAATTCGCCGATGCCCTTACGCGCGAGCTTCAGGAGGCCCGCGAATTCCTCTTCGGAAAAAGGCGCGCCTTCCGCGGTGCCCTGGATTTCGACAAAGCCGCCCGCGCCGGTCAGCACGAAATTCGCGTCGGTCTCTGCCGTGGAATCTTCCGCGTAATCGAGATCGAGCACGGGCGTGCGCCGCCAGATGCCGCAGGAAACCGCCGCGACATGATCCTTGATCGCGGGCTTCGTCACCATGCCCGTCTTCTTCATGAAGGCGATGCATTGGTGAAGTGCCACGAAGCCGCCCGTGACGGATGCCGTGCGCGTGCCGCCATCGGCCTGGATGACGTCGCAATCGATCACGATCTGGCGCTCTCCCAAGGCCGCCATGTCGACCACCGCGCGCAGCGAGCGGCCGACCAGCCGCTGGATCTCGAGCGTGCGGCCGGATTGCTTGCCCTGGGCCGCTTCGCGGCGCATGCGCTCGTTGGTGGCGCGCGGCAGCATGCCGTATTCCGCCGTGACCCAGCCCTTGCCCGAACCCTTCAGGAAAGGCGGCGGCTGCTCCTGCAGGCTCGCGGTGACGAGCACGTGGGTGTCGCCGAATTTGACGAGACAGGAGCCTTCGGCATGCTTGGCGACGGACGGTTCGAGGCTGACCTGGCGCATCTGGTCGTTCGCGCGTTTGCTGGGGCGTATCATCCGGTCCCTTGAAGTTCGAGGTATCTGCCGCTACCTAGCCTTGCCGGGCTCGGCGGCGCAACGCAGGCCCGAGTCGAAAAGAAATAATCTTCTGACTCAACGGGTTAACGTGAGCGCGAATTCGATCGACGCAGCCCAAGCCAAACGCCTCGCCGCGGAACTCGGCGAACGGCCGCGCGAGATCTTTCGCCATCTGGTGGATGCGTTCCTGACCTCTGGCGAGCCGGTCGGTTCGCGCTCGCTGTCCCAGCTTCTTCCCGTCTCGCTGTCGCCGGCCTCGATCCGCAACGTGATGGCCGATCTCGAAACGCTGGGCCTTCTCTATGCGCCGCATACGAGCGCGGGCCGGGTGCCTACAGAAAAGGGTTTGCGCCTGTTCGTGGACGGGCTTCTGGAGATCGGCGAATTGGCGCCCGGCGAGCTTGCGACGATCGAAGCGCGCGTGGCGGCCACGGGACGCGGCATCGAGGAAGTGCTGACCCAGGCCACGACGATGCTGTCCGGTCTTTCGCGCTGCGCGGGGCTGCTCGTGGCGCCGAAACAGGATGCGACCCTCAAGCATGTGGAATTCGTCGCCACGGCGCCCGGCAAAGCGCTCGTCGTCATCGTGACCGACGATGGCCAGGTCGAGAACCGGGTCATCGACATTCCGGCGGGTCTCCCAGTCTCGGCGCTGGTGGAGGCGTCGAACTATATCAACGCGCGGCTGCGCGGCCGCACGCTGGAGGCCGCGCGCGCGGAGATCGCCGCGGAACTCAACAGCGACCGTGCCGAACTCGACGCGCTGACGGCGAAGATCGTCTCCGAAGGGCTTGCCACGCTTGCCGCGCCCGAAGGCGCCGAGCGCCGCACGGAACAAAAGGTGCTGATCGTGCGCGGCGCCTCGCATCTGCTCGACAGCGTCGAAGCGCAGACCGACCTGCAGCGCGTGCGTACGCTGTTCGACGACATCGAGCGCAAGAACGAGCTGATCGAATTGCTCGAACTCGCCAAGCAGGGCGATGGCGTGCGCATCTTCATCGGCTCGGAGAACCGGCTGTTCAGTCTGTCGGGCTCTTCGATCGTGGCGGCGCCCTATGCGAACGCGCAAGGCAAGATCGTGGGCGTGATCGGGGTTCTGGGGCCGACGCGCCTCAATTATGCCCGCATCATCCCGATGGTGGATCACACGGCGAAAGTGGTGGGACGGCTTTTGGCCTGACGCAATTCGAGGACGAGACGATGGTTGGCGACGACGACGAATATGTTCCGGAGCAGGACAAGTCGCCCCGGTGGCGGCGATGCGGCGCTCGACGAAATTGCGGCATTGAGAATCGAAACGGCGGACCTCAAGGATCGCCTGTTGCGCGCCTTGGCCGACGCAGAAAACACCCGCCGGCGCGCCGAGCGCGACAGGACCGACGCTTCGCAATATGCCATTGCGCAATTCGCGCGCGACATGCTCTCCGTCGCCGACAATTTCGCCCGCGCGATCGCGCCCTGCCCGCCGGACGCGCGCGCCAGCGCGTCGCCCCAGGTGAAGGCCGTCATCGACGGCGTGGAAGCGACGGAGCGACAGCTTCTCGCCGCCCTCGAACGCCATGGGGTGAAGGCCATCGACACGTCGGGCGGGCGCTTCAATCCCAATCTGCATCAAGCGATCGCCGAAGTGCCGGGCGAAGGCCGCCCACCGGGCTCGATCGTCCACGTCGTGCAGACGGGCTATCTGATCGCCGACCGGCTGCTGCGTCCCGCGATGGTCACCATCGCGCGGGCCGATTCCGTCGCCGCGCCACCCCCCGGAACCGAGCCGGGAAGCTCGGTCGATACGAAGGTGTGAGAAGATTCAACCTGGCCGGAAACTGTTCTACAGTGGCGCCATGAGCCAGGCCGTCCAAGCCAAGTCCGCCGAACGCATTTCCTTCGAGCAATGGCTTTTTCTCAAGTCGCCGGTCGGAACGGCGGCGACGGCAGCGTTTTTTTTCGCCCTCGCGACAGGCAGCTACGCCCTGATCGCGGCACTTACCCACACTCCCCTTTTGCTCGACGCGGCGCACGGATTGCGCATCGCACCCTACGCCTGGTCGGCGCTGGTGCTGTCGCTGCTCATGTCCACGGTGCTGGGCATGCAGCGCTACACGCGCAACAAGGAACAGGCCGACGAGCCCGCCTTCGTCGCCATCGCGGCCAGCGCGGCCACGGCCGCAAGCATCCTGCGGCCGGCATCGCCGAAACGCATGCTGTGGGCGAACGCGCTGGGCGCCGTGGCCGGCATCGGGCTTGCCTTTGCCACAGCCCCGTCCGCCTATCGGCAGGACCACCCGGCGCTGTTCGCGTGGAGTGTCGCTATCACCATGTTTCTGGGCGTGCTGTTCGCCCGCGGCGTGGTGATGACGGCCCAGGGCGGGCGCGCCTTTGCGCATTTGATCGCGCATGAGTTGCGAATCGATCTCCTGCATGTGGACAAGCTCGCCGTGATCGGCCGCCACAGCGCGCGCAATGCGCTCATCTGGTTCACGGTTGCCGCCATCGTGTGCCTGTTTTTTGTGGGCGAGATCGACAGCACGGTCGTCGCCATCCTGATCGTGTGTGCCGGGATGGGCCTGTGGATCTTCTTCCGCCCGATGGAGCAGGTCCATCGCCGGATTCGGGCGGAAAAGTTGGCCGAACTCGACCGCATCAGGACCGACATCGACGATGTGCGCGGCGAAGCCGCGCGCGATGCCGGCGCTGCGGCGCGGCTGCAGGGCCTGCTCGCCTATGAAGCGCGCATCCACGCCGTGCACGAATGGCCGTTCGACCAGACGACCTTGATGCGCGTGGCCGCTTACGTTCTGATCCCCGCGATCCCGTGGTTCGGCGAGGCGGTGGTGAGCGATTTGATCCAGCGGATGGCGAGGTAGGACATGAGCGGCATTCGCGTCGTCGTGGCAGGTGCGTCGGGGCGCATGGGGCTGACGCTGATCCGCGCGCTTGCGGAATCGAAGGACTGCGTGCTCGCGGGCGCACTGGAAGCGCCCCACCATCCCGATCTCGGGCAGGACGCGGGCACGCTGGCAGGACTCAAACCGGCCGGTGTCCCGCTCACCTCGGACCCGCTGCCGGCGATCGCGAATGCGCAGGCGATCGTCGATTTCACGGTCCCGAAAGTGTCCGTCGAGCTTGCCGCGCTGGCGGCACAGGCGCGCATCGTCCATGTCATCGGCACCACCGGATTTGCGGCCGACGACGAAGCAAAGATCCGCGCGGCGTCGCGGCATGCGGCCATCGTGAAATCCGGAAATATGAGCCTGGGCATCACGCTCCTGGCGGCGCTGGTCAAGCGCGCGGCACAGGCGCTGCCCGATTTCGACATCGAGATCGTGGAGATGCATCACCGTCGGAAAGTGGATGCGCCGTCGGGTACGGCGTTTCTGCTGGGCCGGGCGGCGGCGGAGGGACGCGGTATCGCGCTCGAAGGCAACATGGCGCGCGGACGCGACGGCGGCAACGTAGGCGCGCGCGCGGACGGCGCCATCGGCTTCGCGTCGTTGCGCGGCGGAACCGTGGTCGGCGAGCACGAAGTGATCCTCGCGGGTCCCCAGGAACGCGTCGTGCTCGGCCATATCGCGGAGGACCGCACGATCTTCGCGCATGGCGCGCTCGCGGCCATACGCTGGGGCCAGGGGAAAAAGCCCGGCCTCTACGCCATGGCCGACGTTCTCGGACTGTCGGACTGAGCGTGCGCTGAGAATTGCAGGCATTGGGCAGTCGTGCGGAAATCTCACAACTGAATTTCGTCGATCAAACCGATCCACCCTTCCCTTGAGTCCGGCTACGCCAAGGCTTCGCCGGACCAGGCGCTTAACCCGTCGAAGCTTCAGCGAAGGCGGATCGAGGGAGGGGTACAGGGATAGCGCGGAAACTTGACACTCAGCGCAAGAAAATGCCGCGCACCACCCCCAGTGCGCGGCTATGTTCTGTCGACGACCGACTCTATTGCAGCGATGGCCTTATTGAATATTGGGGGAGTGTTCAAATTGTTCGTGCAATGGCGATAGTCGCCATCGCAAAAACGACACTCTTCAGGAGCGTCTAAATCGGAGAATGATTATGTACTCACCCCAGAACTTCCAAGAACCGTCTCTCGAGGACCGCGAAGCGAGAATCAAGAATCTGAATCTCGACCCGATTAAGGTGAAATTGATGGACCATGACGAAGGCGAAGGTTGGTCGCGCGAACAATGCGACATCGCTGAGAAGTGGTACAAACGCTTCTTGCTCTTAAACTACATGTATCCGAAGCGGTCAATCGTTCCGACTAAGGAGATCGATCTGATTTGGCACTACCATATTTTGGACACACAAAAATACGCTGAAGATTGTGAGCGGGTAGCTATCTATTAGAACTGCGCGAGATGCAGGAACTGGACTTGCGCGTAAAGCGCACCCAAGCTTTTGCCGTATCTATTTCTCGCCTTTTCCCAAATACCTCGCAAGTCGTTGCTTCACCTCGCGCGACCGCGCGTTTCAGCGATGATCTCTTCGACCTTCCACGGTTTCCGGATCACATTCGTGACATAGCGAGCCTTGTTGAAAGTGCCAGACGCAATGTCGTGAACCAAGTCGCAACCGTCAACGCGTCAAGCGCCAAAATCGCTGGTACGCACTTAACGCTATTGAAGATTAAATTGGTCATGCTCTCTTCCCACGGAGAGCGCAAAGCCTTCTTCACCATCGGTTCGTAAAGTGCAACATCCGCAAACGCAGCGAGCACTGCCGACACAGTGGCCCACCCCGCGATACTGCGGGTGAGATACCCCAGAACAAAAAGAAGCGCGCCAATACTCGCGGCGATGATGCTGTACGCGTCAAGCCAGTTCCACCTAAACCTAAAGGCGCTTATCAATCCGATAATCAGGCATGCGATCGCTGTTATTCCGAGACACCAGCTGCCCGCATGCGCGCCTTGGGCGACCTGAATCAACCAACCGGCGCCTGTGAGGAGGCCAAAGCCAAGCCAAGATAATGGATGTGGCTTCACCACTGCACGCCTGCTACTCGGAAACATTTGCAGAATGTAGATCGCGTAGCCGGTAAGCGTAATTGAGACCGAAATGTAAGCCCAGAAGAGCTTGACATCGAGTCCCACTCGCAGGGCAGCCGTATCAGCAAACAGCGCGGTCGCCAGTGCCGCGGCGATCAAGAACAACAAAAGCTTTTGACGTACTTTGGCGTCCAATTTGACCCCGTGCGCTTCGGCCTACAACCGCGAACTCACAGGTGACAGAATACGGATGCTTTTGTTTTAGCGCTATCGTCTCGGTTCAGCGGCACGAGCGCTATATTTGTTCGCGACATTTGTTGGGGACGTTACTTGGTGACAAAGGACAAGAAACGAAGAACTATTGGGGGACGATGTAGGTCACCGTATTAAAGGCTCGATCATCCGACTGAGCGCGCGCCGCTTCGAAGGCCAGCATCGCGCGTTTGCGGGGCAATCCCCAGTGATAGCCGTGCAGTGCACCGTCGCTGCCCAGCACGCGATGGCAGGGGATCAGATAGGAAATCGGATTGCGGCCCACCGCGGTGCCCACGGCACGCGAGGCGCGCGCCGACGAAATCTGCCCGGCGATCGCGCCATAGGTCGTCACGCGGCCTGACGGAATCGCGAGCAATGCCTGCCACACCTTGATCTGCCACGGCGTACCCAGGAGATGCAGGCCGATTTCGCGCGACGCTTTGCCGTCGGGCGAAAATATATCCCGCGCGATCGCCGCCGTTCGCGCTGGCGCTTCGCAATAGTGTGCCTTCGGCCAGCGGGCCCGCATGTCGGCGAGCATGGCGGCGTTTTCGCCTTCGTCGCCGAAGGCAAGTCCGCACACGCCCTTGTCCGTCGCCATAACCAGCACGATGCCGAACGGGCAATCGTGAAAGCCGTAATCGATGACGAGCCCTGCCCCGCCGCCGGCATATTCGCCCGGCGTCATCGCTTCGATCTTGATGCACAGATCGTGCAGCCGCGACGGACCCGAAAGCCCCGCTTCCAGTGCCGCGTCGAGCACGCTCGAGCCGGCGGCCAGTTCGGCCTTCGCGCGGTCGAGTGTCAGATGACCCACGAACGCCTTGGGGCTCACGCCGACATAACGCGTGAACAGCCGCTGGAAATGGAACGGCGAAAGCCCCGCCGTGGCCGCGGCGTCTTCCAGCGTCGGCTGCTCGGCGTAATGCTCGGCCAGATAGCGGATGGCCCGGCCCATGGTGCGGTAATGGGCGCCGGCTTCCGGGTCTTCGTGAAGGATCGTTGTCATGGGCGGAGAATGACGCAAAGCCTTAGGGCCTGCGACCCAATTCTTGCGGGTTCAATCGGCGCGAAATTCGCGGGATTTGCGCAGCGCGGCCTTCAGCGCCTGGGCGAAGGAAAAGCGATCCTGCGGGGCCAGGAACGCGCCCACCTGAACCGCGCGGCCATGGCTGCGCAAGGTGAGCTGGCTCCAATGATTGGGCGGGTCGTCCATGTCGACGCGAACCCAATAGGGATTGAGCACGATCTGGCTGGGCTCGCCGCGCGGCGGGTGACGCTCAACGATCAGGTTCGCGGGCCGCAGCATCACGCGCTCGTAGCGCTCGGCGGCAATGCGGCTGGCGCGGAACGCCCAGGCCAGGAGCGCCACGTCCAGTCCCAGGAACGGCATCACGGGCCAGGCGCCGCGCAGAACGAAGGTGAGCCCGAAGACAAGATTGATTGCGATGACGGCCGCGAGAACGGCCTTCAGAACCGGCACGCTCATGGGCCTGTTGGGCCTGAGCGTCGCGTCGAGCACGACATCGTCGCTGGAGGCGGCGGACATGAATCGATAATGCGCGCGCCTGCCATTGGTGACAAGCGGTCTCGGCAAGCTGGATTGTTTGGGGCTTTTCTGCGCCAAATTCCGCCCCGCCGAATCTGCAGCGTGCCCGCCATGGCTTTCTCGAAAAAAGACGCCGAAACCTTTTTCGCGCGGCTCGCTGCGAAAGACCCCGAGCCCAAAACAGAACTCGACTACGCCAATCCCTATACGCTCCTGGTGGCGGTCGTGCTGTCGGCGCAGGCGACGGACAAGGGCGTCAATCGGGCCACGGCCGGCCTGTTCAAGATCGCCGACACGCCGGCGAAGATTGTCGCGCTGGGCGAAGCCGGCATCACCCAATTCATCAAGACCATCGGCCTCTATCGCAACAAGGCGAAGAACGTCATCGCGCTTTCGAAGATCCTCCTCGCGGAACATGGCGGCAACGTTCCGCGCACGCGCGAAGCGCTCGAAGCGTTGCCCGGCGTGGGGCGGAAGACCGCCAATGTGGTTCTCAACGTTGCGTTCGGCGAGGCGACGATTGCAGTCGACACGCATATTTTCCGCGTGGCCAATCGCACGGGATTAGCACCCGGGAAAAATCCGCTGGAAGTGGAACTCGCGCTGGTGCGGATCGTGCCCGACCGGTTCAAACTCCACGCCCATCATTGGCTAATCCTGCACGGCCGTTACGTCTGCGTGGCGCGGAAACCCCTTTGTCCGGTTTGCGTCATCCGCGATTTATGCCGCTACAAGGACAAAACGCCCGATCCCGACGCGTTCGCGAGGAAAACTCCGAAGTCACGGAAATCATTGGGCAAAAGCGGGCGCAAATAGCGCCGCCTCAAATATTAAGCCTTAAACGCCAGAACCAAAACGTCCGCAGGACGTTTCATTCCGGGACCCATCGGGGGAGAGCCGCGCCGGGCTTGTAGGCTTGCGCGGGGAAAGGATGCCGATGAGCGACGCCGCCAGGAAACTTCACAAACTCGCAAATCAGTATCGCAAGCGCGCCCATGAAGTGGCGCTCGTGCGCTACATGAAATTGATGCTGCGCTCGGCCGACGAGCTCGACCAGAAGGCGCGCAAGCTGGAGCGGCAGTCGGTGCTTCATTCCAGCACCGGATGATCGACATCAGGACGTGGGACCGACACCGCGAAGACGCAATGCCTGGAGGCAGGATTCGTCGGCCGCGATGCTGCTGCCGCGCGGCACGGTTTCCACGTGTTTGACCGACAATGAATTTCCATCCGGATAGAGAAAGAAGAACGCCTTGCAGGCCGCACCGTCATAGCGCCACATTTCCGTCTGGCCGTCCTTCCGCGTGAAAGCGGGCGCGCCATAGGCGATGCGCAATTGCTGCGCGCCCAGCCCGGCAATGCCGGCGGGTTCGCCGGACGGCGGCGCGGGCGGCAAGGCCACGCGAGCCGGCGGCGGCGGGGGCGGCGTCACGCAGCCGCAGAGCAATGCACACAGCGAAGAAATAAGAACGGGTCTGATCATGCCCGGCGCTCCAGTCTCTGATAGTGCTTGAACACATGCACCATAAACGCGGCCCCGAACAGCGGCGCAATGAAATTGACGACAGGAATCTCCGACAAGAGCGCGATGACGAGGCCCGCGCCCAGGATTCCCGCGCCGTGCCGCTTGCGCATGTTGTCGGTTTCCGCGCGCGAAAGATGGCGCATGGCGGCAAGCTCGAAAAACTCCCGGCCCAGCAACCAGCCGCTCGTCACCCATGAGGCAAGGCTGCCGATGCCCGGCACCATGATGTCGACGGGAACGAGCGCCAGGGTCAGAAGGATGATGAGGGCGACGAGCCGGAGCCCCACGAACAGATAGGTGAGGAACGGGGCGCCCGCGGTGTGCGCATCGGCGGGATAAAATTTCTCTTCGACCTTGCGGGCGATCCGGTCGAGATAAAGCGAGGCGAAGATCGCGGCCACCGGCACGCCCAGGAAGAACAGCGCGCCCAGCACCAGAAACGAACCGATCCAGTCGATGGCGACATTGAGCCAGTGCCAGTGCAGCGGCGGCAGATGCTGCAATCCGTATTGCACGGCCACGAACAGAAGGCCGAACAGCAGAAGCGTGAGCAGGAAGGATTTGAGCACCACGCCCAGGAACGCCGGCTCGAAAATCATGCCGAGGGCTTTGCGCGCGCTTGCGAACATCGGGCCGGTCCTTTATCCGAACGGCCTGTTATAGAGACATCGGCCGAATTCCGGGAGCGCTTGCGTGACTGAGACATATGACATCGCCGCCATGGGCAACGCGATCGTGGACGTGATCGCGCCCGCAACCGACGGCTTCCTGCTCGAGCACAATATCGCCAAGGGCGTGATGACCCTGATCGACGAATTTCGCGCCGAGCAGCTTCTGGCCGTACTGGCGAATGCCAGGGAGATCGCGGGCGGTTCGGCCGCCAACACCATGGCCGGCGTCGCGTCGCTGGGCGCCAGGGGCCTCTATCTCGGCAAGGTCAAGAAGGACCGGCTCGGCCTCGCCTTCGCCGCGAGCCTCAAGGAAATCGGCGTCCACTACACGACCGCCATGGCGGGCCAAGGTGCTGCCACCGCGTGCTGCCTGATCGCGGTCTCGGATGACGGCCAGCGCAGCATGAGCACCTATCTGGGCGCGAGCCGCGAACTGGGCCCCGAAGACGTGAACGAAAAAGATATCGCCGCCTCGGCGGTGCTTTATGTCGAAGGCTATCTGTGGGATTCGCCCCGGCCCAAGGCCGCGATCACGCTGGCGATGGATGCGGCGAAACGGGCGCAGCGGAAAATCGCACTGTCGGTCTCCGATCCGTTTTGCGTCGGACGCTATCGCGCCGAGTTTCGCGAACTGCTCGACACGCGGCTCGACATCCTGTTCGCCAATGAAGACGAAGCGAAAGCGCTGTTCGAAGTGGAGAGCTTCGACGAGGTGCTGCAGGCGATCCGCCATTGGCCCGGCATCGCGGCGCTCACGCGTTCCGCCAAGGGCTGCGTGATCGCGCGTGGGCCCGAAGTGCATGTGCTCGACGCGGAGCCCGTCGCCAAAGTCGTCGATACGACCGGCGCCGGCGATCAGTTCGCCGCCGGTTTCCTGGTCGCGCTCACGCAAGGCAAAGGATTGGCGGAATGCGGCCGGCTGGGCGCGATCGCCGCCGCCGAAGTGATCTCGCACTATGGCGCACGCCCCGAAACCTCGCTCCGGAAACTGGCGGCAGCCGCGGGGATTCTGTAATCCCGCTGCGTTCTGATCTCGATCGCCCCCCACCCGGAACATCATCTGCTTTTCGCTTGGCTCCAAGCACATGATGCTCCGACCTCCCCACAAGGGGGAGGTGAAGAACGCTCATATTTCGCTACGATATTCTCGGTGGAATCCCCTCCCCCTTGTGGGGAGGGTTAGGGTGGGGGGGCCGCCGCTACGGCCGTCGACAAGAAAAGTCAAAACCCCAGCGCCGGAAGCCCCGCGCGCATCATCGCGGCGGCGAGCGTGTTGCGCATCAGGCAGGCGCGGGTCATGGGGCCGACGCCGCCCGGGACCGGCGTGATCGCGCCGGCGACCTTCGCTGCTTCCGCGAAATCGACATCGCCCAGGAGTTTCGTCTTGCCGTTGCCGAGATCGATACGCGTGGTGCCGACATCGATCACGCAGGCGCCGGGCTTAATCCAGTCGCCCTTGACGAACTGCGCCTTGCCCAGCGCCGCGACCACGATGTCGGCGCGGCGCGCGAGTGCCGCGAGATCGCGCGTTTTGGAATGCGCGATGGTGACGGTCGCGTTGGCCGCGAGCAGCAATTGCGCCACGGGCTTGCCCACCAGCAGCGAGCGCCCGATGACGAGCGCATCGGCGCCGGAAATATCGCCCAGCGCGTCCTTGAGTAGCATCATTACGCCCAGCGGCGTGCACGACACGAGCCCGCCCCGCCCGCTCGCGAGCAGGCCGGCGCTCGTGGGCGTCAGCCCGTCCACGTCCTTCGCCGGATCGATCGTGTCGAGCACGGCGTCCTGGCGCACCTGGGGCGGCGTGGGGAATTGCACCAGAATTCCATGCACGGCCGGATCGGCGTTGAGCGCCTTCACGCGGGCCAGCACGTCGGCTTCGCTCGCCGATTGCGGCAGGCGGAATTCGAGCGCGTGAAAGCCGCATTCGCGCGCATCGTTGCCCTTGCTGCGCACATAGACGTCGCTGGCCGGATCGTCGCCCACCAGCACGACCGCGAGGCCTGGCACGATTCCGTGCTCGCGAACGAGCTTCGCGGTTTCGGCCGCCACCCGCGCGCGCAATCTCGCCGCAAACGCTTTTCCGTCGATGATCTTTGCGCTCATTGCCTGTCTCCCAATGCGTTCAACCCGGCCGCCAGCGCCGCGCCGTCACCTGCGATGTCCACGATCTTCATGCGGGCCGTTTCGCCGCTTACAATCGCGACCCGCGATTTCGCGATGCCGAGTCGCTTCGCAAGGAGCACGATCAATGCCGCATTCGCCTTGCCCGCTTCGGGCGCGGCCGAGACGCGCGCCTTCAGATGCGATGTGCCGTCCGCGCCTTGCGACCAGCCGCCGATGGCGTCGCGTCCGCCTTTGGGCGTCAGGCGCAAGGCGAAACGCACGCCGTTTTGGGTCACGCGGAAATTCTTTTCAGTCACCTCGACTGCGCAATTTCGGCAACATCGATCGGCGCGATCAGATGTAGCTCGAATAATACACGATCACATAGCTCAGGAACTGAAGCGCGAGAAGCACGATCAGGGGTGAAAGATCGAGTCCGCCTATGGGCGGAATGACGCGCCTGACCTGCCGGAACACGGGTTCCGTCAGCGCGTCCAGCACCTGCACGATGGAGCGCGCGAAGCGGTTGTAGGTGTTGATGACGCCGAATGCGACCAGCCAGCTCACCACGACGGCGGCGATCACGACCCAGGAATAGAGGTCGATCAGGCGCAGCACGAGCCACAGGAAAGGGTTCAGATACATGAGGCAGGCGGCCTCTTCCGGGATTTCGAGGAATCATGCGTTCGCGCATCTTGTAGCGAGCCCCCTCCCGCCCCCGCAAGCCGTGCCTTGACAGCGCAAGGCCCCCCTCCCTAGAAACGCCCCTCGCGCCGGGACTTGCCGGCGCGGGAAGCCGCGCTGGGGCTGTAGCTCAGTTGGGAGAGCGCCTCGTTCGCAATGAGGAGGCCAGCGGTTCGATTCCGCTCAGCTCCACCAGGCTACGCTGCTACGCAGCTACGCCTGGCAAGCCAGCGCGATAGGCTGATTAGCAGCGTAGCCTGCCCGGCGTAGCCCAAAGGGCGAAGCCGGGCTTTCGACAGTCCACAATCCGCGTCAAAGTTCATCGGCCGCCGCCACGCCTGATATGTTCTACGTCTACCTCCTGGAGAGCCTCGCAGACCCGGCCCAAGTTTATGTCGGTCTGACCGACGATCTTCCCAAGCGTCTCAAAACGCATAACGCGGGCGGATCGCCCCATACGTCGAAATTCAAGCCGTGGCGGCTGATGACCTACATCGCGTTCAGCGACAAACAAAAGGCGGTCGCGTTCGAACGGTATCTGAAATCACATTCCGGCCGCGCCTTCGCAAGGAAGAGATTGCGATAACCGGCGTGTCTCGGAAGCCCGCGCCCCCTACTTCCCCGCATACGCCACGCGCCAGATCGTTTTGCCGGCGTCGTCGGAGACGAGGAGGCTGCCGTCCTTGGCGACCGCGAGACCGACGGGCCGGCCCCAGACCTGCGCGGGCGAGGTGCTGCCGTCCCAGAATCCGGTGAGGAAATCGTCGTAGCCGCCCACGGGTTTGCCGTCCTTGAACTTGATGCGGACGACCTTGTAGCCGGTGGGCTTCGACGAATTCCACGAACCATGCAGCGCCACAAAGGCGTCGCCCTTGTAGTCCGCCGGGAACTGGCTCCCTTCGTAGAACACGAGACCCAGGGGCGCGGAATGCGCCTGGAACAGCACGTCCGGTGTTTTCGTTTTCGCCACGAGATCGGGACGCTTGGCGCCGTAATCCGGATCGGGATGCGGGCCGATATAGGCATAGGGCCAGCCGAAGAAATCGCCTTTGGCGATATGGGCGAAATAATCGGGCGGCAGGTCGTCGCCCAGGCCGTCGCGCTCGTTGACCGTCACCCAGACATCGTTGGTGCCCGGATAAAATGCGATGCCGACGGGATTGCGCAACCCGTTGGCGAATGTCGACAGCGTTCCGTCCGGATGCACGAGCTGGACGGTCGCGCGCGGCGCCGGATCTTCGCCGATATTTTCGCGGCTGCCGATGGCGAGATAGAGCTGGCCGTCGGGCCCGAATGCGATGTCGCGGGTGAAATGTCCGCCCGGTTGCCCGAAGCTTGATTTCGTGACGCGCGTCCGCGCGCCGGCTTTCAGTGCGCCGTCCTTGTAGCCGAGCTTCCACACTGCGGTCGTATCCGCCACGTAGAGCGCGCCGTCATGGAACGCGAGACCATGCGGCTGGATGAAATCTTCGGCGAAGGTCGATTGCTTCACATGGCCGTTGCGTTCGCGCAGAACGACGACCTTGGCGAAATCGGGTTCGCTGACGAAGACGTCGCCGTTCGGCGCCACGGCCAAAAAGCGCGGGTCGCCGTCGAAGTCTTCCTTCAGCCCCGGACTGCCCATCTGCGACGCGAACAGCGACACCGTGAAGCCCGCGGGGGCTTGCGGCATGGCGCCCGCGGGACGGGGGATGACCTTCGAGGAGTTCTCCACCGCCGGGGTGGCATGTGGCTGGACGAGGCTGCCGGGCGCGATGTCGAAATGCTGGCCGGGCTGGTCGGCCGCGGCCGCCGCGACGGGTGAAAGGGCCAGAAAACCCAGGATCAGGGCGGCTCGTTTGGCGGTTCCGGTCATCTCTACCTCTTAGGGGGAATGGGCGGCGTCAACGGCGGGTTTACCCGGACGGCGTATCAGGAGGGGAACGCCCGAGGAAGTCCATGCGATCCGCCGCCTTTTTTGCAAGCCTGATGCTGGCTGCGCTGGCGGCCCAGCCGGCGCGCGCCGACGGCCCCATGCCCGAGCACAAGATCACGCAATCGGAGAGCTACATCATGCTCGAGCCGATGTACGCGACGATCATCGAATCGAACCGGCCGTCCGGCATGCTGATGGTCGCGATCGGCCTCGACATTCCCGACGCCAAACTGCGCGCGCAGGTCGAACGCGCGATGCCGCTGTTGCGCGACGATTATGTCCGCAGCCTGATGTCCTATGCCTGGAGCTATGTGCGGCCCTGGCAGCAGCCCGACGTGGCCGACATCGCCGACCGGCTCCAGCGCGTGACGGATCGCGCGCTGCACCGTCCGGGTGCCCGCGTGCTGCTCGCCGAAGTCGGCACGCGCATCACGCGCTGAGCAAAAAACGTTTGAGCCTAACGGCGTGGCCGTCATTGCAACGCTTGGCGGAGGGACCCCCTCACCCCGACCCTCTCCCCCAAAGGGCTACGACATTCACACATCGTCTCTGGCGGGTTGCGGCGCGGCAGAAGGTCTGACTCCCTATTGCGGTGATTCGGCTGCGGGAGGCAGGGATGGAATCGGGCTTGGGGCGGTTTGGCGACGCACGTCTGGAAAAAGGGGGCGTTTTCTCCTGGACCGATTGGTGGCGGAAGGCGGCTGGGGCGGCAGCGTGCGTGCTCTGGGCGCCAGGCGATCCGGCGAGATGCGGATCACGCGCTTTCTGCACAATCGAAGGGTGACGACGGGCGAGATGCTGAGCGCAGCATCGCAGCGGACTTGTTCTCAAATCTCTGGTCGCCATGTGCTCGCGATACAGGACACCACATCGGTTCGAAGTCGACGAGAACGGCATTGGCCTTTCGGTGCACCCTCTCATCGGCGCGGATGCAGCGAACGGATTTGTGTTTGGCCTTATCGATGCTTTCTTCCTGGATCGCCGCGATGAGGATCGCGGCTCGCACAACGAGCGGGATTTTGAGGACAAGGACAGCCGGCGCTGGCTCGACGGGGCGGAAAGCGCGAGCAAGCTTGTAGCCGCGGGAGCGGCATGTGTGACGGTGGTCGAGGACCGTGAAGGCGACATTTACGAGTGCTTCGCCTTCAAACCGGACAATGTTGAAAAGCTGGTGCGGGCGGCGCAGGACCGGCTTTTGGCCGACAAGAAGGCCCATCTTTTTGCCACCGCCGATCAATGGTCCGAAGCCGGTCAGATGGCGATCGAATTGCCATCCATTCCCGGCCGCAAAGCCAGAACAGCCGTCCTTGCAGTGCGCTTCGGCAGCGTTGAGATCGCAAAGCCAAAGAACCGCAAACGCAGCGAGGGAGCCAGAGAGCTGCCAGATACTGTAACGCTCCAAATGGTCGATGCGCGCGAGATCAACGCACCGCCAGGCGAAGAGCCGGCGCATTGGCGGCTGCTCACGACCCACCAAGTCAACGATATGGCCGATGCCCGGCGCGTCATTGGCTTCTATCGTCTGCGCTGGACCATCGAGCAACTCTTCCGAACAACCAAGACCAAGGGCTTCGACATGGAGGCACTTCGTCAGCAGGAAGGCGGTCCTCTGGAGAAGCTCGTCGTTGCAACGCTTGTCGCCGCCGTCATCGTGATGCAACTCGTTGCCGAGCGTGATGGAGCGCTCAATCGTCCGCTCAGCGATGCCCTCGATCCCGATGACCAGCCCGTCCTGGAGCGCGTCAACCAGGATCTCGAAGGCAAGACCCAAAAGCAGAAAAACCCCCATCCCAGAGGGTCCCTTGCCTTCGCGGCCTGGGTTTTTGCCCGCCTCGGCGGATGGACCGGCTACTACGGAAAGCCCGGTCCAATTGTCATGCTCAGAGGGCTCACCAAATTCCACGCCATCAAGCATGGCTGGGCACTCCGCGATGTGTGAATCGCGTAGCCCAAAGGGGGCGAGGGGGAAGTCATGCAGCGCGCAATTCCCCTCGCCCCCATCGGGGTCCGGCTACGCCAAGGCTTCGCCGGACTAAGCACTAACCCGGCGAAGCTTCAGCGAAGCCGGGTGGGGGAGAGGGCGGGCAAGTGAGAGGTTTCTGCGCAGCGGAAGCGCGGGTGAGGGGGACGCCAACAAAAAGCCCGGCCGCTTTCAGCGCCCGGCGTGGCATTGGGTTGTGACGAAAAGGCTACGTCAGCTGATCAAAAGATTCGAGCGCAAAATCGGCCGGGTTGGTTCCGCAAAAATCGCGGAACATTGTGCAACCTGCTTTAGAACGCCGCCGACGTCAGGCCGGCCGGTGCAGACCAGAACATGTTGCCGCCGCCGCCGGTGAGACCGCCGAGAGAGCCAAGTCCGTTGCTGCCGAGTTCGCTGCCGAGCGCGCCCGCGTCCTGTTCGATGTTCTGGACGAGCTGGTTGAGCGAGTCCGTGTTGAAGCCGCCCGATTGCGTGCCCGGCTGGCCGCCCTGCGCCGACTGAGGCCCGGCGCCGCTGCCGAATTGCGATGAACCCAATTCCTGCGCCTGCAGCAGCGCGCCCAGGACCTGGTTGCTCAAATTGGGTGTGGAGCTTCCCGTCAGACTGTTGGACGTCGGCGCCGCGGTGCCCGTGATCGACGGCATGCTGTTCGCGAACGCCTGCGTGCTGATGCCCGCGCTGGAGGTGGCGCTCGCGCTTGAGCTCGAGGAACTCGCCTGCGAATTCTCGAGGCTCGACATGAGGGACGACAGGGTCTGGGTCAGCAAACCCGCGGCGTAGCCTCCGGCACTGGCAAGCGACATGGTCGGCTCCTTCAAAATTCCGGACGGCCCTGACAGGGGCGCCCGGCACGTTCAAAGCACGATGCGTGCCTGAGCATTTCGCGGGCCAAACGCCGAGAATGCGCAGGCTTCCGGCGCGCGGATTTCCGCAATCTTGGGCAAAGCCTGCCGCTTGGGGAAAATATTGCCCGGTCAAACGCCGCGGGCGGCGAGCGCGCGGGCAATCGCAGCCTGCGCCACCGGATTGGAGCCCATGGTCGAATGTGCGCCCGCGACGGGCACGTTCGTATAGCCGGGCGCTTCGTCCTGCAGGCATTGCCGCCAGTCGACGATGCCGTCGTCGGGCGAATAGATCGCGGTGACAGGCGCGGCGGGCGGCTGCCCCACGATCGCGGCGGCACGCGCGAGCCAGACGGGATCGTGAAACGGCGCCAGCAACTGCGCGAACGGCGCCAGCGGCGTGGCAATGGGAAAGCGGATGGGGCTGCACAGCGTGATGACCTGGCGCACGGCCTGGGGGTGGCGATGGGCGAGATCGCGCGCAAGCACGCCGCCGAGACTTTGGCCCAGAAGCGCGATGGGACCGCCGCTCTCCTCCGCAAGCCGCAGCAACGCGGCGTCGAGGCAGACGATGATCTGCGCCGTGGGTCCCGCATTGAATTCGATGCCTGGTGCCTCGACGCGATAGCCGAGGTTGCTGAGGAAATTCCGCAGCCGGATCATGGTCCAATCGCCGGCCAGGAATCCCGGGACGGTGAGAACGATCTCGCCCCTGCCGCGCGGCAAATCTGCCATCGCAAAGGGCGGCGGCTGGATCGTGGAGGCCGCGAGCGAGCGGAGGTCCTTCAGCCAGCTCGCGACACCGAGCTGCGAGCCGCGTGGCGGCAGGACCGCGCCGAATGAATCCGTCATTACGCCTCACATCGCGGAGATGCCGCCATCGACCCTCAGCTCCGCACCTGTGACGAATTTGGATTCGTCGGAGGCCAGATACAAGACCGCATACGCAATATCGTCGGGCTCGCCGATATGGCCCAGCGGCACCTGGCGTCCGAGTTTGGCGTAGGCCTCCTCCTTGCCGAAGCGCTGCACCAGCCCGTCGAGGATGGGCGTGGCGATGAAAACGGGGTGAATCGAATTCGAGCGGATGCCGTAACCCTTGCGCGCGCAATAAAGCGCCACCGATTTCGACAGATGCCGCACCGCGGCCTTGGCGGAATTGTAGGCCGCCATGTTGTGGCCCGCGATGATGCCCGAGATCGACGAGATGTTGACGATGGAGCCACCCAGCCCCGTCTCCTTCACGGTCTTCGCCATCGATCTGAGCGAGAGCTTGCAGCCGTAGAACACGCCGTCGAGATCGATCGCATGCACGCGCCGCCATTCTTCGGCCGTGATGTCTTCGAGATCCTTGGTGAGGCCGATCCCCGCATTGTTGACGAGAACGTGAAGCCCGCCGAAGGCCTGCTCCGTCCGCTCGAGCGCGCGGACCCAGTCGGCTTCCGCCGTCACGTCGTGGGGAATGGCGATGGCCGCCCCCTTGCGCGTTTCGTTGATCGAGGCTGCGACCCTTTCGGCGCCATCGAGATTGACGTCGGTGATCGCGACGCGGGCGCCTTCTCGCGCCAGCATGCGCGATGCTGCCTCTCCGAGCCCCTGCGCGCCGCCCGTCACGAGCGCGATTTTTCCTTCGACGCGACCTGCCATCATGGAACTCCGGAAATGTCTTGCCGGCGCGAGCCTCGCCCATCGCAAATCGCGCGGCAAGTGGCCATCAGGTGGGATAGTTCGGAGTTCGTGTCATCAGCCCAGTTGGGCACGCGGAGCCGCGGAGGCGCGGAGTAGAAGAGAGGTTTAGCGCAGAGGACGCGGTGGAGGCGCAGGGGGCGCAGAGTTCGATCGCATTGGTCCGAGCGCGCGATGAATTTTCTTGTTGCGCGCATTCGCGCGCAGATTTTCTTCCGCGTCCTCCGCGAGCCCCCGTCGTCCTCTGCGCTAAATCTGCCTTTTATCCTCCGCGTCTCCGCGGCTCCGCGTGAGTCATTTGTGGAACGAGCAACCCGCGCGGCCGTTACCGCCCGGTGAATTTCGGTTCGCGTTTTTCGAGGAAGGCTTTCATCGCCTCCCGATAATCCTCGCTCGTGGTCGCCAGCGCGTATTGGTCGAGGTCCATGAAGGTGCTCGCGCGATGGAGCGCGTTCGCCGCCGCGTTCACCGATTGCTTGGTCATGCGTACGGCATTGGGCGGCAGCTTGGCGAGCCGCGCCGCCCAATCACCCGCGTGCGCGAGCGTCTGGCCGTCGGGTGCGATCTCGTCGGCGAGCCCCCAGGCGAACGCCTCCTGCGCGTCGACCTTTTCGCCGAAGATCACGAAGCGCTTGGCCCGCGCCGGCCCGATCAAGGACACGAGCCGCGGCACCGCATGCCAGCTCATGTTCATGCCGAGCGGAATCTCCGGCAGGCGGAAATGCGCGCTTGCGCCCACGATGCGGAAATCGCACGCGGCCGCCAGCGCGCCGCCGCCGCCGATGCAATATTTCTCGATGGCGCAGATGGTGACCTGCTCCAGCCGCTCCCACGCATCGCACAGATCGGGGCCGATCTTGACCATGTGCCGGCGTTCGAGGAGGCCATGCGCCTGGCGGCGGTCGAGGCCCGGGTCCTTCAGATCCGCGCCCGCCGTGAACACGCCCTTGCCGGTGAGAATGATGGCATGGGTTTCGAGATCGTCCGCGAAGCTGTGCGCGGTTTCGGTCAGGTCGAGGATCAACCGCTGCGACAGTGCATTGCGCCCGTCGCCGCGATCGATGGTGACGATAGCCACTGCGCCGTCGCGCGCCACCGTGATGAAATCGCCGATCTTCGTTTCGCTCATGGTGTCTGAATATAGCGCACAAGGCGCAGAACCGTGCGCCGCGGCAGAAACGGCACCAGCCGCGCCATGACCGCGTTCTGCGCGCCCGTGATGATGACGCGCCGGTTGCGCCGGAACGCGCGATAGCCCAGGCGCGCGACAGGCATCGATTCCATCGGCGTGGCGACGCGCGCCAGCCGCACAGCGCCGGTGCCCGCGCGCTCGCGGAAATTGCTTTTGGTGGCGCCCGGGCACAGGCACGTGACGTGAACGCCCGTGCCGCGCGCTTCTTCCCACAGCGCTTCAGAGAAGGAGAGCACGAACGCTTTCGACGCGTAATAGATCGCCATGAACGGGCCCGGCTGGAACGCGGCGGTGGACGCCACGTTCAACACGCCGCCCCGCTTCTTCGCCAGCATGCCCGGCCAGAAAATATGGGTGAGTTCGACCAGCGCGCGGACATTGAGATCGATCATGCCCAGTTCGGCCGCCGCGTCCGAGCCCGCCAGCGCGCCCGCGATGCCGTAGCCCGCGTTGTTGACCAATACGTCGACGCCGAGCCCGCGCGAGGCGATTTCCGCCGCGAGCTTCGCGCCGCCGCCGATCGCGCCCAAATCTATCGCGATCGCCGTTGCGGCCACTTTATATTTGTCGCCCAGCCGCGCGGCGGCGTCCTTCAACGCGGACTCCGAGCGCGCCGTCAGGATGAGGCCGTAGCCGTCCCTGGCGAAACATTCGGCGAGATCGAGCCCGATCCCGCCGCTCGCCCCCGTCACCAGAGCGGTCTGTCCGTCGCCTCGTCTACGGCGTGCCATGATGAGTGTCCCCGTCGATCGTCGACCCCGCCATGCATAGCATTTGTCCGGACCACGCGCATGGGAACTCCAGCGTCAATCCTCCTCCCCCGCGCGCGCAGGGGTGTCCGGGGAAAGTTCAGGCATATCGGAGCTCCAGTTGATCCGGAGAGACCCTGGGTCGCGGTTTGGAGAGATGGACGTCGGGCGGTTTGTCGATTTCGGCGATGGTCCTTCGGGTGAAAAGGCGTTCTTTCAGGAGATCTGCGAGGCGGATGATTGGCATGGCGATGCAGCTTTCGCGGGCTGCGATGCGCAGAAGCACATAGGCGATCATGGCGGCGACGATCTGGAGTTGGATCGCATTGTCGCTGCGTCCGAGGAACGACCTGATCTTCAGATGTTGTTTGATCCAGCGAAACAGCAACTCGATCTGCCAGCGCTTCTTGTAAAGAGCCGCGATCTCGATGGCGGAGCGTTCAAAGTCGTTGGTGAGAAGCGTGATTTTTGCTCCCTTGTCGCGCCTGACGCGAATGCGGCGCATGGGAATGGCGAGCTTGGAATCGCCTTTGCTGACAAGCTTGACCTCGGCATCGTCGATGACGGTGAAGCCGTCGCCCTTGCGCTTCCTGAGCGGCAGCCAGCGAACGGCACGGAACCGCGCCAAAATCTTCTGGCGGGTGACGAACAGCGCTTTGGCATCGTGAATGCCAGTCCACCATTGGTATTTGTAGTACCCCTTGTCGAAGACGTAGGTGCATCCCGCCTCGATGTGGATCCGTTCGCCCACCTCCACGTCGTTGACGTTGGCATGGGTGATGGCGATGTCCGTCGGATTGTCGCGTCCCGGATCGTAGACGACGTGCAGCTTGAGACCACGGATGCGCCCGTTCCACTTGGCCCACTTGATGAGCCGGCCGAGCGGGACCGGAGAGGAATCGATCAGCCGCAGCATCTCTTCGCCCTCACGCTTCATCATCCGGTCGGCGAGACCGGACAGCATCGAAAACGTCTCGGTGAAGACCGCCGGCGGACGGCGCCGATTGGCGTCCGATAGCGTCGAGCGCGCCACGTTGTCTACCCCGAGATGGTAGTGGTGATGCGAATTGGCGTTCCACACCGCTTCCAGCCCGCGCAGGCCCTCTACGCCGGCAAGCTGGGCATAAATCAGCACCACCAGATGATCCCAGCTGTCGAACTCTTTGTCGTAGGCATTGCCGCGGTGGCTATCCACAACCGTGTCAAACCGGCGTCGCACAATCGGTTTGAGCAGATGCCCAAAAATGCTATCGCTGTACCGCATGCTCGGCCTCTCTTCTTTCTTAAGTCTCGACAACCAGAAAGTAGCCGCTTCACGCAGCATTGGCCGGGCATGCACCCGCGTCACAGTGAATCGTTCCCCGGACAGCCCTGCCGCGCGCGGGGGAGGTGTCGAGCGAGCGTCAGCGAGCGAGACGGAGGGGGCCCCCTTCGGCCGGCGGAGTTTATCCTCCGGCCGCGCTTCGCGCGGACCGGTGGGTCGGCCACTTCCCCCGCATGCGGGGGAAGACGATGCCAACCCGTCGGACTATTTTTGACGTGGTCACCGTCGATTGCGTTGGGTTGGTCAATAATACCATTCTCCCGAATGCGAGGGCGAAAGCAGCGCCCGGAAGACAGAAACCTGGAGGAACCGCCCCTCCGAGAGGGGCCATAAGCATCATGCCGACATCGCACGAATATTTTGAAATGATCGGGGGCGCGGCGGCGACGCTGATGGGGCTTCTGTTCGTCGCGGTATCTCTCAACATGGACATCATTCTCGGCGCGACACACCAGCACGCGAAGCATCTGGCCGAGCAGGCGTTTCAAAGCTATCTCGGCGTGTTGATCGTTTCGCTGCTGGTGCTGTTTCCAGGCATCACAAACCGGGAATTCGGTTCGCTCATTCTCGTCATGTCGGGTCTCTATATGGGCTGGATCGTGTTTCGGCTTTTTCGGACCATGAGGGCGCCGCGCACGGATAGAAGCCCGGTCCCGGCGATGCGTCGACATCTTCTCTCGTTCCTGGGATTTGGCCTGCTGGTCTATTCCGGCGCGCAAATCTTTTCTGGCAACGGCGATCCGCGGCTTGTTCCCGTCGCCGTGCTGCTCCTTCTCGTGTCGGCGACCAGCGTCTCGTGGGAGCTTCTCATCAAGGTCGCGGCGGACAAATATTCCGCGCGAAATAAGTAACCGTTGGGGTGGCGAGAGGTATTCCTCTTCCCCCGTTTACGGGGGAAGAGGCCGGCCCACCGGTCCGCGCGAAGCAAGGCCGGAGGATAAACTCCGCCGGCCGAAGGGGGCCCCTCCGTCACGCACTTCGTGCGCGACACCCCCCGCGCGCGGGGGAGGAGGATTGTTAGCAACTCTCGCCCTACTCCGCTGCCAGCGACACGGGCGTTGTGAGCTGCCTTCCGCCGTTGAGGGTCATCAGGTAGCGGATGCCTTCCTCGGCGATGTCGTCGCCGATCATGCGGTCGGTTTCCTTGTGCAGCTCGGCCATGTCGACATAGGCCGCATAGACGCCGCGCGTGCGGTCGGTGATGATGCCGGCCTTCAGCAGCGTCTTGATCAGCACGCGGAAGATCGAAGTGGAATCCTGCATGCGCGTGCGGATGCGCGCGTCGCTGAACGCTTCCATCATCGCGCCCTGCACCCAGGCCATGTCGAGCCCGAACTCTTCATAGAGCTGGCGCTTCTGCTCGGGGCTGCCGAGATTGCGGAGCAGGCCCACGAACACGTCCGCGGCCCAATCCTCGATCTTGTTGCGCTCGTCTTCCGACAGCTTGGGGATGGTGCGGTCGGCCCAGATCTTTCCGAATTTGTGGTGGAACGCTTCGTCCGTCATCACCAGCTGGCACAGCCGCACGAGCAGCGGGTCCTGCGCATAGGTGTAGAAGCTCGCGAACGCGCCCATGGCGAGGCCTTCGACCAGCATCTGCATGCCGACGAGCTTCTTCCACACGAAGGGCGAACTCACCATCTCGATCAGGAGATTGCCCAGCGCCGGGCCCACGGCCACGGGCTTGCCCCAGCGCGCCTCGATATATTTGGAGAAGGCGGTGACGTGGCGCGCCTCTTCGCGCGTCTGGTTGGCGGCATATTCCTGGGCCCCCGGATCGCGCAGGATGTGGCAAAGCGATGCCGACAGCGCGAGCGCGCCCTGCTCGCCATGCAGGATCGACGAGATGGAGAACTGCACACTGCGATTGACGAGCTTGATCTTCTGGCGCTCGTCCAGCCGCTCGCCGATGGCCGTCTGCAATTCCATATTCATCTTGGCCGGCACGAGATATTCGTTCTCGAGATCGAACGGCGCCGAGAAATCGATATATTTCTTGTCGAGCGGATCCCAGAAATGGTCGTGGGTGGCGGAGATGATCTTGTCGAAGGCGGTGGAGCGGCGGCCATAGCGCTCGACGTCCAGCATCGCGGGGAAATCGCCCGGATCGACCGCGTCGTAGGTCGGGTCCTTGGTGATGTTGGTCATCGGCGCCTCTCCCTTATTCGGCCGCGATCGACGACGGCATCGTGAGCGCGTTGCCGCCATTGAGCTTCATCAGATAACGGATTCCTTCCTCCGCGATGTCGTCGCCGACCATGCGGTCGCCTTCGGCATAGAGCTCGGCCATGTCGATATAGGCCGCGTAATTGCCCCGCGTGCGGTCGGTGATGATGCCAGCCTTGAGAAGCGTCTTGATCAGCACGCGGAAGATGTTGGTCGCTTCCTGGAGCTCGGCGCGAATGCCCGCATCGGTCAACGCTTCCATGAATGCCTGCTGGCACCACAGAGGGTCGAGGCCCACGGCTTCGTAGATCCACGCCTTCTGGTCGGGACTGCCGAGATTGTAGAGCAGGATCTGGAACACATCCCACGCCCAATCCTCGATGGTCTCATGTTCGCTCTTGGAAAGACGCGGGATCGTGCGGTCGGCCCAGATCTTTCCGAATTTGTGGTGGAACGCTTCGTCCGTCATCACCAGCTGGCAGGTCTGGCGCATCAGGGGATCGCGCGCTTCCTTGTAGAAGGTGGCGAACGCGCCCATCGCGAGGCCTTCGACGAGCAACTGCATGCCCACGAGCTTCTTCCACACCAGCGGCGAGGCGACGAGTTCGTTCAGCAGATTGCCGAGCGCCGGGCCGACCTTGACCGGCTTGCCCCAGCGCGCCTGGATGAAGCGGGTGAAGGCGGTGACGTGGCGCGCTTCCTCGCGCGTCTGGTTCGCCGCATATTCCTGGGCGCCGGGATCGCGCAGGATGTGACATAGCGATGCCGACAGCGCGAGCGCGCCCTGCTCGCCGTGCAGGATCGAGGAGAAGCTCCACCACACGTCGAGATTGACGAGCTTGATCTTCTGTTTCTCGTCGAGCTTGTCGCCGATGGCGGTTTTGAGATCGGCGCTGGCCGACGGATTGATGATGAATTCCTTCTCCATGTCGAACGGCAGGGAGAAGTCGATGTATTTCCGGTCCAGCGGATCCCAGAAATGATCGTGGGTGGCGGAGATGATCTTGTCGAACGCGGTGGAACGGTTGCCGTAACGCTCGACATCCATCATCGCGGGGAAATCCGTGGGATCGACGGCGTTGTAGGCCGGATCCTTGGTGATGTTGTCCATGAGCGTCTCCGTGGGGTTGGCGAATGGCGTCGTTCCGAAAGAACGTAAGCGCGAAGGGTCAAAACCGCAAGCAAAAGTGACGGTAGCGTCATGTAAAATTCGAGTGCGGAAGCGCGATTTTGTCGACCCGAAGATGGCACGGCGTCACTCAGACCACGGGTGGCGAACTTGGTTGAAATTTTATAACAACATTACAAGACGGCCGAGGGACCAGAGAGCCATGCGTTTTGCAATCTCGATCCTTGCGATTGCGTGTCTCGCAGTTCCGGGCGGCTCGCGGGCGCAAAGCGTGAAAGCGATGGATCATGTGACGGTTCCCATGTCCGTCGAGGGAAACGCGCCCATTGTCACGCTCGCGTTCAAGACGCCGGCAGGCGGCACAAGGACAGCGAGATTTATTTTCGACTCCGGGGGCGGCGCCGTTATCCTCGACGAGAGCCTCGCGACGACTCTCGGACTCAAGCCCGCGGGAGCCATGTTGTCCGAAGACGGACAGCGATACCGCACTGTCGATATGCCGGCGCCAAATGTCGGCGGAATGCCGCTCGATCTGACAGCCACCCGTGCGTTCGTGCATCTGGGCGCCGCGAGTTTCACCAACAGGGACGCGGTGGAGGGTCTGCTCCCGGGCAAGGCGTTCGAGCATTATCAGGTTGTGCTGGATTATCCGCGGCAATTGCTGTCGATCGGCAAACCCGGCACGATTCCGCATCGCGGGGAGCAACTTTCCGCGCCCTACATTGCGTCCAGCGGGCACCCAAGAGTCGAGATCGGCATCGGCGGCGCAACGTACGGATTTTTGCTCGACACCGGAACGAAGCTCACGCTGCTTCGGGAGGACATCCTTCGCAGATGGTCGCGGGAACATCCCGATTGGCCGCGAAGCCATGGCGCGGTCGGACCGGCGAATGTCGATGGTGCCGCGGACGACGATCTCCTGGTGAGAATTCCAACCTTTCAAATTGGATCGTTCACGGTCGCGCATGTCGCCGCCGCGGCGCGGCCGGATCGGACCTTCAGTGCGACCTCCTTCGAGACGCCAGCCGCGATCGTGGGCGCCTTGGGAGGCAATGTCCTCAGCCAGTTCCGCGTGGAGATCGATTATCCCGAACAACAAATATTCCTCGAGCGCTCCGGCAAACCTCGAGCGAACGACTTCGACACCGTTGGACTCGTGCTCGACACGAACGCCGCGGGCGAACTTGTCGTCCGTGCCGTGTCGTCTTCGGCCTCTCCAACAACACGCCGGAATGTGCTGCCCGGCGATGTCGTTCTGCAGATCGGCAATGCAAGCAAAGCGCCCTACACGCTGACGAAGGCCGCCGGAGCGCTATCCGGAGCCGTAGGAGAGCGGAAGCAGTTGCGCATTCTCAGAGCGGGGAAGCCGATGACCGTGACGGTAACGGTTTCCCGGATACTTTGACCACTCGCACATTGCGGCTCGCAACCGGTGGCGAAAATCTCTCGCATGTGAGATATGGCGGCCATCGAAGATAGAACCGAAAATGCATTCCCTCCTCATCATGGCGATCGCGTCCGCCACGTTCTGCGCCACGCTGACGGGCGGGGCCTTGGCGCTGAGGTTCCGCGACCAGCTCCATCTCATCCTGGGTTTCAGCGCGGGTGCGATCATCGCGCTGACGTTCTTCGATCTGTTGCCGGAGGCGCTCAAGATCGGCGCGGGCACCTATGACCCCTCGACGGTGCTGGCCGTCACCGCGCTGGGCTTCTTCGGTTACACGGTGCTCGACCGGCTGATCCTTCTGCACACCCATCAGGAGGACGACGGTCACGGCCATGGCGCGGCGGCTGTCGAACGCGGCTGGGTGGGCGCAGGCAGCCTGTCGGCCCACAGCTTCATGGACGGGCTCGCCATCGGCATCGCGTTCCAAGCCTCGACGGGGATCGGCGTCGTGGTCGCCGTCGCCGTGCTCGCGCATGATTTCTCCGACGGCATGAACACGGTCAATCTGGTGCTCAAGAATGCCGGCACGCGGCGGCAAGCCTTTCGCTGGCTGCTGGCCGACGCGGTTGCCCCGGTCGCGGGCGCGGGCGCGAGCCTGTTCGTGGCGCTGCCGGCGCATGCGCTTGCGCTCATCCTGGCGCTGTTTTCAGGCTTCTTCCTTTATATCGGCGCCAGCGACCTCCTACCCGAGAGCTTTCATGCCCATCCCAAGGCGCTGACCACGATCATGAGCCTTCTGGGTGCGGCTTTTCTCTATGCGGTCGTGCGGATCGCAAGTTAATCGCGTTCCGCGCGCGGACAATTTCCAAATCCGCCTTCCCTTCCAGAGCCTTCCGCGTGATGATGACCGGGCGGCGAGGCCTGAAGGCGCTGGGCGCCGCCACAGGACGAGCATGAGGGTTGGGGCAAAACCGGTTGCGATCTGGGCGCTTCCGCTTGTCATTCTGGCGGCGTGCTTCGGTCTGATCGCGACGGATCTGGGCGGCATCGCCACCCAAATCCGGGGGCTCGAATTCGATACCTACCAGCATCTGCGTCCCCGGCCCTATGAGGACACCGCGGCCCGATCCGGCTTCTCGGTCCGCGTTCTCGACATCGACAAGGACAGCCTCGACCGTTTCGGAAGCTGGCCGTGGTCCCGCAGCGTGCTGGCCAAGCTGACGGGCGAGTTGAAAACCGCGGGTGCAGCTATCGTCGTGTTCGCGTTTCCGCTCGACGCGCCGGATCCCGGATCGCCCGACCGCATCGCGAGCTTCCTACCCCCCGGGCCCGACACGGCGGCCGCGCGGGCGGCGCTTGCGCGCATGCCCGTGCCCGACGACACGCTGGCCGCGGCGCTGGCCCAAGTGAAATCCGTGACCGGCTTCACCCTGGGCGAAACGGGCGCCCGCGAACCCGCGCTCAAGGGCGATGCGAGTGTCACAGGCGTGGCGGAGGCCGCCGCATCCGCACCCGCCTATTCGCACGCCTCCGGCGCGTTGCCGCAGATCGAGGCGGCGAGCGTGGGCGTCGGCGCGCTCAACCTCACGCCCGATTCCGACGGCAAGCTCAGGAGCCTGGGGCTCGTGTTCCGGCTCGACGGCAAAATCGCGCCGTCGCTCGACGCCGAAGTGATGCGCGTCGCCGGCGGCAAACCCGATATCGAATTCCGCGGCGAAGATGCGGGCACCCCGGGCATCGACGCGTCGTCCATTCTGGCGAGCGTCGGCGCGGGCGCGTTCGACGTGCCGCTGCGCGCCGACGGCGCATTGCAGATTTATTATTCCGGGCCGCGCGCCGAGCGCCATGTTTCGGCGGCCGCGCTCGATACAGGCCAGCTCGCCGCGGATGCGCTCAAGAACGCCATCGTCTATATCGCGCCGCCGGGCCAGACGATCGAGACGCCGGACGGCAAGCGCAACGCGGCCGAAGTCCGCGCCGAGGCGATGGAAAACATCCTCCTGGGCACGCCGCTCAAGCCCGCGCCCACGCTCTATGCCGTGCTGATCTTTCTTCTCGTGGTGGGCGCCGGTCTGGTGCTGCTGTTCGCGCGCGCGGGCACGCTGTGGGCGGGCGCGCTGGCGCTCGGTGCCATCGCCGGCGCGCAGGCCTTCACCTGGTTCCTTTTTACGGACGCGCGCATCCTTCTCGATTCCGCCACACCTTCGGCTGCACTGGCGCTCGCCTTCGCAGGGGGATTCCTGGCGCGCCGCTTCGAGGTATCGCGCGCGCGGGGCGAGTTGCGCCAATCCTTCGCCGACACGCTGCCGTCGCAGGTCTCCAACGAGATCGCCCGCGCGCCGGCGCTGCTGAAGCTCGAAGGCGAGACGCGGGTGGTGACGTGCCTGTCGTGCGGCGTGCGCCGTTATGCGACGCTCGCCCAATCCTTCGCGGAAGACCCGACGGGATTCCTCAGGCTCATCAACGCCGCGATCGCGCCCCTGATGGAGGACGCCGCCAATCACGGCGGCATGATCGGCCGTTTCGACGGCGAAAGCTTCACGGCCTATTGGAATGCGCCGCTCGACGATTCCGAACACGCGATCCACGCCTGCGAAGCGGCGAGCCGCATGATCGTCACGCTTGCGGGTGTGAACGAGCAGCTGGCGCAGGAGCGCCGTTTCGACGGCACCGCGTTCGACGCGGTCGAAGTGGGCATCGGGCTGTCGACGGGCCCGGCCGTGGCCGGCGGCTTCACGGCGCGGGGACGGACGACTTATTCCGTCGCAGGCGACTGCACGGTACTGGCCGACCGCGTGCGCGAACTCTCCGCGCAATACGGTCCCGCCATCATCGCCAGCGAAGACACGCGCAAGGCCGCGCAGCGCGGCTTCGCGTTCCTGGAGGTCGATTTCACCGTGGCGGGTCCCGCCGACGAGCCGGTCAAGCTCTATGCCATGCTGGGCAATCCCCTGGTGCGCGCGAGCCCGAAATTTCGCGCACTCGAAACCTTCCACGACCACATCTTCCAGGCCATCCGCACCCAGCAATGGGAAAAGGCGCGCGGGCTGATCGATCAATGCCGCAAGCTCTCCGGCGCGAGCCAGAAGATCTACGACCTCCATCTCGCCCGCATCGGCTATTTGGAATCCCACCCGCCCGGCGCCGACTGGGACGGCGCCTTCCGTCAGGTGGTGAAATAGAGCGGGTCGATCATCGCGGAATTGTCCCCGGCGCCGATTCACCATCGCCAAGATGCAGTGGGAGAAAAGGAAGTACGCAGGCGGCAACATTTCAATTCGCCTGCACGCAAATATTTCCCGATATCGGCGCCGAAATTCATCTGACCTATGCATCGACGCGATCGCGGAACGCAGCACGAGAGCGTCGATTTCTCGCGAATGTTGCCGATTCCCTACGCTTTGACTGCAAACGCTGCGTGCCGTCTGCGTCATTCCGCTGGCGCCCGCGCCCGATTTCCGGATAGGCTCGCCGGGCGATTGGGGGTGTGGGATGATGCGTTGGCGCGTTTTCGGCGCGATGATTGTGTTTGGCTTGTGCGCGGCTGCACCCCGCGAAGCGCTGCCGCAAACTGCCGCAAACACGCCGGGCGCCGCTTCGGCCGCCTCCGATAAAATCCTTCCGGACCCCAATATCCGTTTTGGGATCCTGCCCAACGGCCTGCGCTACGCGATCATGCGCAACGCGACGCCGAAAGGTGCCGTTTCCATCCGGCTTGCCATCGACGCCGGTGACTTCGAAGAAAGCGACAGCGAGCGCGGTGCGGCGCATTTTGTCGAACACATGGCGTTCAGCGGCGGCCAGAACGAACATGAGGCCGGCCCGGAAAAAGCATTCGCAAACGCAGGGGTTGAGTTCGGCCGCGACCAGAACGCCGACACCGGCACTTTCACGACAACCTATCGTCTCGATCTGCCAGCGGCCGACACGGCTTCTCTCGATCTGGCTTTCGGCTGGCTGCGTCGCGTCGCAGACGGCACCACCTTTGCGGACGACGCCATAGACCGCGAACGCGGCATTATTTTGGCGGAACGCGAATCGCGTCTCACGCCGCAGCTTGAGGTGGCGGAAGCCGCTGACCGGTTTTTGATGCCAAATCTTCGGTCCGCAAGACCGTCATCAATCGGCACGATCGAAGGCTTGCATGCGATGAACGGCGCCGTGGTCAAGGCATTTTACGAACGCTGGTATCGCCCCGAAAATTCGGTTCTCGTCGTCGTCGGCGATGACACGCAGGACGCACTGGAAAGCCGCATCCGACAAACCTTCGCAAGCTGGACAGGCAAGGGCCCCGCGCCGGTCAAACCGCCGCTCGGTGCGCCCGACAAATCGCGGGGTCTTGACGTCACGACACGATCGGAACCGCGGTTGCCCGCATCGCTGGCCGTCTGCCGGCTGCATCGAGCGCCGCCACACGCCGAGGATGACGTAGAGCGGCTCCGCCGAGAAACATTGACATCGTTGTGGACGAAAATTCTCGACGCGCGGCTTGCTGCGTTGACAGCGTCCGGCAGCCCGCCCTTTCTCGAAGCGTCGACCTTTTCCGCCAACTCGCTCAAGGAAGCCGAGGAATCGTGCGTCGCGGCAACGCCGCTCAAGGGCGATTGGGAGCTCGGGCTTCGGGCCGTCGAACAGGAGATCCGGCGCTTCGGCGATTCGGGCCCGACCGAAAGCGAACTCGACGGCGCCATCGATGACGCTCGCTCCAGATATCGCGGCGGCATGCGGATCGCCGCCACGCGCGTTTCAGCGAATCTCGCCACTGCGATACTGACGAAACAGTTGGATGGCGACGTTGTGGCGGCGCCAACGGAAGCGTTCAGAGCTTTCGACGTCGCGGTTGAGGACGTGACGGCGCAAGACGTACAGAAAGCGTTCGCGCGAGACTGGTCCGGCGGCGGGCCACTTATTTCCCTGTTCGATGCCGCTCCACCGTCACCTGACGCTGTTCGTCAGGCGTGGAATCGGGCCCAAGGCGAGCCGCTGCCGACGCAGCGTGTGACGTCCAAAGCCGCCACCTGGGCATATGGCGATTTCGGCCATAGCGGACATGTCGTAAGCCGCGAGCAGGTTCAATCGCCGGAATTCGTGAAGCTCACATTCGACAACGGCGTCGTCCTGAATTTCAAGTCGGCAAAATTCGAGCAGCAGATGGTGAAAATTCGAGTTTGGTATGGCGCCGGACGCCGGGAGGTCCCCAGTCGAGAGCTTTTCGCCGCGGATTTGGGCGCGGCCCTCTTCGCGCAAGGGGGGCTTGGGCGGCAGGACTATCACGAGATTCAGCAATTATTTGCCGAAGATTCCTGGGACGCGGCGCTTTCCGTCTACGACGATGCGTTCATCCTGAAAGGCGCCTGCATGATGGGCAGCCTCAAAGGCCAGTTGCAAATTCTGGCTGCCTTCGTCAGCGATCCGGGTTTTCGCGCGTCCGTGGACGCGCGTCTCCCGACGCTCCTTGATGCCATTCAGCGGCAAATGAGAGCCGAACCTTCAGCGGTGATCGGATCGGCATTGGGCGATGCATTATTGCCCCGTGGACCTCTGAGCATTCCGAACAAAAAATATCTCGACGGGCTGCGCATGAGCGATTTTGAGCGCCTGCTCAAGCCGGCCCTTACCGACGCGCCCCTGGAAGTCACCATTGTCGGAGACATCGACGAAATAACCGCGACGGAACTCGTCAGCGAAACGTTCGGCGCGCTCGCCCCCCGTAACGGCAGTTCGCGTGCGCGCGCCGGTACGCAGTTCCTTCGATTCCCCGATGGCCCGCTTCCGACCGTACACACGACCCATGAGGGGCCGGCAGGCGAGGCATTCGTCGGCGTGATCTGGCCGCTTTACGTTGCCGTGCCGGAACGCCGGCGCGAAGAAGCCGCGTTAACGGTGCTGACCAAAATTTTCGACAACGAATTGCGTCACCGCATCCGCCAGGAACTCGGCAAATCGTATTCTCCGACAGTGGAAATGGCGTCTCCCGACAATGCCGACCAGGGATATATCGAAGCGCTTGTCGAGACCTCGAATACGGATTCCGAAAGTGTCGTCGCGGAGATTCAAGCGATGGCGCAACGTCTCGCCCATGGAGGAATTTCCGACGATAGCCTCGACGCGGCGCGCAATCCCCTGCTTGCCGAGATGTCCGAGAGAACCAGAACGGACGACTGGTGGGCCGGCTACCTCGCCGGTTCGTCCAGAATAAAGGCCAAGCTTGACGAGATGGTGCATCTGCAGGGTCTTATTGCAGCGGTCACGCCTTCCGAGGTTCGCAAAGCGGCCGCGGATTGGCTCGCACGTGCGCCCATGATCGTCGTTGCGTTGCCTGGTGCAGCCGATCAATCCGCTGCGTCGAGCCTTCACTAAATGCGAGCGCGACGCGAACAAGGGGGCGCCCCATGAAGCCGTCGCGAAGCATCGTTCCGCTCGCCGCGGGCGCAATCGCGGCAATGATCGTCCTGCCGATCGCAAGCGCCGGGCTTTGCGCTTTGGATGCCGCGCCCGCGCTTGCCGACGCACCGGCATCCGCGACACAGGGCAACGCGGCCGCCGATGCGAACACGTGCCCCGACGAGACCGCCGATGCGGCGGATGCTGAAGCCGCCATCGCGTTCTGTACGCATGTCATTGAAAGCAAGCCGGCGGATTCGAAGGTATTGGCGCATGCGTTCACCGCGCGCGGCAAGGCATTCGCGTCGTTGAACAAGCACGATGAGGCGCTCGCCGACGCAGGCGACGCGCTACGTCTCGATCCGGCCGATGTCTATGCCTTCGTCCTTCGCGGCGACGTGCAAGATTCGCTCGGTCAGCACGACCAGGCGCTGGCCGACTACAATACGGCGCTCACGATCGATCCGCGCAATGCCGACGCGCTGACAGCCCGGGGAGGCACCTGGTACTATTATAAGCACGACAATGCACAGGCTCGCAGGGACTACGAGGCCGCAATTCAATCGGCTCCCGACCATGCGCTGGCATATTACGAACTTGGCCGTCTCGAAAATGACGAAGGCCACTTTCAGGAGGCGCTTAAGGACTTCGACAATGCATCGTCGCGCAGCACCGGGGATCACCGCGTCGCGGTGGAGCGCGCGCGCGGCGTCGTCTACGAATCGATGGGCCGCCCCGACGAGGCGGTGAAGATTTACAGCACCATCATCCAGGCCGACACGCAGGACGAAGTTACGCTCGTTTACCGCGCGGTCGTGTACGCGCAGCGCAAGGACTATCCATCGGCGCTCAAGGATTGCGACGCCGCCATCAAGGCCGCCCCCAACTACCTGCGGGCCTATGTCGTCCGCGCGGATGTCTATGAAAAGCAGGGGAATGCGGACCAGGCCGTGCGCGACTACGATTTGGCATTGCGGCTGTCTCCGGAATCCACGGACGCATTGATTGGACGCGGAAACATCTATCTCGACCGCAAGGAGCTCGATCTCGCGATTGCCGATTACACGGTAGCGGCAAAGGCGGACGATACCGATCCAGTCGCCTTCTTCGATCGCGGATTGGCTTACGGGCAGAAGGGCGATCATGCAGCGGCCCTCCAGGATTTCCAGAAGGCAAGCGCCCTCGATCCGAAGGATTCCGGAACAATGTACAATAAGGGCGAGCAGTATCGCGCGCTCGGCCGCAACGACGACGCATTGCGGAGCTTCGATGCCGCATTGAAGTTGAAGCCGGATTATGTCGACGCCATGATCGAGCGAGGCAACGTATATCTGGATATCAGGAAATTCGACGACGCGCTTGCGGACTATACGGCCGCGTGCAGGCTCGAACCCGGCAGCGCGGCGGCGTTCTACGATTTGGGATTGGCGTATGACGGAAAGGGCGACTATGCCACCGCCCTGCAGAATTTCCAGAAAGCAAGCAGCCTCGATCCGAAGGATATCGACACGATCGTCAGGCAGGGTGAGGAGTATCGCGCCCTCGACCGCAACGACGACGCATTGCGAAGTTTCGAAGCCGTGCTGAGACTCAAACCGGACCATCTCGACGCCCTGATCGGACGCGGGAACGTCTATTTGAGCCGGAATGATTTCGACCTTGCCATTGCGGACTACACGGCGGCAATCAAGGCCAATGGAAACGGCGCAGTCGCCTTCTTCGATCGTGGCCTTGCCTATGCCGCGAAGGACGACCACGCATCCGCGCTTCTGGATTTTCAGAAAGCCGGTACCATAGATCCGAGCGCGCCTGACACGATCGTCCGGCAAGGGGAACAATATCGTGCGCTCGGCAGCGTGGACGACGCGTTGCAAAGCTTCGACGCCGCCCTGAAGCTGGACCCGAACGACACCCGCGCCCTCGTCGATCGCGGCAATGTCCATTTGGACCGCAGAGAGTACGATCTCGCCATCGCGGATTATGCAGCCGCCAACAAGATCGAGCCTACCGGCGCAGCGATCTATTTCGATCTGGGATTGGCCTATGCCGGAAAGGGCGACCACGCCACTGCCTTGCAGCATTTCGAGAAGGCCGGCGAGCTCGATCCCAAAGATCCCGACGCCGTATACCGGCAGGGCGTCGAACTCCGTCGGCTCAATCGAAACGACGACGCGCTGAAGAGCTTCGAAGCCTCGCTCAAAATCAAACCGGATGACGCCGACACCTTGAACGCGCGTGGCGAGCTGTTTCTGTCGCTTGAAGATTGGTCCAATGCCGCGAAAGCCTACGATGCCGGCTTGGCGATTCTTCCGAACGATCCAAACCTTCTTGACGGTCGCGGCGAAGTCTGGGCGCGTCTTGGCGACGACGCCCGCGCGCGCCGCGAATACGATCTGGCGCTCAAGATCGACCCGAAAAACGAGCCTGCATTGCTCGATCGGGCCGATCTTTCGGCGCAGCAGGCGTCGTTTGTCGCCGCGCTGCAGGACTATGACGCGGCCCTTCGCGGCGATCCCGAGAACGTGAGCATCATGGCCCGCCTCGGCGAAACGCTTGCCGCAAACGGCGACAACGCCGCCGCGTCGCAACAGTTCGAGGCCGGTCTGAAACTCGACCCCAAGAGCGTCATGCTCCTGGTTTCGCGCGGACTCGTTTCATGGCGCAGGAAGGATTATGACGCGGCGCTGGCCGATTTCAGCCAGGCGCTCGTTTACGAACCCGGCAATTGGGCGGCGCATTACGATCGCGCCCTGGTCCTTGACCGCCAGGCTCACTATGACGGCGGCATTCGCGACCTGGACGCCGCGCTCGCCGCTTCGCCCAACAATGCGGACGTTCTGGAAGAGCGGGGAGAGGTGTACGCCGATCTCGAAGACTATGTGAGAGCCGTGCAGGAATTCGATGCCGCGATCGCCGCGCGGCCGGGTTTCAGGCAGGCCTTTGTCCAGAGAGCCGCGGCGAAGGAAAAATTGGGCGATGCGGCCGGCGCCGCATCCGACCGGAATCATGCAAAGCAGCTCGGGGCAAATACCGGGAATTGAACGGCCGGACCGTCAGATGGTGAAATAGAGAGGTTGGCAAATTTTGCCAATTATGCCAATCTTCATTCCGGCTCTGGAGAACTACGAATGCCCACCCGCAACGTCAGCCTGACCCAGCATTTTGATCGCTTTGTGGAGCGCAACGTATCGTCTGGTCGCTATTTGAATGCCAGCGAAGTCGTTCGCGACGGGCTCAGGCTGCTCGAACAGCACGCGCAGGCTGAGAAGATCAAACTCGAGAAGCTGCGCGAAGCGTCGGCGGCAGGATTTAAGGCCATCGACGAAGGCGAATTCCGCAATGTGCGCGAGCGGGATATCGGCCGCCGTATTGCCGCGATCGGCAGACGGGCGGCGTCCCGCGCAACCGGTTCGTAGTGCGCAAAATTCGTCTATCGGTACTCGCCGAAAGCGATATCGAAGCCATCCTGTTCCACAGCGAAATCGAATTCGGAACGACGGCGAGACTTCGCTACGAAATGCTGCTCGAAACGGCGTTGCGTGACCTGGCTGACGACCCCGAACGACCCGGTGTTGCCGCGCGCGAAGAACTCGGGCCCGGCCTGCGGACCTATCATCTCTTCCTGTCCCGGCGGCGCGCCCGTACCGAACACGGCATTGTCCGGAGGCCCCGTCATCTTGTTGTCTTTCAACTCCGCGATCGGAATATTCTGGAAGTAGGCCGCATCTTACATGACGCCATGGAAATTGCCGCTCACCTGCCATCAGAAGACGAAACCAAATCATGATTTTTCGCACTGATGTCGTTGCGGGACCCATTTACGGCTCGGCCGGACCGTAGATCGCGGCAGCAGCGCCGCTCAGCGCCGACCACAATTGATCGCCCCATGAATAATGCCACCATTCGTCGGGATGGCCCGCGAAGCCTTCCTCCGCCATCGCCCAATGAAGCAGGCGGCGATTGGCGCGGGCTTCTTCGTCCGAGAAGCGGAACTACCCGTCACTCCCGATTTCGAAATGGTCGCGATGAGCGAGTTCGGTCACGTCGTCGAAGATGGAGCCCATGAAAAGCGGGCCGCCGCCCTGCCAGCGCAGGCCGAGATCGACGGCCCCGCCCGTCGCATGCGGCGCGGGCGAATTGGCGTCGCGCGTGGGCGCGGCCCAATAGCGTTCGACTTCGCGGACGAGCGCCGCGCCCGCAAGCCCGGGCCTGCGCCGCCGGATTTCCTGCGGCATCCATTCGTCGTGAAAGTAAGCCTGCACCGCGCGCGGCCGCCAGGCATCGAACACGAAAAGCTCCAGATCCGCCGCCACGAGCCGCGCATTGACGCGCGCAAGGCGGCCCGCCACGGCGCCGCGCAGCAGCAATTGCGGGATCGCGCCTTCGATGCGCCGCCAATAGGGCGGATTGCGGGTGGAATAATAATAATTCTCGCCCGCGATACCGTGTGCGCCGATCTCCACCAGTTTTTCGCGATGAAGCGCATGGCCCGCATCGATGGGCCGGGCGCGAAAGCCTTCGCGGGCCGCGCGGATTGGCGCCTGGTCGGGGATCGGCGTCTGCCGCAGGGCTTCGAGGGGAGGCGGCATGACGGCTCGCGCGCACGCTTCGCGTTCGAGTATAACGCAGGCGCGCCATCGAACGACGACCATGACCAGGAACCCCGAGAAATATTTTCCCAAGGATTACCGCTCCGGCCGCGCCGCCTTCATCGCGGCGTGCGAGGCGGCCGATCTGGGCGTCACCGCCCGCGTGCATCCCGATGCGAAAGGCGCGGACGGCAAGCCGCTCTTCATCGACGTCGCGACGGCCGGCCCGCGCGAGGCGAAATCCGCGCTGCTGCTCATTTCCGGTACCCATGGCGTCGAAGGCTATTTCGGCTCAGGCGTGGAGACGGGGCTGTTGCACGAGGGCCTGAGCCGCCACGTGCCCAAGGACGCCAGGGTCGTGATCCTTCATGCGCTGAACCCTTACGGCTTCTCGTGGAACCGCCGCGTCAACGAAGACAATGCCGACATCAACCGCAATTTCGTCGACCACGCGCACCCGCCGGAGAACGACGCGTATGAATCGCTGGCCGAAGCGATCGCGCCCCGAAGCGTCGCGCCCGCGGCGATGAAGGCGGCGAACGCGAAGCTGCGCGCATTCCAGGCCGAGCATGGCGCGTTCGCGCTGCAGGAGGCGATCAGCCGCGGGCAATATCGCCATGCCGACGGGCTCTATTTCGGCGGCGCGCGCGAAAGCTGGTCGGCCGAGATGCTGCGCGACGTGTTCGCCGAGGAACTCGCCGATGTCGAGCGGCTCGTCGTCATCGATTTCCACACGGGGCTGGGCAATTCGGGCGCGGCCGAAATGATCAGCGAGGACCTGCCGGGATCGCCCTCCTATGCGCGCGCGAAGAAGATGTGGGGCACACTTGTGCGCTCCAGCGAAGCGGGCGAGTCGCTGTCCGCGCCGCTCACCGGCACCATCGACGCGGCGGCGGCGAAATGGATGCGCGGGCGCGAACTCACCTTCGCCGCGCTCGAAGTGGGCACCGCGCCGTTGCGCGAGGTGTTCGATGCGCTGCGCAAGGACAATTGGCTGCACGCCTTCGGCGGCAAGCGCGGCGTCAAGGAGATCAAACGCCAGATCCGCGCCGCCTTCTATCCCGACACCGACGAATGGAAACGCCAAGTCTGGCGCCACGCGGAAGAGGCTGTGCACGCGGCATGTGCGGCGATTGCGTGAGGGACCGCGGAATTCTAGCATTCGGCGAGCACGTCGCGCTCACATGCGATCGAACACCTATCTGGGGGCACAATGAAGAATAATTTTGGACGCCGCACATTCGCCAAGACTTTGAAGACCGGCGCCTGCACCGCGGCTTTGGCGCTCGTTGCCACGCTTGCCACCGCAGGTCCGCTCGATGCACCGGTGCCGCCGGCCGACAACCAGAAGCTCGCGCACGACATCCTGAAGCAGCTGATCGAAATCCGCTCCGTGCACGCCGTGGGTACAAGAGAGATGGCGAATGCGGTGGCCGGGCGTCTCCTCGGCGGCGGCTTCGCGCCGGGGGACGTGCATGTGCTGCCCGAGGAGAAATATCCCAACCAGGTGAACGTCGTCGTGCGCCTGCACGGCAAGGGCAAGGGCAAACCCATCATGTGGATCTGCCACATGGATGTGGTGGAAGCGAAGCCGGAGGACTGGACCCTGCCGCCGTTCAAATTCACCGAGAAGGACGGCTATTTCTACGGGCGCGGCAGCTCCGACATGAAGGACCAGGACACCGCCACCATCGCGAGCCTGATCCGGCTGAAGACGGAAGGCTATGTTCCCGACCGCGACATCATCGCGTCGTTCACCGCCGACGATGAAGTGGGCGAGGAGATGGACGGCGCGTGGTATCTCGTGCGCGAGCACAAGGATCTCGTCGATGCGGGCATGGTGATCAATCCCGACGGCGATTCGGGCGAACTCGAAGGCGGCAAGCGGCTCGATTTTGGAATCGAGACGAGCGAGAAGACCTACGTCACCTTCACGCTCGAGACGACGAACAAGGGCGGCCACAGTTCCGAGCCGCGCCCCGACAACGCGATCTATGAGCTGGCCGACGGGCTCATGAAGCTGTCGAAATTCTCGTTCCCGATCGAGACCAATGCGACGACGCGGCTTTATTTCCAGAGCATGGCGGCGATGCAGACGGGCCAGCGCCGCGCCGACATGCTGGCGGTTGCGGGGCCCACGCCCGATCTCGCGGCGGCCGCGCGGCTTTCGGCGGACGTGCCGCTCAACGCGATCCTGCACACGACCTGCGTGGCGACGATGCTGGCCGCGGGGCATCAGGAAAACGCATTGCCCGCGCGCGCGGATGCCACCGTGCAATGCCGGCTCATGCCGGCCGACAGCGTGGCGGCGACGCAGGCGACGCTGGAGAAGGTGCTGGGCGATCCGGGCATCGCCGTGAAGGTGCTGGGACTCGTGACCATCGCGCCCGAATCCCCGCCCACGCCGCAATTGATGGCGTCGGTCGAGAAGGCGGCCCATTCGATGTGGCCCGGCGTGCCGGTGCTGCCCGACATGGCGGCGGGCGCCAGCGACAGCATCTTCACGCGCAATGCGGGAATCCCCAGCTACGGCATCAGCGGCGCCTGGATCGACATTCACGACATCCGCGCCCATGGCCGCGACGAGCGCCGCGAACAGGGCAGCTTCTACCAGAGCGTCGAATTCACCTACCGGCTGATGAAGGAATTGGGCGACGGGACGTGAGGGATTCGCGGCGGGACGGGCGGCGAGCAGGCGCCGTTTCATTGCCCGCCCGCAGGCGCTAAGCTATAGGACGCCCAAGGCTTGCACCCGTAGCTCAGCTGGATAGAGCGCTGCCCTCCGAAGGCAGAGGTCACAGGTTCGAACTCCTGTCGGGTGCGCCATTTCGGTACAAAACTGAGAACCCCCTCGATCAACTAGTGAGCGCGAGCCGTACAGGCCACCCAGTTAGGACCGCAATGGGCCCAGCCGCCGCGCGCCTTCGACGGCTGCGCCGCTTGGTCCATTGCTACGACCGCTCAGATGGGGGAAATCAACCACCAGACGCCGGTTGCAACCGTACGAACCTCAGGGCACCGCTATATATCCGCCAGTGCGCAAATTCTAAGCGGTAACGCGCGCCGCGTACGCATAGGTACCAATCCTGTCTCCGTATTCTTTTAGAGTAACGGACTTTTTGCTAAATGCTAGCCCATCGATTTCCTGACCATCGTGCATTGCATTTTGAAATGTGCGATTCGAAATCACAATCTCTCCGGAGTCGGCGTTGGCACAAAGCCGCGCGGCCCCTACAATTGATGTCCCGATTGCTCGAATGAAAATCTCGTCAGCGAGCCACACCGCAGTACCGCTGTGTATGCCAATTGCTGCTCCAAATTTGTCCATGCCATGTCTCAACCATTTTTGATGTCTAAGACAAAGACTTTGAACTTTTTGCACAATTTCCTGGCCAGCTTTGATCGCCGAAATTTCCACCGGCACAATAGACCGTTCCACAGCGATGCTCGGGACATTACTTCTGTTACAGAAATGGCCGGAAACGCCGTCGCCCGTTTCTTTGTCGAAATATCCTCTGTGCCGAAGAATTATCTCCCTTGATGTTGAGACAATCTCATCAATCAACTCGGAGAATTTTTCTGGTGGCTCGGTCAGTTCCATTGCCGACGTGGACGCCCTGATATCCAAGACCAGAGACGTCGTCGTAATAGGTCTGTAGCTTATGGAATGAGGTGGCTCTGATGTTGCAGTCAAACATCTTTGCCAGGGCCAAAAAAAACAATCCGTTTCGTCCGAGCAATTAGGGTCAAAGCTTAAGGGATCGGCGAATACGTTTCGTAGCCATTTCGTGTCAGAAAGTTCGCCCTCAAGCATAACCGCCGGCGCCGATCGCCATAGAGGTAAGCGAAACGCATTGTAATCATGAATAAGGCCACCAATTTGTTTTAGAATCGAAATCACAGCGGACCCAATAACCTCATTGTCGGCCAATCCTTTTCGAACTGCATCCTTCTCAAAAAGTAGCGCAACGTATATCTCTCCGATATCAATCCAATTCAATATACAATTCTTGCTAATGTCTTCCAATACGTCCTTATATCTGACCTGCGGATATTCCGACTCTTGTCGGATGTTACGCACAACGTTGCATATTTGTTCTAACGTCGGTTTAAGTCTCGCATTCCTAAGCAGAGTTGGCGCTATGGCAGCGTAAAAATCTATGGATGCTCGTCGCTGGTTCCTCTTAGAAGACAATCCAGATGGATCATTCCTCATATCCCCCGAAATAATGCGAATTGCCGACTTCTGGGGCTCGAACCCCCACATAGCCACGGGACAAAATGGAAAACCGATTAAGCCATTTCGCAACGGGTATCGGGCCGCCGACAGCGTGGCAAATGTTTTGCAGTCCAAAGCGTTTTTCCAATCCACCTTGTTGAAAAGGTCAACTCGCTTCTGAAATTGAGAAATAGATGCCACGCCATGCATTATGGCCTCCCAAAGCCGATGCGCATCAATAGGAAATTGAGCAACGAAGACGTCTCGATGCCCTTTTTAAAAAGTATTGGATGCTTTACCGGGAATTGGACATCATCCGACTCTGAATAAGCAGTAAACAGCCGAACTTGTGTCTCCTCGTCTGCAACGTATTTTTGTATCGATGCCAAGGTTTCAGGGAGTGCCGAATGAAGCCCCGCGTCCCCCTTCTTGCGCATAACATCTAGCACAAAGGTAAGCCCATCAACTTTACCCTTTAGGTGTTCGGCGATCTCTTCCACGCCTACCGTATTAATCAACCAGTAGTGAACGACGTTTTGAGTGCCTAAGTTATCCCAAGTGATTTTTGAATGAGCGGGATAGGAGTTGGCAACCTCCGGGGGCACATGCCTAAGCGAGCTAAACGCAGGCCGCGACATTTGCGAGAGATGCTCACCTATCGCGGTAGCCAATGAACTCGTGATGGGCTGCCATTGCGCGGCGTCATCCTCGATATGAATAATTGAATGTTCAATCATGCTATTCTCTCTGCTCCGCTCAGGCTCTTGATAGCTTGTATGGCATTTCAAATGTAAAGCGCGTCAAAGCCTTTTTCTGCTCACCAGACCTGAATTGGGAATCATACTTGAGGCCCGCGGTTCCGCTATGAGCGCGTAAAATCATCTCCGAAACTGTAACTCCAAGCCCTGTGCCATGCCGCCGGTTGATGTTCGGAGCCGCTGAGTCACCGCGTTCAAATGGCTTGAAGATGCGATCCGCTAGCTTTTTGTCTAGGAAGTCTCCTGTATTTTCAATCGAAAAAATCCATCGATCTTGCCGAAACTCAAGGACAACGCCAATCTCTGTTTCCCGATGCCCGTACTTAATTGCGTTGTCGATCAAATTCGCGAGCGTAATCCAAAGTAGAACTTTATCTCCCACCGCGCTTTGGTTAGCATCACCAATTATCTTAAGATTCCAAGATTGCGCACGCTCTTGCAACCCGTAATTGAAGGCTAATTTTACATCATTAACCAAATCAAGTGGCCTGTATTGGTCAAACCGAATGTCCCCGTAACCAAGCGAAGAGAAAAGAAACTTCCCAGAATTTATGAATAAAAGTGCCTGATTATTGAGATAAATAGCGTGCGGTATCAAATCACGTATTTCTTTATTTGATCGAATTTTTAACCAACCCTCCTCAGTTCTTCCATAAAGTTGGCAATGCTTTTGAAAGGTGTCAATGTTATTTGTCGCGGCCGCAATTGGATTTACGACTGCGTGTCTGATTTGAGCTAGCAAGCTCGAGCGCTCGTCGGCGCTGTCCTTTGTGCGATGTAGATAATACAGCTCGCGCATGAAGTGCTTTAATAAACGAAACCGATATTTTTCGAGTAAATCAGACGCGAGGCGAAGTACATAAAACCTCAGCGGTTCGTACCGGGTCTTCATTTGAAAAATTAGTGCGACGTCATTCGAAGCCTCGACATGGCAAGCACATTCAATAGTTTTGAACTGATCCAACCCTGTCGATTGCCTCTTTCCGTCGTTTTCTGAGTCGTCAGATTCGGCGACAACGCTAGCATGGAGTTTTTGCGCTTGAGCGATAATTGCGTCTTTGATGGCTTGTACTAATGGGTTTCCATCCTCGCTGCCATTCCCTATTCGGTAGATACCTGCTGGGTCACGCACTACCGTCACCAGTTGCAATGAGCGCGCGCCCGGCAGGATGTTCCGTATGCTTTCTAGGGCTATCTCGACATTCATCCCGTCGCTTGGCGATACGGAGGAGAAATATTTGGCCTGAGATAGAAATAGCTCTTCAAAAAACTTGGCATACGCCGCCGTAGAAAGTCCTCTAGCGATTGATCTGCACAACACGCGATCTGTCTCACTGAAATTCACACCAAGGTATTGTGGACTTTTCTTGCCCACCAAAAAAAGCGCATGCGAAGGAGCCTCGCATTCGGTTCCGAGCCGCTGCGTATCGTCGTTTCCACTGTCGTCCGCATCGGATATGGCGATGAAATCCGAAGTTTCTAGCAACAAGCTCGGGCCCATAATTGGAACGTAGAGGAAATTGCCAAATTGCGCGTTCGACTGCAATTCTCGGCCTTTGGATATTGAAATGGCGAAATCGTTCAACGTGGGAATCGCAACAACTTCTGTTCGTGCGAACCGTTCAATCTCTTTACGTCTCTTCTCTGTTAGCCACGAATTCGCGACATGGCCCAGCGATTTGACGCATCCGTCAACAAATTCAAGATATCCGCCGCCTTGCGCCGCGCAACTTTTGACGAGGACATCGGCACATTTCTCAAACGTCTCTGCTAGCGTTGGCGAGTGATACAGTAGTGCGGTGCACTCGCGCGTCGCCTCGACGGTTCTATGTGATCGCCCGTACTGCAATAGTATCGCCAAATTGAACGCCAAAGCCTTAGCAGCGGCCAACTGAAATATTTCTAATTCGGTGTCCCGAGAGATGAAAATCCAACCGAGAGTGGCTTCCGATCGTTTCAACTGCGTGCCGTTAGCAACCCCTGCCGGAATTGGATTTTGTATTGGAAGCACCTGTATTTTCACGCTAGTTGGATCTAGTTTTTCAAACATGCGTGTTGCTGTTTGGGTGAGGGCGGCTGAAGGCTGCGCGCCGACCGTTTTCTTATCGCTGTGCATTGTGGGCCCAACAACGATGTGGCCACGGAACTCCTGTGCCACACTCGCCGAAGGCATTGGATGCAAATAGCCTAGGCGTGTCTCGACGAGGTCACCATGCTGCTGAACCAGCCAAACTTGGATTCGCGCGTTTCCCAAGACCTCGGAAAGTCGTTGAATGACACTAATCCGGTTGCGACCTATCTGTTCCCCAGATATTTCGGGTTCAAGAAGCGGCGCGGTGAGCGCTTCGATTAGTGTTTCTACTGCGCTTGGCATAGCAACTCTTCAACGTGTAGCGATACCACGATTAGGTGGATAAAAGTTGCTGCCCAAACTAATCCCATCGCAATGTAAAATTGAGCAAACTTCTTGGTCGTCAATACCGATAAATACCAAACTTGATGGGCACACGCGTACGCAGTCGGAGAATTAGCCTCCGCCTCAGAAACAATATTGCGATGGTTATTTTTGAGGTGCTCAAAGTACAATAGGGCAGTCCTGAACTGGCTAATCTCTCCAAAGTAAAACGGATTCCGCTGTGTAGCTGGCACGGCGGGGCCAAGGAGTCGGGCGAACCGCGCGATCGCTACCCACCGTGAATCCACTGGGGCCGAACCTCGGAGCGTAGGTAGAAAGGACACAAATATAATGACCTGCGAAATGCTGATAAGGGTCAACATAACGATGTAACTGAATAACGATGGCCTCAGCACGATCAAAAAAGTGGAGGTCGTGTCGGATGTATATGAAGCGGTCGCCAGAGCAAGAATGCTTGCATTGATCGTTAGCAAAGCTAGTTCCCGTGCGTTCGCGTACTGCAAATATGAGCCAATTTCTTGCCAAATGATCGGAAGGGTATTCATCAATGAAATGCCTATTTCCAAGAAAAGGTCTCAGTGCTTTATGCCCCAAACGAGCTAGATTGTGTTTGGGGCGCTAAAACGAGCATTAAGCAGTGAAATTCAAGGTCGACATGCTTCAGAAGGCGGACTGGAGCGAACAGTTGAAACATATTTGGAGACATTTGCAATTGGGTGACTGATGATCGGGACGACCAACCGTGTAAATCGATACCCTCCTAGTATTGGGCGGAACACTAAGGGAACGAACTTGTTCCTCACCACCTTTCTTCACCTATTTGGGGAGTTATAAATGGGGATTGCAAGGATACGCCTGAGACGTCGTACTTGTTTGATCTAGTGGCTGCATGCGTTTGAGTCGGCTGAAGGCGATTGTCTTATACAAATGAGTATCCCGTCGTCGAGTCCAGATAGAGGACTGCCCTCCGAAGGCAGAGGTCACAGGTTCGACTCCTGTCGGGCGCGCCACCCTTCGCCGCTGCGCAGCTTCGGGTGGCAGGCCACCCGCGTTGACAGGGCGAAGGGTGTCTTCCGATCTGTCCGCCGAAGCGTAGAGCGCGCAGGCGGAAGCTCCGTCATTTCTCCAATATATGGACTTCGCTGTTGCCAGTGAGTTTGCACGGAGATTTTCCGGCGCGCGGCGACGCGAAAGCGCCCATTCCCCTTTGTTTCTGCGCTTAATACGAAGGCGGCCGATGCGCCCTGTGCCAAAGACAAGGAATTTGCAACGTAACACGACTCACGAAGCTTTCCGTCCAGCATTGCGCAGTCATCATGTGACTTCCTTCGCGCCGCGCGCGGTCGCGCCCGCTACGGGCAGCGGCGAGCGCCCGCGCGGACGATGACTGCGAACAGGAGGTATCGCTGGAATCAAAAGCCCGGCCGCTCGCAGGGCAGGCGAAAAACACCATGCTGGCGAAAAGCCTGGGCCGCTTGATCAAATTCCGTCAAGCGCAATGAACAGCGAGGTTTCCCTGTAGGATCCGGAAGTGGGGAATAATAACACGTCGCCGCATTCCGATTTTCAGGTCGACGCCAGCTCAAATCCCACCGAGCCGGACGCGTTCTCCTCGACCAATTTTACTCGGACCGGTTTTCGCTGCAATCTCACATGATCGTCGAACCGGAAAGGCATTTCATGAAAATCGCATCGCTGGCCGGGATATTGATCGGTCTTCAGGTTACCATCGCGCCGGCCTGGGCCACCGACGATGTGAGCGTCGAGCGCATGGCCATGTGCAAGGATTCCTGGCTCGACTGGAAAACCGGCGATCCCGCCCAATTGAAAACATTCAGCGATCATTTCCGCTCCGTCTTTGCGCGCAACGAGAGCGACTCTACGATCGTTCCGAAGTCGCCCCTTTCGATCGATGGGCTTCGCGTCGTGCAGGCGTTTCCCGACAGCGTGGGAATGGGCGTGGGATTTTCCGTTGTGGTCCACGCGACGTTCGACAGGGCCAAACGAAGCCTCGAAAAGGCGCTCGGCAAGCCGCTCGGAAAATGCGGGGCCAGCGACGGCATGCGCAGCTGCGAGCTCGAGATCGCCGAAAAGCGGACAGTGATGCTGATAGCGCCGGACGCCGCCAAAAACACCCAGACGCTGATCGGCTGCTATTACTTGTACGAGAAATGAGGCGGCTTCGCCGGCGGTGACGGCGCCACGCCGTCCGATCACTTCTTCGGAGCCGTCGCTTCGTTCGCCGTGACGATCGCCGTGCGCAATTGATCGGCGATGTCGGCCATGCCGCCGGGGGAATGCGGCATCAGGATCACCTTGCTGCCCGCGGAGACGCCGATCTCCTTCATCGTGTCGAAATATTGCGTGAGCAGGACGAGATTGAGCGCGTCCTGCGCCGTGACGCCGCCGACCTTGTCGGCGAAGGCGGCGATGGAATCGCGCAAGCCGTCGACAATGGCGCGGCGCTGCTTGGCGATGCCTTCGCCCTGGAGATGCTTGGACTCCGCTTCGGCTTCGGCGTTCTTGACGACCAAGATTTTGTTCGCTTCGCCTTTCGCGGCAGCCGCCACCTGCAGGCGCTGCTGCGTCTGGATCTCGTTCATCGCGGCCTTCACGCTGTCGGCGGGGTTGACGTCGGTGACCAGCGCGTTGGGGATTTCGAAGCCGTAGATCTTCATCGACACGTCGAGCTCGGTCTTCACCGCGAAGCCCACGTCGTCCTTCTTTTCGAACACCTCGTCCAGGCTCATCTTGGGCACCTTCGCCCTGACCACATCGAGCACATAGGACTTGATCTGCTCCACATGGTCCTGAAGCTTGTAATAGGAATCCGCTTCGTTGCCCTCGACCACGCGGAACTGAACGGCGACGAACAATTTGACGAACACGTTGTCGGCCGTCTTCGTCTCCACTTCTACGGGCAGCTGCTGCACGCGGAGCGAAACGCGCTGAACCACGTGGTCGATATAGGGGACCTTGAGGTTCAGGCCGGGCTTGGCGGTGCGCAGATATCTGCCGAACCGCTCGATGATGGCGCGGCTCTGCTGTTGCACCGTGAAGAAGCCGGAAAAGAACGCGACGATGAGCCAGAACGCAACAATGGCCCAGACGGCCATGACGAGGACGGAAGCGGTACCGGTCATGTCATTCTCCTGTTTCGGCGGAGGGATTGTCGGGCGCGTGGGACCCGGGCGGGCAAGCCCGGTTCAATGCGATGACGGTGCGACGATCATCGCCGGGACACTATCAGCATTTCGGGACAGCATGGAACAGAATCAATGGAATTTGCGCGCGCCAGCGCCTCGTGCCATGTCGGCGGGAGAGGGATAAGACAGATGCCACGCGCTGGCCGGAAATCCACTGTGCCGCCGGACCCGCGCGTCGATCCCGAGGCGCGCGACAGGGACTTCGCGCGGCTGCCGCCGATCAACGGCTATGCGGAGACATTTTCCGTCTTTGCCGGCGAGATGGTGGCGATCCACGCGGCGCGCAAGCCGGCCGATCCGCGCGGGCGCGTCAAACCGGCATTCGTCCGGCGCATCCAGATCAAGAACGCCGTCAACGGCAAGATCATCGCCGTTCGCAAACCCGAAGCCCCGATCCGGATTTTCGAGCAGGTGCCGAAAAATTACCGGAACGAAGGCGCCGGCTACGATTGCCGCATTCCGCTGGATACGACCGGTTGGCCTCCTGCGGTCTATGAATGCGTGATCTTCGACGATTCTGGCAACAAGTCGCGGGACATTTATTTCAACGTCAAGCCGCGCTCTTTCGACGGCTGCGATATCGTCTGCGTGCTGCCGGCGTTTACCTGGCAGGCCTACAATCGGGTCGGCGGCGCGTCATTCTATCCCGAGAAGACCGGGCAGAAATCGACGGTGTCGCTCTGCCGGCCCATCGTCCGGAAGGCCGACAATTTCATCGAGTCGGCACTTCCCTTTCTCGCCCTTTTCGAAAGCAAGCGCATCAACTACGCCTGCATCGATTCCCTCGACCTGCATCGCCGGCTCTGCCCGCTCAAGGGCGTGCCCGTCGTTGCCCTGCTCACCCATGACGAATATTGGTCGGACACCATGCGGGCCGAGATCGACCGCTATCTTGCGCAGCGCGGCGTCATGCTGGTGATGGCCGGCAATGTCTGCTGGTGGCGCATTGAGGTTGGCGGCAACAACATCACCGTCGACAAGCGGCGGGGACACGGGTTGTGGCATCTGGAAGGCGCGCCGGAGGAGACCACATTCGGCGCCTCGTTCCGCTTTGGCGGATATCCCGTGGAGCTCGCGGCCGAGAATCCAAAGCTGTCCCGCGTTGTCGCGCATCTTTCCCAGCGGGCCGTTCGCGAATCCCGCGGCATCCAGGTGACGGAGCCCGAGCATCCGATTTTCCGCGGCGTCGAACTGACGCGAACCGGCAGCTTCGGAGGGGACGTGCCGATCATGTACCGCGAGATCGACGGCGTGCCGCTGAACGAGGGTGGGGCGGTCGACCGGAGCCGGTACAAGGCGGAGAATGTCGCGCCTCATGTCCTTGCCACGGGCCTAGCCGTCAGCGGGCGGGGCCGCGGGGGCGTTCAGAAGGTCGGCGTCGTTGTCGAGGCGGCCGTCAATGGCGGCCGCGTTCTTCACCTGGGCACGTTCGGCTGGTCGCTGGCGCTGCGGCTGAAGAACAGGGCGGCAACGAAAGTCATCGCCAACGCGTACAGGTATTGCCGCAGGCTCGCCCGGCGACAGTCCCGCATGTGAGTGGACGCCAATCGCGGGCAATGCGAAATTGTCGCCACATCGGGAGGGGACCATGAACATGCGGCACAGCGCGATTTTCGCCTTCGGGCTCTCGGCTTTGCTTTGCGCTGCGAGCGCATCGGCACAGGACGCCGGGCGCTTCGACGGCAAATGGGACGTGAGCCTCGCCTGCCCCAGCGCACCGGACGGCGCGCTGCCTTTCACTTTCAATTTCACCGCCGACGTGAAGAACGCATTGCTGCACGGCGAGAACGGCGTCGCCGGACGGCCGGGCTGGATGTCGCTCGATGGGCTCATCAATGCCGACGGCACGGCCTCGCTGGACGCGCACGGCCTGACCGGCCACTCCCAATTCAATACCGGCCATGCCGATCCCGGCATTTCGTACCATCACATCGTGACGGCCCGTTTCAACGACGCCCGCGGCGCCGGCACCTGGACGACAAACCGCATCTGCGACTTTACGTTCACGAAGGAGTAGTGCGGCACCGTTACGTCGGGCTGCGTCCGGATGGAATTGGCGCAACCTCACGCTCGACGAAATTATACCAGCCGCCATAGATAGGTCGCAACTCGTTTTCCCTCAACTGTCATTCCCGCGCAAGCGGGAACCTAGCAGCGAGCATCCGCGAGCGATAAAGAGTTATTCGCCGCGCCGACGCGCGACGACTGGGTTCCCGCTTCCGCGGGAATGACAGCGAGAGGGAGTGAAGGACAAAGGCCGCTGGTATTACCGCGTCACCACAATGACACCCGCTCCGTCGGCGCGAGATAATATTTGTCGCCCGGCTTTATCTGCGGGAATGCCGCGTACCAGCCGTCGTCGTTGCGCACGACGCCGTCCACCCGGAACTTGGAAGGGCTATGCGGATTGGAGAGCACGATGCGCCGCGTCAGTCCGTCGGCCCATACCTCGCGCCAGCTTTGCCCATAAGCGATGTAGAAGCGCTGGTCGCCCGTGAATCCGTCGAGCACCGGCGCGGGCTTCTCGCCAAGCGCGATATGATAGGCCTTGTGCGCGATCACGATGCCTGCGAGGTCCGCGATGTTCTCGCCCAATGTCAGCCTGCCGTTCACATGCAGGCCCGGCAGCGGCTCATACTGGTCGTATTGCTTCGCCAGCATCGTCGTGCGGGCGTCGAAATTCTTGCGGTCGTCTTCCGTCCACCAGTTCCTGAGCACGCCAAAGGCATCGTATTTGCTGCCCTGATCGTCGAAACCGTGGCTGATTTCATGGCCGATGGTGGCGCCGATCTCGCCATAATTGACCGCGTCGTCCGCATTCGGATCGAAATAGGGCGGCTGTAGGATTCCCGCTGGAAAGACGATCTCGTTCAGCGTCGGATTGTAATAGGCGTTGTTGGTGGGCGGCGTCATGCCCCACTCGCTGCGATCGACGGGCCGGTCGATGCGCACGAGATTGCGGTTCCATTCGAAGATGTCCGCATTCCGGACGTCGCCCACCAGATCGTCGCGCGCGACGGCAAGTGCGGAATAATCGCGCCAAGTGTCGGGATAGCCGATCTTCGGCATGAAGTGGCGGATTTTCTCCAGCGCCTTGGCCTTCGTTTCCGGCGCCATCCAGGCGAGCGTCTGGATATCCGCCTCATAGGCCTTCAAAAGGTTGGACACGAGAAGTCGCGCTTTTTCCTTGGCTTCGGGCGGGAAATATTTCGCGACATAAAGCTTGCCCAGCGCTTCGCCCATCTCGTCGTCGAGCAGGTGAATGCCGCGGATGTCGCGCGGCAGCTGCTGCTTCTGCCCCGAGACGATCGTGCCGTAGAAGGCGAAATCCGTATCGTCGATCTTCTCGGGCAGATAGTGGGCGAATGCGTGCAGCTCGCGCACGGTCAGATAATCGCGCCACACCGCGACGGGCGTGTTCGCGAAAATCGCGGCGAGTTTCGGAAAGGCGGATTTTTCCGCGACGACGACCATGCGCTCGCCATTCGGCGCCTCGCGTGAAATCCCGGCACCTTTGAAATACGCGGCCCAGGGGAATTGCGGCGCAAATTCCTCGAGCGCCGAGATCGTCATGGGATTGTAGGTCTTGTCGGTGTCGCGCCGGTCGGCGGCCGCCCAATGCGCGTCGGCGATGCTGGCCTCAAGAGCATAGACGGCGGCGGCGCGGGCGCCCGGATCCGCGACGCCCGCGAAAGCGAGCATATCGGCGAGATATTTCTTGTAAGCGTCGCGCGTCGCTGCGATGTCCTTGTCGGTGCGCAAATAATAATCGCGGTCGGGCATCCCGAGACCCGATTGCGTCAGCCTGACGGCATAGGCGCTCGGGTTCTTCTGGTCCACGCGGATGCCGACGCCGAACGGCCCGCCGATCCGGGTTCCGGGAGCCGCCATGAACGCGGCTACGTCGGCGTCTGTTTTGAGCGCGGCGATCCGGGCGAGATCGGACGCGACGGGCGTAAGTCCCGCTGCCTCGATCGCTTTCGTGTCTTCAAACGCCTCGTAGAAATCGCGAAGCTTCCGCTCCTCCACGCTCAGCGCCGCGTCGGGCTTTGCCACAAGCTCCGCGACGATCGATTTGAGCTTCGCTTCGTTGCCCTCGTCCAGCTCGAGATTGACGCCGGCGACAGAACGGTCGGACGGGATGACCGCCGTCTTCAGCCACGTGCCGTTGGTGTAGGCGAAGAAGTCTTCGCCCGGCTTCACGCTCATATCCATATAGCCGAGCGTCACGCCCCATGGACCGAAAACGGCCTGCGTCGCCGCAATCGCCACCGTCGCCATGCAGGCAACACCAGCCGCAAGAACATATCGCTTCATCGAAACACCCCTCACCCGCCGCGCGACCGTCACCCGGACGCGTCAGGCCTGCATAGTCGCGCGTCTTGCCGAGGACGTCATCCGCCAAGTTTAGTGGCGGCGAGCCGACCGCGGCGACGCGCAACTGTCGCCTAGTGGACAGTTGGCCGACGTTGCGCGAGCCCTTCCACAACGCCGCTTTAACTAACATGGGTTAAACATAAACCGGGCCGCGAGGACGGAACGGCCCTTAGGGCCTGCCATGAGAGACATGAAATCCGTGCGCAGCCTGACCGGACTGCGCGATGCCTCCAGCGCACGCGTGCTGAATCTGGCCGCCGTGGAAAAGATCCATCGCGACCTTCCCGAATATCGCAAGGCGCCTTTGTTCGAATCTCAGGTCCTCAATTCCTGCATCCTCCTGAAGCATCGCCTGCGTCCGGACGAATATTTCCAGTTCGAAGACCCGCGTCCCAATGTGACCAAGATCGTCATCCCGTTCGACAAAAACGATCTGCGTTTGGGCGGCACGTCTTTGCTTTACGGCGAACGCGGTTATCTGGAATCGATCCGCGAAGCCGGCAAGTACGGCGACAAGAACTTTGCGCGCGACAAGCTGGTCCTCGACATCCTCGATGCGCTTCCTTCGCTGGACCCATTCCTGATTCACGAACGGCTGGCATCGTGCGACGTCCACGTCGCCGATTGCTATTTCGAACTGTCGAAGGCCGACAAGCTGCGCATGCACGAATTCGTGGCGGGCGAAATCAAGGAATTGATCGGGCTCGCAATGCGAGGTGCGAGACCGGGCCATCGCACCGATGCGGGCTCTACCGCGAGGCTTGTCTCGGCGCTGCTGTCGACCAGCGCGGATGAACAACTCGAACCGCTGCGCTTGACGCTCATGCTGGGCACGGACGAATTTCGCGAAGGCATCTTCTGCTGGCGCGGCTTTCTCTATTACAAATGGACGGCGACCGATCTGTTGCCGAAGATTTCTGTCGTCGCCAAGGAGATCGCGAGCGTGCCGATCGCGCGCAGCGTGCGCGGCGACGAACTCAGATACATCATCGCATCGAAGCGCCGCCTGGTGAATCGTATGGCCGAGACCGTAACCGAGGCGAGCAACCTTCTGGGAATTTACGACACATTCTTCGCGGATCTGGTCGACCGCGGCCAGCCCCAATCCTTTCGGGATTTTCTGCTCCGCGCACCGCATATGTTCGTGGAGCTGGGCGAAAAGCTGGGGGACTTGCCCATATCGTGAGCTTCTGGAGATACCGCTTTCCCACAAAGCGCATGGTTCCGGTCGATGCCGAACTGGTCATTTCCCTGTTCACGGATTTCCTGCTGAGCGTCGGTCTCACGGCAGACGAGGTCAACGCCGCCAAGACCTGACGGCCAGCCGGCGCGCTTTCCGTCCATTTCGATCGAATCTCCGCCTTCCATCGGCGTTTTGCCCATTCGCCCATCCTTATCGAGCCGCGCTCGGCGCCCCCCTTTTCCAAATAAAGCGTGCTAAGCTGCCTGCAGGGCCATGGCGCATCGATCCGATTCGCGCCGCCCGCGACGGCCGCGCTTCGGCCCCACGCATTTCAAAGAAAGATCGATCATGGCCGGCCACAGCGAAACGCGAGACGCCGCGCGCAACAAGGCACAAAACTATTTCGCTGCATCCGAGCAGCGCGACACCGCCATCAAGCAGGAAATCGCGCGCGAACGCGCCGCCGGCGACGCCAAGATGGCGAAATTGAAGGCGCTGCGCCTGGCGAAAGAGGCGGCCGACAAGGAAGCGGCGGACAAGCTGGCGGCCGAAAAGCCCGCGCCCAAGGCGAAAAAGCCCCGCGCGCGGAACAAAACGCGTCCGTTGCAATCCTAGCCCAATCGTTCTATACGATCGTTACGCGACGGCGTCCCGTCAGAAGAAGCGCACCTGTTGTTTGAATCCCTGCCCGCCTTATGTGCGCGCCCGGACGAGACAGTCGAACTTCCCTTCCTGATAGCGTCGACCCGCGGCCGTTTGGGCATGTCGCCTGGACGGAACCCGATGACGCAAGGATCAATCAATGACCATCGGAACAGTGAAGTTCTTCAATACCGCCAAGGGCTTTGGATTCATTTCGCCGGAAGGCGGCGGCAAGGACGTTTTCGTTCATGCCACAGCCGTCGAAGCGGCCGGAATGCGCAGCCTTTCGGAAGGCCAGAAGGTGTCGTTCGACATCCAGCCTGACGCGCGCGGTTCGAAGGCGGTCAATCTAAAGGCCGTCTGAGTTCGCTTGGGACTTCGGGAAGGGCGGTGGAGCTTGCTCCGCCGCCCTTTTCTTTTGGGCAGCGGCCGGCGGACGCGCTATCCGGACGCCACCGCGAGGGCAATCGGCGCCGCCTTGGTGCGTTGCTCCGTTTGCGCAAGTTCGGGGCGCAAAATCGCCATCGCCAGCACATCGGTCCAATTGCCATTGATAAAGACGGCGCGCCGGAAAAGACCTTCTTCCTGAAAGCCAACCGCCTTATAGGCCCGCACCGCCCGCACATTGGTCGCGAGCACGGTCAGTTGCACGCGATTGAGGTTGAGATGGTTCCAGGCGTAATTCACCGCCAGGCTCAGCGCGGCCCTGCCCATGCCGCGGCCCCTGTCCTCGTCGCTGCCGATCCGGATGCCGATATCCGCCGAACGATGAATGGAATGGATATTGGTGATCTGGATGTAGCCGCAGGCGGCCGGATTTTGGCGCCTGCAAATCACGAACAGCACTTTGGACGTATCGGTGGCGAAGGTGCCCAGCCAGGCGTTGAACGCGACGCCGTCGACCGGACGGTACGCGACATCCAGGCTCGCGCTCTTGACGTCGTTGACCCAGCGAAAGATCGCCGCGGAATCTTCCGGCACCAGAGGGCCGATGGCCACGTCGCAGAATTCCTGCATGACCGGCATCAGCGCGCTCATGACTGCACCGGGCGCGTGCCGATTGTCATTCGCAGAAATCCGGAAACGGCGTTCGACATGCGACGGCCTTTTCAAACTCACCCGCCGCCGATACCCAATTGCGCCGCTCGTTTGTGAATTCGTGGCAAGCGCTTGCCGGCAATCACATGATCGCCATTCGAGAAAATTAACGCCTGCGCGTTAAGACGCCGTAAATCCTGCCGGAGGGGCTCATGGCCCGCTATAGACCAGCAGTCGGAAGGTTCCCGGCACCATCGCGAACCCGCGCGGCGAGGCGGGCGTCGGCGTGACCTTGGTCAAATCGGCCGTCACCAGAAAGACATTGTGGGTTTGGGGATCAACCTCCATCGTGCGCGCGCCCGTCTGCGTGACGACGTCGCCGACCACGGAGAATTTGTCGGGCGAATCTTCGTGGATGACGGTCAGCGTTCCATCGCCGTTGGAGGCGAATGCGAGCCCCGTTCCCGGATCGTAACGCGTGGCGTCCACGCCCTTGCCGATTGGCAATGCGGCGACGATCGCACCCGTCTTGTCGTTCACCACCGCCATCGTATCGTTGTGGCAGCCGGAGAACAGGCGGTCATGCTGCGCATCGATCGACAGGCCGGATGGCTCCGTGCACGGCGCAAGCGACCAGCGCGCGGTGATCTTGAGCGTGCGCGCGTCGATGGCGACAAGCTCGCTTTTATCCTCGATGTTGACGAACACCATGCCATGGCCGTCGACTGCGGCGAATTCCGGCTTGCCGGCCAGCGGAATCGTGCCCGTGACCCTGAGCGTGGCGGCGTCGATGGCGGTGGAGTCGCCGCTGCCGCCGTTGAAGGTGAAGACCTGATGGGTGGCGGGCTCGTAGACGATGGCGTCGGGTTTCACGCCGGTATAAACGCGCCCGACATTTGCCAATGCGTGGGTGTCGAACACGGTCACGGTGTTGTCGATGCCGTCGCTCGCAAAGCCGCGGCTGAGATCGTCCGCAATCGCCACGCCATGCACCCCTTGCGTGTTCGGAATGTCACCCACGACGGCCGTCGTATCCGCGTCGACGACCACGACATGCGTGCCATGCGTGATGTAGAGCCGGCGCGCCGCTGCATCGATCTTCAGATAGTCCCAGAACGTGTCGCCGCCGAGCAGGACGGTCTTCGTCAGCCGGTAGCCGGGTTGGGCCGTCGCAGTGGACGCCGCGAACAGGACGAAAGCGCAGGCGAAGACGGTCAATGAAAGCTTGGCGGGGACGCGCACCATTTCAATTCTCCATGTTCATGTGATCGTGATCGTGGTGTCCGGCCGCTTCCATCGTCAGTGCATGGTAACGTTGCGGCGACAACGAAGGAAGAATCTGGAGGAACGCCACCATGTTCCAGATTTCCTGGTCGGAATGCGTGACGCCCCAAGCCGGCATTCCCGTCATCTTGATGCCGTGCTTGATCACCCAGAATTGCTCGGCCGGCTCGTCCACCGGTTCGCGCCACAGGACGGGCGGCCTGGGATTCATGCCGGGGCGCATTTCGTTTTCCGCCATGCCGGGCGCGAGATGGCAGGCCGTGCACATCGCATCATAGTCCGAGGCACCGTCCGCGATCATGTGCGGATCGCGTAGCTGCGGCACGGCAACCGAGTCCAAATGGACGTCGATCGACCGCTCGCGCACGAATTCGAGGAAACCGCGCGTGAGCGCCAGATGCGGCACATCGGCGCCGACATTGTAGAGCCCGCTCGCTGCCACGATCCCGGAGATCAGCACCACGAGACCTGCAAAAATTCCCGCGCCCGCAAGCGCCGCCATCCTGCGATCGTTCATCGTCGATCCTCCCACCCCATCCACGATAGCCCAGCCTGTGCCGCGATTGCGACAGCGGGGCCAAACTCAACGCTTGCCCGAGCGGGCGAGCTGGGCTTTGCGCACCTCCGTGCGCGTCAGCCGCAATTGCCCCTTGGTCAAAATCAGTCCCGGGAACCCCGTCAGCGCACCGCTAATGGAGAGCCCGAAAAAGCTCGAGCGGCTCATGCCGAGTTCGGCCGCCCGCTTGTCGGCCCGCGCGATCAGGCTCTTGGGGAGATAGATGTTCACCCGTTCGGACGGATCTGGCGGTTCGACGCCCACGGCGAAGAACGCAAGGAAATCGCAGCCCTTGGGGATTTTGATCTTCTCGAACGGCGTGGAATCGGGCAGCGGGCGCTCGTGCTCGGCCAGCGCATCGACCGTCTCGGCCAACGCTCTCTGGGCCCGCGCGATGGCGTCTTCCTGCGATTTCGCCGCCGCCACGCAGCCCGGAAAATCCGGAAACCACACGCCGAACGTGTCCTTAGCGCCGCGTTCGAGAACGGCCGGATAGAAACGCTGGGTCATCTGGCTCCCGGGGCGAGTGTGTGGTATCGCACAATTACGTAGTTGACACCACATACCTCAAAGAGTAGTGTTTTGTCCATAGGGAGTTAGGTCCATGGGCAAGAACACTTTCGCCGCCAAGCATTTCCACGATGAAGAAGCGGCCCGCGCTTGGTTTGAGGCTGCCCGCTGGAATAGCGAGCCGGTTTGCCCCCATTGCGGAAGCCTGAAGCACTACGCGACCAAAAAGCCGGGCCGGTATCGTTGCGGCGAGAAGGAATGCCGCAAGGATTTCACGGTCATGACCGGCACCGTCATGGAGCGCAGCCACGCGAAGCTGACACAGTGGGCTATGGCGTTCTGGCTGGGCGCTTCCTCTAAGAAGGGCTTTAGCGCCCATCAGTTACACCGCGCGCTCGGCTGCCAGTACAACACCGCTTGGTTTCTGCATCACCGCGTCATGGAAGCGATGCGTATGGGCGGCCTCGACCTCCCCAATATGATCGGCCCGGAAGGCATTGTGGAAGTTGACGAGACGTATCTGGGAAACGTCGAAAATCCGTCTCAGACGCGGGCTGATGGTTCTCCCTTCAAGGTAAGCCGCTATCGGCACAACCGGGGTAAAGCTATCGGCATCGGTAACAAGCGCGCCATCGTCACGTTGGTAGAACGTCACGGCAACGTGCGGTCATTCCACGTTCCCCGCGCAGATAAGAAAACTGTATCGCGGATCATCGCCGACAACATCGCGCACGAAGCGCACTTGCATACTGACGAAAGCGGCCTCTACAAAAAGATGGACGAGGTTTTCGCAGGACATGAAACGACCAACCACAGTAAGAAAGAATACGTCCGCTACGAAAACGGCGTTGCCATTCATTCGAATAGCGCCGAGGGCTACTTTTCAATCTTCAAGCGCGGCATGAAAGGTGTGTATCAGCATTGCTCGGAAAAACATCTGCACCGCTATCTTGCCGAATTTGATTTTCGTTATAACCACCGTGAGGCGTTGGGCTGCGATGACGAAGCCCGCTGCATTGCCGCAATACGCGGCGCAGAAGGCAAGCGCCTCACGTATCATCCAGTTGATTAAGTCGAAGTCGTTTAAATCTAAGGCTGCCCACTTTTCCCGTTGGCGCGACCGGAGGAAGAAGGTTTAGGCACCTTCTTCCTCGTTTTCGGAATATCCTTCAGCGGCGTTGGAGGGCCAGAGAAGGCGCCTTGCAGAATCGTTTTAAGTCGGCGCTCTGTATCTTCCTTCGAATAGGTCTCATTCGACTTTTTCATGCTGCTAACTTTTCAACATTGTGCCGAAACAGACGCCATTCATCACGGTGTTCGTGATAGCCATGCTTTTTGCGCTTGATGATTTCGTAGGCGTGAATGCCGTTGATTTCGAGTCCCATAAAATTCACGGTCATGTACCCTTTGAATTTTGCCTTTATCTCCATAGTTTTAGGATCATGGGTCATCATGTCCGTTTCTCCGACCGGCATCGTCAAAAGATGTGGCGGCACAATCTCGGGACTAAAAACGCGAACAATAAACGGAGAAATTGCCTGGGGCGTCGCGTTGGCGTTGTAAGCGCGAAAGAGAAGCCTGTTCAACTGGAGTGGGCCGCCCGCATCCACAATTGATGATATCACGACCAGTTGCCACAAATTGACAGTGGGCTCCCAGCCCCAGCCTAAGAATCGCGGACGCATTCCCAATCGTTGGATAGCATCCGTATAATCTCGACCAGCGGTCAGATATTCAGGTGGTAGAGGCGGGCTAGCCATTCTACGACTCCGTTTGGGCCGAATGCGGCCTCGCAAATTGCCTCGGCGTTTCTTGCGGGCGTCTTTCCGACTGAGTATCCGTCTTGTCGTCGCCAATCTAAAACAGTTTTAAGCACCGGCGCGATAGGGTCCCTCGGATTAAACCCGCTGGGGCTTATACCGAGCACTTCGAAAAGACCCCGTAAATCATGCGTCCAGAGGCCCGGATGGGTGTCCGGTCCCGGCCAGTGGTTAAACCGCCCCCTTTTCATGATCGCCGCTTTTAGGCAGCATTCGACCGCAGTTCCGGCGTTCAGCCACGCCCCATCGGTCCGCCTGATATCGAGCAATGCCAAGGCGTCGCCGCGATAGCGCTTGTACAGCGCAATCCACCCGTCGACCGAATTGGCAGGCTGGTAAATTTGAATTCTCCCCGAGCCGAGTATAACGCTTAGCGTTAATTCGCAGGGATACTACTGCCTGTGGATGTGGCGTCAAATACGTAATCCTGTGGTATCGCACACCTCTCGATGGTGTGTGAAAGCGCACAATCCTTAGCGGAAAGAGGCCCGGGATGGAAGACGTGACAGCAGAAGATGTGGCCGCCGCGCGGCGGTATTTTGCACAGGATCTGCGTCTGGCCGGGCGCGTGGGCTCAGTCGAGCTGATCGACGCGTTCTCCCGAGTGCCCCGCGAAAGATTCATCGGTCCCGGGCCATGGCGGATTGGCGCCCGCCACTTCGGGATGAGCATGACGATGGGTCCGCGGCTCTATCAGACGGTGAGCGGCGACGATCCGCGCGCGCTCTATCACGATCTTCTCGTGGCGCTCGACGAAGAGCAGGAAATCAACAACGGCCAACCGAGCCTGTGGGCGGTCATTTTCGACAAGCTTGCGGTCAAGCCCGGCGAGCAGATTCTGCATGTGGGCTGCGGCACGGGCTATTACAGCGCCATTCTCGCCGAGCTGACGGGCGGCGCCGTCACGGGCGTGGAAGTCGATGACGCGCTCGCGGCACGCGCTCGCGAAGCGCTGCAGCCCTGGCCGAACGCTCGCGTCATATGTGCCAGCGGCGCACAGTTCGACGCGGGGCCAATGGACGTCATCGTCGTCAGCGCGGGCCTCACCCATCCGCTGCCCGCGTGGCTGGATGCGCTGAGACCGGGGGGACGGCTCGTGTTTCCGTTGACGGTGGACGGCATGTCGGCGGCAAGCGGCGCGGGTGCGATGCTCCTTGTGACACGAACGACAGCGGCGGCGTTTGCGGCCCAGTTCATCATGCCCGTGGGCTTCATCCATTTTCAGGGCGGGCGCGCCGCGGATGCGAACACGCGGCTGATGGAATCGCTTCGCAGCCGCCGTGCCGAAATCACCGCCGTGCGCTCGTTGCGCCGCGAACCGCATCCGGCGGACGCCGAATGCTGGCTGCACGGCGACGGCTTTTGCCTGTCTTATTTACCACCCGCCCCTTGAGGGAGGGTGGACACACATCGTCCGGCGAGAAACTCAGATCCGGTCGTTGGCCTTGAAGAACACGTCCATCGTACGCTCGTATCTCAGCGTGATTTCGCGCGCCTCGTTCGGATGCTGCTTGGGTTCCATGATCTTGTGCCAGAACGAATGCTCGAACTGCTCGTGCAGCCACATATAGCGCAGGCCCAGGATCAGATTGTACCGGTCCCATTTGGTGTTGCGGTACATTTCCTCGATCTGGAAGAAGGTGACCTGTTTCTGCTCTGCCCAGATTCCGTCGAGCTTCTTGAACAGCTCCTCGATCATGGGCTTCGGAATCGCGAACTGGTCGGCGAACGGCTTGTGATAGTCGGCCGCGTCGTTGAACAGGGGATAGATGCTCGCGTCCCAGGCGAAGACGTAGGAATCGTGCAACTTTTCGCGTGCGCCGGACTGGAGCGCCGCGGCCAAAACCTGAAAGCGCATGATCTGGAAGAGCTGTTCGTTCATGGGGCGTCCTATCCGAATGGGCTTTTCTCATTAAGCGGTAAGAGCTTGTTTGAAAAGTCCCCATAGCCCTCACGAAAGAGGGAGCGCCGGGGCTTGCGCGAAAAGCAGCCGACGGCATCGCCCTTTTGCCCAAAATTTCCTCGCATGAGGGTGAATGGTTCCGGTAGCCGGTCTATCCTGCTGTGCCGGTTCGGGCCCGGAATTGCGCCCGAATGAAGGGAACCGACCATGGCCAATGCCGTCAGGGACAATGAGGCCGCGCACCGCTATGAACTCGACGCCGGCGGGGCGACTGCGTTCGTGACCTATCGCGACGACGGGCCGACGCGCACGCTCATCCACACCGAGGTGCCGGACGCCCTGGCCGGCCAGGGAATCGGCTCGGCGCTCGCGCGCGGCACGCTCGAACTCGCCCGCAGCCGGGGCGGCAAACTCGTCGTCAAATGTCCGTTCATCGCCGCATTCATCGGCAAGCATCCCGAGTTCCAGGATCTGGTGGCCGGCTGACACCCGAACTCAGCCGGTATGAAGGCCGAGGAGCGCCAGGATCGGCCGCTCGAGGAATTGCACCGGGCCAGCAATCAGCGGGCCGAACACATTGACGCCGATCAGCGGCAACAGGATGAAGATGACCAATATGGGCAGCATCCCGAAACGCCCGACCTGGGCCAGGGGCTTGGCCAGCGGCATGGGCAACAGGCCCACCGCGACGCGTCCGCCATCGAGCGGCGGAATCGGGATCATGTTGAGGACGGCCAGCACGAGATTGATCTCGATCGACGCCCATAGCATGCGAAGCAGAATCCCGCCGGGCGGAACGCCCGCGAGCTCGGGGATATAGATCAGCAGCACGGATATGGCGGCGAGCAGGAAATTCATCCCAGGTCCCGCCGCCGCGACCCACACCATGTCCTGTTTGGGATGGCGCAACTGCCCGAAATTGACCGGCACCGGCTTGGCGTAACCGAATACGAAGCCGGTGCCCGAAAGCAGCAGCACGGCCGGCAGCAGGATCGTGCCGAACGGGTCGATGTGGCGGAGCGGGTTGAGCGAAATGCGGCCCGCCTTCTCGGCCGTGTCGTCGCCGAAGTGGCGGGCGACATAGCCATGGGCCGCTTCGTGCAGCGTGATGGCAATGATGATCGGAATTGCGACAATCGCGACCCCAACGATTTTCGCGATGAGGTCCGGCTGCATCAGCCTTCCTTCTTCGGCGCGAAGCCAAGTGCTGTGCCGTTCATACAATAGCGAAGTCCCGTGGGTCGCGGGCCGTCTTCGAAGACATGACCGAGATGGCCGCCGCAGCGCGCGCAATGAACTTCCGTGCGCACCGCGAGCAGCGCGCGGTCCGTCGATGTCCCGACCGCGCCGTCGCGGGGCGCGTAGAAACTCGGCCAGCCGGAGCCGCTTTCATATTTCGTGGTGGAATCGAACAGCGGCTCGCCGCAACCCGCACAGACGAACATACCGTCACGCTTCTCGGCGTTGAGCGGGCTGGAGCGCGCCGGTTCCGTGCCGTGCTTGCGGAGCACGCGATATTGCTCGGGCGACAGCGTCCGCTGCCATTCCTCGTCGGTCTTTTCGACCGGTTCGTGTTTCTCGTCGCTCATTGCCGATACCTCGCTTCGATTGGCGTGCGGAAAAAGTCCCCAAATCACTCCTTAAAGTCGTTGCCCTCCTGGATCGCGGATTTGAGCGTCTCGGTCAGCTTGCCGCGATTGCCGAATTGCGCGTTGCCGCCATAGGCGATGTCGTCGACGCGCCAGCCCGCCTGCGTATGCGTGAGGATCACCGTGTCGGTCCATTTGACGGGCTTGTCCTTGCGATCGTCATAGACGAACGCGACGGAGCAATGCGCACCGCCGGCGTCTTCGACGCAGGCGCCCAGCTTGTACGAGGTCGCGCCTTCGAAATTGGGCGTGAACAAATCGCCCTCCACGAGCGGCGGCGACTGATTCTTGGTGGCCTTGGCGTAATGGATTTGGGCCGCCTCGCCGTCGGCCAGGAGCTTGTCCAGCGCAGGCGAGATGAACGGTTCGAACCGCGCGCGCAGCGCCGCGTCGGGAATTCCATCCGAAGGATGCAAGGTCATGTAGACGCCGTAGAAGCCGGCGGCCGTTTGCGACATCGCTTGCGTGTCCAACGGCGCCTGTGCGCCCGCGGCGCTCGCAGTCGCCGCCAGGATCGCGACATAGAATTGCAATTTGAATGTTGTCATTTGCGTTCCTTCAGGAGATCGCGGATTTCGCGCAGCAGCGTGACGTCCTCCGGCGGCGCCGGCGCCGGCTCTCCCGCCTTCGGCGCCATCAGGCGGTTCAATTGGTGCAGCATCAGGAACAACACAAAGGCCACGATCAGGAAATTCACGATGGCGTTGAAGAATTGCCCGTAATTGATCGTGACGGCGCCCGCATCCTGCGCGGCCTTGAGCGTCGCCGCATGGCTGCCCTTGAGCACGATGAACAGGTTGGAAAAATCGATGCCGCCGAGCAGGAGCCCGATGGGCGGCATGATCACGTCCTTGACGAACGAATTGACAATACCGGTGAAGGAGGCGCCGATCACGACGCCGACGGCCAGATCGACCACGCTGCCGCGCATGGCGAATTTCTTGAATTCCTGGAACAGCGGGATCATTGCGGCCTCATCAAAGGCAATCGGACGACGCTACTGCGCGGGCCGCCGGTCAGCAAGAACGGCGCATGGCGGCCCGTAGGAGATCGCTGTACCGTGACCCCGGTTCAAATCCTTCGGGGAACAACATGGCGAACAGCTTCGGCACCGACATCATCTTTCAGGCGCAGGATCCGAAAAGCGCCGCGCGCTTCTATGTCGAACAGCTGGGATTCGAAATCACGGGCGAAACGCTGAACATGATCAGTCTCCATGGCGCGCGCATCAATATGTTCATCGAGCGCGGCCCGGCGTTGGGCCCGGTGTTCGAAGTGACGGTCGGCAATGTCGAAGACGCCAAACGCCGGTTGGTCGAAAACGGCTGCACCATCGTCAAGGACGAGCCCGAATTCCCACGATGCTACGTCAGGGACCCGTTCGGCCTGATGTACAATCTGACGACCTGAAGGGTCCTCGGCGCCGGCCGGTCCGCCCTTGCAACCACCCCTCCTTCCCGTATAAGACGCCCCCTCTTCGGGCCGCCCGGCGAAAGGGCATGCCGTGGCGACCCTGAACGCGACCGGGCCTCCGGGCCCAAAGGAGACGCAAAATGCCCAAGATGAAGACCAAATCGGGCGCCAAAAAGCGCTTCAAATTCACTGCGAACGGCAAGATCAAGACCGGCCAGGCCGGCAAGCGCCATCACCTGATCCGGCGCTCGAACGAGCAGATCCGCAATCTGCGGGGCACTGCAACGCTCTCCGATTCCGAAACCCAGCGCGTCAAGCGCTGGATGCCGTATTCGGGTTAAAAAGGAGAACCGCCCATGTCCCGTGCCCCCCGCGCCGTACCCTCGCGCCTGCGCCGCAAGCGCGTCCTCAAACAGGCCAAAGGCTTCCGCGGTCGCCGCAAGAACACCATCACCTCGGCCAATGCCGCGGTCGACCGCTCCATGCAGCACGCCTATATCGGCCGCAAGGAGAACAAGCGGAACTTCCGCGCGCTCTGGATCCAGCGCATCAATGCGGCCTGCCGGCTTTACGGCGTCACCTACAGCCGATTTATCAGCGGCCTCGGCCGCGCCGGCATCGAGATCGACCGCAAGGTCCTGGCCGATCTCGCCGTGCACCAGCCCGAGGCCTTCAAGGCTCTGGTGGATCAGGCTGGCGTCGAAGGCCACGCCTGACGTTTCGCGGATACCCATCGGAGCCGGCCGGCCTTGGCAGCAATGCCGGGCCGTGATTCAAGCCGTGTCACCGATTGGGGTCAGCCATGAGCGATATTGAAAACCTCGAGCGCCGGATTCTGGACGCGATTGCGGCTGCGTCCGACGATGCGAGCCTGGATGCCGCGCGCATCGCGGCTCTCGGCAAGAAGGGTTCGGTCAGCGAGCTTCTGAAATCGCTGGGCGGCATGAGCGCCGACGAGCGCCGCGTGAACGGCCCGCTGTTCAACGGATTGCGCGACCGCGTGGCCGACGCCATTGCGCGGCGCAAGTCGGTGCTCGGCGACGAAGCGTTGAACGCGCGCCTCGCCCATGAGCGGGTCGACGTGACCTTGCCGGCGCGCCCCGAGCCGCAGGGTTCGATCCATCCCGTCTCCCAGGTGCTCGACGAGATCACGGCGATCTTCGCCGATCTCGGTTTCGCCATCGGCGAAGGCCCCGACGTCGAATTCGACGATTACAATTTCACCAAGCTTAACATCCCGCCCGATCATCCGGCGCGGCAGATGCACGACACGTTCTATCTCGCGCGCCAAGCCGATGGCTCGCGTCACGTGCTGCGCACGCATACGAGCCCTGTGCAGGTGCGCACCATGCTGGCGCAAAAGCCGCCCATCCGCATCATCGCGCCGGGGCGCACCTATCGCCACGATTCGGACGCGACGCACACTCCGATGTTCCACCAGCTCGAAGCGCTGGTGATCGACGAGGACACCAATCTCGGTCACCTCAAATGGGTGGTGGAACAGTTCTGCTCCGCATTCTTCGAAGTCGAGCGCATCGAACTGCGCGCACGGCCGTCGTTCTTTCCGTTCACGGAACCCAGCGTCGAATGGGACATGCGCTGCGACCGTTCCGGCGGCCAGATCAAGTTCGGCACGGGCAATGATTGGTTGGAACTGGGCGGTTCCGGGATGGTGCATCCGCGCGTGCTTGCCATGTGCGGCATCGATCCCGAGCGCTACCAGGGCTTCGCGTTCGGCTTCGGCCTCGACCGCATGGCGATGCTGAAATATGGCGCGCCGGATCTGCGCGCGTTTTTCGAATCCGACATTCGCTGGCTGCGCCATTTCGGCTTTGCCGCGCTCGACGTGCCCACGCTTGACGGGGGGCTCAGCCGATGAAATTCACGCTCTCCTGGTTGAAGGACCACCTCGAGACGGAGGCGGACGCGCACACGGTCGCCGACACGATGACGCGCATCGGCCTCGAAGTCGAAGCGATCGAAGACAAGGGCGCGGCGCTCCGCGATTTCGTCGTCGCCCATGTCGTCTCGGCCGAGAAGCACCCCAACGCCGACAAGCTCAAGCTCTGCATGGTCGATACGGGCGAGGACATCGTTCAGGTCGTCTGCGGCGCGCCCAATGCGCATACCGGCATGAAGGGCGTGTTCGCCAAGCCCGGCACCGTGATTCCGGTTTCCGGCGAAGCGCTCAAGATCTCCGCCATCCGCGGCGTCGAATCGCGCGGCATGCTGTGTTCGGAGCGCGAGCTTCTGCTGTCGGACGAGCATGAGGGCATCATCGAGTTGCCCGCCAATGCGCGAACGGGCACGCCGGCCGCTTCGGCGCTGGGTCTCGACGATCCCGTCATCGATGTCGCGATCACGCCCAACCGCGGCGACTGCACCAGCGTCTACGGCATCGCGCGCGATCTGGCCGCGGCGGGGCTGGGCCGCCTCAAGAGCGGGACGGTTTCACCCGTGCCGGGAAAATTCCTGAGCCCCACACGCATCCATCTCGAATTCCCACATGGCGCCGAAAGCGCCTGCCCGCTGTTCGCCGGCCGGCTGGTGCGCAAGGTGAAAAATGACCCAAGCCCCAGATGGGTGCAGGACTGGCTGCGCGCGATTGGGCTTAGGCCGATCTCCGCGCTGGTCGACGTGACCAACCTGATATCGATTGACCGCGGCCGCCCGCTGCACGTGTTCGATGCGGACAAGCTCTCGGGCGATTTGCAGGCGCGCCTTGCGAAGAACGGCGAAACCCTGCTCGCGCTCGACGGCAAGACTTACACTCTCGATGCCGACATGTGCGTGATCGCGGACAATGCGGCGGCGCGCGGCATCGCAGGCGTGATGGGCGGCGAAGAGACCGGCTGCACGGAAACGACTGTCAACGTCTTCATCGAATCCGCCTTCTTCGATCCGGCGCGCGTGGCGGCCACGGGACGCAAGCTCGGCATCGTGTCGGATGCACGCTACCGCTTCGAACGCGGCGTCGATCCAGAGTTCGTAATTCCGGGTCTCGAACTCGCCACCAAATGGATTGTCGAATTCTGCGGCGGTGAACCGTCGGAGATCGTGGTGGCGGGCGCAGTTCCCGCCTGGCGGCGGACGATCGAATTCTCCGCCCGCGCCGTGACGCGGCTCACCGGCCTCGACCTCGCCAAAGCCGAAATCGTGCGAATTCTGACGAACCTGGGTTTTGCAGTCGAAGGCGGCGACGCGATGGCCGTGACGCCGCCCTCCTGGCGCAGCGACGTCGAAGGCCGCGCCGATCTCGTCGAAGAGGTCGTGCGCATCCATGGGCTCGATCATGTCGCGTCTGTGCCCATGTCGCGTCCGCATGCGGTCGCCCATTCCGTGCTAACGCCGCCGCAGAAGCGGGTGCGGCTGGCGCGGCGTCAACTCGCCGCGCGCGGTTTCATCGAGACGATCTCCCATTCGTTCATTCCCCGCGCGCATGCCGCGCTGTTCGGCGGCGGCGACGACGCGCGCGAGGTGGAAAATCCCATCTCGGCCGACATGGATGCGTTGCGCCCCAGCGTGTTGCCGTCGCTGCTGGCCGCTGCCTCGCGCAACGCCGCGCGCGGGATCGCCGATCAGATGCTGATGGAAGTGGGCGCCCAGTTCGAAAGCGGCATGCCCGGCGCCCAGACGACCGTCGCCGCCGGCATCCGCGCCGGCGCAGGCGCACGAAGCTGGGCGATGTCGTCGCATCCCGCCGACACGTTCGACGTGAAGGCCGACATGCTGGCGACGATCGAAACGGTCATGGGCGGCGCAATGACCGCGCCCATCAGGAGCGGCGCCCCGGCCTGGTATCATCCCGGCCGTTCCGGAACGCTCGCGCTAGGCCCCAAGACCATCGCCGTTTTCGGCGAGGTACATCCCGGGATACTCGCGGCATTCGATCTCAAAGGTCCGGCAGCCGCGTTCGAGATCTTCCTCGATGCGATCCCCGAGCCGAAGACGAAGGGCAAAGCGCGGCCGAGCTTCGCGCCCTCGCCCTATCCCGCCGTCGAGCGGGATTTCGCTTTCGTGCTGGACGCGAAAGTGACCGCCGAGGAAGTCGTGCGCGCGGCGCGCAACACCGAGCGCGCGTTGATCGAACGCGTGGACGCGTTCGATCTCTATGAAGGCAAGGGCGTGCCGGCGGGCAAGAAATCGCTCGCCATCGCGGTGCGGTTTCAGCCCAAGGACCGCACGCTCACCGATTCGGAAATCGAAGCGGCGGCGCAGAAAATCGTGGCCGCAGTGATCAAGGCGACCGGCGGCGCATTGCGGGCGTAGCCCCGCGGCGAGGAAGATAGTATGAGCGGCGCGACTCTGGACGAACTGCACAAGACCTGGCTCAAACGGCCCGGCTATAAGCGGGCATATGATGCCCTTGAACATGAATTCAGCATCGCATCGGCGATGATCAAAGCCCGTACGCGTGCAGGACTTACCCAAGAGCAGTTGGCGCGCCGAATGCATACGACCCAGACAGCCATTGCACGTCTGGAAAGCGGCCGTGTGAAACCGTCGACTCGGACGCTTGAGCGATATGCCGATGCGACCGGCATGCGGCTGCGAATCACGTTCGAGCCCGCCCGCGCGCGTTGACGGCGCCAACCATCGTCGACCAAGCGCGACCGGCGGCGCATTGGGGGCGTAGCGCCGCCGCAATCCTGCCATAACGCGGCAGGACTCTCCCCCGATCAGTCTTGGGGGAACGCCATGCCCGCGCCGTTCGATCTTGTCATCGCAGGTGGAAGCTTTGCGGGCCTTGCCTGCGCGCGGACGGCCGCGCTACGCGGACTGAAGGTCGCCGTCATCGACGGCAAGCCGGAACCGGGCGCACGCGTGCGCACCACGGGCATTCTCGTCAAAGAGGTGACCGACGATTGCGATTTGCCCGCCCACCTGATGCGCAAGGTGCGCGGCGTTCGGCTCCATGCACCGGACGGACGCGCACTCGATCTGCACGCGCCGGGTTATTATTTCCAGGCGACGGATACGGCCGGACTGTTGCGCTGGATGGCCGCGGAAGCCGGGCGCGCCGGCGCGAAACTGCTCTACGGCAAGCGATTCGAGGGCGCGACCGAAGACGGCTCTCACCTTGCATTGCCCACGCTCGGTCTTCGCACACGATTCCTGATCGGCGCCGACGGTGCGCGTTCGGGGGTGGCGCAATTTTTCGGTCTCGGCCGCAACCGGCGTTTTCTTGCCGGCCTCGAAGTCGAATGCGAGCCGCTTGACGGAATCGATCCCCGATTCCTGCATTGTTTCGCCGACAGCCGCATCGCCGCGGGCTATATCGGCTGGATCGTTCCGGGCCACGGCGTGACGCAAATCGGCGTTGCCTCCGTACGGGGCCGGAAGCCACAACTTTCCGAATTTCTCGCGCGCGCGGCGCATATCTCCGGCAGCGATAAGCTTCGCATTGTCGAGCGGAGAAGCGGCCTCATTCCCACCGGCGGCCCGGTCGGGCCGATCGGGCGCGCCAATGTGCTCCTGATCGGCGATGCCGCCGGACTTGTCTCGCCGGTCACGGGCGGCGGCATCCACACGGCACTTCATTTCGGCCGGCGTGCCGCCCAACTGGTCGGCGAATATCTCTACGACCGCGGCGGCCATCCGCTGCAGGCTTTCGCGCGCGAAATTCCGCGCTACCGGTTCAAGCGGGCGCTGCGGCGCGTTCTCGATCTCGCGCCACCCAACGCGCTGATCGACGCCATGCTGGTGACGCCGCCGCTGCGCGCGCTGGCGCAACGGCTCTATTTCCATCGCCGCGGCGGCGACCCGGCATCGTTCGAGGCGTGGAAAGACGATTTTGCGCGCGGCAACATGGAGCCCCAGCCGCCGACAAGGATCCATGAGCTACTTAGCCTATAAGGTATTTCGATTTTTCGTTGATCAAACGATTCCACCCTCCCCTTGAGGGAGGGTCGAAAAATTCTGAGAGCCGTGAGCGACAGCGAGCGGGCACGAAGAATTTTTCGGGGAGGGGTACTCCATCAACATCACCCCTCCCCGAAATTTCTTCTTGTCGCTGTCGCTCCAAGAAAAAATTTCGACCCTCCCTCAAGGGGAGGGTGATGCTATTTTGGGTTGGAAAAACTCAAAACACCCCAGTTTTCTCTAGCAGCGCCGGCGCGCTTCGTTAGATTGCGGCGCATGCCAGAGACAGTTTCCTTCGACAAGAAATCCGGCCTCGCCTTCATCATCGCCTTCGGCGTGGTGAGCCTGTTCGCCGACATGGCCTATGAAGGGATGCGCGGCATCAGCGGGCCGTTCCTCGCGAGCCTGGGCGCGAGCGGCGCGGCCGTGGGCGCGATCGCGGGCACCGGCGAGTTGTTCGGCTATCTTCTGCGGCTGGGCTCGGGCCGCCTCGCCGAACGCACGCGCGCCTATTGGCCGCTCGCGCTGGCCGGTTACGCGATCCAGATGGCGGCGGTGCCCGCGCTTGCGCTCGCCGGAAACTGGTGGGCGGCGGCGCTGTTCATCATTCTCGAGCGCACAGGCAAGGCCGTCCGCAATCCCGCCGCCAACACCATGATGTCGCGCGCGGGCGAGCATATCGGACAAGGCTGGGCGTTCGGCCTGCACGAAGCGATGGACCAGACGGGCGCGCTGGCGGGTCCGCTGATCGCAGCCCTCGTGCTCGCCCATCATGGCGATTACCGCACGGCCTTTCTGTGGCTGGGTATTCCGGCGGCGCTGACGCTCACCAGCGTCGTGACCGTGCGCCTGCGTTTTTCCTATGCGGGGCATGTGGCGCCGCCCGAAAAGGATGCAAAACCCGGCGCGGCGCTGTCGCCTGCATTCTGGCTTTACGCGGCAGCGGCGGCGCTCGTGGCGTTCGGCTTTGCGGATTACCCGCTGATCGCGTTTCATTTCGCCAGGAGCAAAATCCTCGCACCGGCGCTGGTGCCGGTTTTCTATGCGGCAGCGATGGGCGCCTCGGGCGCGGGTTCGCTGGTGTTCGGACGCTGGTTCGACAAACGCGGCCTCGTCACGCTCGTCCCGGGACTCTTTATCGGCGCCATCGTCGCACCTCTTGTCTTTCTGGGTGGGTTCGTGGCTGCGCTTGTGGGCACGCTGGCGTGGGGTCTGGCGCTCGGCGTCCACGATGCAATCATGAATGCCGCCATCGCGCGCATGGTTCCCGAGCACGCCCGGGCGCGCGCCTATGGCATATTCACCGCGCTTTACGGCGTGGCGTGGTTCGCGGGCAGCGCGCTTCTGGGCGTGCTTTACGATGTTTCGCTCCTGGCCCTGGTGGCCGTCTCAATGGCGGGCGAAATCGCCGCGCTGGTTCCGCTCTGGCTTGCGCTCCGGCGGCTGAAATAGGGGACGCTGGACGGGCCGGACCCGCGCCGTTAAGAAGCGCGCCCATGACCGACCTCGCCCATCTCCGCAATTTCTCGATCATCGCCCATATCGACCATGGGAAATCGACCCTGGCCGACCGGCTGATCCAGTTCTGCGGCGGGCTCACGGCGCGCGAGATGAAGGACCAGGTGCTCAATTCGATGGATATCGAGCGCGAGCGGGGCATCACCATCAAGGCGCAGACCGTGCGCCTGGAATACAAGGCCAAGGACGGCGACACCTACACCCTCAATCTGATGGACACGCCGGGGCATGTGGACTTCGCCTATGAAGTGTCGCGATGCCTTGCCGCCTGCGAAGGCGCGCTCCTCATCGTGGACGCGAGCCAGGGCGTGGAGGCGCAGACGCTCGCCAACGTCTATCAGGCGATCGACGCCAATCTCGACATCGTGCCCATTCTCAACAAGGTCGACCTGCCGGCCGCCGAACCCGAGCGCGTGCGCCAGCAGATCGAGGACGTGATCGGGCTCGACGCGAGCCGACGCCATTCCCATTTCCGCCAAGACCGGTCTCAACATCGAGGAGGTTCTGGAAGCGGTCGTCCATCGCCTGCCGCCGCCGAAGGGCGAGGCCGATGCGCCGCTCAAGGCGCTGCTCGTGGACAGCTGGTACGATTCCTATCTGGGCGTCGTCGTGCTGGTCCGCGTGGTGGATGGCGAACTCAAACGCGGCAAGAGCATCCGCATGATGGCGGCGAACGCGGTCTATCAGGTCGAGCGGGTCGGCGTGTTCACGCCCAAGCAGACGGTGGTCGATCGACTAGGCCCCGGCGAAGTGGGCTTCATCACTGCGGCCATCAAGCAGGTGGCCGATACGAAAGTGGGCGACACCATCACCGACGAGCGGCGCGGCGCGGAAACGCCGTTGCCGGGATTCAAGCCGGCGCAGCAGGTCGTCTTCTGCGGGCTTTTTCCTGTCGACGCGGCGCTGTTCGAAGATCTCCGCGACGCGCTCGGCAAGCTGCATCTGAACGATGCGAGCTTCACCTATGAAACCGAAACGTCGGCCGCACTGGGCTTCGGCTTTCGCTGCGGCTTCCTGGGCCTCCTGCATCTGGAGATCATCCGCGAGCGGCTCGAGCGCGAATTCAATCTCGACCTGATCGCGACGGCGCCGAGCGTGATCTATCGCATCCATCTGACCGACGGCACCATGACGGAATTGCACAATCCAGCCGACATGCCGGATCCCGCGCGCATCGCGTTCATCGAAGAGCCGTGGATCAAGGCCACGATCTTCGTGCCCGACGAACATCTGGGGGCGGTGCTGAAACTTTGCGAAGACCGCCGCGGACGTCAGGTGGAGCTCACCTACGCCGGCGCCGCGCGATGGTCGTCTATCGCCTGCCCCTCAACGAAGTGGTGTTCGATTTCTACGACCGGCTGAAATCGGTCAGCCGCGGCTATGCGAGCTTCGATTATCACATCGAGGATTACGAAGAAGGCGATCTCGTCAAGATGTCGATCCTCGTCAACGCCGAGCCGGTCGATGCGTTGTCGATGATCGTCAATCGCGGGCGCGCCGAGGCGCGGGGCCGCGGCATGTGCGAGAAACTCAAGGACCTGATCCCGCGCCACCTGTTCCAGATTCCGGTGCAGGCGGCCATCGGCGGCAAGATCATCGCACGCGAGACGATCAAGGCCCTGCGCAAGGACGTGACCGCCAAATGCTATGGCGGCGACATCAGCCGCAAGCGCAAGCTCCTCGACAAGCAGAAAGAGGGCAAGAAGAAGATGCGCCAGTTCGGCAAAGTCGACATTCCGCAGGAAGCATTCATCGCCGCGCTGAAGATGGATGCGGATTGAGGCGGGCAGCGCCCGCTCCGGCCGCCGGATGTTTATCGCAATTTCGGTGGCCGTCCCGACCCTGCCCCCAAGCGAAGTCGTCGCGGCTGAGTCGGGCACAAACGAGAAAAATTGAGTCGAATCGAAACTGCCTCAATCGGGTCGCAAATGTTAACCGGCGTCGCGGGAATAACGGCGATTGCCGCAGGCTCGCATCCGTTCTCATTTATTAACGCGTCCGACGCGCCACGCTGCTGCATCGGCCGCACCCGATTTCGGGAACCAACGGCCGCCTTCGGTGATTATGGGCATGTCGTGGCAGCCGTGCCCGCATGGGGAGTGGCTGCTTCAAAGGGAAGGAGGGGCAATCGTTTGCAGGGATGATGCATCATGAGTAGTCCAATTACAGCCCTACGCGGCGAATATCTTGACCCCAGCGCCTTCCGCTTCGCGCGCAATCAACGGGAAGCCGGAATCGAGCATCTCGAATGGGAAGGGCGGATCAAGCCGCTGCGACCGATCTGCAACGATATCGTGCTCGCGCTTGGCGGCTTTCTCGTCGCTATTCTCTGCTTTTTTCTGTGAACGCTTGAAGCGTCACCCTTCACCCGGCGCAACCGGCCTCTGATCTGGCCATCGCTGCCAGACGCGAGTTCGTGCAACTCCATGCACCCTCCGTCTGGAAGGCGCCCGCCGACCAGCGAAACGGGATACTCGTTCGGCCAAAGGCGCCCAAATAGCGCGGCAACCTGCTTCCTCGGGGCACCACGCGCCGGATGGCTTGGCAACGTCATCGGCGCTACGTAACGTCCTGCATAACGCGGGGCGTTTTCATGACCGAACTCGATCTCCTCAATCTGGCGCGCGCGACAACCGCAAATGAATTGAACTTGTTCACCCAGATGATCACCATCAATTTTGCGATGGTGGTGGCGATCTACTATTTTCTGCATCAGGCGCCGCTGGCGATGAAAATTTTTGCGTTCTTCGCCTATCTGGTCGGCTCGCTCGTCTATTTCGGCGAGATGCTGATCGAATCGAATATCAAGGGGGCAGTCATTACGTCGATGAAGGCCCGCCCTGCGGCTTCATTGTCATCGGTCTCCCAATATTATCTGGCGATCGGCGACAGCTGGCTGACGCATGCGACTCTGGTCGTATTCAACGGATCATTCTGGATTCTGTGGATCGGCATCTTCTACCTGCTGTTTTTCTGGAAAAGGCAGCCAGACGTATGAAGGTCGCCGGTTTCGCGAGTCGCGGCGATTTGATCCCCCCACAATCCCGACGCGAGATCGCCGCAATTCGGTGTAAGCTGGCGTCGCCGATGGCGCTTTCGCTCGAAGGGAAAGCATGTCCACACAGGAAGAGACTTCACCGTACGACATGCGCGCGATCGGGCTGGCGCGATTGGCCGTCGGGCTTGCGCAGGGGCTCGCGCTTTATCTCCTCTATTCCGCGGCCGATGCCAAAGTGTGGCCCGCGACCGATGGGCTGATCTTCGCACCGCTCCTGTTCGTGGCGCTGTTCGTGCCGCCGATCAAGGCCGTCAGCCTGGGCAATCTTCGCATCCGGACATTGGTGCTGTGGGCGGTCGCCGCGACGATCGTCGTAGCCGGTCTCGCCTGGTACGACATCTGGCGCGAAGGCCCACTCCGATGGAGAGTGCTCATGTCGGGCAAGGCGGGCTTCGAACCCCACATCATTCCGTCTTTCGGTGTCTTCTTCTTCACGGCAGCCGGACTTTTCATCGCCCAGTCCCTGATTGCGGGCGGCGACGCGGACCGTCGCGTCATCGCGAACTACACGACGCATTTCGACGTGGCCTGGAAGCTTGGCCTGCAGCTTGCGCTTTCGGCCGTGTTCGTCGGCATTTTCTGGGGACTGCTCGCGCTTGGCGCGGCGCTGTTCAATCTCATCGGCATCGATTTCTTCAGGCGGCTGATCGAGCACGCGTGGTTCGCGATTCCGGCGACCACGCTGGCGATCGCCGCCGCAATCCATTTGACCGATGTGCGCGCCGGGCTCGTGCGCGGCGCCCGCACGCTGGTGCTGGTGTTGCTGGCGTGGCTGTCGCCGCTGATGACGATCATCGCGGCGGGCTTTCTCGTCACGCTGATCTTTGTCGGTCTCGAACCGTTGTGGGGCACGCGCCACGCGGCGATCTCTTTGCTCACCGCCGCCGCCATGCTGGTCATTTTGATCAACGCGGCCTATCAGGATGGTCATGCCGAGCGCGAGGCTCCGCGCATCCTGCGCTACACGGGAACGCTGGCGAGCCTGCTTCTGGTGCCGCTCGTTCTCATCAGCGGCTACGCCCTGCTGCTGCGCGTGCGCCAATATGGTTGGACCACGGACCGCATCGCATCCGTCGCGTGCTTCACGGTTGCGGCATGTTACGCGGCCGGCTACGCGGCGGCGGCCCTTCTGCCGGGGCCATGGCTCAAACGCATCGAGCACTGGAATTTCTATGCCGCACTTCTTGTGCTCGCCGTCTTGCTCGCGCTGTTCTCGCCCGTCGCGGATCCGGCACGGATTTCGGTCGCGAGCCAGGTTGCACGGCTGGAGCAGGGAATGATCAAGCCGGAGAAATTCGATTTCGACTATCTGCGCTGGGACAGCGGAAGGTTTGGCCTAGCCGCATTGAGGAAGCTTGCCGCCGAAGGCGCGGGGCCCGAGCCGCAGTCCGTCAAATCCAAAGCGGGCGCAATGCTCGCGAAAGGCGTCCGGTATGAAGCCGTTCCGCCGAGCAAACCGGACCTCGAGGCCAATATCGCGATCTATCCTTCGGGCCGGAAATTGCCGGCCACGCTCCTGGCACATGACTGGACGAACGACACGATTGCCCGAAACGTCCCCCTGTGCCTGCGCTATACCGGCAGCAAATGCGACGCGTTCTTTGTCGATCTCGCGGGCGATGGCAAGGAGGAGATCCTGTTTCTCGAATCCTCGTCCGAATACAACGCGTTGTTTGCGCCGGCCGCCGACGGGTCATGGCACATTGAGGGCCAGCCGGGCCGGCTCTGGTCGTGCGACAGCGTGCGGGCGGCCCTGCGCGCAGGAAAATTCGCCTTCACAGCCCCGCAGCCCGGCCCATGGCGGGACGTCGAAGCCGGCGGCGTGCGGCTCGCGATGCCCGCCGTCGAACCCCGGCAGGTGACGTGCCCGAAATGAACCCGGATTCGAAAGCGCAAACTTACAATTTCACTTTTCCTGCGCAGATATCCTCGTAACGGCCGGCGTCCACCGGCATGTAGCGCAAGGTTGCGGGATCGAGCATGTAAATCGGATCGGGGATCGTCTTCGGGTCGAACCCTTCCTTCACCAGCTCGACCTTGCGCTGCTTGAACGTACCGGTGATTTCCATTTCCGGCTGCAGCCTCAGGAAAACGGGGCGCGCATAGGCGGCCAGATTGCGCCCGAGCTTTTCGGCGAGAGTCGACGGGTCAAATCCCGGCTCGACCACGAGGGACGCCATGCCGGCGCGGCCGTCCATGCTGGGCACCGCCACGCCATAGACATTGGCTTCCTTGATGCCCTCGATGACGCCCAAGCGCCTCGGCCACTTCGCTGGTCGCCACGTTCTCGCCCTTCCAGCGGAAGGTGTCGCCGATGCGGTCGACGAAATAGAAATAGCCGTGCGCGTCGCGCTTCATCAGATCGCCGGTGCGGAACCAGGAATCGCCGGCGGCAAAGACGTTGCGCAGAATCTTCTTCTCGGTGTCGGCCTCGCGCGTGTAGCCTTCGAAGGTCTTGCCCGGCTCGTTCGGAGATCTGGCCGATGGCCTCGCCTACTTCGCCGTCCGCGCATTCGATGCAGAAGCCGTCCGCGGTCCGCACGGGCATTTCATGCTCGATGTCAAAACGCACGATCCGCGTCGTGACGATCTTGCGCATATAGCCGGGCACGCGCCCGACGGCGCCGACCTTGCCGTCGTAGTTCAACATCGAGACGTTGCCTTCGGTCGCGCCGTAGAATTCGATGATCTTGGGAATCGCAAAACGCTTCTGGAACGCGGGCCAGATTTCCGGCCTGAGCCCGTTTCCCGTGATGGCGCGCAGACGATGCTCGCGTTCATGCGGGTTCGGCGGTGCGTTCAGGAGATAGCGGCACAATTCGCCGATATATTGAAAGAATGTCGGCCGGTATTTGTGGCAGTCGTCCCAGAATTCATGCACGGAGAATTTGCGGCGGAGCACGATCGAACCGCCCGCCGTCAGCGCCACGCCGAGGGCGCAGATGCCGCCGGCGGAATGATAAAGCGGCAACACGTTGTACATGCGGTCGCCTGCGCGCGCGTTGAGCGCACCGGCAAAGCCATACATCATGAAAAGCATGCGCATATGGCTGATATTCGCGGCCTTGGGCAGCCCCGTCGTGCCGGATGTGAAAATGTAGAACGCCTTGTCCGCGCAGGTGACGCCGGCGCGGAGGGCGGGATCGACGGGCGCGGGCGACGCGGCCGCGAGTGCGGCATCCAGATCCTCGTACCCGTCTGCACGACCGCCAGTAGCCCACGCGACAGGCGGCGCTTCGATCAACGGCCGCGCTTCGCCATAGGATTGCGCGAGTTCGCTTCCCAGAATCAGGCGGCGTGCACCTGCCACGCCGATCGAATGGGCAAGCGGGACGCCGCGCAGATTGGTGTTGATAAGGGCTGCGATCGCGCCAAGCTTCAACAGCCCGAGCCACGCCATCACATATTCGGGCCGGTTCTCCATCAGGAGCGCGGCGACATCGCCCCGGCGAATGCCCACGGACACGCCCCATCTTGCGTAGCGGTTCGCGCCCTCTTCGAGTTCGCGATAGGTGACGGAACGGTCCTCGCAGACGATCGCCACGGCGCCGGGTGTTCTTTGCGCAAAGCCGCCGACGATGTCGACGACGGTCACGGGCGAATCGGGCTTGACGTGGCGCATGCGAAACAGCGAGCGCCCGATGCCCGTGATATAGATGGTTTCGCGCGCGAAACCGTCGAAGAGCCCCATCGGCGATTCGTCTCTTTCGGCCGGGCGCGAGGATTGGGCGACGGAGTCGTGCCGTCAAGGCGAACGATGGACACGGACATATTGGATTTGCGCGGATTAAAATGTCCGCTGCCTGCGCTGTTTGCCCGCCGCGCGCTTGAGCGCGCTGCGGCCGGCATGGTTGTAGAGGTGCTGGCCGACGACCCGATGGCAGCCATCGACGTGCCGCATATGTGTCGGCAGGAGGGCTATGAGGTGCTGAGAGCCGAGAAGAAAGGCGACATTGTGCGCCTGCTATTGAGGCGTCCGTCCTGAATCGATGCAACTTCCGGATCTAAGGAGTTCAGACGCGGAATCGAATCAGCGTTCCGCGGTGCGCATTGCGGCGAGCGCGGGCGGGAGCGACATCAGCGGCACGCGCACGGCCGGTCTCTTGCCGTCTTTGCCGGGAAGAAGAACGAGCGATCCCTGTGACGCCCCCAGGATCAGATTTTGGGCCGCCGGCCCCAATGTGACGACCGCCACGCAAGCCGCGCCTCCGCAAACGACGACTGGAATCCTGATGCCCTTTTGTCCGATCTGGAGCAACAGAACATCGCCCTTCTGCGCCGTGGGCGGGATGCGGACGACCAGCAGGAGCGCGTCGATCTTCTTGATGAAGCGAAAGCTCACGGCGAGCGCCACCTGCCTGGGATCGTTATTGCGGGTGTATTCGAGAATGGTGCGGCAACGTCCGATCGCGACCGGCTTTCCGGCGGCCGAAGCGGATCAATTCGGCGCGTTGCCGGGATTCTGAGGCGCACCGCAGACAAGACGCCAGGCGCCGAATGCCTTGACGCCGACAAACCCCGCTTCGACGCCGGAAGGTGCGGCTGAATTTCCGGGCGAAGCGACGGGCGACAGCCAATAGGACGCGGCAAACAATGCGGCGAGAAGCGCGCATGCCAACGCAATGCCGGTCACCGTGTCTTTCACTGATGCTCCTGCAACCTGATCTATTTTGCCGGCGGTGGAGGCGGGGTCGCGGCGGGGCCAAGCCGCTGCATGATCGACTGCGCGTCAATGGAGCGCGGCTCCTTGGCTGCCTGCGCATCGGTCAGCATCACGATTTCCGCATAGGCCTGATAGCGCGTGACGGGGCGGGTCTCGGCCTCGTCGTCATAAGGCCAGATGTTCCAATACCAGCCATGCCGGCGCCAGCCCGGCCATCCCATGAAGTCCGAATAATAGGTCGTGTGAGCCTGGGTATCGCGCGTATCGAACACAAAATGGCCGAAGCCCGATTGCAGCGTCACTTGTGCGGAACGCAACAGAAGAAAATCCTCGACCGTTTCGCGCGCCGTGGCGGAGTTACCCGTATAGGTCACCCGGTAGCGGTTCTGGTCGAGCCGCTCGTCGGTGTAGCCGGTGGCGTGGTCGGAATCCTTGGGCCCGAAATAGGGCGGCTGCTGGGCGCATCCGGCTATCAGGACCAACGCCCCCAATGCGACCTGCCAGGCCCTTGGGACCACCCCTCTTGAGACGAATTTCAACTCCGGTTTGCTTACCGCCATTGCCCTCATTCCCCTTCCTGACCCGGCATTTCGGCCCGAATGCCAAATGATGCGGCAGGCCAAGCTGGCCGTCGAGCACAAAACCGCCTCACTCAGTCATTGTAACTGACTGGTCAGTTAGTTATACATCAGATATGCAAACGGACACCACACCGGCCCCGGCCCGCTGGCGAAGGCGAAAAGAGGCCCGGCCGCAGGAAATCCTGGATGCAGCCTTGGGCGTTTTCGCCGAGAAGGGCTTCGCGGCCGCGCGCATGGACGACATCGCGGCACGCGCCGGTGTGACCAAGGGCACGATCTATCTCTATTTCAACGGCAAGGAATCCGTCTTCAAAACGCTGGTGCGCGAATCGATCGGCACGACGCTGACGAGCATTGTCGACAGCGCGGCGCGATTTGAAGGCTCCTCGGCCGATCTGCTGCGGTTCGCGCTCACCGCGATCGGGCAATTCATGCGCACGAGCGATCGCGTCGTGCTGCCCAAGATCGTAATTGCCGAACTGGGGAATTTTCCCGAACTCGCACGCTTTTACCGAACCGAAGTGGTGGACAAGGGACTGGCGCTGCTCACTTCGACAATCGCGCGTGGCATCTCGCGCGGCGAATTTCGCAACGTCGCGCCGGAGCACGCGGCACGGCTTTGCATCGCGCCGGTTCTTCTTGCCGCAATCTGGCGTACGACATTCGCGGCGCAGGACAGCGAGCCCTATGACATCGAAGGCCTGATCCAGACGCATCTCGACGTGCTGCTCAGAGGCCTGGCCTTCGACGGAGGCGTAAAGCCATGAAACGATTGACCGCCCTCTTCCTTCTGCTGCTCACCTCATGCGGCAACGGCAGCGACCAGGGCTGGCTCGGCTATGTCGAAGGCGAAGACGCGTTCATCTCCGCACCGCAGCCGGGATGGATTTCCGCGTTGCCCGTGCAGCGCGGCCAAGAAGTCAAGCCGGGCGACCTGTTCTTTACGCTCGACAACACTCACGAGACCGCCGCTCGCGACCAGGCGCTGGCGAATGTGACCGAGGCCAAGGCGCAACTCGCGCAGGAACAGGCCAACCTCGTTTACACGCAGAAAGAACTGACCCGGCAGCAAGGCCTCGCGCGCGACCATGCCGGCGTGCCGTCGACACTCGATCAGGATCTCTCGAACTATCAGCAAAGCCAGGGCCACATCGTGCAGCTCGAAGGGCTGATCAAGCAGGAGGAGGGCGTGCTCACCGACGCGCAATATCAGCTGTCGCAACGCAACGTCGTCTCTTATGTGCATGGCCGCGTCGAAGACATCTATTTCCGGCAGGGCGAATATGTGCCCGCCTCGACGCCCGTGATTTCCGTGCTGCCGCCCGCCAATGTGTTTGTGCGGTTCTTCGTGCCCGAAACGGAGCTCGCGCGCGTCAAGCTCGGCCAGACGGTTGCGATTTCCTGCGATGGCTGCGCTTCCGGGATCACGGCGAAAATCACTTTCATCGCGCAGCAGGAGGAATTCACGCCGCCCGTCATCTTCAGCGTAGGCAGCCGCGAGAAACTGGTCTTCAAGCTCGAAGCGCGCGCGCCCGGCGGACTGAAGCTCAATCCCGGCGAACCCGTCGAAGTGCGCCCCCTCGGAGCATGAGCGGCAACCTCGCCATCGACGTTCACGGGCTCACCAAGCATTTCGGGCCCAAGACCGCCGTCGACAATGTCGATATTGCGGTGCCGGAAGGCGAGGTGTGGGGATTTCTCGGCCCGAACGGCTCGGGCAAGACGACGACGATCCGCATGCTGTGCGGCCTGCTGCGCGCCGACGCGGGCCATGGCACATGTCTCGGCTACGACGTGCGCACCCAGGCCGAGGAGATCAAACGCCAGGTCGGCTACATGACCCAGAAATTCAGTTTCTGGGAAGATCTTTCGATCCGCGAAAATCTCGAATTCGTGGCGCATGTCTACGAACTCGACGACCGCAAAGCCAAGGTCGACGACACGCTCGAACGGTTGGGTCTCGTCAAGCGCCAGAAGCAGCTCGCGGGTGAATTGTCCGGCGGCTGGAAACAGCGGCTTGCTCTCGCGGCCTGCATGCTTCACGCGCCGAAACTCCTGCTGCTCGACGAACCGACCGCGGGTGTCGATCCCAAAGCACGACGCGATTTCTGGGAAGAGATTCACGCCCTCAGCGAAGCGGGCCTCACCGTTCTCGTCAGCACGCACTACATGGACGAAGCCGAACGCTGCGACCGCATCGTCTACATCCTCAACGGCAAACTGATCGCGCGCGGTTCCGTCGCCGAAGTCATCGCGCAATCGGGATTGTTCACGTTCATCATCGAAGGCGACAACGTGCGCAAGTTTGCAAGCCGCCTGCAAAACGCGCCCGGCGTCGAGCATGCCGCGTTCTTCGGCGCGGCGCTGCATGTGAGCGGACGCGACCGCGCGGCGCTCGAGCGCGCATTGGCGCCTTTCCAGGGCCACGCCGGCATCGCGATCCGCGAGGCGAATCCAAGTCTCGAAGACGTCTTCATCCATCTGCAGGAGCAGGCGCAATGAGCCGCGGCTTCTCCTTCGCGCGCCTGGGCGCCATGCTGGCGAAGGAATTCATCCAGGTGCGCCGCGACCGGTTGACGATCGGCATGATCGTGGGCGTGCCGGTGATGCAGCTTTTCCTCTTCGGCTTCGCGATCAATCTCAATCCCAAGGCCCTGCCGACCGCGATTTCGATCGACGATCCCGGAATCTTCGGCCGCTCCATCGCGGCCGCGCTCGAAAATTCGAGTTATTTCGACGTCCAGCAGGAAACGAAATCGCCCCAACAGGCGCGCCTTCTCCTCGACGAAGGCAAAGTGCTCTTCGTCGTCGAGATCCCCGTCAATTTCACCCGCGACGTCGTGCGCGGCAGCCAGCCCGATCTCGTCATCGAATCGGATGCGACCGATCCGGCCGCAGGCTCCTATGCGCTTGCCGCCGCCAACAGCCTCGCCACGACCGCGTTGCGCGACGATCTCGTCGGCCCGCTGGCCGCACGCGCGCAGGGGCCGCCGCCCTTCAACGTGGTGTCGCATCTTCTCTACAATCCGGAATCGATCACGCAATACAACATCATTCCGGGCCTGCTCGCCGTCATCCTGACGATGACCATGGTGCTGATGACGTGCCTCTCGCTGACGCGCGAGCGCGAGCGAGGCACCTATGAAAACCTGCTCGCGATGCCCGCGACGCCGCTTGAGATCATGATCGGCAAGATCACGCCCAATATCATGATCGGCGCCGTGCAAAGCACGATCATTCTGCTCGTGGCCAAAATCGTATTCGGCGTGCCGATGATCGGCTCGTTCTGGCTTCTCGCCGTGGCGCTGGCCTTCTACATCACGGCCAACCTTGCCGTCGGCTATACCTTCTCCACCATCGCCCAGAACCAGCTGCAGGCGATGCAGATGACGATGTTTTTCCTCTTGCCCGCCATCCTGCTATCGGGCTTCGCCTTCCCCTTCCAAGGCATGCCCGTCTGGGCCCAGTGGATCGGCGAGGTCCTGCCGGCCACCCATTTCCTGCGGATCGTCCGGGGCATCCTGCTCAAAGGCAACGGCGCAGCCGAAATCTGGCCCAATCTGTGGCCCCTCATTCTCTTTATGTTCATGGCCGGGTCGATCGCGCTCGCCCGGTTCCGGCGCACACTCGACTAGGCTCGCTTTGGGCCCTTGCGAAAGAGACCTGCCCGCCTCACATTGCACCGCACCTTTTCCCGGGGGCCCGCGTTCACTTCCGGCGCGTGCCTTCCAATCAGGAGCCCGCCGCAAAGGCGGCGCCCAATTCGGAGTGTGGGGGTCCCAACCGTTCATCATGGCCGGTCTTTCCTTGATATTGCAGTCGGGACTTGCATGCGTCCTGGTGCTCTTGGCGCTGCTTTCCGCCCAGCTGGGGACATTGTGCCTGCTTCGCTTTTTTCAGCCCGCCCGCCGGGTCAGGGTGCCGCTGCTGCCGTCCGAAGCGTTGCCCCGCGTCCTTGTGCAACTCCCGGTCTGCGACGAGGGGCCGCTTGCTCTCAGGGTCGCCGCCGCAGCCGCCCGGCTCGATTGGCCGCGCGACCGGCTTGAAATCCAGCTGCTCGACGACGGCCGCGCGGACCGTCACGACGCGCTCGTCGCCGCCATCAAGCAGATCGTCCCGGACGACGTGCGCTTTTCCGTTTTGCGCCGCGGTGAGCGAGCCGGCTTCAAGGCGGGCAATCTCGCTTTCGGGCTCAAACATTCCGATGCGCCCTATGTGGCGATTTTCGATGCCGACTTCGTGCCGCCAACCGATTTTCTGCGCCGCACGGTGCCCGCCCTGATGGCCGATCCGGGGCTGGCTTTCGTGCAGACGCGCTGGGCTCACGCCAACCGCGAGCGCAATTGGCTGACGCGCGCGCAGGGATTTCTGCTCGACAGTCATTTTGCGATCGAGCAGGAAGCCCGCTTCCGGTCCGGCCTGCCGTTTTCGTTCAACGGCACGGCGGGGGTATGGAGCAGGGCGGCCATCGACCACGGCGGCGGCTGGACCGGCGACACGCTAACCGAGGATCTCGATCTCAGCATCCGCTGCGTGCTCAAGGGCTGGCGCGCGGCGATGATTTCCGATGTCGAAGTGCCGGGCGAGTTGCCCGAGACGGCCGCCGCCTGGCGCGCGCAGCAAGCACGCTGGACCAAGGGGCATGCGCAAGTCGCCCGTAAGCTGCTTCCCGAAATCTGGATGAGCAAATTGCCGCTGTGGAAGAAGGCGGCATTGTCGCTGCAGATTTGCCAATTCGCGTTCTACACGCTGGCGTGTGCGAGCGCGGCCATCAGCCTGACTTTGATGTGGATGGGCGTCGTCTATCTTCAGTCCGTGGCGGAGCTTGGTCTTGCCGTCACCGCGCTCGGCCTCATCGCAAGCGTCAGTTATCTTTACGCTGGCCAAGCGATGCTCAACCGCGCCGAGGAGCCTTATCTCGCGCAATCTCTGATGTTGGCCGTCATCTTTCCCAGCGGGCTCATTCTCGCCAACACGCGCGCGACGTTCGAAGCATTTTCGAATGCGAGCATGGTGTTCACCCGCACGCAAAGAGCGGGTGAAGTTTATTCGGGCGGCTGGCGCGGCCGGCCGGAGATCGCGGCGGGCCTGCTCCTGCCGGTCTTCGCGTTCGCCGAACAGGCCTGGAGTGCGCCGTTTTTTGCGTTCGCGGCAGCAGGTTTGCTGTCGATCGGAACGATGGGCTGGATCGGCACGGGCGAAGTCCCCGCCCGCGACCGTCCCCAGCGGATTGAATCGAATTCAATTCAAATTTGAGTCATTCAAATTCGAGCTATTGGCCTAACGTGGTTTTGAGCCGCGTGCCTTAGGGTGTCGGGCATGGCCGCCGCTGCTTGAGCGGCAAATAAGGGGCTTTAGATGGTGGGGTCTCCTATTCGGTTCGTGGCGGCGGCCGCTTTTTCCGTGCTGCTGACGGCATGCGCGGGCACGCCGGACCGGGATTTCGCCTCTTTCCCGGACGCCAACGGGCCTTCAACCCGCGGCACCCGGATCGAGACGCCGCGCGCGGCATTGCAATGCGTGCCCTACGCCCGCGCGCGGTCGGGAATCCAGATTTTCGGCGACGCCAGCACCTGGTGGGTGCAGGCTGCCGGCCGCTTCGAGCGCGGCACAACCCCAAGATTGGGCGCCGTGATGGTGCTGACCGGTTATGCGGGCGCGGGACGCGGGCATCTCGCCGTCGTGAGCGAGATGGTTTCTGACCGGGAGTTGCGGGTCGACCACGCCAATTGGCTTGACGACGGCGCCGTTTATGTCGGCGATCCGGTCGTCGATGTCAGCCCCGACAACGACTGGAGCGAGGTCCGCGTCTGGAATGCCCGGGCCCAATCCTGGGGCGTGCGCACCTACCTCGTGCAGGGCTTCATCGGGCCGGGCCCCGACGGGGACGACGCACACGTCGCCATGAACTGAACCGGTCCTTTCCAGACCTTTCCCGAGGCCCAAAAGTCACAAAATTGTGCACAAATTCAGGTATTTAGAGGCCGTTGTGCGCTATACTGCCTCGCCCCTCTATCGCCCCTAACGGCCCTAGCTATAGTCCCGGCCCTCGCAAGAGACCTTTCGGGCCGCCGGGGCCGGATAGGGCAAGAGGGACTTAAGCAAGATTCGCGCGTTAGCATCCGCGGAACCGGCCAAGCCCTAGACCGATGCACCTGGCACCGTATCCGATGTGAGTGAACCTCAGCGCAGCATGACTGACATCCTGGCGGATGCAGAGTTGGACGGCGTCTCCCTCGCGCCGCCGCATGTCGACACGGCACCGCGGACGCGCAGCCGCATGGCCGTATTGACCATCGGCGCCTTGGGCGTGGTGTTCGGCGACATCGGCACGAGCCCGCTCTATGCGATGCGGAATTCCGTGCAGGCCATGGGGGTTTCCGTGCCGCTTCAATTTGCGGTCATGGCGGCGCTCTCGCTCATCTTCTGGTCACTGATCGTTGTCGTGACCATCAAATACGTCCTCCTGATCATGCGCGCGGACAATGACGGCGAAGGCGGCGTGCTCGCGCTGGCCGCGCTGGCGCACCGCTCGACGGGTCTCGGCCGACGGACGAAAAGCATCGTCGGCATCGCGGCGATTCTGGGTCTCGCACTGTTTTACGGCGACGGCATGCTGACGCCGGCGATTTCCGTATTGAGCGCCGTTGAAGGTCTGGGCGCGGAAAGCCAGAGCCTTCAGCCGCTGATCCTTCCGTTCACGGTCGCAATCCTGATCGGCCTGTTCCTGATGGAGAACCGCGGCACGGCAAAGATCGGCGGCCTGTTCGGCCCCATCATGCTGGCGTGGTTCGCGACACTGACCGTGATCGGGGTTAGCGCCATCGTTCAAACGCCTGAGATCCTTTGGGCGCTCAATCCGTATTACGGCGTCTTGCTGTTCGTGCACGCGCCGTGGATCGGCTTCGTTGCGCTGGGCGCCGTCGTGCTGGCCGTGACCGGCTGCGAGGCGCTCTATGCCGACATGGGTCACTTCGGCAAGGACCCGATCCGCAACGCCTGGATCTATTTCGTCCTGCCCGCGCTGGTGCTCAATTATTTCGGACAGGGCGCAACCCTTCTGCGCAATCCGCATGCGCTCCCATACCTCTTCTTCAACTCCGCGCCGCGCTGGGCGCATTATCCGCTTGTGGCGCTGGCAACGGTCGCGACGGTCATCGCATCGCAGTCGGTGATCTCGGGCGTCTATTCGATCACGCGGCAGGCCGTGCAGCTCGGCCAACTTCCCCGCATGGAAATCCGCCACACTTCGGCGATCGATCCCGGCCAGATCTACGTGCCGCGCATCAACGCCATCCTGTGCATCGGCGTCGTGCTCATCGTTCTCATCTTCCGCAGTTCCGATGCGCTTGCCTGGGCCTACGGCATCGCCGTCACCGGCGTGATGGTGATCAGCACGTTCCTCGTGTCGATCGTGGCGGCGCGCCAGTGGCGATGGGGCTGGCGCATTGCGTTGCCCGTGTTCGGCCTGCTCGGGCTGATCGATCTTTCGTTCCTGGCGGCCAATTCGCTCAAGATCGTGCAGGGCGGCTGGCTGCCGCTGGCGATCGCCGCCGCCGTGTTCGTTTTCATGGAGACCTGGCGCGTCGGCCGCCGCGCGCATCTCGACAAGATCCGCAGTGAATCCCTGCCACTGCATCTGTTTCTCGAACGTGCCGAAAAGACGCCGGTTCGCGTCGCGGGCACGGCCGTGTTTCTCACCGCGAGGCACGATGCCGTGCCCGGCGCTCTCCTGCACAACCTCAAGCACAACAAGGTGCTGCACGAACGCGTCGTATTGCTCCATGTTCATGTCAAGGATGCCCCGTTCGTTCCGCTCGCCAAACGCATCGAAGTGACGAAATTGGGCAAGGGATTTTACAACGTCGTCATCAATCACGGCTTCTTCGAGATGCCCGACGTGCCCAAAGCACTGGAAGCGGCCCGTCCGTTCGGCCTGGTGCTGGACGTCGATACGACGACGTTTTTCATCGGGCGCGAAACGCTCGTGCCGGCGGAGCATCCCGTGCTCGGCAAATGGCGGACCTGGCTCTACATCCGGCTTGCCGCGACGGCGCTGTCGCCCGCCCGGTTCTATCATCTGCCGCCCAACCGCATCGTCGAGCTGGGCACGCAAATCTCAATATAGATTGGGTCCGGCGCCGTTCCGAATCCGCTTGACCGACGGCGGATCGATACGTTCTCGTTGAAGCAATAATGCCATCTCCGGAGTCATCGATGCGTCGTCTCATATCCGCTGCAATCATTGCCCTGTTCGCCGCCGCGCCGGCCCTCGCGCAACCGGCCGTGAAGATCGCGCAAGGTGCGCTTTCAGGCGCCAGCGAAGGCGCAATTTCCGAATTCAAAGGCATTCCGTTCGCGGCCCCGCCCGTTGGCCCGCTGCGCTGGCGCGCACCGCAGCCCGCGCTCGCGTGGCATGGCACACGCGATGCGAGCGCCTTCGGCCCCATATGTCCGCAGATCCCGCTGCCTGGCTCGGTGCAATTGCCGCAAAGCGAAGATTGCCTGACGCTCAATGTCTGGACGCCCGCAGCGACCCGCGGCGCGAAACTCCCGGTGATGGTGTGGATCTATGGCGGCTCGTTCACACGTGGCGGCTCCGCGTTGCCGGTTTACGATGGAGTCGAGCTGGCCCAGCACGGGGTCGTCGTCGTCACCTTGAATTACCGCCTGGGCTGGCTCGGCTTTTTCGACCTCCCGGCGCTCGCGGGCGAGACTGCGGGCGGCCCTACGGGCAATTTCGGATTGCTCGATCAGATCGCCGCGCTTGCATGGGTGCAGAAGAACATCGCGGCGTTCGGCGGCGATCCTGCCAACGTCACCGTCTTCGGCGAATCGGCGGGCGGGATGAGCGTCAACGATCTGATGGTATCCCCGCTGGCGCGCGGATTGTTTGCGAAAGCGATTTCGGAATCGGGGCTGGGGCTGACGGAGATCGGCACCGCGGCCCAGGCACAAAAGACGGCGCAGGATTTCGCCGCGCGCGAAAACGCCGGCGGCGGCGCGACGCTTGCCACGATGCGGGCGCTCGGTGTCGCCGACATCTTGGCCGACCAGGCGAAACTCCCCGCGGGCAGCAACACCCAGCCCTTCGTCGACGGCACGGTTCTGCCGGACCAGCCCGCCACGCTTTTCGCGGGAGGGAAGATCGCCGAAGTTCCCTACATCGCGGGCTCGAACAGCGACGAAGCGACCTTGATGCCGGCCATTCACATGACCGACGACGACATGCTGAAGCCATTGGGCGACCAAGCGGCGGCCGTGCGAAAAATCTACGAAGCGGACGGCAAACTGACCGACGATCAATTCGCCCGGCAGATCTTCGGCGACGCGCTGTTCGCATCGGGCGCGCAGGGGTTCGCATCTTTCGACGTCAAATTCGGCGAGCCCGCCTATGTTTATCAATTCGCCTATGTCTACGATGCGCAGCGAGCCTTCGTGAGCGGCGTCGGCCACGGCGGCGAAGTCCCCTACGTGTTCGGGCTCACCGGCGTTTCGCAGATACCGGCCTACGCACTGGCGGCGAAATTGGCCAGCGCCAAGGATAAGGGCACCGTTGCGATGATGCAGGGTTATTGGACAAACTTCGCCAAGACGGGCGATCCGAACGGCGCTGGACTGCCGCGCTGGGCGCCCACTTCGCCCTCGGTGCCCCAAACGCTGCTCGTCAACGACGATCCGAAAACCGTCGCCGGCTTCCGCAAGGCGCAACTCGCCATCGTCTACGCCGCGTGGACAAAACGGACCGGAAATCCCGCGCCGAACTGAACGGACTCATTTCACCGCATAGACCAGCGTTTTGAGGTAAGCGCTCTCCGGCAGCATCGGATGGATGGGGTGATCGGGACCTGCGCCCGCTTGCCGGATCAGCGTGGCGTGCCGGCCCGCGCGCGCAATGCCGGTGGCGCATTCGGCCGCGAACCGCTCCTGCGAAATATTGTGCGAGCATGAGCAGAGGCAAAGAATCCCGCCGGCTCCGGCGACGCTCGCGCCCAGACGCGCCAGCTTGCGATAGGCCTTGGCGCCCGGCTCGAGGTCCTTGCGGCTTTTCACGAAGGGCGGCGGATCGGCGATGACGATATCGAACTTTTCGCCGGCCGCCGCGAGCCGTTCGAATTCTTCGAACACATCTGCCTTGATGAATTTGCAGGCACGTTCGACGCCATTGGCTGCCGCGGCCTCTTCGGCAAGCGCGAGCGCAGGCGCCGAACTGTCGAGCGCGCTCACTTCGCCGGCGCCGGCGCGCGCGAGACGAATCGCAAATCCACCCGTGTAACAATAGGCGTCGAGCACGGATTTGTTTTTCGCGAGCATTGCCATGAACGCGCGATTGTCGCGCTGGTCGTAATACCATCCGGTCTTCTGGCCGCCGGCGGGATCGGCGAAATACCGCACGCCGCCCTCCTCGACGGCGAGACGGGCGGGAATCCCGCCTTTCGCGGCGCGGACATAGGGCTCAAGCCCCTCGAGCCCGCGCGCGGGCGCATCGGCGCGAAGGATGACATTCGCCGGCGCGACCACATCGTCCAGGGCGGACAACAGCGGCGCGAGAAGCGCCTCCATGCCCGCCGTCGTTACCTGCATGACGCAGGTTTCGCCGAAACGGTCGATGACGAGTCCGGGCAATCCATCGCCTTCGGCATGAACGAGCCGGTAATAAGGTTCCGAAAAGAGCACTTCGCGAAGCCCGAGCGCCCGCTTCAGCTTCCCAGCGAAGAAGGCGCGATCGATCTCGGCGTCGGCTGGGCATTCGAGCAGGCGCACCGCAATCAGGCTTCGGGAATTGAAATAACCCGTGCCGAGGCTGTGGCCGTCATCGCCCTCTATTGCAACAAGGCTACCCGGCGGCAGCGCCTTCGCTTCCGCGTTCATTGCAATCTCGTTGGAGAATATCCACGGCGCGCCGGCCCGCGCACGGCGGCCTTCGCGCGGCTTCAGGCGAAGGAGCGGGCGGGGAGACATCTGAATGGTCGTATCCGGAATTGCATATCCGGTTAGCATGAATGGCGCGCGACTGGCCATAGGCGGCAATCGACGCTGGAAGCGCGCGTCAGCGGCTGCGGGGCTGCAAGGCCTTTGCCCGTGCGTCGAGATAATCGTAGAGCGCGTCGACCTCGTAGTCCGCGAAATGGCGGAAGCGCGTTTGCGCGAGACGCGGCATGGTTTTCAGAACAACTCCGGGCCTCGCATGGCCCTGGCGCAAAAGCGCGAAGAAGCCGGCGCGGCCATAGGCGCCCGTGATTGCCAGATCGGGCGCCGCCGGCGCGTTCGATCCCGTCAGATCCGTGCCGTGACATTCGCCGCAGGTGATGCGCGCCAGATAGCGCCCGCCGTCGTAGCGCGGACCCAGGTCGAGAGAGGAAGGGCTTTCCAGCGCTTCGGGCGCTACGGGCTCCAACGCGTCTTCCAGCAGGGCAAACCGCGCGGGCAGATCGAACTGGGGATCGGGGCGCGCCGGTCCATCTGCCGGAAGGGACCGCAGATAGGACACGATCGCCGTCACATCGTCTTCACTCATATAGGTGTAGTCGAAGGACGGCATCGCCCAGTTGGACGTGGCGTCCGGTTTGACACCGTAGCGGATCGCACGCTCGAACTCCCCGTCGGTCATTGTCCGGGTGAGTTCCGTCAGATTCGAGGAATAGACGGACAGGATTCCGTTTTTCACCATCGGGCGCCCGTGCAGATCGGCGCCATGGCAGCCGCGGCAACCGGCAATGTCGACCAGATGGGCGCCGCGGGCGAGCGCCTTCGCCGTATCGACCGCAGTCACGGTTGTGGACGTCAGCGGATAGCGGCGTTGGATGACCGCTTCGGACTGGAGATAGATGTAAGCGGGCACGAGGAATGCGATCGCGACGATGAATCCCGCCGCGGCGGCGGCCCATTTGAGCGCCGGGCTCAGGCGCGCCTCCACGCCGTCGCAGAGGATCGAACGCGGCAATCGCGAGCAATTATCACGGCTGGAAATCGTCCCCCGATCTGGCCGGGGAAGTCTGCGCGATCAGAACTCACCATGGAAGCGCAAACCGAAGAACGAGACGGGACCGCGATCGCTGTTATAGGCGGGATTTTCCATCCACTGATAGTCGGCGGTGGCCGTGAACCAACTGAAAACCCTGGCGCTGTAATAGGCTTCGAGCACGTTCTCCAATCCATAGTGCGGCAACCGGCCGTCGCCGATCAGGATGCCAATGCCGCCCGCCGCGAAATAGTCCTGCGCGGCATGCGAGATGGCGCCCACTTCCCCCGCGAGCCCGACTGAATCGTCGGACCGGCTCCAATCGACGCCCTTGAGCGAAAGGCCGGCCGAAAGCGACCGGTTCATGTCGGTGAATTCGTAAGCCTCCTTGCTGCCGTCGTTCATGCTGGCGCGTGCAAAGAGTCCCAGATCGTCCGTGAGCTGTTGCTCGAAATTGAGTTCTCCGCCCGGGCGCGAGGCGAATTTGCGCACCAGCGCCGTGTTGGGGAGACCGCCTGTCAGCACGGCGAGCTTCAGCGCATCGTTATAATTGCCCATCCGGCCGCGATTGAGGAAACCCAGCAGCTTCAGCTTTCCATCCCGGCCGAACCATGTGTGGCGTTCCTCGGCTTCGGCGACGACCTCGAACTGGCGGAAATTCGTTTCGAGATGCGGCATGTTGGGGATCTTGGACAGATCGAAAATCCCGGCACGCAACGTCCACCAGCTTTGGGTCCACTCGCCGGCCCCGCCATAGGTGTAAGCCCAGGAATCTGCAGCGTAGTCGAAGGCGCCTGCGTCGATCACGGCCCAATTGAGGAAATCGCCGCGCGGATCGTGGGCATAGGTATTCGTGTCGAAGATGTCGACCACGGAGATTTTGCCGGCCGTGAGAATCAGATTGTCCGCCGTGCGCGCGCCGCCCAACTGGTTGGCATCCGGCGCGATGGGCTGCTCGTTGCCGCCCAAATCGAATGTCTGGCGAAAGAACAGACGCGGCAGTTTTACATAGGGCGACGCGTCACCGATCTTGTAGGCTTCGCCGCTGGGGAAGGCCGCCGCGCCGACCGTGTCGCTGAGGCCGAAGCCCTGATCGATTTCCGGATTCGCATAAGCTTCGCCGCCCTGCCACAACCGCACGCCTGCGAACAGCGTGACGTCCACCGTCTCATCCCCGCGGCTTCCCGGATCGAGGCTGTTCCGACCCCGATAGGGCGACGTGAAGGCCGGATGATATTGATCGGTGACGGTCACCTGGCCGTGCAGGCTCCATTGTTCGCTGTCGTTGCCCGAAACGGGCGCACTTGACGGCGCCGCGTTCTCACCGGCTTCGGCTTGGGCATAGGCCGCGGTCGAAAGGAGCAGGAGCGACGCCGTTGCGGCCGACGAAAAACCGACCAGGGCGCGCGCGAGGGTCGCCGGATCGAAAATCATGGTCGTCCCCCCGTCTTTGCAAGCACGAATGCGTCGGCGCCGCCGGGGTTGAGCGGTATATACCCGGTAGGGTATTTTACGAATATACCCGGGATGGTATAACGTCAAGGCTTGCGATAAGGTTTCCGGCGAAATTATTTCGGCCGAACCTAGCTGCCAAAGGTGACAGAAATGCATCGCAAATTGCGGGCCGTGAAGAAGCCCGCGAACGGAGCTCCCGATACGGCAAATCATTCGCACGCCTTGCGCGACCAGCGCGGCATGATCAATCGCGTGCACCGGCTTCGCGGCCAGGTGGACGCAGTCGAACGCGCGCTCACGGGCGAGGCGAGTTGCTCGGAGCTCATTCAACGCGTGACGGCGGCGCGCGGCGCCATCGATGGGCTGATGGCGGAGATTCTCGAGGAGCATGTGCGCGAATATCTGCTGGCCGACGAGGAGATGCCGGCCAAGGCGCGCGAGCAGGCCGCGGAAGAATTGATCGGGATCATCCATTCCTATCTGACGTAACGAATGCGCGCGCTCGGGAGTTCGGAGGCACCATGAACGGAATTGCGATCGCTTCCCTGCCGATAGAGCTTGTGACGATCCTTGCGCGGCTCGGCCTTGCGCTCGTGCTTGGCGCGTCGATCGGATTCGAGCGGCAATGGCGGCAGAAAACCGCCGGGCTCAGGACCAACGCGCTGGTCGCCTTGGGCGCCAGCGGCTTCGTCGTCTTCGGCAGCATGGTCGGCCATGGCGATCCCATGCCCATCGCGGCGCAGATCGTCACGGGCATCGGTTTCCTGGGTGCCGGCATCATTCTGCGCGAAGGCATCAACGTGCTCGGCCTCAATACGGCGGCGACGCTCTGGTGCTCGGCGATGGTCGGCACCTTCGCGGGAGGCGGATATTACCTGCCGAGCGCGATTGCGGCCGCGTTCGTCGTGGCCACCAATCTGTTTCTTCGCCCGCTGGTGCGGCTGCTGAACCGCCAGAGCCTCATCTCCACCAATGCCGAAACGCAATATTCCGTGGAAGTCACATGCAAGGCGACGGAAGAAGCGCATATGCGCTCGCTCCTGCTCCATTCGCTGTCGCAGGCGGGGCTCGGCCTGCGACGGATCGACAGCGAAGACATTGCCGACACGTCGAAGGTGACCGTCACGGCGCAGGCCGTCGCCGCGACACGCATCGACGGCGCACTCGAACAGATCGTCGGGCGGCTCAGCCTCGAGCCCTATGTGTCGGCCGCCACCTGGCAGATCGACCGCACGATCTCGGACGGCTGAAGCATCGCCGGGACGGCGACGTCTTCACGATTGCCCATTTTCCGGGCGTTTACCTTGCTGCCACCGTCGCCCATTCGTGAGCAAGAGCGGACTTGCGGACGACCGGCCGGGTCGTGGTATGAATCGGACTGCTTGGTACGTTCGAATTCGCGTAGGGGACCCTATTGAAGGCGAGCATTCGCCGCCTCGGACGAACATCGTTCTGGCAGCGTTCGCTGCTGGCGCTGACGCTCGTGGCGTTCGCCCTTCAGAGCTACATCACCCAGACCCACATCCACTTCGAACGGAATTTCGCCGCCGGGAGTTTGACCGAAAACGGCTCGAAAGCACTTTCCGGCGACACCGTTCGCGACAAGCACGACAAATATCCCGCGAACGAAGACCCCGCCAATTGCCCGATCTGCCAGGAGATTCTGTACGCCGGGCACTATGTTGCGCCCACAGCGATCGCGGTTCTACCGCCCTCGCTGGCCGTCTCGACGATCGCCATCGTCGCCGGCGAACTGCCCTTTGTATCCGCCGCCTCGCACGATTGGCGCGGCCGCGCTCCTCCCCGCATCTGACTTTCGGAAATCGAAGTGACGACGCCGGAGCGGTCCGAAAGGTCCGAGCCGCGCGCCGTCCATCCGGAAACAATTCCGGCCCTTGGTGAATTGCGTGAGCCACGCATCGCCCGGCCGGCAGATGCGAGGGTTCTTACAATGACTCGTTCAATTCTATTGGCCTCCGCGGCCATGACGGCCATGCTTGCGGGGACGGCCGCCGCGTTCGCCCAGGAAGTCGCCAGCACGTCGTCCGATTCCCAGGTCGAGACCGTCGTCGTCACCGCCAAGCGTTTGAGCGAAGCGCGTGCCGACATCCAGACCCAGATCGGCGCTTCCACCTACGCCATCACCGCGCAGGAAATTCAGGATACTCCGGGCGGCGACAACACGCTGCTTAACCAGGTCATCCTGCAGATGCCCAGCGTGGCGCAGGATTCCTATGGTCAGTTCCACATTCGCGGCGAACACAACGCGCTGCAATACCGGCTCGACGGGATCACGCTGCCCGAAGGTATCAGCGTGTTCGGCCAGACGCTCGATCCGAGGCTGGCCCAATCCGTCGAACTGATCACGGGCGCGTTGCCGGCGGAATACGGGCTGGCGACCGGCGGCATCGTCGACATCAAGCCCAAGACGGGCCTGTTCGATTCCGGCGGCCAGGTTTCGATCTATGGCGGCAGCCACAACGAAATCGAGCCGAGCTTCGACTATGGCGGCTCATCGGGCTCGCTCAACTATTTCGTGTCCGGCGATTACATAGCCAATTCGCTGGGCATCGAATCGCCGGACGGCAGTTCGACCCCGATCCACGACCGGACGGAGCAATATCACGGCTTCGCCTATCTGGAAGATATTCTCGATTCCGACAGCAGCATCACCGCCATTCTTGGAACGTCCCGCGATCAGTTCCAGATTCCGGACACGGCCGGGCTGACGCCCGGTCTCGGCCTGACCGATATTAACGATCCGCTGGGCGGGGGAACCTATTATCCGAGTGCCAATGAAAACGAGACGCAAACGGAAATCACGGACTACGCCATCGTCAGCTATCTTCACAGCAAGGGATCGTTCGATTTCCAGATCTCGGCGTTCGGACGATTTTCGAGCCTCGATTTCCAGCCCGATCAGATCGGCGATCTGCTCTATAACGGCATCGCGCAGGACGCCTACAAGCGCGACGTCGCACTTGGCGAGCAGGCCGAAGGTGCCTGGCGGCTGGGCGATTCGCACACCATCCGCGGCGGCATCATCATCGAGACCGACCGTTTGACCAGCGACACAAGTTCGTCGGTCCTGCCGGAATATTGTCCGACGTCGGGCGGGCCGGGGCAGCCAGGATCGCCGACCAATTATTATACGTGCGTGCCTTATTCCAGCAATCCGGCCGCGACCGGGCCATTCTCGGCAGCCAACCCGCCATACAATCCCAATTACAACGTACCGGAAACGATCATCGACAATAGTGGGAAAACCCAGTGGACGGAGAGCGTCTATCTGCAGGACGAATGGAAGGTGCTGTCCGATCTCACCGTGAACTATGGCCTGCGCTACGACAATTACACGGCCTATAGCAGCGGCGACCAGCTCAGTCCGCGCGTGAACGCCGTCTGGAAGCCATGGGAGGATACGACCTTCCACGTGGGCTATGCGCGCTATTTCTCGCCTCCGCCGTTCGAATTGGTCGGCAACGAAACCGTTGCCAAATTTTCTCCGACGGCAGCGGCGCCGACGGCCGGAACTTCGGCCACGCCCAACATCGCCGAAGACAGCACTCCGCTAGCGGAACGCGCCAATTATTTCGATGCCGGCGCCCAGCAGCAAATCATCGACGGGCTGATCGTGGGAATCGACAGTTACTACAAGCTGTCGAAAGACATGATCGACGAGGGCCAATTCGGCGCGCCCATCATTCTCACGCCGTTCAACTACGCGAAGGGCAAGCAATACGGCGCCGAGTTGACCGCCGATTACACGGCCGGCAATTTCACCGCCTATACCAATCTCTCTCTCGAACATGCCGTGGGCGAAGACTGGATCACCAGCCAGTTCAGCTTTATTCCCAATCAGTACCTCTACACGCTGGATCACTTTATCCATCTCGATCACGAACAGGCATTCTCGGCCTCGGGCGGCGCGTCCTACAGATGGGGGAGCACGCTGTTCGACATGGATTTGATCTACGGCACGGGGTTGCGCGAAGACGACCAAATTACTCCCGATTTCGCGATTCCCAACGGCACACATGTGCCGGCCTATTTGCAGGTCAATACCGGCGTGGCCCAGGATTTCGGCGTCTTCGGCATGGAGGGATTCACGGCACGCTTCGACGTGATCAATCTGTTCGACGAAATGTATCAAATCCGCAGCGGCAGTGGCGTCGGCGTGTTTGCGCCGCAATGGGGACCGCGGCGGGGCTTTTTTGTGGGTCTGACGAAAACGTTCTGAGCCTGTGGGCGCCGGTGGAAGCATCGGCGCCCGCACTGTTCTTCGCATCTTCGGCGCCGTGAAGGCGCCGAACGGAAACGGAGTAGGCCATGCACGCACGATCCATCGACGCCTATCGCCACGAACACCTGTTCCTCGGCGCGGACCATTCGAAGAACGAGCGCAAGACCTGGGTCGTGATCGCGCTCTGCGGCGCGATGATGGCGGGCGAGATCACCGCCGGCCTTCTGTTTCGGTCGATGGCGCTGGTCGCGGACGGCCTGCACATGTCGACCCATGCGGGCGCCCTTCTCATCGCGGCGCTGGCCTATACCTATGCCCGACGGCATGCCCGCGACGGCCGTTTCACGTTCGGTACCGGAAAGCTGGGCGAACTCGCGGGCTTCACCAGCGCGGTGGCGCTCGCGATGATCGCTCTCTTTATCGGCTATGAGAGCATCGTCCGTCTGCTCAACCCGGTGCCGATCGCGTTTGACGAAGCCATTCCCGTGGCCGTGCTCGGACTTAGCGTCAATCTCCTGAGCGCGTGGCTGTTGCGCGACGATCATGCGCACGCGCATCACGACCATGACCACGCGCATGGCCAGGACACCAATCTGCGGGCGGCCTATGTGCATGTGCTGGCCGATGCGGCCGTGTCGATCCTCGCCATCACGGGCCTTGTCGCCGGGCGTCAACTCGGCTGGATATGGATGGACCCGGTCATGGGAATTGCGGGCGCCATCGTCATTTCGAATTGGTCCTGGGGGCTCGTTCGCGTGGCCGGCGGCGTCCTCCTGGACACCGAGCCGGGTGGCGGACTCGCGAGCGAGGTCGCCGAACGGCTCGAGATCGATGGCGACCGCATTTCCGACCTTCATCTCTGGCGGGTCGGTCCCGGCCATGTCGCCGCCGTGATTTCTCTCGTCACGCACAATCCGATGCCGCCGAGCGCCTACAAGACGCGGCTTTCGGATGTCCATGAATTGAGCCACGTGACCGTCGAGGTCGAGCATTGCGCTGGACCGCACTGACGCTTCAACGGCACGCTCCGCTCAAAAGCTCGCGCAAACTGCCGTCGTGACGACGCCGACCGAAATCTGGTGGAAGCGTGAGCGGTAGGCATTCGTCACGGCGGACAGGCGCCGGACCAGATCCGGTGCTGGCATCGCCGCGACGATGACGATCTTGGAGCGCTCATGATCGACACGACGGGTTTGCGGGTCGCGCCACTGGCCGTCGCCGTCGGCGACGGTGAACCCGTCCGGAAAATTCCCCGCCAGAGTCTTTGCCGCGAAATCGGACCATTCGGCATCCGTCAGGGGACCGCGGCCCGGAATGTCGCGGCCGAAAAACAATTGCGTTTCGATCATCGGCTTTTCGCCCGGCAACGGGCACGCCGCGGGACCGGCGAGCGCGACCATGGGGTTCGCGAGCAGGTATATCGTGACGGCTGCTGCAGATATTTCGTGGTGCTTCATGCTGCGACTCCGGCGCTGGAAGTTTTGTGCGTTACGTTTGATGCTATCGTCGTGAAGCAGGATATCCGGAGTCGGCCATGAACGAAGCGCGGCGGCGGCGCAACCGCAAATGGCTGATTCTGGGGTTCGCGGGTCTCGCGAGCGGCCTTCTGACGATCGCGATCTTGCGTTCGATCCCGATGGCGTCGGGAACGGCGGCCGCCACCGTCATCGCGCTGATCGTGCTCAAGCATCTGGGGCTGTTCGTGGCCGTGGGCTCGCCGCTGACCGCATTGCTGCAATTTGCGCGACCCCGCCTGCTTGCGCTATGCGGGCGGCCGCCGGATGACGGCGACTGAGCGCAGAGCCGGTTGCGGCGGACGGTCGCGCCGGAATGCCCCGTTCGCCCGGCCGAAGGAACCCGCCCGTTGAAGCTCCCGATCCATCGCGAAGGCTGGCTCTACATCGGCATCGCCGCAGCCCTCGACCTGCTGGCATTCGTTTTTTTTCCCTGGCTGGGCTGGATTTTGCTGCCTGTTGCCTTGTGGGTGGTTGCGTTTTTTCGGGACCCCGAGCGGGTTCCGCCCCCCGGCGACAACCTCATCCTGAGCCCGGCGGACGGCAAACTACTGCCTATTGTACGGGCAACGCCCCCTCCCGAGCTCGGTTTGGGCGACGAACCCCGGCTCCGGCTGGCCATTTTTATGTCGGTATTCAATGTGCATGTTAACCGGGTTCCGTGTAATGGAACCGTCACGGGCCTTGCGTACCGGCCCGGCAAATTCTTCAATGCGTCGTTCGACAAGGCGAGCGTTCACAACGAGCGCATGTCGATCCGGATTCGGACGGCCGCTGCGGGAGCGGGCGATCTTGTGGTCGTGCAAATCGCCGGCCTGGTTGCGCGGCGCATCGCGTGCGAATTGCGAGAAGGACAAACCATATGCCGCGGCAATCGTTTTGGCATAATCCGTTTCGGAAGCAGGCTCGAAATCTATTTGCCGGACGGCGCGCACATACTGGCGAGCGAAGGACAGACGGTGCGAGCGGGCGAGACCGCGCTCGCAGAATTCCCAACCTGATGACAAAGGCGGACCGGCAGAATCTCGCGCGCTCGGCGGTGGCGATGTGCGAAGAGTCGAAATTCGGAAAATTGCTTCCCAGCGCATTGACGATCTTGGGGCTTTGCTCCGGCGCAACCGCCATCCGTTTTGCGCTCAGCGCGGACTGGAAGTCGGCGGTCGTGGCGATCCTCTGCGCCGCGGTGTTCGACGCGCTCGACGGAAGATTGGCGCGGCTTTTCAGCGTCGACGGCGCATTCGGCGCGCAACTCGATTCTTTGGCCGATCTCGTTAGCTTCGGCATTGCGCCCGGCGTGCTCGTCTATATGTGGTCGCTCTATCATGCGCATGGCGCGGGCTGGGCGTTTGCGCTTATTTTCTGCGCCTGCAGCGCGATCCGCCTGGCGCGCTTCAATGTAGAAGATGCGGACCGCGATCCCGAATCGCCACCTTCCGCCTATTTCACCGGCCTGCCCACTCCTGCCGCGGCCTGCCTGATCCTGCTGCCCATGCTGATCGGCTTCCAGTTCAAGGGTGATGCGTTCAATCATCCCTGGCTCAGCGCGGCAATGATCGCACTGATTTCCTGGCTGATGATCAGCCGGGTGCCGACGATTTCCTTCAAGCAGGTGCGTGTGCCGGAGCGCTTCAGGGCGCCGGTGATCCTGCTCGCGCTTGTGCTGCTGGCCTCGGCATTCGAGTGGCCCTGGGCAACGTTGACGATCGGGCTGATCGTCTATCTGGCCAGCATTCCCATCGGCATCGCGCTGGCAGCCGAGCGCCGGCGCCATCGTTTGCCGCGCGAGCCTGGGGCTTAATCGCCCGCTTCAACCGGCGGCGCGGAATCTGATAGTCTGCCGCCATGAACAAGCCGTTCGTCTTCATGGGTGCATCGCATCTGACGGCGATCGCACTCACTTTCGCGACGCCCTTGGCGCTCACCGCGCTTACCCGCGCGCGCCGCACTGTTCGCCTCGAAGACACGATCCGCCTGTCGCTGGCGGCCATCCTCGCGATCAACTGGGCGCTATGGATGTTCCTTCTCTACGAGAAGGGCTGGCTGGGGATCGGCAACGAGATTCCGCTCAATCTTTGCGACTGGGCAACGGTCGCCACCTTCATCGCGCTCGTCTGGCCCGGCCAGCGCAGCTTCGAAGTTGCGTATTTCTGGGCCTTGTGCGGCACGCTGCAGGCGCTGATCACGCCCGATTGCGTCTTTGATTTTCCCGACGTGCAGTTCACACTGTTCTTCGTCTACCACGGCGCAATCATCGCGGCGGTTCTTTATATGGCGCTGGGGATGAAGCTGCGCCCGGTACCGATGTCGTTTCCCCGCGTGATCGGCTGGACGCTCATCTATGCCGCCGTCGCCGGCACGGCCGACGCCATTCTGGGCACCGACTACGGATTCCTGCGGGCAAAGCCCGACCACCTGACGTTCCTCAGTTACCTGTCGCCCTGGCCGTATTACTTGCTGGAACTGGTGCCGGCGGCGATCCTGTTCATGCTGGTCTGCTATTCGCCGTTTCTCATTGCCGATCTCATGCGGCGCGGCACGACCGGTCTCAGCGCACCGGATGCGCGCGCGTGACTGACATCTTTCGGGGACAAGGCGAATGCCCCTCCGCAACCGAATGCGCTTATGGGTGCATTCCTATCCCGTACGCTTTGGGGTAATTTTCGCGTGCGTGTTTGGTTGGAAATTGTCCGCGCTTGCCCGGCGGATCAAAGGCGCATTTGTTGTGACCGACACTCCCATCTACGTCCTTGAAGTCGCGATTGAGCCGAAGACCAAGGCCGATCAGGAAAAGATGGGCGTTGCGCTCCATCGAATGGCCAAGGAAGATTCGTCGTTCTGCGTGGCAACCGATCAGGAATCCGGCCAGACAATCCTCAAGGGCATGAGCGAACAGCAGCTTGCCGCCAAAATCGACATTCTTTTTCACACCTATCACGTGGACGCCAATGTCGGCGCGCCGCAAGTGGCCTATCGCGAAACCCTGTCGCGGCCGGTGACGATCAAATACACGCACAAGAAACAGACCGGCGGATCTGGCGAATTCGCCGAGGTGACCATCGATTTCAAGCCCCTGCTGCCGGGCTCCGGCTTCGTGTTCGAGAACGACGTGGTCGGCGGCTCCATTCCGAAGGAATTCATTCCCTCAGTCGAAAAAGGTCTGAAGGCGCAGAAAGAAGCCGGCCTTCTGGCCGGATTTCCGGTGAGCGATTTCCAGGCCACGTTGACCGACGGCAAATACCATGAGGTGGACTCCAACGCGCGCACCTTCAACATCGCGGCGCGCGCTGCACTCCGCGAACTCGCGTCAAAAGGTGCTGTGGTCCTTCTTGAGCCGATCATGAAGGTTGAAGTGACTACACCTGACGATTTCCTGGGCGGTGTCATCGGCGATCTCAATTCGCGACGCGGAATGGTATTGGGTACTGCAAACGCGGGCAACGACGCGCAGGTCATCACCGCGATGGTGCCGCTCGCCAACATGTTCGGCTACATCAACACATTACAATCGATGTGCCATGGCCGGGCGCATTATACGATGCAGTTCGACCGATACGAGAGTACACCCACACCGAATGACGACCCCGATCCAAAATCTCCGGGGGCTATGAGCGCTCGTGCAGTGCCACCATACAATGTGGTGAATCTGCGTGGACGGCCGCGAACATAAGACTTTTGAAGTCAGACAAGAGAAGCTGCCGCCGCGCGCGAGACTTTGCGACGCGCTAAATGGGTCTCATGCCACCTGGAAACGGCGAAAGGCCGAAGACGTGAACATGCGCGAACAGCACCGCGACGAATACGATCAGCGCCACCCAGAACCGCCAGCCCAGGCTCTCGCCGATATTGAGCGTGTTGCGGCCGGCGAACACGGCGGCGAACGGAACGTTCGACGTTTTGGCCGCGAACGCGTTCCAGGCTGCGCCCATCTTCCGCCTGCGCTTGGCGTCGATGGAAAGCGTGCCGAACAGCGCGAGCACGAAGAACGTGCCGAACAGAATGACTGAGGCCAGATCGCCATTGGCGGCCAGATGAAACCCCGACCACAGCACGACGCCCCACAGGAAGGGATGGCGCGTGATGCGCAACACACCTTTGATCGTGCCTTCCCTGGCGGCGGCGCCTTCCTGCCCCAGGGATGTCGGATTGGGCATCATCAGTCCCTGCACGCCGAGCAAGAACGCGAGCGCGACAATGGGAATGCCCATATCGTGCACGCCCCGCCCGAGATCGTAGAGTACGCGATTGTCGTTGCCCGCCTGCGCGGCGTTGTAGGCCATGGCCAGCCAGATGATGATGCCCAGCGACGCCAGCGAAAACAGCCCGAGATAAGCACGCTCGCCGATGATCGCCGCGATCGTATCGCGCAGCCGCGTACCGGCAACGAAGAGATGAATGGCAAGGAAGGCGACAGCGGCCGCGATCAGCATCTGCATGAGAGTTCTCCGGATGATGTGCCGAACGGCGGGACGATAACAGACAACGGGATTGCCGGGAATCGATGGATGGGCCCTCCGCGCTTACTCCACCGGCAAGGTCGTCGAGCGGCCGGTCAGCCGGAACCAGACGAGCACGGCGATGCCCACGGCGAGCCAGGCGAGGCCCGCGATTTTCGCGTTCACTTCCGCATTGACCAGCACATAGGCCACGATCAGGAGGCCAATGAGCGGCAGCACCAGGTGGCGAAACCAGTCGCGGCTCTTCTCGCGCCACAGGAAGTGCGCCATCACCGACAGATGCAGCAGCAGAAAGCCCACCAACGCGCCGAAGCTCACCATCGACGTCAGCAGCTCGAGCTGGTCGACCATCGCGATGCCGAGAACCAGCGTGATCGCGGCGACCAGGAAAATCGCCCGCTCCGGCACTTTGCGGACGGCATTCACATGGGCCAGCGTGCGCGGCAGTTTTCCGTCGCGCGCCATGCTGTAGAGCAGCCGCGCCGTGGCCGCCTGGGCGGTGAGCGCGCCCGCGATACCGGAAAACAGCACGCCCAGGATCGTGACGATCAGTTCGAGCCAGCGCCCGCCGAGCGTCCCGGCAAGGTCGTAAAGCGCGGTGTTGGTCGCGTCGCCGGGCGGAAAACTCGTGCGATTCAGCTCGAACAGCGAGAACAGATAGGTCTGCGCGATAAAGAGGAAGGCGCACAGGCAGAGCGACAGAATCGTGGCGCGGCCCACGACGCGCGGGCCGCCCGTCGCTTCCTCCGACAAGGTCGAGATCGCGTCGAACCCCAGAAAGCTCAGCACCGCCAGCGACAACGCGCCGAAAATCAGCCCCGGCGACAGCACGGCCGGATTGTAGAACGGCTTGATCGACAGATGCGCGCCGTTCACCCCATGCATCAGCGCGATGACGCCCACGCCCATCAGCAGCGCGAGGATAACCAACTGGAGCACGAGCATGATGACGCTGATGCGCGTCGTCGCCTCGATGCCCAAATAGTTGACGATCGTGCTGAAGCTGAGGAGCGCGATCACCCACACGGGCTTGGGCACCGCAGGCAAGACAGCGCTGAGCGCGATTGCACAGACGACGTAAGTGAGCGTGGGGATCAGCAGATAGTCGAGCAGGATCGCCCAACCCGCGATGAAGCCTGCACTGGGCCCTATGCTGCGCGCGGCGTAGGTGTAGACCGAACCCGCGATCGGGAAGGCCTGGCTCATCGCGCGGTAGCTGAGCGCGGTGAACAGCATGGCGACGAGGCCCACCAGGTAGATGAGCGGCACCATGCCCTTGCTCGCGTTGAACACGATGCCGAACACGGCGAATGGTGCAATCGGCACGATGAAAACGAGGCCATAGACGAGCAGGTCGAACAGGCCGAGCGAGCGCTTCAGTTCCTGCTTGTAACCGAACGCCTCGACGCCGGACGCGGCATCGGAAATATCGGCCATGAATCCCCCTCGATGCGCGATCTCTGTCGTGTGCCAGTAAGCTCGCGGCGCGTCGGAGATGACCTCAAACTCCGGCCTTCATCCAGCATTCCGGCTCGCATTTGCCCGTGACCGAACCACGCGCCCCCAATCCTGCCGGGCCGTTTCGGACGACCCCCTGCCTCCGTAATTGAAGAAAATCCTTCGTTTTCTTGGGGTTTTCTCTGCGATTGAACATTAATAAAAAGTCATACGGTGGACATGTAGTTTGGGAATTGGGGGCCGCTATATGGTACCGCAGCGGACCGGCGCTATCCGGTAGATCGAGGGGAGACCTCCCAATGCGTTCGCTCAAGATCATCTCTGCAATTGCATTTTCTGCGGCGCTCGTCGGCGCGGTTCCGGCCATGGCGCAAGCGGCGGCCGGCCAAGGCACGACGCACGCCAACGGCACGGGCGGCACGCATGCCAACGGCACGGGCGGCACGCATGCCAACGGCACGGGCGGCACGCATGCCAACGGCACCGGCGGCACACACGCCAACGGCACTGGCGGCACACACGCCAACGGCACTGGCGGCACGCATGCCAATGGCACTGGCGGCACGCACGCCAACGGCACGGGCGGCACGAAGAGCAACTAAAGACGATTATTCCTCTCGGATTTTTGCTGCCGAAGGATGATCGATGTGACGTTTGAACCTCGTCTCCGGAAGGTGACGGGGTTCTCGTCGTCTTGGGGCATGCGAAAACGCAACTGGCCTCATGCCGCCACGCGCACTTTCTGCCCGACTTTCAGACTTCCGGCGCCGCGCACGATCATACCATCGCCGGATTTCGCTGGGGTTCCCGTGTCCATTAAACATTAACGAAAAGTCATGTGACAGACATGCTGTTTGGAATTGGGAGGCCTCTATATGGTGCCTCAACGGACCGGCGCTATCCGGTGAATCCAGGGGAGACTTCCTAATGCGTTCGCTCAAGATCATTTCTGCAATTGTATTTTCTGCGGCGCTCGTCGGCGCGGCTTCGGCTCAAACCGTGGCATCTGCCGGTGGTCAGGGCACGACGCATGCCAACGGCACCGGCGGCACGCACGCCAACGGCACGGGCGGCACGCACGCCAACGGCACCGGCGGCACGCATGCCAACGGCACGGGCGGCACGAAGAGCAACTAAAGACGATCAAGACGATTATTCCTCTCGGATATCTACCGCCGAAGGACAATCGACTCGACGTTTGAACCTCGTCTCCGAAAGGTGACGAGGTTCTCGTCGTTTCGGGGTATTCAAAAGCGCAATCGGCGTCAGGGCGCCACGCGCACCTTCTGCCCGACTTCCAGACGTTCGGCGCCACGCACGACCACACGATCGCCCGGCTTCACATCGCCTTCGATTTCCACGAGCGGGCCGTCTTCGGTGCCGGGTTCGACCGCGACGTGCTCGACAACGCCCGCCGCATTCACCCGGAAGACATAGGTGTTGTCCTCGCGCAGCACCAATGCATCGCGGGGAACGGCGAGAACCTGGCGTGCCGGCGCCGAGGGAATCAGCACCTTGGCGGCATCGCCTACGACACCATCGGACGCCGCAATCGTGACGCGCACTTCCACCGTACGGCTGTTGACGTCTCCCACGGGAACGGTGGCGCGCAATTTTCCGACCACGGGCTTGCCTTCGATTTCCATCGTCAACGATGTGCCGGGCTTCAGATAGCGCGATGCGTTGATCGGCGCCGGTACGCTCACTTCCACGTCGTCGATATCGACCAGGCGAACGATGGCCGCGCCCACCGTCGCATACTCGCCTGGATTAATAAGACGCGCGGCAACACGACCGGGAAACTGCGCCCGTATTTCGCCGTGTTCGAGCTGGAATTTGGACTTCCCCAACTCGGCGACGGATTCGGCGAGCTGCGCCTTGTCCTGGTCGCGCGTGGAAACGGTCAGATCGCGGGTGCTGATCGCGATCGCCTGCGTCTTGGCCAGCCGCTCCATGCGCACCGCCTGCGTCTCGTCGTAGCGCACGGTCGCGCGAAGCCGGTCGACGGTTGCGGAATCGGATGCGACCTGCAGCTTCAACAGATCGTCGTCGAGCCGCGCGACAACGTCGCCTTCTTTGAGAATGTCGCCGACATTCGCCACCCAGACGACCTTGCCTTCCACCTCGGAGGCAATATGCGCGTCGTTTCGCGCCACGACGGATCCGGGCGCCGCGAAGGTGGGCGACATCATGACGGATTTCACGACGGCGATGGAAACCGGCGTCGGCGCGTCCTGCGGCGAAAACCCCGCCAGACAGAAGGCGATTGCAACGCCCGCGACGAACCTGCGGAATTTTGTCGCCCGCAAATCGGAAACCGCCCTCACGCGCCCACCTCTGCCGCGGTGCCGGACGACTCCGCCGATCCGGCGGGTGCCTGCGCGTCGTGCCGGACGAATGCCGGATTTTCGCCCAGCCGCAGCAAGGCGGGCATCAAAATGACGGTGAAGACATGGCTCACCAGGACACCTCCAATGATCACCGCGCTCAGTCCGCGATAGATTTCCGCACCTGGTCCCGGAACCATCAAGAGGGGGAGCATCCCCGCGACGGCCGTCATCGTGGTTGCGAAGATCGGCCTGAGACGCGTCTCCAGACTGGACCGGACGGCCGCGATGCGGGACATCCCTTCGGCTTCCGCCTCGCGCGTCCGCGCCACCAGCAGGATCGTATTGTTGACCACCAGCCCCAAAACGACGATGAACCCGATCATGGTCAGGAGATCGAGCGGCTGAAAGACATATAATCCCAGTATCCTCAATCCCAGCACGCCACCCACCGCTCCCAGGGGCAACCCAATCGCGGCAATCAGCGCATCGCGCAACGACCGGAACAGAGCCGCCATGATCAGGATCAGGATGACGACCGCCAAGGCGAAATTCTCGCCCATGGCCCACAATGCGTCATTCAAATCGTCGGCCGCCGCGCCGTAGCTCACGCTGCCGTCGGAAGGAAGCGCCGCGCGGATTTGCGGTTCGACATTAGTGCGGATTTTGGCCAGAGCGTCGCCGAGCGCGACATGTTCCGGCGGCTGGAAATTCAGGGCATAGGTTTGCAAGCCGTTGAGCGTAAAAACCCCGCTCGAACCTAAGGTCCGCTCGACGGAAATGAGACTGCCGAAATAGACGACGTTGCCTTGCGGGGTTGCGACCGGCGTGTTCTCCAATGCCGCCTGCGAGCCCATCGGCTGCGACTTCAATATGAGATAGAGCTGTTCGCCGTCGTCAAATCGCTGGCCGATATAAAGACCTTCTCCCAAGGCCTGCAGAAGATTGGCGACGTCCACGCGCGTCCAGCCCGCTTCGGCGATCGCCCGGTCGTTCGGATGCAGCTCCAGCTCCGGCTCGTCATAATCGAGCGTGGGCTGCGTATCGATGACGGCATCCGGAAACTGCGTCGTCAATAGCGCGAAACCCTTGCGCGCAGCCGCGCGCATCGCATCGACATCGTGAGACTGAATGTTGATGGATACGACGCCGCCTTCGTCGAAGCCGTCAAACAGGCTGTCCTCGCTCGCGAAGCCGACCGTGTCGGGCAGGCCCTTCAAAACATCGGTCCGGAGGATATCCTCCATCCGCTCCACGTCGCCGGAGTTTTGCATCCACAGCGCCATGGTCATGTAGCCGGGCGTATCGGCCCTGAGATACCAATCGCCGATTCGCGGGCTGGCCGAGCCCGACATATAGGGCGACAGCCGCGCGATCAGAGGTCCGGCGATTTGCCGCTCCGCGAAGTCGACCGTCGCGCCGGGCGGATATTGAAGCGAAACGTTGATGGCGCCACGCTTGACCTCGGGCAGATAGTGCACACTTGGGAACAGAAGCCAGGTTCCCACTACCGACGCGCCGATCAGTCCCAGGATCCAGAAACGCCGCTGGCACGGCGTGGCGGTCAGATCCATCACGCGATCGGTGATCTCGCCCCACACCGCGCTCAGCTCGTGAATCTTGAAACGGGTTTTCATGAAATGGTTGGTGGCGACGGGCACCACCGTGATGGCGACAATGAAGGACGCCAGCACGGAAAACGCAATGGTCAGCGCGATATCCGAAAAGAGCTGGCCTTCGACGTCCTTCAGGAAAATCACGGGCAGGAAGATCGCCACATTGGTCGCGGTCGACGCCAGCAGCGCCCGCCACACCTGGTGCGTGCCGTCATGGGCGCTCTGCTCGGCGGGTACACCCTGCTCGCGCAGTCGCAGAATGTTCTCCAGAACGACGATGGCCGCATCGAGGATCATGCCGCTTGCGACGGCGAGGCCCGCCAGGGAAACGACATTCAGGCTTCGTCCGGAGACGCGCAGCAGGATGATGACGGCAAGCATGCAGATGGGGATGACCGACGAAACGATGAAGGTGGCGTGCCATTCGCGCATGAAGAACCACAGCACGCCCACGGCAAGAAAGACTCCCAGAATAATGTCGAACGTCACCAGCCCCACGGCGCGATGAATGAACGGCGCGGGATCGGACGCGTATTGCAGAACGACGCCGTGATCCTTCGCCTGACCCTGGTTGAGGTCGTCCAGCGCCGCTTTGATCGCCTTGACCGTGGCCAGCACATTGGCGCCGGACGCGCGAAAGACGTCGATCTCGAGCGCGGGACTGCCGTTGTGGTAGGCAAACCCGTGGCGCCGGGCCTGGCCGATGCGGACATCCGCAATGTCGCCGAGCAGCACGGGATTGCCGGAACGCCAATCGAGAACCGTCTGCTTGAGACCGTCGATCGAATAGCGCCCGCGGAACGAAAGCCCGTATTTGTGGCGGCCGACTTCGATCGTTCCTCCCGAGATGTCGTCCGACGTGCCGATCAGATTCGCGATTTTCGGGATTTGGATGTTGAGCTGGGCCGCGCGCATGGGATTGAAGAGAATCTGAAGTTCGTCGGCGGCTCCATCGCCCGTGAACTGAACGCTGCCGACGCCGGGGATCGCCTGAAGCTGCGGCGCCACGGTGTCACGAATGAACCCCTCGTTCACCGCGAGATCGCCCGTGCTCCCCGGCGCCTGCTGCAGGAAGATGGAGAGCAGCGTCGCGTTCTTGTCTTTGGTGTTCGCAAGCTGCGCCAGCGGCTTCTGCGCATCGACCGGAAGGGTCTGGATGCGATTGAGCCGGCCGATCACGTCGACCAGCGTGCTGTTCATGTCGGTGCCGAGCGGGAACGTCAGCGTGATGTAGGATTCGCCGAAATTGGCGTGGCCTTCCATATCCTGAAGGCCGGGGATTCCCTGAAGGACCTGCTCTTCGGGCTCGACGATCTGCGCTTCCACTTCGCGCGGCGTCTGGGCGCGCCAGTCCGTCTCGATTCCGATTTGCGGCCGGTCGATTTCCGGCAAGAGCTCGATCGGAAGCCGGTAAAGGGAAAACAGGCCGAAAAAGACCGTGATCGCGACGCCCGCGGCGATCACCGCGGGGCTCTTCAAGCTCGAGCCTGTGATAGCCCGCATGCCCCCGAATTTCCCCTACAGCACGATCCGGACCCGCGGAAGCCGCCGCTCCGAAAAGATCATGCGAAATCAAAGACCTGAGCCGCGATTCGGCCACCAGCCATGGCAGCGGAAGGTTAGCGCGTGATCCGGCCCGTGGGCAACCATTCGGGATTTCGCGCGCGGGCCGGCTGGCTTCACTCTTTTGGGGTCTTCCAGATTGGGAAACTGGTGCCGCCTGCGTGACTCGAACACGCGACCCCCGCATTACGAATCAAATTTGATGCGTACACATGGCGGAACATATCAGCACCTAAGTCTCGGAAGCCATTGATATTTCCGGCAAAGGAAGTATCGGGGCACCACATCGCTGCGCACCGCTTCACCGCGTATGCGCGAGACAATGGAGAGACAAATGCGGTTGACCGACATGACAATTCGCGCGCTCAAAGCACCATCGGAAGGCGCATCGATCTTTAATGATGACCTCATTCCGGGTTTCGGCATTCGGGTGAGCGAAGGAGGAACCAAAAGTTTTGTACTTACGCATGGCGCGCGCCGCCAGAGGGAGACCCTCGGCAGGGTTGGCGTCGTATCATTGCAAGAGGCCCGTACTGAGGCAAAGCGCCGTTTGGCGGAATATACCCTCGGCAAGAACAAGCCGCGTACAATAGGCTGGAATGCCGCGCTGGAGGAATATCTTGCGGAGAAAGCCGGCGATCTAAAGCCCCGCACCCTCGACGACTACAGATACCTCCTCACGCGGCATTTCAAATACGGCACGACGAAGCTTTCCGAACTCTCGCCACACGATCTACGGAAGCGCCTCGACCGTCTGGCGAAGACCCCGGCGGAGCAGCAGCACGCGTTTGTCGTACTGCGGGCGTTCATCCATTGGGCGCACCGTAAGCACTACCTAGACCTCAACCCAATGGAACGGATGCAGGCACCGCATCCCTATGTTCCTCGCGAGCGCATTCTGACGGACGATGAACTCAAGCGAGTCTGGCAGGCGGTTGGAGACAACACCTTCGGGAAGATCGTGAAACTGCTCATTCTCACCGGCCAGCGCCGCGGAGAAATCTGTAACCTGACAGGCGGTATGGTTGGGAACGATACGATTACCTTGCCAGCGACTCACACAAAGAATAGCCGTCAGCATACCTTTCCGCTCGGGAAGATGGCCAAATCCATTCTCGGTCCGTCGCGCCCACGCGACGCTCTGTTCTTCACGGCGCTTGGCAAGACGACACCGTTCAACGGGTTCTCTCCGTCTACTCGGAAGCTCGACAAGGTCTGTGGCATGTCGGATTGGACGCTGCACGACCTGAGACGGACATTTGCTTCCGGCCTCGCATCGCTTGGCGTTTCGCTGCCCGTCATTGAACGGCTTCTCAACCACATACGCAGCACGTCGCTCATGCTCGCTGCCGTTCGGTGTTATGGTGGTACTTATTGACAACTTCTCGGCGGCTTCGAAAATGTCGAGGATTTTCCTCGCGCGAGTTCGAGGGTCATCCCGACATGGGTCACGTGGCGCGCATGCGAACGCTCGATACGCAACGCGGCGGCGTGGAATGGACGCATCACGACCTACGCCGGACATTCGCTACTGGGCTTATCGGCACTTTCGTTATCTGACACCGCCTTGTTCTTTCATCGATTGTAGCCGACGGTGAAAAAGTGTCGCTATAGTCAGGCTCGTGGGACGTTCGGGGGGCCATCTTGAGCTTGGGAATTGCGGCGTTGGAGCTGGTGAGTGGCCGCTGATGCTTCTGACGCGAGACACGATTCGGAAGTTCGTTGCTTATATCGCCGGCCACTTTCGGCGTGCGGCGCAGTTCGGCCGAATGGCGCGAAGTGCAGCCGAAATCCGGAAATTGACGAAGCGGTGGACGGAATCGCAAGTCTACGGCAGAGGCATCGAAGCTTTCCGAATGATGGACCGAAATTGGCAGACGGCGACCGAAGCGATCTCCGCGTCCGCTCTGGCGGGAGGAGAGAGCGCGCCGCCCGGATGGGTCGGGTCGTTCGCGCTACACTTGATCGTCGTTGCCGCCGCGATGTTCACCTGGGCGCACAGGCTGGAAATCACCGACCGTTCGCCACCCTTCGTGCCGGTTGACCTCGTCAAATTTGCGGAAGAGACGAATATTACGCCAGCCGCTCTCCCGGCGGCCAGGATCGACCCGGTGATCCAGATTACACCGGTTCCGGCGGACAAGCTGGATATTCAAATGCCGGTTCCAGAAGTTCCCCAGTTCGATTCCGATGCGGAACCAGCGACGGCCGAGGAAGGGGGCTCCCAGCCCGCGCCCAATGCGGTTCCGATTGTCCCATCCCAGGAACAGCAGAAACCTCCCTCCGATCAGCCGGTGCTCGGCGCGACTTCTGCACCGCAGGTTCCGAATAATGCAGTGCCGGTTCAAACCGCTCCGCCCAATGCGCGCCCGGCGGATCGTTCAATTCAGGGCGTCGGCGCACAAAACGCGATGACGGCCGATGTCGCGTCCTTGCTACGCAGCCAGGTGCAGGCGTGCTGGAATTGGCCGACCAATGTGCCGCGCCCCGAACAGCTCGCCGTCGACTTTGACGTGTTTCTCAATCCAGACGGGTCGCTCGCGCGGCCGCCCCAATTGGCCGCTGCCATGGCTGCAAACGCTCCTCACGATCCCTTTCTCCGCGCCGCCGCTGAAGCAACGCGGCACGCGATTTACGCGTGCGCGCCTTACAAGCTTCCGGCCGATCAATACGCCCAGTGGCGGGAAATCAGTCCGTTCCACTTCGACCCCGGAACATTTGTGTTGCGGTGACAGTCTTAAATTTCCTGCTATGGCGCACTTTTCATGGCGCTAGAGATAAAAGTTGTTCGCGGATAGTGGCGTATTTGTCGGTTTTGCAAGTATCCGACAGATTCCACAAGTCGCTGGTCTATCGACCGAAATTGTCCTTAACACCCTCCGATTGATCGGTTAGTGTTCTTCCAACATTGGGGTGTGCGGGGTGGCTCGATTTGCCTTTGAGGCTGTCGATCGCGCAGGCGCTATCGTGCGCGGTCAAATCGAGGCGACCGCTCGCCCGCTAGCGCTTGAGCAGTTGCTTTCGGCGGGCCAGACGCCGCTCTCCCTGACGGAGACGGGCGAAGGCCGCCGCTCCCTGATCGAATCTCTCAGAACGCTTCAACCGGGCGGCGGCGATCTGCTCTCCGTCATTCGGGAACTTTCCAGCCTGTTGAAAGCGGGCTTGCCGGTCGAGCGGGCGCTTGGCGCAATGCAGAGCCTGAGTTCGAACCGCCGCACTGCGCTACGCGTCGGCCAGATGCTGGAGCGCGTGCGCGCGGGCGAGCCGCTTTCGCGCGCTCTAAGACTGATTATCCCGCCAGGTTCGGAACACATCGAGCACCTCATCGCCGCCGGTGAAGTAAGCGGTCATCTCCCGGCGGTGATGGCGCGCCTTGCCGCCAATCTCGAACGCGCCAAGGCGTTGCGGGAGCGCGTGATCTCTGCCCTTACATATCCTGCGTTCCTCGTGGTGACGATGGCCATCGTTTTGTGGATCGTCTTCACCAACGTGCTGCCCCGGCTCGCGCCATTGTTTTCGCAGGCCAAAGCCGCGTTGCCGATACCAACCCGGATGCTTCTCGCAATATCCGGGTTCCTCCAATCCTATGGCTGGTTGTTGGTTGCGTTGCTGGTGCTCGGCGTCTGTGCCGCGCTTTATGCGTTCCGCCGGCCTTCGGTAAAGATTGCGCTGGATCGCTTTCTGTTTTCGTCGTGGCTTTTTCTGCGCGTGCCGTCGGAATACGAAGCGGCGCGCTATTGCCGCAATCTCGAAACGCTGCTGGGTGGCGGCATGTCATTGGACCGTGCTCTGAGCGCCGCGCGATCGGCGTCGGCCAACCGGTGGTTCCGCGTGCGAGTGCTCAAGATTCAAGAAGCGGTCGAAGGGGGCGCGCGGCTGAAAACGGCCTTTGCCGCCGCCGATGCGTTGCCGGCCCTCGTTGTCGAGTTCGCCGCAGTCGGCGAAGAGACCGGCCAGCTTGCGGCAATGATGCGCGAAGGCGCCGAATTGCTAGAGCGCGATGTAGAAATCAGGCTCGACCGCCTGACGGCACTCATCCTTCCCATCGCAACACTTGCCATGGGGCTCTTGGTAGCCGGGGTGATGGCAGGCGTCGTGTCGGGTCTCCTCGCCGTCAACGACCTCGCCTATTAGGGGGCTCGATGCGAAGCCCACTCGACAATGGCTACACCCTGATCGAGCTTCTGGTGGTTCTCGGCATCCTCGGGTTGATCGCAGCATTTGCCGTGCCGATCGCCGGCCAGGCGATCGACGGGGTCATGCTCCAGACGGATACGCGTGCGCTCGTCGTGGGTTTACGGCGCCTCGAAGCCAATGCCGTCGCGCGGCAGGAAACAATCTCGCTCACGTCGTCGAGCGGAAAATTGGAAGCATCGTCGGGTGATGCGCTCGACCTCCCGGACGGTGGGATAACTCGATTCTCAGGTGCAACAGATCGCATTGATTTTTTCTCCGATGGAACCAGCAACGGAGGGCATGTGACCGTCTCGCACGGGGATCGTTCGCTGGAGATCGAGGTCGCGTGGCTGTCCGGCGACGTCAAGCTGGTGGACGCGCCATGAACGGGCGCGAAGACGGGTACACGATCATCGAGGCGCTGTGCGCGTTTGCGATACTTGCGGTCGTGCTCGTGACGCTCTATGGCCTCGGGGGTACTTCGTTGCGGATGCTTGCCGTCAGCAGCGATGCCGATCGCGTCGCGCTGCTCGCCCAATCGAAGCTCGACGAATTGGGCGCCACGCGTGTACCACTGCCGGGGTTTCAGATCGGGCGGTTCGATGGAACCGATGTCCGCTGGAAGCTTGAGACAAACGAGCTCCCAAAGGCCGACACGGATGTTCACGAACTCCATCTGCAGAATTTGCGGTTGACGCTCACCTGGCCCGCATTGGCTGGTTCGAACGAACTTGTCGTCAGCGGTCGTCACATGGGGATTGAGCGGCAGTGAGCGCGATCAGGTCCGAGAATGAAGGCGGCTACACGCTCATCGAGTTGCTGGTGGTGCTTATGCTGTTGTCGTTCATTTCGCTCGCAATCGGGAGCGGCCTTCATTTCGGCACTCGCGTTTGGGAGGAAACCGAAACCGGCGTCCAGACTGCAAGCCGCGCCGGCAGCGCACAGTCGCTCATGCGAGAACTTTTTGCGTCCGCAATTCCCGCCGCCAAGGGCGAGTATGTCGAATTCGAAGGGGACCCGTCGCATGTGGATTTTGTCGCGTCCGCTCCGCGCGCGCTCAAGTCCACGGGCATTGTCCGGATCGAACTGTTCACGGAAAGCCGGGATTCCACCGCAAACCTTCGTATCGCGTTCAAGTCCGAAGACGCATCCGGGCGGCACGACGTTTCGATTGCTACCGGCGCTTCCACGCTTCGGCTGGCTTATCTCGATGCGTCGGCGTCGGTGCCCGCGTGGCTCGATCGCTGGCACGACCGGGACCGCCTGCCGGACGCCATTCGCATCGAAGGAGGCGATAACGCGTCGCGGAATTCCTGGCCGGATTTCATCGTGAGGCTTGCGATCGCGCAAAGGCCGGATTGCACCTTCGACCCGATCTCACTCGATTGCCGACGGTCGGCGCCATGAGGATCGATCTGCGCGCGCAAGTAACGTTCGACGGCGTCGTCGCGGGCGTGCGCGCGTTCGGCCATTGGTGGACATCCGAGATTCTCGCAATGCTGCCCGACGAGAGAGCCAAGTCCATCAGGGCATGGCTCTCGCGTCCCCACATGCGGCTCGCGGGATCCGGTTGGGTCGTATCCTGGCCGCATTCGAACATCGAAAGCATTACGGTCGATGCCTCGCTACCGGATCCTGCATTCCGCAACGCACTTCGAAGGCAGAGCGATGACCGGCTCGAAGGTCCAATGTGTCTCGAACTTCCGGCACGGGAGGTGCTCCGCCGGACCCTCCGGTTGCCTGTGGCCGCATTGAGCCGATTGCGCTCCGCAGTGGAGTTGCAGTTGGAGCGCTTCTCGCCGTTTCGCAAGGAAGACGTCGTATTCGACTGTTTTGTGCCGCCGGGTGAGGCCCGCGACGGCGAAGTCGATGTGGAAGTCGCCATCGTGCCCCGTGCGACGCTGGAGCGGTATCAGGAGTGGCTGCAGCGTCTCGGTCTCTCCGCAACGGAATTTCAAGTTGAGAATAGCGACCACCGGTTTTCCGGGGCACGTCCCGGCTGGAGGCTGGACCGCAAATCGCTTCCGCTGGCCGTCGGCGCGATCGGAGCGGCGCTGTGGCTGGGCGCGTATCTGCTTGCGCCTTCATTGCGAGAAGGCGAGATCGAGAGCGTCAGCGGCCAGATAAATGCGCTGCGTGTCACTTCGAATGATGCGTCTCACGCCAAAGATGCGCTCGATCAACTCTCTGGACCGGCCGCCTTTCTTGCCGGCAAGGAGCAGGTCGCGACGCCCCTGGACGCGCTCGAAATCTTGACGCTGGGTTTTCCGAACAATGCCCGGCTTTCCAATCTGGAAATCGAAGGCAACCGGGTTCGTGCGACCGGCGAATCCCCGGACGCGATGCAGATGATGGATATCCTGTCCAAGTCGAATCGATTTACCGACATTCGCTTCGACGGTCCCATCGAGAAGTCGTCGGACGGCCGCAGCCGCTTCACCATAGACGCAACATTGCGCACGGGCGGGGCAGAGCAGCGATGAGTTTCGAGGTCGATTTGACGCCGCTTCAAAAGCGAGTTGTGGCCCTCGCGCTAGTGGCGATTCCCGTTTGTATACTGATCGCCGTTTCGTTCGGTGCCGTCGTGGGCTGGACCGAGCACCGCGAGCGCATCGCGGTGCTGGAGCGCGAGCGCGTGACATACGAGCAGCTCATCGCCGATCTTCCGCGCCGCACCCAGGAGATCGCAGAAATAAAGGCGTCAGGCGTTCAACAGGACCTGTTCCCAACCTCGCAGGTGAGTGGCATCGCGAACCGCATCGAGAGCGATGTGACGCAGATCGTGAAATCTGACGGTGGCGCACTGACAGAGGCGAGAGCGCAAATAGCGTCGAATTCCGACAGCCCGGTTGTGGGAATCTCGGAGCATGTGACGTTCACCAGCGACATCGCGGGGTTGGTGCGCATTCTTCACCATCTTGCCGGGAAGAAGCCCTCACTCTTTGTCGAGCGGCTGACGATCGACGATCCCGGCCAGGATGAAGCGCCCGCCGGTCCTCATCGTCTCACTGTCGACATGGTCGTCGCCGGCTATATGGGTGCGACATGAATTGGCTTCGCGCCCATCTCACCGGTGAGGCTTTGGCCCTGGCCTTTGCGGCCAGCGGCCTCTTGGCACTGATCGCGGTTTTGTCGCCGTCCCTGGTTTTTGTCGAAGCGCCTGCTCGGGACCCGATATTCGAGCGGCCTTCGCCGATCATTGTGCCGCCATTGAGCAGATATGCGGCAATCGTGCAGAGGCCGCTTTTCAATGAGGACCGGCGGCGCGATCCCCCGCCGCCGCCGCCCGCACCGCCAAAGCCGCCACCGCCGCCGTCGGCGGACAATTATCGCCTGGTCGGCCTCATTCTGTCGTCGAACTTGCGCATGGCGCTGGTTCAGCGGCGGCAGGACGGGCAAGTCGCGCACCTGCGAGAGGGAGATATGCTGGACGGCTGGACGGTTAAAACCGTTGCCGCGTCGGGTGTGCAATTGGTCGGCTCAAGCGGCGAAGTGGAACTGACGATTCCCCGCGCCGCGCAACATCCGGACTCGGGAATTGCAAACTCGACAGTTGCCGGGGCACATCGATCCACAGAGTAACGAGAAAACAACATTGCCGGCAGGGCAATGAGATTGGGGGCAAAGGTGGGACGCAAAAGTTTTGAAAATTGGAGGGGTATGCGTGTTCCTGCATTCTTAGTAGCTGCGTCAAGTATGCTGATCTTCGTCGGCGGTTGCAGCGTTTTTGGCGGCGAACCGGCCGCAACGGCACCCGTCGCGTCCGCCGCCACAAGGGCGGCCGACGCCAACAATTTGCCGGTGCAACCCGTTGCCGCGCCTGCTTCGGCTGCACAACCTCCTGCGCATCTCGACGCGAATCCATCGATGACTCTCGACGCCGGAACCGACGCGGCGCAGTCGCGTCCCCTACGAGTGTTTCAGGGAACCGACAACTTTGTGAGCGCGCGACAGGCCTCCGGCCGAAGCGCTGCCGCGGGCGATATATCGCTCGATTTTGCAGACGCCGATATCCGCGATGTGGTGCGTTCGGTCCTGGGCGACATGCTTCACGTGCCGTATGTGATCGATCCTCAGGTCAGCGGCCATGTCACGCTCAAGACGGGCGCGCCCATCGCCAAGGCCGACGTTCTCCCGGCATTCGAGACCGCGCTCGAAATCGGCGGGGCGGCGATCGTGTCGAACAACGGAATCTACGACGTCGTACCTCTGACCGACGCCCAGAAGCGGGCTGCGCTGCTGGCGCGCGGTTCGCGCGGGAACGAACCCGGCTACGGAATTGAGATTGTCCCTCTCCAATACATTGCCGCCGACGAGATGCAGAAGGTTCTGGGACCTCTGGTCCCCAGCGGGAGCATCGTGAGCGTGGACGAAGGGCGCAACCTTCTGTTTCTTGCCGGCACGGAACCCGATCGCGCCTCGATCCGGGAGACGATCGCGCTGTTCGATGTGGATTATCTTAGAAGCATGTCGTTCGCAATCATTCAGCCCGCCCATATCGACGCCGAAACCCTGGCGACGGAACTCGACAAGGTGTTCGAAGGGACGGGAAGTCCGATCTCAGGCGTCGTGCGACTGATACCGATCGCCCGCATCAATTCGCTTCTCGTCGTGACGTCACGTGCGGCGTACTTGCGGGAAGTCAGCCAGTGGATCAACCGGCTCGATGTGCCGCCGGTCGAGCCGGGGCGCCGGTTGTATTACTATCGATTGCAGAATGCGCAAGCCGCCGATATCGCGCAGACATTGTCCCAGCTTTTCGGCGGCACCGCTGCCGTACCAAACTCTGCCGCCGCGAGAGGTGCCGCTCCCGCAGCCGCATCCACCCCATCGATGTCGGGCAATATGGGAGGCGGATCGTTTCCGGCCGCCACTCCAACCGTTCAAGCAAGCGCGCCGACGGCCCCGCAGCCGCAAAGCGGAGCGCCGGCAATGGGGCTTGCCAAAGCCAGCGATGAGAACGGCCCGCAAATCGTAACCGATGTCGCGAACAACGCCCTCATCATCCGCGCGGACCAGGCGGACTACGCAGCGATCGAGCGCATCATCAAGGCCATGGACGTGGCACCCGAACAAGTGCTGATCGAGGCGACGATCGCGGAAGTAACGCTCAACGACAGTCTGCAATACGGCGTCGAATGGTATTTTAGGAATGCCGCGCAAAACTATACGTTCAGCCAGACGGGGACGGTCAGCGCGAGCTTTCCGGGCTTTGCCTACAGCTATATCGTGCCGAACGTTCAGGTCGCCATCAGCGCGCTGGATAGCGTGTCGCACGTGTCCGTCTTGTCTTCGCCCAAGATACTCACGCTCGACAACAAAACGGCGAGCCTCGAAGTGGGGGACCAAGTCCCGATCACGAGCCAGACAGCGGTCAGCGTGAACGATGCGAGCGCGCCCCTGGTCTCCACAGTGCAGATGCAGAACACAGGCGTCATTCTCACGGTGACGCCGCGCATCGGGAAAAGCGGCACCGTCTTCCTGGATGTGTCGCAGGAAGTCAGCGACGCCATTCCAACGACGACGTCTTCGATCGATTCTCCAACTATTGAAAACCGGCAGATGCAGGCAACCGTGGCCATTCACGACGGCGACACGGTGGCTTTGGGAGGCCTCATTCAGCAGACCGTGACCAAGGCCAACGGCGGCATACCGTTTCTCAAGGACATTCCCTATCTGGGCAACCTTGGGAAGACCATCGACAATTCGACCGATCGTACGGAACTGCTTGTCTTCCTGACGCCGAGGGTCATTCATAATCCCGAAGAAGCGCAGGCAATGACGGACGACCTTTCACGAGGGTTGAAGGACGTGAAAGACGCGATCGACGATGCCAAGAAGGATATGGCGGTTCGTCACCCGAACTGACTCGGCAAAGCGCCTCGCCTCGGGCTGCGATGTTCAGTGAATGCTGGTGATGTCCTGGTCTTCGTCCGTACCGCCGGGCTTCCCGTCGGCGCCGAACGACATGATGACGGCCATCGACCCTCCGGTGGGGGGTGTATAGAGATAGGGCCTGCCCCACGGATCGATGATGCCGTCCGAGCGGGTGAGGTACGGCCCGTGCCAGTTCCGGACATGTTCGGGCTTGACGATGAGCGCCTTGAGTCCTTCGTCGCTCGTCGGATAGCGGCCCGTGTCGAGGCGATAAAGATCGAGAGATCCCATCAGGGTTGCGATCTGTATCTCGGCCGCTTTGGTTTTCGACCGCTCGAAATACCCGATGACTCTGGGCGCGGCGAACGCGACGATCAGGCTGAGAATCGCCAGCACGACCAAAAGCTCCAGCAGCGTGTAGCCGGCTTCTTTGCCAAGGGGGCGTACGTCTGACGAATTGGGAATAGTATTACAACGCATGGTTCAACTCACGTCCTGCGCCACGCGCATCACTTCGTCGTAAGTAGTGATTCCCGCGAGAACGCGCCGTACGCCGTTGTCGTAGAGCGGTTCCATGCCGCCGTGAACGGCAATCGCGCGCAGCCGAACTGCTTCGTCGTGCTTGAGGATGGCCTGGCGAAGTTCGTCGTTGAACGTCAGGAGTTCCGATATCACGGTGCGGCCGCGGTAGCCCGTGCCGTCGCAATCGGCGCAGCCGACGGCGCGATATGCCTGTCCATTCGGATCGCGACTATGGGCCGCGGTTATCGCCAGCGGGGCGGCGGTCGGCTCGCGGCAGTTTGGGCACAAGACGCGAACCAGCCGCTGGGCGAGGACGCCCGTCACCGTGGACGCGACGAGATAGTCTTCCACGCCCATGTCTAGGAGCCGGGTCACGGCCGTGGCCGCGTCGTTGGTGTGAAGGGTCGACAGCACGAGGTGGCCGGTCAGCGCCGCCTGCATGGCGATGCGCGCCGTCTCGCCGTCGCGGATTTCGCCCACCATGATCACGTCGGGATCGTGGCGCAGGATCGAACGCAACGCGCGCGCAAAATCCAATCCGATATCGGGTTTGACCTGGAACTGGTTGAGCCCGTCGATCTTGTATTCGACCGGGTCTTCGATGGTGACGATCTTGCGTTCGGCGGTGTTGAGCCGGCTTAATCCTGCGTAGAGCGTGGTCGATTTGCCGGAGCCCGTGGGCCCGGTAACGAGAACGATCCCGCTGGGTCGCGCGAATATCTGGGTCAGCTGGGCAAGTATTTTCGGTTCGAAACCCAGCTTGGCCAGATCGAGTTCGACAGCGGCGCCGTCGAGAATGCGAACCACGACGCACTCGCCATGGGCGACGGGACCCGTGGCGACACGCATGTCGATCTCGCGGCCACGGACATTCATCTTGATCGAACCGTCCTGCGGCAGCCGGCGCTCGGCGATATCGAGGCGCGCGAGAATCTTGATGCGCGACACGATGGCTGGCGCGGACGACAGGGGCGCCGGTTCTTCGTCCCTGAGAACGCCATCGACCCGCATACGCACCCGCAAGGTTCTTTCGAGCGGTTCGATGTGGATGTCCGACGCGCTTCTCTCGACAGCGCGCGCGATCAGCCGCTCCACGAACCGCACGATCGGCGCTTCGCTGGCCGCTTCCTGCAGGCGCGTGAAATCGGCATTGGTGATGTCGAGCGCAGTCACGCTGCTTCGGTTTGGATCGGGCGCGGCGATGCTGTCGCCGTAAAGCCGGAGTACGGTGTCTTCGATGTCGCTGCCGGCCGCGACCGCGAACTTCACCGGTCGCCCAAATGAGAGTTCCAGCGCATGCGCCGTGAAGGAGTTTGTGGGATCGGCCGCGGCGACGACGATGACGTCTCCGTCCTCCGCGATGGGGAGAACTTTGGCGTCGCGCAGAAATTGTGGATTGGAGATGGGAACATCGATCGGGATTTGCGGAAACTCGGCAGTCTTGACGAACTCGCAGCCCGTCACGTGCGCCACCACTGGCGCAAGATCGCGCTCGGCGCATAATCCAAGCCGGACGAGCACATCGACTACGCTGCCGGTGGCGCGGGCATGGGCGCGCCGGGCGCGATCCGCACTTTCCTCCGTCAGCAATCGGGCGTCGATCAATTCCCGGAGCAACTTCTCTTCGAAGTTCGCTTCCAGGGGGCTGTCCGCAGGCTCGGGTACGCTCAGCAGCATGATCGGTCGACTCTAGGCCAATTCGAGCGTGGCAAGGAGTCCTTCCGCGAAGCGGTCAACTGGCTATCGCCGCACATTGTCGGCGGTTGCCGTTTGCGGGGGCCGTTTGATGCGGTCGCACGCCTCCTGGGCTTTTTGGGGATCGGGCGCGGGCGTCGTCACGGCCAAAATCCAGACCGGCGTGCGAACATTGCCGGTCATCCGCAGCACCGTTTGCCGCGACAGGTTCAGGCCGGAGGCGTCGTCGTGCGCGTGTGCCGTGATCTCGAAAATCTCGCCCGCCACGATGGAGCGCCCGGCGGTTGCGGCGCCAGCGACCGGTTGAGGCGCCTGCGCGGGCAATCCGTCCGCCTCGCGCACGCGATCCGACGCGGTGTCCGCTTCGATCGTGGAAAGGCCCGTGAACACCGTCAGATCGGGCTCGATGCAGTCCGCGATATCGTCGGTGACGCCCTTCAGGGCAAAGGCTTCCGAGACGGATTCGAAGGGATCGGCGCGCGCCTTGTCGTGGGCTTTGGCGTAAGCGGGATCGGCGTCCCGGCGACGCCTGAGGATCGCTTCGGTGAGGTCCTTCGCGGCTGCGTCCGGGATGCCCGACACCACGAAATAGCGGTAGAGCAGCGCGGGTGCTGCGGCATTGAGATCGAGCTTTGCCGCTTCGGGGCGCGCGGCGACCGTCACGGGCACGCCGCCGATGTCGATCGTTTGCGGGGCGACGAGCACCGCGGGCTCGGCCGTTCGCGCCGTGGCCAGATCGTAGGCGACCGTCGCGACCGCACCATCGATGGCGGCCGACAGGCGAACGTGGGTGAGGTTTGCGGTCGTCACGGTGAGATGCTGGCGCGTCGTGCCGATGGCGGCGGCAAAGATGAGCGACAGCGCCGCCAGCGCAATCGCGACGATGAGGAGTGCAAAGCCCCGGTCGCGTCCGGCCACGATTCTATCCGCCGGCCAGGCGAACGCGGATATTCACCGTCACCGTCCCGGTTGCCGTGCCGCCGAAGGGATCGGTGACGGTGTAGGTAAAGCTGTCGACGCCATTCTCGACGAACGGGGCCGTGACCGATTGGTAATATGTATAAGTGACCGTAGCGCCCCCCGGATTGATGACAACGGTGCCGTATGTGCCCTGTGTCACCGAGGTAATCACCGGTGTCTGGCCGCACGCAATCGTATCGACGGAGGCAGGATCTGACGACCAGGAAGGTGTGACGGAGCCGGTTATGACCGTCGAATACGTCATTGTCGCGGCTGCAGCGACGGGCGCGGCATAGCCGACGCAGACATTGGCCGTCGCCGTCGCCGCCAAGTACCCGTCCGAGATCGTGTAGTTGAAAGTATCGAGGCCGGAGAAGCCGCTCGCGGGCGTATAGGTGAGCGTTTGTCCGGAATTGATCGTGACGGTGCCGTGGGCCGGAGTGGCCGTCGAGATGACGGTCAGGCCGTAACCGAAGGGGTCGGTGTCGTTGACACGGGGATCGAACGTTACGGCCGTATTGGCGGCGGTTGGAGCATAGGCCGCCACCGCCGTGGGCGGCGATCCTACGGTGAAGGTATCCGTGGCCGTCGAAGTCAGGCCGTGTCCGTCGGAAATCGTATAGGTGAACGAGTCGTTGCCGATATAGTTGCTGGCCGGCGTGTAGGTGAGCGACGTCCCGCTGTTGATGACGACCGCACCGTGGCTTGGCGTGCTGGTCGAAGCGATGGTCAGCGCATAATTCGGCGGGTTGGGTTCGACGTCATTGGTGCGCGGATCGTAAGTGATCGCGGTGTTCTCGTTGGTCGATTCGCTATCGGCAATGGCGGTGGGCCCAAGGCCGCCGACGGTTGCGAACACGGTGGCCTGCGCCGTGTTATGCCCATCTGAGATTGTGTAGGTGAACGAATTTTTCCCCGCGTAGTTTGCGGTCGGCGTGTAGGTCACGGAGGTGGACGTGTACGTCGCGGTGCCATTTGTGGGGCCACCATGCCCTGCCGTGCCGACTCCGCTGATCGTCATCGAATAATTCTGGGGGTCCGAGTCGATCGTGAGCGGATTGAACGTGTCCGAGCCGTTTTCGTTGACGACGATGTAATCGTTGTTCGCGACGGGCGGCAGGCCGGAGCCGGATTGCGTGACGACGCTCGTGCGGTTCCCCGCGCTGTCGTAGGTGTAGACGATCTGGTAGCCGTTGTCGTAGTCAACGACCGACAGCCGGCCCAGGCTGTCATAGGTGTAGGTGGTTGCGGCGTCGAGCGGCGTGACCGACAAGGCGGCAAACATCGCCGCGCCGGCAAGCAATATGTGCCGCATTGCCCCTCCCGTGCGCCGCAGCGCTCCGGCCCCCTCGATACGCCCGACACTAGGGTATAATTCCCTCGCTGACAAACAGAACCGAAATGTTCAGTTCCAGATTTTGCACAAGAATTCAAGAAACGCGAAGATTCATCAATGGAATCAATAGAATTATTTACCGCCGGCGAGTCCATTTGTCCGCAATATCGTCTTCGCCGTTGCAGGGAAGAATAAAATCGACGTTGCGCGGCTGCGTTAGAGTTGACGCGAAATAGAGTTCGCCATAGCGTCCGTGGTGCAAAGGGCTGCGAATTCGGTTTTTCTCGCATTCGCAGGGGCTGGGGGGTGATCGTGGGGCGATAGATTCGCGCGACGGTTTTGTTTTGCGCCGCCGCGCTTGTTCTGGCGCCGGTTGGCGCCGCCCTAGCGCAATCGACCGATCTCTTCTGGATATCGATGCGCTCGTACGCCAATCCCGCGCAGAGCTATGTCGTGGCGTCGCCGACGGCGACAAGCCAGCAAACGGTCGCGATGCAGGGCTGCGACGGCAACACCTATTATCTTGCGCCGGCCAATTCAGCCACGGTGCAGTCGGCGATCGCCGGCCAGAATGTGGTTCAGCTCAATACGGCGCCGCAGGGTTCTGCGGCGACTGCGTCCGGAGTCATGTGTCTGATACAGGCGGGGCAGTGAAGAATATCTGATCGCAGTTTTCGGTTCGCCGGGGGGCATTGATGCGGTTCGCGATTGCCAGATTCGCTCGACGGATAATCCTCGCGTTGCCGATTCTTGCAAGCATTCTGGGCGCGCAGGACGCGGTTGCGCAAACGATGCCCGTGGCGGCCACCTTGCCTGCGACGACCATAGGCAAGGCCGCGCTCATTTCGCCCAGCCAGGCCAGCGCCTATTATTCCACCACAACGCACTGCACCAACGGCAATTGCAGCACGTCGACCGACGAGCTCGCGATTCTCATGAACCCGGGCAACCCCAGTCCCCCGCCCACGGTCACTTCGCCCGAGATCGTGGAGATGGCGCGCGCTCAAGAACAATGTCGATCTGATCTACCAATATGTGCGCAACAACATCCAGGTGAGCTGGATGTACGGCCTGCAGAAGGGTGCGCTGGGCGCGCTGATCGACAAGGCGGGCACGCCGTTCGATCAAGTGGATCTGATGGTGAAGCTGCTGCGCCAGGCGGGATACACGGCGAGCTACGTTTCCGGAACGATCACGCTGACGGGCGCGCAATTCACGACATGGACGGGAATTTCGGATTCGAACGGCGCCTGTCAGATGCTGGCCAATGGCGGCATTCCCGCGATCGTGAATGGCGCCACGACGATGACCTGCGCCACGGGCACGGGATCGAGCATTACAAGCGTGGTGATGGCCCACATCTGGGTGCAGGTGACAATTCCCGGCAGCAGTTGCAGCAGTGGTTGTCTGTTCGATCCCAGCTACAAGCCGTACAACAAGATGAGCTCGTCGTTCAGTCTTGCCACTGCAACGGGCCTCGTCAGCGGCGCGCCGTTTACGGCGGCGACCACCGGAATGACATCGGGAACGCTGAGCGGCAGCGTTCCCTATGTGAACGGTCTCAATTCGACCGCGTTGAACAGCACCATTCAGGGTTACGCGCAAAACCTCCTGAATTACATGTACAGCAACAATCTGCAGGCCGCGCAGATGGAGGACATCGTCGGCGGCGGCGTGATCGCGCCCGATACGCCGCCCGCCGGCGGCTGGCGCCAGACGTCGTTGCCGTATTCCACCAGCGCCACCACGACCTGGACGGGGAATGTTCCCGACGAGTACCGCACGAAGCTGTACGTGTCCGGCTTCATGTGGGATTACGCCCCCGTCGCGAACCCGCAGACGCCGTGTTGGGACAACATGTTCCAAACTACCTACACGCCCGGGGGCGTCATCCAATTCTTCGTCGACCAGATATACGGGCGTGCGCTGACCGTGGACACCGATTATGGAATGGGCATGAACGCGAATGGCGACAGCCAGTACGCCAACACCGTGTATCTGAGACTCGATGGTGTGACGCTCATCACCTACGTCGATCCCGCCATCAACACCGGTTACATCGATCCCTACGGTTATTATCTTTACGAAACATCGAGAGGCGCGCCCGCCTATATGACGCTCTCGGTCCAGCATCCCTATGCCGCATCGGCGACCAGCACGATCACGACCGCCAGCGGCGGCTATATGAGCGCCACCCTCACCAGGCCGGTCGTGCTGATCACGTCGATGACGATCGTCGACGGCTTCGGCGACACCAGCGGCGCGCTGTTCACCAAATGGGCGGACGAAAAGGCGGGCGACACCCCCAATCCGATAACGATGTATTCATGCCCGGTCTCCGGCGGAGACCTCGCCATCTGCGGCACCATGCATACGGGAGGAACCGGGGATTTCGAGCGCGAGAAGATGTCCGCCAACTGGCTTGGCCAATATACCCGCGCGGCCCATCTGCATGCGGCGATCGCCGGCGCGGCCTACCAGCTTCACCACGAGATCGGATTCGCCTATGGCGACAATTTTCTCAACCCCGTTTACGAGACGACGTTGGATCAACAAGAGGAAAACCCCATCTACGAGATCGGGGACAACTTCAACCGGCTGGACGTGGACTCGGCGCTGAGCGTGGAAAGCCGTACGGCAGATCCCGTCGCGCGCCGTGCGACCATCCAGGCGATCGCTGCCTCCTCGGCCGCGCTGGAAGGCAGCGTCAGCGCGCAGATGGACGGATTGCCGGACACCGCCTCCACGGCGACGCGCTTCGAATGGGGAAACGCGCCGCCGGGAACGGCCGGCAATTGGGATGCGCCCAGCTGCGGCTCGCCGAATGCCTATGAGGATCCGGGCTGTCCCGGCGCGCGCAATTTTGTGCAGTACACATCGGCAACCGGATCGCTGGCGGCAAGCCTCGGTCTGGTCGAGGATCATGCGCCCTCCTACTACACCGGCGACGGATTGATGGAGCGAACGCAGCAGCCCATCATCGGCGGCATTGAAGCCGGTTCTTGGTCCGCCGCCTATAGCAGCGAAATTGCCGCCTACACCGGTTGTGCGTCCACAACGAGCTGCGGCACGCAAGGCAACGTGCCCTTCACGGTCACGACCTCCCAGGAGGCGTTTCTGGGGCCCGGCCAGCGCGGCGGAGCAATCGATTGGCAATCGTCCACAATCAACGGCGAGACGGACTATACCGGTTATTTCAATTCGCCCTCGCGGCAGCGCGGCCCGGCCTTCGTCGCCACGGCCTATGACTCGAACGGCGATCCCCTTGCGATCGCGCACGATCTCGTCGGCATCGACGGGCCATTCGGCGCCGGCGGTTCGCCCAACCTGACGAAAGGCGGCGGCGGCGGCAACGAGCCCACCCAGTCGATGAGTTACAGCCCGGCGGATGCGGGCGACATCCTGAAGGCGCGCTTCGTGGACAAGTCCAATGCGATGGGCGTCAACCTGTCCAACGGCTCGATGGGCTACACCGCGCCCGCCAAGCTCGACGAGGGCAATGGCGGGTTTCCCTATGAATTGACCGCCGAGCTCGAATGGCATCCGGCGCCGTTCCCCACCGCCGTGGGACCCACCACGCCGATTGCGCCACGGCCGGGCTGGACGACGAACTGGCACAACAGCCTCGTGATGTCCGGCAGCGGGCAGGAGGCGATGGGCAAGAGCGACGTGCGCGCAGCAGTGGGCACCATCGCGGCGTTCATGGCGGCGCAGGACATCTACAAATCCACGCCCAGCACGCAGCGCGACGTGGCGGCTGTCCTCACGCAGTCCTGGTGGGCGCGCCAGATGAGCGGCAATGTCGTGACGGTGACGCTGGGCACGTCGGCGCGGCAGTTCGTGTCGCTGCCGCAGGGCGTGACGTTGCCGGTGTCGGGTGCAACATGGATCGCGCCGGGCGCCGGCGGCTATGCGACACTGACGATGACCAATCCGCGCGTCGCCTATGAACAGATCTGCGAGCAGACGGCGCCGAACGGCGGACCGCCGCCGGCGCCTTATGCGGCTTCGCGCGGCTGGGACTATGCGGGCGTGTCGCTCAATGGAACATCGAACAATCCGGCCGTGAGCTTCACCGTCACCAACGCGCATGGCGACCAGCAGAATTTCGTGTCGTGGTCGAACACCTACGGCACGGGCTACGCGATGGAATGCGGCTTCGCGGAAGGGCTCCGGCTTTCGACCTGGACCTTTCCGCAGGGCGTGACCATCAATGTCGCCTACGGCAATCCTTGGGACCCGGGTCTTTCCCAGGAACCCAACAGCGGCGACGGCTTCGCCCAGATCACGCAAGTCTACAACACCTTCGGCACCAGCTCGACGCCCATCCGCACGATCGATTTCAATTCGGGCGCCGATGCAATCTTCAGCGGCTTCACGGGCTCGGACGGGCGCAGCGTGTCGCTGGGCTTCGGCGTCGATGTCATCGCCGATACGATCGCCGATCCCGCGGGCGCGACAACGTCATACATTTTCAACTACGAGCAGTTCCAATCCCCCACGCAGCGGCCGATCCCCTATGAGACGCTGTTCCAGATCTACACCCCCGACAATCCCAACGCGCCGAACACGGAATACGACTACGACAGCATCGGCAACGTGAAGGACGTATTGGACGCGGAAGCGCTGCAGGTGGGCGATCGCGGACCTTACGAGTTCCTCATCGCCGGCGGCACGCGGGGCGAACGCGACGATCCGCTCTTCAATCCCATAACCAACCCCGCAGACATGGGTTATGCCGTCACTTACGACACCTACGGCCATCCCGCGAGCTACCAGGACGAAGACGGCAATCTGACGCTCGCCACGGCGGACGGACGCGGGCGGATTACGCAATACACCTATCCGGAAGGGGATTGCGAGGCCTTCAGCTTCGACGACCACAACAACATGATGGAGCTTTCGAAGGTCGACAAATCGAGCGCGTGCAACGTCAACGCCGGGTCGAGCCATGTGATTTCGGTGAGCGCGACGTGGGACCAGGGCTGGAACAAGATTCTGACTCTGACCGACGCGCTCCTCAACACCACGACCTTCACCTACAATCCAACCGGAACGAATGGCACCTCGGAGATGGCGACGGCCGTGAGGCCCGCCGTCACCGGCGGCTCGCCGACTTACGCGTTCACCTATGACGCGGCCGGAAGGATGCTCACGTCCACCGATCCGGTCACGTCTTCGACCAACATCACGACAGCGAACACCTACGATTCGAGCGAAGAGCTTGCTTCGACCATCGTCGATACTTCAGACCTCAACCTCACCACGACATACGGCTACGATTCGACCGGCAACATGACCTCGACGGTGGACCCGCGCGAGAACAGCACGTCGGCCAATGGCGGCTCGACCTCCTTCACCTATGATCTGGACCGCAGGAAACTGGAAACCGATCACCACAACGGCACGCTGACGCAATCGCTGCTTGCATCATCGCGGACCATCTACGATGTGCTGGGCCGGGACATTGAGGACGACGTGGGGACCGCATTCTCGGGCACCACCGTCACCACCTGGGTCATGGCGAAGAAAACTACCTATACGCCCACCTCGAAGGTGGCCACTGTCGAGGACGGCGATCTGCGCGTCACCTCCACCACCTATGACGGTGCCGACCGGGCGAGCGTGGTCACCGATCCGGTGTTCAGGCAATCGCAGACGGTCTACGACGCGGCCAGCAACGTCCTGCAGCAGATTCGCGCGCTTGGCTCGCCGCTGCAGGAGACTTACGCGACCTACACTTATGGGGGGGATGGAGAGAAGCTCTCGGTGTACGACGCCGACGGAGCGACGCACATCACGAATTATTCCTATGACGGCTTCAACCGGCTTGCGAGCACCAAATATCCCGACAGCTCGACCGACCAGATCTCGGTCTACGATGCCAACTCCAACATCCTGGACCGCATCAACCGGGCAGGTCAGACCATCGTCGCCACCTATGACGTTCTGAACCGGCCTTTGACCGAGGTCATCCCGGCTTATGGCTCGACCGCGGCCGACACGATCACAAAAACCTACGATTTGGGCGGCCGTCTCGACGAGATCACCGACACGCCGGGCGACATCGTGGCGCTCACTTACGACACCGCGGGGCGGATCACCGAGACGAAGACCACCATTGCGGGGCTTTCGGGCGCGCATGCCACGAAATACACCCTCGACGACAACGGCAACCGCACCAAGCTGACCTGGCCCGATGCGTATTACGTCAAATACACTCTCGACCGTCTCGACCGCATCACGAAGGTGACCGATCCCAACGCTGTGATCCTAGCCACCTACACCTACGATCCCTATTCGCGGCGGACGAACCTCGCCTACAGCAACGGCGCATCGATCGCCTATACCTACTCGCCGGGCAGCGACCTACTCACGCTGACGAACGGGTTCGTGACCACAACGAACAACGCGGCTTACACGCTCGGCTACACCAATGCGCACCAACTCACGAGCGAAGCGGTGTCGAACACGAGCTACGATTACGGGCCGCCCCAGGTTGCGGCCACGACGGCCTACGCCGCCGCCAACGTGCTCAATCAATATCCTACCGTCACCCCGGCCGGCGGCTCCGCCGAGACGCTCACCTATGACGGCAACGGCAACCTCACCTTCGACGGCGCCTTCACCTATACCTACGATCCCGAGAATCGGCTGATGACGGCGTGCAATCCCAACTGCACCAGCCCTACGGTCTCGGCCACCTACGCCTACGATCCGGAAGGCCGCCGCCAGACCAAGACCGTGAACTCAACCACCGTCACCAACTTCCTCAACGACGGCGAAGACGAGATCGCGGAATACGACAGCAGCGGCGACGTTCTTCGCCGCTTTGTGCCGGGGCCGGCGATCAACGAGCCCGTCGCGTTCGAAACCTGTCCAGGCTCCAGCAATCCCACTTGCACCACCATCGTCTCGACGACGTTTTTCCACACCGATCACCACGGCTCGGTCGTCGCGATGTCCGAGTCAAACGGGAACCCGGCCAGCGGCGGCGCAGATGGCCCGTTCACCTACGATTCCTACGGCCAGAGTCCATCCAGCCAATCGGGTGGCGTTCCGTTCAGATATGTCGGCATGTATTTCGACGCCGAAACCGGCCTCTATTACGACCGCGCACGCTATTATTCTCCGGCGATCGGGCGGTTTCTGCAGACCGATTCAATTGGATACAAGGACGATCTCGACCTTTACACCTACGTTCGAAATGATCCCACGGATGCGACCGATCCAAACGGTACAGACGTGCTGTACTCGTCCTACGGCGGCGGTGCGTACTATTATGCGGGTGCTGAGGTGTATGTCGGGAAAGCAATCGACATAGACGAGCTAATGGCCGGTCGTATCGATGTCGCCACATACGTAACCGCTGGCGGTGGCGGCGGCATAGGCGCTGGTGCGGGTGGAGGGGGCGGCATCTTTTTTGGAAATTTGGACCAGTACAGCGGCGGCTTCGTCAATGGGAACGCATCTATTAAGGAATTTCTCGGCGGCGGAGTTTCAATGGGAGGTTCGTGCGGACTGTCAGGTTGCCCCGCCGCCTACGGCAAAGAGCTTTATTTTGGAGCCAATCTTGGAGTTGGCACGCCACAGTTCTCTGGTTCATGGACAAATACTTGGTTCGTAGGGAGATCAAGCGAAAACGTCGATCTCAGTCCGTTTATGGGCACGGTCGACAAGCTTTCGTCGGCTATCAACCGCACCAACACGACTGGAAGCCGCATTTTGACGGCGCAAAAAGAAAAAGCCATGAACGCACTGAAGCAAGCGAAGCAAGCTTTGCAGAAGGCTCAACAACAACAGCAGCAGCAGCAAAATCAATGTAGCGGGAATCCGTCAGCATGCCCTTCTAAGTAATATGCTGGATGATCGGTAGGTTTCGGAATGGTACAAAATTACGAGCAGTGGCTATTGCCCATCCTCAGATGCGTTCCCTTTGTGGGTAGCGCTGGCGTGTTGATCTACTGCCTTATCACGGGAATAGTACCCCTGCGGGGTCGGACTGTTTCTAGGGTCGAGCAACCAAGGGACTATTGGGCGACTTTGGTTATGTTAACGATCTTGATTGTTTTACCGACTTTATATCTGGCGATCCCGTAATCTTGTTGTTGCCGCGAAATCCTATCCGGCCGCCCATCGCCCATATCGCCAATCCACCCGCCGCCACTCACCCATGACGGAGACTGGGGCGAGCGGCAGGTCGGCGATGCTTACCATGACCCGACAATTGCGCCGGTTCCGCAATAAATCTGCCACGCACTGTCCGAAGGATTGTTGTTCGCGACAGGACGGTTGCCCAATTCTTTCTGAGCCTCATTAGGCCAGATGATAAACCAGCGCTCGCCAGAAGCGATTCCACAGGTGACCTTGTTGCCGTTGAGCATGGTGTCCCATTGTTTGTTTTTCTCAGCGTCCGCCTGCTGCCGAGCGGTCACAATCCTCTCCCGGTTCGTCTCGGCGACCTCGTAGGGTGCACATTGCTCAACCGATAGCTGGTATATGGCCTCCGCACCTCCACGATTCCCGCACGATTCCTCATAGATCGCTTGCTCATCGGCCCTGACGATCCGCAAATCTGTTGCCGCAATGATCTGAGGATCGCGGAGAGCGACATTGTAAAAGAGGACGCGCTGAACGTCATCGTAGTCAGCAATGTCGTCGTCGCGCATAGACCCGGAGGGGGAACTTTGCGCTACCGTGCCGTCATCCAAGTCGCGCTCACGTTTCCGAAATTCGTCAAGAATCGACTGTGGTGATCTCTTCTGAAGCTCGGCATCAGTGGGCGCGCCATCGTCGCCATTAGGGTTCGGCTTCCCCAGTGCGCCAAAATTGAAAGAAAAGACACGCGCTGGAGGCTGCAGCAGCGCTGGTGCCGGTGAATTGTCGCGGGCACCGGTAGCGGCGGCGAACCCCGGCTGGGCTTTCACGCCAATGACATATAGCAACGCGAACGCTGCGGTGATCGCCACGACTGCGGACAAGGCCTTCATATCCTCGTACCTTCAGAACCGATGAGGCCTATGTTGCCTTACGCCGGTTACCAGTTCGTTAGGAACTAGTAGTTCCTGCTCTGTAGGCTCCTAGACCGGACGGTACAACTCTCGCCCCATTCGCGGATGGAGCTACAGAAAGCCTTGGCGATCAACGTTCGGCGGTTGCGCGAATCGAAGGACCTCAGTCAGGAGAAGCTTGCCCAAAAAGCAGGCCTGACAATGCGATTTGTCAGCGGAATAGAGCGTGGGGAGGAAAATCCGACACTCAAGACGGTTTCGAAACTTGCCAAAGCCCTCGGTGTTAGTGGGACGGCTTTGTTCGCCGAGCCCATGGGCAAATCAATTCAGGCCCGCTGACGACACCGGTCAAGGCTAAAACACCACTGCGACAAGAGGCCAGCCAGCCGCCAAACTGGGTGCCTTCCGCTTTGACGCGGCGGCTGAGACGGTCGGTGCGGGTCATTTCGCCGAAGCGTCCGCCGCACCGATTTCGGATGCTGCTTGAAGCGGCATCTTGACGAGCGGCACGTATTTGGAGCGCCAGTTCTCTGTCAGAACCTGTGAAATCGTGCCCAACAATGACCCTACCGTCGAGGTTGCCTATCCAGTTGAGCTTGTTGCAAATAATCGGAATTTGAGGGGTCGCGTTTCGCGTCCAACCGTGACCCCGTCTAAACAGTGAATTGACGCGCGGAATCAATGACATCCTTGAGAGCAGGGTGGGGTCAATGTTGGACGCGATTTTGCACACTTGTGCCGACTCCACCGATGACGGCGTGAAAACGCATATCTTGGAAGGTAAAAAAACGCCCGCATCGTACACCAACGGCTCGTCGCACACGCACGCGCGCGCCCGTTCTACTTCTTCCTTAGCTGCTTCTTCCTTAGCTGCTAGACGATAAACCGCCCGTGTCGCGCGCCCTTCCTCGCACGCGCAAGCAGCCCGGCCCGGTGCGCGGCACGCGCTACAAGAGCAAGCCCGGCGCGCCGAAGGGCAACACCCATCACCGCAAAACCGACGCGCTCGCGCATCTGCCGATCACGCGCTACATGGACGAACACTTCGAGTGGATGCTGATCACCGGCTACACCGCCGACACCGTGCGCGGACGCCGGCAGGCGATCCGGCGCTTCATCGCGTGGTGCGATGACCGGGGCCTCAGCGACCCGAAAGAGATCACCAAACCGATCCTGGAACGCTATCAGCGGCACCTGTTTTATTACCGCAAGGCGGACGGCGCGCCGCTCAGTCTGGGCAGCCAGCACGCGGCGCTGACGCCGCTCAAGACCTTCTTCAAATGGCTGGCGAAGGAGAACCACATCCTGTGGAATCCGGCGAGCGAGCTGGAGCTTCCGCCGCAGCCCAAGCACCTGCCGCGCGCGCTGCTCAGCATCGAGGACGTGGAGGCGATCCTGCGCGCGGCCGATCATTCCAGCGTCACGGGCCTGCGCGACCGCGCGATGCTGGAAGTGCTTTACTCGACGGGATTGCGCCGCACCGAGCTTGCGAACCTGCGCCGCTACGACGCCGATCTGTCGCGTCTGATCGTGTTCGTGCGCGAGGGCAAGGGGCGCAAGGATCGTGTCGTGCCGCTGGGCGAACGCGCCGGCCTGTGGCTCGACAAATACATGGCGCAGAGCCGGCCGCAGTTCATCGGCGCGGAGTGCGATGCGCTGTTCGTCAACGATTACGGCGAGCCGGTAACGCCCGATTACCTGGCCTCGAAGGTGCGCCGCTACATGGACGAAGCGGGCATCGACAAGCCGGGATCGTGCCATCTCTTCCGTCATGCCTGCGCCACCCACATGCTCGACAACGGCGCCGACATCCGCTTCATCCAGGCGATGCTCGGCCACGCCGCGCTGTCCTCCACCGAGCGCTACACCCACGTCGCCATCGGCAAATTGCAACAGATCCATGCGGCCACGCACCCCGCGAAACTGAGACGTAGATCCCCCGCCAACGGCGCGCGCGACGATCAAATGCGCGCGCGCGAAGCGTTGCTCGAAGCGCTGTTGCGCGAGGATGACGACGATGCCGGCGACGTGCCGGCCGATGAACCCGACACCGAATCCCGTTCTTGAATCGTCGTCGCCGATCCTTTTTTAGCGGCTAGGAAAGAACAATCCTGCGCGCGATCGAGACGCCGATCGGCGGCACGATCGACACCGGCACCGCATCCCGAAACCGCGCCGGCCGGCACGCAATCCGCCTCGCGGAAACGTCCTCACAACCTTCCTTGGCCGCTGTTTTTGGGCGGCGTCAGCCGCCAATCCTGCCTTGTGAATCGCCTCTGTGAGGCTCAAAATGCGCGTCGGGAAAATTTTTTGGCCGACACGGGGGACGTGCCTTCTTCCATCATCCGCAAGCCCATATCGCGTCTAGGAAAAAGCCTTCGGGCTACGACGAACGCGCGTCGGGCACGGCTTTTTACACCTACGTTGGAAACGATCCGACAGACCGCACTGACCCAAGCGGGAAGTGTCCTGAGTGCTTCATTGGTGCTGGTGTGAATATGGCAATTGAAGGCGGGCTGATGTACGGCGAACATGAATTCGAAGGGAAGGAATTCACCGCTGGAGAGGTTGGGGAGAGGTTGGCTGTCGCAGGTGTCACGGGTTTCGTTGCTGGTGCCACGGGCGTAGGGGTCGTTAACATGGCAAATCGAGCGGTGAAGTTGGCTCGGCTCGTGCGCGCGGCGACCAAGGCGCAGAAAGTAGCGCGGGCGTTGATCCGAATTGCTGGCCAATCTGGCGCGGGCGCAGCCGCATCAGGGATCACGGATGCAGGTCGGCAACTAAATACAACCGGCACCATAAATGCGGGTCAGTTGGGTGATTCTATGAAGGCGGGCGCAATTGTGGGCGGCGCGCTCGGAACAGCTGAACAAGCCATCGCAGGCGGTGCGCAGAGCGCCGGTGCCACAACGGCTGCGGCTCAAATGTCAAACATAAACAACACCGCTGGCAGGTTTACACTTGGCGCATCGACTATCGCGGGTGCCGTGCCAGACGTTGCGGCCGCAGCAAAGGGACCGTGTTCACCGCCGCAATCTGGTTGCTCGAAATAGAAAGGTTCGCAAGTTGAACCTCGTTTGCGGGAGGGTGCAGAGTGCGCGGAATGCTACGGCCTATCGCTATTGTGGTGGTGCTGTCTGTTGCTACCGGTCTTGGTATCGGATTGAGCGGAGAACAGCATTTTGGCCGAGTGTTCGAAATACGCGCGATCTTCGGTTTTTTATGCGTTTTCCTGCCGGGCTGCGCCTACGTCATCGTAAGTTTATTCGGTAGGAATCCTCAAGGCGTCGAACGCGACCAATCCTCGCCACGACAGGTTGACCGCACAGCGTCGCCGTTGAAACGAGTCTTGTTTCGAGCACTCGCTTATTTTGCAGCATTTTGCAGCGCCGGTTTGTTTGTCGCAGTGTTCGTGTTCCTAGCCTCCGGCCACAGGGTGCCTTCAAGGCTAGATTGGGACGCGCAAATGATAATCATGGGGGTGATGGCTGTGTTGTTCGTCGCTTCCATTGGCACGAGCGTCGCCATCGAAAGAGCTAATGCACAACGAGATAATGGCGGGGGCTAGGCGTTCTCCGCCTCGCCTGAGCGTCTCGAATCCGGTGCATCGACTACACAAAATCTCCCTCTGAATTGCTTTCGGACTGACGCGAGATCGACGCGCGGCGGGATGGTTTTGCGCATCGGCGGCGTACGCATCCGGTGAAGGCCACGGGTAGCTGAGAGCCTGACGTTGACGCCTCGGCGTCAGGCAGCGGCCGCGATCGATGCGCGTTTCCAGTTCCACGGCAGCAGCTCGGCGATGTGCCTGGCGGGGTGATCGGCGATACAGCCGAGCACGTGAGCGAGCCACGCTTGCGGATCGACGCCGTTGAGCTTGGCGGTGTTGATGAGCGTGTAGATCGCTGCGGCGCGTCTGCCGCCTTCATCGGAGCCGGCGAAGGTCCAGTTGTGTCGGCCCACGGCGATCGGACGTATTTCGCGTTCGGCGGCATTGTTGGAGATGCAGAGCCGGCCGTCGTCAAGAAAGCGCGTGAAGGCGGGCCATCGCTTGAGGCTGTAGTCGATAGCGCGGGCGGTCTCGCTTTTGGACGAGAGCGTTGCGCGTTGCTGGCGCAACCAGATCTCCAGCTCGTCGATGAGCGGTTCGCTGTGCTCGTGGCGTACGGCGAGGCGGCGTTCCGGCGAGGCACCATTGATCTTGCGCTCGATGGCGAAGAGCGCATCGATCCGTTCGATCGCTTCGACGGCAATGGGCGCCTTGGCGATCCGCGCCAGATCGAAGAACTTGCGTCGAGCGTGGGCCCAACACGCGGCTTCGGTGATCGGGCCCGGCTTGCGTGCGGGTTCGTACAGCCTGTTGAAGCCCGCATAGGCGTCGGCCTGCATCAGTCCTGCATAGGCCCGTAGATGCTGCTCGGGATGGATGCCGGAACGGTCGCGCGAGTAGAAGAACAGAGCGGCCGGGGGATCAGGTCCGCCGAACGGCCGGTCATCACGAACATAAGTCCACAATCGTCCGGTCCGTGTTTTGCCCTTGGCCAGCACCGGGACCGGCGTGTCGTCGGCATGGATGCGGTCGCCTGCGAAGACATGACCCTCTATGCAGTCGACGAGGGGCATCAGCGTCGCCGCTGCAGCGCCCACCCAATCGGCCAAGGTCGAGACATCGAGGTTGATGCCTTCGCGTTCGTAGACCGCGCTCTGCCGGTTGAGCGGCAGATGCAGGCCGTATTTTGAGAACAAAATCTGGGCAAGGAGCGCGGGACCTGCGCGCCCGCGAGAGATCGGATGGGACGGTGCGGGTGGCTGGCTGATCGTCTCGCAGGCTCGGCACGAGAACTTCTCGCGGACATGCTGGATGACTTTCCACTGTCGCGGGATCACCTCCAGCATCTCGGTCACGTCCTCGCCGATTTTGCGCAAGGCTTCGCCGCCGCAGCAGGGACACACCGTTGGGCCGGGATAGACGACGCGTTCGCGCGGCAGGTGGTCCGGCAGGGGCCGGCGCGCCGGTTTGCGACGCTCGAAAGCAATCACCGCAATCTTTTTCCGCGCTGCCGCCGCTGCTGCGATCTGGGCCGCCGTCTCGCTTTGCGATGCGGTCTCTTCCAGATCGGCGAGATGCAGCTCAAGCTGTTCCAGCAATGCGCCGCGTTCGGCCGATTGTCCGTAAGTCTCGTGACGCAGCCGTGCGATCTCGAACTTCATCTTCTCGACATGGAGCGCCAGCGCATGGGCCTGCGCTTCGGCATTGGCCGCTCTGACCCGTTCGGCAATGACCAGCGCCTTCAGCGTCTCGACATCATCGGGAAGAGAATCGACCACCTTCGCCATGACGCGATGGAATCACAAAATGCCGATGTTTTGGAGCTATGATCGATAGCGAGAGTCACGATGTCGCAACTTGTCCATCGCGACCTTCGTGCTGGTGGATCAACCGGCGACTTGCGGTTGCCAGGTGCGCTGCGGCGCGCGCCAATCGATCCCTTCCAGCAGATAGCCTAACTGTGCCGGCGTGATCGTCACCGCGTCGCCCACCGTCGCAGGCCAGATGAACTTGCCCTTCTCCAGGCGCTTGGCAAACAGGCACATACCCTGACCATCATGCCAGAGCAGCTTGATCAAATCGCCCCGCTTGCCACGGAACGCGAACAGATGGCCGCAATGCGGATCGCGCTTCAGCGTCTCCTGCACACGCAAAGCCAAGCCGTCGAATCCTTTGCGCATATCGGTGTGTCCCGGCGCAATCCAGACATGCGCGCCAGCTGGAACGGGGATCATCCGCCGTCGCTCTGCGAGCTATGGCGGACAGGTCTGTCTTCGAGAATGGAGAGCACGCGCTTCAGCGCAATCACGTCAACGCTCTTTCCGACGATCACACGGCGGTTGCCGGAAAGCACGATCTCGATAGCGCCGTCCCTCGTGCGATCGGCCGACCCGGATGCGCTTTCAGAGGCTAAGACCGGAGCGGGCAACGCAACACGAACGAATGGCTGCTCGGCCGCAGCCGATGACGAAGGTATGCCTCCCCCAAGCTCCCGCTTCCATCGGAACAGCAGGCTCGGCGCGATGTTGTGCTTGCGTGCAACCGCCGAGACGGTGTTCGCTGCGGTCTCGCCCACCATCGCCAGCTTCTCCGTCCGCGACCAGCGGCGCCGGGCATCCGCCGTCACGACGAAGCGTTCTACCGTACTATGTCCAGACATAGGCACCGCATAGGTCTTGAGCGTCACGTCCCGTGACGAGAACCAGCGATACTCGGAATTATGTCTCCGAGCGCAAGGCGGCCCTCACCGGATGCGTACTCGGCGGCGTCGATTCCGTTGCAAATTTTGATCGTGAATCTGCACTCGAATTGTCGCCCGCGCTGCGTTCTGGCGGCGTGTTTTGCGCGTGGATTTTGCTCGCTGGCGGCATCGCGCACGGTTGTCAGGAGCAGGTGGTCGACGGGGAGCGTGCGTCGGGATGAGGGAACTTTTGGAGGGCTAGATAAAAGGCGCGGCCCACGGGTCGCGCTATGTGGTTGTCTGCACATTGTTTTTTACGGCACCACCGTAGTCTGGCGTAGGCCCAGGGCTGGCACATTGCGGGTCAAGCCTTTGATTTTATTGGCCGGGAGCGGGTGGCAAGCGCGGATTCGCGTGGATTCGGCGGGGCCAGACCGTAGCCGCCCCGTCAAGCCCGCGCGTTCGCTGCGCTCACGCGCCCTTCGGCTCGCTGCGCTCGGGGCATTGACCGGTCGTCCCCGGCCTGGCTGTGGGCATGGAAGCGCTTGCGCGCCGAGCAGCGCAGGGCTGCTCTCTCACGAACAGGATTACTCGGCCGCGTCGGAGAGGTTGGCCTGTAGCGCGGTGTCGATCATCTGCATGACGAAGCGCTGTTGCGCCTTCGGCAGCCGTTGGATGCGCTCGACCTGTTGCAGGAGCTTGGGCGCAGGTCCGCGCTTCGACGGCGGCGACTCTTGGCCGATCAAATCCTCTACCGTGACGGCGAGCGTGAGGGCGATCTGAGGAAGAAGGGACGCTGGCAGGCGCGCGCGGCCGACTTCGTAGTGGGCGAGCGTTTGCTGTGCGACCCCCAGCTCTTCGGCGAGCTGGACCTGAGTCATGTTCTGAGCCTTGCGCGCTTCGGCGACCCGTGCACCGAGCGCGTGATAGAAATTTTTGTCGTTCACGCTCGCGAAATCCTGCAACGGCATCGTCAGCATAGGTGCGGTTCTCCGAAGCCCAGAACTTGGCTGAGTTGACTCTACTCAGAACGGGAGTAGGTTGCCAGCGAAGTTAAATCGACCGATTCCCCCTCACTTCGCGCTTGACAGGTTTTTGGGAGGGGGCGGTTTTTTGACACGAGGGCACCCCATGGCGCGCATCGCCGAATCGGAGCTGGAGCGGCTCAAGGCGGAGGTGTCGGTCGCGCGGCTGGCGGAGGCGAGCGGGATCAAGCTGGAGAAGCGGGGCAAGGATGTAGTGGGGCCGTGCCCGTTCCATGCCGACGACACGCCGTCGCTGACGATCACGCCGGACAAGAACCTGTTCCACTGCTTCGGCTGTGGGGCTGCGGGCGGTCCCATCGACTGGGTGATGAAGAGGAACGGGGTGAGCTTCCGCCATGCCATCGAGCTGCTGCGAGAAGGCTTGCCGGGCGTCACCGACGAGACCGTGAAGCACTCGACGGTGCGGGCGTTGCCGCCGCCGGTATCGCTGGACGCCGACGACCAGGCGCTGCTCAATCAGGTGGTCGGCTACTACCACGAGACCTTGAAGAAGAGCCCCGAGGCGCTCGGCTATTTGCAGCGGCGCGGGATCGATCGCAGCGAGGCGATCGAGCGCTTCAAGCTCGGCTTCGCGGACCGCACGCTGGGCCTGCGCTTGCCGGAGAAGAACCGCAAGGCCGGAGCGGAGATCAGGACGCGGCTGGAGCGCATCGGCCTTTATCGCGAGAGCGGGCACGAGCACTTCAACGGCTCGCTGGTTATCCCGGTCCTCGATGAGCAAGGACACGCCACCGAGGTTTACGGCCGCAAGATCACCGACCGGCTCAGGCCGGGAACGCCGTTGCATCTGTATCTCCCCGGCCCGCACAAGGGCGTGTGGAATCTCGACGGCCTGAAAGAGAGCGGCGGCGAGATCATCCTGTGCGAGGCGCTGATCGACGCGCTGACGTTCTGGTGTGCGGGCTATCGCAACGTGACGGCGGCCTATGGCGTGGAGGGCTTCACCCCCGATCACCTGGCCGCGTTCAAACGCTTCGACATCCGCCGCGTGCTGATCGCCTTCGACCGCGACGAGGCGGGCGAGCGCGGCACTGCGAAGATAGCAGAGCGTCTCCTGGCCGAAGGCTTCGACTGCTACCGGGTGCTGTTCCCGAAGGGGCTGGACGCGAACGACTATGCGTTGAAGCTCACACCCGCATCGAAGTCGCTCGGGCTTCTGATCCGCAAGGCGGAATGGCTCGGCAAGGGTGCTGCGCCGACGCCACCCACCAGTTCACCGACCATCGACACCGGCCCTGTCATCGCATTAGCAGCTAAAGAAATTGAAGCTGTTGGTGTTGCCGGCGACGGCGAAACGGAGAGCGCGGCCGACAGCACAGAAGAACGCGCGAACGAAGCGCCGGCACCTTCTTTAGCTGCTGAATCTCCACTGCCGGCGAGCGTGCTGCCGGCACAGGTCGCGGCCGAGCCGGAAGCGGAAGTGAACGCGCACGACATCACGATCAGCTTTGCGGAGCGGCGCTATCGCGTGCGCGGCTTCGAGCGCAATCTCGCGGTGGACGTGATGAAGGTGAATCTTCTCGCGAGCTGCGCCGACGTGTTCCATGTGGACACGTTCGACCTTTACAGCGCCAAAGCCCGCAGCAACTTCATCCAGATGGCCGCGGGCGAGCTCAGGCTCAAGCCCGAGATCGTGAAGACCGATCTTGGGAAGGTGCTGCTCAAGCTGGAATCGTTGCAGGATCAGCGCATCGCCAAGACCTTGAAGCCCGAACCCGCCGAACGCGCGATCGACACGGCCGCGCACGAGGCGGCGCTCGCCTGGCTGCGCTCACCTACGCTGTTGGATCGCATCCTGGCCGACTTCGAGGCGTGCGGACTGGTGGGCGAACAGACCAACAAGCTGGTTGCGTATCTGGCGGCCGTGTCGCGCAAGCTGGCCTCGCCGCTGGCCGTGCTGGTGCAATCCTCGAGCGCGGCCGGCAAATCGAGCCTGATGGACGCAGTGTTGGCCTTCGTGCCGGAGGAAGAGCGCGTGCACTACTCCGCGCTGACCGGCCAGGCGCTGTTCTACATGGGCGAGACGAGCCTGAAGCATCGCATCCTCGCCATCAGCGAGGAGGAAGGTGCTGCCCGCGCCAGCTACGCCTTGAAGCTGTTGCAGTCGGAGGGCGAGATCACGATTGCCTCGACCGCGAAGGATGCCGACACGGGCAATCTGGTCACCCAGGAGTACCGCGTCGAAGGCCCGGTGATGATCTTCCTCACCACCACGGCCATCAGCATCGACGAAGAGCTGATGAACCGCTGCCTGGTCCTCTCCGTCGATGAAGGCCGTGCACAGACCGAAGCGATCCATCGCTTGCAGCGCAAGAAACGCACGCTGGAAGGCTTGATGGCGCTGCGCCGGCCGTGACGAGATCGTTGCCCTGCACAGGAACGCGCAGCGTCTTTTGCGGCCGCTGGCAATCGTGAACCCCTATGCCGACAAGCTCAGCTTCCTCTCCGACAAGACGCGCACGCGGCGCGACCACGAGAAATATCTGACCCTCATCGACACGATTGCGCTCCTGCACCAGCATCAGCGCGCGGTGAAGAAGATCGTCGCCGGCACGGGCACCGACGAATCCCGCGTTATCGAATACATCGAAGTGACGCTTGCCGACATCGAAGCGGCGAACCGGCTGGCGCATGAAGCGCTCGGCCGCTCGACCGACGAGTTGCCGCCGCAGACGCGCGCGTTGCTCGATCGCATCGCTTCTATCGCAGGAGAGCGTGAGAAATCGCAGCAGATCGCACGAAGCGATGTGCGCTTCACCCGGCGCGAGGTCCGCGAGCGAACGGGGTTGAGCCACACCCAATTGGGCGTGCATCTGACGCGGCTCGTTGAACTCGAATACGTCATCGCCCATCGCGGCGGACGAGGACAGAGCTTCGTCTATGAGCTGCTCTACGACGGCTCGGCCGACGACGACAGCGCACGTTTGCCCGGCCTGATCGATGTGGAATCGTTGCGGACCACCATTACGACGAGCGAATTACGGGGGTCGAAAGGGCGGTTGAAGGGGTCAATCCGGCCTCAAAACGGGGCCATTCCGGCGGGTGGCCGGACTGCGAAAAACGGCGAAAGCATCGACGTTGCAATCACTTCCGCCGACTCCACCGGCAGCAGCGTGAAAACGCATATCTTGGAGGGCAAAAAAGCGCCCGCATCGTACACCAATGGATCGTCGCACGCGCACGCATCTTCTTCTTTAGCTGCTTCTTCCTCAGCCGCTAGACGATAAAACGCCCATGTCGCGCGCGCTTTCCCGCACAGCGAAGAAGCCCGGACCCGTGCGCGGCACGCGCTACCGCGCCAAGCCCGGACCCGTGAAGGGGGGCAATTACGAGCGCAAGCCCGATCCGCTCGCGCAGCTTCCGCTCACCCGCTACATGGACGAACACTTTGAATGGATGCTGATGACGGGCTACACGCCCGACACGGTGCGAGGGCGCCGGCAGGCGATCAGGCGCTTCATCGCATGGTGCGACGATCGAGGCTTGAGCGATCCCAAAGAGATCACCAAACCCATCCTGGAGCGTTACCAGCGGCACCTGTTCTACTACAGGAAAGCCGACGGCGCGCCGCTCAGCCTGGGCAGCCAGCACGCAGCACTGACGCCGCTCAAGACGTTCTTCAAATGGCTCGCGAAGGAGAACCACATCCTGTGGAATCCGGCGAGCGAGCTGGAGCTTCCGCCCCAGCCGAAACACCTGCCGCGCGCGTTGCTCAGCATCGAGGACGTGGAGTCGATCCTGCGCGCGGCCGATCATGCGACCACCACGGGCCTGCGGGATCGCGCGATGCTCGAAATGCTTTACTCGACGGGATTGCGGCGCACCGAGCTTGCGAATCTGCGCCGCTACGATGCCGACCTGTCACGATTGATCGTGTTCGTGCGCGAAGGCAAAGGCCGCAAGGATCGCGTCGTTCCCTTGGGCGAACGGGCCGGCCTGTGGCTCGACAAATATATGGTGGAGAGCCGCCCGTTGCTCGCATCCAACGATTGCGAAGCCTTGTTCGTGACCGATTACGGCGAGCCGATCACGCCGGATTTTTTGGCGACGCGCGTCAACCGGTACATGGAGCTGGCGAGCATCGACAAGCCCGGATCGTGCCATCTGTTCCGCCACGCCTGCGCCACCCACATGCTCGACAACGGCGCCGACATCCGCTTCATCCAGGCGATGCTGGGCCACGCCGCGCTGTCCTCCACCGAGCGCTACACCCACGTCGCCATCGGCAAGCTGCAACAGATCCACGCCGCCACGCACCCCGCCAGGCTGACACGTAGATCCTCAACCGCAGCACCTCTCAACGATCAAAAGCGCGAGCGGGAGGCATTGCTCGAAGCGCTTCTGAACGAAGACGACGACATGCCGGCCGATGAATCCGGCACACGAAACACGCTCTGAATCGTCGTCGCCAATCTCATTTTAGCGGCTAAGAAAGAACGATCGTGCGTGCGATCGCCACGCCCGAGCGCAAGAACTGCCGCCCAGGCGCACTGGAAACGCACCACGGCCGCAATCAATCCGTTCCCGAAGCGCACGCCGGCCGCCACGGAACGGCGCTCAGCGATCCTCTTTAGCCGCTGTCTTTGGGCGGCGGAGCCGCCCGATCCTGCCTTGTGAATCGCCTCCGCGAGGCCCAAAATGCGCGTCCGGGGATTTTTTTGACGACAGCGGGGGCGTGCCTTCTTCGACAGTCCGCAAGCCGTTATCGCGTCTGGGAAATCGCCTCCGGGCTACGACGAATGCGCGTCGGAGTCGGCTATTTACACCTACGTTGGAAATGATCCGACAGACGCTGTCGATCCCTCCGGTGAGATATGTTCTGCGCTTTTATTCAACGCCAGCTCGCCAATGTGCGCGCGCAGCGACTACTACTCTCAACTAGGCGCTCGAAGGGACGTCGCAAGCCGCACAACATTCTTCACCGCCGCCAGCTATACGACGGATGCGCTCGGCAGCAAGGACGCAATTGGTGGCGGCTTTTTCGTCAGCAGCGGAACATCCAAATTCCTCGATAGCATGAGCAGCCAATTGGAGGCGCACAACCGGGGAATGCTGGCCGATGTTTTGAAGCTGCCAGCAGGCAATATTGCCGCGAACGACAATCGGTTGGTGACGAATGAGCAGAATTTTGTTCAGGGTATGCTCGACACGCTCAACAAGAGCGATCCGTCCGGATTCAAATCCATCGTCGGTGAGATCAACGGTGTTTTGAACAATACTTCGACCGACATGTTCAATCCGACAGAGGCAAAAGCCCTCGGGGAAGTTCGGCAATCGCTTGGTAGAAACATCGATTTTTCGAAGAAGAGCGACCGCATTGCCATCGGCCAACAGCTCACTCACGACATCAGGGCCACACAGGTTTGTACTGGTTCACGGATACCTGGAAATTGCCCATAGGAGGCGCGCGATGTCCTTTGGAAAGCGGTTGTGGCACGCGCTGACGGCGTTCTTTTATCTCCGGCTGTACGAGTTCCTGTTTGGATATTTTGTGCTGGCCCTCGTTCTTTATTTTACGAAATCGATTGCTGTTCCGCCGGATTTGCAAGGTGCGCCGCGTCTCGTATACGCATTGGAAGGCCCGTTCGGCGTCATCGTGATCTACTATTTTTTGTTCGGATACTTCTTCGCCGCGCTGCTCGCGGTTCTCATTTTGCGGATCACGCCGTTCTTCCGCAAAGCGACGTTGGCGGCGGTCAATGCGCTAATTTATGCCGTTCACGGCCTCTGGGTCATACACTCGACGCTCCATTCGCTACCGCTTTCCGTCTGGGCAGCGTGGCTCATCATCGTGACCGTCAACTACTTGTCGCCATCGCTTTTGCCACGCCGGTTGTTCGATAGTTGATGCGGATGTGGTGGAAGCTGAGCGGTGTTGGATTGCTCACGGCGGCGCTGATCTACGCCGTCTTCTTCATGCCGATCACCACCACGGCAATCAAATTGGACATGCCATCCGGCACGGCGGCGGCATCTGCGCAGCATATAAATGACATCGCGCTCGTCGTGAGTTGGTCCGTTGCCGCGCTCGTGATCCTTGCCGTCTTCTCCATCCCGATCTGGCTTGCGTGGCGGATTTTGCGCAGCCGGAGAAGCTCGCAGAGCGCGGTTGAGTGATTCGAATCCGGCGCGTTCGATGCACGGAATCCGTCTCTGAATCGTACTGAGATCAACATCGGAATCGACGTTCTAGCGCGTGATTTTTGCGCGTTCGGCGACGTGAATCCGGCGCTGAATCTGCGCGTTGGCCGCTGGTTTTTTGATATGGATTTGCACTGTCGGCGGCGCGGATCGCGTCGGTCGGGAGAAGGTGGGCGCGGGAGATCGTGCGCGGGGGCATGGGAACTTTTGGAGGGCAAGATAAAAGGACCGCCACACGAATGTGGCTAAGTGGTTGTCTGCACATCGAAAAACCTGGCACCAGCGGCGTTTGCGATGGTGCCACCGACGGCTGTCGGCTGCGTAAGCGCTTGATTTTGTTGGGCGGAAGCGGGTGGCAGGCTGGCGGCACCTTGGCACCAACAGCGTTCAAGCCGCTGAATCGCTGATGTTTTTGCTGGTGCCGGTGGATGGTGCCACGTGGGGGCCAGACCGGGGCCGCGCCGTCAAGCCCGCGCGCGTGCCGCGCGCCCTTCGGCTCCGCTGCGCTCCGGGGCATTGACGGCCCGTCCCCGGCCTGGCTGAGGGCTTGGAAGGCGCTGTCGCGCGGAGTGGGCATTGCCCCTCCCGAACGAACGGAGCGCCCTGGCGGGCTTCTACGCGATCACTCGGCGGCGTCGGCCGTCGCGCTCGCTTGCAGGGCGGTATCGATCATCTGCATGACGAAACGCTGCTGCGACTTCGGCAGGCGCTGGATGCGCTCGACCTGTTGCAGGAGCTTGGGCGCGGGACCGCGCTTGGCGGGCTGGGACTGTTCGCCCATGAGGCTCTCGACGGAGACGGCCAGCACGCGGGCGATCTCGGGAATCAGCGCGGCGGGCGCACGCGAGCGGCCGACCTCGTAGTGCGCAAGAGTCTGCTGGGGGATGCCGAGGGTCTCGGCAAGCTGGACCTGGGTCATGTTCAGGGCTTTGCGGGCCTCGGCGATGCGCTGGCCCAGCACCCGATAGAAACGCATGTCGATGGCGCTCACGAAACTATCCTGGCTGTCCTGGTGTGGCGATGCGCTCAGCATAGGGGCGACTCCTGCGATCCGGTGGGGGCTGGAACGGTCATTGAGTTGACTCTACTCATTGAGCGAGTAGGGTTCCAGTCCAGTTAATTTTGGTGATTCCACCTCGCTCTGATCTTGACAGCTTTTGTGGTCGGCGCGGTTTTTTGACAGGGGACTCATGGCGCGCATCCCGGACAGCGAGATCGAGCGGCTCAAGGCGGAGGTGTCGGTCGCGCGGCTGGCCGAGGCGGGCGGGATCAAGCTGGAGAAACGGGGCAAGGATTTGGTGGGGCCGTGCCCGTTCCATGCCGACGATACGCCGTCGCTCACCATCACGCCGGAGAAGAACCTGTTCCATTGCTTCGGCTGCGGCGCGGCCGGCGGTCCCATCGACTGGGTGATGAAGAAGAACGGCGTCTCGTTCCGCCACGCGGTCGAGCTGCTGCGCGAAGGACTGCCCGGCGTCACCGACGAGACCGTGAAGCGGACCACCGTGCGCGCGCTGCCGCCGCCGGTGTCGCTCGATGCCGACGACCAGGCGCTGCTGGACCAGGTGATCGGCTACTACCACGAGAGCTTGAAGAAGAGTCCCGAGGCGCTCGGCTATTTGCAGCGGCGCGGCATCGACCGGAGCGAGGCCATCGAGCGCTTCAAGCTCGGCTTTGCGGACCGCACCCTCGGCCTTCGCCTTCCCAACAAGCAGCGCAAGGATGGCGCCGACATCCGCGCCCGCCTCGAAAAGATCGGCCTCTACCGGACAAGCGGGCACGAACACTTCAACGGCTCGCTGATTATCCCGATCCTCGATGAGCAGGGCCGCGCGAGCGAGGTTTACGGCCGCAAGATCACGGACGGGTTGCGCGCGGGGACGCCGCTGCATCTGTATCTACCCGGCCCGCACAAAGGTGTGTGGAATCTCGATGGCCTGAAAGATGCTGCCGGTGAGATCATATTGTGCGAGGCATTGATCGACGCGCTGACGTTCTGGTGCGCAGGTTATCGCAACGTGACAGCCGCCTATGGCGTGGAGGGCTTCACGCCCGATCACCTGGCCGCGTTCAAACGCTTCGACATCAAGCGGGTGCTGCTCGCCTTCGACCGCGACGACGCGGGCGAGCGCGGCACTGCGAAGATTGCGGAACGTCTCCTGGCCGAGGGCTTCGATTGCTATCGCATCGAGTTCCCCAAGGGACTGGATGCGAACGCTTACGCCTTGAAGCTCACGCCGCCGTCGCGGTCGCTGGGGCTGATGATCCGCAAGGCAGCATGGCTCGGCAAGGGAGACGCGCCCGCGGCCCCGACGACGACGACGGCCGCGGACGACGTGTCGCCGTCTTTTGTAGCGGCTAAAGAAAACGACGACGCACCGCACGTCGAATCCGAATCCGAGATCGCGGACGCAGCGCCATCATCTTATTTAGCGGCCGACTTTGAATCCGAACCCCGCATCGATACCGACGCGCTCACGCCGCTGCCGGCGAGCGTGCTGCCGGCAGCGGTGACGGCAGAGCCGGAGGCGCAGATCGGCGAGCGCGACATCACCATTGCGTTCGGCACGCGGCGCTACCGCGTGCGCGGCTTCGACCGCAACCTCGCGGTCGACGTGATGAAGGTCAATCTTCTCGCCGCTGTTTGTTTGAATGGCGCGCCAGGCGCACCGGGGGACGACCTCTTCCACGTCGATACGTTCGACCTTTACAGCGCCAAGGCGCGGGCGAACTTCATCGCCCAGGCGGCGGGCGAGCTTCGATTGAAGCCGGAGATCGTGAAGGCGGACTTGGGGCGCGTGCTGTTGAAACTCGAATCCCTACAGGACGAGCGGATCAAGAAGACGCTGACGCCGGAACCGTCGCAGCGCGTGATCGCGCAGGGCGAGCAGGACGCGGCGCTCGCGTACTTGCGCGCGCCGAAATTGCTGGACCGCATCCTGGCCGACTTCGAGAGCTGCGGCCTGGTGGGCGAAGAGACCAACAAGCTGGTGGCCTATCTGGCGGCGGTGTCGCGCAAGCTGTCCTCGCCGCTGGCGGTGCTGGTGCAGTCCTCGAGCGCGGCCGGCAAGACGAGCCTGATGGACGCGGTGCTGGCCTTCGCGCCGGAGGAAGAGCGCGTGCGCTACTCCGCGCTGACCGGCCAGGCGCTGTTCTACATGGGCGAGCAGAGTCTCAAGCATCGCATCCTCGCCATCAGCGAAGAGGAAGGCGCGAGCCGCGCCAGCTATGCCTTGAAGCTGTTGCAGTCGGAGGGCGAGATCACGATTGCCTCGACGGCGAAGGATGCCGAGACGGGCAACATGGTGACGCAGGAGTACCGCGTCGAGGGTCCGGTGATGCTGTTCCTCACCACGACGGCGATCAGCATCGACGAAGAGCTGATGAACCGCTGTCTCGTGTTGAGCGTTGACGAAGGGCGGGCGCAGACCGAGGCGATCCATCGCTTGCAGCGCCGCAAACGCACGCTGCAAGGCTTGATGGCGCGCGCGGCGAAGGACGAGATCGTGGCCTTGCATCGCAACGCGCAGCGGCTTTTGCGCCCCCTGGCGGTGGTCAATCCCTATGCCGACAGGCTCAGCTTCCTGTCCGACAAGACGCGCACGCGGCGCGATCACGAGAAGTATCTGACCCTCATCGATGCGATTGCCTTGCTGCACCAGCATCAGCGCGAGGTGAAGAAGATCATGGCGCGTAGCGCCAACCATGGCGCTAGCGCTAGCGCCATTGATGGCGCCATCGAATCCGACCGCGTCATCGAATACATAGAGGTGACGCTGGACGACATCGAGGCGGCGAACCGGCTGGCGCATGAGGTGCTCGGAAGATCGACCGACGAGCTTCCGCCGCAGACGCGCGCGCTGCTCGCCGGCATCGCTTCCATGGTGAAAGAGCGTAGCCAGGCGCAAGTGATCGCACGCTCCGAGATACGCTTCACGCGGCGAGAGCTGCGCGAGATCGCCGACATGAGCGACACGCAATTGAAGGTGCATCTGGCGCGCCTGGTCGAGCTCGAATACCTGCTCACCCATCGTGCCGAGCGCGGCCAGGGCCATGTCTACGAGCTGCTTTACGACGGCGGCGGCGGTGCGCAGCCGCACCTGTCGGGCCTCATCGACGTTGCCAAACTCGCCGCGTTCGGTGCCTACGATGGCGAGCGGCCGGGGGCAAAAGCCGAGCGGTCGGCCCCCGGTCGGGGCGTGGCCGGTGCCCGGCCGGGGGGTGGCCGGACTGCGCAAAACGGCGAAACGTCCGATGCTTCAATCGTTTGCGATGAATCGAACGGCAGTAGCGCAAAAACGCATATCTTAGAGGGCAAAAAAGCGGCTTCGTCGTACACCAACGGCGCGTCCCCCCGGTCCGACCTTCGGTCGGCCGGAGGGCAGGCTCCCACGCGCGCGCGCGCCCGTTCTACTTCTTCTTTAGCTGCTTCTTCCTTAGCTGCTAGACGATAAACCGCCCGTGTCGCGCGCCCTTCCCCACACGCGAAAGCAGCCCGGGCCGGTGCGCGGCACGCGCTACAAGAGCAAGCCCGGCGCTGCGAAAGGCAACACCCATCACAAGAAAACCGACGCGCTCGCGCATCTGCCGATCACGCGCTACATGGACGAACACTTCGAGTGGATGCTGGTCACCGGCTACACATCCGACACCGTGCGCGGACGCCGGCAGGCGATCCGGCGCTTCATCGCGTGGTGCGATGACCGGGGCCTCAGCGACCCGAAAGAGATCACCAAACCGATCCTGGAACGCTATCAGCGGCACCTGTTTTATTACCGCAAGGCGGACGGCGCGCCGCTCAGTCTGGGCAGCCAGCATGCGGCGCTGACGCCGCTCAAGACCTTCTTCAAATGGCTGGCGAAGGAGAACCACATCCTGTGGAATCCGGCGAGCGAGCTGGAGCTTCCGCCGCAGCCGAAACACCTGCCGCGCGCGCTGCTCAGCATCGAGGATGTGGAGGCGATCCTGCGCGCGGCCGATCATTCCAGCGTCACGGGCCTCAGAGATCGCGCGATGCTGGAAGTGCTTTACTCGACGGGATTGCGCCGCACCGAGCTTGCGAACCTGCGCCGCTACGACGCCGATCTGTCGCGCCTCATCGTGTTCGTGCGTGAGGGCAAGGGCCGCAAGGATCGTGTCGTGCCGCTCGGCGAACGCGCCGGCCTGTGGCTCGACAAATACCTGGCGCAGAGCCGTCCGCAGTTCATCGGAGCCGAATGCGATGCGCTGTTCGTCAACGATTACGGCGAGCCGGTGACACCCGATTACCTGGCCTCGAAGGTGCGCCGCTACATGGAGGAAGCCGGCATCGACAAGCCGGGATCGTGCCATCTGTTCCGCCATGCCTGCGCCACGCACATGCTCGACAACGGCGCCGACATCCGCTTCATCCAGGCGATGCTCGGCCACGCCGCGCTGTCCTCCACCGAGCGCTACACGCACGTCGCCATCGGCAAATTGCAACAGATCCACGCCGCCACGCACCCCGCGAAACTGAGACGCGGATCCTCGGCCGACACCGCGCGCGACGATCAAATGCGCGCGCGCGAAGCGTTGCTCGAAGCGCTGCTGCGCGAGGACGACGATGAGGACTCGCAGCGTGCCGGCGACGTGCCGGTCGGCGAATCCGACACCGAATCCCGTTCCTGAATCGGCATCACCGATCCTTTTTTAGCGGCATGACTCGGCCGCTAAACGAAGAACGGACACGTCGCCGGCCGCGCGATCGAGGCGGCGATCGACACGAGCCGCGCGCGAAAACCGCCGTCCCATCGCTCCACAAACGCCCCACGGCCGCAATCCAAGCGGTCCCCGAGAGTCACGTCGGCCGACACGGAATCCGCCTCGCGGATACGCCCTCACGGCCTTCCTTAGCCGCCGTTTTTGGGCGGCGTTAGCCGCCGATCCTGCCTTGTGAATCGGCCCTGTGAGGCCCAAAATGCGCGTCGGGAAAATTTTTTGGCCGATACGGGGGACGTGCCTTCTTCCATCATCCGCAAGCCGTTCTCGCGTCAAGGAAAAAGCCTTCGGGCTACGACGAACGGGCGTCGGGCACGGCTTTTTACACCTATGTCGGAAACGATCCTACGGATAAGACCGATCTGAGTGGGAAGTGTGCGGAGGATGACTGCGTAGGTGAGGGAAGTATCGCTATAGGAGCCGCCGTAGGAGCGGTGGTCCAAGGAGGTTATTATTTGGCGACCGATTCGCATCCTACGGTAGCCGGATTCGCAGGAAACTTTGCGGAAGGCGGAATCGTAGGCGGATTGGCAACTGCCAGGGTGGCATTGGCCGTTGTTGCAGGGGCTAGCGGCGCCGCTCACGTCGTCTCGGAATTTGCTTCCAACTCGGGCTCGACAAGTAAGCTTGACCAGCACTATGGGACAACTACTGCGTCGGCGGCCACCACGGTCGCAAAGGACTTCGCGTCAGGCGCGGCTGTCGGTACGGTTGGTACCGTGGCTGGTCGCGTTTTGGGACCCTCAGTTGGCAACGCTATCTCCAAGCTGACGGATTCATCAGCAGCAAGAGATAGCGTTAAATCCGCTGTCACCGGCGCTGCAACAAAATATGGCGAGGCTGTAGTTCATGAAACCTACAACCTATATCAAAACGCAATGAAGGGTTTGGGTCTTCAAACCGGAACAAGCTCCCCAAAATCGAGCTCGTGCTCTAACTCTTCAAGCTGCAATTCTCAGTGAAGGCCTAGCACATGTCCGTTTCGAAATGCGTCCGGCAATATCTTTCGATGAATGGCCGCAGCATAAACCGGGTGGGAGTAATCGGTTGTTCGGCGGCCTATGTCGGAGCGTTTCTCTTGACCAAAATGCGGGGCGTCGACGCATTCGTGATGCTTATACCGGCAATCGCCATTTATGCGATTATCTTCTTATTTTTCGTTGTCGGTTGGTTAGTTTTTACGATGTGGGAGGCTAATTCTCGCAAAATGTCTTTCTACAAGTATACCGACACTGAAGATTACAAAAATTTTCTGGTTAGCGAAGCGCCCAAGTTAATTCCTAAACTGCGCATATGGTGACGCGGCATGTGGAATCCGAATCCGGCGACAGGATACGCAATCGCCAGAGCGTCGGGTGTTCGCGCGGCTTCGGCTTGCGGCCGGGAGCACGACGGGGACTTCGTCCTACACCACCGTCAACACACTCAATCAATATCCCGGCGTCACGCCGATGGGCGGCTCGGCGGCGTCCCTGACCTACGACTCGAATGCCAATCTGACCTTCGACGGTGTCCTGAGCTACACCTACAACCCCCAAAATCGACTGATGACCGTGCAGAACGGCACCACTCCGGTCGCCACCTATGGCTACGATCCGGTCGACCGCCGTGTGACCAAAACCGCGGGTTCCACCGTTACGAACTTCCTCAATGACGGCGAAGACGAGATCGCGGAATATGACGGGAGTGGCAACGTGCTGCGCCGGTTCGTGCCGGGACGCGCCATCAACGATCCGGTCGCATTCGAGACGTGCCCAGGCTCATCGAATCCCACCTGCACGACGATCAGCTCGACAAAATTCTTTGCCACCGACCACCATGGCAGTGTGGTCGCAATGTCCGAATCGAGCGGCAATCCCACAACCGACGGTAGCGACGGTCCCTTCACCTATGATGTTTACGGCGTCAGTCCGACCAATATGACCAGCGTGCCGTTCCACTATGTCGGCATGTATTACGACGCCGAGACAGGCCTCTATTACGACCGGGCACGATACTACTCTCCGGCGCTTGGAAGGTTCATGCAGACCGATCCCGTGGGGTACAAGGATGATCTCGATCTCTATACCTATGTCGGAAATGATCCGACCGACAAAACAGACCCAAGCGGTGACTGTCCGTGGTGCCTCTCTGCTGCGATTGGTGCGGTTGAAAACACGGCCGTAGAGGGTGGAATTATTTATGCTGAAGGTATGGAAGGGCAAAGCCATTCGGGCGGAGAGATAGCTTGGCGTCTGGGAAGTTCCTTCGTTATCGGAGGTGCTGCTGGTGCAACGGGATACGGCCTCATTGCGCTTGGTGCCAAAGCTGAGAAAACAATCGCTGTGATAAAGGCGGCAACTGCTGCTTCAAAGTTGGCGCGTGTCGGATACCGAGCTGGCGTGATGTCAGCTGCCGGTGCGACCACAAATGCGATGACTTCGGCAGGCCGACAAGCAGCAGACACCGGCCATGTGGACCCCGCAGCGGTTGCGAGTGACGCGAGAACTGGCGCGGAGGTCGGCGGAGCAACGGGTGCGGTTCTCGAAGGAGCGGCCGTCGGGCTACGGTCTGCTGGTATGCCGACTGCCTCGGCGCAACTCCACAACCCAAACACTACGCTCGGAAGGATGGCGGTTGGAGCTCAGACAGCGGTCTCTGGTGGTTCTGATGCTGCCGGTGCTGCGCGGGGCTGTAGCGGAGGATCGCAGCAGCCATGCCATTGAGTGGGCGGTTGGAGAGACTTGGAATTGCTAAACTAAGGTCGGTCGAATGGATAAGAGGCAGAGAACGCGCCTTCAGTTATTGCTTGTCAGTTTTGCGATCTCGGCCGTTGCCTCTGTCTTGGTAGGTTGGGTTGCTAACGACATCTTCCGCTTGCCCTTTGCGCCCGTTTTTGCGGTTGTTCTACTACTAATCTGCATTCCTAGCGGTCGGGCGATGCTCAAAATACCGATCAATGATGCCGGTAAGATCGAGGCGAACAATGATGCTGACATCAACTCAAACGGTCTAGCGAGCGCGGCTAGCAGGCAATCGGACGCGAAGAAGCTCGCGAGATTCCGTCGCGTTCTGTTGCGCGGACTTCTGGTTGGGATCATGGGCCTTGTTACGGTGGTGATCGTCGCCGCCGTGCATATAACATCGAGGTTGGGCGTCGCCGGATTGCACAGAATGTTAGACACGCGCGCACTGCCCAGCGACGCTGCCATTGTGGGTGGCAGCTTGGTCCTCGGCATTCTGGTCGCAGCTGTCTTGGAAGCAACCAATAGTTGGAAAGGTTAGACGCTCTCTGCTTCCCTCAACCTCCTGACGGCTCTCGACACGGACGACGGATGCCAGAGCTTGCCTTCGCGGGAGGGGATGGCGTGAGCGTTCAGATACGCCGCAATCGCCGTCAACGTCTTTGCGCCGGATGCGCGTGCGGCCTCGACATGCCCGGCCACGGTCTGGGTCCATGCGACCGCTTCGGCGTGATTGGCGGCGGCGATGCGCGCGCCGTTGAGGCCGAGCTTGACGCCACGGGCCTTTGCGGCTGCGAGGGCTGCCTTGGTCCGTTGCGAGATCATCTCGCGTTCATGCTCGGCGAAGGCGGCCATGACGTGCAGGACCAACCGGCTGGCATGGGGCATATCGACGGCGACGAAGTCGGTTGCGCTCTCCATCAGATTGGCGATGAAGGCGACGTTGCGTGCGAGCCGGTCGAGCTTGGCGATCAGAAGCGTCGCCTTGTGCCGGCGGCATGTCTCCAAGGCGATCCTGCTCATTGCCAAGCTGGACCGCCTCGGCCGCAACGTCGCCTTCGTCAGCGCGCTCATGGAAAGCGATGTCGAGTTCATCGCCGCCGACAACCCCCACGCAAGCAAGCTGATGCTGCATATCGGCGTCGAGCCATGCCCAGGACACGAGCAGACGATTTCCGCAGATTTTGAAAAGAACTTCGAATGCAAGCTCAGACTGCCGCTCGCTATAATAACAACGATGAGAACACCGAACGCCGCGACGATCCACCATTCAAGGTTGAATACGCTCCCCGATGAACGCGCCCATGGAGATCGGCGAGCCGGTCTTCGAGTCCGAGCGCGTACTCGTTCCACGTCACACGATCCACGCCGGGTGCCGCATCGCGCTTCAGGCTGAAGAACGCTGCGCGCAGACCGTCGGTCGTCATGTGGTGGAGGAGCGCTGTCAGCTTCTCCTGTTCGTTTCTGGTGATCGCTTCTCGTATGCGTTCCTGCGCCTGTGACACGCCGGCCCGGCTCTGCGTCCGGAGCGTGCTTTGCAGGTCCACATTCCTCTCCTTCACGCCGCTTCCCTCCACGCGCTCCGCAGCGGATTGCTCCTCCTTCGCCAAGGCTTCGGAGGACAGGTCCACATTGTTCGCGCGCTTCACAGGTACTATCGGCGTGTCCGACTTCTCCACGCCTCGTTTCATCGGCTTTCGGTTCATCACCTTCCCGTTGATGCCTCACGCACGACTGCACGAGGCAAGCATGAAGACCTCCCGGTTCCCGTGCAGAAAGCGTCGATGCATGCCAGGGTCTTAGACGACGCCGGATCGTGCACGCCCTCGCGATATCGGTCGTGCCCGTGTCGCCTTCTGTCAGGTTAACAACATCGGCATCCGGGATAGGCGCTTTCGCCGCTCAATGGCTGGCCTGCATCTTCCCCTGTCAACGCTTCGCCTCGCACCTCGCGGTTCGACGCGCATGAACTCGGGGCCAGTGTGGATCGCTCCTCCTTCACTGCAGCGGACTTTCGCCGCATACTTTCTGCCGGTCTCCCGGCGCACTAACCTGTCGCCGCATACCACGAACTCTAGGCCGAACAACATCAGAGTACTTTCGCGCCTTTGCCGCACGTATATGTGGTGCTACTGCGTTGCCAGCTTCCGTCGGCCTGATGCAACGGATGCGAAAGACTCAATTTGGCGGTGTACCGATCGAACACAAATTTATCGGTGTATCCGTCACCGTACTCTGTCGATCCGTCCCAGGAGATTTCCGTGTCGGTGACATTAGCGCGCGAAACAGAGTCATCTCCAAATGCCGCCGTGTCTGCGTTGGGATCAAGGTGAATTACTACCGTAGGGTTTCCGCTGTCGGTCGAACATGCCAGATCAGTAGACTGCGCAAGTGCATTTTGGCTGCTCGCTACAAATCCGATCACGATAAATACGAGCGCACTGTCGCGCCAACGCCGCAAGTTCATATAATTCTCCTTACATGGCAATGCCCGGATGAAGCCGGGTGCTCGAAAGTTATAGCACTCTGCCGTGCGTCCGTAAGGGCGGTATCCCGCGTCACCGACAACATTATTGTCCGCAGTCGTTTGCGCTGGCAGCAGTCGCGGCACACGGTACACATCTCAAACGCAAGCGCAGTTCGTCGAGCAAATCGCGTGCGGTGCCTACGATTTCTTGAGCTTTCCCGCCCCTTGGACGAACATCGTCATTTGCGGTAACATCGTCGGTAACAAAATTAGGGGACACCATGTTTAATCGAATTGCCCGTTTGAGTGTTTGCTTCATTGCACCGATTGCCTTGGCTATCTCAGTATCCGGCGCGGCGGCGGGTGAGCAATCCCGCGGCGCCATCGTGCTGGCACAATTCAGTCCACAGCAAGCGGCCCAGTGCCAGCAGGAAGCGGCACAACTCAACGCGCAGCTTGCGCAATGCACGACAGACGCGTGCCGCCAGAGTGTTCAGGCTGCTATCGCGGCCCACAATCAGCGATGCCAATAAATCGCCGAAAAAAATCCGGGACAGCTAACATATTACAGGAGCTTGGTCTGCTCGTCGCGTGCGGCGGCACTGTCTCAGTTTGAAATCTCCGCCCCATTCGTCTTGCGATAAGTAGCTGGGCGCTTTGGGGCTTCGGCCCGTGCATCGATCAGCGCCACGATATCAGACATTTCCCACAACCGGGTTTCGATCCCAGCCGCCATCGCGGGCGACATGCGAAGCGTCGAGTGCTGCTTCACGAAGTTGTAGAAGGCGAAATAGAGGGCCAGCGCGTGGCAATGGTTCGCAAACTTTTTGGAGTGGCCCGCCGTCAACCGCGTGAAGCGTCGCATGTGCTGGCGCATCTTCTGGTTATGGCTTTCCACGAATGACGTGCTGACATAGCGTGCATCGGGACGGCCTTGGATTTTCTTGCCGACGACGCCAGTGCAAACGCCGGGCGAATACTTGCGTTCCGGGCCACCTACGTCGGGCGTCTCGCCGTAGGTTTTGATCAGCATCGCATAGTCCACGTCGAGTCCGAACGCGCCGTCTACGGCGTCGAGATATGGCCTATGTCCATCGGTCGTAAGCTGGATGCGAGTGGTAACGCGATCCGCCACGTCCTGCATGAACTCGGTCGCATAGCCCGCGTCACGCCCGCCGACGAGATAGGAAACGATCAGCTTGGAGTCGCGGTCGATTGCCGTCCACGTCCACACGTCGCCAGCATCGGCAGGGGCCGATTTCGCGGTCGGGAGTGAAGCGCGTTTGCAGTAATTGAACGACCAGATTTCGTCGCACTCGACCCGCTTCGCCTTCACGTTGCGGACCTTCTCGTCGTGAAGGGCGATGCACGCCTCGCCAGCATCTTCGAGAAGCTTCGTCACGGTATTGATGGACACCCCGGTCACGCGGGAGATCGCCCGCATGGACGATCCCTCGACCAGAAGGGAGAGGATTTGGGTGCGGGTTTCGAGGGGCAACTTATTCATGTCATTATAATAATAGACAAATTTCCAATAGCAAGCATTATTTTCATGTTGGAACTTGAATTTCGTTGCCGCGTTGCTACATGAACTCAAGAGCGACGACCGTAGGTGTTGTTAAGGATTGACAAAGCCTTCGGCCGTACCCTTGATAGCGTAGCCTTGTCCGGCGTGAAGCCTATCCCGGCACTTAATCGTCAGCCTCGGTGCCAAATAGGGGGATCGCAAATGTGTCGTCCCGATCATGATATCCGAAAGGTCGGTGTGCCGCACACGGCAGGGGGCTTTGAAAGTCCACCTCGTGGCTCATGAAGGCTGACACATTGCTTCCTCTTTCACTGCCGTCACTAAACGGCAGATGGTCCTCCTTAGTGCTAGGTAAAAACTTCTGGCGGGCGGAACTTTCGGGTTCCGCCCGTTCTTACCTGCTGCGTACGTAGTGGGAGAAGATGGTCGTTCGGAAAAATATTTATATAACCCAATTTCTCTGGTCGCGTATCTCGCGCGACGTTTCGACAATCATAAAGCATAACCGTCAAATTCCCCTTACCTGTTCCGACCTCGTAGTGAGAATCCTGGAAAGAGGGCGGCGCCAAAACGAAAACGACCACTTAAGAAACACTCGCCAGAGTCGCCGACCGGATGCGGCTTGCCGTGGCAAATTTCATTTCTGGCAGGCTCGAAATTCAATCCGCGATCATCGACGTGAAGTATACCGCCATCTTTCTTGCCATCACTATTTTTCTTCTTTGTATGGGCCATTCTAAATCGATCGTGTGTAGATTGGAGCCATGCCGTAATATCGTTTTCTCCGAGATGCCTGTACCAATAACTACGAAGTTCTTCTAATGCCCGAGATTTAAAATTTACGAACGGTATCGGCGTCGGCGAAGTTTTGCGTTTTATGAAAACATGAGATGATACTCGATACAAAAATTTCTCTACGTCGCGCGCTCTGGATTCGATATAATTCCTGCTTGGAACGATCTTGTCTCTCAAATCCGAGGGTACAAATTCGATCCAGCCTGATCGACCAAATGTATTCCACATCGACGATAAATCCGCTGGACTGCGAGGCTCATATGCCCAAATCGAGAGGCGTGCCGCTTCGGCCACGCTTTTGTCTCGCTCAAGGCGGCCTGTCAAAGCGGCTGCTAGTTCTTGGATTGATTTATCCGTTATGTCACGCTCATTCTTAGTCGCCACAGGTGCTACTAATCGACAGCCGCTAATTCGCCGCTCTAGTTGCAGGAGTTCATCGGAAAGCGCTCTATTCGCACCCACAAAACCGATGTAGTGCGGCGCAGTCATCGCGGCCCAAGTAGTTTTAAAACGATATCTAACGGGATAAAAATGCGCGCTTGCTCCTGCGGGGACAGGCGCGACAGTGGTCCAGTCAAATCAGCGCGCTCTACCTGGGAGGCGACTTCCCTGTGAGTTGAAGCATATTGCCTATCCGTCACGGCGCTTAAAACAAATTTGTCCATGGTAAGTCCATTGCGCGCCAGCCACGCCATCACCTTATCCCATGTCGCCGCAACCTGTTCGGCTCGCGTTTGTGGAATGGGATTGACGATATCATTCGGCAAAATCTCATACACTGTCACGCGTGGAGGTGGCAGTGTGCCGCCTTCAATTACTCGTACAGGGTCAACAAGAACAAATCGTCTCCCCTCGATTGGAATATGAAACGCTTCCCAAAAACTTCTGATAAGCTTTGGCCTGCGAGCATGCACGCCGTCTTCGAACAACTCGGCGACGTTTAAAGGCACCGGAGTTCCAATCGGCAACGCGCCAACCTTTTGATCTTGTCTTGGGTGCCTCACGATCTCAGCACAGCGAGTGCGCTCAATGAACCTTTGAAGCGTATCGGTGAGCGGCGCGATCAATTCACGATGATCGCGGCGTAGAATTAATCCGAGAGTCGCAAGCAACAACGGCTTGCGACGGGTCTCCCAGTTTTCCTGCACAAGTTTGGTGATTAGGGCTGCAAGTTCTGTTTCTCGCTCGTCAGCCCACGCAGTCAGCGCCATCGTGAAGCAGCCGCCTTTTTTGCAATTTCTCTCCTTCTTTCAGGGGAGAGTTTTTTGTTTCTAGCCTTGGCTCCTGCCTGTCCGCTCTTGAAATGCCCAGACTTCGGATTGTCACGAATCTCGCCTGTCGCAATTCGTGCAACCATGACGGCGGCCCCGATCACGTCCGCAGGCCTCGTCTCGCCTTTCGGTCCCTTCGGCATGAACCCTCCGCAGACTTTCAATCTAGCCCGCTTGCCCTAGTGCGGAGTGTCTTAGTTTCAGTGGACGGAGTAAAGGCAGGATTAAGACCGATTATGGTGCGAAACCTTCCAGATTCTGCGGTTTTTGCCTCTGAACCAGCGTGGTGTCTTATTGTGGGGCTGGCGGAACGACCCGGCAAGGTCGCTCCGCCACCTACCCGCAACCCACATCTGGAAGGAACCCAGACATGGCAGATCAAACCGTTGTTCATATGGGCGAGAACTCACCCGAGGGCGTCGCCTTCAAGTTGTTTCAGGAACTGACCCACCTCGACCAGCCAGCGAATGCAAAGAGGGACTGGTTTCTCCAGCTTTATGCCGAATGCCTGCAAACTGTCAGGGCTCCGAACGCGCGGCTGGTGAAGGATCAGCACCTCCACGATTAGGCCGCAGAAACTCCAAGAGCTTTTGGGCAATCTTAACGGCGCGGTCAGCATCGCTGTCGCACATATCTGCGCGCGTCGCGATTTTCAGAATCTCAAGTCTAGCTTCTTCATCGGTGGTCACTTCGTCGCCCTCCAAATTTCAAACTGAGACAGTACCCGTGCGGCTGTGGGCTTGCGACCTGCAGCGCGCCGGGCAAGCGGGCGGCCCAGGAGTTTTTCCAAGCCCGCGATGAAGTCGGCGTTGCCGCGGGAGTCAGGAGTCACGGGGACAGTTAATCCATCACAGCACGAGAAATTCAGGTGACAGGACCAGCGTTCACGTGTCGGTTGAGAAAAGGCTTTGCTGGTCCCGGGCCTCGTGCTTCGGTTTGCGCCCCGGCGCGCGCCGCGCGATGCGCCGCCCCAGAACATTTTCGAGCCTTGAGACGAATTCGGCCGTTTCGAGCGGTCTACCGGTCAGTTCGGCGGACCTGAGGGCGGCAAAGCCCGCGTCGTTCGCCCGATCGGCGATCAGCGCGGCAAAGTCCTCCATACGGCGGAGATACGGAGCTGTTCGATGGACTTCGGCGCCTGATGGATGCTGACCTTGAAAAACTTCCAACGAATCCTACGCGTTATCTTGCTTTCGACGAAGCAGTTTCACTAGCCGAGGCGCATTGGCTCTCTGGCGGCAGCAATCGCCTCAAATTGGGGAAAGTGTTATGGAAATTGCTTCCACCAATACAAGCTTGGCCGAGGGACTACCGCCTAGTTATTGCTGGGCGCTTCTTGCTATCCATCGCGCAAAACGAGGAGATCTTCGCGCGAGATGTCAGGACAATAGCATCAATGTATCGCCGCCTTCCAGTTGCGTTTGATGTCGAGGGATTTCCTCATCGCCTAGTCGCCTTGCGGCCGCCGCTCGATAAACAGCTGAACTTTTTTCATGGGGAATCCTCTGTCAAAAATGGCCGTCTTAGCGCCGGTAGGCTGCGCCTTTTTGCAACAATCCCCGGGTTCTCCGGGGCTCGACTTTTCAGTTCACGACTATGCAGGGGGTACTTGTAATCCACCCATTATTGGGTGTAAACCCATTATTGAGTGAAATGGTGAAAAAAGTGGCGAGCAGATATCGGTCGGAAGCCTTCGATGCGGGCCTTAAAATGGCAGAGCCCGATATGAGCATTCCGCTGTTGCGGACGCTCATCGCGGTGTCTCTCAACTCGCATCTGTCGGTTACCGAGCTCGCAGAAGCGATTAACGTCCCGCAGCAGACTGCGAGCCGCTACGTAGCCGTACTTCAAGGCCGATATCAGACCTCCGAAGGGACGAGTTCGTTCACCCGTGCGCCGCTGCTCAGCCACAAGCCAAGCACGACTGATCTTCGCCGATACGAACTGATTCTCACGGCGCGCGGCGTTGCGCAACTCGATGCGATTTTGGCCCAAGTATATTCGAAAGGAGAGATTCAGAATGAGTGATCGCGATCTAACGAAGGTGCCGGCAGCCAGACTGGCGGGCCTCAAACTCAGTGACGGGTGGGTGGTGACGGCCGCTCTGCCCAAGAAAAGTTCTTCTGGCGGAACGTTCAGCTGTAAAATCGCTTGCAATATTGACCCCCTGAGGGGGTTTTTCGCGTCCAATTCCGACCCCTCTGACGTGATGTGTCTTCGCACTTGAAGCGGACCGGGGCACGATGCCGATCAGCAGATCGGACGGCGATCAAACGTCATATTTGGGAAAGATCGCCGCATATCGTGGCCTCCTGACTCATCAGGTGCACAAGACTCACTTGGGAATTCCGAATTTACTCGTATTGACGATTACGACGAGCGAGGCGCGCATGGGAGAGATCATGCGCCGGATGGAGGGCCCTGCCGGCGGCTGCGCCCCTTTTCTATTCAAAGCTATCGGCACGGCCGACCTGAAGCTGCCCGCGTCCCGCCTCCTGTCCGAGCCCTGGGCGCGAGCTGGCTTGCTGCCGCTTCGCTTAGATCAGTGACAGATCGTCCCGGGAAATTGGCTCGCGTCCAAGATGCACTTGCCCCTCGACCACGGACCGGAGTACATCGACCGCCCTGGGGACCGGCATCGCCGCGCCTGGGGCAAGTCCCTAAACTAAGAAGAAGGTTGAGAAACATCGCGCGCTCGTAGACAATGCGGAGACAAGCGAGACAGCGCACACGGAAAAAGTCAGGTTAGCCGCCTTAGCTCAGCCGGTAGAGCACCGCATTCGTAATGCGGGGGTCGCGTGTTCGAGTCACGCAGGCGGCACCAGTCTTTTTGGCTTCCCAGCCTAACTCTAGTCTCAGCATAGTCTCAAGCGCCGAAATGGTGGTGAGTCAAGTCTGACTCATCGATGCGGAAGGGCCGAAGGCCCGCGCGTTGCCAGGGCTCGGTCAGCAGTTGCGGCACGGGCTGTCGCTGCGTATCGCCAGGGATCGCCCTGAAAAGGAAGGCGGCGCTTCCCCCGGCCTGTCGGTCGAGTCGTTCAAGCATTTCCGCCATTCGCGCTTCACCGGTTGTCAATGTGAGCACAAGAAGATTTGGGATTCCCCAATGCGTCTTGTGTACCTGACCCGTGATGATGTCGCGGTACGCGGCGACCTTCTTCAAATAGGAGGTCTGATTCGGATTTGACCGAGCTACCGGCATCGTCCCTCGATCCGCTTCAAGCGCAAAGAAGCGATACGTCTTGGTCCCTCCATTGGCATACTCAAGGCCGAACATCCCATCCGGTACCACGTGGCCACCATTGGCCATCGGCATCCGAAAGGGTGTGGCCGACGCCCGCGTGTCCTCGGGCGCGCGGGAGAGTATCTCGGGCCAGCCAATGAAGCGGAGACTTGGGTCGTGGCGCGCTCCAATCTCTAAGGACGCGAGCACCTCGCAAATCATCATGGAGTGCGCGAACTGTCTGTGAGCGTTCGTCGCAAGGAACGTGCATGAGTCGTTGCCGTCTTGATCGCATAGGACACGCCGCGCGCCGTCGCCGGCCTCATAGATTGTCGGCCGATATAGAGCGCCGGCGAACTGCCATTGCTGGGCCGGCCGGTCCAGATAGCCTTCATGGAACAAGTCACCGAGGCGTTCTTTGAGCCGGGTCTCGGATGCGCCACCGACAAAGGCATGGATGTATGTCGACGATAGATAGCGGCAGCGTGCAAGCGCACGAAATATTTCGAGGTCGCGCGCAGTCAGCTCAATGCGCTTGCCGGTGCGTGTGCGGCGCATTCGTGAGCGGCGAGATGTTTTGTCCATGGCGCGGCCATAGCTGCCGAGGCGTTCCCGGTTCACGTCGAAGATGTTCACGGCCGGCGGGTGCTTGATGTCTTTCGGCGAGATGAGGACGAGTCGGCCCGCGAGTGGTCCATCGTCCGGATCAAAAAGTGCAAGACGCGAAATCTTGTTAATGAGGTCGCCCTGACTATCGATGATGATGAGCGCCGGGCGGTCTTCTGAGTGCAAATCATGCAGGATGAGATTTTGCAGAAGGGTTGTCTTGCCCGCGCCGCTCCCGCCCACGACGTGCATATTCACCGAGAAAGAAGCAAGAATCGTCGACGTCGAGAAAGGTATGATCCGGTCTCGTCAGATCGTCGATTTTGGTGAGCCGGTCATACACTGGGGAGCCACCAAATGCTTTGTGATGTCGTCGTAGTCGCGCACTCGAATCGCACCTTGCGCCACGAACTTATCAGGCCAGGACAGCCCGCGTCCGAAGCAGCTTTCGAGGATGAAAAGCTTGCGTCCCTGATCAATTGCCGCGCGCGCCTGATAGAGCGTGCCCGACGTTTCCCCCGCCTCCACGATGATCGTGGCGTCCGTCAGCGCCGACATGGTGACGTTTCGTTCGGGGAAGAAATACGAATTGACCTTTGGGTTTTTCGCCTGAAGGTATTTCAGTACCGGGACCTGGCTCACCACCAAAAACTCGTCTCCGATTCGTCGTTGGAGTTCGGCGTGCTCGCGGGGATACGCCTGGTTGAGCGGCGTGCCGATGACGGCGATCGTCGCCCCGCCCGCTTCAAGGGCGGCCGTGTGAGCCATAACGTCCACGCCTTTTGCAAGGCCGGAGACAACAGTAAAGCCGTCCTTCACCAGGAGCTTTGCCAAACGCGCCGTGCGGGCAAGGCTCTCTGACGAGGGATCGCGGGCGCCGACGATGGCGACGCCGGGCGCTTCCACGAGATTCCACCAGCCGCGAAAATAGAGCAGCTCTACGGGATGGCGTGCTTCGCGGAGCTTCTTCGGATATTCGCCCGCTCCATGCACCCGGACGCCGAAATCTTCCACGCCGTCCCGGCGCATAATGTCGATGACTTTTGCAGCGCACCGAGCCGCCTCATCGACCGGAACGAAGTCGGAGGGGATAGCGCCCGCATTCTCCCGAAACTGATCGGCTACTTTCTTGAACGTCGCGTCCTGAAGCCAAAGTGACTCATACGCGCCCATCTCGATCATGGGCGAGATAGCGCGGCTTTCGAAGTCCTGTGGCCTAAGAGCGAGCTGACTAGACATGTTCATCCAAACAGTGATTCGTGAGCGTACGACATTCGATTCGGGTAGAAAACCAGATCTTGTGAGGCTGTTAAGGCTCGAAAGCTGAAGGAGTTTCCTGGCCGGTGAGAGAAACATCGATGCCTCCCGGCCAGTTATCAACAGTTGATTTGATCCCAGAAAATCGACGTATCGGCGGCCGGTTGGGTGCCAAATCGTCCGAATCCCAACCACTATGGTCCAAGTCGGACCTGCGAGAATGTCAGCCCTCAGATAGCTCTTGGACGCGCTGCTCCCACCGCGTGACCGCATCCTGCATTTCCGGGAAGAAATCGTAGCGCTGATACACGCCAACAATTCCCGCGAAGCTTCCAGAAACATGGTTGAGCAGTCGCTCGACAACGGGCAATGAGACGCCGAGAGATGCAAGGCCGGAAGCGAAAGTCCGCCGAAGATCGTGCAGCGTCCAGTCCGATACGCCGCTGCGCCTTTCGAGCTTGAGTTTGCATTTTGAGAAGCCGCTAAAGGGCGTCGTCTTTCCGAGCGCCGGAAAGAAGCACGCGTCGTGAGGCACTGGCGGTTTCAAAATTGCCTTTGCAGTGCTCCCGAGCGGGAGGGTGTGCTGTCTGCTGTTTTTTGTAAGCCATGACGGTAACGTGACTGTATCTTCCCCAACCATGCCACCGGTCAAATTGGTGATCTCGCCTTTGCGCTGGCCGGTGAGAACGAGCAGCTTCACGATCTTGCCGAAAGTGTCGTCCCCGGTTGCGTTCCAGATGCGCTTGAGTTCGTCGTTCGTCAGAATGCGTTCGCGCGGCACGTATGAGTGCGGTGCCTGCATCCGCTCCATGGGATTGCGATCGAGGTAGTGTTTGCGGTGTGCCCAGCGAATGAATGCGCGCACGACCACAAACGCGTGCTGCTGTTCGGCTGGTGTCTTGTTCAATCGGTCGAGACTCTGGCGCAGGTCGTGCGGCGATAGCTCGGAAAGCTTCGTCGTGCCGTATTTGAAGTGACGGGTGAGGATGTACGTGTAGTCGGCATGGCTGCGCGGTTTCAGCTTGGCGACTTTTTCCGCGAGGTACTCGTCCTTGGCGATATCCCAGCTTGCTGCCCGTGGTTTGTGCTTGCCAAGGGTGTACTCGGCCAAGCGCCGCTTCGCTTCGCTGCGGGCCTCCCCTAGCGTCACAATGCCCACCCGACCAATCGTCTCTCGTTGATGCCGTGCTCCGTGCGTGAGAACGAAGCTCTTCGTGCCTCCTTGACTCACTCTGACGCCGAAGCCCGGCACGATGTGATCGGTATAGATGTGCGCGCCCTTCTGAGGCGGCTGAAGTGTTTTTATCGTGATGTCAGTGAGCCGCATTTGTCTCCTCATTGTCTCCCGCGACTAGCGCGAAGCCTTGGTTTGCAGTGTTCGTTGGTGAACACCGCATCAAGCGGAAAGACAACAGGATCAAGTAGTTAGGAGCAGCTATGAGACGGTATGAGCAGACATCAAATAAAATTACGAATGCGGTGCTCTACCGGCTGAGCTAAGGCGGCCCAAACCCCGAGCGCAGGTAAGCGCCTGGAGGCCCGGGAAAATAGCAGGAAGTCTCTGAACCGCAACAATCATTCCTCCTAGAGCGGCCCATAATTACGGGTGGCAATCGCCAATGCCACAGTCTAGCAGGATTGGCGATCGTGTCGGGGCGGCCTCTAGCGCGGGGTCCCTCGGGTATTGCAGATCAGTACCGCGCGCCGCACGCGATAAGGGGCACCCAATCATTCATGGCATGCGAAATGTAACGAGAAGGATCACGCGATATGGCAACCGAAATCGATCCGGCCCATCGCATCAAAAGCGGGGGCGCCATCACCGATCAGCAATTCTACCGCTTTCACCTACCCCATCTCCACCTGATGTCGGTTTTCGGCGACGACTGGTTTGCATTGAAGGCGGAATCGTTTGCCCGATTTTTCGGCACGCCGGTCTTTCTGATTGGACAAACGGTCGTTGTCGCCGTCTGGATTCTCGCCAACGTCGCGGGCGTCACGGCATTCGACATTTACCCGTTCATCCTTCTCAATCTCGCCTTCAGCCTGCAGGCGGCATACGCGGCACCGCTGATCTTGCTGGCGCAGACCCGTCAGGCGGATCGCGACAAGGCCCACGCCATCGCGGACGCCGCACATCGCGAAGACCTTCATCGCGCGAGTGAGGAACGGCAGATCCTTGCAACACAACAGACGGCGCTTCTCGTGGACATGCTCAAGCAAAACACTGAGCTCACGGAAACCATCAAATCGCTTACGGAACGCGTCGAAGCGTTGACCGTCGCCGTGCACAAGAGTGTGGTCAACCCGGCGAGTGCCTGAGGAGCGACATGGGGGCCGCAAATCGAGGGAACTAAATTCGGCAGCGAGAAGTTTCCACAGTGCTGGGCGGTTCGGCCCGACCTCCTCCATCTACGGTCTGGAGATGTCGGCGGACACGGTGTCGGCGTCGGCGCGCATGTCGGCGGGCGTCGGCATTCATGGCGGCCATTGCTCGTCGTGGCACTGGAGCAATCATCACCGGTATTGCCGCCACTACTATTGAGAGCCGGAGTCCAACGTCTCGCTGGCAACGCGATCAGTTGTCGAACAATTCCGGCAACCGTCCGGCTTTGAAGATATAAATGGGCTCGTCGTCATATTCGCCGAGTTCCTGATCTCCGGATGTCGAAAACGCGACCACGCCCACTTTGGTCTCGGCGAGCCGTTCCGCCATGCGGCGCGCAGCTTCGACGGACTTGCAGGGAATCGGCGCGTCGGGCTTCAGCCGATTGCCCTTGCCGGCGCTGTAAGCCTGCACGAGGTGAAACGTTTCCCGGGCCATAGGTTTCTTTCCAAAGATGAGAGGAGCCGGCGTGATCGCAGCCACCGTATACCCATGGGAACGCGAACGCGCCGCAATTCCGCGGAATGAGGCGCGTTTCCCGGCAGAACTTGCTTTTGACGCCTCAAGCTTCTATACAGAGCCAACGGCGGCATCCCGTCAGACGAAGCGCACTGTTGTAAACCCGACCCGCAATTGCGCGCCTGGCGAGACAGCCAAACTTCCCGACCCGATTGTGCCCGTTGGTTGCGTTTGAACGATCGTTCGAGCGGAACCCGGTTCGTTATGGGCAGCCATACAATCGGAGCGGATTTCAATTTCACGAAGGTGCCCGGAAGCGATGAATTACCACGAAACCAACGAGATGATTCCGCAAGAGCGCGGCGCGGATCTCGCAGCGCGCGATCTGCGTCTTGACCGCTCCTACGTGGCCGACCTGATCGGTATTCTCGCCCGTCACCCGAGCGGCCTTCGGCGCTGGTCGGTGATGCGCGCGCTGCGCAAAGTCCGCGAAGGCGCGGGGCGCGAGATTCCCCAGAAATTCGAAGACGAAGTCGAGCGCACGTTTCGCAGATTCTGCGCGAACAGCGAGCTGTCGAAGAGCGCGGAACGCATGTCCGAGACGGTATTGTTTTTCCGGCCGCCGGAAAGAGCCGGCGAAGTCTGGGCCGTTTATCCCGATCGCGCCGAGACCTGGCTGAAAGCGGAGCATTTCGAAAGCGAACGCTGACAATTCGAATTCAGCGCCTTTCATGACGGCGGAGGTTTGCTATGGCAGCCGACAGGCCTATGTCCAAACACGAAGGCGCGCTGTTCGATGCCGTTCGCGTGCTGGCGACCACCGTTCTCGATCTGGGGGCCGACCCGAAAATCCTGAACGAGCGCCTGACGCAGGCACAGGGCGCGGCCGACTCGCTGGGCAATGTGCGTAGCGCCGCCACGCTGGGCTTTCTGATCCAGACGCTTTTCCCTGCGGCGGGCCCGGCGCCCAAGCCGTCCTTCCGCATCGTATAACCGGGCAGCGGAACGGGCATCCGGCGCGTACGTGCGGCCGGCGTCCGGCCTGTTGCCCGGCGTCCGGACCTCGGCCATGCTGATCGCGCCCAGACAAAGCGCGCGCCCATGCTCACCAAGGCCGACGATTTTCCCATCCATCAGCTGCCCGAACCTATTGCCACGTCGGGCACCGACCGCAATTTCTACGACCGCTATTTCTTCAACGGATACACGATGGACGGCCGGGTCTTTTTCGCGGCCGCGCTGGGCGTCTATCCGCATTTGAACGTGATGGATGCTGCGTTTTCCGTCATCGACGGCGGCGTGCAGCACAATCTGCGCGCATCGCGCCTGCTCAATTCCGAGCGGATGGACACGCGCGTGGGGCCGATCGCAATCGAAGTGATCGAACCGCTCAAGAAGCTGCGCCTGCGCGTCGACGACAATGCGCACGGAATCTCGGCCGACATCGTGTTCGAGGCGCGCGCCCGCGCCGTCGAAGAGCCTCGCTTCACCTATCGCCAGGGTCCGCGCACGATGTTGGACTACACGCGGTTGACACAGAACGGCGGCTATGAAGGCTTCATCGCGATCAAGGGCAAACGCATCGAAATCAATTCCGGGATGGTGATGGGCACGCGCGACCGTTCCTGGGGCGTGCGGCCGATCGGCCTCGGCGATCCGCAAGGTGTGGCGCCGCCGCGGCCGCCGCAATTCTATTGGCTGTGGGCGCCGCTCAATTTTCCGGACCGCTTCATGCTCTATCACAACAATGCCGAGGCGAGCGGCAGGCCGTGGAACATGGCTTCGGTGATGGGCGGATTGGGCGACGCGGAGCACGCGCATATGGCGAGCTGCGCGTCGAAAATCGTCTACAAGCCCGGGACGCGGCACGCCAAAAGCGCCGTCATCGAGGCCCGCGATGCGAACGGCGCCGAGTGGCGCGCGGAACTTTTGCCCCGATTCCAGTTCTACATGTCGGGCATCGGCTACATGCATCCCGAATGGGGCCACGGCCACTACAAGGGCGAGAACGCGCTCGGCTACGACACTTACGAGCTCGCGAGCGTCAACGAAAACGATCCGCGCTTCTGGCATGTGCAGGCATTCTGCACGGCGCGGCTGTCCGGACCCGAAACGGAGCGCGTGGGAGCCGGCGTGCTCGAGCAGCTGGTAATCGGCGCACACGCGCCATCGGGCTTCAAGGAGCTGTTCGACACCGCGCCATGAGCGAGGATCTTGCACAACGCTTGCAGGCATATCTTTCGGCGAAACTCGCCGCGCCCGATCTTACGGTGACGGGCCTTTCGCGCATCCCCGGCGGTGCGAGCCGCGAGACCTATCGCTTTCGCGCCCGCTACGCGAAGGTCGGCCGCGAATTCGACCGCGCGCTGATCCTGCGCCGCGATCCACCGGCAAGCTTGATCGAAACGGACCGCTCGACGGAATTCCGCGCCTATGGCGCGTTCCACAAACTCGGCCTGCCCGTGCCCGAACCGGTCGTCCTCGAACTGGGGACCGCCGCATTGGAGCGGCCGTTCTTCGTCATGGAAGAGATCGTCAATTGCAGCGTGGCGTCGATCCTCGCACCCGACCCTTACGGACCCCATCGGGAAAAAATCGGCCGGCAGTTCTGGAGCGTGCTCGGCCGCATCGCCAAGGAAACCCCGCACCAGATCGGCCTCGGCGATTTCGACGGCGGGCGCGACGCCGCCGATTGCTGGCGCCACGAGATCGCGCGCTGGGAAGCAGTGATCGACGACGACGAACGCGAACCGCAGCCGATCGCACGTGCGGCCATTCGCTGGCTCAAGCGCAACCCGCCGCCGCCGGCCCAGAAGATCTCGGTCGTGCATGGCGACTACCGCACCGGCAATTTCCTGTTCGACGGCGACGGCGAAATCCGCGCCATTCTCGATTGGGAAATGGCGCATCTCGGCGACCCGCTGGAAGATCTCGGCTGGGCGCTCGATCCGTTATGGGCGCATGGCGATCCCTCGCATCCGGCGGGAACCGTGGCGCGCGCGCAGGCAATCGCGACCTGGGAAGAAGCAAGCGGGCTAAGGGCAGAGCCGCGTGCGCTCGCCTGGTGGGAGACGTTCGCGAGCCTCAAGGGATTGGCGATCTGGATTTCCGCCGCGCGCGAATATGCCGAAGGACGCAACAGCGATCCGGTCAACGCATTCTCGGGCTGGTATTGCCTCGCGTTCCACAACAAGGTACTGGCCGACCGGCTGGGGGGAGCCGCGCGATGAATCCGGAAGTCGATCAGATTCTGGGCCTTTCGGCGGGACAATTGCTGGGCGGAATCGTGCCGCTGCTGCCGGCGGGCTATCCGCAAGGCACCGCTTCGCTCGTTTCCTTCATGATGATGTTCGCGGCGCAGGAATATGAGCGCGGCGCCGACATCCGCGCCGCGGAAAACGCGGACATGCGCGCGCTGTTCGGCGAATTGGCGCCGATGGTATCCGACGCAACATTGAAGATATCGCTTGAACGGGCGGCAGGCTCGCGCGAGTCCTCGCTCAAGATTTCTGCGCTCAATGCGAGCAACGCCGAATTGCGCAAGCTCCTGATCGCGTTGCAGACCCACCTCGAGTCGCGCGACGGCCGCGACGCGCGAGCGGGCGAAGCGCGCATCTGGAATGTCCTCAAGGCCGTGGCCGGGCGCCGGTTGCTCAAGCTTCCCATGGCATGACGGCATAATCCCTTGCGCGGCGTTGCACTTCGTCTGGCCCTCGCGCAGGGCGCCTCCGGACTGATCGGGGGCGCGGCGACGCCCTTTTTCGGCGCGTGGCTCGCGTGGAAAGGGCTGGCGCCCGTTGAGATCGGTACGCTGCTTTCGGCCGGGATGCTGTTGCGCGTCATCGTGCTGCCGATGACCGGTGTCATCGCCGACGCGCGCAACGACCGGCGCGGCATGATGCTGGGCCTCTATCTCCTGATCGCTTGCGGTTATTTCTCGTTCAACACGATCCATGCGCCGCTGTTTCTTTTTCTCGCCGCGGTGCCCGCGAGCGTGGCGCTGGGCGCGGTCACTCCCATTCTCGAAAGCGTCAGCGTACGCCTCGCCGACCGCTTCGGCTTCGACCACGGCCATGTGCGGCTTTGGGCCTCGACCGCTTTCGTGCTCGGCAATCTCGGTGCCGGCCTTTGCGTGTCCGTCTTCGGCCTCGGCGTGATCGCGCCATGGCTCACGGTCGCGGTGATCCTGAACGTCGCCGCGATCTACACGCTTCCCGCGCCGCCCGCCGCGCGCGAGCGGGGCAATCTCGGTGTGCGCGTGCGCGCGACGATCGCCGAAGCACACGAATTGATGCGCTCTCGCGTGTTCCTGGTTTTTCTCGTCGCCGCGAGCCTCGATCAGGGCTCGCATGCGCTCTACTACGCTTATGGCGGACTTCATTGGATCTCGCTCGGCTATAGCGGCGAGTTGGTCGGTATCATCTGGCCGATCGGGGTGGTCGCCGAAATCGCCTTCATGTCGGTGTCGCTGCGCATCTTCCGCGCGCTGGGCGCGGTCAGGCTCCTGGTGCTGGGCGGGATCGCCTGCATGCTGCGCTGGACGATACTGGCCTTCGATCCGCCGCTGCCGTTGGTGATTTTCGCCCAGCTTCTGCATGGCGGCACATTCGCGCTGGCCCATCTGGGCGCGATGTATTTCATTCTCAAGGCGGTCCCGCCGCGCCTGGCCGCCACTGCGCAAAGCCTTTACGCGGTGTGTTCGTCGGGTCTGGCGATGGGTATTGCCACTTACGCATCCGGACCGCTTTACGCGGCGACGGGCGGCCGCGCCTATCTCTTGATGTCGGCGATGGGCCTCGGCGCGACCCTGTTCGCATTGTGGCTCGGACGGACCTGTTCCGGTGCGCGCATCACGCAATCGGTGTCCGAAGAACAGTTCGATACGATTTAGCCGCTCACGCGGCCCGGGGATGCGCCTTCTTGTAGACCTTCATCAGCCCGCGCGTGTCGATCGCCGTATAGGCCTGCGTGGTCGACAGCGAGGAATGGCCCAGAAGCTCCTGCACCGCGCGGAGATCGCCGCCATTGGCGAGAAGATGCGTTGCGAAGGAATGGCGAAGCGCGTGCGGCGTCGCGCGTTCGGAAAGCCCCAGCCGGCTACGCAGATTCTGCATCAGGGCCTGCGCCTCGCGCGCGCTCATCGGTTTGCCGCGGCGCGAGAAGAACAGAGGCGCATCGGGCGCCGCGGAAAACGGAAGTTTCTCGATCGCTTTCACATATTGATCGATCGCCTGGCGAACCACGGCCAGCACCGGCACCACGCGCTCCTTGCGCCGTTTCCCTAGGATCGTGATCGCATCGCCCAGCGGCACGTCGCCGCGCCTGAGGCTCAACGCTTCGGAGATGCGCAAGCCCGCGCCGTAGAGAAGTGTCAACAGCGCGGTATCGCGCGCGCCTAGCCATTCGACGTCGTGTTCGCCCGCTTCCGCAAGCGTGCGCGCCGCATCCTTCTCGCTCAAAGGCCGCGGCAGCGAGCGGGGGAGGCGCTGCGTGCGCACCGCGCGCGGCGCGGGATTTTCAAGGATTCCCTCGCGCGTCAGATAGCGGAAAAAACTTCGCACCGCCGATAGCGCGCGACGGACGCCTTGCGCACCCAAACCTTCGCCGCGCCGCAGGGTGATGAAGGCCCGAATGTCCGCAGGTGAGAGCCACGCCAGCGCACGGTCGTCGGCCGCGGATCCCAGATGTCCGGAAAGAAATCCCAGAAAGCGTGCCGCATCGTCGCCATAGGCACGCAAAGTGTGCGGGCTCATGCGCCGCTCATGGCTGAGCGAGGCCAGCCAATCCTTCTTCAGAGCTTCGGCAGATCGAGCCATGCCCGGATGGCGCGTTCGAGCGCGCGTGCGAAATAACCGAGATCGGCCGCGGTATCTTCGCCGTCGAACGCGCCTTCGGCGGGAGACCCGAGCACAAAAAGTGCGGCGGGGGTCTCGCGTCCGATCTTGAGCCGGAACACGGCAAGGCTGCGGCAATCTCCGCCGCCCGGCCCCAGCAGCAATTCGCCGCCGCCCGACAGGATCGCGCCCATGCCTTCGCGGCCCAGCACCGCCGCGGTGGTGCCGAGCGCGATCAGCCGCACGCCTTCCGTGCCCGTGGGCTGCTCGCCGTCTTCGCCTTCGACGCAAAGAGCCGCGCGGCTGGCGCCGAACGCGGCTGCGGAAGACGTGGCGACCGCAATGGCCTCTTCGAAGGTGCGCGCATCGATCAGATCGAGCACGGCGCGGCGCACGCCATCGCCCAGCCGCACCGCCTGGTCGCGGGCGCCCCGCAAGCCGTCCCGCTCGGCGCGCAACGCGGTGTTTTCGCTGGTCAGCCGCTCGATCACGTAACGCTGCAGGTCGCGCACCTGGCTCGCATCGAACCGCTCCGGCAGAAGCAGCGCCATCAGCTCGCCGTCGGCGGCGAGCCGCGTGCGGTTCATCCGGATATAGGCCTTGACCGCTTCGGCAGCGGCTTCGGCAGGGGCTCGGGATTCGGCGCGGTCGCTCATTCGCTTTTCAGCTTCGCGCCGGCCTTGCGCGCATCTTCGAGAAACGCGGCAAGGCCCTTGTCGGTCAGAGGATGAGAGATCAACTGGCGGAACAGCCCCGGCGGCACGGTCGCCACGTCCGCGCCCGCGAGTGCCGCGTCGCGCACATGGGTGACATGGCGGATCGACGCCGCCAGAATCTCGGTCTTGTAATCGTAATTGTCGTAGATGTGGCGGATCTCGCGGATCAGCTCCATGCCGTCCTGTCCCGCATCGTCGAGCCGGCCGATGAACGGCGAGATGAAGGTCGCCCCCGCCTTGGCCGCCATCATCGCCTGGACCGGCTGGAAGCACAGCGTCACATTGACCATGTGGCCCTGTTCGCTCAGCGCGCGGCAGGCCTTGAGCCCGTCCCAGGTGAGCGGCACCTTGACCGCGACGTTCTTGGCCACGCGCACGTAGCGCTCGCCTTCCGCGATCATGCCGGCGGTGTCGGTCGCCAGCACTTCCGCGCTCACCGGACCCGAAACGGCGGCGCAGATGCTCTTGAGCGAATCGATGAAATTCAACCCCGTCTTGGCGGCCAGCGACGGATTGGTCGTGACGCCGTCGACCAGCCCCGTCGCCGCAAGCTCGACGATGTCCTTGGGGTCGGCGCTGTCGATAAAGAGCTTCATGGAATCGGGATTGACCAATCAGAATCGCTGCGGAAAGTGTACCCATGAAGGACGCCGCCTTGAAGCCCCAGGCCGCAGCACGGCGCGCGGGCGTGCTTCTCCCGCTGCCGCTTTCGGGCGCTTATGATTACCGGCTGGGGGAACTTCTGCCGCGCGGAACCCTTGTCGTGGCCCCAATCGGCACGCGCGAAGCGCTGGGCGTGGTGTGGAACGACGGCGAGGGGCGCATCGATGAGACGCGTCTCAAAGATGCCACACCCCTCGAAGGAAATCCGCGGCTGCCGGCCGCGCTGTGCGACTTCATCGATTGGGTGGCGCGTTACACGCTCAATCCGCCGGGCGCGGTGCTCGCGCTGGCCTTGCGCGCCCGCCAGGCGTTCGAGCCCGATGTTCCCCGCATCGCCTATGTGCGAGGGACAGCGACGCCCGCGCGCGTGACGCCGGCGCGGGCACGCGTGCTGGAGCTCGCGGGCGATGGTCTGGCGCGCAGCATTCCCGCGCTCGCGCAAGACGCCAACGTCACGCCGCAAGTCGTGCGCGGCCTCATCGAATGCGGCGCGCTCGAAGATACGACGCTTCCCGAATTCGCGCCTCTTCCAATTCCCGACGCCGATTTCGCGCCCACCACGTTCAACCCGGAGCAGCACGAAGCGGGCCGCGCGCTGGCGGACGAAGTGGCGGCTGGGCATTTCTCCGCAACCCTGCTCGACGGCGTGACGGGGTCGGGAAAGACCGAAACCTATTTCGATGCCGTGGCCGAAGCTCTGCGGCGCGGCAAGCAGACCCTGATCCTGCTCCCCGAAATCGCGCTCACGGTTCAATTCCTCGATCGCTTCGCGGAGCGCTTCGGCTGCCGTCCCGCCGAATGGCATTCCGACCTGTCGCAGAAGGAACGGCGACGTGTCTTCCGCGCGGTGATGCGGGGCGGAGCGCGCGTGGTCGTCGGCGCACGATCGGCATTGTTCCTGCCGTTTTCCGAGCTCGGGCTCATCATCGTCGATGAAGAACACGAGCAGGCCTATAAGCAGGAAGACGGCGTCATCTATCACGCCCGCGATATGGCGGTGGTGCGCGCGCGCATCGAGCAATGCGCAATCGTGCTCGCGAGCGCGACGCCGTCGCTGGAGACCTATGTGAATGCAACCGCAGGCCGCTATCGCTGGCTGAAACTGCCGCGCCGGCATGGCGAGGCGACGATGCCCGAAGTCCGCCTCATCGATTTGCGCGAGTCGCGCCCGGAACCGGGCAAATGGATTTCACCGTCCCTGGAAGAAGCGCTTGAATCCACGCTCGGCAGCGGCGAACAGGCGATGCTGTTCCTCAATCGCCGGGGCTATGCGCCGCTCACGCTGTGCGAGGCCTGCGGCCACAAGATGATCTGCCGCAACTGTTCGGCGTGGCTGGTCGAGCATCGCTATCAACGCCATCTTGCCTGCCATCATTGCGGCTTCGAGATGCCCACGCCGCCCAAATGCCCGCAATGCAATGCGGAAAAATCCCTTGTCGTGTGCGGGCCCGGGGTGGAGCGCGTGGCCGAGGAATTTGCCGCGGTCTTCCCCGACGCGCGCTGGGCCATCGCATCGAGCGACACGATGCACGGGCCGGCCGAGACGCAGGCCGCCATCCGCGCCATGGCCAAGCGCGAGATCGACGTGCTGATCGGCACCCAGATCGTGGCCAAAGGTCATCATTTTCCCGAACTCACATTGGTGGGCGTGATCGACGCCGATCTGGGCGGTTCGGACGGCGATCTGCGCTCGCGCGAGCGCACGTTTCAACTGCTGCATCAGGTCTCGGGCCGCGCCGGCCGCGCGGAACGGCCGGGTCTCGTGCTGATCCAGACCCGCAATCCCGACGACGCGGTGATGAAGGCGCTGGCGAGCGGCGACCGCGATGCGTTCCTCGAACAGGAACGCCTCTATCGCGAACGCGCCTCGTCGCCACCATACGGACGGCTCGGCGCCATCATCCTGTCGAGCCATGACGGCGTGGCGGTGGGCGAAGCCGGGCGCAATCTCGCCAAAGTTGCGCCGGCCGCACGCGGCGTCAAAATCTGGGGACCCGCGCCGGCATTCTATCATGTGCTGCGCGGACGAACGCGCGAACGCCTGCTCGTCCAGACCGAACGCAGCGTGGATTTACAGGCGTATCTGAGAGCGTGGCTGGAGCGGGTGAAACTGCCCGGCAGCATTCGACTTACCGTGGATGTGGATCCGGTGAGCTTTTTCTGAGAGCGGTTGATTTCGGAGATCGCAAGTTGCGAAGCTTGCCTCCTAAAAATTGTCATGGCCCGCAAAAGCGGGCCACCCAGGTGACACGTCTTCAGAGTTTGGAGAAAAGCCCAAATTTGAGTGCCGCTTTCTGCAATGAACAAACTTCACCTGGGTGGCCCGCTTTTGCGGGCCATGACACCGAGAGGTGGAAGGCAACCCGCGTCAACCGGATTCTCTCTCTCGCTACTGAAACTCTCTCACATCCACGAGATGTCCCGCGATTGCGGCGGCTGCGGCCATCGCGGGGCTCATCAGATGGGTGCGCCCGCCGCGGCCCTGGCGGCCTTCGAAATTCCGGTTGGACGTCGAAGCGCAGCGCTCGCCAGGTTCGAGACGATCCGCATTCATCGCGAGGCACATCGAGCAACCGGGCTCGCGCCACTCGAATCCCGCCGCCGCGAAAATCTCGTCGAGACCTTCGCTCTCGGCCTGCTCTTTCACCAGCCCCGACCCCGGCACGATCATCGCGCCGACATGGGCGGCGACCTTGCGCCCGCGCGCGATTTCCGCGGCCGCGCGCAAATCCTCGATGCGGCCATTGGTGCAGGACCCAATGAAAACGCGGTCGATGCGCACCTCCATCAAGGGCGTGCCCGGCTTCAGATCCATATAGGCGAGCGCGCGCTCAAGGCCCGCACGTCGTCCCGCATCGCCTTCGGCGGCAGGATCGGGCACGCGCTCCGTCACCGGCAATGCCTGCTCGGGGCTCGTGCCCCAGGTGACCATGGGCGGGATCGACGCTGCATCGAGGGCAAGCTCGACATCGAACGTGGCGTCCTCATCCGATTTGAGCGTGCGCCAAAAGCGGACGGCCGCTTCGAATGTCGCCGCCTTGGGCGCCTGCGGCCGCCCGGCGACATAAGCGAACGTCGTGTCGTCCGGCGCGACAAGGCCCGCGCGCGCGCCGGCTTCGATCGTCATATTGCAAAGCGTCATGCGGCCTTCCATGGACAGCGCGCGGACCGCGTCGCCGGCATATTCGATCACATAACCCGTGCCGCCCGCCGTGCCGATCTTCGCGATGATCGCCAGCGCCATGTCCTTCGCCGTGACGCCCAGCGGCAGCTTGCCGTTCACCGATACGCGCATGTTTTTGGCGCGGCGCATCGACAGCGTCTGCGTCGCCAGCACATGCTCCACTTCGCTGGTGCCGATGCCGAAAGCGAGTGCGCCGAATGCGCCATGGGTGGAGGTGTGCGAGTCGCCGCAGACGATAGTGGTGCCCGGCAAGGTCCAGCCCTGCTCCGGGCCGACGATATGGACGATGCCCTGGCGGATATCGCTCATCGGGAAATATTCGATGCCGAATTCGCGCGTGTTCGCGTCCAGCGTGGCGATCTGCTGGGCGGCTTCAGGATCGGCGATGCCGGCCGCGCGGTTCGTGGTGGGCACATTGTGATCGGCGACCGCGAGCGTCAGATCCGGCCGGCGGACTTTGCGGCCGCTCGCGCGCAGTCCTTCGAACGCCTGCGGACTCGTCACCTCATGCACGAGATGCCGGTCGATATAGATCACGCTCGCTTCGCCCGGCGCCTCGTGGACGAGATGCGCGTCCCAGATCTTGTCGTAGAGGGTCTTCGCCAAAGCCGGTGTCCGCCAGTTCTCCGCCGGTACAGCACGAGGTGCGCATTCCCTGCAAGGGGGTTGCGCGCGAATGGGACGGCGGCTCCGGCGCGCGCCTCGTCTATGGTTCCCGCGGGCGACACCCAGGCGCGTGAGAATCCCATGCAGAATCCCCGGAGCAGCGCATTCGGCCAGCCCATCGGGCCCGATATGCCCAACTGGACGAGCCGCGCGTTGCCGTCCGGCACCGCGATGGCGGGACGCTATTGTCGGCTCGAATCGTACGACCCGGATCGGCATTCCCGCGAGCTTTTCGAGGCGTTCCGCGAAGACGATGGACGCATGTGGACCTATCTGCCGTGGGGACCGCCCACCGGCCTCGACGATTTCCAGACGACGATGGCGCGGCTGTGCCTGGGCGAGCAGGCGGCGTTCCAGTGCTTTGCGATCGTCGCGGAGGGACGCGCACTGGGCCAAGCGAGCTATCTGCGCGCCGATCCTTCGGTGGGTTCGATCGAAGTGGGCGGCATCGCCTATTCACCAAAACTTCAGCGCGGGGCCGCCGCGACGGAAGCGATGTATCTGATGATGGCGCGCGTGTTCGGCGAACTCGGCTACCGGCGCTACGAATGGAAATGCGACGATCTGAATGCGCCGTCCAGGCGCGCGGCCGCGCGCCTCGGCTTCCGCTTCGAAGGCGTCTTTCGCCAGGCGACGATCTACAAGGGCCGCAGCCGCGACACGGCGTGGTTCTCGATTCTCGACACGGAATGGCCGAAGCTCAGCGAAGTGTTCGAGCTTTGGCTGTCGCCCGCCAATTTCGATGCGGCCGGCCGCCAGCGCCGCGCGCTTTCGGAGCTGACGTGCGAACTTGTCAATGATTGCTCGAGAAATACAGCACAAGCATGATGATCACGATGGCAACGAACTGCGCCAGTATGCGGTAGCGCATCAGCCGGTTCGACCATTTGCGCGCGAAATCGCCGCCGACCCACAGCGTGGAGATTCCCGCGGCGAGGATCGCGGCCACTGCCATGATCGCGATGGCGACGACGATCTTTCCGCTCATGTTTTAGGCCCCAGTGCGGGTGCGGCTCCGGCCGGAGGTTTTGGCACCCAGCCGGCCGCCTTGGCGGCAAGCTCGCGGAAACGGTGCGACGCGCCCGACAGCCGTTCGCTCCACGCGGGATCCGGCGTCTGGCCTTCGATGGTCGTGAAGAAGACCTGCATGAGGGCGGCCAGCGCAAACGGTTCCAGGATCGCGGCTTTCAATGCCCAGGCGAAGACGAAGGCAATGCCAAAAACCCAAAGACCGGTGTTGTGACCCGGCATGAGCGCGGCGATGCCGGCCGCCGGCGCCAACAGGACCAGAAAGATCGCCAGGGTAATGCCCCACATGAAGACGGCGAGCCACACCGCATTCTTGAGGAAATGTTTGTAGTTCTGCGCATAGAGAATGACCGCGTCCTGCGCCGACTGCCAGGGATTTGTGGTGCGCGTGCGGATCAGATAGGCGAGGATCAACAGGTCGACATAGGCCAGCGAGACCCGCAACACCGCTTCGAACAGGCGCACCAAAGTCTGCAACGCGGGGATGGGCAGGAATGCGGTGATGGTGTTCAGCGTGCCGCTGATGACGCGCAGCACGGCCTTGACGATCTGGTCGACGCCGAACAGCACGGACGATTCCGCGAAATGCGTTTTGACGAAGTCGACACCGTAGCTCACCTGCTTCTGGCCTGCGGGAATCGGCTTGCCGTCGTAGATCTCGACCAGCACGGCGACGTGCGCGGCCTTCACCAGATAGAGAATGTATTCGCGCGCCAGATAAAGCACCGCGCTCGTCAGCCCGAACCCGATCAGCCCGCCCCACAGTGCTCCGCCCGTATGCGCATTCGGCCCGCTGCCAAAAAAGCCGAAGCCATAGCCCACAAGCGCGCCCACGCCGGCCGTGAACACATAGGCGACGCCGATGCCCAGATAGACCGCGAGCCTCAGCACGATGAACGGCATCGTGCGGATGACGGCGCTCAGCGCCTTGCCGACACTAAAATCCCACATGCGAATCTCCGGCCCGTTCCGTAACGATGATGCTTATATCAGCGGCACAGGGCTTTGACGCCCCAGCCGGGAAAATCATTGTTCGAACCCGGGACGTTACCAGTTCCCGGTGTTCGGCATCGATGCCCAAGGCTCGGCCGGCGGTTTCGGAGGTCCTTCCTGCAAGAGCTCGACGGAAATCCCGTCCGGCGAGCGGACGAAGGCCATATGGCCGTCGCGCGGCGGGCGATTGATGACGACGCCGCCATCCATCAGTCGGCGGCAGGTTTCATAGATGTCGTCGACCCGATAGGCGAGGTGCCCGAAATTGCGCCCGCCCTTGTAATCCTCCGGGTCCCAATTGTGGGTGAGTTCGACCAGCGGCGCCTGACCCTTCGCGGCGTGCTCGACATCGGCCGGAGCACACAGGAACACCAGCGTGAAACGGCCGCCCTTGTTGTCGACCCGGCGGACTTCCTTCAGGCCCAGCTTGTTGCAGTAGAAATCGAGCGATCGCTCGAGGTCCGATACGCGGACCATGGTGTGCAGATAGCGCATGTCGTTGCTCCGTTGGGGCGTTGTGCTGAGCGCGAGTCATCTTGCACGAATTGGCGGCAAAAGTACCCCAACCCTCCCCTTGAGGGAGGGTCGAATTTTTTTGGAGCGGCAGCGACAAGAAGAAATTTCGGGGAGGGGCAAGCCTCAGAATTCCGTGGCAAGCTCCTCCCCGAAAAATTCTTCGCGTCTGTTCGCTGTCGCTCTCGGACCTCAGAATTTTTCGACCCTCCCTCAAGGGGAGGGTGGAACTGTTTTTTTAAGCCAGAGCGTCGATTTCTTCGTCCGACAGCACGCCGGGCACGATGGTGACGGGAATCGGAAATTCGCCGGTGCCCGTGACCATCGTCACGAGCGGACCGGGCCCTTCCTTGGAGACGCCGGCGGCCAACACGAGAATGGAAATATCCTTGTCGTCTTTGATCAGGTCCATCACGCATTCTTTCGCGGGGCCGGGAAGGATCACCAACTCCGGCATGATGCCCGAAAGTTCGTTGACGATTTTCGCCGCGGCGTGAAGCTGGTTCTCCGCGTCCTGATGCGCCTCGTCGCGCATGATCTCTTCGACGCCGCGCCATTGCTGGAAATCGGCAGTATGGGCCACGCAAAGCAGTGTCACGCGCCCGTCCGTATGCTGCGCGCGGCGGGTCGCGAAACGGATCGCGACACGGCATTCGGGCGTCTTGTCGACCACGACGAGGAATTTGCGCGGCCGCGCGGCAGCGGGCATCTGCGCCGAAGAAGACGAGGAGGAATCTCCGCTCATCGCACCGATGCTGCCACCCCCGTGCCGCGCCCGGCAAGAGCGCCCTCAATCCTTCGAATCGAGCAACGCCTTCAACGCATAGACCAGTTCCAGCGCCGCCTTGGGCGCAAGCGAATCGGGCAGCACGTCGCGAAGCGCGTCCTCGACGCGGCTTACAGCCGGCTTGGGGCTTATGGGCGCCGTGGCGGAAAAGAGCGGCAGATCGTCGATGCGCGCGAGCGGCTTGTGGCCTTCGCGGCCTTCCTCGAGCGCACGCAACACTTCTTCGGCGCGGGCAAGAACCGCGGCAGGCAGGCCCGCCAGCTTCGCCACATGGATGCCGTAGGAGCGATCGGCCGCGCCCGGCGCCACTTCGTGCAGGAATACGATCGAATCCTTCCATTCGCTCACCCGCATGGTGACGCAGGCGAGCCGGTTCAGCCGCTCCGAAAGCGCCGTCAATTCGTGATAATGCGTGGCGAACAGCGCGCGCGACCGGTTTTTCTCGTGCAGATGCTCGACCGTGGCCCAGGCGATGGCGAGGCCGTCGAAGGTCGCCGTGCCGCGGCCGATTTCGTCGAGGATGACGAGGCTTTTCTCCGTCGCCTGATTGAGGATCGCCGCGGTCTCGACCATCTCGACCATGAAGGTCGAACGTCCGCGCGCGAGATCGTCCGCGGCGCCGACGCGGCTGAACAGCCGGTCGACGATGCCGAGATGGGCTTCGCCCGCCGGCACGAAGGCGCCCATCTGGGCCAGGATCGCGATCAGCGCATTCTGGCGCAGGAAAGTGGATTTGCCGGCCATGTTGGGGCCCGTCACAAGCCACAGCCGGCCGCGCCCTTCGGGCGACAGATCGCAATCGTTGGGCACGAAGGAATTGGCGTGCTCCTGCGCGAGCGCGGCTTCGACCACCGGATGGCGGCCGCGCTCGATATGGAAGGCGAGGCTCGAATCGACCCTGGGCCGCACCTGCCGCTCGACAATCGCGAGCTCGGCAAGCGCGCTTGCGACATCGAGCGTGGCCAGCGCGCCCGCGATATCGGATAGCGCCGCGCTTGCCGCCACCGCGTCAGCCGACAACGCCTCGAACAATTCGCGTTCCATCCCGAGCGCCTGTTCGGCCGCTTCGGCGATGCGCCCGGCCAAGGTGGCGAGTTCGTCGGTCGAGAACCGCACCGCGCCGCCTATCGTCTGGCGGTGGCGAAACAGATCGCGCGCGCCGCTGGCCATCAATTTGTCGGCGTTGGGCGTGGAGGCTTCGATGAAATATCCCAATACGCCGTTGTGCTTGATCTTGAGCTGGGCCACGCCGCTTGCTTCGCGATAACGTGCTTCGAGGCTTGCGACCACGCGGCGGCTTTCGTCGCGCAGTGCGCGCATTTCGTCGAGCGGCACATGAGCACCTGCCGCAATGAACCCGCCGTCGCGCGCGAGGAACGGCGGCTCGGCAACGAGAAACCGCTCCAGCTTTTCCGCCAATGCGCTCGCCTGCGCGATGCCCTCGACCAGCGCCGTGCGCGCTTCGGACGCTTCGCCGGGCGGCGGTTTCAGCGGATCGTCGAAGGCGCCGAGCCGTTCGCGCAAGGCGCGCGCCGCCGCGATCCCATCGCGCAACGCGGCCAGGTCGCGCGGGCCGCCGCGACCCACCGACAATCGCGCCAACGCGCGCGCGATATCCGGCGCGCGGCGCAAATCTTCGCGTAGCGCACGGCGAAGTTCGCCGTCGGCCGCGAAGAACGCCACCGCGTCATGCCGCGCGGCGATGGGCGCGGGATCGGTGAGCGGCGAAGAGAGCCGATTGGCGAGTTCGCGCGCACCCGCGCCCGTCACGGTGCGATCGATGGTGGCAAGCAGGCTTCCTGCCCGGGTGCCGGACAACGTCTCCGTCAATTCGAGATTGCGCCGCGTCGCCGCGTCGATCCCCATATAGGCGCGCTCGGACGTGCGCGCGAGAAGCTTGAGCGCCGGCAGCTTTCCCTTCTGCGTCAGATCGAGATAGCCCACCAGCGCGCCGGCCGCGGAAAGTTCCGCGCGCGTGAACGCGCCGAAGGCATCGAGTGCGGCGACGCGATAAAGCGTCTTCAACGCCCGCTCGCCGGTTCCGGAATCGAATTTCGCGCCCGGCAACAGGGTGAGCGCGGGACCCAGCGATTTGAGCAAAGGCGCGAATGTTTCGTCGGCGAGGAGGCTGTCGGGCGCCAACACTTCGCGGGGATCGAGCCGCGCCAGTTCGGCCGCGAGATCGGCAGGCGACACGGGACCCACCTTGAATTCGCCGGCCGACATATCGGCCGAGGCGAGCGCGAAATCGCTGCCCGCGCGGCCCAGCGCCACCAGGATATTCGCCGCGCGCGCCTCAAGCAGCGAATCTTCCGTCAAGGTGCCCGGCGTGACGAGGCGCACCACCTCGCGCCTGACGACCGATTTGGAGCCGCGGCGCCTGGCTTCGGCAGGATCCTCCACCTGCTCGCAGACGGCGACGCGAAAACCCTTGCGGATCAGCTTTTCGAGATATTGCTCGGCCGCGTGCACGGGCACGCCGCACATGGGGATGTCTTCGCCCAGATGCTTGCCGCGCTTGGTGAGCGCGATGTCGAGCGCATCCGCCGCTTTCGCCGCATCGTCGAAGAAGAGCTCGTAGAAATCCCCCATGCGGTAGAACAGGAGATATTCGGCATGACCCGCCTTGATCTCCAGATATTGTGCCATCAGGGGCGTCGTGCCCTCGGCTTCGGCGGCGACATGCTCGTTCATGGGCGGGAACCTAGCAGATCGGCCGTGGCAGATCGCCTTTGGCGGCCTCGCGGCCATTGAAAGGCAAGGGCCGGCGGCGCGATATTCTGTGGATTGGTTCACACGGTAGCTGCATGACCCCCCGAAAGCCGTCCTTCACGGACGAAGAAGCGCTCGCATTTCATTCCGGCGGCAAGCCCGGCAAGATCGAGATCACGCCCACCAAGCCCATGGCGACCCAGCGGGATTTGAGCCTCGCCTATTCGCCGGGCGTGGCGGTGCCCGTGCGCGCGATCGCCGAGCGGCCGGATGCCGTCTACGACTACACGGCCAAAGGCAATTTCGTCGCCGTGATTTCGAACGGCACGGCGATTCTGGGACTGGGCGATCTGGGCCCGCTGGCGGCCAAGCCCGTGATGGAAGGCAAGGCCGTTCTGTTCAAGCGTTTCGCCGACGTGGACGCCATCGACCTCGAAGTCGACACGACGGACGTGGAGGCCTTCATCAATTGCGTGCGCTATCTGGGCCCCAGTTTCGGCGGCATCAATCTGGAGGACATCAAGGCGCCCGATTGCTTCGTGATCGAGGAGCGGCTGCGCGAATTGATGGACATTCCCGTCTTCCATGACGACCAGCACGGCACTGCGATCATCTCGACGGCCGGCGTCATCAATGCGCTGCACCTGACGGGCCGCAAGATCGGCGACATCAAGGTGGTGGTGAACGGCGCAGGCGCGGCGGGCATCGCCTGCCTTGAACTTCTGAAGGCCATGGGGTTGCCCAACGGCAACGCGATCCTGTGCGACTCCAAGGGCGTTGTCTATCGCGGCCGCACCAACGGCATGAACCAATGGAAATCCGCACACGCCGTCGACACCAAGGCGCGTTCGCTGGACGATGCGCTCATCAATTGCGACGTGTTCCTGGGACTTTCGGTCAAAGGCGCGGTGACACAGGAGATGGTTAAGACCATGGCCAGGGCGCCGATCATTTTCGCCATGGCCAATCCCGATCCCGAGATCACGCCGGAAGACGTAAAGGCCGTGCGCCCCGACGCGATCGTGGCGACGGGGCGCTCGGACTATCCCAACCAGGTCAACAACGTCCTAGGCTTTCCTTACATCTTCCGCGGCGCACTCGACGTGCGCGCGCGCACCATCAATGAAGCGATGAAGATCGCCGCGGCCCACGCGCTGGCCGAGCTGGCGCGCGAGGACGTGCCCGACGAAGTGGCCCTCGCCTATCGCGGTGCACGGCCGGCCTATGGCCCCGATTACATCATTCCCGTACCGTTCGATCCCCGGCTGATCGCGCGTGTGTCATCGGCGGTCGCGGAAGCGGCCGTCAAGACCGGCGTGGCGCGGCGCGAACTGAAGGATGCGGACAGCTACCGCTTCCAGCTTTCCGCCCGGCTCGATCCTTCGGCCATGCTGCTGCAGCGGATCACATCGAGCGTGCGCGCCCATCCCAAGCGCGTGGTGTTCGCGGAAGGCGAGGAAGAATCCGTCATCCGCGCGGCGGCGGCGTTCCAGAATTCCGGCCTGGGCAAGGCGTTGCTGGTCGGCCGCCAGGACGAGATCAGGGCGGGCATCCATCGCGCCGGCGTCGAGGATGCGGCGCTCGAAATCCGCGTACCGCATTCCGCGCGCGAGGCCGCGCCTTATATCGACACTCTTTTCAAGCGGTTGCAGCGGCGCGGGTCTCTCTATCGGGACTGCGTGCGCATGGTGACGAACGACCGCAACGTCTATGCGGCGTCGATGCTGGCCGCGGGCGACGCGGACGCAATGGTGACGGGCGTCACGCGCAATTATTCGGCCGCGCTCAACGATGTGCGCCTCGTGCTCGACGTGCCCAAGGGCAAACGTTCCATCGGCGTGATCGTGATCTTCACCAAGGGCCGCGTGGTGTTCGTCGCCGATACGAGCGTCCATGAAATGCCGGCCAGCGAAGAACTCGCCGACATCGCGGTGCAGGCGGCGGCCGTAGTGCGCCAGTTCGGTTTCGTGCCACGGGTGGCGCTGCTGGCGTCCTCCACCTTCGGCTTCCCCCGCAGCGAACGCAGCGAACGCATCGTGGAGGCGGTTCACATTCTCGACCATCGCGGCGTCGATTTCGAATATGACGGCGAGATCGCCGCCGACGTGGCGCTCGATCCCGAGAAGATGGCACTCTATCCGTTCTGCCGGCTGACCGAAACGGCCAACGTGCTGATCATGCCCGCAATCCATTCCGCCTCGATCTCGACCAAGCTGCTGCAGCAGATCGGCGGAGTGACGGTGATGGGGCCGCTGCTGGTGGGCCTCGAAAAGCCCGTCCAGATCGCGCCGCTCGGCGCCAAGATGAGCGAAATCTACAACGCCGCGGTGATCGCGGCGCTGTAAGGGATTTGGGCGCCCTATCTTGAGTCACGCTGGAGCAACGAGTTTCAGCCCCGGGAAATACGCGCGATAACGCCCCACATCACGAGTCAGCAACTCGTATCCCATCACGGCCGCGTGCGCGCCGATGAAGAAATCCGGAAGCGCCGCTGTCTTGGAGCCCGAGTGGCGGCGATAGGCCGAATATGCCTTGGCGGCGAGAAAGGCCGCTTCGTAGCGGATCGGTTCGCGCTCGAATATCGCGGGCAGCGCGGCGTCTACATCTTCGATCCGGCTGAACCTCACCGATATTTCCGCATAGACAATCGGATTGATCACGAGCCGGTTGTTGTCAGCTGCAGTCCGCAGGGCCTGGGACGACCAGCTTTCCCAAACGGGATCGTTCGTGAAAATGTCCAGAATGACGTTGCTGTCCACCAGAACCGACGGCATCTAGCTGCCGCGGGTCAGTGCCATGATTTCCTCGGTCGTCATCTTCACGTCGCCTTTGCCCCGCATCTGCGCGACCAGGCTTTCGCCCCGGGATTTCTTCTTCCCCGGGCGGCGAAGAGGAAATAGCCGCACCTCCCCGCTCGCGTCATACGCGAATTCGACTTCGGTATTGGGCAGCAATCCCGCCAGCTCGCGGATGCGGGCAGGAATGGTCACTTGTCCTTTGGTTGTGATGCGCATGGGCCGTCACAAATTTCTTACTTTAGAAAGTAATACTTTCTGTGCGGGCTTGCAAGCCTGCGCCCGGCTCCAGCGGATGCTGCCCCGACTAACCGCCTCGCCCGGCAAAGCTTTCGCGGGCGGCGGGTTGCGGGCTCCGGGGCCGGCCCCTATATACCCCACAGACGCGGCGGGGGCTTTTTCCGAGGCCCGGCGCCGCCGTTTTCATGCTCGGGGACGGCCCAGAAGGCGCTTCTCAGGAAGGCCAGGACCCCGTCCGCCGCAGAGAAGGAACTGACCATGGCAAAAGTTATCGGCATTGATCTCGGCACCACGAATTCCTGCATGGCGGTCATGGAAGGGGCAGCCCCAAAGTCATCGAAAATTCCGAAGGCGAGCGCACCACGCCCTCCGTCGTCGCCTTCACCAAGACGGCGAACGGCTGGTCGGCCAGGCCGCCAAGCGCCAGGCCGTCACCAACCCCGAATCACTTATTTCGCCATCAAGCGCCTCATGGGCCGCAGATTCGAGGACCCATGACCCAGAAGGAAATGGGCATGGTGCCCTACAAGATCGTCAAGGCCGCCAATGGCGACGCCTGGGTGGAGGGCCGCGACGGCAAGCGCTTCGCGCCGCCGGAAATTTCCGCGATGATTCTGGCCAAGATGAAGGAGACCGCCGAAGCCTATCTCGGCGAGAAGATCACGCAGGCCGTCATCACCGTTCCCGCCTATTTCAACGACGCCCAGCGCCAGGCCACCAAGGACGCCGGCCGCATCGCCGGCCTTGAAGTGCTGCGCATCATCAACGAGCCGACCGCCGCGGCGCTCGCCTACGGCCTGGACAAGAAGAGGGACGGGCAAGATCGCCGTCTATGACCTGGGCGGCGGCACGTTCGATATTTCGGTGCTGGAAATCGGCGACGGCGTGTTCGAAGTGAAGTCCACCAACGGCGACACGCTCCTGGGCGGCGAGGATTTCGACCAGCGTCTCGTCAATTATCTGGCCGACGAATTCAAAAAGGAAAACGGCATCGATCTGCGCACAGACCGCTCGCGCTCCAGCGCCTCAAGGAAGCGGCCGAAAAGGCGAAGATCGAACTCTCCACCGCGATGCAGACGGAAATCAACCTGCCCTTCATCACCGCGGACGCCACGGGCCCGAAGCATCTGACCATGAAGATCACCCGCGCCAAGCTGGAAGCGCTGGTCGACGATTTGATCCAGCAGACCATCGCGCCCGTGAAGCAGGCGTTGAAGGACGCCGGCATCACGGCCAACCAGATCGACGAAGTGGTCCTCGTCGGCGGCATGACGCGCATGCCCAAGGTGCAGGACATCGTCAAGCAGCTCTTCGGCAAGGAGCCGCACAAGGGCGTGAACCCGGACGAAGTCGTCGCCATCGGCGCCGCCATCCAGGGCGGCGTGCTCAAGGGCGAAGTGAAGGACGTGCTCCTGCTCGACGTGACGCCGCTGTCGCTCGGCATCGAAACGCTGGGCGGCGTGTTCACGCGGCTCATCGAGCGCAACACGACGATCCCGACCAAAAAGAGCCAGATGTTCTCCACCGCCGCGGACAACCAGACCGCGGTGACGATCCACGTGTTCCAGGGCGAGCGCGAGATGGCGGCCGACAACAAGATGCTCGGCCAGTTCGATCTCGTGGGCATTCCGCCCGCCCCGCGCGGCGTGCCGCAGATCGAAGTGACGTTCGACATCGACGCCAACGGCATCGTTTCGGTGACCGCCAAGGACAAGGCGACGGGCAAGGAACAGCAGATACGCATCCAGGCGTCCGGCGGCTTGTCCGACAAGGACGTCGAGAAGATGGTCAAGGAAGCCGAAAGCCACGCCGCGGACGACAAGAAGCGCCGCGCCCTGGCCGAGGCCAAGAACCATGGCGATGCGCTGGTCCACACGACCGAGAAAGCGCTCTCCGAACACGGCGCCAAGATCGACGCCACCGAGCGCACCAATATCGAGAACGCCTCGCCGCGCTGAAGGAAGCAGTCAAGACCGACGACGTCGATCAGATCCAGTCAAAGACCCAGGCACTGGCGCAGGCGTCGATGAAGCTCGGTGAAGCGATGTACAAGTCGCAGCAGGCGTCCGAAGGCGGCCCCGATGCGGGCCCCGGCGATGCCGGCGCGCCGAAGGCGGACGACAACGTCGTCGACGCCGACTTCGAGGAAGTGGACGAGAACAAGAAGAAGGGTGCGGCGTAATTCACACGCGGCAACGTCGGAATGGGAAATCGGGAACGGGGGCGGATTGTGGGAGTTCCTGTTTCTGATTTCCGGTTCTTTGCGGCGCGGCGTCGGCATACGCCATGAGCAAACGCGATTTTTACGAAGTCCTCGGCTGTGCGAAGAGCGCCTCGATCGACGAGATCAAAGGCGCCTATCGCAAGCTCGCCAAGGAGCTCCATCCCGACCGCAATCCCGGCGACCACGAATGCGAGCACCGCTTCAAGGAAATCAACGAGGCCTATGACGTTCTGAAGGACGGCGACAAGCGCGCCGCCTATGACCGCTTCGGCCATGCCGCGTTCGAGAGCGGCGGCGGACGCGGCGCGAACGGCTTCGGTTTCGATTTCGCGTTCGTCCTTCACCGACGTCTTCGACGATCTGTTCGGCGAATTCATGGGCGGCCGCCGCGCGCGGCGGCAGAACCGCGGCGGCGATCTCCGATACAATCTCGAAATCACGCTCGAAGAAGCCTTCGCGCGGCAAGCAACGCGCAGATCCGCGTCAACGCGGCGGTGCCGTGCGAGGCCTGCGGCGGCGCGGGCGCGGAAGCGGGCTCGCGGCCCGAGCAATGCCCCACCTGTTCCGGCGCCGGCAAGGTGCGCGCGCAACAGGGCTTCTTCACCATCGAACGCACCTGGCCAATTGCCGGGGCAGCGGGCGCATCATCCGCAATCCGTGCAAGGCCTGCCGTGGCTCGCGGGCATGTGCAGAAGGAGCGCACGCTTTCGGTGAGCGTTCCCGCCGGTGTCGAGGAAGGCACGCGCATCCGGTTGGCCGGCGAGGGCCAGGCGGGGCTCAACGGCGGCCCGCCCGGCGATCTCTACATCTTCATCTCCATCGCGCCCGCATCCGATCTTCCAGCGCGACGGGCCACGATCTCTATTGCCGCGCGCCGGTGTCGTTCGTGACGGCGGCGCTGGGCGGCACCATCGAAGTGCCGACCTGCGACGGCGGGCGCGTCAAGATTTCAATTCCGGAAGGCACGCAAACCGGACGCCAGTTCCGCATGCGCGGCAAAGGCATGCCGGTGTTGCGCGGCGGCGGCATGGCGGGCGATCTCTATATCGAAGTGGCCGTCGAAACGCCGGTCAAACTGACGAAGAAGCAGAAGGAACTTCTGCGCACCTTCGAAACGGAAAATCAGGCCGGCGCCAATCCGAAGTCCGAAGGCTTCTTCGCCAAGGTCAAAGATTTCTGGACCCGTAACGGCGAAGCATAAAGGGCGACAACTTACTTCTCCCTCACCCGTTTTGTTTCCCTCTCCTCTTGTGGGAGAGGCGGCGAGCGCAGCGAGCAAGGTGTGGGGGAAATGCAATCTTCGCGCGTGGACGCGCGCGGCCCCTCAACCGGCGCGACTTCGTCGCGCCACCTTCTCCCGCAAGGGGAGAAGGAATCTCATCCCCGCTTCAACAGCGCGTTCATGCCGGGGCAGCCTTCGGCTTCGGCGTAGAGCGTGTCATAGCGGCCTTGCTCCAGCAGCTCTTTCGCGGCGCGACGATAGGCGCCCAGCGCCGCACGGCTTGTGTCGGCGCCTGCGCTCACGCGGCGCACGCCGGCTTTTTGCAACTCCGTAACCGGCGCCAGCCCCGGCCGCACCAGCACATTGAGCGGCAGATCGACGGCACTTGAAATCGCGTGCATCGCACCAGGATCGGTTACACCGGGCACGAACAAACCGTCCGCGCCCGCGTCGCGATAAAGCCGTCCTCGCGCGATCGATTCCTCGACGGCTTTTTCTGGCGGCACAAGCGCGCGCAAATAGACGTCGACCCGCGCATTGACGAAGACGTCCCAACCCTCCGCGCGGCCGCTCTTTTTGATTGCCGCGATCTTTGCGGCCAGAAGCGCCGGCGGCGACGTGCCGTCTTCCAGATTGATGCCCGCGGCGCCGGCGTGAGCGAGCGCAAACACAAACTCGGCCACCCCATCGGGATCGGCCGAAAACCCCGCCTCGCTGTCCACGCTCACCGGCAATTTCACTGTGCGGGCAATTTCGGCCGTGACCGCGATCAGGGTCTCGCGAGGCAGCTGCTGGCCGTCGGGATAGCCGTGCGCCCAAGCCAATGATGCGCTCGACGTGGCAATCGCCGTCGCGCCGCACTCTTCGGCCACGCGCGCGCTCGCCGCGTCCCACACATTGGGGAGAACGAGAATGCTGCCCGGCGCATGAAGCGCACGGAAATGGGAGACCTGTGCCTGGTTGGATGTCGTCATCGCTGCAATTCCTTCGGGTTCGACGCGCGGTTCCTGAAAGCTATCGCAATGGGCCGTGCATTCGTTCATTCTAGCGGCGCCAAATCCGCTGTCAGCGCCCTATGCTCCCATTTCGCACATTTGTCCTCGACCAATGGCGTTTCCTCAGCCGGCTCGCGGCCGAGCCGCAGCATGTGGGCGCGGTGGCGCCGTCAAGTTCGGGGCTGACAACCGCGATGGCGGCCCAGGTCGACCCGTCATCCAGCGGGCCCATTCTGGAACTGGGGCCCGGGACAGGCGTCGTGACGGCGGCGCTGGTCGCACGCGGTATTGCGCCGTCGCGTATCACGGCGATCGAATTCGATTCCTTGTTCGCCGAGCTTATCGCGAAGCGATTTCCCGGCGTGCGCGTCGTTCGCGGCGACGCCTATGATCTTGCGAAGACATTGGGAGGGGACATCGCGCAACCCTATGCCGCCATCGTCTCGAGCCTGCCGCTGCTGAACGAAGCGCCGGCGCGGCGGCTGGCGCTCATCGCCGACGCATTCGAGCGGCTCGCGCCGGGCGCGCCCTTCATCCAGTTTTCCTATGGAATGCGGCCGCCCGTTCCGCCGACGAAAGACATCGGCGTGCGCCGCGCCGCGCTCATTCTGTTCAACGTGCCGCCCGCCCGCGTGTGGGTATACCGGCGGGTGTGAAGGCGGACTACTCCGCCGCTTCGGCCAACTGGGGCGCAGCCTGCAGCACGTCGGGGCCTACATGGGCTTCGAATTTGCGGAAATTGTCGCGGAACATCTGCACGAGCTTTTTCGCCTGCGCGTCATAGGCCGCTTTGTCGGCCCAGGTGTCGCGCGGGTTCAGAATCTTCCCATCCAAGCCCGGCACCGAAACCGGCACGCGGAAGCGGAAATGGGGATCGATCCGCATCTCGACATTGGCAAGCGTGCCGTCCATGGCGGCGGCGAGCAGTGCGCGCGTCGCCTTGATCGGCATGCGGCTGCCCACGCCGAACGCGCCGCCCGTCCAGCCCGTGTTGACGAGCCAGCAATCGGCCTGGTGCTGGCCGATCAGATCGCGCAACAGATTGCCGTATTCGGACGGATGGCGCGGCATGAACGGCGCGCCGAAGCAGGTGGAGAAGGTGGGTTGCGGTTCCTTGCCCAGGCCCTTTTCCGTGCCGGCGACCTTGGCGGTGAAGCCGGACAGGAAGTGATACATCGCCTGCGAAGGCGTGAGCTTGGCGATGGGCGGCAACACGCCGAACGCGTCGGCCGTCAGCATGATCACGTTCTTCGGGTGCGTTGCCGTGCCCGTCAGCGACGCGTTGGGAATGAAATCGATCGGATAGGCCGCACGCGTGTTCTCGGTGTAGCGACCATCGTCGAGATCGAGCTCGCGGGTAAGCGGATCCATCACCACGTTTTCCAGCACGGTGCCGAAGCGCTGCGTGGTCGCGTAAATTTCGGGTTCCGCTTCGGCCGAAAGCTTGATGACTTTCGCGTAGCAGCCGCCTTCGAAATTGAATACGCCGTTTTCCGACCAACCATGCTCGTCGTCGCCCACCAGCGTGCGCGACGCGTCGGCGGACAAAGTCGTCTTGCCCGTGCCAGAGAGGCCGAAGAAAATCGCCGCGTCGCGGTTCCGGCCCACATTGGCCGAGCAATGCATCGGCATCACCCGCTTCGGCGGCAGCAGATAATTGAGAATCGTAAACACCGATTTCTTCATTTCGCCGGCATAGGAGGTGCCGCCGATCAGGACGAGCTTGCGGGTGAAATTGACGGCGATGACGGTGCCCGTGTCGCTGCCGTGAATTTTCGGATCGGCCTGGAAGCCGGGAAAGTCGACGATGGTGAATTCCGGCGCGAAGCCTTCGCGCTGACCGGAATTTGGCTCGATCAGGAGATGCTGGATGAACAGCGAATGCCAAGCATATTCGGTCACCACCCTGACCGGCAGGCGATGCGTCGGATCGGCGCCGCCGAAAAGATCCTGCACGAAAAGCTGATGACCCTGGGCGTAGGACATCATCGATTGAAACAGGGCCTCGAACGCGGCGGGCGTCATGGCTTTGTTGTTGTCCCACCAGACATTCGCCTCGCTCGCCGCATCGCGAACGATGAACTTGTCGGACGCCGAGCGGCCGGTGTGCTGGCCCGTCAGGACGACGAGCGGGCCGCCCTTGGCGACGTGGCCTTCGCCGCGCGCGACGGCGACCTCATAGAGCTGGGGCGCAGTCAGGTTCCAATGCACCGCCTTGAGGTTGCGAAAACCCTGATTTTCGAGCCCATAGGCGCTCGGGTGCCGCCCATCCTGTGACATGATCTCTCCTGCTGTCGCACCGTCCGCCGGTCTGGGAGCCGGCGTTTCACGCGGGCGATCTGAAGCCGCCCTTACTGGATCAAAGATAGGCCCCAAGGCGGCCTCCCCGCAAGGAAACCCCTAATCCACTGTGGCGATTTGACAAGTTTTTCCGCAGCTTAGGGTGAAGGCCATTGGCGGCAGAACCGGTATCTCGCACGCCGGGCTTCTGCCCCCGGCCAGTCTCGGCTAAGAGCTTAGGATCATGGCGCTTTCCGACGAAGAACTCGAACGTTACGCCCGCCATATCGTGCTGCGGGAAGTGGGAGGCGTGGGCCAGGCGAAGCTACGCGCGGCCCGGGTTCTGGTCATCGGGGCAGGCGGCCTCGGCAGCCCGCTGATCCTCTATTTGGCGGCGGCGGGGGTGGGCACCATCGGCATCGTCGATTTCGACCGCGTCTCGCTCTCCAACCTGCAGCGCCAGATTGCCCATCGCAGCAACGATGTCGGCCGCCTCAAGACCGAGTCCGCAAAAGATGCAGCCCGCGCCATAAATCCCGGCGTCGCAATCGAGCCTCATCCGGTGCGGCTGGCAGCCCAAAACGCCCCCTATCTGTTCGCCCGCTACGACATCGTGGCCGACGGCTCGGACAATTTTGCCACCCGTTTCCTAATCAACGACGCGTGCTATTTCGCCGGAAAAACACTCGTTTCGGCCGCCGTGACCGAATTCGACGGCCAATTGGCGACCTTCAAAGCCCATGAACCGGGGTATCCCTGCTACCGCTGCCTGTTCCCCGAGCCGCCTCCGCCGGGCACGGCGCCGTCCTGTTCCGAAACGGGCGTGCTGGGCGCGGCCGCCGGCGTCATGGGCACGTTGCAGGCGCTGGAAGTGATCAAGGAAATCCTCGGAATCGGGGAGAGTCTGGCGGGCAGGCTCCTCATTTACGAGGCATTGGAGGCGCGCTTCCGCACCGTGCGGGTGAAGCCCGATCCGGCCTGCCGCCTCTGCGGCCCCGATGCCGCAATCCGCGACCTTTCAGGCCATGCCGCAGACAGGTCTGGCATCGCTTAACCCCCGCTTAAAGCCACCGCGACAATACTGTGCGTTCGGGAGCCGGAGCGCATGGCGCAGGAGATCCATTACGAGATTTATCGCCGCCAGGGCTCCAAGGGCGGCTGGACCCTGCATGACGTGGCGACCGCCCGCGAAGTGGCGCTGCGCATGGCCGAAGAGCTGATGGCCGAGCAGCGCGCCACCGGCGTCAAGGTGGTCAAGGAAACCTACAACGGCGACACCGGCGATTATCTGTCGCTCAAGATTTACGAAGACGGCCACACCAAGCTGAAGACGGAGGCGGCGGAAGAAGACGTCCCTCACGCGCTGCCCTGCTTCAAGCCGGACGATCTCTATTCCTACCACGCGCGCGAGACGATGATGCGGCTCCTGTCCAACTTCCTCGCGCGCAACAAGCTGACCGTCACCGAATTCATCCATCGTGCCGATGCGCTGGAGAAATTCGAAGCGACCGGCACGCTCTACCAGCACTGCATCCAGAAGATCGCCGTGGCGCAGGCTGCATCGACGAAGACGTCCGTGCAGCAGATCATCAAGAATTTGAACGATCTCACCACCAAGGCCATTCACCGCGTTTATCGCGATACGCGGCGCAACTATTTCCCCGTCGCGCAAACCGGCGAATTCACGAAGCTTGCGGCGAGGCTCGCCGCCGAGCCGGATGGAACCTATAGGCTGAACGGCGCCATCGCGCGCTATCTGGGTCCGGCCAAATCGTGGAACGAAAAACTCCTGAGCCTTCTTGCGGTCATGAAGGAGGTGCCCGACGAAGGCGTCGAGCGCGAGTTGTTGCTGAAGGCCATCGATTCGCTCATCGCCGAACTGCTTCACGGCGCCGCCGCATTGCACGAATTGCTGGGCGAAACGGAGAATTTGGGCGCGGCGCTGACCGTCCTGGTCGAACTGTTCATCGGCAAAATGTCGCAAGACCGGGGCGACCAGATGGGATTGGCTGCGCTGACGCAGCATTTTGCGGCCGACAATTTACCCGAAGCGCGGATCGCGGTTGCCAAGCGGATCACCGCGGAATTGCGCAGCGTGCGCCGGCTCGTCCCGACGTCATTGGTCGAAGAGCTCAAGGTCCTCAGGCTCATCGCCAACAAGCTGGTGATGGGAATCGGCAAATATCTGAGCCACGAAGACCTGATCGCGGCCTTCACGCTGCGGTCGCGCCGGCTGGTCTCCAATGAATCGGTTTCCGAACAGCTTGCCGAAGCGAACTCGCCGGACGAAAAACTCGAGCGGCTCCTCCTGATCGAGGAGAACATCATCGGCGCGGAAAACAAGCGCCAGCTCGCGTTCTTCGCGATGCCGATCGTCACATCTGCGCCATTCGAGACCCATTTCATTGCGGCCAAACAGCCGGCGCTCGCGCGGCTGATGCGGCTTGCCGAGTTGCAGGCCCGCGTGCGCCGTTCCGGCTTCCAGGACAAGGAACGCCAGGACATTGCCGACGTGCTCGACAGAATTGCGTGCGAAGTCGAGTCGCGCACCAAGCTACTGGCCGGCATCGGGGAAAAAACTTCCAACCCCGTCGAGAAAGCGATCGCCGTGCTCCGGCTTTGCACGGGCGGCGCGCTGACGGAGGGAAAACTTTCAGCCAAGGCGCGCGAAATCATTCTCGCGTCGCTGGGCCAGCCGGGATTCCTCACCGGCTATGTCGCCCATGTCTCGCGGGGTCCCGAAAAGGCCACCGCCGAGTCGGCGATGGGCGAGTTGATGAAGACCCTGGAAAAAGCCGGCATCACACCGGAGACGGGCTTGCGCTCCATCGCGGCGTAACGCCGTGCTTGCCGGCGCGCTCCAAGCAGGACGGCGATCGGCACGGGGTAAACCAAATTTGTTCCCCGGCAGATTGCGGCGACCGGCCAAGCGGGACTAAGATAAGCCATGCGCTACGTTCTTGAAGATATCGAAGCGGGGAAGGTCCCCGGCGAAATCCAGCGGCGGGGTATTCCTGCCCGCCAGCGGGTTCGCGTTGTCGTCGAAACTTTGGATGGCGATATGCCGCTTGCGCGGCTCGCAGAGCTGGGCGGCGCCTTCGATTTCCTCGCCGACGAACCGGACCTGTACGTCGAAGCCGATATCCAACCCCGGAATGTATGATTTCGGAAGTATCGTCCTGACGCGGTTTCCGTTTACCGATTTGTCGGGCGGGAAAGTGCGCCCTGCTTTGGTCATTTCGCGCGACAATGCCCGGCGCACCGACGTCGTTCTCGCCTTCATCACATCCAATCCCGGCTCGGCAGGAAATGTCGATGCACTTCCAATCCAACCGAGCGCGATCAACGGTCTCAAAGTGCCGTCGGTCGTACGTTTCGACAAACTCGTTACGCTCGAAAATCGGGTAATCGTCGGCAAACTTGGCGATGCCGAGACAGCGTTTCTCACATCGGCAGGCTCTGTGTTCTTTGGTGTATTCGGGTTCGGCGCGCCTTGACTCCAGAGCGCCCTAATGCGCCTCGTCCCAATTCTTGGCGGCGCGGGCGTCGACGGTGAGGGGGACCGACAGTTCGAGTGCCGGCAGCGAGGCGCGCTCCATCACGCTTTTCACCGCCGCTGAGGTCGCGTCCGCCTCTTTCTCCGGCGCTTCGAAGACAAGTTCGTCGTGCACCTGCAGCAGCATCTTCGCCTTCAACTTCTTTGCCGCCAGCGCAGCCGGCACGCGGATCATGGCGCGGCGGATGACGTCGGCCGCCGCGCCCTGGATGGGCGCGTTGATCGCGGCGCGCTCGGCCCCGCCCCGCAGCCCCGGAATCTTCGAATTGATCTCGCGGATATGGATGCGCCGGCCGAACAGCGTTTCCACATAGCCGTTTTCGCGCGCGAATTTTTTCGTGCGGTCCATGTAGTCGCGGATGCCCGGGAAGCGCTCGAAATATTTCCGGATGTAATCGTCGGCCTCGCTCCTGGCGATGCCAAGCTGGTTGGCGAGGCCGAAGCCGGAAATGCCGTAGACGATGCCGAAATTGATCGCCTTGGCGCGGCGTCGCACTTCTGCCGGCATGCCCTTCACCGGCACGCCGAAAATCTCCGACGCCGTCATCGCGTGAATGTCGAGGCCTTCGGCGAACGCCTTTTTCAACGCCGGGATGTCGGCGATATGCGCCAGCAGGCGAAGCTCGATCTGGCTATAATCGGCGCTGATGAGGAGCGAGCCCTTCGCGGCCACGAACGCCGCGCGGATGCGCCGGCCTTCTTCGGTGCGGATGGGAATGTTCTGCAGATTGGGATCGGTCGAAGCCAGCCGGCCCGTGGACGTCGAGGCCATCGCATAGGAGGTGTGCACGCGGCCCGTCTGCGGGTTGATGTAGGCGGGAAGCGCATCGGTATAGGTGCCGCGCAGCTTCTGCAGCTGGCGCCAGGCGAGCACCTTCTTGGCAATGTCGTGTCCCTGGGCCGCCAACTCTTCGAGCATGTCGGCATCGGTCGACCACGCGCCCGTCTTCGTCTTGCGGCCGCCTTCGAGCTTGAACTTGCCGAACAGGATATCGCCCAGCTGTTTGGGCGAACCGATGTTGAAGTCGCCGCCGGCCAGTTTGTGAATCGCCTTTTCCAGCGTGAGCATGTCGCGGGCGAAATCGTTCGACAGTTTGCGCAGATGATCGGGGTCGATCATGATGCCCGCCCGCTCCATGTCGGCCAGCACGGGCACAAGCGGGCGCTCGAGCGTTTCGTAGACGGCGACTTTGGATTCCGCGATCAGCCGCGGCTTCAGGAACGCGTGCAGGCGGAACGTGACGTCGGCGTCTTCGGCCGAATAGCGCGTGGCTTCCTTGACCGGCACCTTGTCGAACGTCACGCGATCCTTGCCGGAGCCCGCGACGTCTCCGAACGAGATCGGCTTGTGGCCGATGTGAAGTTCCGACAATTCGTCCATGCCGTGGCCGTGCAGCGCGGCGTCGAGCACATAGGAAATGAGCATCGTGTCGTCGAACGGCGCGATGCGGATGCCGCGCTGGAGGAAGATCAGATAATCGTATTTGAGGTTCTGCGCGATCTTGAGCACGCTCGCATCTTCGAGCAGCGGCTTCAGGCGCTTGAGAACGTCAGCTTCCTTGAACTGGTCGATGGGCTTGCCGCCGGCGAGATCGAGCCCATCGCGGGCGCCGTGGCCGCATGGAATATAGCAGGCCTCGCCCGGCGCGACCGCCAGCGAGACACCGCACAATCCCGCCTGCATCGGATCGAGCGACGTCGTCTCCGTGTCGACGCAGACGCGTCCCGTTTCGCGCCCGCGCGCGACCCAATGATCGAGCCGCGCAAGTGTCGTCACGGTCTCGTAGGAATCATGGTCGATCGGCTTCTGGAGCAATGCGCGATCCATCACCGCGCCCGGCGTGCCTTTCAGATTCTCTCCCGGTGCGGCCGCAGCAGCGCGCGCAGGCGACGGTGCGCCGGCACTGCGCGGCGGCGCAGTCACAGATACAGTCGCGGCCGGAACGGCATCCAGGTCTTCGACGCCGAAATGCGCGGCTGTACGGCGGGCGAGCGTTGCGAACTCCATCGATTTGAGGAATCCGATCAGCGCGGCGGGATCGGGCTCACGCGCGGCGAAGGCATCGAGACCCGTTTTGAGCTTCACCCGGTCGTCGAGCGTCACGAGCTTGTGCGAGATGCGCGCGTTCGCGGCATGCTCGATCAGCGCCTCGCGGCGCTTGGGCTGCTTGATCTCGCCGGCGCGCTTGAGAAGCGTCTCCAGATCGCCATAGACATTGATCAGTTCCGCGGCGGTCTTGACGCCGATGCCGCGCACGCCGGGCACATTGTCGGTCGAATCGCCGGCCAGCGCCTGCACCTCGATGACTTTCGAAGGCGGCACGCCGAACTTCTCGATCACTTCGGCCGAACCGATGCGCCTGTTCTTCATCGTGTCGAACAATTCGACCGCGCCATCCACCACGAGCTGCATCAGATCCTTGTCGGACGAGACGATGGTCACCTTGGCGCCCGCCTCGCGCGCAACCCGCGCATAGGTCGCGATCAGGTCGTCGGCTTCGAAGCCTGGCTCCTCGACACAGGCGACGCCGAAGGCGCGCGTCGCATCGCGCACCAGCGGAAATTGGGGGATGAGGTCTTCGGGCGGATCGGGGCGGTTGGCCTTGTAGAGCGGATAGATATCGTTGCGGAAGGTCTTCTTGCCGGCGTCGAAGATCACGGCCAGATGGGTCGGCCTGTCGCCGGCCTTCATGTCTTCAAGAAGCTTCCACACCATGTTGCAGAAGCCGGAGACCGCGTTCGTGGGCAGTCCGTCCGATTTGCGCGACAGCGGCGGCAGCGCGTGATAGGCGCGAAACAGATAGCCCGAACCGTCGACGAGATAGAGATGGTCGCCCTTCTTGACCGGACGGCCGGCGGTGGAGGCAGCGGCGGTCAATGCGCCGTCGCTCCCGCCCGCAGGACGAACCGGCGGTCGCAATAGGGGCATTCGACGGCGCTTTCGTCGCCCATTTCGAGATAGACGCGCGGGTGGCCGAGCGCACCCCCGCCGCCGTCGCACATGACGCGGGTGTCGTCCACTTCGATGATTTCGGGCGCTTCGACGGGCATGACGGAGAATCCTGGGGTCTTGCGGGCCGGATCATAGCCGGGGCGGCATTCGCCGCAACCCGCTTGGCGATCCGGGCCGCGCCGCGTTACCGTGCGGCATGGTCGTGCTCAACCGCATTTACACCAAAACCGGCGACAAGGGCGAAACCGGGCTGGGCGACGGCACGCGGCTGCCCAAGCATGCGCTCCGAATCGCGGCCTTCGGCACCGTCGACGAGGCCAACGCCGCGATCGGGCTTGCGCGGCTTCATACCGAGGGCGAGGTCGATGCCATGCTGGCGCGCATCCAGAACGACCTATTCGATCTGGGGGCGGACCTCTGCGTGCCGGAAGCGGGCAAGCGCGGCGAGAAGGCGCTGCGGATCATCGATGCCCAGGTCGAACGCCTCGAACGCGAAATCGATTCCATGAACGCGGAATTGAGCCCGCTCACCTCGTTCGTTCTGCCGGGCGGCACGAAGGCCGCGGCCCATCTGCACCTCGCGCGCACCATCGTGCGGCGGGCGGAACGGCTGATCGTGGAATTGAGCGAAAAGGAAAAAATCGGCGCGGCCGCGATCAAATTCGTGAACCGGCTGTCGGACCATCTGTTCGTGGCGAGCCGTTATGTGAACGGCAAGGGCGCCAAGGATGTTCTGTGGACGCCCGGCGCCAACCGCTGACGATCAGTCTTCGTGAGAAATTCTACGGCCGAACAGGAATGCGAGCACGACGCCCAATACGCCGGGCAACAACCATGCCGGCGTCGTCAGGAACGCATCGATCCAGTTGGGAACCGGCGCGGGCAACGTGTGTTCGAGCCAGGCCTTGAATGCGTCGAGACCGCCTTTGCTGAACAGCGCCCACACCTGCTCGATGGAGCGTAACGAGATCTGGCCGCCATGTTCGAGCGAGGTCACGATATCGGCGCCCAGGAACATCAGGCCGACCGCGACCAGAACAAGACTGATAAACCGCAGCGCCACGAACATGTGTCCAGCCCCCGCGCCAAACGCGCATTGATAAGCGCCCGAGGCTACCGGGCGCGTTCGTGTCGCACAAGAATGGCTAATGACGATTAACCATCAAAGCTGTGGTCTTGGTAAAGCCGCGTCACAGTCCTGCCATACAACGTGCGGGCAGCGGCGGCCCGCTATTTCGGATAGAGCGTCCCGTCCTTGTGCGTGTACCCGTCGAACTTCGGGTCGAACAGCAAATCGATGTCGGGATAGATCGTGATGTCTTCCGGCCGGCGCGTCCCTATTTCGAGGCAGACGGCGACACCGGCGCTTTTGTTGATCAAATGATGGCCGTTGGCGACGTTTTTCGGAAACGCCGCGCAATCGCCCGTGCGCAGGATTTCCTCGCCCGCATCGGTCACAAGTGCGATCTCGCCTGAAACCACATAGACGAATTCGTCCTCGGCACTGTGCCAGTGACGCTGGCTCGACCACGCGCCGGGCGGCAGTTGCAGGAGATTGACGCCGAAATCCGACAACCCGCCCGCGTCGCCCAGCCTCTGCCGTACGCGTCCGGCTGCGGTCTCATGAAACGGCGCGGGATAGCCCGAACCTTTTTGCCCGGGAACGGCATTCACGTCGATCTTGGGCATGCGCTCTCCTCCAAACGAAAACACCCCCGGCCGGATCGGCCAAGGGTGCTTCGAGAGATTCCAAATGTCGAGGCGGACGATCAGCCCGTCTGCTGCGTGCCTTCGGCCGTCTGCTTTTTCTTCGTCAGGTCTTCGCCCGTCGCCTGGTCAACCTGCTTCATCGACAGCCGCACCTTGCCGCGATCGTCGAAGCCCAGGAGCTTCACCTTCACGGTGTCGCCTTCCTTGACCACGTCGGAAGTCTTGCCGACGCGCTGCGCCGCCAGTTCCGAAATATGGACGAGGCCGTCCTTGGGGCCGAAGAAATTCACGAAGGCGCCGAAATCCATCACCTTGACGACCTTGCCGTCATAGATCTCGCCCACTTCGGGCTCGGCCACGATGCCTTTGATCCATTTGAGCGCCGCCTTGATCGATTCGGCGTCGGCGGACGCGATCTTGATCGTACCGTCGTCTTCCACATTGATCTTGGCGCCGGTCTTTTCCACGATTTCGCGGATCACCTTGCCACCCGTGCCGATCACTTCCCGGATCTTGTCGGTGGGAATCTTGATCTGCTCGATGCGCGGCGCATGCTCGCCCAATTGCTCGCGCGCATGCCCGATGGCCTTGCCCATCTCGCCCAGGATATGCAGGCGGCCTTCGCGCGCCTGGTCGAGCGCGACCTTCATGATCTCTTCGGTGATGCCGGCGATCTTGATGTCCATCTGGAGGGACGTGACGCCCTCTTCGGTGCCCGCGACCTTGAAGTCCATGTCGCCCAGATGATCCTCGTCGCCGAGGATGTCGGAGAGCACCGCGAAGCGCTTGCCTTCGAGGATGAGGCCCATCGCGATGCCCGCGATCGGACGCTTGAGCGGCACGCCCGCATCCATCAGCGCGAGCGAACTGCCGCACACCGTCGCCATCGAGGAGGAGCCGTTCGACTCCGTGATCTCGGAGACGACACGGATCGTGTAGGGGAACTGCTCCTTCGAGGGCAGCATCGGATGGATGGCGCGCCAGGCGAGCTTGCCGTGGCCGATTTCGCGCCGGCCCGGAGCGTTCATGCGGCCCGTCTCGCCCACCGAATAGGGCGGGAAATTGTAGTGCAGCATGAAGTGCTGTTTGTAGGTGCCTTCCAGCGAATCGACATATTGCTCGTCTTCGCCGGTGCCGAGCGTGGTGACGCAGAGCGCCTGGGTTTCGCCGCGCGTGAACAGGGCCGAGCCGTGGGTGCGCGGTAGCGCGCCCACTTCGGCCTTGATCGGACGCACGGTCTTCAGGTCGCGCCCGTCGATGCGCCGGCCGGTATCCAGAACCGCGAAGCGCATGACATTGGCTTCGGCGTCCTTGAACAGATTGGCGACGACGCCTTCCGGCGCTTTGCCTTCGCCCGCAAATTCCGCGATCGCCTTCTTCTTGATCTCGGAGAGACGGTCGTGACGGGCACCCTTCTCGGCGACCTGATAGGCCGCACGAAGCTCGGCTTCGCAAAACGCCTTGACCTTCTCCGCCAGCGGCGCCGTCTCGTCGACCGGAATATCGCGCGGCTCTTTCGCGGCGCGCTCGGCAAGACGGATGATTGCGCCGATCACATGCTGCATCTCGCGGTGGCCGAACATGACCGCGCCCAGCATCGTCTGCTCGGACAATTCCTCGGCTTCGGACTCGACCATCAAAACGGCGTCGGCCGTGCCGGCGACGACGAGATCGAGCTTGGAATTTGGCCGGTCATCGACCTTGGTGTTGAGCACATACTGGCCGTCGATATAGCCGACGCGCGCCGCCCCGATCGGTCCCATGAAGGGAATGCCGGAGATGGTGAGCGCCGCTGACGCCGCCACCAGGGCGACGATGTCGGAATCGTTTTCCATGTCATGGCTGAGCACGGTGACGATGACTTGCGTCTCGTTGCGATAGCCTTCGGCGAACAGCGGGCGGATCGGGCGATCGATCAGGCGCGAGATCAGCGTCTCGCGCTCCGTCGGCCGGCCTTCGCGCTTGAAATAGCCGCCGGGGATCTTGCCCGCAGCGAAATATTTTTCCTGGTAGTTGACCGTCAGGGGAAAGAAATCGATCCCCGGCTTGGCTGAGTGCGCGCCGACGGCGGCGGCGAGAACCACGGTCTCGCCATAGGTGGCCAGAACCGCGCCGTCAGCCTGACGCGCAATCCTGCCGGTTTCGAGTACGAGCGTGCGCCCGCCCCATTCGATCTCCTCACGGATGATATTGAACATTCTTACATTCCTTCTTTCCTGCCGCCGGATTGCGGCAGGTTGCTTGGTTTGGCTCGCGCGCGCATGCGCGGGAGTCCGCTTCCCCGGGTCATCCCGGGAAAGGCATTGAGGCGCGGCGCGCGCAGATGCGCGTCCACGCCGGTTCGAGTTGGACCAGACGTTTCGTCCAGGGAGCCGGTTGCGGCATGGCCGAGATCGGCCGTCGCCATTTCCTGCTCAGCGCCTCAGACCCAGCCGGGAGATCAGCGCGTTGTAGCGCTTCTCGTCCGTGGACTTGACGTAGTCGAGGAGCCGGCGGCGCGTCGACACCATCTTGATGAGGCCGCGGCGCGAATGATTGTCCTTGCCATGCGTCTTGAAGTGTTCGGTCAGATTGGTAATGCGCTCCGAGAGCACGGCAACCTGCACTTCGGGCGAGCCCGTATCGTTCGGATTGGTCGCGTATTCGGAAATCACGGTCTTCTTGCGTTCGGTCGTAATCGTCATTCGGTCATCCAGTTCCAAAGTTAAAAACACGAAACGGCCTCAACTCCCCTTCCTGAAGCTCCGCGAGCGCAACCGGCTCGCCTGCCGCAGTGGAGAGATAGACCGTAAGCCCCTGAAGATCGTCGCTTGTGCCGGCCTCTTCCGCGATGCGAGCAAACAGGTTTGCACGCATCAAAATCGGATTGCCGCTTCGCAGGCGAACCGCATCCGGGCCCGTGACGGCCAACGCCGGGATGCCGTCCAGCGCGGTCGAAATGGGCCTCAAGTGCTCAAAAGCGGCGGGACTATGCATAAATGACCTCAGCATATCCAGTGGAATTGCGTCCGCCGCCAAAAAGCGGCCGATCGCCAGCCTTCTGAGCTCCGAAACATGGCCCACCGTGCCCAGTGCGAGCGCCAGATCGCGCACCCAGGCCCGCACGTAAGTCCCTTTGCCGCATACGATTTCGAACTCGGCATGGTCCGGATCCGGCCGCCCACGGAGGCGGGCCTCATGGACCTGGACCATGCGCGGCTCCAGCACCACCGCTTCCCCGTCCCGCGCCAGATCATAGGCCCGCTCGCCCTGGACCTTGATGGCGGAATAGCAGGGCGGCACCTGGGTGATGTCCCCCACAAAGCGCGGCAGGACGGCCTCGATCTGGTCCTGAGTTCGGGCGCACGGGCGAGGTGGCCGTGACGTTGCCTTCGGCATCGTCGCTGTCGCGGCCCTCGCCCCAGCACGCCATGAAGCGGTAGGTCTTTTCGGATTCCATCGCGTACGGAACGGTCTTGGTCGCTTCGCCCAGCGCCACCGCGAGCACACCCGTCGCCATCGGATCGAGCGTGCCGGCATGACCCGCCTTCTGCGCGTCGAACACGCGCCGGACCACACCCACCACGTCGGTCGAGGTGACGCCGCGCGGCTTGTCGACGACCACCCAGCCGTGGACGGCCGCGCCTTTGCGCTTACGGCCCATCGCCGTCATCGTCCTTCAGATGCTGCAGGTCGCGCTGCACGCGCTCCGATTTGAGAAGAGCTTCGATCCTCTGGGCTTCCGCGAACGAAGTATCCTCGACGAAGCGCAGCTCGGGCGTGAATTTGAGCACGATCATCTTGCCCATCAGCCCGCGAATGAAGCTCTTGTGCTTGTTCAGCGCGACGATGACCGGGCCGGCGTTTTGTCCGCCAAGCGGTTCGCAGAAAACCGTCGCGTGGCGCATGTCGCCGGACGGCTTCACCTGCGTCACCGTCACCGACACGCCGTCGAGCTCGGGATCGCGCACGTCGCCGCGCGTGAGAATCTCCGACAGCGCGTGACGCAGCAATTCGCCCACGCGCAATTGGCGCTGCGAAGGGCCTTTGTCGCGATCGGCGGGACGGTGGTGCGGCATGAAATTTTCCTATTCGACCGCGACGCCGTCCGGCCACGCGATGTTGCCGGATAAAAAACGGTCGGGAGAATTGTTGGACATTGGCGCGAGATTCTTGCGAATGCGGAGCCGAGCGGCGCTTTACAGCGTGCGCTTGAGGGTCTCGACGTCGTAGCACTCGATCACATCGCCCTTTTGGAGATCCTGATAATTGGCGAAGGACATGCCGCATTCCTGGCCCGCGATGACCTCGCGCGCTTCGTCCTTGAAGCGCTTGAGCGTCGACAATTCGCCTTCGTGGATGACGACGTTGTCGCGCACGAGCCGCACCCTGGCGCCGCGCCGCACCACACCCTCGGTGACGCGGCAGCCGGCGACCTTGCCCACTTTCGAGATCGCGAACACTTCGAGAACCTCGGCATTGCCGAGGAATTTCTCCCGCGTCTCGGGCGCAAGCAGTCCGGACAGCGCGGCCTTCACGTCGTCCACCACGTTGTAGATGATGTTGTAATAGCGGATGTCGACGCCGTCGCGCCGTGCACGGTCGCGCGCCTGGTTGTTGGCGCGCACATTGAAGCCGATGATTGCGGCACCGCTCGCATGCGCGAGGATCACGTCGGATTCCGTGATGCCGCCGACGCCGCCCTGCAGCACGTGTACACCCACTTCGTCAGTGCCCATCTTGGTGAGCGCGCCCTGGATCGCTTCCACCGACCCCTGCACATCCGCCTTGATAACGAGGGGCAACAGGCGCCTCTCGCCGTCTTTGCGATCTTTGAGCAGCTGATCGAGCGTTTGGCGCCCGATATTCGCCTGCCGCGATTCACGCCGTTTGCGGGCGCGATATTCGGTGACTTCGCGGGCGCGGCCTTCGGACTCCACGACCACCAGTTCGTCGCCTGCTTCCGGTGCGCCGGAGAGACCCAGCACTTCCACCGGCATCGAAGGACCGGCGCTCGGCGATCGTTTCGCCGTGATCGTCGATCAACAGGCGCACGCGGCCCCATTCGGAGCCCGCCACCACGATGTCGCCGACTTTCAGCGTGCCGCGCTGGACGAGCGCGGTCGCGACGGGTCCGCGGCCCTTGTCGAGCTTGGCCTCGATGACGGCGCCTTCCGCAGGACGATCGGCGTTCGCCTTGAGATCGAGAACTTCTGCCTGGAGCAGGATCGCTTCCTCGAGCTTGTCGAGATTGGTGCCCTTGGTGGCGGAGACTTCGATGGCGAGCGTTTCGCCGCCCAGATCTTCGACCTGAATCTCGTGCTGCAGCAATTCGCTTTTCACGCGCGCGGGATTGGCATCCGATTTGTCGATCTTGTTGATGGCCACGATGATCGGCACGCCTGCCGCCTTGGCATGGCTGATAGCTTCGGCTGTTTGCGGCATGACGCCGTCGTCGGCTGCCACCACGAGCACCACGATGTCCGTCACCTTGGCGCCGCGCGCGCGCATGGCCGTAAATGCGGCATGGCCGGGCGTATCGAGGAACGTGATCTTCTGACCCTTCTTCAACTGTACCTGATAGGCACCGATATGCTGGGTGATCCCGCCCGCTTCGCCGGACACAACGTCGGTCTTGCGCAACGCATCGAGCAACGAAGTCTTGCCGTGGTCGACATGGCCCATGACGGTGACGACGGGCGGACGCGGCTTCAGATTGCCGGTGTCGTCGTCGTGGCCTTTGAGACCTTCGAGCACGTCGGACTCCGCCACGCGCTTGACGGTGTGACCATATTCGGCCGCCACGAGCTCGGCCGTATCGGCATCGATCACGTCGTTGATCTGCGCCATGAGCCCGTTCTTCATCAGAACCTTGATGACGTCGACCGCGCGGCGCGCCATGCGATTGGCGAGTTCGGCCACGGTGATCGTTTCGGGGATCGTCACTTCGCGGGGGCCTGCGGGCGCGGCAGGCTGTTGCTGGCCCGCACCTTTGACGCGCTGGAGATGGCGGCGATAGGCGGCAACCGAACGCGTGCGCTCGTCGTCGCCCGACAGCGCCTTGGTGACGGTGAGCTTGCCGCGGCGGCGATTGTCGGTGGTCTTCTTGACGACAGGCGCCTTGGGAGCCGCCTTGCCCGTCTTTTTGGAGCTGCCCTCTTCGTCTTCCTCGACCTGCGTGCGTCCGCGGCGCGGAAGTTCGACGACGGCGTCGGCGGCCTTCTTCGCCCGGTCGTCTCGCTTCTCGAGACGGCGCGCGGCTTCTTCTTCAGCGCGGCGGCGCGCGGATTCTGTCGGCCGCTTTGCGCGCATCTTCTTCCGCTTTGCGTTTCTCGGCGGCGATCCGCTCGCGCGCGAGCTTGGCATCCTCGACGGCGCGACTGCGGGCATCTTCGTCGGCGCGCTTGCTCGCCTCACCTTCGGCATAGCGTGCGTCGGCGAGTGCGCGGCTGCGCGCGTCTTTTTCTTCGTCCGTCAACTGGCGCAGGACGACGCCGGCGCGCGGATGTACCTCGCGCGAGGGCGCCGCGGTTTCCGCGACGCGTGCGGCGGGCGCTTCGGGAGCCGCTTTCGTAGTCTCCGACGCGCTGGGCGCCTTGGCGCCGGGCGTTACGCGCGGCGCGCTTCTTCTCCACCACCACCGCCTTTGGTGCGGCCGTGGCTGAAGCTCTGCTTGACGGTAGACGTCTCCGTCTTTTTCAGAGACAGCGTCTTGCCGCTGCGCGTGCTGTCGTTCGTCTCGCTCATTCGTGTCCTTTTTCCGGGGCAGGGGTCGAACCTGCCTGTCCGATATACGGCGCTGCAGGCCGGAGGCCTTCAAGCCGCCCTGCCTGAAAAATCAGCCGTTCCGCAAGCCGCCCGGGTTTGAGGGCTGCATGTATCACATTCTCCCGGCCCAGGGCCAAGCTCAATTCGGCGCTCGAAAGAGACGCCACAATCGCGAGTTCAAGCCCGCGCGCCGCAGCAGTAGCCAGGAGTTTGCGCCGTCCGTCGGCGGCTCCGTCCGACGCTTCCACCAGAACGGCGGGCGGCGCTTTTTCGCCCAATGCGCGCACGACATTGTCGAAGCCGAGAACCACCGCGCCCGAGCGCCGCGCCAGACCCAGATCGGCGGACATGTGGGCCACCAGGCGCGCCTCGACCCGCTCGGCCAGATCCCGGCCCACCGTCACTTGCGCCTTCGCCGCGCGCGAAAACAAATTCCGCACAACGGCGCGTTCGAGCGTCTCGCGTTTGGCCGAAACCCAGATGCCACGCCCCGGCAATTCCGCGGCGACGTCAGGAACGATATTGCCATCGGGATCGGCGACAAAGCGGATGAGTTGGGCTTCGAGCAGCACTTCGCCCGTGGCGATGCAGCGGCGCTCGCGCATCGTCTCGTCTTCCTCGCGGGCGATCGGCGCCGTTACCGTCACGCGGTGCCTTCCTCCTCTGCCTCGCCTTCTGCGGCGGGCTCTTCGGGCAGTTCTTCGATCCAGCCCGCCTTGACGCGCGCCTTCATGATCATGACGTTCGCGTCTTCCGGCGTCAGATCGAAGCCCTCGAGCGCGCCGGGCACGCGCACGCGTTCCTTTTCCTTGTTCACTTCGTAGTAACCGAGCAGATCGTCGGTGGCGCAGCCTGCGAAATCTTCCAGCGTCTTGACGCCCGCTTCGCCCAGCGCCACCAGCATTGCCGGCGTCACACCGTCGAGTTCGGCAACTTCGTCGGCGACGCCAAGCTCGCGGCGCTTGTCGTCGAGTTCCTTGTTGCGCGCTTCGATATATTCGACGGCGCGGTTCTGCAGCTCTTGCGCCGTTTCGTCGTCGAAACCTTCCACCGATGCGAGATCGTTGATCGGCACGAAGGCCACGTCTTCGACGTTGGCGAAGCCTTCGGACGCGAGCAGCTGCGCCACGGTCTCGTCGACGTCGAGCGATTCCATGAAGAGCGTCGTGCGTTCAGCGAATTCCTTCTGCCGGCGTTCCGATTCTTCCTGCTCGGTGAGAATGTCGATCTGCCAGCTGGTGAGCTGGGAAGCGAGCCGCACGTTCTGCCCGCGCCGGCCGATGGCGAGCGACAGCTGCTCGTCGGGCACCACCACTTCGACGCGATGGGTGTCTTCGTCGAGCACCACCTTGCTCACTTCCGCCGGCGCCAGCGCGTTGACGATGAAGGTCGCGGCTTCGGGCGACCACGGAATGATGTCGATGCGCTCGCCCTGCAGCTCCTGCACCACGGCCTGCACGCGCACACCGCGCATGCCGACGCAGGCGCCGACCGGATCGATCGAAGAATCCTTCGAGATCACCGCGATCTTCGCGCGCGAGCCCGGATCGCGCGCCACCGCGCGGATTTCGATGATGCCGTCGTAGATTTCGGGCACTTCCTGCGCGAACAGCCGGACCATGAACTGCGGATGGCTGCGCGACAGGAAAATTTGCGGCCCGCGCGTTTCGCGGCGCACGTCGTAGATATAGGCGCGGATGCGGTCGCCGGTGCGGAAATTCTCCCGCGGGATCATCTCGTCGCGGCGCACGACGCCTTCGGCGCGGCCCAGATCGACGACGACGGAGCCGAACTCCACCCGCTTGACGATGCCGTGCACGATCTCGCCGATGCGGTCCTTGTATTCTTCGTATTGGCGCTCGCGCTCGGCGTCGCGCACCTTCTGCACGATCACCTGCTTGGCGGCCTGGGCGGCGATGCGCGAGAAATCGACCGGCGGCAAAGTTTCGGCGATGATGTCGCCCACTTGCGCGGCCGGGTTGCGGGCGCGCGCGTCTTCCAGCGAAATCTCGATCTTGTCGTTGTCGACCAGTTCCACGACGTGCAGATAGCGCGAGACATGGGTCTCACCGGTCTTGGAATCGATCTCGACCCGGATTTCGTTTTCGCTGCCGTAGCGCGCCTTGGCCGCGCGCTGCATCGCCTCTTCCATCGCTTCCAGCACGACGGATTTGTCGATCGACTTGTCGCGCGCGACCGCGTCGGCGATCTGCAACAATTCGGTTCTGTTCGCGGCAATGGCGGCCATGTCACTTCTCTCCTATTGCGCGGGCTTGCGCGCTTTCAAATCTTCCTGGATCAGTTTGTCGGTGAGCACGAGTTTGGCTTCGCCGATCCCGGCGAACGGGAATTTCAGCCGCGCGCCGTCCACGTCCACGGCGACGTCGTTGCCGTCGAGGCCGAGAAGCGTGCCCTTGAATCGCTTGCGGCCCGACGCGTCCGGCACCTTCAGTTCGAGGCGCGCTTCGTGGCCCGCCCAGCGCGCGAAATCGGTGATGCGGGTGAGCGGCCGGTCGATGCCGGGCGAAGACACTTCGAGTACATATTCGCCTTCGAGCGGGTCTTCGCGGTCGAGAAATTCCGACAGCGCGCGGGACAGACGCGCGCAATCCTCGACATTCATTTGCCCGTCCGCGCGTTCGGCCATCACCTGCAACGTCTTGCGCTCGCCGCCCATCAGCCTGAGCCGCACGAGCCGGTAGCCCGCGGCCTCAACGGCCGGGGCAATGATGGGCTCCAAATGCGACATTGCCGTGAGAATGGCAGTTATTCCCTGGATTCAGGCCCTTGTCGGAGCCTGGCAAAAGCCAAAACCGTTTCCCGCGCGGCGGTCTTGCGACCGCCACACAACAGAACTCTGTTGTCTGGGATGGGCCGGGATATAGGCCCTCAAGGCCGGAAAGGCAAGTGTGTCAGGAGCCGTCGGCCTGTTACAATTTCTTGGTCGATTGCGGCGAAAACAGCTATGCGCAAACTCGTAATTTTATGCATTGCAGCTTTATTTGGTTTCCCGTCGGGCGCTCAAGCCGAAACTCACCTGATACCGGAAGATTCCATCTATTCGCCCACGATGGATTATCAACCAGGTTATATGCACCTGGAGATGCACGTATTTGCACCAGCATTCACTAACGGCGTTCGTGCGCGCGTGATCGTAGAGCCTTCCTTCTCGGAAGAATTTGCCGTTGGCATCAGAGAACAAGAAGGAACCTACAGGTTTTTCTATTATACCGCCCCTCAACACCTATGGGATTATGCCGTTCTGGAGTTGATGAAGCGTGGCGAGATTACCTCTTCGAAAGACGGCAAACCCACGACCGCAGACGAGATAGCGAAATTGCAAAGCTCGCTTCCAGCGGACCCAAATTCGATCAAACTGACGCAGTGCGAAATTCCAGTGCAGCCTCAACTCGCACAATCGTTGATCGGGATATGGAGAACGCTCCTCTTACAGACACACTACGACGAAAATGCGGAATCCGGCTTGGATGGCGATACTTTTCATTTTTCAATGCATGACCGCGACAGGGATCTCGCAGGACAAGTCTGGAGCCCGCCCGATGACACGAATATCGGAAAGCTCGTTGCGATTGTTTATAGCGTGAGAAAAGCCTGTGGGACTACAGACAGCAAGCTCCTGAATGACTTGCAAACAAGCATAGTTGATCTCAACTCTCACATGTCAGCTTCGCAGCAGGCGGAACCCATCAATAGATAGCGGCGGCTTATCGCCGATGAAACGCAAAATAGACCGGCGGACCGTGCAGCGCCTTCGCTTCGTATCGCGTCTCGGGCCAATCGGGCGGGCGCGATTTCCAATCTGCGGCGCGCATCGCGGTCCATGCGAAGGCCGGATGCGCAATCGCCCGCTCCAGCGTCCATGCCGCGTATCCCGCATCGTCGCTCGCGAAGCGCAATTCGGCGCCTTGTTTCATCGTGCGGGCCAGCGCGTCGAATGTTTCGCTCTGGATGAAGCGGCGTTTGTGATGCCGCGTCTTCGGCCACGGATCGGGAAACAGGATGAACACGCGGCCCAGGCACGCGTCGGGCAGCGCGTCGATGACATCGCGCGCATCGCCGTCGTGGAGGCGGATGTTTGTGCGCGCATTCCCTCTTCCCCCTTGGGGGAGAGGTGGAGATAGCGACAGCGTATCGACCGGGTGAGGGGGTTTATCAATCTGCGAATATCTATCAGGTGGAGGGACCCCCTCACCCCGACCCTCTCCCCCTGCGGGGGCGAGGGAGAGTCGCGACAACAGCTTCGCGATGCCGGAGATGTAGGGCTCCGCGCCGATCAGGCCGATATCGGGATGATGCTGCGCCTGCCACAACAGATGCTCGCCCGCGCCGAAGCCGACTTCGAGCCAGACGTCGGTGACGTTCCCCCCGCCCGATCCGCTGCGCGGATCGACCTCCCCGCGAAGGGGAGGGGAAAAATAAGTGCGGGGATCGGCGCCTGGTTGAAGGTTCAGGCGGAGTTGCGGCAGCAGCGTTTCGAGCAGCTGTGCCTGATGCGGCGAAAGCTTCGGCCCCTTGCGGCGGCCATAAAGCGACCGCCGCTTGCGTTCGCCGCGCGCTTCGGCCGTCACATCAGAACGCGCGGGCAAGCTCGGGCGCGAGCGTGTCGGTCTTCTCCCAGGAGAAACCGCCATCGGCCTCCGGCGCACGGCCGAAATGTCCATAGGCCGCGGTGCGCGCATAGATCGGACGGTTGAGGCCCAGATGCTCGCGGATGGCGCGCGGCTTGAGGCTCATCAGATCGGGCAGGATCGCTTCGAGCTTGTCCTGGTCGACGCGTCCCGTGCCGTGCAGATCGACATAGAGCGACAGCGGTTCGGACACGCCGATCGCATAGGCGATCTGGATCGTGCAGCGATCGGCGAGGCCGGCCGCCACCACGTTCTTCGCGAGATAGCGCGCCGCATAGGCGGCCGAGCGGTCCACCTTGGTGGGATCCTTGCCGGAGAACGCGCCGCCGCCGTGAGGCGCCGCGCCGCCGTAAGTGTCGACGATGATCTTGCGGCCCGTCAGTCCGCAATCGCCGTCCGGTCCGCCGATGACGAACGAACCCGTGGGGTTCACATGCCACACGGTGCTGCGCGTGATCCATTCCGCCGGCAGCGCCTGGCGGATATAGGGCTCGACCACCGCGCGCACGTCGTTGGACGTCATGTTCGCATCGAGATGCTGCGTCGAAAGCACGATCTGCGTCGCTTCGACGGGACGCCCGTGATCGTAACGCAGCGTGACCTGGCTTTTCGCATCGGGACCGAGTTTCGGTTCCTTGCCCGATTTGCGCGCGGCCGCCAGCAGATGGAGAATCTTGTGGCTGTAGAGAAGCGGCGCCGGCATCAATTCGGGCGTCTCGCGGCAGGCATAGCCGAACATGATGCCCTGGTCGCCCGCGCCTTCGTCCTTGTTGCCGGACGCATCGACGCCCTGGGCGATATCCGTCGACTGCGCGTGCAGCAGAACTTCGACCTTCGCTTTCGCCCAGTGGAACCCGTCCTGCTCGTAACCGATGTCGCGGATGGCGGCCCGCGCCCGTTCCTCGACCAGTTCCGGCGAGATGGATTTGGGCCCGCGCGTTTCGCCCGCGATGATCACGCGGTTGGTGGTCGCCATCGTCTCGCAGGCGACGCGCAGATCCTTGGGCGGGAAGCCCTGGGCCAGCGCTTCGCGAAACGACAGGTCGACGATCTCATCGGAGATGCGGTCGCAGACCTTGTCCGGATGGCCTTCCGACACGCTTTCGCTGGTGAAAAGATAACTGGAACCCGACATTCCCAAACCCCAAAAACCCACGCGGGCGCAACTCCTTGCAAGGAACCGGCGTTCGGTCAACAGTCCTCCCGAACTTCCAGGGAGAAGCCAATGGTTGCGCCCTTTTCCGGCGGTTGCGCATGCAAGGCGGTACGCTACGAAGTGTCGGCGGAACCCTTCGCCGTGATGGATTGCCACTGCCGCGACTGCCAATATTCGTCGGGCGGCGCATGTACGACCGCCGTGGTCGTGCCCAAGGCGGCCTTCCGCCTCACCAAGGGCACGCCCAAGCGCTACGCCACCAATGGTGATTCCGGCAACGAGATTGTCCGCAGTTTCTGCGGCGAGTGCGGCTCGCCGCTGTACAGTGAGCCGCCCGGTGGACAAATCTGGGTGGTGAAGGCGGGTTCGCTCGACGATCCAAGCTGGCTCAAAATGGGCGGCGCGCTTTACACCAACTCCGCGCAGCCCTGGGCGCATATCGACAAGAACCTGCCGGCCTTCGAGAAAATGCCGCCGCGCCCCTGAGAGTTAACACCGAGCGATTATAGAATGAATCGCGACAGGTCCTGATCCTTCGCGAGGCCCTCGACGCGCGAACGCACATAGTGGCCGTCGACCGTCACTTTTTCGCCCGTGCGTTCGGTGGCGGAAAAACTGATCTCGTCGAGCACGCGTTCCATCACCGTCTGCAACCGGCGCGCGCCGATGTTTTCCACGCTGGCATTGACCATCGCTGCGATGTCGGCGATGGCGCCGATCCCGTCTTCGGTGAAATCGAGCGCGACGCCTTCGGTTTCCAGGAGCGCACGATATTGCTTGATCAGGCTCGCTTCCGGCTCCGTGAGGATGCGCTGGAAATCGTCGCGGCTGAGCGCCTTGAGCTCGACGCGGATGGGAAGCCGCCCCTGAAGCTCCGGCAGCAGGTCGGACGGCTTCGCGGCATGAAACGCGCCCGAGGCGATGAACAGAATGTGATCCGTCTTCACCGCGCCATGCTTGGTGGCAACGGTCGTGCCTTCGATCAGCGGCAACAGATCGCGCTGCACGCCTTCGCGGCTCACATCGCCGCCGCCGCGCAATTCGCTGCGGGCGCAAATCTTGTCGATCTCGTCCAGGAACACGATGCCGTTCTGCTCGACGTTCTCGATCGCATCGCGAACGATCTGGTCGTTGTCGAGGAGCTTGTCGGCTTCCTCCGCGATCAAGGGTTCATGCGCCGCCGCCACCGTCAGCCGGCGCGTGCGGGCGCGCTGGCCCAAAGCCTTGCCCAGCATGTCGCCGATATTGAGCATGCCGATCTGGGCGCCCGGCATGCCGGGAATTTCGAACATGGGCTGGCCGCCCGTGTCGCGCATTTCGAGCTCGATTTCCTTGTCGTCGAGTTCGCCTGCGCGCAAGCGTTTGCGGAACGCATCGCGCGTGGCCTGGCTGGCGGATGGGCCTGTCAGCCCATCGAGCACGCGTTCTTCGGCGCGCGCTTCGGCCTGCGCTTCCACGTCGCGGCGGCGGCGCTCGCGCACCTGCGCGATTCCGGTTTCGAGCAAATCGCGCACGATCTGCTCCACGTCGCGGCCCACATAGCCCACTTCGGTAAACTTCGTCGCTTCGACCTTGATGAAGGGCGCCTGGGCGAGCTTGGCGAGGCGGCGCGAAATCTCCGTCTTACCCACGCCCGTGGGCCCAATCATCAGGATGTTCTTCGGCAGAACTTCTTCGCGCAGTTCGGGCACCAGTTGCTGGCGGCGCCAGCGATTGCGCAGCGCGATCGCGACGGCGCGCTTGGCGTCGCCCTGGCCGACGATATAGCGATCGAGTTCGGAGACGATTTCGCGCGGCGTGAAGAAACTGGTCATGCGATGCTTTCGATGAGGATGTTCTCGTTGGTGTAGACGCAGATGTCAGCCGCGATCTTCATGGCGCGGCGCGCGATCTCTTCCGGCGAAAGATCGAACCCGGCCAGGGCGCGCGCGGCCGCCAGCGCGTAGGTTCCGCCCGAACCGATGCCGACGATGCCGTCATCCGGCTCGACCACGTCGCCGGTGCCCGACAGCACCAGCGTCGTCGTGCCGTCGGCCACCACCATCATCGCTTCGAGACGGCGCAGATATTTCTCGGTGCGCCAATCCTTGCCGAGTTCGACACAGGCGCGCGCGAGATTGCCCGGATGCTGCTCGATCTTGGCGTCGAGTCGCTCGAATAACGTGAACGCGTCGGCGGTGGCGCCGGCAAAGCCCGCGATCACGCCGCCCTTGCCCAGCCGGCGGACCTTGCGGGCGGTCGATTTCATGACGGTCTGTCCCAGCGTCACCTGCCCATCGCCCGCGATCACGACATTGGCGCCCTTGCGCACGGATAGGATGGTGGTGGAGCGCCAGCGTTTGTCTTCGGCCATTGTGGGGTCTTCTGTCATTTTGAGATGTCGAGCCCGGAATTATATCAGGAAACCCTGCTCAGATAGGAAGCCAAGAGGCGCGCGGCAACAGGCAACGGGAATTCAACGCGAAAGTCGCGCCACCAGCGCCGGGTGCAGCTTGCTCCAGACTTTTGTTTCCCATGCCCGTTCGCCCTCCCCCTGATAGTGGATGCCTTCGGAGTCGCTGCGCAGCAGATAGTTCCGGTCGCTGAGCGGATTGCTGTCGATGAAGATACATCCACTGTCTGCCGCCGCGCGGCCGACATCGGCGACGAATTGCTCATAGTCTTTCACCGGCTTGGTGGTGAGCGCCACCTGAGGCGGCCCGATCCACACGCAGAGGCTGCGGGCGCGCGAAATATCGCGGGCGAGACCGCCCACGGCGTCCAGATAGGTCCCATAGAAACCACGGAACACGGACGCCCGATTGGTCAGCATGTTCGAGCCCAACGAGACGATAGTGACCCGGGGCCGCACGCGCGCCAGATATTCGCTCAGCGCGGAATAGCGCACGCGGCCGGGCCGATCGAGCGGACCGTGATCGCGCGCGCAATCCCCCGCGCCGTTGCAGGTGCGTATGCCGCAATAGGAGGTGCCGCCGCTTTTCCACGTCGTCGCATCCGAGCCGCAGGTCCACAGACTCCAGACCTTGAGCGGCCTGCCCGTTTTCGGATCCGGCTCCGTGGACAGCGAGCGATAGAGCTGCGCGCCGAAATAGCCGAGGCTTTCGGAATCGCCGATCAGAAGCACATCGGCCGGCTGGATCCAGTCGCCCTCGACCACGTCGGGCGCACTTGTGTCGTCGGGTTTTACGTCGTCCGCGGAAGCGGCGCCGCCCAGCAACAGGAGGCAAACCAAAGCCGCCGCATGGCGCAGCAAGAAACGTCTCCCCGGCATGTGCCCCCCGCGACTGCGACCGGTTTATATCTTGGGGTCTTCGCCCTGATGGGCGTGGCCGATCGCGCTCTTCAGCCGCGCGTCCAGCCTGGCGCAGTTGAGAATCACCTTCTCCGAATAAACGTCCTGCACCGCGCTCAGGGGCACGACGAAATCGCCCGCGTTCTCCACATAGATCACGAGTTCGGGGCGGCCATGCGGCGACACATCCCGCACCGCACCGAACGCCTTGTCGCCGTCATGCACGAACACGTCGAAACCGTTTTGTATCGCTTCCATTCCCAACTCCAGTTTGCCGAATCCGGGCCCCGGCCCTTCGACCTGCGGTCAGACTAGCATATTGCCGCCCCAGGATTTTCGAATTTCGATCCCGCGCTATGATGCGCCCATGAGCGGGAACATGCGCGAGATCGTCAGACGGGGATATAACGCCGGAGATTATCCGGGCGTCTTCCGTTCCCGTTCCGAGCCGAACGAAATCGAGCAGGCGTTCCTGGGGACGCTTCTGGGCCTCTCGCCCGCCAACCCCACCGTTCTCGATCTGGGCTGCGGCAGCGGCGTTCCTATCGACGCATATCTCGCCGCAAAAGGCGCGCGGCTGACAGGCGTGGATTTCTCCGTCAAGCATCTTGTGCTTGCCAGGCGGAACGTGCCCTCCGGCCGTTACATCGAAGCGGATTTCTCGACCGTGGATCTTGGGGCGGGCCGTTTCGATACGGTCGTGTCGCTCTACGCGATCTTCCACATCCCGCGCGACGAGCACAAAGCGTTGCTGGAGAAAATCGCCGGCGCCCTCAAGGACGGGGGCCTGTTCCTCGCAACGTTCGGCGCAATCGAATCGGCGTATGGCGAAGACGAAAATTGGGCGGGCGCGAAGATGGCGTGGAGTTCGCACGACCCCGTCATATATGTGCGGTTCCTGACAGGCGCCGGATTTGAGATCGTCGAATCCCGATTCGAAGGCAAGCCCGGGGACGAGGAGCACCATTGGTGGGTGTTGGCGCGGCGGACGGGCGGCGGCGCCATTTCGAATGGCGAATAAGGACCGTTGGAGCTATTGGCCGTTTGGATCGAATTTGTGGCTGGGCGGAAGGCATATTTTCACGGGCGTCGTTCGCGTGCTCCGCAGATCGCTGATCCAGCACTCGCCGAGCACCGAGCAATAACAGGCTCGGAACGCGATGGACGAAAGTGCCGCCGAAAATCGAAGCGGCACTTCGGGCGCGGCAACCGATCGCTTGACCTGAATGACGGCGTTGTCCTCTCCGGGCCTAAGCACGGTTTCGTCGGCGATGGAGTACCGGAAATTGTCCGGAAGCTGTTCCCGCACGGCCGCGGCGCCCGCGCGCAAGCCGCAACATCTGTGCAGCAAATCCAGCCCGGAAGAAACCGGCGCGCCTTTGTAAAACACTTCGAAGCTCTTCACCTCCGCCGGCCCGACGCCGCCATTGCTGAAACCGATCGCGATATCGCCCTTGTCGTTATATCCGTTGCTCAGGATTTCGCGCAGGATCGGCCATGTGCTCGCGGCCACCAGGTCGCGCTGCGTCCGACCGTTCTCGATCGCCACGGACAACGACACCGCCGAGATGAAGATGGCCGAGATCGCAATCGTGATGTCGAGCAGCCTGTGTCCCGTCTTCTGCGGTTGCGCCTGCGCGTCGTCGCCACTGACATGAATGGGCGGTTCGCTCACTGTCGGTATCCCTGGCCGGAGCGATTTTTACCACAGACGCGCCGGGGGGCAATCGACCCGCCCGCTCGCCCCAGACGCTTTCCGCGGCCGCCGCCGCTTGGTATCAAGCGGGGCTGACTCGCTTCCGAGGCCGGAGATTTGCCCATGCGGACCGCCACCGTCGAACGCAAGACGCGGGAGACCGAGATTGCCGTGTCGCTCGACCTGGACGGTTCGGGCGATTGCGACATCGACACCGGCATCGGCTTCCTGGACCACATGATGGAGAGCTTCGGCCGGCATTCCATGATCGACCTCAAGGTGCGGGCCCAGGGCGACCTGCACGTCGACTATCACCACACCACCGAGGACACCGGCATCGTCATCGGCCAGGCGGTCAAGAAGGCATTGGGCGATTTCGCGGGTCTCACGCGCTTCGGCGCCGCGGTCATCCCCATGGACGAGACGCTGACGCGGGTGGCCGTCGACGTGGCGAACCGGCCCTATCTCGTGTGGCGGGTCAACGTGCCCAAGCCCAAGCTGGGCGAGATGGACACGGAGCTGTTCAAGGAATGGTTCCAGGCCTTCGCGCAGCATGCGGGCATTTGCGTGCATGTGGAAAATCTCTATGGCGAGAACAGCCACCACATCGTCGAAAGCTGCTTCAAGGGGCTGGCGCGCGCGCTGCGCCAGGCGATCACGCCCGACGAGCGGCTCGAAGGCGGAGTCGCCTCCACCAAGGGGACGCTGGGCGGCAGCGTGGAATGACAATTTCCGGCTGAGCTGTTTCGCGCGCCACAGGAAAATGACGGTGCACGCGGAGGCGCGAAGACGCGGATTCTCTTCGGTGCCAAGTGCCTGACCTCCTCTTTGGATGTCTCTGGCCAAATGGACTCCCACGACGCACAAAAACATTCCGCGTCTTCGCGCCTCGGCGTGAATTCAAGCGTCAAGATTCGATCGTTTTCCATGATATGTATTGATATCAATATGTTAGCGAATTTCACTAAATAGTGACGCCTCCGTCATTTTTGTTGACTCTTCAGGAATTCCGGGCATATTGGGGTTTGGTCAGCACTGCCGGAGACGCCCCATGGTCCAGATCACCAAAGACAACGCCTACGACGCCGTCGCGCCGGACGATTTTCCCGCGATGATGGACCTGGAGCGCTATGGCCGCCGCTCGACCGCCTTCGACAAGATCATCTCCGCCACCCACGACCATTTCTGGGATCCGCTCGACAAGAAATACATCGACTTCGACGAGCCCTTCGACATGGAGAACGAACCGATCCTGCCCGAGGACATTCTTCGCCATCCTGCAGACGCGGCTGCGGCGACCAGTTGAAGGCCACGAGACCGCGTCCACTTCGAATCAACGGCGCGCTGGTCGCTTCTCCTCGATCCTGCATGGCGAGCAGGGCGCGCTCGAACCTGTCGGCTTCGCTCTGCCATGTGCTCTGCGATCCAGGGCGCGCAGGAATACGCGGCCAACCAGACCCGCGAAGAAGCCCGCCACGTCACCGCGTTCGCCAGCTACATCAAGGCGCGCTGGGGCCGCCGGTGCCCTGCGGCCCCGCACTGCAGAACCTGCTGGTCGAGATCATTCTGGCGCCGGAGGTCTACAAGAAGATCGTCGGCATGCAGATGCTGGTCGAGGGGCTGGCGATGGGCGCCTTCGCCACGCTTCTACCAGAAGCTCAACGACCCGCTGCTGGCCGCAAGCTGATGCAGCTGGTGATGACCGACGAGGCCTTCCACCACAAGTTCGGGAAGATCTGGGCCGACCGCACGATGCCCGAAGCTGAGCCGAGGAAGAGCACAACATCGTCGAGGACTGGGCGGCGCACTGCTTCCAGACCTTGCTGTTCAACCTCGTCGCACCGTCCGAGCAGATGCGGCCGTCTATGACGAGTTCGGCCTCGACTCGGCAGGACGCGATGGCCGAGATCCACGAAGATCGCCAGCGACGAAGAGCCGGCGCGAGCACATGAAGCAGCGACCAACATCTTCCGCGTACTGATCAAGACGCTGCTCAACGCCGGCATCATCACCGACCGCACGCGCGCCTTCTACGGCATGTATGTCGACATGGACGAGCTGAAGGCCGAAGGCGAGCGCATGGTCGGCGACGACATCGCCGAGGAAGGAATCAAGTTCCTGCAAGCGGTCAATTTCGGCGCCAACGCAAAGATCGTCCGCCTCGCGGCGGAGTAAATTTCGCCTTGAGTTCCACGCTGTCATTCCCGCGAAAGCGGGAATGACGCGAATTGGGAATGGCGATTGACCTCTCGTTCCCTGAATGTTCCAATGCGCGCATGTCCGTGACCGCGCAAGACGTTGCCCGCGGCGTAAGCCGCCTCATGATCCAGGAGGGCTTCAGCCCCATCCTGGAATTCACGCTTGCCAACGGGCGCCGGCTCGATGTGGCCGCGCTGGGCGCGGACGGAACCGTCCTGGGCGTCGAGATCAAGGTCGCCATTCCCGACCTCAAGGGCGACATGAAATGGCCCGAATATCTCGAGTTCTGCGAGCTGTTCTATTTCGCGATCCCGCCCGATTTTCCCGATGAGCTGGTGCCGGCCAACACGGGGCTCATCGTGGCCGACCGTTACGGCGGCGCCATCGTGCGGCCCTCGCCCATCGCCTCCATCCATGCGAGCCGGCGCAAGGCGGTGACGCTGCGCTTTGCGAAAGTCGCGGCCGAGCGGCTCGCCATGACGTTGGAACTCGCCGCCGATCCCACACGCGTTCTTGGAGCCCTGCCCGAATGAGCCTCACCAAATCCGAACTGAAGAAGATCGTGCTGTCGTTTCCCGAAGCCAACGAGAAACCTTCCTACGGCAAGCCCGCGTTTTGCATCGGCCAGAAATTCTTCACCCGGCTGCGCGCCGAAGACAATTCGCTGGTGCTCTTCGTGAGCTCGATCGACGAGCGCGACATGCTCCTCGAGGCCGATCCCGCCACGTTCCACATTACCGCCCACTACAAGGACTACCCCACGGTGCTGGCGCGCATGTCGAGACTCGACGCGAAAACGGTACGCGGCATGCTCGAACGCCGCTGGCGCCAGATCGCGCCGAAGAAGCTGGCGAAGGAGATCGAGGCGAAGCCGGCGGCGACAAAGGCGAAGACGACAAAGGCAAGAGTCGCGAAGACAAAACGATGACGGCAAAGTTGAAACGGCGATAAAGAGGATTCACCTCCCCCTCGCGGGGAGGTCGACGCGGCCCTTGCCGCGTCGGGTGGGGGGCTGGTGACGGAAATAGCTCGTGCACTCCGCCAGAACGCAACGGGCGCCGAGCGCATCCTTTGGACGTCATTGCGATTGCTGAAGCATCAGGGCCTGCATTTCCGCAGGCAGGCGCCCATCGATCGGTATGTCGTCGATTTCGTTGGTACTGGCCGATCTTCCCCCTCAGTGGCTCAATTTCAAAACGCAGTGGCCGAATTTGAAATGCGCTCCGGCCGCCCTTCTTTTCTCCGATCAAAATCGCCATCTTGCGAACATACTGAGAACGTAAGGTAGAATCACATGGATTCGATGCTGAATTACCGTCCTTTTACTGCAAATGGCGCAGGACTCCTGCCCCCATCCCTGATCTATTCTTTTCCCGTCGAAGCAGCGGGGGCTGATATGGCGGATAAAAAAGAAAAGACGGTCAGTTATCGTCGCGCGCAATGGCTGAATGACGCGACCACCATTGAATTGGAAAAGTGCCTTCGGGATGCACTGAGCAAACTGCAGACCGTAACAAACTCATGCGTAACCTCAATACGTCGCGCTTGGAATTCGATGAAATCTGGCAGTTCGTTGGCAAGAAGCGGAAGAACGTGAAGGATACCGACCCGGAAACGATTGGCGACCAGTACACGTTTATTGCGCTCGCTGGCACCGCTAAAGCGATCATCAGCTATTACACCGGCAAGCGCACACATGACGCGACGCTCGCGTTCGCGAAAGACGTTCGTGCCCGCGTGATCGGCGCCCCCGAGATTTCGACGGATGGTCTCAATTCCTATCCGTGGGCAATCGAGCGCGCGTTCAAAAAAGACTACTCGCACGGCGTGATTGTGAAGAAATATGCCGCTGGCGGAAACTCTGAGGACCCGGCGCGCCGCTATTCTCCGGGTGAAGTAGTAGAGGTAGAGGTACGCTCCGTAGTCGGCTCGCCGAAAAATATCAGCACGTCATATATCGAGCGCCAGAACTTGACGCTGCGGATGCAGCAACGCCGGTTCACTCGTTTGACTAACGGCTTTAGCAAGAAATTCGAGCATCACATTGCCGCTGTCGCCCTGTACGCGATGCATTATAATTTTTGCCGCGTTCATGAAGCCCTACGGATCACGCCTGCAATGCAATTGGGCGTCACGGATCATATCTGGAGCATCGGCGAATTGATTGACGCAGCCCTCGACGGCACGTTGCCAGGCGGCACGGCTACTGAAAACCCAATGAACCTAGACCGTGCCGACACGATCCAATCCACTCGGCAGCACGGCCAATTTCGCGGACGCTTCTCGGTAATCGACGGCGGGAAAAAGAATTGACAGGTGTCGCAAACGTATCGACCATCCTAACCCACATAGACGATTCGAAAACGAAAAAGGGCTCGCGCCAACGAGCCCAATTTCTTTTTTTTTCGAATTGCCCGCGTCGGTAGAAGCCAGCGGGACAAGTGATTTGCGAACTGGGGCAGTTTTCCAGAATAAATCTGCTTGTCAAGAGCGCTTCGCTAACTCTGCTTGGGAAAGGGCAGAACAATGAAGCGTTTTTTGAAGCGTACGCCATCACCTCACATGACACCCGATTTGGCCGCAGCAATCAAAACGATGCGCGGCAAGGGATTGTACGTGCATCAGATCGCTGCCGAGCTTGGCATCAATCAGGGGCGCGTTAGCGAGGTCATGCGGGGACAAATTTTCAAAGAGCAGCCGCCCGCAAACGACGATCAATTACCTTTCGACTTCGGGTAGATCGCGCTCAGCGCGTCACAGTGGCATGTGAAACGACACCGCCGGGAAACTGGCGGCGTTCGTATTTGTGGGCAAATCATCAAGGGCGTAAGGTGGAGCGGTTCACGGTAATCGAGCGTGGCCAGAAGGATTGAAAGATGACGATTGGGTTTGAGGAAATTATTAGGACGGGGGTGATCGCCATCGGCGCGCTATTTGTTGTCTTCATCCTCTTCTGGATCATAGTCCCGGCCATCAATCAGCGCGGCGCCCTCCGGTACCGCCAACAGTCTACCGATTATCTAACAGCCCATTTGGCGGAGCTGCGCCGACAAAATGACCTCCTTGACCGCATCGCGTCGGCACTAGAGAAGTTCAAATCGTCTTAGTGGCCTACTTTGAATTTCGAGTGGCCTATTTCGGCCAGTACCATTTCGTTTGCCATCAAGCCAGGTTGATTGTCGAGATTGACGGTTCGCAACACGGCCAAGAGCAAAATATACGGCGTGATGCAGAACGTACGGCATTTCTCAATTCGCGCGGCTATCGCGTGCTGAGATTCTGGAATGTCGACGCGATCAAGAATCGTGACGACGTTGTGGGAGCGATATTTGCGGCGGCGAACCCCCCACCCGACGCGGCAAGAGCCGCGTCGACCTCCCCGCAAGGGGGAGGTGAAACCATAATCGCCGCCCTATCTCGGGCTGCGTTTGGCGAGGATACGCTGCAATGTGCGCCGGTGCATGTTGAGGCGGCGCGCGGTTTCAGAAACATTGTGGCCGCACAGTTCGTAGACGCGCTGAATGTGCTCCCAGCGCACGCGATCGGCCGACATCGGATTTTCCGGCGGCTTGGGCTTATGGCCGGGCTGGGCGAGAAGGGCCGCGAGAATGTCGTCGGCGTCGGCGGGCTTGGGGATGTAGTCGATGGCGCCGTATTTCACCGCGGCCACCGCGGTCGCGATATTGCCGAAGCCGGTCAGCACCACCACCCGCGCTTCGGGGCGCACGGTGTGCAGCATCTCCACCACGTCGAGCCCGCTGCCGTCATCGAGCTTCAGATCGACCACCGCGAACGCGGGCGGGGCCTCCTTCGCGCGGGAGACGCCCTGCGCCACCGTCTCGGCGATCGCCACGGCAAAGCCGCGCGCTTCCATAGCGCGGGCCAGCCGCTCGCGCAGCGGCCGGTCGTCCTCGACGATCAGCAAGGTGCGGTCTTCCGGTACCGGGTGCTGGCTCATGCGCGTCTCCTAAAGCATGATCGGGAAAAGTGGAACCCGGTTTTCCGAAAAGATCACGCGAAATCAAAGCCAAGCGCGCTATTTCGTTCAACTTCCGGCGATGGCGCGCTGGGACAGGGTCGATAGCGCCGGAAGCGTGCCGGGGCAAGATGCCGTCAGGCCGTATGGAGGCCGCCGGGCGGGCGATCGCCGTCGATGGCGCCCCGCGGCCAGCGCACTTCGACACGCGCCCCACCCGCTTCGAGATTGCGCGCCCGCACGCTGCCGCCCGTGTGCTCGACGAGCGTCTTGGCGATGAAAAATCCGAGGCCCATGCCCTGCTGGCCGGTGAAATTATCGCTGGGCCCCAGCTCGGTATCGCCCAGCGCATAGCTGCCCGGCCGTGAGGTGATGTAGGGCTCGCCGATGCGCTCCAGAATTTCGGGCGCAAAGCCCGGCCCGTCGTCCTCGATCCACAGTTGCAGCTCAAGCGTGTTCCAGCGGGCTCGCACGCGCACGGTGGACCGCGCGAAATCCGCCGCATTGGCGATGAAATTGGCCAGCCCGTGACGCACCTCCGGCACGCGCCAGACCTTGGGCTCGTGACCCTGCTCGGCGGCGGGTTGAAGCTCGATGCGGACGTCCAGATCGTCGTCGCGATATTCGCTGACCACCTCATCCAGCAGCGCGCCCAGGGGCAGGCGGTCCGTCGCGTCCAGCACGCTCGCTTCGGGACGGGCCAGCCGCGTGAGGATGCCGCGGCAGCGTTCGGCTTCCGCCCGCAACAGGCGTGCGTCTTCTGCTTCCGGCGAAGATCCCGGCAGCGCGCGCTCGAGCTCGCGCGCCACGATGGCGATGGTGCCGAGCGGCGTTCCCAATTCGTGGGCCGCGGCGGTTGCGAGCGCGCCCAGGGATGCGAGCCGGTGCTCGCGCGCGAGCACGAGTTGCGTCGCCGCCAGGCCCGCCTGCATGCGCACGCCTTCGCTCGCGATCCGCCACGCATAGATCGAGGTGAAACCGATGCCAAGCACCAGCGACGCCCAGATGCCGCCCTGATAGAGCGGCGGCAGGCGGATCGCCTCGTTGCTGGCCCAGGGCAACGGATCGTGCACGACCGCGATGACGGACACCGACGCGAGCGCGATGAAGGCGAGAATCAGCGTGTTGCCCAGATTGAGCGTAGCGGCCGCGATCACGACGGGCGCCAGAAACATCAGCGCGAACGGATTGAGAATTCCGCCGGTCAGATAGAGCAGCGCCGCAAGCTGCAGCACGTCGTAGGCCAGATAGACGGTCGCTTCGCGGTTGGTGAGCCGGTGTGTGGCCGGATAGCGCAGGGCCAGTACCACGTTCAGGAGCATGCTCATCGCGATGGCGATCAGGCACAGCGCCAGCGGCAGGCGGTAATTGAGCCCGAATTGCACCACGAACAGCGCGGCCGACTGGCCCGCGATCGCAAGCCAGCGCAAATTGCTCAAGGTGCGCAGCCGCACGCGGCCGCGCGCGGCCGGAATGACGGCGAAACGTCCCGCCCAGCTTTCGCCGCGCCAGAACCGCCACCAGGGGCGCAACGGTTGGACGGAACTGTCGTTCATCGGGCCTCGATGCGGGCGACCATTCGCCACTTCACGATCATAGCGCGCGCGCCTATCAATCGCGAGAACAAGCCCGCGTAGGGCAAGATGCACCAACTCCCGGCGCCCATGAACCGCAATTCTCCCACCTTGCCACTTCTGGCGCTTCTTCTCGCCATCCTGGCGGGCGGATTACTCTGGTATCTGGGCCAGAACTCGCTGCGCTTCGACACGTCCGGCGGCACGAATGCGGCGAGTGTCGGCGGGCCGTTCGCGCTCATCGACCAGAACGGCGCGCGGCGCACCGACAAGGATTTTCACGGCCGCTGGGTCCTGCTCTATTTCGGCTACAGCTACTGTCCCGATGTCTGCCCAACCACTCTGGGCGTGATGGCGGACGCGCTTTCGAAACTGGGCCCCAAGGCGGCGCACGTCGTGCCGGTTTTCGTCAGCATCGATCCCGAACGCGACACGCCGGCCGTGCTGAAGAAATATCTGGCGGCGTTCGGGCCGGAATTCGTCGGCCTGACGGGGCCGCTGCCGGAGATCACGGCGGCAGCGCACGAATATCGCGTCTATTTTGCGAAGCATCCGCTCGAAGGCGGCGGCTATGCCGTCGATCATTCTAGCGTCGTCTATCTCCTCGACCCGCAAGGGCGGTTCGTGAAATTCTACGACGACACGACGAAGCCGGCCGATCTGGCCAGGGACCTGAGCGCGCGACTCTAGAGCATGATCCGATCTGATTGAATCGGGTCACGCTCTAGATTCCTTGATTGTCGCGCAATCTTGCGGCGAACCGCTGCACACTTCGCCGGATTGCGCTCTGGCGCGGCGCTTCGACGAAGCCGTTCAACCCCGCGATTTGCGGAGATAAACGTAAAGCGCGCCCGTCCCGCCATGCTTGCGGTGGGCGCTGCGCACATCGGCGACGAGGTCGGCAAGGGCAGGCTCGCCCAGCCAGCGCGGCGTCATCGTCTTGAGCACGCCGCGCGTGCGACGATCGAGTTCGAGATCGAACGGTTCGTCCGGCGCAGTCGGCTTCGCGCCCTTTCCCGTCACGACGATGACAAGACGCAACCCGCGCACGGACGCGCCGCGCACGAATGTCGTCAATGCCCGATGGGCGGCGGTTTCGGTCATCCCGTGCAGATCGAGGCGGGCTTCCGGGGTGAGTGCGCCGCGCTTGAGCCGCTCCGCCGTGCGACCGTCGAGGCCCGAGGGCTGGTTGCGCCGTGTCGGCGGCGGGGGCGCCGGCAGCATGGGTTTCAGCGGCGTCGGTTTTGCCGGCGGTTGCACGCGAAGCGGCGTCACATCCTTGAACGCCGCCTCGAACAATTCGCGTTCTTCGGCGGACGGCGCGCGCGCTTTCCTCTTTCCCGTCACCGCGCCGCCTCTGGAAACTCCGTGTACGGAGCGAGGTGGGCGGCAAGCGGCTTCGGCAGCAGCACATACAACCGGCCGGACGATTTCATCCGGCCCGCGATCGCCTCGGCAGCCGCGCCGAATCCCCAGAACACGTCGCCGCGCACAGGACCTTTGATCGCGCCGCCCGTATCCTGCGCCACGAACAGCGCATCCAGAACGCGATCCGGCTTTGTGGGATCGGGATCCGGCGCGGTCGCCGCCACGAACACCGGCGCACCCAACGGATGGAGATGGGGATCGACCGCGAGGCTCGCACCGGGCGTCAACGGAACGCCTTCAGTGCCGGAACTGCCCAGGGCCGGATCGCCCAACGGGCCTTCCTGGAAAAAGACGAACGATTGGTCGCTCTCCATCACACCGCGCACGTCGTCGGGATGCGCCTTGAGCCAGGCGCGGATCGATTGCAGCGAAACGTTCTGCCGGTCGAGCGCGCCCTGCAGGATGAGCGTGCGGCCAATGGGCGTGTAAGGCCGTCCGTTCGTTCCGGCATAGGAAAGCCGCAGCATCGATCCATCGGCGAGCTTCACCCGGCCCGAACCCTGGATGTGAAGGAAGAACACCGCGACCGGATCGTCCGCATAGAGAAGCACATGCGCGTGCGCGAGGCCGCCAGCATCGATTTCAGCGCGTGTGGCGTAGGGTACGAGACGGCGGCCGTCGATGCGGCCCGCGATCCGTTCGCCTTTAAGATCGCTTCGGAACAGGCCGAGATCGACGTCCAGAACATCGTCCGGCAATCCATAGATGGGCGTCCGATATGCAGCCGTGCGGACGCGGCTTGCATGCAGTTCGGGTTCGTAATAGCCCGTGAACAGCCCATCGGCCGCCATGCCCGCGCTGACCGCAACGGGCGAAAACCAGCTCTCGAAATAACTGCGCGCGGCGGGGGCGTCAGATGCGCCCGACGGAATTGCGGAACACGCGCCTTCCCAATCGCTTGCGGCGCCCGCGTAGCCCGCGCCGCCCATCGCTTCCGTGGCAGGACGTTTCGAAAGTTCGACACAAGAGCGTCGGAAAGCGGCAAGCGCCATGCGCGGATCGCCCGTGTTCCATCCAGGCAGATCTGCAAACGCCACCGGCGTCAGGCGCAGCGGTCCCGCGGACGGCGCGTGACTCGATCGCCATAGCCAGATGCCGGCGAGAAAAACGAGAAGGACAACAAGAACGAGAAGACCGATGCGAAGCCGCGCGGATTTTCGCGCCACGCGGCCTTGGCTCAAGCGTCGCCGCCCGAAGTCGCGATCAGGGTCCAGTTCGGATCGTTTGCGCGCACGTCGCGTGCGAATGTCCAGACATCGACTACGTCGCGTACAGTCTTGGGATCGCCATCGACGACCGTGCCGGCGCTGTTGCTGGTGGACGTAATGTATTGCGATGAGAAGCTGACGGTGACTTCGGCCGTGCGATCCTTGAGCACGGCATGGACGATCTTGGCGTCCTTGATGCCGATGAAGGTCAGCGTCACTTTTTCTTCGCGGGATTCGCGCGGGCCGATGACGCTGTCAAACGCCGCATAGACCTCTGCGCTCAAGAGCGGCTTCAGCGCGGCGCGATCGCCCGCGGCGTAAGCGGTCACGATCATCTCATAGGCATGGCGCGCGCCGGCAAGGAAATGTTCGACCTCGAAAGTGCGGTCGGCGAGCTTGATGTCCGTGAGCGCGCGTGAAAGCGGATCGCTCGCCTTGTCGGAAACCGCTTCGGGCCTGGCGCCCGTTCGTTGCGGCAACGCGACCACTTTGTCGGAGCTGTCGGGCGCGGCGCCGCCGACCCGCTGGAAAGGTTGCGGCGGCTCACGCTCATTGCCCGTCCGCCGGCCCAGCACCGAATAAAGCCGGAACAGAACGACGCAGGCCACCATCGCGGCCACAACAATGATCAATAGCTGCGAATTTTCCATGGTGCGAAACCGCTGCCGCTCTGGCGGCACTCCGAAGCATTCAACCTACCGCCCACGCCGGGGCCGGTCCAGCATCCAGTCCCGAACTTATGAGTTAATGCCTAAGATGGGGTTCGGTGCCGCGGATTGCGAGGGATGCCGCGGTCTTCGGCTTGTCACGGCTCCGCGATCCATGGTAGCCCCGCCCGCCCAGAAAAGAGCGATCCATGAGCGACCTGCAATCCGGAAGACCCAATGGCGGCGACAATGGCGGGCCGGACGGCCAGCCCGCGCGCGTTCAGGTCGTCGGGCAATATGTGAAGGACATGTCGTTCGAGAATCCGGGCGCACCGATGAATCTCACGACGCGGCCCCAGATCGACCTCGGCGTCGACCTGCAGGCCAAGCGCCTCGATCCCGAGCGGTACGAAGTCGAACTCAAGCTCAGGGTCTCCGCCAAATCGGAAGACAAGACCTTGTTCCTGATGGAACTCGTCTATGCCGGCCTGTTCCTCATCCAGAGCGCGCCCGAAGAGCTTTTGCAGCAGATCCTGCTGATCGAAGGGCCGCATATCCTGTTTCCATTTGCGCGGCGGATCGTCGCCGACATCATCCGCGACGGCGGAATGCCGCCCCTGATGATCGAGCCCATCGACTTCGCGGCTCTCTATCGCGCGAGAACGGGCCAGGGACAGCCCGCCCCGGCAACGCCCGTCCCGCAGCCGGCATAGATTTTACCGCCAGTTCCAGATGGCGTCGCCGCCCAGTTCTTTGGCGACGAAGCTGTCGTGCGCCTCGGCTTCCGCGGCCGTAACACGCGAGACGAGCGCCTGCGGCCGCGTGCGAGCGGTCTGCGCCGCCTCGCCGTCATCCCGTGCCGCTTCGCGCTCGCCCGGACCAAGCTTGAGCCGCGTCTGGCGACCGCCAACGAGTTCGAGATAGACGCGCGCCGTCAATTCCGCATCGAGCAGCGCGCCGTGCTTGGTGCGCCCCGAAAGATCTATTCCGAACCGCTTGCACAGCTCGTCCAGCGAATAGCGCGCGCCGGGGATTTTGGCCTTGGCGATCTCGATCGTGTCGATGGCGCGCGCAAACGGAATCGGCGGTCGTGAAATCCGATGCAGTTCCGAATTCAGAAATTTGAGATCGAAGCCGGCATTGTGGATCACCAGCGGCGCATCGCCCAGAAACGTCGCCAGATCGTCCGCGACTGCGGCGAAAACCGGCTTGCCGGCCAATTGTTCGTCCGTGATGCCGTGCACGCGCTGGGATTCGATGGGCACGAGGCGCTCGGGATTCAGGTAACGCTGGAACGTCGCGCCGGTCGGCAGATGATCCTCCAGTTCGACGCAGCCGATCTCGATGATGCGATGGCCGTCGGCCGGATCGAGGCCTGTTGTTTCGGTATCGAGCACGATCTCACGCATCGCCCGGCTTTTCCTTTCTTGCCGCCTGCCGTTCGCGCAGCACGGCGACGATCTTTTTGACCGCGTCGAAAGCGTGCTCCAGCCCGTGCTCCGTCTCAACGACGAAATGGGCTTTTGCACGCTTTTCTACATCGGGCATCTGCCGGGCGAGAATATGATCGAGCTTGTCGGCCGTCATGCCCGGACGCGCCAGCACGCGGGCGCGCTGCACGTGATCGGGCGCGGAGACGACCACGACGGCATCCATGCGCGCGTGACCGCCGGTTTCGAACAGCAACGGAATGTCCAGCACCACCAGATCTGCGCGGGCTTTTTCCGCCTTTTCCACGAATTCCCGCTGGTCGCGCCCAACCAACGGATGGACGATTTCCTCTAATTTGCGGAAGGCGGCTTTGTCCGCGGTCACACGCGCACCCAGCGCCGCGCGATCAACGCGGCCGTCCTGCACGCAATCGGGAAACGCCTTGGCGATTTCGGGCACGGCCGCCCCGCCCGGTTCGTAGAGGCGATGCACGGCCGCGTCCGCGTCGTAGACCGGAACGCCAAGCTGCGCGAACATCTTGGCCGTCTCGGTCTTGCCCATGCCGATCGAGCCCGTGAGGCCCACGATGAAAGGCCGCTTGGCGTCAGCCATGGCGAAGCGCTTTCTCAAGCTCGGCCCGCAAGGCGGGCGTGACTTTTGGCGTCACGCCGTAGAAAGCCGCGAAAGCCGGAACCGCCTGATGCATCAACATGCCCAAGCCATCGATCGTGCGATGCCCGCGCGCGCGCGCATCCTTGAGCAGCTTCGTTTCGACCGGATTGTAGACGATGTCGCAAACGGCCGCGGTCCTGGGCAGCGGATCGAGAGCAAGATCGAGTGCAGACGCGCCCGTCATTCCGCCGCTTGTCGCATTGACGAGAAGCGCAGCGTCGCCCGCCGCACGTGGCCAGTCGGACCAGGAGAAGCCGGCGAGCCGCGCTGCGATTGCGGTACGAAATGAGGCGATGACCGCCTCCAAGCGTCCTCTATCACGCGCCACGATGCGAATTTCGCGCGCACCGAGACGATCCAGCGCCAACACAACGCCCCGCGCGGCGCCACCTGCCCCCAAGACCGCGACATCCTTGTCGATCAGTGCTTCCGGCCCGAGAGTTTCGGTCAGACATGCGGCAAGTCCCGCGCCGTCGGTGTTGCGGCCTTCCATGTGTCCGTCGCGAAACACAAGCAGATTGACAGCACCTGCTGCGCGCGCAGGTGCATCGAGCATTGCGGCAATGGCAAACGCGGCTTCCTTGTGCGGATTGGTGATGTTCACGCCGACAAAACCCGCGCGGTGCAACCCTGCGATTGCGCTCGAGAACGCATATGGCGCAATCGCAAGCGGCACATACGCGCCGTCAATGCCGTGTTCCCTGAGCCAGAAGCCATGCAGACGCGGCGACAGGGAATGCGCGACGGGCCATCCTGCGATACCTGCCACGATTGTCCCGGCGTTCATTTGAGCAGGACGCCTTGTTCGCGCAATTGGGCGAGCACCGCCAGAAGCGGCAGGCCGAGAATCGAGAAATAATCGCCTGCGACGCTCTGAAACAATTGCGCGCCCCGCCCCTCGAAATGATAGCCGCCGATGGCGTCCAGGATCGTTTCGCCCTCGCGCGCAAGATAATCGTCGAGAAATACATCGCTGAACGCGCGCATCCGCATCTCGCAACGATCCACATGCCGCCAGATGGCGCTGCCGTCTCTCGCCAGAACGGTGGCACCGATCAGTTCATGAGTCCGGCCACGCAACCTCGCGAGCATTTTTTTCGCATCCGCCAGATTCTCCGATTTCCCGAACGTTTCGCCCTGGAACGCGAGAATTTGATCGGCCCCCAGAACCAGGGCTTGCGGCCGGCTCGTCGACACGCGCAGGGCCTTAAGCTCGGCCAGCGCTTCGGCGATGCCGCGCGGCTCGGCGCCTTCCGCTTGGAGCGAGGCCTTCACGGCCGCTTCGTCCACATGCGCAGGCACGACGTCGAACTCGACGCCCGCGGATTTCAGAAGCCGCGCACGAACGATGCTACCCGATGCGAGGATCAGCTGCGTCATTGGGGCGTCTCGCCGCGCTCGGCCAGCAAATTGAGCACCGCGGCCGCCGTCTCTTCGACGGAGCGCCGCGACACGTCGATGGCGCTCCAGCCCTGGCTGTCGAACAGTTTTCGTGTCGCCATCACTTCCGCGCGCACGCTGTCGGCATCCACATAGCTCGTGTCGCGCACTTCGCCCAAGGTCGTGAGCCGGTTGCGCCGGACTTGTACCAACCGATCGGGCGATGCCCACAGGCCGACGATCAGCGGGCGTTGGGCGTTCAGCAATTGGGGCGGCAACGGAATTCCCGGCACGATCGGCACATTGGCCGCCCGCACGCCGCGAATGGCGAGATATACACAGGTCGGAGTCTTGGAGGTCCGGCTCGCCCCCACCAGAATAACCTCGGCATCGTCAAGTGTTTCGCGCGCCTGGCCATCGTCATGCGTGATGGTGAAATTGAGCGCCTCGATACGCTGAAGATAGCGCTGATCGACCTCATGCTGGCCGCCGGGCCGGTGGCTTTCCGCCGCGCCGAGATATTGCCGCATGATCGCGATCGGACCATCGAGCACGCCCTGACATGGTAGACCGAGCTGTGCACAATAGGCCTCCAGCTCGCGCCGGAGTTCGGGATTCACGAGGGTGAAAAGGACGAGACCGGGTTGCTCCCGGATATGATCCATTACGCGTTGCAACTGGCGTTGGCTACGCACCAGCGCATAGAAATGCTCCTGGACCTCGACGCCTTCGAACTGTGCGACAGCGGCTTTGGCGACCGCGTTGAGTGTTTCGCCTGTCGCGTCCGAAACGAGGTGGAGATGAAAATCCCGATCCACAAACAACCCTCCGAAGCCCGCGATAATCCCCCGATCGTGGGCCGTCGTACAGACCATAATACCGCTTACGCACGACTTCCAATTCCATACCCGCCAACTGCTACGCCATGGGATGAAACGCCCCACCGGTCGCTTGCAACTCTCCCTTGAGTCGGAACTACTTGCAGCCTACAGAAAGCTTCATCCACTTTATGTTCAACAGCTCACAGGCTAATCATCATCTTCAGCAGATTCCTTAGGAGTCCTATTGCTTGAAAGAAGATGGGCGTTCGAAACTGTTGAGAGTTCTCGATCTACAGCCGTCGGCGCCGCCGCCGCTCTGGCTCATGCGGCAAGCCGGGCGCTATCTGCCTGAATATCGTGCGGCGCGGATGAAGGCCGGTTCGTTCTGGACGATGTGCATGACACCGGAATTTTCGGCGAAAGTGACGCTGCAGCCGATCGATCGTTTCGATTTCGACGCAGCGATTTTGTTTTCCGATATCATGGTTGTGCCGTTTGCGCTGGGGCAGGACGTCCAATTTGAGGAGTTTATCGGGCCATCTCTTGTGCCTGTGGATAGCACGGATGGGCTCGAGCTGGACGGCGATGTGTGGGCGGAAAAACTCGCGCCGGTCTATGCCGCGATCCGTCTGGTGCGTTCTAAGCTCGATCGCTCGAAAGCGTTGCTTGGTTTCGCGGGTGCACCATGGACGCTGGCGACCTATCTGGCGGAAGGCAAAGGCTCGAAGGACCAGCGCGCGGCCAAGCTGTGGGGATATCGCGATCCAGTTGGCTTCGGGAAACTGCTTGATCTGCTCGGCGATTGTGTTGCGGCCCATTTGGTCGCGCAGATCGAAGCGGGTGCCGACGCAGTCCAGCTGTTCGACAGCTGGGCGGGCGGATTGCCGGAACGGGAATTCTCGAACTGGGTGATCGCGCCGACAAAGCGGGTTGTGGACAAGGTCCGTGGAAAACATCCGCAGGCAAAGATCATCGGGTTTCCGAGAGCGACAACTTTGCAGGGATATGAGCACTACGCAGCGGAATGCGGCGTGCACGCGGTTTCTATCGATACGTCAGTGCCGATTGCATGGGCTGTGGACAAGCTCGGTGGAAAAGTCGCCATTCAGGGAAATCTCGATCCGATTGCCTTGCTCGCCGGCGGCACGGCGCTTTCCAAAGCCGTCGATCGTGTGCTCGCAGCCACCCGGGGCATGCCGTTCATTTTCAATCTTGGTCATGGTATTTTGCCGGAGACGCCGTTGGAGCATGTTGCCGAGCTAATTGCACAGGTGAGGACGCCTCGTTGAAGCTGGCTGTTGTGCTTTTCAACCTTGGCGGCCCCGACTCGCTGGAAGCCGTCAGGCCGTTTCTCACCAATCTCTTTTCCGATCCCGCGATTATCGCGCTACCTGGGCTCCTGCGCCGGCCGCTGGCGCGGTTCATCGCGGCGCGGCGCGCTCCGGTGGCGCATGAAATTTATGCCAAACTGGGTGGACGTTCGCCCATCCTGGAGGAGACCCGGGCACAAGCCGCGGCCCTGGAACGGATTCTGGTTTCGCGTGGCTATGAAGCGCGCGCATTCATTGCAATGCGTTATTGGAAACCGTTCAGCGACGAAACGGCGCGCGCCGTTGCCGAATGGAGGCCGGATCGCGTCGTGCTTCTGCCGCTGTACCCGCAGTTTTCCACAACGACGAGCGCATCGTCGCTGCATGCTTGGGGGGAGGCGACCGCGGCGATGACCGCACCGCAGTCGCGAATCTGCTGTTATCCGTGGGCGCGGGGGTTCATCGCGTCCGAAGTGGAACTCATTCGCCAGGCATTTGCGAAAGCCAAACCAGGCATCGCGTATCGCCTGCTGCTGTCGGCGCACGGCCTGCCCGAGCGGATCGTGGCCCGCGGCGATCCCTATCGCTGGCAGGTCGAACGCACGGCCGACGCGATCGTGCAGGCGCTGGGGATCGATGGTCTCGATTGGACGGTCTGTTATCAAAGCCGCGTGGGGCCGCTCAAATGGATCGGGCCTGCGACCGATGCGGAAATCCGGCGCGCGGGCGCCGACGGCAAAGGCGCGATCGTGGCGCCCATCGCGTTCGTCTCCGAACATTCCGAAACGCTGGTCGAGCTCGACATCGATTATGCGAAGCTGGCGCGCGAAGCGGGCGTGCGCGATTATCTGCGGGTGCCGGCGGTGGGCACGGAGCCGGAATTCATCGCCGCGCTGGCGGACCTCGTGGAACGCGCAATTTCGAGCGCCACGGCGATCACTTGCGGCGAAGGCCGAATATGCCCGGCCGGCATCGCGCGCTGTGGGCATGCATTGGAGACGACATGACGAACATCTTTCACTCGACGGAATTCTATCTGTGGGTCAAGGCCTTCCACATCATCGCCGTCATCGCGTGGATGGCAGGCATGCTCTATCTGCCGCGGCTGTTTGTGTACCATTGCGAGACGGCGCCCGGCTCGGCCGAATCCGAGCGGTTCAAGACGATGGAGCGACGGCTCCTGCGCGTCATCATTAACCCCGCGATGATCGCGGTATGGATACTGGGGCTCACGTTGTCGTTCCTGCCGGCGACCGACGCGTGGCATCAGGGTTGGTTCCACGCGAAGTTCGGGCTCGTGATTGCGATGAGCGGCGTTCACGGCTTATTCGCCCACTGGGTGAAGGTTTTCGCCCGCGATGCCAACACGCGGCCGGCGCGTTTTTACCGGATGTGGAACGAGGTTCCGACGCTCCTGATGATCGTCATCGTGATCCTGGCGGTTGTGAAACCTTTTTGACCGTTGCATTTGGCAGTTTGCATCGGCCCCAAATCGCGCTATAAGACTTCGGTTCCCCATTCGCGCCGCAGTCGGCCCGCGCCCTTTTGGGCGGGCTGGTCCGGTTAAAGACCGGTACGGCGCGCGACCGATCTCCGTCCAAGATATCGCTTGCGGGCCCGATGGGCACAGGCGCACGGACAACCTCTCCAATGGCTTAGTTCCAGGTGTAATCTCCCATGACAGTGCAATCCGGCCTGCAGGCCATGAAGCTGCAGGATCTCAAGGCCAAATCCCCCACCGATCTGCTGGCGTTTGCCGAAGAACTCGAGATCGAGAACGCATCGTCCATGCGCAAGCAGGACATGCTGTTCGCGATCCTGAAGGAGCTCGCCGAGCGCGATGTCGAAATCACCGGCATGGGCGTCGTCGAAACCCTGCAGGACGGCTTCGGCTTCCTGCGCTCGCCCGAATCGAATTATCTGGCCGGCCCGGATGATATCTACGTCTCGCCGTCGCAGATTCGCCGCTTCGGTCTCAGGACGGGCGATACGGTGGAAGGCCCCATCCGCAGCCCGAAAGACGGCGAGCGCTATTTCGCCCTGCTCAAAGTCTCGACCATCAATTTCGAGGACCCCGAAAAGACCCATCACAAGGTCCATTTCGACAATCTGACGCCGCTCTACCCCACGCGCTGGCTCAATATGGAGCTGATGGATCCGACCATCAAGGACAAGACGGGCCGGGTGATCGACATCGTGGCGCCGCAGGGCATGGGACAGCGCGCGCTCATCACCGCCCCGCCCCGCACCGGCAAGACCGTGATCCTCCAGAACATGGCCAAGGCGATCGCCGCCAATCACCCCGACATGCTATCTGATCGTGCTTTTGATCGACGAGCGCCCCGAAGAAGTGACGGACATGCAGCGCACGGTGAAGGGCGAAGTGATTTCTTCGACCTTCGACGAGCCGGCGTCCCGGCACGTCCAGGTCGCCGAAATGGTGATCGAAAAAGCCAAGCGCCTCGTCGAATACAAGCGCGACGTGGTGATCCTGCTCGATTCGATCACGCGGTTGGGCCGCGCCTACAACACCGTCGTGCCGTCGTCGGGCAAGGTGCTCACGGGCGGCGTCGACGCCAACGCGTTGCAGCGGCCGAAGCGCTTCTTCGGCGCCGCGCGCAACATCGAGGAAGGCGGTTCGCTCACCATCATCGCGACCGCGCTGATCGATACCGGCAGCCGCATGGACGAAGTGATTTTCGAAGAGTTCAAGGGCACCGGCAATTCGGAAATCATTCTCGACCGCAAAGTGGCCGACAAACGCGTGTTTCCCTCGATCGACATTCTGCGTTCGGGCACGCGCAAGGACGAGCTTCTGGTCGACAAGGGCACGCTCTCGAAGATGTATGTTCTGCGGCGCATTCTGGCGCCGATGGGCACCATCGACGCGATCGAGTTCCTGCTCGACAAGCTGCGCACGTCGAAGACCAATTCAGATTTCTTCGACAGCATGAACACGTAACCCGTTTTTCGGTTACGCCAGCTCCAACCCGCAATGCTTTGCGAAGTGGCGGAAATCCGCGTCACGCGCGATCAATGCGACGTTGTGGTCGATGCAGGATTGCGCAATCAACGCATCTACGATCTTGCATTTGGAACCACGACTCTTGAGCACGCGACGAATTTCGCCTGCCCGTTGCCAATAGCCTTCTGAGATTTCGAGCGTTTCAACTTGAGCGAGAAGATCGGCGACGCTTTTGGAGGCGAGAGGATCGCTCAGCATCTCGGTCAAGACGACCGGCGGCAGGCACAAGTTCCCCGAGCGCAACGCATCGTGGACGCGGTCGACGTCCGCTCCAGCCTCACCTTTGAGGAAGGCCGATAGGGTGCTCGTGTCCGTGGCGATCATTCGCGGTCGTATCGCATCTCTTCAAGGCTCATCGAGAATTTGACCTTACCGCGCAGTTTCAGAAGTTCGTGCTGAGCCCGGACAGAAGCGAGCTTCTTGAGCGCGGCGCGGACAGTTTCCGTGACGCCCGCACCGGTGAGCGCCTGCGCGCTTTCGAGGTCGGCTTCCGAGACTTCGACGGTGATTTTCCGCATGTCGCCCACGGCCTTTTGGTACCAGCATTGACACTGGTAGTCAAGATGGGACACGACACCAGTATTTAATATGGTAACGGAATGGCCGAGCCCGCCGATTTTCCCCTTTTGATCCTCTCCGGACCGCCGGGTAACGATACGTTGACCCGTAGCTGCCGGTCGCCGAAAGTGCCGCGCAGAGGATCGGGAGACGACCATGGCCGAACATGACGGCGAGCGCGCGAAATTCCACGCGATGACGGAAGGCACGCTGGAGGATTGGTCGAAGATCTTCGTTGCCGCCCAAAGCTTCAATCGCGAATTGCCCGACCGCGTGCTCGCGCATCTGAAACTGCTCGAAGGCGATTGCGGCGGCTTCGCGGTCGACCGGATGACGCATTCGCTCCAATCGGCGACGCTCGCCTATCGCGACGGCATGGACGAGGAATATGTGGTCTGCGCGCTGATCCACGACATCGGCGATACGCTGGGCTCGCACAACCATGCCGATATCGGCGCGGCGATCCTGAAGCCCTTCGTGTCGGAAGAGAACCATTGGATGCTCGAGCATCACGGCATCTTCCAGGGCTATTATTTCTTCCAGTTCCGCGGCCTCGACCGCAACATGCGCGACAAATTCCGCGGCCATCCCGCGTTCGAGCGCACGGCCGCATTCTGCGCCCGCCACGACCAGAACGCGTTCGATCCGGCCTACGACACGATGCCGCTCGAAGCGTTCGTGCCGATGCTTCATCGGGTGATGGCGCACCCCAAGCGCTCGATCTATCTGCGCGAGGAAACATCCAGTCCGGTGGCCAAGGCGGCCGAATAGAAGCGGCTTACGGAATCAATACCGTCGCACCGGTCGTCGCGCGCGAGTGCAGCGCTTCATGCGCCTGGCGTGCTTCGGCCAGCGGGAAACGCTGGTGCACGGTGATCTTCACCGCGCCCGAGGCGATGACGGCGAACAGATCGTCGGCGGTTTCCTGCAATTCCCGGTCGTCGCGCGTGTAATTCATGAGCGTGGGCCGGGTGAGATAAAGCGATCCCTTCGCGCTCAATATGCCCGGTTCGAACGCCGGCACCGCACCGCTCGCATTGCCGAAGCTCACCATCAGCCCGCGCACCGCGAGGCAATCGAGCGAGCCCGACCAGGTGTCCTTGCCGATCGAATCGTAGACGACGGGAACGCCCTTCCCGCCTGTCAGCTCGCGCACATGCTTCGGCCAGCCGCTTTCGCGCGTGTTGAGCACGTGGTCGCAGCCATTGGCTTTGGCGAGCGCAACCTTGCTTTCCGCGCCGACCGTGCCGATGACGGTCGCACCCAATTTCTTGGCCCATTGGCAGGCGATCAGACCGACGCCGCCCGCTGCGGCATGGAACAGGATCGTATCGCCCTGTTTCACGGCATGGGTGCGCTTCAAGAGATATTGTGCCGTCATGCCCTTGAGCAGCGCCGCGGCGGCGGTTTCATCGCTCACGCCGGCGGGCAGCTTCACCACCCGGTCCGCCGCCACATTATTCGCTTCCGCATAGGCGCCCAAAGGCCCGGAACAATAGGCGACACGATCGCCGATTTTCAGCGTGCCGACATTCGCGCCCAGCGCTTCGATGGTGCCCGCCGCCTCGAGCCCCAGGCCCGACGGCAGCGGCACCGGATAGAGGCCCGAGCGCTGATAGGTGTCGATGAAATTGACGCCGATGACCGTGTGGCGCACGCGGACCTGGCCCGCACCCGGTGGCGGCAGTTCGATCTCTTCGAGATGGAGAACTTCGGGGCCGCCGGCTTTGGCAAATCGGATCGCTTTCATTCGGTCCTCAACTCAGATGCTGACGGAAAAAGGTGGCGGTGCGGCCATTGGCGAGCTCGGCGTTGGCCGGGTCGTAATGATCGCCGCCGTCGCGTGCAAAGGCGTGGTCCATCTCGGGATAGAGATGGATCATGACATGGGGATTGCCCTTGAGCCCCTCGACGATCTCTTTTTGCGCCGGCGGCGGCACGAACTGATCCTTGCCCGCGATATGCAGCATGAGCGGTTTCTTGATGGTTTTCGCCTCGCCCAGCATCTGCTGGATGTTCACGCCGTAATAGCCGACCGATGCATCCGAATCCGTGCGCGCGGCCGTCAGATAGGCGAGCAACCCGCCCAGGCAATAGCCGACCGCGCCCACCTTGCCGGTACAGCCCGTTTGCTCGCGCAAATGTGTGATCGTCGCCTGGATGTCCTTTGCGCCGCTGTCGGCGTTGAAGCGGCCCATCAGATCGAAAGCGCGTTTCCAGTCGGCCTGCGATTTGTCGGTGAGCTGCACATTCGGCTCGAGCCGCCAGAACAGATCCGGCGCCAGCGCGAAATAACCGCGCGCGGCAAAGCCGTCCGCCACCGCCCGCACGAAGCCATTGACGCCGAAAATCTCCTGGATGACGACAATGCCCGGCCCGCGACCCGTGGTCGGCGCGGCCAGATAGGCGCTGAAGCTGCCGTCGGGGGTGGGAATTGCGATCTCTTTGCCGGTCATGGCGTCTGTCCTCCGCGCGGGAGGGCCGAGGTTAATCGGTCTTTGAACGGGATTTCTATGGCGGGGCTTGGGTCCCGTGCCGGAGGTCAATACACTCCTCCGCGCCAGCCGGTCTCCCGGGAGATACGCCATGCCCTTTGTCGACACCAGCAAACTCGATGTCATCGAACGCAAGCCGGGATGGAAGGGGCGTTTCTTCCAGTCTCCCAGCATGACGTTCGCGCACTACGATTTCGCCCGCGGCTCGTCGATCCACGAGCATTTCCATCCCGAAGAGGAAGTCTGGCAGGTGATCGAGGGCGAACTCGAAGTGACCATCGACGGCGTCACCAAAATCGCCCGTCCGGGTCTGGTCGCGATCGTGCCGCCCAATGCGCGCCATTCCGTCAAGGCGCTGACCGACGGCCGCGCCATCATCGTCGATTATCCGCTGCGGCAGGATTTCAGCTGAATCCCTCTCGTCGCCGCGATCGCGGATTTAATGAACGCGCATTGGATATCAGCCACTTCCAGAATCTGGAATTTACGCTTCCATTTTCTGGAATTCCGAGGTAATATCGGAATCATGCTTGTGGTCGGCACGGATCTGGTCGAACGCTATTTCGCAGTGCGCGCCGGATACAAAGGCATCAAGGTTGCGCGGACCCAGTATGATGCCTGGCGGACAATCGTGGAGGCCGCCGAATGGAAGACACCTGTGGATGTGAAGAAAGCGCATCCGAAAGCAAGCATTCTGAAGAGCGGCCGGGTCGTCTTCAACATCAAGGCAAACGATTTTCGCCTTGTTGCTGTCGTGCAATACCTGGACAGCGTGTTGATGATCCGTTTTTTTGGATCGCATGAGGAATATGACGAGATAGACGCGGAGACGGTGTGATGAAGGCAACATTGATCGTGATCCAAAGCGACGCGGACCATACCCAGGCGAAGGCGTTGGTCGGGAAGCTGATGGGATCGAGCGCCCCGGGCGACCGCGCGCGGATGGTGTCACAGGCCAGGTTGATCGAAGCCTATGAGCGCGCCCGTTGGCCGCGCCGGGCGCCCGCGCTGCCGGAGCTTCTTGCATATCTGCTGGATCAGCATGGTTTGTCGCGCTCCGATCTGGTGCCCATTCTTGGGACCGCGAGCCGCGTCAGCGAAGTGATGGGCGGAAAGCGCGAGTTGAGCATGACGATGGTCAAAAGGCTCCGCGAACGGTTTCACGTCTCCGCGGACGTATTAATTGCGCCGTTGTCGGCTGCGCGACCGCGCAAGCGCTTGGCGGCGTAGCACCCGGTCCAACCGCGGTCTGGAATTCCTCGCTACGCCGTCCCTTGTGGGCGCGCGGGAGGGAGCTGCAGCACTTGCGACAACGTGACGGGATTGGTGATCGGCGCCGAGCAGGTTGCGCGCTGGCAGATATAGGCGGTCGGCAGCCCGTTCTGCATCGTCTTGCCGGCGGCGGGATGACCTTCCTGCAAAGGCTGGTCGGGTTCGACCATGACCAGCGTGCGGTTGGGCAGGCTGCGGCCCATCACGGCGGCGACGAGCTCTTGCGTCTTGGGATTGCCGCGCGGTCCGACGATCACGATCTGCAGGCCCGTCATCGCCGTTTCCAGCCCGTTCAGATACGAGCCCATGGAGATCGCGACGCGGCCAACCTCGCCCGAAAACGCTTCGATGAGAGCGTTGGAGCGTTCGCGATAGGCAGGGTCCGAAGTGACGAAATGCAGGCGCGACAACAGCCCCACCATGATGCCGTTTCCGCTGGGCGTGTTCTGATCGAAAATCATGCGCGATCGCGCGATCAGGGGATCGGACTCGTAAGAGGTGTAGAAATAACCGCCGTTCTGCGCATCCCAGAAGTTCTCGTTGAGCACATGCACCCAGGCACGCGCGCGATCGAGATATTTCTTGTCGCCGGTCGATTCCCACAGCGCGAATGCGGCACGCGCCATATGCGCGTAGTCGTCGGCGAAGCCGGTGTGCTGGCGTTTGCCGTTGCGCCATGAATGATGGAGCTTGTCGCCGTCGCCCGAAAGCCTTGACGATGAAATCGAACGCGCGCGCCGCCGGCGCCGTCCATTGCGGATTGCGGAACACCGCGCCGGCATTGGCGAGTGGCCGCAATGGCATGCCGTTCCAGTCGGTCAGCGCCTTGTCGTCGCGAATGGGCGCGACGCGTTTCTGGCGGGCGGCTAGCAGAAGGCCGCGCTGCTTTTTGAACAGCGCTTCGTCGGCGTCCGGCAACGGATAGGGCAGCACGCCCTTGCGGGAGAGGATGTTGCGGCCCTGATAATTGCCTTCGCGTTTGACGCCATAGGCCTCCTTGAAGCGCTGCGCGAACGTGCCCACCAGCGCCGCGTCGATTTCGGCTTCGGTCCACAGATAATATTTGCCTTCCTCGCCTTCGCTGTCGGCATCGATGCTGGAGGCGAACGCCTGCTCGACCATCATCTCGCGCATCAAGCCAACCGATCGATTCTTCGATCCGCGTGGCTATAATGCGGCAGACGATTATGCTGGCCAGACGAGAGTGAGCAGGTCGATCAGGAGCGCGTTGTCGTAGAGCATTTTTTCGAAATGCGGGATTTGCCAGCGCTCATCCACCGCATAGCGCGCGAAGCCGCCGCCGACATGATCGTAGATGCCGCCGAGACAGATGTGATCGAGCGTGGCCTGCACGAGTTGCGCAAATGGAATGGTGCCGGTGCGCAGATAAGCGCGCCACAACATTTCGGTGAGGCTGGTGGTGGGGAATTTCGGCGCGCCCGTGATGCCGCCGTAGAAAATGTCGAAGCGTTGCGCGACCTTGATCGCGGCCACGTCAATAATGCCGCCGCCCAGCTGCCCGCGCAGGTCGCGGTCCCATAGCGTGGCGAGGCGCCTGCTGCACGCGCGCCGCGTTTTGCGCGACCGTGTCGGGTTGCTCGTTGTAGATCTTGGCGACATCCGGCAGCACGCGCTTCAGCCCGACCTGGCCCTGGCGGTCTTCCTTCGGGATAAAGGTGCCGGCGAAATAGGGCTCGCCCTTGGGCGTGAGGAACATCGTGAGCGGCCAGCCGCCCGTGAGGCCCATGGCGTTGGCGGCCGTCTGATAGACCTGATCGAGATCTGGCCGCTCCTCGCGATCGACCTTCACGTTGACGAACAGCTCATTCATCAGCGCGGCGATTTCGGGGTCCGCAAAGCTTTCCTCGTTCATCACGTGGCACCAATGGCACGCCGTGTAGCCGATCGAGAGCAGGATGGGCTTGTTGCTCGCCTCGGCCTCGGCAAGCGCTTCCGGCCCCCAGGGCGTCCAGTGGACGGGATTGTCCTTGTGCAGAAGCAGATACGGACTCGTTTCCTGGTCGAGCTGATTGCGGCTCATGTTCCATCCTGATGATGCGCCCGGAGCCGCGAATGCGCGGCCGGCGTTGCGGCGTGGCGGCCTTTGGCCGTAGCCTGATTAGCCTGCAATATGAGCCGCTCACAAGCGCGAAGGGCATTCAAGATGAAAGTGCGCATCGAGATCGACATGACGCCCGACGAAGCGCGCCGGACGATGGGCTTGCCCGACATCACCGCCCTGCAGGAAAAGCTGGTTCGGCAGATGGAGCGCCGGCTGACGGCCGCGCTGGATACCAGCGATCCCGAGGCGATGCTGAAGGCCTGGTTTCCCATGAGCAGCCAGGGGTTCGAGCAATTCCAACGTTTTCTGTGGGACAGCGCGCGCAAGGCCACGGGCGGGGTTGCGCCGCGCAAGGAACCTCCCAAGACATCGCGCTGACCGGAATGGCCGCGCGCGATACGATCTACGCGCTCTCCAGCGCGCCCGGCCGCGCCGGTGTGGCAGTGTTGCGGGTATCCGGCCCGAGGGCTCGTGCGGGCATCGAGAGCCTGACGCAGGCGAGCACGCCGTCACCCCGTCGAGCGGAATTGCGAGACCTGGTCCGTGGCGGCGAGATCATCGATCAGGCGCTGGTCCTTTGGTTTCCGGCCCCCGCGAGCTTCACAGGCGAGGATGTGGCCGAATTCCACGTCCATGGCGGGCGAGCCGTGGTGGACGCGGTCTTGAAGGCGCTCGGCGACTTGCCGGAGTTTGCGCCCCGCCGAACCCGGCGAATTCACCCGCCGGGCGGTCGAGAACGGCAAGTTCGATCTGACCCAGGCCGAGGCCCTCGCCGATCTGATCGATGCCGAGACCGACGCCCAGCGAAAACAGGCGCTGCGCCAATACGAAGGCGCGCTGGCGGAGATTTACGATGCCTGGCGCGCGCGGCTGATCCGGGCTGCGGCCTGGGCCGAAGCAGGGATCGATTTCTCCGACGAGGAACTGCCCGGCGACGTGATGGCGCGCGCGCGCTCGGAAGCACGAGAAATTCTTCAGGAAATACAGGCCCATATGGACGATTCGCGGGCAGGCGAAATCCTGCGCGACGGCCTCCGCTTAACAGTGATCGGTCCACCGAACGCTGGAAAAAGTTCGCTGGTGAACGCGCTGGCGCGACGCGACGTGGCCATCGTCGCCGCGACGCCCGGCACGACGCGCGACGCGATCGAGGTCCACCTCAATCTGGGTGGCTACCCAGTGATCCTGACCGACACGGCCGGCCTGCGGGACGCCGCCGAGGCCGTCGAGGCCGAAGGGGTCAAGCGCGCGCTGGCACGTGCCGCCGCGTCCAACATCGTCGTGCTGGTCCTGGACGGCGGCGCGGCCGATCCGACGGCAGGCTTGGCACCGGAAACTGCCAAGCTCGCCAACGCTCCTCCGTCACCATGGCCGGGCCTGACCCGGCCATCTACCCCGCGAGCGTCCGCGAGCCCTGGCGAAGATGGATGGCCGGCTCGGGGGCTTGCCATGGTGAGTGGGGGGGATTTCGCGCCGGCAAACCAAACTGCCCTGCTCGTCTGGAACAAGGCCGACCTGCCTTGGCCCACGCAGCGCTCGGGCCTATGCGTCTCCGCCACGACCGGCAAAGGTTTGGAGTCACTGCTGGCCGCGTTGACCGAACTCGCGCACGAACGTCTCGACCGGCCGCGCGAGGCGCCGCCGATCACGCGCGCGCGTCATCGTCATTCGCTGCAACACGCAACCGAAGCGTTGACGCGCGCCATCGCCGAAGGCGCCGCGCCCGAGCTGATGGCCGAAGATCTCCGCCTCGCATTGCGCGCGCTGGGCCGCATCACAGGCCGCGTCGACATCGAAGAATTGCTCGACGTGATCTTCCGCGATTTCTGCATCGGGAAGTGACCGGAGACAATAAGAGCAATTCGTCCGCATACGTCGTTTCAAGTGCGGCGGCAAATCTTTCGCCACTCAGCGCGCTTCGGACGCGAACCAGATTTCGGGCGCGGTCTTTACGCCGGCGTTTTTCATCACGTCTTTCAATCGCTGCGACGCGGCGAAACTCTTCGCTTTGTCGAGCGTCGCGAAGTCGTGCCAGACGGTCACGTCCGACGGATCGCCCGCGGTTTGAAACACGGCCGCGCCGGTTACGCCCAGCGTGCGGCGTTCGGCGTCGAACGCGTCATACGCTTTGCGCCAGGTGCCGTAGTCGTTGATCTTGTGACGGATGAACATACGGATCATTTGAAATCCTCCCGCTTGAGTTCCGTAGGCTGGCCGAACATTACTACAGGCTGGTGCCGATCTGTTCGAAAAGGGGCGTTCCGCAATAAGTCGTTCGTGACTCGACGTACAACTTATGGTAGAGAAACCTACGCTTCGCCAGGGAGAAATTCCATGTGCACATCGCATCGCCACTCTGACATCAGCAGGCGCAGCCTTGCCGGGATATTGACGGCCGGGGCAGCCGTCTCGCTGTTGCCATTGCGCGCCCTGGCGCAGTTTGCGCCCCCGGAAACGCTTTGCGTCATGTGCATCGACTATCGGTTTGTCGATGACGCCGTGGCATTCTTCGACGCCCACGTGCGCGGTGCGGCCCTTCCGGTCCCGAAGAAATCATTCGACCTCGTCGCGGTCGCGGGCGCCGCGCTTGCCGCCTATGTCCCTCAGCCGCCGGAAATTGTGGGCAAAGTCCCCCGGCCGCTGCCGGAGCAGGCCGCTTTTGCCAAATATGCCCACACCACAATCACCAAGGTTATCGTGCTCGATCATCGCGGGTGCGGCGCCTACAAGGAGGTTTTCGGCGTCCCGCCGAGCCGCAGCATCGAGAACGATCAACATCTGAAAGTCGCGCGGCAGGTCCAACCGTGGTTTACGGCGCGAAGGTTGGCAGCAGAATTCTGGCTTTGGGACGACATCCAGGGGCAGGCACCCCTGCTGCTGCTGCTACCGCCGCGGTAAACGCCGCGCGGACGATCTCGGGCGCTGTTTCACGTGAAACACCCGGATGTGCTTGCTCAGGCGCGCGGCTCCTCGTATGGGAGCGCGCATGAGCGGCTTCGATGTCATCGTGATTGGCGGCGGCCATGCCGGCTGCGAAGCGGCGGCGGCTTCGGCGCGCTTCGGCGCGCGAACCCTGCTGCTCACCCACAAACGCGAGACCATCGGCGAAATGTCGTGCAATCCCGCCATCGGGGGGCTCGGCAAGGGGCACCTGGTCCGGGAAATCGACGCTCTCGACGGGCTGATGGGCCGGGTCGCGGATGCCGCCGGTATCCAGTTCCGGCTGCTCAACCGGCGCAAGGGACCGGCCGTTCGCGGCCCCCGCGCCCAGGCCGACCGCAAGCTCTACCGCCGCGCGATGCAGGCCGCGCTGGAGGCCATTCCGCAGCTCGAAATCCTGGAGGCCACCGCCGAAGATCTGGCGATCGAAGACGGTCGCGTGGCGGGCGTCATCCTGGCCGATGGGATGCGGATCGCCTGCGGCGCCGCGGTGCTGACGACCGGCACCTTCCTGCGCGGGCTGATCCATATCGGCGGGCGCAAGATTCCGGCCGGCCGCGTGGGCGAAGCCCCTGCCCTGGGGCTCTCGAAGACGCTTTACGGCTCGGGCCTCGCCATGGGCCGGCTCAAAACCGGCACACCGCCGCGGCTCGACGGCACGACCATCGACTGGGCGTCGCTGGAGGCGCAGCCCGGCGACGATCCGCCGACGCCATTCTCGTTCCTGACCTCGAAGATCACGACACCCCAGATCGCCTGTCACGTCACGCGGACGACGACGGAAACCCACGCCATCATCCGCGCCAATCTGCATCGCGCGCCCCTCTATTCGGGCCAGATCGAAAGCACGGGCCCGCGCTATTGCCCGTCGATCGAGGACAAGGTCGTGCGCTTCGCGGCGCGCGAGACCCACCAGATTTTCCTGGAGCCGGAAGGATCTTGACGATGACACGATCTACCCCAACGGCATCTCGACCTCGCTGCCGGAGGACGTCCAGCTGGCGCTGCTGAAGACCATTCCGGGGCTGGAAAACGCCGTCATGCGCCGGCCGGGCTATGCCATCGAATATGATTACGTCGACCCGCGCGAGCTCCTGGCCTCGCTCGAAACCAAGCGAGTCCCGGGACTCTATCTGGCCGGCCAGATCAACGGCACGACCGGTTACGAAGAAGCCGCCGCTCAGGGCCTGATGGCGGGCGTCAATGCGGCCCGGGCCGTCGACGGCAACGACCCCATCGTACTCGACCGGGCATCAGCCTATATCGGCGTGTTGATCGACGATCTGGTCACCAAGGGCGTCAGCGAGCCCTATCGCATGTTCACGTCGCGGGCCGAATACCGGCTAAGCCTGCGCGCCGACAATGCCGATCAGCGGCTGACCCCCGTCGGTGAGCGGGTCGGCATTGTCGGCTCCGGGCGGGGGCAGGCTTTCGCGGCCAAGCTCGCCCGGCTCGAAGCGGCGCGGGCGAAGATGCGGCTGCTGAATCTGACGCCCAACGAAGCGCGCCGCGTGGGGATCACGGTGAGGCTGGATGGCACCCGGCGCAACGCCAACGAGCTACTGAGCCTGCCCGAGGTGAGCTTCGCCGCCCTCGCCGGCATCTGGCCGGAAATTGGCGGCTTTGGGCCGGACATCGTTGAGCAGCTCGAAATCGACGCCCAATACGCCGGCTATCTGGGCCGCCAGGACGCGGACATTGTCGCATTCCGGCGTGACGAAGGCCTCGGTCTGCCCGCCGATCTGGATTACGGGCACGTGCATGGCCTTTCCACCGAGGCCGCGCAAAAGCTCGCGGCGATCCGGCCGGCCACGCTCGGCCAGGCAGCGCGGATCGACGGCGTGACGCCGGCGGCGCTGACCCTGGTGCTCGCCTATGTCCGTTCCCGCGCAGCACGCCGCGCTGCGTCCTGAATGTTCGGGCCTGACGAGTTCCAGGAACTCAGCGGTGTTTCACGTGAAACATTGGCCCGGCTGAAGCTGTTCGTGGACCTCCTCCAGGACTGGAATTCGCGGCTCAACCTCGTCTCGGCCGCATCGCTCGAAGACGTCTGGCAACGTCACGTCTGGGATTCGACCCAGCTCGCGGCGCTCATCCCCAAATCGGCCAAAAGCCTCGCCGATCTGGGCAGCGGCGCCGGGTTTCCAGGTCTGGTGCTGGCGCTGGTGCTAGCGGAACGGGGCGAATTCCGGACGGTCCTGTTCGAGGCCACCGCCAAGAAATGCCATTTCCTCGCCGAAGCGGCCGAGCGCACCGGCGCCCGGGTCGAAATCCAGCAACGTGCGGATGGAGGACGTGCCGCTGAAGCCGTTCGACGTGGTGACGGCGAGGGCGTGCGCGCCGCTCAACCGGCTGCTCCCCTATGCACAGAGATTTGCCGGTTCGCGGACGGTTTGCCTGTTCCTGAAGGGACAATCTGTTGGGGTCGAATTGACCGAAGCCCGTAAATCTTGGAATATGAGGGCCGTACGGCATCCGAGCCGGTCCGATCCATCGGGCACGATTCTCGAGATCCGGGAGCTTCGCCATGTCGCTCGAACCCGTCGGCCCTGAGCGTAAGGGACCGCGCGTGCTGGTCGTCGCCAATCAGAAAGGCGGCGTCGGCAAAACGACCACCGCGATCAATCTGGGCACGGCGCTGGCGGCTGTCGGCCAGCCCACCCTCGTGTTCGATCTCGATCCGCAGGGCAACGCCTCGACCGGCCTCGGCATTCCACGCCCCGCCCGCAAGATCACCAGCTACGACGTGCTGATGGGCGAGGCGGGCATCGCCGACGCGGTGACGCCGACGCGAATTCCCGGTCTTTCGCTTGTGCCGTCGACCGTCGATCTGTCGGGCGCCGAACTCGAACTGATCGACGTGCCGCGCCGCAATTACCGGCTGAAGGATGCACTCGCCGAATTCGCCGCGCGCGACGATCAGAAGTTTTCCTATGTGCTGATCGATTGCCCGCCATCGCTCACGTTGCTCACGGTCAACGCGATGGTCGCGGCCGATGCCGTCGTCGTGCCGCTGCAATGCGAATTCTTTGCGCTCGAAGGCTTGAGCCAGCTCCTGAACACGATCGAGCGCGTGCGCGCGAATCTCAATCCCACATTGGAGATCCAGGGCATCGTGCTCACCATGTTCGACGTCGCAACAAGCTTTCCGATCAGGTCGCGGCCGACGTGCGCGAACACATGGGCGACAAGGTCTACAAGACGATCATTCCCCGCAATGTGCGGATCTCCGAAGCGCCGAGCCATGGATTGCCAGCATTGGTCTACGATCTGCGCTGTCCGGGAAGCCAGGCCTATATCAAGCTCGCCGGCGAATTGATCCAGCGCGAGCGCATGCGGGTCGCCGCGTGACGGCGGAATCGCGTAAGCCCGACGACAATCGCCATCGCGGCCTGGGTCGCGGGCTTTCGGCGCTGATCGGCGACGAGGCCTCGCCGGGCAGGGGCGAGGCGCATGGGCGGGGCGCGCGCGCCGTACCGGTCGCATTCCTCAAGCCCAACCGTTTCCAGCCGCGCAAAAATTTCGACCCGCAGGAACTGCAGAGCCTCGCGGAGTCCATTCGCGAAAAAGGTGTGCTGCAGCCGATTCTCGTACGTCCGATCGCGGGCGAGGCCGACCTGTTCGAGATCGTGGCCGGCGAGCGGCGTTGGCGTGCGGCGCAGCTGGCCAAGCTGCATGACGTGCCGGTCGTCGTGCGCGAGGTGAACGATTCCGAAGCGCTTGAATTCGCCATCATCGAAAACGTCCAGCGCGCCGATCTCAACGCGGTCGACGAGGGCGCGGCCTATATCGAGCTGCAGACCCGTTACGGCTACACCCAGGCACAAGTTTCGGAGAAGGTCGGCAAGAGCCGCAGCCACATCGCCAACACCGTGAGGTTGCTGGGCCTGCCGGCAGATATCCTGGGAATGATCCGCGACGGGCGGCTCAGCGCCGGCGCGGCGCGCACGCTGATCGGACTCGAAAATCCACACGCCCGGGCCCATGAAATCGTCGAAGGCAATCTCAATGTTCGGGAAGCCGAACGGCGTTCGAAATCAAAATCTGGTGGTGCGCCGGGTGCGGTTCGAAAAGATGCGGACACCAAGGCGCTAGAATCGAGTGTTTCCAATGTGTTGGGACTGAAAGTTCAGATTATGCACAAGGGAGACAAGGGCGGGCAGGTTCATATTTCCTATCGCTCGCTCGAGCAGCTCGACGACATTATCCGCCGCCTCAGCAGAGGCTGAGAACGCATTCTTTTCAAAGCAAATTAAGTATGGGAATCAACGTACTTAACCGGCGCGTGCGAGCTTCAGCGCGGCCGCCGGATCGATACCTCCGTCATAAAGCGCGCGGCCGATCACGACCCCCAAGATGTTGCTGCTCGTCGTGGCGATCAGCGCCTCGATGTCGCGCAAACTGCTCACGCCGCCCGACGCGATCACCGGGATACGGACCGCATTGGCCAACGCGGCGGTCGCCTCGACGTTGACGCCACCCAGCATTCCGTCACGGGCGATATCGGTGAAGACGATCGCCGCGACGCCTGCGTCTTCAAAGCGCCGGCCGAGCTCGGTCGCGTCCATGTCCGACGTCTCGGCCCAGCCCTTGACCGCGACCTTGCCGGATTTGGCGTCGATCCCGACCGCGATCCGGCCCGGATGGGCGCGGGCAGCGTCTTTGACCAGCGCCGGGTCGTGCAACGCGGCCGTGCCCAGGATCACGCGCGAGATACCTGCTTCGAGCCACGCATCGATGCCGGCGCGATTGCGAATGCCGCCGCCCAGCTGGATCGGAAGATCGATCGCGGCGCGGATCGCGCGAATGGCGTCGCCATTCACGGAGCGGCCTTCGAACGCACCGTTGAGATCGACGCAGTGAAGCCATTCGAATCCGGCTTCCGCAAATTTGCGCGCCTGCGCGGCCGGATCGTCGGCGAAGATGGTCGCGGATTGCATCTCGCCGCGTTTGAGCCGCACGCAGCGCCCGTCCTTGAGATCGATCGCGGGAAAAAGAATCACGGCCGCCAGCCCAGGAAATTTCCCAGCAGCCGAAGTCCCACTGCCTGGCTTTTTTCCGGATGGAATTGCGTGCCCGCGATGTTGCCGCGCGCGACCGCCGCCGTCACCGCGCCGCCATAGTCGGTCGTCGCCAGCAGATCCTCGCTGCGCGCGGGCCGCAGCTCGAACGAATGCACGAAATAGGCATGCGCGCCGTCGGCGATGCCGGCGAACAGGGGATGGCTGCGCGCGACTCTAAGTTCGTTCCAGCCGATATGCGGAATCTTGAGTGAGGCATCGGACGGCGCGAGCCGCACCACTTCGCCGTCGATCCAGCCGAGGCCGGGATGATCGCCGAATTCGCGGCCCACGCGCGCGAGCAATTGCATGCCCACGCAGATGCCCAGGAACGGCGCGCCGCGCGCGATGACCGCGTCCCGGAGCGCATGCGCCATTCCCGGAACCGCATTCAAGCCGCGCATGCAATCGGCAAACGCGCCGACGCCGGGCAGCACGATCCGCTCGGCCGCAGCGACGACATTCGGATCATTGGTGACGACAATCTCGTGGCCGCTGCCGCTCTCGGCGCCCGCGCGCGCGAGCGCCTTCTCCGCGGAACGCAAATTCCCCGAGCCGTAGTCGATGAGCGCGACGATCTTGGTCATCCAATTTCACTGTCATGGCCCGCGACTGCGGGCCACCTAGGTGACGTATCTCCTGCTTTGAAGGAAGAACATAGATTTGAGCGTTACCGGGCGCAATGAATCCAGTTTCAACTGGGTGGCCCGCTTTTGCGGGCCGTGACAGCTAAGTAAGTATTGGGCGAGCCATCGCGCACGCCGTCGACATCAAAACACAATCTCCGCCGCAGGCTTCACGTCGGCGAAGTCGCCGTCCAGCGTATGGTTGTGATGGGCGATGATGTTTTCCGCCGTCATCACTCTGGTATCGCCGGTCGAATGGCCGTCCGCCACCAGGGTCACATGGTAGCCCCGCTCGAAGGCGCTGCGCACCGCGCTGTCGACGCAATATTCCGACTGCATGCCGCAGATCACCAGCCGGTCGATGCCGGCCCCGCGCAGCTTCTTATCGAGATCGGTGCTGTGAAACGCGCTGCCGTGATGCTTGACCGTCAAATCGTCTGTCGCGCGTGGTGTGAGCTTCGCATGAAACGGAAAGCCCGGCTTGCCGGGATGCAGCGGATGATCCGGGCCGCCATCGTGCTGGACGAAGAACACCCGTGTGCCGCGCACCCGCGCCTGCGAGATCAGCGCCGCGATGCGGTCAACGACCGCTTCGCCGTCATAGGGTTGGAAGTCGGGCAGCGCGAACATGCCCTGTTGCACGTCGATGACGACAAGCGCCGCGCTCACGGAACGGTCACTGCCGCCTCGTGGAATTCCGTCACCGGCGTCCATTTCGTCTTGCGGCGGCCGATGCGCGCGGCCGTGTCTTCGTTGTCGAAGTTCATCTTCGCAATCGGATGATTGAGTACCGGCGGCTCTCTGAACGTATTGACGTTGACGGTCATCCAGCGCGCTTCGCCGTCGGCCATCAGCGCGCCGATATAGACGCCGCATTCCGAACAGATGAGGAAATCGGCCGTCTTAAGTCCAAACCGGTAGCGCCGCAGATGGCTGGAATCCTGCACCGACACGCGCATGTGGCCCTGCGGGTCGCTTGTGGTGCGCGCGCCGTGCTCGCGGCAGAAGCGGCATTGGCAGCCGCGCAGGCCCAACCGCTCAAGCGCCGAACTCGCTTCGAACACATAGGTGAGATTGCCGCAATGGCAGCCTCCCTCGAACAGGATTGGCGTCACTCTGCGGCCTTCTTGTCTGCGCCGCTCTTGCGGGCTTCGTCTTCGTGATGCTTCTGGATGGTCTGCATGGCGGCGCTCATGGCGGCGCCCATGAAGCGGTCGCGATTGTCGCGCGCCCAATTGTAGGCCTGGTCGCGTCCTGTGTTGGCGCCGTTGATCGCCGGCGTCACGTGGCGCTGCCACAGATCGTAGGATTTCTTCGTCTCTTCGAAGTTCGCCCAATTGTGCGCCAGTTGCAGGAAGCAGCCGAACTCGCCCTGCTTGGCCTGCAGGCGCCTGATCTGCGCGATGGCGTCGTCGGGCGTGCCGACCACGATCACACCCTGCTCGACGAGAGCTTCCGGCGTCTGGCCGCCCGCATTCTCGCGGCCCGCCACGGGGCTGATGCCCGCGAAATATTCCTGCCATTTGTGGAAGCCGAATTTGATGTTGGCAAAGGCCTGCTCGCGGGTCTCCGCGATATGGACGGGGCCTACCAGCCTCAGGCGCTCCGGCTGCATCTTGCGGCCGTTCTCCGCGGCCACGTCGTTGGCGATCTTCCAGTTGATGCCGAGCGCGTCGTAGCCTCCCGCCTGGGTCGCCGCCACGCACAGCATGCCGAAGCCGTGACGGCCCGCGAGCTTGCCGCCCGACGGCGTGACGCTGGACGCCACGCAGATTTCCGGATGCGGCCAGGTGAACGGACGCAGCTGGCACGTCGCATCGACCAAGGTGAACCAGTCGCTCTTATGCGTGACGCGCTCGCCCGCGAACAGCTTCAGGATCACTTCGATGGATTCGACCATCCGGTCGCGCTGCGTGGCGGGATCGATGCCCATCGCGAACGCGTCCGACGGCAGGAGCCCCGGGCCGACGCCGAACATCAGCCGGCCCTTGGTCTGATGATCGAGCTGGATCATCCGGTTCGCCACCGTCAGCGGGTGATGATAGGGCAGCGAGACGACGCCGGTGCCGAGCTTGATGCGCCTTGTACGTTCCGCCGCCGCGGCGATGAAAACTTCCGGGCTGGCGATGATCTCGAAGCCGGCGGAATGGTGCTCGCCCACCCACGCTTCGTCATAGCCCAGCCGGTCGAGATGCTCGATCAGTTCGAGATCGCGCTGGATGCACAGCGTGGGGTCCTCGTCGACCGGATGAAAGGGCGCGAGGAAAATTCCATTCCTCAGTTTGATCGTCATGGCAGTCCCTCGATTGTCGAATATCGCGATCCGGTCTTATGGCATGTTGCCGCGTGCGAGTCTCGCAGGTCCCGACCGCCCCAAAATGCAAGGCTCGCGGCGGCTTTTGGCCTAAAGCGCCGGTGCGCGAAAGCCGCCCAATCCGGCTTCGATCGCGGCCGCGAAATCGAACAGGCGGTCTTCTTCGTGCATGGGTCCGATGAGCTGCACGCCGGTCGGCAGGCCTTGCGGCGTCTGGCCGGCGGGGACCGCGAGCGCGGGTCCGTGGAGCGCCGTCGCCAGTGCGATCCAGCACAGCATCGTCATGTAGGGAATCTTCGTGCCATCCATGTCGAGAACGCGCTCGGCCTGCGGCTGGGCATGATTGTGCGGGAACGCAACGACGGGCGATACGGGACTGAGAATGGCGTCCCAGCCGGATTCGTAAAATACCTCGAGCCGGTCTTTCATGATCTGGCGCTTCGTCATCGCCTCCATCACGTCGCGATAGCTCGAGGTGGCGCGCAGGCGATAGCGTGCGGGGCTGAACGGACCCGCATTGTCGGGCGCGGCTTTGAGATCCTGTTCGCGCTGCGCTTCGAAACTTTTGTAGAGTTCGTCGGGAAACGTCGCGCCGAGAACCGGAATCAGGATCGCGCCGTAGACGTCCATCAATTCCTGACCGTCGATTTCAGGCTTCGCGGTTTCCACGATCGCGCCCGCGAGCGCCAGCGTATCGGCGGCGCGCCGCACCCCGTCGCGAACTTCGCGCGCGAGCGGAAAGCCCGGTTCTTCGTCCCACACCGCGATGCGGGCGCCCTTTACGCTGCGGGGCGGAGCACCCGGCGAGCCGCGCAACAGATTCCATAGCAATTTCAGATCGCCCGAATTGCGCGCCATCGGCCCGGTGACGCCGAGATCGACTTCGAAGTAACGATCGGGCAGGGGCGGCACCTGTCCGCGCAATGACAGCACGCCGAAAGTCGGCTTCAGAGAAAGGACGCCGCAGAAATTCGCCGGATGGCGCAGCGAGCCGCCGATGTCCGAGCCGATTTCGAGCGGCGTGATGCCGGCCGCGAGTGCGGTCGCCGCGCCGCCCGACGAACCGCCCGGCGTGCGCGACACATCGTAGGGATTGTTGGTGGTGCCGTAGATCGCGTTGTAGCTCTGGAAATCGCCCAGCATCAGCGGCACGTTCGTCTTGCCCCAGACGACCGCGCCGTCCTTGCGCACTGACTTCACGACGTCGGCATCGGCGCAATCCTTCGCCCGGTCCGCGAGCGCGGGATTGCCCGAGGTGGCGGGCATGCCGGTCACGTCGGTGCCGTCCTTGATGGTCATAGGAAGGCCGGCGAGCAGGCCCACCGCATCGCCTTTCGCGCGCGCGTCGTCGACTGCCTGCGCTTCGCTTGTGGCGCGCGCGAGATCGGTCGCGACGACGGCGTTCAGCCGCTTGGCCAACGCCTCATGGCGGGCGACATGGGCGTCGAGCAGTTCACGCGCCGAAATCTTCCTGGCCGCCAGATCGGCGATCATCTCCCGCGCGGTGCGATAGGTCAGTGTTTCCACGTCTCTGCGCCTCGTCTTTCTGAATGGTCGGAGATGACATAATGTCAGACCGTCCGTCATTCGCAACTGCGAGAAATACCTATGCGCGCCGCCGTGTTCAGGGAAATGTCGAAGCCGCTCGCGATCGAAACCGTTGCCGATCCGGAGCCCGGCCCGCACGATGTCGTGCTCAAGGTGAGGAATTGCGGCATCTGCGGTTCCGATCTCCACATGACGGAGTCCACCAGCATCATGCCGCTGCCGGCCGGCGCGATCATGGGTCACGAATTCGCGGGCGAAGTCGTGGCGGTCGGCAAGTCTGTTGCGCATCTGTGGAAAAGCGGCGACCGGCTCGCGGGCTTTCCGTTCATCTGCTGCGGCGAGCACAGTCCCTGTCTCAATTTCGCGGCGGGCCGCGGCCTCTGCACGAAGGGCACGGCCGTCGGTCTCGGCCAGAGCCCGGGCGCCTATGCGGACTATGTGCGGATCGGCGCGGGCAGCGGCTTCAAATTGCCCGACAGCGTGTCGTTCCGCGAAGGCGCGATGGTCGAGCCGCTCGCCGTGGGCCTGCACGCGGTCGACATGGCGAAGATGCCCCGCGGCGCGACGGTGCTGGTGATCGGTGCGGGCCCGGTGGGTCTCGCCACCATGCTGTGGGCGAAATTCCTGGGCGCCCGGCACGTCATCGTCAGCGAGAAGGCGGAGATCCGCCGCAAGATGGCAGCGCGCTTCGGCGCCACCGATGTGATCGATCCCGGTCTGCCGCTCAGCCCGCAGGTCGAGGCGATCGCGGGCAAGACGCCGGACGTGATCTTCGAATGCGTGGGCGCGCCGGGAATGCTGGGCATGGCGATGATGGACGCGCCGCGCGGCTGCCGCATCGTCGTCGCCGGCGTCTGCCAGCAGCCCGACACGATCATGCCCTTGATGGGCATCATGAAGGAGTTGGAGCTGCAATTCGTGCTGGGCTATCGCGCGGCGGATTTCGACTACGTGATCGCGATGATCGCGTCCAACCGTGTCGACGTGGCCCACATGGTGACGGACATCGTCGCCCTCGACACGCTCCCCGGCGCTTTCGAAGCGCTGCGGCACCCGTCGCATCAATGCAAGGTGATGCTGGAGAATTGAGGGGGCTATAAAGAGCCACCTGGTTTTGTTGCGCGCGCGTCCCCCTCACCCGCATTTCGGCTGCGTCGAGTTTCTCGCGTGGCATGCCCTCTCCCCCAGTGGGGGCGAGGGGGAATCGAGCGCTGCATAATGTCTCCCTCGCCCCCATCGGGGGAGAGGTGGAGATAGCGACAGCGTATCGACCGGGTGAGGGGGTGCCGGAGCTAGGCGAGATGTTGAAAGAGACGAGTGCTCACCTGGGAGCGCGGGCATCTTGCCCGCATTGGTTCGCCGTCATGAAGGCAGATGCGGCCGGGACGGCCGCGGTCCAATTATTCGCCATCGACAATGAGATACCGCGTATACGGATGAATCATTCGCTGCTATTCGCGGATATTTTTCGGGGCGCGTGAAAGTTCGTGCGCAGATGCCTTTTGCGCGCTGGCTTTTGTCTGCACAAAGACCGAGTTCGCTGTGGTTCGCTGATATAATCTCCGGTCGCGAAGGCCCGCGAGCGCGGATCCTTTGCAGGAACTGGACTTCATACGATCTGTGTACGGAGCGACAAGAAAATTCGCGGTTATTGTCGCTGGTACCAGCGAACCGGTCTCTTGCTCATTGCACACAAATGCCTTATCCGAACAGGCTTTCGGCACGCCGTCCAACCCGAAAGCGCTTCACGGCCCCAGTTTGCGTTCCGGGATCTGGTCCCAGGCGCGCCGCCGCGTTTCGTTGGGCGCGCCGGCGATGTGCGGCGCGCCGTCGCCGAAGATCGTCACCTGACGCGTGGCCGCCTCGTAGCGGGGCCATGCGCCGGTCGCGGGCGTGGACGGATCGCCGTTGCGGGCGAACGCCGTCCACGAGTCCATCATCGCGCTCGACAGCGCATCGGCGGCCGGGCCCTTGCCGAAAAAGCTGCGCGCGAGTTTCGTGTCGTAGGTGCCGAACACGAAGCCCAGTTCGAGCGCGTGGCACGAGCCCATGATTCCGCCGAGCAGCGGCGAGCGCCAGTCGAAGCGATAGACGAATGCCGGCGCGAAGGCCGCTTGCGCCTCCGCCAGGCGCGCGGCGGGAACGGTGAAGTTCTTGTCCGTCATCATGGCGTTGAAGCGCTCGAAGGGAGAGCCTTCGCCATAGGCCTCCAAAATGGCGGGCGCTGCGTCCTTCGCGAGCCGCGTCGCGCGGTCGGCAAATTTGCCGGACGACATCAGACGCAGCCGCGGGTCGGCGGCGGTGAAAAGCCGCCATTCTTCGCGCGTGGTGCCGGTGAGGAGGGCAATGCCCCTGGCCGAACCTTCGCGCACGGCGTCGAAGGGGCGCGACGGCAGGATCGCGCCGTCGATGGTGGGCTGGAACGGTAGCGCGCCCAGTTTGTGCGGGTCCTTGCCGTCGCGCGAATTGGCGAGCAGCGCAATCTGCGCCTTGAGGATGGCGCCGTAAGGCACGTCCATGGCGCGCGCCGCGTCGCCGGGCGCCAGCCCCAATCCCTGGAGCAGCACATGCGCCACGCGGGCGGCGCGTTCGCGGTCATAACCGATATGCGCAGCGCCCGATTGCGGGATCGCCTTATGGAACAGGCCGCGCGCGGGCGCACTCGCCAGCAATGCGCCGATGCTCATGCCGCCCGCCGACTCGCCGAACACCGTGACATTGCCGGGATCGCCGCCGAACGCCGCGATGTTCCGCTTCACCCAATCGAGCGCGAGAATCTGATCGGCGAGGCCTTCGGCGCCGGTGCCGGGCAGGCGCCCCTCCGTCGCGTCGGCGAGATCGAGAAATCCGAATGCGCCCAGCCGGTAATTGATCGTGACGATTACGACATCGCGCTTCGCCAGATGCTTGCCGTTGTAGATGCCCTGGCTGCCCGCGCCGATCACGAATGCGCCGCCGTGAATCCAGACCATCACCGGCCGCTTCGCGCCGTCGCAGCCCGGCGTCCACACATTGAGGAAAAGGCAATCCTCCGATTGCTCGCCGATGGTGGTGCCCATCAGCGATTCAAGCTGGGTCGGCGCCTGGGGACTGACGGTCCCGAACCGCGTCGCATCGCGCACACCCGCCCAGGGCGCGGCCGGTTCCGGCATGCGCCAGCGCAGCGGCCCGACCGGCGGCCTGGCGAACGGAATGCCCTTGAAACTGAGAATGCCCTCTTTTCGCTCGCCCGCGAGCCGGCCACCGGCGGTTTCGATGGTGACGGTGTCCGCTTCGTCCGCCCTTCGGTCCATGATCTGCTTGCCAATTGATGCTCGCGGCAAAGCTCGCAAATTGGCTTCTGCCACGCAATCCGCGGCTGATGAAAATCGTGGTTTCGAATTCTACTGACGCGCGTCCCCCTCACCCGCGTCTGCGCTGCTTAGAGTTTCTCGCATGGCTCGCCCTCTCCCCCAAAGGGGGCGAGGGGAATCGCGCACTGCTTTACTTCCCCCTCGCCCCCCCCCTCGCGGCAGGGGTGTCCGGGGAAAGTTCAGGCATATCGGAGCTCCAGTTGATCCGGAGAGACCCTGGGTCGCGGTTTGGAGAGATGGACGTCGGGCGGTTTGTCGATTTCGGCGATGGTCCTTCGGGTGAAAAGGCGTTCTTTCAGGAGATCTGCGAGGCGGATGATTGGCATGGCGATGCAGCTTTCGCGGGCTGCGATGCGCAGAAGCACATAGGCGATCATGGCGGCGACGATCTGGAGTTGGATCGCATTGTCGCTGCGTCCGAGGAACGACCTGATCTTCAGATGTTGTTTGATCCAGCGAAACAGCAACTCGATCTGCCAGCGCTTCTTGTAAAGAGCCGCGATCTCGATGGCGGAGCGTTCAAAGTCGTTGGTGAGAAGCGTGATTTTTGCTCCCTTGTCGCGCCTGACGCGAATGCGGCGCATGGGAATGGCGAGCTTGGAATCGCCTTTGCTGACAAGCTTGACCTCGGCATCGTCGATGACGGTGAAGCCGTCGCCCTTGCGCTTCCTGAGCGGCAGCCAGCGAACGGCACGGAACCGCGCCAAAATCTTCTGGCGGGTGACGAACAGCGCTTTGGCATCGTGAATGCCAGTCCACCATTGGTATTTGTAGTACCCCTTGTCGAAGACGTAGGTGCATCCCGCCTCGATGTGGATCCGTTCGCCCACCTCCACGTCGTTGACGTTGGCATGGGTGATGGCGATGTCCGTCGGATTGTCGCGTCCCGGATCGTAGACGACGTGCAGCTTGAGACCACGGATGCGCCCGTTCCACTTGGCCCACTTGATGAGCCGGCCGAGCGGGACCGGAGAGGAATTGATCAGCCGCAGCATCTCTTCGCCCTCACGCTTCATCATCCGGTCGGCGAGACCGGACAGCATCGAAAACGTCTCGGTGAAGACCGCCGGCGGACGGCGCCGATTGGCGTCCGATAGCGTCGAGCGCGCCACGTTGTCTACCCCGAGATGGTAGTGGTGATGCGAATTGGCGTTCCACACCGCTTCCAGCCCGCGCAGGCCCTCTACGCCGGCAAGCTGGGCATAAATCAGCACCACCAGATGATCCCAGCTGTCGAACTCTTTGTCGTAGGCATTGCCGCGGTGGCTATCCACAACCGTGTCAAACCGGCGTCGCACAATCGGTTTGAGCAGATGCCCAAAAATGCTATCGCTGTACCGCATGCTCGGCCTCTCTTCTTTCTGAGTTTCGACAACCAGAAAGTAGCCGCTTCACGCAGCATTGGCCGGGCATGCACCCGCGTCACAGTGAATCGTTCCCCGGACAGCCCTGCCGCGCGCGGGGGAGAGGGTCGGGGTGAGGGGGTGTCGAAGGCGAGCTAAGCCCAACCAAACACGCGCTCACCCCGGAGTGACGACGAATCCCGCGCGGGGAAAATGCACCACGACTTCGCCGACTTGGGGATCGTGCCGGCGAATGGCGATCTCGTGCGCATTGCCGAACACGATTTCGCCCGCGACTTGGTCGCGCCCGTAATCGTCGGCTGCCACTTTCACCTTGTCGCCGGGTTTGCGCCCGCTGGGATCGTGAGGATCGGGCGCGGATTTCGCGTCCGGCGTGGCCGCTTTCGCAATCGCCAATGCCTCCTGGGAGTTCATCGGCGTCATCTTGCCGTGACCGATCGCAGTCATGCGCGCAAACCAGGATTCCAGTTTGGGAAATTCCGCCAGGAGCGCATCTGCGATGTGCTTCACGGTGTTTTTCATGAACCACAGATTCATGTGGCAATGAATGTCGGCCATGGAAGGCTTGTCACCCAGCAGGAATTTCCGCTCATCGCCCAATTGTTCGGCGATGAAGCCTGCATGGGCGCGCCATTGGTCGCGCATGAAGGGCGCGGCCGCCTTCATCGCGTCGGTCGAGAAGCCGGACGGCGACATCGCCTCGCGATCTTTCTTGAAGGCTTCCGGCACCATGTGGCCGATCTCGCCGAAGATGATCGGCACGCTCGCCATGAAAAACAGACGGTCGGTCCAGAAGGCGAGGCCGTAGGGCAACCCATCGCCGTAGGGAAACACGCTGGGCTCGGGAAACCGGCGTTCGAGTTCGCGGACGATGATCTGCGAATTGCAGAAGATGTCCGCGCCAATCTGCATCACGGGCGTCTTGCGATAGCCGCCCGTCAGCGGAACCACATCGGGCTTGGGCAGCATCGAGGGAATCTCCACCGAGCGCCACGAAAGCCCCTTGATCCCGAAAACAAGCCGCACCTTTTCGGAGAAAGGCGAGTTGGCAAAATTGTGGAAGATGATCTCGTGCGCCATTGGTCAGCTCAACTCGTTGGAGAAGCGGATGGTTTCGGTCTTGAGGCCCTCGATCACCACGTCGAGGCCGCCCGAACGGATCATCCACTCGAGGCGGTGATCGCGATATTCGCGCTTGAACAGGCGCTCCTTCACGGCATTGGCCACCGTGTTCATTCCCGCGATCGAAGCCGCGGCGGCGTCGGCCGCCTTGCGCACGGAGGTGCGGCCATTGGCGCGCGTAAGCCAGTGACCCAAGGGTGAATGATCGTGCGGCCCGATGCCGAGGCCGCGGGCGCCGTTCAGATAAGGAACCACCGAAAGATCGGCCCAGCCGAAGCGGTCGCCGCCGAACCATTCATGTGCGCCGAGCGCGCGCGCGAGCCAATCGTAGAGCCCGCGCGCCTGGGCCGCGGCACGTGCTTCCAGCGCCTGCGCCTTCGCGCCGTCGGCCCGCTTGAACCAGCGGATTTCGCCCATGCCCCAATTGATCGGCTCGAACGCGGTGTCCATCACTTCTTCGATGGTACGCGCCCGGGCGCGCGCGGCGGGTTCTTTCGGCAGGAGCGCGGGCGTGGGCCATTTGTCTTCGATATATTCGAGGATGATGGTGGAATCGAAAATCGCGACGTCGCCATCGATCAGCGCCGGCACTTCGCCGCGCGGATTGGCCTTGAGAAATTCCGCATCGATCTGGCCGGTGCCGATGGCGGCGGGCATCTTGGCGTCATAGGCGATGCCTTTTTCGTCCAGCGCGATCTTCACTTTCTGCGCATAGGGCGAAAGCGGATGTTCGAAGACGGTGACGGTCATGCGCGCTTGTCCTTCCAGATTTGCGCCATCCAGCCGAACAGCGTGGCGGCATCGGATGGCGCGGTGGTGTCGCCGAATTCGCGATAGAGGGTCGCAACGTTGACGGCGATGCGCTCGGCGTCGCCCCAGCCCGCGAAATCGTCCAGCGCGATGGAGCGCGCCGCTTCGAACGGCTTCATGCCCGCATCGTAGCGGGTCTTCGCTTCGTCGCGGATATAGACGAGATAATCGCGCACGCGCGCGACGCCTGCCTTGTCCGTCACCGGGCCGTGACCGGGCACGACGATCTCGGCATCGAGCCCAATGATCATCTGGCACGCGTCGATCCAGTTGCCGATCGGTCCCGTCCACACGATGGGATGGCCGTGGATGAAAAGAATGTCGCCCGTGAAGACGGTGCGGTCGGCGGGCACATAGGCGATCGCATCGCCGCCGGTATGGGCCGGGCCCACCTCGATCAGTTCGACGCGTTTGGCACCGACCATTTTGGTGCAGCGTCCGGTGAATGTCGTGTCGGGCAGTTTCGGCCGGGCGCCCGCGAAATCGAAACGGCCGAAGCAATGGAGGAAATATTCGCCCGTGAGACCCATGCTCGGCGCCGCCTTCAGGAACCCCGCGAGCAAGTCCGGCGTCTCATGCGCCATCGCGGCGGCAGCGCGCTTCGTCGCCACGATCTCGGCGTCTTCGACCAGCGCATTGCCGAACCAGTGGTCGCCGTTCTGATGGGTGTTGAAGAGCGTGCGGATTTTGGTCGGGCTCGCGCGGCGGAAGCCGTCCAGCATCGCGCGCGTGTGGGGAAAGTCGAACAGCGTGTCGATCAGCAGCGCTTCGCCGCTATCGGTGACGAGCCCCGCATTCGAGAAGCCCCAGCCGCCGTCCGGCTGCAGATAGGCAAACGCGCCATTGCCCAGGACGCGGACCCCCGCTTCGTAGCTGGCCTTGGGAAAGTCCGGCAGCGCGGCGCCCATCTTTCTGGTCCCTATGTGTCGCACCCATTTGGGCGCGCCGCGCGCGCGGGCGCAAGGGTGGGTCTTTTTTGCGGGCACGAATGGCTGCTAGGCTGTCCCTGAGGCCCACGGAGAAGGGCCATGGGAGACAGTTCATGACCGAGCTTGCGCTGAAGACCGAGGCTTTGCCGTTCCGGCTGGTGCCGCTGACGCCCATGATCGGCGCGGAAATCGAGGGCATCGATCTTACCGAGCCACTCTACGGCGCGACGCTTGCCGGCCTGCGTGCCGCGCTGCTCGATCGCAAGGTGCTGTTCTTCCGCGATCAGGACATCACCACCGAACAACATCTCGATTTCGCGCGGTGTTTCGGCGAACTCGAAGTGCATCCGTTTGCGCCCCACAAGCCGGGCTATCCCGAAGTGCTTGCGATCACGCACGATGAAACCAATCGCGGCCGCGAGAACACCTGGCACAGCGACGTGACGTGGCGGCTCGAGCCGTCTCTCGGCTCGATACTGCGCGCGCAGGAAGTCCCGCCGGTGGGCGGCGACACGCTGTTCGCCGATATGTACGCGGCCTATGAGGGGCTGAGCGACGGCGTGAAGGCGAAGATCGAGGGCCGCACGGCCATTCATGATTTCGAGCATTTCCGCCGCGGCATGCGCAAGAAGGGCGTGAGCGAGGCGGAGATCGAAGCATTCAACCGCCAATATCCGAAGGCCGAGCATCCGGTGGTGCGTACGCATCCCGAAACCGGCCGCAAGGGCATCTATGTCAATCGCGCGTTCACGCAAACGATCGTGGGCATGGCGCGCGAGGAATCCGACGCGCTGCTGGCCCATCTCTACGCGCAAGCCGCCATTCCCGAATATCAATGCCGTTTCCGCTGGCGGGCGAATTCGATCGCCTTCTGGGACAATCGCGCCTCGCAGCACTATGCCGCCTCGGATTATTTTCCGGCGGTACGCCGCATGGAGCGGGTGACCATCGTGGGCGACAGGCCGTTCTGACCTCGCCTCGTTAACGGGACCTTGATCGATCTCGGTCAGGCTGGGGGCCGCTTTGAGAAAGGTCTCGCCCATGCCGGTGGCGGCCACGCAGTCACGTCCGGTCGATCTCGTCCATCTCTCCCGCTACACGTCGGGAGATGCGGCGCTCAATGCCGAAGTGCTCCAATTGTTCGTGGGCCAGGCGGGCGAGTTGCTGGGCCGCCTTGAGCGCGCGATCGGGAATCAGGACTTCAAGGTCTGGCGCGAGACCACGCATGGGCTGAAGGGCGCCGCCCGCGGAATTGGAGCCTTTTCGATGGCCGAGGCCGCAGCCATGGCCGAACCGGTGGACCCCGCAACGAACGCCGAGCGGGCCAAAAGCGCATTCGGGCTGCTCAAGAGCCGCGCGGAAGAAGTCCGGCTTTTCATCGAAGCCTATCTCGGCCACTGATTGATTTCGGCCCTATCTGGGCTATAGCGCTGCCGCGCCCGCGCATTGAAGACGATTGCTCGCGCGCCTATTTCTACATATAACAACGACCCTTTTGAAAGTCATACACTAAAACGGTGTGAAATAGGCCATGACGGCGCCGGTCGAGACTGATGTCGCAATTGTCGGAGCGGGGCCGATCGGGCTTTTTGCCGTCTTCGAGCTGGGGCTGCTCGACCTCAAGGCGCACCTTGTCGACATCCTGGACCGGCCGGGCGGGCAGTGCACCGAGCTCTATCCCGAGAAGCCGATCTACGACATTCCCGGCCTGCCGATCGTCACCGGCCAGGAGCTGACCGATCGGCTGATGGAACAGATCAAGCCTTTCGGTGCGCAATTTCATCTTGGCCAGATGGCGAGCGGACTTGAAAAGCTCCCCGACGGCCGCTGGAAACTTTCGACGGATGCGGGCGTGGAGATCATAGCCCCCGTCGTGCTGATCGCCGCGGGCGGCGGCAGCTTCGTGCCCAAACGTCCGCCCATCGCCGGCATCGAAGCCTATGAAGGCAAGAGCGTGCATTACGCGGTACGCAAGATGGATATGTTCCGTGGACGGAATATCCTGATCGCGGGCGGCGGCGATTCCGCGCTCGACTGGACGATCAATCTGGCGCCCATCGCCGGGAGCCTCACGCTCGTGCATCACCGCGACGGCTTCCGCGCGGCGCAGCACAGCGTCAACCGGATGCGCGAACTTGCGGCCGAGGGCAAAGTCAATTTCCAGGTCGCGAGCGTGAAGGCATTGCACGGCGCCGACGGCCGGCTTGAATCGGTGACGCTTGCGGGCGCGGACAAGCGCGAATGGAACCATGAAACCGATACGTTCCTGCCCTTCTTCGGATTAACCATCAAGCTCGGACCGATTGCGGAATTCGGCCTCAATCTCCACGAGAATCTGATTGCCGTCGACACTGCGAAATTCGAAAGCGCGACGCCGGGGGTCTTCGCAATCGGGGACATCAACACCTATCCCGGCAAGCTCAAACTCATACTGTGCGGTTTCCACGAGGCCGCGCTGATGGCGCAAGCCGCGTTCCACATCTGCAGGCCGAACGAGAAACTGCGTTTCCAATACACGACATCGTCGTCGAGCCTGCAGAAGAAACTGGGCGTCGCATGAAGATCGTCGCGGTCGACCGCAAGGGCGCGGAGCACACGATCGAGGGCCGCGACGGCTGGAGCGTGATGGAGATCCTGCGCGACGCGGGCCTTCCCATTGCGGCGGAATGCGGCGGGGCGTGTGCGTGCGCCACCTGTCACGTCTATGTGGAAGACGGCTGGTACGAAAAGCTCAGCTCCCCGTCGGACGCGGAGATCGACATGCTCGACATGGCGCTGGCCGTGGAGCCCCAGTCGCGGCTCTCCTGCCAGATCACCTGCAAGCCCGAACTGGACGGCATCAAGGTCGTCATCGCGCCAGAATAAGCCGTTGCTTGTAATTATCGTATTGCAATAATTCTTTATCGTGCTAGAACGTCCATCGGCTCGACCGGGCGCGATGGCCGACAAGCCAGCACCCATCCCGACCGCCGCCACAACTTTTGCAACGACGGAGTGAACGGATGACGGTTTCAAAGAGTCTTGTTCGTGCGAGCCGCATCATGGCTGTACTTTCCTGGGCCGGCGCGGTTCTGTTTCTGCTTATGCCGATCCTGATCTTCGTCTTTCCCGATCAGACCAAGGCACTCAACATGCATATGAGCCATGTGGACGGGCTGACGGGCGCCGTCCCGCTGACCGATCGTCTTCTGGCGCTGGCCTGCGATCTGGTTCCTGCCGGGATCGCGGCGTGGGGCCTGCTCGCTCTGGCGCAGCTTTTTCGGCTGTTTTCGCTGGGCCAGATTTTCTCGCCCGCAAATCTGCGCGCGCTCAGCCGCGTGGCGACCGCGATGTTCTGGTATGTCGTGACGACCTTCGTGATGCAGGCGCCCGTCAGCTATCTCTTGTCGCACCACAATCCGCCGGGGCATCGCATGATTTCGCTGGGTTTCGGCTCCGACGACATCGAAGTGCTGTTCCTGGCCGGCGCGACGTTCGTCATTGCGCGCGTGATGGCCGAGGCGCGCCGCATGGCCGACGAGAATGCGGGGTTCGTCTGATGGCGATCGTCGTCAATCTCGACGTGATGCTGGCCCGGCGCAAGATGCGCTCGAAGGATCTGGCCGAAACGATCGACATTACCGAAGCCAATCTTTCGCTGCTCAAATCGGGCAAGGTGAAGGGTGTGCGCTTTTCGACGCTGGAAAAGATATGCTCCGTGCTCGAATGCCAGCCGGGCGATATTCTGGAATTCAAGCCGGACGCGTAGCCGGTGCTTGACGCGTTGAAAAATATGGGAATTATATACTTCATTCCATCGCCCCAAGATGTAGCTGCTCGGCCTTGCGTTCCGGCTCCGTGAAAAGCCTTGGCCGCGAATAGGCGTCCGCGATCCGGCGGCACGCGATGTCGAAATACTTTTCCTCAATCTCGACCCCGATGAATTCCCGGCCCAGATTCGCGCACGCTACGCCCGTTGTGCCGCTGCCCATGAAGGGGTCGAGGATGGTTTGAGCGTCAGGAATGAAGCCTAGAGACCACTGCATGACGCGGAGAGGCTTTTGCGTCGGGTGCCCGACCCGCTCACCGTTGGTCGCACCAATGGAATGAGAAATCTGCCGTACGGTCCTGTCGAGGCTTGTCCATGCCAGTTCGACATTGCCCATTGAAGGAGGGGCATCCGGCTTGAACCACGTCAGCCAGCCCCGAGAAGGCGGCAAAGCGTAGTAATTGCCGCCCCAGATGATGCACGGCGCGATTGTGGGGAGCGCCAGAACGCCATCGGCAACAGAATCATCCCATTGCTCAGGCGCTTGTCCGGCTCTCCGCTGCCACTTCGTCGGTTGCGCAGCAAATCCAATCCCATACGGCGGATCGGTCACGACAGCATCGACCGTGCCGAGCGTTGGCAGAATCTCCCGGCAATCGCCAAGATAGAGCGTGGCGTCGCCAATGTGCTCCACGCGGTTCATGGGTGCCCGTAGCCCCACGTCACGGTTGCGGTGATCCCAAACGCGCAAAGCCAGTAGGACACATCGGCCCACGAACCATGCACGGCCCACCGCCCCGCGTTCAGGCCGTAAAGCGCCATGATGACGTAATTGAACAGCTTCGGATCAAGCAGCAGGCGAAATGGAGTCATCTATATAATTCCCAAAAATATCTCCGCGCGCAGGCTCGCCGCTGCGGCGGCCGTATTTCTCATCCACGCCGGACTGATCGCGGCGCTGTTGCACACCGTGAAGGCGCCGGCGCCGCCGCAAATGTCCGCGCGCGAGATGCTGGTGTGGTTCATGCTCGCGCCGAAACCGCAAACGCCGATTCCAAACCCCGAGCAAGCCAAACCGCGAAAGCGCGTACACATGACGCTTCCGCAAATTCCCGACTACCGCACGCTCACCCTGCCGCCGGTCGCCGGCGGCCCAAACCTCAACGGGTTTCATCTGTTTCTGTTCGATTGCGCGCCGGAAAATCTGATCAAGCTGACGGCTGAGCAGCGTGCCCAATGTGCGATCGCGTCGGCCGGCATGAAGCCAAACGACTCGGTCGATTATGCGGACCACACCAACCGGTCGCGCTATGCCGCGCATTGGGCCCGCGGGCTCGCCCGCAAACAACAGCCGCTGCTGTTGCCCTGCGCCAGTCCGGAGGGCGTCGGCTTCGGCCTGGGAACCCTGTTTTGCCTGGCAAAGGGACTCACCGATGGCTTCGATACCGACAACCAGACCGGCTATGGCGACAAGCCGGTCCACCTCCACGTCCCCAACAATGGCGATCCGCCCAACGGGCCGCCAGGATAAGGCCGTTAACGGTCTTGCGGATGTTATACGTTTGTTATAACGTCCATTATAACAAACGTACCAACAAAGGCCGCCATGCAGCACTTCTCGCTCAAAATTATTCAAATCGGCAATTCGCTGGGTGTGACGTTGCCGAAAGAAGCCCTCGCAGCCCTCAAGGTGGAAAAGGGCGATTCCCTGACGCTGACACCGGCGCCGGATGGGTTTCGGCTCGCATCCTATGACGCGGACAAGACGCGGCAACTCGAAGCTGCGCGAAAAGTGATGAAGAACCGGCGCCATGCGCTGCGTGAGCTGGCAAAGTGACGGACTGGATATGGATCGACCGCGACGTTCTGCTCGCCGCTCATGACGAACAACTTCAGGAACATGGTGGCGCCACGGGCATTCGCGACGAAGGGTTGTTCGAGTCCGCGATCGCCAGACCGCAGAATCTCGCAGCCTATGGCGAGCCCGACGCTGCGGCGCTGGCCGCGTCCTATGCGTTCGGGCTGGCAAAGAATCATGCCTTTGTCGACGGGAACAAACGCATCGCGCTCGTGGCGCTCGAATTGTTCCTCGACCTCAACGGTTTCGCGCTCGTCGCGGACGACATGCAATGTGTACTTGCGATCCTCTCGCTGGCTTCCGGTGCGTTTTCCGAAGATGCCCTCGCCGATTGGATTCGCAAGCACTTGAAAGCTGCGTGATACTCCGGTCAGCTTGGCTTGGAGAAAACGCCATGGGCCTCTACGACCGCTACCTCCTGCCGCCGCTTCTGTCCGCGGCGATGAGCGCCAAGCCGATCCGCTACCAGCGCCGGAAAGTCGTGCCGCGCGCCGAGGGGCGCGTGCTCGAAGTGGGGTTCGGCGCGGGCCACAATCTGCCCTTTTACGATGCAGCGAAGGTCACGCACCTTTGGGCGCTGGAACCCTCGGCGGAGATGCGCGCACGGGCCGCCGAGCGCGTCGCGCAGACGACGATCCCGCTAGAATTCCTCGATCTGCCGTCCGAAAAAATTCCCCTTGAAAGCGAATGCGCCGATACCGTGCTCATCACCTACACGCTGTGCACGATCCCCGATGTGATGGCGGCACTCTCGGAAATGCGCCGGGTGCTGAAGCCGGCCGGCCGCATGATTTTCTGCGAACATGGCGAAGCGCCGGACGCAGATGTAAAGCGCTGGCAGGGCCGTCTGACGCCGATCTGGAAAGCGATCGGCGGCGGCTGCCATCTGGGCCGGCCGATCCCGTCGCTGATCCAGAACGGCGGTTTTCGCGTAGAGAATATGGAAACGATGTATCTTCCCGGCACGCCACGCTTTGCCGGCTACAATTACTGGGGCACGGCGGCCAAGGCATGACGTCTATTCTGATGACCGGGCTGAAGGTCTTCGTGACGGCCGCCGTCATCGTCGCGCTCGCAGAGCTTGCCAAGCGCTGGACCTTGTTCGCAACGGTCGCGCCCTCCATTCCCATCGGGAGCGGGATGATCGCGCTGTGGCTCTATGTCGACACGCACGATCCCGTTCGCACCGGAAACTATGCGTGGAACGTCTTTCTGCTCACGCTTCCGGGCTGCGTCTTTCTTGTGGTCTTGCCGCTCTGCCTGCGCTGGGGACTCGATTTCTGGTTGAGCACGGGGATCGGCGTCGCCGTCACGGCGGCAGCCTATTATGGCTACATACTGATGTTGCAACGAGTCTTCGGCGTGACACTCTGAGATCGGCCCGTGTCTTTGCGCGACGATCAGGACGAGGCGGGCCTGCGATTGGCGCCCAGCGAATAAGGACCGCCCTTCTCGATGGCGCGTTTATAGGCGGGACGCGCCTGCATCTTGTCGAGATAATGCCGGAGTGCCGGATAATCCTTGAGCAGCCCGCTTGCATCCGCCGCTTCAAGCACGAACACCACCTGGACATCCGCACCGGAGAGGCCGCTGCCTACGAGATAGTCGCGGCCCTTGAGCGCGTTTTCCATATAGGAAAGCTGATTGGCGATCTCGCTGTCGATGCGCGGGCGCAAGGGCGCAGCACCTTCGCCCAGGAATCCCGCATAGAGATGCATCATCAAAGGCAGCATCGCCGAACCTTCGGCGTAGTGCATCCATTCGATGTATTTGACGTGGTCGTCCGATTTCGGATCTGGACGGAGCCGTCCCTTGCCGTATTTGTCGAGAATATATTCGACGATGGCGCCCGATTCCGCGATCGTATGATTGCCGTCGGTGATGACGGGCGACTTGCCCAGCGGGTGTACCTTCTTCAATTCCGGCGGTGCCAGCGGCACCGGGCTCATGCGCTGATAGCGAACGATCTCGTAAGGCGCGCCCAGTTCCTCCAGCAGCCACAGGATGCGCTGGGAGCGCGAATTGTTCAGGTGATGGACTTGAAGCATGGAAGCCTCCGGGGTTCGCCACCGGCATCGAAGCAGGGACGACTGGCGGCGGCAAGGGCGCGCGACGCACTTTGCCGGAATCGTCAGCCCGATCGCTCTGTCGCCCCGCAACGAGATGACAAATTTTCTATAGCCGCGCGAGCCTGATGGCGCTTTCCGGGCAGGCCGCGACACAGAGCCCGCAGGAATGACATTGATCGGGTTTCGTCACAAAAGCCTGTTTGCCGCCGTGGACGGCGACCTTGAGGCGCACGAAGAACGGCAGTGCCGCGCGCTCGCCGTCCGAAAGCTTGCGCACCGTGAACACGTCATAGGGACAAACGCGGACGCAATCTTCCTTGCCCTCGCATTTGCGGGAATCCACCACCGGCGCGACAATCCCCGGCGGCTGCTTGCAGGTCGAGGTGTCTGTCATGAGGATTGAAACTCCCTCGCTCCCATCGGGGGAGAGGGTCGGGGTGAGGGGGTGTCTACGCCACTCAGCGCGTCAAGCGATGTCATAGTTGCGTCTTCCATATTTATCGGCACATCGTGATTTCGGAATTGAAGAGTTTGGGACTTCCGAATTCGCGCGCTCGTGACGCATATTGCGCGCGAATTTCCAAAATGCGTTCTGCGACCACGACCCCCTCACCCTGACCCTCTCCCCCGATGGGGGCGAGGGAAACGCGTACGCGCTTCCAACGAAACTATCTGTTCAATTCCCGCATCGCCGTGTCGAGGCCGCCCAGCGTCAGCGGGTACATGCGGCCCGAGATGACCTGCTGGATCAGGCCGATCGACGGCGTGTATTCCCAATGCTTCTCCGCCACGGGATTGAGCCAGACGACGTGTTCGTAGATCTGCGCCACGCGGTCGAGCCAGATGGCGCCCGCTTCCTCGTTCCAATGTTCGACCGAACCGCCGGGATAGGTGATCTCGTAGGGGCTCATCGTCGCGTCGCCCACGAAGATCACTTTGTAGTCGTGCGGGAATTTGTGCAGCACGTCCCAGGTCGGCGAATTTCTCGTTGTGGCGGCGGCGATTGTCCTTCCACACCGCACTCATAAAGGCAGTTGTGGAAATAGAAGAATTCCATGTGCTTGAATTCGGTCTTGGCCGCGCTGAACAGTTCCTCGCAGAGCTTGATGTAGGCGTCCATCGAGCCGCCGATGTCGAAGAAGATGAGCACCTTGACCGTGTTGTGGCGCTCGGGGATCAGCTTGAGATCGAGATAGCCCTTGTTCGCCGTGTCCTTGATGGTGCCCGTCAGATCGAGTTCGACTTCCGCGCCCTGGCGCGCCCATTTGCGCAACCGGCGCAGCGCGACCTTGATGTTGCGCGTGCCGAGTTCGACGGAATCGTCGAGGTTCTTGTATTCGCGCTTGTCCCACACCTTCACGGCCTTGCCGTGGCGACCCTTGTCCTGGCCGATGCGCACGCCTTCGGGATTGTAACCCATGGCGCCGAAAGGCGAGGTGCCCCCCGTGCCGATCATCTTGGAGCCGCCTTCGTGGCGCTTCTTCTGCTCTTCGAGCCGCTGCTTCAGCGTCTCCATCAGCTTGTCCCAGCCGCCCATGGATTCGATGAGCTTCTTCTCGTCCTCGGTGAGGAATTTCTCGGTCAGCGCGCGCAGCCATTCTTCCGGCATCTGCGCGAGCTCGGTTCCTTCCAGCGTTTCGAGACCTTTGAACACATGGGAGAAGACGCGGTCGAATTTGTCGAGGTTGCGCTCGTCCTTCACCAGCGCGGTGCGCGACAGGTAATAGAATTCGTCGATCTTCATGTCGATGACGTCGTGGTCGAGCGCATCCATCAGCGCCAGATATTCCTTCAGCGTGACCGGGATGCGGGCGGAGCGGAGTTCGTCGAAGAACTGGAAGAACATGGGCGTCTCGTGCGATTGCGTTTGGCGCAGTCTAGCGCGGGGCCCGGGCGGGGGCCAGCGCCAGCAATTCCGGGCGGTACTCAAAATGCATGGTGTCGTAATGGTACCATTTACCGCCCCAGATGAAGCCGCGGCGTTCGAACGCGTCAACGATCTGCTCCGGCATGCGGTTATGATAGGGGACGGCCCTGGCGTTTTGTCCCGCGCTCCAGATCCAGTAATCGGAATAAGCAAGGTTCAGATCGATCGCCGCGCCATAGGAATGCATGGACATCCTGCCGGTGTCGCGCACGGGACGGCAGGAATAGGTGCCGGCGACGGGGTAGGCGGCCCGCGCAATCGCCGGCGGCAACGCGTCGATCTCGGCGGAGATCTCCTTGAGACGGTCGGCCACGCCGTTGACCGGCGTGACGTCGATGCGGCGACCCCAGTGCTTCGGCAGCCAGATTATGGATACGAGATTGGGCGCGGCCTTGCGGCAATCGCCATACATCTTCGAGAAGAATGCTTCATTGCGGAACCGGCCCGGATCGAAATCAGGCGCAGGAGGCGAGGCGAGTGCGCCCTTCGGATAGGCGAGGCGGAACTGGTCGATGATCGTGGCGTTGCGCAGAAGCTCGCCGAAGGATTTGCTCGGGTCTGGGGCACCCGCGTCCATGCGCGTGCCGTCGCGAAAGATCACGAAGTTGCCGTCATGGCCCGACAGCGTCGTGGGATAGTCCGCGACGAGCGCATCGAGCGGATCGCCGGCCTGGGCTCGCGTCGCGGCGAACAGGGCCGCCGCGAGCAGAATTCCGGCCGCTTTATTTCGCGACGATCTGGGTCTGTGCGGCCGCATAGACGGCGTGGAGGAATTCCTGCTCGACGGGCGTGTCGCGCGGGTCGGCAAACTCCATGGTCGCTTCGACCGACCAGTTTTTCACTTCGGCGCCCGCAAACGTCACGCGGTAGTGCAGGTCTTCGAGCTTGGATGTCTCATAGGTGCGGGTGTACACGGCGAGCGGTGCCGAGCCGGCAGCAGCCATGTTCTCGGGCCGCTCGGAGATTTGCTTGCCGCCGGTGCCTTCCTGTTCGGCGAAATCGGCAGCGAACGAGCCCTTGGGATCGTAGGCGCCGGTGAGCGGAGTCACCTTGATCGTGCCGTAGACGCCATCGAGCGCCGAATAGGCGCAGAAATCTGTGCCCGTTTCGGGATCGGCCTCGCCCACCGCGTCGCGCTCGAACAGGCCAATCTTGGCCGGACAGACAAAGCCGGACGCGATGTCCACCTTGGCGCCATCGGGCCGATCCGCGAATGCGTCCGCAGCCGTCTGCGCGTGCGCCATCGCCGGGGCAACGATAAGAATGAGGGCGCCCAGGGCGGCTTTCAATTCCTCGTCTCCCGTCTCGCCAGGAACGCCAGCCGCTCGAACAGGTGCACGTCCTGCTCGTTCTTGAGCAACGCGCCGTGCAGCGGCGGGATCAGCTTCGTGGGATCGCGTTCCTTCAGCGCCTCCGGCGGGATGTCTTCGTTCAACAGGAGCTTGAGCCAGTCGAGCAGCTCCGAGGTCGACGGCTTCTTCTTCAGGCCCGGCACGTCGCGGATCTGGTAGAAGACATTGAGCGCTTCCGACACGAGCTTCTGTTTGATGTTGGGATAGTGCACGTCGACGATCTTCTGCATCGTGTCGCGCTCGGGGAATTTGATGTAGTGGAAGAAGCAGCGGCGCAGGAATGCGTCGGGCAGCTCCTTCTCGTTGTTGGACGTGATCATCACGATCGGACGCCGCTCGGCCTTGATCGTTTCGCCCGTTTCGTAAACGAAGAATTCCATGCGATCGAGTTCGAGCAGGAGATCGTTGGGAAATTCGATGTCGGCCTTATCGATCTCATCGATCAGAAGCACGGGCCGCTGGGCCATATCGAACGCATCCCAGAGCTTGCCCTTCTTGATGTAGTTTTTCACGTCCTTGACGCGCACGTCGCCAAGTTGGGAATCGCGCAGCCGGGTCACCGCGTCGTATTCATAGAGACCCTGCTGGGCTTTGGTCGTGGATTTCACGTGCCAGGTGATAAGGGGTGCGCCAAGTGCCTCTGCCACTTCAAAGGCCAGCTGCGTCTTGCCGGTGCCGGGCTCGCCCTTGATCAGGAGCGGCCGCTCCAGCGTGATCGATGCGTTAACGGCAATTCTCAAATCATCGGTCGCGACATATTTGTCGGTGCCTTCGAAACGTTTGGAACTCATCGGGCTCTCGTTTAGGGATAGCGGGAACCCAACGGTAGGGGTGGGAGACCGGCTTCGCAAGGGCGCCCGGCTCCTGCTAGAATTGCCGCCATGCGTCAGTCTGCACCCGAGACCCTCGAAGCCCTCTATTATCGCGGCGCCGAGCAATACGAAGCCGAGCGGCGGGGCGTTTTTGCGCGCGCCTGGCTGCTTGCAGCCCATGAAAGCCAATTTGCCGGGCCCGGCGCTTACGTCGCGATGACCGCGGCCGGATTTCCGTTGATCCTTGTCCGCGGCGAAGATGCGGTCATCCGCGCTTTCCACAATGTGTGCCGCCACCGCGCGGGGCCGCTGGCGGAGAACGGCGCGGGCAATTGCGCGGGCGCGCTTGTGTGCCGCTATCATGGCTGGCGCTATGCGCTCGACGGCCGTCTCGCCAATGCGCGCGATTTCGGCCCGGCCGAAGGCTTCGACCCGCGCAATTATTCGCTCTTTCCGGTTCGCTGCGAAAGCTGGCGCGGCTTCGTGTTCGTCAACATGGACCACGACGCGCAGCCGCTGGCGTGCGCTACGACATTGTTCGACGAGCGCTTGCACGATTGGCCGGTCGAAACCTTTCGTTTCGCACGGCACACGACGCATGAAATTCGCTGCAACTGGAAAACCTATGTCGAGAATTATCTCGAAGGGTATCATGTCCCATCGGTGCATCCCGGGCTCAACGCGGCGATCGACGCCGCGAAATACGAAGTCGATATCCAGGCGCCGGCCATGTTCTATAGCGCGCCCGCCCGTGACGGCTCTCCGGTTTCGGGAATCTGGGCGTGGCTGTGGCCCTGTCTCGGCATCAACATCTACGCCAATGGCGTGATGATGGAGCGGATGTGGCCCATCGATCACGCCCGCACGCGGCTCGATTATCTTTATTTCTTTCCTCCCGATCTACCGGAGGTGGAGATCGCGCGTGCGATGGCGTCGTCGGAGGCGACGACGGTCGAGGATATCGCGATCACCGAGGCCGTGCAGCGCAATCTCGACGCGGGCGTTTACGCCAAGGGCCGTCTGTCGCCGAAGCACGAAACGGGCGTGGGCTGGTTTCAATCCGAGTTGCGCCGCGCGACCGGCAACTAGCCATGACGGACACCGCCGCCGGACTTCGGGAAGAGCAGGTCAGGACGCTGTTGAAGCAGGTGGCTGCCCAGCTCAACCGCAACGAAATCCCGCAAGCGGAGGCAACGCTCGCGCGGGTGCTTAGCGAATTGCCCGATGAGCCCGATGCGCTGCAGCTTCTGGCCGCGATCCGCCACGGGCAGGGTAACAACGAAGAGGCCGAGGCGCTTTATCGTCGCGCCCTCGCACTGAAGCCGGATCAGCCTCACGTGCATCACAATCTCGGCAATCTGCTGCGGGCACAGGGCCGCTGGGAGGAAAGCATTGCGGCCCAGCGCGAGGCCATCAGGCTCAAGCCGAACTACGTCGAAGCGCATCTCAATCTCGGATTGGCGCAATCCTCGCTGCGGGATCACGCCGGTGCCGAAGCGAGCTTTCGCGCTGCACTGCGGATTCAGCCCAACTATGTTTTCGCGAAGCAGAGCCTGGCCGCGGCTTTGAACGATCTCGGCCGGCCGAAAGAAGCCGAAACGATCCTGCGGCAGGCGTTGTCGCTCGGCTCGCAGAATCCGCGCCAAATCGCTGCGCTCGAACATAATCTCGGCGTCTCCGCAAGAATGCAGGGACGGCTCGGCGAAGCGTTGCGGCTTTTCGATTCCGCTCAGGCCAAAGTGCCCGAGATGCCGACGGTTGATTACAATCGCGGCAGCGCGCTGCAGGAGCTTGGGCGTCACGAAGAAGCTGTTTTTTGCTACCACCGCGCCCTCGCTCGCAATCCGCTCGACATACAAGCGCATCGCGATCTCAATCAATTGCTTTATCGCCTGGGACGCGACGACGAATTTCTTCGTTCCTATGACGACGCATCTGCGCTCCATCCCGAGCTGGGATACCTCCCGCTCGACAAGGCCAGTTTCCTGTTCATGCGGGAGGATTACGACCGCGCGCGGGAAGAATATGAGCGCGCCGCGCGTCTCCTGCCCGACAGTTGCATGCTGCATGACGGTCTTGGATTGATTCACGCGCGGAAGGGCGAGTTCGACGCGGCCATCATCGAGCATGAGATCGCGGTCGGGATGCAGCCGCGACACGCACTTATCTGGCGAAACTTCGCCGATACGCTGATTCGGGCGGGCGACGCGGGGAAAGCGATTGCAGCGGCAGAAGAGGCGATGGCGCTCGAACCGGAAAATCAGGGCGGATTGGCGCTATGGGGCCTCGCCTTGCGCGCCGGCGGCGACTCCCGGGACGAAGACCTCAACGACTATGAGAATTTCATCCAGATGTTCGAGCTTCCGCCGCCCGAAGGTTACGCGGATATGGAGAGCTTCAACCGCGATCTGAATGCGTATCTCGATCGCTTGCATCTCGACAAGCGCGAACACGTCGATCAGACGCTTCGGGGCGGTACGCAGTCGCCGAACGACCTGTTCGGCAAGGGTCATGACCTCCCGGAACGCTTGCGCGTCCGCGTCGACGAGGCGGTGGCCTCCTACATTGCGCGGCTTAAAGACAGCGACAGCCATCCGTTGCTGAGGCGCCGCCGCAGGGAATTCGGCTATGCGGCGTCGTGGTCGTCGCGGCTGCACGATTGCGGCTTCCACACCAATCACATTCACCAGAAAGGCTGGATCAGTTCCGCCTATTATGTCGCGTTGCCAGAGGCCGTCGCGGACGGCCGGCAAGGCTGGATCAAATTCGGCGAGCCGAATTTCGAGGCAGGCCTCAAGGACCCCATCCGCCGCGTGGTGCAGCCGCAGCCGGGGCGCCTCGTACTTTTCCCGTCCTATATGTGGCACGGCACGATTCCCTTCAAATCGCAACAGGCGCGCACGACTATCGCCTTCGACGTGGTGCCGCGTTAGACTTGCCCGGATTTCGGGGGAATCAGCGATGACCTGGAAATTATGGGTTGCGATCGCCGTGGCCGGTACGGCGATGACGTTCAGCGATTGGCTGTTCATGGGCGTGCTGTTTCACGAACGTTACAATCGCTATCCCGAAGTGTGGTGGCCCGAATTTCGGCAGAAGGGCGACAAGCGCGCGATCGTCATCGCCTGCGTGCTCGCCTATCTGACCGCGGCCGGCGTGGTCCTGCTGTGCTGGTACACGGGCGCGACCACGATCGAGAGTGCGCTGACCGTGGCTACGATCGCCTGGATTGCGGGTCCACTTGTGATGCAGGTCACGAACGGATTCTGGATCAAGATGGATCCGCTGCTGACGTTTTCGCATTCCGTGGGCTATCTTGTGCGCTTCCTGATCGCCGGGCTGGCCGCGGCAATTGCGCTTGGCTGAGAAATTCATGTGATGCGGTCGCGACCGGCCCGCTTCGACAAAACTTGCGACATGAATCGCGACAAAGCGTGACAGACCCGCGTTGCCGGCGCGCGCGGCGTGCGCGCTAATCCCCCATCGGGGGGCGTGGATGACCATCGCGCATATTTATACGGTTGCGTTTCAGGGCATCGAAGCCCGCGAAGTGGACGTTCAGGTCCATATCGGCGACGGACAGCCGAATTTCAGCGTCGTAGGCCTGGGCGACAAGGCCGTGAACGAAAGTCGCGAGCGGGTGCGTGCGGCGTTGTCGGCGATCGGGCTCGCGCTGCCGGCCAAGCGCATCACAGTCAATCTCGCACCGGCGGATCTGCCGAAGGAAGGCAGCCACTACGATCTTCCCATCGCTCTCGGCCTTCTGGCTGCCATGGGTGTCCTGCCGGCAGGCGAACTCGCGGGCTACACCGCGTTGGGAGAATTGTCGCTCGACGCGCAGATCACGGCGGTTGCGGGTGTGCTCCCCGCTGCGCTGGCCGCTTCCGAAACGCAGCGTGGCTTGATCTGCCCGGCCGCCTGCGGGCCGGAAGCGGCATGGGCCGCCGGAATCGAGATCGTGGCCGCGCCTTCGCTCATCGCTTTCGTCAATCACATGAAGGGCGTGCAGGTGTTGAACCCGCCGGCGGCCAGGATCGCCGACGACCGGGTTTCGGTTCCCGACCTCAGGGACGTGAAGGGTCAGGAAACGGCGAAGCGCGCGCTCGAGATCGCTGCCGCAGGCGGCCACAACATGCTGATGATCGGGCCGCCCGGTTCGGGAAAGTCGATGCTCGCCGCGCGACTGGCCGGGCTCCTGCCGCCGCTCGACGCGCGGGAGGCGCTCGAACTTTCGATGGTGCAATCGCTGGCCGGCGAACTGCGAGACGGCGCGATTTCCCGGCGGCGGCCTTTTCGCACGCCCCACCATTCCGCCTCAATGGCGGCGCTGGTCGGCGGCGGTCTGCGCGTGAAGCCCGGGGAAGTGAGCCTCGCGCATCTGGGCGTGCTGTTTCTTGACGAGCTTCCGGAGTTCCAGCGTGCGGTTCTCGAATCGCTCCGGCAACCGATCGAAACGGGCGAAGCGGTCGTTGCACGCGCCAACGCGCATGTGCGCTATCCCGCGCGCTTTCAGCTCGTGGGCGCGATGAATCCCTGCAAATGCGGTTATTCCAGCGAACCGGCGCGCGCCTGCGGCCGGGCGCCCAAATGTGCGCAGGACTATCAGACGCGGCTCTCGGGGCCGCTGCTCGACCGCATTGATATCCACGTCGAAGTGCCGGGTGTCTCCGCGCAGGACCTCGCGTTGCCCCCGCCTGCCGAAGGCACGGCTACGGTCGCGGCACGTGTGGCGGGCGCCCGCGACATCCAGCGCGCCCGTTACGAAGGCCTTGCGCTGCGCACCAACGCGGAAGCGGAAGGCGAATTGCTCGATCGCGTGGCGACGCCCGAGCCGGCTGGCACGCGCCTATTGACGGACGCCGCCGAGCGCATGCGGCTCACCGCGCGCGGCTATCACCGGGTGTTGCGCGTGGCCCGCACCATCGCCGATCTCGCCGGCGCCGACACGATCGACCGCGTGCATGTGGCCGAAGCACTGTCCTACCGCCGGATCGCGCATTTGCAGTAGCGATCGGCGGACTTACCGACAAATCTCTGAGCAACCTAAACGCATTCCGCAATGCCTGTGGCGGGATTCTTGGGCGGGCGCATGAGCCAAGCCGGCAATTATTCCGGTGGTGAAATTCACATCGCGACTCGTACTAATAAAGCTGTGAGTAAACTAGCGGTAGCTAGCCTTCAGCATTGCGAGCTTTCGCTCCTACAGTTCAACTGAACGCCGCCTGAAACTGGGGAGCAGGGGATGAAGGCGCACGGCGATTTCAGAAGATTGATTTTCTGTCTACCATTGTTGCTCGGCTTGGCGTGTTTGGTATCGGCGTGCGCAACGAGCGTTCAAGCCCCTTACGATGCATTTGTTTGCTTCAATGCCAGCTTCAATTCGTGTTTGGCCCAAGCGCAATCGTCTCGACTAAAATCGTTCGTTTCTACTGCGTTCCCACGACTCAACAGCGGGCCAATAATTGCGGATCCCGATGCAGGAAAGCATGAGGCCACCAAGGATAATAAGTACAGCTGTGATTATAGCTCCGTGTCATATTCCCAGAAAATCAAGCCGGATGATCTATATGGGATAGTATTCGTTTCTCCGGTTATTCTCAATGAAGTTGGCGAACAACAGATATTGATCACTCAAGCCCGCGACGGCTGCCATCGTGTCGTTCAGGCATATGATTATGAAGGCGATGTTTTGAAGCTGCAGGACCAACTCTCCACAACGCAAAGTTCGCAATCGCGACTAAGCGCGATTATAGACGCACAGCGGAATTCTAAAGACGGCGTTGGCGGGGATGCTGATCCCAAACCAGTTACTGGCGAGACGCCGGGCACCTCCGAACGCGATGCGCTCCAGGCGGCACAAACTAGTGCGGTCGGCTTGGCCGAGACGCTGCGTGAGAAGTACAAGGACGAAACAGTCAACATTACCTTCGCGCAGCGCTTTGAAGATGCTCAAAGACAAATCGATGCGCAGCTGCGCGAACTCGGACGCGAGCTATTTGTTTTGGATCGCGCAACTGTCGACCAGGGAAACGGCAACGCGGTGCGGGGACGGTACTCCGACGGTTCCTGGGTTGCGAAAGGAACGATAGTGGGAACGATATTCCAGTAGCGAACATGTCGACTGTCAGCAAATATTTGATTTTTGGGGCAGTAGCTGTCGCGGCGCTGCACGGATTTGTCACGTGTGCGTCGGGGGCCGAATCAGCAAATGTATACTATGGGCAGCCCGTACCGGACGTTGCTTCCATTATAGCAAATCCCTCCGGCAGCGGACCGGCTCTGCAATCCCAAGATAACTCGACCTCAGGGCAGTCATCTTGGAAAGACTATCTAACTGAAAAGAACGCCATGAAAGCTGGCGTGATGGTATTGCGCGCTTTGGATTTCATAGATCCCGTTGTGGGCGGAGCCATAAACGTCATCGCTCCGAGCGACACAGCGCCGCCGTCTTCAGACGAGGTTCCGGCGACCGAGGTTCCGGGTACGCCGGAAGATGAGGACACCGATCCGTTACCAGATCCAGATCGTACACCTGCTTCTGATCAATCAAATCCGCAAAGTGGTACGCCGAGTGACAGTCAGGACAACGACAACAGCAGCGATCACAACGATGACAGCGGCAACAATGCCAGTAGTGGCGGAAACGGCGACCACAGTGGCGAGGATGGAGACGATCACCCGGATCCGGAAGGACATGATCCGGACGGCGGTAGCTCCTGACGGCGGAGAGAAAGCCGTGCGCTCAATGGAGATGTTTCCGAACTTGCTAATCGCCTACTCGCGCAGGGCTTATTCTGGTAGGCGCTTCGAACGAAAAACAAATCGGATCTGGCGTGCGCCTCGCGCGATTCGAGTTCGCCGGGGCACCGTCGGCCCGCGTTTGAAACCGGCGAATTGAACTCACGCCGTTCGCGGCTTCAGGATCGCCGCGATCACGAGCCCGGCCACCAGATAGCCGATGATCTCGATGGACGCGTAAGCGATCGTGTAGCTCACGGGAAAACCGTACCAGTTCCAGTAGGAGACGTTCGTCGTGAGCGCGGCGCCAATTCCCAGAAGCGTGACGAAACCCGCGCGCGCCGCGTAGGCCGCCAGCATTGTCTGCGCCAGCAGGAAGGCCGCAATCAACGCTTCCGCGAATTCCGTGAGGAACTCCGCGACGAGCCGCACCGGCGTGACCCCGGTTGCGCCAGGCGGGTGATAGATGAGGAGACCGGACGGATGGATTTTCATCGCCGCGTCGGCCTTCGCCATGGCGTTGGGATCTTTCATGTCCACGCCGGGAAATATGTAGAAGCCCGGCTTGTTGCCCGTCGCGGTCTGCAACGCGGTTCCAAGCGCCGCCTCGTTGTCCATCTGGCTGATTCCGGTGGTGGCGAGCGGCGTCGCCACATGGGCGACCGACGTCCAGATGAACATCGCGATCGCGCCGACCAATCCCGCCAAAAATATGCGCATGATTTTCCCCCGAATAATTGCCGAACGGTACCAGAAACGGTGCGCCAAAATAAATACCCCCCACGCTTGGCGTCGGCCGGGTATTGCCGTAATCCAGTCGCGGACGAATCCGGGGGCGAAAATGGCGGCTGGCGAAAAGAGCGCGCGCAGGGGATTCCGGCCGGTTCATCTGCTTCTGATGGTGCCCTATCTCGCGGTGCTTTGGCCGCCGCTCTACAACCGGATCGAGCCGTCGCTGGTCGGCATTCCGTTCTTCTACTGGTATCAACTCCTTTGGATATTGCTGGGCGCGATCCTGCTCTACCCCGTTTATCGCGCCGAAGGCCGTGACGGACGCGGAAAATAACGCGATGGGCGCCCAACTCGATGTGACGGCCCTGACCGTCTTCGTGACGCTGTTTGCGGGCGTCACCGTCATGGGTTTTTTCGCCGCGCGCTGGCGCAAAGGCGATCTCACGCAACTGACGGAGTGGGGACTGGGCGGACGCCGCTTCGGAACCGTCATCACCTGGTTCCTCTTGGGCGGCGATCTCTACACGGCTTACACGTTCGTCGCTGTCCCGGCGCTGATGTTCGGCTCGGGCGCGATCGGCTTTTATGCCGTGCCGTACACGATCTTTGTCTATCCCGTGCTGTTTGCCGTCTTCCCGCGCCTGTGGTCCGTCGCGCGCGCCAAGGGCTATGTGACGGCTGCAGACTTCGTGCGCGGCCGCTTCGGCAGCAGCACGCTGGCGCTCGCGATCGCCGTCACGGGAATCGTTGCGACAATGCCCTATATCGCGCTGCAACTTGTGGGCATCGGGGTCGTCATCGAAGGTCTCGGCATACACGGCGAGATGCCGCTCGTGATCGCGTTCGTCGTTCTGGCCGTCTACACCTACACGAGCGGGTTGCGCGCGCCCGCGATGATCGCGGTGGTCAAGGATCTCCTGATCTATGTCACCGTGATTGCGGCCTTGATCGTGATTCCGCACGAGTTGGGCGGCTACACCAGGATTTTCGCGAGTGTCGCGTCGTCGAAGCTTCTGCTCGAGCCGGCCACGGCCCGCAATCTCAGCCAGCAAAGCGGCTATGCGACGCTCGCCTTGGGCTCCGCGCTCGCGCTTTTTCTCTACCCGCACGCGATGACAGGCATGCTCAGCGCGTCCAGCCGTCACGTGATCCGGCGGAACGCCGTCGTGCTGCCGGCCTATTCGGTCGCGCTCGGCCTGATCGCGCTGTTGGGCTACATGGCGCTGGCGGCCGGGGTGAAATCGATGCCGGCCTATGCGGGCGGGTTCAAAACGTTCGCCGCGAATTATGCGGTGCCCGCACTGTTCCTCAAGATGTTTCCGTCCTGGTTCGTGGGCGTCGCCTTCGCGGCCATCGCGATCGGCGCCTTGGTGCCGGCCGCGATTATGTCCATCGCCTGCGCCAATCTGTTCACGCGCAATATCTACCGCGAATATTTCCATCCCCGTTGCGAGCCGGCGCGCGAATCGCAGGTGGCGAAAATCGCCTCGCTGGCAGTGAAGGCCGGCGCGTTGTTTTTCATCATCTTTCTGCCGCAGCAATATGCGATCAATCTGCAATTGCTGGGCGGCATCTGGATCATCCAGACGCTGCCTGCGGTTCTTATCGGCCTTTACACCCGCTGGCTCGACCCTCGGGCGCTGCTGCTAGGCTGGGCCGCCGGGATCGCGGCGGGAACCGGAATGGAAATCGATCTCGGGTTCAAGGGCGTGATTTATTCGTTGCACATTCTGGGCTGGATCGTGCCCTGCTATGCGGCGTTTAGCTCTCTTCTCCTGAACATTGCCGTGAGTGTCGTGCTGAGCTGGGCCTTGAACACGACATCGCGCGGAAGCCGCTCCGACGACACGGTCGCTACGGACTACATCTGAAAAACGGGGCGCGTTCAGCCAAAGCGGCCGGTGATGTATTCCTCGGTGCGCTTGTTCGTGGGCGATGTGAAAAGCTTTTCCGTCGTCCCGAATTCGATCAGTTCGCCCAGAAACATGAACGCCGTATAGTCCGACACGCGGGACGCCTGCTGCATGTTGTGGGTCACGATCACGATCGTGTATTCCGCCGCAAGCTCGTCGATCAGCTCTTCGATCTTGGCGGTCGAAATCGGATCGAGCGCCGAACACGGTTCGTCGAGCAGGATCACTTCCGGCCGGGTCGCGACGGAGCGTGCGATGCACAGGCGTTGCTGCTGGCCGCCCGAAAGGCTGAGGCCGGAATCGTGCAACTTGTTCTTCACTTCGTTCCAGAGTGCTGCGCGCTTGAGTGCGGTCTCGACCCGGGCATCGAGTTCGGATTTCCGCATTTTTTCGAACAGCTTTATGCCATAGGCGATATTGTCGTAGATCGTCATCGGAAACGGCGTCGGCTTCTGGAACACCATGCCGATCTTGGCCCGCAGGAGATTCAGATCCTGTCCTCTTTCCAGAATGTCCTCGCCGTCCAGCAGGACCTGGCCTTCGGCACGCTGCTGGGGATAGAGCTCGTAGATGCGGTTGAGCACGCGCAGGAGCGTGGACTTGCCGCAACCTGACGGGCCGATAAACGCCGTCACCTTGCGGTCGTAGAGGGGCAACGAGATGTTCTTCAACGCCTTGTTGGTGCCGTAGTAGAAAGACAGATTGCGGATATCGATCCGAACCTTCTGGTTCTGGTCCACGGCGGTCATCGCGTTCATCGTCAACTCCGTCTGGATTCGTATATGCGCGCAAGAATGCTCAACGACAACACGGCAAACGTGATCAGCAAGGCACCCTCCCACGCCAGCCGGTGCCAATCCTCATAGGGTGACATCGCGAACTGGAAAATGACGACCGGCAGGCTCGCCATCGGCGAATTGAGCGCGCTGAATCCCTTGACCCAGAATTGGTTGTTGAGTGCGGTGAAGAGAAGCGGCGCGGTTTCGCCCGAAATGCGCGCGATTGCGAGCAGCACGCCGGTCACCATCCCGGCGCGCGCCGCCCGCCACGTCACCGTGCGGATGACGAAGCCGCGCGGTGTGCCGAGCGCGACCGCCGCCTCGCGCAACGTGTTGGGAACGAGCAGCAGCATGTTCTCGGTCGTGCGCACCACCACCGGTATCACGATGACGGCGAGCGCCATCGCACCCGCCCAGGCGGAAAAATGCCCGACCTGGAGCACGGTAACTTCGTAGATGAAGAGGCCAATGACGATGGACGGCGCGCTCAGAAGGATGTCGTTCACGAAGCGCACGATAAATCCGAGGAATTTGTGACGGCCATATTCGGCCAGATAGGTGCCTGCGAGGATGCCGATCGGCGTGCCCACCGCGACGGCGACCGCGCTCATGATCAGGCTGCCCGCGATGGCATTCGCGAGGCCGCCATCCGATCCGGGCGGCGGCGTCATCTCCATGAACAGTTTCGGCGAAATCCCGGCGATGCCCTGCACGATCAGCGAGCCCAGGATCAATGTGAGCCAGCCGATGCCGAAGCCTGCGGCCGCCACCGACAGCGAGAGGAACGCGCCGTTGCGGAATCGCCGTCTTGCATAGATCGCACGGTTCATTGCGCGCGGCCCCCCGATCGCCTTTCGAGGCTCCGCAACATCAATTGCGCGGCGGCGAGAACGATGAAGGTAATGCAGAACAGGATCAGGCCCATCGCGATCAGCGACGACACATACAAATCGCCGAGCGCCTCGGTGAATTCATTGGCGATCGAAGCAGAGATGGTCGTCCCCGGCGCGAACAGCGAGCCGGTGATGTGGTGCGAATTGCCGATGACGAACGTTACGGCCATCGTTTCTCCCAACGCGCGGCCCAGCGCCAGCATTGCCCCGCCGACGACCCCGCTGCGCGAAAAGGGCAGCACGATCCGCCACATCACTTCCCAGGTCGTGCAGCCGAGACCGTAAGCGGCCTCCTTCAGGATCGGCGGCACGGTCTCGAACACGTCGCGCGTGACCGCCGACATGAACGGCAGGATCATGATCGAAAGGATGAGCGATGCGGTGAATATGCCGATGCCGTAAGGCGGTCCCGCAAACACATCCTGCAGGACAGGTACGTTGGCAAACAGATCTATCAGCCAGGGCTGAATGGTCTGCTGAAAGAACGGCGCGAAAACGAACAGCCCCCAGATGCCGTAGATGATGCTGGGGATGCCCGCCAGCAGTTCGATCGCAATTCCGATGGGCCTCTTGAGCGAGCGGGGGCAAATCTCGGTCAGAAAGATGGCAATGCCGATTCCAACCGGGACCGCCACCAGCATGGCGAGCGCCGAAGAGACGAGCGTTCCGTAGATCGATGCGAGTGCGCCGAAATGTTCGGTGACGGGGTTCCACGTCGCGGTAATGAGGAAGTTGAACCCGAAAGTCTTGAGCGCCGGCCATGCGCCGATCGTCAGCGAAACGATGACGCCGGCGAAAATCGCGACCACGATGAATGCGGCAGCGGCGGTCGTGAGTCGAAACCGGGTGTCGCTGCGCGTGAAACGGCGCAGGGCCGCCGATCTTCCGTCGGAGCTGAGATTCTCGGTCAAGGCTACGTCGACCATTTGCCACTCGACGTTCTAAACGATTTGGGGGGCTGACGGAGCATCAACCCCCCAATTTTGTTGTTGGCGCCCGTGCTTCGGCGCCCCGTCAGGGTACGGAAGCCGCCACGATGTTGTCGTGCCAGCTCTTGAAGACTTCGTCCTTCGTGCTTTGCGGCAGGGCGACATAGTCGAGGCCCTGGGCCAGGCTGTCGCCGTTTTCATAGGCCCATTTGAAGAATTTCAGGGCTTCTTTCTGCGTGTTCGCGTCCCCTGGATTCTTGTAGACGAGGATGAATGTCGCCCCCGCGATCGGCCATGCGTTATGCCCGGGCTGATCGGTCAGGACAACGTAGAAGCCCTTGGCATGGGCCCAATCGGCGCTTGCCGACGCGGCCTGGAACGCCGCCGCCGTGGGTTCGACCGCCACGCCGTCATGGTTGATCATTCGGACATAAGCGAGCGCATTTTGCTTGGCATAGGCATATTCGACGTAGCCGATCGCGCCGTTGGCCTGCTTGACGTTCTCCGCGACGCCTTCATTGCCCTTCGCACCCACGCCTGTCGGCCAGTCGACCGATGTGGCGGCGCCGACTTGGCTGGCCCAGGCAGAGCTCTTGTGGCTCAGATAATCCGTGAAGATGAAATTCGTGCCCGATCCGTCGGAGCGGTGTACGCCGACGATCGCCAGATGCGGCAGGTTCACGGTCGGATTGAGTTTCTTGATCGAAACATCGTCCCAATATTTGACGGTTCCCAGGCAGATATTGGCCAGGGTTGCGCCATCGAGCTCTAATTGGCCGGCTTTGACGCTGGGAATATTGACCACCGGCACCACGCCACCGATGACGGTGGGGAATTGCGTCAGGCCGGAACTTTCGAGATCGGCCGGCGTGAGCGGCTTGTCGCTTGCCCCGAACGTGACCGTCTTCGCCTTGATCTGGGCGATGCCGCCGCCGGATCCGATCGATTGATAGTTCAAGCCCACACCGGTCTTGGCCTTATAGGCTTCCGCCCATTTGGCGTAGATCGGATAGGGAAACGTGGCGCCTGCACCTGAAAGATCGACGGCCAGTGTGCTCGTCGCGGCGCATGTCAAAGCGACCCCCGCGGCCAGGCCGAGCAATCGATTCATTAAGGGCTTCATTTCTTCCTCTCGAAGGGGTCGATGACGTCAGGCCGGCTGTCTGAAGACGCGGTGGGACCGCAGCGTGCCCCCCGAGCAACGCCAGCCAAGCGCGATAACGCCGCCCTTGCGTGCAACGTCCATCACAGTTTTGCGAAGCTTTGATGACGGCACCCAAGAGGTGATCTAAGTCTATGAAAACAAAAGAAAAAGGCCGCGGACGTAAGGATCCGCGGCCCCGAAAGCGGATGCGGCTTTAGCGGCCCGACGTCAGCGAAACCGAATAGGTCTCGTTCTGGTCATTGGTGACGGTCCAGGTGTCGCCGACATTATGCGTCGCCAGCGGCGAGCATGAAGGCTTGGGTGCGTTTGGTGTGTTGGGCGGCATATTTGTGGTCAGGCAGATGGTCTTGCCTCCATCCTTGAGCGACCAGCCGCCGGTATATTCGACCGGTTTGCCGTCTGCGCCGGTGGTCATGCCCTTGTAGGTCATGTCCGAGCTGAAGAGCAGCGTGGCGGTCTGGCCGTTCGCCATGTTCTTTGTCGAGACCGTATTGGCATAGGTGTTGGCCATCGGATCGTCGGCCAAGGCCGCGCCCGCGACAAACACCATGGCGCCGGCGAGCGCCAATATGCGGAATTTCATGAAATCCTCCCTCGAAATGATCTTGCGTGTCCCATTACCGCCCGCCGGTGGCCGGCAGGCGGGCGGATATTAACCGTTTTGGGCCGCAAAACCACCGGTACTTAAGTCTTTCTCAAGGAGCCACACGGTTAACTTGCACGATTGAGGAGGCACGCTTGTCGCTTGCGCGCGCCGGAATAGCTATTTTCGGATTGGGAGCACTGACTGTGGGGGCCGCGGCTCTGACAGACGGCGTCCTGCACGGCCAGTTGATGAGCTTCTCGCCGTTTGTGCTCGGCGCGTTGGCGCTCCTCGGTCTCGGAATTCTGTTCGGCGCGTTGCTGGACGCTCGCCGCCAGGCCCGCACCCTGCAGCATCGTTCCGTCGAACTGCGTTCGTTGGCCGAGAAGCTCGAAGCGTCGCTTGCGACCGTTTCGGCCGTCAACGCGAGGCTTCACGAAAGCGAAGTTCGCTACAAAGGCCTCGTCGACGCGCAAGGCGACGCCATCTTCCGCCGCTCGCCCGACAGCCGCCTCACTTACGCGAATGATGCATTTTTCCGATTGTTCGGCCTGCAGCCGCAACAGGCGATCGGCCATCCGTTTGCGCCCGAACTTCATCCCGATAGCCGCGCGCCGATGTTCGGCAGCTTCGCGGGGCTCGAGACCGGACGCGCGCGCGTGCGTTACGACCAGCATGTGCGTACGGCCTATGGCTGGCGCTGGATCGCTTGGGAAGATTATGCGGTTCGCGATGCATCCGGGCGCCTGATCGAAGTGCAAAGCGTCGGCCGCGACGTGACGGAGCGAAAAGCGCTCGAAGACGCGTTGACGGAAGCGCGCGACAAGGCCGAGGCGGCAAACCGTGCGAAGTCGGGTTTCCTCGCCACGATGAGTCACGAAATCCGCACGCCCATGAACGGCGTGCTGGGAATGGCACGGCTCCTGATGGAGACGAAGCTTCAGCCCGAACAGCGCACCTACGCGGCGGCGATCGAACAGTCCGGCGTGTCGCTTCTCTCCCTCATCGAGGACATTCTCGATTTCTCGAAGATCGAATCAGGCACCATTACGCTTGATGACGATGAGATCGGACCTTCATCCATCGTCGAAGGCGTCGTCGAATTGCTGGCTCCGCGCGCGCACGCCAAGGGAATTGAGCTGGTCGCAGTCATCTCGCCGGGCACGCCGGCCGCGATCCGCCTCGACGGCATCAGGCTTCGCCAGATTCTGACCAATCTCGTGGGCAACGCGGTCAAGTTCACCGAGAAGGGCGGCGTCCGCGTCGATCTGTACCCGGTCGAAGAACGCGAACGGCATTTTCTTCGCTTCGAAGTGCGCGACACGGGCGTCGGCGTTCCCGCCGGGAAACGGCAGGACATATTCGACGAATTCGTTCAGGCCGATTCGAGCCACGCAAGACGCTTTGGCGGCTCGGGATTGGGCTTGGCGATTTCCAAACGCCTTGTCGTGGCGATGGGCGGCGAGATCGGCGTCGATCCGGCGCCCGGCGGCGGCAGCATATTCTGGTTCACCGTTCCCAGCGTCGTGCTGAGGGACGCAGCGCCCATCGAAGCCGAACGGCTGGCGGGCTACAAAATCGCCTTCGTCACCCGTAACGCCGTGCTGCGCGAAGGTGTCACCGCCCAAATCCGTGCGGCGGGCGGGGATGTCGTGGCATTGGGACTTCCCGGCGTGATCGATGAAGGCACGCCACCCGATGTCAATGCGATCCTGATCGACGCAGGCACCACGAACCAGCCGGAATTGCCGGCGTGGCCGGATTCCGGCATCCGCTCGATCGTGCTGTTGACGCCCGATGCGCGCGGCAAGCTCGCCGAGTTGAAGTCCCTGGGATTCGCCGCCTATCTCGTCAAGCCGATCCGGCAAGTCTCGCTCGCCGGGCGCATTCGCGCGCGCGCCGATTCGGTGATGGCGGGCAACGATCTGCCCAGTCATGGCGAATTGGTCGGCACGCCTTTCGCCATCGCGGCCGCCGATCCGCGCACCTTCCGCGGGACCCGGCCGTTGAAAATCCTCCTTGCCGAGGACAATCCGATCAACGCGCTGCTCACGCGCGAATTGCTGCGCCGGCGCGGGCACGAGGTGACGGAAGTGGCGTCCGGGGAAGGCGCGGTCGCGGCGATGGCCGCCGAGCGGTTCGATTTTGTGCTCACCGATATCCATATGCCCGGGCTCGACGGCATCGAGGCCACGCGCCGCATCCGCGCCGATGAAGCCGCGATCGGCCGCACGCCCACGCCCATCGTGGCATTGACCGCCGACGCGCTGGAAACCGGCCGGCGGGCTTGCCAGGAGGCGGGCATGAATGGTTTTCTGACCAAGCCCGTCGATCCAGCCGAGCTTGACGCCATGATTGCCAAGATATTTTCCCCAAGCGACGAGGCCAGAGCGCGCGACGCCGCTGCATGAGCGTATCCGCGCGCATCCGCGCCCCATTCGAAGCCTATCTGCAACCGCGCATCGCGTTGATGCTGGCGCTTGGTTTTTCTTCGGGGCTGCCGTTCATCCTTGTCGGCTCGACATTGTCGCTGTGGCTGCGCACGGCGCACGTCTCGCGGACGGACATCGGCCTGCTCGCTTATGCGACACTCGCCTACACCATCAAACTATTGTGGGCGCCGCTCGCCGACCGGGTTCGCCTTCCGCTGCTCCACCGCCTGCTTGGCAAGCGCCGTGCCTGGATGTTGATCGCGCAAATCGCCGTGGCTGCCGGATTGTGCGCGCTCGCGCTTTGCGATCCGGCGAAGAGCCTGTGGCCCATTGCGATTGCGGCCACGCTGACGGGATTCGCCGGCGCCACGCAGGATATCTCCATCGACGCGTGGCGCATCGAAGCGGCGCCCCGCAAAGATCAGGGCGCGATGGCGGCGGCGTACCAATTGGGCTACCGGCTTGCGATTCTCGCAGCCGGCGCGGGCGCTCTCTACATCGCGCAATTCGTGTCGTGGCACGTCGCCTATCTTTCGATGGCCGCGCTCATGAGTTCTCGGGATCATTGCCGTCGTGATGGCGCCGCGCCTCGAGGAGGAGCAAGGCCCTGTCGCGGGTGAAAATGCCGTCGAGCATGTGTCGGGGGAACTGGGTCTTCATGGCGAGGCGGCGAACGCCTTCGTCTGGCTTTATCGCGCCATCGTCGCGCCCTTCGTCGATTTCTTCGCCCATCACGGCTGGCTGGCGCTGGTTATCTTGGCTCTGATCGGAACTTATCGCATTCCGGATTTCGTCATGGGCGTGATGGCAAATCCGCTCTATGTCGATCTCGGATTCTCGCCGGCCACGATCGGTACGGTCGTCAAGGTCTTCGGCGTCTGGATCACAATCGCCGGTACGTTGGCCGGCGGGCTGGCCGTGGCGCGTCTCGGCATCATGCGTTCTCTTCTGATCGGCATCATTGCCTCCATCCTCGGCAATCTGGTCTTCGCGTGGCTCGCAACACAAAACGGCCACGTGACCGCGCTGACGATCGCGATCGGCGCCGAGAATTTCGCGGGCGGGTTCGCGGGCACCGCCCTCATCGCCTATATGTCGAGCCTGACGAGCACGACATTCACGGCCACGCAATATGCGCTGTTCAGTTCGCTCTACGCGCTGCCGGGCGGGTTGCTGAAGGGCTTTTCGGGCATTGCGGTGGACTGGTTCGACGCCCACCAGGCGATCACCCACATGTTCCTCGGCACGGTCGCGGGAACTTTGAGCAAGACGGCGGCCTATGTACCGTTCTTCGTCATGACGGCGTCGATGGGGATTCCGGCGCTTATTCTCACCCTCTATTTCCTGAAACGCGGCCCGGAAGCCGAAACTCGTCCACAGGCGCCATCTGGATGACGGATACGTCATCAAGCGGGAATTGACCAAGACGGCGGCAAGGTTTGCAGGCGTCTGCGCCCTCCGGTAGAATTGTCACATTCGTCGTCTAGGGCGTTGGGTTCAGCGATTCGGGTTTGCAGCTTGAACCGGCGGACGTTTGAATCAGGGAAGCGCCATCTTGGTCAATATTTACGAGCCGGGACCATTCGAGGGACTTCACACGCAGTGGCCGGTTCTGGCCGCGGCGGGGGCGCTCGAAGTGCGTCTGGCCGAAACCGACGCCGAAGTGGAAGCGGCGCAGAGACTTCGCTACCGGGTTTTTTATGAAGAGATGTCGGCGATCCCGAGCCCGGCGATGCGCGACGAACGGCGCGACTTCGACAAGTTCGACGAATATTGCGACCACATGCTGGTGGTCGATCGTTCCGTCAGCGACGAAGACGGCCAGCCCGCCGTGGTCGGCGCCTATCGTCTGATGCGCGATGTCGATGCCGCGCGCGCCGGCGGATTCTATACGTCGGGCGAATTCGACATCAGGCCGATGCTGGCGGGGCAGAACAGCAATTCCAAGCTGCTCGAACTCGGGCGTTCCTGCGTGCTCAAGAGTCACCGCGCAAAACCCGCGACCCTGCAGCTGCTTTGGCGCGGCGTTCTTGCATACGTCCACCGCTTTTCGATGGACGTGATGTTCGGTTGTGCGTCGCTGCACGGCACGAATGTGCAAGCGCTCGCCGTACCGCTTTCCTATCTTCGCCATTTCCACCGCATGCCCAGCGGGATGGGCGTACGCGCATTGCCCCAGCATTACGTTTCAATGGATCTGATGGCGAAGGACGCAATAGATCCCAAGGAAGCGCTCAGGGCGCTGCCGCCGCTTGTAAAGGGCTATTTGCGCGCTGGCGCGACGATCGGCGATGGGGCCGTGATCGACCGGCAGTTCGGCACCACCGACGTTTTCATCTATCTCCCCACCACGAAGCTCAGCGCGCGCTATCGCAGCAAATTCGGCGTGACCGGCCGATAATTGGCAGCTTGTGCCGCCGATTCTCAGGAACTGCCGCTCCGGCCTGCTCGGCGCGTTAACCAATATGGCCATCATATGGCGAAGCCGGACCGGCGGGCGTTGCATTGGAGCAACCGCTTGAACACAGGCGACGAAATTCGGCGCGGCGGTCCGGCATCGTACGGATAATCCCCTTCAGAGCCGGGCGATTCTGCGTATACTGACGGCCACAACAGGGGCGGTGCCGACCGGGGATTTGGGGGGCAGTGCTCAAGCAGAGTTGAAAGACCCGGCCGAACTGCGAAAGGGGAAGTTATGTCCAGACGTTTTGCGAAAGCCGCGCTTGGCGCGACCGGATTGGCGTGTGTTCTCGCGCTTCCTGCCTACGCGGACAATCAGGCACCCGCGGTTGTGAAGCCTGCCCAAGCGACGGCACCGGCCGGCATCGAAGAGGTGGTCGTCACGGCGCGCCGCCGTCCGGAGGATCTCGAAAAGACCCCGGTCGCGGTGACGGTGATGTCGGGCGACATGCTGCGCACGCAGGAAGTCAAATCGGCGCTCGACCTGCAGAATTTTGCGCCGTCCCTGTCCGTCAACGGCAGTCTTGGTGAGCGCGACGACGACGTGTTCAGCATCCGCGGCCAGAGCCAGCCCTTCGGCGGCGCCGATCCCGGTGTCCAGACCTATTTCGCCGAGGTGCCGTTCAATCCAAGCGGTCCCGGCAGCTACTACGACATGGCCAACATTCAGGTGCTGAACGGTCCACAAGGCACGCTGTTCGGCAGAAGCACGACAGGCGGCGCGGTGCTGTTCGAGCCGAATCGCCCGACCGACGAATTCGGCGGCTATGCCGAAACGCAGCTCGGCGATTACGGCCTGCGCGAGTTCGACGGCGCGATCAACATTCCCGTCATCGACGACAAGCTGATGGTGCGCGGCGCGTTCGATGTCGAAAATCGCGACGGCTTCACGCAGGACACCGTCATCACGGGTCTGGGCGCGCCGTACACCGAAGAACAGGACAATGTCGATTTCCAGGCGTTCCGCGTCGGCGTCACCGTTCGCCCGTTCGCGCATTTCGAGAATTATGCGCTGTTCGATTATCTGCACGACAGTAACAACGGCACGGGCGCGGTTCTGACAGGCGTCAGTCCGAGTACGATCGGCCAGCTCGCAGAACCATATACCGGCGGCCCATGCGCGGTCCCGCCCACCAGCATGATCTGCGGTGAAGTGGAAGGTCTGCAGGCCGCCATGGTCGGCGCGTTGCAGGCGCAACAGGCCGCCGGCCCGCGCAACACCGAGTCCAGCATCCCGGTGTTCTATCGGCGCGACTCCTGGGGCGCGACCGACATCGCGACCTATGACGTCGCCGATCACCTGCATCTGAAGAACATTTTCGGCTACCGCAGCGACAAGACACAGCCGGCGTTCGACTATGACGGTTCGGCATTGCCGCTCATCGACATCTCCAATCCCCGCACCTGGGAAACGAATTCGCTCCAGATCACCGAGGAATTCCAGATCACCGGCGAGACCGACGACAAAAGCTTCAACTGGATCGCGGGATTTTATCACGAGCTCGACCGTCCAGGCGGCTATTCGGAAGTTCAGGAAGACGAGTTTGGCGGCGTCGGAGCAAATCCGCCTTTCGGCACCACGGACGTGGAATCGCTTTTCAATGGCGGCACGTCCAATGCCGTCTACGGCAGCGCGACCTACAACGCGTCGAATTGGGTTCAAGGGCTGAGCTTCACGGCCGGCGGGCGCTATACGTGGGATCATAAGGTCGCCACGTCCAGCGACTGCTCTTTGCCTGCGGAAGGAACGTCCTGCCCATACCCGCTTCCCACCACCTTCCCATACGGGCAGCCTCCGCTGAGCGCAAACTTCCATGCGCCGACCTGGAATCTGGATGCCGATTATCAAGTTACCGACGACACAATGGTCTATGCCGCGTATCGGCGCGGCTACAAAAGCGGCGGCTTCAACAGTGGCGCGTTCAACGCCACCGATTATGATGAGTTCAAGCCGGAATATCTGACGGACATCGAACTGGGCACCAAGAACAACTGGACGATCCTGGGCGTACCGGGCCGCACCAATTTCGACGTCTATTACGGCTGGTATCAGGACGTTCAGAAGAACGATCTGGTTGAAGTCGAACAGCAGGTGCCCTTCCTGCCTCCGCCGGCCACGCCGCCATATTACGTACCCGAAGGATTTTCCGCGCTCACGTTCAATGCCGCGCGGGCCACGATCAAGGGGTTGGAGTTCCAGTCGACCTTCATCCCGACCGACAATTTCGACGTGAATATCTTCTATTCCTACACCGACGCGACCTACGATAAATTCGTGTTGCCGCAGGCAATCCTGGTCGGTCTCACCGGCAGTCAAACCGAGTTCAACCCGACCAATCTTGCGGGCAGCGCGTTCGCCTATACGCCGCAAGACAAATTGGGAATCACGCCGCGCTATCGGATTCCGGTCGATCCCTCGATCGGCGTGCCTTACATCAGCGCCACGCTCTATTGGCAGAGCAAGGAATGGTTCACCGATCTGGAAACGCAGGAAGTGGCGCAATATGGCCAGTCGCCGGAACAGAAGGACTACACGTTGGTCAATTTCCGGGTCGATTGGGACAATTTCCTGGGCCATCCCTTCGATGCGAGCTTTTTCCTCAACAACGCGTTCAACAAAGTCTACGGCGTTGGTGCCGACGCGCTTCTCAACCTGACCGGCACTTCGGCCACATATTATGGCCCGCCGCGCATGTGGGGCTTTGAATTGCGCTATCGCTTTGGAGCGGACGCAGACAAGCCGAAATAAGACGATCGCGAGAACGGAACAAAAGCCCGGCCGAGCACGCGCTCAGTCGGGCTTTTTGTCGTCTTTCTTATCGTCCTTGTCGTTGCTGCCCGACACGGTGTCGGCAGCCGCACCCACGACTGTGGCCGTGGCGTCGACGGCTGTTGTCGCAACGGTTGCGCCGGCGCCGACCACCGCACCGCCCAATTCCGCGACGGCGCATCCCGTCAGCGCGAATCCCAATCCCGCGATCAGCGCCAATCCAAATATCTTGGTCATGTCTCGCCCTCTGGTTCCGATTCTATAGCGGATTTGAATTGTCGCCAATTCGGTTTCGCAGACGATGCATCGCGATGCTGAAGAATTCATTGCCCGGCAATCAGACTCGCGCCCGCATCATGCGCCCGCGGCCGCGAAGCTTCAGTCCGTCATTGCGGCCGGCGAAATAGCACGAATTGAGTGCGGCGGCATCCAGATCCTCGATCTCCGAATATCCCATGCTGGAGAGTTCGCGCGCCAGCGGGCCCGGCTCGAAGAAACTGCGGAACGGCTCGCCGGCGGCTGCGACCCGCTCAGCCATCGCGTCGAAACTGGCGCGCTGGGCGGCGTCGAGCTTCTCCGGCGGCTCGGCATAGTCGAACACGATCTCGCTCCCGGGCCGCGTCGATTTGGCGATGAAATTGAGCGTCCCCATCACCGCGTCGCGCGTGAGATAGGGCGTGACGCCCAGCCATGCGAAGAAGACGGGTTGCCGGCGGTCGAGGCCCGCCCGCGTCAAACCTTCGGACAAGGTTTCCGTTTCGAAATTCACCGGCGCGTAAATGACATTTTGCGGGACGGCGATCCCCGCTTCATCGAGGCGGCTCTTTTTCCACGCCTGGGTCGCCGGATGGTCGACCTCGAAGATCGAAAGACGCCCAAACTCTGGCCCCGCCCGGTAGGCGAAGGTGTCGAGCCCGGCGCCCAAGAGAACGTATTGCCCCACCCCGCGCGCCATGGCGGCGGCCAGACTGTCCTCGGTGAAGCGGCTGCGTACGGCAATGAAGGCCCTCAGCCCGATCGCGCGATCCGTCCCGCGGGGGTCGCTGCCTGTGCGCAGCTCTTCGGCGGCGTCCGAGCCCACAATCCGCAACGCCAGCGGATCGGCGAATACCGCGGGGCGGTCCAGAAGTTGATGGGCGGCGCGGTGCATGGCGGCCCCTTGCGCGGTCCGGCTCGGTTGAAGTGCTTCCATGGTCTTCCGGCATAAGTCACCGGACAGGATTCTTCAATCGTTCCTCCATCGCAGCTATCCCTCGAAGATTCCTCGCTTATTTCCGCCATCATCGTTAATATGGCCCTGCGGATAGATGTCGAGGGCCCCGTGCCGATGATCGGACCAGAACGCAGCCAACCTGTCGTCCTTCAATCGTCTGAGGATTTGGCGGAAGACAAGCGGACCATCGCACAGCGCGCGGCTCCTTCGGGGCTTGGCGCGATGGTGTTTGCGATCACTTTGGGTGCGTTCTGGACGGGCGCGGCGGCCGCCTATATTTGGGGCTATCTCGGGCTGGGCGGACTCGCGCATCTCGATATTCAACAAATCGCCCTGTTTGCATTCGCGACTTTCATTCCACCGATGCTGATGCTCGTTACGGCGTGGGCGTTCACACGCGGGCAATCGATGTCCGCCACCGCGGCGCTGCTCGCCGACGCGACCGACCGCCTGTTCGCGGCAGATGAGACCGCCTCTCGCACGGCATCGCGGATCGGCCGCACCGTGCGGCGCGAACTCGACGGGCTCAATGCGGGTCTCGACGGCGCCTTCGCCCGTTTGCGCGCGCTGGAGACCGTGCTTGAAAACCAGGTTGCGGCTCTCGACGAAGCCGGCGCGCGCGCCGACGTGCGCGCCGAAGCGGCGGCATCGCGCCTCGCGCAGGAACGCGAGCGCATCGACATGGTCGCGGGCTCTCTCGCCGACACGGCGACGCGCGCTAGCGAACTGGTCGCGGGCCGCTCGGCCCAGCTCAAGGCCATGATCGAAACGGCCGAGAGCACGCTCAAAAGCGCAGGCGTATCGCTCGAAACGCAGGCGGCAACATTCCGCGCGGCCGCGGACGCAGCGGCCGAAGCGCCGCATTCGGTCGCGGTCGAGCTCGATCGCCAGGCCAAGCGCATCGAATCCGTTGCCGACACGACGATGGCGCGGGCGGAATTCCTGCTTACGCGTCATGAACGCCACCGCACGGCCATGGCCGAATTGCTGCAACGGCTGAAAGAAGAAGGCGGCGCGTTCGAAAGCGCTCTCGGCGCGCAACGCGCATCGATCGAGCAGGTGATCGGTGCCTTAGGCGGACAGGCGCAGAAATTCGAAACCATGACGGCCGATGCGGATCGCCAGCTCGAAATGCTGATGGCGAGCTCTGCCGCTCGCGCGACGCAACTTACCGCCAGCTTCGTGCGCGAGGCCGAACGCATGCGCGACGTGAGCGAAAGCGCCACCGCGGCGCTCGCGCGCGTGGTCGAATCGCTGCACGACGCGGGCGCCGGCGCCCAGGCGTTGATCGGCGAAACGGCGTCCGAAGCGAAGACCAACGCAAAATTGCTTGTCGGCGAAGCGATGGGCGAATGCGAGCGGCTGTTGCGGACGTCGGGCGAACTCGCCGCGCAGGCAAGCGCGATCAAGCTGGCGCTTGCAAGCGCCGCCGAAACCGTCGAGCAGCATATCCTCTCGCTGCCGGGCGTGGCCAAGCAGGAAGCCCAGCGCGTGCGCGATATGGTGCGGGAGGAAACGGAAGAGATTCTCGACCTATCGGCGCGCACGCTTTCGACCATCCATGCACGTACGACGCCGCGCGGCGCCGTACGCACGCCGGCTGCGATCGAGGCGTCTCCGGCCGAACCAGAGAACGAGGGATTGCTGGGCCTCGCACGGCGGCTCACGCAGCGGCCGAAGAAGAAGGAATCCGCAGAATCCAAAGGCTGGGAGATGAGCACTTTGCTCGCGGCCGCGGAAACGGGCGATGGCAGGCCGAAAGAGCTGAGGCCGAATACGGCGGCCACGCTGGGCGCGCTGCAGGCGGCGTTGGCCGACATCGCCATCGATCTCGAAGCGATTTCTGCCGGAGCGGCGACGGGCGACGACGAATGGCGGCTTTATCTCGCGGGCGATCGTGCGGTGTTCGCGCGGCGGCTCGCTGGCGCGATCGATACGGAGACCGTGGACCGTATCGCGACGCTCTATCGCGAAAGCGCGGGATTCCGCGAAGCGGCGAATTCCTATATGACGGAATTCGAAACGCTGCTCGCGCGCGCACGCGACGGCGATGGCGGGGGCATGCTCACGTCGTCGATCCTGAGCGCCGACACGGGCAAGATCTATCTCGCCGTGGCCTACGCGCTCGGTCGTTTGTCATAGGCGTCTGAGCCTCGCCGCGTAGAAGCCGTCCATTCCGCCCAGCTCCGCGAAATGGCAGGGGAGCGTGCGAAGATCGCCGTCTGCGCCGATCAGTTCTGCGCAGCCCAGAACATCGCAAGCGGCAATCGGATCGCGCCGGTATTCTTTGTTCCGGCGCAGAAAATCCCCGATCTGCTCGGGCCCTTCCTCCGGTTCCAGCGAGCACACGGCAAAAACCAGCATTCCACCCGGTGCGACCATGCAAGCTGCGGCGTCGAGCAGCTCGGAAGCCGTTTGCGCACAAGATGTGACATCGGCCGCGTTCTTGATCCACGGCAATTCCGGATGCCGCCGGATCGTGCCTGTGGCGCTGCACGGGGCATCGAGCAGCACGAAAGGCGCGGGCTCCTCGGGCACGAAATCGCGCATGTCGGCTTCGACAATCGTGGCGGTCAAACGAAGCCGGCCGAGATTTTCTTTGAGGCGGGGGACTCGCGATGCCTCCCGCTCGACGGCGGTGACGTTCGCGCCCATCGCCGCCAATTGCGCCGTCTTGCCGCCCGGCGCCGCGCACAGATCGAGCACGGTCTTGCCGCGCACGTCGCCGAACAGCCGCGTGGGAAGAGACGCCGCAAAATCCTGCACCCACCACTCGCCTTCAGAGAAGCCCGGCAATTCTTCCACACGGGGAGCGTCCTGAAGGCGCATGACATTGCCCGGGAGCGTCAGGGCGTCCGGCAACGCCGGATCGGATGCGCCGCTTTTCGTCAGAATGTCGAGCGGCGGTGGAACCGAATGCGCGCGCGCGATCTCGCGCGCGACATTTTCGCCGAATGCGTCGCACCAACGCGTCCATAACCAATCCGCGGTATTCAGCCGTTCGCGGTTCTGGGCGGCTAGCATGGCCGGGCCCTCGCTCGCGATGCGGCGCAATGTGGCGTTGATCAGCCCCCTGAAATGGACTGCCTTGGAATCGCGCGCGGCAAGATCGTTGGCCGCATCCACGGCGGCGTGCGCCGCCACGCCCAGGAATAGCAATTCGCATGCGCCGGCGAGCAATATCTCGAATGTCGGGCCTGCGCGATGCGGCGGCGGAGGTTTGCGAACGAATTCCCGCACCAGCGCGTCAAGCTGGCCTAGGCGGCGCAGCGTTTCGCCCGCGATGGCGCGCGCAAATCCCGCGTCGCGCGGCGCCAGCCCCGCATCGGCCAGGACACGGTCCTGCACGGCATCGAGCGGACGCCGCTTGCGCAGGACCTCGCCGAGAATCGTTTGCGCGGCCGCGCGCGCCGGAAGCCCGGCGATGTCGCGCGCGCGCGGGGCGTTCACGACCAGGGGCCGGGCTTGGGAGCCTGACCTTGCGCGGCCGCCATCGCATTCAGGCGCGCGATCCGCTCTTCGGTCGAAGGATGGCTCGCGAAGAGTCCGGCGAAACCGCCATGCAGGGGATTGACGATGAACATGTGCGCGGTCGCCGGGTTGGCATCTGCCGCCTGATTGTCGATCGCGGCAGCGCCAGCATCGATGCGTTGCAGCGCCGATGCGAGCCATAGCGGCCGGCCCGAAAGCTCGGCACCGGAGCGGTCGGCTTCGAATTCGCGCGAGCGGCTGATTGCCATCTGCACCAGCATGGCTGCGATCGGCGCCAGCAGAGTGACCAGCAGCATGCCGATCAGCCCCAACGGGTTGCGGTTGCGTCCCCCGAAAAAGAACGCGAAGTTCGCCAGCATCGCAATCGCGCCGGCAATGGTGGCGGTGATGGTCATGGTCAGCGTATCGCGATTGCGGATATGGCTCAGTTCATGGGCTAGCACGCCGGCCATTTCTTCGTCATTGACGCGCGCGAGCAGGCCCGACGTCACGCATACTGCAGCGTGCTCGGGATTGCGCCCCGTCGCGAACGCGTTCGGCTGCGGATTGTCGACGATATAGACTTTCGGCATCGGCAAATTCGCCTTCTTGGCGAGCTGGCCGACCAGATGCACAAGCTCGGGCGAGGTCTCGGCCGTCACTTCGCGTGCGCCATACATGGAAAGGACCACCTTGTCCGATTTCCAATAGGCGAAGAGATTGCCTGCCGCAGCGAACAGGAACGCCACGAACATTCCCGGCCCGCCGCCCACGAGATAGCCGACGACCAGGAACAGGCCGGTCATCGCGGCCATCAGAAACCCCGTGCGCACGGTATTCATCATTGCAATTGCCTTTCGGGATCGCCGGTCTATCTTCGGGCGCCTCCGTCCCCGGTCATGTAGGTCTGCGGCCGGGGCCTTCAAGAATACCGGCTGTCACGAGCGCGGGATGCGTCGCGAATGGAACAGAAACCCAAGCCGCCCAAACCCTCCGAGATCGCCAGGCGAATCCGGGAAGCGGGCGAGCGGGCAAAGGCCGAAGCCGAGGCGCGCAGGGCTGCGGCAGGCCAGTCCCAGTCCACACCACCGAAAGAGATCGGCGGCCAGAAGGGCCCCGAACCCACGCGTTACGGCGATTGGGAGAAAAAGGGCCTGATTTCGGACTTCTAGCCCATAACCCTGCTGGCAACTCCATTGATCGGGCGGGCCTGCGGGTCCATGTAAGCTCATTGGAATCTCTCCAAAAAGGAACTCCGGCCACGGGCCGGGCCAAGCCCATGTTCATCCAGACGGAATCGACACCGAACCCGGCCACGTTGAAGTTCCTCCCCGGCCGCGACGTGATGGGCGCGGGCGCAGTCGCGGATTTTGCCGACCGCGAAGCGGGCGCCAGGTCGCCGCTCGCCGGCGCGCTCTTTCAAATTCCGGAAGTGGCGCGCGTGTTCTTCGGCGCGGATTTCATATCGGTCACCAAGTCGGACGGCGACTGGCGCCATCTGAAGCCCGCCATTCTCGGCGCGATCATGGAGCATTTCACGCGCGGCCTGCCGTTGATCGACAGTGCGGCCGCCGAACCCGACGAAGCCGTCATCCCGGAAGGCGACGCTGAAATCGTGGCCCAGATCAAGGAATTGCTCGATACGCGCATTCGCCCGGCGGTCGCCGGCGACGGCGGCGATATCGTCTTCCAGGGCTTCGACGGCGGCACCGGCGTCGTGTTCCTGCATATGCGCGGATCCTGTGCCGGCTGTCCGTCCTCGACGATGACGCTCAAGAACGGCATCGAAAACATGCTGCGTCACTACATTCCGGAAGTGAACGGCGTCGAGGCGGTCTGAAAGCTTCGATTGCGCCCGGCAGGTTTCGATTCTAATCCTCGATTTCCGCATTCGGAGGGGCAAGCGCCATGTCACATGCCGTCAACGACGAAGCCCTCGACATCATATTCCGCAACGCCCGCACCCAGAACAAATGGCTCGACAAGCCGGTAAGCCCTGCGCTGCTGATGGCGGTCTATGACCTGATGCGGATAGGCCCCACGAGCGCCAACATCTCCCCCGCGCGGATCGTTTTCGTCGTCTCCAACGAAGCCAAGGAACGTCTCAAGCCGCATCTGTCCGAGGGTAACCGTGCCAAGACGATGACCGCGCCTGCGACCGCGATCATCGCCTACGACCTTCGCTTCGCGGAACACGTGCCGAAACTCTTTCCTCATGCGCCCGGTGCAAAGGGCTGGTTCGAGGAGCCGAAATTTGCCGAGGTCGCCGCCTTCCGCAACGGCACGCTGCAGGGCGCCTATTTCATCATCGCCGCCCGTGCGCTGGGGCTCGATTGCGGTCCGATGTCGGGCTTCGATAATGCGGGCGTCGACCGCGAGTTCTTTCCGGAAGGAACGATCAAATCGAATTTCCTTTGCAGCGTCGGCCATGGCGATCCGTCCGGCGTCTTTCCGCGCAGCCCAAGGCTCAGCTTCGATGAGGCCTGCAAGATTCTGTAATGCGCGCGCCCAGGTGTTGCGCCCGTGAAGATTCTGGCAGTCGACACGGCGCTGGGCGCTTGTTCCGTGGCAGTGCTGGATGGCGAGGAGGTGCGCGCCCACCGCTTCGTTGCGATGGAGCGCGGGCACGCCGAAACGCTGGCGCCCATGGTCGAAGACGCGTTGCACGCCTCAAGTCTTTCGTTCGATGCGTTCGACCGGCTCGCCGTCACCACGGGTCCGGGCACATTCACGGGTCAGCGCGTGGGTCTCGCGTTCATGCGCGGGCTGCGGCTCGCGTTGAAGCGTCCGCTCGTGGGCATCGTCACGCTCGATGCCATGGCCGCCGCCGCGAGGGCCGAGGCAAGAACATCGCACGCAGCAGCGCTGCACGATGCAAAGCGCGGCGAAGTCTATCTTTCGATGAGCGGTGAAGCCGGCGAGATCATTCCGCTCCAATTGGCAGGGTTCGGCGACGCGGTAACCGCCATCGAAAATGCGACGCGTGGGACGCGCGATGTCCCCGTGGCCTTTGCGGGTACGGCAGGAGAAGCCGCCGCACGGCGTCATTCTGAACTCGGTGGCGCCGCAAAACTCACCCGCATATTGCAGCCGGATGCACTCTGGGTTGCGCGCCTGGCGGCGCGGTTGCCGGAGCCCGCAAGCGTTCCTCGTCCGCTCTATCTGCGCGCGCCGGACGCAAAACTTCCGGCGAACGCGCGGAATATCCTTCCCGTGACGTTGCACCCCGTCGCCATCCCGGACTGCGCCGTGCTGGCATCGCTTCATGCGGGGTCTTTCCACGACGCCTGGAGCATGGAGTATTTCACGAGCTTGCTGGGGTCTCCCGGCGCTTTCGCGATTGTCGCCGAAGCGGCCGCCATCCCCACCGGTTTCGTTCTTGTCCGCGCGGCCGCCGACGAGGCCGAAATCCTGTCGATCGGGGTCAATATCGGCGCGCGCCGCGGGGGGGTCGGACGAAAGCTCGTCGCCGCCGCAGCCGAGCGCGCCCGCCAAATGGGCGCGCACGCGCTGTTTCTGGAGGTGAGCGGCGCCAACGAGGCTGCGCGCGCCCTTTACGCGTCGCTGGGGTTTCGGGAAGTCGGCCGCCGGCCCGGCTACTACCGCGAAGGGGCGCTCCCCGCCCAGGATGCTTTGGTTCTGAAGACCGATTTGCCGTCGCCGCGCTTGGGAAATGACCCACATCTCGACTAAACTCGCCGATGTGCCCTCTCGGGAAAGGATGATCCGGTGAACCGGGTCGAAAAACTCTGTGTCGAAAAAGGCCTGCGGATGACGGAGCAGCGCCGAACCATTGCGCGCGTGCTGTCGGATGCCGCCGATCATCCCGATGCCGAAGAACTCTACCGGCGCGCGTCGGCGCTGGACCCGCATATTTCGATCGCCACGGTCTATCGCACGGTGAAACTGTTCGAAGATGCAGGTATTCTCGAGCGTCACGATTTCCGCGACGGCCGCTCGCGTTATGAGGAAGTGCCGGATTCGCACCACGATCATCTGATCGACGTGCAGACGGGTCGCGTGATCGAATTCCGCAACGAAGAGATCGAGAAGCTCCAGCGGCGCGTCGCCGAGGAGCTTGGTTTCGAGCTCGTCGATCACCGGCTCGAATTGTATGGCGTGCCCAAGCCCGTCAAGAGCGGCGGGCACTGAGGCGCCGATGCAGTCGCTCCGCGCCGCCGGTATCCTGTTCGTCTTTCTCGTGACCTCGCTCGTGCTGATGCCGTGGCAATACTCGGCTGTGCGCTTCAAGCTCAAGCGGCGCAAAACATTCCCCAACCGCTTCCACAGTTTTCTGTGCCGGCTGTTCGGCTTGCGACTTATCACGATCGGCAAGCCCATTCAGGGCCGCGGTGTATTGATGGTCGTCAATCACACGTCTTACTTCGACATTCTGATCCTGTCGGGCGTTGCGCGCGTCGCGTTCGTTGCCAAGAGCGAAGTCGCGACGTGGCCGTTCTTCGGCACGCTGGCCCGGCTTCAAGAAACGGTGTTCGTGCAGCGCGCCCGGCGCTCGCAGGCTATCGAAGCGCGCGACACCATGCGCGAGCGGCTGCTGGCGGGCGACGCACTGGTGCTGTTTCCGGAAGGCACGTCGAACAACGGCAATCGGGTCTTGCCGTTCAAGAGCGCATTGATGGGCGCGGTCGAAGTCGAAATGGGAAACGACACGCAAGGCCGGATGCAGCATGTTCCGGTGCAGCCGGTATCCGTCGCCTATGTCGGCCTGCACGGCATACCCATGGGCCGCGAGAACCGCCCCCTGTTTGCCTGGTACGGCGACATGGATCTGGTGCCGCATCTCTGGGAAGCGCTGAAAACAGGCCCCATCGACGTGGTGATCGAGTTTCATCCGCCCCTGACGGTCGACGCCGCGGGCGGGCGCAAGGAACTTGCCGTCGCGGCAGAAGCCATTATTCGCCGCGGGCAGGCCCGGGCGCTCGCGGGAATTTACCAAGAAGTGCCGCGGCCCAACACGTCCGCCGCCGGGGCCGAAGGGGCCGAATTGGCGGAAGCCGCAGCCTGATCGGCACATGAGCCGCTTCCTTGTCATCGCGGCTGCCATCGCCGATAAGGGCGCGGAATTGGACACGGGCCCATGAAGAAGCTCTTCATCAAGACCTATGGCTGCCAGATGAACGTCTATGATTCCGCCCGCATGGCGGATCTGCTGGCGTCCGTCGGCTATGCGCCGGTGTCCGAAGCCGAGGATGCCGACATGGTGATCCTCAACACCTGCCATATCCGGGAGAAAGCGGCCGAGAAGGTCTATTCCGAACTGGGGAGGTTGAAGCGTCTCAAGGAACAGAAGGCGGCAGCGGGCCGGCCCATGCTGATCGCTGTCGCGGGGTGTGTCGCGCAGGCCGAAGCGGGCGAGATTATCGCGCGCCAAAGCGCGGTCGACATCGTGGTCGGTCCCCAATCCTATCACCGGCTGCCGGCGATGATCGCGCGGATCGCGCGCGGTGCGGGCCATGTGCTGGAAACGGATTTTCCCGCTGAAGACAAATTCGATGCGCTGCCGGAAGAGCGCGCTTCTGCCGGCCCCGCCGCGTTCCTTACGGTCCAGGAAGGCTGCGACAAGTTCTGCACGTTTTGCGTCGTGCCTTACACGCGCGGCAGCGAGTTCTCGCGGCCCGTGATCCAGATCGAGGCCGAGGCGCGCCGCCTTGTGGCGCAGGGCGTGCGCGAAATCACGCTTCTAGGCCAGAACGTGAATGCCTATCGCGGGCCCGGGCCCGGCGGCGAGGTTTGGAGTCTCGCGCAATTGCTGCGCCGGCTTGCCGGCATCGATGGCCTTGAAAGGCTGCGCTACACGACGAGCCATCCTCGCGACATGAGCGATGATTTGATCGCGGCGCACGGCGAACTGGACAAGCTGATGCCTTATCTGCATCTGCCGGTGCAGTCGGGCTCGAACCGCGTGCTTGCCCTGATGAATCGCCAGCACACTGCGCGCGCCTATCTCGATCTGGTGGCGCGGGTCCGCGCCGCGCGGCCCGATCTGGCGCTGTCGTCGGATTTCATCGTGGGTTTCCCGGGCGAGACCGATGCGGACTTCGACGCCACGCTCTCGCTGGTGCGCGAGGTCGGCTACGCGCAGGCATTCTCCTTCAAATACAGTCCGCGGCCGGGAACGCCCGCGGCCGCGCAAGCCGGGCAAGTGCCGGAAGAAGTGAAGTCGGCACGGCTGCAAACGCTCCAAACGCTGCTGGCCCGGCAACAATCGGCATTCAACCGCTCCTGCGGCGGCCGTACAATGTCCGTGCTGTTCGACAGGCCGGGCCGCAAGCCGGGCCAGGCGCTGGGCCGCAGCCCCTATCTTCAACCGGTTCATGTCGAGAACGCAGGCGACCTCAGCGGACAGATTCGCGACGTGCGCATCGAGGCCGTCCTGCCCAACAGTCTGAAAGGCACATTGGCGCGGGAAACGACTTTGGCAGTCGCGGAGATCGCAGCGCGTTGAGCCCGGCACAAACCACGAGCCGGAAATCGGGCGCCTCGCGCGAGCAGGTGACGCTCGAATTCCCCGACAATGCGCTCATCGCCGCACTCGGCGGCGCGCATCAGAAGAATCTCGTGCAGATCGAGCAGAAGCTCGGTGTGCGCGTCGCGATGCGCGGCAATCTTCTGGCGGTCGAAGGCTCTCCCAAGGCGCGCGAGCAGGCCGCTTCCGTGTTGCGGGCATTGTACGCGCGCATCGAAGGTGGGGAGAACGCGGGCCTGTCCGAGGTCGATGCGGAAATCCGCTTTGCGATGCAGGAGCCGGAGAAACTGCCGGCGAAAGATTTCGGTGCGCCATCGATCAAGACGTCTGCCGCGCGGGTCGCACGCGTTCGCACGCCCGCACAGGGCGCCTATCTCGACCTTATGCGCACCCATCCCTTGGTGTTCGGCATCGGGCCCGCCGGAACCGGCAAGACCTTTCTTGCGGCGGCGTTTGGCGCCCATCTGCTTTACGAGCGCCGCGTCGAGCGGCTGATCCTGGCGCGACCGGCGCTGGAAGCAGGCGAACGGCTCGGCTTCTTGCCCGGCGACCTCAAGGAAAAAATCGATCCCTATCTGCGTCCCCTTTACGACGCGCTGTTCGAAGTGATGGGCGAGCAATGCGTGCGGCTGATGGAATCCGGCACCATCGAAGTGGCGCCGCTGGCCTTCATGCGCGGCCGCACATTGGCCCGTGCCTTCGTCATTCTCGACGAAGCGCAAAACTGCTCCGCCCCCCAGATGAAAATGTTCCTTACCCGTCTTGGTGAAGATGCGCGCATGGTGGTGACGGGCGATCCGTCGCAAAGCGATCTGCCGGGCGGCCGGGCGGAGGGATTGAACGAAGCGTTGCGCATTCTAGCGGGCGTGGAAGGCGTGGCGGTCGCGCATTTTTCCGAAAAGGACGTCGTGCGCCATCCGCTCGTAACCCGAATCGTACGCGCCTATAATGCTGCGCAGGAGAATCCATCGCGCGCGCGGAAGGACGAAGTATGACGCCGCCGAAACGGCGCGCGGCCGCTTCGCGCGATGCTCCGCTCGAATTGATCATCGAGGAGCCCCGGTGGCGAAAGGCCGATCCGCGGCTTCCGGCGCGCTTGCGGCGCGCCACATTTGCCGCCCTGGCGCGGGCGGCGGAGCCCCGCCTTTGCAAAGGCCTCACGATCCTTCTGACGAACGACACGAAATTGCAGTCGCTCAATGCCGGGTTCCGGGGTAAGAACGTGCCCACCAATGTGCTGTCGTTTCCTGCGGCGGCGGGCGATTCCTACCTTGGCGATGTCGCGATCGCCTACGGCGTGGCCGCGGCCGAAGCGATGTCCACCGGAAAAACGCTTGGCGACCACGCGACTCATCTCGTTGTCCATGGCGTACTGCATCTTCTGGGCTATGATCACCAAAAGGCGCGCGAGGCGCGGACCATGGAAGCTCTTGAAGTCGAGATTCTCGCCGTGCTCGGCGTTGCCGATCCCTACGCGGCACGCAAGCACCCTGCGGCCTGAATGCAATCTGCGATGATGCCAGACACCGACAATCCCTCAGTCCCCGACGGTTCCGAAGACGGCAAGAGCGTTTCGCTGCTGAAGAGGCTCGCGCAGGCGTTGCGCGGCGGCAATGGCGCCCATTCGATTCGCGAAAGCCTCGAAGAGGTCATCGAAGAAAGCGACCGGCAAAGTTCCGCACTGTCGCAGCAGGAACGCGTCATGCTCGCCAACCTGCTCAAATTCGGCGAATTGAAGGTCGCCGACGTGATGGTGCCGCGCGCCGACATCGTGGCCGTGGAGGAGGGCATAAGCCTGCGTGAGTTGGTCGCGAGCTTCCGCGAAGCGCAGCATTCCCGCCTACCGGTCTATCGCGAAACGCTCGACGATCCGGTGGGACTCGTCCATATCAAGGACGTTCTGGCCGTTCTCGAAACCGCGCCCGATGGTGCCATTCGCTGGCCCGACGCGAAGATTGCGCAAATCAAGCGCGACCTTCTTTTTGTTCCGCCGTCGATGCCCGCGCGCGATTTGCTGCTCAAGATGCAGACGCGGCATATGCAGCTGGCATTGGTGATCGACGAATATGGCGGCACCGACGGTCTCGTATCGATCGAGGATCTGATCGAGGAGATCGTGGGCGATATCGACGACGAGCATGACGTCGACGAAGCGCCGCATCTCCATCCGCTGCCCGGCGGCGGCTTCGACGCCGATGCGCGTCTCGATCTGGAAGACTTCAAGGCGAAGACGAACATCGATCTCGCGCCGCAGGATTCCGACGAGAAGATCGACACGCTGGGCGGCCTCGTCGTCTCGATGCTGGGGCGGGTGCCGCTGCGCGGTGAAATCGTTCCCCATCCCTCCGGCTTTGAATTCGAGATTCTCGAAGCCGATCCGCGCCGCATCAAGCGGTTGCGCTTGCGTCCGCCGGCGCTCGCCAAAACAGAGCCGCCTCGAGCGGATCGGGTCTGATGACGCTTACGTTTGGTACAAGCTTCTTTTCGCGGAACGCAGGCGGGACACATGGATAGTCGCGCGTCCGAATTGTCGTGGCGGTCCCAAATCGCGTATGCGGCGAATGAAACGGGCGAATACATCAGAGGTCTCGCGGGCTGGCGCCGGCACACGTTCGCTCTGGTGCTGGGGCTTCTTTCGGCGCTCTCATTTGCACCGTTCGGGGTTTTCCCGATTTTGCTTGTCTCCTTTGCGGCGCTCGTTCTCCTGATCGACGGTGCGCAACGCCATAAGCGCCCGATCCTGAGTGCGGCTTTTGTGGGCTGGACGTTCGGTTTCGGCCATTTCCTCGCGGGTCTCTATTGGGTCGGTTATGCCTTCACGGTCGATGCGTCCGCGCATGCTTGGCAGATTCCGATCGTGGCCTTAGCGCTGCCCGGCGGCATGGCGCTTTATCTTGCAATGGCTTGCGCAATTGCCTCGGCGCTTTGGCGGCCGGGCGATGGACGCATTTTCGTTTTTGCTGCCGCTTACGCCGCTGCGGAATGGTTGCGCGGTCATGCGCTCACCGGCTTTCCATGGAATCTTCCCGCCTATGCTTGGGGTGCCGCGCCCGGTGTGCTGCAGAGCGCGGCACTCTTCGGCGCGTATGGCCTTACGCTTCTCACGGTCCTGCTCGGCGCTTCGCTGGCGCGGCTCTGCGAAACGACGGTCCGGCGCGCGTGGCTCTTGCCCGCGGCGATGACGGCGCTGTTTGCGCTTCTATGGATCGGCGGCGAAATTCGCCTCGCAGAAACCAATCCCGGCGTTGTCCCCGGCGTGAAACTCCGCCTCGTGCAGCCCAATGTTCCCCAGAAGGAAAAATATCTTCTGCAATTTCGCGTAAGCAATTGGCGGCGTCTGGTGGATTTGAGCGTTGCACCCGGAAACCCCACGCATCTCGTCTGGCCCGAAGCCGCACCTCCCTTCCTGCTCACGCGTGAACCGGAAGCGCTGGACGACATCGCAATCCTGACCGCGAACGACCATGTGCTGATGACGGGCGCCGTGCGCGTGCTGGCGACGGCCGAAGGCGGCTTTCATATCTACAACAGCCTCTACATCTTCGCCCATGGCGGCCAGTTGCTCGCCGCCTATGACAAATTCCACCTGGTTCCGTTCGGCGAATATCTGCCGCTGGCATGGCTATTCGGCGCGCTTGGAATCAGTCAGGTTGTCGACAGTCCCGGCGGGTTCAGCGCGGGCGATGGCCCTCACACCTACACCGTGCCGAACGCGCCGCCGGTGGGCCCGCTGATCTGCTACGAAATTCTTTTTCCTGGCGCCGTCACCGGCGCGAGCCGGCCCGGCTGGTTCGTTAATATTACCGATGATTTGTGGTTCGGACCTTCGACCGGACCCTATCAGCATCTTCTCACGGCCCGTGTGCGGGCTATAGAGGAGGGAATCCCGGTCGCGCGCGCCGCGAATACCGGCATTTCGGCGGTCATCGATCCTCTGGGGCGAATTACCGCCAGCCTTGGGTTGGGCCGGATGGGTTATGTCGATGCGGCGTTGCCGAAGGCATTGCCGATGACGCTCTATGCACGTTGGGGCGACGCTGTATTCTTTGTCATGCTGGCGGGATTCGGCTTGGGAGGGTTTTTCTTACGATGGCTTCACGATCAGAGCGACAGACTGTGAAAAGGCTATCCGTAGCGAGGGAATTGCCGCTAAGGTCGCCTCTTGAAAGAAATACAAATCCCGGCAGCCAACCCTTGCCCAAGAAACAGGCCAATCCCGTCGACGCCCAGGTGGGCAACAGAGTGCGCCTACGGCGCATGCTCATCGGCATGAGCCAGGAGCGTCTGGGCGAACTGCTGGGTCTCACCTTCCAGCAGGTCCAGAAATATGAGAAAGGGGTCAATCGCATCGGTGCCGGGCGGTTGTTTCAGGTGGCCCATATTCTGGGCGTCCCGATCAGCTATTTTTACGAAGGTGTGGCCGAGCAGATGTCCGGCTCGTCCGGGTCCATATTGGGCGTGGTGACGCCGCCGGTGATGGAATTTCTCGCGAGCGGCGAAGGCTTGCAGCTCAGTCTCGCGTTCATGCGCGTCAAGGATGCGAAAGTCCGCAAGCGCGTGATCGATCTCATCAAAAGCCTCGCCACGGACGAAGAGCAGAAATAAATCCGTCAGCGCGACGCTTTCTCTTCATGCCCCGAACGGCCGGCGCGTGCTTCGAGCGCATTGTAGGCGTCTTCCGGCGCCAGGTCGCATGCCGCCCATAGCACCAGCAGGTGATAAAGAAGGTCCGCGGATTCCGCCGCGAGGCACGCCTTGTCCTGGGCCACGGCCGCGAGCGCGGTCTCGACGCCTTCCTCGCCAAGCTTCTTTGCGATCTTGAGCACGCCCTGCGAGAACAGCTTGGCCGTGTAGGACGTTGCCGGATCGGCGCCCTTGCGGGACTGGATCACCGCGAACAGACGATCGATGGGATGGGTCTTGTCCATCTCTTTTTGCTCCAATCGCAATGGCTGCCGGTATAAGCCGTCGGGCGTGGCCTGTCACGCGGCCCGAATTCAATTCGCGCCGGGTTCGAGCAGCCTACGCGCGATCACCTGAGCCTGAATCTCGGCTGCGCCTTCGAAGATGTTGAGGATGCGCGCGTCGCACAATACGCGGCTGATTTCGAATTCGAGCGCGAAGCCGTTGCCGCCGTGAATTTGAAGTGCGTTGTCGGCCGAAGCCCAGGCGACGCGCGCGGCAAGCAGTTTCGCCATGCCCGCTTCGAGATCGCAACGCCGTCCGGCGTCCTTTTCGCGCGCGGCATGATAGGCGATCTGCCGCGCGATCGCGATTTCGACCGCCATCATTGCGAGCTTGTCGCGAACGCGCGGGAATACGAATATCGCGCGGCCGAATTGCTGGCGCTCCAGCGCGTAGCGCAGGCCCAGATCGAGCGCGGATTGCGCCACGCCGACCGCGCGCGCCGCCGTCTGGATGCGCGCGGATTCGAATGTCTGCATCAATTGCTTGAAGCCCTGGCCTTCTTCGCGGCCCAAAAGATTTGCGGCGGCGACTTCGAAGCCGTCGAACCCGATTTCATATTCCTTCATGCCGCGATAGCCGAGCACGCGGATTTCGCCGCCGCTCATGCCTTTGGCGGGAAAGGGATCGCCGTCGCGGCCGCGGGGTTTCTCGGCCAGAAACATCGAAAGGCCGCGATAGTCTTTGGTCTCGGGATTGGTGCGCACGAGCAAGGTCATCACGTCGGCGCGCGCGGCATGCGTGATCCAGGTCTTGTTGCCGAAAATTCTGTAGACGTCGCCTTCGCGCACCGCGCGCGTGCGCAACGCGCCCAGATCGGAGCCGGTGTTAGGCTCGGTGAAAACCGCGGTCGGAAGTTTTTCGCCACTTGCGAACAGCGGCAGCCAATGATCGCGCTGATCCCTCGTTCCGCCGCTCAGAACGAGTTCGGCCGCAATTTCCGAGCGCGTGCCGAGCGATCCCACCCCGATATAGCCCCGGCTCAATTCTTCCGAGACGACGCACATCGCCGTCTTGGAGAGCCCCGCGCCGCCATAGGATTCCGGGACCGTGAGCCCGAACACGCCGAGCGCACTCATCTCGGCGATGATGTCGAGCGGGATCAATTCGTCCTTCAAATGCCATTGATGGGCGTAGGGTGCCACCTTTTCCTGCGCGAAACGGAAGAACTGCTCGCGCACCATCGTCATTGTTTCGTCGAGGCCCGGATCGCCGAAATACATGGCGCCTTCATGCTTGCCCATGTGGTCGGCGAGGCTTGCGCGCACTTCGCGGCGCGTACCCAGAGTGATGAGCTCGTTCACGACGGGCGTAAGGAATTGCGCGATGTCCTCGTCGCCGAGGCCCAGATCGGCCGGCCGGACGATCTCGTTCTGACTCATCGTAATGCCACCCGCGAGCTGCGCCAGGTACTCACCGAAGGCCGCTTCCAGGATCAGCCGCTCGATCTCGCCCAATCGTTTTTCCTGTTCGAGCGTGCGGCCCCAGCGCGCCATCTGGCGCAGCGCTTCCACATAGGTCGCAATCCAGGCGAGGCCATGCGCCGCGCGCTGTTCGCGGTCGAGGAGTGCGGCCTGCACCTTTCCGTCCTCGGTGACGAGCGCGCGGATTTGTTCCCTGGCGTCGATGAGCAGGCCGTCGGCGGCGAGCACGGCCTCGTCGCAGCGGGCCAGAAGATGGGGAACGGTGATCTGCATCGGCGTTCGCTCGAAACAACAGGCTCCGAGCTTACCGGGCTTTTGTGCGATGCACCAAGGCCGATCGGACGCGGCTCTTGCGGTCACGGCGGCTTTCAGGTGTCCTCAGGCGACGATTGGCGGTCGCTCCCATGTTGCGCAAGCAGGCATTTGTTCTGGTAGGAATGATGTTTGCGGTGGCCGTGCTTCTGGTCCTGTGGCTGCAAGGATCGAAGGGCTTGCCGCTCCCGGTCCCGGACGGCGACGATCCTGCGTCGCGGCTCGCCTTTGCCGCGCGCTGGCTGACGATCCCAGGCTTCGCATTGCTCACCGGCATTGCGATGGTCGCCAACCGTCGTTTCTTTGAGCCCAACGCCATCGACGGCACGCGCGCGCCCCAAAGCCGGTCGCTCGAAATCAATCTGCGCTACAATCAAAACACGCTGGAGCAGACTGTTCTGGCCGCCATCGCATGGACGGGCCTCGCGCTCCAGTTGCCGCACGACAGGCTCGCGCTGATCCCCGCGCTCGCGATTTTGTTCGGCGTGGCGCGCATTCTGTTCTGGGTCGGTTATCTGATCTCGCCGGGTGCCCGCGCCCTGGGCTTCGCGCTGACATTCTATCCCACGGTCGCCGCGTTCATCTGGCTCGCGGCCAATGCGATGAGGTAGACCCGTTCGCGGCGATTCCGCGCGTCACCGCGAACCGGCTTCGATCACGTCTTCGAAGGTTCTGAGCCCTGCGCGCTGTGCGTTCACCAGCACCGCCATGTTGCCCGGCAGGTGTTCGTTCTTCCACATCTTCATGTGGGCGCGGGGAATGTCCTCCCAGGGAAACACTTCCGACATGCAAGGATCGAGACGGCGCTCCACCATCAGCCGGTTTGCCTGGCTCGCCTGGTAGAGATTGGCGAAGTGCGACCCCTGGATTCGCTTCTGCCGCATCCACACATAGCGGGCATCGAAGGTGATGTTGTAGCCAGTGGTGCCGGCGCAGAACACGACCATGCCGCCGCGCTTCACCACAAGGCACGAAACCGGAAAGGTTTGCTCGCCCGGATGCTCGAACACGAAATCGACGTCATTGCCTTTGCCCGTGACGTCCCAGATGGCCTTGCCGAATTTGCGCGCTTCCCTGGTCCATGCATCGTATTCGGGCGTGCCCACTTGGGGCATCGCGCCCCAGCAGTTGAAATCCTTGCGGTTGATGACGCCCTTGGCGCCCAGCGAAAGCACGAAGTCGCGCTTGGATTCGTCGGAGATCACGCCGATGGCGTTGGCGCCGGAGACCGCGCAAAGCTGCACCGCGAAAGAGCCGAGCCCGCCGCTCGCTCCCCATACGAGCACATTGTGGCCGGGCCGCAGGATATGCGGACGATGGCCAAAGAACATCCGGTAGGTCGTGGCCAGGGTCAGCGTGTAGCAGGCCGATTCCTCCCAGGTCAGGTGCTTCGGCCTCTCCATCAGCTGGCGATCCTGCACGCGCGCGAATTGGGCGAACGAGCCGTCGGGCGTCTCGTAGCCCCAGATGCGCTGCGACGTCGAGAACATCGGATCGCCGCCATTGCATTCCTCGTCGTCGCCGTCGTCCTGATTGCAATGGACGACGACTTCGTCGCCGACTTTCCAGCGCGTGACTTTGGTGCCCACCGCCCACACGATGCCCGACGCATCGGAACCCGCCACGTGATAGGGGTTCTTGTGTCCGTCGATGGGCGAGACCGGCGTGCCGAGCGCCGCCCACACGCCGTTGTAATTGACGCCGGCCGCCATCACGAGAATGAGCACATCGTGCGAATCGAGTGTCCAGGTGGGAACGACCTCGATCTTCATCGAGCTGTCGGGCGCGCCGTGGCGGTCTTTGCGGATCGCCCACGCATACATGTTCTTCGGCACGTACCCGAGCGGCGGAATTTCGCCGATCTCGTACAGGTCCTTGCAGACGTCCAGCGACGGCTTGGCTCCAGCGACGGCCATGTAGTTCCCCTGCTCACACCTCGGTGCAACGCGCGAAAGCCGCTTTGATATTCGCAGCCTTTTTCGCGGGCCCCCAGCGAACTAAAACCGCAGCCGTGTTGCAATGCAACAGATAAGTTACATCCTGTGTATGTATCGAGGGTGGGTGAAATTTTATTTCCGGAAGGAGCGGCGAGATAGCCGGTTTTCAGCATTTTTCGGCTTGTCGCCGCGCTTCGCTTTTGCAGCAATTTCGCGGATCTTCACGCTCTGCCGGACCGACAACGAGGCCGACAATGAGCCTTTCTCAGGATCGGCAAAGGCCCGGCCATAGGTTTCGAGACGTCCTTCGACCGAGCCCAGGAATTCGCCTTCCCAGTCGGACAACTTGGCGCCGCTTTTGGCCGCCGCCGCGCGGGCCTTGCGCAATGCGCGCAACCCCGCGCGTTTCGCCTTCGCGCGCCCGTCGTCGCGCAATTGCCTCGCGGATTTTTTCTTCTTCTGCCCAAACGCCATTGGATGCGTCCGGTTTAATGCGTCATGTGCGGGTCGCGCTCGCCGGCTTTCATCGCCAGCGGGATATCGTCGACTGCGACAGGGCATGTAAAGTGATGCGAACGCGCGCAATTGGGATTGTACGCCAAGTTGAAATCGATGGTGATCATCGAGGGCGGATATTTTCCGAACGCATCCACGTCCACATAACGCCCCGCACCATAGGCGCCTTTGCCGGTCAGGTCGTCGGTGAAGAATGCGGAAAAATCGGTGATCCCTTTGGGATCGTTGCTACCGCCATACATCGGCAGCCTGATCGTCTTGCCGTCCAGGGTGAAGGTCGCGTCGCCCATGTGATAGAACTGCTTGTCCGTGCCGCGCGAGGTGCGGAACACGTGCGGGGGCCGTTGGGGATCGGGCGTGAAATGCGCCATCACGCGATAGGCAGGGTCGTAGGGAAAATACGAAACGCCTTTGAAATTCTCCGCATCGGGATATTGCTGATTGAAGACGAAGGCGCGCCAGCCATAGACGCCGGCATCGACTTGCGTCTTGCGCGCTTCGACATCCACATCGGTATCGACCGGAATGCTTTTCGCGATTTCGTCCGCGCCCACGGCGGCGCCGTTCTTCGTCGCCGAGAATACGCCGTTCTTCAATGAGAGGTGGAGAATACCTTCGGCGTGCGGATCGCTGCTCCAGCGGTAACTCGCGGGATCGCCTTTCTTGCCGGTCAGCACCGCGCTTTCGCCCTCATGCAGGTAGACCGAATCCTGGATCTTAAGCATCGCGAGCCTGGTCTGCGCGTAATCCTTGTTCTCGTCGGCGATGGCTTGCTTCCAGGCCTCCTCCGGAGCCGGCGCTGCCGCCATCAACAGAAGACTGGCGGCACCCACGGACAAAGCAGCGATGAAGCGCATGGATTTCCCCGCAATTCGAAGGCGCGAAAGACTGGCCGTGCGGCCCCGGTTAGGCAAGCCGCAAGGGAGTGCCGCGCCAAATCCGCGCATGCGATCGGTGTCACAAGAGCGTGTCGGCTCGACGGATTTGGCCTTTGGCTGCGCGATCGCCATGGATGTTGCGTTGCAGTACGGCTGACCGCTTAATGGGCGGCGGGATGACCCGAGCGCCATGACCGATAGCAAGAAGCAGAAACCCTGGATTTTCCGGACCTATGCCGGCCATTCGAGCGCGGCCGCCTCGAACGCGCTCTATCGCACCAATCTCGCCAAGGGCCAGACCGGATTGTCGGTCGCCTTCGATCTGCCCACCCAGACCGGCTACGACAGCGACCATCCGCTGGCCGCGGGTGAAGTGGGCAAAGTGGGCGTGCCCATCGGGCATCTGGGCGACATGCGGGCGCTCTTCGACTCCATCCCACTCGCGCGCATGAACACGTCGATGACGATCAATGCGCCGGCCGTGTGGCTGCTCGCGCTTTATGTGGCGGTGGCCGACGAGCAAGGGGCGGCACGCGCCGAGCTGCAGGGCACGACGCAGAACGACATCATCAAGGAATATCTCGCGCGGGGTACCTACATCTTTCCACCCGGCCCGGCGCTCAGGCTCACCACCGACACGATCGCGTTCACGACGGCCGAAATGCCGAAATGGAATCCGATCAATCTGTGTTCCTATCATTTGCAGGAAGCGGGCGCCGATGCGGTGGAGGAAGCCGCGTTCGCGCTTGCCGCGGCCATCGCCGTGCTCGATGCCGCGAGGGCGCAGGGCGCCATTCCGCGTGCCGAGTTTCCGAAGGCCGTGGGACGCATCAGCTTCTTCGTCAATTCGGGCGTGAGGTTCATCACCGAGATCTGCAAACTGCGCGCAATGGCGGAAATCTGGGACGAGATCGCGCGCGATCGTTATGGCGTCGACGATCCCAAGCTCCGGCTGTTCCGCTATGGGGTGCAGGTGAATTCGCTGGGGCTGACCGAGCAGCAACCCGAAAACAACGTCTATCGCATCCTGTTCGGCATGCTGGGCGTCACCCTGTCGAAGAACGCGCGCGCGCGCGCGGTGCAGTTGCCCGCCTGGAACGAGGCGCTGGGTCTGCCGCGGCCGTGGGATCAGCAATGGTCGCTGCGCCTGCAGCAGATCGGGGCGCTCGAAACCGACATGCTGGAATATGACGACATCTTCGACGGCTCCCGCGTAATCGCGGAAAAGGTCGAAGCGCTGGCTGGACAAATCCGGGGTGAGATCGCCCGTGTCGAGGCGCTGGGCGGTGCGGCCGCGCAAGATGCGCTCGAATATATGAAGGAACGGCTGGTGCGTTCGAACGCGGCGCGCGTCGAAGCGATCGAGACGGGCGGCGAGACGCGCGTGGGCGTCAACGCCTACACCGAAACCGAGCCGTCTCCGCTCACGGCGGGCAACGGAAACTTCGTCGTGGTCGAGGCTTCGGTCGAGCGCGAACAAATCGCACGCCTGGAAGCTTGGCGGGCCGCGCGCGACGCGAAAAAGGTCGCCACAGCGCTGGCAACCCTGGAACGCGCGACGAAGGACGGCGCCAACATCCTCCCCGCCTCGATCGCATGCGCCAAAGCCGGCGTCACCACCGGCGAATGGTCGGACGCATTGCGCGGCATTTTCGGTGGCTATCGCGCGCCCACGGGCGTGGCGGCCGAAGCACCCGCGCGGAATGACGAACGGATCGGCCAATTGCGGACCGAAGTGGATGTCGCGTCCAGGAAGCTGGGCCGCAGGCTCACTTTCCTGGTCGCCAAGCCCGGGCTCGACGGACATTCGAACGGCGCGGAGCAAATCGCGATTCGCGCCCGCGATGCCGGCATGAACGTGATCTACGACGGCATCCGTTTCACCGCCGACGAGATCGTCGCGGCTGCGCGCGAACAGAAGCCGCACGTGATCGGCCTGTCGATCCTATCGGGTTCCCATATCCCGCTGGCGCGCGACGTGGTCGCCAAGCTGTCCGCGGCGGGGCTATCAAATGTGAAGGTGGTGGCGGGCGGCATCATCCCGCCCGAAGACAAAGCGCGGCTCAAGGCGGCAGGTGTTTCCGCCGTCTTCAGCCCGAAGGACTATGACCTCAATGCCGTGATGCGCGAAATCATCGACATTGTCGCGGGATCGTAATCGGCGAGGTAGGCCAGGAACGCCACGCCGCTCCCTCCGGCAACCGACATCGCGAAGAACGCTTTGTCCGCCGCAATTAGGTCATCTTTCGGCCCGGCATTCGCCGCACTCGCGGCAGCGCTGAGCAAGATCGAACAACATAAGATATGCGGATGCGAAAGAAATCGAATCATCGCACCCCGCCCATGAAATTTCTTCACGCCTGCCGCATTCTGACCCAATTCCCCAAGTAACGCTTTCTTTACCACGTTGAAAACGCGGCGACTTCGTAGCCTGCGATCCGAGAAAGATCGCCCAGCTGGGGGACGACAAGATGAGCGACCAAACAGACATGTCCGATTCCGCAGAAGACAGCGGCGCGAAGAAGAAATCTTCGAAGCGCGGCAACAGCAAAGATTTGTCGCGTGAACTTCTGCACGGGCTGACACCGGAAGAGTTCAAGGACGAAGCGCACTCGCTGGCCGAGGCCGAGGCGATGACGCCGCAGGTGCGCGAGCGGATGAAGGCCCATCTCGTCGAGCGTCTGATGACGCCGGTCGATCGTCCGAGCTGGGGACCGGACTGGATTCGCCGCGGCGATCGCGACGCACCCAAACGCGGCCGGAAGAATTCGGCCGGAATGTTCGGCTTTCTTCGCCCCGAGCGCGCCGCGTTCAATGCCTCCGACACAGCGGAGCCATCCGGCAAGGTTGCACTGAACACGCGGGATCAGGACGAGGCGCATGTGATCGCGCGCAATCTCGAAACAAGCCGGCAGGTCTGGCACTATCGCGGGCTCTACGTCTTCGGCGCCCTGCTCGCGATTGGGATTGCGCTGCTGGCGATGTTCGTCGATTACCAGATCATTCGTGGCGACGTGTGGACGCGCGCGCTATCCAACGAGTTCATGGTGGTGCCCGCGAGCCTGCAAAGCTCCGTCGTGTTCAAGAGCCTTCAGGTCGTGTTCGCCGTTCTCATCATCCACTTCATGCTCAAGATCACCGGCGCCTACGGCCGCAACGCGATGATTGCGACTGCCTTCGTGCTGGCTATCGTGATGATCGGATGCCTGGGTTATCTCGTCGCCTACAACAACATGGCGGGCGGCACCTCGGCCACGCTCGAACATCACGAGGACGGCGGCGTGCCGGCCCAGAACAATTCCATCAACAGCCTTTTCGCGTCCATCGGGACGCCTTCCGATGGCGCAGCCATCGACACGCAGACCACCGCATCCGATGGCGCGGGGCATGTAACGCGTGCCTCGCTTGTAAGCGCGGACGATGCCTCCCTGCCGGTGCCGAAACTGTCGCAGCGTTCGCTTGCCAACGCCAATTCCTGGATATGGCTCGCTTTCGCCAGCGTCATCTTCTTTATCGTCTCCACGGTTGCAGCCCTCTATCTGCAGACGACCGAGAACAACGCGCGCAACTACCTCATTTCGCAGGACTACAAGCATCGCAGGCGCATGTTCGCGCAGCTCCATTTGCTTGAGCTTGCCGACCGCAAGCAGAACGGCGCGCCGGGAGCGGCCTGATGCAGGTCATGCTTGCCGTCATCACGGCCGCCGCGCTGATCGGCGGCGGGACGATGGCGCTGGACGCCGCGCGCAACGCGCCGCCGGTCGTCGAGGCCTCCTATCTGACCGACCAGGCACAGCTCACCCCGCAGCGGATCGTCATCGGTATCGACCTCTCCAAGAGCAATCCGCTCATCGACGAGCCGGAATTTGCGAGCAAGGTCGGCGCGCGCATCGCCACAATTATCCGCGGGCTCGGCTTTGCCTCGGAAGTGCATGTGCGCACCTTCGGCAGCTACGACGCGACCTCGAACAATTTCTACTACGACACGGTGCTTTCCGTGCGGAACCGGCCCGACGACGTGGCCGCCCAGGTCGAGCGCCTGATCTCCGGCACGCCGCTCCTGATCGAGCGCGGCAAGTGGAAGGCGCAGAACCGGACCAATATTCTCGCTTTTCTCGACAACGTCTCGCAGAGCATGGGCTGCTCCGGCTTGCCGACCACGGTGATCCTGGCGACCGATGGAATCGAGGATTCGGTCTATGCGCGGCTCGACGATCCGAGCGACCATCTGCCCGCACCCAACGGCAGGCCCTTTGCGGGCTGCTCCGAATTGGAGATTCTCGGGCTGGGCGAAGGCACGCGCAGTCCCATCAAGACCGCGCGCCTGCGCGGCGAATGGATACGCTGGTCGCACGAAGCGGGCTTCGCGAAATTCCAGGGTCTCAACGATTGGTAATGGGTGCCCGCCCGGGCCCGTTCTACGTCGTCCATTCCAGCGCAAGGTAATAGGAAAACTGGTTGGTGCCGGTGACGTTGGTGAGGCCGCTTCCCGCCGAGCCCACAATGTGGAGATTGTCGTTGATGTCGAACAATTCGCCCACATTGTAGCCGGTCGATCCCTTCACGCCGATCAGGCTCGATGTCTGATGGAAAATCTCCGCGCCGATCTGGAGATCCGGCAAAACGCGCCGGAGAAGCGCCCAGCCGGCAAACCAATAGTCGCGGTTGCCCTGGCCGGGATTGTTCCAATATCCGCCGCCGCCGAACGTCGTCCAGTCGCCAACGCTCTTCTGTGCCCAGACGGGGAAATATTCGCGCGTGTTTGAATCGTCGATCGTCTTGTGCATCGGCAGGTCGATCGAAGGATAGAAGCTGACCTGGGGCCGCCAGCCGTCCTCGTCTTCCTCGATGAAGCGGTATTTGACGCCGAACTCCGCGGCGCCCAGGTCGTAATGCGTTCCGGCTTCCGGTCCCGGCTCGTAGTCGAACGGGATTGCACCGCTGATCTGCACGTCCGGAAGTGCGCCGTAATTGACCTCGACGCCGAAGGCGGTGCCCGCGCTTTTGCCATCCATCTCGGTCGCAGTCGAATAGAAGTAGTTCTCGAAATGGCCGTAGTCGGTGGGCTCGGGATCGTCGGTGACGAAAGGCGGCCCCGCGGCCGCGGCCGCCGTCAACGCCGCGACCATGACCAGCGAAAGCAGAATTCGCCCGGCATTCGGACGGACGCTTCCGGGAATCGACTGCCGGCTCATACGCATTGCTCGTCTTGATAAACGCTGGGACGCCGGACAATCAACGGGCATCTGGGATCAACCGCGACCGGATGTCGTCGGGTGTCGCGCCGCTCGCCCGCAATTCGCGCAACGTGATGGCGGAATCGCGCTTGGAGAATTTGCGGCCGTGCTGATCGAGGATCAGGCGGTGATGCGCATATGCCGGCACGGGCAGCTCAAGCAATGCCTGGAGCAGCCGCTGCACATGGGTCGCCGCGAACAGATCATTGCCCCGGGTCACGCGGGTGATGCCCTGATAAGCGTCGTCCACGACGACAGCGAGATGGTAGGACGCGGGCGTTTCCTTGCGCGCGAGCACGACGTCGCCAAACATTTCCGGCGCGGCTGAAATCGCCCCTGACTCTGCGGCCGGCCCGGCGCCTTCTTCCATGAAATGGAGCGGCCCCGCACGCCGCGCCGCTTCGGCCACATCGAGCCGCAGCGCATAAGACGCGCCCGAGGCGATACGCGCGGTGCGCGCATCTTTGCCGAGCGCGCGGCACGTCCTCGGATACAGCGGGCCTTCGGGGCCATAGGGCGCTTCCACCGCACGCGCGATTTCGGCGGCGATCTCACTGCGTGTGCAGAAACAGGGATAAAGCAGGTCTTGCGCCCGGAGCCGGTCGAGAGCCGCGCGATAGGCGCCGAATCGCGTCGATTGGCGCAAGACCGGCTCTTCCCAGCGCAGCCCCAGCCACCCCAGATCTTCGAAAATCGCCTGCTCGTACTCGGATTTGCAACGGGCGGTGTCGATATCCTCGATGCGCAACAGGAAACGGCCGCCTCGCGCATGTGCGGCGTCATGCGCGGCGAGCGCCGCGAAAGCATGCCCCAGATGCAGATATCCGGTTGGACTGGGCGCGAAGCGCGTGACAATCATGGCGGGGAGACTAACCGAAGTCGGCCCACAGGAAACACGATGCCGCGCGCGCTCACCGGACCTCGCCTGCCGCCTGCGCGCGGACGCGCGACGCATTTGATCGTGCTCTGTCACGGCTACGGCGCGGACGGCAACGATCTGATCGGGCTCGCGCCCCATTGGCAGCGCCTGTTGCCGACCGCGGCCTTCGTCGCGCCCAATGGGCCTGAGCCCTGTGCGGGCTCGCCGTCAGGTTATCAATGGTTTCCCATTTCGCGCCTCGATCCGGGCGAGATGCAGCGCGGCGTCGAATCCGCTGCCGCCTCGCTCGAAGCATTTATTGCCGCCGAGCTTTCACGGCTCGAACTGGGCGGCGAGCGCTTGGCGCTGGTCGGCTTCAGCCAGGGCACGATGATGTCGCTTCATGTGGGTCTGCGCGCGATGCACAAGCCCGCGGCCATTGTCGGCTATTCGGGAATGCTCGCGGGCGCCGAGACGCTCGGAAAACTTGGGCCTGACGCGCCGCCCATTTTGCTCGTGCATGGCGACGCCGATCCGATGATTCCGGTCCCGGCGCTTTTCGCGTCCGCCGGCGCGCTGGGCAGCGCAGGTGCTGCCGTACAATGGCACATCTCGCCGGGCCTGGGTCATTCGATCGACCCCGACGGCCTCGAACTCGGCGGCGCGTTTCTGGCCATGGCGTTTCATGGCTTGCTGACCCGTGGCGACGGCGAAATTTCCTGCGCTTTCGGCTGAACGTCCGGCCATTTCGGTGGCGGCCTGTCGCGATTCGGTCACACCGAATCGGGTAGATTGTCCCGCGTCCGGCCATATTGGCATCGCGGAGCGTTGCCCTTAAAGTCCCGGCCGCCACAAGGAGGTGTCGCCTTCAAGGGAGTTTTGCCGTGCTAGCCGCCGAGCGCGTACCCGACAATTGCCCGGCATTGGTGCTCAATGCGGACCATCGTCCGCTGAGCTATTTTCCGCTGTCGCTGTGGTCCTGGCAGGATGCGATCAAGGCCGTGTTCCTTGAGCGCGTGAACATCCTCGCCGAATACGAGCGCGTGGTGCACTCGCCCAGCTTCGAGATGAAGCTGCCGTCGGTCGTCTCCCTCAAGACCTATGTGCGGCCCGCGCGCAATCCCGCGTTCACGCGGTTCAACGTCTTCCTGCGCGACCGTTTCGAGTGCCAATATTGCGGCTACGACCGGGACCTTACCTTCGATCATGTGGTGCCGCGCTCGCGCGGCGGCCGCACGACGTGGGAAAATGTAGTGACGGCCTGCGCGCCATGCAATCTGTTGAAGGGCGGCCGCCTCACGCATTACTCCGGCATGCATCCGCGCCAGCGGCCGCACAAGCCCACCGTCAACGAGTTGCGTAGCAACGGACGGCGGTTTCCGCCCAACTACCTGCATCAATCCTGGGCGGACTATCTCTATTGGGATAGCGAACTCGAACCTTGATGAGGTCGTGGCGCCGGATCGGTTTTCAGCCGGCCGCTTTTGGAGACTCAATCGCCAACGGCAAGCCGTTCCGCCACATCGCGATCAGCGGCGGCGCGTTCTTGGGCGCGATATTCTTCTGCCGCACGAAGCCATGGCGCTCATAGAGCCGCGTGTTCTTCGGATTGGAATTTTCGAGATAGGCGGGCGAACCCGTCGCGTCGATCCGCTTGATCGTCGCGTCGAGGATCGCCGAGCCCAGGCCCATGCCTTGCAGGCGCGGCGCGACCGCGATGAACGCCAGATAGTAGTGCCGCTCATGGGGATGATTTTTCTCCATCGCATCGGCCATGGCCGAGCCGCGCAAGAGCCGCGGAAAACCGCATAAGCGCACGAAAAGCGGCAACAGGCGCATCTGCTCCACAAAACCGCCCGGGCTCGCCGGCGCGTCCGGCGGCAGCCAGACCGTCGATACCGCCCCGTCATTCGACATCCAGGTTTCGCCGAACGGAATCCCGCGCATCTGGAGGAGCCAGAAGAAAAAGCGTTCGAGCCCCGCCGCCCGCTTCGGTCCCGGGCGCGCGATCCAGTCCATGACGGGATCGCCGAGGAACGCGGCCGCGTAAAGCCGCGAAAGCTGTGCGGCATCGTCGGCGCTGGCGCGGCGTGGATTTGCCGCGGCCGCGAGCCGCGCGTGACGATCTTCGCTGTCGCTCATATCCGTTCGGAGAGTTTGATCGCGAGCCGGCAGCCCGCCTTGATGGTTTCGCTCAGAATCCGGTAGGCGGGCGCCTCCTCGGCGCCATGTGCCAGCGCTTCGTTGCGATGGGCGATTTCGTCGGCACGGAAATCCTCAACGGTCTGTTTGAGGATCGCATCGCCATCAAGCCGCTCGACCTGGCGCGCATAGTGCTCGTCGATCACCTCTTCCACGGCGGCCGTGCAGGCCATCGCGGCCTTCTCGCCCATGAGCGCGGTCGCGGCGCCGAGTGCGAAACCTGCGACGCACCAGACGGGCTCCAGCGCCGTCGGCCGCACGCGACGTTCGTTGACGAGCCGGTCGAACGTATCGAGATGGCGTTGCTCCTGTGCCGCCATCCTGCGGATCGCGGTCGCCGTCTTCTGTGCGGCGGGCCGCGCGCTCAGGACCACGAGCTGGCCTTCATAAATGCGCACGGCGCCATATTCGCCCGCATGATCCACGCGGATCATGGCGGCGATGTCGTCGGACGTCTTCACGCCCGGCGGCGACGGGCGCCTGCCGCGGTTCGCCGTCATGCCGTCCTCTTCGATCGTACCAAGAGCAGGATTGCGGTTGCCGCGACCCCCAGCGAGATGATCGCATTGTAACCGGCCATCGAGATTCCGAAGAGCCGCCACGCCGCGACATCGCAGCGGACGACGGGTGCGTTCAAATCGAGCTTGCCCGTAAACTGGAACGCGGAGCCGGTGCAGGCCTGCGGACCTTCCCACAAATGCCATTCCACGCCGGCATGAAAGACACCGATGCCGCCGGAAATCGCGATCAACAATGCCGCCATGATCGCGAGCACGCCACCGAGATTGCGGTCGAGCAGTCCCGCGCGAACGAGCAGGCCGCCGCCAAGTCCCACGATTGCGGCGGCAATGTGCGGCCAGCGTTGCCATTGGCACATTTCGCAAGGCGGCATGTGGCCGAGATACTGAAATCCCAGCGCGCCCGCAATCAATGCGAGCGCGACTGCGCCGAGCGCCATGGCAATGTCGGTCGAACGGCTTGCGGACGTCATCGCGCGGCACCCTTTGCTGAAAGGGAATACGCACCCGCATGTCTGCGGTGAATTTGCTGCGCAAGATTCGCGCGATAGTCAACAGCATTATACGCTTTGTATTGGGAGCGGGACGCGCTTAAATGCGCGCCGTGGACGTTTGTGCGCCGACCGTCCGCTGAGCGCTCTTCCGGGCAATAGCCCTCGCCAATCGCGCGCGCTTCGGCGCAGTGGCGAACCGGAAGAACGGAAGGCAAAGGGGGCAGCCGTGCCATACCGGGACTGTGTCGCAACTTGTGCATGAGATGCAAGCTGCGTTGGTATAGGAAAGCCCATGCGTAAATCTGTGCCCCCCCGCAACGCGTCAGCCCCGCAATTGGCGCGCCGCGAATTGCTGCGCATCGAGGGCAGGCCCGTGGCGATCACGCTGCGGCTCAATCCCCGGGCGCGCCGGCTGATCGTCAAAGTCCATCCTTCGACCGGCGAGGTTTGCGTGGTGGTGCCGTCGCGCCGGGCGCTGGATCGCGCGCTCGATTTTGCGCAATCGGAATCCGCCTGGATCGCACGCCGGCTTGCGCAGGTGCCTGCGCCAATGCCGCTCGATATCGGCGCGCGTATTCCGTTTCGCGGCGAGGAGCACATTGTCGCCGAGGGCGGGAGAGGGCCGTCTCCCGTCTGGCTCGAGTGCGACGGCGACAGGCGTACGATCCGCGTGGGCGGCAGGGCGGAACATGCGCCACGCCGTCTCGTCGATTATCTCAAGCGCGAGGCGCGGAAATTGCTGTCGGCGCGCGCCTTCGAACTGGCGGCCCGCATCGGCCTCGCGCCCAAACGCATCGCCGTGCGCGATACGTCGAGCCGCTGGGGTTCCTGTTCCTCGGCGGGCGCGCTGTCGTTTTCCTGGCGGCTGATCTTCGCGCCGAACTTCGTGCTCGATTACGTGGTGGCGCATGAAGTGGCCCATATGCGCTACATGAACCACGGGCCGCGCTTCTGGAAATTGGTTCACGATCTGGTGGACGATGTCGACACGCCGCAAGCCTGGCTCGGCCGCAACGGGCCGCTGCTTCATCGCTACGCGCCGCCCGATTGCCGTTGAACGCGATTACGTCCCGCTGAAAAGGCCGTTCAGGATCCGCTGGAACGCGTCAGGCTGATTTTGCGGCGCCGCCGGCGGATTGCCGTTCGGTGTTACCGCGGCAATCGATGGGGTCTGGCCCGCCAGCGCCACGAGAGGCTTGGCCGGGAGTCCGTTCTCCGCGCTTTCCATGAACGATTTGAACACATGGGCGGGCAAACCGCCGCCTGTCGCGCGCACCATCGGCGCATTGTTGTCGTTGCCGATCCACACGCCGCACACAAGATCGGCCGTGAAGCCGACGAACCAGGCGTCGTGGAAATCCTGCGTGGTGCCCGTCTTCCCCGCACTGGGTCTCTCGTCCAGCCGCGCGGCCTTTCCGGTGCCGGTGGTGACCGTCTCCACCATCAATTGCGTCACGAGCGCGTCGTTTTCCGGCGACATCACCGGTCCCACGCCGGAACCGGTGCGCGTGTAGAGCGTTTTGCCGGATTTCGTTCGTATACGGACGATTCCGTAGGGAATCACGCCGCTGCCGCCGTTGGCGAACGGGGCATAGGCCGACGTCAACTCGAGCGGCGTCACGCTGGAGGTTCCAAGCGCCAGCGCCGGCACGGCGTCGAGCGGCGAAGCGATGCCCAGCCGGTGAGCGGTGCTGGCCACGACGCCCGCGCCGACTTCTTCGGTCAGCTGCGCCGCCACCGCATTGGAGGATTTTGCAAAGGCGCGCGTCAGCGTGATCATGCCCTCGAAGCGGCCTTCATAGTCGCTCGGCTGCCAGCCATGGATGTCGATCGGCCCGTCATTCATTTCGGCGTCCGGAGTATGGCCGTGCTCGAACGCAGTGAGATAAACGAAAGGCTTGAAGGCCGAGCCCGGCTGGCGCGAGGCGTCGGTGACGCGGTTGAAGGGGCTGTCGGAATAGGAGCGTCCGCCGGCCATCGCCCGCACGCCGCCGTCGGGCGACATGGCGACGAGGGCGGCCTCGCTTGCGTGAAGCTTGCGGCCCTCTTGCGCCAGCCCTTGCTCGATTGCGCGCTCCGCCTTGATCTGGGTGTCGAGATCGAAGGTCGTCTGCACCACGATCGGTTCGGTCACGTCGCCCACGTAACCCGGAACGCGCGCGATCACCCAATCGGCAAAATAGCCGGAATCGGGCGTGCTCGTGTCGCGCTCGACGCGCGGGCGCGTGGATTGTGCATCGGCGCGCATTTGCGCGGTGATGAAACCGGCGTCCTGCATCGCCTGCAGCACGGTTGCGGCACGTTCGACCGATGCATCGGCGTCGGCCTGCGGATTGAAGCGCGCCGGCGCCTTCACGCTGCCGGCCAGCATGGCCGCTTCGGGCAGGGTCAAATCCGCTGCCGGCTTGCCGAAGAATCGCTCAGCCGCGGCTTCGATGCCATAGGCGCCGGCGCCGAAATAGACGCGGTTGAGATACAGCGCGAGGATCTGGTCCTTCGAATAGCGCGACTCCAGATAGAGAGCGAGAATCGCCTCCTGTCCCTTGCGGTCGAAGGTGCGGTCGGGCTCGAGGAACAGGTTCTTTGCGAGTTGCTGGGTGATCGTCGAGCCGCCCTGCACGACATGCCCGGCGACGGCGTTTTCCGCCGCGGCGCGAACCATGCCCACGGGGTCGAGCCCGAAATGCTCGCGGAAGCGGCGATCCTCTATGGCGATGAACGCGTTTGGCACATAGGCGGGGAGCGACGCGATCTCCACCATCTGGCCTTGCGTCAGTCCACGCCGGGCGATCTGGCGGCCCTTGTCGTCGAGAATGGTGATGTCGCGCGATGGCCCTTTGGCGAGAAGGTCGTTGGTGTCGGGGAGTTCCGAGATCCAGTGGAAGACGAGGACCGTGCCCAGGATGAGGGCCCAGACGGCCAGCATGGCGAACACGTAAGGCCAGGTGCGCTTGGGCTTCGGCGCGGGCGCCTTCCGGGGCGGACCCTCGGCCACGGCGGCGATCCGCGCGCGGGTTCGCGAACCGGTCTTTCGCTTCTGGGGCATGCGCCTTGCCTAGCCTTGCATCGAACCCCCGGTATCGGTTCTAGGCGGCAAGTCTTAACGGCTGTTAAACATCCAGAACCCTCCGGCATTGCTTGCCCGCGGCCTCCATTCCGCGATAGTGGCGGCTGATTCCTGGCTGGTTAGCGTCCATGAGCGAATTGGGGCGACGGTCTACCGCTTTCTGGGCCCGGCTTTCCGAGCCGCAGACCGCGGCATCGATTCTCATTCTCTATTGCGCCGTCCATTTCATCCTGCGCCTGGGGCTGTCGCCCAATTTCACGGGCGACGAATCCGAAGAGATGTTGTTCGGCCAGGCTCTGCAATGGAGCTACCCCTTCCATCACCCGCCGCTGATCGGCTGGCTGAGCTGGGCGGTCCAGCAAGTGCCCGGCAGCAACCGGATGGCGTTCCTGGTTCTCCAATATGTGCTGATGGGATTGGGGCTTCTCGCTTTTTTCGGCGCAGCGCGACTTGTGATCCGCGACACGCTTCTCGCCGCGCTTGCGAGTTTCGCACTGCTGACGACGTTTTCGATGGGATATTTTCCGCTCATCGGTTCGATGCATGCGGTGCTCCTGGCGACGATGCTTGCTCTCTACATGTGGGCGGATGCGCGCGTATTGGCGCGAGGCAATTATTTCGACCATCTCGTTCTCGGTGTGGTCGCCGGGCTCGGAATCCTTTCCGAATACGTATTTCTGATCCTGCCGATAGCGCTCGGGATCGCCGTAGCACTGACGCCCTATTTCCGCGCCCGGCTCAAAATAGTGCCGCTGATGGGCACCGTGCTCGTCGCGGCGGCCATCGTCGCGCCCGCCGCGATGTGGGGGCACGACCCGTCGCTTTTCGGCTTCGCTCAAACGGGTCCCCACAACGCCGGTCCGCTGTTCGATCCCGTGGGCTGGGCGGAGAGTGCAGGTGCGCTGGTTGTAGCGATGGTGATTTTTGCCGTTCCGGCAGCACTTCTCTTTCCGGTTCTCTATTGGCCGGCCTGCAAGCCGCTCGGCGCGTTGGCTGCGAGCGAGGAGGATCGGGCGTGGCTCAGGGTCTATGAGATTGCGATCGTCGCGGGCGCGGCGATCACATTGGTTGCGATTCTGTTTGCCGGGACCGAGACATTGAAGGGGCGTTGGCTGCATCAGGTGATGCTGCCGCTGCCGATCTACGCGTTTCTGCGCGTGAAGGTCGCAGGAACCGGCGATCGCGTGAACAAGATTTTTGCCGCCGGCGCGCTGGCCTTCGCGCTTGCCGCAGCCGCGGCAAGCGTCATTGTCTATGAAACGCACGCCGACCGCTGCAAGGCCTGCGACGCCTACTGGCCGATGCCGCGCTATGCCGAGGCGTTCCGCCAATCGGGATTCCAGCGCGGCACGATCCTGGCCACAACCCCGGACCTCGCCGGCAATCTGCGCTATGAGTTTCCCGACTCGCGTGTGCTAACGCCGGCTTATCCGCCGGCCGCATTCGGGCCCGATCCAGGCGGTCAATGTCTGGTCGTGTGGGAAGGGCTCGGCGAACCACCGAAAGATGCGTTGACTTATCTCTCGGGCCCGCTTGGCGCAAAGATCACGAACAACGCGATGCGAGGCAATGTCGACGCGAAGCTGACCACCGCGAAGAAACATTTCGACGCGATGAGCTTCATGCTGCTCCCGCCGGGCTCATGTCATGGAACATAAAGCGCCGACGCTCTGAAAGCGCGGCCGCGAGGGTTGGATGGTTTGCCGTTTGTACGACTGCTTCACGTTTTTCGACGAATTCGACTTGCTGGAAATCCGTCTGGCGGAATTGTCGTCCGTGGTCGATCGTTTCGTCCTGGTCGAAGCGACGACCACGTTTCAAGGCGAACCGAAGCCGCTTCATTTCGCGGAAAACAAGGCCCGCTTCAGGGATCACCTCGACAAGATCGAGCACGTCATCGTCGACATGCCCGAAGTGCCGCCCCGTCTGAGCCGAAAATCGCGAAACAAATCGAACCTGGATCGCGCGCGGGCATGGGACCGGGAATATTATCAGCGCGACCAGATCGCGCGAGGACTGACGGGTGCGAATCCTGACGACATCGTCATGGTGTCGGACGTCGACGAGATACCCAGAAAATCCGTCCTGGAAAATCTGGTCCGGTCGGATGCGAATTCCGGGAAGATCATCATTTTGTACATGCCCTACTACCGGTTCTTCCTGAACTGCAAAGTCAGGACGGACGGTAGCGGCGACGTCGTCGAACAGGTTCGCACCGGAACCGAACTGCGATCCGTGCAGCCGCTGGAGCATGGCGGTCAGCCGTTTCACGGCGCCTGGAACGGCCCCCATCTCATAAGGAAACGTCATATGACGTCGCCGCAGCGCCTGAGGCTGGTGCGGGACGATTCACCGGGCATTTGGAAGAAAGCCGGACTGGAGCGTGTCGGTGCGAGGATCCGGAATTTCCGGATTTGCGGAATGCCCAATCCGTTGCTCGTCATTCCCGACGCCGGTTGGCATTTCAGCAGCCTTGGCGGCTATGAGGGATGGAAGAAGAAGGTCCAGGCGTTTTCGCACGTGGAGTACAGGTTCACGACCGAATTTGCCGACAGGAGCGCGTTCGACTCATGGTTCAACCAGCATGAGATCGTGGCTCTCGACGAGCTGCCGTTTTCCGTGCAATCGCGACAGGACGCGCTCTCGCATCTGCTTTATCGGGCCTGAAGGGCATTCGGGCCGAATTCCATCGTTCCGGCACCCGGAACACGGACCGACGATTCAATTCCCGATCTTGACGTCGGCCATGCCTTCCGAGTCGAGGTGGCCGCGATAGGATTTGAGCTTCACGCTGCCAGAGCCCACCGCGTCGATGTGCGGGTCGACGGCCACGCCGCCGAAAGTGAAATCGCCAGCACCCATCATATCGATATAGAGCGGATCGGCCACGCCGTCTGCGATCTTCACCGTTCCCGAACCCGCGATGTCGACTCGAACCGGGCCGTTGACGCGCGCCGCCGTGACGTCTCCCGAGCCCGCGATGTCGAGCGTCAGGCCGCCCGCAATCGCGCCGAACTGCGCATCGCCAGAACCGGCGATGTCGGCATGCACGCCGCCGGTCGCGCCCACTCTCACTTTGCCCGAACCGCCGATGTCGAGCGTGAGCGGTCCGGCGACCTCCGCAACGTCCACGGTTCCCTCCCCGCCGAGATCGATTCTCGCCTTCGCCACTTTGCCGATCCTCGCGTCGGTGACGGCGGCCTCGAAACGAAGGTTCGCCTGTGTGTCGCCGATACTGGCATTGCCGACGAGACCGTCGACATTCACGTCCGTGCCGCGGGGCACCGAAACCTTGACGAAAAGGTTACCGGTCTGGCGATCCTCCTCATCGTCCGAGAAGTTGAACCAGTTCTTCCAGTCCCAGACCGAATTGCTGTTTCTCGCTCCCGAGCCGTCGATCACGAGCTCGCCACCCTGGACGGACGCGGTCAGGCCGGCCACGCGCGATCTGGCGCCGGACACTTCCAGCGTCAGCTGGCTACCGTCCCGCACATTCACGATCACCGTGCCCACGATGTCTTCGAACTTGACTGAGCCGGCGCCGTAGTTCCTCACCGGCCAACGGGTCCAGTCATTGCCGGCGTCGCGCCACGTGCCGGGAGCGGCCGGCGGCGTAGCTGGCGCCGACGGCGCGACGGGAGCCGTCGGCGCCGATGCGTGGGCCGCGAATGCCGGGCTGACGCTGTTCATTGACGGGTAGATCAGAAGGGCCGCCGCCGCGGCGCCCAACAAAAGCGATTTCGTGTTCCGGTTCATGCTCGAAGCTCCTGATGCGCAATCCGGCGAAGCCAAAGGTGCTTCGCCGCCGGATTCCGCGACAATCTCACAAACCCGTCGGCGAGCGACTCCACGCCGGCTTCGCCTTCGGCCCCTCTTGGTCCTTACAGATAGGTCCGCGCTTGCTCGTGCGTATAGAGAGGCGAAATCGCGGACCTGCCATGTGGACCCGGAAGGAGAACAAACTAGCGACGAAAAGCGTTCTGGCGCTCAGGCCACCAGCCGGTATCCGCCGCTTTCCGTCACCAGTATCTGCGCCTGGCCGGGATTGTTCTCGATTTTCTGCCGCAAACGATAAATGTGCGTTTCCAGCGTGTGGGTCGTGACGGCGGGGTTATAACCCCAAACCTCGTGCAGCAGCGTTTCGCGCGCCACCGTCTCGCCCGAGCGGTAGAGGTATTTGAGGATGTTGGTTTCCTTCTCCGTGAGCCGAATCTTTTTCCCCTGCGGATCGACAAGGATTTTGGCACTGGGCCGAAACGTATAGGGTCCGATGCGATAGACCGCCTCTTCGCTCTGCTCATGGCTGCGCAAATGGGCGTGGAGACGCGCCATCAGCACGGCAAAGCGAAAAGGCTTGGCGATATAGTCGTTGGCGCCGGAATCGAGACCTTCGATCACGTCGGCGTCGGAATCCTTCGCGGTCAACAGCACGATCGGGCAGGTCACGCCGTCCGTGCGCAACTCGCGGCACAATTGGCGGCCGTCGCCGTCGGGAAGGCCCACGTCGAGGATCATGAATTCATAGACGCCTTCCCGCGCCCGCGCGCGGCCCTCCGTGCAGGTGCCGGCCTCTACCGGGACGAAGCCGTCCTCAGCCGCGAGTTGCTCGGCAAGCGAGGCGCGCAGCATGGGGTCGTCGTCGACCAGCAGGACCCGCTTGGCACTTGGCATGGCAACTCCTCGGCAGAGATTCGGGGCGGTGGGCGGCCAGTCTACCCGGTTTCGGCATGCCGGTGTATGTGAGGATGCATGCCTCCGCCCCCAAGACGCAAACGGGAAAAAGCATCCGGCACACGCCCGCCCCCGCCCGTGCGGAGCGGGCGGTCGCTTGCGCGGGTTGCCGCGGCTGTCGGCGCGTTCCGGCGCGGCCAGGCGGTCGGGGTAACCGGTGCCGGTGGGGAGCGGATTGCCGCCTTCGCCACCGAAACGGCAACGGACCGGGCGCTCGCGAGCCTGAAGGCAAGCCCGCGCGCCCGCGCGTTTCTGCTGCTCACGCATGCGCGCGCCCGCACGCTCAAGATTCGGCTTTACACGCCCGATATCGTCGCGGTGGTGCCCGGGCTTCCGCTGCGCGCAAGCGCGTTGCGCGATGTGGCCGATCCGACCGCCGACCTGGCATCGCCATTGAAGGGGCCTTTCGAAACACTGCGCGAGACCTTGCCCGAAAGCTTTTCCGCCGCCGTGAAGCTCGCCAAGCTTGCCGGACTCTTGCCGTCGGTTGTCGTCAAGCGCAATGCGCGCGGCGTAACGCTCGCCGCAACCGTCCCGGCCGAGGATATCCGGAACTACGATGCGGACGCGATCCGCACGCTGGCGCTGGTGACGCGCGCGCGCGTGCCGTTGCAGGGAGCCGAACGCACCGAGCTTGCCGCCTTCAGGTCCGAAGACGGCGGCCCCGAGCATTATGCCGTCATCATCAATGCGCCCGCCACGGATCGCCCCGTGCTGACGCGGCTGCATTCCGAATGTTTCACCGGCGATCTGCTGAGTTCGCTCAAATGCGACTGCGGCGCGCAATTGCGCGGCGCGATCGAAGCGATCTCCAGGGCGGGCGGCGGCGTGCTCCTCTATCTGGCGCAGGAAGGCCGCGGCATCGGGCTCATCAACAAGCTTCGCGCCTACCGGCTTCAGGACCAGGGCTTCGACACCATCGAGGCGAACGAACGCCTCGGCTTCGAAGCCGACGAGCGCCTCTACGGCGTCGCCGCGCGCATGCTCGCGCTGCTCGGGTACAAATCCGTCCGTCTGCTGACGAACAATCCGGACAAGGTGGCGAGCCTCGAGGCGGCCGGCATCCACGTCGTCGAGCGCGTACCGCATGCGTTTCCGGACAACGAGCACAACCGTGCCTATCTGCAGACGAAAGCCGCCAAGGCCGGTCATCTGTTGTAACGCGCGCCTCTTCAGTCGCGTTCGATATCGCCCGGCAATTCAAGCCAGCGATGGCGGCGATTCTCGTAGACGGAACGCACCGGCATCGGGAAATCGGGATCGGCGAACGCGCCCACGGCCACCGCAACGACGCCCGGTTGAATTTCCAGCTCCCACCACACCGACGATCCGCAGACCGGGCAGAAGTGGAATGCGACCCAGTTGCCGTCGTCCGTGCCGCGACGGTATTCGGTCGAGCGGCCCTCGATCCTCGCTCGTTCGGGCGGAAAGCGCGCCGCGACGCCGAACAGGCTGCCAGTGCGCTTCTGGCATTCCAGGCAATGACACAGCGACACGCGCAGCGGCGCGCCCTCGCAGGTCACGCGCAGTTGCCCGCAGGAACACGACGCGGTTCTGCTCATGGATCGAACCTCCTTTCGCCGGCCAAGACGGCACCAAGGAAATGATGTTGCCATGCTTCCCGCGAAGTTTGAACACGGTTAGTCTGAAACATGGAGGATGCGGAAAGCGGCCCGTTGCCGTAAGCACCGCGCGGAGGGATTGTCATGAAAATCATACTATTGATCGTTGGCGCGGTTGTTCTCGTGCTTGGTCTTCACTGGATTGGGCAGGGGACGGGCTATTTTCCGTGGCCGCGCAATCCCGTGATGGATAACCAGATCGTGTGGGCCTATTACGGCGCGGCGACTTCGGCGATCGGCATTGCCATCCTGTGGTTCTCGCAGCGGTAGTCGCGCGCGAAAATCCCGAGACGCTCCATGGGAGGATTCGGATGAGCGGCAAACTGGAAGGCTTGTGTTCCTGCGGCGCCGTCAAATATCGGCTCGAAAGCGCGCCGATGTTCGTGCATTGCTGTCATTGCCTGGATTGCCAGCGCCAGACGGGCAGCGCCTTCGTGCTCAATGCGCTGATAGAGGCCGATCGCGTCAGGCTTCTTTCGGGTGCCCCCGAACCCACGACCATGCCCACCGACAGCGGCAGCCCACACGACATCTATCGCTGTCCTGCCTGCAAGATCGCGCTGTGGAGCACGTATGGCGGGCGGACGGCGCTCCGCTTCGTCCGGGTCGGTACGCTGAACGATCCTTCCGCATTGCAGCCCGACGTGCACATTTTCACGCGCTCGAAACTGCCCTGGGTGCGGTTGCCGGAGGGCGTGCCCGCCTTCGAGGTCTATTACGAATTGGCCAAGCTGTGGCCGGCCGAAAGTCTTGCCCGCCGCAAGGCGATTTTCGGGTAGGGACGCGACATTTCGGGCTCGACGGGTTGGGGTCGGGCACCCTGCAGAATTTGCCGCGTCGTCGTCCGGACGCCCGAAAAAACCGCACTTTGCCTCGGTTTTGGCGTGGCAGGGTGCTTGCTTGGTGAAGGGAGCCATGAGCACGCTCGCCGCCAGCCTCTCGCCGCTTCCGACCGGAACGCCCGCCGCACCGGCGTCGCAGGCGCCCGCATCTTCTGCCGCGCCGTCCGGCTTCAGCATGCTGTTTCACGACGTGCTCGAAATCGTCAATCCGCTGCAGCACATCCCCATCGTCTCCACGATCTATCGCGCCCTCACGGGCGACCAGATCGAACCCGCCGAGCGCATCGCCGGCGACGCGCTCTATGGTGGCGTGATCGGTTTCGCGTCCTCGGTGGCAAACGTCGTATTCCAGCAGGTTACCGGCAAGGATTTCGGCGATACGGTGCTTGCGTATTTCGAGGGCAATGGAAAATCGACGGCAGTCGCGTCTTCGAAGACGTCACCGTCCGCACCGCCCTCTTCGGGCAGTGCGGGCACCGCAACATCGCAGGGACCCACCGCCGTCGCCAGTGCGGCGCCGACCGTACTGCCGGCTTCGCGCAACGTCGTCCAGAATGTGAAACCTGCTTATTTGATTCCGCGGAATCCGTCTTTCGGCATTGGCGCAACGCAAGCGACGCCGCTGATCTATCCGTCGTCGATCGGCGCGATGCAAAAGACGACGCCCGCCCCTACCCCCTCGACCGTTCCAGCCCCATCGGCTTCGATCGTTCCGCCGACCGCCTCCGATCTCGCGCCCCTGATCGACAAAAGCGGCAATGCGTTGCTGGCGTCGCTCAATCGCGACGGGGTGAGTTCCGATATGGGCTTGCGCGCGATATATGCGTATCGCAAATCGCTGGGCATGCCCGCCAGCACCGGCGAGATGGCCGCGCCGTAATTTCGCGCACTGGCTTAACCGCTACACCGTCGGTCGCTTGCATTCACGCACGTTCGCCGAAAATCGCGCTGCCCACGCGCACATGGGTGGCGCCGAAGCGGATCGCGATCTCGAAATCCGCACTCATCCCCATGCTGAGGAGAGCGAGACCTTCCGCGCGCGCGAGCTTCGCCAGCAGCGCGAAATGGGGTGCGGGTGCTTCATCGACGGGCGGAATGCACATGAGGCCGCGAACCGGCAGCTTGAGCGCGTCGCGGCACAGCGCAATGAACGCGGGCGCTTCCTGCGGCGCAACGCCGGCTTTCTGTGGCTCTTCGCCCGTATTGACCTGGATGAACAGCGAAGGCGCGCGGCCCGAGCGCTCGATCTCGGCGCGTAGCGCGTGGGCGAGTTTGGGGCGGTCCAGCGAATGGATCGCATCGAACAGGGCGACCGCTTCCTGCGCCTTGTTGGATTGCAGGGGCCCGATCAGATGGAGCTCGACGCCGGAATATTCGCGCTGCAGATCCGGCCATTTGGCTTTGGCCTCCTGCACGCGGTTCTCGCCGAAGACGCGATGGCCGGCTTCCAGCACGGGCCGGATGCGCTCCGCGCCATGCGTCTTGCTGACGGCGACGAGGGTCGTTGTGGGCGCAGGCGCAATCGCGCTCTTTCTTGCCGCCTCAATGCGCGCAAGGATGCCGGCGAGCGCGTGGGCCGGTTCGGGCACGTCGGATGCGGGCGCGGAGGACATGATTTGGCGGACAGGACGCTAGCAAGGGCGGCGCTCAGGCTCAACGCGCGCAACGGTTACGCCGGCCGGTTGCCCGCGCTTGTGCTGATGACCGACGACGAGCGTGTGGCCGACCCGCTGGCTGCGGCTCGTACGCTTCCCCGCGGCAGCGTTGTCATGCTGCGCGCACGCGACGGCAGCCGCCGCGCTAGGCTCGCCGTTTCCCTAGCCACCCTCGCGCGCCAACATGACCTCATTCTCCTGATCGCCGGCGATCCCGATCTCGCGGCGCGTTGCGGCGCCGACGGCGTTCATTTCCCCGAAGCGCGCATCGGGGAGGCCGCGCATTGGCGTGCCCGTCGCGGCATCTGGTTCATTACCTGCGCTGCGCATTCGCTGGCCGCATGCGCGCGGGTCCGTTTCGCCTCAGCCGATGCGGTGTTTCTGGCGCCGGTTTTCTCGACAGGGAGCCATCCCGGCCGCGCCGGGCTCGGACATCTGCGCGCGCGCGCAATTGCGCGGGCCTCGACCGTCGCGGTCTATGCGTTGGGCGGGATCGATGCGCAAAGCGCACGCCGGCTCGAAGGCGGGCGTTTCGCGGGCATTGCCGCCGTCGGCGCGCTGGCCGGACCGGGCCGATAGGGGCCGGCCGTCACCGGGAAAGTTGTCGGGGCGGCAACGCCCCATCCGTTAACTGCTTATAATATAAGGAAAACCGGCTTCCGGCCGCGCATACGTGCCGTTGCGCAGCGGCGGCCCTGCCAGTATAAGCGCCCGGGGTTGTTACATCGGCGGGGGCGCCGAAGGAGCGAGAGTGTACCAATGCGAGTTCTGACCGTCGTTCTTTGCACTTTGTTGCTGGCTGCCTGCGGGTCTTCGGGAGACACCGCGGACACGGACACCGGCACGACCGCCATCGAGAGCGGCGGCGGGCACATGACGCTGGGCGTCAATTCCTATCTGTGGCACGCCTCCCTCGACACGCTCGCCTTCATGCCGCTGCAGTCGGCCGATCCGTTTGGGGGTGTCATCATCACCGAATGGTATTCCGCGCCGGACAACCCCAACGAGCGGATGAAATTGACGATCTACATTCTGGATCGCCGCCTGCGCGCCGACGGCATCAAAATCGCCGTGTTCCGCCAGACGCATACCCAGGACGGCTGGCTCGACGCCCAGGTCAATCCCGACACCGCGGTCAAGCTCGAGGATGCGATATTGACCCGCGCCCGCGAGCTTCGACTCGCAAGCGAAGGTGCTGGTAGTTAAGATTTTTGCGCTGTAAGCCCTTGTGATCCGCGGTCGGCTGCAGCGAGTGGCAGGCGGCGGACGGAGACGGGGATGGCGCGATACAACGCCAAGGAATCGGAAAGCGCATTGGCAGGCTGCGTGGGACGCGCGGGCCGTCTTTGCCGCGCGCACCGATCCGTCGCGCCCCAAATACTACATGCTCGAGATGTTTCCCTATCCGTCGGGCCGCATCCACATGGGCCATGTGCGCAACTACACGATGGGCGACGTGACTGCGCGCTTCCGCCGAGCGCAGGGCTTCAACGTCCTGCATCCCATGGGCTGGGATGCATTCGGTCTGCCGGCGGAAAACGCGGCGCGCGAGCAGGGCGTCAATCCGCGCGAATGGACATACGCGAACATCGCGGCGATGCGCGAGTCCAGCTGAAAGCGATGGGACTGGCGATCGACTGGAGCCGCGAATTCGCAACCTGCGATCCGGAATATTACCGGCACCAGCAAAAGCTGTTTCTCGATTTCTATCGCGCGGGCCTCGTCTATCGCGCCGAAGCGGACGTGAACTGGGATCCGGTCGACCAGACCGTGCTCGCCAACGAACAGGTGATCGAAGGCCGCGGCTGGCGATCCGGCGCGCCGATCGAGCGCCGCAAGCTCGCGCAATGGTTCTTCAAGATCACCGCCTATAGCGACGAACTCCTGGAGGGGCTGGACCACCTCGATCGCTGGCCGGAAAAAGTCCGGCTCATGCAGAAGAACTGGATCGGCCGCTCGGAAGGCATGCGCTTCGCCTTCGAATTGTCGAACGGCCGCCCCGTCGATGTGTTTTCGACCCGTCCCGACACGTTGTTCGGTGCGAGTTTCGTGGCGCTGTCGCCCGATCATCCCCTGACGGAAGAATTGGCGAAACGCGATGCGAAGCTTGCGGACTTCGTGGCCGAATGCCGCCGCGTGGGCACCGCCGAGGCCGCGATCGAGACGGCGGAGAAGTTGGGCTACGACACGGAGCTGACGGCCGCGCACCCCTTCGATCCGTCGTGGAAGCTGCCGGTCTATGTGGCGAATTTCGTGTTGATGGCCTATGGCACGGGCGCGATTTTCGGCTGTCCCGCGCATGACCAGCGCGATCTCGATTTCGCGCGCAAATATCGCCTGCCGGTGTTGCCGGTTGTGGTCCCCGAAGGTGTGGACGCGAAGAGCTTCTCCGTCGGTGACGAAGCCTATGTCGGTCCCGGCAAGCTCGCCAATTCGCAGTTCCTCGACGGCCTCGACGTGACCGCCGCCAAGGCGGAAGTGGCGCAGCGTCTGGAATCGAAAGGCACGGGCCGGCGTACGGTGCATTATCGCTTGCGCGATTGGCTCGTGTCGCGTCAGCGCCCCTGGGGTTGTCCGATCCCGATGGTGCATTGCGAGGTGTGCGGCATCGTGCCGGTTCCGGAAAGCGAATTGCCGGTCAAGCTGCCGGACGATCTGCGCTTCGATACCGCGGGCAATCCGCTCGACCGCAATGCCGCGTGGAAGAATGTGCCCTGTCCGGCGTGCGGCAAGCCCGCGCGCCGCGATACCGACACGCTCGATACTTTCGTCGATTCATCGTGGTACTTCGTGCGGTTCTGCGATCCGCAGGCCGAAGCGCCGGTCGACCGGGCGGCCGCGGATTATTGGCTCGCCGTCGACCAATATATCGGCGGCATCGAGCATGCGATTCTGCATCTGCTCTATGCACGCTTCTTCACGCGCGGCCTGCACAAGCTCGGCTATACAAAGGTCGACGAGCCGTTCGCCGGATTGCTCACGCAAGGCATGGTCTGCCACGAGACCTACAAGGGTCACAATGGCGACTGGCTGCAACCCGCGGAAATCGAAAAGCGCGACGGCAAGGCGTATCTCAAGGGCACCAGCGTCGAGGCGATTGTCGGTGCGTCCGAGAAAATGTCGAAGTCGAAGAAGAACGTGATCGCGCCGGAGGCCATCATCGATATCTTCGGCGCCGACACGATCCGCTGGTTCATGCTGTCCGATACGCCGCCGGAGCGCGACATCGAATGGACGGATGTCGGTGCGGAAGGCTGCTGGCGCTTTGTCCAGAGGGTGCATCGCCTGGTCGCGGAAGCGGGCGATCTGCCGCCTCAGGGCGCGCACGTGGCAGGGAGCGATAACGGGCTCGAATTGCGCCGCGCGACACATCGCGCCATCACGGCCGTCACCGAGGATCTAGAAGCGCTGCGCTTCAACCGTGCCGTGGCGCGCATCTATGAGTTGACGAACGCCTTGAGCGGCGCCGATGCGTCTACGCCGGGCGCGGTGCGGCGCGAAGCTTTGGAAGCGTTGGTGTTGCTGATGGCCCCGATGATGCCGCATCTGGCCGAAACCTGCTGGAGCGCGCTGGGGCACAAGACCATGGTGGTGGATACCGCCTGGCCGAAGGCCGATCCTGCGCTCGTATATTCGGATACGATCACGATCGCCGTGCAGGTGGACGGCAAGCGGCGCAGCGAGATCACCGTCGCGCGCAACGCCGACCGGATCGCCGTCGAGAAGGCCGCGCTCGCGCTCGACGGCGTGGTGCGCGCGCTGGGCGGCAAGAGTCCGCGCCGCGTGATCGTCGTGCCCGAGCGCATCGTGAACATCGTCACATGAGCGCGCGCCTCCTCGGACTGGCGGGAATCCTGGCGGTGTCGCTGGCGCTCTGCGGCTGCGGTTTTCATCCGCTCTATGCCGATTATGGCCCCAAGAATGGCGGCCAACGGATTTTCGATTCGATCTATGTGGAGCCCATCGAAGGCGAAGTGGCGGGCTACGAACTGCGCAATTCGCTGATCGATTCGCTTCATGCCACGAACAAGCCGGACGAGGCCCAGTACCGCCTCACGGTCAAGATCAAGCAGAAGATCCAGGCCATCGGGATCGCGAACGACGCGTCGATCACGCGCTACAATTACAATCTGCAGGCCGACTACGACCTGACCGACCGGCGCACCGGCAAATCGCTGAGGACGGGCACGGAAATCACGCTGGCGCCCTATGACGTGGTCGCCTCGCCCTATGCCACAACCGTTGCCGAACACGACGCCCAGAAGAGCGGCGCGCAGGACGTCGCCTATCGTATCCAGGTCGATCTCGCCGTCTATTTCGCCGATTTGCGGAAATGAACGTCAAATCGGCCGATGCGGATCGCTACGTCGCGCGGCCGCCGGCCGGGCTCGTCGCGGCGCTGATCTATGGTCCGGACCAGGGTCTCGTGCGCGAGCGCGCCGAGCGGCTTGCAAAGACGGTCGTTGCCGACCTCAAGGACCCGTTTCGGGTTTCGGAACTGGATGACGCGACGCTTGGCGGCGATCCGGCGCGGCTGTCCGACGAAGCAGCCGCACTTTCGATGATGGGCGGGCGGCGCGTGGTGCGCGTACGCGGTGCTGGCAACGGGCTTGCCAAATTGTTCGAATCGTTTCTCGAAGCGCCCGCTGGCGATGCGCTGATCGTCGTCGAAAGCGGCGATCTCGCAAAGGGCTCGGCGCTGCGCGAAGCGTTCGCGGAAGCCAAAAATGCCGCGGCGATTCCCTGCTATCAGGACAGCACGCAAGGTTTGGCCGAGATCGTCCGCAGCGGCCTGAAGGCGGAAGGGCTCGCGATTTCGGCCGAGGCGCTCGACGAAGCCGTCGCGGCCCTTGGCGCAGATCGAGGCGCCACGCGGCGCGAAATCGAAAAGCTGGCGCTCTACGCGCACGGCGCAAAGCAGGTGACGGTCGAAGACGTGCGTGCGGTGATCGGCGACGAAGCAGAAGCGCGCGCCGACGAAGTGTGCGATGCGGCGGGCGAGGGCGATATGCCGCGTCTCGACCGCGCTCTGGAACGGCTTTGGGCCGCAGATTTCTCGCCGGTCGCGATTTTGCGCATGGCGATGTCGCATTTCCAGCGCGTGGCTCTCGCGAAAGCGGAAGTCGCGCGGGGAGAAAGCCTGGACTTTGTGATGAAGCGGCTGCGTCCGCCTGTCCATTTCCAGAGGAGCGCATCTTTCAAGGCGCAGGCGCAGCGCTGGAACGAGGCGTCGCTGGGCGAAGCGCTGGACCTGCTGCTCGACACCGAAGCGTTGTGCAAGACGACGGGCGTTCCCGCTGAAGCGGCCTGCGGCCGTGCGCTGTTCACCGTGGCGGCGCGCGCACGGCTGCGAAGCTGAGATCATGCTGAAGATACGCATCATTCCCTGCCTCGACGTGAAGGACGGCCGTGTCGTCAAAGGCGTCAACTTTGTCGGCCTCAGGGACGCGGGCGATCCGGTCGAGCAGGCGATTCTCTACGACAAGGCCGGCGCCGACGAATTGTGTTTCCTCGACATCACGGCGAGCCACGAAAAACGCGGCATCCTGCTCGATGTCGTCCGCCGCACGGCGGAAGCTTGCTTCATGCCGCTCACGGTCGGCGGCGGCGTGCGCACGTTGGAGGATATCCGCACGCTCCTCTTGGCCGGTGCCGACAAGGTTTCGGTCAACACAGAGGCCGTACGGCGTCCGGAGTTCGTGCGCGAAGCGGCGGAGAAATTCGGCAGCCAATGCATTGTCGCCGCCATCGATGCGAAGCTCGTCTCGCCGGGCCGCTTCGAAGTGTTCACCCATGGCGGGCGCAACGCGACCGGCCTCGATGCGGTTGCCCATGCCCGGAAGCTCGTGGCGTTCGGCGCAGGCGAAATCCTGCTCACATCCATGGACCGCGACGGCACACGCGCGGGCTACGATCTGCCGCTGACGCGCGCCATTGCGGACGCGGTATCGGTCCCCGTCATCGCCAGCGGCGGCGTGGGCTCGCTGGACGATCTGGTGGCCGGGGTCCGCGAGGGTCACGCCAGCGCCGTCCTCGCCGCCTCGATCTTCCATTTCGGGGAAGCGACGATCGCGCAAGCCAAGGAAAAGCTTAGGGAATTCGGCCTTCCGGTGCGGCTGGCCTGAGCGCGATTGCGGGGCCGCCCGATTCGTGAATGATGGGCCCCCAAACGGGGTATTTAACCAAGGGAATACCGTCCGCCGGTCGCGCGCGGGCGCTTGCCATGAACCAGCAATACGAACTCAAGCTTTCCGACGAGCCGCGGCATGCGCCACGCTATCGGCTTGGCGCCGGTTTCGGCGGCATGCCCGCGATCATAGATATAGACGCGGAACCTGACAGAAATACGACGCCCGGCAAGCGTATCCGTCCGTCGAAGGCCCAGCCTGCATTCCTGCCCAAAGGCTGCGTGGCGGAAGATGCGTTCCGGCTCACACTGCTTCAATGCAAATGGCACATCTCGGCGAACCTGCCGGCCGTGGTGGAGGCGCGCGACGTCGAAGGCATGCATCAATTGCGTGTGGGCTTCCGGCGCCTGCGCGTCGCGTTCTCCTCGTTCGGCACGGAATTCCGCACGCCCACATTCGAAGCGTTGCGGCAGCGCGCCAAGACGCTGGCCAATCGTCTCGCGCCGGCGCGCGATTTCGATGTCTTCGTCAACGAATTGTTCGAACCCGCGGCGACGGCCAACGGCGCGGTGGAAGCATTCGCCGTGCTGCGCGCCCGCGCGCAGGCCGCGCGCCAACGTGCCTGGGACGATTCCGTGCAGCAGATCACCGGCGCGGCCTTCACGAAATTCATGTCCGATCTCGGCGAAGCGCTGGACCGGCGCGCCTGGTACGAAGCGACGCCCGGCGGCTCGCAGGCTTCGAGCCTGATCGTCGCGTTCGCCACGCCGGCGACGACACTCGCCGATCGCGTGCTGGTGCTTCGCCTGCGTCAGGCGCGCAAACGTGCGCGTCATTTGGAAACGCTCTCGGACACCGAGCGGCACAGGCTACGCATCGGGCTGAAGAAGCTTCGATATACGGCGGAATTCTTTGCGCCGCTTTACGTCAGGAAAAACGTCGAGCCGTTTCTGCGCCGGCTCAACCGCATGCAGGATATCCTGGGCGGCCTCAACGACGTGGCTGTGGCACGCACGACGCTGGAAAGCCTTGTCGCGGACGGCGACGGCGGCCCGCTAGCGTCGCGCGCCGATCTCTCCTTTGCAGCCGGCATCGTCTATGGCTGGCATCTCGATCGCGCCACGCGCAACTGGGGCAATGCGGTCAAGCGCTGGAAGAAATTCGCGAAGACAGATCCCTTCTGGCACGCCGGATAATTTTCGGGCACGCGGGCGCTCAGTCTTGACGGTCCGGGTGGGGACGCCGCGATTATGGTTCGACATCCTTGCAACGCGCGTTCATAGCGAAAACGTCGCCGTCACCGGCACGTGATCGGAAGGCTGTTTCCAGCCCCGCGCCGCGCGGTGAATCTTCTGCGTGGTGACGGCGTCCTTGAGCCCCTGGCTCACCCAGATGTGATCGAGCCTGCGGCCGCGGTCGGATTCTTCCCAATCCTGCGCGCGATAGCTCCACCACGAATAGATATTCTCGCTCTCCGGCACAAAGGCGCGCGTCACATCGGTCCAGCCGAATGCCGTCTTGGCCTCGCCCAGCAATTCCGTCTCGACCGGGGTGTGGCTCACCACGTCGAGCAATTGCTTGTGACTCCACACGTCGTGTTCGAGCGGGGCGACGTTCAGGTCGCCGACCAGAATGGTGCGCGCCTGGCGCTTGCCGCGCCGCTTGCCGAACATGGCCGCCATCTCGCCCAGGAATTCGAGCTTGTGCGCGAATTTCGGATTGAGCCTGGGATCGGGAATGTCGCCGCCGGCCGGAACATAGAAATTGTGCAGTTCGATGCCGTTTTCGAGCGTCACGCACATGTGGCGCGAAGTCGTCCTTGCCGCAGAAGCTTTGGGCGCGTGCCTTGGCGAAGGGCAGGCGGGAGAGGATCGCCACCCCGTGATAGCCCTTCTGGCCGTTGATCGCCTGATGGACATAGCCCAGCTCCTTGAAGGCGGTCGCCGGAAACAGGTCGTTGATGACCTTGGTTTCCTGCAGGCACAGCACGTCCGGGCTCTCGGCTTTCAGGAACTTGGCGACCAGGCCGATCCGCAGCCTGACCGAGTTGATATTCCACGTCGCGAGCTTCACGGCCTTGCATTCCTCCCATGCGTTTGGTGCATCAGTCTGCGCTCCATCTAAAAAATCGTTGTCATTACAATAGGTTATCGTCCAAATGAGTGAGTATTACGAATGATAAATTCTAAATACTTTTCATTTCATTCATTGAACCGCCATTGATACCCCGCTATATACCTCTCCGTGAAGCCGGCGGGACCGGTGGAAATTTGAAACAGCCGACGGCACCCGCCGTAGGCGCGATGCAAGGAGAGGCAGTCATGGCACAGGTAGCAACCCAGGCAGTGCAACAGAATTCACGAATCACCCAGTTCGTTTTCGGCGCCGTTGCGGCGCTGGTGGTCATTCTCGGCGGCATCCTGCCGTTCACCCTACTCGCGGCCAGCTAAGCCGCGTCTAAACAAGCTTCGCGGACGCGCCGACGGCCAGGCTCCCCCTGGCCGGCGCGTCCTGAAGCGGCCAGCGGGCCCTCGGCGAGACATCCCACCCGTCGAACAAGCCCAACTGGCCATGCTCAACCCCCGCCCAGGCAATCATCGCCGCATTGTCGGTGCAAAGCCCGGGCGGGGGTATTTTTATGTCGAACCCGCATCGCGCCGAAAGCGCGGCAAGCGCGCCGCGGATGGCGATGTTGGCGGCGACGCCTCCCGCGACCACGAATGATTTCGCGCCCGGATATTCGGAATCGAAGCGCGCCATCGCGGATGATGTGCGATCGACCAGAATGTCGAGCACAGCCGCCTGGAACGACGCTGCGAGATCGGCGCGCGCGGCATCGCTCCAATCGCCGCTGCGCACGATCTGACGCACGGCCGTCTTAAGGCCCGACAGCGAAAAATTGGCGCCTTCCCGCCCCAGCATCGGCCTTGGTAGGGAAAAGCGCCGGGGATTTCCCGCGCGCGCGATTGCCTCGATGGCCGGGCCGCCGGGATAGGCGAGGCCCAGCAGCTTGGCCGTCTTGTCGAACGCTTCGCCGACCGCGTCGTCGACTGTCGTCCCATAAAGCCTGAAGCGGCCTACGCCTTCGACGGCCAGCAATTGGCAATGTCCGCCCGAAATCAGCAGCAGCAGGAATGGAAATTCCACGCCTTCCGTCAGGCGCGCCGTCAACGCGTGCGCTTCCAGATGATTGATGGCGATGAGCGGCTTACCTGCCGCCATCGCCAGCGCCTTCGCGGTGGTGAGTCCCACCATGACGCCGCCGATGAGGCCCGGTCCGGCGGTTGCTGCAACGGCGTCCATGTCGGCGAGACCCAGTCCCGCTTCGGCGAGCGCCTGTTCGACGATCCCGTCCAATGTTTCGATATGCGCGCGCGCCGCGATCTCGGGCACGACGCCGCCATAAGGCCGATGCGCGTCGAGTTGGCTCAACACGACGTTCGACAGAATCGTCGCCGGGGCCCGGCGCGCTGCCGCACACGATAGCGGCTGCCGTTTCGTCGCAGCTTGTTTCAATGCCGAGAACGGTGAATGGGCGCACGGATCGGGCCATGTTACGGTTACACAGCGTCTAGCCCGAACCGCCCCATGCCGCAAAGTCCATCGTCAAATCCCCTGCGCCTGGGCACGCGCGGCTCGAAGCTCGCCCAAGTGCAGGCCGAAATGGTGCGCGCGGGCCTCAAGGCGCGCGCAGGCATCGATTGTGAAATCGTCGCGATCAGGACCTCCGGCGACCGCATCCAGGATCGTCCGCTGGCCGATGCCGGGGGCAAGGGGCTTTTCACCAAGGAACTCGAGGACGCGCTGCTTGCGGGCGAAATCGACCTTGCCGTTCATTCCATGAAGGACGTGCCGGTGCTGTTGCCGGCGGGGCTCGATATCCCGGCCGTTCTGGCGCGGGAGGATCCACGCGAGGCCTTCGTTGCGCGCCAGGCGAAGAGCCTCGCGGAATTGCCGAAGGGCGCCAGGATCGGAACGAGTTCAGTCAGGCGACTGGCGCAAATCGCGCGCGTGCGACCTGATCTCGAACTCGTTCCGCTGCGGGGCAATGTCGATACGCGCCTCGCCAAGCTCGATGCCGGCAATTTCGACGCCATGCTGCTCGCCTATGCGGGATTGAAACGGCTGGGGCTCGAGGCACGCGCAACCTCTTTGCTTGCAACGGCGGAATGGCTGCCCGCCTTGGCGCAAGGCGCCATCGGAATCGAAATTCGCCGGAGCGACGCGCACGCCGCTTCGGTGATCGCGGAATTGAACGACGAGGGCACCGCCGTCGCGCTCGCCTGCGAGCGCGCGTTCCAATGCGCGTTGGATGGGTCGTGCCGCACACCCATTGCGGGGCTTGCCGTCATCGCCGGCGGCCGGCTTTCGTTTTGCGGCGAAGTGCTTGCACCGGACGGCAGCGATTTTGCGGCAACAAATTTCGAGATCGATCTCGGAAAAGATGCATTGCGCGAAGCGGCGGATGCCGGCCGCGAAGCCGGCCTCGCGTTGAAGCCGCGCGCCGCGCCATGGCTCGCGTCCTGACGATGCGGATTCTCGTCACGCGGCCCAGGGAAGATGCCGAAGATACGGCCGCCAGGCTCCAGGCGCTCGGCCATCGCGCGTTGATTGCGCCGCTGCTCGAAATTCGTTTTCGCGACGGGCCCGAAATCGCGCTCGAGGGCGTGCAGGCGATTCTCGCGACGAGTTCGAACGGCGTGAAGGCGCTGGCGCGGCGTACGCGGGAACGCAGCGTTCCGCTTTACGCCGTGGGCGCACAGACGGCGCGTACGGCCCGCGACGCAGGTTTTACAATCGTGATGGACGCAGAAGGCGATGGAAACGCGCTTGCGGCCGGTGCCGCGCATTGGGCGAAACCTGACGCAGGCCCGTTGCTCCACGCGGCAGGCGCGCAAGTGGAGAGTGGTCTCGCGGCGACGCTGACGAAGCAAGGATTCGATGTCCGAACCCTCGTGCTCTATGAGGCCGTGGCCGCAGAGGCGCTGCCGCCCGAAGCTGCCGACGCAGTGGAACAAGGCGAGCTCGACGCGACGATGCATTTTTCGCCCCGCAGCGCACGCACTTTTGCCGCGTGCGTCGCGCGTGCCGGGCTTGCCGACCACTGCACTTCAATGGCGGCGTTTTGCATCAGCCGGGCGACGGCCGATGCGCTCACCCCGCTTACATTCAAGGCCGTGCATATCGCGGCACGGCCCGATCAAGATGCGCTTCTCGCGCTTCTGGGTTAGTCGTTTTCCGTTGTCATGGCTGTTCGCGCTCGGCGCTCGCACGCGTCCCGCCCGGTGGGAGAACCGCCGTGCCCGAGATCGATCTGCCGCCTGACCACGGCCGATTTCCCGGGCATGGGGGAGGGAATCTAACGGCGCCTTTAACCTTTTCGCACCTCCCCGCGCCTTGTTGCGCCGCGTCCCCGCGCCTATAGCTTTGCCGCGCCAGCAAATGCCGCCCTGGAGCCGGCGGCCCTGGAGATCCTGATGACCGAGCCCAATCCTGCCGACAACGGCCGTTCCTTTAGCGCCCTGCCGAAGCCCGAGACGGAAGATGCCCGGGAGGAAGTGGCGCCGACAGGCCGGCGCGGTCTTTTCGACTTGCCCGATGGCGCGCTCGGCGTGTTTTTCCTGCTGGTTCTTGCCGCGCTGTCCGGAGGGCTGATCGCCGTTTACTGGCCCTGGCTTCAAAATGCATCCGAATCGTCCGTCACGAGCGACAAGCTCGGCGAGCTCGAAACGCGCGTGGACCAGATTGCGGCCGGTCATGCGCCAAAGGCAGCGGCCGCCGCTTTCATCGACGAACGCCGCGATCTTGCCGCGATGAAAACACGACTCGACGCCGACGAAGCACGCCTGACGTCGATCGAAAAAGCGACGGGCCAGATCGACGATGTCGATCTCTCCGCCCTCAAGACCGGCATCGACAAAAACACGACCGGCCTTGCCCAGCTTTCCGATCGGGTGGGCAGGCTCGAGACAACGCCGGGCGCCGCGCGCGGCAACGGCCCGTCGGGCGCTTCGCTTTCTGCACAATCGCTGGCGCAGTTGCGCAAGGATCTCGGCGATCGCACGCAGGCCTTGAACGATTCGCTGGGCAAGCTCGCGGCTCGCACCGCGGCGCTCGAAAAGAACGCGCCGCCGGCCGATCTCGCCGGGCGTCTCGATGGTTTTGCGCTCAAGAGCGGCGAAGCGGCACTCGAACTGCGCATTGGCAAGCTGGAGGACCAGGACATGGCCGGTGTGATGAAGCGCGCCGCGTCCGTGCTCGCGCTCGCCGACCTCATGCGGGCAAGCAGCAGCGCGGAGCCGTTCTCTTCCGAACTCGGCGCGCTGAAGGCTCTGGTGCCGCAGGCGCCGGAAGTGACCGATCTTTCCCGCTATGCCGCGACCGGCGTTCCCACGCGCACGATGCTGGCCGACAGGTTTTCGCATGATGCGAGCGCCATTGTGGCGGCGCAGCGCCTGGGCGAAGCGAGAACCTGGACCGAGCGGCTATGGTCCAATCTGCTCAATCTTGTTTCCATCCGCCGTGTGGGCGACGTCCCGGGCGACGACGCCCAGGCGCGCGTCGCGCGCGCGGAAGTCGATCTCCATGTGGGCGATCTTGATCGTGCCGTTTCCGAAGTGAGCGCGCTCAAAGGTTCGGCGCGCGCCGCCGCCTCGGGCTGGCTTTCCGAAGCGGAAGGCCGCCTGTCGATCGAGCGCGACGCGCGGCTTCTGTCGACGCGCGTGGTCGCGAGCCTCACCGTGCCGCAGCCGGCCACTGCGCCGCCACTAGAAGGTTCCGCTCCGGCAAAATGATCCGCTTACTGACGATTATTCTTTTTGCGATTCTGTTCGCTGCGGGCGTCGCCTGGATCGCGGATCGCCAGGGCGAGCTTCTGTTCGACGTCGACGGTTATGAATTGCGCATGAGCGCGAGCGTCGCGATCGGACTGTTCATTCTGTTCGCTGCGTTCAGCGCTTTCTCCGCGCGCCTCGTGGCGCTGTTTCTCGCAAGCCCCGGCGCGCTCTGGCGCTGGACGGCGTCGCGGCGCATCCGGCGGGGCAACGAAGCCCTCTCGCGCGGGCTTGTGGCCGCGGCATCCGGCGAGGCGCGCGAGGCGCTCCGGCAGGCAAAGAAGGCGCAGTCGCTGCTCGGTTCGCCGCCGCTGGCGCTTCTGCTGACGGCGCAGGCAGCCCAACTCGACGACAACGAAGATGGGCAGAGCGAGGCCTATCGATCCATGCTGGTCCATCCGGAAACGGAGTTTCTGGGTTTGCGCGGTTTGTTCATGCAGGCGATGCGGCGCGACGAGACGGATGAAGCAATGGAGCTTGCCGCGCGCGCCCATGCTTTGAAGCCGCGCGCGGCATGGGCCGCGAATGCGTTGTTCGATCTCAAATCGGCGCGTCGCGAATGGGCCGACGCAAAGGCAGTCCTCGAAGACGCGAGCCGGGCCAAGCTTCTCGAGCCCGGCCTGGCGCGGCGGCGGCGCGCGGTGCTGCTGACGGCCGAGGCATTGGATCAGGAAGGGCGCGGCGAGGGTGAGCGCGCGCTTGCCGCAGCACTCGAAGCGTTGAAGCTTTCGCCGGGACTGGCGCCTGCCGCCGCACTTGCCGCGCGCAAGCTTGCGCAGTCGGGTCGCGTCTGGCGGGCGCAGGACATTATCGAAGCGGCCTGGGCGCAGACGCCCCATCCCGATCTCGCCAGCGCCTATGCCGCCATCAAGCCCGGCGAACCCGCCGATGCGCGCGCGCAGCGTCTCCAGGGGTTGGCGCAATTGAATCGGGATCATTTCGAGAGCCGGATCGTGGAAGCCGAACAGGCAATCAATCTGGCGCACTGGTCGGAAGCGCGCCGCATGTTGTCGCCCCTCGCGCGCGGTTTCGCCACGGCGCGCGTCTGTGCGCTGATGGCCGAGATCGAGCAGGGCGAACGCCACGACGCGACGGCGGCGCATGCCTGGCTGTCGCGGGCCGTCCGCGCGCCGCGCGACGCGGACTGGCGCTGCGGCAGCTGCGGCTGGAGCGCGCCCGATTGGCACGCGGTATGCGGCAATTGTGGCGCTTTCGACACGCTCGTCTGGACTGCGCCGACGGCGGATTCGCTGGAAATGCTGCCGGGCGCCTCGCATGACGAGCGACTCGGCATGGACGCGACGCCGTCCGCCTTCTTGCAACAGCCGATGGAGATCGAGGAAACTCGCTACGAAAGCGTGCCGCGTCCGACCGTGACGCGGCGGGTTGGGGATGGCGTGGCGACCGGCGAAGAGCGCTTCGTCGTGATGCCGCCGCGGCCGGACGATCCTGGTCCCGATGGACTGGATTTCGATCCGGCGCCTGTTGTGCCGAGAGGGGGTTAGTCATGAGAGCTTTTCTGACGGGACTTTTGATCGTCGTCGCGGCACTTGTCGCCGCATTCTTCTATTTCAGCGTGCCGGATATTCCGCGTGCCGTGCTCGAAGCGAAATACGGCACGCCGCCGTCGCAATTCGTGACGCTGGCCGACGGCGCGCGCGTGCATTATCGCGATCGCGGGCCCCGCAACGCACCGGTGCTCGTCCTCATCCACGGCTCGAATGCATCGCTCTTCACGTGGGAGCCCTGGGCGAAGCGGCTCGACGATTCGTTCCGCGTCGTTTCGATCGATATGCCCGGACACGGCCTGACGGGCGCCGTGCCGTCGCATGGCTACGGCCAGCAGGACATGGTCGAATTCACCAAAGCCGTCGCGGACAAGATCGGTCTCGGGAAATTCGCCATCGCCGGCAATTCGATGGGCGGCGGCGTGGCCGCGCGCTTTGCCGAGGAATATCCCGATCGCCTCACCGCGCTCATCCTGGTCGACGCGGCGGGCATGCCGGTTCCCCAAGGCGACAAGATTCCGCTGGGCTTCCGGATTGCGCGCACGCCGGTGCTTAACCGGATCATGCTGCACATCACGCCGCGCCGGCTTTACAAGGAAGGGTTGGAGGACGCGATCGTCCGCAAACAGATCATCACGCCCGCAATGGTCGACCAGTATTGGGAACTCGGCCGGATGGAAGGTTCGCGCGAGGCGACGCTCGAGCGCTTCAACGAGCACTGGGACACCTACATCAAGGACCATATCGGCGACATCAAAGCGCCGACCTTGATCCTGTGGGGCGCCGACGATCATCTGATCCCGGTCCAGGCGGCGCATGAATTCGCTGCCGCCATTCCGGGCTCGAAGCTCGTCATCTATCCCGGTACCGGGCACATTCCGCATGAAGAGGTTGCCGACCAGTCGGCCGCGGATGTGCGGGCGTTTCTGAACAGCCAGATTCATCCGTAGCGGCGCACTGGAGAGCTGGCGGGGCTTAAGCGGTTGTTTGTTTGAGGCAATTGATGTTGCCGCGCGGGCTCGCGCGGCTGCATGCGACATTGCCGCAGCGAGCAGAATTTGGGCTCCACGCTTGACGAGCCCGGCCCTGACCCGGTCAGACTTCGCGCATGCAGCAAGAAGGGCGCTTCAGCGGCGACGATTTCGGCAACCCCGACGGGGCCGCCCGGCCGGCGCCCGAAGCGCGCCTGGGCCGCGACGCGCCCTATGCGAATTATGCGCTCGGCGCCGCCTATGACGAGATGTTTTCGGCGGACGGCCAAGTGCGCCCCTATTGTTCGGCGCTGCATGCGCGCTTGGCGACGCTGCCGCCCGAAGAACTGATCCGCCGCCAACAGGCCTGCGAACAGTCGTTCCTGCAACAGGGCATCACCTTCACGGTCTATAGCGACAAGCAGGCGACCGAACGCATCATTCCGACCGACCTCTTGCCGCGCATCGTCACGGCGGGCGAATGGGAGCGCATCGAGGCCGGCCTGACCCAGCGCATCCGCGCGCTCAACCTGTTCCTGCGCGACATCTATACCGATGGGCGCGTCTTGAAGGACGGCGTGATGCCCCGTCCGATGATCTACGGCTCCAAGCATTATCGCCGCGAGATGCGCGGGCCTGCAGGTTCCGCACGGCGCTTATGTCAATGTCTGCGGCAGCGGACCTCGATCCGGCGACGAAGACGGCGAATTCGTCGTGCTGGAAGACAATCTGCGCGTGCCGTCCGGCGTCTCCTACATGCTGGCCAACCGCGAGGTGGTGCGGCGCGCATTTCCCGGCGTGTTCCGCGCCGCGGGCGTGCGGCCGATCGAGCATTATCCCCAGGAGCTGCTCGCGACCCTGCAAATCCCTCGCGCCGTTCCAGGAGGATGTCTCGATCGCGGTGCTGACGCCGGGCGTCTTCAACTCCGCCTATTTCGAGCACGCGTTTCTGGCGCGGCAGATGGGCGTCGAGCTGGTCGAAGGCCGCGATCTCCTGGTCAACGACAACGTCGTCTATACGCGCACCACTTCGGGCCTCAAGCGCATCGACGTGATCTATCGCCGCGTCGACGACGACTTCATCGATCCGCTCATCTTCCGCGAGGATTCGTCGCTCGGCGTGCCGGGCATCTTCAACGCCTATCGCGCCGGCAATGTCGTGATCGCCAATGCGCTGGGCACCGGCGTCGCCGACGACAAGGCGGTCTACGCCTATGTGCCGCGCCTGATCCGCTATTATCTTTCCGAAGAGCCGATCCTCGACAATGTCGAGACCTTTCTCTGCCGCGAAGCGCCGCAACTGAGCCACGTGCTCGCCAATCTCGACAAGCTCGTGGTCAAGGCGGTGGGCGAATCGGGCGGCTACGGCATGCTGGTGGGGCCGCATGCGAGCCAGGCCGAGCGCGACGCTTTCGCCGAAAAGCTCAAGGCCGATCCCGAAAACTATATCGCCCAGCCGACGATCCAGCTTTCCACCGCGCCCACATTTGTCGGACGGCGGCGTGGAAGCGCGCCATGTCGATCTGCGGCCGTTCATCCTGCAGGGCGAGAAGACGAAGATCGTGCCGGGCGCGCTGACGCGCGTCGCGCTCCGGCGCGGCAGTCTCGTCGTCAATTCGAGCCAGGGCGGCGGCTCGAAGGACACTTGGGTATTGAGCGCCTGATGCTGAGCCGGGTCGCAGATTCGCTTTATTGGATGGCGCGCTATCTCGAGCGCGCCGAGCATACGAGCCGTCTTATCGCGGTAAAACTCGAATCGATGATCGAGCAGACGAAGGACGAATCCGACGCATCATGGGAGCGCGTCGCCGCTGCGCTATCGGCGGAAAGCCTGACGAAGGGATCGCACGACGCATTCGCGATCACGCAAATTCTCGCCTTCGATCGCGTCAATCCGTCGTCTCTGCTGTCGTCGTTGCGGACAGCGCGCGACGAGGCGCGCCAGGTGCGGGAGCAATTGTCCTCGGAGGTGTGGGAGCATCTCAATCGTCTCTATCTGCGCCTGCAACCCGTCACCATGGAGTTCGATCTGGATCCATCAGCCGGCGCGAATTTTCCGCGAATCCCTGGAGGATTTGCAGACGCTGGAAGGGGTGATCTTCAGCACCTTACGGCACGGAGAAGGCTGGTACTTCCTGGAGCTGGGCCGCTACATCGAGCGTGCGCAGCTCATCAGCCGCCTGCTCGACATCCATTTCGGGGTGATTGCGCCGGGCTATACGGGCGCGCCGCCGCCCTTGCCGCGCTATCAGGATTGGCTCGTGCTGCTCAAATTCTGCACCGCGTTCGAGCCGTACTGCAAGGAGCACACCGCCGCGATTGATCCGCAGCGCATCGCCGAATTTCTGCTGTTCGATCCCGAATTTCCCCATTCGGTGAAATTCGCCGTCGATCGTGTGCGCGAAGCGCTGACGCATGTGGCGCCCGGCGCGCCGCCCAATCGCCGCGCGGCCTGCGAGCGGCTCGCCGGGCGGCTCAAGGCTTCCGTCGATTTCGGCCAGATCGACGAATTGATGGGCGGTTCTATCGATGCGTTTCTGGTGGAGATCACGCGGCAATGCGAACAGATTCACGACGCGGTCTATGCGGCCTACATCGCCTATGGCGCGGACACCGTCATCTGATGGCCATGGAGCGCGCACGCTGATGTTCTATTCGATCCGCCACGTCACGCGATTTCGCTATTCGGAGCCCGTGCGCGAAAGCATCATGGAGATTCGCATGCAGCCGCGGTCGGAGTGGCGCCAGGCCGTGCGCAGTTTCCAGATCGCGACCAACCCACGGACTCAGCTTTACGCCTATACGGATCATCTCGGTAACGCCGTCTATCATTTCAATGTCGTGCGCGCGCATGAGGAATTGCGGATCGATGCCCAGGCCGTGGTCGAATTGTCGCCGGCGCCTGCGCCTCTCGAATCCGCCGATCCGCTCGAATGGGAGCGCTTCAACAATTACAATCTTTCCGACGAGCATTTCGATCTTCTGGAGCCGTCGAAATTCGCCCATCCGTCGCCGGCGCTGACGCAATTCATGGCGGAACATTCCCTCGCGAAACCCGCCGGTGATCCGCTGACCGCGCTGAAGCGTCTCAGCAAGACGATCCACGACGCGTTCGAATATAAGGTCGGCATCACCGAGGTTCATTCGCCGATCGACCATGCGCTGGCCGAGAAGCGGGGCGTTTGCCAGGACTTCGCGCATATCATGATCGCGGCAACGCGGAGCTGGGGCGTGCCGGCGCGCTATGTATCGGGATATCTCCATCATCGCCGCAAGAACCAGGATCGTTCCGGCGACGATGCGACCCATGCCTGGATCGAAGCCTATCTTCCCAGCTTCGGCTGGATCGGCATCGATCCCACCAACGATATCATGGCCGGCGAACGACACATCCGCGTGGCCGTCGGCCGCGATTATGCCGACGTGCCGCCTACGCGGGGCACGTTCAAGGGCGATGCCGAGTCCGAACTTGCGATTTCGGTGTCCGTGGAGCCGACGCAGGCGCCAACCCGCCATGAGGAATTCCTGCGGGTTGCACGGCCGCTAAGAGCGCGCGCGGCAGGAGAAGCCGATGCGGAGCGGCAATACCATCAACAGCAACAGCAGCAGCAATAGGCGTTATCGCCCCGGATGCGCCGCCGCGAAAGCGCCGAGCTCCGTCCCCACCCGCGGCATCAGTTCCTGCCAATCGGCGAATTTCGCAGGGCTCAGCACGCGCGTCGCCCTGTACCAGGGGTATTCGTTGGTGCCGAGCTGCGGCCAGGTGCGGCCGGCCGTGACGAACCAGACCTCCGTGCCGACGCTCGCCGCCGTTGCGGCCGCCGCCGTCGGAGCCGAAATCACAAGGTCGAGTGCGGCGGAAAGCGCTGCGGCGCCGTCGATGTTGTTCTTCAGATCGAGGCCGTCGATGGTCGCAATGTCGACGCCGTGCATCGCGCAGGCCCGCGCAAGCTCTTCCTGGCAATCGCCATATTGTACGTTGACGAATGTGACGCCCGCCGTCTTCAGGATCGGGCCCCAGCTGTCGAGCGCGCTGTAATATTGGCGACGCTTGCTGCCCATCATCATCGAACGCCAGCAAATCCCGACATAAGGCCCCGGCCCGATCGCTTCTAGGCGCCGGCGGAATTCCGCCACGCGCTCGGGGTCGGGCACGAGAAACGCCTCGCGCGGAAAATCCTCTACCGCTTTGCGGAAGAACGGCGTCGCCGAGCCCATGAGCGCAAAGAAGTCGGGTTCGCCGTTTTCCACCGCCCAGGGGATGAAACGCAGTTCCTTGTTGCCGTCCGAACTGATGAGCTTGCGGTCATCATAGGCGCCCACCTGCGCCGTGGGGAAAGAGCGCTGAAACAAGCCGACCAGGCGCGGATCGACCGCGATCTGCAATTTGCCTTGCGCCCCCACGGCGCGCGCGACATCGGGGAGGATGTTGGCGAACATGAATTCGTCGCCCAGTCCCTGTTCGCCGATGAGAAGGATGCGCTTGCCGTCGAGCGGCTCGCCGTCCCATTTGGGGGCCTTCACGATATGGTGGACATAGGAGCGGAAGCGCAGCGCGTTGCGGGTTTCGTAGTCGCGAAAACCCTCTTCGAGACGGCCCATGCCGATCAGGCAGACGCCACGGGAATGCTTGCCTTCGAGCTGTTCGGTTGGGTCCGTCGCGCGTGCCAGCGCATTGTCGTACGCCTCGAGCGCTTCTTCCAGCCGACCCAGATGCGTGTAGGCAAATCCGAGATTATGCCAGGGACGCGCGAAGCCCGGATCGAGCTTGATCGCTTCGCGATAGAAGATCAGGCTTTCGTCGGCACGGCCGTCTTCGGCGAGCACGGTGGCGAGCGAATTCCACAGAACGGATTCCGTCGGCATGCGGTAGAGCGCGGCGCGCAAGGTCTCGATCGCGATCGTTTGGCGGCCCTGATCGGCCTGGACCGTGCCCAGATTGTTGTAGCCGAGCGGCGAATCCGGGCGGGCGGCGATGAAAAGGCGGAACATTTTTTCCGCGCCTTCGGTCAATTTCAGGTTCCATGCCGTCAGGCCGAGATTCAACAGAAGGTCGGGATCGTTGGGATCGATCTCAAACGCGCGCTCATAGGTCACAAGCGCCTTGTGCAGGTGCCCCATTCGTTCGAGCGCCATTGCCAGCACGTGGAAGGCCTGTGCGTTGCTGCCGTCCTCCTGGGTCGCCTCGAGCGCCAGCTGCCCCGCGCGTACGATGTCGCCGCGCCGCCAGTTCTTGATGGCGCGCCGAAGGACGCCGTTCGACTTGCGCCGGGCGAGTGCCGCATCGATTTCTTCCGCCAGCGTTTCGAATTTGGCGAGCGCGCTGGCGCGGGCATCCATGCCCGCGAGCGTATCCAGTCCGGGTGCAACAGCCGCCTGGGCCATATGGGATTTGCCTCTTCGCGTGAGCGCGCATCAGACGCGAAGCATGCTTAATACTGCGTGAATGTGCGTATGCGCGTTGCAAGCTAATTATTAAGGAATGGGCGCTAAAACTCGGACGCGTGGCGGACACGTAGAGGGCGCAAGAGCGCCTCCGGAGTCGCTGCCTGCAAGGAGCAGAGTTCCATGCCGCTCAAACTGTCCTTGAAGCCCCAGGAAAAATTCGTGCTTAACGGCGCCGTGCTCATGAACGGCGACAAGCGCACAAGCCTCGTCCTCCAGAACAAGGCCTGCGTCCTCCGGGAAAAGGACATCATGCAGGCGGACGACGCCAGGACGCCGGCGCGCCGGATCTATTTTGCGATCATGATGATGTATCTGGATCCAGGCGAAGACGAGAAATATTACAACGACTTCGCGCTCAGAATGACGGAATTCATGGGCGCCGTGCGCAACCACGCCGTGCTCGCATCATGCGTTGAGATCAGCCGGGAAGTGATGGCCGGCGCCTATTACAAGGCGCTGATGCTGTGCCGGCGGTTATTCGAGTTCGAACAGGAGCGGCTCAGCTATGACTCTCAAAGCCTACCAAAATACGCAGCGAATCGTTGAAAATTCGCGGGATACGGAATACCGCCTGTTCGGTGAGGTGACCGGCGCGCTCATGAACGCGCACAGGTGCGGCGCCAGCGGCGGTCCGCTCATCGAAGCCGTCGACTGGAACCGGCGTCTGTGGCGAACGCTCGCCACCGATTGTCTCGACGACAACAATCAACTGCCCAAGGAAATGCGCGCCAAGATCGTTTCGCTGTCGCTATGGGTCGCCAAATACTCCAAGCGGGTGGCGCGCGAAGGCGCGGCTCTCACGCCGCTGATCGAAATCAACCGCTCGATCATGCAGGGCCTCGGGGGCGCCGCCTGAACTTCTGCCCGGACGCGAATGAAAAACGCCGGTCCATCGTGGCCGGCGTTTTCTTTGGCGGCGAGTAATGCCCGGCGCCGGTTCTGCCGGGCGGCAAGAATTGCCGCGATTAACGAATTATTTCCCAAATTTTTCCCTTATTTATCAATAGCTTACGAGTTCTCCGTCGCCGCGAGCGCTGGCACGGCGATTGCGGATCGACTGGCAAGGAATAGTGCCCCGGACGAGCGGAACGCCGTCAGGCCACCAGAACGGGACGGAGAACCGAAATGCTAAGCGTCAACACAAACACCAACGCAATGACCGCGTTGCAATACCTCGATCAAACCAACGACCAGCTCACGACGACGCAAAACGCCATCAACTCGGGCATGACGGTCGCCTCGGCGAAGGACAACGGTGCCGTCTTCGACATCGCACAGGATATGCGCGGCGACGTCGCCGGCTATTCGGCGGTCTCCCAGAGCCTCGACCGCGCCACCTCATCCGTCGACGTCGCGGTGTCGGCGGGACAGTCGATCTCGGATCTGCTGATCCAGATGAAACAGCAGGCCCTGTCGGCGTCCGACCAGTCGCTCGACACGGCAAGCCGCCAGGCGCTCAACGAAGACTTCCAGGCCCTGGCGAGTCAGATCAGTTCGATCGTACAGAACGCCCAGTTCAACGGCTTCAATATGATCAACGGATCGACGAAACAGATCTCGGCGCTCGCGTCTTCCGATGGCGCCCACAAGATCACCGTCGCCGCCGAAAACATAAGTCTGTCGGGTTCGATCGTGACCATCACTTCGACGGGTTCGATTTCGACGCAGACCAAGGCTTCGGCGATGATCGCGACGGTCGAGACCTCGTTGACCAATGTCGACTCGGCCCTGGCCGCGTTGGGCAGCGGTTCGGCGAAATTGTCGGTGCAGAACACGTTCGTCACCCAGCTGTCCGACAGCCTGACGACCGGAATCGGTAATCTCGTCGACGCGGATATGGCGACGGAGAGCGCGAATTTGCAGTCCTTGCAGGTCAAGCAGCAGCTTGGCGTGCAGGCGCTGTCGATCGCGAACTCATCGCCGCAGATCATCCTGTCGCTCTTCAAGAGCTAAAGCGCCACACAAGATATTCTGCGCATTGGAAAAAGCGGCGCGAAGCCCAGGCTTCGGGCCGCTTTCCTTGTGTGCCAGGCATGGTGTTGATCTTGGAGGTGAATGTCCTCTGCGGGCCGGTTGGCCGGAACCGCTAGCGGAAGGCAACTGCGTCGTCGCGAGGCGGGGTGGGGAGGAAGCCGGAAGCAAAACTCGGAGCTGACGAACAGGAACCGGATAGAAGGCCGGTGCGGTGGGGTAACCCGGCATTGGACGGGGGCGCCCGAAAGCCAAACAGACACGCGCATTGGTAAATCCGGCGGCGACCGAGCGAAGGATCAGCGTCTTACCCTGGGAGATCTCTTTCGGTTTCGGGACGATCCCGAGCAGGTGCACGGCAACGTGCAGCGATGCCGATGGAGAAGTCAGCAGAGGTCGTAGTAGTCCGCGTACGGACGAAGGGCCGAATTCGACAGCCAAGGAGCAGGTTCGACGCATTCGATGGGCGCGAAGCGGCATCAAGGCAGTGGCGACCAAAGGGACCTCTTCGACGAGGCTCTGAAGGCATCATTGCGCCACGGCGTATCCGGCAAAGGCAGTACCGGGACTGGAACGCATGAGGAGCGGCAAACGCACACGGCATGGGCCGAGGACCGAGCCTTGACGCAGCATGTGATGGAGGAGGTGGCCAGTTCGGCAAACCTGAACCAAGCCTATAAGCGGGTCAAAGCGAATGGCGGCGCAGCAGGTATCGACGGCATGACCGTCGCCCAACTGCGGCCGTGGATTGGCCTGAACCGCGAAAAGCTGATCGCCTCACTGCTCGACGGCAACTACCGGCCGATGGCCGTGCGGGGAGTGGAAATCCCCAAAGCCGACGGCGGGATGCGCCAACTGGGCATCCCAACGGTCGTTGACCGCTTGGTGCAGCAAGCGATTCTGCAAGTCCTGGAACCGATCCTCGATCCGACATTCTCGCCATCGAGCTTCGGCTTCCGCCCGGAACGGAGTGCGCATGATGCACTCCGTCAAGCCCGGCAATACGTAGCCGACGGCTATCAGATCGTCGCGGACATCGACTTGGAAAAGTTCTTTGACCGGGTCAACCACGACATGCTGATGGCACGATTGGCGCGGCGCATTGGCGACAGATGTCTGTTGCACATCGTTCGGCGCTTTCTTGAAGCCGGCCTTATGCAAGACGGCGTTTGCACCGCTCGGCACGAGGGCACGCCGCAGGGTGGTCCCCTTTCGCCGCTGCTCGCCAATCTGCTGCTGGACGACCTCGACAAGGAGCTTGAGAAACGTGGCCATCGCTTCTGTCGCTATGCCGACGACTGCAACATCTACGTGCGGTCCGCGGCGGCGGGAGAACGGGTTATGGCCTCGGTGACTGCCTTCCTCGAAGGTAAACTCAAGCTCCGCGTCAACCGGCAGAAGAGCGCTGTCGCCCGGGTCGGGGAACGTCAGTTCCTCGGCCATCGCCTGAACGCCTATGGCGGCATGGGCATTGCGCCCAAAAGCCTGAAGCGGGCCAAAGATCGACTGCAGGAAATCACGCGGCGCAACCGCGGGGTCGCCCTCCACAAGATCGTGGCCGAAGCGAACAGCTTCGTCACAGGCTGGGTGACGTATTACCGTTATGCCCAGTGTCAGACGGCGCTGCGCGACCTCGACGGATGGCTCCGCCGAAAGCTGCGTTGCGTCCGACTCAAACACTGCAAACGCGCCAAGACCATCGCCGTCTTCCTACAAGAAAACGGCGTGCCGGAATGGCGTGCATGGGGGCTGGCCCTTTCGGGAAAAGGATGGTGGCGCATGGCTGGAAGCCCTCAGGCCTCCGAAGCCATGACCATCGATTGGTTCAACAAGCTTGGGCTCGTCAGTCTTGCCAATCATCATGCTACATTAAACGCTGCCGGAAACCGCCGGATACGATGAGTACGTCCGGTGGTGTGAGAGGGGGGAACCGCGAGGAACCCTCCTACTCTATTTTTCACTGAGCCTCTGGGCGATGGTCGGCAATTTCTGCCGCATGCGCCCGGCAAGATTTGCCGCCGAGAGGTAAAATCTGCCCGGCATTTTCGTCGCCGGGCACATTCCCGCCAAGCGCCAATTGCCGTTTCCGCCTCATCAAAGACAGTTAGCCAATTCTGAATCGGCCGGCGGCACGCCCGTTGCGAACGGTCTGCGTGGGGCAAAAAGCCCCGCGAGCAAAACGCTCGACAACACCACCAGAACGGAGACAGGCTATGAACGGCATTGACGTCAACACCAACTCGGGCGCCCTGGTCGCGCTGCAGTACCTCGACCAGACCAACGCCCAGCTCACCACAGTCCAGAACGCCATCAACACCGGCGACACCGTTTCGTCCGCGCAGGACAACGGCGCCGTCTTCTCCATCGCGCAGAACATGCGCGGCAACGTGGCGGGCTTCACCGCCGTCAGCAACAGCCTCAGCCGCGCCACGTCTTCGGTCGACGTTGCGCTGTCGGCCGGCCAGTCGATTTCCGACCTGCTCATTCAAATGAAGCAGCAGGCGTTGTCGGCTTCCGATTCCTCGCTCGACACCGCCAGCCGTCAGGCGTTGAATGAAAACTTCCAGGCTCTCCTCGGCCAGATCACTTCGGTCGTGCAGAACGCCCAGTTCAACGGCGTGAACCTGATCAACGGTTCGACCAAGCAGATCAGTGCGCTTGCATCGGCCGACGGCACGCATCGCATCACGACTGCCGCCGAGAACATGAGCCTCAGCGGAAGCGTTGTGACGATCGCATCGACTGGCTCGATCTCGACCCAGACGAAGGCGTCCACGATGGTCGCCACTGTCGAAACGTCGCTCAACAACGTCGACGCGGCTCTTGCTTCACTGTCGAGTGGTGCGTCGAAGTTCTCGATCCAGTCGACCTTCGTCCAGCAATTGTCGAACTCGCTGACCACCGGCATCGGCAACCTGGTCGACGCCGACATGGCGACGGAAAGCGCAATGTTGCAGTCCTTGCAGGTCAAGCAGCAGCTCGGCGTGCAGGCTCTGTCGATCGCGAATTCCGCGCCGTCGATCGCGCTCAAACTGTTTGGGGGATAATCACTCTGGCGGCGGAACCGGGTAATCCGGTTCCGCCGTACCTTTCCGTCCTGCAGGGGCCGCAACGCCGGCTCTCCCCGGGGCGTCCAAGGGTCATGGGGAGTGGGTATCGCTTCAAGAAAAATGGAAGACGGCGGGCGGGGGCTCCAACTCCCCGTCCGCCGTTTTCGTTCGAGCGTCAGCTTGCGCGATCGCGCAGGTGCTGTGCGAGCGGGAATAGCTTAGAGTCCCAAGCGATCTTTCAACGTGCGGACGACGAAATCCGCGTCGCTCTCGGTCATCGACGCAAAGAGCGGCAGGCTTAGCGCCTGGGCGTAATAGCGGTCGGCGCCGGGCAGAGCGGGCGTATCGAAGCGCTTGGCGTAGTAGGGCTGGCGGTGCACGGGGAAGTAATGCACCTGCGTGCCGATTCCCTCCGCCGCCAACTCGCGCATCAGCTTCGCGCGCGAGATGCCGGCCGCCTCGAAATCGATCCGAACCACATAAAGGTGCCAGGCCGGCAACGCGCGACGGGTGCGGGCGATCGGCCTGACGACAGGCGCGGTCGCCGTAAACAATGCGTCATAGGCCGCCGCGATCGCGCGCCGGCGCGCGACAAAGCGGCCGAGCTTGCCCAATTGCGAATAGCCGAGCGCGCATTGAATATCGTTGGCGCGCCAATTGTACTCGGGCTCGACGAGTTCGTAGTACCAGGGATTGGCCGCGCCGGTTTCGTCGAAGGCGTCGGCGATGTTTACGAAATCGCCCGCATCGCGGGTCATGCCGTGGTTGCGGGCGCGGACAAGCCGGGCGGCAAGGTCGGGGTCACTGGCGGTCACGGCGCCGCCTTCGCCCATGGCGATCGACTTCACGGGATGAAACGAGAAGACGCTCAGATCGGCGAAGGCGTTCGAGCCGATGCCGCTCACGCCGCCTTCAGAGGAAATATATCCGGTACCCAGCGCGTGGCAGGCATCGTCCACGATTTTGGCGTCGTGGGCGCGGGCGAGCGTGGCGATCTCCTCGATCGCGCCGCATTGTCCGTTCAGATGGACATTGAAGACGGCGTCGGCATGGCCGGCGCGCTTGAGCGCCGCCTCAAGATCCTCGGGCCGCATGAGCCCCGTATCGGGGTCCACATCCGCAAATACGATGTCCGCGCCGTTCATATGGGGGGCGCTGGCCGTGGCGAGGAAGGTGATGGCCGGGACGACGACCTTGGTGCCGGGACCCAGATTCAACGCCCGCGCGGCCATGTGCAACGCGGCCGTGCCGTTGGCGCACACGACTGCATGCCTCGCGCCGACCGTTTTTGCCAGCGCCGTCTCGAAGCGTGCGACATGGGGGCCCGTGGTCAGAAGCTCGCCGCGCATCGCTTCCGCGACGGCGGCGATGTCGTCCTCCTCGATGACCTGGCGGCCATAGGGCAGGAAACGATTGACGCGTGCGCGCTCGGCTTTGATCGCCGGCGCGCTCATGCGTAGGCCTGGGCCAGCAGCAACTGCAGGCCGCGCGCATCCAGACGCTCGCTGTTGGTGTCGCTGGAATAGGCGAAATCTTCGGCCACGGGCTTGGCGCCGCGGTTGAGATAGGCCTCGCGTGCCGCGGCCGCAAAGCTCGCCAGGATCACGAAGCGATCCTCGATCTCCACGGTCCAGCGCGAATCGTCGGCCGGAATCATGGTTTCGTGCAGCTTCTCGCCCGGCCGCACGCCGACGATCTTCTGGTCGAGCTTGGGGCAGATGAGAGATGCCAGATCGACGATGGTGGTGGAGGGAATCTTGGGCACGAAAATCTCGCCGCCGCGCGCCATCTCCATGCTCGAAAGCACGAAATTGACGCCCTGGGTGAGCGTGATCCAGAATCGCGTCATGCGCGAATCGGTGATCGGCAATGCGGAAGCGCCGTCCTCGGCCAGCTTCTTGAAGAACGGCACGACGCTGCCGCGCGATCCGAAAACGTTGCCATAGCGCACGACGGCGAAGCGCGTGCCGTCCGCGCCTGCCAGATTGTTGGCTGCGACGAAAATCTTGTCGGAGGCGAGCTTGGAGGCGCCGTAAAGATTGACCGGATTGGCGGCCTTGTCGGTCGACAGCGCGATCACCTTGCGCACGTTCCGGCGCAGCGCCGCATAGACGAGATTCTCCGCGCCGAACACATTGGTGCGAATGCACTCGAATGGATTGTATTCGGCGGTGGGAACCTGCTTCAGCGCGGCGGCGTGCACCACATAGTCGATATCGCGCATGGCGAGTTCGAGGCGGTCGCGGTCGCGCACATCGCCGATGAAATAGCGCATGAAAGGGTAGCTCTCCATCGGGAAGAGCTGCTGCATTTCATACTGCTTGAGTTCGTCGCGCGAAAAGATGACGAGCCGGCGCGGCTTGTAGCGCTCGATCACCAACTTCACGAAATGCCTGCCGAACGAGCCGGTGCCGCCGGTGACAAGCACGGCCTTGTCGTTCAGATCGAGCCAGGGCTGCGTAAAATCGCGAAACCCGCGGTTGATCGGTTGAACGTTATCCGTCGTCTCCGTCGCCGGGAGATAGATCTTGGCGGCGCGCTGCCCCATGGTGTTCGGGTCCTTCGGTTCGATCGGCCGAATGGTTGCAGAACGTCGTTAACAATGGCTCAAGATGGGACGCGGGAGATGCCAAATCTGAATCGCCGCGGGCCGTTGCGATAAGGCGAAGGCTTGCGGGTCTCGTCCAGTTCCAGGGCCGACAGCACCAGCTGGCAAAACAGGCTGCCGCCCACGCGGCGGTGGTTGAGAAAGCCCAGAAGTGGCGCGGTTGTGCGGTCTACATCGATGCGAATGCAGGTTCGGCCGTCGCCCAGTTCCGCCCAGCCCTCCGTCATGCCGAAGCCATAGGACGACGAGACGAGGAATGACACCGGCGCACCGTGGTCGACGGTCGTGTCCTTAAGCGAAAAGGTTTCGCATTCCTTACCGCCATTGTGCGTCGTTAGGGATAGATTCTGCCAATCGAAGGCGTCGGGCAGGAGCGTGATGTGCCCCAGGCGCAGGCTGCCCTTGCCCCAATCCTTCCAATGAAAGGTCAGATCGAAATCGACGCGCGGGCTTGCCGCATGAAACCGCATGCTCTTTTCGATGGCGCCCTTGGGCGTGTCGATACGCGCAAATGTCACCACGTCGCCATTCGGCTCGTGCCGGATGCGCGCTTCGCACCATTCGAGGTCGGTCACCTTGTGCTCGCCGGGCGCCTCGAAAACGCAATCGCCCGTGTACCAGTCGGCCTGCAGCGCGATGTCGTCGAAGTGTCCGTGCGGCAATCCGCCGATTGCGGGCAGATCGTCTCCGGCGAACTGCAGGCTGTCGACGGCGAGGCCGCGCCGGCGGTCGAGCCGGGCGATGAGCGAAGGCGTCGCGATGTCGATATGGCGGGCCGTGGAACTGAGTTCCGTATCGTTTGGGCCATTGCCTATTTGGTTGTCCAGCGCGTCGTCGCTCCAGCGTTCTTCCGCGCGCCGAAGCCGCTCCAGGAATGCACTCCAGCGTTTCTCGGTGATATGCGTGCGGAAATCGCTGGACCACAGACAGCAAAGCTCTTTCCACGCGGAATCATCCGCATCGCGCGCGACAAGGCCGCGATAGATGCGCTCGCAGGCCGCGTTGATTGCAATGTCGTCGCGGCCCGTCACGGCCCAGCGTGCAAGATTGTATTTGCGTTGCTTCTTGACCGGGACCGGGCAGGCCGCCGATTTCCAGGCGAAGCGGTTTGTCAGCTGGATTGTCCTGACCTGGCGAAAGCGCGTCACCCGGCGCAATGAGTTTACAGCCTTCGGCGGCGTGAATGGCGGAGAACGCCTGTTCCAGGCGCGTCCATTCGCTCGGACCGTTGAGGCTCTCTTCCGTGCGGTAGCGGCCGGGACGGAAGTCGAATATCTCGGCATCGCTGGCATAGAGACAAAGCGCGCGCGCTTCGCGGCCGCGCCGCGAATCCACATACCCCAGATATTCTTCCAGCGTCAGGTCGCCATGGGCGAAGCGCTGCAATTTTTGGAATGCAACCGTGCTGGTCCACAGAAGCGCAATGCTGCGTCCATCGCCGCCCTGGGCCCGCTGAGGCAGATAGCGCGTTTCGGCGGGCCATTCCGGATGCTGGGCCGCGGGATTGTCCCAATCCATCAGAAGTGCGCGATAGCCGGCGTCGAGATAGAGGCCCACGAGACCCGCGGAATAGGCTTGCTCGTTGACGAGCGCGAGCGTGGGCCGGCAGCCGAGAAACCTTTCATAAATCGCGTTGCCGATCCGCAGATTGGCTGCGGTTACGCGCGCCGGCACCAGAGGGCCGATGATTTGCGCATAACCCGAACCGATCAGTTCGATGCGACCTTTCGCAATCAGGGCGCGCGCGCGCCCGCACCATTCGGGATCGCGCGCGGCGATTTCTTCGAGCGTGAACGCCGTCACCTCCAGCCCGATCGGCCCGTGCTTCGCCGCCAGATCGAGCAGCGGCCAATAGCAGCGTGCGATCACGTCGCCGCGACGCTCCTCTTCGACGGACGAAAAGGCGAGATTGAGATGGAACAGCGCGAAAAGATTAAGCGTCGCGTTCGACGCGCGCGCATCGCGCAGGGGGAAGGGCGCGTTCATGCGGTTTCGATGCGAAGCTGCGACAGCGCGTCGTTGGCGGCAGCCAGCGCGGCGTCGCGCGTGTGGCCCGTCGCCAGCACCATCGCCGCGGACGGCCGTTTGTCGCCGGCGGGCGGGATGACGTCGCCCGGCTTTGCCGTCACCACCAACTCGGCAACGCCCGGTGTTTTGCGTGCATGCTCGGCGCCCGTCACCGAGACGACGCGGCCGGGCTTGGGAAAGGCATAACGCTGGACCACGGGCGCGGATTGCCTGGGCTCGAGTTCGTCCAGCGACACAGGCTCACCCAGCGCGATCCTGATCGCGGCGCCGATGAAATCGACGCCCGTGTTGAGCGGAATTTCCCGCGTGCAGAAAAAGCCGCCCGACAGCCGCGCCGCAATCTCGATGACGTAGGGCTCGCCCTTGTGCACCACGATGTCGCCTTTGACCGTGCCGTTCACGATTCCCAGTGCGGCAGCGGCGCGGCGCGACCGCCTGCTTCACCTTGGTCTGTGTTTCCGGCGCCAGCGAACTCGGAAGGTCGCCGCCATTCTCGATGAAGAACGGCGCATAGCGTTCGAGATATTCGTAATTGCGGTCGGAGAAGCCCGGCGTGCGCAGATCCCGTTCACGACGATCGATTCGGTCGAGACCTGCGGGCCGTCGAGATATTGCTCGACCATCACCCGCTCGGTCGGCGAATGGGAGCGCGCCAGCACGAAGGCGCGGTCGAGGTCCTGGACTTGCGCCACGCGCTGCACGCCGCGGCTGCCGCGGCTGTCCACGGGCTTGATGACGAGGTCGCGGCCGCGCTCGATGGCGATGCGCAGCAGAGCCTGCGGCGTGGTGACTTCCGAAAACCACGGCACGGACACGCCCACATCGCGAAACCGCTCCTTCATCGCGAGCTTGTCGCTGGCGAGCCGCGCGCTTTCAAGCGAAAGGCCGGGGAGCCCCAGTCGCTTCACCACGGTGGCAACGGTGAGCGGCGCGTCGGCGGCAACGCAGATGACTCCGTCGATGCGGCGGATCTTGCGATTGTAGCGTTCGGCGGCCGCAGCCGTCTCGTCGGCGCCATACACATCCGCGATCAGGCAGGAATCGGCGAAGGCAAAGCCCGGCGCTTCAGGGTCGCGGTCCGAGACGACGACATGGTATGCCCAGCTCTTTGGCACGCCGCGCGGCGTCCGCCGCTTCGATGCCGCCGGAGACGATGAGCAATGTTTTGCGTCATCAGAAGTAGAGCCCGCCGTTGACGTTCAGCGTTTGCGCCGTGATGTAGGACGAGGCGTCGCTCGCGAGGAACACGACCGCGTCGGCCACTTCCTGCGTCTGGCCCAGCCGCTTGAGCAGGATGTTTTCCGCCGCCTTCTGGACGCTCGCCGCGGCCATGGCCGCGCCCGCCATGTCGGACGCGATCAATCCGGCGGCGACGACGTTCGAGCGCACGCCATATTGCGCGCCGAAACGTGCGATCACCTGGGCGAGCGAAATAAGGCCGGCCTTCGACGCGGCGTAATGCGCTGTGCGCGGTCCGCCATATTGTCCGCTCACCGAACCGATATGGACGATGCTTCCGCCACCCGCCTGCGCGAGCAATGGCAGAAATATCTGGGCGCAGATGAACGGGCCCTTGAGATTGGTCGCCAGGATGGAATCCCAATCCGCGTCCGTCACTTGGTCGAAATCGGTCGGCTTGTTGATGCCCGCATTGTTGACGAGGATCGATATTGCGCCCAGCGCGCCTGTCGCGTCTTTCGCCGCCGCCTCGACGCTTGCGCGGTCGGCGACGTCCATTTTGAGGGTCAACGCGCGCCGTCCATGCGCTTCGATCGCGCGCACGACATCGTCGGCGTCGCTGCGGCGTTCGCGATAGGTCAGGGCCACGTCGGCGCCGGCTTCCGCCAGCCCCAGCGCAATTGCACGGCCGATGCCGCGGCTGCCGCCGGTGACGAAGGCTGTTTTGCCCGCAAGCGAAAAGCGCGACATGGTCAGTGGGCCTTGCGCGCGATGGCGCGCTTGACGGCCTTGGCGATATGGGGAGCGGTCAGGCCGTAGAGCGTCGCCAGCTCTTCCGGCTCGCCGGATGAGCCGAAAATATCCTTGAGGCCGACGAATTCGACCGGGCACGGCCGCGTCGCGGCCAGCGATTCCGCCACTGCGCCGCCGAGTCCGCCAAAAATATTATGGTCTTCCGCCGTCACGATGGCGCCGGTTTCCTCCGCGCAGCGCGCCAGAAGGTCGCTGTCGATGGGCTTGATCGTCGCCATGTTCACGACGCGGACGCCGATGTCTTCTTTGGCAAGAAGCTCCGCGGCCTGGAGTGCACGCGCCACTTCGACGCCGCACGCCACGATGGTCGACGTCGCTTCCGTCGCGGACGATGCGGCCCTTGCCGATGGCGAATGTGTGGTCTTCGCCGAAAATGCGCGTCGCAGGGCTGCGCCCGGTGCGCATATAGACGGGGCCTTCGAATTCCAGGATGGCGCGGGTGGCCAGCGCCATCTCGATGGGATCGGCGGGCGAGATCACCGTCATGCCGGGAATCGCGCGAAACGCGGCGAGATCCTCCAGTGCCTGCGCCGAGCCGCCATCCGGGCCCACATCGAGGCCGGGATGGCTGGCCACGATCTTGGCGTTGCGTCTGGCATAGGCGAGGGACAGCCGCGCCTGCTCGATCGCGCGCAGGCAAAACACGGCGAACGTCGTGACCACCGGCAACAGCCCCACGGCGGCGAGCCCGCCCGCTGCGGCCATCATATTCTGCTCGGCGATGCCGAATTGCAGGAAACGCTCGGGATGGCTTTTGCGGAAATGATGCACGCCCGTGCCGCCGGCGATATCGGCGTCCAGCACGACCAGATTGGGAAATTCGTCAGCCCAGCGTCGAGAGTGCTTTGCCGAATGCTTCGCGCAGGACTGTCGCCGCTCGTGCCGATCAGCGAAGGGGCTTCAGCGGTCGCTGTCATCGAGCAGTTCCTTGATTTCCGGCCGCGATGCGCCGAGTGCGGTGAGCGCGTCTTCGGCCTGCGCGCGCGTCAGCTTCACGCTGCCATGCCAGTGCGGGAATGTTTTCCATATAGGGCACGCCCTTGCCCTTGACGGTGTGCGCGATGATCACGGCCGGCCTGCCGTGCGACGCCGAGGCGCGGCGGAACGCGGACAGAATCTCGTCGATATCATGGCCGTCAATTCGGCGACGGCCCAGTCGAAGGCGCGCCATTTCGCGGCAAGCGGCTCCAGCCGCATGATCGCGTCGTTGCGGTCGTCGCTTTGCAGCTTGTTGTAGTCGATCACGGCGCAGAGATTGTCGAGCTTGTGATGGGCCGCGCACATCGCGGCCTCCCAGACTTCGCCTTCCTGCAATTCGCCGTCGCCCAGCAGCGTGTAGACGCGGGCGGGAGATATTCTGGAGCCTGAGGCCCATCGCCATGCCCAGGGCGACGGAAAAACCCTGGCCCAGCGAGCCGGTGCTCGTTTCGACCCAGGGAAGATCGCAGCACATGGGGATGGCCCTGAAACGGGCTGCCCAGCTTGCGCAATTTCAGCGCCGACTTTGACATCGCAAAAGCCGAAATAGCGCGGCAACCGCATAGAGCGCGGGCGCGCGCATGGCCCTTGGAAAGAACAAAGCGGTCGCGCGATCGGGATCGTTGATCGCATCGGGCCAGAAATTGATTTCAGCGCCGTAACAGGGATGCAAGAATGTCGGCCGACGACAGCGCGCCGCCGGGATGGCCGGAGCCGGCGTGATAGATCGCAGCGATCGCATGGCGGCGCGTGAAGCGCGCCGCATCGGCGCATCTGCAGTGCGAGATCGCGCGGCGACGGCGCATGCTGCTGCGGCATCAGCTTTTGGGACGGCTTCGGCATATTCACGCCGCCTTCTTGCAGGCGCGCGCGGGCCAGAAGATCGGCGTAGAAGAACGATCTCGGCGCGCGGCGCGAGCCGCTTGGCCTCGAGTGCGATCTCTTCGGCAAATCCGCGCGACATCACGACGATCGACATCGGGATCGGCTTCGGCGAGCGCTTCGGGACCGGTGAGGCGGCAGCCGTGGCGTTCGTTCACATGCGCCGTCAGATGCGTGTCGATCAGGAGCGAAAGATCGGTGGGCGTCGAAACGGCCGTGGACGACCAGCGAATCGAACAGGCGGCCCGCGCCCCACATCGCGACGCGCTTGGGCGCCATGCCGGCGATTTCCGCGGCGACGAAGGTGAGGGCGGCGAGATTGCGCGCGCGCGCGGTGGCATAGTTCGACACAAGCCGCTCGGCGTCGCGCCACTTCGCGGCGATCGGCCTGCGACCGTGCGATACGCGGTATCGGCTTTGCGTGCGACGAGCAGCAGATTGATCGCGATCCTCGATGATCGGGTGCGGCGATGATCTCGAAACCCGGCCGCGTCGATCATGCGCATCAGCGTACGGGCGGAGAAATGATAGAGATGCTTGTCGATGAACCATTCCTCGAGAATGTCGTCGCCGCCGATCAGGGCGATATTGGGCGCATCGAGCACCAGCAGCCCGCCGGGCTTCAACACGCGCGCATGATCCGGCAGTCCGCGAAGGGATCGGCGAGATGCTCGATCGTGTGGCAGGAATGGACGATGTCGAAACGGCTCCGGTTCAAGCGGCGCATCTTCGATGCGCGCCAGGATCAGCTTGCGTGCGTCGGCAGACCGGCGCATCGATCCGGCGATAGCGCTCGTCCGGTTCGACCGCGGCCATGCTGGCGTTCGGCGCGGCTTCCAGAAATGCCTTGGCGAAACTGCCCGCGATTGGAGCCCACATCCAGAAGCGCCAGCGGTTGCGGCCAGATCGGCATGGCGCGCCGAGGGCATCCATCGCCGCCTGGGTGCGAAAGCCCTTGCCATAACGCACATTGCCCCAATCGGCGCCGCCCGAAACGGCGGCCGCGTGGCGCTGCGGCGTGCGGTCGATGCGCGGCAGGCTTTGCACCAAGCCCGCAATGGCGGCAGAGATGGACTTTCAGGCCGCGGGTGGAGCGCTCGGGCTCGATAGGCACGGCTCAAGCGCGTCATGGCCGCAGAAATCGCAACAGGCAGATCGGTGTGCATGGAAATTGCCCGGGCAAGAATCCGGTAACCATGATTCGCATGCGATTCGACGTTAATAATTCACTACATATTCCGGGCTGTCCGGCATAGCCCAGCCGCGCCATCATGGCGCCGGCGATGGCTCGAATTGGTCGCGCTGCGCGGCATCGAGCAGACGGTCTTCCGGGCGGTTGACGTTGTGGGGCCGGGCAAACGCGGCGAAATTCTCTGTCGCGGTAAGGAAGGTTAAGAAATTCGATAAAGCGCCCGCACTTGCGGACGGCGATTCGCGCAGATCTTCCAGCCGCACGAACATGTTCGCTGCGCGAAGGACGAGAGCCGACAGAGCTTCCAGCACCACGCGGTTGATCTCCGCCCAATGCCAGCAGATGCGCTCGAACTGGTCGAAGTCGCGGAATGCATCCGCGATCGGCTCGCCGGGCCGCGGCAGCGGCCACCAATATTTTTTTTCCGGCGGCGGCGCGGGACGATGCTCGGGATCGTCGGAAAGGCCTGCAGGATGGCCGTCGAGCGGTCGTCGTAACATTCCGTCGCCCAGCTTGTGGAAATAGGAGCTCGCCACTTTGCGCCCGTCGCGCACCAGATGAACGAAGCGCGCCTCGCGGAAGAAGCGCCGCCAGTTCCGGGATCAGCCAGGACAGTTTGTTGGAGGAATCGCCCCAATGCGCCGCCTCGCTGTAGCGAACGGCCGCGCCGTGAGTTTCGCGCAATATGGCGCGTCGCCTCGCTCGCGCTTGTCCAGCGCCGAGATAGCGGCTGACCGCCAAGCGGCTGGGTGATCTGCACCATGTATTCGTGATGCATCTCGACACGCCCGCCGCGGCGCAAGCGCCTTGTGCAGCATGGCCGTGCCGCGAGCGGCCGCTCGAAACGACAAAGAAAGGCTCGGTATCGGCACTCACGGCTTGACGGCGATGACGACGGCTTCGCGGCCGAAGCCGGCATTGGCCAGGGCCCGATAGAAAGCGCGCCGCGTTTCCTTCAAGCCCGGCCGACTTCGAAGGCCAGATCGAACTGCTTGCGCTTGGCATGGCAGGCGCGGCCCAGCGCGGGATCGGCCGTATAGTTTTCGCCCATCATCAGGAAAGCTCCATCGGGAAGCTGGTCGTGCGCTCCATCAGCTGGAAGTCGAGCCGGGCAAGCGAGATCGCTGAGCGAATTCGAAATCGAAATAATTGAGATGATGGCGGCGGCGCGACCCACCATTCGGGCAACCCGGCCGCGCACGCGCGCGGCGATCTGGAACGGCGAGAAATCGTTGGGCACATTAACGGCGAATCATGCCGCCCGGCTCCAGCAGGTCGCGCGCCAGAAGCAGCGATTCGGCGGGGTCGGGCACATGTTCCAGCACATTGTTGAGATGGATGGCGTCGAAACGGCCCAGCCCCGGCGCGGTTTCCGGATTGAAGAAGCCTTCGGTCACCTCCCGCCCAGCGTGCGCGCATGGGCGGCTGCCTGGTGCGAAGGTTCGATGCCATGCGCTTGCCAGCCGCGCGCCCTGGCGGTCTTGAGGAAATGGCCCGGGCCGCAGCCGATGTCGAGCAGCCGCCGCCGCGCGGGTCCCGGAATCAGCTTCGAAGCAGTCCAGCCGGTCGTCAATGCGCCAGGTCCGCCCAGGGCCGGTCTTCGCCGGCATGGGCAAGGTAAAGTCGGTTTTTCGTCCCGGTAATAGTCACTCGCGATAGGCAGTTTCGTAATGGTCCGCGTCGGGCAGGGGCAGCAGCATGGCGGAACCCGCACAGTCACGCATTGGATCAGGTCCGGCCCGTTCACGCGCGCAACGCGCGGCCCCTCATGCGACGCCATCGCAGATGATATTTTGCGACGGCGCGGCGATGACCCATCGGATCTCAGCCCACGCCCGTCGTTAACCGCTTCTTAGCCATGCGCTCTTTAGAAACGGTTAAATCGACAGGAGATTGCGTGCAGCCTTCCCGTAAACCGCTGTTCATCGCCGAAGCCTCCAGCAATCACGGCCGCGATCTGACGCGCGCGCTGGCCTTCGTGGACGCGGCGGCCGATGCCGGCTGCGATGCGGTCAAATTCCAGCTGTTCAAGATCGACCGCATGTTCGCGCCCGAGATCCTGGCGCAGAGCCCCAAGCATCGCGCGCGGCGCGATTGGGAATTGCCTCTGGCGCATCTGGCGCCACTGGCCGAACACTGTTCGGCGCGCGAGAATCCAGTTTTCCTGTACGCCGTTCTATCTGGAGGCGGTCGCCGAACTGGAGCCCTTCGTCGGATTTCTACAAGGTTGCGTCCTACGAGCTTCTGGTCGGGCCGATCTGCTTGAGGCCTGCGCCGCCACCGGCAAGCCCGTGGTGCTTTCCACCGGCATGGCGACCATGGAAGAGATCGAATTGGCCGCCGCGCACCCTGGCACGCGCCGGCGCGCGGGACGTCACGCTGCTTCATTGCGTCTCCGCCTATCCGACGCCGCCGGCAGAAGCCAATCTCTCGGCCATCGCCGCCATCCGCGCCGCCACGGGCTATCCGACGGGCTGGTCCGACCACACCCGCTCTGCCCGCGGTGATCGAACGCGCGGTGCATCACTGGGGTGCGGCGGCCGTGGAATTCCATCTCGATCTCGACGGCAAGGGCGCGGAATACGCCGCCGGCCATTGCTGGCTGCCGGAAGAGATCGCGCCGGTGATCGCGCGCATCCGCGAAAGTCTTGTGGCGGATGGCGCCGGCTTCAAGGGTCCGCAGCCGTCCGAAGCTGGCCGACCGCGAATGGCGCGCCGATCCCGACGACGGCATGCGGCCGCTGAGACATGTGCGCGCGCAGCTAGAAGGCGGCGGCATGACATTGCCGCCACCTCGCCAGCGAACATCTGCGCATCGTCGCCGTCATCCAGGCGCGCATGGGTTCGACCCGGCTGCCCGGCAAGGTGCTGAAGCCGATCGCGGGCAAGCCGCTGCTCTGGCACATCGTCCATCGCCTCAGCGCTCGCGCTCATCGAAGACATCGCGATCGCCACCACCACCAATCCGCGCGACGAAGCGATCGTGGAATTCGGCGCGCCAACACGGCATTACCGTGATGCGCGGGCCGGAAGACGACGTGCTGGCGCGCTTCGCCCGCGCCGCCGAACTGCTGGACGCCGACATCATCGTGCGCGTTTCTTCCGACGCGCCGTTCATGGATGCGGGCTTCATCGATCATCTGGTCGTCTGCCTGATCGAGCAGGACGGCGACTATGTGCTGATGGAAGAGGGTGCGGTGACTGCGCCCATGAAGGCGTCGATCCGTTCACCCGCCGCGCCCTCGACAAGCTGATGATGGACGCGCACGGCGACCCGGCCGCGCGCGAGCATGTCACCGGCTATTTCAAGCTTCATCCCGATTTCGTGCCGCATCGCGCGGGCGCCGGCCTATCCGCCGCTCGCACATGCCGGGCGCGCGCCTCACCATCGACACGCCCGACGATCTCGCCTTCGTCGAGGCCGTGCACGCACGCCTGGCGGCAAAGGCGGGCGAAGCGTCGCTGGCGGATCTGTTGCTGCTGCTCGAACGCGAACCGCAACTGCGCGCGATCAATGCTCATGTCAGGCAGAAGCCCATCGCGTCATGCGGCGGCCTGGCGTTGATCCGCTGCGACGGCGGCGGCAAATTCGGATACGGCCATGTCAAGCGCATGGTGGCGCTGGCCCGTGCATTGCGCGATCGCGAGGGAATCGGTGCGATCTTCGCGGTCAACGGAACCCCGGATGCGCTTCTGCCGGCTCGCGACGCGGGCTTCGAAGCGCTGCCGGTCGACAGCACACACGACGCGGAAATGCTGGCGGAATTGATCAAATCGCGTTCGCCCGAAATACTGGTCTGCGATATGCGCGAAGGCATCGGCGGTCGCGATCTCGCGCGCCTTGCCGACGACGTCATGCTGACGGTCGCGATCGACGATGGGTCGGACCGCAGGCTCGCGGCCGATCTCGCCTATTATCCTCCGGTGCCGCAGGCGTTGCGGCTCGACTGGCGCAATTCGAATTGCGAACCGCGCATCGGTTGGGAATGGTCGCTGCTGGGATTGAGCAAACTCACGCCGCCGCGGGCCAACGCGCCGGCGCGACCCGCGTTGCTGGTCGCGATGGGCGGCAGCGATCCCGACGGGTTGACGCTGAAGGCGGCCGAGGCGCTCGCGACGCTCGATCCCGTATTCCGTGCGCGATTCGTCATCGGTCCCGGCATGACGGATCGCGTGAGCGTGGCGCGACGAGTGGTGCAACTCGCATCGAATTTCGAAACCATCGAAGGCGCGGGCGATCTCGCGACCGAATATGCCGCGAGCGATCTTGCGCTCGCCGCGTTCGGCGTCACGGCCTATGAGTTGGGCGCCTATGGCGTGCCGGCGCTCTATCTCTGCCTCACCGAAGATCACGCGCTTTCGGCACACGCCTTTGAAGCGGCAGGCATGGGAATTTCATTGGGGCTGGCGGAGCGCGCGAGCGGCGGCGATATCGCCCGAGCCGTCTTGGGGTTGTTGACCGATCCCGCACGCCGCTGCGACATGCGCGCGGCCGGCTTGATGACGGTGGATGGCGAAGGTGCCTCCCGCGTCGCCGCCGACCTTGCCGCGGCACTGGCCGCGCGACGCGTCAGCCTGCTGCCACGAGCGTCTCACGGATAGCGCGCAAGGCTTTGGCAAATGTATTTCTCCAGTCGCCGCTCGCATCCGGCGAGATGCAGGCGCAGGACGGTGCGAACGGCTCGTACGCCTCGCCGAAGCTCGTCCAGCTTGTGTCGTGCAGGATCTTGAAAGTCGGTACGCCCGCGCCGGCCGCAAGCCACGAAACCGCCGTCGGCGCGCTCGCCACCGCGTCGAATGCGGAGAGCATCGCGCAAGTACGATCGAGTTCGTTCTTCTGGTCGAGCGAAGGGGGAAGGAAAATCGCCCGGCCGCTGAGCGCCTGGAGTTCCGCCAATTCCGCCTGCGTCGCATCGTATTGCGCGCAGACGATTGTGCCCGGCAGCGCGCGCAGGAATTCTGCCCATGCTTCGCGCGGGGCATATTGCAGCGAACGCGCGCCGCCCGTTTTGCCGCTCCGCCAGCAAATTCCGATACAGGGGCCCGGCCCCGCGCCGGCGAATTGCGCCCGCCAGTGCGATTTTTGGTCCGCGTCGGCGACAAGGAAGGAATGCGGGTTGGGAAATTGAGCGACGCTTTTGCGCAGATAGCGCGGCAGGCTTCCCAGTTCGATTGCCGCGTTCGCGCCGCCGGCGCCTTTGAGCCAGTCGTAATGCGCAGTCGCGACGCCCGCCCGTGTTTCCATCCGGCTGGGTCTCACCGTCGCGCCGGGGAATGATCGCCCGAATAGCGTTACGAGCCGGGGCTCGCATTCCAGGATCAGCGTTCCGCCATCGGCGTGTGCACGCTCCAGCAGATCGGGCATGACGCTCGCGAACATGATCTGGTCGCCGACGCCCTGTTCGGCCGTGATGAGCAGCCGCGTGCGTTTGAGCGTTGCGCCCGACCATTTGGCAAGACCGTGATTGCAGACGGGCGCCTTGCCGGGAATTTTCAGTCGCGCCGCGTAGTCGCGCCAGCCGTCTTTCAGATTTCCCCGCAGCAGGTGGAGGATGCTGCGATTGAGGCGCGCTTGCGCGTTTTTCGGCTCGCGCACGAGAACGCGGCCATAGAGTTCGAGGGCTTCTTCGATTCCACCATCGTCGGCCAGAAGGTCGGCAAGGTTGCCCAGTGCCGGCGGATAACCGGGCCGCAGCGCCAGCGCCGAACGGTAATGCTCCGCCGCGCGCGCACCGTCGCCCATTTCGCGATAGACGGAACCGAGGGTGAGCCACAGTTCTGGCGCGTCGGGATTGCGCACCAGGGCAGGCGCGAGGATGGCGCACGCGGCGGCGAAATTTCCTTCCGCACGCAGCAGGTTGGCTAGATTGACGAGTGCCTCGATCCGCCCCGGTTCCAGCGCCAATACACGGTTAAAAAACTCTTGCGCCGGCTTTGCCAGACCAAGCGCACGAGCGGTGTTGCCGAGCGCGAACAGCACACGCGGATCGTTTGGGCTCGTGCGGAGTGCGCGCTCGAAGCGATCGATCGCTTCGGCGTGGCGATTTTCGGCCGAAAGCCGGAGACCGTCTTCGTAGGGGTCGGCAAGCATCGACGCAGTCATCGCGTCTTGTGCGCCGTCCGCCGTTAAGGCGGCGTTAAGCACGATCGGCCTTAGCGGGACGTTAAGCGGTCGAAAGCCAAAATCGGCTGTCGAATTGCGGGCCAAAGGCCGATGTCGATCAGCGCAACCCTGCCGTCATACTACACGTCGCTGTTCTCGACGCTTCCGAGCACGTCTTCGACGTCCTCGACTTCAAACAGTTCGACAATCAGCACGCTGCCGACAATCAGTTCGTCGCTTCTGCTCGACTATTATGACGGCACGAGCCCTTCGAGCACGACGTCGAGTTCTTCAAGTGCAGCCAAAGCCGCGTCGTCTTCGAGCAGCACGGCTGTGACGCCTCCCTGGAACGAAGCGCAGCCGACGCAACTGGCGGAAGACGTTGCGGTTCTGTCCACGACGAATTTCATCAATCCCAATAGTGCGCAACTGACCGCCGCGCAGGCATCGGGCTCGACGGTGGCCGAGGACAATCAGAGCCTCTTCACGCTCTATCAGGCCGTCAATTCGCTCAGCCAGCTAGCGAGCCTGGCGCAGACGCCGACCGCGACCTCGGGCCAGCTCGCGGGATACAACACTCGCTTTCAGACGGGCCTGCAACAAGTCGAATCCTACATCAATTCCACGACATTCAACAATTTCACGCTGCAGACGCAGACGCCGAGCGCGTCGGTGACGAGCAGCGCCGCGGTTCCGCTCCAACCCATCGACTATTCCGGCGGGACGATCGTCAGCGACGCAAATCTGTCGACTGCGCTGCCGGGCGTCAGCGCGAGCCAGAGCTTCGACATTTCCGTCACCAAGGGCGGAACGACCACGGACGTGCCCATCGACCTTTCGCAAGTCCAGGGACCGCTCACGCTCGACAACATCGTCGATTACGTCAACCAGCAACTCTCCGCCGGTGGATTCGCCACGCGCTTCAGCCGCGCGATGACCAGCGGTTCGATCAACGACACATCGACGGCGACCTACGGCATCCAGATACAGCAGGGGGCGGGCGAAACGATTTCGCTGTCCTCGTCCCAGGCGACGCCGTCGCTCATCGTCGCGGATTCGTCTGGTTCGGCAACGCCCACGATCACCAACACGACGACGTCGACAAACGGCGCGGCAACGGTGTCGACGACGCCTGCCGACCAGCAGGGGAGCATCGTCGAGCTCGACAATCTTTCGTCCACGCCGCAGGCCGTGTCCAACGTCGCCGTCGATCCGTCAAGCGGCAACACCACTGCGCAACAGGTGGTCGTCGATTCGAACGGGGACGAATATGTGCTGGGGAACGCGACCGGAAACTTCGGCAACGATCTCAACCAGGGCAGCCAGGGCGTCTATCTGAGTCAGTACGATTCGGCCGGCAATCTGCAATGGACCCAACTCCTGAGCGGTTCGGGCAGCGCCAGCGCGTATTCCCTTGCGCTCAATCCGACCGGAGGCGTCGTCGTCGCGGGCTCGACGACGAGCAATCTGACGACCTCCGGCATATCCAACGGCAACACCGGCAGTTTCGTCGCGGCGTATGATTCGAGTGGCAATCAGACCTGGCTCACGCAGATTCCGACCCTGAACAGCAATCAGGCGAATGCTGTGACGGTCGATTCGCAAGGCAACGTTTATGTCGGCGGCCAGGTGACCGGCGAAATCGGGTCGGGTCAGACAAGTTCCGGCGGCACCAACGCCTATCTCGCGACGCTCAACTCCAGCGGAACGATCACCTCCGAACAGCAATACGGTCCTTCGGGCAGCGACCAGGTCTCGGCCATGGCCATGACGGCCTCGGGCAATCTCGTGGTCGCGAGCGTGCAGAACGGCCAGGGCATTCTGTCGGAATATACCGGCGGCGACATCACATCGACGCCAGCATGGCAGATCGATATGGGGAATCTGCAGAACGGCGCGATCGGAGGGATCGCCGTCTCCGGCAATCAGATTTACGTTTCGGGCACGACGTCCAATGCCGCGCTCACGGCGGGCGGACAAGCAACAGTCGCCAATGCGAACTCGAATACCGGCGGGCCCGACGCGTTCGTCTTCAACGCCACCGATCAGGGAACGAGTGCCACCGCCAATTATGTCAGCTATGTCGGCGCCACCGGCTCCAACCAGGGCAATGGCATCACCGTAGGTCCGGACGGCACCGTTTATCTTGCAGGCACCACGACGGGAACGTTTGCAGGGCAGACGCGCAGCGTCGCCGGCGTCAACAATGCGTTCGTGGCCTCTCTCGGCAGCAGCGGCACGGTCAATTGGACCCAGCAATTCGGCGGCACAGGCGGGCAATCCACCGGCAACAGCGTCGCCGTCAACCCGACCGGCGCGAGCGTGCTCAATGCGCTGGGCCTGCCGGGCGGCACGGTCAACACGGCGCAGTCCGTCTATCTCTCGTCGGCGACAAGTCTTCAGACGGGCGATTCATTTCAGATCCAGATCGAAGGCACCGGCGGAAGTACGGGCACAATTACGATCGGGCAGGATGAAACGCTGCAATCGCTCGCCAACCAGATCAACGACGTGCTCCTCACCAAAGGCAAAGCCAGCGTCACTTATTCCAATGGCGGCGAGGCGCTCAAGATCGCAGTCAATCCCGGCGTGACGGCAAACCTCATCCCGGGGCCGAGCGGCTTCGATGCCCTGTCGCGGCTCGGTATCCAGGCGGGTACGCTGACGGAGCCTGCAGCAGCCGGTTCCGCCCCCGCCACCACGACGACCGATGGCGCCACGGCAGCCAAGCCCGTTTACGGTCTCGATCTGAATACGAGCGGGCTCAATCTTTCCACATCGGCAAGCGCGGGTGCGGCGAATGCCGAGTTGTCGAACGTGGCGGACATTATTCAGAACATCTACCAGCAGACGAACGCGCCCCCGTCGACCGCGTCGAGCACCACGGCATCGCAATCTTCGGGCACCGCGCCGGCCTATCTGACCTCGCAGATCGCAAACTACAATTTGGCGCTGCAGATGCTCACCAGCAGTTCGTCGAGCAGCAGCAGTTCGACGTCGTCGGCGCTCGGGCTGGCGGAGGCTTAAATCGACCGTCCCGTAGAGTGCCGAGACGTAAATTCCATGCCGATCTTCAGAACAAATAGAGAACAATTGGGGCTGTGCGCGACAGAGGCGATATTATACTTCGCGTTCCCACGCGCTAGGAATGGGGGTAGCCTGTGAGCGCCCCAGCGATTCTAGAAGCGGCTCAATATTTCCCGTGGAATGAAATCGCGGCGGCGATCCTCCCACGCGGCGGCTTGATCATGCTGGTGAATGCCTATTTCGACGAGAGCGCGGGTACCGCGCGTTGCGAGCATCCGCTCGACGGCTCGCGCCAAGATGTGAAAACACTCTCAGTTGCCGGATACCTGGCTGAGGCCGAACAGGCAAAACTGCTCTCGCAGGAATGGCAGGCCGTTCTAGATCAGTTCGGATTGCCTTACTTCCACATGGTTGATTGCGCTCATGGCAATGGCGTGTTTGCAAAGTTGACAGACAAGCAGCGAATTCAGGTCGCAGCGCGAATGATCGGTAACATCAAACGCCGGACCATTCGCGGGTTCGGCATCAGTCTCAATGTGAATCAGTTCAAATCGCTCATGCCGCCAAACCATCCTCTCATCAAGAAGCCGTACACTCTTTGCGCACACAGCATACTCGACGGAGTTCGCCATTGGGCTAGAGAGAACAAGTACCAAGGTGACATTGCTTACTTTTTTGAAGCTGGCGCAGCTGGTCAAAAGGAAGCTAACGCCTTGATGCACGTTCTTTTTGACACCGCCGTCTGGCGCAAAGCCTGTCGCTACGTCGGTCATTCTTTCGTTGCAAAAGAGCAATCTGCGGGAGTGCAGGCGGCAGACCTTTTAGCGTGGCAATTTCATACGGAAACGCGGAGACAGCTTGAAAAGACCGGCAGGCCGCGACGCAAGGATTTTGAGAGCTTGTTCGCACACCCGCACAATATCGTTTTCATTTCGCCGCGTGACTACGTGCGGGTATGCAAGGCGTGGGGATATGACACAAGCGTGATTGAGACGAACGTCAAGGCGACGGAAGAATATTACGCTAACGCGGCTTCTTTGAAGGAGCAATCTTCTTGAACACCCGCTCAAAATCTTTCGGATCATTACTCGTTCCGATCTCGCGCGCAGTTTCGCGAATCCGTTTGCGCCGCTCTTCTTCGGAAAGTTTGTTCTTCTTCGCTGGCACTGACTTAAGCCTCTTTTACGATGCGTGCTTTTCGACGAAGTCCCTTGCCGTGACGCCCCTTTTGGTCATGAAGCAACTCAAATTCCAATGTCCTTGTTTTGCCTTGCGCAGCCGACATCAGATACAGAATTTGATTGATTTGCGTCTTATGCCAAGCCTTCCATCCGCCATCACCTTGCATCAATCCTATGGCATTTGCGAAATCGCCGTATGTCATCGTCACTCTGCGCTTCTCTCGCGCGCCTTCCAACTGGAGCGCCCGCAACACGGCGACGCCAGCGGCGGCAAACGCCAGCCTTGCATGAACATCAAGCGTTCTCATTTGCTGCCGGTCCTTTCCAGAAGCGCCAGAATGAGCCGGAGGTTACTCCGGCCCTTGCGAAAGTCACGCTCTGCTTTCTTGCCCACGAGTCGTTCGATAGGTCAGCCGCTTCCCGACTGCCCCTTTGAGCGCCTTCGCCGCGCGGCCTTCGTCGCCGATCCCAAGCGCCTTGCGGTTGGAATAGCGGAAGTCGAATTCGTTCAGATACCGCTGCAAATGTTGCACGCCGCAATGCTGGTAGGTTCCGACCATGCCGCGCTTAAAGAGTCCGAAAGCGCCCTCAACGGTGTTGGTCGAAACTTCGCCGCGCGCCCATTCTTCCTTGCTGTGGTTCACGGTGTCGTGGCTGGCAACCCAATTCTCAATTCCAAAATAGAGATTGGACTCGTCGGTATTGAGTTTAGCGTCCGGCGAAACGTGGTTTTTCACCACGTCATGCACATCGGCCTTGCGAAGCGCGGGCATATACAGCGAACGCATGCGACCACCGCGTTCCACAAGCGCCATGACCGCGTGCTTGCTGCGAACGCCGTGTCCGGGGCCTTCCTCGCTATGGCCGATGAAGGTTTCGTCCACTTCCACCATGCCGCCGTCGCTGCCCATTGGGGCGACGCGGCCAGATGGTTTGAACGCCTCGCGAATTCTATGGGCCATGAACCACGCGGACTTGAGGGTAATCCCCAAAGTCCGGTGAAGCTGGTTGGCGCTGATACCCTTCTTCGAAGAGCAGATCATGTGAATTGCGGTCAGCCAGTCGCGCATCTGGATATGGCTGGCCTCGAAGATGGTCCCCACCTTGACGGTAAAGGGCTTCCGGCACGCGTAGCACTTCCACAGGCCCGGACGGTTGCTCTTGCCTTGAAGGCGCCCCGCCTGCCCGATCACGCCACAGTGGGGGCAAACCGGGCCATCCGGCCAAATGTGGGCCTCTACGAAGGCATAGGCGGCAGCTTCGTCGGTGAATTGGGGGGCGGAAAAAATGGACTTGGACATAGGCTAACTCCTTATGAGAGAACCCTAATCCTAGCGTATGGGGATGTCAAGTATAATATCGCCGCGACAGAGGCTCGAATGTTTCGGCCCAAAGGCAACATTCGGCGAATAATTCGTCGAGCATACCGAAATAACCCGCAATTCGACTCTAAGCCGCTTACTTTCTTCGTGAATCTGCTAAATTGGGGCGCTAAGGTAGCGATAGTTTCTTCCGGAGGGGGCCATGCATCGTACGCTCGGGCTGTGTCTGTTTTCTGCAATCGCTTGTTTGACTGTTTCGCTGGCGCAAGCCCAGCCGGTGGGTCCGTCCCGTCCGCAGATCACGGCGGGCGTCGATGAAGCCAATCTCGTCACTCTGAGCGGCAATACGCGGCCCGAAGCGACGGCGGCGAACGACCGGGGCGCGGTTTCCGACAAGCTCCCGCTCGATCACATCCAGCTTCTCCTCCATCGTCCGGCCCTGCAGGAGCAGGCGCTCGAACAGACGATCGACGCCCTGCACAATCCGGCGTCGTCGAGCTTCCACAAATGGCTGACGGCGGCCCAGTTCGGCCAGCAATTCGGCGTCGCGTCGAAGGACGTGAGCACGATCACGTCGTGGCTCTCCAGCCAAGGCTTCAAGGTCAATTTGGTCTCGACGAGCCGGATGGTGATCGATTTCTCGGGCACGGCGGGCCAGGTCCGTGACGCCTTCCACACCGAGATCCACAATCTGAACGTGAACGGCCAGACGCACATCGCGAACATGAGCGATCCGAAGATTCCGGCCGCGCTGGCGCCTGCGATCACCGGCATCGTCGCGCTGCACAATTTCCTGCCGCACACGAATTACACGCCGATCGGCGTCAACCCCAAGCTGACTGGCACCTGCGGCAGCTATGGCCCGTGTCTGGCGCTCGTTCCGGCCGATTTGCAGACGATCTACGATTACGCTCCCGTCTATACCGAAGGTTACACAGGCGCCGGCGTCACGGTTGTCGTGATCGAAGACACCAACGTATATAGCCCGACCGACTGGGCGACGTTCCGCTCCACGTTCGGGCTTTCCGGCTATACGCATGGCAGCTTCACGCAGGTTCAGCCCGCGCCGCCATCGGGTACGAACAATTGCAGCAATCCGGGCGTGAACGGCGACTCGGGCGAGGCGATTATCGACGCGGAATGGGCGAGCGCTTCGGCGCCCGATGCCACGATCGTGCTGGCCAGCTGCTCCGACACCTATGTTTCGTTCGGTGGTCTGCTCGCGCTGCAGAATCTCCTCAATTCGGATTCGCCGCCGCCGATCGTCAGCATAAGCTATGGCGAATGCGAGGCGTTCAACGGCGCTGCGGCGAACGCGATGTACAATTCGACCTACGAGCAGGCTGTCACCGAAGGCACGACGATCTTCGTGTCGTCGGGCGACGAAAGCGCGGCGAGCTGCAGTGCGGATGCGGGCGCAGCGCGCTACGGCATCGGCGTCAGCGGCTTTACCTCTTCGCCTTATGACGTTTCCGTTGGCGGCACCGACTTCGCCGACACCTATGAATCGTGCGGCGCGGGAGCACCCAAGTTCCCCAATTGCGACAAGAAATACTGGAACCTGACGAACACCGCGACCTACGGCTCCGCGAAGTCCTACATCCCGGAAATCCCGTGGAATGATTCCTGCGCGGGTGTTCTTTATTCCCTGTTCGAAACGGGCTCGCCGATCACCTACGGCTCGACCGGCTTCTGCAACAACGGCGGGTATCGCAGTACGGCGTCCGGCAGCGGCGGCCCCAGCGGCTGCGCAACCGGCACACCGAAGGCTTTGGGCGTCGTGGGCAACACCTGCGCCGGCTGGGCGAAGCCGTCCTACCAGGCGGGCGCGTTCGGCAATCCGAGCGACGGCGTGCGCGACATCCCCGACGTTTCGATGTTCGCGTCGAACGGCTGGTGGGGACATTATTACGTGTTCTGCGACAGCCAGGGTGGTGGTTGCTCCGGCGCACCCACCGGTTGGGATGGTGCGGGCGGCACGTCGTTCTCGTCTCCCATCACGGCCGGCATCCTCGCGCTTATCGAGCAGAAGACCGGTTCCCGGCAGGGCAACGCCAACGTCGAATTCTACGCGCTCGGCGCGAAGCAAAACGGCGCATCGGGCAATGCCAATTGCAATTCGAACCTCGGCAAGACCGTGAGTTCGACCTGCTACTACAACGACGTCACCATGGGCGACATGGACGTGAATTGTCAGACGGCGAACGATTGCTATCTGCCGTCGGGCGCACATGGCGTGCTGTCGACGAGCGACGGCTCGTACCAGCCCGCTTATCCCGCGGCGGCCGGTTGGGACTTCGCCGTCGGCCTGGGCACGATCAATGTCCGTAAGCTCGTGAATTCCTGGCCGTGACGATGGGCCTGGGAAAAGTACCGGTTCAACTGCCTGAACGGCCGCCGAGCGTGGCCGTTCAGGTCGAAGCGACGAAAGTTTTATTCTCTTTTTGGCAATAACCGCTGAACGCGTTTGGGGGCCACTATGTCCGCTCTTCCTGGCATCGCCGACACCACCATCGACACCGCTCGTTCTTTCGCCGCGCAAGCGGGCGAATTGGCGGGGCAGAAGTTCCTGCGACGGACAGCGATCGCCTCGACATCGCTTCTGGCGATCTCCACGGTGCTCGGCGCGAATAGCGCCCAGGCGCTTCCAGCCTGCGGCGCGCCGGTTGGCGGCGTCATCACCTGCAACGGGACCTCTTATCCCACGCCGGGCATCAGCTACACGGGTGTCGACGATCTCACGCTCAATATCGGGACCTTCGCGGGCCAGTCCGGCACCGTCACGGTAGACAATACCGGCGGCGCAGGCATCGAACTCGAGAGCGGTTCGTTCGACGTTGGATCGATCACCGAAGCGATCAATGTTGGCGCCAATGTCGAGGTCACGGCGTCGGGCAATGCCATTTCGATCGAGTCGCTGTCGGGCGGCAACTATGCGGGCACGTCGGTATATAACGCCGGCACCCTGTTCTCATCGCTCTCCGACGGCATCGCCACCGGCAGCATCGACATCTATACCGGCTTTGTTGCGGACACATACGCCAAGACTCAAGTCTTAAACAGCGGCAAGATCACTGCGTACAAATACGGCATTGGCGCCTACGCGTTGGCCGAGTCGGAAGGCTTTCTTGCAGAAGCATACAGTACCGCAATAATCCTCAACGAGGGCGCGGTGTCGACAAGCGGATCCACCAGCGGATTCGGCTCGATCGGCTTGGCCGCCGAATCGATCGCCTTTTCCTATGGCGTCTACTCCTACGCAACCGCTCTCGCGGGCATCGAGAATTTAGGCTCCGTGACCACCACGGGCACCTACGCGGACGGCATCGGGGCGCTCGCCAAGGCCGACGCCGAAACATTTGACTTCGATTACGCCGCGACGGCCACGGCGAAAGCCGAAATCGTCAACTTCGGCTCAGTTACGGTCAGCGGCTACGGCTCCCAGGGCATTCATGCCGAGGCCGAGGCTCGCGCCGGCTATTACACCGAGCCGGTCTACTCCACGGCGACGGCCGAGACGGACGTGGTCAATTATGGCGCCGTCACCACCTCGGGCAGCGGCAACTTTATTGAAAGGCCTACCGGCATCTACGCAGGCGCCTACGCCTTTGCGTTCGGCGCGATCAGCGGCTACGCGCATGCGGTCGCTTACGTGAACAATTCCGGCCCCATCGTCACCACCGGCAATTACGGCCACGGCATCTATGCGACCGCTACGGCCATCGGCGAAGCGTTCGATTATGCCAACGCCACGGCAAGCTCGACAGTCATCAACAGCGGCAGCATCACGACCTCGGGCTTCGACGCGGAGGGCATCAGGTCCCACGCCTACGCACTCACCCTGTCGGATTACGATTCCACTTCGGTGGCGAACTCCGGAGTCCTCAACGGCGGCACGATCGTCACAACGGGTGATTACTCTACCGGTATCGTGTCGATCGCAGAGGCGAGCGCCCTCAATTTTGGCGGCCGCTGGGCCAGCGCCTATGCCGGCGCGGATGTCACCAACATCGGAAACATCACGACCTCCGGCAGATTCAGCTATGGCATCTACACGTATGCCGGCGCCTTCACCGACGGCGTCCTGGGCGGCGCCTATACGAACGCATACACCAGGAATTCTGGCACCATCGTAACGACCGGCGATTACGGGATCGGCGTTGCATCTATCGCCCATTCCTATTCCGAGGCAGACGACGGCGTGAACTGGGCGCATGCGCTGGCCACGGTGTACAATACCGGCGCCATCACCACGAGCGGCTACGCGGCCGACGGCATCAAGGCCAAGGCGACCGCCTATGCCAGCGGATTCGACGAAGGCGACTTCAGCGGCGAAGCGGTCGCCTATGCATCGTCGACGGTCAGCAATTTCGGCGCGATCACCACGTCCGGCAATGAGGCGATCGGCATTCTCGCGGAAAGCCGGGCGTCCGGTTACACCTATTACCAGGGCCTCTCGACGGCGGTCTCCACCGTGACCAATAGCGCGCCGATCGTGACATCGGGCAACTACGCGACGGGCATCCTCTCCCAGGCCATTGCGACCTCCGAGGTCTACAGCCCGTCCAATATCGCCTACTCGACCGTCAACGCCACCAGCACCGTCACGAACTCCGGCGGTATCACCACAAGCGGCCGTTACTCGGCCGGCATTGAGTCGGAAGCGGCGGCGGCAGCCGACGGCGGGTACGTCGCCTCGGCAACGGCCATTTCGACCGCCAACAATTCCGGCACAATCACGACGAGCGGCTATCGCTCGGACGGCATCGACGTGGTCGCCGAGGGTATCGCCGAGACGGGCACAACCGGCGGGGTGGCCATAGCGGAAGCAAATGCCTACGTGACCAATAGCGGCGCGATCAATGTCAGCGGCACCTTCGCGGACGGCATCAGTGTGACTGCCACCGCGTTAGCCTCCTCTACTGCCGGGCTCTCCGGTGCGTTTGCGAATGTGGTGGTCAACAATTCGGGCTCGATCACCGCCACCGGCTATCACCCGACGGGTATCAGCGCGTATGCAACGGCGGCCTCCGGCTTCCTTTATAAATCGACGGTGACGGTCAACAATTCCGGCACGATAACAACCGCGGGGCCGGTCGTGGGTACGGGTCTGGCCGTGGCGGCAAGTGCCGACGAGGTCACGATCAACAATTCCGGCACCGTGACCGGCTTTGTGTACGCCCACTCTTACGACACCGTGTTCAACAACAGCGGCCGGTGGAACGCGACGACCTACGGCCCCTTCGAGAGCAACTTCACGTCGTTTGGCGCTGGAACGAGCATCCTGGTCAACACCGGCACGGTGGTGGCGGTAGGCAGCCAGGCGTTCACGGGTCTGACGACGTTCGACAATGCCGGCCTGCTCACTTTGGCCGATGTGGACTCGACCGGCCTCGGCCCACGCACCCAATTCGAAACGCTGGAGATCACCGGCGACTTCGTGGGCAATCCGGGAAGCCTGCTGCGCGTCGGCAGCAACATGACGACGACGGCCGACGTGCTGCAGATCGACGGCACCGTCAGCGGCAATACGAATGTGCTAGTCGCCGAAGAGGGCGCGCCTGGGCTCACCACCGGCAACGGCATCCTGGTGGCCGACGCGGGTTCTTTCACCTCGCAGGGTAACTTCACCCTGGTCGGCAACACCACGGCGCATTCGCTGGTCGACGGCGCCTATGAGTATTTCCTGGACTTCGTGCCGGGCACGCCCAGCGCTGGCAACTGGTACCTGCAATCGCGCATCTTCCCGGGCGTCTATCAGTTCGGCCAGATCAGCTCGTTTGCGCTGACCCTGAACCAGCTGGCCAACGTCAACCTGCCCGACCTGATGGAGCTTCTGCCTTACGCGCAAGGCGCGCAGGCCTCCGCCCAGGAGCCGGTCCAGGTGGCGTCGAACGATCCCACCATGGTGCCGTCCTCGCCCTCCAATGGCGGTCTGTCGGGCTGGGGCAAGTTCAACTATGAGAGCCTGTCGGTGAACCCGAACGGCTCGTCCTATGCCGACTACGACATGCACGCCACCGTCGCCCAGTTCGGCGTCGATTATGGCTGGCAGAACTCGCAGGACTCCAAGACCCTGATCGGCTTCTACGCGGGACCGGTGGATGGCGATGCGCGGTTCACCAACTTCGGCGACGCGCGCATGCACAGCGACGGCACGGTGCTGGCGGCCTATACCTTGTGGACGGACGGACCCTGGAAGGCAGGCGCCCTCATCAGTTCGCTCGACCTGACGACCCGCTTCCAGGACACCTATCTGGGCACGGATGCGAGCGTGAGGCCGAATGCCTGGAGCCTGCAGGGTGCGGCGTCCTACATGATGCCGCTCAACGGAGGCTATTTCTTCGAGCCGATGGGCAACTTCAACTACACGAGCATCTCGGGCTTCAGCTTCGCCGACGGAGCCGGCGACACGGTTTCGATCGGCAAGACGACCAGCGCGCTGGGCACGTTGAACGGCCGCTTCGGCACCACGATGGAGTCCGACGGCATGACCTACATGCCCTATGCGGATGTGGGCGTGAACTACGAGTTCGACGGCCAGACGGATGCCACCATCGGCACCTTCTCGACCGCGACCAACCTCAGGGGCGCCACCGCTGTTGTGGGCGGCGGGCTCAAGGCCAACGTCACCGACAATCTGTCGCTGTTCGGCAATGTCGACTATGTCGGCGGCCAGCGCGAGAACGGCTGGCAGGCTTATTTCGGGCTGAGGCTCTCTCCGTAAGCCACTCCCGGCCACACGTCCCAAAAGGCCCGTCCGGCAAACACCGGGCGGGCCTTTGGTTTATGGCCTTGCGCGCTGGACTGACCGATACGCCGCTGTACTATGCGGCCGTCAGCGTGCGCGCTTGGGGAGGCGGCAATGTCCAATCTCATTGGTATCGCCGCCGGTTCGGCATGTCTCGCGCGCCGGGCTTCGGCTAACGCGGCGAATCACAAGCTCTTTCGCCATACCGCCATCGCTTCGACGTCGCTGCTGGCGATCTCCACGGCATTCGTCGCAAATTCGGCGCTGGCGCAGACCTGCGGCGCCCCGGTCGGCAACGTCGCCAACTGCAATCTGATGTCCTATCCGACCGGTATCGCTTACACCGGCTTCGACGACCTCACGGTCAATGTGGGCAGTTTCGCGGGCCAGAATGGCCCCGTCACACTCGGCGGCGGTATTTCCATCACCGCATCGCTCTTCCCCAGCACGTTGGAGACGCTGAACGTCGGCAGCAATGTCACCATCGCCACGTCGGGCGATAGCGAGACGGTCGAGGCAATGACGACGGGGCCGGCATCGACGAGTCCCGCAGCCCTCGCATTCATCGACAGCGGGGCGGACATCACGTCGACAAAAGGCAGCGGAATCGTCACGTCCGTCGACAATTACTACAGAGGCAGCGGCACGCCCACATCGACGGCTGTCGCGTATGCGGTATCCTACGTCCACAATTACGGAACCATCAGCGCCCACAAATACGGCATTCAGGGCGTGTCGGTCGCCGACGCGCTCTATGCCAATGACGTGACGGCCACCGCCAATTCGACGGTCAGGAATTCCGGTTCGATCTCCATCGGCGGGTCCGGCGCCGAGGCTCTTGTCGCCCAGAGCAACGCTTATATCCAAAGCGCCACCGACGGTTTCGCGATCGCCAATTCGAGCGTTTACAACTCGGGTTCGCTCTCGACCACCGGTGCCGGAGCAACCGGTATCGAGGCCCATAGCGGTGCACAGGCGCGCTATGCGGGCTATGCATCTGCAGCCGCCAATTCGGCGATCCACAATTCGGGCGCGGTCGCCGCGCATGGCGCCGGTGCGGCGGGCATTTTCGGCTATAGCGGCGCCGAAGCCAGTTATGCCGTTACTGCCAAGGCAACCGCAGAATCGAATGTTTATAATTCGGGTTCGATCATCGCCGGCGGAACCGGGTCGGAAGGGATCGTCAGCGAAAGTCTCGCCGTAGCGGTCAGTGCCGCCACCGTCATTGCGACGGCCGATTCCACGATCGACAATTCGGGTTCGGTCGTCGCCAGTGGAGACGGCATTGTCGCTGTCAGCGGCGCCTATGCCGGCGACGCGCCTTACGCCTCGGCCACCGCCACAACGACAATCGACAATTCGGGCGCCGTGACGACGTCGGGTGCCGGCGCGAACGCATTGAGCGCGCTGTCGACCGCTTCGGCCTCCGGCATCGATGCCTATGCGACGGCCAATGCGGCCATCGTCAATTCCGATCCCGTCGTCACCACCGGAAATTACGCGAACGGGATCGACGTCACCGCCGAAGCCGATGCCGAAACCCCAACCCTGGATCGCTATGCGACGGCCCACGCCTACGCGACCGTCGTCAATTCGGGCGCGGTCACGGGCAGCGGCTACGGATCCCAGGGCATCGATGCGCAGAGCATTGCCTGGGCCGGTTTCACTTCGGAGCCCTATTACTCCAATGCGCTGGCCTCCACGTTGGTCGTCAATTCGGGCGCCATCACCACCTCGGGAGTTGGCATCTACCCCAAATTTCCCGTTGGCATCTTTGCCGAATCATACAGCCTCGCGTATGGCGCCCGGGGCGGCTACGCCCATTCCATAACGGAAATCGTCAACTCGGGGGCCATCGTCACCAGCGGCGAGTTCGGCGGAGGGATCTATGCGAACGCAAACGCCGTCGGTGAAGCGTTCGATTACGCCGGCGCGACGGCCAGTTCGACCGTCGTCAACAGCGGCAACGTCACGACGTCCGGCGCAGCCGCCGCGGGAGGCATCACGTCTATCGCCTACGCCAGGGCTTTTTTCGGACTTCGATGCCACCGCCACGGCAAACTCCGCAGTCGGCAATTCCGGCACGATTTAAACGAGCGGCAACTACTCCAGCGGCGTCGAATCCGTTGCAGACGCAGTTGCCGCAAACTATGGCGGACATTTTGCCAGCGCCTATGCCGGCGCGCTCCTTGTGAACAGCGGCAGCATCACGACGGCCGGAAGGCTCAGCGACGGGGTCTACGCGTATTCCGGCGCAGTCACCCGAGGTGTCCTGGGCGCCGCGTACTCGAACACGGTCGTCGAAAACACGGGCTCTATTGTGACGACGGGCGACTACGGAGTTGGCGTCGAAGCCGTGTCCCATTCCTTCTCGGTGCCTCGCGACGGCGAGAATTGGGCGCACGCGCTGACAACCGTCTACAATTCAGGCGCCATCACGACGGGCGGCGCCTATGCCGACGGCATCGAGGCCAAAGCGACTGCCGATGCGGGCTATCGGGGCTTTGCGTATGACAGCGGCAAGGCGGTCGCCTATGCGTCGACGAGCGTGATCAATTCCGGCACCGGCACGATCCGCATCGGCGGCAATTATGCCTATGGCCTCTTTGCGAGGAGTTTTGCCTCCGGCGACACCTATTACGCAGGCGTTTCGACCGCACTCACGACGGTGCACAATGCCGGTGCGATCACCGCGACGGGAAATGGCGTATCGGCCATCTATGCCGATGCCGCGGCCTATACCACGGCCGTTTCTCACTCTGCGATTTCCTATACTGTCGCGACCGCCACGACCGTCGTCGTAAATTCCGCCTCGATCGACATGACCAGCTATGGCGACCGGGGCATTACCGCCAACGCCGCCACCAACGCCACAGGCGGATATCACGCCAGCGCGACGTCTTCGGTGACCGTCGACAATTCAGGGGCCATTACGACCGCGAGCAACGGCATTTCCGTCGCGGTATTCGCAGGGGGCGATGCCAACTACATTTTTGACGGACTGGCTTCGACGACCGTCGACAATTCGGGTCCCATCACGGTCACGGGTCCTTACTCGGGTGCGATCTCTGCGACGTCCCTCGTCAACGACCATGCCGATTTCGCCTATATGAATTCGCAGGTCGCCGTGACCAACAGCGGCGCGCTCACGGCATCGGGGGGCGGTATCAACGCGGAAACGGCGACGTATGGCGGCGGCGGTTCGGTTGCGACGAGTCATGCGACAGCTTCGGTCGTGAACAGCGGCACAATCGCCATTCCCGGAAACTATGCAAACGGCATCACCGCGTCGTCCAACACGTTTATGAAAACCTTCCTCCTGCCCGGGACCGCTACAGCCGCGGCGCAGACGACTGTGACCAATTCCGGCGCGATTACGATGTCCGGGAGATATGCCGCCGCCATCGCCGCCACTTCGTTCGCGAACGCCTATAGCGTCATCGGCTACGAGCCGGTCAGCGGAGTTGCGATCGCCACGGCGAATACGACGGTGAACAACAGCGCCGCAATCACCGCCGCCGGCTACAGGTCCGGCGGCCTCTTCGACATTGCGTATACCGGTTCTTTCTCGGCGCACGACTTATACGCGCATGCGTCATCGTATGCGGTGATCGCGAATTCGGGTGCGATCACGGTCGGCGGCGAGTATTCGCGCCCTATCTACGCCAAGGCCGTCGCGGTCTCCAACGCCCTCTCCTATTCGTCGGTGACGATCGGCAATTCGGGCGCCCTGGTTACGAGCGGCGACTATTCGCCCGGCTTGTCCGCGAAATCGGAAGCGCGCGCCGAGCCCAAATATGCGGGCCCGGTTTCCTCCGCGACGGCCGAACTGACGCTGACCAACTCCGGCGCCATCGCGACGTCCGGAAATGCCTCCGACGGGATTTTCGTGAATTCCATCGTGTACAGCTACAATCCCGCCGGGACGGCGGACGCGACCGCAAATGCGACGGTCGCCAACAGCGGCAAGATCACCGCCTCCGGCGCCTTCTCCGTCGGCATTTACGCACACGCCGGGACGATTGCCGTGGACAGCGGACTTGGCGCCGGCCAGGCGAACGTGACCGTCGACAATTCCGGTTCGGTCGTCGTCAATGGCGCGTACCCCACCGGGATCGTTGCGATCGCCAGGGATTCCGGCAGCGCCACCGCGTATTCGACGGTCACCATCGACAATTCCGGTACGGTGACGGCCACCGGGCCGGTCGAGGGCACGGGCGAAGCCCTGTACGCCTCGGCCAACAAGGTGACTGTCAGCAATTCCGGCACGATGACGGGCTTTGTGACGCTCGACGCCGACAACAGTACGTTCAACAATTCCGGTAGCTGGATTGCCACTACCTATGATGGCGGCGTCGACCAGAGCTATTTCGGTCATGGGGTTGGTGGAACGAGCACTTTCATCAACACCGGGACGGTGGTTGTGGTCGGCAGCCAGGCGTTCGAAGGTCTGACGACGTTCGACAATGCGGGCCTGCTCACTTTGGCCGACGTGGACTTCGACGGGCCTTGGGCCGCGCACGCAGTTCGAGACGCTGGAGATCACCGGCGACTTCGTGGGCAATCCGGGGAGCCTGCTGCGCGTGGGCAGCGACATGACCACGACGGCCGACGTGCTGCAGATCGACGGCACCGTCAGCGGCAATACGGGTGTGCTGGTCGCGGAAGAGGGCGCCCCGGGATTGACCAAGAACAACGGCATCCTGGTTGCCGATGCGGCGAACTTCACATCGCAGGGCAACTTCACGCTGGTCGGCAACACGACGGCGCACACACTTGTCGACGGCGCCTATGAGTACTCGCTGAACTTCCTGCCGGGCGCGGGAACCTCGGGCGACTGGTACCTGCAATCGCGCATCTTCCCGGGCGTCTACCAGTTCGGCCAGATCAGCTCGTTCGCACTGACCCTGAACCAGCTCGCCAACATCAATCTGCCGGATCTGATGGACCTGTTGCCCGGCGGTCCGGAACAGCAGGCCTCTGCCCAGGAGCCGGTGGAAGTGGCGTCGAACGACCCCACCATAGCGCCCTCCTCGCCGTCGAACGGCGGGCTGTCGGGCTGGGGCAAGTTCAACTATGAGAGCCTGTCGGTGAACCCGCAGGGCTCGTCCTTCGCCGACTACAATATGCATGCGACTGTGGCCCAGTTCGGCATCGACTATGGCTGGGATCGCGGTCAGAACTCCAAAGCGATCGTGGGCTTCTATGCCGGCCCCGCGGACGGCGATGCCACATTTTCGAACTTCGGCGACGCGCGCATGCACAGCGAAGGCACGGTGCTGGCGGCCTACGGTTTGTGGGCTGACGGTCCCTGGAAGGCAGGCGCTCTCTTGAGTTCGCTCGATCTCACAACACGCTTCTCCGATACCTATCTGGGCACCAATGCGAGCGTGCAGCCGAAGGTGTGGAGCTTCCAGGGGGCCGCGTCCTACATGATGCCGCTCGACGGCAGCTACTTCTTCGAGCCCATGGCCGACTTCGACTATACAAGCATCACGGGCTTCAGCTTTGCGGACGGAGCCGGCAACACGATCTCGATCGGCAGCACGCAAAGCGACGTTGCGACATTGAACGGCCGCTTCGGCACCACGCTCGACTCCGGCAGCGTCACCTACATGCCCTATGCAGACGTGGGCGTGAACTACGAGTTCGACGGTCAGACGGATGCCACCATCGGCACCTTCTCGACCTCGACCAATTTGCGCGGTGCCACCGCCGTGGTGGGCGGTGGGCTCAAGGCCAACGTCACCGACAATCTGTCGCTGTTCGGCAATGTCGACTATGTCGGCGGTCAGCGCGAGAACGGCTGGCAGGCTTACTTCGGGCTGAGGCTCTCTCCGTAAAGCGAGACTCTGTCGCGTTACGCGATGCTGTTGTAGAGCAGCGCGCTTGCGGGGCGCGCCGTTCTCGCGGGCGTGCGGCCATAGGGGCGCGTGGCGTTGCGCCGGCGCTCGACGTCCTGCGCGATCGCGCGAACGATGCCTTCGCTGGCATTGCGCATACGGGTGAGAAGCCGGCACTGCATCGCGAGCGCATCGCGGAAGCGGCCGGTCGCTTCGGCGAGCTTGGCGCGGACCGGCGCAGGCATCGCCTTGATCGCGGCGGCGTTGAAACCGGCCGCTTCGCGGCCATAGAGCGCGCAAAGCTGCTGAATCTCGGGATCAATGGTGCGCATTTCGCGCGGGCGGCCGCGTTCGAGCGCGGCGATGTCGGCCTTGAGTACTTCGGTGAGCCGTTCGGTCAGCGCGAGCACGCGATCGATTTTGGGATTTGCCGGCGCAGGCTTGGCGCTCATTGGCGCGTTTCCTGGCTGTGCAGCAATTGACGCGTGATCGCGCTCGACAGGCCGAAGCCGCCCTGCGCCGCGATCTGCTTGCCGTATTGGTCGAGCATCAGCGAGCGGAACATCTCTTCGCCGGGTCCGCCGCCGAATGGTCCGTCCGTCGAAATGCCTTCGAACATCTGGCCAAGGAATTCCGACGCGAACACGGATTCGAATTCCTGCGCGGATTTTTTCGCGGCGGCCACCGTCGCGGCCGGATAGGGCGCCTTGACGGGCGCGGCTTGCAAATTGGCGGTTGCGGCGGCGGTCATCGGGAGCGCGGTGGTCATCCGATCACCTCGATGTCGGCCTGCAACGCGCCGGCCGCCTTGATGGCCTGCAGGATCGAGATGATGTCGCGCGGGCCCACGCCCAGCGCATTCAATCCGTCGACCAGCTTCTGCAGGCTCACGCCTTGCGACAGGAGCGCCATCTTGTTGCCCTTGCTGTCGTCGATCTGGATCGACGTGCGGGGCACGACCTTGGTGGTGCCGCCTTGCGAAAACGCCGTGGGCTGGCTCACTTCGGGTGTTTCGGTGACCTTGATCGTCAGATTGCCCTGCGCGATCGCGACGGTCGAAATGCGCACGTCGGAGCCCATGACGATGACGCCGGATTGCTCGTCGATGATCACTTTGGCGGGCTGGTCGGGGTCGACCTTGAGCTGCTCGATGTCGGTTAACAGACCCACGACGCCATTTTGGTAGTTGGAAGGAATCGCCACATGCACGGTCGAGGGATCGCTCACATCGGCGACGGTCGCGCCCAGATAGGCGTTGATCGCCTCCGCGATGCGCTTTGCGGTCGTGAAATCGGGATTGTGCAGCGACAGGCGCAGGCTGCTTTGGCCGGCCAGCGAAAATGGAATTTCCCGCTCCACGATCGCACCGTTGGAAATGCGGCCCGACGTGGGAACGCCGCGCGTCACGCTCGCGGCCGCGCCCTGGGCAACGAAACCGCTGATCGCCACGGGGCCTTGCGCCAGCGAATAGATTTCGCCGTCGGCGCCGAAGAGCGGCGTCACCACCAGCGTGCCGCCCTGCATGCTGGTCGCGTCGCCGAGCGCGCTGACCGACACGTCGATGCGTGTTCCCTGTGCCGCAAAGGCCGGAAGGTTGGCGGTCACCATCACGGCGGCGACGTTTTTCGTCTGCATCGTCTGGCCGCGGGTATTGACCCCGAGGCGCTCCAGCATGGTCTCCAGGCTGAGCTGGGTGAAAGGCGCGTTCCTGAGCGAATCGCCCGTGCCGTTGAGGCCGACGACGAGCCCGTAGCCGACCAGCATGTTGTCCCGGATGCCCTGGACGTCGATCAGATCTTTGAGTCGCGAGAAGGCAAAAGCCTGGGCCGGAACGGCCGCGATGAGCGCGCCCAGGAAGACCGCCAGGATCCGTTTCGGATAGGAACGACGCAGGGCCATGAGCGCATTCTGCTCTTGCGAGATTTTGCCGCTTCCATCCTTGCCAGTTCCGTGCCGCGCCAACCTTCGAAATAATGTAACAGAATCAATTGGATATGTGGCGGCTGGGAGGTCGATTCGGGTCGGTCGGCAGAATTTTCCGGGCAGGATCGGCCAATGGACCCGGCGGCGCATGCGGCCTCATTCCGCCGCAAACGGAGGAGGAAAACCAAAGCGATAGGGGGTAGAACTGCGGTTGATCGAAGAAGAACGGATTTCCAGGCCGCAATGCCCGCCGAGCCCCAACGCCCCCGCCAGCGGCCTGCCGTGCTCTGCATCCTCGACGGCTGGGGTTGGCGGCCAGACCGGACCGACAATGCCATCGCGCTGGCCGCGCCCGTGAATTTCAACCGGATGCTGGCCGATTGTCCGCACAATCTCTTGGCCACGTCGGGCCGCGCCGTGGGTCTGCCCGCCGGCCAGATGGGCAATTCCGAAGTCGGCCACATGAATATCGGCGCAGGCCGAATGGTGATGCAGGATCTGCCACGTATCGACGAGGCGATTGCCGATGGTTCGTTTGCCAGACGCCCGGCTTTGACGGAGTTGATTGCCAAAGCGAAGGCCGCGGGGGGCGCGGTGCACGTCATGGGGCTCGTTTCGCCCGGCGGGGTGCACAGCCATCAGAATCACATGGTCGCGCTCGCCCGTGCGGTCGACGCCGCGAATGTTCCGGTGGTTGTCCACGCGTTCCTCGACGGACGCGACACGCCGCCCCGGAGCGGGCTCGGCTTCGTCAATGCGTTCGCGGCAGATATCGCGGCCCTGAAGAATGCCCGCATCGCCACGGTGTCCGGCCGCTATTATGCGATGGACCGCGATCATCGCTGGGATCGCGTCGCCAAAGCCTATGCGGCGATCATCGAGGCAAAAGGCGAACACGCGCACTCCGCCGCCGACGCAATAGAAGCGTCTTATAAGAAAGACGTCCGCGACGAATTCATTTTGCCCACTGTGATCGGCGATTACAAAGGGGCGGTGAACGGCGATGCGCTTCTTTTCGCAAATTTTCGCGCAGACCGCGCACGGGAAATTTCGTCCGCGTTGCTCGATCCCGATTTCAAGGGTTTTGCGCGTGCGCGCATAGTGAAATTTTCCGCCGCTGCCGGACTCACGGAATATTCCGACGCGCTCAAGCCCTTGATGGCGTCATTGTTTGCGCCGGAAGAACTGCATGAAACGCTGGGGGAATATGTCTCGCGGCTCGGATTGAAGCAGTTGCGCGTCGCCGAAACCGAGAAATATGCTCATGTCACGTTTTTCCTCGATGGCGGCCGCGAAGAGCCATTTGCGGGCGAGGACCGAATCCTGATCCCCAGCCCCAAAGTCGCGACCTACGATCTGAAGCCAGAGATGTCGGCTTACGAAGTGACGGACCAGCTCGAAGCCGCGATCGCGTCGGGAAAATACGATCTTGTCGTCGTCAATTACGCCAATCCCGATATGGTCGGACATACGGGCATGCTGGGCGCGGCCGAACAGGCCGTTGCGGCGATCGACCGCTGCCTGGGCCGGTTGCGCGCGGCGATCGAAAAAGCGGGCGGCGTGCTCCTGATCACGGCCGACCACGGCAATGTCGAGATGATGCGCGATCCCGAAACCGGCGAGCCGCACACCGCGCATACGACATTCGATGTGCCGATTATCGTCGTCAATGCGGCCCGCAGGCTGACGCTTGGGCCGGGCCGGCTCGCCGACGTGGCGCCCACATTGCTCGACCTGATGGGGCTCGAAAAGCCGCGCGAAATGACCGGGCATTCTCTCGTCGAAAACATTCGAGCCGCGACGGAGAAGGTGGGCTGAGCGGGTTTCGTCGCGCGTGCGTCGCCGTGCTGTTGGCCGCGAGTGCCGGCTTCGCGGGCCACACGCTTGCGGCCAACCGGGCGCCCGCGCATCGTCATCGCGAAATAACACCGGCGGCACTTCCGCCCGCCAAGGATTTGTCGGGCGCCATTCCTGCAAGCGAGGCCACGGGGCTTCCCAGCACCACGGATCAATACCGCGCGCTCAAATCGGAGCTGGCCAAGACAAAGCCCGCGGTCGAGGACGCCAAACAGAAGAGCGAAGCGCTCAACGAAGAAGCGTCGGCGCTGCGGCACCGGTTGATCGCGACCGCGGCGCGGGTACAGGCTCTGGAAGAAGAGAAAGGCGAACTCGACAGCGAAATCGCAGGGCTTGCCTCGCAGGAAGTTTCGCTGTCCCGGAATTTTTCGCGCGATCGCGTCCAGGTCATTGACCTTTTGGCCGTTCTCGAACGGCTGCAATCCGACATGCCGCCGGTGATCGCCCTCAAACCCGACGATGCGCTGGGGGCCGCGCGCGGCGCGATGCTGCTGGGTGCATCGCTGCCCCGAGTTTATGGCGCGGCGGCCGCGCTCGCCACGCAGCTGAAACAGCTTCGCGATACGCGGATCGAGCTTGTGGCACGCCGCGCCGACGGCGTGCGCAATGCGATCCAACTGGCCTCGGCGCGGGTGGAACTCGATCAACTTCTTGCGATGAAAGACAAGGAAGCGGACACGGCGGCGGCGCAATATGGCGATCTCCAGTCCAAATACGAGGCGGCCGCCAATGAGGCCGCCGACCTCCATTCGTTGATCGAGAAAGTCGCCGCGCTCCGAAACGAGCAGCCGGCCGGTCCCGGCATCGTGGTGGTGGCCGCCCAGAACGCGGGGGCGCCCACGGGCCTGCAGCGTGGAGCGCTGCTGCGACCCGTGGTGGGGCGCCTGGTCGAAGGGGATGGCGAGGGTGCGGGCGGGCTGCACGCGCCGGGGCTGACCTTCCTGGCGGCGGCCGGCGCACAGGTCATAGCCCCTACGGACGGGCAGGTTTTGTTCGCCGGTCCTTACCATAAAACGGGCGATGTCTTGATCTTGGAAACCCCCGGCGGCTACGATCTCGTGCTTGCGGGACTTGAGCGCGTCGATGTGCGAACGGGGGATCGTTTGCTCGCCGGCGAACCAGTCGGTGCCATGCCGCGTATGGGTGCCGGAGCCCGGCTTTACTTCGAATTGCGGCAGAACGGAAAGGGCGTCAGTCCGGCGCCATGGCTTGAAGTCGATCTGAGGAAGGCGAGAAGAACATGAAGCGGTTTGCATTGGTGGGTTTGGGCATGGCGGCCGGCTTCGCGGGCGCGCTGATGTTGTTCCCCGCGGCCCATGGCGCCAACGATTCGTCCGCCTATCGCCAGCTCGATCTCTTCAGCGATGCGTTCGAGCGCGTGCGCGCCAATTATGTGCGGCCCGTCGACGACGGCGAGCTCGTGACCTCGGCGATCGAAGGCATGGTGTCCTCGCTCGATCCCCATTCGAGCTACATGGACGCCAAGACCTATGCGGACATGCAAATCCAGACCCGGGGCCAATTCGCCGGCCTGGGCGTCGAAGTGACGATGGAGGACGGCCTCGTCAAAGTCATCACCCCGATGGACGATTCGCCGGCCGCGCGCGCGGGCATCAAGACGGGCGATTATATCGCCGCCGTCGACGGTACGCCGATCAACGGCATGTCGCTCGACGATGCGATCCAGAAAATGCGGGGCGCGGAAGGCTCGAAAGTCACGATCACCGTGTTGCGCAAAGGCGAGAAGAAGCCGTTCGACGTGACGCTCATACGCGCCGTCGTCCAGGTGGACAGCGTAAAATTTCACCGCGAAGGCGATGTCGGCTACATCCGGATGAGTTCGTTCAACGAGAAAACCGACGATGGACTCGAGCACGCGGTGCGCGAGCTCAAGCGGCAGATCGGTCCGGGCCTGAAGGGCTACATCCTCGACCTCAGGAACAATCCGGGCGGCCTTCTCGATCAGGCCGTCGATGTTTCCGACGACTTCCTCAATTCGGGCGAAATCGTCTCCACACGCGGCCGCCATCCCGACGACACCGAGCGTTACGACGCCAAGCCGGGCGACATCACTGACGGCAAGCCCGTCATCGTTCTGGTGAACGGCGGAACGGCCTCGGCGTCGGAAATCGTCGCCGGTGCGTTGCAGGACAACAAGCGCGCGACGATCGTGGGCATGACGTCCTTCGGCAAAGGCTCGGTGCAGACCATCATTCCGATGGGCGAAGGCGGCGGCGCGCTCAGGCTTACGACCGCGCGCTATTACACGCCCTCGGGCCATTCCATCCAGGCGACGGGGATCGTTCCCGATGTCGCCGTGGCGCAGGGCGACGAGGACGCGACGCCCAAGATCGAGCGTCCGACCGAAGCCGACTTGCCCGGCCATCTGAGCGGCGAGGGCGCCCTGAAAAAGGAAACGGGCCCGGTCATCCATCCGGCGGCCGGCAAGAAATATGACGATTTCCAGCTCTCCTATGCGCTCGATCTGCTGCGCGGCAAGACGACGGTGAGCTCGATTGCGAAGCCGACGAACACGAACTGAGATGGCGCAAACTCCTTATTTCTGGCGCCAGGCGAAAGGCCGATCGAGATGAACCGTACCGCGCTGACAGGACTGGGTGTCGCTGCCGGCTTTTGTGCAGGTCTCGCGCTGTTGCCGCTGGCACGCGGCGCCGACGATCCGCAGTCGCATTCCGCCTATCAGGCGCTCGACCGCTTCGGTCAGGCGTTTGCGATCGTCCGCGCGAAATATGTCGTCGATACGGACGACAAGCTGCTGGTTGAGAACGCGCTCAGCGGCATGATCTCGAGCCTCGATCCGCATTCGAGCTATTTCGATCCCAAGACCTATGCGGACATGCAGGTGAAGACCGAGGGCCAATATGGCGGCCTCGGTCTCGTCATCGAAGACAACAACGGCGTGATCAAGATCGTGTCGCCGATCGACGATACGCCTGCCTCGAAAGCCGGCATCAAATCCGGCGACAGCATTCTCGCCATCGACGGCGCGGGACTTCAGGGTCTGAGCCTGGACAAGGTTCAGGAAAAGCTGCGCGGCGCGCCCGGCACCAAGGCCACGCTCACGCTGATGCGCGGCAGCGACCAGAAATCGTTCGAGGTCAAGCTCGTGCGCGCGGCGATCGAAGTCGAAGCGGTCAGGTCCCATCGGGAAGGCGATGTGGGCTATATCCGCATTCCCGCCTTCAACGAACACACCAGCGACGGCGTCCAGGCCGCCGTGCGCGAACTCAAGCGCCAGATCGGCCCGAAGCTGCGGGGCTATATCATCGATCTGCGCGACGACGGCGGCGGCGTGCTCGATCAGGCCATCGCCGTGTCCGACGATTTTCTCGAAGGCGGCGAAATCGTCTCGACGCGTGGCCGCAATCCCGAAGACACCGAACGTTACGACGCCAAGCCGGGCGATATCGCCGACGGCAAGCCGCTCATCGTGCTCATCAATGGCGGCACGGCGTCGGCGTCCGAGATCGTGGCCGGCGCGCTCCGCGACCACAAACGCGCGACCATTCTGGGAACCACATCGTTCGGCAAAGGCTCGGTGCAGACGATCATTCCGCTCAACGGCGGCGAGGACGGCGCGCTTCACCTGACGACGGCGCGCTACTACACGCCGTCGGGAGGATCGATCCAGGCGACAGGCATTGTTCCCGACATCGCCGTGGCCGAGGGCGACGAGTTGACCGATCTGCCCCGGTCCGTCGAGCCTACGGAAGCCGACCTGCCGCATCACCTCCAGGCGGAATCCGACGTGAAAAAGACCGAGATGGCCGTCATTCGCCCGCCGCCGGGCTCGAAGGCGAGCGACTTCCAATTGAGTTATGCGGTCGATGTGATGGACGGCAAAATCAGGCCGGACGCCGCTGCAAAGGTCGCTCACGCCAATTGACGTCGCGCGAAATTAACGCGGCCGTAACCATGAGTTTCGTTAATGTGAGCCATGGCTGCCAACAGCTTGGCCGGCGACGATCCCATGACCGCGCGCAAGCGGACGCATCCGCTCGCCTACGCCTATTTTGCCGTGTTCGCGGCCCTCGTGCTCCTGTTCGGCGCGGTCGCACTGTTCGGCCGGGCCAGCGACGGCGAGCCGGTGGTGCGGCTTGATTTGAATGCCCCGCGGTCCGGGCAGCTCCCGCCAGCAAAGGAACCGGCCGTCCACGCCGCAGTCACGCCCAATACGAATTTGATAGGCGCGGGTCCGCAACCGGCAGTTCCACCCGAAACTATGGCAAGCACCGCGCCGGCTCCCGCAAATGTCGCGCCGGTCACGTTGCCGCCCCAACTCGTCCCTTCCAACGTCGTCAAGCCCGTCTATGCGGGCAAGGCACTCGTGGCGGATCCGGCATTGATCGAACAGACCGATCAGGGTCCGCTGCCGCGCATCGCCGACGACGGGCGAACGCCGATGACGGCCTATGCGCCGCCGTCCGGCACCGACAAGCAACCGCGCATTGCGATCGTGATCAGCGGTCTCGGCATCAGCGCCAAGGCGACTGCGGCCGCGATCGCGGGGTTGCCGCCCGGCGTGACGCTCGCTTTCGCGCCTTATGCAGGCGACGTGCAGCGCTGGGTGGGCGAGGCACGCGGCCTGGGCCATGAAGTGCTGCTGGAACTGCCGATGGAGCCATACGACTTTCCCGACAGCGATCCGGGCCCGCATACCCTGCGCGCCGGTGTGAGCGAAGAATCGAACACGCAACGGCTGACCTGGTCGCTGACACGATTCTCGGGCTATGCGGGCGTAACCAATCTTCTGGGCGGCCGCTTTCTCGCCGATCCCGATTCACTCGAACCGGTGATGACGTTCCTTGCCCGGCGCGGGCTTCTCTTTTTCGACAGTGGTTCGTCTTCGCGCTCGGCCGCGCCGGACGTCGCCCAGCGGCTCAATGCGCCCTATGTCCAAAGTGCGTCGACCATCGATACGATCCAGACCGCAATGGAAATCGACCAGCGTCTTTCCGAGCTTGAGACGCGGGCAAGGCTGGACGGCTCGGCGGCGGGCGCGGGGTTCCTCTATCCCGTCACCGTGGAGCGGGTGGCCGAATGGGCGAAAGGGCTGCAGGGCCGGGGCTTTGTTCTGGTTCCCGCTTCGGCCATAGTGCCGCATTCCAAATAACCGGTTCCCCGATGTCCCGCCACGGTCCGCGCCTGCGCCATGAGGATCTGCCTTACCGCCCCTGCGTGGGCGTGATGCTGCTCAATCGCGAGGGCCTGGTCTTCGTGGGAAAGCGCATCGACCAGACCATCGAGGGCTGGCAGATGCCGCAAGGCGGCATCGAAGAGGGTGAGACGCCCGTTGAAGCGGCCTTCCGGGAACTCGAAGAAGAAATCGGCACGCGCAACGCGCAATTCCTGCGCGAACTGGACGAATGGCTCGCCTACGATCTGCCGGCGCATCTGGTGGGCGTGGCGCTTCACGGGCGTTATCGCGGACAGCGCCAGAAATGGCTCGCCATGCGATTCCTGGGCAACGACCGCGAGATCAATATCGCGACGGCATCGCCGGAATTCGGCCAGTGGAAATGGTTTGCAATCGAGGCGCTGCCGCGCCTGATAGTGCCGTTCAAGCGCGACACTTATGCCACCGTCATTGCCGCGTTCCGCGATCTGGCGTATCCGGCGGCATGAGAAATCCGAAATGACGGTATCGCGTTCTCCGGTTGTGATGATTCACGGCGCGTTTTGCGGCGGCTGGGTGTGGGACGGCTGGCGGGGTGTCTTTGAGGCACGCGGCTATGAGGTCCACACGCCGACATTAAGATATCACGATTGCGGCGACAAGCCGCCGCGCGAGTTGGGCTCGACCAGCATTCTCGATTATGCGAGCGATATCGAGACGCTGCTCGACGAGATCGGCACGCCGCCTGTTCTCGTCGGCCATTCGATGGGCGGGTTGATCGCGCAGATGCTGGCCGCTCGCAGGGACGTGAAAGCGCTGGTGCTGCTTGCGCCGTCGGCGCCCTGGGGCGTGTTGCCGTCGACGCCGTTCGAAATCGTCTCCGCCCAGGCGCTTTATCTCACGGGCACCTTCTGGAACAAGAAATTGTGGCCCGAGCAATGGATCGCGGCCGCGAATGCGCTCGACCGCCTTCCCGAAACCGAACGCGATACCGTATTCGCGCGCTTCGTGCCGGAATCGGGCCTTGCCACCTTCGAGGTGATGCATTGGCCGTTCGACCTGAAGCGCGCCACGCAGATCGATACGCGCGCCGTCACCTGTCCGATCTATTGCCTTTCCGGCGCCCGCGACCGGGTCAATCCGCCGGCCACGGTGCGCCGCATCGCGCAACGCTATGGCGGCCGCGCGCGCTATGAGGAGTTGCCTGAGTACAGCCATTGGCTGATCGGCGAGCCTGGCTGGGAGAAGATCGCGGGCAGCGCGCTCGACTGGCTCGACGATGTGCTGAAACAGAAGGCCCGCCGCGCCCGCGTGACGCCGTAGAGCACGCCGGCCCGCACTATCCGCAGCGCGAAAAGCCGCACGACACGCAAGTGTCGCAACCTTCGAGCTGCACGAGGCCGGGGCTGCCGCAACGCGGACAGGCGCGCCCGCGTCCTTCCGCTCCCGCAACCGCCACGGCGCGCAATTCTTCGGGCAGATCGAGCTTGTCGCGCGGCGCCATGAATCCAGTGGCGACGAGATGGCGCTCGATGACGTCGCCGATCGCAGCCAGTAGCGACGGCACATAGTGCCCTTCCATCCATTGACCGCCGCGCGGATCGAACACGGCCTTCATCTCGTCGACGACGAAGGAGACGTCGCCGCCGCGCCGGAACACGGCGCTAATCATGCGCGTGAGCGCGAGCGTCCATGCATAGGCGGCCATGTTCTTGGAGTTGATGAAAATCTCGAACGGGCGGCGACGGCCGTCTTTCTCGATGTCGTTGATGGTGATGTAGAAGGCATGGTCGGAATCCGGCCATTTGATCTTGTAGGTCTGGCCGAGCAGCACTTCAGGCCGGTCAAGCGGCTTCGTCATATAGACGACGCCGCCGATGCTTTCGCCAAGCAGCGCGCGGGCCGCGAGTGCAGGCTCGCTTGCGGTATCCGGCGTTGCCGGAACCACCGAGATCTCGGCGGGCGCGGTCTCGCGCGCGTCCAGCACCGATCCGGTCACCGCATTCGGCCGGTAGGTTGTGCAGCCTTTGCAGCCCGACGCGTAGGCCTTCAGATACACGTCCTTGAACGCGTCGAAGGAAATTCCGGCCGGGACGTTGATCGTCTTGGAGATCGAGCTGTCGATATGTTTCTGCGCGACGGCCTGGACCGCGACGTGGTCTTCGGGCGCGAGCGTCTGCGCATTGACGAAATAGTCGGGCAGCACCGCCTCGCTGCCGAATGTGTCGCGGAACAGCCGGTACGCGTAGTCGGTCACGGGCTCCTCGCGACGCGTGCCGTCTTCCAACAACACTTTGCGCGAATAGGAATAGGCGAACACGGGCTCAATGCCGCTCGAGACGTTGTCGGCGAACAGCGAGATCGTGCCGGTCGGCGCGATGGATGTGACGAGCGCGTTGCGGATGCCCTGTGCTGCGATGCGCGCGCGCAGCTCTTCGGGCAGGCGCGCGATATTCGGACGGGCGAGATATTCGTCGCGGTCGAACAGCGGGAACGCGCCTTTCTCCTCCGCGATTCGGGTCGACGCGTCATAGGCCGCAAGAGACAGTGTCGATAGCCAGCGGTCGATCAGGGCGAGGCTTTCCTCCGAGCCGTAGCGGGCGCGACAGAAGATCAGCGCATCGGCCAAACCCGTGACGCCGAGCCCGAGCCGGCGCTTGGCAAACGCTTCGGCGCGTTGTTCGGGCAATGGAAAGCGCGAGACATCGATCACATTGTCTAGCAGACGCACGGCGGTGTGGACAAGGCGCACAAGTTCTTCCTCGTCGAGCGCGGCATCGGCCTCGAAGGGTCGTTTCACCAGCCTGGCGAGGTTGATCGAGCCCAGCAGGCACGCCCCATAAGGCGGCAGCGGTTGTTCGCCACAGGGATTCGTCGCCTGGATTGTTTCGCAATAGGCGAGGTTGTTTTCCGCATTGATGCGGTCGATGAAGATGACGCCCGGCTCGGCATATTCGTAGGTCGCCCGCATGATGCGGTCCCACAGCTCGCGGGCGCGGACGGTCTTGAAGATTTTGCCGCCGAATTTGAGCTCCCATGGCGCATCGGTCTTCACCGCGTCCATGAAGGCATCGCTTGCCAGCACCGAAAGATTGAACATCGCCAGCCGGCCCGGCGTGCGCTTGGCCTCGATGAAGGTTTCGATGTCGGGATGGTCGCAGGACAGCGTCGCCATCATCGCGCCGCGCCGCGAGCCGGCCGACATGATGGTGCGGCACATCGCGTCCCACACTTCCATGAACGAGACGGGGCCGGATGCGTCCGCGCCGACGCCTTTCACCGGCGCGCCCTTCGGCCTCAAGGTCGAGAAATCGTAGCCGATGCCACCGCCCTGCTGCATGGTCAGCGCCGCCTCGCGCAGATTGGCGAAGATGCCGCCCATGTCGTCGGGGATCGTGCCCATGACGAAGCAGTTGAAGAGCGTCACGTTGCGGTCGGTGCCGGCGCCGGCAAGGATGCGGCCGGCGGGCAGGAAGCGGTTTCCCGCAAGCGCTTCCGCGAAGGCGAGCGCCCATTCGCGGCGTTTCGTGGGGGCTTCAGCCTGGGCGGCGGCCAGCGCCACGCGCGCCCAGGTATCGGCCACGTCGCGATCGACCGGCGTGCCGTCGGGCGACTTCAGCCGGTATTTCATGTCCCAGATCTGGCGGGAAATGTCGCTCATGGGGGTTCGAGAGGCTCTCACTCCTCCGCCCACGAGTGAAGCGCGAACGGAAAAGAGAGCTAACGCCCAAACGCCCGAAAGTCAATAATTGTTCCTGATATGTTCTATAACGGCTCACGCCGCCGGAGCGGCGACGAGCGCCCCGAAGATGCTCCAGACAGCGTTGACATCGGCACTGGCCGGAAACCCCGTCGGCTATCGAATCACCGCGACATAGATGTCGACAAACGCGCCCTTTTTCGTGGGGCTGAAATCCGCCGGATAAAGCTCGAAGTCCGGTGCATGGGCGAGCTTGGCGCCCAATTTCGGCAGACGCACGCCCCAGATCTCGCGGGCGGCAGCCTGCATCTGCGGATTGAGCGCGCTGCCGTCCAGCGTCTGGCGAAACACGATGTAATCCTGTGGAGCGATTTCGAGCCGCTCGAGTCCAGTGGGCAGCGCCGCGTCGCCCGACACTTCTACCCCGGCCATGTAATTGGTACCGCTTTGTTGCGGGCCGGCCCGCCACATTGCGCCATAGGCCCGTTGATCCACCTGGCCCGCCAGCGGCAGGCATTGGATCAGGCGCGGCCAGAGCGCGGGGATGCCGCTCATATTCGATTGGTCGAATGTCGCACGCACGCCGGCGATTGTGAACGCAGGCCGGTGAACCGGCTCTTCCAGCTGCACGAGATCGATCTTGATTGCGCTGCTCATTTTTCCTCCTCGCGGTACTTTTGCTTCGCAACGGCGCGTTTGTCGGCCGGCCGTCCTGTCCGATCCCTTCTATCCTTCGTCGTAGGTCCGCTTCAGGGCCGCGATGTCGAGCTTGGTCATTTGCAGCACGGCCTGCATCACCTTGCTCGCTTTCCTGGCGTCTTTGCCGCTCATCAACTCATTCAGGACGGTCGGAACGATCTGCCACGACAGGCCATATCTGTCCTTGAGCCAGCCGCATTGTCCCTTGCTTCCGCCGGCCGAAAGCTTTTCCCACAATTCGTCGATCTCGGCTTGCGTCTCGCAGTTCACGGCGAAGGATATGGCTTCCGAAAATTTGAACAGCGGGCCGCCGTTCAATGCCATGAAGTCCCGGCCGTTGAGTTGAAAGGTCACGACCAGGACGCTTCCTTTTGGCCTTCCACTGCGCTTTGCGGCCTCTTCGTCGTAGTGGCTGATGGTTCCGATCCTGGAATTCCGGAACGTCGACACATAGAAATTGGCCGCTTCTTCGGCCTGGTTGTCGAACCAGAGGCACGGGCTGATTTCGTGCATCGTTCTGTTCCCTTCTCGTGAATTGCTCCGGTCAGCTTTTCGCCAAATGCTCGCCAAGGCGGTCGATGCTTTGCGTCCATCCCTGATCCATGCCCGACAGCATCTGGGCGGCTGCGTCGACCAGACCGGTGGCGCGCGTAACCAGCGTGAGCTTCGTCCGGCTGCCCTGTTCGGCGAAGGTGACGATCGTCAGCCCTTCGAGGAGATGATTGCCCGCCGCATCCACCGCGACACTGGTAAAGACAAGCCGCTCGTTCGGCACGACTTCCCGGAAGACGCCCTTCATGGGGTGCTCGGCGCCGTCAGGCGCGCGCATGACGATCCGCAGCGCGCCGCCTGGCCGGACGTCCATTTCGCAGACGGGATTGGTGAAGTCTTTCGGCCCCCACCATTGGGATACGTGCTTCGGATCGGTCCACGCCTTGAAGACGAGTTCGCGCGGCGCGTCGAAGAGGCGGACGATGGTGAGTTCTCGCTCCATGGCGGGTTTGGCTGACATGGCAGTGATTCCCTTGAAAGGTTCGTACGAAGGTTCAGCCGGTCTTTTCGCAGACGACCATCCACGGAACGCCGAACCGGTCGACCACCATGCCGAAGCGGACGGCGAAGAACGCCTCCTGGAGCGGCATCTGCACCGTTCCTTTTTCCGACAGGACCGTGAACAGGCGCTCCGCTTCGGCGGCGCCTTTGACGCCCAGCGACATCGTAAGACCCTTGGGCGCTTCGTAACGTCCGGGTGGAGCATCGGCGCCCATCATGAGCGAGTCGCCGATGGCGATCCTGCCGTGAAGGATTTTGTTCTTCCACTCGGCCGGCGCCTGACCTGCCGCCGGGGTGCCTTCATAGCGCATCATCCTATCGATTTTCGCACCGAGATGCTGCTCGTAGAATTTGAACGCTTCCTCGCATTGGCCGTTGAAGGCCACGTGGGCTCTCAGTTCCATGGTTAGCTCCTCGGATTGATGGTGAAGATCGTCATCTCAAAACTTTGCTTTGATCGATCGCGCGGACGCCCGGTCGTCGCGCACCCGTCGTTTTCAGATAGTCCTCGAGGCGATCGAACGTGCTGTTCCAGCCGCCGATATGCCCGTCGCGGTTGGAATGAGTGTTGAACACGCCCTGGTGGAACGTCATGCACGTCTTGCCGCCCTCTTCCGCGAAGGTAATCGTGACCAAAGTTTCGGGGCCGGTCGATCCGTCTTCCTGATCCCAGGCGGATGTGAAAACCAGGCGTTCGGGCGGCGCGATTTCGCGATAGACGCGCCTTGCCAGAGATCGCGGCTGCCGTCCGTCGCGCGCAGGCAGATGCGCCATTTTCCGCCGCGCCGCAGATCGCTTTCGATGTGGACCGCGGGATAATCGCGCGGTCCCATCCAATGCTGCGCAAATGCGGGGTCGGTCCACGCCTTGAAGACGAGCTCGCGCGGCGCATCGAAGATGCGCGTGATGGTGAGCGTGCGGTCGTCGGTTTCGAGCGCGGCGCTATTTCCGTTTCTTGCGGCCATGTTTCTTCTCCCTGGCTTGGATTTCCTTCAGATAAACGGTCAGCCGGTCGAAGCGTTCTTCCCAGAGCCGGCGGTATTTCTCGAGCCAGTCGTCCACTTCCTTGAGCGCTTGAGGCTCGATGCGGCAGGGGCGCCACTGCGCTTCCCGGCTGCGCGCGATGAGGCCTGCGTGTTCCAGCACCTTCAGGTGTTTGGAAATGGCGGGAAGGCTCATGTCGAACGGCTCGCCCAATTCCGTCACCGATGTTTCGCCCAGCGCGAGTCGCGCGAGGATCGCGCGCCGCGTCGGGTCGGCGAGGGCGGAAAATTTGGCGTTCAGGAGATCGGGCATCATGCTTAGCCGTTCAGTTAAATAACTGACTGGTGAAATACGACGGACGGGCGCGAGAGTCAAGCCTCGATTCGCGATGCGCGAAAACAAATTGCGCTTGCCGCGCGTCGCCCGGGATGATACTTAAGTATATGCTTAACCAATCGGCCCCGCTCGATCTCGTGTTCCAGGCGCTGGCGGACCCGGCACGGCGGGTCATGGTCGAGCGCTTGAGCCATGGGCCGGCTTCGGTCAGCGAATTGGCGCGGCCGCTCGCGATGTCGCTGCCGGCCGTGATGCAGCATCTTCAGGTTCTCGAAACGAGCGGTCTCGTCCGGTCCGAGAAGACCGGGCGCGTGCGTACCTGTCGCGTGGAGCCGGTGGCGTTCGGAGCGGCTGAAGATTGGATTTCCCGGCGACGGGCGAATTGGGAACGCCGCTTCGACCGCCTCGGCGAATATCTCGCAGCGCAGAATGCGCGCCCGAAAAAACGGAGAAAATCATGAACGCAAGATCGACGCATCACGCCACCTTCGTCATCGATCGCGCCTATGACGCGCCGCCGGCGCGCGTCTTCCAGGCGTGGGCCGATATCAAGGCCAAGGCGAAGTGGTTCGCGGGACCTGACGAATGGAAGCTCCTGGAGCGCAAATTCGATTTCCGTATCGGCGGCAGCGAAAAGCTGAGCGGCAGATGGCCCAGCGGCCTGGTGTCCACGTTCGACAGCCACTATCACGACATCGTTCCGGATCAGCGCCTCGTCTACGCCTACGACATGCATCTCGACGAAAGGCACATATCGGTTTCACTGGCGACCGTGGAGTTCAGGGCCGACGGCGCCGGTTCGAGGCTGATCTTCACCGAACAACTCGTGAATCTGGACGATTTCGAAGACAGTATGGGTCGCGGTCGCGAACAAGGCACGCGCGCGCAATTCGACAAACTGGAGGCCGTGCTGCGGCAAGCGTCGTAACCTCAGCAGCGAGAGTGATGTTGAGTCGGCCTACACGAAGCAAGCGTGGCGCAAGCTGGTCTATTAGCGTGTCTTGCCGACACAATCGTTGAGCCGCCTCGCCGTAGCCGAGAAGAACAGTTCTGCCTGCGTGCGTGCTTCCGCCGACACCGCTACGACCTGTCTATCGAAAACGCCCCGCGCGAATTCAAATTCCGAATCGATGAAATCGCGAACTGAAGCCGGAAGTGGCGCCGATCCCAATTCCCGAGTTTCCGCTTTGCGGACTATAAGCGCATCAACGATTTCAAGAAGCTCCGTTGGCGCCTCGCAGTCCCTCATCAAAGTCGGAAAGTGCATGGGTGCGACGGCTTTGGTCGGATGACAGCGGAGCCACCTCAGTGCCGCAGCGGGGCGCTGGGCATAAAATACTTTCTTCTGCGGAATCGATTTTTCATCGCGAAAATATGTATGCCGTTGGCGTTCTCCCAGATGTAAATAGTGGCGGCCGACGAGAAATCGGTCGGCGACGCGCTCGGCAAGCGCAAGGAATTCTTCCCGGAATTGCTGGTCGGAGTCGTACGTGATCGGTGAGGTGAGCCACTCGATCACGACGGCGTTTCCTTTTAGCAGGAGCTTCAATGCTTTCGCCAAGTCCCAGCCATTGACGTCGAATAACCCATCGAGCGGCGTCTCGATCACATCGCGGCGCGGCCACGGAGACAAATACTCCTCGACTGAACGCACAAACATAAAGCGGCAATCATAGTCGCTGTCGGTCGAGGGAAATCCCCAGGCGCGGCTGCCGCTTTCCACGGAAAGCGGGATTACAACATTGTGGCTCCGCTGAATCTCGGATAGTCGCGCGTCGATCTGCGCGACAATCGCACGATCCATGGAAGACGGAATGTCGCGCAAACTGGCTCCCCAGCTGGTGTCGCTTACCGGTCTCGATCAATGTAGTCATTACACTTCTGTCACGCCATACCGAAGAGTTGATGCCGCCGGCACGTTCGTTGCGGTATCCAGGTTGAACTGGCAATCTTGACGTCCCGGCTGGGTGCAAGGAGTTGCGATGTTCGTCACCGTCAATGATCAGCAGATATTCTTCGACGTCGTGGGCAGCAAGCTTGCGCCGGACGGCCCTGTAATGCGCGAGAAGCCGACGCTTCTCGTCCTCCATGGCGGCCCCGGTTTCGACCATAGCGGGCTCAGGGGCGATTTCGACGGCTTCGCGGACATCGCGCAGGTCGTCTATCTCGATCATCGCGGCAACGGCCGCAGCGTTCCCAGCGAGCCCGCGACATGGACCCTGGCGCAATGGGGCGACGATATCCGCGGCTTCTGCGATGTGCTGGGCATTGCGCGCCCGATCGTGGTGGGTCAGTCCTTCGGCGGCATGGTGGCGCAATCCTATGCCACGCGGCATCCGGACCATCCGCGCGCCCTCGTTTTGTCGAGCACAGCCGCCCGAATGGACCTCGAAGGCAGCATGAAAATCTTCGAGCAAAAGGGCGGCCCGGAAGCCGGCGCGATCGCGAAGCGTTTCTGGGATAGCGGCACGGACGCCGATTTTGCTGATTACATGCGGGTGTGCATGCCGCTCTACAATCGCGGGGCGCTGCGCCGACGACGCCAGTGCGCGGCAGCGCGCGATCATGCGCATCGAAGTCTATCGCCATTTTTCGCTGCCGGGCGGCGAGATTCGCCGGATGGATTTCCGCGCCGCGCTTGCCCGCATCGCATGCCCCGTGCTGGTGCTGGGCGGTGAAGACGATCCCATTACGCCGCCGGCCCTGGCGCAAGAGATCGCGAATTCTCTGCCCGCCGCCGAATTGCATATCTTTCCCGATTGCGGCCACGGCGCGTTTCGCGACGATCCGGCGCGCGTTCTGCCGGTTGTCCGGGCCTTCGTGCAAAAGAATATCTGACCGCGCCTTCAGCGCGCGAGGAGTTGGCGCCCTTCGGCGACCAGCGCCGCCGTCGCGGTCTCGATGCGCGACTGAAGCTCGGCCATGAATTCCTGCCGCTTCATTCCCGGTGGGATCGGCGGCAGAAATTCGATGACAATCTTGCCGCGCTTTTTCACGAAGCCCATCGGACCGGTCCAGAACAGGCCCGAATTGAGCGCCACCGGGATGCAGGCGACATCGAGCTGGCCATAAAGCGCCGCCACGCCCGGCTTATAGTCGGGCGGTGCGTCGACCGGCTGGCGGTGGCCTTCCGGAAAAATCATCACGGTCTGATGAGCCGCAAGCGCGGCCTTTGCGGCGGCAGACATCATCTTCAGCGCCGAGGCGCGGCCATCGCGGTCGATCCCAATCATCCCCGCCCGGCGCGCATACCAGCCATAGAACGGAATGTTGAACAGTTCGCGTTTGATCACCACGACGGGACTATGGAGCAGAACGCAAAGCGCGAGTGTGTCCCACATGCTCATATGCTTCGAAGCGACAAGCACGCCGCTTGGCGGGATGGGACCGCGCACTTCGTAGCCCAATCCGGCAAAGACCTTGAGCCCCCATAGCAACATGGCGGACCACAGCCGCCCCGCGAACAGGCTTGCGCGCGGCGGCATCAGGAGCGCGGGCAGGAGCCCGACGTTCAGAATCACCGAGATCAGTACGAACCAGATGAAGAAAATCGTCGAGCGCAGCAGCGTCATGGCGTGGCGGTCGCGTACATGCCTATCAGGCCCACCCTCCCCTTGAGGGAGGGTCGAAGGCGAATTCGAACGGCAGTGAGAATTCGGCTTCGGGGAGGGGCAAGCCTCAGACGGCGGTGGCAAGCCCCTCCCCGAAAAATTCTTCGCTGCGCTCGAATTTTTCGACCCTCCCTCAAGGGGAGGGTGAAGACTCTTGAGTTGCCCATTAGCGACGTGCCAATCATGGATTTGAAATCACGTTCTCTGACTATCGCTCGACGTTCTCTCACGAATCGCGACGCGCCTCGCCGTAATGGCTGCGGGACCGCTCGGCCGAGAATGCCATCGTCGTGACGAGGCTTCCCATATACTTCACATATTCCCACTGCAGCACGCGGAATGCGCGCGAATCGTTCCACCAGGCTTGTGGGTCGATCTCCGTTTGCTCGACCGGGTAGGGAATGAGTTTCGTGTCGGGCATCACGTCGGCGAATTCGAGCAGGCTGCGCGGCATATGGTAATTCGCAGTCACCACGACGAGGCTGTGGAAATGGTGCGTCCGCGCCCAGTCCGCCGCTTCCATCGCGTTGCCATGGGTGTTGGTGGCTTCGAAGCCCAGATCGACGCAGCAATCGAAACGCGAGCCGCCATGGACGAGCTGTTTGATTTCGCCGCGTGTGGTTTCGGGATGCACGCCGGAGATCAGGAGCCGTTTTCCAATCCCGCTCTCGAACAGCGATTCCGCCGCGATCAGCCGCGCGTCACCGCCGGTGAGCGCAACGATCCCGTCGGCCCGGCGGACACTGTCCGGAGGCTTGGGCAAGCTGGTCACGAAGACGATAAAGCCCACGACATAAGCAAGCACGACCGCAGCCAAAATCGCCAATGCCGTCTGGCGCGTCATGTCGCTCGCCGCCTTTGCCGATGGACGCTTCCCTTATCCGTCCGGAAAGCGACCGCATTTTGTCCAAAAGTGTACATCGCCTGCGCCGCAATCAATAGATTCGGCGCAAGGCCGCCAGGACCGAGAGCCGGGCGGTCGCCCACGCAATAAGGCCGGCCCCTGCGGGAACCGCGGCCAGCCAGGCCAGTTCCGAGGAATGGAGGGTCAACGGGGGCAGGAAGGAAACCGGCTCTATGCCGACGAATTCGAGCCCTCCGGCCGCCATGAACAACAGGGCCGCCAGCACACCGCCCACCGCAGCCGCCAGCAGCGCCGAGATGAAATAGTGCCATTCGAACGCGCGCGCGATGAAGCCCGCCCGCGCGCCCATCTGATGCAACAGGGCGACGATGTCGTGATGCGCCTCGAGGCCCGCGCGCGTCGCGAAGGACACCGCAGCGGCCGTCGCGATCGCGATCAAGGCGAGAATGCCGTAAGCCGACCACACGACGGCATCTGCCAGACTTTTGAGCCGCGCGATCCAATGGGTGTGATCGTCGAGCACGGAATCCGGAGCAGCTGCTTTCAACCGCCGCGACAGCGCATCGAGATCGACGCGCGCACCCGGCAGCACCGTCGCGTCGATTAGGCGCGGCAACGGCAGATCGGCCACGACCGCGCCGGAGCCGAGCCAGGGTTCGACGAGCTTGAGAGTATCCTGTTGCGAGAGTTCGGCTGCGTGCACGATCCCGTCCGTGTTGCGCAGGACTGCGAGCGCCGCATCGGTTTCCTGCGACAGCGCGGGATCTGCCGGTCCGTGTTCGGGCGGCAGAACCTGCACCGTCAATCGCCCCGAAAGACCCGCGCGCCAGCCTTCGGCAGCGCGATCCGCGATCAGCGACGCGCCGAGCGCGAGTGCGGCGAGAAACGCCATCACGCCGATCACGACGTCGAGCGGCGCAGCGCCCGCTTCGCGCGGCAGGATGCGTCCTCGTGTGACGCGCGCACTCATGGCCGCGCCATCCTCAGCTCGACGAGACGGCCGTCGACCAGCCGCATCTCGCGTGCCTTCTGGCGTTCCAGCAGCGCGCGGTCGTGAGTTGCGATCATCACCGTGGTGCCCAGCCGGTTGAGTTCTGCGAACAGGCGAATCAGGCGCTGTGCGATGTCGGAATCGACATTGCCCGTCGGTTCGTCGGCGATCAGAAGATCGGGCCGTGCCACGACGGCGCGCGCGATCGCCACGCGCTGCTGTTCGCCGCCGGAAAGAGTCGCAGGTTTGGCGCGCAGCCGATCGCCCAGGCCGACCCAGCCCAGAAGCTCCTCCACGTCCTGCGCATAGTTGCCGGGCTGCCGGCCGGCCAGCCGCAGGGGCAGCGCGACATTGTCGAACGCCGACAGATGCGCGAGGAGCCGGAAATCCTGGAACACGACGCCAATTCGCCGCCGGATCGCGGGAAAAGCGGAACGCTTCGCGGTCGCCAGATCCTGGCCGAACAGCGTGATGAGCCCGCGCGACGGCGGCTCGGCCAGCAGCATCAGCTTGAGCAGGGTCGTTTTGCCCGCACCCGAAGGTCCGGTGAGGAAGGTGAAGGAGCCGGGCTCCAGCATGAAGGTCACGTCCCGGAGCACCTCGGGGCCCGGTCCGTAGCGCATGCCGACATTTTCGAAGCGAACCATGGGGCCGGAACATAGTGAGAGTTGAAGGTTGTGACTATGACGGTTTGAGCCTTGCGGGGCTCGATGCGAAGCGCCTATTTTCGTGCAAACAGCGCAGTCCGGCGGAATGATTCTCACCTGTCCACAATGTGCGACCCGGTACCAGACGGACGCTGCCCAATTTGCGCCCGCAGGCCGCAAAGTGCGGTGCGCCAAGTGCACGCATGTCTGGCATCAGGCCGCGCCGGAGCCGGACGCCGACGCGCTCGACATTCCCCGACTCGATGAGCCGCCGGCGATCGACGCGTCCGCGACCCAGCGCGCCGCCTATGCGACCGATCATGCGCCGCAGCCGTCCTATGCCGTTCCCGCCGCCACTTCGCGTGCGCCGTCGTCGTGGCTTCGAGGGCTCGGCATTGCCGCCGGATGGCTGGTGCTGGCGGGGATCGTTCTCTTGATCGGCTGGTCGGCGGTCGACTACCGCCAGCAGGTCGCGACTCTCTGGCCGCAATCTTCGTCGCTTTACAAGGCGTTGGGATTGCACGTGAACACGCGGGGGATCGACATCCGGTATGTCTCCTCGAGCAACGAGAAGGAAGACGGCCAATCCGTGCTGGCCATCACGGGCACGCTCGTCAACTTCACGACGCGCGAACTGACCGTCCCGTCGATCACGGTCGTGCTCACCGACAAGGACAAGCGCGAACTCTATCAATGGAGTTTTGCGCCCGGCGTGGCGACGCTTCAGCCCAACCAGCCCTTCAAATTCCGCACGCGGCTTTCCAATCCACCCGCCGGCGCGCGGCAGTTCGAAGTGCGCTTTGCCGAGTCGGGCGGGTGAGAAGCGAGCCGATCCCGCTGTTCTCCAAAGCGGATATCGCCGCGCGCATCGAGGCGCTTGCCAACGCGATCGTGTCGGCGCCGCAAACACCCGAAATCGTCACACCTATCCTGGTCGGAAGTTTTGTCTTTGCCGCCGACCTGCTGCGGGCGCTGGCCGGTCTCGGTCTCGTGCTGCCCATCGAATTTCTCTGGCTGAGAAGCTATGGCGCAGCGCGCGAAGGCGCGGCGAACGTGTCCGTGCTGCTGGGCCCAAGCGTCAATGTGCGGGGCCGCCGCGTGCTGTTGATCGACGGCGTGCTGGACCACGGGCGGACGCTGGCCAAGGCGCAGGAACTGCTCGCGGCTGCGGGCGCCGTGTCGGTCACGACGGCCGTCGCCGTCGACAAAAGCCGCAAGGACGCGGTGCTGCGCGCCGATTATGCCGCGTTCGCGGGCGTCTCCGGGTTCATCGTCGGCTACGGCATGGACGACGCGGGCGACGGCCGCGGCCTGCCCTATATCGGCGTGCTCGCGTGATCAGAATTCCTTGAGCAGGCGGTCGTAGTAATCGAGTTCCTGCTGCGGACGGCCGCGCTGCGCGGCCCGGCGGCGCAGCTCCTGGAGAATGGATCGCGCGCGCTCGATCTCGGATTGATCGGGAATCTTGACGTTGCCGGTGCCCGTGCCGGACGTGCCTTCCGCGCGGCCGAGCGGGTCTTCGCCGGCGCCGCCCTGACCGGAATTCTGCCCGTCGCGTTTCATCAGCGATTTTGCCAGCGCGTCGGCGCCCGCGCGCAGGTCGTTGAGCGCGTTCTGCTGCGCTTCGCCCGCGCCATCGAATGTGCCGGAGCCAAGCTGGCCTTGCGCGTCGCCCATCTCGTGGCCGGCCTGTCCGAGCGTGTCGGGCGCGGGAATCTTCTGGTCGCCGAGCCCCTTCAGAACGTTGCCGAGATCGTCGTGCAGCTTGCTCTGCTGCTGCGCGAGGCCCTTGGCGCCGCCGTCCTTGGGATCGCCAGCGCCCTGGCGTTCGCGAAACGTCTTGTCGAGCAGTTGGCGCTGGCGGCCCATCAGATCGCTGAGCCCCTGGATCGCATCGCTCAGCGATTTGTCGCCGGGATTGCCCCCGGACCCACCGCCCGCGCCGCCGTTCGCCATGTGCATGTTCTCAAGCAGGCTTTGCAGCATGGCGAGCAATTGTTCGGCCTGAGCGCGCGCTCCGGTTTGCGCAAGCTGCTGGATCATCTTCAAGAGCTTGTCGATGTCGTCGGCGCTGATGACTTTGGTATTCGGCGACACCGCCTGACCCGATTGCGATCCGTTTTGGGCGAGCGTCGACAAATAGCGCGAGAGCGCCTCGCGGTAACGCTGCATCAGCGCGTCGATCACCTCCTGCGGTGCGCCTTGCGCAAGCGCTTCGGCCAGAAGCTGTTGCAGCTGGCGCAACTGTTCCGCCGCCGCCAAAAGCCCGCCCTGCTCGATGCCTGTCGCAATCTGCCACAGCATGTCTTCGACCCGGGCGATGTCGTCGGGGTGGCGCGCATTCTTCACGCCCCAATAGGCCGTGCGCACCGCCAGATAGACGCCGGATTGATTGGCGTAGAACCGGTCCGGCGCGATCGTCAGCGCGTCGAGCGTGCGCGCGACTCTGTCGAGCGCATGATTGCCGCCGAGCGCGAGATTCTGGCGTTGCTCGATGAGCGCGCGGGCGAGCGGATTGGTGAACACCCGCGCGGGCAGATGGAATTTCACATGCTTGCTGAAGCCCGATTGGCCGGCGCCGTCCCTGGCTTCCAGCACGATATCGGCATCGAGCCCGGCGAAGGGATTTTCCGTCAGATCGCGATAGACGGTTTGATTGACGGTCTTGGGGGAGACGGCCGTGAGCGGCAGGTCGATCGCGAGCGGCGCGGTCCCGCTGGCGCGAACGGGACGAATGAGCGCGCGCACGCTCACCACGCCGTAATCGTCGCCAGCCGTGAAGGAAATCTTGAGCGCGTTGCGTTCCGTCTTGCTCGGCGGCTCGGAGAATTCGATCACGGGCGGCAGATCGGGGATGGTCTTGATATGCCAATTGCCCAGCATGCGGCCGTCGGCGCGCACCCGCACATCTTCGTCGGCGGCGAGCTTATAGCTCGTGCCGAATTCGCCCGACGAACCGGTGAAGCCCGGCAAGCCGGAATCGGGCTGCGGATCGAGCGAGAGATTGGGAAGACCGTCCGCCTGGTGGACGCGGAGCACGAGTTCGGAACCGGCGGGCACCGCGACTGGTCTGGAATCATCCGCCATGCGCTGAAGATAGATGGGCGCTTCGCCCGTATAGGCCGGCGGGTTGATCCAGGCGTCGAGCAACGCCGTCGAAGCGTTGCCGTTCGCATCCGGCGAGAAGCCCGCGGCGAGGCGGCGGCTCCAGTCCGAACCGGCCACGACAAAACCTGCGATTACCAGCAGCAGCACGATATAGCGAAGCGCGTAGGGGTCGCGCGCGGGCAGGCCGGGCGACGGCAGCGTGACGCGCAGGCGCTGGATCGCGTCCAGCAATCTGCGCATATGCACGCGCCACAATTCCTCCGCCAGGGGATCACCGTGGCCTGCCGCAAGCCTGTCATGGCGTTCGGTGATCGGACGGTGAAGCAGCGCGCTGTCGCGTTCGACGCGGCGCGCGCTTTCCTGCCAGGCGGGAAACCGGAAACCGTGAAAGCTCCTGTAGAGCGAGAAGACGGCGAAGCCCAACGCACCGACAAGAACAATCAGATGCAGCCACGACGGCAGAACCGCGAACAGGTCGAACAGCGAAGCCGCGGCGAGAAGACCCAGTATGCCGGTCGCGGGCCATAGCGACGGCCACACGCGCTCCCACAGGATCGCGAGCCGCGCGGCAGCGATATAGCGTGCGTTGCGCCTAGCCCTGGAGCCAAGGCGGGAGGCGATCCAGTCCGATAAGTTCGTCATCGCTCATTCGCGCCTTTACGACGCCCCAGGCGTCGCCATTGACCAGCACTTCCGGCGCCGGCGGCCGGGCATTGTAAGCCGACGCCATCACCGCGCCATAGGCGCCGGCCGTCAGGATTGCCACAAGGTCGCCGCTCTTGAGGACCGGCAATTCGCGGTCGCGCCCGAACAGGTCCGCCGTCTCGCAAACAGGCCCCACGACGTCGTAGCGGGCGCTGGCGTCGCCGGCTTTCGGTTCGTTAACGGACACGATGTCGTGATGGGCGTCGTAGAGCGCCGGGCGGATCAGGTCGTTCATGCCCGCGTCGATGACGAGGAATTTCCTGGTCTCGCCGTCCTTCGCATAGATCACGCGCGAAAGCAGAATCCCCGCATTGGCGGCGATCAACCGCCCGGGCTCGAAGATGAGCGCTACGTCGAGGCCCCGGGTCGCCCGCGCCGCCATTGCACCATAGGCGGCGGGATCGGGCGGAGGCTCGCCCCCTTGCCGGTAGGGCACGCCCAGCCCGCCCCCGAAATCGGCCCGCACGATCCGGTGTCCGTCCTTTCTGAGCGTGCCGATCAGTTCGGCCATGCGCGCGAACGCCTCTTCGAACGGCGCAAGTTCGGTGACCTGGCTGCCAATATGCATGTCGATGCCCACGATCTCGATGCCGGCGAGTTGGCCCGCCCGCGCATAGGCCTGTCGCGCGCGGCTCCAGGGAATGCCGAATTTGGTTTCGGATGTGCCGGTCGTGATCTTGGCGTGGGTGCGCGCATCGACATCCGGATTGACGCGGATCGTGACGGGCGCGCGCTTGCCGAGCGCGGTGGCCACGCCGTTCAGTGCTTCGAGTTCGGGTTCGCTTTCGACATTGAATTGATGGATGCCGGCTTCGAGCCCGAGCCGCATTTCAGATTGCGTCTTGCCGACGCCGGAAAAAACAATGCGATTGGGCGGCACGTCCGCCGCCAGCGCCTTCTTCAATTCGCCGCCGGAGACCACGTCGGCGCCGGCTCCGAGCCGCGCGAGCGTTTTCAGCACCGCGAGATTGCCGTTCGCCTTGACGGAATAGGCGATCAGCGTGCCGGCCGGAAAGCTGCTGGCGAACACGCGATAGTGCCGCTCGAGCGTGGCCGTCGAATAGACATAGACGGGCGTGCTGACCTTGTCCGCCAGCACGGCGAGGTCGACGTCTTCGGCGAAAAGCTTTCCCCCGCGATACGCGAAATGGTTCATCGCACGATGGGGCTCGGCGGCTGGGAGGGGTCGCGCTGGTTCTTGGGCGTGGGCTTGCCGTTGGGCATGTCGAGGTTGCTCTTGGTGCCGCAACCGGGGACGGCGAGAGCAAGGCCCAGAATGATGAGCAGGCGCAGAATCATTTGAGCTTCTCCCGCCAATAGGCGATCTGTTCGCGCACGCGCTCGGGCGCCGTGCCGCCGAAGCTGGTGCGCGAGGCGACCGAGGCGTCGAGCGTCAGCACAGCATATACCGCGGCGGTGATCTTGGGCTCGATTTTCTGCATGTCGGCGAGCGGCACCTTGTCCAGCGGCACGGCCAATTCCTCGGCGCGTTTGACGATCGCGCCCGCGATATGGTGGGCCTCGCGGAAGGGCTTCTGAAGGATGCGCACCAGCCAATCGGCCAGATCGGTCGCAGCCGGATAGCCGGCTTCCGCGGCATGGTGCATCGCCTGAACGTCGGGCTTCAGGTCTTCCGCCATGCCGGCCATCGCCGCCAGACTACAGTTCAAGCGCGTCGGCGGCGCCGAAAACCGCTTCCTTGTCTTCCTGCATGTCCTTTGCATAAGCGAGCGCGAGACCCTTCATCACCGTCGAGAGCGCCACGAAGCTGCCGAGAATGCGTCCCGTTTTCGCGCGCACCAGTTCGGCCGCGTCGGGATTGCGCTTCTGGGGCATGATCGAGGAGCCGGTCGAGAACGCATCGCTGAGCGCGGCGAAACCCATGAACGGCGAAACCCACATCACGATCTCTTCGGCGAGCCGCGAAAGATGCGAGGCCGCGATCGTCGCAGCGGCGAGATATTCGAGCGCGAAGTCGCGCGACGCCACGGCGTCCAGCGAATTGCGCATGGGACCCGCGAAGCCCAGCGCCTTTGCCGTTTTCGCGCGGTCGATGGGAAAAGAAGTTCCCGCGAGCGCCGCCGCGCCCAGGGGCGATTCGTTCAGCCGCGTGTGCGCATCCGCGAAGCGGCCCCGGTCGCGGCCGAACATCTCCACATAGGCGAGGCAATGATGGCCGAAGGTGATCGGTTGCGCCGGCTGCAAATGCGTAAAGCCCGGCATGATCGAATCGGCGTGGGCCTCGGCCTGTTTCAGGAGAGCGGTCTGGAGGCCAAGCAGTCCCTGCTCGGCGCGCGCGCAGGCGTTGCGCACCCAAAGCCGGAAATCCGTCGCCACCTGATCGTTGCGGGAGCGCGCGGTGTGCAGCCGGCCCGCGGCCGGTCCCGCGATCTCCGCCAGCCGTCCCTCGATGTTGAGGTGGATGTCCTCGAGTTCGCGTTTGAAGACGAAACGGCCCTCCTCGATGTCGCGGCCAATCTGGTCGAGGCCCCGGACAATGGCGTCGGCGTCCGCTTGACCTATGATGCCTTGCGCCGCCAGCATCAGGGCATGCGCCTTCGATCCCGCGATATCGTGATCGGCGAGGCGTTTGTCGAAGTCGATGGAGGCGTTGATTTCCTCCATAATGGCGGCGGGGCCGCGCGCGAAGCGGCCCCCCCACATCTTGTTCGCGGTCATAGGCCTAACCGATGTCCCATCTGCGCCTCACGCTCATAGCCACGTCGGCCATCGTCATCGCTGCGGCGCTCGCCGTTCTATATGTGATCTTCGGAAGGGCTGTCCACGCGCCGGGCCCGCCGGCCTCGCTCGCGCGGCTCGAAAATGTGGCGCCCCAGAGCGTGCCGGGCGTGGCTTTCGTCGATGCGGCCGGCGGCCGGCACATGCTCGCGGCCTTCAAGGGGCGCTATGTCCTGCTCAATCTCTGGGCCACGTGGTGCGCGCCCTGCGTGCAGGAATTGCCCGCTTTGGCGCGGCTGCAAAAGGCCGTGCCGCCCGGCCGGCTCACGATTGTCGCCGTCAATGTGGGACGGGGAAATGCGGCGGACACGCTCGCTTTTCTGAAGGCGCACGACGCGGCCGGCCTCACCACCTATTTCGATCCCGACCTGGCGCTGATGAGCGTCTTCGGCGCGATCGGCCTTCCGCTCAGCGTCCTGGTCGATCCGAAGGGTCGTGAAGTGGCGCGCGCGTCGGGCCCGGTCGAGTGGAGCGATCCGGCCGCGATTGCCTATTTCAAAGCGCTCACGGCGCCGGCCGCGTCGTAGGCGCGCCACATCGGCGCGCAATCGACGACGCTGCCCGTCTTCATCGCCGTGTCGATGGCCATCACCGTCAGGCCGGCCTCCATCGATTCCTGCGGCGTGACCGGGAAGGTCGCGCGGCCTTCGAGCGGCCGCCAACAGATCGAGTCGCCATCGCCTGGTCGGCGCCGTTGTGCGCGTCGGCGGTGCGGCCGCCCCAATCGATCCGCTCGGGCTTGCGGCGGTCGAGCGCGCGGCGGACCATCATCCTGTTGCGCACGAGATCGGCGATCAGGGTTCCGTCGGTGCCCGCGATATACCAGCGCCGTTCCGTCAGGCCGACATGGCTGTTCGAGTGGAAGGAGAGCTGAACGCCGTTGGCGTATTCGACGAGTGCCGTCTGATGATCGGTCACGTCCATGTCGGACTGGAACACGTCGTTGGCGGCGGCCCAGCCGGCGTCGCGCAGGGCATAGGCGGCGGAGCCGTCTTCATAGCGGCGCCCTGGATCGCGGCGGCCCGGCGTGGAAGATCCGCCGGCCGCCGAAGCTCGCCACCTTCGATGGCCGCGCGCCCGCGAGCCGGCCGAAAATATCGAAATCGTGGCAGACCTTGTCGAGCATGAACGAGCCGCCCCATTCCTGCTTGCGCCGCCAGTTGCGCGCGAGATAACCGCCATGCTCGGGCGGCAGATGTTCGGTGGTGTCGAGCGAAATGAGCTCGCCCAATTGCCCGGAATCGATGCGCGCAATCGTCTCGCGCACGATCGGCATCGAGCGCATGACGAGGCCGATATAAAGCGGCGGCACGCTTCTTTCGCCGAGCCGGCGCGCGAGCGCGAAAGTTTCGGCCTCGTTGCGCACGATGGGCTTCTCGCAAAAAATCGGAAAGCCCGCCTCGAAAGCGGCGAGCAGGTGTTCGTAATGCAGATGATTGGGCGAGCCGATCATCACAAGATCGAAGGGACCTGCGGCAAGAAGCGCGGATACATCCGGGAAAGCGCGTCCCGGCGCGATATCTTTTTCGGCCAGGATCGGAAGGCCCACGGGCGCCGGATCGGCCCAGCCCGCGATGTCGAATTGCCAGCCCACCTCCTGCATCGCGCGCAGCACATGGGCGACGCGCTGGCCCAGGCCGATGATGGCGATGCGATAGCGTGTCATGCTTTTTTCAGTAATACGTAATGGCGTTCATCGTGACATATTCCCAGCGATCGACTGCTCGTCCGAGTTCCTGAACTTCGTTGCCTTCGCGATCGATCACTTTATTACCGCGACGGTCGAAATAGGTCTGAAGGATTCCAACTGAGGCAGTTGGTGCATTGCATGACAAGTCAGTTTCGCCCAACGCTTTTATCGACTTCAAATCCACTTCGCCATTTCGGTGCAAAGAAAAATCGAATATGCAAGGCTTTCCGCGGTCTGAAATTTCCGCGTGCATCAAGGAGATTCCGTTGGACAAATAGGTGTAGACATACCTCCCTGTCTTGTCGCCAAACGAAGAATCGTGACTCTCGTGGTCTATCTGCCCGGGTCGGTTTGATGCATCGAGATGAAACGTCGCTTTTTCGTTTCCCTCGCTCAGATCGTCGCTGAAATAACGTTCGATCGTCACCGAGCCGCTTGCATAGGAATAGGCAAGCCTCCATTCGGCTTTTCCCGTCGAGCGCCGTTGGATCGCTTCCTTGGGGCGGCCATTGGGCCCGTAAGCGATATTGACCGTCCGATCGGTACCGTCACTTGACGTCGAAGCTATTTTGAACAGACGGCCCGCCTCGTCGTAGTAGAATTTGGCGACGCAAGTTGATTGCAACTTTGGATTCGCCGCGTCGATTTCGGTCAGCCGCGCGGCTTGATCATAATGGAAGGCAGCCTTGGAAATGATTCCGTTTCCCGCAGCCGTATCGATCGAGCTGAGAATTTGTCCCGTGCGAGAGAAATCGGTGACGGCGCGCGTCGTCAATTCGACAGTGCCATCGTCATTGTACGAGGTGAAGGATTGCGTCAATTCTCTCGGCGAACCGAGCAGGTGAATGTCTTGAGCCGTCAAAGCGCCGTCCGGATCGAGCGCGCAGATATCACCCGGATCAAATGGACGGGTCAAATACTGCTGTAACGGTACAGGAAATTGGCCTATCCACATGCCGTGCGCGCCGGCCGACTGCGATTGAAGCAGAATTGCCGGCAATGCGCCAAGGACGGCAGCAAAGAGTCGAAGCACCTTCAATTCCCACCCCCATTCAGGAATTCTACCGCGTCGGGACCGGGTGCTCCCCGCGATAATCGTAGAAGCCGCGGCCGGTCTTGCGGCCGAGCCAGCCCGCTTCGACATATTTCACCAGCAGCGGGCAGGGGCGGTATTTGGAATCCGCCAGCCCCTCGTAAAGCACCTGCATCACGGCCAGGCAGGTGTCGAGCCCGATGAAATCTGCCAGTTGCAGCGGACCCATCGGGTGGTTGGCGCCGAGCCGCATCGCGGTGTCGATCGCGTCCACATTGCCCACGCCTTCATAGAGCGTATAGACGGCCTCGTTGATCATCGGCAGCAGGATGCGGTTGACGATGAACGCCGGAAAATCTTCGGCATAGGCGGCGGTCTTGCCGATGCGCTTGACGATTTCGAGCGCGGACTGGAACGTCGTGTCGTCGGTGGCGATGCCGCGGATCACTTCCACGAGCTGCATCATCGGCACCGGATTCATGAAGTGCAGGCCGATGAAATGTTCCGGCCGGTCGGTCGATGCGGCCAGCCGCGTCACGGAGATCGACGAGGTGTTCGTCGCGATCAGGGTCTTCTCGGTCAGTCGCGGGCACAGATCCTGGAAGATCTTGCGTTTGACGGTTTCGTCTTCCGTCGCCGCCTCGATGACGAGGTCGCGGTCCTTCATGTCGTCGAGATTCTGAGTGGTCGAAATCCGTTTCAGCGCCGGATCGACCGTATCGTCCTTGATCAGGCCGCGCGCCGCCTGGCGGTGCATGTTGCGTTCGATGAGGCCCTTGGCGCGCGCCAGCGCGTCTGCGTTCACGTCTTCGAGAATGACATCGAAGCCCGCCAGCGCGCAGACATGGGCAATGCCCCCGCCCATCTGTCCCGCACCGATGATGCCGACACGTTCAATACTCATGACCGTTCCACTGGCTCCGTTCGCTTGCAAATCCCCGAGCCATCCCCCAACGGATCGCGGGCGTTGCCACTTGCCGAAAACTCCTAGTAACCGAGGCGCGTCAACTCCTGCTCCATCTCCGGAATGGCCTTGAACAGATCGGCCACGAGGCCGTAATCGGAGATCTGGAAAATCGGCGCTTCTTCGTCCTTGTTGATCGCGGCGATGACCTTGGAATCCTTCATGCCCGCGAGATGCTGGATCGCGCCGGAAATGCCGACTGCGATATAAAGCTCGGGCGCCACGACCTTGCCGGTCTGTCCCACCTGATAGTCATTGGGCACGAAGCCGGCATCGACGGCCGCGCGGCTTGCGCCCACGGCCGCGTGCAGCTTGTCCGCGATCTTGTCGAGCAGATGGAAATTGTCGCCCGACTGCATGCCGCGGCCGCCGGAGATGATGATCTTGGCGGAGGTGAGTTCGGGACGCTCGGATTTCGACAATTCCTCGCCGACGAATTTGGAGATGCCCGGATCGGCGGGTGGCATCACCTTTTCGATCGCGGCGGATCCGGTTCCTTCAGCGGCCTTGAACGCCGTCGTGCGCACCGTGATGACCTTCTTGCCGATAGGCGCCTCAACCGTCTGGATCGCATTGCCGGCGTAGATCGGGCGGCGGAAGATGTCCGGCAACTCGATGGCGAGAATTTCCGAGATTTGCGCCACGTCGAGTTTCGCCGCCACGCGCGGCATGTAGTTTTTTCCGTTGGTGGTCGCCGGCGCCATGATCGCGTCGTAATTGGGTGCGAGGCTCAGGATGAGCGTTTCCATCGGCTCGGCGACCATCTTGGCGTAGGACGGATCGTCCGCGACCAGCACCTTTTCGACGCCGGGAAGCTTGGCGGCCGCCTGCGCGACCGCGTCGCAGTTCTGGCCCGCGACCAGCAGATGGACGGGCGCGCCCAATTGCGTGGCCGCGCTCACGGTCTTGGCCGTGGCGTCCTTGAGCACCTTGTTGTCGTGTTCGGCAATGACGAGCGAGGCCATCAGATCACCCCCGCTTCGTTCTTCAGTTTGTCGACGAGTTCGGCCGCCGTCTTCACCTTCACGCCCGCCTGCCGCTTGGGGGGTTCGGCCACTTTCAGCACCTTCAGCCGCGGCGTCACGTCCACACCGTAATCGGCCGGCGACTTTTCATCGATGGGCTTTTTCTTCGCTTTCATGATGTTCGGAAGCGAGGCATAGCGCGGCTCGTTGAGACGAAGATCGGTTGTCACGACGGCGGGAATTTTGATCTCGACCGTTTGCAGGCCGCCGTCGATTTCGCGCTCGACCTGGGCCGAGCCGTCGCCGAGGGTGAGTTGATGCGCGAACGTGCCCTGCGGCCAGCCGAGCAACGCCGCCAGCATCTGTCCCGTCTGGTTGGAATCGTCGTCGATCGCCTGCTTGCCGGTGATCACGAGACCCGGCTGTTCCGCGTCGCAGATCGCCTTGAGGATTTTGGCCACCGCCAGGGGTTCGACGTCGCCGTCCGTCTTCACCAGGATGCCGCGGTCGGCGCCCATCGCCAGCGCGGTGCGGATCGTCTCCTGGGCGGCCTGCGGACCGATGGAGACGGCGATCACTTCCGTCGCCTTGCCCTTCTCCTTCAGCCGTACCGCTTCCTCGACGCTGATTTCGTCGAAGGGATTCATCGACATTTTCACATTGGCCAAGTCGACGCCCGTCTGATCCGCCTTCACGCGAACCTTCACGTTGTAGTCGATCACCCGTTTGACCGGGACAATAACCTTCATGGTGTCAGAATGCCTTCCCCGAAAAGCGGTCCCGTATTGGGCGGGAGTCTCGCGCGACGGACTTCTTGCCGGCTGCCGTCTCTTGTGCGGCGCAAAAACTAGGCAAGTGATGCGCCCCCTGTCAACGAAGCGTCACGGCCCCGGCGCTGGAATGCAGCGGGCTCGTTCACCTTGGAATGTTCGTGCTGCACTGCAAAAAGAACCAATATGCGGCATTCCGCCGCATAAGGGTGATCGTGACCGGGCAACGCCTGCCATCACTTCAGGGTGTCGAGATATGCAACCAGATCGGCGCGCTGGCCGGCAATTGAAATGCCGGAGAACGCCATGTTGTTTCCCGGGACGACCGTCGAAGGCGACTCGATATAGGCATCGAGTTTGGCGTTGGCCCAAACGATGCCCGAACTCTTCATCGCGGCCGAGTAGGAGAAGCCTGGGACGGTCCCCGCCTTGCGGCCCACAATCCCAAACAGGTTGGGTCCGATCTTGTTCGGTCCGCCTTTTTCGTTGCTGTGGCAGATGGCGCAGCGGTTGAAGATCGACGCGCCGTTGGCGGCGTCGGCCGCGGCAGCCGGCATCGCGATTGCGACGCTGATGAAAATGCCGACGGCAAGAGATTGCAATTTCAAAGTGGTCCCCCTTTGCACGAATGGTCTTATGGCAATTCCGCCTTTCGTAGGCGGAAGCTATTTTTTCACGCTTTCCCGCGCCGTTTCGAGCGCGCGGCGAAAGCCGATCGGGTCGGCGATGTCCGGGATGATGATGGCGTCGACACCCGTGCCATCGATCCGGATGTGGCCGTAACCCAGTATGCGACCCCAGAAGCTCTGGCTGACCCGCACCCCTTCGATGTTGGGCAGCGCGATCTCGTTGGTCTTCAGCGAGAACACGCCCGTCTTTTCGACGAAGCGATAGGTGGTGACGCCGATTTCCGTCGTCCATTTGCGGATCATCAGATGGAAGAAGATCACGATCCCCACGATGAAGACGCCCAGGAAGATGAGCGCGAGCCACGCTTTCAGGCTGTACCACCAATGGAAATGGGCGCGCGCGATGATCCTCTCGTCCGCGCCAAGCGACTTTTGGATGTAGGACATGACCCCTCCGGGATAGCGGAGGAAACTCTATCGTTTTGCGCTGGCGTGGGCCACTGGTTTGACGGTCCGCAGCGGTTGCTGCTTCGAAACCACGCTCGAAAATCAGTCCCGGCCGTGTTCGGGCAGCAACACTTCGCGTTTGCCCTGATGATTGGGCTTGGAGATAACGCCCTCTTCTTCCATGCGCTCGATGAGCCGCGCGGCGCGGTTGTAGCCGATCTCGAGCCGGCGCTGGATGTAGCTGGTCGTGGCCTTGCGGTCGCGCGCGACGATGGCGAGCGCCTTGTCGTAAAGATCGTCGCCGGAATTGCCGTTGCCGCCATAGAGCGAATAGGGGTCGTCGCCGTCTTCGTCCTGCTCTTCGGTCACTTCGTCGAGATATTCCGGCGTTCCCTGGGTTTTCAGGAACCTCACGACGTCTTCGACTTCGCGATCGGTGACGAAGGGTCCGTGGATGCGGCGGATGCGTCCGCCCGCCATCATGTGAAGCATGTCGCCCTGGCCGAGCAATTGCTCGGCGCCCTGCTCGCCCAGGATGGTGCGGCTGTCGATTTTGGAGGTGACCTGGAAGCTGATGCGGGTGGGAAAATTCGCCTTGATCGTGCCGGTGATCACGTCGACGGAAGGCCGCTGCGTCGCCGCGATCAGATGGATGCCGGCCGCGCGCGCCATCTGCGCGAGGCGTTGCACCGCGCCTTCGATCTCCTTGCCGGACACCATCATCAGGTCGGCGACCTCGTCGACCACCACGACGATGTAGGGCATGTGCTCCAGTTCGAGCACTTCGTCTTCGTAAAGGGGCTTGCCCGTTTCGCGATCGAATCCCGTCTGCACGGTGCGCTTGAGCGTCTCGCCCTTGTCCTTCGCGCGGCGCACGCGTTCGTTGAACGCTTCCACGCCCCGCACGCCGAGTTTCGACATCTTGCGGTAGCGCTCTTCCATCTCGCGCACGGCCCATTTGAGGGCCACGACGGCCTTGCGCGGGTCGGTCACCACCGGTGACAGAAGGTGCGGAATTCCTTCGTACACGGACAATTCCAGCATCTTGGGATCGATCATGATCATCCGCGCCTGATCGGGCGGCAGCCGGTAAAGCAGGGACAGGATCATCGTGTTGAGCGCGACCGATTTGCCTGAGCCCGTCGTGCCGGCGATGAGAAGGTGGGGCATCTTGGCGAGATCGGCCATCACCGATTCCCCGCCGATCGTCTTGCCCAGCGCGAGGATCAGCGGCGCGCGCGCCTTCTCATATTCGTTGCTGGCGAGAAGCTCGCGCAGATACACGGTCTCGCGATGCAGATTGGGCAATTCGATGCCCATCACGTTGCGTCCGGGGATCACGGCGATGCGCGCGGCGACCGCGCTCATCGAGCGCGCCACGTCGTCGGCGAGGCTGATCACGCGGGAGGATTTGACGCCCGCCGCCGGTTCGAATTCGTAGAGCGTCACCACCGGCCCGGGCCTGACCGCCATGATGCGTCCGCGCACGCCGAAATCGGCCAACACCGCTTCCAGCATGCGGGCGTTTTCTTCCAGCGCGTCGTCGCTCGTGGCGGTGCCGTCGTGTTTCTGTTCGGGCTCCATGAGGAGGCCCAGCGCGGGCAGCTGATAATCTCCGGCCGCGAGATTGAGCGCAGGCTGGCGCGGCGATTTCGGACGCGGCGGAACCTTACGGGGATCCTGGCGCTTGACGCGGGTTGCCCGCGCGTCCTCGTCCTCTCCGGAGTGGACCGAGACATGCTCCGGCGCGATGCCGAGCCCATAGCCATCGTCTTCGGATTCCGCTTCCGGGTCGATTTCGCCCTCGTCGGAATCGTCATGATCGTAGCGCTTGCGCGTGAGCGCGGCCGGAATGTGGATCATGCCGCCAAGCCAGACGAAGAACGCCGGCACGTTCATCACGCCGTGCCACAGCGGCCGGAGCCTCAGGCCCGTCGCGAGGAACGCCAGCGGCAATCCCGCAAAGAGCAAAAGCAACGGCAACGCGGTAGCGAGCCATGCTTGTCCATAATTGTGCGCCACGTGACCCGCGAGGGCTCCCGCGGCGACACCGATCAGGCCACCCACGCCCGCAGGCAGCGCGACCGGTTCCGGGAATATGCCCAGTCCCGCCGCGACGAACAGCGTTCCCAGCGGCCACGCGGCGGCGCGCCAGATCGCATAGCTCAGTCCGCGTCCTGCGAGCGCACGCGCACCCCAGACGCCCGGCGCGGCGAGAAAGGCCAGCGCGGCAAGTCCGAACCATTGCAGCAGGAGGTCGGCGGCCGTCGCCCCAAGCCCGCCGAACAGGTTCGACGGGTCTCGCGCCGAGGCGTTGTTGAGGCTTGGGTCGGCGGGATTGTAGGTGACGAGCACCGCGAATGCCGCCAATGCGCCCAGCAGCAGCAGCGCGCCGGCGCCGCGCAGGACCGCCGTCTGCAGCGCGCGTGTCACCACGCGGCGCGCATCGTCGAACGCGTCCGCCATCGCCGCGCGTCGCGTGCGCGGCTGGTAGACGCCCATCGTCCGGCCCTGACTTGTTCGACTCATCCGCGGGGCTCGCTCAGAATTTCGCCCATCCTACCGAGTGTGGCCTCAATGGTTGACAATTGGTGAACGAGGGCCACCCGGATGTAGCAAAACCCAGGGTTGCTCTGGGGATTTCCGGGTTCGGTTTCACGTCCCATATAGGCGCCGGGCACAACCCTGATGCCGGCTTCGCGCCACAAGCGGAGTGCCGTGGCCTCGCCGTCGCCCACGTCGAGCCAGAGGAAGAACCCTCCTTCGGGGAGGCGGAAGCCCGCCCGGTTGCCGAGCAGCCGCCCCGCCAGACGGAAGCGTTCGGCATAGGTTTCGCGGTTGGCGGCGACATGGACTTCGTCGCTCCAGGCCGCAGCCGACGCGGCCATGATCGGCATGGGCACCTGCGGCGCTGCGTAGTTTCGAAAGGCGCGGAATTTGTCGATCAGCTTCGCGTCGCCCGCGACGATGCCGGATCTGAGACCGGGCAATCCCGAGCGCTTCGATAGCGAATGGAAGGTCAGCAGCCGGTCGAGATTGCCCGAATATGCGAAGCGGGCGGTGAGCGCATTGACCGGCGGCTTGCCGAAATAGATGTCCGCATAGCATTCGTCGGCGAACATCGTGAAGTCATGCCGGTCGGCGAGGGCGAACAGCGTTCGCCAATAATCGTCACTGGCGCAGACGCCTTCGGGATTGGATGGCGAGCAGATGAAGACGGCCGCGGCACGATCGAGCAGCGACGACGGCAGCGATTCGAAATCCGGAAGATGATTTGTCGCCGCACTTGCGGTCACGAAGACCGGCTCCGCACCCACGGCGAGCGCGGCCGCCGCGTAGCATTGGTAGAACGGATTGGGGATCAGGATCACCGGTTGTGTGCCCGCCTTCTTCTCCGGCGTCACGACGAAGGGTGCGAGAAACAATCCCTCGCGCGTGCCGTTCAGCGGCAACACGTTGCGATCCGGATCGACGCTCGCCGCGGGAAGCGCGAAGCGGCGGCGCACCCAGGCCGCCGCTGCCTCGCGCCACTCAGGCGTGCCGTTGACCGGCGGATATTCGCCGAACAAATGCGAATTCCGCGCGATCGCGTCCATCACGAAAGGCGGAACCTTGCCGTGGGGATCGCCGACCGCAAGGCTCACCGGATCGGCGCCGGGTTTTGTGGAATCGAGCAGATGCCCGACCTTGACGACAAACGACGGCGGAAGCTCGGCAAGACGTCCTGGGAGCACGACAATTATTCCGCAATAGCCGACTTACAACTCTAGCCGCCAGTCATGGCATTCGTCCATGCACGATCGGAGAAGGGCAGAAATGCAAAACGGTTCTGGACGTCATGCGGCGCGTTTCCGTCCACGCACTTCCGGCAAATCGATCGCCAGCTCCGCGTCCATCTTCGCCAGCGCCTCATCGATGATCCACATATGAGAATTGTGACGCAGATCGAGCAACCGGCGCATCGAATTCTCTGGCATCCCAAGTTCTTTCGCGAGCTTTACCTTGGACCACCCGCGGGCGCGCAACGCCTGATAGACGGCCAGCTTGGCGGTAACGAGCGACGGCAACACGGCGCGGTCGCGCCCGGAATGGCTCACCCCTTGCCGCGGCAGCGGCCGGCCCGCCTTCAGATAGCCTTCGAGTGCTGCGATCGCGCAATCGACGGCATTGGTACGGGCTTCGGCCTGAGTTTCGCCTTCGGTCAACGCCTCCGGAATGCCGGGGAAACGGACGAGCCACCAGCCATTGTCCTGCCGCGTCAGCGTGTATCGATATCCAAACGCCATCGTCAGTTCTCCAAATCCGCTTTCGTCAGTCCCAACTGGCTCAACATCGCGCCGAGCAGACCGGGGCCGATTTCCTTTCTGCGATCCTTCAGCGTCGTAAACCGGCCGTCATAGTACAGCCGTCCATGGCTGCCTTTGCCGTGGCCTTGGTCGAACGATACCGCGACGCCGCGCTTGCGGCCGAGCTTTCGGATTTTCCGTTCGAACTCGTTGCCGTTCATAACCACATATCGCACATATTTGTGCGAATTTCAAGTTGTGGCCCCGATAAGACACCCAGGGCGCGGCGCTCAAATAGAGTAGGAGGGTTCCTCGCGGTTCCCCCCTCTCACACCACCGGACGTACTCATCGTATCCGGCGGTTTCCGGCAGCGTTTAATGTAGCATGATGATTGGCAAGACTGACGAGCCCAAGCTTGTTGAACCAATCGATGGTCATGGCTTCGGAGGCCTGAGGGCTTCCAGCCATGCGCCACCATCCTTTTCCCGAAAGGGCCAGCCCCCATGCACGCCATTCCGGCACGCCGTTTTCTTGTAGGAAGACGGCGATGGTCTTGGCGCGTTTGCAGTGTTTGAGTCGGACGCAACGCAGCTTTCGGCGGAGCCATCCGTCGAGGTCGCGCAGCGCCGTCTGACACTGGGCATAACGGTAATACGTCACCCAGCCTGTGACGAAGCTGTTCGCTTCGGCCACGATCTTGTGGAGGGCGACCCCGCGGTTGCGCCGCGTGATTTCCTGCAGTCGATCTTTGGCCCGCTTCAGGCTTTTGGGCGCAATGCCCATGCCGCCATAGGCGTTCAGGCGATGGCCGAGGAACTGACGTTCCCCGACCCGGGCGACAGCGCTCTTCTGCCGGTTGACGCGGAGCTTGAGTTTACCTTCGAGGAAGGCAGTCACCGAGGCCATAACCCGTTCTCCCGCCGCCGCGGACCGCACGTAGATGTTGCAGTCGTCGGCATAGCGACAGAAGCGATGGCCACGTTTCTCAAGCTCCTTGTCGAGGTCGTCCAGCAGCAGATTGGCGAGCAGCGGCGAAAGGGGACCACCCTGCGGCGTGCCCTCGTGCCGAGCGGTGCAAACGCCGTCTTGCATAAGGCCGGCTTCAAGAAAGCGCCGAACGATGTGCAACAGACATCTGTCGCCAATGCGCCGCGCCAATCGTGCCATCAGCATGTCGTGGTTGACCCGGTCAAAGAACTTTTCCAAGTCGATGTCCGCGACGATCTGATAGCCGTCGGCTACGTATTGCCGGGCTTGACGGAGTGCATCATGCGCACTCCGTTCCGGGCGGAAGCCGAAGCTCGATGGCGAGAATGTCGGATCGAGGATCGGTTCCAGGACTTGCAGAATCGCTTGCTGCACCAAGCGGTCAACGACCGTTGGGATGCCCAGTTGGCGCATCCCGCCGTCGGCTTTGGGGATTTCCACTCCCCGCACGGCCATCGGCCGGTAGTTGCCGTCGAGCAGTGAGGCGATCAGCTTTTCGCGGTTCAGGCCAATCCACGGCCGCAGTTGGGCGACGGTCATGCCGTCGATACCTGCTGCGCCGCCATTCGCTTTGACCCGCTTATAGGCTTGGTTCAGGTTTGCCGAACTGGCCACCTCCTCCATCACATGCTGCGTCAAGGCTCGGTCCTCGGCCCATGCCGTGTGCGTTTGCCGCTCCTCATGCGTTCCAGTCCCGGTACTGCCTTTGCCGGATACGCCGTGGCGCAATGATGCCTTCAGAGCCTCGTCGAAGAGGTCCCTTTGGTCGCCACTGCCTTGATGCCGCTTCGCGCCCATCGAATGCGTCGAACCTGCTCCTTGGCTGTCGAATTCGGCCCTTCGTCCGTACGCGGACTACTACGACCTCTGCTGACTTCTCCATCGGCATCGCTGCACGTTGCCGTGCACCTGCTCGGGATCGTCCCGAAACCGAAAGAGATCTCCCAGGGTAAGACGCTGATCCTTCGCTCGGTCGCCGCCGGATTTACCAATGCGCGTGTCTGTTTGGCTTTCGGGCGCCCCCGTCCAATGCCGGGTTACCCCACCGCACCGGCCTTCTATCCGGTTCCTGTTCGTCAGCTCCGAGTTTTGCTTCCGGCTTCCTCCCCACCCCGCCTCGCGACGACGCAGTTGCCTTCCGCTAGCGGTTCCGGCCAACCGGCCCGCAGAGGACATTCACCTCCAAGATCAACACCATGCCTGGCACACAATAAGGGGCGCCCTTTTGGGGCGCCCCAGTTGGGGATGTACGGTTGGAAGGCGATCAGTCGTGGACTGTTTCGCCGTGGAGGTTGATGTCGAGGCCCTCGACTTCGATCTCCTTCGAAACCCGGAGACCGATGACCATGTCGATCGCCTTGAGGATGATGAAGGTGCCGACGCCGCAATAGAGGAACACGGCGGCCACGTCGTAGAATTGGATCAGCATCTGGTGGCCGTTGCCGTCATAGAGCCAGCCGCCGTTCGGCGCGCCGCCCGGATTGATCGCCTTGACGGCCAACGCGCCCGTCATCATGGCGCCCCAGGCGCCGCCCACGCCGTGCACGCCCCAGGCATCGAGCGCATCGTCATAGCCGATCCACTTCTTCACCCAGACCGAGGAGAAATAGCAGAGGGCGCCGACGGTGAGGCCGATGATGAGCGCGCCTTGTGCGTTGACGAAGCCCGAGGCCGGCGTAATCGCCACGAGCCCCGCCACCGCGCCGGAGATCATGCCCAGAACGCTCGGCTTCTTGCCGACGATCCATTCGACGCCCATCCACGACAGCGCCGCGGCCGCTGTCGCGATCTGCGTTGCCGCCGCCGCCATGCCCGCATTGTAGCCGGCGGTGTCTGCCGAACCGGCGTTGAAGCCGAACCAGCCGACCCACAGGAGCGAGGCGCCGATCACGCTGTAGACGAGATTGTGAGGCGCCATGTTGTCGGTTCCGAGACCGACGCGTTTTCCGAGCACGAGACAGGTGACGAGACCCGCGGTTCCCGCGTTCAGATGCACGACCGTGCCGCCGGCGTAGTCGAGCGCGCCCATCGTGCCCAGCCAGCCATTGCCCCACACCCAATGGGCGATCGGGCAATAGATGAGAATGAGCCACAGGCCCATGAACCACATGAAGGCCGAGAATTTCATGCGGTCGGCCAACGCGCCCGCGATCAGCGCCGGCGTGATGATCGCGAACGTCATCTGGAAGAACATGTAGACGGATTCGGGAATGGTGCCGGCCAGCGGATTGATCGATTTCAGCGTCATCGGCCCCAGCAGGAAGTAATTGAAGCCGCCCACGAATTGCTGCAGTTGCGGATTGGGGTTGTTCGTGAACGCGATCGAATAACCGAAGATCATCCACAGCACGGTGATGAGGCAGGTGGCGCCGAAACTTTGCGCCAGGGTGGCGAGCACGTTTTTCTTGCGGACCATGCCGCCGTAGAAAAGCGCCAGGCCCGGAATGGTCATCATCAGCACCAGCGCGCTCGATGTGATCATCCAGGCGGTATCGCCGGAGTTCAGCGGATCCGGCGGTGGCGCCGCTGCAAAAGCTGCGTTCGCGGAAGCGAGCAACGCGGCCGATCCCGCCGCAATACCCAGGCCCACGCGTTTGATGTTGGAAATTCGCATACGTCTCAAGCTCCCCTGATTGACACAGTTGATGGATTTGCGCGTCAGAGCGCGTCGCCGTCGGTCTCGCCCGTGCGGATGCGCACGACTTGCTCGAGCGGCGTGACGAAGATCTTTCCGTCGCCGATTTGTCCGGTTTTGGCCCTGGAGGCGATCGCTTCGATCACCGCTTCGGCCATCTCGGCCTTCACGGCGACTTCCACCTTGAGCTTGGGGAGAAAACTCACGGCGTATTCGGCGCCGCGGTAGATTTCCGTGTGTCCCTTCTGCCGCCCGTACCCCTTCACCTCGGTGACCGTCATGCCCTGGACGCCGAGGGCGGAAAGCGCTTCGCGCACCTCGTCCAGCTTGAAGGGCTTGATAATTGCCGTAATGAGCTTCATCGCCGATCCTTCTCGTGTTCGCCCCCGAACAGTGTTGGGCGTTAACACTTCATCAAGAATTGTGCCGCGCTGCAGCGATGTGAAAATATTCTTGTAAAACATTGAATATGTTACGATTTCTGAATATGTCGCAGAGTCGGCGATGTGGGGATGGCTAAGTTCGTGCTCGAAAATTATGCAGATTTGGCAATTTGCATGAATTCCGGTCAGCGCAACTGCGACCGAGAAACCCGCCCGCTATCTCAGTGGTCAGTCTAGGGTCGCCCCATGGATCGCGCAGACGACACGGACGTGATTGTGGGCGGCGGGGGGATGGTCGGCCTGACCCTTGCGCTGGCGCTGGCGCAGGGCGGCCTCAGGGTCGTCGTGGCCGATCTGATGAAGCCCCAGGCCGCTCTCGATGAAGGTTTCGACGGCCGGGTCAGCGCGCTGTCCTATTCGTCCGTGAGGATGCTGAAGGCCCTGGGCGTCTGGCAGGACATGGCGGCGGACGCCCAGCCCATTCGCGACATTCTCGTGACCGATGCAGCGCTCGACCGCGTGCCGGGACCGTTCTCGCTCCATTTCGACCATCGCGAGATCGGCCAGGCGATGGGCCACATTGTGGAGAACCGGCATATCCGCCGCGCGCTGTTTGCCGGCGTCGCACGCGCCGGGACTATCGAATTGCGCGCACCGTCGGCGCTCGTCGATCTCGCCGCCGGGCCGGACGGAATCGTTGCGGAATTGTCCGGCGGCGCAAAGCTGCGCGGGCGCCTCGCCGTCGCCGCCGACGGCCGCGAATCGCCCATGCGCGAGCGGATGGGGATCGGCACCATCGCGTGGTCCTATCCGCAGTGGGGCATTGTCGCCACGGTCTATCATGAGCGACCGCATGAGGGCGTGGCGTATGAGCATTTCCTCCCGTCGGGGCCGTTTGCGATCCTGCCGATGACGGGCAACCGCTCCTCGCTTGTGTGGACGGAGCGCGAAGACGTCGCGCCGGCAATGCTCAAACTGCCGGATGTGGAATTCGACGCGGAAATCGCACGGCGTTTCGGCGCGCATCTGGGCGCGACCAAAGCGGATGGCCCGCGCTGGTCCTATCCGCTGCGGTTTCATCTGGCGCGCGGCTATGTCCGGCCGCACTTTGCGCTGGCCGGCGATGCGGCGCACGGCATCCATCCGATCGCGGGCCAGGGCCTCAATCTCGGCTTCAAGGATGCGGCAGCGCTCGCCGAAGTGGCGCTCGATGCGGCGCGGCTCGGGCTCGATATCGGCGGGCTCGACACCCTGAAGCGCTATGAGCGCTGGCGCCGTTTCGATTCCTTCACGCTCGCCGCCTCGACGGACGCTCTCAACCGGCTGTTCTCGAACGACATCGCGCCGCTGCGCGCCATGCGCGGCCTCGGCATGGGGATCGTCGACGGGATCGGACCGCTGCGCCGCTTCTTCATGCGCCACGCCGGCGGCGACATCGGCAAGCTGCCGCGCCTGATGAAGGGTGAAGCGGCGTAGTTTCAATTCAGCTTGCCATTGCCGCGTGAGGCGAGGGCCGTCGGCAGTTCGCGATAGAAGGCGCGGGCCTTGGCCACGATCGCTTCATTGCGTGCGGCTTCGGCCTCGTCGCGCGACACAAAGGTTTCGCCCGCAAAGACGTAGCGCGTGACTTTATCTCCCGTCCGTTCGTCCGCTGCCGGAAACTCGACGATGTCGTCCACCTGTTCTTCGGCAAGCCGCATGGTGTGCTTGTAATGGGCGAGAAGGTCGCGGCGGTCTTCCTGCTCTTCGCGCCGGCGCGCGATGTTGCGCTGATCGAACCGGCGGAGCGCCGCCAGGATCTCGCCACGAAAGCGGTAGAGCAGAATGAAAACCAGAATTACCGCCGCGACTGAATAAAGCCTGTCCATGCCTTTCCCGCTTTCGCCGGCAATCTGCCAAATTTTCGATCCGTTGCCCATCGCCGGGCGGCCGTCCCGCATCGATTTGCGCGCCCGCGCGCCGACCGGTCAGGCATTTCGTTTGGCGCGCCCGCGTTTGAGATATTCGAAACTTTGCATCTCGATCAGGCGCGATACGGTGCGGCGGAAGGATTCGGCGCCGTCTCCCGCTATATAGAGTTCGCCAGGTGCAGCCGCCGCGGAACAGACGAGCCTCACGCCCTCGTCGTAGAGCGTATCGATCAACATCACGAACCGCCGCGCTTCGTCGCGCCGCTCCGGCCCCACGACGGGAATGCGGTCGATGAACAGGGTGGAGAACGCGTGCGCGAGGGCGAGATAGTCAGGCGCGCCCAGCGGCTGCGCGCAAAGATCGCCGAACGAAAAGCGCGCGACGCCATTGGCTGCCAGCGGCACATGCAGCGCGCGTCCCAGAAAATTGAGCGCGCGCGGCTCGCCATGGCCATTGTCCGTCAGATGCCGCCACGCCTCGTCCATCGCCGCATCGGCGGCCGGACCGAGCGGCGTGATGTAAACCGGCATTCCCGCCATGCGCTGCAAACGATAATCGATCGGGCCGTTGAGTTCGACGATGTCGAGGCGGCTTTCCATGAGTGCGATGAAAGGCAGGAACAGCTGACGGTTGAGGCCGCCTTCATAGAGCCGCCGCGGCGCAGTGTTCGAGGTGGCCACGATCACCACGCCGCGCGCGAACAATTGTTCGAACAACCGGCCGAGAATCATGGCGTCGGCCACGTCCGCCACCTGGAATTCGTCGAAGCAGAACAGCGTGGCGGTATTTGCGATCGCATGCGCGACGGGCGCGATGGGATCGTCGCCCGCCTCCTTCACGAATTCCGGCCGCTTGGCGCGTTCGTGCGCGTCGAGCCCGCGCCATTCATGGATGCGCGCATGGATATCGACCATGAAGGCGTTGAAATGGACCCGGCGTTTCAGGGCCACGGGCGCCGCCGCGAAGAACAGATCCGTCAGCATGGATTTGCCGCGTCCCACATCGCCCCAAAGATAAATCCCCCGCGGCGGCTTGCGCCTGCCGAAGAAGAAGCCGCGTCCCGGCCGGTATGTCCTAAGCGCGGACGCGAGCGCTTCGAGCCGCACTGCAGCGGCTTCCTGCTCGGCATCGAGCTTGAGTTCGCCCTTGGCCACACGGGCGCGATAGAGGTCGAGCGTGCGGTTGAGCATCAGGTGCGGCGGGGCAGGATCGCCCAATAGTCGAAATCGAGGATGACGCCGTCCGGATAATGTCCTTCGGCATCCTTGTCGGGAAACCCGGTGCAGGGAAGGTTCTTCGTGGCGACGAGCCTCAGCCGCAGCGCGCCACAATCCATTCGCCCGCCGATCGTGGCTTTATCTAAAATCTGCGACCACGCAAAGACCGTGTCGCCTGCGAACAGCGGCGCCGCGTGCCGGCCGCCATTGATGGCGGCGACCGAAACCGCGTTGCCGAGACCGTTGAACGAAATCGCCCGCGCCAGGCTGATCGCGTGGCCGCCATAGATCAGCCGGCGCGCGAAGCGCCCCTTGGCTTCCGCAAACTGGTTGAAGTGCACGCGTGCGGTGTTCTGGTAAAGGCGCGTCGCCATCATGTGCTCTGCTTCTTCCACGGTGACGCCATCGACGTGATTGATCTTTTCGCCCGGCGCATAATCGTCCCACAGATGCGTGCTGCCCGATGCGGCCGGATCGAATTTCCCGAAATTCGCGCCGCCGGCGATCTCCAGCGCGCCGGGAGAAACGCATTCGGCAAGCTTTGGAACATGCGTATCCACGACGGCGGCATTGGGCTCGCGCTTTCTCACCATGACCCAGCGAACATAGGTGAGGATTTTGTCGCCGGTTTCGTCAAAGCCCTCGGTGCGCACATAAACGACGCCCGTTTGCCGGTTCGAATTCTCCTTGAGCCCGATCACTTCGGAAACAGCCGACAGCGTCGCGCCCGGATAGACCGGCTTCAGAAACCGGCCTTCCGCATAGCCGAGATTGGCCACGGCGTTGAGCGAAATATCGGGCACCGATTTGCCGAACACCGTGTGGAAGACTAGCAGATCGTCAAGCGGCGCACGGGGCAGTCCGAGCGCGCGCGCAAATGAATCTGCCGATTGGAGCGCGAAGCGCGAGCCATAGAGCGCGGTGTAGAGTGCCGCGTCACCTTCGGTCAGGGTGCGCGGCGTGGCGTGGACGAGTTTCTGCCCCAGCCGGAAATCCTCGAAGAAATTGCCGCTATTGGTTTTCATGACCGGCGTCATGGTGCCTGCAGCGCGGCGATGGCGTCTGCAAGCGCCACGGTATTTCGTGCGATCTCGGCATGCAGAAGCTCGACCATGCGGCCGTCCAGCGAGATGGCGCCCTTGCCCTTGTTCTCCGGCCGGTCGAACGCCGCGATGATCTTGCGCGCGGCCTCCACCTCGCCCGGCGAGGGCGCAAACACCTCGTTGCACGGCGCGATCTGCGAGGGATGAATCAGCGTCTTGCCGTCGAAGCCGAATGCGCGGCCCTGGCGGCAAGTCTCATAGAAGCCGTCGGAATTGGCGATGTCGTTATAGACGCCGTCGATCGCGGCAAGCCCGAAGGCGCGCGCGGCGGCGACCGCAATTCCGAGCGCGGCCGAAAGATTCTGGCGATCCGGCGTGTGCAGGCCATGGAATTCCTTGACGAGATCGTTGGTCCCCATCACCAGGCAGGCGAGCCGCCCGCCCGCACCGGCAATCTCCGCCGCCTTCAGAACCACAAGGGGTGTCTCGAACATGGCCCACAGCGCCACCTGGCGTGCGCCCAGCCGCGCCTCGACAGCCGCCAGATCCCGCGCCGACGACACCTTGGGGACCAGAATCGCATCGGGCTTTGCCTCGGCGGCGGCGGCCAGATCGGCCTCGCCCCAGGCCGTCAACAACGCATTGATGCGGATTGCGACTTCCCGTTTGCCGAAGCCCCTGGCGGCCACCGCCTCGCAGACCTGCGCGCGGGCAAGCTCCTTCGCATCGGGCGCGACGGCGTCCTCGAGATCGAGGATCAGCGCATCAGCGGGGAGTGCGCGGGCCTTCTCAATCGCCCGGGCGTTGGAGCCGGGCATATAGAGCACCGAACGGCGCGGCCGGATGGTCATGTCGATCCCTCTTTGCCAGAGACTTACGGCACTGGCCGGGCATCCGCCAAGCGGCATCGATGTCGATTTTCGCGGGTCCCGTTCGTCTTAGGATAGGGTGGAATGGGCCGCCCCATCCCAGGAGGCTGACATGCCGAACTATCTGCTGTTGCTGCACCATGATCCGGAAAAGACCCGGGCGCGTTCGCCCGACGACATGATGGCCATGGTGAAGGAATATATCGCGTGGACGGATCGCATGCGCAAAGAGGGGCGAATTGTGCACAACAGCGGGCTGACGGACGATCCGGGCAGGGCCTTGCGGCCGAAGGGCGGGCATATCGTCGTGACCGATGGCCCCTATGCCGAAACCAAGGAACTGGTCGGCGGGTATTATTGCATTACCGCCGCGGATTATGACGAGGCGTGCCGTATCGCCGAATCGTGCCCTCATTTGAAATATGGCGCCGGCATCGAAGTGCGGCAGACGCGCTGACCGCCCCCAATGCGGCATGAATGTCGATTTCGGGGAACCCCATTCGTCTTGGAGATAGGACGGAATAGTCTGTCCCGTTGAAGGAGGCTCACATGCCGGATTTCATGCTGTTCTTGCACCAGGATCTGGGGACAGGTCCAATACGGTCGCCCGAGGAAATGATGGCGGTTACCAAGGAGTATATGGCCTGGGCCGAGCGCATGCGCGCCGAAGGCCGGCTCAAGGGTACCGAACGGCTCGCCAACGATCCGGGAAAGGTTTTGAGGCCGAAAGGCGGACGCGTCGCCGTCACCGACGGGCCCTATGCGGAGACCAAGGAAATCGTGGGCGGGTATTTTGCCATCAGCGCAAAAGATTACGATGAGGCCTGCCGTCTCGCCGAATCATGCCCGCATCTGAAATATGGCGGGCGCATCGAAGTCAGGCAGTTCTACACGATGTGACATGGGCGCAAGCGGCGGAACGGATGCATTGGTCGACGGCCTGTTCCGCCGCGAAGCGGGGCGCCTCGCCGCGCGGCTGACGCGGATGTTCGGCCCGGCGTGCCTGTCGCTTGTCGAAGACGTGCTGCAGGACACGTTCGCGGCTGCGCTCGCGCGCTGGCCTACGGACGGCGTGCCGGAGCGTCCCGCGGCGTGGCTCGCCACCGTCGCGCGCAACAAGGCGCTCGACCGGTTGCGGCGCGAAGCGCGCGAAGAGCCGTTCGACGAGGCGCTATTCGACACAATTCCCAGGGGCGAGGAATCGCAGGCCGATCTCGACGACACTCTGGCGCTGATGTTCGTCGCCTGCCATCCGGCGCTGGGTCAGGATGCGCAGGCGATCCTTACGCTCAAGACGGTGTGCGGCTTCGGCGTGAACGACATCGCACGCGCCTATCTGACGAATGCCGAGGCCGTCGCGCAGCGGCTGGTGCGCGCCAAAGCGGATATTCGCAGGCTCGGACTCGAGTTCGAGATTCCCGAAGGTGCGGCGCTGGCCGACAGGCTGCCGGCGTTGCTGCAGGCGATCTATCTTCTGTTCACAGGCGGTTACACGGCCGGGGAGGGCGAAGATATGATTGTCGCCGAATTCTGTGTCGAAGCGCTGCGGCTTGCCGAACTCGTCACCCGCCATCCCGTGACCGCCACGGGCGAGGCGCACGCGCTGGCGGCGCTTCTTTGCTTCCAGCACGCGCGGGCATCGGCCCGGATCGGCAATTCCGGCGAATTGCTGCGCCTCGCGGAGCAGGATCGCCGCCTCTGGGATCGCGAGCTGATCGCGCGCGGCTTCACGCATCTGAAAGCGTCGATGACGGCGCGCGAATTGTCCGTCTACCATGTGGAGGCGGGCGCGGCGTCCGTGCATGCATCCGCCGAAGATTTCGACGCGACGGACTGGAAGCAGCTCGCCCATTACTACGCCATGCTCGAAGAGATGAAGCCGACGCCCGTTGTGCGCCTCAACGCGGCCGTCGCGGCCGCTTATGCGGAGGGTCCCAAATTCGCGATCCTGAAACTCGATGCGCTGTCGGGTGAGCGCAGGCTCGAAGACTACGCACTCTTCCATGCCACGCGCGGTGACCTCCTGCTCAAGCTCGGCCGGCGGCAAGGCGCACAAGCTGCGTTCCGGCGCGCGCTCGAATGTCCGCTCAGCGATCCGGAACGCGCGTTCCTCGCCGCGCGCGCCGATGCCTGCCGGCACGCCTCATGAACGTGCTCTCGATCCAGTCGGAGGTCGTCTATGGCCACGTCGGCAATGGCGCGGCGCGGTTTGCGCTGCAGCGCCTCGGCAACGAAGTATGGGCCGTGCCCACGACGCTCCTGTCGAGCCATGCTGGCTACGCCCGCGTGGAAGGCGAAGCGATTGCCGCCGGCCTGATCGAGCGGCTGCTCGGCGGGCTGGCGGCCAATGGCTGGCTCGCGCGCTGCGATGCCGTGCTGTCGGGTTATCTGGGAAGCGCGGAGCAGGCCGAATGCGTGGCCGGAGTGGTCGGACGCATCAGGGGCGAAAACGCGCGCATGCTTTATTGCCTCGATCCCGTGTTCGGCGACGACGGCCGCGCCTATGCGAAACCCGGCGTCGCCGAGGCGATGGCGCGCACGCTTCTGCCGCTGGCCGATATCGTGACGCCGAATGCGTTCGAGCTTGCAACGCTTACCGGTGTTGCTGTTCACGATGCGAAAGACGCGCTGGTGGCGGCCAGGCGGCTGGGCCGTCCGCTGGTCGTTGTCACATCCGTGCCGGCGGGCGAGCAGATCGGCGCGCTCGCGGTCGAAGCCGGCCAGGCCTGGCTCGCGACCACGCCGCGTCTCGAACGCGCGCCCCACGGCGCGGGCGATCTGTTCGCGGCGCTGTTCCTCGGGGCGCGGCTCTCGGGGGCGAAACCGCCCGACGCGCTCGCGCGGGCGACCGCGAGCGTGTTTCACATTCTGTCCGAAAGCGTTGCGGCCGGCTCGAACGAAATGCTGCTGATCGCCGGGCAGGAGGCGCTCGCAAATCCGCCGCTGTCGGCCGTTCGTGTGGAGAAAATTTCGTAGAGCTTACAATTCGGCGCGCGCTACTCGCGAAAGCCCTTCGCGTAGTCCGCGGCCTCGGGCTCGGCGAGGAAGCGGTCGGCCCAGCGGCGGAACACTTTCTCCATGCGCGCGCCGGCGACACCCAATTGTGCCATCGCCACGCCGCCGTTCACGCTCTCGCGATATTCGGCAATCAGGCCGTCCTTCAGCACAAAGCGGCTGGTGCCGTCGATCACCACGCGGCGGCCTTTATACTCGGCGATGGTCGAGACAAATCGCGACAGCGAACGTGCATAGCCGATATGTCCGTCGGTCAGGGGATCGAGGAAATGCCAATCGTAATCCGCAGCGTCGCGGTGGAACAGGTTCTCGAGCATATCGGCGATCGAGGCACGGCCCGCATGGGGCCCGTAGATATAGTCGTGATAGACGCCGTCTTCCGTGAAACAGGCGGCGAATGCTTTGCCGTCGCCCGCCGTCGCCGCCTTGCCCAGGCGCGCCACGAGGGTTGCGAATTCTGCCTGCGTCACCGGATGCGCCATGGGATTTCTCCGAGCCGTCACGCCGCCTTTTTCAGGAGCTTGCGGTTGACGACGCACTCCGCGATCTGCACCGCGTTGACCGCCGCGCCCTTGCGCAGATTGTCGGCCACGATCCACAGCGAAAGTCCGTGCTCGACGGTCGGGTCCTTGCGGATGCGCGAGACGAAGGTCGCGTCTTCGCCGGCCACTTCGACCGGCGTCACATAGCCGCCGTCCTCGCGCTTGTCGACGACGAGCACGCCCGGCGCCGCGCGCAGGATGGTGCGGGCCTTGTCGGCCGTGATCGGATTGTCGAATTCGACATTGACCGCTTCGGAATGTCCGATGAAGACGGGCACGCGCACGCAGGTGGCCGTCAGCTGGATATCGGGATCGAGAATCTTCTGCGTCTCGACCATCATCTTCCACTCTTCCTTGGTGTGACCCGAATCGAGGAAAACATCGATATGCGGGATCACGTTGTAGGCGATCTGCTTGGTGAAGAGCCTGGTCTCGATCGGGTCGGTGACGAACACCGCGCGCGTCTGGCGGAACAGTTCGTCCATCGGCTCCTTGCCGGCGCCGGATACGGACTGATAGGTCGCCACCACCACGCGCTTGATATGGGCCGCATCGTGCAGCGGCTTGAGGGCTACGACGAGCTGCACCGTCGAACAATTGGGATTGGCGATGATGCCCTTCTTGATGCCGGCGTCGAGAACATGCGCGTTCACTTCGGGAACGATGAGCGGCACGTCGCGGTCCATGCGCCAGAACGAGGAATTGTCGATGACGAGCGCGCCCTGCGCGGCAATCTTCGGCGCCCATTCCTTCGAGACGACGGAGCCGGCCGACATCAGCACGATGTCCGTGCCCTTGAAGTCGTAATAGTCGAGCGCCTTCACCTTGACGATCGAATCGCCGAAGGAGATTTCCGTGCCGATCGACTTGGTCGAGGCCAGCGCCACCACTTCGCTCGCCGGAAAAGCCCGTTCGGCGAGAACGCCCAGCATTTCGCGGCCGACATTGCCGGTGGCGCCCACGACTGCGACTTTGTACGACATGCGACCCGATCCTCTCCTGCGTGCCCGTCTCTGGAGCACGATCCGACCTGATTGGATCATGCTCCGGATTCCTTGACTATCGCGCAATCTTGCGGCGAACCGCTGCACGCTTCGCCGGATTACGCTCTTGGGCCGCGCAGCATTACTGCAAGAGAGCTTGGCGGAATAGGGGCAGATCAGCGGCCGGTAGGCCAGCTGATGGCGAGTTGGGCGGCGCGGCCGTCAATGGTGCCGGAAATGCCGCCCCCCAGAATTTCCACCCCTTCCAGCCGGTATTTGGCCAGGTGCGCATGCCCGCTGCCGCTCCCAAGCTCGGCACGGAACGGCCCGACGGAAATGGAGGGCGGAATGTTCGGCGGCGGCGCCAGTTGGCCATGTGCGGACAGCAGCAGAGTTGCATCTTCGTGCGAAGGACGGGAGACGTAGATCAGCGAATTCGTGGAGGAAAGATCAAGCTGGATCGGACGCTCGGGTTGCGAATCGCCCTGGCCGGACAGTGGCCGCGCTGCCGCCGCCGTCGTCAGCGCAGCGAGCAAAACAAGAGCCGAAAGTCCCGTGCGCATCTGCGCACCTCCTGAAGTCCTTCAGCTTCAACGCGATTTGCTAATGCTTCGTTCCGGATTGCTAGACCACGCCCCGCGATCGCAGCTCTTCGATCTCGGTTGGCGAAAGCCCCAGCACGCCGTTAAGCACGTCGGTCGTGTGCTCGCCCAGCAAGGGCGGCGCGTTGCGGTATTCGGGCGGCGTTTTGGATAACCGCAGCGGGCTCGCCACCAGATCGATCGAGCCGGCCGCACTGTGCGCCATCGAGACGGTCAGCTCCCGCGCCATCGCCTGCGGGTCGGCGAACACTTGGTCGATGCGGTTGATGGGACCACACGGCACATTGGCGGCCTCGAGCCGGGCGATCCATTGCGACGTCGAATGCGCTGCCAGGACCGGCTTCAGGAGAGCAATCAGCGTATCGCGGACGCGCACGCGTTCGGCGTTGGTCGCAAAGCGCGGATCGGCGGCGAGTTGCTCGACCCCGGCTGCGCGGCAGAAGCTCCGGAATTGCCGGTCGTTGGCGACGGCCAGGATCAGATGCCCGTCCGCCGTGGGAAACACCTGATAGGGCACGATGTTGGGATGTGCGTTGCCGAGCCGCCCCGGCACCATGTTGCCGACAAGATTGTTCGTGGCCTGGTTGGCGAGCGCGGCGGCCTGGCAATCGAACAGCGCCATGTCGATCTCCTGGCCTTCGCCCGTCTGCGATTGATGGACGAGGGCTGCGAGCATCGCGATCGCGGTGTAGAGGCCGGTAACCAGATCGGAGACGGCGACGCCCACCTTCATCGGTTCGCCGCCGGGCGCGCCGTCCGGCTGTCCGGTGACGCTCATCAATCCACCCATGCCCTGGATGACATAGTCGTAGCCGGCCTTGTCCTTGTAAGGCCCGGTATGGCCGAAGCCGGTCAGCGAGCAATAGATGAGCGCGGGGTTCTCGGCGGCGAGCGAGGAATAGTCCAGGCCGTATTTCGCAAGCGTGCCGGTTTTGAAACTCTCGATCACGATATGGGCACGGCGCGCCAGGCGCCGGATCACGGCCGCGCCGTCCGGTTTGGCAAAGTCGATGGTGACGGATTTCTTGTTGCGGTTGGCGCACAGGTAATAGGTCGCATCGCCGCGCGTGCCGTCCGGTTGCTGCAGGAAGGGCGGACCAAACGCGCGCGTTTCGTCGCCCTCGCCGGGCCGCTCGATCTTGATCACCTCGGCGCCCAGATCGCCCAAAATCTGCGTGGCCCAGGGCCCCGCCAGAGTGCGACTCAAGTCCAATACGCGGATATGCGACAGCGCGCCCAATTCGTGGCTCCCGTTCGAAGCATTGCGAAATTCAGATTTCCGTACGGACGTCCCATAGTTCGGGATAGAAGCGCAAATCCAGCGCCTTCTTGAGATAGCTGACGCCCGATGTTCCCCCGGTTCCCCCTTTGGCGCCGATGATCCGCTCGACGGTCTTCATGTGGCTGTAGCGCCAGAGATGGAAACGGTATTCGAGGTCGACGAGCTTTTCGGCGAGCTCGTAGAGTTCCCAATGCGTATCGACGTCGCGATAGACAAGGCGCCAGGCTTCCGTGACGCGCGGATCGGCGACGTAGGGATCGGCGAAATCGCGTGCGAGTTTGTCCTGTGGAACCGGAAAGCCGCGCCGCGCGAGCAAGGCCAGGGCCTCGTCATAGATGCTTCGTTCCGACAGCGCCGCCTGCACGGCTTCCGCCGCGGCGCCCTTCGTCCCGAACACGCGTGCCGACTGGCGGTTCTTGTTGCCCAGCCGGTATTCGAGCATCCGGTATTGAAAGGATTGGAAGCCGGACGATTTCCCCAGCGCGCTGCGAAATCCCGAATAGTCGAAGGGGGTCATGGTCGAGAGAATTTCCCACGACTGGATCAGATTGACCTGCACGCGGGCCACGCGCGACATCATCTTGAACGCGGGGCCCAGTTCGCCGGCCCGGATCTGGCGGATCGCGCCGGCAATCTCGTGCAGACAAAGCTTGATCCAAAGCTCCGACGCCTGATGGATGACGATGAAAAGCGTTTCGTCGTGTTTGCCGGTGAGGGGCCGCTGGCAGGCGAGAAGTTCGCCCAAGTGAAGATAGTCGCCATAGGACATCTCTTCGCCCAAGTCCCAGTGGACGCCTTCGCCGGAAAGGTCGACGGCGGCCGGGGGTGGGCTGTCCGGACCTGTGCTTGCGGCCATTTACCGTCCTTCGCGATGCATTGCGCGGGGATTCGCGCCTCTCCAAGGCCGATGCTATTGTCTGGGAAGCGGCCGAACAATGCGATGGGTGGAATGGAACGACGGGTGGGAGCAGGCGCGGTTGCGCTGGCAGCGATTTTCGCGACGACGGGTGCGATGGCCATGCCGGCCAAATGCGCCAAGCCTCCGGAGGTCACCGCCATTCAGGCGGCGGCAATCCAGCAGGAATTGATGGTCGCCGCCTTGACCTGCAACGAGGTCGACCGGTTCAACGCATTCCAGACGGGTTACAACAAGGAGCTGCGCGCCTCGGATTCGACGCTGGAGCACATGTTCAAGCGGCTGTTCGGCGGCTCGCGGGGCGAAGACGAGTACCACGCCTTCAAGACCCGGCTTGCCAACGATTCATCGATGCGGAGCATTCGGAACAACCCGGATTATTGCCGGGAGGCGGGCAACGTCTTTGCGGCCGCACTGGGATCCCAGAGGCCCACGCTGACGGATTTCGTGTCCGGAATTCAGGTCGACGCGACGAGCCCCGTCGATTCCTGCGAAATCAAAGTCGCGGTTGGCTTGGTTGGGGCCAAGGTGGCCCCCAACGTGGTGCCGAAGCCGAATCCGCTGCGGCTGGCCAATCTGGCGCCTTCCGCATCGCCGGCGGCACCTGCAACCCAGTGGCCGACGCCTTCCCTGACACCGCCGCCGATGACCGGCAGCCCCCCTGCGGCGTTTCCCTCAGCCAACCCGCCTCAAGCGACCCCGCCCGGCAAGTGATCCGGCCCGTGCCCGCCGGATGTCGTGCGAGAGGGGTGGGGCGGGCAAAGTCGCCGCGTTTGACGGCTGTGCTGGGCTTTGCGTTCGCCACACCCTGGACGACGTTGGCTGCGCGCGAGCTCCGAAGCCGGCTGCACGCAACCATCCATAGCGCACAGTCGCACTTCTGCGTTTATTCCGTCCGGCGATCCCAGCAAGGTTTCCGAAGACGGCTCGGTGAAGCCACCGAGCCCTTGGATCGAGCAACGGATCGGCTGCTGACTCGGTCTTGTCTGCGACCGCAGCTATCTCCAGCCACCGAGGCGATCTTCACGGACGAACTCGGTGCGGAAGCCGCATCGGCATTGGCAGCGAATTTCGCGGGCAAAGAAAAAGGGCGGGCCGAAGCCCGCCCTTTCCTATGAATGTCGAGACGCTTGTCCCGATCAGCCGCCGAGGTCGATGACCGCGCGGCGGTTCTGAGGTTCGCGGACGCCAGGTCCCGTCGGCACGAGCGGATCGTGGAAGCTCTTGCCTTCGATCGAAATCCCCGAGCCGTCCATACCTTCGCGGACCATCTCGTCCTTGACCGATTTGGCGCGACGGACCGACAGGCCTTGGTTGTAGCTGTCCGAACCAACCGTATCCGTGTGACCGGTGACGAGCACCTTCACGAAGCCGGCAGTCTTGGCCGTCTTCACGGCTTCCTGGACCACTGCAAGCGCTTCGGCCGTGAGGTTCGACTTGTTGAAGTCGAAGAAGACGATGAACGTCTTGACCGGCGGAGGCGGCGGCGGAGGAGGCGGTGGGGGCGGCGGCGGCGGGGGTGGCGGCGGCGGAGGTGCTTCCTCCACGTACCAACGAATGCCGACCATCCAAGCCTGATCGTTCAGGCCGCGGACTTTGACCGTGTCGTTAAAGCACTGCACCGGGCGAACGCCGCCGCAGGTGATAATGCCGCTCTCGTAGGCCTGATCGACCGACAGAGAACGATAGCGCCAATCCAACGTCAGGTCGATGTTGGGCGTTAGCGAGTATGCGAAGCCGGCGATACCCTGCCACATGAAACCCTGATGCGTGCCAGTGGCGATTACCACTGGGACAGCGAAGTCCGACGCACTGACCAAGGCATCGCCGATACCGGCGCCGGCGCCGAAGCTGAAGTCCCATTTTTCGGACAGGCGCGCGTCGTACATGACGTCCGTCAGCGCGGCATATTCGGTGATATGGCCGGAAGTCAGGCCCACGACCGGATTCGCGTCGATATTGTGCGTTTCGTAGGAAAATTCTTCTTCCAGCCGGATGCGGTCATGGAAGCGGTAACCAGCCGAGCCGGCGAACAGACCACCGTCTTGCGTATGGAACGTTCCTTCCGTCGTCGTGCTGGGAGGGAAACCAGGAACTTGCGGCTCGCTGGGTGTAATCAGATATCCGTTGACCGTTCCCATATGGTCGTAGCCCCCGGCCACGCCAAGGTACCATCCCATCGCATCACTTGCTGCCGCAGGCCCCGTGAGAGCCAGAGCTGCCACGCCCGCCAGGGCGATCATCCGAATTTTCATTGTTTACCCTCGTTTGAATTACCGACGGGCAGGAACCCCCCACCGAGACGTCCGTGGTGCCAAACCTACACCTGTCATTCTGACCGATGTTGGGAATGGGTGTCCATAGAATGGCGTGATGCGATAGCCAATCCGTCTGGATTACCGCCAGCCTGTGACCCACCTGCAACATCCATGGAGGCCAGTTGCAGGGCTTGCTGCACGCCGCAATGCCACAAAAAGGCACAGCGCCCTGGCGAAACCCACAGGCGATCAGGCGATTCCAGAGTAAAGCGGCGAATTTTCTCCACTGCATCAAGGATTTCGATACGCGGCGCCACATGAAAAAGCCTGAGCCAGGCCTTCATCCCCGACGCGCCCACCCTGCCTAGTCCCGTAAGGTCGCCGAAATCGACCATATGGATCCGGCCGGCTTCGCGCAAAGCCCCGCCAGCGGCGCTAAGCGCCTGTTTCCAATCGGGAATCATGGACAGACTATAGGAAAAAACAGCCCGATCGAAGGGTTGCGACTCGGCAAACAGGCTCGGACCCAGTCCTTCGGCATAGCCATGGACCAGCCGGATTCGATCCGCGAGGCCGGCCCTGGCCACGGAGGCAGTCGCGGTTTTCAGCATTTCCCCCGACGCATCGAGCCCGAAAAGCCTCGAATTGGGATAGAGCCGGGCAATTCGGATCAGGTTGCGCGCCGTTCCGCAGCCCACTTCCACCAGCGTCTCATCGGGCCGCAGCGCCAGTTCCCGGATCAGCCGGTCGCGTCCGAAAAGATAATATTTTCGAGAAAAATCATAGATATAGCGCTGGTAGCGGTAGACGTTGTCCATCAACGCCGCGTGGCTCAGTCCGGCGATCGGTCGGTCATCGCTTACTAGGACAGCGGCCGGCGGCAATAGACGTGGAAGCCGCCATAGATCGAAGAGCGGTCTTGGGCGTGGAAAGCGCGGCTTTCTGCTTCGAGATATTGCCAGGGCGCGAGCAAATCCGGCGGCGAGTTTGCGCGGCAGGGGCGAATCCGGCCCCGGCGGTGCGGAAGATCACGCGGGCGTCGCGCGTGTCGGCGGTGCGGTCGATCTCGCGCCACAGCGCCGCCAGCACATCCGGCGTCATCCAGTCCTGCGCGTCCAGAAGCACATAGCGATGCAGCGAGTTCGGCGCCTGCGATTTGAGGAAATCGGTCAGCGAGGCGTGATGCACCTCGACCTGATTCGTCCGTGTGCGGATGATATCGTAGACCTCGCGCCTGAGATAGGCGGGCACGGCTTCGCGGTTCTCCACGTCGTAGCTGCGGGCGAACGCCTGCCAGGCGAAGTAATTCGCATTGATGGGAAAATCGCAGGCGAGCTTTTCCACGCGCTGCCGCAGGACCGCGGCCGGGTCGCCGTTGGAAGCGGCGAACAAGTTCGTCATATTGCGCGGGCGGGATGCCGAGCGCGTAGAGCGACACGGGCGTCTTCGACAGCATCTTGATCGATTTGTAGTCGAACAGTGGCGCGATAGTCCGGTCGAAATGCGCGCGTTGTTCCGCGGGTGTGCGCGCCGATCACGAGGCGCTCGAGCTTCTTGCCGTGCAGTCTCGCGACGACATGCAGCACGCCGATGAAGCGACCCAAAAGGCTGTAGCGATATAGGTTGCGCGCGAACATGTTGATGCGCCGGCCGTGCAGCGGAATGTGCTTCTGCCAATAGCGGCGCGTTTCCGGATCGAGCTGCTGCCGCAGATATTCGTCGTAGAGCATCGCGATTGGCCTTGTCGTTGGCGACGCCGAAGAAGCGGAAGAAATCCTCGTAGGTCGGCAGGTAAGCGAGCGCGGCGAGCTTCAGTTGCGTCAACGCGACGTGGTTCGGATTGAGATCGACGGCGATGATGTGCGCCGGATCGTCGGCCAGATAATTGAGGACGTTGCAGCCGCCCGAGGCGATGGTGATCACGCGGTGATGCGGCTTGAGCGCCAGGGCTTCCAGATCGACGTCGGGATCTTCCCAGATCTGGTTGTAAACGAAGCCCTTGAACATCAGCGTGAACAGGCGTTCGAGCGCCCCCCGCTTGGTGTTCATGGGTTTTGTGTGGGCGGCGCGTTCCAGAAGAATGTTGGGCATGGCGGATTTGCCGGGGCTCTCGGGTGGCGTTGCCGGGAGCCTTCTATCTAGTGCCTCAGGCGCTCCAAGCAAAGACGCTCGAATGATATCTTCGCGCGCTTGCGCGGGGGCGGCAGGCTCGACTATTGGGAGACCATGACGATAGATGAGCCGCAGACCCAGGGATCGCCGGTCGAGCAATTGATCCAATTGCTCGATCTCAAGCCGATCGAGGTCAATATATTTCTGGGAACCAGCCCGCAGGACCGTTCGCAGCGGGTGTTCGGCGGACAGGTGCTGGGTCAGGCGCTCGTCGCCGCCTCGCGCACGGTCGAAAACCGCTTTTGTCACTCCCTGCACGCCTATTTCCTCCTGCCGGGCGATCCCAAAGTTCCCATTCTCTACGAAGTGGACCGCAGCCGCGACGGGCAGAGCTTCAGCTCGCGCCGCGTCGTGGCGATCCAGCATGGGCGGCCGATCTTCCATATGTCAGTTTCGTTTCAGATCGAAGAACCCGGGCTCGAGCATCAGATCGATGCGCCTGAGGTCCCGAGGCCCGAAACGCTGCCGAGCGAAGACGATTTCCGGCGCAAGATCGTCGACAAGATTCCGGAGCAGTATCGCGACCACTTCCTGCGCCAGCGCCCGATCGAGCTTCGCCCCGTCGACCGGGTCGATATTTTCGGTAGCGAGAAGCGACCGCCGCATCAGGCCGTGTGGGTGCGCGCGACGGGAACTCTGCCGGTCGACGTGGCGCTGCATCAATGCGTGCTGGCCTATGCTTCGGACATGACGCTGCTCGACACGGCGCTTCTGCCCCACGGCATCGGCTGGTTCTCGGACGAGATCCAGATGGCCAGCATCGATCACGCGATGTGGTTCCATCGCCCGTTCCGCGCCGACCAATGGCTCTTATACGTGCAGGACAGTCCCAGCGCGTCCGGCGCGCGCGGATTTAGCCGCGGGCTTGTTTATGCGGATGACGGCCGGCTTGTGGCGTCGGTGGCGCAGGAAGGCCTGATGCGCGTCAAGCGCTGACGACAGGAAATAGGGCCGAACGGCGAGAACTATTGCGCCGGCGTATTGGGATTGGAGTTCGGCGTCGCGCTCGCGGCTTTGAGGCCCATGTCTTCCTGGGTTTTTATCGCATCGTGCGTGTTGTCGTAGAACGGCTTCGGATCGCCGGGCACCGGGCGGACTTCGCAATGTGCGGGGGTGCAGGAATAATTGAACTGATCGGGCCCGCGATTGACCGTCACCATGCCGACGCGATGGGCAAGTACCGTAACTTGATCGTTTGCGACGGACGTGCCGTCGGCGCCGAGTGCGATCACATTCGTTTGACCGAACACTTTGCCCAGCAGGAAGGCATGCCGCGAATCGATCATCGTGACATCGGCGATCGTCGTATTGCCCACATAGACCGTGGTGACGGGTTTCGGGAACGTCACAAGCCGCACTTCGTCGATCGGGACAATGACGCCGCCGCCGGCAGCCAGCGAAGGCTGCACGCCCCCAAGAACGGACGTGGCGGCAAGAAGTACGAGGCCTGCGACGCGATTCATGGCGCTTCTACTCTTGGAATGCGGCCAGCAACGTTAGTTCGAAGGCCGTAAAGGAAGGCTTAAATTTCCCGTTCGATGCAACATCCGGCTGGCGGGGGTGGCAATGCCAATCGCCCGGCGCAGCACGAGAAGCGCGACGATGGCGACGATCAGGGGGCCGAAGGGCACCTTCACAAATATGAAGGCCACAAAAAGCAGGTTTGCGGCCGCAATCCCGGCCCATTCCACGCGGTCGAATGGGTGGGCGCGAAACAGAAACGCGAGGGATACCGCGAGCAGGGGAAAATCGTACATGTGAAGGTAAGGCGTCGCGAGCATCGCGGCCACCGGGAGCCCGGTGGCTTTGATCGCGAAGGGAACCTTCTGGCGCCACAACCAGATCGAACCCGCGATGCAGGCGGCCACAGTGATGCCCTGGGCGATCCACGCAGACGCATCGCTCGCGCCGAAGAGCCGCGCAAGCGCGTAGATGCTTTGCATTTTGTGCCAATCCTCGCCGCCATGGCCCAGGATGGCTTGCGAGGTGCCGGGCAGAAAATGAAGAAAGGCCAGATAGGTCTGGGTGCCGAACAGTGCCCAGGAGACGGCAATCGTGAGGGCCGCCGTCACGGTCGCGGACGCAAGCGCGCGCCAATATCCGCCGGCGAGAAGAACGATCGGAAACAGAATTCCGAATTGAGGTTTGTAGGTCAAAAGTCCGAGGAATATGCCGCTGAGAATCGGGCGCCGCTCGAGAAACAGGAGCGACGATCCCATCAGAGCCGCCGTCAGGAAGCCGTTTTGGCCGACCAGCGCATTGGCGAAGAATGCCGGCGTTGCGCAGGCGGCCAGGGTTGCTTCGCGCCGTCTGGCGATCGCAGCGATTGCGGCCGCATAGGCGCCGGCCGTCGCGACGACCCAGCCGGCGAATGCCGCCGCATAGGGCAATGCGGCCAGAAGTGCCGCCACGCACAGGAACAGCGGCGGATAGCTCCAGAGCAGGTAGCCGTGAAAATCGTGACCGGCGAGTGCGGCCTGGGCGGCGTGATGCGCACGCCAGTCATAGGCCGTGGCCGGCGCGCCATCGAGCGCGAAGCGGCCAGCCGTCCAGACTTCCAGAAAATCCGTGACGTCGGCTTTGCCGTTCGCGTCCACGATCCAACTGCCCTGCGCAAACATCAGCGCGAGCGAACCGCAATAGCCCATGACGATCGCGCCCAGCACGGTCCAGGCACGCGCGGCTGCGCGCATGCCTTGGGCGGTATCCGGCGCAGGCGCGTCCATCGATGGCTCCGGCTGAGGGTAACGAATTTTCGCTGCACAAGGTTGTCGGAGCTTTAACTCCCTTTCGACAATCTTCCCTTAAGGGCGACGGACGGCCATCGGATCGCCGACTGGGCGCGCTAACGAAGAGCTAACGGCGCTCAGCCAGAATTGCCGCAGCCAAACACCATCCGGGAACAGCGTGTATGCGCCTCTGGCAGAACCGCGGCGAAACGCAGTCGTTGCTCCATGCGGCGACGGAGTTTCCGCTCGAATGGTCGGCTGCTGCGGTCGTCGCGCTGGTCGATTTGGTTTGGATCGCGAAGGCGGGATTTTCCTTCTCGATCGCGCCGATCGAAATCGCGGTTCCCGTTTTCGCGATTGCCCTGGGCGTTGTCTTTCGAACCCGTCTGGCGAGCGCACAAGGCTCCCTCGTCACGGAGTATTTCGCGCTTTCGAGCGTGACGACGATACTTTTCGGGTTTCTTTCCTATTTGTGCTGTGCGGTGGCGTTTCCGCTGGCCGATGGCGCATTGGAACGCGCCGACCTCGCGCTCGGGTTCGATTGGCTCTTCTGGTTTCGGCTTCTGATGCGCCATTCGGCGGCCGAAGCGATCCTTCGCCTGGCCTATGTCAGCCTGCTTTATCAAGGGCTCTACTTCACCGTCCTGTTCGGTCTCATGCGCCGAAAGACGGAGCTGCGCGAGATGTTCTGGATCGTGTGTTTCGCCGGCGTTCTGACGGCGGCGGGCTCGGTCTGGCTCCCGGCGCTCGGCACGTTCAAGACGTTCGGCTTGGAATCGCGCGGCGACTATATTCCGGTCATCGAGCATTTGCGCCGCGGCGTGAATTTGCATTTTGATATGAGCAAAATGACCGGCGTCGTCTCCTTTCCTTCGTTCCACACGGCAATGGCGATCGTCTACACCTATGGCTTTCGGCGCAGCGGCATCATTTCCGTCGTTATTTGCTTCCTGAACGTGTTGATGCTGGTGTCGATCCCGTTCTTCGGCGGCCATTATCTGGTGGACGTGATCGCCGGCGTGGCCGTCGCCGCGCTGTCCATTGCACTCGCGAAGAGTTTGATGGCCGTCGTACGCCGGCGGCTTTGGTTCAGCGGATCGCTGTCCCGGCCCCTGCCGGTCCAATGGCGCGGTGCGTCACGGCTGGATCGTGACTGCGCTCCGCACAAAATGGCGTAACGAGGAGAACGCGAGACGGGATGCGAAGTTCGTCCATTCAAGTTTTTTTGCCGCGGAATTCTGCCGTTTGGTAAACGAATTTGTAATCCTTGCGTTCGCATTATCTCCAACCGCCCGAATTCGTATCGCACCGGCACAATCGCCGGAATGGCGAGGTAGCCCGTTTAATCACGCGTTAATGGAGGCCGCGTAATCTCTCCCCATGTCCATGCAATGGGCCGCTTTTAAGAAACGGTGCCGGCTGGTCATCCTAGGGTGTCAATCAAGCGGAGGCTTACCATGAAGAACCTTGTTTCTCGTTTTCTGAGCGACGAATCCGGCGCGACGGCCATTGAATACGGTCTGATCGCGGCGGGCATCGCCGTTGTGATTATCGCGGCTGTTCAGCTCGTCGGTACGAACCTGAAGGGCACGTTCAGCTCGGTCGCGGCCGCAATGACGGCGCCGTGATCTGAGGCGTAACGATCTTTCGATAGATCAGGCGGCGGCCGCTCCTCGGGGGCGGCCGTCCGTTTCCGGACGGGGAGAACGTCGTGATTGCCGAATTTCTTGTCCTGGCGGCGCTTCCGGCCCTGCTTCTCGCCGCAGCCTGCTGGGATCTGGCAAGTTTCACGATCCCCAATACCATTCAAGCCGGGCTTATCGCCACCTTCATCGTCTTTACGCTCGCGACAGGCATGCCACCGGCCGTGTTCGGCGGCCATGTGCTCGCGGGATTTCTCGGGCTCGTGGTGGGCTTCACATTGTTTGCGCTCGGCTACGTGGGCGGCGGCGATGCCAAGCTCTTCGCCTGTGCCTCGCTGTGGCTGGGGCTTTCCGATCTGCCCGGTTATGCGCTTATCGCTTCCGTTTTGGGCGGCGGGCTGACGCTCGCGCTCCTGAGTTTTCGCAGTCTGCCTTTGCCTGCGCCCCTGGCGCGGCAGAACTGGGTCCTGCGCCTGCACGACAATGCGTCCGGCGTTCCCTATGGCGCGGCGCTCGCCGCGGGCGCCTTCGCCGTCGTCCTCTACACGGACGGGCTGCGCGCCGGCATGCTCGGGTGAGACGAACCCACTCGCGCATTTTGTAGTCTCTGATTAAGCACTTCCTAAAGGGTTTCGTGTTGGGATTGGCACAAAGGAGCCGTATCCCATGAATACACAGCGCGTCCTCATTCTCGGGGCTGCGGCTTTGGCCGCCGGTGCCGCCGCTCTCATCGTTCGCGGGCTTCTTGGCGGCGGGTCCAAACCGGTCAAAGCGGCGCTTGCGCCTCCCACCACAAATGAAGTCCTTGTCGCCGCCACCGATTTGCGGCCAGGCGTGCAACTCACTCCGGACATCGTGCGCTGGCAGACATGGCCGAGATCGGCAGTCGATTCCACATTCATCACGCGCGAAGGTTCGCCCGACATCAATCATATCGTCGCGGGCGCCGTCCTGCGCGCGCCCGTGGTTTCGGGAGAACCCTTCACCACGGCGATGATCGTTCACGCCAACAGCGCGGGTTTCATGGCCGCGATGCTGACGCCCGGCATGCGCGCGATTTCGATCGGCGTCTCGACGGAATCGGGTGCGGGCGGGTTCATTCTTCCGAACGATCGCGTCGACGTGCTTGTCACCACGCTGATTTCGGATACGCCGCGTCGCTACAAGGCGCGCACGCTTTTGAACGACGTCCGCGTGCTCGCCGTCGATCAGACCTATGCCCAGGACAAGGACCAGAAGGTCGTGTTGGCGAAAACCGCAACGCTCGAACTGACGCCGCCGCAGGCGGAAGTTGTCGAGCGGGCGCAAGCCACGGGCACGCTGTCGCTTTCGTTGCGCGCATTGGGCGACAATGCCATCGAATCGCGAACGATAGCGGCCACTACGACGGGATCCGCCCAGTCCGATGCCGCTGCGATCGACATCATCCGTTACAACGTCGCCCATGGCGGCGAGCAGAGGGAGTAGCGCCATGTCGGGTCGTTTTCTCGCAGTCGTACTCCTCGCGGCCGCCGCATTGGCCGGACAGGCGAGCGCGCAGAGCGCCGATATGGTGCCTCCCGGCGCGCGTGTGATCACGGTGTCCGCGAACGGACGCGCAGCGGCCAGCGAGCACATCACACTCGCGCTCAACAAGGCCGCAATCGTCCAGCTCGATACCGATGCGCGCGACGTGCTGGTGTCGAATCCGGCCATCGTTGACGCCGTCGTGCGCACGCCGCGGCGCGTGTTCCTGCTCGGCCAGAAGACCGGCCAGGCCAATGCGTTCTTTTTCGACGGCGCGGGCCATCAGATTCTCACGATCGATATCCATGTCGAGCGCGACGTCACCGATCTTCAGTCCATGATCCGCGTGGACATTCCGGGCTCGACCATCAAAGTGACGGCGCTGAACGACAATGTCGTGCTCACCGGTTCCGTCGCCAATGCGCTCGATTCGAATCGTGCGCAGGATCTGGCGTCCCGGTTTGTCGACAACGACCCCAAAAGGGTCCTCAACATGCTCAAGATCCTGGCGGGCGAGCAGGTTCTCCTGAAGGTGCGCGTCGCCGAAGTCGAGCGCGACGTGTCCAAGCAATTTGGAATCAATCTCCAGGCCGCCGCGAGCGCGGCGGGAGTGCCGATCATCGCCGCCACGGCGAATCCCTATGGCCTGATAGGTACCGCATTGGCGGAAGGCTCCGGCCTGCAGCTCGGTTCCGTCGGCGCCAATCCGTTGGCTCCGAGCCCGAACAATTTGCAGGGCGTGCTGAACGCGCTGGAGCAGGTCGGCCTCGTCCACACGCTCGCCGAGCCGAACATGATCGCGGTGTCCGGCGAAACGGCGAAGTTCCTTGCCGGCGGCGAATTCCCGGTTCCGGTCTCCCGCGACCAATACGGCAACGTCGTCGTCGACTTCAAGCAGTTCGGCGTGGGCCTTTCCTTCACGCCCGTCGTGTTGAGCCCCAATCGCATATCGCTGCAGATTTCGACCGAAGTCAGCGAGCTGACGAACGAAGGCGCATTCCTGCAGCAGGCTGCCGCCACGACCAGCAGCACGGGAACCAACGTGACGAGCGCGGGCCTTGCGATTCCGGCGCTGAGCGTACGCCGCGCCGAGACGACGATCGAACTTCCTTCGGGCGGCAGTTTTGCGATTGCGGGCCTTATGCAGCACGTGACGAAACAGGATCTGGATCAATTTCCCGGCCTGGGCGACATGCCGGTGCTGGGCGCGCTCTTCCGCAGCCGCGATTTCCAGAACAACGAAACGGAACTTGTCGTGATCGTCAGCGCCTATCTCGTCAATCCGACGACGGAGGCCAAGCTGTCCGCGCCGACCGACGGCTTCGCACCGGCGACGGATGCGGAAACGATCGCTCTCGGACGTCTCAACGCGCTCACTTCGCCGGATCCGCACGGACTCAAATCCGCCGGCGACGGCAAAGTCGGCTTTATTGTCGAGTAGGAGAATGGCCATGACTGCGAACCATGTTCTGCGCGCCGCTTCTCTCGCCGCCGTTTTGATGGCGGGCAGCTGCGCCGAGCCCTTCAACGACGGCAAGATCGTCGCGGACCCGGAGGTCAATCATCCGATCACCGTCGAGCCGTCCTATGCCACGATCAAGGTGCCCGCTTCGCGCAATCTTTCGCCCGACGATGCGGCGCACTTTACGGCCTTCGTCGCGGACTACCTGGCGCACGGCAACGGCGCGATCAGCATTTCCGCGCCGTCCGGTCCGGGGGCTTCCGACGCGATCGCCTATTTCGGCGAGCAGCTGGCCGCACTGGGCGTTCCGCGCTCGCGCATCCTGGTGGGCACGCGCGACGCAGCCGACGGGGATACGCGCATCGAAATCGGCTTCGTGACGTATGTCGCGCACACCGATGCCTGCGGCAACTGGTCCGAAGAATACTGCGGACACCGCATCGAACCTGCCCATGCTCGATTTCGGCTGTTCGGTGCAGAACAACGTCGCCGTAATGGTGGCCGATCCGCGCGATCTCATGACGACGGGCCAGATGGGCGATGTCGACACCACGCGACGCAGCACGGTGCTCGGCAACTTCGACAAGGGTCAGCCGACCGCAGCCACAAAGACGCAAGACCAATCCGGCACCGTGTTCGGACGTTTCCCACTAAGTATTGGAGATCGTCATGGCGAAGGCGACGCCGGAACAAGGATTGGTGAGCGTCGAAGACGCGTTCGGGGCCGCGCCGCACGAGCGGCCGGTGCCGCGCATCTCCATCCATGCCTTTTGCGAATTTCCCGACACGGGCGCGGCATTACAGCGTGCGGCCACCGACCGGCGTCTTTCCAAAGCGCATGTCACCGTCCAGCTGGGCGGCTTGCAGGCCGCCGTCGAGCACTACACGGGCCAGGTCACGCCCAATCTTCTGATCGTGGAAACGCGGTTGCAGGGCAAGACCGCGGTCGACGAAATCGACCGGCTGGCCGATGTCTGCGATCCGACCACCAAAGTCGTCATCGTCGGCCGCGTCAACGACGTGGAACTTTATCGCGAGCTGATGCGCCGCGGCGTCAGCGAATATCTCGTTGCGCCGCTCAACCCGCTGCATCTGATCGAAGTCATTTCGGGTCTCTATCTCCATCCCGACGCGGCCCCCATCGGGCGCACCGTGGCATTTGTCGGTGCCCGGGGCGGCGCCGGTGCATCGACCATTTCGCACAATGTCGGCTGGTGCATCGCCGAGATGCTGAAGATCAACACCACGATCGTCGATCTCGATCTGCCTTTCGGCACCGCCGGATTGAACTTCAACGAAGAGCCGAGCCAGGGCGTCGCCGACGCCTTGACCGCGCCCGAACGGCTCGACGACGTGCTGCTCGACCGGTTGCTGCTGAAAAACGGCGATCATCTGTCTCTCTTCACGGCGCCCGCGCTTCTCGAACGCGGCTTCGACGCGGAGCCGTCCGCCTACGAAGCCGTGATCGACGCGGTGCGCCGCATGACACCCTGCGTCATCGTCGATATTCCCCACGCCTGGACGCCATGGGTACGTCAGACGCTGCTCGCCGCCGACGACATCGTGATCGTGGCGACGCCCGATCTGGCAAGCCTGCGCAACGGCAAGGCGCTCGTCGATCTGCTGAGACAGAATCGCCCCAACGACGCGCCGCCGCGGCTCGTGCTCAATCAGGTCGGTATGCACAAGCGGCCCGAAATTCCGGTGAAGGATTTTGCCGAGACACTGGGCATCCAACCATCGGTGATCCTGCCGTTCGATGCGGCGCTTTATGGAGCCGCGGCCAACAACGGCCAGATGCTGCCTGAAGTACAGCCCCGATCGGTGACGGCGGACGGTATTCGAAACCTGGCCGAGATGGTGACCGGCCGCAGCGCGCAGCCCGAAAGCGGGAAGGGTGTGTTGCCTTTCCTGTCGTTTCTCAAGGGACGGAAGCAGGCCTAAGCGATGTTCGGCAAACGCTCCGCAACTTCGGACCAACCGGCCCCCGCGCCGGCGGCGCCGCGCATCGAGCCCGCGCCCGCCCGCGTTGCGGCATCGCCGGCCGCCAGCCCCACGCCTTCGCGCACCGAAGGCGGAGCGCATGTCGTTCCCACAGCTTCGAAGGCGGTCGTTCAACTCGCCGATACCCGCTCCGAAGACTATTACCAGATCAAGACCACGGTCTTCAGCGCCCTGATCGACACCATCGATCTTTCGCAACTTGCGCAGCTCGATCCCGATTCCGCGCGCGAAGAGATTCGCGACATCGTCAACGAGATCATCTCGATCAAGGCCGTCGTGATGTCGATCGCGGAGCAGGAAAGCCTGCTCCAGGACATTTGCAACGACGTGCTGGGCTACGGACCGCTCGAACCGTTGCTCGCCCGCGACGACATCGCCGACATCATGGTCAATGGTTCCAACCGCGTCTTCATCGAAGTCGGCGGCAAGGTCCAGCTCACGGCCATCCGCTTCCGCGACAACGCGCAGCTGATGAACATCTGCCAGCGCATCGTGAGCCAGGTCGGCCGCCGCGTCGACGAAAGCTCGCCCATCTGCGACGCGCGCCTCCTGGACGGCAGCCGCGTCAACGTGATCGCGCCGCCGCTTTCGCTGGACGGACCCACGCTGACCATTCGAAAATTCCGCAAGGACAAGCTGACACTCGACGATCTGACGCGCTTCGGCTCGATCAATGCCCCGGGCGCGCGCCTCCTGGGCGTGATCGGCCGCTCGCGCTGCAACGTGCTCATCTCGGGCGGCACAGGCTCCGGCAAGACGACGCTCCTGAACTGCATGACGGCCTATATCGACACCGAAGAGCGCATCATCACCTGCGAAGACGCGGCCGAACTTCAGCTCCAGCAGCCTCACGTCGTGCGGCTGGAAACGCGCCCGCCGAACCTGGAAGGCCAGGGCCAGATCAGCATGCGCGATCTCGTGCGCAACTGTCTGCGTATGCGTCCAGAGCGGATCATCGTGGGCGAAGTGCGCGGACCGGAAGCGTTCGACCTTCTGCAGGCGATGAACACCGGCCATGACGGCTCGATGGGCACGCTGCACGCCAACTCGCCGCGCGAGGCCATGTCGCGCCTGGAAGCGATGATCACGATGGGCGGCTTCTCGCTCCCGCTCAAGACCATCCGCGAAATGATCGTCGGCTCCATCGACGTGATCATCCAGGCGGAACGTCTGCGCGACGGTTCTCGCCGTATCACCAAGGTCACGGAAGTGATCGGCACCGAAGGCGACGTCGTGACCACGCAGGATTTGCTGAGCTACGAAATGAACGGCGAAGACGAGACCGGGCGCATCAAGGGCAGGCATGCCGGCACCGGTATCGTGCGGCCCGCGTTCTGGGAGCGCGCGCGCTACTTCGGTATGGAACGCGAACTCGCCGAATGTCTCGATGCCCTGCAGGAATAGGGCGCAGCGATGAGCACCCCCGTTCTCTACGTACTGACCGCGCTTTTTCTGATGCTTGCGCTCGGGGGCGTCGCGTTTGCGTTTGCCGGCACGAGCGGGACGTCGAAAAAGCGGTTGGCCGCCGTATCGGGACAGCCCGTCGGCGCCGCCGTACGCGGCGCGGCTGACGCCAATCAGCAACGGCGCCGCAACGTTCAATCCTTGCTCAAGGATCTCGAAAAGCAGCAGGCCGCGAAGAAAGTCCGGCCGAGCCTGCGCCGGCGGCTCGAACAGGCCGGCCTCACGATCACCCCGCGGACCTATTGGATCATCTGCGCCATCGCGGGGCTTGTCGCCGCGGGCGGCTGCCTTCTCGCACATCAATCTTTCTTGATCGCCGCGCTTGTCGCATTCCCCGTGAGCCTCGGCTTGCCGCGCTGGGTGCTGTCATTTCTCCGGGCGCGCCGCATCAAGGCCTTCACCAAGGAATTCGCCAACGCGATCGACGTGATCGTGCGCAGCGTCAAATCGGGCCTGCCGACGAACGAAGCATTGAAGATCGTAGGCCGGGAAATGCGGGCGCCCGTCGGCCCGGAATTCGCGAAGCTCTGCGAAGGTCTCAAAGTGGGCGTCACGCTCGAACAGGGCCTGAAGAAGATGCATGACAGCATGCCGACCGCCGAAGTGAGTTTCTTCGGGATCGTCATGACGATCCAGCAGAAGTCCGGCGGCAATCTTTCCGAAGCGCTGGGAAATCTCGCCAACGTGCTCAGGGACAGGAAACGGCTGCAGGGCAAGATCAAGGCGATGTCGTCGGAAGCGAAAGCGTCGGCCATGATCATCGGCTCGCTTCCGCCTCTCGTGATGTTCCTCGTCTATATGTCCTCGCCGACCTACATCATGGCCCTCTTCACCGAACGGATGGGCAATCTGATGCTCGCGGCCTGCGTCGTCTGGATGGCCACGGGCATTTTCGTGATGTCGAAGATGATCAAATTCAAGCACTGAGAGACAACATGCTCGACGTCGGTATCTTCAATGTGTTGTTTGACCGCGAATTGGTGATCACGGTGGTGGCCGCAGTTCTGGCCTTCGCCACGATCGTCACGCTCGGCATCCCCATGCTCAACCGCAACGCGCTCGGTTCGCGGATGAAGGCGGTGGCGGAGCGGCGCGAGGAATTGCGGCTGAAGCACCACGCCCAGCTCAAGCAGCGAAATTCGCTGCGCGCCGAGCCCATCTCCTTCATGAAGCAGACGGTGGAGCGCCTCAAGCTGTCGAATATTCTCGAATCCGAAAACACGCGCGAGAAGCTGGCTCATGCAGGCTATCGCGGCCAGGCGCCGCTCGTCGCGTTCATGTTCTTCCGCTTCGTGATGCCGTTCATCGTTTTTGTGACGGCGCTCGCCTATCTGTTCCTCGTGACCCATTTCACCTGGTCCGATCCGGAGAAATTCCTGGCGGCGCTGGGCGCGGCTCTGGCCGGTTTCTATCTGCCCGACGTCTTCGTTTCGAACCGGATCACCAAGCGCCGCACCTCGATCATGCACGCGTTCCCGGACGCGCTCGATCTGATGCTCATCTGCGTGGAATCCGGCATGTCGATCGAATCGGCGTTCACCCGCGTGGCGTCCGAGATCGGTCCGCAATCGGCCGAACTCGCCGAAGAGCTTGGGCTGACCACGGCCGAACTTTCGTATCTTCAGGACCGGCGTCAGGCCTTCGACAATCTGGCCAAGCGCTGCGGCCATTCGGGCGTGAAGGCTGTCGCGACGGCGCTCAATCAGGCCGAGCAATACGGGACGCCGATGGGTCAGGCGCTGCGCGTCACCGCGCAGGAAAACCGTGAGATGCGCATGCAGGAAGCCGAGAGGAAAGCGGCCGCACTTCCCGCCAAGCTCACCGTTCCGATGATCGTGTTCTTTCTTCCCTGTCTCTTCGTCGTCATTCTCGGCCCCGCAGTCATGAAGGTGATGCAGACCTTCCATCATTGAACGGTCCGTTCCTGCGCGAACAATAAGCGAAGACTTTTTTATTGTGCCGTCTCGCATCGACGAGGCGTTGGCGGTCCAGCCATGCCTGCGACGCCCTGACGGCAAGCATTGGGGCCGCCACGGCCAGTACATGAAGGAGCGCGCCCGCAACAGTCGCCGGAATGCAGCGTGCAAGTTGCTCGCGCACAAACACCCATGACGCTGCAGCCCCAAATTCCACGCACCTTCGCTGGCCGGGTCGCACGATTTCGTGCTGAGCGGCCCGACGGTATGGGTCCGTTTCGTGCGGTCAGATCAAATTGTGTGAGGTCGTCCGGAGCCCGCAGTCCCATGGAAAAGACGGATTGAGCGCGGCTTTTCGCGCCGATTTTGCGCGGCTGCCGCCTGCCGGGATCTGGCGGTCAGTTCAACTCGGCCGCTGTGCGCAACGTCGGCGCAGGCGCCGCGGGCTTGGCCGCCGCAGTCGCCACGGGATGCTTGACCTTTTTGGGAGTCGCAGCCCCGTTCGCGAGTTTGGACGGCGCATGCGAAGCGGTCGCCACCGGGCCGGCCTCGGGATCGACCGGAACCTTCTGCATCACGACCTCTGGCGACGCGAGCTGTTTCGGCGCGCCGGCATCTGCGGCTGCAATCGGCTGAACGGTGACGTTCGCCATATGCACCGGGGCCTGTCCAACCGGCATCTGGGCCACGCCGACGGGCGCTGTTCCGGTTGTAGCGGTCTGCGGATTTCTCATGCTCGCCAGCATCGCGAGATTGCTTGCGATTTTGGGATAGTCGCTGCCGGTCTGGGAGGCCTGCGCGAGCAGGCGCTGCGCGCCATCGAGATCGCCGGCCAGCATCCGCGACACCGCGTAATTGTTCAGCACCGTGGCATCGCCCGGTTTGAGCGCCAACGCGTGCTCATAGGCCGCGCGCGCATTCTTGCGGTCGTCCAGCTGGTCATAGGTCACGCCCATGGCCGAATAGATCGTCCAATCGTTTGGCTGCAACTCGCTCGCGCGCTTCAGGAACGCGAGCGCGTTGCGGGAATGGCCTTCCTGCGCCATCACCTTGCCGAATTCGCCCACCACGCGGGCGTCGTCGGGCACCACCAGCATCAGCTGGCTCAGAACGTGCGCCGCGTCCTGGTAATAGCCTTTGCTGCGCAGGAGTTGTGCGCGGCGGACTTCGCCGTCGAGATTGGCGGGCAGATTTCTCACGAGTGCGGCCATGCTGGGATCGTTGTCGCCGGGCTGCGCGGCGGGCTGCGGCTGGGTCGCGGCCTGAACGGCTGCGGGTCCCGTCAATTTCGCGGCCGGCGGCGGGGTCGGCGTTGTGGCGCAGCCGGCGGCCCAAATGGTGCAAAGAGCGGTCGCGGCGAAACGGGCGTAGAAGCGATCCATGGCAGGCCTCAAGGCACAAAACGATCCAGCCCCGAGCATGCCCGTCCCGGGTCAACAAACCCTTAAGTATGTTGCGAAAGAGCGTGCGAATTCGTGCCTTTTGTCGCGTCGAAATCTTGACGCAATGGCGCTGTTCTATGGCGGCACATGACGCGGCGCACCACAGGATTTTCGCTGGCAGTGGCAGGGGGCGCGATGGCCCTGGCCGCAGCAGCGACAATCGGCTTCGGTTCCGCGCAAACCGGGCCCGCGCGCGTGTCCTTCGTCATTGCGACGGGAGCCACGGGCGGCACCTATTTTCCGGTCGGCCAGGCGATTGCCGGTATCGTCAGCCATCCCCCCGGGATCGAACGCTGCGACGTGGCCGGCGCTTGCGGGCCGTCGGGCCTGATCGCGTCGGCGCGCAGCAGCGAAGGCGCCGTCGCCAACGTGCTCGAGGTGAACGCGCACCGGGCCGATGCGGGACTTGCCCAGTCGAACGTGGTGGCGGAGGCGGTCGCCGGTAAGGGTTTGTTTAGAAAGCCGGGACCGCAGACCCACATTCGCATCATCGCGGATCTGTTTCCGGAAGAGGTCCATGTCGTGGCGGCGCCCGGCGCCCATATCAGGTCGATTGCCGATCTCAGGGGAAAGCGCGTCTCGATCGGGGCGCCCAATTCCGGCACGCTCGAAACGGCGCGTGCGGTTCTCGCGGCCTGTCGCGTGGGCGAAAGGCGCATCAAGGAAAGCTTCGAACCGGCCGATATCGCCGCGCAACGGCTCGAGCAAGGCAAGATCGATGCCTTCTTCTTCGTCGGCGGCGCGCCCGTCGTGCTGGTCGAGAATCTTGTCGCGCGCGGTAAGGCCGTCCTCGTGCCGATCGACGGCGACGGCCGCAATCGGCTCGTCGCGGCGATGCCGAGCCTCGCACCCGCTTCGCTTACCGCCGAGGAATATCCCGGCTCGGGTCCGATCCAGACGGTGAGCGTGCGTGCGGTGTGGATCGTCAACGATGCCGAGCCGGCGGATCTCGTCTACAGCGTGACGAAGGCGCTGTTCAGCCCGGCCAACCGCGAAATGCTCGACGACGCGCATCCGAGCGCAAAATCGATCCGGCTTGAAACGGCGATCGTCGATCTGCCGGCGCCGCTTCATCCAGGCGCCGTGCGGTTCTATCGCGAGATGGGAAAAGTCGCGATGTCTCCCAAAGCCAGCGGGCTCTAGGCGATTCCCGCATCGACTTCGGCTTGCGAGGCTTTCTCCCAGTCCCGCATCGCTTTCAATGCGAAGATGCGGTCGCAGTAGCGCTGGATCAGCGGCGACGTATCGATGCCGTAGGTCCTGAGCCTCGATACGACGGGCGCATACATGCAATCGGCAATTGAGAAACGTCCGAACAGGAAGCCGTTCGAGTCGCCGTGGTTGGTCAGCGCGTGCGTCCAGGCGTCCAGGATGCGCGCGAGCTGTTCCTCCGTTTCGGCGTCGAGCGCGGGCGTCGGATGCCGCCGCACGAAATCCATCGACAGATTGGCCCGCACCGCCGCGAAGCCCGAATGCATCTCCGCCGCATAGGAGCGCGCTTCGGCCCGCAGATGGGGATCGTCCGGCCACAGACCGGCCGAAGGGTGCCGCTCCGCCAAAGTCTCGCAGATGGCGAGGCTGTCCCACACGGTCTGGGTCTGCCCGTTCTCGGCGATCTTCAACACCGGAACCTTGCCGGAATGCGAATAGCGCAGGAGTTCTTCCCGCGATTCGGTGTGCCGCAGCCGGACCACGTGCTCCTCGAACGGCGCCCCCGTGGCCCTGAGGGCCAGATAGGGCCTGAGGCTCCAGGACGACCAATCCTTCGTTCCCAGGATCAAGGTGTATTGAGCGGCCATCGCCAAACTCCGGTTGCGGCTTGCGCGCACGATTTCTAAGTTCGTCCTGCCGTCAGCGTCAAAGGGTCCATCATGCATTCCAGCCTTGCGAGAAGCGCAAAGAACGCAATCAAGCTGCACGCGGTGAAGACAGCCGATCTCAAACGCTGGCTCGCCCGCCGCACCAGGCGCGAGCGGAGCTGGCTCGGAAGCGCCGGATTCACTGCGAAAGAGGGCGAACTTGTGCTGGTGCCGAACGCGAGTGGAGGGATCGCTTCGGCGGTGCTCGGGCTCGGCAAGGGCGGCGATCCTCTGGCGCTGGCCGCGTTCTCCGAAAATCTGCCGGACGGCGCCTATGCGCTGGGCGACGTGCCGGACGAAGTCGGCGGCGCGCACGCGGCATTGGCCTGGCTGCTCGGCACGTACAAATTTGCCCGCTATCGCAAATTCGCCCGCAATGCGCCCAAGCTCGTCCTGCCGGATGGAATCGATGGCGAAGAAGTTTCGCGCATCGCCGAAGGCGTGTTTCTCGCGCGCGACCTCGTCAATACGCCGTCGAACGACATGGGGCCCGAAGAACTGGCCGTCGCGGCGCGCGATCTCGCCCGCCGCCATGGGGCGAAATTCTCCATTGTGACGGGCGACGCATTGCTCAAGCAGATTTATCCGCTGATTCATGCCGTGGGCCGCGCGTCGGTGCGGGCACCGCGGCTGATCGATTTCACCTGGGGCCGCCCGGGCGCGCCCAAGGTCACGCTGGTGGGGAAGGGCGTGTGTTTCGATTCGGGTGGCCTCGATCTCAAGGGCGCGGCCAATATGCTGGCGATGAAGAAAGATATGGGCGGCGGCGCGGTCGTGCTCGGCATCGCCCACATGGTGATGGGCGCGAAACTCGATCTTCGTTTGCGCGTGCTGGTGCCCGCGGTCGAAAATTCCGTTTCGGGCAATGCGTACCGGCCGGGCGACGTGTTCCCCAGCCGCAAGGGATTGACCGTCGAGATCGGAAACACGGACGCGGAAGGTCGCCTCGTGCTCGCCGACGCGCTCGCCGAAGCGGACAGCGAATCGCCTGAGCTGTTGATCGACGTGGCGACGCTGACGGGCGCCGCGCGCTCCGCCACCGGCATGGAACTGCCGCCCTTCTTCACCGATGACGAAACGCTTGCCGCGGACCTGATGGCGCACGGTACCGCCGTGCACGATCCCCTGTGGCGGTTGCCGTTGTGGCGCGGATACGAGGCGGCGATCGCGAGTCCGGTCGCCGATCTCACCAACAGCCCCCACTATGCTCTGGCCGGCGCGATCACCGCGGCCTTGTTCCTCAATCGCTTCGTCGAGCGCGCGAAATCGTGGGTGCATCTCGACATTCCGGCCTGGACCGACCGGCCGCGGCCGGGACGCCACAGCGGCGCGGAAGCCAATACGGCGCGCGCACTCTATTCACTGCTGGCGGCACGCTATCCGTCACGGGCGCGCGCTTGACCGACAGCCGCACGACACCGGCGCGCGTCGACCTGGCGGCGGCGCATCTGCGCGGACGCGTTCACGCCGCACGCTTCGTCGAGGGAACATTGCATCGCGCGCTGCGCGGCCGGGTCGCCTTGCGCGCAGGTCCGGATTTCGGCGCGCGCCTCGAGACGGAACTTCTGCTGGGCGAGAACTTTGCGGTTTACGACATCGCAGGCGGCTGGGCGTGGGGCCAGTCTTCCGTCGACGATTATGTGGGCTATGTTTGCGCGACGGAACTTGGCGAAGCCGCCATCGAACCCGATCATCGCGTGACGGCATTGATGACGCCGCTTTATGGCGCGCCGGAATTGAAATCGCCGCCACGCGACATGTTACCGATGAATGCGAAAGTGAAAATTCTCGAAGCCGGCGACCGCTTCACGCGCATCGCGCCCGACGGCTTCGTGTTCGCGCGCCATTTGGCGCCGCTCGGCGCCTATGCGCCCGATTGGGTCGCGGTCGCGGAACGGTTCCTTGGCGTGCCCTATGTCTGGGGCGGCAAGACCGCGGCCGGCATCGATTGCTCGGGCCTCGTCCAGACCGCGCTCGAAGCGGGCGGCATCGCGGCGCCGCGCGACGCCGACATGCAGGAGAATGCGCTGGGGCGTTCTGTTCCCGTCGCGGCCGATCGAACGGGGCTTGCGCGCGGCGATCTCGTCTGCTGGCTGGATCATATCGGCGTGATGCTCGATGCAACGCGCATTCTGCACGCCAACGCGTTCTACATGGAGACGGCCGTCGAGCCGCTCGCGGATGCCGTTCGCCGCATTGCCAATCCGATCACCGCCATCAAGCGAATCGAGAGCCGCTAATATCCCAGCGCGAAATCGACGGTGTTGGCGAGTTTTTCACCGCGCTGGAGCTGCGCGATGGCATCCCGCACCCAGCGCGACGCCGCGCGCGGATCCGATACGCCCGCGACATGGGGCGTAACCATGATCTTGGAATGCGTCCATAGGGGGCTCGATTTCGGGCAACGGCTCCGTTGCGAACACGTCGAGCGCCGCGCCCGCAAGGCGTCCGGAATCGAGCGCCTCCACCAGGTCGCTTTCCACCGTATGACCGCCCCGCGCGGCGTTGATGACGAAAGCGTCGCGCGGCAGTGCCGCAAAGAGTTCGCGGTTGAGGATGCCGCGCGTATCCGGCGTCAGGGGCAGCACGCAGATAAGAATGTCCGTGCGCGCCAGGAACGGTTTCAATTCATCCGCGCCTGCGAAGCTTTCGATGCCGGGAAGAGTCTTTCGCGTGCGGCTCCAGCCGGCGACCTGAAAATCGAGATCGCGAAGACGTTCGCCGGCCATGCCGCCGATTTCGCCCAAGCCCAGGATTCCGATGCGCGTGTCTTCCGTCCGGCGCGGCGGCATCATCTGCCGCCATTTCCGTTCCTTTTGCGCGGCATCGAACACGCGCTGCTGGCGATGATGGAGCAGCGTGTGCAGCACGATATATTGCGCCATCTCGCGCGACAGCGTGCGATCGACAAAGCGCACCAGCGGCACGTGCTTCGGGTATTCGGGATCGGTGAGGAATCCGTCTACGCCCGCGCCCAGCGAGAACACGGCTTTCAGATTGGGCAGCGTTTTGAGAAAGCCGGGCGCGGGGCGAAAGCTGAGGACGTAATCCACGGTCTCCGCTTCGTAGGGATCGCGCTCATGCACGATCACTTTGATCTCGGGAGCGATCTCTCCAAGAGGGATTGTCCAGAACCCGGCCCAATTGACGGGGACGACAAGCAGAAGCGTCGTGTCGCGCGTGCTCATGAAAGAACGCTCGCTGCTTTCCCGGTTTCGCGCAAGCGATTGCGCGCGCGGGTCAGCTCTTTTTCGTGCCTTGCTGGGGCGCGGGCGTCGCGGGCGCGGCGCCTTTTGCACCAGCCGGTGAAGCTGCTGCCGGTGCGGCGCCTTTTGCACCGGCGGGAGCGGGCGTCGCCGGCGCCGTACCCTTTGTCCCAGCGGGTGCCGGCGTTGCGGTCGGTGCTGCGGCTGCCGGCTTCGCCGGCGCGGGCGGCGGAATCGGCATGGGCGAATCCGACAACGTGCGCAAATAGGCGATCAGGTTGATGCGATCTTGCGCGCTCCTGAGCCCCGCGAACGTCATCTTCGTGCCGGGCACCATGGTGGCGGGCGATTTCAGATAGCGGAACAATTCGGCGTAGGTCCAGGGATCGTGACTCGACATCATGGCGCTCGAATAGTCGAAGCCCGGATGCGTCGCACGGGCGCGGCCGACGACGCCCCACAGATTGGGACCGATCTTGTTGGGACCCCCCTTGGAGAGATCGTGGCATTGCTGGCAACGCTGGGACACGTCCTGTCCGGCCGAGACGCTCGCGGCGGGCAACACGGTGCCGAAATCGGGCAGCGCTTCTTCGACGGGCGCCGCGGCCGCGCCGCTGGTCGATGCCGTCTCCTGGACGCCTTCCACCACGTATCCCGGTTTGGCGGGCGGCGGGACTTCGAAGATCGCCTCCGACGCGAACTTGACGATCAGCACGAACATGGCGGTGCCGAGAATCGCGCCGATGATCTTGTTCCACTCCCAGGAATCCATAAGGTCACGCTCCGCGTTGAAGGGGCTTGCGCCGCTTAAGGTGCTCGGCAGGGAATGGCGGCGGCGCGGGCGGACGGCCCGGGATGCCCCCTTGAGAACCGGCGCGACATTACCTGCCGTCCTAAGGGCGTCATTGCGGCGAAGCGTCGCATAAGTTGGGAACAGAAATGCGATGAGCACGATCGTCGTCATACCCGCGCGAATGGCGTCCACGCGCCTTCCCGGCAAGCCGCTCGCCGACATCGCAGGCGAGCCCATGATCGTGCGCGTCTGGCGTCAGGCGATGGCGGCGAAAGTGGGACCGGTCGTCGTTGCAGCAGCCGAACGCGAGATCGTCGCGGCAATCGAAAAGGTGGGCGGCGTGGGTGTGTTGACCGATCCCGGTCTGCCGTCGGGCACGGATCGCGTATTCGCCGCCGTCGAGAAGATCGATCCGGAACAGCGCCACCATGTCGTCGTGAATCTGCAGGGCGATCTTCCCGCGCTCGATCCCGGCGCGGTGCACGTCGTCGCCGATGCGCTCAAGGCGACGGGCGCCGACATCGCTACGCTTGCGGCCGAGATCGACGATCCCGCGGACTACGACAATCCGAGCGTGGTGAAGCCCATCGTCGTCTGGGACGTGACGGGACGGCGGGGCCGGGCGCTTTACTTCACGCGCGCGCGCGCGCCCTCAGGCGACGGTCCGCTGTTCCACCATATCGGCATCTACGCGTTTCAGCGTCCGTCATTGTCGCGCTTCGTGAAGCTCGCGCCTTCGCCGCTGGAGAAGCGCGAGAAGCTCGAACAATTGCGTGCGCTCGAAGCGGGCATGACGATCGGTGTCGCGCGCGTTGACGAGGTGCCGCTCAGCGTCGACACTCCGGCCGATCTGGAAAAGGCGCGTGCGCTCATCGGACGCGCCGCCGGGACGCAACGGCCATGACCCAGTCCACGCTCGTCGCGCGCGCCAAACGCGTCGCCTTCCAGGGGGAAGCCGGCGCCTACGCCAATCTCGCCGCGCGCGAGGCGCTGCCGCACGCAACCCCGGTTCCGCGTCCGACATTCGAAGACGCAGTGGCGGCGGTGCGCGATGGGGAGACGGAACTTGCGATCATTCCGGTGGAGAATTCCCTGCATGGCCGCATCGCGGACATCCATCATCTGTTGCCCGATGCGGGCCTTTACATCGTGGGCGAGCATTTCCACCGGGTGCGCCATCAATTGCTGGGCATCAAAGGCGCGCCGCTCGACGGCCTCAGGGCGGTGCTGAGCCAGGGGCCCGCGCTCGGCCAATGCCGCAAGCTGATCCGCGACATGAAACTCACGGCGCAGAACTGGCATGATACGGCCGGCTCGGCGCGCCACGTGGCGCATCTCAAAGATCCGACTGTCGGCGCGATCGCATCGTCATTGGCCGCCGAGATCTATGGACTCGAAATCCTGAAGGCCGACGTCGAGGACGAGTCGCACAACATGACGCGGTTTCTCATCATGGCGCACGAGCCAGACGATGCGCCGCTCGATTCGGGGCCGGTCGTGACCACGTTCGTGTTTCGCGTGCGCAACGTGCCGGCCGCGCTTTACAAGGGGCTGGGCGGCTTCGCCACCAACGGCGTCAACATGACCAAGCTCGAAAGCTATCAGCTCGGCGGCTCGTTCAACGCCACCCAGTTCTATGCCGATATCGAAGGCCATCCCCAGGAGCACAATGTGCGCCTCGCGCTCGAAGAATTGCGCTTCTTCACCAGCAAGCTGACGGTCCTCGGCGTCTATCCCGCGCATCCGTTCCGCGCGCAGATGCCGGCGATGTAGGCACAAGAGAATGTCATTCCCGCGCAAGCGGGAACCCAGCGCGCGAGTGTCTGCGAGCGCAATAATGTTCGCGATGCAATGTGTTGCGTCGATAAGCTATTCAGCGCGCAGACGCGCTCTGACTGGGTTCCCGCTTGCGCGGAAATGACATCTGTTGGGTATGGCAGATATAAAGTTATCCAAGGGCAAGATTGGCTTAGTCATGGTGCAACGACGACGATCGAACGTTTGCAAAGGCACGACTGCAAAAGTGACAACAAATCCAACTCTCGTTGGCAAGATCACCCTCACCCCTCCGCCCAGGTCTTGATCAGGTGATGGGCGATGGCGATGGCGGGCGGCACCCAGAGCCCGTCGACCCGTTCGCCCGAAATGAGCGCGCGCGCTTTGCCGCGCTCGAGCCAGAACGCTTCGGCAAGCTCGGCTTCGTCGACCTTGATGTTGCGATCCTCGGCGTCCGCAAAACAGCCGATCATCAGCGACGACGGAAACGGCCAGGGCTGCGTCGCATAGTAGCGGACCGCGCCGATCTTCACGCCCGCTTCCTCCATCAATTCGCGGCGCACGGCTTCTTCGATCGTTTCGCCGGACTCGATGAAACCCGCAAGCGCCGAGAACATCCCTTGAGGAAATTGCTTGCCGCGCCCCACGAGGCACGCATCGCCATGGGTCGCGAGCATGATCACGACGGGATCGGTACGGGGAAAATGCTCCGCGTTGCAGCCGTTGCAGACGCGTTTGTAGCCCGCATCCGCAAGAATCGTGGGGCCGCCGCACCGCGGGCAGAAGCCGTGCCGCTGGTGCCAGTCGATCAGTGCCTTGGCCTGGCCCAGGATCGCAGTGTCTTTCGCCGGAAGGAGCATGGCGGCCGACCGCATGTCGCGGAAATGGCCGAGGCCTGCGAGCGGGCCTTCATTGGCGGGGTCGCGCGCCGCGCTGATATCGAGCGCGAACAGCGCCCGCTCGCCTTCGAGCCCCAGAAAATCGACGGCGCACCGGGCGCTGCCAGCGTCTCGGCGAGCCCCGGCCGCAGAAAGCCCGCCTCCAGCGGCCCGCGAGATTTTTCCGACCCCAAGAGGAAAGGCTGAAGCTTCCACATCGGCAGCACCAGCGAATCCGGATCGCGCCGCTTTTGCGCGACCCATTCGGCATCCGGCCGCTTCTCGCTCACGCGGTTCAAGGGATTTCCGGAAAAAGGAATCATCGCGCGTCCTGCCTGCCAAGCTGGCTGCAAGGCTAGAGCGCGGGCCGGGGAAGGCAAGTGTCCGCGGCCAAAACCCGCCCGGTCGAAGTCGCCCGGTATTTCGCGCGGCCTTGGGGGCCGTGCTATTCGAGCGGGATGATTTTTCTGCTGCTTCTCATTTTCCTCGGCGTGGCCGGGACCGCGGCTGCGTTCGTGGTCTGGCCGATCTGGCGCGCCGGCGGCATGGGCGCGGCAAGCCGTATTCTCCTCGCCTGTGCCGCGAGCGCGCTGGTTCTCGGAATCGGCGGCGGCATTTATCTGATGCAGGGTACGCCGCTTCTCGCCGTGCGCAGCCTGGCCGGCCCCAGGAACAACGATCTGGCCGGATTGATCTCGCGGCTCGCCTGGCGCGTGCGCGACACGCCTGAGGACACGCGAGCCTGGATATGGCTCGGCCGCGGCTATCTCACCTTGAACGATGCGAGCGAGGCCGCGGCCGCATTCAAGCATGCCGCGTTGGTGGCGCCGCGCGCGATGCAACCGATGCTGTTTTCCGCCTACGGCACCGCGCTCACGCAAGCGTCGTCCGGCGAGGTGACGCCGGACGCCGAAGCGGCGTTCCACACCGCGCTCGCGGGCGATCCGAAGGATCCTGCCGCGCGCTTTTATCTGGGCGTCGCAGCCGCCGCGCGTCGCGATAACGCCCATGCACTCGCGCTGTGGGAGGGTCTTTTGGCCGATGCGCCGGCAGGCGCGCCTTGGCGCGGCGTTCTCGTCGACCGTATCGCGCAGCTGCGCGGCTCAGCCGGGACCGCGCCGGATGTCTCCGCAATGGTCGCCGGATTGGCGGCGCGGCTGAAGGCTCACCCCGCCGATCCGGACGGATGGCAGAGGCTCGTTCGCGCCTATGCGGTCCTGGGCGACCAGATGCGGGCGCGCGCTGCACTGGCGGATGCGCGCACAGTGCTCAAATCCGATCCCGTGGCGCTCGCGGCGCTCGGACAGGAATCGAAAAACCTCAAGCTCGAAAAATGAGAACGGCGGCCAAGGGGCCGCCGCTTCGAAATTCGTGAGGAGACGGGGATCAGCCGCTGACGCGTCCCTGCCAGACCGGCCAGCACGTCGTGCGCCCGACCGACTTCACCGAATCATAGAGCTTCATCTGTGCGTCTTCGGCATTGGCGCCTGTCGCCGTCGCCATGTAGTCCGAAGAACCCGCGCACCAGACATAGAACTGATGCTTCCCGGGGGCGAAGAAATCCGTCTGTGCGGACGACGTAAAATTAGCCGCTACTGCCACGCCGGCAGCCGCAAAGATAACGCCGCCGACAACTGCTCCAAGGATCCGCTTAGTCGTCATACCGTGAAACTCCCACTATTCGGTTCCCGGCGATATCTCCAATTTCTGCAATGCGCGCAGAAGGCAAATGGAAATTCCCGGATTGACCTGTCGTTTTCGCGTGACCCGAAAGCGGTTCGTCCCCTCCGAACCGAACAATTCATGCGCCCCTTAAAGACCCTCAAACAGCAAGGTATACTGTCGAAACGGCTCTGTCACCCCCGTATTTTCACTGATTCGCCAGAGTCTTAGCGCTTTCTTACCACTCAGGCGCGAATCCGAATGGATTCAATCCCTTCGGCCTTGATGGCTATCTCGATGGCCTGGGTGGCCGTCTCGACCTCGACCGGATCACGGCCCCGGACGACCAGCTGAACCCCAAAGCCGTCCTCGGCATAAAAGGGATAGCTGCCCACGGCGACGGTTTTGTGCTCGTCCTGGATGCGGGCAAGCGCGGCGGCGATCCGGCCCTCCGCGATCCGCGCGCTGACCGTGGCCGACACGACCACTTTGCCCTTTTTGAGCCTCGGGGCCACGTCTTCGAGCATCGCCCGCATGATCATGGGGACGCCCGCCATCACGAAGACGTTGCCGATCTGGAAGCCCGGCGCGGTGGAGACACTGTTCCTGATCAGGCTTGCGCCGTCCGGGATGCGCGCCATGCGCTTGCGCATGTCGTTGAACTCGCCGGGCTTGTAGCGGGCGCCCAGCAGAGCGAGCGCTTCGGGGTGGTAGCCGATGCCCGCGCCGAACGCCCTGGCGATGGAATCGGCGGTGATGTCGTCATGCGTGGGGCCGATGCCGCCCGTCGTGAACACATAGGTGTGGCGGGCCCGCAAGGCGTTTACCGCAGCCACGATCTCAGCCTCGACATCGGGAACCACGCGCGCCTCGCGCAGATCGATCCCCAGAGCGGCGAGGAACTTCGCCAGATAGGCGAGGTTGGTGTCCTGTGTGCGCCCCGAAAGGATTTCGTCGCCGATCACCAGAACCGAAGCCGTCACGATACCTGCGGATTCTACGTCGCTCATGGTGGCCTTCAGGCTGGCGCGTTTGGGGCGGCCAGTGTAAGGAATGGGTCGGTTCCTCGCGCTAAAAAGCATGTTCCGCGAGGCGGCGGCAAGCTTGGGCTTGTGCTGCAGCAAAGAGAGCATAGATCAGACGCCATGGCCGCCTCAGAAATGCCGGATCCGGAACTGTTCGACGCGGCGCGGCGCGCAAACGTCTCCGTTTCGCTTCATGGCGAAGACGGCTTCGCCGGAATGCGGCGTGCCGGGCGGCTCGCGGCCGAGGTTCTCGATCTGCTCGTGCCTGAAGTGAAGCCCGGCGTGACGACGGGCGCGCTCGACAAGCTGGCCTACGACTACGTGACGGCACATGGTGCGCTTCCCGCCTGCCTCGGCTATCGCGGCTATCGCCACACGCTGTGCACGTCGATCAACCACGTTGTCTGCCACGGCATTCCCAACGACAAGCCGCTGCGCGACGGCGACATCGTCAATATCGACGTGACCGTGATCGTGGACGGCTGGCATGGCGATACGAGCCGGATGTATCTCGTGGGCGACGTGAAGCGGAAAGCCGCGCGCCTGGTCGAAATCACCTATGAGGCGATGATGCGGGGCATCGCCGCCGTGCGCCCAGGCGCCACGACGGGCGATATCGGCCATGCGATCCAGTCCTTCACCGAAGGCGAGGAGCGCTGCTCCGTGGTGCGCGATTTCTGCGGCCACGGCGTGGGCCGCGTTTTCCATGCGCTTCCCAATATCGTGCATTACGGCCGGTCGGGTTACGGGCTCGCGCTCAAGCCGGGCATGTTCTTCACCGTAGAGCCGATGATCAATCTCGGCGGCTACGGCGTGAAGGTGCTGAACGACGGCTGGACGGCCGTGACGCGCGACCGTTCGTTGTCGGCACAATTCGAGCACAGCGTCGGGGTGACGGAGGATGGGGTCGAAATCTTCACACGCTCGCCCAAGGGCTGGGACAAGCCGCCCTATCTCTGACGGCGTGGCGGACTCCGAACCACATTATCTCGGGCACCGCGAAAGGCTGCGTCAGCGCTTCCTCGACGGCGGGGCGGATGCGATGCCCGATTACGAACTCATGGAGCTTGTGCTCACCACCATCCTGCCGCGCCGCGACGTGAAGCCGTTGGCCAAGGAATTGATCGCGACATTCGGCAGTTTCGCCGACGCGATCGGCGCGCCCATCGCACAATTGATCGGGATCGAGGGCGTCAAGGAAGCTACCGCAATCCAGCTCAAAGTCGTCGAAGCGGCCGCGCTCAGATTGTCGAAGACGCGGCTCCTGAACCGGCCCGTGCTCAGCTCCTGGAATGCGCTTCTCGACTATTGCGCCGCGGCGATGGCGCGCGCGCCGCAGGAGGAATTCCGCGTCCTGTTCCTCGACCGCAAGAACGTGCTGATCGCCGACGAAGTGCAAAGCCACGGAACGGTCGATCACACGCCCGTCTATCCGCGCGAGATCGTCAAGCGCGCGCTGGAGCTTTCGGCGTCCGCCATGATCCTAGTTCACAATCACCCAAGCGGCGATCCAACGCCTAGCCGCGCCGATGTCGAAATGACAAATGAAATCGTACAGGCCGCCAAGGCGCTGCGCATCGCGGTTCACGATCATCTCGTTGTCGGCCGCGGCGGCACGGCAAGCTTCAAGGCGTTGGGGTTGTTGTAGGTTCGAAGGGTGGTCCTACGCCTCGGTTCGGCGAACAAGAGAGGCGCGACGCGGTCAGGCGACCGCCTTCGGCCGGTGACCCTGTCCGCGCAGAACGGCTTCCAGCATTTCGGGCGCAATGGGTTTTTGCAGAACGGGACATGAGGCAAATCCCTTGTCGATGCCGTCACGCGAATACCCCGTCAGAAACACGAAGGGCACCGATTGCGATTCGAGGAGCCGGGCAAGCGGATATACCGGCTCACCATTGAGGTTCATGTCCAGAATGGCGCCGTCAAATCGCTCGTTCTTGGCTGCGGCCATCGCGTCGTCGAGGCGGGAATATGGCGAAGTCGGCTGGAAACCCCAATCGACGAGCAAGTCGTAAATCAGCATCCCGATCAGAGCTTCGTCCTCGACGAGCAGGATATGCTTTCCGAACGACGACTGCGCATGCCGCTGGGTGTTGGACGCGTATTCCACCTGGGTATGCTGGCGCAGCGCGGCCGTGCTGCACGACATCGCCAGCGTGCAGTGAAGTCCTTCGGGCCGCCAGTCGAATTTTGCGTGGCCTTCGTTCCTGGAATTCATGCTGGCGTTGATGATTTTTGTCCCGAAGCCGCTGGTGGACGGCGGCTCGGTTGGTGGGCCGCCCCGTTCGCGCCAATCGAGCGTCAGGCATTCTTCCTCGAACGTCCATTTGATCGCCAACTCGCCCTGTTCCGATGACAAGGCTCCGTATTTCGCAGCGTTGGTCGCCAGTTCGTGCAGCGCCAGCGCCAGTGTTTGAGCCTTGTCCGGCGGCAATATCACCGGCGGCCCGCTGGCCGTAATCCTTGAGCCGCCGCCGACGCGGTATGGCGCCAGCTCATCCGTCACCAGCCGCGATACATCCGCGCCCTGCCAGCGCGACTGGGACAAGAGTTCATGCGTTTGGGCAAGTGCGCGAATGCGCCCCTCGATCGCTTTGACATAGGACTCCGTCGTATCGGCACGCGCCAGCCGGACGATCGCCTGGACCACGGCAAGCGCATTGCGAGCCCGATGATCGACCTCGCGCGCCAACAGGGTTTGTCGGACTTCGGCGTCCTTACGGTCGGTGATGTCCGCGATAACCCCGCTCAGCCGGACGATGTGACCCGATTTGTCGATCGTGGCTGCGGCCGCACCGGTGCACCACCGCACGTCTCCATCGGGACGAATGACGCGCAATTCCGTTTGGTAGCTGCTGTTCGACTCCGAGGCATCCGCGAAAACCGAGCGCAGCCGCGCCAGGTCGTCCGGGTGAATGGCGCGGCGAATGGCATCCAGCGTTGGAACGAAGGACTCGTCGACCCCGAAGATGCGCCGCTGGCCTTCATCCCAGATCCAGGACTCGGCGAGAAAATCATAATCCCAGGATCCCATATTGCCGGCGGCAAGCGCGAGGCTGCGTCCCTGCTCGCTTTGCAGGAGGCGGGCGGTTGACGCTTCCAGCGCCGCCGTCCGCTCCGAAACCCGGCTTTCCAGCTCGCGGTTGAGTTGCTCGAGTTGGCGAGTTTTGCGGTAAAGCTCCGCAAAGACCTTCACTTTCGCCCGCAACAGTTCGGGTACGACGGGTACGGGAACATAGTCGACGGCGCCGGCATCGTAGCCGCGCAGATAATCCGTTTCCGTCAGATGGATGGCGGAAATGAAGATGATCGCGATGCGCTGAAACCTAGGGTGCTCGCGAATCATCCTGGCGAGTTCGAAGCCGTCCAGCTCCGGCATGCAGACGTCGACCAGGATGACGGCGACGTCCGTTTTCAGCAAATGCTCCAGCGCCTCTTTCGCCGAGGCCGCCTTGATGAGGTTTTCGCCCAAGCCACTGAGCATCACCTCGTAGCTCAGAAGCTTCCCCGGCTGGTCGTCGACGAGGAGGACGTTGACCGTGTCGGTCGCGTTCATGGCGGCCTCGTTAGCGGTGCAGCCACATCCGCAGAGCGGACAGCAGCTGTTCGGTGTTGACGGGCTTTGCCAGATAGTCGGAAGCGCCGGCCTCGAGGCATTTTTCGCGATCGCCCTTCATCGCCTTCGCTGTCAGCGCAACAATGGGCAGCCGCCGGAATTTCGGGTTTTCGCGGATGCGCGCGGTCGTTTGATAGCCGTCCATTTCCGGCATCATGATGTCCATCAGCACGATCGCGATGTCGGGCGTGGCTTCGACGAGGGCGATCGCGTCGGCGCCGGTCGTCGCCGTGAGCACCTGCATGCCGCGGCGCTCCAGGACGCTGCTTAGCGCGAAAATATTGCGCGCATCGTCGTCGACAAGAAGCACGGTGCGGCCGATCAGATGTTCGTCCGAACTCGTCAGGCGTTCGAGCATGCGCTGCTTTTCGGGAGGAAGATTGGTGACGACGCGGTGCAGGAACAGGGCCGTCTCGTCGAGGAGGCGTTCGGGCGATTCCACGCCCTTGACGACGATGCTGCGCGCCATCGTGTGGAGCTGCGTCTCTTCCTCCTGCGAAAGTTCCCGGCCCGTAAACACGACCACGGGAACATCGGCCAAGATCGGATCGCCGCGCAGTTGCTCCAGCAATTCGAAGCCCGAAATATCCGGCAAACGCAGATCGAGCACGACGCAATCGACGGGATTTTCGCGCAGGCACACCAGCGCTTCGGCGCCCGTGCCCGTTGTGACGATCTCGATATCGTCGTGGCCGAGAAGTTCGCCGATACTCATCCGCTCGGCGACATTGTCCTCGACGACAAGAAGGCGCTTGCGGCGGGGCCGGACATATTCCTTGACCCGGCTCAGCGCCGCCTGGACGCCTTCGGCCGTCGTGGGTTTCGTGACAAACGAGAACGCGCCGCTCGTCAACCCGTGCTGACGGTCTTCGTCGAGCGTTACGATCTGAACCGGGATGTGGCGGGTTTGCGGATTCTGCTTGAGCTGGTTCAATACCGTCCAGCCCAGCATGTCCGGCAGGAAAATATCGAGCGACACGGCCGCCGGACGATATTCCGCTGCGAGTTCGAGGGCGTCCTCGCCTCGCATCGCAACCAGAACCTTGAATCCCTCATCGCGCGCCAAATCCATCACGATGCGCGCATAGTGGGGATCGTCCTCGACCACCAGCAGGATGCTGTCGCCCGGAGAGAGATTGTCGCGATCGTCCAGAATTTGCTCGATGGCGCGCTCGGGCTGGGCGGGCGCCAGCGCGCTCCTTCCGCTCATCGGCAACGGCGTGCTCGCCGTGCGCGCGGCATTGGTCGCACCGACATAGCGCACGGGCAGGTACAGCGTGAAGACGCTCCCGGTCCCCGGCGTGCTGCGAAGTTGAATTTCGCCGCCCAAGAGGTTTGAAAGTTCGCGGCTGATCGCGAGGCCAAGCCCCGTGCCGCCGTACTTTCGGCTCGTGCTGGCGTCGGCCTGCTGGAATGCTTCGAAAATGAGCTTTTGCTTTTCGGCGGGGATGCCGATGCCGGTGTCCGCCACCTCGAATGCGACGACGGCCGGCGCCTGGCTGAGAACGGGGTGATTCGTACTCCAGCCTTCCTGGACCGAGGAGATCGTGAACCGCACCCCGCCCTGGCTGGTGAATTTGAAGGCATTGGACAACAGGTTTTTCAGCACCTGCTGCAGGCGCTTGGCGTCCGTCAGGATCGTGCGGTCCAGCCGCGTGTCGATTTCCACGTTGAACGCCAGTTGATGCGCATCGGCCTCGTGCCGGAACGGCCGCGCGACCGATTCCACCACGCTGGCAAACGCGATTTCCTCGGCTTCGACGGTGACGGTTCCCGACTCGATTTTCGACAAATCGAGGATGTCGCTGATCAGGTTCAGCAAATCCGTGCCGGCGCCGTGAATGGTGCGGGCGAATTCGACCTGCTTGGGCGTCAGATTGCGATCGGGGTTTTCCGAAAGCTGCTGACCGAGAATCAGGATGCTGTTCAGCGGCGTGCGCAATTCATGCGACATGTTGGCGAGAAATTCGGACTTGTACTTGGAGGTGAGGGCCAATTCCGTCGCCTTTTCCTCGACCGCGCGGCGGGCCTGCTCGATTTCCTGATTTTTCCGCTCCACTTCGACATTCTGTTCCGCCAGCTCGTGAGCCTTCTGTTCGAGCTGTTCGTTGGTCTGCTGCAATTCCCTTTGTTGGGTCTGCAGTTCTGCGGCGAGCTGCTGCGATTGCGTAAGCAGGCCCTCCGTCTGCATCGTCGCTTCGATGCTGTTGAGAACGATGCCGATATTTGCGGTCAGCTGCTCGAGGAACGCGATCTCCAGGTCGGTGAAGTTCGACAGCGACGACAATTCGATGACGGCCTTGACCTGCTTCTCGAACAGAACCGGCAGGACGATGATGTTCTTGGGCGTCATCTGCAAAAGAGCGGACGTGATCGGCACGGCTTCTTCGACATTCGTGATCAGTACGGGCCGCTTGTCCGACGCGCATTGGCCGATCAGGCCCTCGCCGAGCCGGAAGCTCATCCGGTGGCCGTCGACGGCGTGGTCGGCATAGGACGAGACAAGCCTGAGGGTCGGCTCTCCGCTGCTGTCCATCTGGTACATTACGCTCAACTGGGCGTTCACCAGAGGGGTGAGTTCGTCGAGCAGCGTTTTCGCGACCGTCGCCAGATCGCGCCGGCCCTGGAGCATGTTCGAGAACTTCGCGAGATTGGTCTTCAGCCAGTCCTGTTCGGTGTTGCGATCCGTCGTCAGGCGGAGATTGCCGATCATCGTGTTGATGTTGTCCTTGAGTTCGGCCACTTCGCCGCGCGCGTCGACCTGAATCGAGCGGGTCAGGTCGCCTTTCGTCACCGCGGTGGCGACTTCGGCGATGGCGCGCACCTGCGTGGTGAGGTTTGCGGCGAGAAGGTTCACGTTGCCGGTCAGGTCTTTCCAGGTGCCGGCCGCACCCGGCACGTTCGCCTGTCCGCCGAGGCGACCTTCGACGCCCACTTCGCGCGCAACCGTGGTGACCTGATCGGCAAAGGTGGCGAGCGTCGCCGTCATGTTGTTGATCGTCTCGGCGAGGGCCGCGACCTCGCCCTTCGATTTGACCGTGAGGTTCTGCTTCAACTCGCCGTCCGCCACCGCCGTCACGACCTTGACGATGCCGCGCACCTGTTCGGTGAGGTTGGCCGCCATGACGTTGACGGTATCGGTGAGGTCTTTCCATGTGCCGGCCACGCCCGGCACCTGCGCCTGACCGCCGAGCTTGCCTTCGGTGCCGACTTCGCGCGCCACGCGCGTGACCTCCGAGGCGAAGGCATTCAACTGATCGACCATGGTGTTGATCGTGTTCTTCAATTCCAGAATCTCGCCTTTCACGTCGACCGTGATCTTGCGGGACAGGTCGCCGCGGGCGACGGCCGTCGTGACTTCGGCGATGTTGCGAACCTGGCCCGTCAAATTGCCGGCCATCGAGTTCACGCTGTCGGTCAGGTCCTTCCACGTGCCGTCGACGCCGGGCACGACCGCCTGGCCGCCGAGGCGGCCGTCGGTTCCCACTTCGCGCGCGACACGCGTCACTTCGGCCGCGAACGAACGAAGCTGTTCGACCATCGTGTTGAGCGTTTCCTTCAGAAGGAGGATTTCGCCGCGCACGTCGACGGTGATTTTCTTGGAGAGATCGCCGCCCGCGATGGCCGTGGCGACTTCGGCGATGTTGCGAACCTGGGCCGTCAGGTTGCTCGCCATGAAATTCACGTTGTCGGTGAGATCCTTCCACGTGCCGGCGACGCCCGGCACCTGGGCCTGACCGCCAAGCTTGCCTTCCGTGCCCACTTCGCGCGCCACGCGGGTGACTTCCGCGGCGAACGCATTGAGCTGGTCGACCATGGTGTTGATGGTGTTCTTGAGCTCGAGGATTTCGCCCTTGACGTCCACGGTGATCTTTCTCGAAAGATCGCCGCGCGCGACGGCGGTGGTGACTTCGGCGATATTGCGCACCTGCGTCGTCAGATTGGCCGCCAGCAGGTTGACGTTGTCGGTCAGGTCCTTCCACGTGCCGGCAACGCCGGGAACGTTGGCCTGTCCGCCGAGCCGCCCTTCGGTGCCGACCTCGCGCGCCACGCGGGTCACCTCGCCGGCGAACCGGTTGAGTTGGTCGACCATCGTGTTGAGCGTTTCCTTGAGCTGGAGAATTTCACCCCGCACGTCCACGGTGATCTTGCGCGACAGGTCGCCGCCGGCGATCGCGGTGGCCACTTCGGCGATGTTGCGGACCTGGGCGGTCAGGTTGCCGGCCATCGAGTTCACGCTGTCGGTGAGATCTTTCCAGGTTCCGGCAACGCCCGGCACCTGCGCCTGGCCGCCGAGTTTTCCGTCGGTGCCCACCTCGCGTGCGACGCGCGTCACTTCCGAAGCAAAGGAGTTGAGCTGATCGACCATCGTATTGATGGTTTCCTTCAGCTCGAGAATTTCGCCGCTGACGTTCACGGTGATCTTTTTCGAAAGGTCGCCCTGGGCCACCGCGGTGGCGACTTCGGCGATGTTGCGGACCTGCGCGGTCAGATTGCTCGCCATCGAATTCACGCTGTCCGTCAGGTCGTTCCACGTGCCGGCGACGTTGCGCACCACCGCCTGGCCGCCGAGCTTGCCCTCCGTGCCGACTTCGCGGGCGACGCGCGTGACTTCCGACGCGAACGCGTTGAGCTGGTCCACGGTGGTGTTGATCGTTTCCTTCAGCTGCAGAATCTCGCCCTTCACGTCGACCGTGATCTTCTTGGAAAGGTCGCCATTCGCGATCGCCGTGGAGACGTCCGCGATGTTGCGAACCTGGGCCGTCAGGTTGCTCGCCATCGAATTCACGCTGTCGGTCAGGTCTTTCCAGGTGCCGGCGACGCCCAGCACGTTGGCCTGTCCGCCCAGCCGGCCTTCGGTGCCGACCTCGCGCGCCACGCGCGTCACTTCGCCGGCAAACGCGTTCAGCTGATCGACCATCGTGTTGATCGTTTCCTTCAGCTGAAGGATCTCGCCGCTGACGTTCACCGTGATCTTCTTCGACAGGTCGCCGCCCGCGATGGCCGTGGCGACGCCCGCGATGTTGCGGACCTGAGCGGTCAGATTGCTCGCCATGAAGTTCACATTGTCGGTCAGGTCCTTCCACGTGCCGGCGACGCCGGGGACCTGCGCCTGGCCGCCGAGCTTGCCCTCGGTGCCGACCTCGCGGGCGACGCGCGTCACTTCGGACGCGAACGAATTGAGCTGGTCCACCATCGTGTTGATGGTGTCCTTGAGCTCCAGGATTTCGCCGCGCACGTCGACGGTGATCTTTCGCGACAGGTCGCCGCGCGCGACGGCCGTCGTGACCTGGGCGATGTTGCGGACCTGGTCGGTGAGGTTGCCGCACATGGCGTTGACGGAGTCCGTCAAGTCCTTCCACGTTCCCGCAACGCCGGGCACCAGCGCCTGACCGCCCAATTTTCCCTCGGTTCCCACTTCGCGCGCGACGCGCGTCACTTCGGACGCAAAGGACCGCAGCTGATCGACCATCGTGTTGATGGCTTCCTTCAGCTGCAGAATTTCGCCACGAACGTCGACGGTGATTTTCTTGGACAGGTCGCCGTTGGCGACGGCGATCGTCACTTCGGCGATGTTGCGGACCTGCGCGGTCAGATTGCTTGCCATGGAGTTGACGCTTTCCGTCAAATCCTTCCAGACGCCCGTGACGCCGCGAACCTGGGCCTGTCCGCCGAGCTTGCCTTCGGTGCCGACTTCGCGCGCAACGCGCGTCACTTCCGATGTGAACACGCTTAACTGTTTGATCATCGTGTTGACGATATCGGCCGAACGCAGGAACTCGCCTTTGAGCGGCCGGCCGTCAACGTCCAAATGCACGGTCTGGAGAAGGTCGCCCTGCGCGACCGCCGCGATGGCGCGTGTCACTTCGGCGGTGGGCCAGAGCAAATCGTCGATGAGCGTATTGACCGACGCTTCCATCTCCGACCAGGCGCCGGTCTGCAATCCGAATTTGACCCGTTGCCGCGTCTTGCCCTGCTTGCCGACGACGTCGCCGACGCGCTCCAGCTGCTGCGCCATGCGCTCGTTCGCCGCGACGATGTCGTTAAAAGTGTCGGCAATCTTGCCGGCGATTCCGATCTGGTTGCCCGCCATGCGGGCGGAAAAATCGCCCATGCGCATCGCCTGCAACGCGCGCAGCAATGCTTCCTGATCGATGTTGGCTACGTCATGCGCGGCGCCGTTAACTCCATTGCCGTGCTGCGGCGGAGGGCGGATACCGCTTTTCCTCGTGGGCGCTGCCTGTTCGATGCGAGCCTTCATGACGATGCTCCCCTGCCGCAATGCAGCAGATTCAGAAATTGCCGGAATGAGCGGCGGCGATCCGGACGGCACGGCCTTAAGCCGCAGGCGACGCGCCGGGGGGTCCCCGAATGGAAGCAACCCACGCGTCGCGGTTCCGAGAGCCCCTTACAGCCCATCGCCCCACCATCCTCTTCGAATGCACACGCCTCTGCGGCGTGCGCACTACGCCAAACTCGGCAACGCGGTCCCCAAGAAAAGGTTCCCGCCAGGCATTTGGCGTCTCGAGGCGTTCGAACCTATTGGTCGCCGCCAGCTGGGGGCTTGCCGTGCGGCAGGCGAATGGCGCACCGGCCGCTTGGGAAATCGGGGAGCGGCGAAGACCGGACCCGTCCGGGAAAAGCGCGGCCGGTACTCGGTCGTCGGAAGGCGAAAACGCAGGCCGGGCGGGACCTGCCGCGCAAACGGACAGGCACGGCCCGCGCCGACTTCGACATGGGATATTATGGACGGCTATCGCCTATCCCGCGGCCCTTAATCGTCGGCCAAATTTTGCCATTTGCGATCGTTCGCAAGCATCGGCCGACGGCGGGTGCGCGAAAGCTGCGATCGGCCGATGTGCGCGCGGCCCGGCGACGTGGAAATCGTCGAACCCGGCAGATGACTTTTTCGACGGGTCGACCTCGCCAACATGCGCTCGTAATGCGCATACACGTGGGGCTGCAGCGATTCGAGTTGTCGTGCGAGGTATTCGTGCGCTTGCGCGAGAGGCGCGTCGCATTCCTTGAAGCCCGCCGCCGACAGATCGCGGGCCACCGCGAACAGGATGGCGTCCAATCTCAGGAGCGCCTCGAACCTTTCAACTCTTCTCGAACGCATTTTCTTCTGCATGATTGTCTTCAATGCGGGTTTGTTGCGGGCCGGGCGGCGGAACGGTCGAGCACGCCCGCCTCGTCCCAGCGGCCTTCCGGCCGCAGGATCAGATAGGGGTCGCCGTGCATCGTGATCGGGTTGTCGTGCGCCGGAAAATCGCCTTCGATCTCGATATACTGGTGATCGGAGAAGACGAGGGTGCGGTTCGTCAGCATGGGACGAAAGCCGAAACGCTGCCAGAACTTGATGGCGTGAATCTGCGAATGTCCGTAGCCTTTGCGATATCCCTTACGCGCGCAGAACGAAATCGCCGCCTTGACGATTTCGCGGCCGACGGTCGTGGTGTTCCGGAAGCGGGGCAGCACGGTCAGGCGTTCGATTTTCACGAAACCGGCGAAGTAGCGTACGCGTAGCGTACCCGCGGGTTCGCCGTCGACGAAGCCGACGAACGTCGTGCCGCAATAGTCGTTGCCGTCGAATTCTTCGTCGTAGGGGCAACGTTGCTCGACGAGGTAGACGCCGCGGATGCGCATCGCCATTTCCATTTCGGACGGCGTCGAAGCCACCCGCACCTGAATGCGGGACTCCAGTCTCCGGCGGGAGACGTGCCTCGGTTGCTGCTGCGCCTGCATCTGACGCAACGCAGTGAGATCGGGATACCGGTCCATCGTGAACAGATCGCCCATGCCGTCGCGACCCGGAACGACCGGCAGGTAACTCGACTTGCGCACGCGCTTAAGTCCGGCATCGGTGGTCGGACGGACATAAAGCGGAATGTCGGAATAGAACGGCCCCAGCTCGATGATGATCATCGGGCCGGCCGGGATCGTCAGTCCTTCGGCAACGATCGCCCAATAATAGATCGCCGCGGGGCGCTCTCCGGGGCCTGCCAGATGGTCCAGGTCGGGATCCGTCGTATTGAATGTCCCTTCGCGTATGCGACGGGCGCCTTCCTCGGTGAGCATCAACATGCAGAAGAAGCCGAGAATGTCGGCGACCGGGCGGTTCTCCTCGCCTTCGCGGTAGATGCCCCAGATGGAGTCCGGATTTTTGCGCAGCACCGATTTGATGGCGTCGTCGGAGGCGTGCGCTGCCGGAACTTTCGTTCGCAGCAACGGGATCGCGCGGCCCAATTCGTCCTCGCGGAGCCTCCGCACGGCAATCTTTTTCGAAAACTGGTTTTTGTCCCACTGGCGTGGGGCCGTCCCGTTCGATTGAGGCGGCGTTGTTGCGTCACTGTTCATCTGCCCCTGCTTCCCCATACCGGTTAGAATTTTGCAGCGCTCGACTGATTCGCGAGCACGGGGCAAAGGGTGGACGGGCATTTTGCGCAAGAAAATGCCAAACGGCGTATTGACTGATACGCAAACCGGTACATTGTTCGCCGAGTCGGCGGTCAACTGGGATGATTATCGCGTCTTCAGCACCGTGGTCCGCGCCGGAAATTTCCATCGCGCGGCAACCGAACTCTCGACCACGCAGGCGACGGTTTCCCGGCGCATCGAAAGCCTGGAGCGCTCGCTTGGCGTGAAGCTGTTCGATCGTCCGCGCGGCCGCGGCGGCGTCGCGCTCACCTTCGAAGGCCGGCGCGTCCTCAAGGAGGTGAGCGCGGCCGAATTGTGCCTCGGCAGAACGAAGCGGACGCAGCCGTTCGGGGACGGCGTCGAAGGCGACTGCAAACTGCTCGGCACCGACGGCATCGCAAATTTCTGGCTGCCGCCCTTTTTGCGCTCATTTACGGCCAAGCACCCGGCAATCCAGTTGAAGTATTTCCTGACCTCCGATCAGGTCCAGAACCAGCGGCCACCCTACGATCTGCAACTCCAATATCTGGCGGGGACCGAGGCCGACACGATCTCGCACCAGCTTGCCACGCTGCATTTCACGTTTTTCGCGTCACCGGAATATTTGTCCCAGTATGGCCGTCCGAAGGACCGGTCCGATCTGTCCCGTCATCGTCTGCTCAAGTTTTCGTCATACCTCTCCGACGAGCACAGCTGGTCGGAATATTCGGTCGAACTCGCGGGCCAGCACGGATCGGTGTATTCGAATTCCAGCGCGTTGCTGGCTGAACTCGTGCTCGCCGGCGCGGGCATATCGATGCTGCCCACCTATATTGCCGTCGTGCATCCGCGATTGGTCCCCGTGGTCCCCGATTATCATTTGAAGTCCGGTATTTTTTTGAACTTCCTGAAGGACGCGGCGAAGAAAGCCGCCGTGCGCGCGACGATCGATTTCCTCAAGGAGACTGCGTTCGATCGTCGCGATATGCCGTGGTTCCGCGACGAATTCGAGTTGCCTCAGCCCGAATGGCTCGCGATTTTCCGCGCCCACACGACAGACGCCAGCACGACTTTGCCGTCGCTTCGGGCGGGTTAAGCTCGCCGTAACTCAAGACGTTCGTGAGCGATGAATGCCCCAGGAAGGTACTGCGGGCTCTCTGGTGTCTCGCGATATCTCATTGCATGAGAGCGGATTCCGGGCGTAGGGGCGCGCCGGCACTCAACTGTTTTCGATATTGGCAAACGTCATCGCGGCGGAAAGTTTCGCAATCCAGGCCTGTTCCGGAAATTCAAATTCTTCCCGGAACCAGGGCATCGCCTTGGAGTCGAATACGACCCCCCGCAGGAAGTCGAGAGTCGTCTTGACCGGCTGCTTGGCGACACGTTCGCGATGATAACTTGCAAACAGCTTTGCCGGAAACGAAATTCCCAGATCGAGCGGAACGATGCTGTCGTCGGTCAAGGCCATATAGGTCGGCATCAACGCGATGCCCACGCCTTCGCGAACGCATTTGGCGAGGAACGCGCTTTGGTTGGTGAAAAGCGAGGTGCGCTTCAGATGTTCGTTGTTGAACCACGACGACCACGCGCCTTTGCCGACCAGATGCTGCGCCTGGTCCAGAATGCGGTGGGAAGACAGATCGGCGGTGGTACGGGGCGTCCCGTGTTTTTGCAGATAGTCGCGCGACGCATAGGGCACGAAATGCACCCTCGCGAGCGGCTTCATGATCTGATTGGGGTCGATGGGTTCATAGTAATGCAGCCGGATGTCGAATATCTGGTTCCGTGCCGCGCCCAGGTCGTGGTCGAGCGCGATTCTCAGCTCGATGTTCGGGAAGAGATCGAAAAAGGGCGCGAGGAATTTCGACAGCCAGTAGTTTGCGATTCCATCGCCCATCAGCAGGCTGCAATCGCCTTCGACGCGGTCCTCGGCAGCCTGCGCATCCGATGTTGCGCGCGACAATTCCTTCTGGGCCGCCTGCACGCGCGAAAACACGCGTTGACCCTGATATGTTAGTTTGGCGCCGGTCGGACCGCGGTCGATCAGCCTCGCGCCCAGCGAATGCTCCAGCCTGCTCAGGCGCTTGCTCAACGCCGACTGCGTGATGCCGAGTTTGCTGGCCGCGCGTTTGATGCTCGGCGAGTTTGCGATGACGATGAAGGCGCGAAAATCGTCCCAGCGCGCATCGGTGGCAATCGGCTCATCGATTTCGGAATATCTCAATTCCAAATGCCCCGCTGTTCAACCCCTACCGCAAGTGTAACCGTCCTTTTTGCATTAACTATAGCCACAACGATGGCTATGGCGCTTGGGAGGGGGGCTCCCAAAGGTGGGTGGGCATGAATACAAGCGATTTCAACGGGTTGCAAGTGCGCCGATACGGGCCGGGATACGCGGTCGAGCACCCCGAAGGCGGCCGGATATGGCTTCGCCCGGCACGCGCCGACGAGATCGGCGATTTGCACGCCATGATCGCTTCGGAGATATCCTCCGACGTGGGGCCGGTCGAAGCGATGCAATCCGTCTTTGCCCGCAATCCCAATTCATTCTGGGCGATCGAACGATCGGGGCACAACGGAAATGCCGCGACGCTTGTCGGCATGTACGGGTTTTTGCCGCTCACGGAGCAGGGTTGCGAAGCTCTGCGCGCGGGCACGCTTGACCGGCGCACGCCGCAACTCGATCTCGTCGCTCCGGCCGGTGCAAAACCCGCCGGACTGTATGTCTGGGCAATCGTCGCCAGGCGGATTCGCAAACTCGTTTATCCGCTGATCAAGCAGGCGCTCGGACCCCTTTATGCCGATGTCCCGGTGTTCGCCATTCCCGCGACGCGCGGCGGTGTGAAAGCGGTCGACGATCGCGGCTTTGTGCCCGTGAGCGGGGCCGCTCATAGCATGGGAGATCTTGCGATCCTGCCGATCGTTCGTGTGCCGCCCGCTCTCAGAGTCGTCGTGGCGTCGAACGCCGACCATTTGCAGATGGCGGCTTACATCAGGGGCGCAACGTTCGGTGCGGAGCAGCATTGCCCCTACGCGGAGGAATTCGACGAAAACGACTATTGCGCGATGCACCTTATCGGTTTCGTCGGCGAGGAGCCTTCGGCCACGCTGCGAATCCGCTTCTTTGCGTCATTCGCCAAGCTGGAGCGGCTCGCGGTGATCGAGCGCTTCCGCAAGACGGACATCAAAACGATCGTCATGGACAAGGCCATCGATATCTGCCGGCGCAAGGGGTACGCGCGCCTTTACGGGCAGTCGCAGGAGCGCTTGGTCGGTTTCTATGCGAAATTTGGATTCCGGCCGATGCAGAAGAATCGGCCGCTCGTTTTCTCCGATCACGCTTATATCGAGATCGAGCGCAATCTCGATCCGGATGAAAACGCCGTCACGATCGACAGCGATCCCTACACGATCATCAGGCCCGAAGGACGTTGGGACGTTGCGGGAGTGCTCGAAAGGTCGGCCGGGCGTCCAGCCACCAACCCGTATTGAGGAGTGTCATGGCGAGAACTCTGCAAAAATCGTGCGAACTCGAGCAATTCCAGGCGATCCTCGAAGCCGATCGCGCATTGGTGAATGCTGCGGAAAGCCTGCGCAAACTCGGACTGGTGGAAAGCGCAGACAAGATCGACAATATTCGCATGGATTTGGCCAAACCGATGGCGCCGATTCAAGATCGGGCCTATGCGGAAGTTCGCGTCGTTTCGAACGGAAGAGCCTGACGGCGCGAAGTCCAATGCGGCTGCCTTGAGCATCCTCGCGCGGCGCGATTGACAAACGTATTGCGGTCTTGGGCGTCAATGCACTTCAGTGAGGGCGTCGCTTAGCGGCGGCACTTTGCAGAAGGGCACGATGACCAACGCCAGGACGAACAGACCTGCCATCAGATAGAAGACGTCGCTGAATGCAAGCGTGAGCGCGTTCTGGGTGACGAGTTGCGTGATCTCGCCGCTGATAATCAGCTGCGCGTGCGCCGCGTCCGGCGTGATGGAGCCCACACGCGCGGATGCCGCGGCCAGCGCGGCCGTGCCGGAGTGGGAAAGCCCCTCGCTCAGCATCTCGCCGTGGATGCGGCCAAAATCCTGCAGCCAGGTCGTCACGACCGCGATGCCGATGGCGCCGCCCAGATTGCGCATCAAATTGAACAGGCCGGAGGCGTAGCGCAGTTCTTCGGGCGATCGCCCGTTCAGGGCCATGCCCACGGACGGCACGATGCAGAGCAAAATGGCAAAGCCCCGCAGCGCCTGCGCCGGGAACAATTCCCAAAATCCCCAATTCGACGTGACGCCGGAAAACAGCCAGCACGACAGCGCGAAGAGCGTGAATCCCACCGTGATGACGATGCGCTGGTCCACCAGCGTGGTGAGCCTCGCGGCCAAAGGTGCGCCGAAGGTCATGAAGATGCCCGCCACGAACACGGTCGTGCCGATGTCGACGCTCGAATAGCCCCGCACGCGGCCCAGGAAGATCGGCGTCAGATAGGTTGCCGAGTAGAGGCCGAATCCAGTGACCAGGCTCAGTACGCAGGCGAGCGAAAACGTCCGGTCGCGAAACGGCGTCAGCTTCAACACCGGCATGGATGAGAAAAAGGAGCGCTCGAAGAACACCAGCGCGCCCACGAAGGATGCCCATGCTGCAAACTGGATATCTCGGTCCTCGAACCATTGGTTGCGGGGGCCTTCTTCCAGCACATATTGCAAGGCGCCCAGGAACAGCGCGAGCGAAGCGACGTGCAGCCAATCGATGCGCTTGAGCATCTTGAGATTCGGCTCGTCCACCTTGCCCAGCAGGGACAGCAGAACCGCGATGGCGGCGCCTGGAACGATGTTGATGAAAAAAAGCCAGTGCCAGCTCAAGACGTCCGTGATCCATCCGCCAACGGTCGGGCCCAAAGTGGGCGCAAGCGTGGAAACCACGCCGAGGATGGCGGGAATCATCGCCCGCCTTTTGCCGGAAAAGAGACTGAAGCCGGTCGCGAACACCGTCGGCACCATTGCGCCGCCCACGAAGCCCTGGATGGCGCGGAAGACGGTCATGGATTGGATACTCCACGCCATTCCGCACATCAGGCTCGAAAGCGCGAACAGCACGGCCGATCCCACGAACAGCCACCGCGTCGACAGCGCTTGGCTCAGATAGGCGGCAAGCGGGATCATCACGATTTCCGCCATCAGATAGGACGTCTGCACCCAGGCGATCTCGTCGGGTCCTGCCGAAAGCCCCGCCTGGATCGAATTGAGCGAGGCGGCCACGATCTGGATGTCGAGCAGCGCCATGAACTGGCCCAGCGCCATGATTCCGAAAATCGCGAGCTTGCGGCCATGCGAAAGGCCCAACCCCGGCAACGGCGTTTTTGCCGTATCCGCACCCGCCTCCGCCATTGCAATCGCCTCTCTTCGGATTATATGATGTCTATCATATAACTCCCCGGGAGCGGAGAACAAGGATGCGGTACAACGAAAATCACAAGGAGGAGACCCACAAGAGGCTTCTCAAAGCGGCCGGGATCGCCTTGCGGGAAAAGGGACCGGACCGGCTTTCAGTGGCCGACGTGATGGAGGCGGCGGGCCTCACCCATGGTGGCTTCTATGCCCATTTCAAATCGAAGGACGCGCTTCTGGTCGAAGCGCTGAACGCGGCCTTCGCGCATGCGGCGAAGAAATTCCGGCGCGTCACGGAAGGCATGCCCGCCAGACACGCGCTCGCCACTTATGTCGATCTCTATGTGTCGGCCGTCCATCGCGACGACCCGGCCGCCGGCTGCCCGATCGTGGCGCTGAGTTCGGATGCGCCGCGCCAGTCGAAAAAGTTTCGCGCCGCATTCGAAGCCGGTATCGATCACATTGTGGGCGCGCTCGCCGGCTGGATCGCCGAGACCGGCCGCGAAGATGCGCAGGCGTTGGCGCGCGCGGCATTTTCCGCCATGGCCGGCGCCGTGGCGCTCTCCCGCGCGGTGCCGGACAAGGATCTCTCCGACGAACTGCTGGCGTCCGCCCGCGCCGGCATCAAGGCGCGGCTGGGCGTCTCGGATTCCGAACTCTCAAAGGCGGCGCATTGACATGAACGCGCCCGTCGATTTCGCGTCGTTTTCCGGCCTCGAGCAATTGCGCGCGGCATTCGACGGCGCACACAGCTTCGAAGGCATCGGCAAGACGCTCAATTTCCGGGCGATCGCGCTCGAAGAGGGCGTTGTCGTGTTCGAAGGCCATCCCGACAAATCCGTCTACAACCCCATCGGCACCGTGCATGGCGGTTACGCCGCCACGCTGCTCGACAGCGCCATGGCCTGCGCGGTCCATTCCACGCTGAAGGCGGGCCAGAGCTACACCACGCTCGAACTCAAGATCGCCTATCACCGCGCGATGACCGAAGGATCCGGTCCCGTGCGCGCGGAAGGAAAAATCGTTTCCGCAGGCCGCCGCGCCGCGTTCGCGGAAGGCCGGCTGATCGACGCGCAGGGACGTCTCTGCGCCAGCGGAACGACAACCTGTTTGGTGGTGACGCCATGACGACGACCTTCGACGCCCAGATCGAAACCCTTCCGCGTCCGGCCTCGCGCCTCAGGGCCGTTCCCCGCCGCGCGATTTTCATCGGCGCCGCGGCGGTTCTGCTGATCGCGGCCGGCGGCTGGTGGATCGCGCTCCCCGCCTCCTCGGTCTCCACCGACGACGCTTATGTGAAAGCGGATTCCACAATCGTCGCGCCGAAAATCCAGGGATTGATCGCCGAAGTGCTCGTGCGCGACAACCAGCATGTCAAAGCCGGCCAGCCGCTCATCCGCATCGACCCCGAGGAATACGCCCAGGCGGTCGCGGCAGCCCAGGCCGATCTCGAATCCGCAGAAGCAACACTGTCGCAGCAGGACGCCCAGGAAGGCCTGGCCGCCGCCAATGTCCGGCAGGCCCAGGCCACGATCCGTTCCTCCGATGCCGCAGCCGTGCGCGCCACTGCCGACGATCGCCGCTACTCCACGCTGGTGTCCACCGGCGATGCTTCGCATAGCGTGGCCGACCAGATGCGCGCCGCCGCCATCAGCGCCGCCGCGGATTCGGAAAAATCCCGTGCCGCCCTGATCGCCAGCCAGCAGCAGGAAACGGTCGTCGTCCGCAATCGCGCGCAACTGCTCGCCGGCGTATCGAAAGCGAAGGCCGCGCTCGCGCTCGCGCAACAGAATCTTTCGCACACGGTCATCCGTTCGCCCGTGGCGGGCGTGGTCGGCGACCGTCAGGCGCAGATCGGCGAATATGTCCAGCCCGGCACGCAGTTGATGACGGTCGTGCCGATGGACACCATCTATGTCGTCGCCAACTTCAAGGAAACACAGACCGCGCGCATGCTGGCCGGCCAGAAGGCGCGCGTGCGCTTCGATGCGTTTCCCGGTCGCGATTTCACGGGCGAAGTCGAAAGCTTCGCCCGGTTCCGGCTCGGAGTTCTCGCTTCTCCCCTTCGAGCCGGCAACCGGGAATTTCACGCGCATCGTGCAGCGCATGCCCGTGCGCATCCGCCTCGACCGCAACCAGCCCGATCTCGATCGCCTGCGTCCCGGTCTTTCCGCCGACGTGCGCGTGGAGCTGGAAGGCGCATCTGCGCCATAAATCCGTGGTGCGCTTGTTCACTGATTTTCCTTGCCGCCCGCGACGGCACGTCGCGCGCGGGAGCGCTTCCCTGCTCGTGAATTTGTCTCCGCGGCTCCCCCTATTGCCCACGTTATTGGTGTAGGCTGGTTCGCGAGTGGGAATGTCGGGGTTCATATGTGGCGTTTCGGGTTGCGGCAGGTCGCCCGGCTGGCGCTGGGGCTCCTAGGCGCGGTCCTTCTGGCGGCGTTCGTGTCGGCGCTGGCGGCGCCGGATGCGAAGACGGGCGCGCTGCATTTTATGGGCGCCGTTTTGTCCCGCCTGCTCGCGGTCGCGCGGCTCGATTTCGGCGTCAGCGCCATCAACGACGTCCCCGCAAGCGCCGAACTCGCACAGAAGCTTCCGGTTACGCTTGAACTGGTAGGGTCGGGCGCGATCGTGGCCGCGATCGTGGGCATGCCGCTGGGCCTGCTGTTGAGCATCAGCCGGACCGCGCGGGCGGTGGCGCCGCTCATTCAAATCGTGGCCGCCGCGCCGGTATTCTGTGCCGGTCTTGGCCTCTTGTGGATTTCCGTACGCGTGTTTCACACCACGCCGCACGCGGCCGATCATTTGTGGAGCACGCTCGCCAGCGGCAACGGACCGCAGATTCGTGCGGCCCTGGGCGCCTTGGCGTTGCCCGCGCTGACGGTGGGTGCGGCCGGTGCGGCAAGCGTCCAGCTCGCGTTGCGGCGCGCCTCGGCGGGCGCGATCGAGGAGCCTTATCGGCGCGGGCTTCGCCTGATGGGGCTCGGTGCCTTCGAGATCGACAGGCTTTATCTCGTTCCCGAAGTCCTGGCGGGCCTTCTCGCGAGCCTGGGCGAGATTTCGCTGTCGCTGTTTTCGGCCGCGGTCGTTGCCGAATGGGTGTTCGGCTGGCCGGGCGCGGCGGCGCTGTTTCTCAAATCCGTCGCGTTGCGCGACTGGAGCGTGGTGGCGCTGATCCTGTTTGCCTTCGGCGCGGTGACGATCCTGGCCCGGTTCGTGGGCGCGCTGGGCGGCCGCATGCTGGGCGGAGAGGCGGCAGCGCCATGAGCCTTGCCGCCACAAGCGCGCGGCCGGTTTCGCCGCTCAATCTGCGCAACGTCATTCGCGGCGTGGGACTGGTCGGGCTCGGCGCGATCGGAGTCCTGGTGGGCTTGAGCGACGTGCTGGCGCGCGCGCCGGCCAACGCGGTCGATTTCGGACCGCCGCTGCTGGCGCCGTCGGCGCGCTTTCCGTTCGGCACGGATGTTCTCGGCCGCGATATGGCAAGCGAAACGCTGCATGCCCTCGCCGTGACGGTCACCAGCGCGGGCTGGGCCACGATCATCGCCGTTGCGATGGGCGGCCTGTTCGGTTTCGTCGCCGCACGGTCGCCGTGGCGGCTGGGTTTTATCCTGCGCGGCGTCGCGGGAATCCTGGGCGCCGTGCCGCATGCTGCTGCTGGCGATTCTGTTCATCGGGCTGACCGACCGGAGCTTCGCGCCCATCGCAGCCGGGTTGGCCGCCGCACCGCTGGGCTTCGGGCGTGCCTTCGACCGCGCGAACGCGCTCGCCGTCTCGCGCCATGCCGAGTTCGCGCTGGCCACGGGAATATCGCCCGGCGCACTCCTGCGCCGCGATCTCACCTATGAATTCCGCGATACGTTTCTGTCGATCGTCACGCGCGCGCTGGCCGCCGTCACGATCATCCTGGCGACCGTGAGTTTTCTGGGCTTCGGCGCCACGCCGCCGCATCGCGATCTGGGGCTGATGATCGCGGCGGCACGCGAAGTCTATTTCGATGCGTGGTGGACGGCGACATTCCCCACGCTGGCACTCGCCGCACTCATCTTGTGCGCCCGCCTCGCGGCGTCGCTCGAAGAGGGCGAACGCGCATGAGCGGCCATCTCCTCGAAATCGTCGAACTGAGCGTCACGCGCACGGGCCTGGCCCGGCCCGAGCTCGACCGTTTTTCGCTGGCCGTCGATGCGGGCGAAACGATCGTGCTTCTGGGCGAGGCCGGCTGCGGCAAGGAAGTGCTGATGAGCGTGCTGGCCGGCGCTGCCGACCGCGACAGCGACGTCGACGGCACGCTGCGATTCGGCAATGCCTCGCAGGAACGCGCCGACCGTTTCAAACCCGCCATCCGCATCGCCTATCTGCCGGGTCCCTATTCGCGGCCGTTCAGCCCCAATGCGACCGTGCTGTCGCAGCTTTCGCGTATCGTCGCCCGCAAGGTGGGCGCGCCGCGCGCCTCGGCCCGCGAGGACATCGAACTCGCGCTGGCGCGTCTTCCCGGCGCGCCGCGGCTCGCCGATCTCGACAAGCCACCGGCCGAATTGCCGCCGGAGATTCTCGCCTGGGGCCTGTTTGCGGCCGCCTTCGCGCAGAATCCGGAATTGCTGCTGGCCGACGGCGCGCTCTTGGGCGTGGCGCCGTCGCATGCGCGCAAGCTTGCGAGCGCGCTCCTGGAAGAGCAGGCCCATCTCGGCTTCTCGCTCGTCTATGCCGCGGACAGCACGCAGATCGCCGCCTGGCTCAAGGGCCGTGTGATCGTGATGCGCAACGGCAAGATCGTGGAGGAGGGACCGGCAGAACGGCTCGCCACTGCGCAGGCCCACAGCTACACGCAGACCCTGTTCAAATCGTCTCCCCTGTCGTCGAGCCTGAATGTGCGGCCCGGCGCGCGCGGCCAACCGGTCATCCAGGCCTATCGCATCGAGATGGCGCGGCCTTCGAGCGGGCGCGAGCGCGACAATCTGAGTTTCGAATTGCGCCGCGGCGCCTCGCTCGCGCTGATCGGCGAAGAAGGCTCCGGCCGCCACACCCTGGCGCGCATTCTCCTGGGGCTCGACGACGCGCCGGCGGGCCGCGTGGTGTTCGACGCGGTGGATGTGGGCGTGCTCTCCAATCCGATGATGATCCGGTTGCGACGGCGCATCGCCATCGTCGCGGGCGCGGACGACGTGCTCGATCCGCGCATGACATTGTGGGACACAGTGGCCGAACCGTTGCGCACGCATCTCGATCTGCCCGCCAATCTGGTCGCGACCTATCGCGACACCGCACTCAAGCGCGTGGGGCTTTCGTCGCTGGCGGGCGACCGCCCGGTGGCCTCCCTGTCGCCCTTCGACAAGCGCCGGTTGCAGGTGGCGCGCGCGATCGTGGGCGCTCCGGTTCTCGCCGTCATCGACGAACCGTTGCGCGGGCTCGATGCCTTCGCCCAATCGGTGATGCGCGATCTGTTGCGCAATTTCCGCCTGCAGGAAGGCCCGGCATTTCTCGTCATCACGTCGGACATCTCCGTGGCGCGAGATTTCGCCGAAGAAGCGATGGTGTTCCGGGACGGCCGCGTGATCGAGCGGGGCGCCGTGAGCGATCTGATGCGTGCGCCGAAGGACCCCTACACACGCTCGCTGGTGGAGGCGTCCGCGCCGTTGCCGGCCGTCGTCACGGCCAAAACCCCGCGCGAAATGCCGCCGGAGGACAAGGTTGAAGCCCCGGTCTCCCAACCGGTCGGCGCAACCCCGCCCAACTGACTTTGGCAATTTCGCCTCCTCCGAAACTGCGATAGAACAGCGTCGAAGGGGCGCATCCGCCTCGAGGCCGAAGACATGCTCCAGCTCAAAGATTCCTCATTGCTCAAGGCCGACGCCTATATCGACGGCGCGTGGGTGCCTGCGGACAACAAATCGCGCTTCGCCGTGACCAATCCATCGGGCGGCGAGACGCTGGCCGACGTGGCCGATCTGACGGACGCCGAAACCCGCCGCGCGATCGAGGCCGCCGCGCGGGCGTTCCCGCTGTGGCGCAGGAAGACGGCCAAGGAGCGAGCCAACATTCTGCGCAAATGGTTCGACCTCATCATGGCGAACCAGGAAGATCTGGCACAGTTGATGACGGCCGAGCAGGGCAAGCCGTTGGCCGAGACGCGCGGCGAAGTGGCCTATGGCGCGTCGTTCATCGAATGGTTCGCGGAAGAGGGCAAGCGCGTCTATGGCGACGTGATCCCCACGACGCAGGCCGGCCGCCGCATCCTCGTGTTCAAGGAACCGATCGGCGTGGTCGCCGCGGTGACGCCGTGGAATTTTCCGAACGCGATGATCACCCGCAAATGCGCGCCCGCGCTGGCGGCGGGATGCACGGTGGTGATCAAGCCCGCCGAGGACACGCCGCTCTCCGCGCTGGCGCTGGCCGAACTCGCGGGGCGCGCGGGCCTGCCGCCCGGCGTGTTCAACGTGGTGACGACCAGCCAGCCCGCGAAAGTGGGCGGCGAACTCACGCAGAATCCGCTGGTGCGGAAATTCTCGTTCACGGGTTCGACCGAAATCGGCAAGCTCCTGATGCGCCAATGCGCCTCGACGGTGAAGAAGGTGTCGCTGGAGCTGGGCGGCAACGCGCCGTTCATCGTGTTCGACGACGCCGATCTCGATGCGGCGGTCGACGGCGCGATGCTGTCCAAGTTCCGCAACATGGGGCAGACCTGCGTCTGCGCCAACCGCTTCCTCGTGCAGGATAGTGTCTACGATGCGTTCGCCGAAAAGCTCGCGGCCCGCGTCGCGAAGCTGAAGGTCGGGCGACGGCGCGGCCGACGGCGTGACCCAAGGCCCGCTCATCAACATGGACGGCGTGGAAAAGGTCGAGCGGCTCCTCGAAGGACGCGACCTCCAAGGGCGCGCGCATCGTGACCGGCGGCAAGCGGCATGGGCTGGGCGGCACGTTCTTCGAGCCCACCATCGTCCGCGACGTGACGGCCAAAATGGCCTGCGCGCGGGAGGAGATTTTCGGCCCGGTCGCCACGCTGTTCCGCTTCGCCACGGAAGAGGATGCGATCAAGCTCGCCAACGACACGGAATACGGCCTTGCGGCTTATTATTATGCGCGCGACATGGCGCGCATCCTGCGCGTGGCCGAAGCGCTCGAATACGGCATCCTCGGCATCAATGAGGGGATCATCTCCACCGAAGTGGCGCCGTTCGGCGGCATGAAGGAATCCGGCATCGGCCGCGAAGGCTCCAAATACGGCATCGAGGATTATCTCGAGATCAAATATCTGGCGCTGGGCGGATTGGGGATGGCGTGATGAATCTCTACACTCCCTTATGGAACACACAACAGCATGTCATCCCCGGCCTCACGCGAACCGCGTTCGCGCGAGGGGAAGGGGACCCAGGTAGATATGCCGCGCGCGATGATTGGAAAAATAGGTATAGTGCTCAATCTCTAGGACGCGTGTTGATCGACGACCTGGGTCCCCTTCCCCTCGCGCTGCTGTCGCAGCGCTCGGCCGGGGATGACAGGTTGGAAATATTTTCAACTTCGAAACGGAAGCGTTCTGACCCATGATCGAGCGCTACGCCCGGCCCGAAATGACGGCGATCTGGTCGCCGGAAACGAAATTCCGCATCTGGTTCGAGATCGAGGCCCATGCCGCCGACGCGCTGGCCGAACTGGGCGTGATCCCGAAAGAGGCCGCGCGCACCATCTGGGAAAAGGGCGGTCGCGCCGCATTCGATGTGGCGCGCATCGACGCGATCGAGCGCGAAGTGAAGCACGACGTGATCGCGTTCCTCACCCATTTGTCCGAGATCGTGGGCCCCGAAGCGCGCTTCGTGCACCAGGGCATGACGTCGTCGGATGTGCTCGATACGTGCCTGTCCGTGCAGCTTGCCCGCGCCGCCGACCTGCTGATCGCCGATGTCGACCTGCTCCTGGCCGCGCTCAAGCGGCGCGCCTTCGAATTCAAGCACGCCGTCACCATCGGCCGCAGCCACGGCATCCATGCCGAACCCACCACCTTCGGCGTCAAGCTGGCGGGCTTTTATGCCGAGTTCGCGCGCGCGCCGCGTGCGTCTCGTGGCGGCACGCGAAGAGATTGCAGTCTGCGCCATCTCGGGCGCGGTCGGCACCTTCGCCAATATCGATCCGCGGGTGGAAGCGCATGTCGCCAAGGCGATGGACCTGAAGGTCGAGCCGGTGTCCACGCAGGTGATCCCGCGCGACCGGCACGCGGCCTATTTCGCGGCGCTGGGCGTGGTGGCGGGATCGATCGAACGGCTCGCCACCGAAATCCGCCATCTGCAGCGCACCGAAGTGCTGGAAGCCGAGGAATATTTCTCGGAAGGCCAGAAGGGCTCTTCTTCCATGCCGCACAAGCGCAATCCGGTGCTGACGGAGAATTTGACGGGGCTCGCGCGCATGGTCCGCGCCTATGTGGCGCCCGCGCTGGAGAACGTGGCGCTGTGGCACGAGCGCGACATCTCGCATTCCTCGGTCGAGCGCTATATCGGGCCCGATGCGACCGTCACGCTCGATTTCGCGATTGTGCGCGCCGCGGGCGTCGTCGACAAGCTGCTCGTCTATCCCGCGCGCATGAAGGAAAATCTCGAGCGCACGCGGGGCCTCGTGCACAGCCAGCGCGTGCTGCTCGCGCTCACGCAGGCCGGGATAGGCCGCGAAGACGCCTATCGCCTCGTGCAGAAACACGCGATGCGGGCCTGGAACGGCGAAGGCGCGCTGCTCGATCTCCTGAAGGCGGATGCGGCCGTCACAACCGCGCTCAAGCCGGCCGAACTCGGGAAACTGTTCGACCTCGACTACCACCTCAAACACGTCGACACGATTTTCGAGAGGGTGTTTGGAGGGTAGGCGACCCAGCGTTACACCAACCCTTCCGCAATCAAACTCTTCGCCGTATCGAGCACCGTCTCTTCCATCGGTCTTGGGCGCCAGCCGAGCAGCTTTTGCGCTTTGGCAGAGGTGTAATCGTGTTTCTTGCCGAGGCCCGGCGTCACTGCCGTCAATTCCGTGTCGAACAGGCTCGCCAGCCGGATGACGAAATCCGGCACCTTGCGGGTGGGCACCTTGGCGGTGCCCGCGCCCAGCTTCGCGCGCATCAACGCCGCCATGTCGGCCATCCACGTGAACGTGCCGGCTGCGATGAAGCGCTGGCCCGCGGCTTCGGGCGCGATCATCGCGCGAATGTGCAAATCGGCCACGTCGCGCGCGTCGACGATATTGAATCCCAGCCGCGGCAGGCCAGGCACGTTGCCGGCCAACAGGCGCTGGACCACCTTCACGGAATCGGAATAGTCGCGGCCGAGCACGGGCGCCAGCACGAGGGCCGGATTGACGGTGGCGAGCGTCGTGGCGCCGCCCGATGCGGCGATCAAATCCCACGCGGCACGTTCCGCCAGCGTCTTCGAGCGGGCATAGGCGCGCACGTTCGGGTCGTTGAGATCGGTCCACACGGTTTCGTCGCTGATGCTGTCGCCGCTCGCGGGGCCTTTGCTTGTCGCAGCCACCGAGGAGGTGAGCACCACGCGCTTCACGCCGGCCTTGATCGCGGCGCTGACGGCGCGCTTGGCGCCTTCGCGGGCGGGAACGATGAGGTCGTCGGGGTTCTTCGGTTCCGCGACGCCCAGCGGCGAAGCGACATGGAGCACGTAATCGCAGCCGCCCGTGGCGGCGTCCCAGCCGGTATCCGAGGTGAGATCGGCGGCATGGAAGCTGAGCCGGTCCTGCGCGTCGATCGCCTTGGCCAGCGCGGCGCGCACCGCGCCTTCGCGGTCGAGGTTTCGAACCGTCGTGCGCACCGTGTAGCCCTGCGCGAGCAGGCCGATCACGCACCAGCCGCCGATAAAGCCGGAGCCGCCGGTGACCAATACCGTTCCCTTGTCGCTCATAGTCGTCCTTTCGGATGTGTTCGCCGAATTTACTCCCTCGCCCCCTTCGGGGGAGAGGGCTGGGGTGAGGGGGTCTCTACGCCACTCGGAGCTTGAAGCAAAGCGACGAACACGATCGGCAAATGCGGGCGGGACGCCCGCGGTCCGATCGCTCACTTATGTCGATGTGGGTTTTCTCGCGCGAATTTCTGCAGCGCGTTCCATGACCAACACCCCCTCACCCTAACCCTCTCCCCCGAAAGGGGGCGAGGGAAAATATTAGTTACGCCGCGCGCAGCGAATACCGCACGGGCAGCGTCTTGAGGCCGCTCACGAACACCGATTGTGAGCGGCGCGGCGCGCCTGCAAGTTCGATATGGTCGAGGCGTTTGAGGAGTTCGGCATAGAAGGCGCGGATTTCCAGCTTGGCCAAATGCTGGCCCAGGCACACATGCGCGCCATAGCCGAACGCGACGTGGCGGTTGGGTTCGCGGTCGACCTTGAAGCGGAACGCGTCGGGATAGACGTCCTCGTCGCGATTGCCGGAAATGTAGAGCAGCTGCAGCGCATCGCCTTTCTTGATCGTCTTGCCGCGCAGCTGGTGGTCGTCGAGCGCGGTGCGCATGAAATGCTGCACGGGCGTCACCCAGCGGATCATCTCGTCCACGGCCGCGGGCAGAAGCGCGGGGTTCGCCTGGAGCTTCGCGAGCTCGGCGGGATTTTCGATCAGCGCGCGCAGGCCGCCGGAAATCGTGGCACTGGTCGTGTCGTCCCGCCGTCGCCACGATGATGTAATAGGACGCGGATTCGAGATCGCCCAGTGGTTCGCCCTTGATGCGGCCATTGGCGATGACGCTCGCCAGATCCTCGCCCGGATGGGCGCGGCGCTCGGCCGTCATCTTCGCGAAATAGTTGAAGAAATCGAGGATCGTGTTGGTGTTGACGCTTTCCTCGCCCTTGCGCTTCATGTCGGGGTCCGAGCCGCCGAACAGCTCCTGCGTGAGCTTCAGCATTGTCCCTTCGTCGGATTCGGGTACGCCAAGGATCGACATGATCACGTGCAGCGGGTACCACATCGCCACGTCGCGCGTGAAATCGCATTCCGGCCCCAGCTCCATCATGCGGTCGACATAGCGCTTCGCCAGTTCCGCCATGCGCGCGTCGAGCTTCTTGAGGTTCGGCGGCATGAACCAGGCCTGCGTCAGCCCGCGATAGGCGCGGTGATCGGGATTGTCCATGTGGACCAATGTGCGGAACGGCTCGACGCGGCCGGTCTTGGGATCGGGCCCGCCCCACATGCCCGCGAGATCGGCTTCCGTCTGTTTGTTGAGCAGCGTGGTGCGCGGCTCGTTGACGAATTTGTCGTTGAGCAGCTCGACCTCGAGAATGTCGGCATGCTTCGTCAGCGCCCAATAGGGGCGCACGCCGTCCGGCTCCATCCAGTGGACGGGATCGTCCTTGCGCAATTGCGAGAGCAGCGCGTGGATGCGTGCTTCATCGCCATAGGTTTCGGCCGAAGCGATGGCGTTGTCGAGTGCGGTCATGGAAGGAGCCCAATTTCGAGTCGCGCGATTGTCCGCCGTCCGCCATGCGGCGGCAAGACCGGCCCCAATGTCGCCCGGCGCCAGTCACAATTCGGCCTCACGCGCGGGCTCCCATCGCATCCGGTGTTTGCAGCGGGAGGGATTCATGGCCGGACTTGTCAAATCGGGGACGGTTGCGGCGCTGGTGGTTTTGGCGGCGCTGGGGCTTTCGGGGTGTTTCGATCTCAGCCAGAGAGTCACACTCGACAGGAGCGGCGCGGGCCGTCTCCAGGTGGCTGTGGCGGCGGAAGGTCTTGTCGGCGAAGCGCTGAAAAGCAAATCCGACACCGACCTGACCGGCGGCAATCGCGCGCGAACCACGGTCTCGGTCGTCAACGACCGGGTCACGCGCAGCTCCGAAGTCGATTTTCATTCGCTGTCGGATCTGAAGCTGGGCGACGAGGCGATGAGCCTTTCGGTGCGCTCCCACGATTTCTTCGGGCTCGGTCCCACGCATGCCGCGTTCCGCTACGTCTTTCTCGTCGATCGCGCGCGCAAGGATCATGACGCACACAGCGGAGGCGGCGACGAAGCGATGGGACGGCAGATCGTGGCCAGCATCCTGGGCGATCACGCCTATGTTTTCAGCGTGACGTTGCCGGGTTCGATCGAGCACGTTGCGCCCATCGAGATCGGCGACACCCTGATCCAGCCGGACGTGAGCGGTGATTTCTATCACGGCCACACGGTCACCTGGCGCATCCCGCTCAGCACGCTCGCCGAAGCCAAGAGCCTCGCCTTCGAAGTCGATTTCTCCGCCTACGGCTTCTTCGCCGACGCCCATTCGCAACCCGGCGGCAATCCGGCGTTTTAGAGTTTTCGGAGCAGATTGAGTTACAAGCGTCGCCGGCGTTACGCCAATCAAGCCAAGCTGCTCACCCTCCCCTTGAGGGAGGGTCGAATTGCGAAGCAATTCGGGGAGGGGCAAGTCTCGGGATTTCGTGGCTAGCCCCTCCCCGAAATTCTTCTTTTTCGCTGTCGCTCAACGAAGAATTTCGACCCTCCCTCAAGGGGAGGGTGGCGCGATGCATAAGTTCGGCGGCCGACGCGATGGGGTTTGTGATTTTGCTCGGTCGAAAAATCGCATCGAGCATCAAAACAGAATCTGAAGAGCGCTCGCCTATTGCGGCAACGCGAATGCGATGAGTTTGTCGCCGCGCTTGGTGTTGGCTTTCGCATGGCCGCCTGCAGCGATCACCACATATTGGCGGCCTTTCCATACATAAGTCATCGGCGTTGCCTGGCCGCCCGCCGGCAGGCGGCCGCGCCACAATTCCCGGCCGGTTCTGGCGTCGAAGGCGCGCAGATAATCGTCCATCGCCGCACCGATGAAGACGACGCCGCCCGCCGTCACGATCGGTCCGCCGAAATTGGGCGTGCCCGTTTTGCCCAGGAGATATTCGGAGAACGGCGCCATGTCTTCCGTCGTGCCCAGCGGCACCTCCCACAGAACGTGGCCGTCATGCATGTCGATGGCGTATAGCATGCCCCAGGGCGGCGGATTGCACGGCATGCCGAACGGCGAAAGCAGCGTCTCGCGCTTCATGCCGAAGGGCGTGCCCGCCTGCGGCGAGACTTCCTTGTTGGGATTGGCTTTCCGCATGGCCGCGAACTGGTCGCGCGGAATGAGCGTGACGAGATGCATCAGGCTCGATGTATTGACGTAGACGACGTCGTGCGCGGGATCGAAGGCGAGCCCGCCCCAATTCGTCCCGCCGCCGGTGAACGGATAGATGATCGTGCCGCGCGTGGACGGCGGCGTGTATAGTCCCTGCGCGCGCGCCTTGGCGATGATGTCGCGGCAGGCGCCACGATCCCAGAATGTCAGCCCAAACGCATCGTTGGGCCTGATGCGATTGGGCGCGAGCGGCTTAGGCGCCACGGGAAAAGGCTGCGTGGGCGAAAGCTGTTCGCCGGGCGCACCGCCCTGCGGCACCGGGCGCTCCTCGACGGGGATCAGCGGCGCGCCGTTCGCGCGGTCGAGAGTGAACAGCAGTCCCTGTTTCGTCGCCTGGATGACGGCGGGCACCGTCTTGCCTTTGTAGGTGACGATACCCAGCGTCGGCTGCGCCGGCACGTCATAGTCCCACACGTCGTGATGAGTGACCTGAAACGACCACGCCACCTGGCCGGTCTCCGTATGCAAGGCGACGACGGAATCGGCGTAGCGATTGTTGCCGGGCCGCGCGCCGCCGAAGAAATCGGGGCTCGGGCTCGTCGTCGGCAGGAAGACCAGTCCACGGTCTTCGTCCACCGACATCGGCGCCCACACATTGGCGGCGCCGGTGGCGGCTGCGCCCGCGCCGGACCAGCTTGCGGCGTTGGGTGCGGACGCATCGTGTGGAATCGGATCGAACGACCAGCGCGGCGCGCCCGTCACCGCATCGAAGGCGCGGACGGTGCCGCGCGGCGCACCCACCCGCTGATTGTCGTCGATCGAGGAGCCCACGATGACGAGACCGCGACTGACCACGGGCGCCGACGTGATCTGCACTTCGCCAGAGCGGAACATCTTCGGCGAAGGCTGGATGGCGATCGTTCCCCTGTTGCCGAAATCCGGGCAGGGCCTGCCGCTCTTCGCATCCAGCGCGATCAGGCGGCGGTCATTGGTCGCCACGAAAATGCGCGCGGCGCAAAAGGCGCTTTGCGGCGCCTTCGGATTGCGCCAGAACGTCACGCCGCGGCAGACGAAATCGTTGGGATAATGTTCCGTGGGATCGATCTTCGGATCGAAGCGCCAGAATTCGCGACCCGTGCCCGGGTCGAGCGCACTCACCTCATCGAACGGCGAACACAGATAGAGCCGGCCTTCGTCCAGCACCGGCGTGTTCTCGAACGACGCGCGGCGCATGGCATCGCCCTTGCTCGCCATGTCGCCGGTCGAATATTCCCAGGCCTCCGTGAGCGTGTTCACATTGGCGGGCGTGATTGCGGCCGCCGGCGAATAGCGCTGGCCGCCCTGATCGCCGCCATAGGTGGGCCAGCCCGGCTCCGCCGCAGACGCGGCCGCAGCGGCGAACATCGCCAGCGCAAACGCGCCCAACGCTTCGGTCAAACCGCGCATCCGCCTAAGCTTTTCCTTCCTTGGCGATTTCATCGCTGGCGACCTTGAAGAACTCCTCCATCTTGCGATGGATGATCCGATCGGTGTGGGGGACGATTTTGCCGGCGAAGTCGGCGTGGATTTTCTCGAACACGGGGTCGGCGCCCTTGCCGATCAGGCCGGCCTGGATGACGGCCTTGGCGTAGTCGTCCGCCGCCGCTCCCGAATGGCCCAGTTCGCCCGCGGCCCAGCGACCGAGCAGCTTGTTGCGCCGGGCCATGACCTTGAAATGCCGTTCCTCGTCATGCGCCCATTTGGCTTCGTAGCCTTTCTCGCGTTCCTCGAAACTGTTGGGCATCGCTAACCTCTTGATTGTAAAGATGGATTTTAGAGAGCCATTGCCGGGTTGCCGGACTTTAACCGAAGCCTCGCCCGCGCGCGACGGCCCCATGCCACGGTTTAGCCAATCATTGCTCCGATGCTTCTCCATCCGCTAAATTCGGCCCTCGACGGGGTCTCGGCGTGTCGAGGCCCCGTCGCGCGTTTCGGGCCGCTCGATATTCGCGAAGGACATTCCATGAAACGCCGCCGCATGATTTACGAGGGCAAGGGCAAGATCCTCTATGAAGGGCCCGAGCCCGGGACGCTCATCCAATATTTCAAGGACGACGCCACCGCCTTCGACGCGACTAAGAAGGCGACGATCGAAGGCAAGGGCGTCGTCAACAACCGCATCTCCGAATATCTGATGACGCAGCTGAATGCGATCGGCGTGCCGACGCATTTCGTGCGCCGCCTCAACATGCGCGAGCAGCTGGTCAAGGAAGTGGAGATCATTCCGCTGGAGGTTGTGGTGCGCAATGTCGCGGCAGGATCGCTCTCCAAGCGCCTCGGGATCGACGAAGGCACCACCTTGCCGCGCTCGATCATCGAATATTACTATAAATCCGACCAGCTCCACGATCCCTGGGTTTCCGAAGAGCACATCACGGCCTTCGGCTGGGCGAGCCCGCAGGATCTGGACGACATCGTCAACCTGACCATCCGGATCAACGATTTCCTGTCCGGCCTTTTCTTGGGCGTCGGCATCAAGCTGGTCGATTTCAAGGTCGAGTTCGGCCGGCTGTGGGAAAACGACTATATGCGCATCGTGCTCGCCGACGAGATCAGCCCGGATTCCTGCCGGCTGTGGGACGCGAACTCGAACGAGAAGCTCGACAAGGACCGCTTCCGCAAGGATATGGGCGGCGTCATCGAAGCCTATTCCGAGGTCGCAAAACGCTTGGGAATCATGCCCGAAATCGGTGCAAGGGGAAGTCAAAGGACCGATGCTGGTAAAGTGACCTTTCGGGCGGCGGAAAACATGAAAGCACGCGTCTTTGTGACATTGAAAAACGGCGTTCTCGACCCCCAGGGCAAGGCCATCGGCAACGCGCTGCACGGGCTCGGGTTCGGCCAGGTCGGCGAAGTGCGCCAGGGCAAGGTCATCGACATCGAACTGGGCGAACGCGACGAAATGCGCGCGCGCGCGAGCCTCAAGGAGATGTGCGAAAAGCTTCTCGCCAACACCGTGATCGAGAAATACGAGATCGAAATTCGCTAGGGTGCGGCCATGATGCGCGTTTCCCGCTTTTTCTGCATTGCCGCGATGCTGGCGTTTTCCGCTCCGGCTTTTGCCGACGCGGACCCGAAACTCGATCTTGCGGTCAAGCTGGTGAACGAATTGGGCGTCACCGCCCAGATCGCCGCCGCCGTCGACCGCAGTCTTGAAGAGAATGTGGTGGAGCGCAAAAGGGATCACCCCGAAATCCCGGCGCGGTTCTGGGACGCTTTCAGATCCGAATTCCACGAATATTACCGCGCCCACGAGGACGAACTTGTCCAGCAGGTCGCGCATATCTATGCGTCGCACCTGTCCGAGGCCGAATTGCAGGCCGCGATCGCGTTCTACGAGACCGGGGCCGGAAAGAAGCTGGCCGATTCCGCGATCCCCGACGATGTCGCGGGCGTCGTGGGCGCCTGGGGCAACGAGGCAGCCGATGCGGTGGGCGCCAGAGTGTCGAACAGCATGCAGGGTGGAGGTATGCCATAGCAATGAAATCCGCGGTCGTCGTCTTTCCCGCTTCGAATTGCGACCGCGATGCCGCGGTGGCGCTCGAACAGATCTCGGGCGAGAAGCCGCATATGGCCTGGCACGGCGACACCGATCTGCCGGACGTCGATTTGATCGTGCTGCCCGGCGGCTTTGCCTATGGCGATTATCTGCGCTGCGGCGCGATGGCGGCGCAATCGCGCATCATGCGCGACGTGAAGAAGAAGGCGGATGAGGGCGTCGCCATTCTGGGCATCTGTAACGGTTTCCAGGTGCTGACGGAAACGGGGCTTCTGCCCGGCGCCCTGATGCGCAACGCCAGCTCAAATTCGTCTGCCGCCCCGTCGGCCTCGAAGTCGAGGAAACGCAATCGATCTTCACGCGCAAATACGACAAGGGCCAGCGGCTTTCGTTTCCCGTCGCCCATGGCGACGGCAATTATTTCGCGGACGACGAAACGCTGGACCGGTTGGAAGGCGAGGGCCGCGTGGCGTTCCGCTACGCGCCGGGCGAGAACCCGAACGGCGCGGCGCGCAATATCGCGGGCATTTTGAGCGAGAAGCGCAACGTGCTGGGTCTGATGCCGCATCCCGAGCGCGTCTGCGATCCGCTCTTGGGCGGTACCGACGGCGTCGCCATCTTCCAGAGCCTGATCGAAGCGCTATCGTGAGCACCGGTTTGTCTTCGTGTACGGTTCCTCGCCCGTCGCACCTCTTGAGCGGGACGATTCAATATGTGTCATCCCCGGCCGAGTGTTGCGACAGCAGCGCGAGGGGAAGGGGACCCAGGTGGTTGAATGACACGGTTTTGGAAAATTCGAGTCACCTCTTAAAACCCCTGCACGCGGCATGTTCACCTGGGTCCCCTTCCCCTCGCGCGAACGTTGTTCGCGCTCGGCAGGGGATGACACGAAATTTTGCGAAGCGAGGGGGGCGATGATGGAGATACCCCCCAGACCGTCCGCGAGCATGGTCTCTCGGACGAGGAATATGGGCGCATCAAGCGGCTGCTGGATCGCGATCCCAATCTCGTGGAACTGGGCGTCTTCTCTGTGATGTGGAGCGAGCATTGCTCCTACAAATCCACCCGCGTGCATCTGCGCCGGCTGCCCACCAAGGCGCCCTGGGTGCTGCAGGGCCCCGGCGAAAATGCGGGCGTGATCGACATCGGCGACGGCGACGTGGCCGTGTTCAAGATGGAAAGCCACAACCATCCTTCGTTCATCGAACCCTATCAGGGTGCGGCGACGGGCGTCGGCGGCATCATGCGCGACGTGTTCACGATGGGCGCGCGTCCGGTCGCGATGATGAACGCGCTGCGCTTCGGCGCGCCCGAACATCCCAAGACCCGCCATCTCGTGTCCGGCGTCGTGGCGGGCATCGGCGGCTACGGCAATTGCATGGGCGTGCCGACGCTGGGCGGCGAAGTGAATTTCCACCACTCCTACAACGGCAACATTCTCGTCAATGCGATGTGCGTGGGGATCGCGCGCAGCGACAAGATTTTCAAATCCGCGGCGGAAGGCGCCGGCAACCCGGTCGTCTATATCGGCTCCAAGACGGGCCGCGACGGCATTCACGGCGCCACGATGGCGTCGGCCGAATTCAACGAGGATTTCGAAGAAAAGCGTCCGACCGTGCAGGTGGGCGATCCGTTCACGGAGAAGCTGCTCCTCGAAGCATGCCTCGAATTGATGGCGACGGACGCGATCATCGCGATCCAGGATATGGGTGCGGCCGGTCTCACGTCGTCTTCCGCCGAAATGGCGTCGAAGGGCGGCTCGGGCATCGAACTCGATCTCGATCGCGTGCCGCAGCGCGAAGCGGACATGACCGCCTACGACATGATGCTCTCCGAATCCCAGGAGCGCATGCTGGCGGTGCTGAAGCCGGGTCGCGAAGCGTGAGGCCGAGCGCATCTTCAGGAAATGGGAGCTCGATTTCGCGGTGATCGGTCATACGACCGACACCGGGCGGCTGTCGTCCGGCACAAGGGCGCCGTCGTCGCCGACATGCCGGTGCATGCGCTGTCGGAGGAAGCGCCGGTCTATGAACGGCCTTTCGTGCGGCGCGTGCGCCGCAAGCGGATGCGCCGGCCTTCGATGCCGCGAGGCCCGTGATGGACTCGCTGGTCAGACTGATGGGCTCCCCCGATATGTGCTCGCGGCGCTGGGTCTGGGAGCAATACGACAACAGCGTGATGGCGGATTCCGTGCAGCGGCCGGGCGGCGACGCAGCCGTCGTGCGCGTGCACGGCACGGACAAGGCGCTGGCGATCACGACGGATGTGACGCCCCGCTATTGCAGGGCCGATCCGTTCGAAGGCGCCAAGCAGGCGGTCGCCGAAGCGTGGCGCAACCTGAGCGCCGTGGGCGCCACGCCGCTCGCCGTCACCGACAATCTCAATTTCGGCAATCCCGAAAAGCCCGAGATCATGGGCGAGATCGCCAGCGCCGTGGACGGCATCGGGGACGCCTGCCGCGCGCTCGATTTTCCCGTCGTCTCCGGCAATTGCTCGCTCTACAACGAAACCAATGGCGAGGCGATCCTGCCCACGCCCGCGATCGGAGCGGTGGGATTGCTGAAGAACGTCCGCCGCATGGCGACCGTCGCGTTCAAGCGCGAAGGCGACACGATCCTCCTGATCGGCGAAACGAAGGGCCATCTCGGCCAGTCGATCTATCTGCGCGAGATCGAAGGCCGGGAAGAGGGTGCCGCGCCGCCCGTCGATCTGGCGGCGGAACGGCGCAACGGCGATTTCGTCCGTATGCTGATCGAAGCGGGACGTGTCGATACGGTGCACGATCTGTTCGGACGGCGGCCTCATCGTCGCGCTGGCCGAGATGGCGCTGCCGGCCCGCATCGGTGCCAAGATTGCGCACTCGTTCGGCGCGGGCGCAATTCCGTTTCTCTATGGCGAGGACCAGGCGCGCTATCTTGCGGCGGTTCGAAGCAGCGATGCCGAGCGCATCCTGGCCGATGCGAAAGCGGCCGGCGTTCCCGCGGTTTTGCTTGGGACCACCGGCGGAGATAAGATCGTGGTCGAAGGCGCAGGCGAGATCACGATTGGCGCACTCGCCCGCGCGCATGAAGGCTGGTTCCCCCGCTATATGGGCGGGCTGCCGCCTTCGAACTGACGAGCCCTGCCATGGCGATGTCCGCGACCGAAATCGAGAAACTGATCCGCGACGCGTTTCCCGACGCCGACGTGACGATCACCGATCTGGCGGGCGACAACGATCATTACGCCGCGATGATCGTGAGCAGGGCGTTCAAGGGCAAGTCGCGGGTGCAGCAGCATCAGATGGTTTACGACGCGCTCCAGGGCCGCATGGGCGGGGTGCTTCACGCGCTGTCGCTGCAGACCTCGGCGAAGGATTGAATTGCACGCGGAGCCGCGGAGACGCGGAGGACAATTTTCTTCTGGACCGCGCGCATCTTGCGCGCACTTGGTGTTCCAAAATGCGGGCGAGACGCCCGCGCTCCGGCTTTGCTCCGCGTTCTTCGCGGCTCCGCGTGCCCCTTCTTCTTGACCTTCCCGTCAGGCGCTCCTAAGTCTTCGTTGACGGGCCGCCCGCAAACACCAGAGGAAACCATGTCCAATCCGGTTCACGACCGCATCGCCGGCGATATTTCTTCGGGCGACGTGGTGCTGTTCATGAAGGGCACGCCGGGTTTTCCGCAATGCGGGTTTTCGGCGGCCATGGTGCAGATCCTGTCGACGCTGGGCGTCAAGTTCAAATCCTTCGACGTGCTGAAGGACCCGGAACTGCGCCAGGGCATCAAGGAATTCTCGAACTGGCCCACCATTCCCCAGCTGTATGTGAAGGGTGAGTTCGTGGGCGGCAGCGATATCTTGCGCGAGATGTTCGAAGCGGACGAACTGGCGCCATTCCTTGCCGAACGCGGCATCGCGCTCGAGAAGGTGTGAGCTTGGACCGCGGCCGTCCCGGCCGCATTCACTTTTGCTCAAGCTACGGAAGATAGATGCGGGCGGGACGCCCGCGCTCCGACGTTATTTCTGACCAAAATGCTTCTGCCACACCGGCGCGATGCGCGGGCGGGCGGCGAGGGCATCTGCCAGCGCGCTGAGCCTGGGCAGGTTGGCCGCGCGCCAGTCCCTGGCGGTCCAGCGGCTGAACATCGCGGCGTAAATGTCGGCGGCGGAAAATCCCTGTGCCAGCAGCCACGGCCCCGCAATCGCCGCTTCGACCAGCAGCAACCGCTCGCGAATGCGCGCGACGGCGCGCGCCTTGAGCGCCGCGGCCTCCGCGCCCGCCGGCACGAAGCGCTCGGGATAATCGTCGATCTCCACGATGGGATAGATTTCCGACGCCATGAACGCGATCCAGCGAAACACTTCGGCGCGGGCGAAGGATGCGGGCGGCGGCAGCAATTCGGAATCCGGAAAGCGCTCCGCGATGGCGAGCAGGATGGCCGCGGATTCCGTGACGATCTCGCCCTCCAGCAATTTGAGCGCGGGCATCTTGCCGGACGGATTGAGCGCGAGGAACGCGGGCGATTTCTGCTCGTTATTCTTGAGCGAGACGGGGTGGAAGCTGTAGTCCGCGCCCGCTTCGGCAAGCGCCGCCTCGGCCGAGAACGCGCCTGACCCTTTGTCGCCGAAAACGATATAGGGCATCGGGGCCCGGTCAGCGCGAATAGAATTCCACGATCAGATGCGGCTGCATCTGCGAGGCATAGGGTACATCCGACAGCTTCGGCGTGCGCAGCAGCTTGGCCGTCATCTTGTCGTGATCGGCGTTGACGTAATCCGGCACGTCGCGCTCCGGGCTTTTCGATGCTTCCAGCACCAGCGCCATCTCGCGCGCCTTGCTGGTCAGCTCGATCGCGTCGCCTTCCTTCACCTGGTAGCTCGGGATCGTCACGCGCTTGCCGTTGATCTTCACATGGCCGTGGGAGACGAGCTGGCGGGCGGCAAACGGCGTGGGCACGAATTTCGCGCGATAGACCACCGCATCGAGCCGGCGCTCCAAGAGGCCGATCATGTTCTCGCCCGTGTCGCCCGTCTTGCGCGCGGCTTCCTGGTAATAGCTGCGGAACTGCCGCTCGTTGATGTTGCCGTAATAGCCCTTGAGCTTCTGCTTGGCCTGCAGCTGCGTGCCGTAATCCGAAAGCTTGCGGGCGCGGCGCTGGCCATGCTGGCCGGGGCCGTAGGACCGCTTGTTCACGGGGCTCTTGGGGCGGCCCCAGATGTTTTCGCCCATGCGGCGGTCGAGCTTGTATTTCGAAGACTGGCGCTTTGTCATGAACGATCCGGATTTGGCGGAAAACGGGGTTTCTGCGGGGGAGGGCCCCTCGCGGAAGGCGCGCAATATAGTCAGGGGCTTCCCCAAGTCAAACGGCGCCTGGGGCGGCGGTTTTCGCGGCGTTTGGGCCGGCGCCTAGCGGTTCCGCCGGAAGGCGACGACCTGCAGCACAAGGGCCGCCAGCGCAATCGCTATGCCAATGATCGCCACAATGCCGTGCATGGGGTTTCCCCGAAACCAAAGCCCATCCGCGCCCAAGGCTAATCAGCGTCCATGGCCTTCGCAAGGCGGAGGGACGCCCTTAGGATCGTCTGATCGTGCCGCGCTCCGCCCCTCGTTCCTCCTCCCCCGCGCGCGGGGGAGGTCCGGCCAACGGCCGGGGAGGGGGCCCGCCGCAGCGTCAGCGAAGGCGGGCGCGGACCGAATTGGCGCTGGACCACTCCTCACTCACCATGGCCGGGCCTGACCCGGCCATCCATGCGCCGAGCCGAATCGGCTTTGCTCGCTTGACGCCGGCGCGGCGCCCGCCCCAGTTTCGCGATTCTTCTTGCGCGGGCCCCGTGGCGGAACTGGTAGACGCAACGGACTTAAAATTTGCCGTTTCGAGGTTTTGTCGTGACTTATCAACACATTATCTGAATTCATGGCTAGCACACTGCTAGCACAAATGGCTCGCCTAGCGCAGCGTGTGCTAAGGACAGCTGCGGGCCGCGTTTGGCGTCAGCAGTGAGACCAAAAAGAGGTTCAAAAGCGAAGCGTTTGCGGGCGTGGCGGAATGGTAGACGCACCGGACTTAGATCGTTGAGTGCCTGGCGAGAAATCGTCGGAGTAGAACTGCCCAAATTCGGGGAAACCTTCACTGGCAATCCCGAGCCAAGCCCCGCTCGGGGAAGGTGTAGAGACTAGACGGGCAGCACCTAACGCGGCGACGCCATGGTGAAGGGATAGTCCAGACCACGAACGCCTATCGGCGGCGGCGAAAGCCGAAGTGGTATGAAAATCCGTTGGGCCGCAAGGCCTGTGCCGGTTCAAGTCCGGCCGCCCGTACCAGTTTCAAGGCACCGAACGGTGCCTAGCCTTTGCGCCGCACGGCGCATGTTCGGAGGCGAGCCGAACGGCGAGTACCATTAGCCCGAACGGGCGCCTCTAGGCGGGTGGATAGCCGGATACGGATTCGGTGATGTTCACGCAAATCGAGCGCTTAAGAATAGATTGGAGCTCTTCCCGTTTGAACCTGATCAGCGGCCAGCGGCAGTTGTTTTGACCCGGACTGATCCCAAGCTTGATAGGACCGGTTTTCGCGATGATTTTTATACCTACGAATTGACCCATACGCTGAATGACCAATTCAGCACGGTCACGCCCGTTTCTTATGAAGAGGGATCAATCCGCCAATTAATTGAGAACAAAGGAACTCGAGACTTCGGCGAACAAGCGCGTTGCAGTTTGGCATGGCGGATTTCTTGAATCTATTGACTTATTCGATAAAATTATTGCGTGGCTGCGCAACTGATATCGCGGTGACAGCGGCAACGTTCCCCTCGCGCCGTGCGTGCGAACACTCCCGCGTTTGAGCGACAAGGGAACGTTGCCGCAGTCACTTTATTCCGGCGGGCAATGGTTCTGGTATTGTAGCTCGTGTCACTGTAATTCCCTCGTCGCACGCGCCACTATTGCAGCGCTGCTCGCCGGTGTCATTGCGTTGCATGTTTGGCCGCGCTCAACCATCGGTTCGTCGTGAAAGGCGGCCTAATCCGGCGCGTATTATTTGGGCCGCGCGAGGCGGTCGGCCGGGTTCCCGATCAATTTGTTCCCGCCGCGCGGCATTCGCCTAAAATTCCTCTTGAATGCGGCCGCCCGGTTTAAGCGCCTCTTAGGTCCTCGCCGATATTGTCCGCGCAGACCGTTCGCCGATCGATCTCGTGGCGAACGGAATCATGCTGGGACGCGCGCGGGATCGATGTCGATTTGAGCGCGCGGCAATCGCGGGGGTCGCGAGACAAAAATGAGTCCGTTCTGGATCGTCGTCTGCCTTGGCATCATCGCCGCCGCGCTCGTGGCGGCGCGCATCCTCGACATGCGCGAGAAAAAAGCCGCGACGCAGGAGACCCGGGCCGCGCGCGACACGATCCGGTACGCGTTCGAATTGGGCGACCGCGCCTATACGGAACTCGATTCCATCGGCCATCATCTGTCGGTCTTTCTCGCGACGCCCGGCGCCGGCGTGCACCATCAGGCGCGTTCGGCGTTCGAAAGCGCTCTGGAGCATCTGGAACAGGCGCATGACCGTTTGAGCGGCATCGTGGCCGATGTGCGCGCCGGCAACACGCAGATGCAGGAGGCGCTCGGATTGTTTTCGCGCCACTACAGCGAATTTGCGCTGCAGCTGGGCGACGTCGCGCAAAAGGTCGGCCACGAGATCGCCGTTGACGAGAACTACCGCAACTGGCTGGCCGACGACCGCAGATTCTCCCACGAGCTCTGGCGGCTGGCCGCCCGGCCGGATTTCCTGCCGCTGTCAAAGGGCGTGCGGGCCTTCGTGACCGCCGAAGGCTTCGCGGCGTCGCGCTCGCTGCGGCGGGTCATCGCGCCGGGCGAAGCCGCGCTAGAAAATTCCGGGTTCGGGACCGACGCATTTTCGCCGCTGGATTGCGCGTCCCGCCTGAGCGCCTGCCCCGGCGATTTCCGGATCTCGGCGTAGCGGCGGGCTCCCGACATTACTCCTTCAATTGTCATGGCCCGCGACTGCGGGCCACCCAGGTGAAGCGTGTTCGGTGCTGGCGGGTCGCGCTCAAAACATCGTTATGCCGTCAAGGTTGGAGATACGTCACCTGGGCGGCCCGCTTTTGCGGGCCGTGACACATAAAGGTGTGGGTATCGCGATGTTTGGTAGAAACAATACCGCTTAAGCACCCTGCCGCCTGGAGTCGCCGAGGCTTCCATTCCTGCCGGCAATATCGATAGTGAACGGCATGACGGCAATCAATTCCAACCTCGCCTCGCTCAACGCGCGCCCGTTGCCGCAATGGTATGACGACGCCAAGTTTGGCATCTTCATCCATTGGGGGCTGTTCGCGATTCCGGCCTTCGCGGCTCGGCTGGGCAACATCACCGACGCGTTCAAGCGCGACTACGACCGCGCCGTCGCGATGACGCCCTATACCGAATGGTACGCGAACGCGATCAAGGTGCCGGGCACGCCGTCGGCCGAATTCCACCTGGCGAATTACGGCGACGCGCCTTACGAGGCGTTCAAGGAACCGTTCCTCGGCGGCCTCGCGAAGTGGGACGCGGCGGCGTGGGCCGAGACGTTCCGCGATGCGGGCGCGAAATATGTGGTGCTCGTCACCAAGCATCATGACGGCTTCTGCCTGTGGCCCAGCGGAATTGAAAATCCCCATCGCGCGGGCTGGAACAGCGGTCGCGACATCGTGGGCGAACTGGCGCGCGCCGTGCGCGGCGCGGGGCTCAAATTCGGCGTCTATTATTCGGGCGGCATCGACTGGACCTTTAACCGCGAGCCGTTGCGCACGATGGCCGACTTCCTGGGCTCGATGCCGGGCGGTCGCTACCCCGCTTATGCCGAAGCGCAGACGCGCGAGCTGATCGCGCGCTATGAACCCAGCCTGTTGTGGAACGACATTTCCTGGCCCACGGGCGCCCGCCGGCTGTTTGCCCTGTTCGCCGATTACTACAATGCGGTGCCCGAAGGCGTCGTCAACGATCGCTGGCGCACGGCCAACTGGCAGACCAGGCTGTTGCGCGCGGGCTTCATGCGCCGCCGGCTCGATGAGCGGCTGAAGCGCAGCATCGCGAAGAATCCCAAGGCGTTCGACGGCATCGTGCCGCCGCCGGTTCCGCACAGCGATTTCCGCACGCCCGAATATGCGAAGCTGGGCGCGATCAGCGCCAAGAAATGGGAAGCGACGCGGGGGATGAGCCATTCCTTCGGCTTCAACCGCAACGACACGGAGGCCGATTACGCGCCGTTCGAAACGCTTTTGGGCGATTTCATCGACGGCGTGTCGAAGAACGGCAATCTGCTTCTGAATGTGGGCCCGCGCGCGGACGGCAGCATTCCCGAGCCGCAGGCCGCGCGGCTCAAATCCTTCGGCGCGTGGTTGCGCGCAAACGGCGAAGCGATTTATGGGGCGCGAGTGTGGACGCAAGCCGAAGCGGTCACGGCGGACGGGTCGGCCGTGCGGTTCACGCGGAAGGCGAACGTGCTTTATGCCATCGTGCTGGGCGCGCCCGCGGGCGATGAAATCCGCATTCGTGAGGTTGCGCTCGAAGGCAAAGGCCGCCTGCTCGCCGACGGAAGCCCGGCCGTTTTCCACCGCGACGGCGACGATACGGTCATTCAATTCGCCGCGCCCCTCAAAGGCGATTTCGCACCGGCGATGGCGATTGATTTTTTTGATCCTCCCCTTGAGGGAGGGTCGAAAAATTCTGACGTCCGGGAGCGATAGCGAACGGACACGAAGAATTTTTCGGGGAGGGGTGTTGTTGAAGCAGCACCCCTCCCCGAAATTTCTTCTTGTCGCTGCCGCTCCAAGAACAAATTTCGACCCTCCCTCAAGGGGAGGGTTAAGGGCAATAATTTCTACGCCGCCTTCGGCGCTGGTGTGCGCGAGGCGTGCCAGCGCCAGAGGCCGTAGAAGACCGCGAGCGCGAGGATCAGGATTCCGCCGCCGATCAGCGGGCGATGCCCGATCCAGGCCAGCGCGATCACGATCAATGTGAGTGGCACCGCCAGCACGAACGAAATAAATCCCACCGCACCCCGCACGATGCCGCCCAGGAACGGAATGAGCGAGGCGAAGGTCGAGATCGGTCCCAGGAAAAACGCGAAGCCCATGAACATCAGGATCGCGCCCACGCCGCGCAGGATCCAGGTGAGCACGGACTCAGCATGCTTCTTGTTCGCGATCATGGTCGCCGCTGGCGCGTTGCCCATCGCGGCCAGATCGACCGAATAGCCGTTGGCGGTGACGAACGGCGCGAAGCCGCCATGGCTCTGCTGGGCGAGCACGGAAATCGTCGTGCCCGAAGGCAGCCCCATGTAATGCACGCGCAGATCGCCGGTCTTCGGCGCCGCAGGATCGCCCTTGAACAGCTGATCGCCGTTCTTCGTCCAGCCCGCCGGCGCGTCGGGCGCAACGGGCTGCGACAGATCGATGAGGCCGAGCGTGCCGGAATCGAGCGCGTAGCCACCCAGCTTCGCATCGCTCGCCGCATAGGTTTGCGAGCGGAACGGCATCGCGGGATTGGTATGGCCTTCGGGATGGTGGAACGACGAGGAATCGGCCGGCGTGTCCAACCACTGCTGGCTGTAGGTGTAGGTCGTCGTCGTGGTCTGGCCGCCGCCGATGTTGTTGGTGGTCTGGCTCTGCGATTTCTCGCGCCACTGATACATCTCGACCGTGCGCGCAACGGCGACCTGGCCAGGGAATGTCACGCCCAGATCGAAATCGGCGATCGCAGCACTGGCCGCGGCCGGTCCCACCACGTGAACGAGCTTGCCGTCATTGGCGGGCGAAACCGTGTCGGCGCTCGCTTCGACCGTCTGCTGCGCGGCCGCGTTCAGCCCCACGATCGCTTCGACCGCGCGGCCCTCGTTCCACCACAGGAGCACGACCGCGCCGATGATCAGAAGCGGCCCGATCAAGATGCCCAGGAACGAGCCGCCCAGCCGCGAAAAGAAACCGCGCGACGTCGTTTCCGTGAATACGTCCGGCATGAAATCCCCCGAAAGAGCGCTAAACCCGAGCCGATGTTAGCGGAATTCCGGACCCGGACAACTGATTCGAGGGGCTGCCGCGCCCTCTTTGAGCATGAACCTTTATGCGCCATTTGCGTTAATGTGCCCGGGCAGCGGGTGAGGAGAAACTGACATGTCGATGTTTTCGATCGGCGCCCGACGGGTTGCGCTCGCCGCGGCGATCATGGGCGGGTTGACCGTGCTGGCGGGTGCCGCGTCGGCCTACGACTGCTACGACGGCTATTATCACCGAAGCTATAATGGCTGGCGGGGAAATTATTCCTGCTATGGCGGCGGCTACGACTGCCGTTATGAAGGCGGCTACTCCCGCGGCCGCTATCGCGACAGCCGGTATGACGACTACAACGACCACCGCTACGATCGCGGCTATCGCGACCGATATGACGGCGATCGCCGGTGGTAGCTTTTTCCGTCGGACCGCGGCCGTCCCGGCCGCATCTTCCTTCGCTCAAGCTACGGTAGATAAAAGCGGGCAGGATGCCCGCGGTCCAACTACATCTGCATCGCCCAGCCTTCGACGGCCATTGCGGCCTGACGCACCGCTTCGGTGAGCGTCGGATGCGCGTGGCTGGTGCGCGCGATATCTTCGGATGACGCGCCGAACTCGATGGCCATCGCCGCTTCCTGGATCAGATTGCCCGCTTCCGTGCCCAGTATGTGAACACCCAGCACGCGGTCGGTCTTGGCGTCGGCGAGGATTTTCACGAAGCCTTCGGTGGCCGCGATGGTCTTGGCGCGCGCGTTGGCGGTGAACGGGAATTTGCCGGTCTTGTAGGCGATGCCGGCGGTCTTCAATTCCTCCTCCGTTTTGCCCACGCTCGCCACTTCCGGCGCGGTGTAGACGACGGCCGGGATCGCGTCGTAATTCACATGTCCCGCGCGGCCCGCGATGCGCTCGATGCAGGCGACCGCTTCGTCCTCGGCTTTGTGCGCGAGCATGGCGCCTTCGCGGCAGTCGCCGATGGCGCGAATGCCATCGATGTTCGTCTGGAAATGCGCGTCCGTCGTCACGCGCCCGCGCGGATCGCGCTTGACGCCCAATTCTTCGAGCCCCAGCCCGTCGGTGAAGGGCTTGCGGCCGATGGCGACGAGCACGACGTCGGCGTCGATCGCCTGCTTCTGGCCTTCCGCCGCTTCCACATGCACGCGCGAGCCCTCGCCGCGCTTCTCGATGCCGGCGACTTTGGTGGAGAGCAGAAATTTCATGCCCTGGCGCTGCAGGATGCGCTGGAACTGCTTGGCCGTCTCGCCGTCCAGCCCCGGCGTGATGCGGTCGAGGAATTCGACCACCGTCACGTCGCTGCCGAGCCGGCGCCACACCGAGCCCAGCTCGAGCCCGATATAGCCTGCGCCCACCACGACCATGCGCTTGGGCACGGAGGCGAGCGCCAGCGCGCCGGTGGACGACACGATCATCTCTTCGTCGATGGTGACGCCCGGAAGCGGCGTCACGTCGGAGCCCGCCGCGATCACGATGTTCTTCGCCGCGAGTTCGCGCACCGTGCCGTCGGCGCGTTTCACGTCGACGCGGCCCGCGCCCACGATCCGCGCTTCGCCCACGATCGCTTCGGCCTTGTTCTTCTTGAGCAGGAATTCGACGCCGCGGGTAAGCTCGCTCACCACTTTCGTCTTGTGCGCCATCATGGCGGGAAGATCGAGGCTCGCGCTCGTTTTGATTCCGAGCCGCGGGAAATCCCTGATCGCTTCCTCGTAAAGCTCGCTCGTGAAGAGCAACGCCTTGGACGGGATGCAGCCGATATTGAGGCAGGTGCCGCCGAAGGTGCCGCGCTTGTCGATGCAGACGCTGGTCATCCCCAGCTGGCCCGCGCGGATCGCGGCGTTGTAGCCGCCCGGCCCTCCGCCGATGACGACGACGTCGAATGGATCGCTCATTTCGGTGAATTTTTCTCCAGGGCCGTCGCGACCCGTTCAAGCGATTTGTTCAGGTGGCGCTCCCGCGCCTTTTCCTTCTTTCTCTTCGAGGCGGATTGACCCAATTCGCTCGTCAGCCAAAAGAGGAACACCCACGCGGCAATCGGCCCCACCACGAAGGTCCACAGAATCAGATTGTCCCCGAACGTCGGCGCCATATCGGTTCCCTTTCCCATTCGACATCGCCCGCTTGGCGCGGGCCACGACCGCCTACGAAATATGGTGATGCGCGACCAAAATTAAATGTCCAGCAACAGACGCTGCGGGTCTTCCAGGTTTTCCTTTACGCGCACGAGGAAGGTGACCGCTTCGCGCCCGTCCACCAGCCGGTGGTCGTAGGAGAGCGCCAGATACATCATCGGCCGGATTTCGATCTTGTCGTCCACCACCACGGCGCGCTTCTGGATCTTGTGCATGCCGAGCACGCCCGATTGCGGCGCGTTGATGATCGGCGTCGACATCAGCGAGCCGAACACGCCGCCATTGGTGATGGTGAAGGTGCCGCCCTGCAGCTCTTCCAGCTTGAGCTTGCCGTCGCGCGCGCGCAGGCCGAAATCGGAAATCGCGCTCTCGATTCCTGCGAGCGACAGCTTGTCCGCGTCGCGCACCACGGGCACGACAAGCCCGCGCTCGGTGGAGACCGCCACGCCCATGTCGTAATAGTTCTTGTAGACGATGTCGTCGCCTTCGATTTCGGCGTTGACGTTGGGGAGTTCCTTCAGCGCCGCGATGGACGCCTTTACGAAGAAGCCCATGAAGCCCAGCCGCACGCCGTGCTTCTTTTCGAAATTGTCCTTGTACTCGGCCCGCAACGCCATGACGTGGCTCATGTCGACTTCGTTGAAGGTCGTGAGCTGGGCGGCGGTGTTCTGCGATTCCTTGAGGCGGAGCGCGATCGTCTTGCGCAGCCGCGTCATCGCCACGCGTTCTTCGCGCGCCGCATTGGGGCGTGGGCCGGCATGAACGGCGGGCGCGGGGCGCGCCGCCACCTGGCGTTCGTTCGCGCGCGCTTCGAGCGCGGCCAGCATGTCGCCCTTGGTGACGCGGCCGTCCTTGCCGGTGCCGGAGACGCGCGCGGGCTCGACGCCCGTTTCCTCGGCGATGCGGCGCACCGACGGCAAGGGAGTCGCGGCTTCGGTGGCAGGCTTCGGTGCCGGCTGTGGGGGCGTCGGTGCAGCGGGCGTCGGCGCCGCGGCGGGTTTCGCTTCGGTCTTCGGCGCAGGCTTCGCGCCGCCTTCCGACATCGCGCCCAGGATCGCGCCCACCTGCACGGTGGCGCCCGACTGCACGGCGATGGAGAGGATCGCGCCGTCCGCGGGCGCGGGCACTTCGACCGTCACCTTGTCGGTTTCGAGTTCGACCAGCGGTTCGTCGCGGGCGACGCTGTCGCCTTCCTTCTTGAACCAGCGCGCGACCGTGGCTTCGGTCACGGACTCGCCCATCGCGGGAACCTTGATGTCGATGCTCATGCGAATCCTCGTTTCGGGCCTTATAGCGTCAATGCGTCGTTCAGGAATGCTTTGAGTTCGGCCAGATGCTGGCTCATCAGGCCCGCGGCGGTGGAGGCATATTCGGGCCGCCCCACATAGCGCGGCCGCGTGTTGCCGCCCAGATCCGCGATGGTCTCTTCGATCCGCGGCGCCACGAAATTCCAGGTGCCCTGGTTCTTCGGCTCTTCCTGGCACCAGATGATCTCGGCCTGGGGGAAGCGCGCGAGTTCCTGCGCCAGCACGTTTTCGGGGAACGGATAGAGCTGTTCCAGCCGCAGTATCTGGATGCGCGTTTCGTTGCGCTTCTCGCGCTCGTCCATCAGGTCGAAATAGACCTTGCCCGTGCACAGGACCACGCGCTCGATCTTGTCGTCGGGCACCAGCGCGACGGTCGTGGCGCCGGGCACCACTTCGGCCTGGTCGCGCAGCACGCGATGGAATGACGAGCCCGTCTGCATGTCGGAGAGGAACGACACGCAGCGCTTGCTGCGCAGAAGCGATTTGGGCGTCATCAGGATCAGCGGCTTCCGGAACGGGCGGTGCATCTGCCGGCGCAGCACGTGGAAATAATTGGCAGGCGTGGTGCAACAGGCGACCTGGATATTGTCCTGCGCGCACAATTGCAGATAGCGCTCCAGCCGCGCGGAGGAATGTTCCGGCCCCTGGCCTTCATAGCCGTGCGGCAACAGCATCACGAGCCCGCACATGCGCAGCCATTTCATTTCGCCCGAGGCGATGAACTGATCGATGATGACCTGGGCGCCGTTGGCGAAATCGCCGAACTGTGCTTCCCAGAGGAGCAACGCGCGGGGCTCGGCCGAGCTGTAGCCATATTCGAAACCCAGCACCGCTTCTTCGGAGAGCAGCGAATCGACCACTTCGAATTCGCCCTGGCCTTCTCGGATATGGGCGAGCGGGACGTAACGCTCTTCGGTCTCCTGATCGACGAGGGCGGCATGGCGCTGCGAGAAGGTGCCGCGCGTGCGAATCCTGGCCCGACAGCCTCACCGGATAGCCTTCATTGAGGAGCGTGCCGAAAGCGAGCGCTTCGGCCGTCGCCCAGTCGAAGCCGTTGCCGGTTTCGAACATCTGCGCCTTCGCCTGCAGCAGGCGCGAAATCGTCTTGTGGAGATGGAAGCCTTCCGGCGCCGTCGTCAGCGCGCGGCCCACCTGGCGCAGATTGGCCAGCGGCACGGCGGTCTCGCCGCGGCGGTCGCCTTCCGGCGCCATCGCGAAACCGGACCAGCGGCCGTCCAGCCAGTCGGCGCGATTGGGCAGATGGCTCTTGGCCGCGTCGAGTTCTTCGTCGAGGCGCTTGTTGAAATCGGCGATCATCGCGCGCACGTCGTCTTCCGACAGCGTGCCTTCGGCCACCAGCTTTGCCGCATAAAGTTCGAGCGCGGTCGGATGCTCCTTGATCGCGCGATACATCAAGGGCTGCGTGAACGCCGGCTCGTCGGTCTCGTTGTGGCCGAAGCGCCGGTAGCAAAACATGTCGATGACCACGTCCTTGTGGAACAACTGGCGGAATTCCGTCGCCACGCGCGCGCAATGGACGACTGCTTCGGGATCGTCGCCATTCACATGGAAGATGGGCGCCTGCACCATCAGCGCCACATCCGACGGATAGGGCGAGGAGCGCGCATAGGCGGGGCTCGTGGTGAAGCCGATCTGGTTGTTGACCACGAAATGGATGGTGCCGCCGGTGCGGAAGCCCTTGGTGCCCGACATGGCGAAACATTCCGCCACCACGCCCTGGCCCGCGAACGCCGCGTCGCCATGGAGCAAGAGCGGCATCACGCTGGCCCGCGTGGTCGTGTCGCCCAGCTGGAATTGCTTGGCGCGCGCCTTGCCCAGGACCACGGGATCGGACGCTTCGAGATGCGAGGGGTTCGCGGTCAGGGAGAGATGCACTTTCACCGCGTCGAACTCGCGGTCCGACGACGCGCCCAGATGATATTTGACGTCGCCCGAACCCTGCACTTCGCTGGGCGTCACGCTGCCGCCCTGGAATTCGTGGAAGATCTGGCGGTAGGGCTTGGCCATCGACATTGGCCAGCACGTTGAGCCGCCCGCGATGCGACATGCCGAGCACGATTTCCTTCACGCCCAATTGGCCGCCGCGCTTGATGATCTGTTCCAGCGCCGGAACCATCGCCTCGCCGCCGTCCAGCCCGAAGCGTTTGGTGCCCACGAAGCGCACCGAGGCGAATTTCTCGAATCCTTCGGCCTCGATCAACTTGTTGAGGATGGCGCGCTTGCCCTCCCTGGTGAACGAGATTTCCTTGTCGGGCCCTTCGATGCGCCGCTGCAGCCAATCCTTCTGCTCGGGATCGTTGATGTGCATGAACTCGTAGCCGATGCGCCCGCAATAGGTGCGCTGGAGAATCTCCACCATGCGGCGCGGACTGGCGCTTTCGAGCCCCATCACGCCGCCGATGAAGATGGGCCGGTCGAGATCGGCTTCGTGGAAACCGTAGAAATTGGGATCGAGTTGGGCGAGCGGCGCCTTCTTCGAAAGCTTGAGTGGATCGAGATCGGCGGCGAGATGGCCGATCACGCGATAGGCGCGCACGAGCTGGATGGCGCGAATCGAATCGAGGGCAGCGGCGCGCAGATCGGCTTCGCCGGTCGCGCCGGCCTTTTTGGGCTGCCATTGGCCGGTCAGCGCGGCGACCAGTTCGCCGTTCTCGAGCGCCGGTTTCTTGTCGCGCCGCCAGGCGGGCCCGCGGCCCAATTGGGTGGGGTTCAGGCCCTGTTGACCCAGGCCCGCGAAATAGGCGCGCCAGCTCGGATCGACCGCATCGGGGTTGTCGAGATATTGGGCATAGAGCGCTTCCACGAAGGCGGCGTTGGCGCCCGTGAGGAACGAGGTTTCCTCGAACAGCGCATTCAGCGCGGCCGCGCCGGTGCCTTGGAAAGCTTCGGAATCCTTATCCATTTCAACGCGTTGGGCGGCTTTTTGGGCTCACCCGATCCTTCACGCCGGAGCCCCGGCCGGGGGCTGGCGAGGGAGCGAGCCTGTAGCGCGTTTTGCGCTGCAATGCACGCGGCAATTTCGAGGCAATCCAACGGGCCGCAGGGTTAATATGGGGTTGAGAGGCGGGGTTTTCGAGCATGCTGGCGGGCATGCCTCATATATGGTTCATGCCCATTATATGAGGCCTTATGAAGCTGCCTCATCGCAAGAGACACGTTGTCGTTTATCTCAGAGCAAGCGCAAGCGAGAGTTCGAGTGGTCGTCATGGCGAGCAGGAAACCTCGCAGCACAAAGAGGTGCGCGACCCTCGACGACCATCTCGGCAAGGACGGCACGCGCGCCGAATTTCAGGCGATTGCGATCAAGGAAGTTCTCGCCTGGCAGATCGAACAGGCGATGAAGGCCCAAGGCCTGTCGCGCAAGCGCATGGCCGAGCGCATGGGCACGAGCCGCAGCCAGATCAGTCGCCTGCTCGATCCGCGCGACGGCAACGTGACTCTCGCGACCTTGCAGCGCGCGGCCGTGATGCTCGGGCGCACCGTGCGCCTCGAACTGGAATAGCGTGAAGACCGCCGCTGGCATGGGGCAAATGTTCCGCCCTGCAACCGTGGCAAAAGCGCGTCCTGCCGAACTCCGGGGCTGACTGCAGGGCGCAAGACGGGCTAGGTTAGGCGGCACCCTTCCGGCGACTTGGCCTCGATGCAGCGCAAACTGACCGCGATTCTGTCCGCCGATGTGGTCGGCTATAGCGGGCTGATGGAAGCCGACGAAGCCGGTACGCTGGCGCGGCTCAAGGCCAATCGCAGTCGGATATTCGATCCCCACGTCACCATCGATGGCGGGCGCCTGTTCAAGCTGATGGGCGATGGCGCCTTGGTCGAGTTCCCCAGCGTCATCGCTGCCGTCAGTTGCGCGCTGGCCATCCAGGAGGCGACGGAAAAGGCCGAGACGGATCTCCCGTCGCGCATCCGTTACCGCATCGGCATCAATCTTGGCGAAGTGATCGTCGAAGGCGATGACATCTACGGCGAAGGCGTCAATGTTGCCGCACGGCTCCAGACGCTGGCGCCCGTCGGCGGAGTTGCCGTCTCGCGCCTTGTCCGCGACCAGGTCAAGGGCAAGCTGGCTTGCGAGTTCGAGGACATGGGCGAACACACGGTGAAGAACATCGAGGCCCCGGTCCATGTGTTCTCAGTCCGTGCGGCCGCGCAGGGCAAAGCCGAGGATCGCAAAGCGGAGGAAGTCTATAAGCTTTCCGTCTGCGTGCTGCCCTTCGCCAATATGAGCGGCGATGCGGAACAGGAATATTTCAGTGACGGCATCAGCGAAGACATCATCACCGATCTGAGCAAGGTCTCCGCGCTCGCGGTGATCGCGCGCAACAGCGCGTTCATGTTCAAAGGCAAGCCCGTGGATGTGTTGCAGATCGCCCGCCAGCTGAAGGTCAGCCATGTGCTGGAAGGCAGCGTGCGCAAATCGGGCGGCCGCGTGCGCATCACCGCGCAGCTGATCGACGGATCGAACAACAGCCATGTGTGGGCCGAGCGTTACGACCGCGACCTCAACGACATCTTCGCGCTCCAGGACGAAATCTCCGAAGCGATTGTCAAGGCGCTGAAGCTGAAGCTCGTGCCCGAAGAGAAGAAAGCGATCGAGCAGCGCGGCACCGACAATGTCGAGGCCTACAACCTCTACCTGATGGCGCGCCAGACCTATGCCACCGGTCTTGAATCCGACCCCAGGCGCAACGAAACGACCATCCGGCTATGCCATCGCGCCGTGGAAATCGATCCCGATTATGCGCGCGCCTGGGCGCTCATGGCGCTTGGGCAGATGCTGCTCTTCTCCACCAATGGCGGACGGGGCGACAGCGGGTTGGCGGCTGCCGACCGGGCGCTCTCGCTGGATGCGAACATGGCCGAGGCCCACGCCGTGAGGGCCAGGATTTTTGCCGAGCAGGGCAGCCACGACGCGGCGTCGTCCGAAATCCAAATCGCGCTGCGCCAGGATCCCGAATCCTTCGAAGTAAACAAGGCGGCGGCGCTGCTGCATTTCGGACAGCGACGGTACGGCGATGCCATCGGCCATTGGGAAAAAGCGATCGCGCTCATGGAGACGGATTTCGCTTCGGCGGGCCTCTTGATCACCTGTTACACCGCGACCGGAAATCGCGAGGCCGCCCTCAACGCCGCGCACATCACGCTGGACCGTGCCGAAAAGGTCCTGGGGCAGGATCGCAACAACGGGGCGGCCATGGGCCATGGCAGCATAGCGCTTTCGGTTCTGGGACAGACCGAGCGCGCCAAGGACTGGATGCATCGCGCCCTCCTGGTCGATCCCGACAATATGGACATGCGCTACAATTTCGCCTGCGCCCTTGCGATCCATTTGAAGGAAACGGACGCCGCACTCGATCTGCTTGCGCCGGTCTTCGCCGGGGTGTCTGCGGGCTTCATCAATTATGCCAGGATCGATCCCGATCTCGATTCCCTGCGCGAGGATCCCCGCTTCAAGGCAATGCTCGCGGCAGCCGACGCGCGGCTGGCAGCCGGGACCGGTTCATAGCGCCGGCAGCGCTCGTCCCTTCACTTCACCTCGATATGCACGACATCGCGCACCGCGCGGCCGCCGTGCTTGTCGCCGGGGACGACCAGCCGCAATCCGTCGGCCGGGTCGAGCGGCTTGCCGTCTTTGGCATAGGCGACGATCACGGCTTTGCCTTCGAATTTGGGATCGAGCTCGCCGACGGCGAGCGCGACCGCGTAGCCGTCCGAGCCCGTGACGAGGATCGTGTGGCGGAGCTGCGCGTCCTTCTCGGGCCCGTCGACCGTCACGGCGTTGGCGAGCAGCGTCCACAGCAGCACGCCGGTATAGGACGCGCTCTCCTCTCCATGTCCCGTCACGAACGAGACCTGGACGCTGGTCGCCGGCATTGCTTCGAGGTCGGACGCTGTGAGCTGTTGCGGCTTTTGCACCTCGCCGTCGAGCGTGAGCCCCGCCGCGAGAGCGGGCGCAGCGCCCGCAAGCAGGAGCGCCAACGCCGCGATGACGATGCGCCGCCCGATCGCCACGGCTATTTCCCCACCATCACGTCGGACGCCTTGACGATGGCGAACGCCGCGTCGCCCACCTTCAGCGCGAGATCGTCTACCGCCTCGTTGGTGATCGACGACGTGATCGTGACGCCATTTCCCACGTCGATGCGCACATGGGCCGTGGTCTGGCCCTTCTTCACTTCGACGATTTTGCCTTTGATCTGGTTGCGGGCGCTCAGTTTCATGGCGTGTCCTCTTGGCCGGCGTGCTTTCGCGCGGCCAAGATTGCGCCCCCACGAATTTCGCGTCCAGCCCAGGGCTTTTTTTGGGGTCCCCCTCACCCCCGAATGCGCGGTGTCGAGTTTCGTGTATGGCACACCCTCTCCCCCAGAGGGGGCGAGGGAAGTTGTGCGCTGCATTACTTCTCCCTCGCCCCGTCGGGGGAGAGGGCAGGGTGAGGGGGTGCCCGAAGCACCCGAGATCTCAAAAGAAGAGCACAGCTCGCAAATCGCGGGATCGATCGGACGTTTACGGATGAATAATTCGCGCGCCCTCAATGCGCCGCGACAGGCTTCTCGCCTTCCACCGCCAGCCTCGCATTGAGCGCTGCGAGATCGGTCGCTTGCAATTGCTGCCATTCGTGGAGCGAGACCGCGAGCATGCGCGTCAGGGTCGCGTAAGACGCGTTTGCGTCGGCCCCGGGATCGGCGTCCGCGCCATCGACGGCGTGTTCGAGTTTGTCCAGATCGGCCGCGAGCGTCCTCAGGCTGTCGGCGCGGCTGGGCGGGACGACCCGCCCGCTGGTTGTATCGGGATGCACGGGAATTCCGGACAGGTCCAAAATCTTCGCCGTCAGCTGCGCCATCTGCGGCCGCATCTTGGCCTCGTGCGGCGCACGCGCGGCGAGCGCCTTGAGGAGACCCGTCGCATCCTTGATGGCGGCGGCGGCTTCGGCCGACGCGGCGTCCACTTTCGTCGCCAACTGGAATTCGCGGAGCAATGCCGCCGGCGGGACTTTCACGCGTGGGTCCGGCTTCACGACAAGCGGCTGCCGCAAACTCCGGCCGTCCGCGTCGAGTTCGATCGTGTAGCGGCCGGGCGGCGCGAACACGCCGCCGGACCGGAAGGGATTCTCCGAAGGCATAGCGCTCGCATATTGCATATCCCATACGAAGCGGTGCATGCCGGGCGCCGTCGACAATATCGGTTTCGGCGGCACCCATTCGGGCGCGAATTCGAGCTTCGCCGCATCGGGCACGACGATTTTGTCCGCGCTGCTGAAGCTGCGGACCTTTTGATTCTTCGCGTCGAACACCGTGAGCGTCACGGCGCCCTTGATTGCCGCCGGCAAGAGATAGTCGATAACCGCTCCGTCGGGCGGGTTGGCGGCCATCGGCTCGTCTTTCGGAAGCGGCGTGCCGGTGAAATCGGATGGGCGCATGCGGATCGCGTCCGCCGGCTTGAACAGGACGGGCCCGCCTGCGCGCGCGACGTCCATCTGCCGAAGCGCCGTGACGTTGTCCATGATCCAGAAGCCGCGGCCATGGGTGGCGATCACGAGATCGTCGCCATGCACGTCGATGTCGCGTACGGACGTCATCGGCAGGTTCTGCTCCAGGGATTGCCAATGCGCGCCGTCGTCGAACGAGACATACATGCCCCGTTCCGTGCCGGCATAGAGGAGGCCTTTGTGCACGGGATCCTCGCGCACCACGTTGACGAAGCTGTCGGCGGGAATGCCTGCGTCGATGCGGGCCCAGTCCTTGCCGCCATCGCCGGTGCGATAGATGTAGGGCCTGTCGTCGTCGAGCCGGTGCCGGTCGATCGCGACATACGCGACGTTGATGTCGAAATGCGACGGCTCGATGCCGGCGACCTTCGACCAGGGCGTGAGTGCGGCGGGTGTCACCTGCGCCCAGTGCGTGCCGCTGTCGTCGGTGCGCCAGACAAGCCCGTCATCGGTGCCCACCCATAGCGATGCCGCGCGCAATGACGAAGGCGCGATCGTGTAGATGACGCCGCGCCGTTTGGTGAGGTGATCGTCGTCGGCCGCGGTCGGCGCATCGAGATTGGGTGGGATGCCCCCGTCTTCGCGCGTGAGGTCGGGGCTGATCGCCGCCCAATGGCTGCCGCCATCGTTCGTGCGGAACAGCCGCTGATTGGCGAAATAAAGCGCCTTCTTGTCGCGCGCCGAAAAGGCCAGCGGCAGGGTCCATTCGCTGCGCCACTCTGCCGCCGGGTAGGCAAGCGTGGGATCGACGTTGCGCGTCTGGCCCGAGCGCAGATCGAGCTTCTCTACCGTGCCGCCATAGACGATGTCCGGATCGTCGGGATCTGGCGCGATCATTCCGCTCTCGCCGCCGGCCGTCACTTCGTGGAACTGCTCCATGGTGATGCCGTCGATGCCGTCGGTGCGGCTCGGCAGCGCAACGGCGCCCGAATCCTGCTGCGCGCCATAGACCCAATAGGGAAAGCGGTTGTCGGTGCTCACGTGATAGATCTGCGCGGTCGGCTGGTTGAACCAGCTGCTCCAGGTCTTGCCGCCATTGAGCGTGACGAGCGTGCCCTGGTCGACGCCCAGGATCTGCCGGTCGGGATTTGTGGGATCGATCCACATCTCGTGGAAATCGTCGCCTGTGGGATCGCCTTTCAATGCGATGAAATGTTTTCCGCCATCGTCCGAGCGCAGCACGATCGTGTCCATCACATAGAGGCGGTCGGGATTCTTCGGGTCGACGGTGATGCGCGTGAAATACCAGCCGCGCTGCCAGATGCGCTTGTCGCCCGAGACATGCAGCCAGTGCGCGCCGCCATCCTCGGAGCGATAAAGCCCCGCTTCGTCGGGCGCCCCATCGACGAGCGCATAGATTCGCGCCGGCCGCGCGGGCGAAAGTGCGAGGCCGATGCGGGCGGGATGCGCCGGAAAGCCGTTGCCGGTGATCTCGCTCCAGTGATCGCCGCCGTCATGGGTGACGAACAGGCCGCTGCCCGGTCCGTTCGACGGCGGATAGACGCTCCAGGGCGGGCGCCGCGTCTGCCACAGCGCGGCATAGATCGTTCTCCAATCGCCCGGCTTGAACGCAAGGTCGATCGCGCCGGTGTCGTCGTTGCGGAACAGCACCTTGCTCCAATGCGCGCCGCCGTCGGTGGAGCGGAACACGCCGCGCTCCGTATTGGGGCCATAGGCATGCCCCAGCGCGGCGGCGAACACGATGTCGGGATTTTTCGGATCGACCAGGATGCGGCCGATCTGCCGGCTGTCGGCGAGGCCGATGAACGTCCAATGCTTGCCGGCGTCGGTCGTCTTGTACATGCCGTTGCCGTGGGCGATGTCGGATCGCATGTCCGCCTCGCCCGAACCGACATAGATCGTGTCCGGCGCGGACGGCGCCACCGCCAGCGCACCGATCGAACCGGCCGGTTCGCTGTCGAAGATCGGCCGCCAGGTGCGTCCCGAATCATCGCTCGCCCACACGCCGCCGTCGACCGCGCCGAAATAGAAATGACGGTCGTCGCCCGCGATGCCCGTCACCGCCAGCACGCGCCCGCCCCGGAACGGACCGATCATCCGCCAGCCCAGACCCCCATACCAGGACGGATCCACGGCGGCCTGCGCGCTCAAGGCAGCGCAAAGTCCGACAACAAGCACGGCAAGACAGCGAAATCGCAAAGGGAGCCCCAATGGATGGGTGGCGGTGGGCGACATGTATCTCCCAATGTGGGCGCCCGCTCAAGCCGGGACGCAAACCGGTCGCTGTCGGGCACAATGGGATCCGGTCATAGACCCCTTCGTCACTTCATCGCGGGCAATATCGCATTCGGCAGAAGGTCGGTCTGGAATTTGTACCAGATGTCGAAGCGGCCGTAATTCGCCGCGTTGATCAGAACGACAGTGTCGAGCGCGGGGATCACCGCGATGATCTGTCCGCCATTCCCGCCCGCTTCGAATTCGTCGTAGATTTTATCGCCGACTTTCAGCTTGAAGAGCCACCAATTGTAGCCATAGGTGCTGTCGTCGTGAATCCTGAGAATGCGTGGCGGTCGATGCATCGACCCAAGTTTCGCTCACCACGTGCCGGCCGTTCCATACGCCGCCGTCCAGATAAAGCTGTCCGAATTTGAGCGCGTCGCGCGGCCGGATGAAAATTCCGCCACCGCCATAGGCGTCTTCCGTCGGCGTGAGGTTCATATAATAGCGCTTGATGTCCAGGGGACGGGCGAGATATTCGTCGAACATCTCGGGCACCCAACGATGGGTCGCATTGCGCAGCGCACCGAACACCACGTCCACGCCGCCGCTGCAATAGACGGCCCTGTCGCCGGGCGCGCGCAGCATCGGCAGATCGAGCGTGTATTTGTACCAGTCGGGCTGACTCGTCTGGTTCTGCATGACGTCTTCGTTGCCGGGCGAATTGTCGTCGTCATCGTCGCAGGAAAGGCCGGAGCTCATCGTCAGCAGGTTCTCGATGGTGATCTTGTCCTTTCGGGAATCGGGGTTGGCAATCGGTTCGTATTCGGGAAACAGCGAAGTGACCGGCGTCGTCACCGCAATCGGCGCGCCATGATCGATGGCCGCACCGAGAAGGATCGAGGTGAGCGTCTTTCCCGCCGAGCGCAGCGTATGCGGCGTGTCCCGGTCGTAGCCGTCGAAATAATCCTCGAACACAAGCTTGCCGTGGCGGGCAACAAGGAGCGCATCGATATAGGGTGTGTTGCCGGCTGCGGCCCTGGTGCCGGCAATCGTTCCGGCCAGCGCCGCGATCTCAGTTTCATCGATACGCGCGTCCGCCAGGGTGCCGGTCTTCCAGCCGTCGTCGCTGGCGGCGGGCGGCGTGTAGATATATGGCGACGCTGGCGCGCGCTCGTTGAAGCCTATTGCCGTGGCGGGATCACGACGTGCGAAGGTGAAACCGATGTCGGGGCCGGGATAGACGAGCGCGAGAGCACCACCTTTAAACTTTCCCGTCATGACGGCTTGCGAGGATTTTGGGTCGATCAGTGCGATATCGTCGCCGGCTTCCGTCACGGCAAGCTCGCGGCCCCGGCCCACATTCATCTGCGGATTGCGCAAGAAGGCGGAAAGCTTGCCGTCCTTTTGTCGGGAAATCGAGATATAAAGCGTCAACCTGTCGGCGAGCGGCGCGACGGTACCGGTCCAGCGATCCTTCGTGCGTTGAAACGCGATCGGGCTCGTATATTCCACGCCCAGGATCGGCGTGGCCGGCTGAATCCAGAAACCATCGAGCGCTTCACCGCGCAGTCTGCCGCGAAATTTGCCCTGATTGCCGGGCAGCGCAAACCGTAACTCGCCGCCTGAAAGAGTCGCGGGCACATGATCGGCGCCGATTGCCGCCGTGAAACCCGAGGATGTTCGGGCAATCGTCAGAGGCCCCGAAATCGCAGGTCCAAAGTCGCGCTCGGCACCCCAAAGACCCACAAGCCGGTCTGGCGACGCCAGCGCCGTGGCGGCAAAGGGCGCGGCGAGCGAGACGAGTAGAGTCAGGTACAGGGCAATCGGGCCATTCGAACGCATGCGCATCTCCCACGCGACCCGCGATATCGCGCGCCGCCCGAACGCGGTATTGTACGAAACAAACACTCACATGATCGTGAGTCTTCGGTATTCGCCCGGGGTCACGCCGAAGGCGCGCGCGAACCGTTTGGTGAAATGGCTCTGGTCCGCGAAGCCGCTGGCCAGCGCCACCTCGGCCAGCGCGAGGCGCGAGCGCGACAGATATCGTGCGGCCCGTTCCAGCCTCACGCTACGCAGATATTCTCCCGGCGTGCAGCGGAAGAGATTGCGAAACGAACGCGTGAGGTGAATGGGGTGAACTCCGAGATCTCGCGCCAACCCGCCGAGCGAAATTCCTTCGGCGCTTCGCTCCTCAAGAGTTTCGCGGGCGGATTTGAGCCATGGCGGCATCGCGCGCGAATCCGTTTCTGTGTCTCCGGCCGCCGCTCCGATAAGTTCGAGGCACAGGCCTTCCAGAACGAGCGGTGAATCGGGCGCATCCCAGCATTCCTGCATCAGCTTGCGGGTGAGGCCCCGCGCCGCTTTCCCGCGCACATGCCTGGGTTCGTCCGGCAAATTTGCCCCAGTCTGCCACCGGCGCATCTGCGCCGCGGCAATCGATATGGTGAAGAAGCTGCCGCGCCCGCCCGCGAAATGATCGCAATGCGTCGTGCCGATGGGGTTGTAAACGAAGACCGCTTCGTGATTCGGCGCAGGGCCTGCCGCCGTCGTGACGTATTCTCCGCCGGTCACCCACACGAAATGCGCGTCATCATGCGCGTGAAGCGTCACATCGCCCGCGGCAATCCGGTGGGACATTGCCACGCCCGGAATGGCATGGTGGCGGCGGATCGTGCCGAAGAAATCGCCGTGTCCGAAGATGAGACGTCTGCCCACGGCGCTACTCTGGTTTGGCGGTTCAATGTCCGGCTGGAAACTGTCGGGGATTTGGGGCCTCGAATGTGCCGAACTTGTGACATGCCTCCGCTATCGCGTCATCCCGCCGATCTGGTAGAGCAATCCCGGGCACGGGAACGGTCGCGGTCGAAGGCAAACGCGTGAAACGGCTTCATTCGCTCGACGCGCTTAGGGGGATCGCCGCACTTTCCGTCGTCATCTGGCATTGGCAGCATTTCTTCGCCATTTCCGGCCGGTTCCAGCCCGGCTGGCAGCGCACGTCCGAGCCGCTTTATTGGCTTCTGAAACCGCTTTACGACCGGGGCTGGGAAGCGGTCGATCTGTTCTTCTCGCTGTCCGGCTTCATCTTTTTCTGGCTCTATGCGGAAGCGCTGCGCGAAGGCCGCATGGGCGCCGGGCGCTTTGCGCTGCTGCGCTTCTCGCGGCTTTATCCGCTCCATTTGGCCACTCTCCTGCTGGCGGCGGCGCTCCAGGCCGTGTTCTTTCGCGCGACCGGCACGTTCTTCATCTACGGCGTCAACGACTGGCAGCATTTCGTGTCCGGGCTTGCGATGGCGCAGCAATGGCTGCCGCCAAACCTCGATCAAAGCTTCAACGGGCCGGCATGGTCGGTGTCGACCGAGGTTCTGCTCTATGGCGTGTTCTTCGCGTTCTGCCGGATGGGGCTCAAATCGCCCTGGTGGAGCGCGATTGTAGCGCTGGGCGCGATTCTGCTTCTGCCGTGGAACGAGTTCATCGCGCGCGGGTTGATGGGATTCTTTGTCGGTGGCCTGGCGTTCCACGCCGTGGAGGCGATCAAGATACGCGCCGAGGCGAAGACAATCGCGCGCACGATTGCGCTCTTGACGATTCTGGTTTGGCTTGCGGCGATTGCGGATTTCTATGTCGGCGCGAGCGTCGACGGGTTTCTCGCGGCACACGCCATGTTGCCGGGTTTCGGCGACAGGCAGAGCTATTATTTCTTCGTCTGCGTCTTCATTTTCGTCGTCAGCCCGCTCACCATCGTGGCGCTGGCGTTGCACGAACAGGTTCTGGGCGGACGTTACACGCGCGTTTCATTCCTGGGCGACATCAGCTATTCGACCTACATGCTGCATTTCCCGATGCAGCTTGCGCTTGTGATTCTGGCGTTGCGATTGGGCTGGGGGCCGGCGATGTTCCAGACGCCACTTGCGCTTGGGCTGTTCTATGCGGCGCTGATCGGGCTCGGAATGTTATCCTATGTGTATTTCGAGCGACCGCTGCAGAACGCGATCCGCGGCTGGGCGGCCGCGAATTCCCGCGCGCCGGCCGAGTAGCCGCGCGGATTCGTGACGGATTGTCGGGAACCCGGTGCTCGCGAAACTTTGCGACAATGATGACGCTCTCTTCACGGGCATGACACACAAGGCTGTGGTTAATGCGCGTCAGGGGTTACGCCAAGTCAAGGAAACGGACATGAGAACGACAATTCTGAGTTTCGCAATTCTGACCGCGCTCGCCACAGCTCCGGCTGCGCTCGCTCAGGATCAGGGCCAAATGCAGGGTCAGGGTCAGATGCAGGGACAGGGCGGCCATCACGGCGAATTCCGCGCGGCGTGCGGCGCCGACTTGCAAACCTACTGCGCGTCCGCGCAAACGCATGACGACCGCCGTGCCTGCGTGCAGGCGAACATGAGCAAGTTCTCCAGCGGTTGCCAGTCATTCCTCTCCGCCCACATGCATGGCGGCCCGGGCGGCAGCAACGGCGGCAGCCAGTAAGTCGTCTATACCGATTGGGTCACGCGGAGACGCGGAGCCGCGGAAGAAAAATGCTTCAGCGCGGAGGTCGCAGAGGATACGCAGGGTAGGAGGGCATTTTGCTAGTCCTCGGGGCGTGCGGATCATTTCTTTGCGCGCATTCGCGCGCGGCGCTTCTTCTGCGCTCTCTACGAACCTGCACCCTCTGCGCCAAGAACTCACTTCCTCCGCGTCTCCGCGTGATCAATTGGTTTTGCCGCTATTTGCCGTTCAGAAGATCGACCAGCGTCGTGCCCAGTGCGCCGGGGTTCGGCGACACGCGGATGCCGGCGGCGCTCATCGCTTCGATTTTCGATTCCGCGCCGCCCTTGCCGCCCGAAATGATCGCGCCGGCATGGCCCATGCGCCTTCCGGGCGGCGCGGTGACGCCCGCGATGAAGCCCACCATCGGTTTCTTCGTTCGGGAATGTTTCACGAAATCGGCCGCGTCTTCCTCGGCCGCGCCGCCGATCTCGCCGATCATGATGATGGCGTCGGTTTCCGGATCGGCGAGAAACATCTCCAGCACTTCAATGTGCTCGGTGCCTTTCACCGGATCGCCGCCGATGCCCACGCAGCTCGACTGGCCGAGGCCGACGGCGGTCGTTTGCGCCACTGCTTCATAGGTGAGCGTGCCCGAACGCGAGACGATACCGACGCGCCCGCGCCGGTGAATGTGGCCCGGCATGATGCCGATCTTGCATTCGCCGGGCGTGATCACGCCGGGACAGTTCGGCCCGATGAGCCGCGTCTTGGAGCCGCCGAGCGCGCGCTTGACCTTCACCATGTCGAGCACGGGAATGCCTTCGGTGATGCACACGACAAGCGGGACACCAGCGTCGATCGCTTCGAGGATCGCATCGGCCGCGCCCGCCGGCGGCACGTAGATCACGCTCGCGTCGCAGTCCGTGGCCGCTTTCGCTTCGCGCACGGTCTCGAACACGGGCAGGCCCAGATGCGTCTGGCCGCCTTTGCCGGGCGCGGTGCCGCCCACCATCTTCGTGCCATAGGCGATCGCCTGCTCCGAATGGAACGTGCCCTGGTTGCCCGTGAAGCCCTGGCAGATGACGCGCGTGTTCTTGTCGACGAGAATGGACATTGAAAATCACTTTCCGGTTGCATGCACCGTATTACCTCCCCCTGAAAGGGGGAGGTCGGAGCGCGAAGCGCTCCGGGCGGGGGTCAATTCCAACACGCGCGCACGGATCGTGTCGAGAACGCCCTCAAGATTTTCCTTCAGATCCACGTTCCAGAACCGCTGAACCTGGATGCCCTTCCGATTCAGAAACGATGTTCGCGCCGCATCATAGGATTGCCGGGTCGCGTGTGAGTCGCCGTCGAGCTCGATGGCGAGTTTTATGGCCGGACAATAGAAGTCAAGGATATAGGGGCCGACCGGATGCTGGCGCCGAAACGAAACACCCGCCATCTGATCGCCGCGCAGATACCGCCAAAGTTTTTGTTCCCACGGCGTCGCATTGCGGCGCAAGCTTTGCGCGCGAGCCGTCTTTTCCTGCGTACGATCGAATCGCGTCACGAATGGACCCCCACCCGGAACGCGTGCCGCGTTCCGACCTCTCCCTTTCAGGGAGAGGTGTTTTTTACGCCAGCTTCGGTTCGAGCTTCTTGCAGGCGTCGATCAGGCCGCGGACGGAGTCGGCGGATTTGTTGAGCTGGGCGCGTTCCTCGCCCGTCAGTTCGAGCTCCACGATCCGTTCGATGCCCTTCTCGCCGATCACCGCCGGCACGCCCACATAGAGATCCTTGATGCCATAGGCCCCGTTCACATAGGCGGCGCAGGGCAGCACGCGCTTCTTGTCCTTCAGATAGCTTTCCGCCATCGCCACGGCCGCCGTGGCCGGCGCATAAAAGGCCGAGCCCGTCTTGAGCAGGGCGATGATTTCGGCGCCGCCGTCGCGCGTGCGCTGGACGATCTGGTCGAGCCGTTCCTGCTTGATCCAGCCCATCTTGACGAGTTCGGTGAGCGGCACGCCCGCCACCGTGGAGAAACGCGGCATCGGCACCATGGTGTCACCATGGCCGCCCAGCACGAAGGCGGACACGTCTTCCACGCTCACGCTCATTTCCTCGGCGAGGAAATGGCGGAAGCGCGCGCTGTCGAGCACGCCCGCCATGCCCACGACCTTGGCATGCGGCAGACCGGAGAATTGGCGCAGCGCCCACACCATCGCGTCCAGCGGATTGGTAATGCAGACGACAAAGGCGTTCGGCGCGTGGTTCTTGATGCCGTCGCCCACCGCCGCCATCACTTTCAGATTGATGCCCAGAAGGTCGTCGCGGCTCATGCCCGGCTTGCGCGCCACGCCCGCCGTCACAATCACCACGTCGGCGCCCGCGATGTCGGCGTAGGAGTTTGTGCCCTTGAATTTCGCGTCATAGCCCTCGATGGGCCCGGCCTCTGCGATGTCGAGCGTCTTGCCCTGGGGCAGGCCCTCCACGATGTCGAACAGCGTGACGTCGCCAAGCTCCTTGAGCGCGACGAGATGGGCCAGCGTGCCCCCGATCTGTCCGCCGCCGATGAGCGCGATTTTTCTGCGAGGCATGGGATTTCCTATCTGGGAGGGCGTCGCGGGTTCCTAGCGCGGCGGGGTGGCGCTCGCAAGGCGGCTCAGGACCGCGCGCGCCGGGCAATGATCGCCAGGGGCACGCAGAGGAGGCACAGCGCGGCTGCGAACAGCGCGCCTTTGAGGTCGCTGGCCGCAAACAGCACCAGAAGCACCGCATCGAAGGCGAGCACCAGTGCGGGCAGCCAGGGATAAAGGACGGCGCGGAACGGCCGGGCGAGGTCCGGCTCGCGCCGGCGCAGCACGAAGAACGAAATTTCGGTCATGACGGCGGCCAGCGTCGAGATCGTCCCGATCAGGCCGAAGACGAGGCGGAAGCCGCCCGTGGAAGCGAGCACCATCGACACCGCGGCCGTGAGCAGGAACGCAAAATGAGGGCTGCCGCCCTTGTTGACGGTCTCGAACATTGCCGGCAGCAGCCGGTCGCGCGACAGCGCAAACAGGATGCGCGGCGCGATCATCACATTCGCGTTGGCGCAGCTGGTGACGATGATCATCGCGCCCACGGCGAAGACGACCGACGCGCCCGCGCCCGCCACACGCGACAGGACGACCGCGAACGGCAGCGGCGACGAGGCGGTGCCGCCAAGGCCGAGCGCGTGCAGCAGCATCGCATTCACCAGCACATAGAGAAGCGCCGTCAGCGCCAGGCCGGTGAACAGGGCGCGGGGCAGGCTCTTTCCCGGCGCCACGCTCTCTTCGGAGAAATAGACGGGCGCGTCCCAGCCATTATACGCGCCTCTGATGAGCTGGTAGGCGCCGACGAGCGCGGCGAAGCCGATCGCGGCATGCGCGGGCGCGGCGAGCGCTGGGGTGCGAGCGGGCATCAGCCACGCCGCGGCCAGCGCGAAGCTCAAAAGGAAGAGGGCCTTCAATATGCTGGTCGCGCCCTGCAGCGCGCGGCCCTCGCGCAGGCCCAAGACGTTCGCGCCGTAGAGCAGAACCTGTACCCCCACGGCCGCACCCGCTTCGTGCCCGGCGGCTTGCGGCCACACCAGCGGCAGGAAATCGGCAAACGCGACGGTCGTTGCCGCGATGCCTGCGATATGCGCGCTCCACACCGTCCAGCCCACGATCAACCCGCCCGTATCGCCGAAGGCGCGATGCGCGAACACATAGGGCCCGCCGGCTTGCGGCAGCGCCGTTCCCATCTCCACGATCACATTGGCGGCGAGCGCCGCGTGCAGCGCGCCGAGCGACCACAGCGCGAGGATCGCGCCCATGTCGCCGATGCCGGAGGCGATCACGCTGGGCGAACGCAGGATCCCCGCGCCGATCATTTCGCCCAGCCCCACGGCGATGCCGAATCCGGCGCCCAAGAGGCGCAACAGATGGCCGCGGGATTTGCCGGATGCGGACACGAAGAATTATCCCCGTCGCGCGATTGCGAATCCCGGCACAGTCGCCGCGCCGGCGCAAAGCGTCAACTTCGGCAGCCGGGGGTTTGGATTTTCGCGCGTCGTTTGGCGGCGCTGTGCCGCCAAACCGTCCTTACTTCTTGGGCGGTCCCGATATCCCGATCGAGGCGCGGAGCGCCTGGGCGTCCATCATCTTGCCGTCGCGCATCGCGAGTTCGACCTGGCGCAGGTCGCCGATGTTCTTCGAGGGATCGCCGTCGATCAGCGCCAGTTCCGCGAGCTTGCCCTTGGCGATGGAGCCGGTCTGATCTTCCAGCTTGAACACTTTCGCGGGATTGATCGTCGCCGTCGCCAGCGCGTCTGCCGGCGTAAAGCCGGCCTGGACGTAAAGCTCCAGCTCGTGGATGAGCTCGAAGCCGTTGCCGTCGGTTCCGGCGAGGATGGTGATGTGCCGTTTGTGAAGTTCCTCGACCAGCGCCTGAAGCTTGGCGAAGCTCGCCCTCATCCGAGCACGCGACACATCGGCCGTGGGCGCCATCGCACTTTGCAGAAGGCCGCGCGCGAATTGCGCCGGCAGCGTATCGGCGTAAGGCGCATCCGCCGGCGGGTAGCTGCCGCTATCGGGGACCAGGGATGCCTCGAGGACGACGAGAGTGGGATCGATGACGATGTGACGCCGCGCCAGTTCGTCGAGATAGGCCGTCATCATTTTGGAATGCAGGTCGACATCGGCCGCATATTTCGCCGTGCCCATGATGCGGGCAACGGTATTGGATTTCTGCACGACGTCGTCTGGCATCGCCTGCATCATCACGAAGTTGATGTGCGTGATCTCGTCATAGCCCGCACGCACCGCATCCAGCGGGCGCATGCCATGGGGGATGTGGCCGTGGACATGCAGGCCGAGCTGGTGCGCGAGATCGGCCATCGGCTTGACCCAGGCGGGATCGGCCGAGCCGTAAATCTTGATGGCGAAATAGCCTTCGTCCTTCGCGCGGTGCACGTCGGCGAGCGCCTCGTCCAGCGAATGTGCGACCACGCCCACCTGCGCCGCGTAAGGTCCGGGCCCGTCGATCAGCAGTGAGGGCACGATGCGCGGGCCCAGAAGCTCGCCGTCGTCGATGCGCTTTTTCCGCGCCATCGATTCCAGCGGCAGGTTGCCGGGGTCGCGCACGCTGGTGATGCCGGATGCGAGAAGCAGCGGTCCGGTGGAATCGTCGCCGTAATGCTGGTGATTGTCCCAGAGACCGGGGATCAGCGTCTTGCCCGCGCCGTCGATGATCTGCGCGTTGGCGGGCGCTTTCACTTTTGCGGCCGGTCCCACATCGGCGATGCGGCCGTTCTCCACGACCACCGTCTGCGCCTCGCGGAACAGGCGCGCATCGGAATCGTAGAGCTTGACGTTCTGGAAGACGACCGGACCGGCCGGGGTTTTCGCGATCCGGGCCACCAGTGCCGGGGCGCGCTTCGCCAGCGCGTCGTCCTGGGCCTTGCTTAAGGTGTCGCCGACTTTCTCCCAGCCCGCGGGAAGGAAATCGGGCGCCGAACCGAAGAATTTGTCACCGTCCATCCACACCGGAAACGGCGACAGACCGAAGCCGGTGATGGCATAGGCCGTCAGCGACTTCTTTTCCGTCCCGTTGGAGATGTCAAGCGTGGTGAGCGGCTCGATCTTTCCCTGGCCCGAGGGAAGCAGGTCCACCGTATGGGTCGGCGATTTCAGCATCGCATCGATAATGAAGAGGAAGGAATCGAACGTGCCGCCGAACGCGACATATTCGAGATCGGGCCTCGCGGGCCCCGTGCCGTGATCGACGGGACTCGAGAAGGTGTAGATGCCGTCCTTCACGGTGTAGCTCTCGGCCGCGTCGCCGTCCGGGGTGGACCCGCGAACGATGAGGGATTCGAGTGTGCCGTCCGCCGCAAAGCGGTTCTGCTCGTCGATCTCGCTGATGAAGCCCCGCAGGTTCAGGCTGAAGCGCGACCAATGAGTGCTGCCGGCATCCGTCCACAGCGAGACCTGGCCATGGTGTTGCGCGCCGTTGCTTGTCGTGATCGTCCAAACCTTGGCATCGGCCTGCGGCTTGGCGAGTTGATCGACGGGCGTTTGCGCAAAGGTGGGCGCGGCGAACAAGGCTAACAGCGCCAGGCAAAGGCTTGAGAGAGTCCGTGTCAAAAGAACCCCCGGGAATGTGTGGACGCGACATGCGCGTGGCTGTCGTGGGAACATAGGGGAGCGCCGCCGCAACGTCGATAACGGTTTGGCGCGCGCAGGCCGCGCAGCCCTCTCTCCATATGCGAATGGCGGAAAACTAGCGCGTTTCCCGAACCGGACGCTCACGCCGCGTCGATGAAACCGCCCATCTGGCGATTCCACAGCCGCGCATAGGCGCCGCCCTTGGCGAGCAGCTCGCGATGCGGGCCTTCTTCCACGATGTGCCCCGCTTCCAGGTAGACGATGCGATCCATGCCGGCGATTGTCGAAAGCCGGTGTGCGATGGCGATCACGGTGCGGCCCTGCATCAACGTCCAGAGCCCTTCCTGGATCAGGTGTTCGGATTCCGAATCGAGCGACGATGTCGCTTCGTCGAGCACGAGGATCTTCGCGTCCTTCACCAGCGCGCGCGCGATGGCCACGCGCTGGCGCTCGCCGCCGGACAGCTTGATGCCCTGTTCGCCCACAATGGTGCCGTACCCGCTCGAGCGGGCCTGGATGAAATCATGCGCATGAGCGTCGCTCGCCGCGCGCACGACTTCTTCCTCGCGCGCATCGGGCCGCGCATAGCGGATATTGTCGCGCACCGCGCGGTGGAACACGCCCGGCGTCTGCTGCACTTCGGCGATGGCTTCGTTGAGCGAGTCCCAGTTCACATGCGCGATGTCGTGGCCGTCGATCAGGATGCGTCCGCCCTGGGGCTCGTATTGGCGGCGCAACAGCTTGACCAGCGTCGATTTGCCGGCGCCCGACGGCCCCACCAGCCCGACCTTCTCGCCCGGTTTGATCTCGAGGGAGAGATCGCGAAAGACATATTGCCCGTCGGGATGGGCGAAGCGCACATGCTCGAAGCGGATCGCGCCCTCCCTGACGGCCAGCGGCAGCGCGCCCGGCGCATCGACGATCTCGTGCGGCTGGCTCACCAGTTCGAGCGCTTCGGTGAGCGTGCCCAGCTGCTCGAAATAATCGAGCATGCGGAACGACAATTCCTGCACGCTGTTGGCGATCTGGCTGCCGAGGAAGAAAATCATCGCGAACGCACCGACCGACAGGCTGCCCGAGAGCGTGTCGATACCCGAGACGACGACGAGCCCCACCCTGAGCGCGAGCGTTGCCAGCTGCATGAAGCTCCGCATCATGATGAGGAACCAGCGCAGGCGTCGCGAGGCATTCATCTCGTCTTCGAGGAAGAACGAAATGAACCTCCGTTCGTAGACCGCCTTGGCGAAGCCGCGCACCAGATCGGCATTGGTGATGGCGTCGACGACGCGGCCCGTCGAGGTCGAGACTTCGTCGGAAAACGCCTTCGACAGCTTCACACAACGCTGCGCCAGCGACACCACGATGCTGAGATAGATCGCGGTCCAGAGACCGAGGATGATCGCATAGGACGCGTGCGCTTCGAACATGAGCACGCCGCCCACCAGCACCAACCCCGTCACGCGCACCATGTCGAGGCAGAGGATGTTGAGGATCGAGACGGTGGCCTGTCCCGCCTGCTTGATCTTTTGACCCAGCTTGCCCGCGAAGTTTTCCTGAAAATAGCGCGGGCTGTGCCCCAGCATGTAGACGAACAGGTATTTCTGCGCGAGCGCGCGCATGCGCGGGCTGGTCTCGATGTCGATGGCTTCGTAGCCGCGATAGACCGTGGCCGAGACGAGCCAGATCGCCGCCATCAGGATCACCCAGGGCAGAACGGCCTGCGCGAAACCCAGATGCTTGGTGTAGGCCGTGCCGATCGAGTTGATGACGTGGGAGAGAGCAAGCGGGACGAATGCGTCGATGGTGGTGGCCAGCGCGGCGAGCGAGACGAGAAGCGCGATGCGTCTCGCGAAATGGGTCTTGACCAGATACCAGATGAAGGTAAACGGCGACGTTGGCACCCGCGCAAGCGGATCCGCCTCCGCCAGCGCCTCGGGGCGGTTCAACACTTCATCGGGGACGGCATGGCGAGTCACGGTACGTGCATTCCAGAGGGGGCGCGGAGAATAGTCAGCCGGACATCAGATGGAAGGGCAACGCGCAAATTTATTTAACGCGTTTCAATAGTGTGTCATCCCCGGCGAGCCGCGCGTTTGCGCGGCGCGGGAAGGGGACCCAGGTGGGTCCGCCCCACAGGAACTCAAGAATGGGCTGAGTGAAATTACGTGAAACCAAGCGATTTCGGCACCTGGGTCCCCGTCCCCTCGCGGCTCATGCCGCTCGGCCGGGGATGACACGTGTTGTTGTCGCGGGGAGTGAGTGAACTGCCCGGGGAAAAGACTTCCCTCAGGCCTCGACCGCGGCCTCGGCGTGATCCTGGCGCTCGCCGATGCGGGCCGATTTGCCACGGCGTCCGCGCAGATAATAGAGCTTCGCGCGACGCACCTTGCCCTTGCGCACGACCTGAACGGAATCGACCAGCGGACTGAACACCGGGAACACGCGCTCCACGCCTTCGCCGTAGGAAATCTTGCGCACGGTGAAGCTCTCGTTGATGCCTTCGCCCTGGCGCGCGATGCAGACGCCTTCGAAGGCCTGAAGCCGCTCGCGGGTCTTGGTCTGCTTGGTCTTCTCGTCGAAGGTCGCGTCGACCACCTTCACGTTCACCTTGAGGGTGTCGCCGGGACGGAAATCGGGGCGCGGCTTCGTGCCCTTCAGCGCCGTCATCTGCTCGGCCTCGAGCTGCTTCAACAGGTTCATGGTCGTCTCCGGGCCAAAAGCCGAGGGGTCGCAGGGAAGGGGCGCCCTATAGCCTACCCGTTTTGCTTTTCATAGAGGGCCCAGAGGTCGGGCCGCCTGGCCTGGGTCAAGGCCTCGGCCGCGGCCTTCCGCCAGCGGGCGATTTCGGCATGGTTGCCCGAGGCGAGAACGGCGGGGATGTCGCGGCCTTCGAAGCTGGGGGGCCGCGTATAATGGGGGTATTCGAGGAGGCCTGCGGCGAAGCTTTCCTCAGCCGGCGAGGTTTCGTCGCCCAGCACGCCCGGGATAAGCCGCACGCATGCCTCGATCAGCGCCATGGCCGCGATCTCGCCGCCCGCGAGCACGAAATCGCCCAGCGAAATCCCTTCGAGGCCGCGCGCTTCGATCGCGCGCTCGTCGATCCCTTCGAACCGCCCGCACAGGAGGATCGCGCCCGGTCCCCGGGCCAGCGCCGTCACGCGCGCCTGGGTCAAGGGCGCCCCACGCGGCGACAGATAAATCGCCGGGCGAGCGGCGTCGCCCGCACGCGCCGCATCGATCGCGGCCGCCGCTACATCCGCGCGCATCACCATGCCGGGCCCGCCGCCGGCCGGCGTGTCGTCCACGGTGCGGTGCTTGCCCAATCCGTAGTCACGGATGTCGAAGACGTCGAGCGACCACAAGTCTTTTTCCAGCGCCTTGCCCGGGAGCGACACGCCGAGTGGCCCCGGAAACATTTCGGGAAACAGCGTCAGGACCGAGACGCGCCAGCTCATTCGACGTTGCCTGTTGCGGAAAACTCTTCCTCTTCCGGCACCGCGATGACGAGCCGGCCCGCTTTCATGTCCACCTCGGGCACGGTTTCACGCGTGAAAGGCAGGAAAATATCGCTGCCGTCTGCGCGCAGGATTTCGATCACGTCGCCCGCGCCGAAATTGTGGATGCCGCGCACCGTGCCGATGGTGCGGCCCTCGGAATCCTCCGCGCGCAGGCCGACAAGATCCGCATGATAGAACTCGTCGGCATCGGTGGGCGGCAGCGCCTCGCGGGCGATGAAAAGTTCGGTGCCCTTGAGCGCGTCCGCGCCGTTGCGGTCGGCCACGCCTGCGAACTGCACGACCACAAGATCGGCCTTCACCAGCCGCACCGCCATGACGGCGATTTCCAGTCCGTTCTTGGTGTGCAACGCGCCATAGGCGTGCAGATTGCCGGCCTCCGCCGTGAAGGTTTTTACCTTCACTTCGCCCTTCAGCCCGTGCGCGCCGATGACGACGCCCAGAAGAATGTCGCGGGGTCTGTCCACGCGCAGACCTTACGCCTGGGGCGCCGCACCGCCGGCCGCCGCCGCGGCGCGTTCCTGCGCCTTCTTCTTGGGCTTGGCCTTCTCGGGATTGTTCTTCGTGAGCGGCTTCAACACGCCCTGTTCCGCCAATAGGCGATGCACGCGGTCACTCGCGGTAGCGCCCTTGGCGATCCACGCCTTTGCCTTTTCCAGGTCGAGCTTCACGCGGTCGGCGTGATCGCGCGGCAGCAGCGGATTGTAGAAGCCGATCTTCTCGATGAAGCGGCCGTCGCGCGGCGCATGCGAATCCGCGATGACGACATTGTAGTGCGGGCGCTTCTTGGTGCCGCCGCGCGAGAGCCTGATCTTGAGTGACATGGTCGTGGTCCTTTCGAGATATACGTTGTGCCGACGTTCAAATTTTTACTGTCATGGCCCGCGACTGCGGGCCAGCCAGTTGAAACCTGTTTATTGCAGCAAGCGACGCGTGGATCTTTCTGGTTCCTTCGAGTTCGCAAATATGTCACCTGGGTGGCCCGCAGTCGCGGGCCATGACACGAAAAAATTACTCATCTCCGTCCCCCCGGAATGAAGCCGGGCGGGAGCTGCGGCATGCCGCCGCCCATTCCGAACGGCATCTTGCCGCCCATCTTTCCCATCCGCTTCATCATGTCCGACATCTGGCGGTGCATCTTGAGGAGCTTGTTCACCTCCGACACTTCCACGCCTGCGCCGCCGGCGATGCGCTTCCGGCGCGAGCCGTTAATGATGTCGGGCTTGGTGCGTTCGACCTTCGTCATCGACAGGATGATCGCTTCCTGGCGCTTGAGCATGGCGTCGTCGAGGCCGGCGCCGGCTAGCTGATCCTTGATCTTGCCGACGCCCGGCAGCATCGACAGCACGCCCTGCATGCCGCCCAGCTTCTTCATCTGGCGCAGCTGCTCGGCGAGATCGTCCATGTCGAACTCGCCCTTCTTCATCTTGCGGGCGATCTTCTCGGCCTTCTCCTTGTCGAGCGTTTCGGCCGCTTTCTCGACGAGGCTCACCACGTCGCCCATATCGAGGATGCGGGCGGCCACGCGGGCGGGATGGAACGCTTCGAGCGCGTCGAGCTTTTCGCCCGCGCCCAGGAACTTGATCGGCGCGCCCGTCACCGCGCGCATGGAAAGTGCCGCGCCGCCGCGCGCATCGCCGTCGGCGCGGGTGAGGATGATGCCGGAAAGCGCCACGCGCTCGTTGAACGATTTGGCGATGTTGACCGCGTCCTGGCCCGTCAGGCTGTCGGCCACGAGCAAGAGTTTCGTGCGGCTTCACCAGCGTCGCGCACCTGCGCCACTTCCGCCATCAGGGCTTCGTCGATGTGCTGGCGGCCGGCGGTGTCGAGGATCAAGCACGTCGTAGCCGCCGACGCGGGCCGCGGCCATCGCGCGCCTGGCGATCTCGACCGGCGTCTGGTTCGCGAAGAACGGGAAGCGTGGGCACGCCCGCCTGCTCGCCCAGGATTTTCAATTGCTCCATCGCAGCGGGGCGGTGCACGTCGAGCGAGGCCATCAGCACGCGCTTCTTTTCGCGGGTCTGCAGCATCAGGCCGAGCTTGGCGGAGGTGGTCGTCTTGCCCGAGCCCTGCAGGCCCACCATCAGGATCGGCGCGGGCGGGCTGCCGAGATCGAGCGCCACGTTCTCGCTGCCCAGCGTTTCCACCAGCACGTCGTGGACGATCTTGACGACCTGCTGGCCGGGCGTGACGGAGCGAATGACGTTTTCGCCGATGGCGCGCGGGCGGACCTTGTCGATGAAATCCTTGACGACGGGCAACGCCACGTCGGCGTCGATCAGGGCGGTCGCGCACTTCGCGCAACGCCTCGTCGACGTCGGCTTTCCGAGAGCGCGCCGCGCCCCCTGAGCCTGTCGAACACGCCGCCAAGGCGGCTCTGCAAAGCATCGAACATGGTCGTCTTCTGCTCTTCTTTCCCTCTCCCCCATCGGGGGAGAGGGTCGGGGTGAGGGGGAGCGCCGCAAGCTCGATGCTTGAAACAAACGCTCCATCACACCTTCATTTCTATTCCACCCGCGTTCCGAAACGCGTTGCGATTTTGAACGTCTCTTGAGGGTGCGTCCTCGCAACCGCGACCCCCTCACCCCGACCCTCTCCCCCGGAGGGGCGAGGGGAGAGCAGGCAAAGCACAAACGCCCCAAGGGGCGCACCCGCGCTGCCTGGGGTCGATCCCGGGCCGAGCCCAGGACCGGAAAGGCCTGGGGCTTTTCCGGATGGCGGGGATTTAAGCGCCCGCTGGTGCGATGTCAAACCGGTGGGAGCACGGGAAAGATACGTCGCGGAACCTGGGCCGAACTGTTTGGCAAGATCACTTCCCCAAACCCAATTCGCGTTTCAGATACACAAAGCTCAGCGCCCACATTTCGGCGGCCTGTTTGTGGTTGGCCGCCGCTGCGTGGCCGCCGTCGGTGTTCTCGTAGAACAGCACGTCGTGGCCTTGCGCCAGCATCTTGGCCGCCATCTTGCGCGCATGGACGGGCGTCACGCGGTCGTCGCTGGTCGCGGTGACGAACAGCACGGGCGGATATTTCCTACCGGCTTGCACGTTCTGGTACGGTGAATATTTGAGAATCGCATGCGCGCGCTTTCGCGTCCGCCGGATCGCCATATTCCGCCACCCACGACGCGCCCGCGCCGATATGGGTGTAGCGGATCATGTCCACCAGCGGCACTTGGCAGACGACGGCGCCGAACAGTTCGGGCCGCTCCACCATGTTCGCGCTCACGAGGAGTCCGCCATTCGAGCCGCCCATGATGCCGAGCTTGGCGGGCGTGGTGATGCCGCGCGCAACGAGATCGGCCGCCACGGCCTGGAAATCGTCATAGGCCTTCTGGCGGTTCGCGAGCAGCGCCGCCTGATGCCAGGACGGCCCGAATTCTCCCCCGCCGCGGATGTTGGCCAGCACATAGACGCCGCCCTTGGAGAGCCACAGAAGCCCGAAATTGATGGAATAGACAGGTGTCTCCGAAATCTCGAAGCCGCCATAGCCGTAGAGCACCGTCGGCGTGGGTCCCGCGAGCGACTTCGGTCGGGTGACGAAATAGGGAATTTTGGTGCCGTCTTTCGATGCCGCCTCGAACTGCTCGGTCACGATGTTCGACGCATCGAAGCGGGCGGGCAGGGATTTGATCGCGACCGGCTTGTCGTCGCCGGAATCGGAATAGAGCGTCGTCGGCGTGATGAAATTCTCGAAGCGGAATTGCGCTTCGGGGCCGTAATCGTTGGTCGAGACGATATGCGTCGAGCCGGCGCCCGGCAGATCGAGCTTGGTATCGCTCCACGCATTCTTGGCCGGATCGAAGCGGAACGCGTGGATCGCGCCCACCACATTGTCGTAGATCGAGGCGTAGACGGCATCGCGTCCGCTCGCCACTTCGTCGATCGACGAACGCGGCCCCGGCGCGTAGAGCACGGTGATCTGCGGCAGTTTCTCCATCTCCACATAGGACTGGAGCCGGAACGCGATCAGCGAGCCCTTCGCGAGCCTGGCGCCGCCCGGCGGCGTCCAGTCCTCGCGCAGGGTGAACAGGATCTGTCCGTTCGTCATGCCTTTCAGATCGGCCGACAGCGGCAGCGGCAATTTCTTCCAGATACCCTTGGCGTCCGGCAGATAATATTCGGCTTCGAAGAAGCTTACGCCGCGCAGGATCAGGGGCACGGAGCCGCCGGGCTGGTGGAGAACCGCGGGCGCGACCGACACGTCTTCGGTCTTGCCTTCGAACACCTGTTTGGCGTCGGCCACCGCCTCGCCGCGATGCCAGATTTTGACGATGCGCGGATAGCCCGACGCGGTCATCGAGCCGGCGCCGAAATCGGTACCGAACAAAACCGTGTTCTCGTCCACATAGGACGCGTTCAGCTTGGCTTCCGGCAAGGTAAAGCCATCCTTGAGGAACGATCTCGTGCCGAGATCGAATTCGCGCACGACCACCGCGTCGCCGCCGCCGCGCGACAGATTGACGAGGCAGCGCGTCAGCGAAGGCGCGCAATCCGAGCCTTTCCACACCCAGTTCTCGTGCTCGTCGGCGGAAAGCTTGTCGAGATCGAGCAGCGTCTCCCAATGGGGCGCGGCGTTCGCATAATCGGCGCTCGTCGTGCGCCGCCAAACTCCCTTGGGGTGCTCCGCGTCCTGCCAGAAATTGAAAACATATTGATGGTCGAGGCCGCCGAACGGGATGCGATCGGTCGCATCCAGAACTTTCAGGACCGCGTCGTAGTCCTTCTGGTAATCCGCGTCCGCGGTGAGGAGCCCGAGCGTGCGCGTATTTTGTTCCTTCACCCAGGCCATCGGCTTTTCGCCGTGAATGTCCTCGAGCCACAGATAGGGGTCATTCATGCTGTCGGCTCCCATCGCCTGCCATCCCATCGCCGCCGCCAACCCCGCTACAATCCAGATACCCAGCCGCATGACCGCCTCGTTCGTGAACCCGCGGACGGTGTTGTCTTAAGACGCGGCCACGCGGTCAATGGGCGGCTGGTGGAGGCCGCTTCGGCGGCCTATAAGGCGGCCATGACGGCCTTCCTCAAAATGCACGGATTGGGCAACGATTTCGTGGTTTTCGACGCGCGCGCGCAGGGCGTTGTGCTGGACCGCGAACTCGCGCGCGCCGTGGCGGATCGGCGGGAGGGCATCGGCTGCGATCAGGTGATCGTGATCGAGCCACCCCGCAACGGCGCCGAGGCGGCCATGCGCATTTTCAACGCCGATGGCGGCGAGGTCGAATCCTGCGGCAATGCCGCGCGCTGCGTGGCCCAGCTGCTGATGGCCGAAACCCATGCGCCGCGCGTCCGCATCGAGACGGAAGGCGGCCTTCTTTCCTGCGGCGATGCGGGCCAGGGCGAGGTGACCGTCGATATCGGCGCGCCGCAGCTCGAGTGGCCGCAAATTCCGCTGGCGCGGGAAGCGGACACCAACGGGTTTCCACTGGATGTCGATGGTCAACGCTTCACTGCATCTGCCGTCTCGGTCGGCAATCCCCATTGCATTCTGTTCGTCGACGATGCCGAGCGCGCGCCCGTGGCGGAACTGGGCCCGCGCATCGAACATCATCCGATGTTTCCCGCGCGCACCAATATCGAATTCGTCAGCATCGTTTCGCGCACGCGGTTGCGCATGCGGGTGTGGGAGCGCGGCGTGGGCATAACGCGCGCCTGCGGCACGGGCGCTTGCGCCGTCGTCGTGGCCGCGCACCGGCGCGGGCTCGCCGGGCGCAAGGTCGAGATTGTACTCGACGGCGGCAGCCTGGCGCTCGAATGGCGCGAGGGCGACGGCCATGTCCTGATGACGGGTCCGGCCGCGCTCGCCTTCAGGGGCGAGATCGATCTGGCGAACCTCACAGGTGCGCGATGAACGCGCCACAAATCGTCACCTTTGGCTGCCGGCTCAATGCCTATGAGTCCGAGGCCATCCGCGCCCGCGTGAACGAATCCGGACTCGCGGACGCGATCATCGTCAACACCTGCGCGGTGACGGGCGAGGCTGTGCGCCAGTCGCGCCAGACGATCCGCAAGCTCCGTCGCGCCAATCCGGACGCGAAAATCATCGTCACCGGCTGTGCGGCGCAGACCGAACCCGAAACCTATGCCGCGATGCCCGAAGTCGATCGCGTGCTGGGAAATGCCGAGAAGCTCGCCGTGTCCGGCTATACCGGTTTCGGCCTCGATGCGGCGGAGCGCGTCCGCGTCAACGACATCATGTCGGTGCGGGAGACGGCGGCGCAATTCGTGGACAGTTTCGAAGGCCGCGCGCGCGCCTTCCTGCAGATCCAGAACGGCTGCGACCATCGCTGCACCTTCTGCATCATTCCCTATGGCCGCGGAAATTCGCGCAGCGTGGCGATGGGCTCGGTGGTCGAGGAAGCGCGGCGGCTGACCGATGGGGGCTGTCCCGAAATCGTGCTGACGGGCGTCGATCTCACGGCCTATGGCGCGGACCTGCCGGGCGCGCCCTCGCTGGGGCAGCTGGTCCGCAAGATCCTGAAGCTCGTGCCGCAGCTGGCGCGGCTGCGGCTGTCGTCGATCGATTCCATCGAAGCCGATGGCGAGCTGATGCGTGCGATCGCGGAGGAAGAGCGGCTGATGCCGCATTTCCATCTGTCGGCGCAATCGGGCGATGACATGATTCTGAAACGGATGAAGCGCCGCCATACGCGAAAGGATACGATCGCGTTCTGCGACGACGTGCGCCGTGTGCGGCCGGAAGCGGCGTTCGGCGCCGATCTGATCGCAGGCTTCCCCACCGAAACCGAAACGATGTTCGGCAATTCGCTGAAGCTCATCGACGACGCAGGCCTCAGCGCCTTGCACGTGTTTCCGTTCAGTCCGCGCAAGGGCACGGCGGCCGCGCGCATGCCGCAATTGCCGCGCGAAATCGTGAAGGATCGCGCGCGCACGCTGCGCGAGAAAGGTGCCGAAGCGATGGCGCAGCGTTTTGCAACGCTGATAGGAAGCGAGCAGATGCTTCTGGTCGAGAAACCCGGCATGGGCCGCTCGCCATGCTTCGCGCCGGCTGTTTTTGAGGGAACCGCAGAGCCCGGCTCGTTCCTGCGCGCGCGCATTGTGGGCGCCGATGTGCAGCATTTGATCGCAGACCCGCTCGCATGAGCTTCGAGGATGCGACGGCGAAACCGGGTTTCTTCGCCCGGCTGAAAGCGGGACTTTCCCGCAGCGCGGGGGCGCTGGGCGAAAGCCTGACCGGCATCTTCACGGACCGGCCGCTCGATGCGGAGACCGTCGCCGAGCTGGAAGAAGCGCTGGTGCGCGCCGATCTGGGCACTGCGCTCGCGGCGCAGGTGGCGGCGGAACTGGCCCGCGGCCGTTACGATCAGAACATCGCCCCCTACGACATTCGCAGGCTCCTGGCCGCACAGATCGCATCGTTGCTCAAACCGGCTGAAAAGCCGCTCACGATCGATCGCGCGCGCAAGCCGTTCGTCGTGCTTGTCGCGGGCGTGAACGGCACCGGCAAGACCACAACTATCGGCAAGATCGCCAGACGGCTCACGAATGACGGTTTGCGCGTGGTGCTCGCCGCCGGCGACACGTTTCGCGCCGCGGCCATCGAGCAGCTGCAGGTGTGGGGCACGCGCACGGGTTCGGAAGTTGTCGCCAAAGCGACAGGATCGGACTTCGCCGGTCTCGCCTACGATGCACTGGCCCGCGCGCGCGACACAGGCGCGGACGTGCTGCTGATCGACACGGCCGGACGGCTTCAGAACAAAGCCGCACTGATGGGCGAACTGGAAAAAATCGTCCGGGTGCTGAAGAAGCTCGATGCCGGCGCGCCGCATGCCGTCCTCCTCGTGCTCGACGCGACCACGGGCCAGAACGCGATCTCCCAGGTCGAGGCGTTCAAATCTGCGGTACCGCTCACGGGTTTGGTCATGACCAAACTCGACGGCACGGCGAAAGGCGGGATATTGGTGGCGCTGGCGGCCAAGTTTAACCTGCCGGTTCATTTCATCGGCGTGGGTGAGGGCGTGGACGATTTGCAGATATTCGAAGCCCAGTCCTTCGCCAACGCGTTGACGGGCGCCGCATGAGCGAGCCCGCCAAGCCGCGTTCCCTGCCGTTCCTCCGGCTCGCGCTCGATCTCGGGCCGCTTATTCTTTTTTTTGTGGGATTCAAATTCTTCGGAATTTATACGGCGACCGGAATCTTCATGGCGGCTGTGCTGGCCGCACTTGCCATCGGCTATCTGCGCGAACGCCGGATTTCGCCCATGCCGCTGTTCACCGCCGTGCTCGTGCTCATCTTCGGCGGCCTGACGCTCTACCTGCACAACGCCGTCTTCATCAAGATCAAACCGACGGTGCTCTATGCGTTTTTCGGCGCGATGCTGCTGGGCGGTCTCGCCTTCAATCGCCTGTTCATCAAATATGCCTTCGGCCAAGCCTTTGATCTGACGGAAGAAGGCTGGCGCAAGCTCACCTGGCGCTGGGGCTTCTTCGCATTTGCACTCGCAATCGCCAATGAAATCGTCTGGCGCAATTTTTCGCAACAGATATGGGTCGATTTCAAAGTGTGGGGAATAATACCTCTTATATTTTTGTTCGGGCTCGCCCAGGCGCCGCTGGTGCTCAAACACGACATCGCGCAGGACACAAAACCGGAAGCGGAGAAATAAAAAAGGTCAGGCGGGGTTGGAAAACGGCGCGAACACGGCCAAGTCCTTGGTTTCGCTGTAGTGTTTGAGCGCCCAGGCGACGCTCGGGAAAGCAAGCTCGCTCCACGGAATTTCGTCCCACGCAAATAGTCGCACCTCCAGGCTTTCTGGTCCTGCGGCGAATTCCGGTTTCGTGATGCGCGCGCGATACATCAGCTGCACCTGGCTGATATGCGGCACGCTGTAGACGGCGAGCAGCGCGTCGATGACAATGTCCGCGCAAGCTTCTTCCCGCGCTTCGCGGCGCGCGCCGTCGTCGGGCGCCTCATGCTCTTCGAGAAACCCCGCGGGCAGCGTCCACAAGCCTTTTCGTGGGTCGATCGCGCGCCGACACAATAGGATGCGATTGCTGCCGCAAACAACGACCGATCCGACCACGATTTTGGGATTGGCGTAGTGGATATGGCCACAACGTCCGCATACGTCGCGTTCGAATGTGTCGCCTTCCGGCACGCGGCGCTCGAAATGCGGGCCGGGCGAGGGTGCAACAAATTTACGCGGTTCGACCATTTGCTTACGCAATGTGCCTATACCCCGCGCGTGACCGAAGCGCAATATTCAACCGGCGCTTGCGCAATCGCTCGCGGCGCGCTTTTATCGAAACAGTTGTCGCGGCGCATTTGCACGTCTAATCTTCGGCAGCCACGGCGGGGGTTGTGGAACCGCAAACAGGTGCCCGGCGTTACAACGGGTTGGTTCTCCAAAAATAATCCGATCGAAAAAGGTCGTTGTTCCGCATTGCGGAATTTTCGGAAAATCAGGGGTGTCTGATGACTTCGAAGGGGCAGAAAAAGGCGAACGGGAGCTTCGAGCTTTCGGAAACGCCCTCCCACATGATGCGCCGTTGCCATCAGTTTTTTGGAGACCTCTATGCGCTCGAGACGAGCGCGCGCGATCTCACCAAGCAGCAGTTCACGTTGCTGGCGGCGCTCGAACACAATGACGGTGTGAGCCAGACCGCTCTAGTCGAGACGACCGGCATCGATCGCTCGACGCTTGCGGAGATGGTGCGCCGCATGCTCGAGCGCGGGTTGCTGTCGCGCGAGCGCACGGAAGAAGATGCACGTGCGAATGCGGTGGCGATCACCCAATCCGGCCGCAAGGCATTGCGCTCGGCGCGCAGCGCGGCCGAACGCGCCGAGAGGGCGCTCCTGGAATCGCTGCCTGCGGCCGACCGCCCGCGCTTCCTGAAATTGCTGGCGATGATCGCGGCGGCGGCGGCGGCATTTTCCGCCAATGGCGCGTCCCGGCCGCACCGCAAGGCCGCGCGCGGGCGTCGCGCCCTATAGCTAAACGCGAATATCGAGCTGGGATCCCATAGGTTTAGGGACCGCGGCAGGCTGTGGGGTTGCCGCGCCGGCTGTGGCCGCGACGGGGCCCCCCGTTTTGAACGCCAGGGGCTCGAATTGCGGGAGTTCGGCCGCGGCCTCCGCCGGCGCCTGGGGCTCTGCCGGTGCGCGAGACGCAGCCGCCGGGCGGCTCTGTTGGGCGGCGATGAGCGTGGTCGGACTGATCTGCACCGGCCGGAACCTGTGTCGTTTTGAGACGCCCCCAACCTTTCAGAGAAGTCTTGCGAAAGACTGAAGATCAGCCGGCCATCAGCCTGCCTGGCGGGCTCTTTCGATCGCCGGCAGCAACACCTGGGTCACCGCGTCTCCGACCAGCGGCGCGGGATAGCGCAGGCGCACGATGCCCTTGCCGTCGATCACGTAGGTTTCCGGAACTCCGTATACGCCCCATTCGATGCCCGCGCGTCCGTCGCCGTCGAGATCGATGCGCTGAAACGGATTTCCCAACTCGTCGAGAAACGCCCGCGCGTTTTTGGAACTGTCCCTGTAGACGAGACCGTACAGCGCGATGTCCTTGCGCGCGGCAAGTTCGGCCAACGCCGGCGCCTCCGCGCGGCAGGGGATACACCAGGACGCGAAGATGTTGAGTACGGTGACATGGCCGGCCGACAAATCCCCGGGCGTGAAGGCCCTCGCCTTCGCGTCGAGCGCGGGCAGCGAAATCGCCGGCGCGGGCTTGTCGATCAGGGCGGAGGGCAGTTCGTCCGGCGCGGGCGCCCGGAGGCTCACGTAAAATGCGAAGATGAGGGCCGCGAACAGAAGCACCGGCAGAACATAGACCAGCCGTCTCATGGGCCGCCTCCATCCCGCTCTTCGAGGCGCGCCAGCAGCGCTTTCGCGCGCCGATAATCGCGCAGGGTCAGAAGGACGGCCGCGGCAAGGCCGATGAAGGTCGCGCCATAAGCGGGCCAGACGAAGGCCGCATAGCCGCCCATCGCGAGGAAATGCGTCATGGCGCGCTCCCGCGGGCGAGCAGAGTGCGGCCGCGCCGCATCAGGATTTCCGTCCGCATACGGATGAGCCAGAGCGCGGCGAACAGGAGTGTATAGCCCAGGGCCATCGCGCCCAGCGGCCACAGGAACACGGATGCGATGGTGGGACCGCCGGCGCGAAAGATGCTCTCGCCCTGATGCAGCGTCGTCCACCAATCGACGGAGAATTCGATGATCGGCAGATTGACCGCGCCCACCAGCGCGAGCACGGCGCAGGCGCGCGCCGCACGCGTCTCGTCTTCAATCGCGTTCCACAGCGCGATGTAGCCCAGATAGAGAAACAGCAGCAGCAGGAACGACGTCAGCCGCGCGTCCCACACCCAATAGGTTCCCCACATCGGCCGGCCCCACAGCGAGCCCGTGATCAATGCCAGCGCCGTGAACAGCGCGCCCAGCGGCGCGGCCGTGCGCGCCGCGACGTCGGCCAGCGGATGCTTGTTGACGAGGCCGAGAAGCGACGCGGCGGCCATCAGCCCATAGGCCATCATCGCGACCCATGCCGCCGGCACGTGGACATACATGATGCGCACGGTGTCGCCCTGCTGGTAGTCGGGCGGCGAAAGAAACAGGCCCAGACAAAGACCGGCAGCGATCAGGATGGCCGCGGCGCCCGCGATCCAGGGCAATAGCGTCGCGCTCAAATCCATGAACCGCTTGGGATTGGCGAGCTCGAACATGGCGCCCCTCTAAGGCTTCGTGTCCGGTGCGGCAAGCATCGCGGTCACGCTGCGAGGTTGAGCCGCAGGGCGGCCGCAGTCGCGAAGGGCGAGAGCAGCACCGCGGCCAGCGAAAACGCCGCCAGCAGCCATGCCGCGCCGTTGGCAAGGCCGTCGAGCGCCGCCAGAACCGCGCCCGCGCCGAAGATCACGGCGGGTGCGAGCAGCGGCAGCACGATGAGCGGCAGGATCAGCCCGCCGCGCCTCACGGCCAGCGTGAGGCCTGCGCCGATCGCGCCGACGGCGCTGACGGCCGGTGTCCCCAGCGCCAGCGAGACGGCCAGCGCGGTCGTGCCGCGCGCGGGAAGATCGAACAGTACCGCGAGCAGGGGTGAGATCAGTGTCAGTGGCAATCCCGTCGTCAGCCAATGCGCCGCAATCTTGGCCGCGCTCGTGGCTTCGAGCGAAAGGGGACCCAGCACGATCAGGTCGAGGCTGCCGTCGTCGAAATCGAGTTGAAACAACCGGTCGAGCGACAGAAGCGCCGCCAGCACGGCGGCCACCCACAACACGCCGCCCGCGATGCGGCTCAACAGTTTCAGATCCGCGCCCACGCCCAACGGCACGAGCGCCGCCACCGCCGCAAAGAACGTCACCGCCAGAAGCGCGCTCCCGCCCGCGCGTGTGGCAAGGCGCACGTCGCGTCCGACAAGGGCGAGGAAGGAGTTCATGGGTTCGTCCGTCCGTTGCCATGCGCGCGTGAATACGAAGGATGTTTTCCACCCTCCCCTTGAGGGAGGGTCGAAGGCGAATTCGAACGCCAGTGAGAATTCGGCTTCGGGGAGGGGTGCTGCTTCGACAATACCCCTCCCCGAAATTCTTCTTTTTCGCTGTCGCTCAACGAATAATTTCGACCCTCCCTCAAGGGGAGGGTGAAGTTCGAGGTACAGGCTTGCTTGACGCTTGCGTTCATCGAACCTCTCCCAGCGTCAGTTTCGCGCATTCGACACCAAGTGGTTCGTGCGTGGCGGCGATGGTGATGCCGCCGGTGCGGCCATGCGCGGCGATGAGTTCGGCGACGAGCGCCTTGCCGTCCGCGTCGAGCGACGCCAAGGGCTCGTCGAGCAGCCAAAGCGGCCGCGCGCTCAATTTCAGCCGCGCCAATGCCAGCCGCTTCTTCTGACCTGCCGAGAGATATTGCGCGGGCAGGTCGCGCGCCCGGCCGAGACCCACCTCATCGAGCGCGGACGCGATGTCGCCCCCGCAGCCGTAGAAATGCGCATAGAAGGCGAGCGTTTCGGCAGGCGTGAGTTGCGGCTTGGCGCCGTCCTGGTGGCCGAGCCAGCCGGCGAAGACGCCGCGCTCCTCGCTGTCCGAGATTTGCGATCCGTCGGCGAGGCGCAACGCAATCGTTCCCGCCGCGGCTTGCAGGAAGCCCGCAATCAGGCGCAGCAGCGACGTCTTGCCCGCCCCGTTGGCTCCTTCGATGGCGAGCGTTTCGCCGGGCGCCACGCGAAAATCGAGCGCGCGGAACAGCACGCGCCCGCCGCGCTCCAGCGTCAGCTTCTCGGCTTCGAGTCCCCCCAGCGCCCGCACGGCCTCAATACATATGCTGGCCGCCGTTGATCGACATGGTCGAGCCCGTGACGAAGCCCGCGTCGTCGGCGACGAGGAACAGCACGCCGCGGGCGATCTCATGCGCCTTGCCGAGGCGGCCCACGGGTATCTTGGCGACGATTTTCTCCAGCACATTGGGCGGCACCGCGGCCACCATGTCGGTGTCGATATAGCCGGGCGCGATCGCATTGACCGTCACGCCCTTGGAGGCGCCTTCCTGCGCCAGCGCCTTGGTGAAGCCGTGGATGCCGGATTTGGCGGCGGCGTAATTCACCTGGCCGTATTGGCCGGCCTGTCCGTTGATCGAACCGATATTGACGACGCGGCCGAAGCCCCGCTCCATCATGCCGTCCCATACCGCCTTGCACATGTTGAAACAGCCGCCGAGATTGGTGTCGAGCACCTCGTCCCAGCCGGCGCGTCCCATCTTGCGCATGGTGCCGTCGCGCGTGATGCCGGCATTGTTGACCACGATATCGACGGGTCCGAGATCTTTCGCAACCTGCGCCGCGCCGGCCGCGCATTGCTCGAAGCTCGCCACGTCCCATTTGTAGGCGATGATGCCCGTTTTCGCCGTGAAGGCCTTGGCGCGCTCCTCGTTGCCGCAATAATTCGCGGCGACCTTGTAACCAGCATTTTTCAGCGCGACCGACACGGCTTCGCCGATGCCCCGCGTCCCGCCCGTGACGATTGCAACCCGCGCCATGAATTCCTCCCGAAGTGTTTTCTGCTTTTTTTGACTTATCGCTACGTTATGCGCAACGGCGCAGGGAGGCTAGCGTTCCACGCACATGGCGATGCCCATACCGCCGCCGATGCAGAGGGTGGCGAGGCCTTTCTTCGCGTCGCGCTTCTGCATTTCGTAAAGCAGCGTCACCAGCACGCGGGCGCCCGAGGCGCCGATCGGATGGCCGATGGCGATCGCCCCGCCGTTCACATTCACCTTCGACGTGTCCCAGCCCATGTCCTTGTTCACGGCGCACGCCTGGGCAGCAAACGCTTCGTTGGCTTCGACAAGATCGAGGTCGGAGGGCGTCCAGCCCGCACGCTGCAACGCCGCACGCGAGGCGGGGATGGGGCCAGAGCCCATCACGGCCGGATCGACGCCCGCATGCGCCCAGGAGGCGATGCGCGCCAGCGGCTTGAGCCCACGGGCTTTCGCTTCCTTCGCCGTCATCAGCACCAGGGCCGCCGCGCCGTCATTGATGCCCGACGCGTTGGCGGCCGTCACCGTGCCGTCCTTCTGGAAGGCGGGCTTCAGCCCGGAAATCGATTCATAGGTCACGCCGTCGCGGATATATTCGTCCGTGTCGACGATGCGCTCGCCCTTGCGCTCCTTCACGGCGACGGGCGCGATCTCGTCCTTGAAGCGGCCGGATTTGCGCGCGGCTTCCGCCTTGTTCTGCGAGGCGACGGCGAAACGGTCCTGCGCTTCGCGCGTGATCTGCCATTCGCGCGCGACATTCTCGGCCGTTACGCCCATGTGGTAGCCGTGGAACGCATCCCACAGTCCGTCCTTCAGCATCGTGTCGGTGAATTCGAGACCGCCCATTTTCTGGCCGGCGCGCAGATAGGCCGCATGCGGCGCCTGGCTCATCGATTCCTGTCCGCCGGCCACGACGACGGACGCATCGCCGTTCAGGATCGCCTGATAGCCGAGCGCCACCGCGCGCAACCCGGAGCCGCATAGCTGGTTGACGACCCAACCCGGCGTCTGGAACGGAATGCCCGCATTGACCGAAGCCTGGCGCGCGGGGTTCTGGCCCTGCGCCGCGGTGAGGATCTGGCCGAGGATGGTTTCCGAAACGTCCTTCGGCGCCACGTCGGCGCGCTTGAGCGCGGCCTGGATGGCGGCCTTGCCGAGTTCGTGGGCGGGCACGGTGGCGAACGCGCCGTTGAACGAACCCACCGGCGTGCGTGCCCCCGAAACGATGACGACTTCAGTCATGGAAAGCCTCTCTGGACGATTTTCTTGTTGCGCTGCGCCCAAATTGCCGCGAATGCGAGCGTGGGTAAACCGTGCCGAATTATGCTTTGTCTTCAAATACTTAGTAGACAAGCCAGTGTGGGCAATGCGGGCGGGACCGTCAAAATGCACTGGACAGGGTGGAGAATGTGATGTTGTTGTAACCGCGACTTAGCGCCCGCAAAGAGGTGCGGAAGCGCCCTCAAACAACGGTCGAACGTGACGGAAGAACGCCCAGACGCGGACAGCCCGGTCATCATCAAGAAATATGCGAACCGGCGTCTCTACAACACCCAGACATCGAGCTACGTGACGCTCGACCATCTGTGCGAGATGGTCAAAGAGGGCACCGATTTCGAAGTGCACGACGCGCGTACGGGCGAAGACATCACCCGTTCGGTGCTCACCCAGATCATTTTCGAAGAGGAAGGCAAGGGGCAGAACCTGCTTCCCATCCGGTTCCTGCGCCAGTTGATCCGCTTCTACGGCGACAGCCTGCAGGCCTTCGTGCCCGGCTATCTCGATCTGTCGATGGAAAGTTTCACCAAGAACCAGGAAGCGATGCGCAACCGGGTGGCGGAAGCATTCGGCGGCGGCACCACGGCCATCGAAGCGATGACGCGGCAGAATCTGGCGATGTTCGAGCGCGCGATGAAGATGTTCTCGCCGTTCACGGCGCCGATGGGCCGGGGCGCGGGCGAACCCGAAGCGGCTCGGCGCGCGGCCAATGGCACGGGCGACGCGAAAGCCAAGCCGTTGGACGAGATCGTCGAGCTCAAAAACGAGATCGAAGAGATGCGCAAGCAGCTCTCCGAACTGGCACGCGAACGGAAATAGCCGATTACGGATTCGCCCATTCCGGATCGAGCACGGGCTCGCCGAAATGGAAGCCCTGGAAATAATCCACACCGAAACCTTCGAGCAGCGCCGCGTCTTCGTCGGACGCGACCCATTCGGCCACGGTCTTAAGATTGAAATTTCGGGCGAGCTCCACCAACGTGCGCACGAAGATCTGGTTGTCGGGCGAAGCCGAAAGATCCTTCACATAGGAACCGTCGATCTTGACCATGTCGACATGGAGCATCTGCAGATTGCGGAACGAGGTGTAGCCCGCGCCGAAATCGTCGATGGCGACGAGGCATCCCATCTCGCGCAAATTGGAGATGAAACGCGTGCTTTCCTCGAAGGCGTGAAGGGCCGCCGTTTCGGTCAGCTCCACGATGATGCGTTCGGCCACCTGGTGGTTCGCGCGTACGTAATTGACGAAGGATTGCAGCCAGGACGGATCGCCGGCGGTGGTGCCCGACACGTTGACGGCGAGCGAAACCTTGGGATGGGCGTGCAATTGCGCGATGGTCATTTCCAGCGCGTGACGGTCGACCAGGCGCACCAGCCCCAATTGCTCGGCCGCGGGAATGAACAGGCCCGCGCTTGCCACCGAGCCGTCCGTGCGCACCATGCGCAGCAGGCATTCGTGATGCACCGCCTTGCGCGTCGTGGCGCTGACGATCGGCTGATAGGCGAAGACGAGGCGGTCGTCGTTCAGCGCGGCGACGACTTCGTCGGCGATGCTCATGAGCCTCAGCCGCGCCATCTCGCGCTGCGGCGATTTGGCATAGACCGCGAATCCGTCGCGGCCCGCGGAGCGTGCGCGCTCCAGCGCTTCTTCGGCGCGCAGCATCGCTTCCTGGCTCGAGGCGGCGCCTGAGGGCAGCCAGACGGCGCCGACCGTGATGGTGGCGGACACCGTGCCCGCGCGCGTCGCGATCACGTCGCTGCGTGCGATGGCGCGCAGCCGTTCGGCCACCAGCGCGATCTCGCGCTCGGAGCAATTGCCCAGGATAACGCCCAGCTTGTTGCCCGCCGTGCGTCCGATGATGTCGCTGCCGCGGAGCGACGTGGCCAGGCGTTCGCCCACCGCGACGATCACTTCGTCGGCGGCGCCGAAGCCATAGGCTTCGTTGATCATGGCCAACCGGTCGATGGAGGCGACGAGATAGGCGCAGTTGCGATCTTCGGCTTTCGCGGCCTCGATCGCCTGCGCGAGTTCGGAGCGAAGGCTGGTGCGGTTAAGATGGCCCGTCAGTTCGTCGCGTGTCGCCAGATAGATGAGGCGCTGCGCTTCGCGCTTGCGTTCCGTGGCGATGCGCAGCATTCCCGTCAACCGTTCGGCGCGTCCCTCGGCGCCGGGAATGCGCACGCCGCACATTTCGAACCACACCGAACCCATGGCGGACGAGGTTTCGAATTCGACCTCGAACACCGAATCCTTGGTCACGTTCTCGCGCAGGATCGTCTGGAGTTTTTCGCGCCCCGCCGAACTCATCCAGCTGCGAAACGCTTCGCCGCGTCTCAATTTGTCGGGGTCGGTATGCACGGACAGGATGTCGGTCGCGCCGTCCCAGGAGATGCGATCGTCGGACAATGTCCAGTCGAACACGGCTGCGCCGGCGCCCGCCATGGCCAGTCTGAGGCGTTCCAAATCCTCGACCGCGGCCAAAGCGCGGATGCCGTCGACGGGCTTCTTCGGAAGCGTCTGACTCAGCACGAACCACCATCCCCGGCCAGTTTTCCGGCCTTGGTATCAGCATGGCTATGGGTAATTAAAAAACCCGAAACTTTTGCTGCAACGCGGGGAACTAACGCCCTCGGCGCGGGCTTTGCCTAAAGAAACGGTTATGACGTGCGCAACCAATTCCTTAATTGCCTCCGCTGTGACGGGCGCCACTGCGCATGCGCGCGTCATGCGAGCGGAAAATGGTCGCCTGAACAATGGATTGGGGGACACGCGCACGCCGCGTTGCGTCCCCGAACAGCGCGCGGACGCGCGCGGCGAACGCGCGAATCCGTCTCGTTTCGGGACAAACGGCTTCGATCCGCTTTGGCACGGGCCGCGTTTGCGCGCGCCGTTCGTGGCGCAGGTGCTGGGGCAAATGCTCGCGGGCGAAGCGAAGGACGCGCCGTCAGGACTCGAGGTGTATCGCCGTGGCGGTATCGTTGTGCGCGGCCATCTGCTTGACGGCGAGGCGTGACGCCTTGGCACAGGCGAGCGCCGTGCCCATCAACGACGCAGCCGAGAACAGCGCCAGTGTCGTTTCGCCTTCCCTTCCGTTTGTCATGAACGCCGCCGCGCCCGCAAGCAGCGACAACGATGCGACGAACGCCGGAAGTGCCGCGCGTGACGCGTACCGCCAGCCGCGCACGGCGAATGTCGCCATCGTGCAGGCGGACGCGAACAATGCCGCCATCGCGACGAATGCTTCGCCCGTCATCGCCGCAGTCAGACCTGCAGCGAAAGCCAGCACGAGAGCCGGAATCGCGATCGCGGTCCCCGGCGGCGTTTCAAATGCGGACGCAACGGCGAGCGCAAGTGCCGCCGGCGCCAGCGCCGTGACGACGAGCGCGACGGACGCCGCAAAGATCTCCGATGTCGCGCCGTCAAGCGCAGTTGCGATCAGCCCGGCGATCGCAAGTGCGCCGTAGAGACACGCGGCCAGACGCAGATAATCGCGCGCCGCGGCGCGCACGCGTTGACCCAAAATTCCCGCCAGCATCGCCGCCAGGGCGAGGACGCTCGTAAAGGCGAAGTTCGCCACGTTCATCGCGGACCGCGCTGAAGATCGAGCAGGAGCGCCTTCACCTCGGCGAGCATGCGCTCCACGCGCGTGAGGCGCTCGGCGAGGCTCGCGACCGCGCGGCCCAATTCTTCCGTGCCCCTAAGTTCAGGTTCGGGCACCGGTGTTGAAATCCCGGCATGCACCGCCACCTCTTCGCCCGAGGCGCCCAGCAGCGCCGCGATCGCCGCCACGTCGCGCGCCGACAATTCGCGCTGATCCTTCCAGATATCGGCAATCTCGCTGTCGCTCAACGCCAGCGCGTGTGCGAGATCGGCACGCGTCAGCGCGCGCGCCGCCAAGCGCCTGTCGAACCACGCCGAATCGAAAAACAGCGCCATCGTGCGAGATTACGCGGATTTGCAGGATCGCCCGAATGCTTTATCGCTCGGGGGAATAGTCGGGATGGCCGATGGCCGCGGCGCCGATGACGCGCCCATAGCCGCCCTGCTGCACCACAACGGCGACCGAATCATGGGGCGCAATGGTCGCATCCTGCCGCGGCAGATCGAGCGACACGGCCTGGCCCTTCCAGATGCCGATCGCCTTCACGTCGCGAACGATGTTGCGATAGGTGATGGTGTGGCCGTCATTCTCGCCCGCGCCGATGTTGACGGTCGCCTTGCCCAAGATGTGGAACATCCAGATCGTCGCGTCCGGACCGTCATGGGGTGCGGCGCCCACGGAGATGTGAATTTCCTGCGGCGTCGCGTGCAGCAGGACCGGAACCGCTTCCATGTCGCCTTCGCGCGTCCCGATGGCGGCTTCCACCGCAGCCTCGCGGCTGCCCACCACGTCGCTGGCGCCGTCGACGATCATTTGCGGCGTGTAGATGCCGCCATGCCCCATGCTGAGTGCATAAGCCTTTTGCCGGCGGGTGTTGATCTCGCTGGCGAGCGTGTCCTTCCAGCCCAGCATGTCCCAATAGGTGACGGGCAGGCTGAGCGCGAGCACGTCCTTGCGCTCGGCAAGCCTGCCGAGCAGCGCGTCCGCGGGCGGGCAGGAATCGCAGCCCTGGCTGGTGAAAAGTTCCACCACCACGGGCCGCTTGGTCCCGGCCCCGGCCGTTCCAGCCACGGCACAAAGGACCGCGGCCAGCCCGAGGCTCAAAAATACACCCGATTTCGTCATGGCCGAAACAATAGGGCCAGGCCCCCCATGCCTCCAGTCACTTCGGCTTGAAGCATGCCATATGAGCACACACGCTTAACCCAAGAAACTGCGCAGATTGGCCACGAATTCGCCGGGCCGTTCAAGCTGCGGCAAGTGGCCCGCGCCAGGAATGGCAGCTATGCGACTATCTGGAATCTCCCGCTGCAGCGCGTCCGCATTCGCGAGCGGCGTGTGGCGGTCGTCCGCGCCCCACAGAATCAGGGTGGGCTGACCGGGCGGTCTCGCCGGTGGACGGCTTGCGAGGCAGCCGCGCAGAATCGCCGCCAGTGCGCGGCTCGAAGCGATGCAGCGCGCGACCTGCTCTTCCGTCAGGAAGTTCGGATCGGCGAACACGCCGCGAATCATCGCCGCCGTCATGCCGGCGCGGTTGCGGCGCTTCCAATACAGCATGCCCGCCGGCGTGCGCAGAAACAGCCGCATCCCGACAGGAACTGGGATGAACTGGCCGCCGTTGACGCAGACAAGTTGCGTGACGCGGCCGGGCCGGTTGCAGGCGAAAACGCGCGCCAGCGTTCCGCCGAAGGAATTCCCCACGATCGCGGCGCGATCAACTCCGATTTGATCGAGGAATCCCGAGAGCCAATGGCTCAGCGTTTTCCAGTTGGCGCCGGAAATCGCCTGCGATCTTCCGAACCCCGGCAGATCAGGCGCGATGACGTCGTAGGATTTCGCAAGTTCGTCGCGCACCGGCGCCCAGTGCAATTCGGCGTCCGCCATGCCGCCGTGGAGAAGCACGAGTGGATGGCCCTTTCCGCCGCGCCAGAAATGAACGCGCCGCGCGCGGCGGCCGCGCAGGCCGGCAAGAAGCTTGGATTGCATGGCCAAAGCTTAGAACGCTTTCAAGCCATTCGGAATCGCAAATTCTCGTCATGGCTGGCCCTAGCTCCGGCGCCCCATTGTCGCGTCGGCTTGACATGGCACCATAATGGTGCCACACGGATGCGATGGAAAAACGCAAACCGAGCTTCGCTCTCGATGCGTTCAAAGAAGTTTGCGGCGATCCAGATCGTCTTGCCATGACGACGACTGCGCTGCTTTCGGCATCCGCTGCCGGGTTCGGTCGGGTGGAGATCGCAGCGGTAGTCCGGTCGATGAAGACGGTGCATTTTCACAAATCCATGACCAGTTACCACGATCATCGCCGCTGGCAGGACGTCTATCATGTTCCATGGGAGGGCTTGGTTCTGTACGTAAAGTTCACGGACGACGCGGTGACGGAATTCACGGTTTTGTCGTTCAAGGAGCGTTGACATGCGCGAGACGAGAATTCATCCGGAAACGGGCGAGAAGCTGTTCCGCGGCATTCGCTCCGTTATTGTGCGCTATGAGGGGCGGGAGCGAGTGGTCAAACTGCCCGGATGGTATCCCGCCGGGAAAAGCGGTGAAGGCTTGCATGTCGGCAACGACATGGCAGCCGCGGATCGGGCTCTTTTGGAGCTCAAGGCGGAAGTGCAAGGCGTTTTGAAGCCGGACGAAGTGCGTGCCATTCGCCTGCGTCTCAAGCTTTCCCAGCGCAAGGCGGGAGAGATCCTGGGAGGCGGACCGCGTGCCTTTCAGAAATACGAATTGGGCGATGTGCTGGTCAGCAAGCCGATGGCGCAGCTGTTGCGCCTGCTCGAACGCGATCCCCGCCGCCTCAAGGAACTCGTCCGGAGAATGGCCGCGTAGGCGCGCGCCTACGCCGCCAGCAGGTTCCTCAGCACATAAGGCAGGATGCCGCCGTTCTCGAAATAAGCGACTTCGTCGGCCGTATCGATGCGCAGGATGAGCGGCAGCTCGGCCTTGCGGCCGTCGGGGTAGGCGATGGTCGCCACGATCTTCATGCGCGGCTTGATCGTGCCGGAGAGGCCCGGAATGTCGATCGCCTCGCGCCCGGTGAGTGCATAGTCGTTGCGCGTCTTGCCCGCCATGAAGACGAACGGCGCCACGCCCATGCCGATCAGGTTCGAGCGGTGGATGCGCTCGAAGCTTTCCGTGATCACCGCACGCACGCCCAGCAGCTTCGGTCCCTTGGCCGCCCAGTCGCGCGACGAGCCCGTGCCGTATTCCTTGCCCGCGATCACCACCGTCGGCACGCCGTCCTTGCGGTAACGCATCGCCGCGTCGAAGATCGACATCTCCTCGCCCGCCGGCTGCGCGCCCGAATAATAGATCGTGTTGCCGCCCTCCTTGCCGCCCAGCATCTCGTTCCTGATGCGGATATTGGCGAAAGTGCCGCGCACCATCACTTCATCGTTGCCGCGCCGCGCGCCGTAGGAATTGAAATCGGCGATGGCGACGCCGTGCTCGACCAGATATTTGCCGGCCGGGCCGTCCTTCTTGATCGATCCCGCGGGGCTGATGTGATCGGTGGTGATGGAATCGCCGAACAGGCCCAGGATGCGCGCACCCTTGACGTCAGCGACGCCGCCCGGTTTCACGGCCATGCCTTTGAAATAGGGCGGATGCTTCACATAGGTCGAAAGCGAGTCCCAGGTGTAGGTCTGGCCCTTGCGCACCTTGACCTTCTTCCAGTCCGGGCCGCCGTCGAACACGTCGCCATAACGTTTGCGGAAACTGGACGCGGTCACTGCCTTGCGGATCGTCTCCGCGATCTCCTTGGGCGACGGCCAGATTTCCTTCAGATAGACGGGCTCGTTGTCCTTGTCGTAACCGACCGGCTCGAGCGTCAGGTTGACGTTGATGGAGCCCGCCAGCGCATAGGCGACCACGAGCATGGGCGACGCCAGATAGTTCGCACGCACCTGGGCGTGAACGCGGCCTTCGAAATTGCGGTTGCCCGACAGCACCGCCGCCGCGACGAGATCGCCGTCGACGACCGCCTTGGCGATCGGTTCCGGTAGCGGCCCGGAATTGCCGATGCAGGTCGTGCAGCCATAGCCCACGAGCGAGAAGCCGAGCTTGTCGAGCGATTTGTTGAGTCCGGATTTGGCGAGATAATCGGTGACGACCTGACTTCCCGGCGCGAGCGACGTCTTCACCCAGGGCCGCACCGTCAGGCCGCGCGCGATCGCTTTCTTGGCGAGCAGGCCCGCGCCGATCATCACGCTGGGATTGGACGTGTTGGTGCAGGACGTGATCGCCGCGATCACCACGTCGCCATGTCCGATGGTGTATTCGCTGCCTTCCACTTTCACGCGCCGGTTGGCGTCGCTTTCCTTCTTGAAAATATCCATCAGCGCGGTTGCGAATTCCTGCGACGCGTTGGCGAGCGACACGCGATCCTGCGGCCGGCGCGGACCCGCAAGGCTGGGCTCGACGCTGTCGAGATCGAGCGCCAGCGTGTCGGTGAAGACGGGTTCGGCGCTCTTCGCGGTGCGGAACAGGCCCTGCGCCTTCGCATATTTCTCGACCAGCGCCACGCGGGCCGATTTGCGCGCGGTCGCCGTCAGATAGTGGAGCGTCTCCGCATCGATGGGAAAGAAGCCGCAGGTCGCGCCGTATTCCGGCGCCATGTTGGCGATGGTGGCGCGATCTTCCAGCGTCATGTCGTCGAGACCGGGCCCGTAGAATTCGACGAATTTCCCCACCACGCCTTTTTTGCGCAGCATCTGCGTGACCGTGAGCACGAGATCGGTGGCGGTGACGCCCGCGCGCAATTTCCCCGTCACGCGGAAGCCGATCACTTCGGGAATGAGCATCGAGATGGGTTGGCCCAGCATGGCCGCTTCGGCTTCGATGCCGCCCACGCCCCAGCCCAGCACCGAAAGTCCGTTGATCATCGTGGTGTGGCTGTCGGTGCCGACCAGCGTATCGGGGAACGCAAGCTCGATGCTCTTGCCGGTTTTTTCGTCCTTCGCTTTGCGCGTCCATACGGTCTGCGCGAGATATTCGAGATTGACCTGGTGGCAAATTCCGGTGCCCGGCGGCACCACGCGGAAATTCGCGAACGCCTGCTGTCCCCAACGCAGGAAGCCGTAGCGCTCGAGATTGCGCTGATATTCCGTCGCCACGTTCTTCTTGAACGAATCCCGATGGCCGAAATTGTCGACCATCACGGAGTGGTCGATCACGAGGTCGACTTCGGCCAGTGGGTTGATTTTCTCGGGACTGCCGCCCAAGTCCTTCATCGCGTCGCGCATCGCGGCCAGATCGACCACGGCGGGCACGCCCGTCAGGTCCTGCATCAGGACGCGCGCGGGGCGGAACGCGATTTCGCGGTCGGAGCTTTTGGTTGCGAGCCAGCCCGCGATTGCCTTGATGTCGGTCGCCGTGACCGTCTTGCCGTCTTCGTTGCGCAGCAGGTTCTCCAGCAGCACCTTCATCGAATAAGGCAGCCGCGAAATACCGGCGAGGCCGTTCTTTTCCGCCGCGGGAAGGCTGAAATAGACATAGGTCTTGCCGCCCACCGTCAGGGTGCGGCGGGATTTGAAGCTGTTGGGGTTCAGGGTCACGGAAGATGTCCCGAAGGGGGTTGATTGGGAATCGCGCGGGACATTAGGCAGTTTCGCCCGCCGGTTCCATGCTCTTTAATGCATCCCGGCTTAACAAGTTCACCGGTTTTCCGGCGGGCAAAGGAGAGGGCCATGGCAGGCGGCGAAACGACGGTGCGCGTCGAACGCGACGGCGCGGTGACGACGGTGATTCTCGACCGGCCGGAGCTGCGCAACGCGGTCGACCGGCCGACGGCCGACGCGCTCGCCGCGGCGTTTCTCGAATTCGAGCGCGACGGGAATGCGCGCGTGGCCGTCTTGTGGGGCGCGGGCGGCACGTTCTGCGCCGGGGCCGATCTCAAGGGCGTGGCCGACGGCCGCGGCAACCGCACGATCCCGCCCAAAACGGGCGAGGCTTACGATCCTCTCGCGGGCGACGGCCCGATGGGTCCCTCGCGGATGCAGCTTTCCAAACCGGTCATCGCAGCCGTTTCGGGCCATGCCGTCGCGGGCGGTCTCGAACTCGCTCTGTGGTGCGATCTGAGGGTCGTCGAAGACGATGCCGTGTTCGGCGTGTTCTGCCGGCGCTGGGGCGTGCCCCTGATCGACGGCGGCACGATCCGCCTGCCGCGGCTGATCGGGCAATCGCGCGCGCTCGACATGATCCTGACGGGGCGCGCCGTGGGCGCGATGGAGGCCTATGCGATGGGGCTTGCCAACCGCGTCGTCAGGAAGGGCGATGCGCGCGCGAAGGCCGAAGAACTCGCCCGCGACATCGCGCGCATGCCGCAACTCTGCCTGCGGAACGATAGATCATCCGTATACGAACAATTTGGTCTCACTCTGCCCGATGCGCTGGCGAATGAGTTCGCGCTGGGTGCGAAGACGCTCGCGAGCGGGGAGGCGCGCGAGGGCGCCGCCCGGTTCGCATCGGGCAAGGGCCGCGGCGGAAGCTTCGAGAATATTTGAGCTGCGATTGGCCGCCGTACTGCACTCACCCTTTAAGTGTCATGGCCCGCGAAAGCGGGCCATCCAGGTGACACGATTCAATCGACGGGAATTGTTCCGCAAACGACTTCGTTCTTCGAAAATCGGGGGTGCCCCACCTGGGCGGCCCGCTGTTGCGGGCCGTGACAACAAATGATTTGTCGCCAAATAATTTATTACCAAAACACATACGGAGCAGTCATTTTCGACATTCGCCGTTAGCTCCGTATACGGATCAATCGCATCGAGAACTTCTCCCGCTCACGCCGCGGCTCCTTAATCTTGCCCCATTCCCCATGGATAAGATCGGATTCGAGGGAATCGCGCGCCGAAGAGCGCCGCATACCGAACAGCGCAACGAGACGCCCATCATGGCCAGGACCTTTCTCGCGATCGCGGCAAATGTGGCGTTCGCGCTGGCCTGGATGAGCGTGCCGGCCGCATTGGCGCAGGATTCGGTGGCGCAGCGGCTTTCCGTCGACCGGCTCGCGGCGATCCAGACGGGCGCCTATCTCGCCGGCGACAATGTCCGCTTCACGCTCGATCCCGCAGGCGAAGAATATCTGTTGCGCATCGAAGGCTCGCCGGAAGTGTTCGTGCTCTATTCCGGGCATGCGTCTCTGGGCGGCCGCGTGCTCAAATACGATTCGGGCGAAACGGCGTTGCGGGTCGCGGGCTGGGGCGACATGACGCTTTATACCGACGCACAACCGGGTGGATTGCCCGCGGTGCGCACGGGCGATTCCATCCCGCCATCGCCGCCCAATGTCTCGCTCGCAGACATGCAGAGCGCGGCGAACGACGCCGGCGAGCGCCTCGCCTATGTCCGCCGGATCAATCTGAGCTTCACGGCCGACTGGAATGCGTTCGCCGACAGCGCGGGTGCACTGGGCTTCGCTTACGACGCCATGGAAAACGCCGCGCGCGCCATCGACCGCTTTTGCGTGTCAAGCGCCGCGCGCGACGCGCTGGCCAGGCGCGTAAACACGGTTTCGATCCAGCCGGCGTCGCATCCGACGATTTTCGTCAACGGCAAGACACTCGTAGCGACGTTCAATCCGGCCCGCGGCTTCGAGGGGCGCGCCTCGTCGCGCGCGATCGCGCGCGCGCTGGCGAATTTGCTGTCCGTGCCGCAGAAGCCGAGCTGACGGTTCGGGCTTCGAGGAATTTGGGCGCGAACGATTTGGGCGCAAGCTCGAATGTCGCGAATTCGAATCCCGGCGCCACGGTGCAGCCCACCAGCGTATAATCCCCCAGCGAGCGGGCGCATTGCCAGGCAAACGCGGGAACGGCGATCTGCGGCTCCTGCTTTTTGGCGAAATCGTTTCCCAGCACGCGCCGCACCGCGCGGCCGCCTTCCGCGATCGTCAATGCGAGGGGCGCGCCCGCATACCAATGCCAGATCTCGACCGCGTCGATGCGATGCCAGGCCGACGCTTCGCATTTCCTCAGCAGGAAATAGATCGCGGTCGAATGCGCGCGGCCGCGCTTCTTCGCGTCGCGAAACGCCTCGCGGTAATGGCCGCCTTCGGGATGGGGCAGAAGGCCGAGACGGCGAATGATCGTGTCGGCTTTGCTCATGGTTGAAGGCACAGAAGCGGATTGGATGCGCCGCGCGCGACCAGCGTCTTGATGCCCAGCGCGACCGAGCGCGCATCGTCGAGCGCATCGTGACGCCGGCCTGTGAACTCCGCGCCCGCCGCCTGCGCCACGTCGCAGGCGTGACGCCCGCGCGGGTCGATCCCCTGATCGAACAGCCAGGGTGCGATGTTCGCATAGGGCGGCAGCGGCGGCATGTCCTTCAGTCCGTAAAGCTGGATGTTGTCTTCGAGCACGAGATCGTCGCGCCCGAACGCGGCGATGCAATCGCCATTCGCGAACGCGACGAAGCGCCGGAATGCTTCAGCGAAATCCATGCCGCGCTCGGCCACATCCGCATTGGTGACCCCCGTCAATTCCACGAGATAATCGGACAGCACGGGATTGAGCCGAGGGCGGATGATCGCGTCGAATGGCGCAAGCTCCGCGAAGCTTTCGCTGTCGACGCGGACGGCGCCGATTTGCACGACCTCCCGGAACTCGCCGGGCCGGAGCCAGCGATGCTCCATCGAGCCCTGCCAGGCCGTGAATTCCAGGTCGAAGACGACGGCCGAGGGCATCGAATCTGTGGATAGCCTGAGCTCAGAGGAACGAATCAGGGGATGGCACGTATTTAAGACATTCTTAACGTCGACGCCCGAGCGTAGGGGGAGGAATATTCTATGATCCTTGAGGCTCTCATGGCCGCCCCCCTTCGCGCAGGCATCTCGCCCCAAAAGTCATCCCCGGCCGATGCGAAATCCGCGGGTCCTTCGCCCAGGATCGCGAGCCGTCCCTATCTCGCGCGTCTGGCGGCGCTGCACGACGAAGCCGCGGAGACCGCACTTCTCGCCAATCTTCTGGGTCGCGCGCCTTATGCGGCCGGCGCCATCGCAGTCGCGGCAGTGGCGACTGCGTTGTTATCGCTATCGGTTGCTTCCTTCGCGGGCCTCGCGACATGGCTGGTTCTCGTCTTCGCCGGGATCGTTGCCGCGGCGCGGTTTTATGCGAGGACAATTCACGCGCCGTTCGAACGCGCGGGCCTGAAAGCATTTGCCGGCGATGTGTCGGCGGTGTTGCTCTATGCGGGTTTTGCGTGGGGCGCGGGCGCATATCTCGCGCTACCGGCGAGCGTGCCGGTTTTTGCCTTGCCGTTGTTCGGCGCCGGCCTCGCCGTCGTTCTGGCGATCGTTCTTCGCGCCCGCGACATGGCCTATTGCTTCCTCGTTCCCGCCATCGGGCTGAGTGCGCTGGCGCCTCTTCTGCGCCCGCTGGACGGGGGGATCCTCGCCTCGGCCGAGGTTCTGGCCGCGGGGATAGCGGCGGCTCTGGCGGCGGAAGCGGCCGAAAGGCTGACCGCCCCCCGGCGGCTTCCCGATCTGGCGGGCCTGCCGGCCGCCTGAAACCGCCCTATTTCTGCCTTCCGATTGCCTTTCCGCGAGCGTACCGTTAACCGAAACGTTGCGCCGCGTCCGTAAGGTCGGCGGCTGAGAAACCGCCACTGCGCGCCGGCCGCGAGGCCCTTCCCGGTCCCCGAGGCGCGCAGCTTCACCCGCGAATGGACAGACATGAGCCCTCAAGCAGCCCGAGCGATCCGCACGGATTCCGCGGACGCGTCCAATGCCGCTTCGAACGTCGATGCCCCCACCGCTGCCGCGCTCGCGGCCGCCTCGGCGCTCCTCGATTCCGCTGAGGCCGGCCTGGCGCCGTTCTTCGCCGCGTTCTATCGGGGCGCGCCACCCGACGACGTGCTGCGTTACGCGCCGGACTCGCTCGCAGCTCTCGCGAGCCTCGTCTATTCCCATTCCGCCCAGCGCAAATCCGGCGAGACGCTGGTCCAGTTGTTCGATTTCCAGGCGCAGACCGGCGGCCAGCCGCGCAACGAGACCGTGTTCGTGGCCGTCAACGACGACATGCCGTTCCTGTTCGATTCCCTGATGGCCGAAGCGAGCGTTCAGGCGCTGCGCGTGCATGCGGTGTTTCATCCGATCGTCGCGACGAAGCGCGACGCCGACGGACGGCGGAGCGAAACGGGCGAGGCCATGCGGGAGAGCGTGATCGTGCTGGTGCTCGATCCCGCGCTCGATGCGGATACCAAGCGGGCGTTCGATCTGGGCGCGCACAGCGTGTTCCGCCAGGTGCGCCTCGCCGTGCGCGACTGGCGCACGATGCTCGATCGCATGAAGGAAACGATCGCGGGATTGAAATCGAGCCCGCCGCCCATCTCGCCGCAGGAATTGGCCGAGAGCGTCGCCTTCCTCGAATGGCTGGGCGACAATCATTTCACCTTCCTGGGTTCCCGCGATACGCGTTCCGCGACGAGGACGGCGGCCGGCTCGAGCCGCTCGATGCGAGCGGCCTGGGCGTGCTCGCCGATGCCGACGCGCGCGTCGTGCAGCGCGGCGAGGCCGCACCGGCCTCACGCCGGAGGTGCGCGCCTTCCTCACCAACCCGAGCCGCTCATCGTCACCAAATCGAACGAGCGTTCGCTCGTCCATCGCCGCGTCCATATGGATTACATCGGCGTCAAGACGTTCAACGCCAAGGGCAATTTCACAGGCGAGCGCCGCTTCGTGGGCCTGTTCACATCGAGCCGCCTATAGCCGCAGGCCCGACGACATTCCGCTCTTGCGCCGGAAGATCGCGCATGTTCGCGAAACGCGCCGGCCTTTCGCCCAACAGCCATGACGGCAAGGCGCTGGCCCATATCCTCGATACGTTCCCGCGCGACGACCTGTTCCAGGTGGGCGAAGACGAATTGTTCGCCACCGCGATGGAAATCCTGCGCCAGGGCGAGCGGGGCAAGGTGCGCGCCTTCGTGCGGTTCGATCGTTTCGACCGTTTCGTCTCCGCGATCGTTCTCGTGCCGCGCGACCGCTACAATTCCGAAGCGCGCGACAGGATCCACGCCATCCTCGCCGAGGCATTCAACGGGCGGCCGTCGGCAGTGACGCCCACCATCGACGATTCCATGCTGGCCCGCATCCATTACATCGTGGGGCGCAACGAAGGCCCGCGGCCGCAAGCCGATCTGCGCGCGCTCGAAACGGCGATCCGCGGCGCCATTCGCACCTGGGACGACGGCTTCCTGGACGCGCTGGTGCGCGAGCATGGCGAGGCCGAGGGCCTGCGCCTCTATCGCCGCCATGCGAGCGCTTTTCCCGTCCGCTATCGCGACGCGTTCGCGCCGGACGAAGCGGTGCGCGACCTGAACGAACTCGACGCCCTGCTGCGCGGCCGCAGCGATTCCGGCATCAAGGCGCGCGCCTATCGCCTGTCGCGCGATGCGCATTCGGCGTTGCGGCTCAAGCTTTATGTGCTGGGCGCGGTATTGCCGCTCTCCTCGTCGCTGCCCGTGTTCGAGAATCTGGGCTTCCGCGTCATCGCGGAAGATTCCTATCCCGTCACGCTCAAGACGAGCGACGGCTGGCAGGGCGAAGCGGGCGTTCTCGATTTCCTGATGGAGCGGGCCGACGAAGGTCCGGCCGAACTCGCCGAATTCAAGACGCGCCTCGAAGACGCGTTCCACGCCGTCGTTCTGGGCGAAGCCGAGAGCGACGGCTTCAACCGCCTGATCGTGGGCGCGGGGCTTTCCTGGCGCGACGTGACGATCCTGCGCACCGCCGCGAAATTCCTGCGCCAGGCGGGATTCTCCTTCAGCCAGGAATATATCGAGCACGCTTTCGCGCGCAATCCGGATATCGCGGCCCTGATCGTCGACCTGTTCCATGTCCGCCACGATCCCGCGCAGAAGGATCGCGACACCCGCGCCAGGACCATCGGCGAGCGGCTCGACGCCGCGCTCAACGACGTGCCGAGCCTCGACGACGACCGCATCATCCGCCGCTTCCGCAACATCGTGGATTGTTCGCTGCGGACCAATTTCCATCAGCGCGACGCGAAGGGCGCGCCGTCGCGCTACGTCGCGATCAAGCTGGACAGCCAGCGGCTCGAAGAACTGCCCGCGCCGCGGCCGATGGTGGAGATATTCGTCTATTCGCCGCAGGTCGAAGGCGTGCATCTGCGCTTCGGCAAGGTGGCGCGCGGCGGCATCCGCTGGTCGGACCGGCGCGAAGATTTCCGCACCGAAATTCTGGGCCTCGTGAAGGCGCAGCAGGTGAAGAACGCCGTGATCGTGCCGGTGGGCGCGAAGGGCGGCTTCTATCCGAAGCAGCTTCCCGTCAACGCCACGCGCGAAGACGTGCAGGCCGCCGCCATCGCCGCCTACAAGACCTTCATCAACGCGCTGCTCGACCTGACGGACAACATCCAGGCGGACGGCAGCCTTGTGCCGCCGGCTCATGTCGTGCGCCACGACGCCGACGATCCCTATCTCGTCGTCGCTGCCGACAAGGGCACGGCCACCTTCTCCGACATCGCCAACGGCATCGCGGAAGACCGCGGCTTCTGGCTGGGCGATGCATTCGCGTCGGGCGGCAGCCACGGCTACGACCACAAGAAGATGGGCATCACGGCCAGGGGCGCGTGGGAAGCGGTGAAACGGCATTTCCGCGAATTGGGCCGCGACATCCAGATGGAATCCTTCACCTGCGTGGGCGTGGGCGACATGTCGGGCGACGTGTTCGGCAACGGCATGCTGCTGTCGAAGCATACCAAGCTCGTGGCGGCGTTCGATCACCGCCACATCTTCGTCGATCCCGATCCCGATCAGGCGGCAAGCTGGACGGAGCGCCGGCGCATGTTCGACCTGCCGCGCTCGAGCTGGGCCGATTACGACAAATCGCTGATCTCGAAAGGTGGCGGCATCTTCCCGCGCTCGGCGAAGGAAATCGCGCTGACGCCCGAGATGCAGACGTTGACCGGATCGAGCGCGGCGAAAGCCTCGCCCGCCGAACTGATCAGGCTCTCATCAAGGCCGATATCGATCTTCTGTGGTTCGGCGGCATCGGCACCTTCATCAAGGCGCGCGAACAGAACAATCTCGACGTGGGCGACCGCGCCAACGACGCGGTGCGGATCGACGGGCGCGATGTGCGCGCCAAGGTGGTGGGCGAGGGGGCCAATCTGGGCGCCACGCAACTCGGCCGCGTCGAATATGCGCTGAAGGGCGGGCGGATCAACACCGACGCGATCGACAATTCGGCGGGCGTGGACACCTCCGACCATGAAGTGAATTTGAAGATCCTGTTGAGCGGGCCCTTGCGCCGCAGCGAGCTTTCGGGCGAAGCGCGCGACGCGCTGCTGAACGAAATGGTCGACGACGTGGCCGCTCACGTGCTCAAGCGACAATTACGACCAGACATTGGCGCTCTCCGTCGCGGTGGCGCGCGCGCCGCTGGATCTCGACGCCCATGGCCGCTTCATCCGCGATCTCGAACGGCGCGGCAAACTCGACCGCAGCGTCGAATTCCTGCCGGGCGACGAAGCGCTGCGCACGCGCGGCGGGCGACAATCGCGGGCTGACGCGGCCGGAGCTTGCGGTGCTGCTCGCTTATGCCAAGCTCGACCTCGACGCCGAGATCGTGGCGAGCGACCTGCCGGACCAGTCCTATTTCGAATCCGAGCTCGCGGGATATTTCCCGCACGCCGCCGTCGCGTGCTTCCCGAAGGAGCTCGCCCAGCACCGGCTGAAGCGCGAGATCGTGGCGACGACGCTCGCCAACCGGATCGTCAATTTGGCGGGCCCCGTCTTCATCCATCGCACCAAGGAGATTTCCAGCGCGCCGGCCGCCCGCGTGGCGCGTGCCTTCGTGCTGGCCGAAGGCGCGTTCGGGCTTTCCGCGCTCAAGTCGCGCATCGATGCGCTGGACGGCCGCGTGCCCGCTTCGGTCCAGACGGGAATGTATTCCGGCATTGCCGAATTGATGCGGCGGCTGGGCGTATGGTTCCTCATCAATGTGCCGGCGAATGCCGATCTGGGCGAGACGATCGCGCGCTATCGCGCCGGCGTCGAAAGCCTGCGCGGCAGGTTCTCCACGCTGGTCTCGCCTTACGAAGCGCACGACACCGAAGCGCGCATCGCCGAGTTGCAGAAGGCGGGCGTGCCGCTCGATGTGGCCGAAGACGTGGCTGTGCTGCCGTTGTTGGGCGGGGCGCCCGAGATTGCATTGCTCGCGCAATCGCGCGGGCTGCCGCTCGATCTCGTGGCGGGCGCCTATTTCTCGGTGGGCGCCACGGTCGGGCTCGACCGGCTGCGCGGCCTCGCCTTGCGCATCGCCGGCGGCGAGCATTGGGACCGGCTCGCGATAAGGCGCATCGTCGACGATCTGTTCGCGGGCCAGCGCGGGCTCACGGCCGACGCGCTGGCGAGCATCGACGCCAAGACGGCGGCGCAGCGCACCGACGGCGCGGAGGCCGTGAAGGCCTGGGCCGAACAGCACGCCGACGCGCTCGCCCGCACCCGGAGCTTTCTTGCCGAACTCGAACGCACCGGCGATCTCTCCATCGCCAAGCTCACGCTCGCCAACAGCCAGATCCACGAACTCGCGGCGCATTGAGGGGGCGGTTGAAGCGCCTGTTCAGGCAGCTTCCGGCGCGGCAAATTTTTTGACTTTGATCTTGTTGGCGCGCCGCTCGGCCTGCCAAAGATCGAATTGCATTTGCATCGCAAGCCAATGTTCGGCCGTGCTGCCGAACGCTTTCGCCAACCGGATCGCCATTTCAGGGGACACGCCGGCATGGCCGTTCAGCAACTCCGACAGAGCCTTGCGAGACACGCCAAGACCTGCGGCGGCCTCCGTCACCGAAAGATCGAGCGGCTCCAGGCAAACTTCGCGGATCACTTCGCCAGGGTGCAACGGGTCGTGCATCTTCATCGTAACTCGCTATCTCTCAATGGTAGTCGACCAAATCCGCATCCGTGGCATTCAGCCCCTCGAATGCGAAGACCACGCGCCAATTGCCCGACACGGGCACCGCCCACCGACCTTTTCGCTCTCCCTTGAGCGGATGAAGGCGAAGGCCCGGCAGGTTCATGTTGGCCGGACTTGTCGCCGTATTGAGGGCCGTCAGGATGGCGAGAAGCCTCCGGACATGCTGCGCATTGACGCCGCTTGCGTCGCCTTTGGCGAATAGCCGCTCCAATCCCTTGCGCCGAAAACGCAGGATCATCTGTAACCTATAACGTATCAGGTGTCAATTTCGGCCCGATGGAAATCTTGGCGTGAGCCCGGCCCGTTATTGTCCTTCCTACGCGATACCCCTGACCTATCGATCATCCTGTCCTTCAATCACGTCGTGCGATGGTGATGATCTCGGGGCTCGCGGCGGTCAATGGCTGTCCGGCCCAATCGCCAAACTGCTTTTCGATCGCCAGGCCGGAATCGGAAAGGAACGACGAAAGCGACGCCGCATCGAGGAACCGCAGCGTGCTTTGACTGAGCTGCGGCCTGTCCCAGCTTGGACTGGTGAATGTGTGTGTGAACGAAACGGTGTCCGCCCCGACAGCTTTGACCTCGCGAACCATCCGGACCACAGCGCCGTCGCCGTCGACAATTTCGGCGGCATGCGCCGCAGTCCAACGCTCCCATTCCCGAACCAGCGGGTTGCGTGTTTCGAACGCAAAGCGGCCATCGTCGCAGAGAGCCCGGCGTATTGCCGCGAGCGCAGTTCGAAGATCGTCGTCCTCGATGAGAACCTGGAATGCATGTCCGGTCATGACGATAAGATCGAACTCGCGATCCCAACGGGTCGAAGCCAGATCGCCGGGAATCCACTCGATATCCGAATTCTTGCGCGCCTGCTGAAGCATGCCAGCCGCAGGGTCCAACCCGCAAAGCCGTCCGGCATGGCCGGCCTCTCTCGCCCGGTGCAGCAACGCACCCGTGCCGCAGCCGACATCGAGCACGGAATTCGCCGACATCGCCAGTTTCAGGTAGAAGTCGAAGTCCTTTCGCCCCTCGCAAAACAAATCATAGAGCGCGGCGAGCCGCACATCGGAAAATAAGTGGTCGGCGCCGGTTCGCGTGCTCATTTCTCCGGCTTCTCCCTGGATCCCGCGTTCACCGTTCCTGCCCGGCGAAGGAAGGCAGGAGATTAACAGATGCGCTACTTCTTATTAACAGCGCTATCCGGTATTGCAGCGGCAATCGCAACGCGAACGTCCAAGACGAACGAATTAACCGCGCTTATCCCTCGCTAGCTCAGCCCAGTCGGCCACGCTCACGTCGAGCGTCGATACGATCCTGTACTGTGAGCGGGCTTCGTCCTTGCGTCCGACATAACCCAGCGCCTCGCCCCATTTCATGTGCAAACGGCCCCAGTTGGGCGCGTATTTGTTCGCCTCCTCGAATTTCGCCAGTGCGAGATCGGAGCGGTTCTTTTGCATCAGTGCTTCGCCCCACATCTCCAACGGATCGGCGAAGTGCGGTCCCTTCTGGTTCGCAAGCTTGAACTTCGCGATGGCCGCTTCGTGCTTTCCCTCCTGCAACAACATCGCACCCCAATCGGTGTAAGCGAACGGAATGGATGGCGCATCGTAGACTGCGCGCGAAAACCAGTAGGTCGCGCCGCCTTCATTGTTCTGGAACGCATCGACGTCGCCGCGCGCGGTCTCGCAAGCGACGCAGTCGCCTGGCGTCTGGTCGATCTCTGCATAGGCATCCGCAAAGTCGCCCGCGCGCGCCAAAGCGTATGCAAGAAGTGGAGCGGTTTGCGTGCTGACCCGCTGCGCCGTCAGCCATGCATTGCCGGGCTTTATCGCTGCGCCATAGGCTCGCGCATCGGCGGCCGCCGCTTTCCAATCCGCCGCCGCCCAATCGGCAAAATAGCGCGCGCGATTCGCTTCCTCGGCGCTGACTCCCTCCATCGCGAGGGCCTCGCCGGTCAAGGCACGGCTTTTTGCCGTGTCGTGCAGGCGGGCAGCGTATTCGGCGCGGCCAAGCAGCATTCGGGAAAGCGAGCACTTGCCGCAGGACGCCGACGACGCATGAATGAAATCTCCGGTATCGACATCGGCGATGATGGCCGCCTCTGCAAGCACTTGGGCGAAGCCCTCGCCTTCGCGCCAGGCATACTGATCCTGCTGTCGGAAACTCGGGATCAGGCGTGCCTCCCGGAGCGCCCCCTCGTCATGACCGTGGTCGTCCAACGAGAACATCATGACCATGTGAGGCGGAAGCGCCTTGGGATCGATGGCCGCCGCAAGCCGGAGCAGCTTCATTTCAAGCGGAAAATCACCCGCGCTGTCCCTCGCCAACAAAGCCCGCAGCGTGTAACCTTCCGTCAGCATGCCCGCGCTGTCCGCCACGCGAATGAGATGCTCGACCGCCGGCATCAATTCGCTTTCTCGCCCCACGCTCGCGAGATACATCGTGTAGTTCGAAGGATCGACGCTCTGGAAAACGTGTTCGGCTGCCTGCTGCTCGAGCTTGTCGAGATCGTCGGCAGCGCCGGCAAATGTCACGGCATCTGCGCCGTCCAGCGCCACGGTGAGCGCGATCCGTCCATTGCCGAGGTTGCGCAGATTTCCGCTCAGATGCCGTTCGTGGCCGAGCCATGAGCGCAAGTAACGCGACGCTTCTCCAAGCGAGACGCCGGTATCCGGAATCTCGACCTTGATATCCTCGTCTCGCTCCTTCTTCACGTCCGCTGAGTGCGTAATCGAATTTTCATTTGCCGTGTCGCGCACGGCGGCGATTTTATTCGTCAGGTCGTCGGCAATGACTTCGCCGCTCATTCCGGCCTGGGCAAATTCCGGCGGCACGGAAACGGTATCCACCACGAGCCCCTCGGCCCGGCTCGCATTCCATACCGCGGCGCCGCACGCGATCAGGACGGCCACGCCCGCGAGCACCAGCACGATCTGCAGCGCACCTTTCATCTGGTCGCTGAAGCGCCGCCAGCGCAGATGCGAAAGTTCAAATTCGTCCTGCTTTTGCAGATTTTCGATCTGCAGATCGGCGAGACGGCTTTGCTTTTCGAGGAATGCCGCCGCGCGCGGATCGAGCGTGCCTGATTGGCCTAGCGCCAGCGCTATGGCAGCCGGATCGCCGCCGCCGCCCGTGGCACCACGCTCCAGATCGATTTCCTCAGCCACACCGCCCCCTCGGCCCGCCTGCGATCGGTATTCAGCCATGACCGCGAGCGCACGGCAACATAACCAGACCTCCCAGTCCGCTATGGGTCAAAAGCGGACTTGGCCACTTTGCGCCAAAAGCGAACGTCCAAGACGAGCCAATTAGCTGCGCTTATCCCTCGCAAGCTCGGCCCTGTCGGCTACGCTCAGGTCGAGCGTCGATGCGATCCTGTATTGTGAGCGGGCTTCGTCCTTGCGTCCGGCATAAACCAGCGCCTCGCCCCATTTGAGATGCAGGCGTCCCCAGTTCGGCGCATATTTGTCGGCTTCCGCGAATTTCGCGAGCGCAAGGTCGGAGCGGTTCTTTCGGATCAACGCTTCGCCCCACATCTCGAGCGGATCCACGAAATACGGGCCTTTGGCGTTGGCGAGCGTGAACTTTGCGATGGCTGCGTCGTAATCGCCGTTGCGCAAAAGCATCTCGCCCCAGCGCCACGGCGCTTCGGGGATCGACGGATTGCTGTTCGACGCCTGCGCGAACCAATAGGCCGCCGCGGCGTAATTCTTTTCCTGCGCCCGAATGCGACCGCGCGTAATCACGCATTCGTAGCAATCGACGGGCGTGTAGTCGATGATGCGATGCGCGCCTGTAAAATCGCCCATATGCATCCGCGCCACCGCAATCATCGGAAAGTGGCGCACCCAGCGTTCGAGGATATCGAAGCGGTTGATGCGGACATGCCGTATGTCGGCTTCCAGCGACCAGGCCAGCGCCGATTTCCAGTCCTGACGCTCGACCGCCAAAAAGTAATAGATGAAGGCCGGATCTTCCGACGGCAGGCCGCTGGCGATGGTGGGTTCGATGCGCGCGGCATAGTGCAGCGCACCGGGGACATCGTGATCGCTCGTGCGATCGAGGGCTTCGAACGTGTTCTTGAAATTGGAATTGTCGACGCCGTCGTCGATCCGCACGGCGTCGCGAAAATCGCCGAGATATTCGTCTACGCTGCCGATCGCCCGAGCCGTCGCCATGCGCACATAGCGGTCGTCGACGCCCTGCACATGACCGGATCGGAAGCCCGCGACGGCCGCGCGAAACTCGGGCAGCGCCTTCTCGACATGGCCGGACGAATCTTCTTCGGTCCCCAGCCAGAAATGCGCGACGGGATCGCCGGGAATGAGCGACAGCCCGTCATGGCCGTAGCGCAATGCGGTTTCCCATTGGCCGCGATTGGCATAGAGCACACTGACGCTGGCGAGCGCGAAGGCTTCGGTCTGCGCATCGCCGGTGCGCGTCAGCGGCAGCAATATCGCGAGCGCTTCGTCGTAGCGCTGCTTGCCGGCGAGATAATCGGCAAAACGGACCGGCTGCGAGGCATGGTAGAGCTGCTCGGCGGCTTTCTCGAGCAGGGCATCGAGATCGGCTTCCTTGCCGCCCTGCGTTTCCCCGGGCGTGTCGCCGTAGCGCGCCGTGACGGCGAGCGAACCATCAACGTTGCGGGAGATCTCGCCCGTCACATGCACTTCGCTCCCGAGCCAGGCGCGCAGATACCGCATCAATTCGCCCAGCGAGATACCGGTGTCCGGAATCTCGATCTTGATGTCCTGCGCTTCGCGCGCCGAATGCGCGGCGGCCCACGGCGTTTCGGTTTCCTTTTCCATGCGCTCGAGCTTGTCGAGAACGCGTGTGGAGACGACCTGGCCGGTGAGCCCGCGGCTCGCCAGATCAGGCGGTACGGAGAATGCTTCGATGACAAGGCCGCTCTGCTGCGAGGCCGACCACACCATGGCGGCGAGAGCGACGACGACGGAGAGAACCAATAGTCCGCCCAGGATTTTCAGGCCGACCGATAGTGCCTGGTCCCAGGACTGGTAGCGCAGATGCCGGCGCTGCTCCCGCAGGCGCTCCAGCTCGATGTCGTGCTGCTCGTCGAGCGCCTCCATCTGTTTGCGCACGAAGGCAGATTGTTCGCGCAGAAACCCGTCCGCCTGCTCGCGACTGGCCCCGCCGAGAGCAAGCGCCGCGGCCGTCGGGTCAACACCAGCACCGGACGCCGGTGCGCTTTGCTCCTGATCAGCTTCCTCAGCCACACCGCCCCCTCGGCTCGCCTGCGATCGGTATTCAGCCATGACCGGACGCGCACGGCAACATAACCAAACCTCCAATGTCGGCTCTGGGTCAAAAGCGGAGATCCCAGATCCACCATAGTTCACTGAAAATTGGCCACCAATCTTTCTCAACCCCGCCAGTGAACAGAATACAGCAAATTGTTCGCGCCCTGAGACGGCACGCACCTTGGGAGGCGTCAGGCGCGGAATATGCCTAACCCGGCGGCTCGCCCCGCTTCTGTGCTGCTTGCCGCCGCGGAATCTCGATCGCGAACACCCAGGCGTAGCCGATCGAGACGTAGACGCAGGCGACGACGGCCGGAATCAAAAGGTAGAGTGCGCCGCGCCAGCCCGCGATGAGAGCCACGCCCGATGCCGCCGGCAACAAGGTGCTCGCCGCATTCAACACCGTGCGCACGATGCGCATGCCTTTCGAGCCCAGCACATGGGATTGCTCGTCTTCGGGGAAGGAGCGCGCAAACGCCGTGATGCCGGCGAACAGCGCCACGCCGATGACGATCAGTTCGAGCCCGAACGCGACCGCGGGCTGTCCGGGAACGAGCCCGAACAATCCAATCATCAGGATCTGGAATTGCAGGAACAGCGCTGCAAACGCGCGGGCCAGATAGCCGCGTGCCTGCAGCACATGTTCGAGGCTGATCGTGAGCCCCACGAACAGGAGACCCGCAAGCGTGGCGCCCACTTGCGCCACCACCGCGAAGTAGTCGTGCCACGCGAGAATGTCGCCGGCCGACATCGCGTCTTATCTCGGCGCCATCCGGATCGCGCCGTCGAGGCGCACGCATTCGCCGTTGAAATAGCCGTTGGTGATCATCTCGAGCGCGAGCGAGGCATATTCCGGCGGATTGCCGAGCCGCGGCGGGAACGGCACCTGCGCGCCCAAGGCCTGCTTCACCTGCTCCGGCGCGCCCTGGAGCAGCGGCGTGTCGAAGATCCCCGGCATGATCGTGTTGCAGCGGATGCCTTCCTGGGCCAGGTCGCGCGCGACCACCAGCGTCACGCCGACGATGCCGGCCTTCGACGCCGTGTAGGCGGCCTGGCCGATCTGGCCGTCCTGCGCCGCCACCGAGGCGGTGTTGACGATGGCGCCGCGCTCGCCGCCGGGAAGCGGTTCGAGCGTCAGCATGCCGGCCGCCGATTGCGCGATGCAGCGGAACGTGCCGACGAGATTGATCTGGATGATGCGGTTGAAATCCTTCGCCTGGAAGAATTTGATCTCGCCCGTGTTCCGGTCGCGCGAGGCCGTCTTGGCGGCGTTGCCGGTGCCGGCGCAATTGACGAGGATGCGCTCATGGCCGTTCGCCGCGCGCGCCTTCCTGAAGCCTTCGCTCACGCTCTCGTCGTTGGTCACGTTGACTTCGCAGAACACCCCGCCGATTTCACCCGCGAGCTTTTCGCCCTTGTCCTTCTGCAGGTCGAACAGCGCGACCTTGACGCCGCGTTTGGCGAGCGCGCGCGCCGTGGCCTCGCCGAGGCCGGAGGCGCCGCCGGTGATGATGGCCGCGATCGATGAATTGAGCTCCATTTTAGTCCCTTCCTGACGGCTGAATGTCTGGCGGGTCTGTCTTAGACCGGCCGCGGCGGGGAGGAAAGCGGCTCCAGCACCAGCTGGGTCTGGGTCACCACGGCCACGAGCTTACCCGCCTCGGTCGCGATCCGCGTCTGCCAGACGGACGTCCTGCGGCCCACATGCAGTGGCGTCGTTTCGGCCTCCACAATCGAGCCTTCCTGCGCGGGGCCGACGAAATTCGTCTTGCTTTCGATGGTGGTGGTGCCCGCGCCCTGCGGCAGGTTGAGCACCGCGCCGGTGGCGCCCAGCGTGTCCGCGAAGGCCATGATCGCGCCGCCATGCAGGATGCGTCCCGACGTGCACAGATCCGGGCGCACCACCAGCCGCGCACGCACGCGCGTCTTCGTCGCTTCGACGATCTCGACACCCATCAGGCTGGGAAACGGCTGGTGGGATAGAATGGGATCGGTCATGTGCGCTCTCGATGCTGGATCGCTCCGAGCATTCCACACACTGCGCTCGCCGCTCAAGTGCGCATGTGCGATCTTCCGAGAGGACATACCTTGGCATTTAATCGGGATTGTGGGCCTGTGATCTATAGTCGCCGGTCTTATAGAATATATAGAATAAAATATATAGAATAAGGTGACAGCGGCAACGTTCCCCCAGTCGTTCAAATGTGGCGGTTCGCGTCTTGCGACAAAGCGTGATGGCTCGCCTCTCGCGGTACAAGGGGAACGTTGCCGCTGTCACCGTATTTTTCCGGCGGTTGTGCAAAGCCAATCGTTGAACGACATCGCGTAACGCGGTCTCTTCGCGCAGCGGCGTCGACTGGCGCCAATGGCGATAATAGGCCGCGCGGCTGACGCCGGCCAGCGCACACATCCTCTCGACCGGCTGCTCCGCCGCCGGACCATTGCCTTGCTGACGCGTCATCGCTTGGATGTTCGCGAAGACGCCGTCGCGCCATGACCGATGTTCGGCCGGCGTGACGCCTCGATGTGCCGCAAGGCTTGCTTGAAAAAATCCAGGTCCAGTTGCTGCCGGCCGACCTTTCTCTCCAACTCGGAGATCTGACGTCTGGCCTGCGCCAAGTCGCTTGTCTTCGTCGCCGGACCACGCGCTTGCGCCATCGCCAAGGCTTCGGCCTTCAGCGGACGGCCAAGCTTTTCACGAAGCGAAAGTTCGCCTCCCGCCCGGTACGCATCCCGCCAGCGATAGAGCAAAGTTCGTTTTATCCCCAGCTCCAGAGCCAAAGCGCTTCCGCTTTCGCCAGCTTCCAGTCGCACGATCGCCTTCAGCTTGAAATCTCGGCTGTAGGGTTGCCTTGTCGGTTCGGGCATCGGTTCTCCTCGTCGAGAACTGTCCCCATTTTTTGTGTCTCACTCCAGGGGTTCACTCCAGTCCCCCAGTCGTTCAAATGTGGCGGTTCGCGTCTTGCGACAAAGCGTGATGGCTCGCCTCTCGCGGTGCAAGGGGAACGTTGCCGCTGTCACCGTATCGATGTGTTTTCGGGTACCTCGGCGCTGATGCAGTCGGTTCAGCAGAATAGCTATGGGCCCATTGTGCAATTCTCTTTGACGGGATATTCCGGTTCGTACATGCCCCCCAATCCGAATACTGGGGTCCAACAATGAAACTGGCTGGCGCGACGGCGAGACTCTTTACATGAGCCAGAAACTCCTATTTTGGGCGATTATCCGGCAGTTGACAAAACACCGCCCAACCCCTATATTCTTGGATAGAGATTGAGCCGGGGTTTGGGCCGTGAAAAAGAAGAGCAAGCGCATCCATCAAATGACCATTTCCCAATGGGAAGCGGCCTTTCCAAATGACACGGCTTGCAAGGCTTATCTTTTGGCCTGTCGCTGGCCCGATGGTGTCCAGTGCCCGCGTTGTGGCAATGACAAGCTCTACACGGTCGATCAATTCCGCTGGCAGTGCCGCAACTGTGGACCGCAGGGCTATCGCTTCTCGGTCATCGTCGGGACGATCTTCGAGAATACAAAATATCCGCTCCGCCAATGGTTCCGCGTTATCCACATGATGCTGACCAGCAAGAAGGGTATTAGCGCCCTTCAAATTCATCGCGTGATCGGAACCGGCTCTTACGAAACGGCTTGGTCCATGTGCATGCGTATCCGCGCGGGCATGGCCGATGAAGGCTTCCAGAAGCTCATGGGCATAGTTGAAGTCGATGAAACATTCGTCGGCGATAAAGCCAAAAACAGACACAAAGACAAGCGTGGTGGAGGTGGCGGAACGGGTGGCGTCGGTTCCGGCAAGTCCGTTATCGTTGGCGCAGTCCGTCGCAAGGGCAGCGTCGTGGCGCGCGTGATCGACAATGTGCAAGCTGCAACACTCACCAAGTTTGTCCGCGAGTCCGTTTCCACAAAGGTCAGTTTGCTTTGCACGGATAGCTGGAAGGGATATTCCAAACTCGACAAGGAATTCCCGCACGGGTTTGTCGATCACTCCGCCGAACAATATGTCTGTGGTGCAATTCATACCCAAACCATCGAAGGCTTTTGGAGTTTGATTAAGCGCGGCGTGATGGGCAGCTATCACAAGGTCAGCCGCAAATATCTGCCGATGTACGTCGCTGAATTCCAGTTCCGATATAACAACCGCAACAACCCAGATATTTTTGGGGAGGCCATCCGGTCGTGCTGAATTGGTTGCGAACAATAGATTGGATGCCGATATTAGCATCGGCCTCCCTCCTTATTGCTGTCCTGATTATTTTTCCGGAGCCGCCACTGCAACAGCGCGAGGCAGTAGGAGATTCCTATGAACAAGCCACCGACATAGCCTCTCCAAGTGCGACAAATGAACGATTGGCAGATTACACGCGTGGACTGGAGGTTTTTACTGCCATTCTCGCTATCGTTGCGACGTTTCAAGGGTGGGTTTTGCTGAGAGCAGAAAACACTGCGACCATCGCCGCCGCAGCCGCCAGAAAATCTGCGGATGCTGCTATCAGTACGGAGCGCGCAAGAATCTTTATTAGGGTTGACGGTGAGAACATTGCCGCGCGTATCCGCGAAATTGTGGAGCACGGAGAAAGTGGCCCCGCGATCAATCTTGAAAATCCTTTGCGCGTCGAATACCGCATAATCAATTTCGGCAAGACGCCTGCACTTATCGATAGCACATTCGCCGCAATCCGCGTTAAGCCGTGGCCAATTTCTGAGCCGGAAATGGCTGGTCTGCGTTGGCCGCCGCATCAAGAATTTGGCCGAGTTCATTGCTGGAAACACCGAAGCGCACCAGCCGAATACCGTCCGGCATGTAGACATCTTCGGACTCGGAGAAGCGCGACAAGTTATCGGTGAATCTCCAAGTCATGCTGTATGGTTTTTCGGTGAGATTAGGTATCGAGACGTGTTCGGGAATCGCTGGCACCATCGATTCCTGTGGCGATATGATGGCTGGAACGGATTGTTCCAGCCCGACGAATACAAAGACTACGCTGAGAGCACTTGAGTAGACGGCCTGTCGAAACGAGCGATATTTCGGCCGAGCAGTTTTGTCAACTGCCGGATAATCGCCCTATTTTGGATGCTCGCAGCGCTGCTGTTTGCAATGATCGTCGCGGTGGCATCGATATTGATTCCCTCGCACTTGCTTGAAAGCCCCCTGTTCGGCGTCGGCCTCCTGTCGTTTTGCGTGTTACTCGGCTTAGTCGCGCGTTGGCGCTTTAGAATTCAGTTCCGATCGCCCTTCTCTTTTTGATGGCCGCTCAAGACACAGCTACTTTACTTCGATGATCGGTTGCATTCTCATTGCAGCCGCTTTTCTCTGGATTCCGATTGCGCTGAAATATCTTTCGGCAAGCGTCGGCAACACTCTAGTGCCGTTCGCCGTGCTCATAATTTTTGGATGGGTCCTCTTGGTTTGGACATCAGAAACCGTACAGCGAAATTCAAGGTACGCTGTGGCCCTTGGAGGCTTACTTGTGCTGAGCGCGGTCGTTTGGCTGATTGGATCGGCTGGGTCGCTCAATCCGGCGAATCCGCAAGACTTTGCGATCGTATTTGTCCCAACGTTGTCGCTATTTCTTGCAGGTATGGCGGCTCTGGCTACACCGCTGATGATCTGGTTCTTGCGCTTCAACGGTGTCTTATGAGCACGCGCAAGCAGGCGTGAACGCCGCTTAACGAACCAGCGTCACCGGCGGGTGCTCATGGTTTGCCTTGTCGGCGGGCGCGCCCACGAACTCGATGGCGATGCCGTTCTCGTGATGGCGCACGACGCGGCCCGCCATCTGGCCGATGAGCACAAGCTCGCCCAAGGGCGGGCGCGAGTCCGTCTTGAGCGAAAGGCCGCCCAGCGACAGGTCGAGAACTTCGCAGGCGACCATGTCGCCATTGGCGCGCGTGAAGCGGCCGAGCCCGTTGGTCGCGACGCGGTCGTGACGGCGCAACAGCGATTCGTCGACCATGCCGCGATTCATATAGAGCGTGAGCTGCTCGGCGACGCGCTCGCGTTTCAGGGGCGTGCAATTGAAGCTGACGCCGAAGCTGTCCGCCGTGGGACGCGCGACCGTGCCTTCGAAGCGGCCGAAGCCGTCGATATAGAGGATGATCTGGGTGTCGGCGGCGGGAATCAGTTCGGATGAAATCTGCGCGCCGCCCGGCGACAAATCGACGATCCGGCAGCGCACTTCGCGATTTTCGGCGGGCAGGAACAGGCGTCCCGAGAGATCGACGCGCACGCGCAGAAACCGCCGGCGCTCCGATTTCGCCTGGGCGACGACGTGTTCCAGATCTGCCTTCATGGCAAGCGCCAGACCAGGCATTGGGCCGGCCTCTCAGATGCTCCGCGGTCATTTGTAAGGCCGCGAGGGTCAACGGATCGTTTACGAAAGGCCCCGTCGTTCGCTTTTTTTGCCGCGTTGGCGGGGTCTTAACGCGGGAGCCCACACGCGCTATAGGAACGGCGCAACTTGGCCGCCCGCCCCCAAAGGCACGCCCCTCCCGGGCCTTGCCTACCTTCCAGGAGACTCCGGAATGGCGTTCGCTTCCGTACCGCGATCCTTCGTGCTTTCCGCGGCTTTGGCCGTTTTCGGCGCCCTGGCGCTGGCCGGTTGCGCGGGCAATTCGATCTTCGACGATCTCGATGCGGCCCAGCCCACCGGCTCCGCCTTCGCCCAGGCGCTGTTCAAGAATTACGCCTATCTGGCCCGTTCCTTCGGCACGACGAGCGAGCCGTCGAGCCAGGCATTCGACGCCGAAGGCGCCATGTCGCTGTCCGGGACCGATGCGACCGTGGAAACCCTGGCCGTCACCTTCGCCCAGAAGGCGCTGACGGCGGCCAAGGGCGAGGAAGTGCTCCCGGAGCCGGCGCCCGACGGCGACGCGGATGCCGAAGCGATGCGCCTGCGCCTTCTGCGCGGACTGGACCAGGGCCGCGAAAAGGCGCCGGACGACGCCGCCCGCGCCCAGGCCGATTACGATTGCTGGATCCTGAACGGCCGGGTCGATTCGCAGCACAATGCGTCGGTCGCCTGCCGCCGCTCGCTCGACGGCACGCTGGCGCAACTGGAGCGCGACTTGAATCCAGCGCCCCCGCCGCCGCCGCCGATGGCGGCAACGCCGGCACCCGCCGCGCAAGCGGCCGACTACACGGTCTATTTCGATTTCGACTCCTGGTCGCTGACGGCCGAAGACCTGACCACGATCACCCAGGCGATCGCGGCGGCGCGTGCGGGCGGCCAATCGCGCATCACCATCGTGGGCCACACCGACACGTCGGGCTCGGCCGAATACAATCAGAAGCTTTCCGAACGCCGCGCCGGCGTCGTGAAAGACACGATGGTGCAGATGGGCGCGCGGCCGGAATCGATCCAGGTGTCGGGCGTGGGCAAATCCGACCTCGCGGTGCAAACGGCCGACGGCGTACGCGAACCCAAGAACCGCCGCGCGGTGATCACGCTGTTTCCGTAGTCTCGTTCATTCCAAGCGCTCGTCCTCCTCCCCCGCGCGCGCAGGGGTGTCCGGGGAAAGTTCAGGCATATCGGAGCTCCAGTTGATCCGGAGAGACCCTGGGTCGCGGTTTGGAGAGATGGACGTCGGGCGGTTTGTCGATTTCGGCGATGGTCCTTCGGGTGAAAAGGCGTTCTTTCAGGAGATCTGCGAGGCGGATGATTGGCATGGCGATGCAGCTTTCGCGGGCTGCGATGCGCAGAAGCACATAGGCGATCATGGCGGCGACGATCTGGAGTTGGATCGCATTGTCGCTGCGTCCGAGGAACGACCTGATCTTCAGATGTTGTTTGATCCAGCGAAACAGCAACTCGATCTGCCAGCGCTTCTTGTAAAGAGCCGCGATCTCGATGGCGGAGCGTTCAAAGTCGTTGGTGAGAAGCGTGATTTTTGCTCCCTTGTCGCGCCTGACGCGAATGCGGCGCATGGGAATGGCGAGCTTGGAATCGCCTTTGCTGACAAGCTTGACCTCGGCATCGTCGATGACGGTGAAGCCGTCGCCCTTGCGCTTCCTGAGCGGCAGCCAGCGAACGGCACGGAACCGCGCCAAAATCTTCTGGCGGGTGACGAACAGCGCTTTGGCATCGTGAATGCCAGTCCACCATTGGTATTTGTAGTACCCCTTGTCGAAGACGTAGGTGCATCCCGCCTCGATGTGGATCCGTTCGCCCACCTCCACGTCGTTGACGTTGGCATGGGTGATGGCGATGTCCGTCGGATTGTCGCGTCCCGGATCGTAGACGACGTGCAGCTTGAGACCACGGATGCGCCCGTTCCACTTGGCCCACTTGATGAGCCGGCCGAGCGGGACCGGAGAGGAATCGATCAGCCGCAGCATCTCTTCGCCCTCACGCTTCATCATCCGGTCGGCGAGACCGGACAGCATCGAAAACGTCTCGGTGAAGACCGCCGGCGGACGGCGCCGATTGGCGTCCGATAGCGTCGAGCGCGCCACGTTGTCTACCCCGAGATGGTAGTGGTGATGCGAATTGGCGTTCCACACCGCTTCCAGCCCGCGCAGGCCCTCTACGCCGGCAAGCTGGGCATAAATCAGCACCACCAGATGATCCCAGCTGTCGAACTCTTTGTCGTAGGCATTGCCGCGGTGGCTATCCACAACCGTGTCAAACCGGCGTCGCACAATCGGTTTGAGCAGATGCCCAAAAATGCTATCGCTGTACCGCATGCTCGGCCTCTCTTCTTTCTGAGTCTCGACAACCAGAAAGTAGCCGCTTCACGCAGCATTGGCCGGGCATGCACCCGCGTCACAGTGAATCGTTCCCCGGACAGCCCTGCCGCGCGCGGGGGAGGTGTCGCGCACGAAGTGCGCGACGGAGGGGGCCCCCTTCGGCCGGCTTCGCCGGCCACTTCCCCCGCATGCGGGGGAAGAGGAGATGGGTAGAGTGCGGCCGCGATAGACGCTTCTTTCGGAAGCCGTTAACGTGGCGGCCATGATCGGGCTGATTCTTGTTGCCGTCATCGTTCTCGCAGCGCTATGGGCCGTGTCGATCTACAACGGTCTGGTGCGGCGCAAGAACATGGTCGCCGAAGCGTGGAGCGGCATCGACGCGCAATTGAAGCGCCGCGCCGACCTCATCCCCAATCTCGTCGAAGCCGTGAAGGGTTATGCGAGCCACGAACGCGGCACCTTCGACGAACTCGCGAAGCTGCGCTCGAGCGGGCAGGCGGAATCCGACGTCGCCGCGCGCGGGCAGGCCGAACAGGCGATCACGGCGGCGATCGGGCGTGTGCTGGCGGTGGCGGAGGCCTATCCCGAATTGAAGGCGAGCGCGAATTTCCAGGCGCTGCAGAAGGATCTGGCCGACATCGAAGACCAGATCCAGCTGGCGCGGCGCTACTACAACGGCACCGTGCGCGATTTCAACACGACGATCGAGCAGTTCCCGTCGAGCCTCGTCGCCGGCTTCGGCGCGTTCAAGCCCGCGCCCTTCTTCCAGATCGACAGCGAAGCCGACCGCGCCGTGCCCAAAGTCTCGTTTTCCTGATGAGACGGCTTGGCGCATTCACCGCGCCGGTCTTCCTCCTCTGGGCGGTTGCCGCATCCGCCGAAGAGCGCATCACCGATTACGCCAGCGACATCGTCGTCGCCAAAAACGGCGCGCTGACCGTCACCGAGACGATTTCCGTCGTCTCCGAAGGCTATCAGATCCGGCACGGCATCTTTCGCGATTTTCCCACCACCTACACCGACAGGCTCGGCCGCCGCGTCCATGTCGATTTCAACGTGCTGTCGGTCATGCGCGACGGCCAGCCGGAGAATTACGATCTCGACTCGATCGACGACGGAGAGCGGGTGAAGATCGGCAACGCGGACGTCAATCTCGATCCGGGGCCGCACGTCTTCCAAATCGTCTATTCGACCGGCCGGCAGATCGGCTTCTTCGCGGATTACGACGAACTCTACTGGAACGTCACCGGCAATTTCTGGGAATTCCCGATCGATCATGCCGAAGCGACGATCCATCTGCCGCCGGGCGCTTCCATCAGGCAATTCGCGTATTACACCGGCGGCGCGGGCGCGACGGACCACAACGCCCGCGCCAACGAGATCTCCGCCAACGAAATTTCCTTCGCGACCACCGCACCGCTCGGCCCGAACGAAGGCCTGACCATCGCGGTCGGATTCTCGAAAGGCGCCGTCTTGCCGCCCACGCCGGCCGAGTTGCGCGCCCAATTCATCCGCGACAATGCGAGCGCGGTCGCGGCGTGGGCGGGCGTCGCGATCCTGCTCGTCTATTTCATCGCGGTGTGGTTCGAGTATGGCCGCGATCCCAGGCGCGGCACGGTGGTGCCGCTGTTCGCGCCGCCCAACGGTTTCTCGCCGGCTGCCGTTCGCTATGTCCACCGCATGGCCTATGACCGGAAATCCTACGCCGCATCGCTGGTCGACATGGCAGTGAAGGGCTATCTGACGATCTCGGAAAAGGACCACACCTACACGCTGATCCGCACCGGCAAGAGCAACGGCGATGCGGATCTCGCCCATGGCGAGAATGCGATGGCCGACAAGCTGTTTGCCGGCAGCGACAGACTCGAAATGAAGCAGGCCAATCACTCGGCGATCCAGTCGTCGATTTTCGCGCTGCAATTGTCGCTCAAGCGGGAATATGAGCGCGTCTATTTCGTGACCAATGTCCACTGGTTCCTGGGCGGGCTCGCGATCCTCGTCGTCACGGCGGTCGCCACCGCGCTTTTGTGCGACAACGCGTCCACGGCGGGCTTCCTGCTCCTGTGGCTGTCGGGCTGGTCGGTGGGCACAGCGTTCCTCATTCATCGCGTGATCGACGGCTGGGGCGGCGCATTCTACGGGCCGGGCTCGCGCATCGCGAGTTTCGGAAGCGCGCTGTTCTCAACCCTGTTCGCGGTGCCGTTCGTGGGCGGGCTTGTGGGCGCCTTGTTCGCGCTGGGCGCGCTCGTTCCGGTGGCCGCGATGGTGGCCCTGATCGCGGGCGGCGGCGCGGCGTATCTGTTCCACTATCTCCTGAAGGCGCCGACGCTGCTGGGCGCGAGAATCTTCGACCAGATCGACGGCTTCCGCATGTTCCTCGACACGGCGGAGAAGGACCGGCTCGAAGTGTTGAACCCGCCGGAGGTGACACCGGCGGTGTTTGAGAAATTTCTCCCCTATGCGATGGCGCTCGATTGCGAAAATCGCTGGAGCAAGAAATTCGAGGAGGCTTCGGCGGCAGCCGGTGTCGCCGGGAGCACGACCTACGCGCCCGTCTGGTATTCGGGCAATTCGTTCGCCAATCTGGGTGCGGCGGGATTTGCCGGCGCGCTCGGGTCGTCGATGGCGTCGGCCGCCGCATCGGCCGCGATGCCGCCGGGCTCGAGCTCCGGCAGCGGCGGCGGCGGATTCTCCGGCGGCGGTGGCGGAGGCGGGGGCGGCGGCGGCTGGTGAATTGGAAGCTGCAACAAGTGAGGCAGCATTCCACTTAATTCCTTTGTCATGGCCCGCGACTGCGGGCCACCCAGGTAACGCCTCTCCAGCCGCGAAGAAAAAACACAGATTTGAGTTTCACCTGACGCAACGCGCCGGCTTCACCTGGGTGGCCCGCAGTCGCGGGCCATGACAATAGAAGATAAAAGGACGAACGCGGAGCGGCGGCACTTAATCCGTATCGATTTCAGCAAGCAGTCTTGCGTGCGGATTACCGCCGACATGGCGGGAAGATTACGGCGATCTTGTGCGCCTGCGGAAAGGACGATTGCTTTTTCATAAAGCTGGCCGCGCTTCGTTGAACGGCCGTTCGCAATGTTTCGACGCGGCGGCTGACAAGAAAATATCGCTGCACTTAATTTATGTTAGCGCGTTTTTTCCTCCGGTCCGCAAATCGCAAGCCTTTCCGGCTTCGCAACGAGTCACGATGTTGCGCGCCGCCGTTTTTCCGGGAGACGAATGCCGACAGATGACATCGCCGCGTTTATTCCGCGGTGACCAAGTCGCCATCCGTAAGCTGCAACTTTTCTTCCGCGCGGTATCGTCGAGTGAACATGCGCACATTGCCGCCGGATGAAATAAGCGGTCGCACATGACGTAGATGAGCAAATTCGTTAGGTGCGTTTCATCTTCGTGTTAGCGTCGCGTCGACCGTTTGGGGATACGGACAAGAAGGGGGCTCTCAGTGAATCGTCTGCTCTGCGCCACGGTTGCGGTGTCCTTGCTGGGAAGCTCCGCCGCGCTTTGCCAATCCGCTCCACCGCAAGCGCACGACGCGCCCCCACCTTCCGGTCCCGCAGCCTCGCCCCAGATTCCGGCATCTCCGAATTCGCCGGCACCGAATGCGACGGATCAGGCACCCGCGAACAGCGTCATTGGCTGCGCGCAGAACGTTTCGCAGAATTCCGGCGAAAAGCCGGCGATGCTCAAAGATCTGAAATCGGGATGCGCCGCGCTCGAAATCAAAGCCATCGAAGCCGACACCATCGCATGGTCGGGCGCCTGCGACGGCGGGCTGGCCAACGGCGCTGGAATCATGGCGTTCTCGAACCAGGGCAAATTTGTCGAATCGCTGGCGGCCAATTTCGACAAGGGCGTGCTGCGCGACGGCCATGCGGTCGTGAAATGGGCCGACGGTTCCAGCTATGACGGCGACGAAGCCGGCGCCCGCATGGAAGGTGCCGGCTTGCTCACCACGTCAGCGGGAGACCGCTTTCAGGGCCAATGGGCCCATGACCGCCTGAACGGCCGCGGCCAGGTGGTGTGGACCAACGGCGATCGCTACGACGGCGATTGGCGCGACGGCAAAGCGGAAGGTCACGGCGTTCAGCTCTGGGCCGACGGCCACAAATACGATGGCGACTGGCGCAACGATCTGCCGGATGGCCACGGCGTCGTCACGCGCAAGGATGGAAGCCGGTATGAAGGCACGTTTGCCGCCGGACGTCCGATCAACGTCGCCGACATCGCGGCCGAGGCGCCGGCCGCACCCACGCCTGCCGCAGACGCGACGCAACCGAAGCCGGCGGTGAAGGTCGCGGTCAATGCGCCGAGCGCCGCCGCCAGCGCACCGAGTGCCGCCGGTCCGGGCGCGACGCAGCCTTCCACGCATTCATCCGGCATCGATCTCCTCGCCGGCAAGAAACTCTTCGCCGTCGACGGTTCCACGCTCGCGCTGACGCCGATCGAAGGCGGCCTGACGCGCGAGATCGATGCGCCCAACGGCACCGTGAAGAAAGACGTCTTCGCGTTCGTCAACGACAGGCAGGGCACCGTGTCGGAAGGCGACGACAGAAACAATGTGGCGGGCGTTTTCCGGCTTACGGAAAAAGGCATCGCCACCGACTATGCCGATGGCCGCCAGGAATTGCTGATCCTCAATAGCGCGGGCGGCGTGTCGATGATGTTGCTGGCTCCGTCCGCGCATCCCTATTGTGTCGCGTGGTATCCGGAAGGCCATCGCTTCAGCGCCGAGGAACGCAAGGCGGCGCTGGCGCAATATGCAGATCTTCTCGGGCTCTCCGATCCGCACCGCAAGACGCACGGCGCGCCGGTGAAATCCGCCTGCAGTGCGGCGGCCGGCAAATTCGACGACGCGCAACTCCTGCCGGGCAGTTTGCCTGCAAATCCCGCGCCGCTTGGCGAAACCAGACTCGTGCCCGTTCCGCTTCCCCGTCCGGACATGCAAGCCGAATTGGGCGCGCCGCCGATGACCGGCAAAGTATTGCCGGTGTCCGACACCGGTCCCATCGAGGTGCGGACCTCGACGGTGCATCTGATCGACGCCGACCCCGGCCCGAACACATTGGCGTCGAACGAACCGGGCGCTGCCGCCGGTGTTGCGAACGAGACCGGCGCGTCCGGCTGCCTGAGTGTCGAAACCGACGGGCGGCATTGGGATTTCCGCAATCGCTGCGCTTATGACGTGCAATTCGCCTACTGCCTGATGGACGCCGGCGATCCTCTGATCTCCTGCCGCCAGGGCGCGGTCGCAGGCAGCGTCGCGGCGAATGGTTCGAGCGCGCTCATCGCGAGCCAGGGCCTCGCCGAGACCAATGCCGATCATGATTTCCGCTGGGTCGCATGCGGCGGCGGTGCGGGCGAAGTCGTCGTGCGTCTCGACCGGACCGATCCGCCGGTGGGCCGGTGCGTCAGGCCGGGCGCGTCTTAGGTTTCAAGGGCAGGCAAATCCGTCGAAGGAGGACAAAGGTGAAAAAGGGGCTGAAGAGGAATTCCGCAAAGAGGACAGGCGCGGCCGCGCTCGCGTTCACGCTTGTCGCCGGCAATGCGTGGGCGGCTGCCGGTTGCGCCCGGCCGCAGGATATCACCGCGCTCAGGGTCGCCGCGTTGCGGCAGGAGTTGATGGTCGCGGGGCTGACATGCCATGCGGCGGATGGCTTCAACCGCTTCGTCATGTCGTATCAGGGCGAGTTGCAGAAATCCGACCAGGCGCTGATGGAGTTCTTCGTCCGTCAGGATGGCCAGAACGGCGCCGCCTTCTACAACACTTATAAAACGCGGCTTGCGAACGATTCCTCGCTGCGCAGCCTGAACGATCCGCAATTCTGCCGGAGCGCCGGCATGGCGTTCGACGCCGCGCTCAACGGCAACCTGCCGCTGGCGGCGCTGGTGTCCGATCGGCGCATCGAGACGGGCTATGCAAGCTGCGTCCTCGACGGAGCGACCATGATGGCGGATGCCGCGCCTTATATTCCCGCGCGGCATCGGGCATTGCAGGACAATCCGGCTCCGGTTCCCGTCGCTGCACCGAATTCAGCGCCGCCTGTTCCTGCCATCGCGCCGCAACGCGATGCGACGCTGCAGGCGCCGCACGCCGATGGCGTGACAGCACAGCCGGTCTATGAGCGCGACGCCTACAATCGCGATCCCGAATATCCGGGCGCGGCAAATCGCGACGACGGCGACAATGAAGGCGCCTATGCGAACGCCGCGCCGAGCCCCTATCAGCAAGCCTATCGTGGGGGTTATGCACCCTATCCCTACACGTATGGGCCATATGCGTATGCACCCTACAATTCCGGCAGTTACGCCTACAGCCCGCCGGCGGCCACACAATGGGTCCGCAGCGCCGACGGCGGCTGGTATCAGGTGCCGTCTTACGGGCGGTAGAAGGGCTACGCATTTTCACCCGCCCCTTGAGGGCGGGTCGAAAAATTCTGAGGTCCGTGAGCGCTAGCGAGCGGACACGATGAATTTTTCGGGGCGGGGTATTGTTGATGCAGCACCCCGCCCCGAAATTCTCTTTTCGCTGGCGCTCAAAGACAATTTCGACCCGCCCTCAAGGGGCGGGTAAGAATCCGAAACCGGGCGGGTGAGAATCCGAAACTCATCTCACGCCCTCGCGGCGAGCGTATGGGCGAGATAGAACAGCAATCCGCCCGCCAGCAGTACGAGGAGTGCCGCCAGCGCGAGGTCGATTCGCGAGCCCGTCCCGGGATGCGTCGCCGTGGCGTCGATCTCCCGCGCCGTCCGCGCGAAGCGGATGGCGGCGACCAGGATCATGGCCATGCCGAGCACGATGAGGACGAGGCCCGCGACCTGTCCGAATTCGTTGCGGGAGATTCCGATGCCGCGCGCGACGGCGGCCGGGGCGGCAATCGCGAGAAAAAGATCGAACCGCTCGACCAGGAAGCCGAAGGCGATCACCGCGATCGACGTGCGCACCCAGGCGAGAAAAGTGCGCTCGTTGGCGGCGTGATCGCTGAAATTCCTGATCATGGGACAATCACCTGCCGAGCTTCTTTCGCGCCGCGGCGAGCGAACCGGTGGATTTGTGCAGGTCGCGCCAGGGATCGGCGCGCTTCATCGCTGCCGGGGCGGTCCGCAGGGTGAACGCCAGCGGATCGAGCCCCTTGCGCAGGTCTTTCCATTGCAGGGGAGTCGCAATGGGCGCGTGCGGCCGCGCGCGCGGCGACCAGGGCGCGACAGCCGTCGAGGCGCGATCGTTGCGCAGATAATCGAGAAAGATTTTCCCCGAGCGCGTCGCCTTCGCCATGGCGGCCGTATAGGCGCGGGGACTGTCGGCCGCCATTTGCAGGCAAATGCGGCGGGCGAAATCTTTCACATCGGACCAGTTCGCGGGCTCGCGTGCGCTTCCCTTGACGGCCACGACGACGTGAAGCCCCTTGCCGCCCGTTGTTTTCACGAAGGGTTCGAGGCCGCAATCCGTGAGCCTTTCGCGCAACTCCTTCGCCGCGGCAATCGTTTGCGCAAACGCGACATCGGGCGCCGGGTCGAGATCGAAGATCACGCGCTCGGGAATCTCGGGGTCGTCCTTCTTCGCGCCCCAGGGATGAAATTCGAGGACGGCGGCTTGCGCAAGACTCACCAGCCCTTCCGCGTCGTCGATCGCCACATAGGGTTCGGGCTCGCCTTTCACCTTGATGGGGCGCGCCTTGATCGCCTGCCGGTTGGCGTGCCGCTGGAAAAACCGCGGACCTTCGATGCCGTCCGGCGCCCGCACCATCGACAGCGGGCGGCCCGCGATATGGAGCAGGATACGGTCCGCGAATTCCTCGTAGTATTTCGCGAGATCGAACTTGGTGAAGGCGGGATCTGGCTTCGCCGCCGGCCACAGGTCCTTGCCGGGATGGGTGATCGCGATGCCGGCGATTTCGCGCGGCGGTTCCCCGGCCTTTGCCAATTATTTGACCCTCGCGGCGCGGCTGCGCCGGGTTTTCGGCTTCGCGCCGCCGGCGATTTCCTCCAGCGTGCGGCCGGACTTCACCGAGGTGTCCGCGCGCAGCAACGCGTCGGGCCGGCCGGGCTTGGTGGCTGTGTCATTTTCCTTGATGAGCAGCCAGTTGTGGCGCGCCTTCTTTCGCGGGTTCGACGGCTTGTCTTTCATCCGCACGAGCGCCCAACCGCCCTCCATGCGTTCGCCTTCGAGCGCAAATTTGATGTGGCCCTTCACAAGCGCCGCCGCGGGCGCCTCCGCGCTTTCCGGCGTCCAGGTTCCGCGGTCCCAGAGCTGCACCGTTCCGCCGCCATATTCGCCTTCGGGGATAATGCCTTCGAAAGTTCCGTATTCGACGGGGTGGTCTTCCACTTCAACCGCCAGCCGCTTCACCGCCGGATCGAGCGACGGCACCTTGGTCACGGCCCAGGATTTGTAGACGCCGCCCAATTCGAGCCGGAGGTCGTAATGCAGCCGAGTTGCGTCGTGGCGCTGGACGACGAAACGATGCGCCGCGCCCCGGGCGACCCGTCCCCGCGGTTCGGCCGTGCGCGCAAAATCGCGCCGGGAATGATAATCGGACAATGCCCGCATGGCTTAGGGAACGTAAGCTGAGGCCCCCGGGTTTCGCAATCCGGAGACCAAATCGCGTGTGGCTGCCGTTTTCCGGGAACCGAACGCCGCGGCCGCCGTTAGCATGCCGATATCCGGGATTCAGGTCTCATGTCCGAATACGAATTCGCCAGCCGCCTTTGCCGGCACGCTCTTGACGGGGCGTCCCTGGAGCGCCCCCGGGTTGCCGGCTGGGTAATTGTCCTGGCCATGGCCGCTATTGTGACAGGCTCCGCCCTGGGGTTCGCGATTTAGCAGACCGCCTTCGTTCCTTGCCGCGTGGGGGGAGCGCCCGCGCGGTCGCGCCTATTGGTGCAATGACCGCCAGCCTGTCAGCCGCGCCTGTTCGGCTTCGGGAATGCCATAGAATCCCTGCGCCAGCAGCACCAAACCCGCCCGGTCTTCGATGACGATGTTGTTGCGCCGGGTCTCGATGAGCCCCTCTTCTTCCAGCTTCTTCAGCGCCAACGTCACGCCGGGCCGCTGCACGCCCAGCATGACGGCCAAAAACTCATGCGTCAGCGGAAGCTGATCGCCCTCAACCCGGTCATGCGCCATGAGGAGCCAACGGGCCAGGCGGGCATCCAGCTTCGCACGGCCATTGGCCAGCGCGGTGTGGGACGCCTGAATCACGAAGGCCTGGATGAACACGAGAAGTGCAGCCTGGAGCGAACGGCTCCCGCGCATCTCATCGCGCAAACGATCCGATCCGATGCGCAAGCCGCGGCCTTCGACCTGAATGAACGTCGAATTGGCCCAGCGATTGGTTCCCGCGATCACCGGGTGGCCGGTCACGCCGTCGCGTCCAATGATGCCGACTTCGATCTCCTGTCCATGCGGCACTGCGGCGACGACCGAAGCAATTCCGTCGTCCAGGAAATAGACGTGGCCGATCGGCTTGTTGGGCGCTTCAAGCACAAACCGCCGCGGCAATTCGAGCGGTTCGAGATGCGGCGCGAGCAGCGCGGCGTCCGGGGCCGCCAAAGTCGAAAGGATATGGTTGCGCGTCTCGAGGGACATTTGCTCTTCCCAATCGGGGCAAGAGCGCTCTGTGTCTCCCAGCCGTCCGGGCCCAGAAATCGCCGGACGATGCATTACCGATAGGCTCATCGCCGTCCAACCGCCATCGAATTCGCAGGCACGGCCATTTCAGGGCGGTTTTGTTCGGTTTCGAACCAAGAATGGAGTCGAAATCGCCGGCCGATTCCCTAAGATTCGTGGAGCGCCTCGAAATCATAAGACGCGCAAGAGGGGATTATGAGCGACTACAGCATCCGTTATCTGAAGCGCGATGGGACACTCTCGCTGCTTTTTCTCAGCCAATGCGCCGGCGGCGATCACGCGCACCAGCTCGCCCTGCAGATGTTGACGGACGACATGGCGGGGTTCGAAATCTGGCAGGATGCGGCTTGCGTCGAAACGTGGAGCAGGCCTGCTCCCATTCCCGAGACTCGACCGATCAATGTCGATGTGGCGGCGTCATAAGCCGGGCCGCGATGAAAGCCGCGGGTGAGCACAGGGGAATCGCCTACGCGATTCCGAATAACGACGACGGCGTGTGGCGGTGGGTGATCTACCCGGGCAAAAGTAAGCTCGCGCATCGGGACCTTCCCAGGCCGGCCTATGCGATGCGCGATGACGCCGTGAACGAGGCAAAGTTCGCCATCGACAGACTGCTCGACCGCACGCGCCGGACAAGCTCGCACGTACAATCTGGCTGATGTCTCCGGGATAACTCCGGCGCACGGGAGCGCGAAAGCCGCACCGGGCGACGGGCTTGTGCGCGCGGAACGCGTCGTGCGCGTTGCGTGAACGGCTGCGGCGCAAATATGCGCGGCGACACGGCGCTCTCAGCGCAGGAAGCCGATCTGCTTGAGGAACTGGTCCACCTCCGGCTTCCACGACGAAATGTTCTGGATGTAGTGGTGCCCGTCGTCGCCGAACGGCGGCGCCGCGACGAAGACCGCCTGTCCGCCCGCTTCGACAAACGCGTCGTGCATCCGGTTGGCGAGCGCGGGATAGAAGAAACGGTCGTTCAGGCTGTAGATCCACAATTCCGGCACATGGCTCGCGGCGCCGTAGCGGCGCGCCGCACCGACCAGTTCGTCCGTGCCGCAGACATCATCCGGCCCGCGCGAGCCGCGGCCGCCCGCGAAATTGACGACGCCCAAGACGCCGCCGTGGGTCGCCGCCGCGACCGAGCCCCAGCCGCCGGCCGACACGCCCATCAGCACGATGCGCGACGCATCAATTCCCGGAAGCTTCGCGACGGCCGCCGCCGCGGCTTCGATATCGCGCGCGCTTGCGAGTCCGGCGCGGTAGTAATCGGGCGCCGCGCATTTGCCGTAGCCTTCGGCCCAGCTCCCCTGTCCGCCATAGCCGCGCCGGATGGGCACGGCGACGGCAACGCCGCTCGCGGCATAGGCTTCGGCCTGCGCCTCCAGCGTGCCGGCGCCGAAATTGGCGCGGTCCCCGTCATTGCGCGGACTGCCATGCGACAGCACCAGAAGCGGAAACGGGCCCGCGCCGTCGGGCATGTACAGATAGATAGCGATGGGCGCGCCGTCGACGTCGGCTGAGACGGTGGAACGCGGAAGCGCGATGGCGGCGCCGGCCAAGAAGAGGCCGAACGCCAGCGCGAGCATCGCGACCGTCCAACGCTTCAGATCGGCGCGCAGATCGCACACACGCATGAGAACCACCCCCTCGCCAGGTGAAATCAAATCGATCGTGGAGAACTGGTTATACCGGCGACCGTCGCCGAATTTCAAACTTGCCATTTGTATAGGCAATTGTATATACTCGAACAGCTGGAGGCCGGATGGAGTTTTCAGGCTTTGACTGGGACGATTCGAACCGGCCGAAGTGCCGGAAGCACGGCGGGACCCTCGCGGCCATCGAAAGCCTGTTTCTCCGGGGCGTGATGATCCTGCCCGATACCGGCCACTCGCAAAGGAGCCGCGTTTTCGGGCGATCGGACGCACCGAACAAAACCGCGCGGTGTTTGTCGTGTTCACGCTGCGCCACCGCGCCGGTAGGCAACTGGTCCGCCCGATCAGCGCCCGCTATATGCACAGGAAGGAGATCGACCACTATGAAAAAACCTCCGAAACTTAAGAAGCTTCCGGGCTTCAAAAGCGATCGCGCGGCCGAGGCGTTCGTCGAAAAGGCGGACTTGACGCAATACGATCTGTCGGGCGGGGAATTCGTGCGCTTCGAATTGAAGCGCAAGGACAAATCCATCAATTTGCGGCTTCCCGAGATGCTCCTGAACGCCGTGCGCAGCCGCGCCAAGCGGGCCGGTGTGCCGTATCAGCAATTCATCCGCATGGCGCTTGAGCGGGCGGTGCAGCCGAAGCGTTGAAGACGGAAAGGGACTCACGCGCCGCCGCAGCTGTGTTCGGCATCGGGCATGGTCCAGGATTGCAGCGTGCGCAGATCGGTCGTGGTGTAGACCCGCCCGCGCGCATCGCCCGGCGGGCAGGGCTTCGGAATCGAGACGAGGCACATGAGCACGGAATCCCGCGCGCGCGCATGATGGACCGCGTCCAGCTCGTCATAGGAAACCTGATAGCCGCCATTCGCATAGGCGACCGCCGAGCCCGAATCCGGGACCATCGGGCCGTTCTCGCCGTCCTGCAGCCGGTGCTCGAGGCGGGAAATCTTCGTCCACACGCAGGTGCCTTCGCGCACCGGCAGCGTTGCGGCGGACGCAGCGCTGGCCAGAAGCGTCGCGGCAACAATGGCGGACAGGATTTTCATGGGCTCACTCCTCGGTCTCCGGCGCATCATGCCAAGAGCGCCCGCGGGTGCAAAGCTTCATGGGTGCGACTCCACGGTGATCCCGGTCGCGATGGGGTTGGCCGCGCGCACGACCGGATCGGTCGACGGAAGTTCGAGCTCGTGCTCCACCTTGTCGGTGGCGGCCTTCGGCACCGCGGGGTTGACGTCGAAAATCATGTCGACGGGGCAGCCGTTCTGCTTGCCGTCGAACAGGCCGCCGTTCCAGTGATAGACGCCGCCATAATCCCAGCCCAGGCCATGGAATGTGACCGGCTCGCCGTTGGCTTTCACGATCTCCGCGAGCGCGGAGCCGCTGTGAACGCCGCCCGGCCCATGCCATTTCGAGCCCCTGGTGATGGAGATCGAAATCGACGCCGCGGCCCGCCTTGTCGTCCGTCCACGCGATCTGGATCCGGTCCGCGGGCCGCTCGCCGAACAGCACCGTATCCATATGGCTCGGCCCTTCGCCCTCGGCGCCGAACACTTCCTGCGCGCTGACCTCGGCCGCGCCGAACGCGGCGACGAGTTCCGCGTGGGTGAGATTGCGGGGGAAGTTCGCGCCGCAGGGAAGCGCGTGCGTGGCGATGCCGGCGCGCAACGCCGCCACGTCTGCCGGGTCCGCGTAGGCCGAAAGGGACGGAGCGGCGAGAACAATCGCGAAGGCGGTAATCGGGAAAGCACGCATCGTTTTCTTGAATTTCCCGCCCGATGAAATTCGCCCGGCAGGCGTTGCCTGGGTGGGACGCTACGCGTCCCGGGATTTTCGCTCAAGGAGAAACGTGCCACCGTAGTCACCGAAGAGGGGGCGAAATGACTTGGGAAACCGAATCGAAGTGGTTTGCGATCGCCATTATCGGATGGATTGCCGGCTCAATCGCCTTACGCGCCATCACTGCGATCCGTGCTCATCGTTTCGGCGTCAAGTACGTCAAATTGAAAGATGCTATGGGTGCGGTCATCGTCTTGGGGATGGGCGTGCTGTTCTGTTATGGGTGGTTCCGATACCCCGACGGCCCCCTTCATCCATGCACGGGTCCCACCGGATATTGCGGAAAGCAGGGCCAGCCTCATACTTTCGCGGAGTACCAAGCATTTGAATTGTGGCAAACGACGCTGTTCGTTGTTTGGCCGGTCGGCATGCTCGCGTTGTTCTTGCTGAACCGCAAAAAATCCCGAAGAGGCGCTGATAGCTCATCGCGTGATGAGCCTGGAAATTAGGGTCAGAGTGAAATTTTGTTGGTCGGAGCGCGGAGGGCCATGCCGATATGCGGGCCCCAGCACGCCATTTGGTCATGCCATGACCGGCGTGAAAATTATTTTTCCGGTTCGTTTTTCATGCGCCGGCCGCACGACATGTCAGATATGCGGGGACGTGGTACATATTATCTAGTGATCAAGGACCGCGGCGCGGTTATGTAAACCGTCCCCGTGTTCGCCCACCTCGATATTTTCCGCCTCAACTCGGGGTAATCCGGGGAATGTCGGATAAATCGGTCGAGATGAACGAATTCCCAAACAAGAGCCCACAGGATAGTCTCTTACCGATGTGGTGGGGGGCGTAATGGCGAAGAAAATCATTGGAGTGGTGCTCGGGCTCGCCGTGATCGGCTTTCTCGGCTTCTGGCTGATCTATCTTCCGTCCGTCGTCGTGCATGCGCAGCGCCATCCGGCGGAAACAACTCCTGCGTCGATGGGCGTGCGATATGAAAACGTGGCGTTCCCGAGCAAGGGCGGTCGGCTCACGATCCGCGCCTGGTGGATGCCGGCGGAGAACGCGCGCGCCGTTCTGATACTCGTACACGGCGCCAACGGAAACCGCCGCGAACTTCACGGGCGCGGGCTGGAAATGTCGAAATTCCTCGTGAGCCGGCACGTTTCCGTGCTGGCGATCGATCTCAGGAACCACGGCACATCGGATGGAACGCCCAATGGCAGGCTGTCACTGGGTTACGACGAGTCCGACGACGTAACCGCCGCCGTCGCCTATGCGTCGTCGCGCGCGCCCGATCTGCCCGTGTATCTGATGGGCTCTTCGATGGGCGGCGCGGCTGTTGTCTATGCCGCCGCGTCCGATGCGCACATCAAGGGGATCGTGTTGCTCGATCCCGTCCTCGATCCTCATACGACATCGTTGAACTTCCTCGAGGCGATGCTCGGCGCGCCACGCTGGTTTGTCGTGCCCGTCGTGTGGAGCGCCGAAACCTTCTTTCCCGGCGATCCCGGGCATCATGATCCGCTCGCAACCGGGAAGGCACTGAAGCTTCCAGTCCTGCTCGTTCAGGATGACCGCGATCCGGTCTGTCTGCCTTCGACTGCGGAAAGTCTCGCGCGCGCAAATCCCCACGTCACTCTCTGGGTTTCGCACGATCCCCCGAAGCAGGGCTATAACGGCGGTTGGGGATACCACACGGCCGCCTACGCCGTTCACCCCGCGGAGATGCAGGCGCAGCTGACGAAGTTTCTCCACTTGAACTAGCCCGCATTTCTCACACTGCCAACCTGTCTCACAGTATGCGGGGACGTGATAGATATTGTCTGGTGATTAAGGTGCCCGCGGCGTGAACATGTAAACCGTCCCCGTATTCGTCTAGCCCGGGTTTCTCGCACGACCCGCCGTTGCTTTATAGGGTCGCGCGGGGCGTGGGGCTCTCGTGAATCCCTGGCTCAAATGGTGCGGGATCACGCTTGGCGTGCTGGCCGGGGTTGCGCTCGCGGCGGTGCTCGGCGTCTATCTGGCGTCGCAGGCGAATCTTGGACAGGCACTATCCGTTGCCTGCCGGCGTTTTTCATTCCCCCAAAACGGCCGACGCCATCGCGCGAGGCGCGGAGTTATGGTGACACGAGCTATAATATCCGGACGATTGGCCGCCGCGCACCGGGTCCGAAGCTGCGTTTGTCGGTTGATGACACGCAAGAACTGTTTTGACGCTGGACCGAATTGATAGGGAATTATAGCTCGTGTCACCGTAACCCTCGGGTCAGCCTGACTCTACCACTCAACCACAATCGGGCTCGGCATTCCATGTCGCACGCCTAATGCGTCAAAGATGTCTGTGTCGATTGTGTTGATGATGGAGTTGAATTCTTGGGGACCACGCACCGATAAAATCGGCAAGCGAATTTCTCGTTCGTTAAATCGTACGTATTGCTAAAACTGTTGTTTCCTAGACCGACGTAAGCAGGAAGAGAGTCCGGGCCCGTCGGCGTTCGCACAACCTCAACCTCCAGCCCATATTCCGCGTCCCCAAATCCCACGCGATGGCGGTGTTCACCGATCATTCGCAATACGTTGGCGACGCCACTAAGTAGCCAACCGTGATATAGTTGGGGGCGCCCGATCGATGTGTGAGCGAGAGCGTCCCGTGCTTGCCCAAACCAAAAGTCTATCGCTCCAGATTGAGCGTGTTCGACCCTTATTCGCCCCGCGCGAGTTATTGCTTCGCCTACAATTCCCCGAAGCTTGGGCGCTCGGCCCACGAGCCAGAAAGTGATACCAATTCCTCCTTACGACCGCCAATTGTTGCGTTGAATTTTCTCAAATTGAAGAACGGAAATGATGAGGTCACCGGATGCAGACGATCCGCATAGGGCAAATGGTCAACCGGAATAGCGGTCGCGCGAAATCCAATCGATTCGCCGCCACTTCGCCATTCCTGAAAACTACGACGGTGCTCTTCAAATTCTGCACGTAGGTCATCGTCGCGGCGCCAGAGTTTAGTACCATCGCCTGAATTTCCCTCATCATCATTTTGACCGTACTCGTTCCGCGCCTAACGTAGCATTCTCGAGTTGGTGTTAGCCGGTGAGGTGCGTGTCGTGAGGGGCCAACCCGAAGAATTACGACACCGTTCGATCCGTCAGTCTCGACGGGATGCGCGGACAGCATTGAGATTGGCGGATCGATACACGCGCGCGCCTGATCCTCGAATCGGGTCGACAATTCCCGCACGTTCTTCTGGGCGACAATTGATTCCGCGCGCGGGGGCTTCTCGTTGGTTTCGTCGATGCCTAGAATGAGAGAGCCCCCATCGGAATTTGCAAGCGCAACCACTTCCGCAAGAATTGCATTCCTAGCGAAATCTCCAATCTCGCCATGCCCCAAGTCCCAAGAGTTCAACTCCTCCGGCCTTGTGAGGAAGCGAGCGCTTGTACTCAAGCGTATATCCTTCCGGCCAGCGCAAATTGGTAAGATCGAACACATCCTGCGCAGTTACAGAATTCAGCGGCTTCTCAAGAAATCCGACCATCAAATCCTCGCAAAGATGCGGCTCTGCCAAAGGTAATATCGCCGCTGGATAGTTGGAACGTATCAGGAACATACGCTTGCGACCATACAACGTGTTGGCCAGGTTATACCAATTCAGTAATTTATAGGACCAGATTGGTGCTAGGCCGCTACCGAAAACCCGCCAAAAAGCATTTCAAACAGGCCATTCCGGCGCGCCCCGCCCAAGTCGGCTATCGCTGTCCGCCCGCGGAGACCCGGTTCAAGAAGGGCCAATCCGGCCATCCGGCCGGGAGGAAGCCTCTGGCGCTGGCGGGCATGCTGGAGCGGGCGCTGACCGAGCGCACGATCGTTCGCGAACGGGGCCGCAGCCGGAAGATGACGAAGCTCGAAGCGATGACGCGTCAACTCATCGATCTGGCCGTGGCGGGCGATGCGCGGGTCATGCGGCTGCTGCTCAACGAAATCCGAGTTGCGGAATCGCGCGCAGCGGAGGAGCCCCAGACGCAGGACGTGTTGACGGCGGCGGATCACGACGTGATCGCGGCGCTGCTTGCGAAGATTCGCGGGCCATGACAGCGGTGGGAGATGGTGGAAATTATACCGTACACGGACGAATAATTCCCTGGTCTCCCCTGCTGGTGTCCGCTCGCGTGAGGGCGGGATCGCGTGAAAGCCATATCGGCGCTGGATTTGGTGCGTTCGCGGCGCGGCCCGGTTTGGCAAATTCGCCGGTTTCTCCCCTGCCGGCAGGGATTTCGATTCGGGGTGGTTTTTGCCAATTCCTCCGGAAAGCCTTATCGGCATTGGCTTGCGGCGCATCCGGGCCGGCGTCGAGCCGCGGCAAAATCCGGGGGCGGCTTGCGCAGGCGGTTGAATTTGTTGAGAAAAGGACCGCGGCCCTGCGTGCGATCGCGGGCCGGTATAGACTGGGCGCGTTGGCCCCGAAGGACACAACCATGAAAGCATTCGATTACATCATCGTGGGCGCGGGGAGCGCGGGGTGCGTGCTGGCGAACCGGCTGTCGGCCGATCCCACCGTCGAGGTGCTGCTGATCGAGGCGGGCGGGCGCGACAAGTCGCTCATGATCCACATGCCGGCCGGCATTCCGGCGCTGCTCGGCAAACGCAATCCGCACAATTGGTATTTCGACACCGAAGGCCAACAGCATCTGAACGGGCGCCGGCTCTATTGGCCGCGCGGCCGCGGCTGGGGCGGCTCGTCGTCCATCAACGGCATGATCTATATCCGCGGCCACGCGCGCGATTACGATCGCTGGCGGCAAATGGGTTGCGAAGGCTGGTCGTTCGCCGACGTGCTGCCCTATTTCAAGCGCGCCGAAGCGAACGAGAACGGCGGCGACGCGTTCCATGGCGGCGACGGGCCGCTGCATGTGTCGAACGGGCGCTCGTCCAATCCCTTGTTCCGCGCCTTCGTCCAGGCGGGCCTCGAAGCGGGCCATCGGAACACGTCCGATTTCAACGGCGCGGCGCAGGAAGGTTTCGGTCCCTATCAACTGACCATCCATGACGGCAAACGCTGGAGCGCGGCGTCCGCCTATCTGCGTCCCGCGCTGGGCCGGCCCAATCTGAAGATCGAGTCAAACGCGCATGTCACGCGCGTGCTGTTCGAAGGCAAGCGCGCGGTGGGCGTCGAATATGCGCAGAAGAAAGCGAAACACGCAAGCGCGCGCGATCCGCGAAGTCATTCTCTCCGGCGGCGCGGTCAATACGCCCCAGGTGCTGCTGCTGTCGGGCGTGGGCGATGCGGACATCCTGAACCGCTTCGACATCGGCGTGGTCGCCGATTTGAAAGGCGTGGGCAGCAATCTGCAGGATCATCTCGATTGCTCGATCCAGTATGAATGCAGCCAGCCGATCACGCTTTACAGCCAGGCCAATCCCCTGCGCGCGGCGAAGACGGGCTTGCAATATCTGTTGTTCGGAACGGGGCTGGGCTCGGGCCAGGGGCTCGAGTCGGGCGCGTTCCTCAAAAGCCGGCCCGATCTCGAGACGCCGGACCTGCAATTCCATTTCATCGCGGCCCTGATGTACGACCACACGCGCAAGAAAGCCGACCGTCATGGCTTCATGGCGCATGTCTGCCAGCTGCGTCCCGAAAGCCGCGGCTACATTTCCATCAAATCGGCCGACCCGCTGGCCGCGCCCATCATCCAGCCCAATTATCTCGAAGCGGAGGAAGACCGCCGCGCCTTGCGCGAGGGCGTGCGGCTGGCGCGCGAGGTGTTTGCGCAACCGGCGTTCGATCCCTATCGCGGGCCCGAATTGATGCCCGGCGCCCATGTGCAGAAGGACGACCAGATCGACGCGTTCGTGCGGCGCACGGCGGAGACGATCTATCATCCGGTGGGTAGCGCCAAAATGGGAACGGACAGGGAGGCGGTCGTCGATTCCGCGCTGCGCGTCCATGGCGTGGAGGGGTTGCGCGTGGTCGATGCGTCCGTGATGCCGTCGCTGGTGTCGGGCAACACCAACGCTCCCACCATCATGATCGCGGAAAAGGCGGCGGACATGATTTTGGGCCGCCCGGCGCCGGCGCCGGAATCGGTCCGGGTGGCGGAAGACGAGATTAAATCGGCCAGAGCGGCAGCTTAATTCCTTCCGCCGCGTTACCTTCGGGTGTAGGATTCGATCATGCGCTCGGTTGGATTAGGGACATTTTTCGGTATCGCGCTGTTGGCGGCGGCGAGCCGCGCCGACGCGCAGGCCGTGCGCTACCCGCTCACCGAAATGAATTTCGACATGTGGTGCCAGGAAGAACAGCATCTTCCGCCGGCCCGTTGCGACAAGCGCCTGCCGCAGGACGACGCGGATTTCTCGGCCTATCGCGCCAAGATCGAGGATTACGAAATTCCCTATCTGCAGCACCGCGACGACGAGCAGGTGCTCAACCGGGTGATCCTGCACAACGATCCCATCGATCACCCCGTGCAGCCGTCCGTTCCGAATCCGCCGCAGCAGCCGCCGCAATAATCAACTGACGAGTTTGGCCGGGGGTGCTGTGACGATGTCGAGCGCCCGGATCATCCGCTGCATCGTCTCGTCCATTTCGCAATGAACCGTCATGGGCCGCTCGCGCGACACGACAAGGCGCAGATGCGGCGCGCGGGGATGGCCGCGAAACGCGTCGCCGGCCGGCGGCGGCGGAGGCGAGGGCGGCGCGGCATTGGCCGCAAGCGGCTCGTCTTCGCGCACCAGCTGCGAGCCGACGAGGCGTTCGAACGCGATGGGCTTGCCGCCCAGGAGCGCCTGATCGCTCAGGATCTGTGTCACGCCGACGAAGCGGGTGGCCGCGCCCGGCCCGAAGGAGATGGGCGCGAGGATCGTTTCCATCTCGACCATGCCGCATTCGGCCGTGGCGCCGATCGAGGAAATGCAGACGGGCTGTTTCAGCGTCAGCGCCTGCTTGAGAAGAAGCGTCAATGCGCTGCGGCTTTGCGCTTCCCAATGCGCGAGGAAATTGGTGCCTTTCAGTTCGAAGCCGAAGCGGTCGCACAGCGACGTGCCGGCGAGGCGATAGACCGGCCGCGCGGGATCGGCCGCTTCCAGGATGAACACGAAGGACAGCATGCGCTTGATCGCGCGCGGATCGATATCGGTCTGGGCGGGAAGATCGCGGCCGCGGCGCAGGCGGCTCCAATATCCGACCAGAAGATGGCTGTTCCTGTGTTTCATCGCCCGTTTGCTCCTTCGCGCGTCTCCGGCTGAGCCAGTTCGAGACGCCGTCCTGCCTGTCTGAGGGCGAAACAGCAGAAGCCGTGCCACAAGAACTTTCAGCCCCAGGGGCCGCGGCGGGGGCCGAAAAATTTGAAGCTCGGGGATTTGAGAAAGGGCGTCAGCACCAGACCGGCCGCGAAGCCTCCCACATGGGCCCACCATGCGACACCGGGCTGCGCCGCGTTGCTGAACGACGCGCTGATCAATTGCAGGATGAACCACAACCCCACCACCCAGAACGCGCTGATGGCGAACGGGAAGAAGATGATGCCGAGCGGCACGATCACCGTAACCCGCGCGCGGGGAAATAGAAGCACGTAGCAGGCGAGCACGCCCGAGATCGCGCCGGATGCGCCCACCATCGGGATGTGCGAAGCGGGATCCAAGTAAGCGAGCGTCAGCGCCGCGGCCACGCCGCATATGAGATAGAAGAAGAGGAAGCGCGTGTGCCCCATCGCGTCTTCCACATTGTTCCCGAAAATCCACAGGTAAAGCATGTTGCCGGCGATGTGCAGCACGCTGCCGTGCAGGAACATGGAGATGAAAAGCGTAGCCCAGGCGGGAACCGCGACGAACCCGGCCGGCGGCCGCGCGTGGCCGAACCATGCAGCAGGGGTGAAGCCCAGCGCCATCAGGGCCGGGTCCATCTCGCGGCCCAACTCGTGCTCCCACACATAGACGGCCACGCACAGCGCGATGATTGCCCAGGTGACGAAAGGGGTTAACCGTGTGGGGTTGTCGTCCGAGATCGGGATCACGGCAGGCCCGCCGGCGCGCGGGTTTTGGCGGAAAATGTCCCGTTTCGGGACGTTCCGGCGGCGTTCCCGGCCGCTTTCCGTGGCATGCTTCCTGAAGCGAACGGCGCGGACATTAAGGCTTTGCCCATGAATTGGCTCACTCAGAGACCAACCGTGTCTAGCATGGCCGGGAGCAAGGAGTGCGCGTCATGAAGACGAAATCCCTCGGGTTTCTTGCGGCCGCGGCGATCGCCTCGATCCTCGTGACGCTGCCCTTTTCGCCGGCCAGTGCCGGCGGCTCGGGCCATGGCGGCAGCAGCGGTCCCAAATGCCATACGGGCGGCAATGGCGGACATGGCAGCACGATCAATATCAACAAGAACATCAACATCAACAACGACATCAACAACGACATCAACATCAACAAGAACGTCAACATCAACAAAAACATCAACGTCAACAACAACGTGAACATCAACAAGAACATCGTCATCGTCAACTCGCAGTCTTCGGCTTCGGCCACGGCATCCGCGGCCGTGTCTGCGTTCGCGGGATCGCGCGCGGGTGCAAGCTCGGGCAGCGGCAGCTCTTCCGGCAGCGGCAGCTATTCGGAGACGACCGTCGTCAATCGCAGCGGCGAGATGGGGTCCGTCAGCGCCTCGCAAAGTTGCGAAATGACGGAAGCGACCGTCGTCAAGGCGATCCATGCGATCTGCGTGTCGGCCGACGGTCATGAATTCCCCGCTTCGCACATGGCGCCCGACACCTGGATTCAATCCTCTTACGAAGGCGAGATCGCGCGCTGCATTCCCGGCTCGACCGTCAAGGTCGTGATCGGCGACGTGGTGCAATCCGACCAGGGCATGGCCGGCTCGTATCAGAACGGCCAGACGATCGCCTGCGGCGAACACGAAGCGCTGCGGCACTTCAAGGACGGGATGCTCAAATGCGCCCCCGCCATGCCGGTCCCCGACTGCACGGAGCGCACCAACCTGCGCAAATACGGCACGGGCGATATGTTCTTCTCCTATCGCAGCTCGGTCTGCGCAGTGCCCGCGCGCCAGGCCGTCACCCGTCCGCTCGATCTGAACGGCATGACGCTGGAAGGCGGCGTCGGCGACAACTGACGTTCGTTTCCCGACATTGCAACGCCCCGTTCGGTTCGCCCGGACGGGGCGTTTGCTTTTGCGGCGCTCGCTTGCGCGGGAAAAGTCCGCTGATATTGTGCGGACCGAAGCGCCGTTTCGCGGCCGCCCAAGGGATTTGCCATGAACATCCACGAATATCAGGCCAAAGACGTTCTGCGCGGCTTCGGCGTGCCGGTGCCTCGCGGCAAGCCCGCCTTCAGTGTCGACGAAGCGGTCAAGGCGGCCGAGGAGCTGGGCGGTCCGGTCTGGGTGGTCAAGGCGCAGATCCATGCCGGCGGGCGCGGCAAGGGCGGCGGGGTGAAAGTCGTCCGCTCGCTCGAAGAGGTGCGCAAGGAAGCCCAGCGCATGCTGGGCATGAATCTCGTGACGCACCAGACGGGCCCACACGGCCGCATCGTCCACCGGCTTTATATCGAGGACGGCTCGGCGATCGAACGCGAGCTTTACCTGTCCGCGCTGGTCGACCGCGGCACGAGCCACATCGCCTTCATCGCCTCCACCGAAGGGGGCATGGACATCGAACAGGTGGCGAAGACGACGCCCGAAAAGATTCTCACCTTCCAGATCGAACCGTCGGCCGGCTATCAGCCCTATGTCGGGCGCAACATCTCGGCCGCGCTGAAGCTCACGGGCGATCAGGCGAAGCAATGCGGCAGGCTGATCGAAAGCCTCTATGCCGCCTTCACCGCGAAGGACATGAGCCTGCTCGAAATCAATCCCCTGGTCGTCACCAAGGACGGCCAGGTCATCTGTCTCGATGCCAAGATCAATTTCGACGACAATGCGCTGTTCCGGCACAAGGACGTGGCGGAACTGCGCGATCCGGACGAGGAAGACCCGACGGAGCGCGAAGCGGCGAAATACGATCTCTCCTACGTCAAGCTCGACGGCACGATCGGTTGCATGGTGAACGGGGCGGGGCTCGCCATGGCGACCATGGACATCATCAAGCTCTATGGCGAGGAGCCGGCGAATTTTCTCGACGTCGGCGGCGGCGCCTCGAAGGAAAAGGTCACGGCCGCGTTCAAGATCATCGTCTCCGATCCCAATGTGAAGGGAATCCTCGTCAATATCTTCGGCGGCATCATGAAATGCGACATCATCGCGGAAGGCATCGTCGCCGCGGCGAGGGAGCTTTCGCTGAAGGTTCCGCTTGTCGTGCGCCTCGAAGGCACGAACGTCGAAAAGGGTAAAGAAATTCTTGCCAAATCCGGATTGCCGATCGTGTCGGGCTCGGATCTCGCCGACGCCGCGCAAAAGATTGTTAAAGCCGTGAAGGCGAATTGATCGCGCGCGATCGCGAATTCTCTATCTGAATGCCGGATGAACAAACGTCTAAGCGCGGGTTAAGCGCCGCCTCTTCAACGTTCGCGCATCGGGACGGACGCCCATTTGGGGTCCGCTGAATAGCGAAGAGGAGTTGGTCATGAATATCAAACGCAGTCTCATTGTTGCAGCGATCGGAACCGGCATGACGCTTTGCGGCGTCGCGAGCGCCTCCGCCGGGCCGTGGCAGAACAATCATCCGCGCCGGGTCGAAGTGAACGATCGCCTCGGAAACCAGAATTGGCGGATCGACCGCGACTATCGCGACGGCGACATCACCGCCGGGCAGGCGCGGTATCTCCACGGCGAAGATCGTTCGATCCGCAACCAGGAACGCTTCGACGCAAGCTTTCACGACGGTCATATTACGCGTGCCGATCAACGGGCGCTTAATCAGGATGAAAACGGCGTGAGCCGTCAAATCTATGGGGACGCGCATTAATCCTCGCGCGTTGCCGAATTGCGAAAGGCACGCGGCGCATTTTCCGTCGCGTGCTTTTTTTCACGCGGAGGCGCGGAGCCGCGGAGAAGAAAGATTCAGCGCGGGGGGCGCAGAGGACTCGCAGGGGACGCGGGAATCTCGTGCACTGCTCTGAGAATTCAGCACCCGCCGCGAATCATCTTGTTGCGCGCATTCGCGCGCTGATCCCTCTCTGCGCCCTCCGCGAATCCCCTGCGTCCCCTGCGCTAAATCTGTTTTTTTCTCCGCGACTCCGCGCCTCCGCGTGATAACCTAAGGCAGTTGTACGAATTCGAGATTTGCGACGCCGGCTCCCGCCCAAATTGTCATCCGTCCGCGCGGCCGCTATAGCTTGAGGCGGGACCAATCGAGGTCTGCCCATGTCGCCGCGCGCAGCCAGCGAACGCCCTTTCCTGCTTGGCGATTGGTCCGTCGATCCGGCGCGCGGCGTCATCGTGGCGCGCGAGGGTGGCCGAGAAATTCGCCTCGAACCGCGAAACATGGACCTGCTGCTGTTGTTCGCGGGCGAACAAGGGCGCGTGCTGTCCAAGGATCGCATCGTCGCATCCGTGTGGGGCGGGCGTGCGGTCGGCGACGACACGCTGGCCTCCGCCGTCAGTCGGCTCAGATCGGCGCTCGGCGACGCGCGGAAATATATCGAGACGGTGCCCAAGCGGGGCTACCGGCTCGTGGTCGCACCCGGCGAGAACGCGCCGTCCGCGCTGCCTCGGACAAGCGGCGAACCCGCCGGAGCCGAAACGCTCGCGGCGCGAGGATATGCGGAGTTGAAAAGCCCGCTGCCGTCCGGCCTCGATCAGGCGCGAATCTATTTCGAAGGCGCAATCCGCGCCGACCCGAAATATGCCAAAGCGCATGCGGGCCTCGCCGAAACCATGCTGCGCCGGCATATGCTCGGGAAGGGCGATGCGCGCGCTCATCTCATGGCCGCCAAGGCGTCGGCGCAGGCAGCCCTCGCGCTGGACGATCGGCTGGCTTATGCCTGGGTGTCCCTCGGTTTCGCGATTTTGCTCTCCGAGCGAGATTTCACCGCGGCGGATGCGGCCTTCGTCAAAGCGATTGTGCTCGATCCGCGCGCGGGCGTGGCGCATCGCTATCGCGGCTTCGGATTCGCCGCCGTCGGACGTTTCGTGGAAGCCGAGCGCGAAATGCGCGCCGCCGTCGAGATCGAGCCCTATTCGCTCGCGGCGCGGGGCGACCTCGTGCAATGCCTGATCATGGCGCGGCGTTTCCGTCACGCGATCGCGGAGGCCAGACGCACGCTGGATCTGGCGCCGGCCGCAAGCGAAACGTGGTCGGCCAAGGGTCGGGCGCATCATTTCCTGGGCGAGGAGCGCGAGGCGCTGGACGCGTTTCTCGAAAGCCTGAAGGCCTGGGGTGTGGGGACTGTGGCGCTGGAGACGCTTGCCGAAGCCCATCGCACACGGGGCATCGAAGGATTTGGCGCCGCGGCGGCCGATTTGTTCGAGAGCCAGCAAATGGTCTTCGCGCCGCGGCTGACCGACATCGCAATCCTGCGGACCGTCGCGGGAGACGCGGACGCGGCCTTCGCGGCGCTGACCAAAGCCGCGGCGCGGGACGATTGCTACCTGCTGTGGCTGCCGCACATGCCGAATATCGACAGGCTGCGCAACGATCCACGCTTCGCGGCGCTGTTGGAGCGCATCCGCCTGGTGCATTGAGCGGGCCGGAAGCGTGGACAAGCCGGCCGCCACCCATTTAGATATCGCGACGTATCGAAATCCGTTCTTCCGAAAAGCCATTGGGTCTTTCATGATTCCGCGCCTCGAAACCGAACGCCTGCTCCTGCGCGAATGGCGCAATGAGGATTTCGATGCGCTGGCGGGCTTCCTCGCCGATCCCGACGTGTCGCGTTACCTGACCGGCGAGCCCGTCGCGCGCGCAGACGCGTGGCGGAGTCTGGCGACGACCGTCGGCCATTGGGTGCTGCGCGGCTTCGGCTTCTGGGCGGTCGAGCGCAAATCGGATCGCGCGTTGATCGGCCGGGTGGGCTTGCACAATCCCGAAGGCTGGCCCGGCCTCGAAGTGGGCTGGACGATCGGCAAGGCGCATTGGGGCAAAGGCTATGCGACCGAGGCCGCGCGCGCCGCCATGCGCTACGGCTTTCTGACCCAGCCGGTCGATAGGCTCATCTCCGTGATCCATATCGACAACAAGCCGTCTCAGGCCGTCGCGGTTCGCGTAGGCGAGACCAAGGGCGAATTTCGCGAGCTGTTTTTCGGCGGCAAATCCTATCCGACGGACATCTGGAGCATTGCGCGCGAAGAATGGGTGCGCCGGTCGGGCGACATACGCGCATCGTGAATATTGCTTGACCGTGCGGGTTTCTTCACGCTCGCTGACACCATGACGGATTCGCCGCCCATTCTTTATCGCGACCGCGATCTGCCGCTCTTCCTCTCCGCCCGATTCCTGGGCACCATCGCGATGCAGATCCAGTCCGTGGCCGTGGGCTGGCAGATCTACGACATCGCGCGCGATCCGATGGCGCTGGGCCTGGTGGGGCTGTGCGAATTCGTGCCCATGTTCCTTCTGACCTTGCCGGCCGGCGACCTCGTCGACCGCACCGACCAACGCCTCATCTTCGCGCTGAGCCTGATCGCCGAAGCGGTGTGTGCGGCGTTGCTGCTCGCGCTCACATTCTCCGGCGTGCATCGGTTATGGCCGTTTTATGCCGTGCTGGTGCTGTTCGGCGCGGCGCGAGGGTTTTCCGGCCCGTCGTCGCAATCGCTGCTGCCGTTTCTCGTGCCGAGGGAACGCCTGCAACGGGGCATTGCGTGGAGCTCGTCCGTGTTCCAGGTGGCGGTCATCGCGGGCCCCGCGCTGGGCGGCTTCCTTTACGCGTTGGGCCCGGTCGCCGCGTACGCCGTTTGCGGCTCTTGCTTTCTGGCATCGGGGTTTGGCGTTTCGCGCCTTGGCGGGCGAAGGCAGGTGCCGGGAGAACGATCCGGTGCGGGCGCGCGCGAGCGGGTCGCCGAGGGCATACGCTTTGTCCGCCGGCGCCCGGTCGTGCTGGGCGCCCTGTCGCTCGATTTGTTCGCGGTTCTGCTGGGCGGCGCAATGGCGTTGTTGCCCGTTTTCGCGCGCGACATCCTGCGCATCGGTCCGGCGGGTCTCGGATTGTTGCGCAGCGCGCCCGCGATCGGCGCGGCGTCGATGGCGTTCCTTTTGGCGCGCCATCCTCTCAAACGCGATGCGGGCGTCAAGATGTTCGCGGCCGTAGCCCTTTTCGGCGCGGCGACCATCGTCTTCGGCCTGTCCCGGAATTTCTATGTGACCCTGGCGGCGCTCTTCGCAATCGGCGCCTCCGACATGATCAGCGTCTTTGTGCGCACGACACTCGTCCAGTTCGCCACGCCCGATTCGATGCGCGGACGGGTGAGCGCGGTGAACATGCTTTTCATCGGCGCGTCCAACGAATTAGGCCAATTCGAATCGGGCTTGACGGCGGCGTGGTTCGGCACTGTGCCGGCGGTGATCCTCGGCGGCGTGGGCACGCTGGTGGTCGTCGCGATCTGGATGTGGGGCTTTCCCGCATTGCGCAAAGTGGATCGGCTCGCGGACGTTTCGGTGACGTGACGTCGGAGCGCGGGCGTCCCGCCCGCATTTTTTAATTCGTGCGGCCGGGACGGCCGCGGTCCAAGCTTCGTAATTTGACGCGATCGCGCGCTCATATATTGCTGGCGGTTACTCGACCTCGCTGGACAAAGTCCGCATTCCTTGTCGGATCAGAAGAAATCCGATCGTGGCAAACCATAAAATCGCGGGTGTGTTGAAAAGCCAAACAACAATACTCGGAGCCTTGATCGTGCAATAGGAAGAGCCGTAACTTTCAAGAGTTTGACAAAATGGAACAGCGCGCCAAACGCCAGAATGTAAGCCCGTCACAACTTCGTTGCTTAATTCGACGAGCGCGGCTATCGCGCCGGAGGCGCCCACGCCGATGTAGGCGAGACCCAGAATTCGATTGAGGGAAAAGCGAACATTCTTTGGTATTGCTAGTGGACCGGTTCCTTCCCACGCACCATCCCATAAATTTAGAACGGTTAGGTAAAGCGCAAACATCGCGCCAGTACCTAGCGATCCTCCAACAATATCAAGGAGCAAGTTGGCCCAATCGTAAGCCCCCAATTTCGCAGCAGGGATTTTCCCCAATATCAAAAGTACGATATCGAGGGCCAGCAAAATTGACATTGCAATTGCTGCGCATATAAATGTGCGGCGGATATAAGAACGCACTGACTGGCCCCTTCATGACCGCTCCCACCAATTCCATCAGCGCTGATATACCGGCGTCAATTGCGCTTTGGCGATGGCGTGGGTTTGCAGATAGGTGCCGATTTTGGCGCCGGTGACGCTGGCGTCGAAGGGGACCTCCGGCGCGTTCAGCGCCCAGAGCGTGAATTCATAATGGTGCAGGCCCGAGCCCGAAGGCGGACATGCTCCGTCATAGGAATTGTCGCCGAAATCGTTTTTCCCCTGGACCGCACCCGCAGGGATCGCTGCGTTGCCGGCGCCTTTGGCGAGGCCATGAACGTTTGTCGGAATATCGATGACGATCCAGTGCCACCATCCTGAGCCGCTCGCGTCGGGATCGAACGCAGTCAGCGCGAAACTCTTCGCCGCCGCCGGTGTGCCGCTCCAGGCCAGAGACGGCGAGACATTCGCGCCGCCGCATTCGCCATAGACCTGGTCGGTCGCGAGCGAAGCGCCTTGCGCCATTTCCGCGCTCGTCAGTTCCATCGCGCTGGCCCGCGCGGCGAGGAGAGCGGCCAGACCGGATGCCAATACCATACGCCAATTCATGTCGTTTCCTCCGGAATCCGCGCCCCGCAAGGGTAACGCAGAAGGCGCCGTTTGCGGCGCACCTGTTTGCGCGTAGTGTTTCATATGATGGGTGTTTTTGGCAAAGTCGGGGGAAATCGATGGCATTGAAATTGGTCGGGGCGGGGCTCGGCCGCAACGGGACGCTGGCGCTCAAGACGGCCCTGGAACAGCTGGGCTTCGGGCCCTGCCACCATATGGTCGAAGTGTTCAAACATCCCGAGCAGTCGCAGTTCTGGTTCAGGGCGGCGATGGGCACGCCCGTCGATTGGGAAGAGGTCTTCTCGGATTACCGCGCCAGCGTGGATTGGCCGAGCTGCTATTTCTACAAGGAGCTTTACGAGCGCTATCCCGGATCCAAAGTGATCCTCAGCGAGCGCGATCCGAAAGAGTGGTACGACAGCATTTCGAGCACCATACTCGCGACCATGAAGGCGCCGCCGGCCGACGATCCCGTGCGCCGGGAATGGTTTCGGTTCGCGCACAAGATCGTGGTGGAAAATACCTTCGCCAGCGATCTCAGCGAAGCCAATGTGATCGCCACCTATCTCCGCCATAACGCGACGGTGAAAGCGTCGATCCCGCCCGAGCGCCTCCTGGTATTTAATGTGGCCGAGGGCTGGGACGCGCTGTGCCGGTTCCTCAACGTCGCTGTTCCGGACACGCCGTTCCCGAATCTCAATTCGCGGGAAGAATTCAATGCGCGGCGCGGGACCATGCGGCCGAGCGCGGTCAAGAGCGACGGCTGAGCCCGACCGCATCCAGCGTCCGCGATCGCCAGCCACGGCCGGAGACACGCGAGCGCCGCAAATCCATCTTGCGCGCCTCCACGCTTATTCGTAAGCCTTGCCGCAACCAGTGGCGCCGGGAAGACCAGGATGGGAAAAGTCTATCGCAATGCCGCCGCGGCGCTCGAAGGTCTTCTGTTCGACGGGATGACCGTGATGTCCGGCGGCTTCGGGCTTTGCGGCATCCCGGAGAACCTGATCCTCGCGCTGCGCGATTCGGGCACGAAGAACCTGACGGTCGTCTCCAACAATGCCGGGATCGACGATTTCGGCCTCGGCCTGTTGCTCCAGACCCGCCAGATCAAAAAGATGGTCAGCTCCTATGTCGGCGAGAACGATACCTTCGAGAAGCAATATCTGTCGGGCGAGCTGGAGCTCGAATTCAATCCGCAAGGCACGCTGGCCGAGCGCATTCGCGCGGGCGGCGCGGGCATTCCCGGCTTCTACACCAAGACCGGCGTCGGCACGCCCATCGCGGAAGGCAAGGAACATAAGGACTTCGACGGCGAGACCTACCTGCTCGAACGCGGACTGCGCGCCGATCTCGCCATCGTCAAGGCCTGGAAAGGCGACGCGGAAGGCAATCTCGTCTATCGGATGACCGCGCGCAATTTCAATCCGATGATGGCGACGGCGGGCAAGACGACGGTGGCCGAAGTCGAGGCGATCGTGCCGATCGGGGCGCTCGATCCCGATGCGATCCACACGCCGGGCATCTTCGTGCAGCGGATCGTGAAGGGCGCGAGTTACGAGAAGCGCATCGAGAAGAGAACGGTGAGGGAAGGCGAGTAGCGAATGGCGAGTGGCGAGTAGAACCCGGTTTACCACTCGCCATTCGCCACTCGCTTCAAGGAGCAGATCATGGCCTGGAGTCGCGACGACATCGCCAAGCGCGCCGCCCAAGAATTGCGCGACGGCTTCTACGTCAATCTGGGCATCGGCATTCCCACGCTCGTCGCCAATTATATTCCGGCCGGGATGGACGTCACGCTGCAATCGGAAAACGGCATGCTCGGCATGGGACCATTCCCCCGCGACAACGAAATCGATCCCGACCTGATCAATGCCGGCAAACAGACCATCACCGCACTGGCGAAGACGTCGTATTTTTCTTCCGCCGACAGTTTCGCGATGATCCGGGGCGGCCATATCGATCTTTCGATCCTGGGCGCGATGGAAGTGTCCGAGACGGGCGATCTCGCCAACTGGATGGTGCCGGGCAAGCTCGTGAAGGGCATGGGCGGGGCGATGGATCTGGTGGCCGGCGTGCGGCGCTGCGTGGCGATCATGGATCACACCGACAAGGCCGGGCGGCCGAAACTTCTCAAGCACTGCACCCTGCCGCTGACGGGAGTGGCCTGCATCGACCGCGTGATCACCAATCTCGGCGTGTTCGACGTGACGAAGGACGGGTTGAAGGTCGTCGAGATGGCGCCCGGCGTCGCGTTCGACGAAATCAAATCCAAGACGGGCGCAAAACTCGCCGCGTGAAGCGCATCGTCGCTGGGAGCGGGAGAAATCCGGAAATCGGTAGCAGGGGTGGGGGATGGTGCTCAACGCGTTGAAGGGCTGGACGAAGGAACAGAAACACGTCGTTGCCGCCAGCTATCTGGGCTGGACGCTCGACGCATTCGATTTTTTCCTGCTGGTGTTCGTCCTTTCGGATGTCGCCAAGGAATTCGGAATTGCCATCAAACCCCGCGCGTTGACGTTGGGCTCCGATTACGCCGCCGCGCACAACATATTCGCGAAGGCGGCCATTCTCGTACCGCTGATCTGGGATCGCTTTGTGGCGTCTTTGACGGGGTCGCACGGCCTTGACGTCACGATCGTGCTCAGCTTGACACTGGCTCTTCGACCGGTCGGCGCATTTTTATTCGGACGGCTTGCAGACCGCTTCGGCCGCCGCCCGGTGATGATGTTCGATGTCCTGTGCTACGCGTTGCTTGCGTTTGCGTCCGCATTTGCGCCGAGCTTCGCAATCTTTCTCATTTTACGTGCGCTGTTCGGTATTGCGATGGGTGGAGAATGGGGCATTGGCGCGTCATTGACGATGGAGTCGATCCGCCCCGAATCGCGCGGCATCGTCTCGGGAATACTGCAGGCCGGTTATCCAAGCGGCTACCTTATTGCCTCCGTCGCTTATACCGTCTTGTTTCCACTCTTAGGTTGGCGTGGAATGTTCATGCTCGGTATCTTGCCGGCGCTATTGATTCTCTACATCCGGCGGCACGTACCGGAATCGCCCGGCTGGAATCGGCAGCACGCCAGATCGAGCCGCATGTCCGGCGTCTTGCGCGCGCATTGGAAGCTCGCGATTTATGCCATTCTCCTGATGACGTTCTTCAATTTTTACAGTCACGGCACGCAGGATCTCTATCCGACATTTCTCAAAGTCGATCGCAAGCTTGATCCGCACACCGTTGGCGCGATAGCGATCATCTTCAACATCGGTGCGATCCTTGGCGGCCTCACATTGGGTGCGCTGTCGCAGCGGTTTGGGCGGCGGCGCACGCTGATCGTGGGTGCGCTACTGTCGTTGCTCGTCATTCCACTTTGGGCGTTCTCGGCCGACCCCATGACGCTTGCGGCCGGCGCGTTCGTGATGCAATTCATGGTGCAAGGATGCTGGGGCGTGATTCCCGCGCATCTGAACGAATTATCGCCGCCGGAAGTGCGAGGGACATTTCCCGGCGTCGTCTATCAGCTGGGAAATTTCATCGCTTCGACCAATGCGACGATCCAGGGCGCACTCGCTGCGGCGTTTGGCGGCGAATTGTCCTATGCGCTCGCGATCATTGCAGCGTTCGCGGCCGTGATGATCGCCGTGTTCGCGGTGGCCGGGCGGGAGGCGAAGGACATGGATATGCGGATCGGCGTGAAGTCGGCGGCCTGAAACGTCGCGTCAGCTCGCGCGCACGAATACGTCCACGCGGTCGCTGGGGCCCTTGTCGTCGGTGCCGCCCATCGCGCGAATGTCGATGCGGCTCGAAGGCACGCCGTCGTCGATCAGCAATTGGCGCACGGCCAGCGCCCGTTTGAGCGACAGCCTGCGCGCATCCGAGGATTTGTCACCCGGCGTGCCGCCATAGGCTTCGAGTTGGACCCGCGTCGCGCCCGCTTCGAGCGCCGAATTGAGATCGCCGGCCAGGAGCTTCACGCCGTCATATTGCGCGGGCGAGGGATCCGTCGCGTTCTGTTCGAACAGGATTGCCGCGCGCTTGGAAAGATTGGCGTGATCGCCGCCTTCGGGCTTTGCGGGCGCGCTGCCCGTCTGCGCAGGCGGAGGCTCGGTCGATGCCACCTTCGTTTGCGATTTGCCGTGCGCGGGCGCCGGTGCAGCCGGCGTCGTCGGCACCGCGGTCGCGGGCTCGTCGCTGAATTGCAGCGGCATGCCGCCATCCGCAGCGGGCGGAGGCGCCGCATCGGGCGCGGTCGCGGCGACTTGCGCGGATTTCGTGTGCTTCCTGTGCGACGGCTCCGCAGGCGCGGGCGCAGACGCAGGTGCGATGGTCGTGTCCTGGCTGGAACTTGAATCGTTCGAAAGCGCCGGCGTGACCGTCACATCGGTCGTGGGCGCCGCCGCGACATGGGTGTGGTGCGCGATATGCGCGACCCTGTGGGGCACAGGCATGTGGAGATGAATGGGTTCCTGGCCGGTGGCGTCCTGTCCCGGTTCCAGCAGCGGCGGCAGCACACGCATATAGGAGCCGCCGGGATAGATCAGCATCTGGCCGCCCTGCACCGCACGTCCGTTCACCGTCACGCCCTGGCCCGGATACATCTGGGCGGACGCGGGCACGGCCGCGAGCGCGGCAAGGACGGCGATTGGAGCGAGTGTTTTCGAAAGTCGCATCGTCTCTGTGATCTTAGGGCCTGGAAGTGAGCGACTCTTTCCCGGCCGGGAGGATAATCGTGTCGTGCTCAGCGCTCAACGGGCGTTCGGCCGCCCTCCTTCACAAGCTTCAAGAGCTGCGGGTGCAGCGGCTCGTTGGCGGCGAGGATCTCGCCCCGGTCGAGCATCTTGTCGCGCCCGTCGAGATCGGTCACCTGACCGCCCGCCTCGCGCACGAGGAGGATGCCGGCTGCCACGTCCCAGGCCGCGAGGCCGCGCTCCCAGAACCCGTCGTAGCGCCCGGCAGCCACATAGGCAAGATCGAGCGCCGCCGCGCCGAACCGCCGCACACCGGCCGACACCGCCATCACGGGCGCAAGTTCGCCCAGGAACCGCTCATGGCCTTCCCGGCCCAGGAACGGGATGCCGGTGGCGAACAGCGCATCCTTCGTCGTCTTGCGCGCCGACACGCGCAGCCGCCGGTCGTTCAGATAGGCGCCCTGGCCGCGCTCGGCGATATACATCTCGTCGGTCACCGGATTGTAGACGACGGCGCTGACAAGCTGGCCCTCGCGTTCGAGCGCGATGGAAATGGCGAAATGGGGAATGCCGTGAAGGAAGTTGGTGGTGCCGTCCAGCGGATCGATGATGAAGCGGTGCGTCTTGTCGGTGCCTTCGATCGCGCCCGCTTCCTCAACCAGAAAGCAATATCCCGAGCGCGCCTTCTGCAGCTCGCCCACCAGGATGCTTTCGGTGCGCTGATCGGCCTTGGTGACGAAATCGGCGGGGCCTTTCAGTGAAACCTGCAGATTTTCGACTTCGCCGAAATCGCGGATGAGGCCGCGCCCCGCTTTGCGGGCGGCCGCAATCATCACGTTCAGCGCGGGCGAAAGGTAGGGCACCTATTCCGCCCGCCGCACATAGGAACCGTCTTCGGTCGATACCACGATCCTGGTGCCCGCGTTGATGAAGGGCGGCACCTGAATCTTCAGTCCGTTTTCGAGCACCGCGCCCTTGTAGGATGGCGCCGCCGTTCCGCCTCGCATCACCGCGTCGGCTTCGACGACTTCGAGCGTCACCTGCTGCGGCAGCTTGATGCCGATGGGGCGGCCTTCATAGGTCTGCACCAGCACCTTCATGCCGTCCTGCAGAAATTGCGTCTGATCGCCCACGAATTCCGTCGCCAGTTCGATCTGGTCGAAGGTTTCCATGTCCATGAAGGTGAGCGTGTCGCCGCTGGCAAAGAGGAACTGGAAGTCCTTCTTTTCGAGATAGGTCTCTTCGACCGTTTCGTCGGCGCGGAAGCGCTGGTTGAGCTTGGTGCCGGTGACGATGTTCTTGAGTTCAACCTGGTTGTAGGCGCCGCCCTTGCCCGGCTTCACGGCCTGGGTCTTCACCGCCAACCAAAGCCCGCCTTCATGCGCGATCATCATGCCGGGGCGGATTTCGTTGCCTGCGATCTTGGCCATGGCGGGCGCGCTCCTTTGGGGCGCGGATATGAGGTCGGTCGATGTCGAAAGAGCGCGCGGGTTCTAGCAGGGCCGCGGGAGCGGGCGCAATCGGCCCTCAAAAGAGCGCGTTGAAAGCCTTAACCGCCGCTTCGGGGCCTTGCGCGTAGTCCCACACGCCCGCGGACACCGCGATGAAATCGGCGCCCGCCTCGATCAGCGGCCGCGCATTCATGGCCGTGATGCCGCCGATGGCCACTGAGGGGACGACCATCAATTCCGACCACCAGACGAGCAGATCGGTCTCGGCCCGCGTCTTCGGTTCCTTGGTGAGCGTGGGGAAGAACGCGCCGAAGGCGACATAGTCCGCGCCCGCTTCGGCGGCCTCGATCGCGAGATGGCGCGAGTCATGGCAGGTCACGCCCACGATGCGGTCCGGGCCCATGGCGGCGCGCGCCACGGCATAGGGCACATCGTCCTGTCCCACATGCACGCCGTCCGCACCGAGCGACGCAGCGAGATCGGCGCGGTCGTTGAGGATGAAGGCCGCGCCCGCCCGCTGTGCGACCGGCATCAGCACCTCCGCGGCGCGGCGGATATCATCGTCGGGAACGTCCTTGAGGCGCAGCTGCACGCTCGCCACGTCGCCCGCGCCCAGCGCACGCCGGAGCGTCTCGGCGAAAGATTTGGGCTCAAGCTTCGGCGGCGTGATCAGATAGAGGCGGCAGCGATCGCTCATCTGCGATGCCATTCACACGCGTCGGACCGCGGCCGTCCCGGCCGCATCGTGCGGGCGAGACGCCCGCGGTCCCAGACAATCACGCCGCGTTCTTTTCGAGATCGGCGTTCCATTCGCCTTTCGCGGCCAAGCCGTTCATGCGCGCGCGATGCGCGAATGCGCGCTGCGCGGCGGGCACGTTTTCGGCCTTGCCGCGCCAGGCCTCTTGCGGCGCGGCCTGCAACGCGCGGCCATAGGAAAAGGTGAGCGCCCAGGGAAGCGTGTATTTCGCGTTCATCGCGTTCAGATGCGCCGTCGCTTCCACGTCGGCCTGTCCGCCGGAGAGGAAGGCGATACCCGGCACCGCGACGGGCACGCAACGCTTGAGAATCTGGATCGTCTTCTCGGCCACTTCGTCGATTCCTGCCTGCTTCGGGCATTTCTTTCCCGAGATCACCATATTGGGCTTCAGCACCATGCCTTCGAGTGCGACCTTCTGATTGAACAGCGCGTAGAACACTTCCTTGAGAGTCCATTCGGTGACCATCGCGCAGACGTCGATGTCGTGGCCGCCATCCATCAGCACTTCGGGCTCGACGATCGGCACGATGTCCTCTTCCTGGCAGAGCGCCGCGTAGCGCGCGAGCGCGTGCGCGTTGGTGCTGATCGATGTGAAGGTCGGAATTCCCGGCCCGATGTCGATCACCGCCCGCCATTTGGCGAAACGGGCGCCGAGCCCGCGATATTCGATCAGCCGCTCGCGCAATCCGTCGAGACCTTCGGTGACGGTCTCACCCGGACACAGCGCCAGCGGCTTTGCGCCCGTGTCGACCTTGATGCCGGGAATCGCACCCGCGGCCTCGATGATCTTGACCAGCGGCGTGCCCCTGCCGTCATTCGCCTTCTGGCGGATCGTCTCATCATAGAGGATCACGCCCGAAATGTGTTTCATTCCCTCGGCCGAGCGGAACAACAATTCGCGATAGTCGCGCCGGTTCGCCTCCGTCGATTCCACGCCGATCTTGTCGAAGCGCTTCTTGATCGTGCCGGAGCTTTCGTCCGCCGCAAGAAGGCCTTTGCCTTTCGCCGTCATCGCGTGCGCGATGCGCGCCAGTTCCGCAAATCCATCGTCATCATCCCTTTGACTGCGCGAGCGCGCTCACGCCCGGCAGTTCTTGTCCTTCCAGCCATTCGAGGAACGCGCCGCCCGCCGTCGAGACATAGGAGAAATCGTCCGCCACGCCCGCGTGATTGAGCGCGGCCACGGTATCTCCGCCGCCCGCGACCGAGAGCAGCTTGCCGGCGCGCGTGCGCGATGCCACCGCTCTCGCGGCTTCGACCGTTCCCCGGTCGAAGGGCTGTGTCTCGAACGCGCCGAACGGCCCGTTCCATACCAAAGTGCTCGTATATTGCAGGCGTTTGGCGAAAGCCTCAACCGTCGCCGGCCCCACGTCGAGGATCATCTCGTCGGGCGCGACGGCATTGACCGGCACGGTGCGGTGGGCGGCATTCGCTTTGAATTCTCCGGCCACGACCGCGTCGAGCGGCAACAGGATCGCCGCGCCAGCATCCTCGGCCTTCTTGAAGATGCCGCGCGCGGTGTCGAAATGGTCGCGCTCGCACAGCGATTTGCCGATTTCCAACCCTCGCGCCGCCAGGAACGTATTCGCCATCGCGCCGCCGATGACGAGCACGTCGACGCGGGTCACGAGATTGCCCAGCAGCGCGATCTTGGTCGAAACCTTCGCGCCGCCGACCACCGCCATCAGCGGCCGCACGGGCCGGTCGAGCGCCTGGTGGAGATGGAACAGCTCCTTTTCCATCGCGCGTCCCGCCGCCGACGGCAGGAGACGCGCAATCGCTTCCGTCGTCGCGTGCGCCCGGTGCGCGGCGGAGAACGCGTCGTTCACGAACAGGTCGCCCAGTCTCGCCACGGCTCTCGCAAAGTCGAGATCGTTGGCCTCTTCGCCCGCATGGAAGCGCGTATTTTCCAGTAGCAGAACGTCGCCGTCCATCATCGCCGCAACGGCGCGCTCCGTCTCTTCGCCGATGCAAAATTCGGCGAACGCAACCGGCTTCCCGACCGCGCCGGCCAATGCCGCGAGGACCGGCTTCACCGACATCGACGGCACGATCTTGCCGTTCGGCCGGTCGAAATGGGACAGCACGACGACGCGCGCGCCCTTCGCCGCCAGTTCGCGAATGGTGGGCGCCTGGCGTTCGATGCGCAGCGCATCGGCGACCTTGCCGTCTTTCATGGGCACGTTGAGATCGGCCCGCACAAGCACGCGCTTGCCCCGTACCTCGATGTCGTCGAGCGTCCGGTAGCCTTTCATCGCCATTCAGCTTTGCTGCAGCACGAGGCCGTTGCCTTCGCTGTCGCGCAAGGTGGCGTAACGCCCCCAGGGAGCAGCCTTGACCTCGTCGATGTCGACGCCGGCTTTCTTGAGGCGCACATGTTCGCCGTCGAGATCGGCCGTCGCGATCACAAGCCCGCGCAGGCTGCCGGCGGGCATGGTCTCGAACCAGTTGACGAGCGTGATCATGGCCGTGCCGCCGGGCGGGGCCAGCATGATCCAGCTGCGGCCCGGCCCCATGGCGTCGACACGCTCCATCGCGACCGAAAAGCCGAGCTTCTCCGAATAGAATTTCTTGGCGCGCGCCTGATCGCCGACCGGCACCGAGACGAGGACGATTTCGTTCTTGCTCATGGGACGAGAAGCTTGCCCATCGCGACGGCCGTGTCGGCCATGCGGTTCGAGAAACCCCACTCGTTGTCGTACCAGCTCATCACACTGACGAGATTGCCGTCGATCACCTTGGTCTGGTCGAGCGCAAAGCTGGACGAGGCGGGACTGTGGTTGAAGTCGGTCGACACCAGCGGCGCATCGACGATGACGAGAACACCCTTGAGTGCGCCGGCCGCGGCCGCCTTCATCGCGTCGTTCACTTCCTGCACGCTGGTCGGGCGCCTGGCTACGAATTTGAGATCGACCAGCGATACGTTCGGCGTCGGCACGCGCACGGCCACGCCGTCGAGCTTGCCCTTCAGCTCCGGCAACACAAGCCCCACCGCCTTCGCCGCGCCCGTCGAGGTGGGGATCATCGACAACGCCGCCGCACGCCCGCGATAGAGATCCTTGTGCATCTGATCGAGCGAAGGCTGGTCGTTGGTGTAGGAGTGAATGGTGGTCATGAAACCTTTTTCGATGCCGATGGCGTCGTTCAACACCTTCGCCACCGGCGCCAGGCAATTCGTCGTGCAGGAGGCGTTCGACACCACGATATGATCTTTGGTGAGCTTGTTGTGGTTGACGCCGTAGACGACGGTCAGGTCGGCGCCGTCGGCGGGAGCGGAGACGAGCACGCGCTTGGCGCCGGCCGCGAGATGCCCGGATGCTTTCTCTTTCGAGGTGAAGATGCCGACGCATTCGAGCGCGATATCGATTGCGAGTTCCTTGTGCGGCAACTCGGCCGGATTTCTGACCGACGTCACCCTGATCTTGTGGCCGCCCACGATCATGTGGTCGCCGTCCACCGTCACTTCGCCGGGAAAGCGGCCATGCACCGAATCGTAGCGCAACAGATGCGCGTTGGTTTCCACGGGGCCGAGATCGTTGACGCCCGCGACGACGATGTCCTTGCGGCCGGATTCCACGATCGCGCGCAGCACCAGCCGCCCGATGCGGCCGAATCCGTTGATCGCGACGCGAATGGCCATGATGTCCTCCTAGTTCTTCTCTTTGAGCGCCGCGCGCCCGGCATCGGCGGCGGCTTCGGCGGTGATGCCGAAATGTTTGTACAAATCCTTATATGGGGCGCTGGCGCCGAAACCGTGCATGCCGACGAACTTCCCCGACGGACCCAGATAGCGCGCCCATCCGAAGGGCGCGGCAGCTTCGATCGCGACCTTTATCGTATCCGGCCCCAGAACGGCGTCACGATATGTTGCCGGTTGTTCTTCGAACAATTCCCAGGACGGCATCGAGACGATTCGCGCGGCCACGCCGTCCTGTGCAAGCAGTTCGCGCGCGCGCAACGCAATCTCAACTTCCGAGCCGGTTGCAAGGAAAGTAACCATCGCCTTGCCCGAAGCGGGCGCCGCCTCGTAGGCGCCGCGGGCCGAATGGTTCTCGTCGCTATGCGTCGTGCGCATGGTAGGTAGCGCTTGGCGCGTCAGCGCGAGCACGCTGGGGCGTGCCTTCTGCGCCAGCGCGATCTCCCAGCATTCCGCCGTTTCGACCGCGTCGGCGGGACGCAGCACCAGGAGATTGGGAATGGCCCGCAACGCGGCCAGTTGTTCGACGGGTTGATGCGTCGGCCCGTCTTCGCCCAGGCCGATGGAATCATGCGTCATCACATGAATGACGCGCACGCCTATCAGTGCGGCGAGCCGGATGGAGGGCCTGCAGTAATCCGAGAAAATGAGGAACGTTCCCGAATAGGGAACCACGCCGCCATGCAGCGCGAGTCCGTTCATCGCCGCCGCCATGCCGTGCTCGCGGATGCCGAAATGGATGTAGCGGCCGGCGAAATTGCCGGTCGCGATTTCCTGCATGCCTTTGGTGCGTGTGTTGTTCGAGGGGGTAAGGTCGGCCGAGCCGCCGATCGTTTCCGGCCACAGCGCGTTGATCACTTCCAGCGCGTTCTCGGACGCTTTGCGGGTGGCGAGCGACGGCTTCTCGGCGCTGATCTTCTTTTTCAATTCGTTGAGTGCCGCCGCGAGCGAAGAAGGTGCGGTGCCCGCAAGCGCCGCGTCGAACGCCCGCACGGTTTCCGTCGCGGTCTCCGCCTTGCGTTTCATCCATTGCGCGCGGGGGGCTTGTCCGCGGGCGCCGATGGCGCGCCATGACGAGAGAATGTCGTTGGGAACGACGAAAGGTTCGTAAGGCCAGTCGAGCGCCTTTCGCGCACCGGCCACTTCCTCCAGCCCCAACGCTTCGCCATGCGCCTTGGACGTGCCCGCCCGCGTCGGCGCGCCGAAGCCGATAATGGTGCGGCAGGCGATCAACACCGGCTTGTCACTCGACTGCGCCGCCTGAAGCGCACGCGCGACATCGGCCGCGTCGTGGCCGTCGCAGGCAAACGTCGCCCAGTCCGCTGCCTCGAAGCGCTTGCGCATGTCGCCCGACACGGAGAGCGACGTCGGCCCGTCGATGGAAATGTGGTTGTCGTCGAACAGAACGATGAGACGATTGAGCCTCAGATGTCCGGCAAGCCCGATCGCCTCGTGGCTGATGCCTTCCATCAGGTCGCCGTCACTGGCGATCGCGTAGGTCTTGTGGTCGACCAGGCCGTCGCCGAAGCGAGCGTTGAGGATGCGCTCGGCGAGCGCCATGCCGACAGCCGTAGCGATGCCCTGGCCCAGCGGGCCGGTGGTGGTCTCAATTCCCGGAGCGTGGCCATATTCGGGGTGCCCGGCGCAGGGGCTGCCCAATTGGCGGAAATGGCGGATATCGTCGATGGAAATGCCGGAATAGCCGGTCAGGTGCAGCAGCGAATAGAGCAGCATCGAGCCGTGGCCGGCCGACAATACGAACCTGTCGCGGTCCGGCCAGGCCGGATCGGCGGGGTCGAATTTGAGGAAATGGGCGAAAAGTACGGTCGCCACATCGGCCATGCCCATCGGCATGCCGGGATGTCCGCTGTTGGCGGCCTGCACGGCGTCCATGGACAGTGCGCGGATGGCGTTGGCCAAGCGGCGCGTGCCGGCCTGGTCGTTGGGGATGGCCGGCGATGTGGCGGCGGTGTCGGTCATGCGGTCGGGCCCTCGGCGGCGGCCGTGGCCTTAGCGAGAGGCCGCCGCACCCGTCAAGCCCGCCGAATCGTTGACCGCATTTCCCCACAGCGCCTAAGGTCACGCCCGATTTGGCGGAGAGCGACCATGACCGGGCTCGACGATACGACGAAGCGGCTCGTGGGCGCGCTCGAAAAGCTGGAGCGGGCGGCTCTGCCGCTGGCAGGCGTCCGCGCCCAGGCGGTCAGGGACGCGGCCGAGATCGCGAGCCTGCGCGACGAACGCGACCGCTTGCTCGCGCGCGTGGCCGAGCTGGAAGACGAATCGCGTGCGCTCGCCGGCGTGACCGAAGACGTGGAAACCCGCCTCGACGGCGCCATCGCCGAAATCCGCGCCGCACTCTCGCGCTGAGCGCGAACAGGAGAATCCCCATGCCGCTCGTCAATGTGATGGTCAACCAGCGCGCCTATACGATTGCCTGCGACGACGGCGAGGAAGATCATCTGCGCGAACTCGCCACACATGTGGATGCCAAAGTGCGCGAGCTTCTGGAAAGCGTGGGGCAGGTGGGCGATACGCGGTTAATGCTGATGGCCTCGCTCCTGATTGCCGACGAATATTTCGATGCGGCCGGCCGGCTGGAAGCGCGCGCCAGGGAAGTGGGCGATCTTTCGGGCGCGCATGACGACATGCAGGCGCGCCTCGCAGCGTCGCAGCAGATCGCGGCCGACGCGCTCGAAACGGCCGCCCGGCGCGTCGAGGTCATTGCCGCGCGCCTCGGCGAAGCCTAGTCTTCGTGTTGGACGGGTACTGCCCCGCGCGACAGGATTGCGATACCCAGGGGCCTTAATGGTACTCACCGGGAGCTGTCCCTGACCGAGACCCTGGTTTCGGATATATGGCGCCCACCTGCACTTGCAGGCCCGTGAGGATCCACATCCAACGGCGAAGGCGGTCCCGTCCGCTTGTTTCGAAATGACCTCCAAGCAAATCCTTCGCAAGGACGCGCGCGGGCTGCGCGCCACGCTCGCTGCGGCGCAGCTCGCGTTCGGCGATACGACTGCGCGTCTCTCGTCTCAACTGCCGTTGCGTGCAGGCGCTGTCGTCGCCAGCTATTGGCCCGTGCGCGATGAAGCCGATCCGCGTGCGCTGGCCCGGGCGCTCGCCGCGCGCGGGCACGAAATCGCACTGCCGTGCGTCGTGGATAACGGCGCTCCGCTCGAGTTCCGCATTTGGCGTGACGGCGATCTTCTCGTCGCCAATTCCCGAGGCATTTCCGAGCCGGGTTCCATTGCGCAAACAATCGTTCCCGAGGCGCTTCTGGTGCCGCTCCTGGCATTCGATGCGTCGGGGCACCGGCTCGGTTATGGCGGCGGCCATTACGACCGCACGCTGGAAGCCCTGCGTGCGCGAGGCCGCATTCTCGCCATCGGCATCGCCTATGCAGGCCAGGAAATTGTGCATCTGCCATCGGAAGCGCGCGATCAGCGCCTCGATATGGTAGTTACGGAATTGGGCGTCAGGACATTCGGGAGATAAATGCGGATCGTTTTCATCGGGGACATCATGGGCAAGCCGGGCCGCGACGTGGTGGGCACGGAACTGCCGCGCCTGAAGGAGCGTCTCAAGCTCGATCTGGTGGTGGCGAACGCGGAGAACGCGGCGGGCGGTTTCGGCCTCACCCGCATCGTGGCGAACGAATTGTTCGCGAGCGGCATCGACGTCATCACCACCGGCAACCATTGGGCCGACCAGCGCGAGATTTTGTCCTTCATCGATCAGGAGGACCGCATCCTGCGCCCCCGCAATTATCCGCCCGGAACGCCGGGCAAGGGCGTGGGGCTTTACGACACGCGCGCCGGCGCGCGCGTGCTGGTGATCAACGTGATGGGCCGCGTGTTCATGGACCCGCTGGACGATCCGTTCGCGGCGGTCGAAGCGGAACTCGGCGCCTGTCCATTGGGCGAGGGCGCGGATGCCGTCATCGTCGACATGCACGCCGAAGCGACCTCCGAGAAGATGGCGATGGGCCAGTTCTGCGACGGCCGCGCGAGCCTTGTGGTCGGCACGCATTCGCACATCCCCACGGCCGACGCCCAGATTTTTCCCAGCGGCACGGCCTATCAGACGGATGCCGGCGCCTGCGCGGACTACGATTCCGTCATCGGCATGGAGAAATTCGAGCCCGTCCAGCGCTTCATCCGCAAGATGTCCTCGGGGCGCTTTTCGCCCGCGACCGGGCCGGCCACGATGTGCGGGGTCTATGTCGAGACCAACGCGAAGGGCCTGGCGGAGCGCATCGAACCCGTCCGCATCGGCGGCCGGCTGAAGCAGAGCGTCCCCGACATTCACGCTTGAACCGGCCCGTTTGCCCGGCTATGGGACCGCCGCTGAAGGTGAGCCATGGCCGGTCATTCCCAGTTCAAGAACATCATGTTCCGCAAGGGGCGCCAGGATAAGGAGCGCTCCAAGCTCTTTTCCAAGCTTGCCCGCGAAATCACCGTGTCGGCGAAGAACGGTCTTCCCGACCCGTCCCACAATGCCCGCCTGCGCGCGGCGATCGTGGCGGCCCGCGCCGAGAACATGCCCAAGGACAATATCGAGCGCGCCATCAAGAAGGCGCAGGGCGGCGACGCGGAGAACATCGAAGAGGTGCGCTACGAAGGCTATGGGCCGGGCGGCGTCGCGCTGATCGTCGAAGCGTTGACGGACAACCGCAACCGCACCGCGGGCGATCTGCGCGCGGCGTTCTCCAAATATGGCGGCGCGCTGGGCGAAACGAATTCGGTCTCCTTCATGTTCGCGCGCATGGGCGCCGTCGCCTATCCGAAAAGCAAAGGCAGCGACGACGCCATGCTCGAGGCGGCCATCGAGTGCGGCGCCGACGAATGCATCTCCACCGACGAGGGCCACGAATTTCTCTGCAAGGTGGAGGATTTCGGCGCCGTGCGCGATACGCTGGAAGCCAAGCTCGGGCCGCCGCAATCGGCCTCCATCGTGTGGCGGGCGCAGAACGAGACGGCCGTCAGCGACGAATTGGGCGAGCAACTCGTCAAGCTGCTCGACGTGCTCGACGACCATGACGACGTGCAGCACGTCTACGGCAATTACGAGCTTTCCAGCGGGTTGATGGAAAAATTATCGGCGTAACGCGCAATCCGGCTACGCGGCGACAACGTGGATTGCCGCAAAGGCTTTCTTGCGCCCCTGCGGCTTCACGACGATGTCGACCTCGCAACCCAGTCTGGTCAGCATTTGCATGAGCCGTTCGACGGACACGTCGCGGAATTGGCCCTTGAGCATGCGCGAAACGTCTGGTTGGCTCACGCCTATGATCCGCGCCGCTTCGGTTTGATTGAGCTTGCGGTTGCGCATCGTGTCCTGCACGCGGCTCATGAGCTGCGCCTTGACGAGGTGGGTATCGGCGCCGGGAAATCCGAGATCGGCAAAAATATTCCCCGTGCCTCGCCGAATGGAAGTATCTTTGTTCTTGCTCATGGTGTTCTTCTCGCAGGTATCTGGCCGCTACAACTAGGGGTTTATCGCTTCGAGAATTCGAATAGGTCGCTATCTGAATTGAGGGAGAGCGTCATGCGCGGACTTCTTCTTGCAATCGTATTTCTTGCAGTTCCAACGGAGTCATTGGCTGCCACGAACATAGATTATTCCAAGATACCTGTCGAAAAATTGATCGACGATCTTGCGCTAGTCGATTCCGTCGCGCCGGGCCTCCACGACACTGCGACTGTCAATGGGTTCATTGCGGATGAATTAACGCTGGAGTTCGGTGGCGGCGTTATCGGGTCTGCTGCCCCGGTCATATCGCCTTCAATGCGCGAGTTGGTGCGGCGCGGGTCAAGCTCCCTACCGGCCTTGATCCAGCACCTGACCGATGCGCGTCCCACCAAGCTCACAGTGCGGGGGATCGGCGTCGCAACTTTTGGAGGGGAGTATTTTGGCGATGAATATGATGGCAAGGACCAGTCACCACAAAAGCGGCACTGCCGTCCGTGCCTCGAGAAGTGGATTAACGGTCCTTACACAGTCAGGATAGGCGACGTATGTTTTGCCCTTGTCGGTCAGATCGTAAATCGGCAATTGCTCGCTCTTCGGTATCAACCGACCGCTATCACCGTGATAAACTCCCCGATTGAGGCTCCAGAGCTTGTCGAGCGCGTCAAAGAGGATTGGAGCAATATTAGCGCGGACGGCCTCAGAGCATCACTGCTCTCCGACCTGAGAGGAGCGGATGAAAGACTCTCCGGGTCCGCTTTTGCTCGCCTACGGCTGTACTACCCGGCCACATATGGCGATTTGCGTGGACTCGATGCGAATAAGCGTGAGGCGTTCGAATTAAGCGAGCGGAAACGGCACGAAGATAACGCGCAATGAATTGATTATCTTCCGCGCTCGCTGTCGAGCATGTGCATCTGCTCTTCGGCGTAGCGTGTGCCGGCGATTGAGCCGTCGGGCGCGACCGCGTCGATCGCTTTCAGTTCGCTCTTCGTCAGTTCGATGTCGAGCGCGCCCAGCGCTTCGGCGAGCCGCTCGCGCCGGCGTGCGCCCACCAGCGGCACGATGTCGGGCCCGCGTCCCAAGACCCAGGCGATAGCGAGTTGCGCCACCGTGATGCCCCGCGCTTTGGCGATCTCGGCGAGCTTCTGCACCAGCGCGACATTGCGCGGCAGGTTGGCGCCCGAGAAGCGTGGGAAAAACGGCCGCTCGCGCATGTTGCCCGCCACCGTCGCCGCGCTGATCAGGCCGCGCGACAGGACGCCATAGGCCGTGACTCCCACGCCGAACTCGCGCAAGCCCGGCAGGATTTTGTGCTCGATCATGCGCGTGACGATGGCGTATTCGATCTGCAAATCGACGATCGGATGCACGGCCTGGGCGCGCCGCGCCGTTTCGGCGGACACTTCGCTCAAGCCGATATGGCGCACGAAGCCCGCTTTGACGAGATCGGCGATGGCGCCGATGGTGTCTTCGATGGGCACGGCGGGATCGAGCCGGGCGGGCCGGTAGATGTCGATCCGATCGGTGCCGAGGCGCTTGAGACTATAGGCGACGAAATTGCGCAGTGCCGCGGGGCGGGCATCGAAGCCGCCCCAGCGCCCGTCGGGCCCCCGCAGCGCGCCGAACTTGACGCTGAGGATCGCGCGATCACGCTTGCCTCCGCGGAGCGCCTCACGGATCAGAAGCTCGTTATGTCCCATGCCGTAGAAATCGCCGGTGTCGAGCAAGGTGATGCCCGCCTCGAGCGCGGCGTGAATGGTGGCGACGCTTTCCGTCTCGTCGGCCGGGCCGTAGAAGTCCGACATACCCATGCAGCCCAGCCCGATGGCCGAGACGACGGGACCCGTGCGGCCAAGCTTTCGCGTTTTCATGGGAACTCCCTTGGGCGGATTTCGCGCAATTCTAGGCGCGGGCCTTGCCCGATGCCAGTTGCGCGAAGGCGGACGCTTCCGCGACACTCGCACTCGCGATTCTCAGATCCGCCCGCGATGCAGACGATTCGAATTCTCGGCCTCGATCCCGGCCTCGCCCGTATGGGCTGGGGCGCGATTGAAATGTCGGGCACGAGGCTCACCCACGTGGCCCATGGTGTGTTGACGAGCAGCGCGACCATGGATCTGGGCCGCCGCCTTGCGGCGCTGCACGGCGCGCTCGCCATCGTCATCGCCGATGTGAAGCCCAATGCCGTCGCGGTGGAGCAGGCCTTCGTGCACAAAGACCCGTCCGCAGCGCTGAAGCTGGGTCATGCGCGGGCGATCGCACTTCTCGCCGCCGCGCAGGCGGGAATCGAGATCGCGGAATACACGCCCAACCACATCAAGAAATGCGTGGTGGGCGCGGGCCATGCCGGCAAGGAACAGGTGCTCGCGATGGTGCGGCGCCTTCTGCCGCAAGCGGGCGTCGAGCAGGCCGACGCGGCGGATGCGCTCGCCTGCGCCATCACGCATGCGCATCTGTCGGGCACGCGCGCGCGCATCGCGGCGGCGCTCGCATGATCGGCAAGCTCTCCGGCATCGTCGATTCGCTCGCCGAAGATCACGCGATCATCGATGTGGCGGGTGTGGGTTATCTGGTACATTGCCCGTCTTCGACCCTGGCGCGGTTGAGCGCAGGCGCGAGCGCCGCACTGATGATCGAAACGCGCGTCACCGACGAAACCATCCGGCTCTATGGCTTCTTCTCCGCGGAAGAGCGCGAATGGTTCCGGCTGCTGCAGACGGTGCAGAATGTGGGTGCGCGGGTGGCGCTCAATGTGTTGTCGGCGCTGTCGCCGCGCGAACTCGAACGGGCGCTGGCGCTGTCCGACAAGGCCGCGGTCGGCCGCGCGCAGGGCGTAGGGCCGAAGCTCGCCACCCGCATCGTCACCGAACTGAAGGACAAGGCGCCGTCCATGATGCTGCGGGGCCATGCCGACGACGGCGTTCATGCGCCTGCACTCGCGCCTCGCGGGCCCGAAGCCGATGCCGTCGCCGCCCTCGTCAAACTCGGCTATTCGCAGGGCCAGGCGGCCGAAGCCATCGCGCGGGCGGCGCGCGATCTGGGCGACCACGCGGCCGTCGACATGCTGATCCGCGAAAGCTTGCGCGCGATGGGGCGGTAGGCTGCGTCACTATCCCGGCCAGATTTGGCTTGTGCGGGAGGACCTTTTCCGCTACAACTGACCGGTCAGACTAGTTTGGTGTGGAAAATGACCGTATGGGCAACGCAGGACGCGAAGGCCAAATTCGCCCAGCTGCTGCGGGCGGCTGCGAAGACGCCGCAAACGATCTCGCACCGCGGAGAGGAACGGGCCGTACTGCTCTCGGTGGACGAGTATCGTCGCCTCAAGGATTCGAAGAAGCCGTTGAGCTTCGTCGAGTTCATGCAGTCCTCACCGTTGCGGGGCGTGGACTTGAAGATCGAGCGCAGCCGCGATCCTGGACGAACGATTGATCTCTGATGTTTTTGCTGGACACCGTGACGGTTTCCGAGACCGCGAAGGAACACCCGAATGCGGACGTGTTGGCGTGGTTCGCATCGATCGACAATCGGCAGCTTCACGTCAGCGCGTTGACGATCGGCGAGATATTTTCCGGTATCGAGCGCCTTCCGCCGGGTCGCAGGCGCGCAAAGCTGGAAATGTGGCTCACCAATGACGTTCCGGCCTGGTTTTCGGGACGTGTCCTCGCCGCAGACGAGGCGGTGTGCCGAAGATGGGGGCGTATTCGCGCGGGTCTGACATCCGCTCCCGTCGTCGATTCATTGATTGCGGCGACGGGTCTGGTCCATGGGCTGACGGTCGTTACCCGCAACATCGGCGATTTCCGGTTTGAAGGGTTGAATGTGATCAATCCCTGGCAACCGTGACGCCTCTGCCGTCGCGCGCCAAAGTCAGGCAAGATCGCGGGGGAAGGACGAATCGCAGCATGCCCGCGCCCACAGCGAAAGCATCGAGCAAACCGGACCGCCTCGTCGCACCCGAGCGGCGCGAGGAGGATTCGCTCGAAGCGAGCCTGCGGCCAAAGCGGCTGGCGGAATTCGTGGGCCAGAAGCAGGCGCGCGAAAACCTTGCCGTCTTCATCGAGGCTGCCCGCGCCCGCTCCGAAGCGCTGGACCATGTGCTGTTTTCGGGGCCGCCCGGCCTCGGCAAGACGACGCTGGCCCAGATCGTTGCGCGCGAACTGGGCGTCAATTTCCGCTCGACCTCGGGTCCCGTGCTGGCCCGCGCCGGCGATCTCGCGGCGATCCTCACCAATCTCGAGCCGCGCGACGTGCTGTTCATCGACGAGATCCACCGCCTCAATCCCGCGGTTGAGGAAATCCTTTATCCCGCAATGGAAGATTTCGAACTCGATCTCATCATCGGCGAAGGCCCGAGCGCGCGCTCGGTGAAGATCACGCTGGCGCCGTTCACGCTTGTGGGCGCCACGACGCGCTCCGGCCTGATCACCACGCCGCTGCGCGACCGTTTCGGCATCCCCGTGCGGCTCAATTTCTATTCGGCGCAGGAACTGGTTTCCATCGTGGAGCGCGGCGCGCGCGTGCTCGGTTTCGATTTGACGGCGGGCGGCGCACGCGAGATCGCGGGCCGCGCGCGCGGCACACCGCGCATCGCCGGGCGGCTGCTAAAGCGGGTGCGCGATTTCGCGTCCGTCGGCGGGCAAGCGCGCGTGGACGAGAAGATCGCGGACGCCGCCCTCAATCGCCTCGAAGTGGATGCAAGCGGGCTCGATGCGTTCGACCGGAAATATCTGAGGCTCATCGCGGAAGCGTTCGGCGGCGGCCCGGTCGGCATCGAAACCATCGCCGCGGCGCTGGGCGAGGCACGCGACGCGATCGAGGAAATCGTCGAGCCCTTCCTGCTGCAGCAGGGCTTGGTCCAGCGCACGCCCCGCGGCCGGCTCGTCACATCCGCCGCGTTCGGGCATCTGGGTCTCGCCGTGCCGCCGCGCGATCCTTCGCAATTCGGCCTGTTCGCGCCGGAGGACGAGGGCGATGTCTGACGCGAGCGGGTCCGGCCGCTTCGAAGGCAAGGTGCATATCCTGCCCCTGCGCATCTATTACGAAGACACCGACCTGTCCGGCGTCGTCTATCACGCCAATTATCTGCGTTTCATGGAGCGGGGCCGCTCGGAGTTCTTCCGTTGCGCGGGCATCACCCGGCTCGCAATGCTGGACGACGCGGAGCCCTCCGCCTGGACCTTGCGCAAGGCGACGCTTGAATATCTGAGGCCCGCGCGCGTCGACGACCTGATCGAGGTCCGCACCGTTTGCACCTCGCTCACGGGCGCGCGCATGACAGCCGACCAGAAAATCTATCTCGACGGCCAGCTTCTCACGCGTGGCGCGGTCGAGGCCTGCGTCATTTCCCTGTCCGGGAAGCCCCGCCGCATTCCCGCCGGCATGCGCGAAAAGCTGCTACCTTTCCTTTGTGAAACAGACGCTTAACGATTGGTGCCCAAATTCGGCCACGTTCGGGTGGCTTTTGCTCAAGGTTCTCGCGGCCCGATGGGAGCGAGGGGGATTAAGGCCGCGGTTCTCCGTGGGCGCGGAAGAGGATTGCCGATGAGACCGAAGTGTGCAGCCGCGGCATTGGCGGCGGTGTTGGCGATATTTTTGACCGTGCCCGTGTCCGCGCAGCAAGCACCCCGGGCGGCGCCCACAGGCCCCGATGCGCAAACGCAGGAGCTTGGCGCACCGTCGGCCGCCCCCACCACGTCGGTCGACGTCACCCAAACGGGCGGCACCGCAGGGCCAGAACTCGACGGCATCTCGGTCGTCTCGCTGTTCATGCGCGCCGATCCCATCGTCAAGGCCGTGATGGCGATCCTGGTGCTTGCTTCCTTGTGGTCGTGGACCATCATCATCAACAAATGGCTCGCCATCGGCACGTTGCGCCGGCGCGCCGACAAATTCGAAAAGACGTTCTGGTCCGGCCTCTCGCTCGACGAGCTCTATCAGCAATTCGCCCAGAAGACAGATCATCCGATGGCGGCGGTGTTCGTGTCGGCGCTGCGCGAGTGGCGGCGCGCGTTCGAAGGCGCCGGTCCGCGCGAGGCGTTGCTTCCCGGCATCAAGGACCGCATCGACAAGGCGATGTCGGTCACCATCCAGCGCGAAACCGACGGCGTCGAACGCCAGCTCGGATTTCTGGCGACGGTGGGAGCGACCGCGCCGTTTGTCGGCCTGTTCGGTACGGTCTGGGGCATCATGAATTCGTTTTCGGCGATCGCCGCGCGCCACGACACCACGCTGGCCGTCGTCGCGCCCGGCATCGCGGAAGCATTGTTCGCCACCGCGATGGGCCTTCTGGCTGCCATTCCGGCGGTGATCTTCTACAACAAGTTCGTCAACGACATCGGGCGCTATTCGAGCCGGCTCGACGGCTTCGCCGACGAATTTTCGACGATCCTGTCGCGGCAGCTCGACGAAAAGGCGAAGTGATGGCGGTGGCAATCCGGCGCGCGGAACGCGGCCGCGGCCGCAGACGCATCCGTCCGATGTCGGAGATCAACGTCACGCCGTTCGTGGACGTGATGCTGGTGCTGCTCATCGTGTTCATGGTGACGGCGCCGCTTCTGACGGTGGGCGTGCCGGTCGATCTGCCCAAGACGCATGCCCAGGCGCTGGGCCAGGATCGCGAGCCGCTCTCCGTGACGATCCGGCATGACGGGCGCATCTATCTGCAGAACACGCCCATCGCCGAAGACGATCTGGTGCCGCGGCTCGCTGCGATCTCGGCCAATGGCTACGACCAGCGCATCTTCGTGCGCGGCGACAAGGCCGTCGATTACGGCCGCGTGATGGAAGTGATGGCGCTCATCAGTTCCGCGGGCTTCACCCATATCGGGCTTGTGACCGATGTCGCAAAGCAGCCTCAAGACAAGAAATAGAATTTCGCTGGCGACGCATGCCGGCGAGGGACGCTCGGCTGCGGGCTGGATAGGCGCGGTCGCGCTGCATCTGGCGATCGTCGCCGCCACGATGTTCACCTGGCAGCACCGCCTCGACATCGCCGATGAAAGCGCGCCCGTCATTCCCGTCGATCTCGTCACTGTCGCGGCCAAGACCAACATTGCGCCGTCCGTGCAGCGCCAGCCCAAGATACAGCCCGATATCGCGCCCGAGCCCGTGCAGCCGAATCAGCTGGCCGTTCAACAGCCTTCCGTGCCGCAGGAGGATACCGAGCCGCACGCCTGCCGACGCGGCGCCCTCGGAGCCGCTGGTCAAAACGCCGCCGCCCCCGGCGATCCCCAAGCTGAAGCCGCAACCGGCCAAGCCCGATACCAAAAAGACCTTCAACGTGGACAATGTGCTGGCGCTCCTCAATCACGTGGCGCCCGCCGCGAGTTCCGCGCCCAATACGCGCATCGCCGACCGCAACGTGAAAGGCTTCGGCGCCCAGAACGCGATGACCGCCGATCTTGAGGACGCGCTGCGCAGCCAGATCAAGCCGTGCTGGAGCCCGCCCGTCGGCGCGCCGCATCCGGAACAATTGGTCGTCAATTTCGATCTGTTCCTCAATCCGGACGGATCGGTCGCACAGCCGCCACAATTGGCTGCAGACTCCGCTTCGGCGGCCGCAAGCAATCCCTATGTGCAGGCGGCGGCCGAAGCGGCGCGTCGCGCGATCTATACCTGCGCGCCCTACAAGCTGCCGGCCGACAAATATGCCGACTGGCGCGAGATCAATCCGTTTACGTTCGACCCCCGCCAAATGGTCGGACAGTAGATTCCGGGAGAACTGGCATGAACAGAGTTGCATTCGGCATCGTCGCCCTGCTAGGGCTGATGTTCGGTCTGGCAGAGCCCGCGTCCGCCGCGCTGCAGGTGGACGTCAACCAGGGCAACATCCAGCCCATGCCGATCGCGATCCCGAACTTCGTCGCGCAGCAGGCGTCCGACGCGGCGGCAGGCGCGAATATCGCCGGCGTCGTGCGGGCCGATCTCGACCGTTCGGGCGTCTTCAAGCCGCTCGATCCCAAATCCTTCATCGAACAGATTCGCGACATCAACACGCCGCCCAATTTCGCCAATTGGCGCGTGATCAATGCGCAGGGGCTGGTGACGGGCCAGGTCGCGATGCAGCCCGACGGCAGGCTGCGCGTCGATTTCCGGCTGTGGGACATCTACGGCGAATCCCAGATGCTGGGGCTGCAATATTTCACCACGCCCGAGAATTGGCGGCGTATCGCGCACATGATTTCGGACGCGATCTATCACCGCATCACGGGCGAGAAGGGCTATTTCGACACCCGCATCGTGTTCATTTCCGAAAGCGGGCCGCATGATCGCGCGCAAGAAGCGGCTGGCGGTGATGGACGAAGACGGCGCCAATCCGATCTTCCTGACCCATGGCGACTATCTCGTGCTCACGCCGCGCTTCAATCCCACGGCGCAGATCATCGCCTACATGTCCTATATCTCCGGCAAGCCGCGGGTCTATCTGTTCGATCTGGAAACGGGCCGGCAGCAGATGCTGGGCGATTTTCCGGACATGACGTTTTCGCCGCGCTTTTCACCCGACGGCAACAAGGTTGTGATGACGCTGGAGAAGAACGGCAATTCCGATATCTATGTGATGGATTTGCGAACGCGCGCCGTTCAGCGCCTCACCAGCGATCCAGCCATCGATACCTCGCCGTCATATTCGCCGGACGGCACGCAGATCGCGTTCGAATCCGACCGCGGCGGCTCGCAGCAGATCTATGTGATGGGCGCCGACGGCTCCAATGTGCACCGCATCAGCTTCGGCGGCCGGCAAGAACGGCACGCCGGTCTGGAGCCCGCGCGGCGATCTGATCGCGTTTACCAATCAGATCGGCCGGGACGCTTCCGCATCGGCGTCATGCATCCCGACGGCTCCGGCGAGCGGATCATCACCGACGGCTGGGAGGACGAGGGCCCGACCTGGGCGCCGAACGGCCGCGTCATGATGTTTGGCCGCACGCTTGCGCGGCGGGCGCGGCTCGCAAGTCTGGTCCGTCGACGTGACGGGCCGCAACGAACGGCGCGTCGCCACGCCGGGCGATGCATCCGATCCCGCATGGTCGCCCTTGATCCAATGAGGTGGAAGTTCTTTAATGGAACTCAGGCGCCGGATGGGCTCTTTTTGGCTTATCATACCGTTAGGAAGACGGTGCGCGCGTCGATTCGCTGCGCGACCCCTGCGCACCAAGGGAAGCGCTTTCGCGGAGTAGGGTTCCATGGTGAAATTTTCAACTTCATTCAAATTATCGGCTGTCGCGGCGCTGTTGCTGGTCGCGGGATGCACCATCGAAACCGCCGGCAACGGAAGCGCCGCCAATGGCGCCTCCCGCCACGTCGCAGCGAGTCGATGCAGTCGAGCGTCGTTCCCGGCAGCGAGCAGGATCTCAAGGTCAATGTCGGCGACACCGTCCATTTCGAATACGACAAATACAACATCATGGACGAGGACAAAGGCACGCTGCAGCGCCAGGCCGCGTGGCTCCAGAAATATCCATCCGTCCGCGTCACCGTCGAAGGCCATTGCGACGAACGCGGCACGCGCGAATACAACCTCGCGCTGGGCGCCCGTCGCGCCAACGCGGTGAAGGAATATCTGGTGAGCCTGGGCGTCTCCTCGGCTCGCCTCGACACGATCTCCTATGGCAAGGAACGTCCCATCTGCACGGAATCCGACGAATCCTGCTGGGCGCAAAACCGCCGCGGCGTGACGGTCGTGTCCGGCGGCGCGTCGTCCTGAGGACACGCGACGATCTCGATGGAAAGGGCGCCCGCACGGGCGCCTTTTTCATTCGGGATCGCAGGCGTTTTCGGGCGTGGCTCTCGCGGGACGCGAGCCTCAATTTCGGCTAAGTATTGACTTCAAATTCCGGCGGATGACGCGAGCGCTCCTCGCGTTCCTCAGGCAAAGACAGGCGACGGCATGAGCAAGATCGACGATAGGGGTGCGGCGCGCACCTGGCGCAAGCAACTGCGATCACGAGCTTTGCATTTCTTCTGGGAACGGCGGCGTTCGCCGACGCGCCCGTCACCAATGACACCCAGGCGCTCACGGCGCGGCTCGCAGCGGACGAGGCGCAAGCGACAAAGCTCGAACATCTGCTCGCCGCGGATCGCGATCGGGCGGGCGAAGTCCAGGTCGCCGATTTGTTCGGCGAATCCGACGAGGAAAAAGCCGCCCGTCTCCAGCACGAGCAGGCGCAGGATTCCAGCATCGCAAGCCTCAATCAGCGCGTGAGCGATCTTGAAGATTCGTTGCGCCGGCTGACGGGCCAGGTCGAAGAGCTCGACCATCATCTGAGCGAGTTCGACCAGCGCATCACGCGGATGCAAAAGGATTTCGACTACAAGCTTTGCGCGCTCGCGGCGCAGCAGCTCGGCGCTTCCACGGATGCGGGCGATCAGAACGCGCTGCCGTGCAATTCTTCGTCGCCGCAAATGGGTGGCGCGATCGCGCCGCCGTCCGAAACGGGTGCCCCGGAACCCTCCGCGTCGAGCGGGCCGGTGCATCTGGCACCGCCGCCGGGCGTGCTCGGCACGCTGCCGCAAGGCGCAGTCAACAATCTCCCGCAGCCCATGGGCGGCCAAGGCGGCGCGCCGATGCAGACGGCGTCCATCGATACGCGCCCGCAATTCGATGCCGCGATGAATCTGCTCGCCAAGGCGCAATATGACGAAGCCCGCGGCGCATTCCGCAATTTCGCGGATTCCCATCCCAAGGACGATCTGACGCCGCAAGCGGTCTATTGGGTGGGCGACATAGCGTTCGTGCAAAAGGATTATCCGAATGCGGCGCGTGCCTTCGCCGAGGAGTTGAAGAAATATCCGTCGAGTCCGCGCGCGCCCGAGAGCATGCTCAAGCTCGGTCAATCGCTTCTCGCGCTGAACCAGAAGCAGGAAGGCTGCACCACTCTTGCCGCGCTCCCGAAAAACTATCCCACCGCCTCGAAAACGGTCGTCGCCCAGGCCGTCTCCTTCCGCAAAGCGGCCGCCTGCCGCTGACAAGCCTGTCACCGCGGCGGAGTTCGCGGCGGCACTGGCCGAGGTTCTGGCTGCAGGCGCGCCGTGGCCGGGTGCGATCGCCGTGTCCGGCGGCGGCGATTCGCTGGCGCTGATGTTTCTCCTCGCGGATTGGACGAAAGCGCGAAAGGTCGAGGCGCCTGTTGTGCTTGTCGTCGATCACGGCCTGACGCACGGCTCGGGCGCAGGCGCGCGAGCGGTCGTTCGCCGGGCGCGCGCCGAAGGCCTGAAGGCGCATGTGCTGCAGTGGCGGGGCGCGAAACCCACAGCCGATATCGAAGCAGCGGCGCGGGATGCCCGCTACCGGCTGATCGGAGATTGGTGCAAGACCCACCGGGTGCCCGGCGTCTATGTCGGCCACACGCTTGAAGACCAGGCCGAGACCTTTCTGCTGCGGCTCGCGCGCGGCAGCGGGCTCGACGGTCTCGCCGCAATGAAGCCGGTGGCTGCTTTCCCCATGCCCGGCTTCGGAGAACTCCGCGTCGTCCGCCCGCTCCTGAATTTGGCCCGGCACCGGCTGCGCGCGTTCCTGTCGAAGCGCGGCGAAGCGTGGCTGGAAGACCCGATGAATGGCGATCCCCGCTTTGCCCGCGTGCGGCTTCGCGCGGCGTGGCCCGCGCTCGAGGAGCTTGGGCTGTCCAGCCGGAGGATCGCAGCGGCGGCGCGGCATCTGTCCCGTGCCCGCGCGGCTCTCGATGCCGCCACCGATGCTCTGCTTGCCCAGGCGTCTCGGGCCAACGGAGCAACCGTGTTCGTCGATCGGGTGCGGCTGGCCGAGGCGCCTCGCGAGATCGGGCTCAGGGCTCTGGCGCGGCTCCTGTCGCAACTTTCGGGCGCCACCTATCGGCCCCGGTTCGAACGGCTGGAGCGGCTGTTCGACGCGATTTGCTGCGGGGAACTTCGAGCCGCGCGGACGCTTCACGGCTGCCGCATCGGCCCGGCGGCGGCACGGGGTGCGGTCTTCGGCGCGCACACGCTTGTGATTGCCCGCGAAATGCCGCGAAAGCGGCCCGTGAAGCCTGTTTCCGGACCAATCTGAGCCGGAACCTCGCAGTTCCCACTATCGGCGAATTAACCTCGTGGCTTAAGTGGAATTTCACTCTGTCGTTGCGGCGTTGGCTCGAATTTCTTAACGTTTTGATGTCTGGCAACGGGCTATGAAGATCACTATTTAGTACGGCAGGTCCTTTGGCGTTTTCCGCCCGATGGGCCCCATGAAAGGACGGCCGGTGAACAATCTCCGCAATCTCGTGCTGTGGATCGTGATCGCGATCCTGCTGGTGTTGCTGTTCAACATGTTCACAGGGGAGCGCGAACCACCCGGCGACGACCGCCATCAGCTACACGAAATTCAACCAGGAGGTCGTCCAGGGCTCGGTCGGGTCCGTCACCATCCAGGGCAAGCAGATCAAGGGCGACTACACCAACGGCCAGCAGTTCTCGACTTATGCGCCCGACGACCCGAGCCTCATTCCGCGGTTGTCGGAGCACAGCGTCAACATCACCGCCGCGCCGGAAGATGACGGCGTTCCCTCGCTGATGGGCATCTTCATCAACTGGTTCCCCATGCTGCTCCTGATCGGGGTGTGGATTTTCTTTCTGCGCCAGATGCAGGCCGGCGGCGGCAAGGCCATGGGTTTCGGCAAGAGCCGCGCCAAGCTCCTCACCGAGCGCACGGGCCGCGTCACGTTCGAAGACGTGGCGGGCGTCGACGAGGCGAAGGAAGAACTGAAGGAAATCGTCGATTTCCTGCGCGACCCGCAGAAATTCCAGCGGCTGGGCGGCCGCATTCCCAAAGGCGTGCTGCTGGTGGGCCCGCCGGGCACCGGCAAGACCTTGCTCGCGCGCGCCATCGCCGGCGAAGCGAATGTGCCGTTCTTCACCATTTCAGGCTCCGACTTCGTCGAGATGTTCGTGGGCGTCGGCGCGTCGCGCGTGCGCGACATGTTCGAGCAGGCGAAAAAGAACGCGCCCTGCATCGTGTTCATCGACGAAATCGACGCGGTGGGCCGCCATCGCGGCGCGGGTCTGGGCGGCGGCAACGACGAACGCGAGCAGACGCTCAACCAGTTGCTCGTGGAAATGGACGGCTTCGAATCGACGGAAGGCGTGATCCTGATCGCGGCGACGAACCGCCCCGACGTGCTCGATCCCGCACTCCTGCGTCCGGGCCGTTTCGACCGCCACGTGGTGGTGCCCAATCCCGATCTCGGCGGCCGGGACAAGATCCTGCGCGTGCATCTGCGCAAGGTGCCGCTGGCGCCCGACGTCGACCCGCGCGTCATCGCGCGCGGCACGCCGGGATTCTCCGGCGCCGATCTGGCCAATCTCGTGAACGAGGCCGCGTTGCTGGCGGCCAGGCGCGGCAAGCGCGTGGTCACGATGGCCGAACTCGAAGACGCCAAGGACAAGGTCATGATGGGCGCGGAGCGGCGCTCCATGGCGATGACCGACGAAGAAAAAACGCTCACCGCCTATCACGAAGGCGGCCATGCGCTGGTGGCGCTGACGGTCGAAGGCTCCGACCCCATTCACAAGGCAACGATCATTCCCCGCGGCCGCGCGCTCGGCATGGTGATGCGGTTGCCGGAACGCGACCAGCTTTCCGTCACGCGCGAGAAGATGCTGGCGGATATCTGCGTCGCCTTCGGCGGGCGCCTGGCCGAGGAATTGATCTTCGGCCACGACAAGGTCACGACCGGCGCCGTGTCGGATATCGAAATGGCGACGCGCATGGCGCGCGCCATGGTCACGCGCTTCGGCATGTCGGACGAATCGGGTCCGCTCGCCTATGCCGAGAACCAGGAAGAAGTTTTCCTCGGCCACAGCGTGTCGCGGACGCAGAATATCTCCGAGGCGACCGCACAGAAAATCGATCAGGAAATCCGGAGCATCGTCGATGCGTGCTATCAGCGCGCGCGCGACATCCTGCAGACCCGCATCGCCGACCTGCACACCGTCGCCAAGGGCCTGCTGGAATACGAAACGCTGACGGGCGACGAGATCATCGGCCTGATCAAGGGCATCGCGCCGGTTCGCGCGCCTTATGAAGAACCCGAACCTCAGCGCGGCCAGGGTCCCAGCGTTCCGCAGGCGGGTCGCCGACCGGGCATGGGTCCCGTCGCACCCGAGCCTCAGCCGGGTCGGTGAGCGTCGGGCCGAAGGTTTTCGGCATTCTCAACATCACGGAGGATTCGTTCTCCGACGGCGGTCGCTTTCTGGCGCCGGAGGCGGCGCTTGCCCATGCGCGCGCGCTGGCGGAAAACGGAGCAGACGCGATCGATCTGGGCGCGGCGTCTTCAAACCCCGATGCGAAACCCGTTGCCGCCGATATCGAGATCGGCCGGCTCGCGCCGGTCGTGGCCGCGCTGAAGGCCAAGAATATTCCGGTTTCCGTCGATAGCTTCTCCGTCGAAGTTCAACGCTGGGCAATCGCCCAGGACGTGGACTTCATCAACGATATTCAGGGATTTTCCGTCCCCGCGTTTTACGGCGAGTTGGCTGGGGCGCGGGCGAAGCTGATCGTCATGCATTCGGTGCAGGGCGTGGGCAACGCGACTCGTATCTCCGTGGCGCCCGGGGAAATCCTCGATCGCGTGCGGCGATTTTTCGAGGCCCGGATTTGCGCCCTCGTCAGGGCTGGAATCTCCTCCCAAAGGTTAATACTCGACCCGGGCATGGGGTTCTTCTTGGGCGCCAATCCCGAGGCCTCGCTCACCGTCCTCAGACAGCTGCCGGCGCTCAAGGCGGCGTTCGGATTGCCCTTGTTGGTTTCGGTGTCCCGCAAGTCCTTTTTGCGCGCGCTTTCCGGCCGTTCGCCTGCGAATTCCGGTCCCGCCTCGCTGGCCGCGGAACTCTTCGCCATTGATCAGGGTGCGGACTATATCCGCACGCACGATCCGGGCGCTCTCAGGGACGCTGTTGCGGTGCGAAAGGCGCTGGACGGCAGGGGGGCCATAGCGTAGGACAAGCCCGAACCGGGACTGCTCAGAAGAGCGGCCAAAGCGGTGCAACCCTTGCATCAAAATCTGCTATAGTGGCTCCGAGGGGTGCCGCTTAGAGGGGTGTTTGGTTATGACACGCAAGTTGTTTGGCACGGACGGCATTCGCGGCCGCGCCAACACCTATCCGGTAACGCCCGAAATCGCCATGAAAGTGGGCATGGCGGCGGGGCGTATTTTCACCCGTGGCGACCACCGTCACAGAGTCGTCATCGGCAAGGATACCCGCCTTTCCGGCTACATGATCGAATCCGCGCTGGTCGCGGGGTTCACGTCGGTCGGCATGGACGTATTCCAGTTCGGTCCGCTGCCGACGCCGGCCGTGGCCATGCTCACCCGCTCGCTCCGCGCCGATCTGGGCGTGATGATTTCGGCATCCCACAACCAGTTCGAGGACAACGGCATCAAGCTGTTCGGGCCGGACGGGCAGAAGCTGTCCGACGAATGCGAAGCGAAGATCGAAGAGCTGATGGAGAAGGGGCTCGAAGACGGGCTCGCCAAGCCGCGCAAGCTCGGCCGCGCCAAACGCGTCGACGATTCGCAAGCCCGCTACATCGAATTCGCCAAGCGCACCTTCCCCAAGAATTCGCGGCTCGACGGTTTGCGCGTGGTGATCGATTGCGCGCACGGCGCGGCCTACAAGGTGGCGCCCGCGGTGCTGTGGGAACTGGGCGCCGACGTGATCGCCATCGGCGACGATCCCAACGGCTACAACATCAACAGCGAATGCGGCTCGACCTTTCCCGAGAACATGCAGCGCAAGGTGCGCGAGCGGCGCGCCGATTTCGGCATCGCACTGGACGGCGACGCCGACCGCGTCGTGATGGCCGACGAGGAAGGCAAGCTCATTGACGGCGATCAGATTCTGGGCCTCATTGCCCGCTCCTGGTCGAAGACGGGCCATTTGAAGGGCGGCGGCGTGGTCGGCACGGTGATGTCGAATGCGGGCCTCGACCGGTTCCTGAAGACGATGGATCTGAAGCTCGCGCGCGCCCAGGTCGGCGACCGCTATGTCATTGAAAAGATGATCAAGGGCGGCTTCAACGTCGGCGGCGAGCAATCGGGCCATATCGTGCTCAACGACTTCTCCACCACCGGCGACGGCTTGATTGCGGCGCTTCAGGTTCTGGCCGTGCTGGCGCAGGACGAGAAGCCCGCCAGCGAAGCCGCGCATGTGTTCACGCCGATGCCGCAGGTGCTCGAAAACGTGCATTTCAAGAGCGGCTCGCCGCTCGGCGACGTGCGCGTCACCGAGCGCATCAAAGCCTGCGAAGCGCGGCTCAACGGTTCCGGCCGGGTGCTTGTGCGCAAATCCGGCACCGAGCCCGTGATTCGCGTCATGGCCGAAGGCGACGATGAAAAACTCGTGCGCTCGGTGGTCAACGATCTCGTGGCCGCCATCCAGGAAGCCACGACTTGATGCAGAAGCCCGCGCGGCTCCTCGTTATCGCGGGATCGGATTCGAGCGGCGGGGCCGGGCTTCAGGCCGACATCAAGACGGCAACCGCGCTCGGCGCCTATGCCATGACCGCCATCACGGCGGTGACGGCGCAGGACACGCGCGACATCCACGCCATCCACGCCATTCCCGCGTCCGTCGTGCGCGAGCAGATCGCCTGGACGCTCGCCGATATCGGCGCCGATGCGATCAAGATCGGCATGCTGGGGTCCGCGGAAATCGTCGAAGCCGTCGCCGAGGTGCTGGCGGCCGGCGCGCACGCGATCCCGCTCGTCGTCGATCCGGTGCTCGCCTCGACCGGCGGCACGCTGCTTCTGCACGAAGACGCAATCGAGGCGATGAAGGCGCGGCTTTTCCCGCTCGCCACATTGCTGACGCCGAACATTCCGGAAGCGGAACTGCTTTCCGGCCAAGCCATCCGCGCGCCGGAAGACATCGTATCGGCGGCGCAGCGGCTCCAGGCCGCCGGCGCAAAGGCCGTGCTCGTCAAAGGCGGGCACGGCGAAGGGCCCAATGTGATCGATGTCCTGGTCGCTCGCGACGAGGGCCGGCCCGAACGGTTCGAATCTCCGCGCATCGATACGCCGCACACGCACGGCACCGGCTGCACATTGGCGACTGCAATCGCGGTCGGGCTGGGGCAGGGACTTTCGCTCTCCGATGCGGTCAGGCGTGCGCACCGGTTTGTGCAGGAAGCCATACGAATGGGACCGGGGTTCGGTTCCGGCCGCGGTCCGTTGAACCATATGCACGCGATACCGGCTTACGGACTTTGAGCGCGCGCGGTTTCCGGGATTGCCGGATGAGCGCGATCGTCAGGAAGGCGCAGAGAGCCGATCTGAAGCCGCTGTCCGAACTGGCGCGGGAGACATATGCGGGGGCATTCGGCCATTCGCTCGATCCGTCGGACCTGGCCGCCCATCTGGAAAGCAATCTTTCGCAAGCGTGCTTCGACGAATATCTGGACGACGATCTTGTCCTCGTTGCCGAGTTCGAGAATCGCCTGGTCGGGTTCATCCATATCGGATCGGCTTGGCCGGAAAATTATGCAAACGATGTTTCACCCGGGGACGCAGAACTGCGCCGGGTCTATGTGCTGTCCGGGTTCCAGGGCCAAGGCATCGGCCGGCAATTGATCGATGCGGCCTTTCGGGAACCCGTTTTCCGCTCGGCGAAAAGCATCTATCTCGATGTGTGGGAAGACAATCAGGGCGCCCTGAAGCTTTATAAGAGCTACGGCTTCAAAGTGACCGGCAAGCGCGCATTCGAGGTCAAATCGAAAGCCGAAACCGGCTTCGACCTGATCATGGTCCGGCGCGGCACTCGCTAAGACACTCGCTCTAAGCCAACGCCCTGTCCAGCCGGTTGCGGATGATGCTTTCGGCTTCGCGCATGATGTGCGCGACCAGCTCGGCGCAGGTCGGAATGTCGTGAATGAGGCCCTGCGTCTGGCCTGCCGACCAGATGCCGGCGTCCATGTCGCCCTTGTCGAGAACGTTCGCGCCGCGCGTTCCCGCCACCAGCTCCTTCACGTCGTTGAATTTCGCGTTGCCGCGCCGCTCGATGGCGACGACCTCGTCGCTGATCGCGTTCTTCGCCACGCGCGCGGTGTTGTGCATCGTGCGGAAGATCAAATTCGTCGCGCGCTCGTCATTGGCCACGATCTGCTTCTTCACATTCTCGTGGATCGGCGCTTCCTTCGTCGCCATGAAGCGTGTGCCCATATTGACGCCGTCGCAGCCCAGCGCCAGCGCGGCCACGAGCCCGCGCGCGTCCGCGATGCCGCCCGAAGCGATGATCGGAATGGTGAGCTTGTCCGCCGTGGCCGGGAACAGGATCATGCCGCCCACGTCGTCTTCGCCCGGATGGCCTGCGCATTCCAGCCCGTCGATCGACACGCAGTCGACGCCGATCGATTGCGCCTTCACCGCGTGGCGCACGCTGGTGCATTTGTGGATCACCTTTACGCCCGCTTCCTTGAAACGGGGAAGATGCGGCTGCGGATTGTTGCCGGCCGTCTCCACGATCTTGATGCCGCCCTCGATGATCGCTTCGCGGTATTCGTCATAGGGGAGCGGCGTGATGCTGGGCAGGATGGTGAGGTTCACGCCGAACGGCTTGTCGGTCATGTCGCGGCAGCGCTGCAATTCCTTCGCCAGATCTTCGGGCTTGCCGGCGGAATGCGCCGTGATGAATCCCAGCGCGCCCGCATTGGCGACGGCCGCGATCAGATCGGCCTTGCCGACGCGGGTCATCCCGCCGCAGGTGATCGGCGCCTGGACGCCGAACATTTCGGTGAAGCGCGTTTTCAACATGGTTGATGCCCCTCGGTATGGAATAGCTTTGCCATAGCGTGAAGGGATCGTGGGGCGCTGGCAAGAGTGCAGAATCGGCTGCTTGCGTGACGCAAAACGGCGCCGGAAACGCTCAACGATCCACGAACGGATCGCGGACCAGGATCGTGTCCTCGCGTTCGGGGCTGGTGGACAGAAGCGCCACCGGCGCGCCGATCAGCTCTTCCACGCGGCGGATATATTTGACGGCGGTGGCAGGAAGCTCCGCCCAGGAGCGCGCGCCGCGGGTGGATTCGCTCCAGCCCTCGACCGTCTCGTAGACCGGCGTGAGACGGGCCTGCTCCATGGCGTCGGCGGGCAGGTGATCGATTTCGTGTCCGTCGAGCCGGTAGCCCACGCAGATCTTGATCTCGTCGAAGCCGTCGAGAATGTCGAGTTTGGTGAGCGCGATGCCGTCGATGCCGCCGGTGACGACGGTCTGGCGCACCAGCACGGAATCGAACCAGCCGCAGCGGCGCTTGCGCCCCGTCACGGTTCCGAACTCCGCGCCCCGCGTGCCCAGCTTCTCGCCGATCGCGTCGGTCAGTTCGGTGGGGAACGGCCCTTCGCCCACGCGCGTGGTGTAGGCCTTCACGATGCCCAGCACGTAGCCCACGTCGCGCGGTCCGCAGCCCGAGCCGGCCGCCGCCTGTCCCGCGACCGTGTTGGACGAGGTCACATAGGGGTAGGTGCCGTGATCGATGTCGAGCAAAACCGCCTGCGCGCCTTCGAACAGGATGCGTTTGCCCTTGCGCCGCATCTCGTCGAGCCGCCGCCACGTCGAGCCCAGGAAGGGCAGGAGGCGCGGCGCGATCTCCCCAAGCGATGCCAGCAATTTGTCCGCGTCGATCTCGGCGAGACCGGAGCCGCGGCGCAGCGCATTGTGATGCGCAAGCAGCCGTTCAATTTTCGCCGGCAGCGATTTCGGATCCTTCAAATCGATCGCGCGCAGCGCACGGCGGCCGACCTTGTCTTCATAGGCCGGTCCGATGCCGCGCTTGGTCGTGCCCAGGCGCTGCACGCTGTTCGAGGATTCGCGCGCGCTGTCGAGCTCGCTGTGCAGCGGCAGGATCAGCGCGGCGTTCTCCGCCACCAGGAGGCTGTCCGGCGTGACGGTCACGCCGAGGCCCTTCAGCCGGTCGATCTCGTCGGCGAACGCCCACGGATCGACCACCACGCCGTTGCCGATGATGGAAAGCTTGCCCGGCCGTACCACGCCAGAAGGCAACAGGCTCAGTTTGTAGGTCTTGCCGTCGATGACGAGGGTATGGCCGGCATTGTGGCCGCCCTGAAAACGCACCACCACGTCGGCGCGGGCCGACAGCCAGTCCACGATCTTGCCTTTGCCCTCGTCGCCCCATTGGGCGCCGATCACGGCGACGTTCGACATTATTCCGTACCCGGATCAAATCGCCCGCGCGAGGGTCGCGCTCGGGCACGGTGGCGGACTATAGAGGGAAAACGCAGCGCGTGTCAGGCCGATTTTGGTCCGAAAGGCACAGGCATGGGCACCCTGTGGCGATAGGAAACATGAGCCGCCCCAAAGCCCGATTCTATCGTTGCCGCGCCTGTCCGCGGCCGGCGCGAGGATGCGGCACGCAACGTGCTAGAACCATCCTTCCGCTTGCAGTGCGCGCGTAAAAGTTCGACTGACGGGCGCTTTTGTCCCGTCGCGCAACACCAGGTAAAGCTTCCCATCTTCCCGGTGCGACGATTCCACCACATCCCGGGCAACCCACCAGGACCGATGAACCTGCGCGCCCTCGAGTCCCCGCAATTCCGCCAACGCGTCGGAGAAGCGCAAAAGGACGAGATCGGAACCGGCGCTGGTATAAAGCCGAATGTAGTGGTCCTCCGCCTGCACGGCGTAAAGTTTGGCTGCGCGCAGCTTGTGTGGAAGCCGCGCCAATATGGGAGCGGGTCGGGCTTTTTGCGACGGCTCGCGTCTCGCGTCTGCCGCATGCGTCTCGAACGGGCGCCGTTGAACCAGGTGGTTGACGCAAACCATGGCAGCGACGACCACAAGGACCGGCAAATAGAATTTCGGCAATCGCGCGGCACGCAATGGCTGAGACAATGCCAGAGCCGTGACGAGCCATACCGCAACGGTCACGGGCAGGGACAACAGGACGGATCTCAGAAAGCCCGCAAGCACCAGCCTCGGAGGAGAAAGCGGGATGCGGTCAAGCGAGGCTCGAATCGCCAGACTGCCGGCCTGCCCCATTCCAAGCAGGAGCAACCAATAGAGGAAGCGTTCGCCGAGAGGCAGAATCTCCAGTCCGAAGGCGTCCGTGAGAGTCAGGAAAACGGCTGCCGCAGTCGGCACCGCAGCCGATTTAGCGATTGGAAGCCATGGCGGCAGTGCATTTCGCGACGCGTGAACTGCGGGAATTGTCATTCGCGTATTTCCATGCACTTTCGCGCATTTCGCCTGTTCGTTGCGATCAAACTGATGGATGCATGACGCCGACGCAAGCTTCAGGGAGATTCCATGCCCGGCGATCCATTGTGGGTGCATGCTTTTCTGGCGGTTCACATCGCGGCCGGCACGCTGTGCCTCGTGCTGGTGCCCCTTGTGCTGGCGGTGACAAAGGGCGGTCCGCAGCACCGGCGTTGGGGCATGGTCTATTTCTGGTCGATGGGCGTACTGGCCGGAACAGCGTTGCCGATGGCCCTTTTCCGGCCCGTGCTTTTCCTGGCGCTTGTCGCAATTCTGGGCTTCTATCTGACGTTCTCGGGTTATCGCGTGTTGCGGCTGAAAAGCCTGGCTCGCGGTGGAACCGCCAAGCCGATCGACTGGGCCGCTGCACTCCTGGCCTTCTCCGCATGCGCCTGCCTTGCGGGTTTCGGCCTTTTGCGTCCGGCCTGGGTTCAACATTTGGGCATCGTCGCCATCGTGTTGGGGACGCTTGGCATGCGGGGCGTGGCGGCGGACATGTACCGCTTCCTGCACAAGCCGATACAACCGATGTTCTGGTTGTTCGTGCATTTCGAAAAGTTCATCGGCAGCTACATCGCAGTGTGGACTGCGTTTTCGGTCGCCACCTTGAGCCAGGTATTCCATTATGCCGGACTCGCGATGTGGCTGTGGCCTATGGCTGTCGGTGTGCCTGCGATCGTAGCGACTGTGTTTTACTACAAGCAGAAATATCCTGCCGCGGCATCACAAAATGCCTCAGCACAAAGGGCCTGACCGAAACGTCGATGGTTCCGTCGCTCCTGGCTCACGCGGTCTTGGGGCCAAAGGGAATGAGCATTGGAACTCTGCGGCGATAGGAATCATAAGCTTCCGCGCCCAACTCCGTGCGCAGGAAACGCTCCTCGAGCCCGGCCTTGATCCAGAAGCCGACGGCCATGATCGCCGCGCCCGCGAGCGCTATAGGCGTGCCCTTCTGGATCGCGATGGCAAAAACCGCCGCGATGATGCCGGTGTAGATCGGATGGCGCACGATGGCGTAAGGGCCCGTATCGACGATGTGGTGATCCGCCTTCTTCGTCACCCAGCCGGACCACAACCGGCCCAGATGGATGCGCGCCCACCACGCGAACAGGAAGCCCAGCACGACGACGCCGAAAAGCGCCCAGCCCACATTCTCGTCCAGCGACCAAAGCCTGTCCGGGCCGCGATAGGAATGGGAATAAATGCCGAACACCATGAACGCGCCGATGATCGTGACAACCCGGTAAAGCAGCTGCGAGTTCCAGTCGACGCGCTTGGCCACGTGGCCCGACCAGAACGCGGCGAACATCCAGCTCACCGCCCAGACGAAGAAGGCGATGAGTGACGCGTATTCCGGCGATACCGGCATGGCTTAAGCAATCCTCGGCATGAAAGGAACCAGCATCGGCACCCGGCCGCGATAGGAATCATAGGTCCCGGCGCCCAGTTCTTCCCGTAGGAAGCGTTCTTCCAGACGCGCTTTCATCCAATAGCCGACGATCAGCGCCAGCGCGCCCAGAATCGCATGCAACGAGCCTGTCGTGATCGCAGTGGCGACGGCCGCCGCAAGGATGCCCGTATAAATCGGATGGCGGACAATTCGGTAAGGCCCGGTATCGATGACGCTGTGCCCTTCCTTGCGTGTGATCGTGCCCGACCAGAGCCGGCCCAGATAAATCCGCGCCCACCAGGCAAACAGAAATCCGGCTGCCGCCACGCCGACCATCGTCCAGCCGACGGCGAGCGGAGGCGTCCAGAATCGTTCGCCGAGGACCCCCGGCCAATCGACGATTTCGTAGTGCCCCGACACGTGCTTCAGGTCCGGAGCGAGAAGCAGTACGAAACCGGCCAACGTCAGAAAGCGATACGGAAATTGACCGGACAGGGTTCGCCGCTTGACGGTGCGCGCCGACCAGGCGGCCGCGGCCCACCACGTCACGACCCAGACATCCCACGGAATGTAGATCGCACTATCCGGCCAGAACCCCATCCACACGGTCCGCCCTCCGTCGCATTGTCCCAACAGGTGGCTTGCAATTCCGGCAAATGAATGGCGAGCCTAGAACGCCAGCGCCTTGGCCTGTTTGACCAGCGGCAGTTTGCGGATATCCGCGACCACTTTTTCGCCGATGCCGCCATCGACTTCGACCAGCGCGATCGCGTCCTGCGCCGGGCGCGCTGCGCCCCAGCGCGAAAGAGGCGATGTTGACCTTCGCATCGCCCAAGAGCGTGCCGAGCTTGCCGATGAAGCCCGGCTTGTCCTCGTTGATCACATAGAGCATGTGCGGCGCGAACTCGGCGTCCAGGTTGATGTCTTTGATCTGGATCAGGCGCGGCCGGCCGTCGGAGAACACCGTGCCCGCCACGCGGCGCGTCGTACCGTCGGCCAGTGTCGACGGTGATCTTGATATAGCCTTCATAGATGCCCTGCTGGTCGCGGCGCGTCTCGCTCACCTTGATGCCGCGTTCCTTCGCCACGACGGGCGCGTTGACCATGTTCACGTCGGCAAGCGCGGGCTTGAGCAGGCCGGCGAGAGCGGCTTGCGTCAGCGCGCGCGTATTGAGCTGCGCCGGCCGTGCCTTCATAGACGATCTCGACGGCCGTGAGGCTGGTATCGGTGAGCTGGCCGGCAAACGCGCCGAGCTTTTCGGCGAGCGAGATCCACGGCCGCACCTTCTGCGCTTCCTCGGCCGAGATCGACGGCATGTTGAGCGCATTGGTGATCGCGCCGGTCAGCAGATAATCGGAAATCTGCTCGGCCACCTGCAGCGCCACATTCTCCTGCGCTTCGCTGGTGGAGGCGCCCAGATGCGGCGTCGCCACCACCTTCTCGTTGCCGAACAGGACGTTGGATTTCGCCGGCTCTTCCTCGAACACGTCGAGCGCCGCGCCGGCGAGATGTCCGGAATCGAGCGCGGCCTTCAGCGCCTTCTCGTCCACCAGTCCGCCGCGCGCGCAATTGATGATGCGCGCGCCTTTCTTCATCTTGGTTGATGGCGTCGGCCGAGATGATGTTGCGCGTCTCCGGCGGTCATCGGCGTATGCAGCGTGATGAAATCGGCGCGCGCGAGAAGGTCGTTCAGCTCGACTTTCTCGATGCCCAGATCCGCGGCGCGCTCGGGCGACAGATAGGGATCGTAGGCGACCACTTGCATCTTCAGGCCCTTGGCGCGGTCGGCCACGATGGAGCCGATATTGCCCGCGCCGATCAGGCCCAGCGTCTTGCCGGTGAGCTCGACGCCCATGAAGCGGTTCTTTTCCCATTTGCCCGCCTGGGTCGAGGCGTTGGCGGCGGGAAGCTCGCGCGCCAGCGCCATCATCAGCGCGATGGCATGCTCGGCGGTGGTGATCGAATTGCCGAACGGCGTGTTCATCACGATCACGCCGGCGGCCGTGGCGGCGGGGATGTCGACATTGTCGACGCCGATGCCGGCGCGGCCCACGACTTTCAGCTTCTTCGCGGCCTTGATCACGTCGGCGGTGATCTTGGTCGCCGAGCGGATGGCGATGCCGTCATAATCGGTCACGATCTTGAGCAATTCTTCTTTGCGCAAGACCGGTCTTCACATCGGCTTCGACGCCGCGCTCCTTGAAGATGGCGACGCGGCGGGCGAAAGCTTGTCGGCGATCAGAACTTTGGGCATGGGATCTAGCGTCCTTTGACCTCGCGCCCAGGCCCAATCGAGCCAGGGCGTCAGAGCTTCGAGATCCGTGGCGTCGACCGTGGCGCCGCACCAGATGCGCAGGCCCGGCGGCGCGCTGCGGTAGCGACGCGATGTCGAGCGCCACGCCTTCCTTGTCGAGCAGGCCGGCGATCTTCTTGGCGGCGTCGGCCTTGCGCGTCGTGCGCCAGCGCGGCGAACCAGGGGTCGGTGATCTTCAGGCACACCGACGTGTTGGAGCGCGAAGCTTCGTCCTTGGCGAGGAAATCCGGCCCATTCCGTTTCGCGCACCCAATGCGACCAGCGCCGCCAGATTGGCGTTCGAGCGCGCGATCAGCGCCTTGAGGCCGCCCAATGCCCTCCGCCCATTTGAGCGCGTCGAGATAATCCTCCAGCGCCAGCATCGACGGCGTGTTGATCGTCTCGCCTTCGAAGATGCCTTCGACGAGCTTGCCGCCCTTGGTCATGCGGAAGATTTTCGGCAGCGGCCAGGGCGGCGTGTAGGATTCGAGCCGCGCCACCGCGCGGGGCGACAGCACCAGCATGCCATGTGCCGCTTCGCCGCCCAGCACCTTCTGCCAGGAGAAGGTCGTCGACATCGAGCTTGTCCCACGGCAGATCCATCGCGAAGGCGGCACTCGTCGCGTCGCAGATCGTGATGCCCGTCGCGTTCGCTCGCGATCCAGTCACCGTCGGGCACGCGCACGCCCGACGTGGTGCCGTTCCACAGGAACACGAGATCGTGCTTGGGATCGGCCTGCGAAAGATCGGGCAGCTCGCCGTAATCCGCCTTGAAGATGCGCGCGTCCTTCAGCTTGAGCTGCTTGACGGCATCGGTCACCCAGTCTTCGCCGAAGCTTTCCCAGGCGAACAGATCGACGGGCAGCGGCCCCAGCAGCGACCACATCGCCATCTCGACGGCGCCGGTATCGGAGGCGGGCACGATGCCGATGCGATAATCCGCAGGGATGCCCAGGAGCGCGCGAGTGCGGTCGATCGCATCCTTCAGCTTTGCCTTGCCGGGCTTGGAGCGGTGCGAGCGGCCGAGCAGTGCGGCGTGGAGATTGTCAGGCGTCCAACCCGGCCGCTTGGCGCAAGGTCCGGACGAAAAAAAAGGCCGTGCAGGGCGCACGGCCGGACGATTTCCGGTCATCAGTCATTCCTTCCAGAATGAACGCACCTCGTTGGGGAGGTGTGGCCCGCGACCTATGTAGTGAGTCCCAATTCGACCGTCAAATGGCTATTTCGCCGCGCATATAGAGCGCGCAGGTTCCGGCGAGGATTGTCCGCGCGCCGTCATCGGTGCAGACGAGGTCGCCGCCGCGGGGCGAGATCTGGCGGGCATTCAGCGTTTTCTTGCCGAGCCTGCCGGCCCAATACGGCGTCAGCGCGCAATGCGCCGAGCCGGTCACCGGGTCTTCCGGAATCCCGTGATGCGGCGCGAAATAGCGCGACACGAAATCGTAGGACTCGAATTTTCCGGCCCGGCCGGTCGCGGAGGCGATCAGCCCGGTGTCGGACGGGATCACCCGCGCGATATCGCCGGCGCCTTTTATGCTTTCGACGATAGCGGCCAATTCGAACACTGCGAGGATATTGCGGCCCTTGAACGTCTTGATCGGAGGCCGGCAGCCGAGCGCGTCACCGATGCGCTTCGCGAAATCCGGCGTGGGCTCGTAGGGCTTAACATGATCGGACGGCAGCGACATGGAGTTGCGCCCGTCGCGGCCGCGGTCGACGGTGAGCGTGCCCGAATGCGTTTCGAACGACACGCTCTTGAGTTCGGGTTCGAGGTGTTCGAGGACGACGAAGGCGCTGGCGAGCGTGGCGTGGCCGCACAACTCGACTTCGACCGCCGGCGTGAACCATCTGAGATCGTAGCAGCCCGCACTGCGGCGCACGATGAACGCCGTTTCAGCGAGGTTGTTCTCGCCCGCGATTTTCTGCATGAGACCGGCGTCTAGAAACGCCTCGAGCGGCACGATGGCCGCGGGATTGCCTTCGAACGGCTTCGCCGCGAAGGCATCGACCTGCCAGAGACTCAGTTTCATCGCCGCCTCGCCGCAAACCGCGAGGCGGAGTCATATCGCGCATCGGCCACGCTGAAATGGCCCGCGCGCGCATACTGGCCCGTCGCGCGCGTCATGGCTCAACACATAAAAGGTAACGCTATCTTTTCACCCTCCCCTTGAGGGAGGGTCGAATTGCGAAGCAATTCGGGGAGGGGCAAGCCTCAGAATTCCGTGGCTAGCCCCTCCCCGAAGAATTCTTCGCTGCGCTTGAATTTTTCGACCCTCCCTCAAGGGGAGGGTAAATCGCCTGCACGAGAAAAAAATTGACTTGTTCTCTAAACCCCGGCCAGCGTGTGGCTGCGCTTTTCGCTCAGCGTGCGCTTCATCTGCTGCTGGAGCTTTTCGAATGCGCGCACTTCGATCTGGCGCACGCGCTCGCGGCTGACGCCGTATTTCTGCGACAGCTCTTCGAGCGTTGCGGGCTCGTCGCGCAGCCGCCGCGCTTCGAGAATGTCGCGCTCGCGTTCGGTCAGTTCGCCCATCGCGGTGGTGAGGAGTTCGTGCCGCTCGCCCAGTTCCTCGGATTCGGCCAGCCGCGTTTCCTGGTCGAGCGTGTCGTCGGCCAGCCAATCCTGCCATTCGGATTCGGAATCGGAGCGCAAGGGCGCGTTGAGCGAGGAATCGGGGCCCGAAAGGCGGCGGTTCATGTTGACCACCTCTGCTTCCGGCACGGCGAGCTTGGTGGCGATTTCCGTCACCTGCTCGGGGCGCAGATCGCCTTCTTCGAGCGCGTTGATCTTGCCCTTCACCTTGCGCAGGTTGAAGAACAGCTTCTTCTGCGCGGCGGTGGTGCCCATTTTGACGAGGCTCCACGAACGCAGGATGTATTCCTGGATCGAGGCCCGGATCCACCACATCGCATAAGTGGCGAGCCGGAAGCCGCGGTCGGGCTCGAAGCGCTTCACCGCCTGCATGAGCCCGACATTGCCTTCGGCCACGATGTCCGAGACGGGCAGGCCATAGCCGCGATAGCCCATCGCGATCTTGGCCACGAGGCGCAGATGGCTGGTGACCAGCCGGCGGGCCGCGTCCGGGTCGTCATGCTCGCGCCAGCGCTTGGCGAGCATGTATTCTTCTTCCGGCTGGAGAAGCGGAAATTTCCGGATCTCCGACAGATAGCGCGACAGCCCGCCTTCACTCTGAAGCGATGGCAATCCCCGACCGCTCATGGTCCTGCCTCATTAAGCAATTTCGAGCGCCGGACGGCGCCCGCGTTGCGGCGTCTCGAATGACAACGCCCAACTGCACGTTTGGATACGATAGTGCTGAATATGGCCGAAATATGAGCCCCCATGTGAGCGTTATGTAAGCATCCTCATTTCGGCTTCAAGCGCCGCAGGCTTTCGATCAAGGCGGCCATGTCCGTGGGCCAGGGCCGTTCGAAGCGCATAACCTTTTGCAGCGAAGGGTGATGGAATCCCAGCACATAGGCATGCAGCGCCTGGCGCGGGAATTCGGCCGCGGCAGTGAATGCTTCGGCTTCCGCATCGGTCCTGGGACGCGGCGTTTGCCGGGCGCGGCCATAAACGGGGTCACCGATCAGGGGATGGCCCAGATGGGTCAGATGCACGCGGATTTGATGCGTGCGCCCCGTCTCCAGCCGGCATTCGAGCAGGCTTGCGAAGGCGCGCTCCGGATCGCCGAAGCGCTCGATGACGCGATAGCGCGTGCGCGCCTCCTTGCCGCGACCGCGCAGGACCGCCATGCGTTTCCGGTCGAACGGATTGCGCCCGATCATGCCTTCGATCATGCCTTCGCCCAGCCGCGGCGTGCCCCACACCACGGCGCGATAGGCGCGCTCGATCGCATGCGCGGCGAATTGCTTGGCGAGGCTCGTCATCGCGCGCTCGTTCTTGGCGGCGACGAGCAGCCCGCTCGTGTCCTTGTCCAGCCGGTGGACGATGCCGGGCCGCGCCACGCCGCCCACGCCCGAAAGCTCCGCCCCGCAATGGGCGATCAGCGCATTGACCAGCGTGCCGTCGGGATTGCCGGCGGCGGGGTGCACCACCAGTCCGGCCGGCTTGTCGATGACGATGAGGTCCTTGTCCTCGTAGATCACGTCGAGGGGGATGTCCTCGCCCTGCGGCAGCGCGGGGCGGGGCGCCGGCACGCGCACCTCATAGGTCTCGCCCGGTTTGACCCTGAAATTTCCGTCTCCTATCGTCGCGCCCGCGCGGGCGACGGCGCCTTCCGCGATCAGGGCCTGCAGGCGCGAGCGGCTGATTTCAGGCAATGCGGCCGCCAGGAAGCGGTCGAGGCGCTCGCCCGCCTGCTCTGGCGCCACGATGGCGCTGCGTGTCGATCCGTCTACGGAGGAATTGGCGTTGTCAGAAATATCCGGCACGGCTCCCGCCGATTTCAAAGCGGCCCCAACCTATCGCGGCTTGAGGGCCCTCGTCATCGGCCTTGGCGTGCTGATGGTGCTCGCCTTCGGCGCGGTGATCGCGGGCCTGTTCACGAACATCCGCAGTCACGAGGGGGCGCCCGACAAGCCTGCCGTGTTCACGCTCGCACCGGGCGCGAAGGTCGCCCAGATGGAAGTGCAGAACGACCGGCTGGTGCTGCATGTCCAGAGCGCTGCCGGCGACGAGATCGACATCATCGACACGGAAACGGGCCGCTTGGTGGGCCAGGTGAAATCCGCGCCCGAGCCGGTTGCCGCGAAGAAATGATCGCGGCGCTTCTGCTGCCGGGGGAACTCGCCCACGACATCGTCGAACAGGCGCGCGCGGCATACCCCAACGAATGTTGCGGGCTGATCGAAGGCGTGCGCGAAGGCAATGCGATCCGCGCGCTTGCGCTGCATGTCACGCGCAATCTCGCCGATGCGCAGGACCGCTTCGAGATCGATCCGGCCGAACATATTCGCCTGTTGCGCGCATTGCGGGGCACGGGCCGCGAAATCGTGGGCTGTTATCATTCCCATCCGAACGGCCGCGCCGAACCATCGCCGCGCGATCGCGAAGGCGCCGGCGAAGACGATTTTGTCTGGCTGATCGCGGGTGTCGGCGCGGATGGCGCCGTGACGCAAGCCGCCTTCGTCCGGTCGAATGGCGGCTTTGCGAAAATCCTATTGGATTCGGAATATGACGCGCGCCCGTCGCAGCCGGTTGCGCGATGAAGCTGATATTCCTTCATGGGCCGGCGGCGGCCGGCAAACTGACGGTCGCGAAGGAGCTTTCGCGGCTCACCGCGATTCCCGTTTTTCACAATCATCTCGTCGTCGATGCGGTGGGCGCGATCTTCGAATTCGGCAGCGCGCCGTTCGTGCGCCTGCGCGAAGAGATGTGGCTCGCCGCGTTTCGCGAAGCGGCGGAGGCCGGCCGCTCCCTGATCTTCACCTTCGCGCCCGAGCGCACCGTGCGCCCGGAATTCATCGCGCACACGATTGAGACGGTCGAGAGGCACGACGGCCAGGTTCTGTTCGTGGCGCTCGCCTGCTCCGGCGACGAACTCGCGCGCCGGATCGAGGCGCCGTCGCGCGCCGCGTTCGGCAAGCTGAAGTCCCGGGCGCTGTTCGCCGAGTTGCAGGCGGCCGGCGCGTTCGAATTTCCGCCGTTGCCGGATTCGGGGCTGACCCTCGACACGGGCGCCCTCGCGCCGGAGGCCGCAGCCCGGAAAATCCGCGAGTTTTTCGCGTTGCCGGACGCGGCCGGGGCGTAGCACGCCTCTTTGCTTGATTGCGGGCCGCGCGCGCCGGTATAAGCGCTCCCCGCGGATGCTCCCATCGTCTAGCGGTTAGGACGCGGCCCTCTCAAGGCTGAAACCGGGGTTCGATTCCCCGTGGGAGCGCCAGTGAAATCAAATACTTAGCAGGAACCATCGAATTAGGGCTTTGTCATAGCTACCGCATAGCTACCTACTGCCGCTTGGTCGGCTCATCGCGTCGCCGCAACACAGTCGCGACCCGGCGCAGCCCGCGCCGAGCACCGCTGTGCGGGTCAACAATCGTGTTCTGGGGAAATCAGGAACGGCCGGGGCCGGGACGAGAAAAGATACCTTGGGCTCTCCGACGCGCGCGATCTTGGAAAATTGGCTCATCTCGGTTCGCGGGATGCGCCGCCGCCGAACAACCTATCACTCACGTCGATCTGAGCGATAAGACACAAGCACCTCGACCTGCAACACGGCCAGTTTCACGTCCTCTGCGCTGAGCTTGCGGCCGGCCGCAGCCAACCGCGACAGCCACCGCTCGCGCAAGCGCTGAGCGCGAGGTTCGCTCGCCAGTAATAGATCGTTTGGCGTAACGTCCAGCACCCCGCAAATACGAAGTAGGGTTGCGAAGTCCGGCTCGCGCGTTCCCCGGACGTAGTGACCGTATCGGCGCTCCGCCAATCCAGCGCGGCGGGCCACTTCCGAATCGGAAAGCTCCAATTGACGCGCTCTTTCCCGCAGACGCTTTGCGAAAAGGTCCATGAGAACAGAATGTTCCCGATGGCAGCTACGGCGTCCATGTACGTTGCGTAGCCTATCTAGGCATCGTATCGTTCTTACAGTTGCTCGGGGCAGAACGTGGGCGTTCTCAAGGTCATCGGCGCGATGCTAGGCGGGGCTCTCTCGATGTTCGCTCTCGCAATTATCGACGCACTGGCCTTCGCCGGTTTCGCAGGGCTAGCGGCGGGGTTAGCACGTCATCGCCGATGAAACACATCTAGGCTGGCAGCGTGGGGAGGGCTTATGGACACTCGACAGTGGATATCCGTCATTGTGGCATGTGCAACGGTGGCCGGTTGTGAAATCGCGGCAAAGGTCAACGCGCGCGACGACATGGAAAAATCGAAGGCAGCCTATAAGGGCTGCCTAATTGCTCATTCGAGCAATACGGGAGCTTGCGAGGGGTACAGATTGGCCTATGACGCCGATATGAGGGCGTACCGAGCGGAGACAGCGGGAACGCAGCCCGGCGTGAACGATACGATCAACATCGTTCCTCAGAATTAGAACAGCTCGGAGATGTCGTACTGTGTAGGGGGGCAATTCCGATGCAATTGAAACCCCACAGACCAGCACGCACTGCGATAAAAGTTGCACTCTTCTTTAGTCCATTAGTTGTGGCAATTTTCTTACCGTTCGAAATCGTTCGCACCCTACTCATTGTACTTTGGATGATCTGTTACGGGTGGATCATTTTGTACGGTATCTGTTTGTATCCGAAAATCGAAAGCGATCAGCACAAGTACGAAGAAGGCTGGACTAAGCCGGGATTGCTGCTCAAGCGGTTTTACGATTGGCGCATTCGGAAGCGGGAATTGGAGCGCGGGCGGTACTATGCGCAACTGCAAATACGGCAACTGATGTTGGACCAATTGACCTTCTGGGGTACGGCTCCTGCGAAATCTCCAGGCGCTCGCGAAGGCTATCGGCGCGAGCGTGACTGGGTCTTCTACCGGGTTACCGGCGAAAGCTATGATCGCGTCGACGATCAGGAATTGACGGCAGAGGCCAAAGCGGAGTTACGCGAGATTCGCGGCGAGCGTCTCGACCCCGTGAGACTGTGTCCAAACTGCAAGGCGACTATTCGCACGCTGTGGGCGGGCGACATCGAGTTAATCGAAGATCATTTTTGTCCAAAGTGCGGGACCAACCAATTTCCGGATGTCGACCCAGTGCCGCCCGGTTAGCCGGACATGCAGACGAGACGCATCGCCGCTCTCTTGTCCGCGATCTCTATCGGTTAGAGTCAGACATGGTTGATATCGCAAGCACGCCTGAACCGTCAGACCAGATACCCTCGCAAAGGCTATTGCGTGAGCAGCGCCGCTTTGCGCGCGATCTTGCGCGCCGCCGCGTTGCCGACGCACTTGCACCCATTCTTGCGGAGCCGCCGCCCTATTGGCTCACCGCCGAGCAGGCGAGCGCATACGCGGCTGAGCTTCGGCGTCTCTACCAGCGCATAGCCCCTCCCTCGCGTGCGCGCGCGCGCGGCCCTGCGTAGGGGCTGTCTGTCGTCACTGTCTCGGTGTCTCACACATTGGCAATCGAGACAACGAGACACCTCTTCGCAACTGGAGATCAACCATTCAGCATCCCCGCCTCTACAGCGCGTTTTTTCATGCGCTCGACCTTACTTCTGTGTATCCCCGTGGCTTCTGCCGCCTCGCGAATCGACATGCCGTCCCTCAGCGCGTCCACGACTCTTGCGAATTCCGCATCCACAATTTCAACGCGCGTCCACTTCGCAGCCCGGTCGCTTGCTTCATACTTTGCCTCAAAAGAGCGGGCCGTCTCGCCGCTGAAACCTCGCGCTTTCTCGAAATGAATCTCGAACCTGGCGCCTTGGTCGGCGGAATAGTCCGTTGGACGCCTCAATGCGATGACGGTATCCAGTACATCCTCGCGCTTCGATGTGCCGCGCTGGGCGCCGCCCTTGCCGGCATGGTGAACTAAAACGATTGAACGCCCCGCGCGGCGGTGGCTGGAGTCATTGCGTGCCTTTCGGGTTGTCGCGTTAGCTGCGATGGCGCGCATGAAATGGTGCAAGAAAAATCGCCGTCAAAAATCGCAAATTCGCGGCAATTATTTTTCGGCGAATTATTTCCGCGATTTACGCGGCCGTCCGCGCTGTGGTGCCGCTGCTTTCAGGGCATTGTCGAATGCAGCTCTGCGGCGGTCGCGGCCTCCCCTTCGGCCAGCCGTCTTCGCTGCCTTGTCCAACCCGCTCTTGGTTGGAGCGCGCCCGGCCGCCTTCTCATGCCGGATATAATTTTCCGTGAACTGCTCATCGGTGAGTCCGCTTCGCTGCGGCTTTGACGGCGCGTTGATTGCGACCGTTTCGCCTTCGGCGCTGGGTGCCTCTAGCCACCGTTCGACGCTCGATCGCTCGACGGTGATTTCCCGATACCGACCGACTCGACCACGCTTCCAATTGACAGCCCCAGACCACACGCGAGCGTCAATGCTCTCAATCTCGGTCTCTGGGTTTCCGGACCAGGCTCTCTCGATATCGCGAAACGCGCTGAGAGGAACACTGCCGCGCGCGGTGATTTGACCGCTTCGGAATGCATCGAGCAGGGCAGATTTCGCTTGCTTGGTTTTGCACTCGCAGCGATCCGTCACCAAGACCACGGCGTCCCACAATCGAAACAAACGTGTTCTGGGAAGCTGCACCATGTAGCGCCTCCGCATGGCGCTCCGCACGTTGTCACGAGAGAAGGCCGGTGCGGATACCGGCCTTGTCAGATGGCCGTCCTATCCCTCGCGATGCGAGGTTAGCGCACGTTCTGGCGCAGCTCCACTACCTTCGCGCTCGACTTGCGCTCGCCCATCAATTCGGCCGTCCGATCCGCGACCGCATCGGCCGCGGCGAGCAACACTAAGTCGGCAGAATGGACGTAGCGCGACGTGATTGAGCGGCCCTTGTGTCCAACCAACGCGGCGATGGTGGGCTCGCTGAAGCCCATATCCCCCGCGAGACTTGCGAACGAATGCCGGAGCGTGTGGGGCGTGACGCCCGAAGGCAACTTGCTGAGCGGTGCGATCTTTCGCGCCCACACTTGCGGAAATCCCGTCAAACCTCGCTCGCCCCGCGTGGCGGGGAAAACGAAGGCGCCGGTGCGCAAGAGTCCCTGCAATAGATCGCACGCCGCTCGCGAGAGGGGGCGCACGCTTCGCCCCGTCTTTGTCTCCGCTAGAATGGCGGTGCGTCGCGCGAGATCGAGCGAGTCCCAAGTCAAGCCCAACGCTTCGGCGCTTCGCCAGCCTGTGAGTGCTAGAAACCGTGTTGCGGCTACCGCGGAAGGCCACACGCCCGCCACTTCCGCCTTGCGCAATCCGTCGCCCAACGCCTTGTATTCCGCATCACTCAAGCGGCGCTCGCGCTGTCCGTCCGCGAAACGCACAACGCCCCGCACGGGGTTGTCGGCGCGCATCCGATGACGCATTGCATATGAGAAGATCGAGCCTAGAAGCCCCACGGTGCGGGTCGCCGCGCCCTTGCCGCCGCGAATGCGCGTCGACTTTCGTGCCTTCGTGGAAGATTTCCGAGCAGTCTTGCCAGCCGCAATGTCATGCAGGAATGCGTCGATGTCCTGTCGCGTCACGGCCGCGACGGCCATGCGACCCAAGAGGGGTTTGATGTGGGCTTCGATACGTCCCTTGTCGGTCGCGAGCGTGCTTGGTCGCTTCGCAGTCTGGCGCCTAGTCAACAATCGACCCGCCTGGGCGTCGGCAAGGTAGAGATCGCATAGCTCGCTCACGGTCGCGGCATTGCGTCCGGCGATCTTCTCTGCGGCCGGGTCCACCTTGCGCTTCACCTCACCCAAAAGTCGGACCGCTTCGTCGCGCGCGTCATCGGGCGTCCACGGAGACCCATGCGCCCGATTTCGAATCGGGAGATCACAAAGTTCACGTTCCCGACGTCGAAAACGAATCCCGCTAAGTGGGCGCATGAGCGGATCGTCCGCTCAATTATCGCGTTTGAAGCGAAGCTCGATGCGGACCATGAGATCGGCGCAAGGCTTACCAGCTTCACCGCCAGCGAAATAATCCATATCGACAACGTCGGCTATTGGGGGCCCGATCTCATAAAATTCTACGGCTGCAACGTGGACGGCCAGCCTGTCGAACTCATCCAGCATATTTCACAGATCAATGTGCTGCTGATTGCTGTCAAGAAACAGCACGAGACAGCGGAACGCATCGGGTTTCGCTTGGAGAAGAAACTCGACAAGCGCAACGAACCAGAATGACGGATTGGGACAGACCGTTCAGGCGGTTTGGAACATCTAAGCCATTGAAGCATCCCGCTTCTGTGTGTCCCCGTGGGAGTGCCAGTGAAATCAGCATGCTACGGGCGCGATATTATATTTGGGCGAACGTACGGCCAGTAGACTTGGCTGAATTAGTGTAGACTATCGGTCCGAATTCCGTCGGCATGCGGTAGGTCAACACCTCGCAGCCTAGTCGATTGCTTGGCTTTCTATGGCTTGTCCTCTTTGCAAACAGAACTCCGCCGCGTTTGAAGCGCCGCATACGCGGACTTTTTCGTTCCAATGCGAGAATTGTGGAAAATTCCAGATCACGGACCTCGCTCTCGCCGCGCTTAAAGAGCGAGATGAGCTAGCCTTCGATCTAGGTTCATGGGTCTATCTACAAAATCGCGAAGGAGTATCGCCGCTAATTCGCGAGACTGATGTCCAACAATTCAAAACCCGACCGCGACCGAATGTCGACAAACGTGCCGAACTCTATTTGGGGGCAGTAATCGAGAGTCTCAACGGCGCACTTATGGGACGATACGGCCTTGCGAATATGAAAATACGCATTGCCGGTTGGTGCAGCCATCCCAACGACAGCACTGCCCTCGGGGCCTATCTACAGGAACTTGGTGCGCTACAGGACACAAATACGGGTCAAGACAAACTCCTGACTGCGAAAGGCCATCTCGTTTACGAACGGATGACCGCACAAAGGACGTCTCAATCCCAAGCATTTGTTGCAATGTGGTTCGATCCATCAGTGCATTCGGCGTATACGGACGGCATTGAGATCGCGATTCGCTCCTCCGGATTCGATCCAATTCGGATCGACAAGAGAGATTTCGCTGACAGGATTGATGATCAGATCATCGCCGAAATTCGGCGGTCGCGATTCATTGTCGCAGACTTCACCGGGAACAGGGGAGGTGTATACTACGAAGCAGAATTTGCTCATGGCCTAGAAAAGAAAGTTCTTTTCACTTGCCGTAAGAGTGATGAATTTGGGTTACATTTCGATGTTGAGCACTACAATGTGATCTTCTGGACGCAACCAAATGAAATCGTGAAGCCCCTTCAAAACAGGATTCTCGCGCTATTTGGAGCAGGACCCCTCAAGCCTGATGCTAAGCCCCTTCCTTAGTCTGCCAGCCGGGCGATCTGGACCCGCCCGTTCCATAAAATTTGATTCAAATCCGCCTACCCATCTTTCGCAGCGCACAAACTTTCTCTGCCATGTTGCATACACGGGCGTTGGGCAATGGTGGGGGCGGCCATGTTGAAGCAAATTCTCAGATTCCTGCATATCGAGCACGATACGACACCCATTGAATACGGGCTGATCGCGGTCGCCATTGCCGACGGCATTGCCATGCTGGCGCAAATGGTCGGCGTTCGCTGAGCGGCCTGTTTCGCGTTGCGCCATGCCCCTCTTTCAAAATCCGTTAAGCGATCCCTAACCCGATTGCGGGACCGTTCGCTGTCTTCCCTGGAGACAAATCCGCCGTGAGCGTCCGTTCGTTCGGCCGTCGTATCGACTCTCGATCCCGTACCGCGCGAATGGCGCCCGAACCCGCCGCGCCGGGCAGAAAAGTCGTTCCCGACGCGGTTCCGGGCCAGCAATCCGCACTGCCTTCGATCGACGCGCCGGCGGCGAATGCGGTTGTCGCGCCGCCCAAGTCCGCATCGATCGACCGGGAATTGCAGGAATGGAAGCAGGCGCGGGCCTTCAAAATTCCCTGGCGCCAGCTGTCGCTGATGGCGTCGCTGTGTTTCGGCATCGCGTCCTTCGTGCTGCCCGAACCCGTGAATACGCCCGTGCAATGGCTGCTTTATGGGCTGGCCGCCGCGAGCCTCTACGGTTTTTTTGCGCGGCGTCTGCGCCGTCCCTCCTGAATCACAATCGATGCACGCGGTTTCCCGGGCGCGCCCACCGCGTTACGGCGTGCTGCACGCCGTACGACGAATTTACGCGTCGTAGTTTCCGGAATCTAAAACCCAACGTTCGCAGTTTTTCCAACTGCTCGGTTTTGTTTCTCTCCGGGTCATTTCATCAATTGAGTCAAATTGCGAATTTTAGCTTGCGTTAATCGGTGGGGCGCAGGCTCCACGTGTCCAGGCGGTGGAGCGCTTTGGAAGATGGGCACCGGGCGGGACCCATCTGTCGATCAGGCGGAGGCTTACCATGCAAAATCTCATTTCTCGTTTTCTGCGCGACGAATCCGGCGCGACGGCCATTGAATACGGGCTGATCGCGGCGGGCATCGCGGTCGTGATCATCGCGGCGGTTCAGCTCGTCGGCACGAATTTGAACGGCACGTTCAACTCGGTCGCGACCGCCATGACGGCGCCGTAACCGAACATCCCCTGCCAGACGAGGCGGATGCGGGCTTTCCCCTGCCGGCTCCCCTCGTTTGCAGGATGTCCGGCGATTGCGCGACGCCCTTATATCGGCGGCGCGCGCATGCTTTAGTCCCCCGAAATATCGCAGGGGGCTCGTCATGCACCGGATTCTGTTGCCGTTTGTCGCCGCAGTGCTTGTCGCGATCTCCGCGCAAGCCGCCGGAACACCGCCGCTGTCGCCGAAAGATTGGCGCGCGGTCGACCCGCAAAATCTCGTGCTGCTCGAGACGCGCTACGGCGAGGTTGCCATCGAGCTGGCGCCGGAATTCGCGCCCATCAACGCCGCACGGTTCAAGGCGCTGGTGCGGGCCCATTTCTACGACGGCAAATCATTCTATCGCGTGGTCGACGGTTTCGTCGCGCAAGGCGGTATCGGCGAAGGCACAGCCTCCACCAAAGGCAATTCCCAGATCGACAAGACACTCGCGCAGTGGCCGCATCTGAAAGCCGAGTTCGACCGGCCCATCGGCAACGATGCCGCCTTCGCGCCGCTGGGTTCGCCCGATCCGTTCGCGCCGGAAGTGGGCCATGTCGACGGCTTTCCCGTGGGGCGCGATCTCGCGGAGGGCCGCATGTGGATCCTCCACTGTCCCGGCACGCTCGCTTTCGCGCGCGACAACGCGCCGGATACGGCCTCGACGGAATTTTACATCGTGATCGGGGAAGCGCCGCGCCGGCTCGACCGCAATTTGACCGCCTTCGGCCGCGTGATCGATGGCCTGCAATACGTCCAGAAACTCGAGCGGGGAAATCCGGACGTCGATCTGGGCGTGATCCATGACGAGAAGGAGCGCGATCCCATCCTGCGCGTGCGGATCGCGGCCGATCTTCCGGCGGCCCAGCGGCCGGACTACCGGGTGATGCGGACGCAAAGTGCGGCCTTCGCCAAGGTCATCGATGGTCGCCGCCATCCCTCGCCCGAGTTCTACCACCGCCCGCCGCTGACCAATCTCGACGTCTGCCTGCCGCTGGTGCCGGTGAAACGGCTGCATTGACGGGCGCTTGCGCCGGCCTCCTTGCCGCCCCGGCCGTCTGCCGCTATGTGTGCCCCGCCCGAACGGACCTTGAGCCCTCATGCCTTTTCTTCGCTTCATTCCGGAAACCACCAATATCGATTTCGTCAAATGGCGCTACATCGCGTTCGCGGCCGACGGAATCCTGCTGCTCGTCTCGATCGTCTCGATCTGGGTGAACGGCTTCAACCTCGGAATCGATTTCGCGGGCGGCGTCGAGCTCGAGCTCAAATCCGTGCAGACCATCGATATCGGCAGCGTGCGCCGCGAGGTCGGCAGCCTCAATTTCAACGACGTCTATATCCAGTATTTCGGGGGCGGCGAGTGCGATGCGCCGGCCAATTCCTGCGTCGAAGTTCGCGTTCAGCCCAAGGCCAACCAGTCCGGCAGCCAGGTCGAAGGCGCGATCAAGGCGAAACTTGGCGCCAGCTACACCATTCGCAACCAGCAGGCGATCGGCCCCAAGGTCAGCTCGGAACTGCTCAGCGACGGCGTGAAGGCGACCATCCTCGCCATCGTCCTGATTTCGGTTTACGTGGCCGTCCGCTTCGAATGGCAATACGGCATCGGCGCGCTGATCGCCACCGGTCACGACGTTTTCGTCACCGCAGGGATGTATTCGGTGATGCACCTGAATTTTTCGCTCAACTCGGTGGCGGCGCTGCTGCTTCTGGCGGGCTATTCGATCAACGACACCGTGGTGGTGTTCGACCGGCTCCGCGAGAACCGGCGCAAATACAAGCGCATGCCGCTGCGCGAACTGATCAATCTCTCGACCAACCAAATCGCGACGCGGACGACGCTCGTGTCCGTCGCCACGTCACTGTCCATCATTCCGCTCCTGTTCTTCGGCGGGTCGGCGCTGTTCGATTTCTCGGCCGCGATCCTGTTCGGCATTTTCGTGGGCACGTTCTCGTCGACCTATGTCGCGGCCGCGCTGCTCCTGTACCTGCCGGCGATCGGCAACGCGCCCAGGGCGGACGAGAAGCCCGCCTAGCTGCGGTTGGCGCCTCAGAACGGATTCATCGTCTCTTCGTGCGTATAGGTCAGGTAGCCCGCGTTCACGCCGGCGCGGAGCCCCAGGCCCGTGCGCATCGGCACCAGCGTGATGCCGCCCGAGCGCTGGTAGTTCACGCCGATGCCGGCCACGAAATAATAGCTGCCGTCGACGCCGGGGAATTTCTGGTAGAGCCGGTCTGAGTCCTCGAGATTGTAGATCAGCGTGAAGCATTTCGACGCGTTGCCGCCCAGGTCGAAGCCGATCGACGGGCCCTGCCAGTAGACCTTCACCGGTTCGCGGCCCTTGCGGATCAGCCAGCCCGAGCCGTAGCGCAAGCCGACCACGACCGCGCCCGAGCCTTCGTCGCCCTTTATGTAGGCGTCGGGCAGTCCTTGGTCGCGGAACACGCGTTGCACCACCTTGGCGAACGCTTCGGTCGTGGTGCCGAAGAAATTGGCGCCCGCCTGGACGATTTCGTCCTGATTGAAGGTGTCGTCGTCGGCCGCCGTGGGCTGAACGGTGACGGCCAGCATGGCGAGGGCGCCGGCGAGGGCGGGAACAATGCGCGCAAGGAACATACTCTCCTCCAGGGGGCTTGATCGAATCAGCTTAGCACGCGAGGGGCCGAGGAAACTCGGCAGTGCGCCTGCGTTCCTCTATGATGCGGCCACAACTTCGTGACAAATTGACGGCATGAGCGGCGGCGACAAACGGGCAGACGACGAAAGCTCCGGGCATCTGGGCCCGGCAGGCTGGGTTGCGATTGTGATCTTGGCCGGGCTGCTCGCCGCGGCGATGTGGTACGCCGTTCACGCCTGGGGCCAGATGGCCGGTGTCGGCATTTCGCCGTTGGGCTGGTTTTTCCTCGTGCTGGGCGCGGTGTTCACGACCGTCGTCGGCGCGGGCCTGATGGCGCTCTTGTTTTATTCGAGCCGGAAGGGGAAGGATTTCTGAGAGTGCGCACAATGCGAACTCAATTTAATCCTCTCGCCACAAAGAACGGATTGGCGAATTCTTCGTCGACCTTGCCGTAGACGAACGGTCTTCCATCGAGCGTCGTCACGCTGCCGCCCGCTGCCGCGAGCACGGCGTGGCCGGCGGCGGTATCCCATTCCATCGTGCGGCCGTGGCGCGGATAGATATCGGCTTCGCCGGCCGCCACGAGACAGAATTTCAGCGACGATCCCGCCGTGACGAAATCCTTCACCGGGTAGGCCGCGAGATATTCGTCCGTCTTCGAATCGCGGTGCGAGCGGCTGGCGACGGCGACCAATCCGTCCGCTGCCGGTTTGCGCGCATGGATCGCGCGGGCGCGCGCGAAATCGGGCGCGACGCCCGGGCGCGTGGCCAATTCGAACGCGCCGTTCTCCGCTTCGCCCATGAACAGGCGTTCCTTTGCCGGGGCGAACACCACGCCACGCACCGGCCTGCCGTTGACGATCTCGGCGATATTGACCGTGAACTCGCCGTTGCGGTGGATGAACTCCTTCGTTCCGTCCAAGGGATCGACCAGGAAGAAACGGTGTCCGATCTCCGGCATGCGTCCGGCGGCGGCTTCTTCCTCGGCAATCGCGGGCGTGCCCGGCGCCATGTCCTTAAGTCGCGCGAGGATGAATTTTTCGGCGTCTTCGTCGGCGGCCGTGACGGGGGAGTGGTCCGCTTTTTCGCGCGCGGCGATTCCCACGTTCGCATAGTGCTTGAGGATGATCTCGCCTGCCTGCCAGGCAATGCCGGCGAGCGCCAGGAGCGCCGCCGAGGCGCGCGCGTCCGCTGCGCTCATCGTTCGCGCCCCTTCGCGGGATCGACTGTTTCCAGCGTGGCCCGGTCCGTGTGGATCAGCCGTTTGCCGGCATGCTCGAAATTGACGGTCACGCGATCTCCCACGACGGACTGCACCTGTCCGAGACCCCATCCGGGCGCCCCGGGCAAACGCACCCATTGGCCTGGCGCCAGCATTGAACCCGTCTTAAGCATTCCTTAAGAGGCGTCCTCGACAGTTAGCAAATGGAAACCATGACATTGCCCGACGCGGAAAAACCCATGAGCGAGCTCGAATTCGCGGCGTTGCTTGTCTCGCGCGTGTGCCACGACCTTGTGAGCCCTGTGGGTGCGGTGGTCAACGGTCTGGAAGTGCTCGAGGACGAGCGCGACGCCTCGATGCGCGCCGACGCCCTGAAGCTCGTCGCTTCCAGCGCCGAACAGGCGACCGCGCGGCTGCAATTCGCCCGCATCGCGTTCGGCGCGGCAGGTTCGGCCGGCGCGGAACTCGACCTGACCGAAGTGGGCCGGACCGTGCAGGGCCTCGTGCGCGGCAGCAAGATTGCGGTCGACTGGCAGGCGGCGAGTGTGAACTGGCCCAAGAACTGGGCCAAACTCCTGATGAACGCGACCTTGCTCGCGGCCGACAGCCTGCCGCGCGGCGGCCACGTCCATGTCGAAACCTCCACCGATCCCGCCGCGCCCGGTTTCACGGTGCGCGCGACGGGACAGAATGCGCGCATCCAGGAAGAGGTCGAAAAGGCGGTGCGGGGCGAACCCAGCCAGCCGCTCGATGGCCGCAGCGTGCAGGCCTTTCTCACCTACAAGCTCGCCCGCACGCTCAACGCGGGGCTCACGCTGACCGCCCGCGATGGCGCCATAGAGCTTGTCGCGGGCTGACAAGTTCAGAACCCGTTTACCTAAAGCCTTTAGGCTTTCTCCCGATATTCCCCGCCGGACCGCCAGGGAGGCGCCTGTGAAGCATTGTCTCGTCGTCGACGACAGCCGCGTGATCCGCAAGGTTGCCTGCCGCATCCTCGAATCGCTGAAGTTCGAGACCCAGGAGGCGGAAGACGGCGCTGCCGCGCTCGATGCCTGCCGCAGCAGGATGCCGGACGTGATCCTGCTCGACTGGCAGATGCCGTCCATGACCGGCATCGAATTCCTGCGCAATTTGCGCCGCGAGCAGGACGGCGAAAATCCCGTCGTCGTGTTCTGCACCACCGAAAACGATGTGGGCCATATCAGCGAAGCGCTGAACGCGGGCGCGAACGAATACATCATGAAGCCCTTCGACCGCGAGATCCTGGAAGCGAAGCTCGCCGCGGTCGGCCTGATCTGACGGGCGGGGCCTTCGTGACGTCCGAAGAATTCGCCCATCTTGCGGATTTGCTCCGCCGCCGTTCGGGTCTCCTCCTGACACCCGACAAGACGGTCCTGGCGGAGAGCAGGCTTGCGCGCGTCGCCCGGCTCTACGGTTTCAAGAACGGCGCGGCCCTTCTGGCCGAACTCGATCATCCGCGCGAGGAACTGGCGCAAGCCGTCACCGAAGCGATGACGACGAACGAAACGTCGTTCTTCCGCGATCGCGCGGTCTTCGAACGCTTCCGCTCGGCGATTCTTCCCGCGCTGTGCGAAACGCGGGCGGCCCGGCGCCGGATTCGCATCTGGTGCGCGGCGGCAGCGACCGGCCAGGAAGCCTATTCGCTCGCCATGATCCTCGACGAGGCCGATCTCGCGGCGCAGGGCTGGAAGATCGACCTGATCGCGACCGACCTGAGTTCCGAAGCGGTCGCCCGCGCGAAGGAAGGCGTCTATTCCCAGTTCGAGGTCCAACGCGGCCTGCCGATCCAATTGCTGATCAATCATTTCACGCAGCAGGGCAATCTGTGGCGCGTCAGCGCGAGGCTGCGCCGCATGGTGACGTTCCGCACCTTCAACCTGCTCGACAATTTCGGCTGGCTGGGCACCCTCGACGTCATTTTCTGCCGCAATGCGCTTCTCTATTTCGAACCGCACGCGAAAGCGCAAGTCTTCGCGAAACTTGCCGAAACGCTCGCGCCCGACGGCACGCTCGCGCTGGGAGCAAGCGAGAGCGGCGCCAAACAGTTCGCTGCCGCAAAAGGCCCGCACGGCCTCTTTATCAAGCAGCCGAAGAGCTCGACGCCGCGCGCCGCGACGGGTTAGTAAGCCGCCTTTATCCCCGCATAGAAACCACGGCTCGGGTGGAGGAATCCGACCGGGTCCTGGTAATGCGCGTCAAACAGATTGTCGACACGGCCGTAGATTGTGAGCCGGTCGCAGATGGCGTAATCGGCCGCGATGTTCGCCGTCATGTAGCCGGGAGCGGTCTCCTCCTCGGGAGTCAGGACGTCGCGCGTGATGTCGATCCACGGTCCGACGTAAAGCAGATCCGCATCGAACGACAGCTTGCTCGTCGCCTGCCATTTGGCGTCGAGACTTGCCTTGTGCTTCGGCCGGCGCAGAAGCTCCTCGTTCAGGATCTCGTCGTTCGCTTCGGTGAAGGTGTAGTCCGCCCGCAGCGTCAGGGATTGAACCGGTTGCCAGGACGCGAAACTCTCCACGCCGTCCGTCTCCGCCCGCCCGACATTGGCATAGGAGTAAATTGGCATAGACGAGATAAAGGTCGAATTGACGTCGATCAGATTCTTGATGTTGTTGCGGAAATAAGTGGCGCCGAATTGAACTTTGTCGTCGAGCAGGGATTGTTCGAAACCAAAATCGTATCCGAGGCTCGTTTCCGGCTTGAGGTTGGGGTTTCCGAAGAACCCGTAGGATGGGAAATTCTCGTACAGCTGGCTGAGCGTCGGCGCCTTGAAACCCGTTCCGATGCTCGCCTTGAGTTTCGTTCCCGTCTTCGGGATGAAATAGGCGGGCGCCACGCGATAGGTCGCAGCACTCCCGAACTGATTGTTGTCGTCATACCGGACGCTGATCGTATTGAAGAAATTGCCGCCGAGGGTCGATTGCAGCTCCGCATATCCGGAGGCGGTCGCCGTACCGGCGGAAACGGGCTGGCGTATTTCGTCGCGGTCGTATTCGGCTCCGAGCACAAGGATCTCGTCGCTCGAGAATCGCAGATTGCCCTGCCAGTCGAGCTTCACCCGATCGCCGGAATAGTAGCTTGTCGTGGGGGGGCCGTCAGGACTGAAATCGGTCGAGGATATGCTGCTGTAGGCCAGTCCCACCGTCTGCTCGAAAAAACCATCGAACAGGACGAGGTGTCCCGTGCCGCGCGTATAGTATTGCAGCGTGTCGGTCTCGTCGTGTGTGGTGTCCGGCGTCGAGGGAAAATTATTGAAATTGTCGCCAGTAAACAGCAGCTGCGTGTTCGTGTAGCGCGCCACAAGCCCGAGATCGAAATTATCGGTGACGTCGTAACCCAGTTTTGTCGAGCCCGTGACATTGTCGTAGGAATCGTCGAGGCGCGCCTCTCCCGGCGTAAGAAGATCGAGCGGCGTCACCGGCGTGGCGCCGGAATAGAAGTGCTCGATGTCCGCCGCGTAGTGAAACGGTCCGGTCGAGCCGCTGACGCCGCCTGCCTGGTTGAACGTGTCGAACGATCCCCCTTCGACGTCCGCCGCGAACTGCGCCGGGCCGGAGCCGCTCTTCGTGATGATATTGATCACGCCGCCGATCGCGTCGGAGCCGTAGAGCCCGCTCTGCGGCCCCCGCAGGACCTCGATCCGGTCGATGTCCGGCGTCAGGAACTGGCCGAAATCGAACGCCCCGACGGGGCTGCTCGGATCGCCGACGTCGATGCCGTCCACCAGCACCTTGACGTGATTGGAATCCGTTCCGCGCATGAACACCGATGTCTGCTCGCCCGGGCCGCCCGTCTGGACGACATTCAGTCCCGGAACGTCCTGAAGCGCGTCGGGCAGGGTCTGATCCTGCCTGGCGGCGATGTCGGCGGCCGTGATGACGGTGATGCTGCTGGCGATTTGGGCTTCCGGCGTGGGAACGCGGGTGGCGGTCACGACGACGGTTTCGGATTGGCTGCCCGTCTCTTGGGCAAACGCGCCGGAGGTCGGCAATAGCAAAAAGGTGCCGCAAAAAGCGGCAATGGACGACATGCGCATTGGGATACTCCTGGTTTGGGTTCCAGGAGCCGGGACGCGGCATTTCCAGTATGAGGACGAACGCAATTCAGACCCCGCGACGACGACTCCAGCTTGTCGTCAGCACGGTTTCCCCCGCAGCTCCCGGCGCACCCCGGCCGGCAGCAAGACGACGATGCGGGGCAGGTCTCCTGGCTCCCGGGTCGTTGCTGCCGTCCGCCTTCCCGAAGCCTTTCGGCCCAGTGGCACTCTGGACGACCGCTCGCCGGTCACAGTTGCGGGGGCAGCCGCGGCGTCACACCGCGTTCCCTTGAATCCCTTCCGGGAACCTCGCGTCGATGTGAACGCTATCTGACAGACATGGCGGGGGTCAACGCGTTAGAAAATTGCGCCCGGTTGCGATCGAATTGCCACCGCGGATTATTTTTGGCGGAGAGGTTCGCAAGTGCGGCAGGTTTCGAACGCGTGCTTCCAGGTTGTTGAAAACTTCCGGGTGGAACGATTCGCCGCATACGCAAAAATGCTTTGCAATGAAGCCCTTGCGAGCCGAACACGCGCAGCATCCGGCGTTCGATCCGGATGGCGCAAGCGTCACGTTTGCCGCGGCGCGTCCCGTTTCTTCCGTGTGCCGCAGACCTGCCGCCGATCGATGGGACCATTGTGTGCGGTTGCGGCAAAGACACCAATTGGGGCCCGTGACGTTTACCAATTGAAAAGCTGGACCGTGCGCCAAACGATGATTACGATATATGAAAAGAGGGTCATGAGCGTGCGCCGCCATAGTGGCGCCGGTGAGGGGGACGCGTGAGCCTGGTCAGCCATAACCATGCCCGGATGCTAAGCGCCGGGTTTTCATCCATCCCGGTAAACTGAACCCATGGAACAACCGCTACACGACCTCAGGCCATTCAGGGCTGCCCAGACGTCGCCCAGGCGCTTCCTCAGCGTCGGCATCGTGGCGCTGCTGCATGTATTCGTTATTTACGCGCTTGCAACCGGCCTGGCGTCGCAAATGTTCAAAAAGCCGCCGCAGGAACTAAAGGCCGAGGTCGTTCCGGAGAAGATTCCGATCGTGAAGCCGCCGCCGCCGCCGCCGCCGGATCTGGTGAAGCCGCCGCCGCCCTTCGTGCCGCCGCCGGAAATCAATATCCAGCAGGAAACCGCGCCCACGAATACGATCTCGGTGCAGAATGTGCAGCCGACGCCGCCGGTGGTGAAACCTGCCGGCATCACGGCGCCGGCCTCGATCGGCAGGCCGCATTCCTGTGGGCAGCGATATTATCCGCCGATCGCGGTGCGCCTGAATCAGGAAGGCACCACGACCATTGCGTTCAAGATCACGGCCGATGGGTCGGTGAAAGACCTGACGATTGCCAAATCGAGCGGACATGATTCGCTGGACCAGGCCGCCATCACCTGCGCGCAAAGCTGGCAATACAAGCCTGCGTTCCAGAACGGGTCGCCGATCGAAGTTCCCTGGAAAGCAGAAGTGAAATGGACTTTAGCTGGCGGCTGACCCTTTGGGGGGACTGCCGATTTTTTTGGAATCTTTACGGAGTAGCGAAGCAATGATCTCGAAGAAATTGGCGATTGCAGCCGCGATCGTTCTCCTGTCCGCCGCAAGCGTCGGTCAGGCACTAGCTCAAGCGTCGAGCCAGCCTGCCATGGCGACACCCGGCGCAGCAGCGCCTGCGATGGCGCCGGCGACGGGAACTCCCGGTGCACCTGGCGCGGCCACCACACCCGGCGCTCCGGCAGCTGCCGCCACCCCGGCTCCCACGCCGCCCGTGATAACGCCGCCTGCGTCCACGGCGCCGAAGGCAAGTCCCTACGGCATCGGCCCGCTGTGGTACGAAGGCGATCTCGTGATCAAGAGCGTCGTCGTGATCCTCGGCATCATGTCGATCGGCACCTGGTACATCTTCGTGATGAAATACTGGGAGCAGTCGCGCGTGATCAGCCAGGCGCGAATTGTCGAACGCCGCTTCTGGAGTTCCGCCAATCTGAACGAGGGCATCGACAAGCTGCCGAAGAACAGCCTGTTCCGCAGCCTCGCCGAAAGCGGGGTGCGCGCGGCTTCGGGTCAGGGCACCGGACTGGTCAATCTGAACGACTGGATTTCGATGTCGCTGAACCGGCAACTTGAAGAGGCCAATGCCCGCATGCAGGGCGGCATCGCCTTCCTCGCGTCGGTCGGCTCGACGGCGCCGTTCGTCGGTCTGTTCGGTACGGTGTGGGGCATCCTGAACGCGCTGATCGCCATCGGCGTCGCCGGCCAGGCCTCCATCGACAAGGTCGCCGGTCCGGTGGGCGAGGCGCTTGATCGCGACCGCGCTCGGTCTTCTCGTCGCGGTGCCGGCGCGTGCTGCTCTACAACTACCTCGTCCGCCGCAACAAGGTCATCAACGAGAAGCTCAGCGAGCTTCGCGGCTGATCTGCAGACCTATCTCGTCACCAACAAGAAGTGATCGCGGTCGCGCGCGTCCGGCAAGGATTCAGCACATGGCAATAATGGTCCATTCGGCGGAAGGTGACGAGGCGGAACTGAACACCACGATCAACACGACGCCGCTGGTGGACGTGATGCTCGTGCTGCTCATCATCTTCCTGATCACTGTGCCGGTGGTCCTCAAGGCCGATTCCGGTCCAGCTGCCGAACGCGCGCAACATCCCGACGGTCACCAAGCCGGAGAATATCGTGATCGCCGTGGCCGACGACGAAAGCATCTACTGGAACAACGCCCCCATCGAGCCGAGCGAACTCAAGGACCGTTTCGTGGACGCGCTGCGCACGCGCAATCGCGCATGGCGGCCAGATTTCCCGAGGTGCATATCCGCGGCGACAAGGATGTGCGGTTCGAGGCGATCGGCACGCGTGATGTTGGCGTGCCAGCAAGCCGGCATCCAGAAAGTCGGCGTTCCTGACCAGAACCGCGAAACGACAGCTCCGTAACCGGCGATCCGCGAGCGGAAAAAGGCATCAAGCTATGGCATGCAATGTCAGGCTCGGGCAGCGGCGAAAACGAAGTCATGGTGGAGATGAACACGACGCCGCTGATCGACGTCATGCTCGTGCTGCTCGTCATGCTCATCATCACGCTGCCGATCCAGACCCACGCGGTGAAGCTCGACATGCCGAAACCGAACCGCCGCCGCCGACCGATGCCGCCCGACCGTGGTCGACGCTTGGCGATCGATTTCGACGGCACGATCACGTGGAACGGCAACGCCGTTCCGGACATGCCGACGCTCGACGCTTATTTCGTTCAGGAAGCGGCGAAGGGCGACACGCAGGACGAAATCCATCTCGATCCCAACCGGCTGGCGAAATACGACACGGTCGCAAAAGTGCTGGCCGACGCGCAGCGTCTTGGCGTGACCAAGATTGGATTCGTCGGCAACGAACAATATATTCAGTAATGTGAGGGACGACCGCGGACGCGGAACATGCGGTCGCATGCGTCCGAGACCCGCGTCCGAAATGCAGAAGAGGTCTCAAGATGATTGCCTTTAAATCTTCGCGCCTTTGCCACGGCGCTTCTCCTGGGTTCCGCGGTCGCCGTAGTCGGCGCTCTGCCGATGGCCGCGCCCGCCGAAGCTGCCGCCCGACCGGCCGTTGGCAAGGCGCTGCAGGAGGCGATCCGCTTGGCCGGCTCCGGCAAGACAGCGGCGCCAACGAAGAAGTGAGAGAGGCCGAAGCGGTCGGCGGGCTGACACCCGGCGACGAACAGGCCATCGCTCAGACGAAGGAATATATCGCTGCCAAGGGCGGCGGCGGTCGGCGGCGGCGCGACGGCCGCCAAGGCGAAATTCGCCAACGACTACAACGCCGGCAGATATCGCGACGTGGTCGGCGAAGAGCCGACGAACTCCGCAAGACCGGGACCTATGACGGCCAGAGCGAGCTGATCGTCGCCCAGGCCTACTACCTGACGGGCGACAATGCGGCGGCGATCCGCATGCTGCGCGACATGCATAGCGAGCAGGCGATCGAGCTGATGATGAGTGCCGCATTCAAATCCGGCGATCACGATGCCATGCGCGACGCCCTCGAGCAGCTGGTTCTCAATTACAATCAGCCCAAATATTGGGCCGAGCTGATCACAAATGGCGATCAGACGTCGGGCCTTTCGCCCGAGAACACGATGGACCTCTATCGCCTGCGCCTCCTGACCGGCACGATGCGGCAACGCGACGACTATATCGACGGCCTCGGAAGTCGCAATTCAGGTGGGTTGTCCCGACCGAATCGCTGGCCATCGTGCAAAAGGGAATGGACACGAAGCTGCTGACCGGCGATCGCACGGTGCGCCTGATGAATCATGGCGAAGACCCAGTCCGCCGCAGAGACGGCGAACCTCGTGAAAGAGGCCGCTGCCGCAAACGCTTCGAAGACCGGCGACGCCGACGTCAAGCTCAGCGAGCAATATTGGGGAATGGCGCGCTATCAGGACGCGCTCGACGCGGGCAAAGCCGGCGCCGCGAAAGGTCCGACCGATGAACGAACTCGCCCAAATCCGTATCGGCATGGCCTATGTCGGTCTGCATCAAAAAGACGACGCGGTGCGCGCGTTCAATCAGGCGTCGAAGGGCGAGCCCGGCGACGCGGCTGTCGCCCATTTGTGGTCGATTTACGCCGCGCACCCATTGATCGGTCGGCGCAAACGGTCCGACGGAAAGCCGCCGGGCGAACGGCGGCTTTCTTGTTTTTCGCGGTTGAAATCTATGCTTCGGCGCCGGCACCTCCGGCGCGCCGGGTTGTGCGCCCTGGACCGACAGGAGATAGGCGCGCGTGTCGATGTCGGGCGGCGTGGCCACGCCCTTGCCCGGTCCCGGCGTCCGCAATTCGTCGAGCGCGAAGTCCATCTCGGCGTCATAGGTGCGGTCGATCTGGTTGCGCAGATTCTGCTCCGCCGCATACCAGGCCTGCTTGCGCGCGCCGTCGCTGCAGGTCGACAACTCGGCGATCGCGTCGCGCCCCAGCGCCGCTCGACGCAATGATAGGGATCGAACGACATGCGGAACAGCCGGCGGCGCGCCTCCTCATAGCTGAAGCGGCACCTGCGCATGCCGTCGCTGCGCGTATAGGTGAGTGTGCAGGCGGCCGCGTCGCGGTCGTAGGCCGCGATCAGATCGCGCGACGAGATTGCTGCCCTCGTAGACCAGCTTGGGATCGTCGGCCTGCGTACATCTCGCACGAAGCGCTCGCGTCTGATCGCGCAATTCCTTGAACGGCGGTCTTGAGCCGGGCGTCGCGCGACGGCGTCGAATAGGTCTCCCAGTCGCCTTCGGTGCCGTAGATATTGGGCGGCAGGCGCTCCGGCTCGGCGCGGTTTTCGATCCCGGCGGCCAGCGCCGACGTCGACCGCGTCGGCGCGATAGTGCAGATCGTCGCAGTTGGAATTCGACCATGTCGCGCGACTTCCTTCACCGGATCGAACTGCAGCGTGCCGCCCGCGAGCTTGGCGCGCACATAATCGTAATAGTCGAGCGTCTGCGCCGTTCAGCGTGAAGCGGCCCGTCTTGCCAGTCGCATCGTCCTCGGGCCGCTTGCCGGTGCCGAAAAATTGCTCGTCGGAGAAATCCGCGATGTCCTTGTTGCGCGGCCAGCACGACATGGCCGCCGATCTAGAGCGCCGTCGCTGCGTCGCGTGGCGCCCACCAGCCGCATCGGCCGCCAGTTCTTGAAGCCCGCGCCCATGCCGGGCGGGCGCGCACGAAGCGCACGTCGTAGAAGCCGCGGGTCACGCGAATTGTCGGGATGGGCGTCGATATAGTGGATGCGCCCGTCGGGATCGACGTTGAAGACGATCGCCAGATGGCCGTTGGGATCGTAGATCACCGTGCCGGGCCGGATCGATTTGGGGTCGATGGCGGGCGAATACATGTCGGGCTCAAGCGGCTCGTCGAGATCGGGGTGGATGCGGTAGCTCGCCGACGACACCGCATCGCGCACTCGTTCGAGCGATGCGCATAGCCGGCGATGGCGCCGGTCAGCGACATCGGTCGCGCCCCGACACCTCGTTGCCGTTGCGGCGTGTAGCGGATGTCGCGCGTATGGCCGCGCGGCTCCACGTCGCTTTCATAGGAAAAGGGCAGGCCCCGCTTCCAGGCATAATAGGCGCGCAGCACATAGGGCAGATCGGCGCAGTCCGAGTGGAAACGGCATCGAACTGGGGTCGCTGGCGCGGAACGGATTTGCCGGATCGTGCAGGCAGGAATTCACGGTGCGGCAGCCGGAATTGCCGATTGCCGAGATGAATTCGCCAAAGCCGCGCTCGTCTTCGTCGGTCCAATGGTCGTAGCGAATGACGAATTCACTGGAGGAATTGCGGAGCGCCGGCGCCGGCTGTCCGGCCGCCTGGGGAGGCGCCGTAGCGCCCGGCGCAACGGTCTGCGCGGCCCCGGCGCCGGTGGCGCACAAAGCCATCGCCGCCAGAACGGCGAACACAGCGCCAATTTCCCGCATTCGTCCCACTCGAATGCCCACCCCGGCCGCTACCGTAAAGGGCGGGCCGGAGCGGTCAAGCCGACCCCGCCGGTGGCCGAATCCCCAGCGATTAACTGTAAGACCCCGCCGGTGCGGTTCCCCCGGTGATATTCGTTCGGATATAACGAAGCCGGAAACTCGAGCGGGCGAACTCTCCATGCGGTTTCGACATCTGCGGGCTGCGGTTTTGGGCGCCCTCGCGGTCCTGGCCATGGCCGTGCCTTCGCACGCGGCGGACAAGATCACGGTCTATGCCGCCGCCAGCCTCACCAATGCCCTGCAGGACATCGCTTCGGCCTATGAGAAGCGCACCGGCGTCGCGGTGGTCTATTCGTTTGCGTCCTCCTCTACGCTGGCGCGCCAGATCGAGGCGGGCGCTCCGGCGCAGATATTCGCGTCTGCCGACACCAAATGGATGGACGACGTGGCCGCGAAGGGGCTGATCGACCCGGCTTCGCGTGTGAACCTCCTGGGCAATGCGCTTGTCCTCATTGCGCCTGCGGATTCTCCGCTCGGACCGCGCGTGGTCGACCGCACGCTCGACTGGTCGCATTTGCTGGGCGACGGGGGGCGGCTTGCGGTCGGAGATCCAGATCACGTGCCGGCCGGCATCTACGCCAAAGAGGCGCTGCAGAACTTGGGCGCATGGACGACGCTCGAACCTCATCTGGCCCGCGCCGACGACGTGCGCGGGGCGCTCGCGTTCGTCGAACGGGGCGAAACGCCGCTCGGCATCGTCTATGTCACGGATGCGCGCGTCAGCACGAAGGTCAAGATCGTGGGCGTATTTCCGGCCTCCAGCCATTCGCCGATCGTCTATCCATTCGCCATCGTAAAGGGCGCCGGCACGCCGGAGGTCCAGGCGTATTTCCGCTTTCTGAACGGCCCCGACAGCCTTACGGTATTCCGGCGATACGGATTTTCCACTCTCCCGCACCTGTGACGATGCTGACGCCGGCGGAAAGCGAAGCGCTCCTTCTGAGCCTGAGGATTTCGCTGGTTGCAGTGTTCTGCGCGCTGCCGTTCGCGCTCGCTGCCGCAGCGCTTCTCTCGCGCGCGGTTTCCCGGAAAACCGCTGGTGGACAGCGTGCTGCATCTGCCGCTCATATTGCCGCCCGTGGTGGTCGGCTACCTTCTCCTGATGCTGCTGGGTACGCGTGCGCCGCTGGGCGCGTGGCTATTACATAATCTTGGCATCCGTTTCGCGTTCAGCTGGACGGGCGCGGCGCTCGCTTCGGGGCTCATCACCTTTCCGTTCCAGCTGCGCGCGATCGGCCTTGCGCTTGCGTCGATCGATCCCGGGCTCGGCCAGGCCGCGGAAACATTGGGCGCGGGGCCGCTCGACCGCTTCTTCAACATTTTGCTTCCGCTGGCGCTTCCGGGAATCGTCACCGGTGCGATCACCGCCTTCGCGGCCAGCCTCGGGGAATTCGGCGCCATCATCACGTTTGTCTCCAACATCCCCGGCGAAACGCAAACCCTGCCGCTTGCGATCTATTCGGCGCTGGAACAGCCCGGCGGCGAAGTGGAAGCGATGCGCCTGTCCCTGCTCTCCATCGGGCTCGCGCTCGCCGGCATGATTCTGGCCGAGGCCGCCCAGCGGCGCACGCGCGCGATTGCCGGCCCATGACGGTCGATGTGGCCCTGCGCCATCGTTTCGCAGGTTTCGCGCTCGATGCGCAATTTCGCGTCGAAGAACCGGGTATTGCCGCCTTGTTCGGGCCGTCCGGCGCGGGCAAAACGACCATCGTGAACGCGATTGCGGGGTTGTTCCGGCCGAACGAGGGCCGCATCGCCGTCGCGGACCGGATCGTATTCGACAGCCGCGCGGGAATTTTCCTTCCGCCGCGCGTGCGACGCGTCGGCTACGTGTTCCAGGAAGCCCGGCTATTTCCCCATATGTCCGTGGACGACAATCTGCGCTTCGGCTGGCGGCGGGCGGAGCCGCGCGCATCGACGGACGAATTCGATCATGTCGTGCACATGCTGGGTTTGGAGCCGCTCCTCGCGCGCAAACCCGCAAAGCTTTCCGGCGGCGAAAAAAGCCGCGTTGCGCTCGGCCGCGCATTGCTGGCCTCGCCGAGCCTGCTTCTTCTGGACGAGCCGCTCGCGGCGCTCGATGCCGCGCGCAAAGCCGAAATATTTCCCTATCTCGAACGCCTGCGCGACGAAACGCGCCTGCCGATGATCTATGTCACCCATTCGCTGGACGAAGCCACGCGCCTGGCGAACCGATTGATCGTGATCAGGGACGGACGCGTGGCGGCGCAGGGCTCGGTGTTCGATTTGCTGCCCGATCTTGAATTTTCGGCGCTGCTGGGTGTGCCGTCCTACGGCGCGGTTCTCGAGGCGACCGTCATTGCCGAGCGCGCAGCGGAGAAGCTGACGGTATTGGGCTTCGACGGTGGGGAACTGCTCGTCCCGCGCCTCGGCCGGGCGATCGGCACGCGGCTTCGGGTAAGGCTGCGTGCAGAGGATGTGATGATCGCGCGCGAACGCCCCCTTTCCATCAGCGCCAACAACGTGCTGGAAACGATGGTGTCGTCCGTGCGCCGCGACGGCGAAGGGCATGCGGATGTTCAGCTCCGCTGCGGCAATACCAAATTCGTGGCGCGGATCACCGAGGCGTCCGTCATGCGGCTCGCGGTCGAACCCGGGATGACCGTCTATGCGGTCGTCAAATCCGTGATCGTCGATTTGCGGTAGCAGACAACAATTCGGAGCGGGGTATTGCATCAATATAACCCCTCCCCGAGATTGCGTCTTGTCGCTACGCTCCAAGAAGCAATCTCGGCCCTCCCTCAAGGGGAGGGCGAGACAGTCTGGTTGAAGCCATCCACGGAGACCGAAAATGTCCCTGATCCCCTATGCCGACATCGCTGCTTTGCCCGAGGACGTGCGCGAGCGCTACGAGCGGTTGCCCCGCAAGCTCAATATTTTTCGCATGTGGGCGAACGCGGCGACGTGTTTTGTGCCGGGCCTGCGTTTCGGCGGTGCGATCCTGTCGAAGCAGAAGCTCGACGCGGCGTTGCGCGAACTTGTCATCCTGCTCGTGGCGCGGCTCGAAGGAGGCACGTACGAATGGGTGCAGCATGTGCCCATCGCCGAGGCGGCCGGCTGCAGCAAGGACCAGATCAAGGCGCTGGAAGGTCCTCATCTGGACGCCGCCGCCTTCAGCGTCAGGGAAAAGACGCTGCTGCGCTTTGCGCGCGAAGTGATCCGGGATGTGCGCGCCAGCGAGGCGGCGGTCAAGGCGATGACGGAGCATTTTTCCCCGCAGGAAATCGTGGAAGTCATTCTCACCTGCGGCTTCTACATGACGATGGCGCGGCTCACCGAAACGACACGCACCGATGTCGACCCGCCGGCCGGCGCGGCGCTGATCGACGATCTGGAGCGTGTGAGATGAGCGTTAGCGCGGCCGGAAAACGAACCGCCGGGACAGCGTGAAGTTGAATATGAGGCCGAACAGCGTGCCGGCGGCCAGAGCGAGATAGGGATTGTCGGCCGGAGGCGGCGCGAATCGGAGCATGCCTGCATAAAGCGCGTAGTTCGCGATCGCACCGAGACCATTGGCGACCACAAATCGTCCCCATTCGTGAATGAGATTCTCGCGCGCGGCCTGGTCGCGGAAGGTGAGCGCACGATTGCCCCACCAGGTGAAAGTGACGGCAATCAGGAACGCAAAGGGCTGGCTCCAATAGTAGTTGAGCCCCGTCATGCCGTGCACCGCCCAAAGTGCCGCTTCGTTGACGACGAAACCGGCGGTGCCGACGAGTGCAAAGCGCAGGAATCGCGATGCGAGAATCCGGCGCGCGAGCGCGTTTGCCGCGTTCACGGCAATTTCAGACCCTGGGGACCGGGAATGGCGAGATAGGCAATGCGCTTGAGCTCCCAGCGTCCGCGCGTGACCGTGTCGAGGATGAGCCCGCTCGCCAATGACAGAAACGCCAGCAGCATCAGCCCCATGGCGAGCAATGCGCTGGGCAGCCGCGGCACGAGCCCGGTCTTCAGATAGGCGAGCACAACGGGTGTGCCGATGACGAGCGACACCAGGCCGAGAAGTGCGAAAATTCCACTGAAGAAGATCAGCGGCCGCTCTTCCCGCACCAGCGCGGCGATCTTGAAGAGGATGTTGAAGCCGTCGCGGTAGGTGTTGAGCTTGCTGACCGAGCCTTCCGGCCGTTCCTTGTAGCGCGTGTCGATCTCCACCATCGGCATGAGGAGCCGCACCGCATGAACGGTGAGCTCTGTCTCGATGCCGAAGCCCTGCGCCGTAAATGGAAAGGATTTCACGAAGCGCCGCGACATGATGCGATAGCCGGTCAACAGATCGCCGAGCTTCACGCGGAACATCGTCGCGGTGAGCCCCGTCAGAAGCCGGTTGCCCAGCAAATGGCCGGCCCGATAGGCGCCTTGCGCCACCGCGATCCGGCGGCCCGAGACGACGTCGTAGCCGCCTTCGACCAACTCGCGCACCAGGGCCGGTGCGGCGGATGCGTCATAGGTATCGTCGCCGTCGACCAGCACATAGATGTCCGCCTCGATGTCCGCGAACATCCGGCGCATCACGTTGCCCTTTCCCTGGCGCGTCTCGCAGCGGACGATGGCGCCGGCCTCTTGCGCCCGCTCGGCGGTTTTGTCCCGGGAATTGTTGTCGTAGACGTAAATCGCGGCGGTGGGCAGCGCCGCGCGGAAATCGCGCACCACGATGCCGATCGCGGCTTCCTCGTTGTAGCAGGGCACGAGAACGGCGATGCGGGCGGGCGTTTCGTTCATGGCTTGGCGCTGGGTGTCCGGGTCAGGGGGCAGAACTGATAGACCCCGCCGAGGTTGGTTTCCATATCCCGGCATTTGGGAGCTTCGATGGCGAGGCCGTAGACCGCCAACGCGTCGCGGTTCCGTGCAGCCTCGAAGGGGCCGAAGATCACGTAGAGATCGCCCTTGAAGGCATCGACGCGGGCCCGCGTCTGGGCGGTCAGCCGCGAGCCGTCCTGGGGCTGGATCATCCAGCCGTCGATCCGGACGATGGGAATTTCGGCCGGCAGGGAGGGTGCGAGATAGCCCATCGGCGTTTCCCCGGTCATCAGGATCATCGCTTTGGCCGGGTCGGCGATGGGCGGAACCGAGGCCTGGATATAGGGGTCGCCCAACGGTGCGCGGGCGAGGAGGCCACCCTTGGTCGTGAAAAGGACACCCAGCAGCAGGATCGCGGACGTGAGAAGCCGGGCCCGAATGGTCGTGGGCACCAGGCTCACCGCCACGACGATCAGGAGCGGCGCCAGCATTTCGAGCAGGAGGATGTAACGGTAGATGCCGAACACTTTGAGCCAGGCGATGTAGGCCACGATCGTGAATACGAACAGTGCGCCCGCAGCGGCCGGCACGACCATCGGCTCACGCTGGCGGCGCAGGAAGAACCACAAGGGCAGCGTGAGGATCACGAGCACATAGGCGAGCCCCACGCGGATGTCCTGGAACGGCAGATCGTCGGCCACACCCCAGTCGATCGAGAACAGCAGCGGAAACAGGAGCTGGTGCTTGAGATCGGTCGGGATGAACCGCATGTCGCGATAGGACGCGGTGAGCGCAAGCGGGGAATGGAAATACTGGTTGAAAAAGGGAAAGAGCGGATTGCCCGTCAGGTGCTGCATCTTGACGAACCAGAAGCCCGCGAAAAGCGCGACGCCGATGACACCCCCCAACCCTCCGGCCAGAAGCCGCGCGCTGCGATGGCGCCAGTCGCCGGGAAGGATCGCAAGTGCCGCGGCAAATCCCAGCGCGAACGGCGCTTCCGGCAATTTGAGGCCGACGGCGCTTCCTGTCAGCAGTCCCGCTACGGCGGCGAGAGCGGCACCTTTGACGAGCGATCCGTCGCGCAACAGATCGCGCTGGCAGACGATCATTGCGAGGCTCGTCAGTACGAACACGCTCATCACGTCGTCGTAATAGGTGGCGCCCGCCAGGCTCACGCTCAGGCTTCCCGTCATCGAAACAAGCGCCACGATCGCGGCGATGAGCTTTTTCTGGTCGCCCACGAAAATCGAACGCGCGAGCAGATAGACCGGAACGAGGTTGGAGCCCTGCACGAAGGCCAGCACGCCCAGCGCAAACCAGGAATGGAAATGCGTCGCGAGCCAATAGAACGGCACGTCGAGCAGCGGATTGAAAAATGTCGCCTGATGGGCAACCGCCACGTCCAAATTCATGCGGTCGTTCAGGAATGCATAGGGGACGTACCAGTGGTAGTTGCGGAAGTCCCAGGACATGTCCTTGCCGTGGGCGACCACGAACACCGTCCACACCAGAAGCGTCAGGCCGAGGAACAGATATTCCTCGGGCGCAAGCCAATGGCCGCGGGCAGGTTGGGAAGGCGAAGACATGGGAGGACCGAAGGGCGCGAGCGAAGCGGGCGAACCTATAGCAATTCACGAGACGGTTGAAGGCGCATTATCCCGTATGGGCACCGCCTTGAAAGCGCGGGCAGGGGCGCGCGCGTCCGGCAACTGGAACACGGACACGTGGATATCGGAGGGCAACATGGGAAGCAGGAATGACAGGCTCCAGATGCCGGCAAAGGCGATGAGGCCCGACGCCGCCCGATGCGATCTGCGAATGCGCGCTGCGAGCCCGTCCCGGGAAACGCTGTCCAGCGAGAACGTCTTAACGAGCTTTAGATCGGAGTTGTTCTCGACAAGCGCTTTCAGATTCCCGGGATTGAAGTAGCTGACGTGAGGCGAGGGAAAGTCCTTTTGCCAAAGTCGCTCGAGCCAGCTGCTCGAACCGAAGGCATCCAGCATCGTCGCGACCTTGAACAATACGCCGTCGCTCGACGGGATATTGAGCACCACCATTCCGTCGGGATTGAGCAGCTTCTGCGTTTCCTCGACGATGACGGAGGGATTGGGAAGATGTTCGAATACGTCGTTGAATATGATCGCGTCATAGGGGCCGCGATGCCGAAGGTCGGCGGGAAAGAAACCGGTGTCGACGTCCAGCCCCTGCCGTCTCGCGAGTTCCGCGTTCGCGGCTTCGGGTTCGATACCCCGCACTTGCACGCCGCGGCGATGCATCGCGGTCAGGAACCATCCCCAGGCCGAACCCACTTCCAGAACCTGTGTTCTATCGAGGGGCCGTATCTGCTCCAGACGGTCGAGGATGATTTCGAAGTTGCGGCGGCGAAGATCTTCGAGCCCCGGAACTCCCGTTCCGCCCCCGGGGCTCAGCGTCGAAACAAGAAACCCGCAGGTTCCGCAGCGAAGCATCCACGTCTTTTTGAAGCGCATGACGGAGCCGCACGCTTCACAGCGGACAGACGTCTTCATCGATCTCCGCGCCCCTCGCCCAATCCCGCTTCCATTTTGTATGAATTTGGCGTGGGACGCCAATATTCTTGGGGGCCTAAGGCGCGACCGGCAGATTGGCGAGGAATTGTTCGGTGCAGGCGCGCCAGGACCGCGTGAGGGCGAAGGCGCGGGCGGTTTCACGGGGGATTTCGAGCGCGCGCAGGCAGGCGCGGTGCAGGTCTTCGTCGAGGGCGGCCGCGTCCGCGTCGCCGATCACGTCGCGCGGTCCCAGCACCGGATAAGCCGCCACGGGCACGCCGCAGGCGAGCGCCTCCAGCATCACGAGGCCGAACGTGTCGGTGCGGCTGGGGAATACGAACACGTCGCTCGCCGAATAGTGCCGCACGAGGTCTTCGCCGGTCTTGGGTCCGAGAAACTTCGCCGCGGGATAGCGCCGTTCGAGCGTGCCGCGCGCTGGCCCGTCGCCCACCACCACCTTGGTGCCCGGCAGGTCGAGGCTCAGAAACGCTTCCACGTTCTTCTCGATCGCGACGCGACCCACATAAAGCCAGATCGGTTTTTCGAAAGGCAGCGATGCGCCGGCGATCGGCCGGAACTGCTCGACGTCCACGCCCCGCGACCAGATGCGCACGTTGCGAAAGCCATGCGCTTCGAGTTCGTCCTTCAACGAATTCGTCGCCACCATCATCGCCGCGGCCGGTCCGTGGAACCAGCGCAGGAACCCATAGACCGCGCCTTCCGGAATGAACGGAAAGCGCGCGCGCACATATTCGGGAAAGCGGGTGTGGAACGAGGTGGTGAACGGAATCCCTCGCGCGATGCAGATGGAACGCGCGCTGAGGCCGATGGTGCCTTCGGTCGCGATATGGATGGCGTCGGGCGCGAATTCGCCAATCATGCGCTCGAGGCTGCGGCGCGGAAAAATCGCAAGCCGGATTTCGGAATAGGTGGGGAGCGGCACCGTGAAGCGCCCCTCGGGCGTCGCATAGCGCACGTCGTGGCCCAGCGCTTCGAGATCGCGCCCCAGCGTTTCCAGCGTGCGCACCACGCCGTTCACCTGCGGCGCCCATGCATCGGTGACGATCAGGACTTTGACATTGGCAAGGCCCGGCGCGGCTTCCGGCACAGGCGAAGGTTGCGCCGCCAGGGCGCCCTCCGCCGTCACGGCATCGGCCTCAAACAGGCATTGCGGCAGGGGCGGCGCCAGAGGCCGCGTCCGCGGGGATTGGGCTGCGCTGGGTGGCAGAGCTTGCCCAACAGAGAATCTCCAGCTTTCCACGCGCATCTTCGACAAGGGCGGTGCAGCTTTCAACCCAGTCGCCGTCATTGAGGTAGAGGATGCCCCCGATGGTCTTGATCGCAGCGTGATGAATATGGCCGCACACGACGCCGTCGAAGCCGCGCGCGCGGACTTCGCCGGCCACGGCATCCTCAAAGCGGCAGATGTATTCGAGCGCATTCTTCACCGTGTGCTTGAGGTAGGCCGCGAGCGACCAATAGGGCAGGCCGAGGCCGCGCCGGACGAGGTGGCACCATTCGTTGAACTCGAGCGCCAGCGAATAGGCCCAGTCGCCCAGATGGGCGAGCCATTTGGCATAGGCGATGACGGCGTCGAAATGGTCGCCATGGATCACCAGAAGCCGCTTGCCGTCGGCGGTTTCGTGGACCGCTTCGCGCAGGATTTCGATTCCCGCGATATGGCGCCCGCAATAGGCGCGGAAGACCTCGTCGTGATTGCCCGGCACGAAGACGATTCGGGTGCCGGCGTCGATCTTCTTCAGCACCGCGTCGATCACCCGGTTCTGCGCTTCGGGCCAGAACCATTTGTGTTTGAGACGCCAGCCGTCGACGATGTCGCCGACCAGGAACAGCGTGTCGCAGGTGTTCTTGGCGAGGAAGTCCGCCAGCAATTCGGCCTTGCAGCCGCGCGTGCCCAGATGGACATCGGAGATGAAGATCGCGCGATGATGGCGCAGCCCGCGCATCGGTTCGCGGGGATCGCCCGCCCGCGCACGCCGGTCCGGTGCATGATAGCGGGAGACGTCCGGAAGGCGGCCATGCCGCGCACGGTCCCAGGCGAATTCGGCCATCCGATACTCCCGCCACGGCCCGCCTACGAACGAATTGGTGCGGGCGTTACGCCACCCTCACTGCCGCGCCAACGCGAAGCCCGTGTTTCAGCGGCGTAATGCTTTTGTGAATCCGGCGAAGGTGGTCAGCGATTGGACCGCGGCCGTCCCGGCCGCATCTGTCTTTACTGCGCCTCCGGCGGCCAAGTGCGGGCAGGATGCCCGCGGTCCAATTGGCGCGTCGCCAGCCGTTGCGATGCACACAAAACCGGCAAAAATCCTGCCCAAATGACCAAAAATAAGCCAGCGTTTCTGCGGGTAAATTGTTGAAATGGCCAATATTTCTGTTGCAGCGCAGCGAGGGTGCTGGCATATTGCTGCAACGCGGCATTGCGGGTCATCCTCCCAACATGCCGTGGCCCTTCCTGGGCGTTTCCTCCCTGAACTTGGCCGCTCCCTCGGGAGCGGCCTTTTTTTATGTGTGCCAGGCATGGTGTTGATCTTGGAGGTGAATGTCCTCTGCGGGCCGGTTGGCCGGAACCGCTAGCGGAAGGCAACTGCGTCGTCGCGAGGCGGGGTGGGGAGGAAGCCGGAAGCAAAACTCGGAGCTGACGAACAGGAACCGGATAGAAGGCCGGTGCGGTGGGGTAACCCGGCATTGGACGGGGGCGCCCGAAAGCCAAACAGACACGCGCATTGGTAAATCCGGCGGCGACCGAGCGAAGGATCAGCGTCTTACCCTGGGAGATCTCTTTCGGTTTCGGGACGATCCCGAGCAGGTGCACGGCAACGTGCAGCGATGCCGATGGAGAAGTCAGCAGAGGTCGTAGTAGTCCGCGTACGGACGAAGGGCCGAATTCGACAGCCAAGGAGCAGGTTCGACGCATTCGATGGGCGCGAAGCGGCATCAAGGCAGTGGCGACCAAAGGGACCTCTTCGACGAGGCTCTGAAGGCATCATTGCGCCACGGCGTATCCGGCAAAGGCAGTACCGGGACTGGAACGCATGAGGAGCGGCAAACGCACACGGCATGGGCCGAGGACCGAGCCTTGACGCAGCATGTGATGGAGGAGGTGGCCAGTTCGGCAAACCTGAACCAAGCCTATAAGCGGGTCAAAGCGAATGGCGGCGCAGCAGGTATCGACGGCATGACCGTCGCCCAACTGCGGCCGTGGATTGGCCTGAACCGCGAAAAGCTGATCGCCTCACTGCTCGACGGCAACTACCGGCCGATGGCCGTGCGGGGAGTGGAAATCCCCAAAGCCGACGGCGGGATGCGCCAACTGGGCATCCCAACGGTCGTTGACCGCTTGGTGCAGCAAGCGATTCTGCAAGTCCTGGAACCGATCCTCGATCCGACATTCTCGCCATCGAGCTTCGGCTTCCGCCCGGAACGGAGTGCGCATGATGCACTCCGTCAAGCCCGGCAATACGTAGCCGACGGCTATCAGATCGTCGCGGACATCGACTTGGAAAAGTTCTTTGACCGGGTCAACCACGACATGCTGATGGCACGATTGGCGCGGCGCATTGGCGACAGATGTCTGTTGCACATCGTTCGGCGCTTTCTTGAAGCCGGCCTTATGCAAGACGGCGTTTGCACCGCTCGGCACGAGGGCACGCCGCAGGGTGGTCCCCTTTCGCCGCTGCTCGCCAATCTGCTGCTGGACGACCTCGACAAGGAGCTTGAGAAACGTGGCCATCGCTTCTGTCGCTATGCCGACGACTGCAACATCTACGTGCGGTCCGCGGCGGCGGGAGAACGGGTTATGGCCTCGGTGACTGCCTTCCTCGAAGGTAAACTCAAGCTCCGCGTCAACCGGCAGAAGAGCGCTGTCGCCCGGGTCGGGGAACGTCAGTTCCTCGGCCATCGCCTGAACGCCTATGGCGGCATGGGCATTGCGCCCAAAAGCCTGAAGCGGGCCAAAGATCGACTGCAGGAAATCACGCGGCGCAACCGCGGGGTCGCCCTCCACAAGATCGTGGCCGAAGCGAACAGCTTCGTCACAGGCTGGGTGACGTATTACCGTTATGCCCAGTGTCAGACGGCGCTGCGCGACCTCGACGGATGGCTCCGCCGAAAGCTGCGTTGCGTCCGACTCAAACACTGCAAACGCGCCAAGACCATCGCCGTCTTCCTACAAGAAAACGGCGTGCCGGAATGGCGTGCATGGGGGCTGGCCCTTTCGGGAAAAGGATGGTGGCGCATGGCTGGAAGCCCTCAGGCCTCCGAAGCCATGACCATCGATTGGTTCAACAAGCTTGGGCTCGTCAGTCTTGCCAATCATCATGCTACATTAAACGCTGCCGGAAACCGCCGGATACGATGAGTACGTCCGGTGGTGTGAGAGGGGGGAACCGCGAGGAACCCTCCTACTCTATTCTGCCGCTTGGAGCGTGCGTTCGCCGCCAGGGTGCAGCAGCGCGGGATCGATTGCCATCAATTCGCGAAGCGCGGCGCCGATCCTTGCCTCGACTTCGGCGAAGCGCGGGCCGCGCAGCACGCGTTCTTCATCGAGATAGAGCGCGCGGTTGATCTCCACCTGCAGCGCATGCACGCCGCGCGCCGGCCTTCCATGCAGCAACGTCGTGTAGCCGCCCGCATAGGGTGCGTTGCGCGCCAGCGAGAAGCGTTGCGCGGCGAAGGCGCGATCGGCGGCACGCGACAGCGCGGGCGCAGCCGCAATGCCGTAGCGGTCGCCCAGCACCACGTCGGGCGCAGCGGCGGCCGACGGCATCGAATGGCAATCGAGCAGCACGGCAAAGCCGAAACGGGCGCGGGTGTCTTCGATGAGCCCCGACAGCGCCGCATGATAAGGCCGGTAGAACGCCGCCAGCCGGTCTCGCGCCTCGGCGGCGGCGAGCTTGCGGCGATAGATCTCCGCCCCGTCGCGCACGATGCGCGGGATGACGCCCAGGCCCGCATGGACGCGGGGGCTGGCGGGATCGTCGGCCACGCCCAACGGCCCGTCGAACATGGCCGGGTCGAGCTCGCTGGGAGCCCGGTTCACGTCCAGATAGGCCCGCGGGAACCGGGCTGCGATCAGGGGCGCGCCCGCCGCGACCACCCCGGCAAACAGCTCGTCCACGAACGCGTCTTCGGAGCGCCTGAGGCTCGTTGGGGTAAGCCGGCTTTCGGCCACGAAACCGGCCGGATAGAGCCGCCCGGAATGGGGCGAGGCGAACACGAAAGGCACAGTCTGGCCGGCCGGCGCGAGGATGCGGAACGGCTCGGCCTGAAGCCGTGCCAGCGCCGGATCGCCCTCCCTCAAGGATGGAACTTTCGACTTGCTCACGGGATCAGTGGACACCCAAGCCCGCGCGGCGATCAAGCGTTACGTTACGCTGCATTTACGGTTTGCCCTTTATAGGATTAAGTCGCGGCGGGGGACGGCATGGCCCATATCCTTTTGGCGGAAGACGATGAATTGCTGCGCCGGTTCCTGGCGGCGGCGCTCGTCAAGGCGGGCCACGACGTGACCGATTTCGGCGACGGCGGGGAGGCCTTCGAATGCC
>CAVXCU010000002.1:0-512778 GCA_963760345.1 uncultured Alphaproteobacteria bacterium
ACAGCCCGCAGATCACGCGGCCCTTGCCGACCTGTTTGCGGATGCGTGCGATCGCCTCGGCGCGAAACGCCTTCATGTTCCAGTCGGCGCGCACGCCCGCGATCTGCTGGACGAAATTGCGCAGCAGCGCCGCGCCGCGCGGGGTGTGGACCACTTCGGGATGGAACATCACGCCGTAGAATTTGCGCGCCTCGTCGGCGATCACGGCGAAGGGCGCATTGCCGCTTTCGGCGATGACGCGAAATCCGGGCGGCAGCGCCACCACGCGGTCGCCATGGCTCATCCATACGTCGTCTTCGGCGCCCAGCGCCCATACACCTTCGAACAGCGGGCTCTGGCCCGTGACCTCCAGCTTGGCGCGGCCGAATTCGCGCGCATTGTGCGAGCCTTCGACCTTGCCGCCCAGTTGCGTCACCATCGCCTGCTGGCCGTAGCAGATGCCGAGCACGGGAATGTCCATTTCGAATACGCGCTGCGGCGCGCGCGGGCGTGTGCGATTCGGTGACGCTGGCCGGGCCGCCGGACAGGATGATCGCCCGGGGCTTCACGCCCACCAGCGCCTCTTCGGCCTTGTTGAACGGCACGATCTCGCAATAGACGCCCGCTTCGCGCACACGCCGCGCGATCAACTGGGTTACCTGCGAGCCGAAATCGATGACGAGGACGGGGGCGGACATGAGAGGATATAGGAGGCGGCTCCGCGTCTTGTCCAGCGGACGCGATGCCTCAATGTTGCAGGCCAGATCCGCGGTTCAATTGCGCGCGAGAACGGCGGCGAAAAAGCCGTCCGTTCCGGTGGAAAGGGGCGACGCGCGGAAGAATTCGCCCGCGCCGGGCGGCGGTTCTGTGTCCACCGATTCGCGCCAGATGGCGGCCGCCGGGCGAACGGCAAACGCCGGATGGCGGGCGAGGAATGCGCCGACGCGGTCTTCGTTCTCGCGCGGCAGGATGGAGCATGTCGCATAAACGATGGCGGCGCGGCCGGCCGCGCGCGCAGCCGCCTGATCGAGCAGCATGTCCTGCAGCGCATTCAGTTCATCGAGCCGCGACGCCGTGAGGCGCCATTTGTTTTCCGGTTGCCGGCGCCAGGTGCCCGAGCCGCTGCAGGGCGCGTCCAGAAACACCAGATCGAACGGCCGCTTCGGCGGCGCCTGCCCCGCATGGGTTTCGATGATGGAAATGCCGGCACGCGCCGCGCGCGGCGCAATCTGGCGCAGGCGGCCTTCATCGATGTCATGCGCGGTGATCTCGCCTGTGTTGGCCATCATCGCCGCCAGCGCGAGGGATTTTCCGCCCGCGCCGGCGGCCAGATCGAGAACGCGCATGCCGGGCTTTGCGCCGGACAACATCACGGCGATCTGCGCCGCTTCGTCCTGGAATTCGAAGGCGCCTCTTTCGAACAATTTGCTGCGGCTGAGCGCGGCCGAGCCTTCGCCGGAGGGGATGCGAACGGCGAAAGGCGAATGGCGCGTCGGTTCCGCGGCATAACCTTCGGCCTGCAACGCGGCGAGAAGCTCGTCGCGTGTCGTCTTCAGCGTGTTCACGCGCAGATCGATGGAGGCGCGTGTTTGCGTCGCCTGCATTTCATCGAGCAGGCGCTCGCCGAAGGCACGGCGCAATTCGCCGTCCAGGAATTCCGGATATTCGCCGCGCACATGGAGCGGCGACTCGCGGGCGGGCGACAGGATGGCGGCGCGTTCGTCTTCGCCCAGCGGCTGCGGCCCGTAGCCTTCGCCGCTGAACAGCGCCTCGATCGCAACGAGATCCGAACCTTCGGAAAGCAGGCCGGCGATCACAAGCGCGCGCGGCGTTTCGCTTTGCATGCGCCACGCGAGCGAAGCCCTGCGGCGCAAAATCGCGAACGCCCGATCCGCCACCGCGGCGCGATCCTTCGACCCCGCATAGCGCCGCGCCCGAAAGAACTCGCGGATATACCGGTCGGCCGGCATTGCGGACGCGTTCAACCTATCGAGAAGATCGATCGTCGCCTGCAGGCGCGCGGCGGGGGTCATGAGCGGTGCTTCACAAAGTAAAATTCAAAAAATGTCATCCCCGGCGAGCCGCGCTTCAGCGCGGCGCGGGAAGGGGACCCAGGTGCAAGTGCAACTCGCGATGGTTCAAGAATCAATTCAGGACCTGGTCTTCCAATTTGAGATGCTCAACTACCTGGGTTCCCTTCCCTCGCGCTCACTGCGTTCGCGCTCGCCGGGAATGACAGCGAAAATGTAGCTGCGTCGCTACTGCCCGCCGGGATAGTTCGGGGATTCGCGCGTCACCGATCACGTCGTGCACATGGCTTTCGCGCAGGCCCGCGCCGGTGATGCGCACGAATTTCGCGTTCTTGTGGAAGTCGGCGATGGTCGCGGCAGCCGGTATAGCCCATCGCCGCGCGCAAGCCGCCGATGATCTGATGCACGACACTGCGCGACCGGGCCCTTGTACGCCACCTGGCCTTCCACGCCTTCGGGCACCAGCTTCAGCGCGTCGCGCACTTCGGCCTGGAAATAGCGGTCGGCGCGAGCCGCGCGCCATCGCGCCCACGCTGACCCATGCCGCGATAGCCTTTGTAGGAGCGGCCCTGATAGAGGAACACTTCGCCGGGGCTTTCTTCGGTGCCGGCGAGCAGCGAGCCCACCATCGCCACATCGGCGCCCGCCGCGAGCGCCTTGGCCAGATCGCCGGAATATTTGATGCCGCCATCGGCGATCACCGGCACGCCCGCGTCGCGCGCCGCCGACACCGCATCCATGATCGGCGGTCAGTTGCGGCACGCCCACGCCCGCCACGATGCGGGTGGTGCAGATCGAGCCCGGCCCGATGCCGACCTTCACCGCGTCGGCGCCCGCATCGATCAGCGCCTTGGCGCCGTCGGCGGTGGCGATATTGCCGGCCGCCACCTGGGTGTAATTGCTTTCGTGCTTGATGCGGGCCACCGTGTCGAGCACGCCCCGCGAATGGCCATGGGCGGTGTCGACCACGATCACGTCGCATTCGGCCTCGATCAGCGCCATCGCGCGCGGCATAACCGTCTTCGCCCACGCCGGTCGCGGCGGCGACGCGCAGGCGGCCGCGTTCGTCCTTGCAGGCATTGGGATATTTCTGCGCCTTCTCGATGTCCTTGACGGTGATCAGGTCCGACGCAGCGATAGGCGTCGTCCACCACCAGGATCTTCTCGATGCGGTGCTGGTGCAGAAGCCGCTTGGCTTCGTCCGATCTGCACGCCTTCGCGCACCGTGACCAGCTTGTCCTTGGTCATCAGCTCGGCGCACTTTCTGGCGCGGATCGGCGGCGAAGCGCACATCGCGGTTGGTGAGGATGCCGACCAGCTTGCCCGCGCCGTTGCGTTGGCGCCTTCCACCACCGGCACGCCGGAGATGCGATGGCGCTCCATCAGCGCCAGCGCATCGGCCAGCGTGGCGTCGGGCCCGATGGTGACGGGATTGACCACCATGCCGCTTTCGAATCTCTTCACCCGGCGGACATGCTCGGCCTGTTCCTCGATGCGAGAGGTTGCGGTGGATCACGCCCATGCCGCCCGCCTGCGCCATGGCGATGGCGAGGCCCGCTTCGGTGACCGTGTCCATGGCGGCGGAAATCAGGGGAATGCCGAGCTCGACGGTCTTGGTCAGGCGGGTCCGGGTATCGACTTGGCCGGGCAGGACTTCGGAGCCGCCGGCACCAGCAGCACATCGTCGAAGGTCAGGGCTTCGCGGATGGTCAAACGGTGCTCCCAAGAGGTGTCTTGGAGCGCCGAGCCTTTATCAGCGGGGCCGCAATTGTGCAAGCGGAGGGGCAAAATCCTATTTCGCCGCGCCCTTGAAGCCTGTCGCCACCAGATAAAGCTCGACCAATTCCGCCCGCGATGCGGGTGGTTTCACGTGGCGCACCTCGCGGAAAGCGCGCTTTATTCGCGCGAGAAGCTCGCCCGTGGCGCCGCCCTGGAATGCCTTGCCCACGAACGCGCCGCCGGGCTTCAGCACGTCCTCCGCCATGTCGAGCGCCGCTTCGAGGAGCGCCGTCGTGCGCAGATGATCGGTTTCGCGATGGCCCGTGGTGGGCGCGGCCATGTCCGACAGCACGAGATCGGCCGGGCCGCCCAGCGCCGCCCGGAGACGCGCGGGCGTTTCGGGCGCCAGCAGATCGGCCTCCAGCACCAGCGCACCCGCCACCGGCTCCATCGCGAGAATGTCGGCGGCGACGACACGGCCCCCCTCGCCCACGCGCGCGACCGCGACCTGGCTCCAGCCGCCGGGTGCGGCGCCCAGATCGAGTACGCGGGCGCCCTTCTTCAGCAAATGGAATTTGCGATCGAGCTCGAGCAGCTTGAACGCGGCGCGCGAGCGATAGCCTTTGGACTTCGCTTCCTTCACATAGGGATCGTTGAGCTGGCGTTCGAGCCAGCGCTGCGACGAGGCCTTGCGCCCCTTCGCCGTCTTCACCTGCACGCGCAAGCCGCCGCGCCCGGATCCGCGCTCGCCCGTTTTCATGCGTGTGCGACGCGCGCTTGCCGCGCGGCGAGCGCCGCTTTCAGCAGCGGCTTCACGCCGGCCCGCTTGAGATCGGCCAAAGTTTGGAAATTCCCATGGCGGTGCACTTTGCGTTCGCCGGCCAGGAGGCCCTTGGGATCGGGCAGCGAGACGCCCCAGGCCAGCCCCAGCTTCACGTCGCCCTTGCTGGGGATCAGCGTGCAGACCATGTCGGCATAGCGCGGGCCGAAGCCATAGCCGGTTAGCTTCCGCGCGGTATCGAGCGTTTCCTCGGGCTGCGGCAGCGTGGCGAAGATCGGCTCCCGGAACTCCGCGAAGATGTTCTGCACGAGCGGCGGATAGCTCGCCAGGAACGCGTCCAGACCGGCATTCCGTTTCGCCAAAATGTCCTCCTGCCTTGCGAGCCGCCGCCAATTCCGGGCGGCGCGGGCCACGGTTTAGCCGGAACCGGCCGCGCCTTGAAAGCCCGGGACGCGTGGTCTAAACGGGGCGCATCCCGCTTGGGGGATCGTCTAACGGTAGGACTGCAGACTCTGACTCTGCCTGTCTAGGTTCGAATCCTAGTCCCCCAGCCACTTGCCGCCGGAGACGGCAAGTGTCCTCCGCGAAGGCGGAGGACCCAGAGAAAATGCCAGTCGCCGATTCTCCCTCTGACCCCGAATATTCGTTCGCGGATCGCGGCATATCGGGCACAAAGGGGCGCGAGGGACGGCCCGAGTTCGATAAGCTGCTAAAGGCCGTCGCGCGGCGCGACGTGGACATGGTGGCAGCTTGGAGCGTTGACCGCCTTGGGCGGTCGCTGCAACACTTCATCCCGTTCCTTAGCGACCTTCAGGCGAAGGGCGTTGACCTGTTCTTGCTTCGACAGGGTCTCGATACGTCCACGCCGTCCGGCCGCGCAATGTTTCAGATGCTAGGCGTATTCGCGGAATTCGAAGCTGCAATGATCCGGGAACGTGTGCGGGCGGGCGTAGCGCGCGCGAAGCGCAATGGCACGAAAAGCGGTCGCGCGATTGGCAGGCCGAAATTAGACGCCAAACGTGAGGCTTCGGTGCGGCGGGCATTGCAGGCAGGAGGAGGAATACTCAAGACCGCGAAGGCGCTTGGCGTCGGAACTGGGACTGTGGCGCGCATCGCGGACGAAACGCCTCGCGCAAATCGGCCTCCGGCGTGTCGGGAAGGATATGCTCAATTTCGAATCCCTTATACTCAGCGAGCAATCCTGGCGTTTTCAATCCCCGATAGGCCATGTCCACATATTGCGCAAATTTCTCCAAGAGATAGCGTGTTCTGTAGTCCTGCATAGAGCCGAAAGAATACCGCTTCAGGCTATCCCTGAGTTCCTGTTCCTTCGCCGCCATGCCCTTCGCGAAACGCTCCGCCACAAATGCGTTGAGCTTCGCCGCTTGGTCCGCCGGATCGGCGTTGCCAATGTCGCGGAGTTCATCCGCCCATGTCGAGAAATTCCGCTCAAGGTCTTTCGTGGGCGTCTTTGTGAAGATGTAGAAGAACAGGAACGATTCAAGCTGGGTAACGAGATGGTCGAACAGTGGTTTGGGGAAATTGCTCGCCGCAAGCAGGAGAACGTAATGCAGGCTAAACGAAGCCCCACATAGCCGTCTGAATTCGACATGGCGACGTTAGGGGCTTTGTCGTTCCCCATGCCGGAAGCATACGCGAGATAGGATTCGACATTGGAAACGACTTTCCTCACAAACTCAAATGGGTTCTGGGCGTAGCCGCTCGTGGCGGCGTTCTCCTTGTTCGTGAACCAGTCATAGATTTCATCCTCGCGCACTATGGCGTCACTACGGTCGCTCTTGATCGTGTAATTCGCCATGAGGAAGTAGCGCAGGAACCGAAGCGGCTTCTCCTTCGCTTTTTCCAATGGCGCGGTAATCTTCTTCCACTCGTTCTTGAGCCTTCCGAATTCCTCCGCCTTCACCCGCGTAAAGAGCAAATTCTTGAGAAGGTCCATCGGATTGAGCCCAATGCCCCGCTCGTTGACGGTCTCGAAAATCTTGAGCGCGCTGCTTACGTCTGTTGAAATCTGAATGAACACGACGTTGTTCGCGAGATAGCCCCAATAGCGGCCCAATTCCGTAGGGTCAACGAAGCGTGCGTTGGGGATCTCATCGCGCTTGAGGTAAAGCGCGCTGGTTTGTCGGGCATTGTTATCTGGGGGCTCCATCGGGACACCGCCGAACTCTTGGATATTGGTCTACCGTTGTTCTCCGCAGGGAGCCTTCCAGCCGGCCCGTCGGGAGTTCGCGCTCGGCACTGCGAAGCGCTGCTGAATGCTCAGATTGGGGAGTGGCGCGTATCGCGTGATGACGTGGTTGTAGCCGATGTGGATGGCGTTCTGTTTTTGCCGAAACAGGGTCTATGTGACGTGATCGAAACTGCGGAACAGATCCGCGATACCGAACGACGGCAGGCGGAAATGATGACCAAAGGGCGGAGTCTAAGGGAGCAGACGCACTTCGACGAATATCTGAATAGGTCGAAGAAAAACCCGAATTACGGATTCCGCGAGCACCTTCGCTCGGTCAGCGGCGCCATTGAGACGTAGTATGCGATGTGATGTGGGTAAGCATGAGCGAAATGTATGACAAATGCGGACCGCCCTGCCGGCAAGGATTGCTCCAGGCACAGAGCGAGCGCAGTTAAGTTGGATGGATTGCAAGAATCGACAGACCGCGCAGAGGACCGTAAAATCATGATGAAACTCTATTCCGCTGATCTCAGCCCCTATTCTGCCCGCGTCCGTATGCAGATCTACGCCAAGGGCATTAAGGACATCGTCTTCGAACTGCCGGAACATTGGGGTATGCCAAAATTCCGCGAGAGATTTCCGATCGGACGTGTTCCGGTTCTCGATATCGATGGCGACATGATGCCGGAATCCGAAGTGATCGCGGAATATCTCGAAGAATTTATCCCGAACCTTCGCTGCTGGGAATCACTCCGCGCGAGACCGCGCATATCCGCACGCTTGCCCGCATTGGCGACATCTACATCATAAACAACATGTTCATGCTGTCCCGTCAGACGGGCGCCCTGTCCCGTCGAACACCTACCGCCGCGCGCAACGATGGTGTCAGCGAGCAGCTCGCCGGCGAGGTGGTGCGGAACCTCAAGGCGCTCGACAAATTCATCGGCCCGGATGGCTTCGCCTGCTGCGGTCGCATCACGCTGGCGGATTGCGCGCTCGTGCCTGGACTCTTCTTCGTCGAGAATGTCCTGCCGGCCGCCGGCGTGGATTCGCCGATTCCGGCAATTGCAAATGTCGCTGCCTATTGGGCTGCAATCCGGAAGAACGAACACGCGGCAAGAGTGTTGATCGAACTTCACCGGGGCCTCGAAGAACGCCGTGAAATGATCCGCAGTGGCGCGCTGGATCGGTTCATCGCCGCGAGGGACGCGGCGCAGAAAGCAGCGGACGCGCAAATTTGATGGATTGCGAATTCCGCGAATTCGATCGGCGCTCCCACGGGGAATCGAACCGAGCCGGCGCCCTTTCGCATAATTCCGTTATAGCACTTAAATACTAATAATAATGAATTTGTAGAATGTTGCACGAACGCCTGACTTTGCCGGACGCACCCTGCGGTTTCTCTATTTCCGGAGTTTCTTCGATGCCCCATGTCATGCGCGTCAATCGGACAGGCGGGACCGACTCTTTTCCTTGGGAAACTGCAGACATCGAAGAGCCAGGCCCAGGTCAGGCGCGCATGCGCCAATCCGCAATCGGCGTGAACTACATCGATATTTATCATCGCACCGGCGACTACGCTCATGCGCAACTCGCCGACCGCTCTACTCCTGCGAGGCCCGGACGATGACGTTGACGCGATCGCTCGCCGATCCGAAACGCGCTTCGACGGAGGCTTTGCCGGGCGCGAGGGCATGGATGATGCCGCTGCGGTCGACCCGGATGACCGCCTGCCCCGCCACGGGAACGAGCCGGTACGTCACGAAGCGGGAATTCAGGAACACCTCGCCCACCGGGTTCGGATAGAGCGCTTGCGGATGGGGCATGACGGTCGTGTTGGCGGAATCGAGATTGAGCACCAGCGTGGGCAATTCATTGGCCTGGAACGAAACCGGCGGCACCTTGGGCGGCGTCACGAACACATTCACCGCATGTCCCGACACGCCGCCGTCGTCGAACAGCGCACCGACGCTGAGCCGTACCGGCCCCAGCAATTTTGGCGTCACAAGGGCGTAGATCGTGTTTCCCACAGTGCGCGTGGCGGTGACGGGCTCCAGGTGCGTGCGGCCCTGTTCACCCAGCTCATAGACGGACAGAAGCGGCACAGACCCGGGCGCCAGCAGGTGCACGGACACTTCGAACGGCTTGCCGAGTTCCGCCGTTGCGGGGCTCGTCACCACGATGCGGTCCACGGGCTTGAAATGGCTTGCCGCAGATTGCGCCACCGATTTGTTCGGCGCCGCTGCTGTGGGCAGGCAGGAATTTGCGCCCGTTGTCTGCAGCCAGCAGCTCGTCAGTGCATTGACCTCGCCCGATGGATCGTCGGTCACGCTGTTGTCGTTCAACTCGCCCAGCGAGAGATAGGTGAGAATGCTGCCCACGAGCGAGGTGTGCGACAGATTGGAGAATGTGTAAAATTGGTTCGCATTCGCGCCGCTTGTCTGGCTCGCGAGGGTGACGATGGCGTCGTTGGGCAAATTCTTCAGGACCGAATCGATCGTCGGCACGTTGCTCGCGTCCGGATTGGGGTAGAGCGCCGCGAACAGCGTGTTGAGCCCGAATTCCAGCGCGCTGTTGTCGGGCGCCAGCGCGCTCACCGCGCGCCAGGTGGAATTGGCGATGGCCGGGCCGGACAGTTTGGGATTGGCGAGAGCCGGCCCGCCGGGCGTCAGCGCATAGACCGCGCCGGAGTCCAACGTCAGCTTCGGCGAATAGATGGGATAGCCGATGTTGTAAAAGCAATCCTTCACCGTGGCATTGCCGCACACTTCGTACCAGATGAAGCCCTGCGGCGTCAGTATCGGCGCTTCGCTGGTTTTGTTGCGCACGGAGATGAGATAGGGCGCCAGAAGCGAACCGATTTCCGGGGTGTCGAGCGTCACGACGAAGTGGAACTGTCCCTGCATCCGGTTGCGCGGCGACTCGTAATTCGATTGCGACGCATAATTGCGCGCGACCAGGCCGCCCATGCTGTGGACCACCAGATCGACGCGGCCGCCCACGCTGTGCTCGCTGTCGAGTTCCGCCAGGAGCGCATCGATCTCGTTCTGCACGGCGTCCTCGGAGGTCACCTCGCAGGGATTCGTTCCGTCGGTGAGCGGATCCGTTTTGGCATTGAAGGCGAGATAAAGCGAATAGCAGATGGGCTGCACGAGCGCCTTCTGGCCCCGCCATGGCGACACGGAATCGAGATAGGCCTCCACATTGGCGAGACTGGTCTTGTCGCCCCATAGCCCATGCACGAGCAGGACGGGCGGAATCACGAGGCTCAGACTTTGCGAATCCTGCGCGCTTCCCTGTGTTGCCTGGAGCGCGATGCTGTTGGCGGCGGAATAGCCCGCGAGCGGGCCCTGCACGAGCGCGGCGGCATAATAGGTCGAGCCCATTTTGTAAAAACTGGAACTGGAAACCGTCAGCGACGACTGGCCCGTCGCGGGCGCCTGTTTGAGGAAGGCGGCGGAATAGGGAAGAAGCGACGCGGCGCTGTTGACGGTGAACGTCACCGACGCTTTCGAATTCGTCTGAAACAGCACGATGGCCGCGGACGTGCCGTCGGCCACCAGATTGCTCGCCGTGTAATTGGCAAGATTTGGGCTGCCGGAGAGGAAGGTGGACAGGTTGATGTCGCGCAGATTGCTCGCGCCGACGAGGAAGGGATCGAGCGTATAGAGCGCAGTGGTGGCGGGAGTCGCCGCGACGTTGTTCGCGACGGGCGCGGCGCCTGCGGGCACGAAGGCCATCAATGCGGCACCGAATACAAGCGCTGCTGCGAACTTCATGCGAACCTCCAGAAACTGACGCGGCCGTTTGTCGGGCCAAAAGCATTGTGCGGGGACGCGGCCGATGCCGCTTCACCCGGCGAACACGGTATCGAACCTGCACACGATCTATCTTGCGCGTGAACGCCGTTCGCTCACGAACGCATTGGCGATCGCAAGTTCGTCGAAGTTCCCATGCCCCAAAGCTCCGCGAGCTTCATCATGGGCCGGCATCCTCATCCGACATGCCCCAGATGCGCCCTATTGGAGCGGATCACAACAACTAACCGCGACGTGCGGAAGCCGATCAGGCTGTATGGGTAGCATTCATCAAATAACTCAGGCTTTCGTCAGCGCGCGTTCGACAGCTTCCGGGTCTTTTTCGATGACGGTCAGCAGCACGCGTGCCGCGACATCGATTTTGCGACCCTGCTCCCATCCCTCGATCGTGCGGGCTGGAACGCCGAACCGGCTCTCGAATTCGCGGGGGCTTTTGGAAACCGACTTACGGATTGCTTTGATCCGCGCCGCCGGCATCGGCTCGATCACGCGTGTTGGGAGGGCAATCTCACCGCGCTTGTAGGCAAGAGCCTCCTTCAGACTGCCGATCAGTTCGCGGCCGAAATCCGTATCTTTCCCAGCCATTCCAAAGCCGGCTTTCCGCTTAGCCATCGGTCAACTCCTTCACCAATTCCCTTACCAATTCCCATTGCGCACGGGACAGATCGCTCTGGTCGGCTTTGCGATAAGCGAGCAACAGCAAAGCCTCATCATCCTTCCAGATCACCACATAGATCGCGCGTCCGCCGCCGCGTTTGCCTTTACCGCGCAGGCCGAAGCGGATTTTGCGAGCGCCGCCGAGGCCAGGTATCACATCACCGGCCTTAGGGTTGGCTGCCAACTCGGCTTCCAGCCTGTCCAAATCCTCTACGCTCGCGCCGAGCTTTTTGAGGGATTTGACAAACGCAGCGGTGCGAACGACCTGCATTTGGCCGCGTATACGCTACTAGCGTATCATTCGCAAGAAGAATACGCTAGTAGCGTATAAAATATTCCCATTTTCGACCTCGGTGACTTCGCGCGATTTGCCCCAGCCGCGGGACGGAGACACAGGGCCACGCGTAAGGCGCAGCGCCAGCGTAGAGCACGCCGAGCGCGGTGAAGCGTTCGACGGCAGACGTCTTCGGCCACCGATGACGCCGTGATGCAAAACGGGCAGTGCGCGTCTGCGCACTGCCCGCTCTTCGCAGCCCGGAAATAACTCTACTGCTTCGTGTTCTGGGTCTCGCGGATGAAGGCCGCGGCGTTGTCGTGGAGCTGCTTCAGCGATTCCTCATGCGCATACACCATGTGACCGGACTGGTAATAGCGATACTCGATGTTGTTCTGGAGGTTCGGCGGGATCGGCAAATGATGCATCTCGTACCAGCCTTCGTAATAGGGCGTGGCGAGATCGAAATAGCCGCCATTGAGCAGGATCTTTAGATTGGGATTGTATTTCATCGCGCTCGCGATGTCGGGCATCACGTTGGTGGCGCCCGGGAAGGCGAACGGCGCGCCCGGCTGCTGGTGCTTGAATTCCCACCATTTGAAGACGTCTATCTCGGGCTTGTAGATCTTGCCCTGCCCGTAACTGAGATCGTCGCGGACATAGTCGTTGAAGCCGGAGACATAGGCCGAACTGATCGCCGCGGATTGCGGGTCGTAATCGGATTCCTTGCTCAGGGGATCCATGGTGGGACCGGAGAAGCGCGTATCGAGGCGCCCGGTCGTCATGCCGGCGGCGTCCTGCAGATTCTTCTCGAACTCTCCGCCGTCGATGCGCAGATCGGCCTTCAAGATATAGCCGACCGGAAGCCCCGTCACTTCATGCAGCTTCTCGGCGATCGCGCCGCGCCGCGCCGCAGGAAGGCCCGCGCCCGCCTGCAATGCCAGTGCGTAATCGTTCATCGCGAAGCGCTCGACGCTTTGCACGAACGGGATGAGATCCTTCGGCGGCGTGCCCGGCAGCTTGTGGTGATACCAGGCCGTCGCCGCATAGGTCGGCAGCGCAATCTCGTAAGGCAGGTCCATGCCGGGATTGGTCGTGGGCCCATCAACGCTCAGGTCGAAGTTCAGGATCTGCGACAAGAGGATGACGCCGTTGAAATCGATGTCGTGGTTGGTTTCGAGATCGTTGACGACCACCGAGGCCCGCGGCGTGCCGTAGCTTTCGCCGAACAGATATTTGGGCGAATTCCAGCGGCCGTATTTCGACAGGAATTCCTGGATGAAATTCGAGAAGGCGTGCGCGTCGGGATCGACGCCGTAGAACGCCTTTTCCTTGTCCTTGCCCGCGATGCGGCTGAAGCCCGTTCCCGGGGCATCGATGAAGACGAGATCGCTGGCGTCGAGCAGGCTCGAATCATTGTCGATCAGCTTGTAGGGCGCGGCCGGCGTGTGCGTGTCGTCCGCCGTCACCACGCGCTTGGGGCCGAAGGCGCCCATGTGCAGCCACACGGTCGAGGAGCCGGGGCCGCCATTGAAGAGGAACGTGATCGGCCGGTCTTCGGCCTTGGCGCCCTTCTCGGCGTAGTAGACGAAGAACATGGACGCTTCGGGGGAAGTACTGTCCGCCTTGGCGTCGGGGTTCTTGTCGCCGCCGTTCTGCGCGACGTCGTCCCAGTCCTTGTCGTGGACGACGAGCGTGCCCGCGGTCGCCTGATACGAGACGTGAGTCCCACCTGCCGTGACGGAGCCGCTGGTGACGGACTCGTCGGCCTTGAAGAACTTGCCGGAATAGAGATCGGCATTCGAAGTCGACGACGCCGGCGGATGGGCGTCCATTGCGAATGCGACAACGGCCGTCGCTGCGATCGCCACCGCGGCGATCAAAACATAAGCGCGATTCATGAAAATCTCCCCTTGCCGGCCCTTGCGGCCCGCGATGCGATCAGGCGCCGATACCGTCGACGAATGCCATTTGCCCGGGCGTTCGTATGCCACAGGCCCCGTATCGTTCCAACCGGCGGATACTAGCCAGGGCGTCGCGCGCGGCAAGGCCGCCGATGCCACAGCCGTGCGATTCACACACTTTTGTGAGGCCTTGCTCGTGTCGCATGCGGGCCGAAATCCGAACGCACTTGGAGCAATGTCGGCAGCATTGGTTCGCTATCATTCTCGTTGTCACGGCCTGCTCTCGGCGGGCCATGACATCGATGTAATGCGAATCATCACATCGTAACGGCGTGAGATGGGTCGCCCCGGCCGTCAGGCCGGAATGCGCACCGGCAGCTTTTCGTAGCCCTTCACGAAGCTGGACGGCACTCGCTCGGGCTCGCCCGTCACCTCGATCACGGGGAAGCGCTTCATGATCTCTTCCCAGATGATCTTGAGCTGCAGTTCGGCCAGCCGGTTGCCGACGCAGCGGTGGATGCCGAAGCCGAAGGAGAGGTGCTGGCGCGCCCGGTCGCGGTCGATGATGTAGGCGTTCGGGTTGTCGATCACCTCTTCGTCGCGGTTGCCCGAGACGTACCACATGATGACCTTGTCGCCCTTCCTGATGGTCTTGCCACCGAACTCGACGTCGCGCGTCGCGTTGCGGCGCATGTGCGCGAGCGGCGTCTGCCAGCGGATGGTCTCCGACACCATGCTGGGGATGAGCTCCGGTGTTCGCGCAGCTTCGCGTATTGATCCGGGTACTGGTTCAGCGCGAGCACGCTGCCGGAGATCGTGTTGCGCGTGGTGTCGTTGCCGCCGACGATCAGGAGGATCAGGTTGCCCAGAAATTCCATGCGGTCCATGTTGCGCGTGGATCGCCGTGCGCCAGCATCGAGATGAGATCGCTCTTCGGCGGCGCGTTGACCCGCTCGTTCCACAGATTCATGAAATAGTTGACGCACTCGTAGAGCGTTTCGCGGCGGTGATCGTCGGATTTGTAGTATTTCGATGCTTGCCCGGCCGTGGCCACGTCCGACCAGTAGGTCAGCTTGCGCCGGTCCTCCAACGGAAAGTCGAACAGTGTCGCCAGCGTCATGGTGGTCAGCTCGATCGAGACCATGTCGACCCAGTCGAACTCCTCGCCGACGCGGCAGCGAATCGCAGGATCATTCCCGCGCGCTCGCGGATGATCGGCGCCAGATGCTCCAAGTTCATGGGCGACACCGCGGGCGTCACCACCTTGCGCTGCGCGTCGTGCTTGGGCGGATCCATCGCGATGAACATCGGCAGGCGGAAATCGTCCTTCGGATCGCCGATCGTGATGTTGGGTTCGGAGGAAAAGGCTTCGTGGTTGGTGTCGACCGCCATGATGTCGTTGTATTTCGTCACCGACCAATAGGGACCGAATTCGTGTTCGGCGCAGTAATGCACCGGATCTTCCTTCCGCAGCCGTTCGAAATAGGGCCACATCGTATCGGTGCGGAAAAGTTCGGGATCGGCGACGTTGATCTTGTCGAGCGGCATGGAATAGGCGCGTTCGCGGGCGTCTTTGTGGATGTCGCGCGGCGCAATGTTCATGGCAGGCCTCCCGAAATCGGTGCGGGAGCTTCTCACAAACTTGACGCCAGCGCCACCTTCAGAGAGCGCCTAGTGTGTTGCCCGCAATAATCTTGCGCGGCTGAGTCAATGACCGAATCGAAGCAGGCGCCATCGCCGCGAGGTGCCGCGGCGATGGCCGGTGGCTGCTAGTTGTCGTCGCCCGGCGGGTTCTGATAGCCCGGCGGAGGATTTTGCGGCGGCGGATAACCCTGATCGTTCGGGCCGCCGCCACGTTGCTGCTCACGTTGTGCGCGGCGCTCGGCCAACCGCTGTTCCAGCATCTGTTGCCGTTCCGGCGGCAGCGCATTCCAGCGGGACTGCAGATCGTTGCGCAGATTGGCAAGTTGTCCGGGGCTCATCGCGGCAAGCTGCTGCCTGAACTGCTCGATATAGCCCCTGCGTTGATCGGGGGACATCGACCTCAGCTGATCGCGATTCTCTTCGTGCCATACCACCATCTGCTCCGGCGTCAGCAGGCCGCGGAAACCGCGACCGCCCTGCGGCGGACCCTGATAGTTCGAAGGTGCGCCCTGATAACCGGGAGGCGGGCCTTGCTGGTAGCCCGGCGGCGGGCCCTGATAGTCCGGAGGCGTGCCCTGATAGCCGGGCGGAGGATTCTCGGTAGCCCGGGGGTGGGCCTTGGTCGCCGCCCTGCGGCGGCATGGGTTGGGCGTATGCCGCGCCCAGCGGTACGGCGAGAACGAGCGCCGAAAGAGCCAAAGTGGTGAAACGCATGGTGATGAACTCCTACTCTTGCGCCCCAACTGCGCCAGAAGCCGGATCAATGTGGCGACCTGAAGGCGCGGCGGAAGCTGGTGAATTCGCGAAGGCAGTGCCTCGCCCGGCCGGCGTTCCATTGCGATATCGCGATGGGGGCGATCACTCTCGAACGTTCGCGGCCGTTTGATGCGCATATTGCGCGCGAACGCCTGAACGTGCCCTGCTGCATCCATTCATCCCCCGTTCATCTTGCGGGAAACTATCCTGCGTCTCGCCGGGTGAAGCGGTGTCAACTGTCCATTCGGACAGTCCCGGCCGATGGCATATTGTCGTAAGTTAACGGGTGCCCGGATTTGCTGGGACCTTCCCCACCAGGAGCTCGTCATGAATTGTCCAAAATGCGGTACGCCCAATAGCGATGGCGCGAAGTTCTGCGCCAGCTGCGGTGCGGCCATGTCGCCGGCGGCCCCGCCGCCGGGCGGAGGCGCGCACGGCCCCGGCATTCCGGAATTCGCCAAAAACATCATCACGCCGGGCCTGATCGCGCGCGTGAAGAACATCATCCTCACGCCCGTAACGGAATGGCCCGCGATCGACGCCGAAGCTTCGTCGGCGCTCGCGCCATCTATGTTCAATATGTCGCTCCACTAGCCGCCATCGGCGCCATCGCCGGCTTCATCGGCCGCTCCATTGTGGGCGTCAGCCTTCCCTATCTGGGAACTTTCCGCACGCCGTTCGTCTCGGGAATTGTTATGGCGATCGTGATGTATGCGCTGACGTTCGTCAGCGTGTTCATCGTCGCGTTCCTGATCGATGCGCTCGCGCCCAGTTTCGGCGGCCAGAAGGATTTGCTGCGTGCGCTGAAAGTTGCTACATACAGCTACACGCCCGCCTGGATCGCGGCGGTGTTCCAGATTTTTCCGTCGCTCGGCATTATCGGCCTGCTCGCGGGGCTTTATGGAATCTACCTCATCTATCTGGGATTGCCTGTCTTGATGCGCAGCCCGAAAGACAAGGCGGTGGCCTACACCGCCGTCGTGTGCGTTTGTGCCATCGTGCTCTATGCCGTCATCGGCATGATCGCAGGCGGTGTGATCGCCGGCGCCATGCCGGGCGGGTATGGCGCAGGTCCAACGCTTTCCGAGTCCGGCGGCGATTCCTCCACAGGAGGTGCCGCGTCGATGCTGTCGGCCTGGTTCGGCGGCAAGTCGGCGGCGGACCAGCAACGCGTCAACAATTCCCTTCAGGCACTCTCGCAACAATCCCAGCAGACGGACAACGGCTCCGGCGGCAAGCCGGTCGACACCAACGCGGCGCTCAATGCCTTCGGCACGATCATGTCGGGCGGCAGCAAGGTCAAACCCGTCGATTTTCATGCGCTCAAGGCGATGCTGCCGGATTCGCTTCCGGGCATGACGCGCAGCGAAGCATCGGGTGAAAGCACGCAGGCCATGGGGCTTTCGGCGTCCAGCGCCACCGCGCAATATAGTGACGGCAACGGCAAGAGCGTCACGGTGGAGATCACGGACATGGGCTCGCTGTCGGGCCTGGCGGGCCTCGCCACGAAATTCGATCCGAATCTCGATAAGGAAACCGATACCGGCTACGAGCGCACCACGCACGAGAACGGTCAGCTCATTCACGAACAATACGACAACCGCGCCAGGAACGGCGAGGTCGAAATCATCGCCGGCAACCGTTTCAGCATCACGGTGCGCGGCAACGGCGTGGACATGGATTTCCTCACCGACACGCTGAAAGGCGTCGACCTCCAGAAACTCGCTTCGCTCGGCGCCGGCAAATAGGCGGTCAGTACAGCCCCACCTGCCCCTTCAGGGAATCGATGATCGCGTCCGCGCGGTAGCCGATACCGGCCTTGAAGACGAGCGGCATGTGCTCGACGGCCGTGGCGTCGCGAGTAGGATCGCCCTCCACGACGGCTATATCCGCGCGCTTGCCCGCTTCGAGCGAGCCCACATCCTTGTCGCGGCCCAGATAGCGCGCGCCGTTCAGCGTGGCGATCTTAAGAGCCTCCGGAAAGCCGAACCCGGCCTCGACCAGGAGCTCCACTTCGCGCTTGGCCGAATAGCCCGGCACGACGCCGCCAAAGCCGGTGGGATCGGTGCCGCTGATGAGCGTGCCGCCGGCCGCCACGAACATCCGCTCCAGCTTCATCAGCTTGGGGAAGATCACGGCATAGGGCTTGCTGTTGTCGCTTGTCTGCGCCTCGGTCCAGTGATCCTCGTAATATTTGCGCAATTCCGGAATGAGCAGCGCTCGCGCGCCTTCCGGCGCTTCGGGACGGCCGGGCGTGAAGGTTTCGAACACCGTCAGCGTCGAGGTGAGTGCGACGCGGCGTTTCACCAGGAGCGCGATCAACGATTTCACGCCGGCGCCGTTCACGTCGAGATCGGCAAGCCGCGTTTGGGAATGCGGCGGACAGATATCCGGCTGCTTGTCCGAGATGAAGTCGGTCATCACGCCGAAACCGTGTTCGAGATTGTCGATCCCGAGTTCGGCCGCCTCGCGATAAGTCACCGAGCAGAGATGGCCGGTGATCTTGAGCCCGCGCGCATGAGCGGCATCGATGGCCGCCTTCAATTCGGCGCGCGTGATATTGGTGTAGGCCTTGAACGAGGTCGCACCTTCGTCGGCCCAGTAGTTGACCGTTTTCATCGCGTCGTCGGGGCCCGTCAGCACGTGCATCTTGAGCACGGGAAGGCCCGGCCCGTTGAGATAGGGTCCCGTCACGTCCAGATCGGGGCCGATCGCGTCGCCGCGATCGATGGCGAGCTTCAGGTCGATGTCGCCATAGGGCGACATCGAGCCGCCCGTGCGCGCGGTCGTCGTGCCGCCGGCGAGATAGAGGCGAGGAAAGCTGTAAAGCATCGATGCGTAATTGGCGCGCCCCATGATGTAGAACAGATGTTCGTGCACCATCACGAAGCCGGGCATCAGCGTTTTGCCATGGGCGTCGATGACGGTTGCGCCCGGCGGCACGCTCACCCGCGCAGACGGGCCGATCGCCACAATGCGGTCGCCCGCGACGACGAGCGTCCGGTCGAATTCCGGTGCGGCGCCCGTGCCGTCCACGATCTCGGCATGGGTGAAGGCGAGCGTGGGCTGATTGTAGGCGACAAATTTGGCGTCGTCGGATTGCGCGGGCGCGGCAGGCGGCGGCGCGTCGTCGTCATCCTGCGCAAGAGCGGCAACGGAGATGCCGGACAGCGCCAGCGCAATATACAGAACCCAAAACGGACGCATGCTTGCCCCCCAAGAGTCAAAGGCGTTCGAGGCGACAGATCATCACTTCGATCTTTTATTGGCAAATGTTTCCTCCCCGGCTTGCCGTCGCCGGGCTAGCTTGCCAAAGATTGCGCGAAAATCTGCTTCCCCTTGAAGCTCCGGGGCGCGTCGGCTTCAAGGCTCCCCAGTTCGGACGCGCCAACGACGGCAGCAGCTATATTGGCCAATTTAGAGATCATGCGGAGGCTGAATTGATTCCCGAATGGAACAAACTGCAGAGCGACGTAGCCGCGCTCCGCAACTCAATCGCACTGGTGCGGGGCAAATTTGAGGAGTTGAGCGCGCCGGATACCAGAGACCTGCTCGAATCCGTGCGCGATTGCAGCAAAGAACTGATCGCGCTTCGCGCAGCCTTGCATGAACGCAAGGTGGCGATCCGAAGCTCGCCTTGAGGCGTCTTCGCGGCGAACCTCCGAACGCCGGGTCGGAGATCGATCAGAGAACCCAGCTTGTGTCGAAGCGCTGCGTGCGCGGCAAGGCGTCGGCGAAAGCCAGTTCGGCCGCGCTCCGTTGCTCCGATGCCACGATCTCATCGAGCAGTTCGGCAACGCAATATTTGTTGCGGCCCTCGAGAACCGGATTCGATTCCAGCTGGGGCCAGATTATCCGCGACACAAAATCGCTCAACTCCGCGAACCAGCGCCCTTCGCTCGGCGAACCGCCCGTCAGCTTTGCCCGCTTGTGGACCAGCACCGGCAAATGCGGCGCCGTCAATTCGCGCAGTTCCGCATGGAGAAGCGGATGCGGCGCGTCGGGGAAATCGATTCCGCTCTTGAGCAACTGCCACACTTCGCCGATCGCCGCGACGACCCGTCTTGGTTCCCCTGCAGAGATGTTCTTTTTCATGTAAAGTCTCCCACCCGGACCGGATGAGCATGCGCTTCGGGCATTAATCTACGGCTGAGAAGATTGATTAACGTGCTATTGCCGGAATGGTTCGAAATTGAAGTTGCCGCCGGATGCGGGTATGGGAGCCTCTCCGACTGGCCGGAGAACCCAGATGCCCACGATGCTTGAAGCGGTCCGACCCATCACGCTCGCCGAAATACAGGACGCGCGCCGCGTATTGCGGGAACGATCGTGCGCACGCCGCTCGTCCGCCTGCAATTGGGAGCGGGTTTCCCCGACATCAGGCTCAAGCTGGAAAATTTACAGCCGATCAACGCGTACAAGCTGCGCGGCGCGGCCAACGCGGTGGCCATGCTGTCCGACACCGAGCGCAAACGCGGCGTATGGACGATCAGCGCGGGGAATGCCGGGCAAGGCGTCGCCTATGCGGCGCGGCAGGCCGGCGTGCCGTGTGCGGTCGTCGTGATCGAGACCGCGCCCGCATCGAAGATCGAGCGCATGAAGGCGCTGGGCGCGAGGCTCATTCCGGTGCCTTACGATGTCGCGTGGAAGGCGCTCGAGGAACGCACCTATCCGGGCGCCGAGGGTACGTTCGTGCATCCGTTCGACGATCACAATTTCATTGCCGGTCACGGGACCATGGGACTGGAGATTCTCGAAGACGCGCCCGACACCGCCGCGATCATCGGCGGCATCGGCGGCGGCGGCCTCGTCGTGGGCGTCGGCAGCGCCGTAAAGGCGCTGAAGCCGGGGATCAAAGTTTTCGGCGCCGAGCCGGAGACGGCGGCGCCTGCCGCGCTGTCCTTCAAAACCGGATCGCCCCAGGTGTTCGACGCGTGGGAAGCCTCGTTCGTGGACGGCGCCGGCGGCCAGAGCGTTTTCCCCCGCATGTGGGAGCGCATGAAGCCGGTGGTGGACGGCTATATCGTCGTCAGCCTGGACGAGACGAAAAACGCGATGCGGCTCATGGCGGAAAAAGCGCGGATCATCTCCGAAGGCGCAGGCGCCTTACCGCTCGCCGCAGCGTTGACAGGCAAAGCCGGCAAGGGACCGATCGTGGCCATCGTTTCGGGCGGCAATATCGATCTCAAGAAGTTCTTCGAACTGATCGGATCGGCGGCAGCCTGAGCGGGATCGCTATGTAAGCCCGACGTTCAACTCGATCGTCACGCCGTCGGGATCGATGAGAAAAATCTGGTGAAGCGGGCGGCCGGGCACTGCGGCTTCACGGAACGGAATGCCGGATTCGGCAAGTCTCCGGCGCGTGCCTTCCAGATCCGATGCGGCGAAGGCGAAATGGTCGAAGCTGCCGGTGCCGGTCGTGCCCCGATTGCGTCCGCCGACCAGATGCACGACGGCGCGCCCGTCCAGCCACAGCCATGCACCGGGGAAATCGAATGGCGGGCGGTCGCCGTCGACGAGGCCCAACGCCGCAGAATAGAACGCGCGCGACCGCCCAAGATCGCTGCACAATATCGTCACGTGATCGAGCTGCGAGAGCGCCATGTCCGCCTCCTAGCCGCGGCAGTTACTATTGCAGAACAATCAGCCGAGCCATTTGGGCGCGCGCAGCCCGAAATACTGCTGCAACATCGTTTCGGCCCGTTCGACCGCGCCTTCCACCCAGCCGCCTTCATAGCGGCAATAGGCTTCGCCGCAAATGTAAAGCTCCCGGTCTGCAAGGGGCTTCATGATAAGGTCGGAGAGCTGCGCGGCATCCTTGCCCATGCCCCAAACGTGCCAGCCGCCGCCAAACGGATCGACGGTCCAGTCCTGGAAACACGCGGCGACGGGCTGAGGCGGATTGGTCGCGTAGGTGGCGGCCGCCTCGCGATGAATTTCATTGGCAAGCTGCGAGTTGCCGGACAACCATTCGAATCCGGCTGCGCTTCGCAGCGCCGCGGGCGCAAGCTGCTGCCAATATTTCACGGTCTCGCCGCAGCAATACATCATCAACAGGCCGAAGCCGTTCGTCGGCTCACTCTTCAGGCGGTCCTTTTCCGCGCCCAGCGGATAGAACATGCGCGCGGGCGCGTCAGTGACGGAGCGCCCGCCGTCGATGCCGAGATCGCGCCACCACGGTTTGGGATAGAGCAGAAACGCCTTGCTGGCGGGGACGGCTTCGACGGACGCGATCAGCGACGCCACGCGCGAATTGCGCAGCGCCGCAAAATCCTCGATCGTCTCGAGCGCGCGGCGCGGCATGGCGAGCACCACCCGCTTCGCCGCGATCGTCGTCATCCTGCCGTTGCGGTCGCGCAATCCGATGCGAAACGGTTCGTTGGGCGAAGCCGGCGTGGACAGGCTTGCCAGGCGCGTCTGCATTTCGACATGCGCCCCCAGACGCCGCGCTTCGTCGGCGAGTGTCAGCGGCAGTTTCTGGTAACCGCCCGCGATGGTGAAGAAGGGCTTGGACTCATCGTCGCCCAGGAAATCGAGATCGAAATCGCCGAGTGCGGTTTCATAGAGCGGGAAACTGTCGTAGCCGGAACTGTCCCGGACAAACCGCATCTCTTCGGGACTGAACACATCGGCCAGGAGCGCCCAGGCTGCCCAATCCTTCAACGGGCGACCCTTGTAGCGAAGGCTCGACCGGATGCTCAGCCACTTCTCCGGCGTCATCTTGTCCGCGCCGGGTACGATCTTTTCCAGACCTTCGATGAAGCGCCGGCTTTTGGGCGACTGGTCGGATGGAGGGATGTTGTAGGGGTAGAGCTTCGTGGGCTCGCCCATTTCCGCGTAGGAAAATGTCCGTCCTCTCAGTGCGAGCCGATCCCGGGGCTCGAAGACGGGATAGTTCCGCACCGGCAGATTCAGGTATTTGACCAAATTGAACACATGCTTCTGCGATTGCAGATAGCGCATGCCGCCTGCTTCGCCCACGAGATGCGGCGCCTGCGGAAATGCGATGGAGCGCAAACGCCCGCCGATGCGGTCGCTCATTTCGAACAAGCTGATGCGCAAGCCCGGCTGCTCGTTGCGCAGCCGCCAGGCCGTGTAGGCGCCTGCCACACCGCCGCCGACAATCGCGACATCGAGCGCCGCATCGCCGCCCGCTCGCGCCACGATGGGCCAAAGCGAAAGCGCAGCCGTGCCGCCAAGAACGTCCCGCCGCGAAAATCTCATCGCTGCCCCGATAATTGCCCGCAACGGAAGAATGGACTTGGACGCCGCGACCGGCAAGCGGGAGAGCAGCGGCCCGACCCCGATTTACGAACGTTCCGGAAATCGAATGGGGCTTGGAAAGTTCGGCCCGCGCGCTAGACTTGCGCGGCCCGCTACCCGCGCGGCTTCGATTGTAGAACGCCCCGCGCGTCCCGCCTTCAGGAGTTTTGTCGATGATCCGTTTGCACCATGCCGCTTGTTTGCTGGCGCTTTGCGCGCTGCCCGCCGCCATGCCTGCGCAGGCCGCACCGGCTGCGGATGCACCCTTCTCGATCCCGGAGATTCTCGATTATCCCTATGCCAGCGAGCTTGCGGCTGCGGAGCGCGTCGACCGCATCGCCTGGGTGCGCAATGTCGGCGGCGTGCGCAACGTCTGGGTGGCCGATGGTCCGGGCTTCACGCCGCGCCAGGTGACGCAACTACCGCGACGACGACGGGCAGGAAATCACGCAGCTCACCTTCTCGCCCGACGGCACGCGCCTCGTCTATGTGCGCGGCGGCGATCACGATGCCAACTGGCCGGCGGAAGGCAACCTCGAGCCCGATCCCGGCCTCCTTCGCCGGAACAGCCGCAGACGACGATCTGGGCGGTCGCGCTGACGGCGCGGCGCGCCGGTGAAAGTCGCCGAAGGCGACGCGCCGGCGATTTCGGCACGCGGCAGCTGGCCTACATCAAGGACCATCAGGTCTGGACGGCGCCGCTGGACGGCAAAGGCAAACCCGAGCGGCTGTTCTTCGATCGCGGCAAGGACGCGCGATCTCGCTGGTCGCCGGACGGAACCCGCCTCGCCTTCGTCTCCGATCGCGGCGATCAGCGTTCATCGGCATCTTCACCGCGAAGGACCAACCGCTGCTCTATCTGTCGCCCTCGACGCATCTCGGACATGTCGCCGCGCTGGTCGCCGGACGGCGCGCGCATCGCGTTCGTGCGCAGGCCGGGCGATGGCGGCCCGCCGCAGCCGATCCTGACGCAGACGCCCGCATCCCTGGTCGATCTGGGTGGCCGACGCCGCGAGCGGCACCGGGCCATCTCGTGTGGCAAAGCCCCGACACGCTTGCGGGTTCGTTTCCCGACGTCGAAGGCGAGGCGAATCTGCACTGGGCGGCGGGCGACCGGCTGGTGTTTCTCGCCGATCTCGACAACTGGCCGCATCTCTATTCGATTGCCGGCAGCCGGCGGACAGCCGCTTGCTGCTCACGCCCGGCGCGTTCATGGTCGAGCACGTCGCCGAGAGCCGCGACGGCACGCTTCATGATCTACGATGCGAACACCGGGCACGACCCGGACGACGACGATCGCCGTCATCTTTTCCGCGTGCCCGTCGATCGCGCGGCGCCCGCTCGCCATTCACGTCGGCGCCGATCTCGAATGGACACCGGTCGTGCGCCGGCGCAGCCGATGTCGCGTTCGTGGCGCGCGGGCGCGCAGCGGCCGCCGGCGGTGGCGGTCGTGAGCATCGGACGGCGAAGGCGCGTCGCGATCTCGACACGGGGCCTCTGCCCGCGGATTTTCCGCTGCCTCGGCTGCTCGACGCCCAAACCGGTGACGTTTCAAGGCCGCCGACGGCTTGACCGTGCACGGACAGCTCTTCCAGAGCGCGGGCGCGCACGGCAACGAACCCGGCATCATCTTCGTCCACGGCGGCCCGCCGCGGCAGATGCTGCTCGGCTGGCACTACATGGATTACTACAGCAACGCCTACGCCGTGAACCAGTATCTCGCGACTCACGGCTTCGTCGTGCTGTCGGTCAACTATCGGCTCGGCATCGGCTACGGCCACGCCTTCCATCATCCCGATCACGCGGGCCCCGCCGGCGCCGCGGAGTATCAGGACGTGGTGGCCGGCGCGCAGTTCCTGCAGCACCAGGCCGGGCGTCGATCCGCAGCGCATCGGCATCTGGGGCGGCTCCTACGGCGGCTATCTCACCGCCCTGGCGCTCGCCCGCAATTCCGACATCTTCAAGGCCGGCGTCGACCTGCACGGCGTGCACGACTGGTCGCGGATTCTCGATTCTGGTTCGACGTGGGCAAACATCCGCGCTTCGAAAAAGGCGACCACGATGCAGGCGATCAAAGTCGCCTGGCAGTCGTCGCCCGATGCCGCGATCGATCGCTGGAAATCGCCGGTGCTGCTGATCCAGGGCGACGACGACCGCAACGTGCGATTTCATCCAGACCGTCGATCTGGCGCGCGCGGCTTCAGGCGCGCCATGTGCCCTATCGAGGAGATGGTGATTCCCAATGAGATCCACGGCTTCCTGCGCCACATCTCTTGGCAGCGCGCCGACACGGCGACGGTCCAGTTCTTCGGGGCGCAGTTCATGCCAGCCGCCAAGTGACGGCTCATGAGGGAGACTTCCAGATAACATCCCCGGCGATCGCGCCCCAAGATGCGACTGTCGAAATTTGCTCGCACGGAATGAGACCATGCGCAGCATTCTGAAAGTCATCGCGATCGGCGCGAGCTGCCTGCTCGGTGCATTGCTGCTGCTTGTCGGCGCAATGTGGGTTTCCCCCGATGTGCGCTATCCCGTCGTCTATGTTCTGGCGGAATATTTCGATCTCAATCCGCCCGTAACGTCGGCCCGGCTTGACCGGCAAATTCAGGCGCTGCACCGCGCAGCATTGATCGATGCGCAAGGCAGGCCGTTCGACTGGAACGCCCGGCCGCGCGCCATCATCTGGATCAATGAATGGGCGAATTGGTGCGTGCCCTGCCGCATGGAATTTCCGGCCATGAAGGCGCTGCAGGATCGCGTCGGCCGCGACAAGCTGCGCATCGTGCTTCTGTCGCAACCGCAGTTTTGGGATGCCGACAAACATGCGGCCAGGGACCTCGGACTCGATTTCGAGATGGTGGCGCCGCAGAACGCCGGCGCGGCGGACACCAAGGCGATCGATCTGGGCGTGTTTCCCAATTCGAGCTTCATGCGCGCGAACGGCGAAGGGCTCGGGTCCATCCGCGCGCCGCGCCCCTGGGACAGCGCAGAATGGGAAGCGATCGTTCGGCGCTGGTATGACCGGTCTCACTGAACGAGAGTCCGGCGTGTTCGCCGGAATTTCCCGGATTTGTTCCCAATATAAAAGCCTTACGCCATCGCAGCCGGAAACTGCCGATCCACCATTTATTAACCAAACCGGCCGAGGATAGTTCGGGGCGCTGGAGTATCTTTGGAGGTACCCATGCGCATGCATCAGATCGTTCCATGGCCGGCGGCCGTGTTCCAGCCCTCGCAGAAGCAGGAAAAACTGCGCAAAGCGAAGGAAGCGGAACAAAAGCGCAAAACGCTTGCCCCCTCGGGACGCTTCATTCCGTCGTCGAAAGACGATGATGAGGACGACGATCCGACCAACAAAAGAACCGACATCCTCGCTTAGGCCGGCGATCAGGCGGCACTTCTGGAATTCATGATCGTGAAAAGCCCTTCGCCATCACTCCGTCGGCGTCTCCTCCAGAATACCGGAGGTGTTGAAGATACGAGCTTTCGCAATCGTCGCACATTCGCAGCCAAAGACAACGCCGTCGGCATTCGGGCGATGATCGCCGTCGGCGAAAAATTGCCCGAGAAGGCCGCGACGCCGAATCCCCGGCCAACGGATGCCGAAATCTGGAACAGGATGGGCTCTATCCTGGTCGAAAGGGGTGAGATCGCCGAGAGCAGCGAGTGTTTCGCAGCCGCCCTTCGCATCGACCCAAATTTCCTGCAAGCCCTGAACAATCTTGCCGTGGTGCTGCAGCGCCTGGGCCGGCTGGGTGCGGCCGAAGCCCGCTATCGCGAAGCGTTGCAGCGCGCGCCGGACAATCTGGAGATCGCACTGAACTTCGCCGCCCTGCTCGGCTCTCTCGGACGCTACGGCGAAGCGTTGGACATCGTTGAGCACATTCTCGAGCATAACCCGGATCTGGCGAGAGCGTGGGTTCTCGCGTCGGCGCTGGAATGCGACATGGGCCGGCGCGCTGCGGCTTTGGCGCGGATCGAGCGGGCACTCGTCATCGCGCCCGATCAGCCCAAAATACTGACGCGGCGCGCACAAATTCTTTGCCAGCTCGGCCGCTGCACAGACGCGCTCGAAGATTGCAATCGCGTCCTTGACATGGTGCCGAACGACGCCGAGACGCTGCACGAAAAAGCGCTGGCGCTCCAGGCGCTCAACCGGCCCGAAGCTGCGCTAGAATCGTTCCACCTGGCGGAAGCGGCCGGTATCGCGCCCGCGACAGCAATGGCCGACCGGGGCTGGCTGCTCGCCGAGATGGGCCGCAAGGACGAGGCGCTGATCGCGATCGGTCAAGCGCTTATGCTTCAGCCCGATCTCAGCTCGGCATGGTATTACCGGGCCAATCTGACCCGCTACACGCGTGGCCAACCCGATCTCGCAATCATGGAGGGGATCGCCGACAATCCCGATCTGCCGTTCCGCGATCGCGTGCTTCTGTCCTTCGCGCTCGGCAAGGCATTTCTCGACATGGGCGACGGCGCGCGCGCTTTCGCCCGGCTGGAAACGGGCAACCGTCTGAAGCGCTCGAACTCTCGACTATAACCCTGACGCGGAAGTGCGCCGGTTCGCCCGGATTGCCGCAACCTTTTCCGCCGAGAACCCGTTGCGGGTTGCGGGTTCGGGAGATCCCTCGGCCAGGCCAGTTTTTGTGTTCGGGATGCCCAGATCTGGCACGACCCTGGTCGAGCAGATTCTTGCGTCGCACCGGCTCGTGCACGGCGCCGGCGAGCCCAGCCATCTGCGCGATATTGTGGAAGCACCCGGATTCCCGGCCAAAGTGACGGACATGGGCGCCGGGGAATTCGCGGGTTTGGGGCGTCGATATCTCGATCTCGTCGGCGCCGGGACGCCGGACACCCTTCGGCTCGTCGACAAGACGCCGTTGAATTTCCTCCACGCCGACCTGATTTCGCTCATGCTCCCGAACGCACGCATGATCCATTGCCGCCGCGATCCGCTCGATACCTGCCTCTCTGCCTATTCGCTGCTGTTCACGAGCGGTCACGAATATTCCTACGATCTCGCCGAACTCGGCCGTTTCTACCGGCTTTATCGGATGCTGATGGCGCATTGGCGGCGCGTTCTGCCGCCGGCAAACTTCCTCGAGATCGATTACGAGACGCTGGTCGGCGACACCGAGGGCGAGGTTCGGAGGCTCCTCGATTTTTGCGACCTGCCATGGGATGCGGATTGCCTCCGCTTCCACGAGACAAGACGGCGCGTCACATCCGCCAGCCTCGATCAGGTTCGCTCGCCCGTCTACACGCAGAGCATCGCCCGGGCCCAGCCGTTTCGCCCCTGGCTTGGCGTGCTTGAGGAGACGCTGGCCGATCTTCCTCCGGCCTGACGGCGCCGCACGCGCTTATACGATGCCGCGCCGAAGCAGATTGTCGCCAGCCGAGAAATTCGGATCGACGAGCCATAGCCGCAGCAGATGGCGCTTTCTTTCGGGCTCTTCCCAGTCTTCGTATGCCGTCCGCTTGTGGAGGATCGAAGCGTTCTTGAGAAACTGCATGTCGCCGGGTTCGAAATCCATGTCGAGATAGTGCTTTGGATCGTTGGCGGCGTTTTCGATGAACGCAATGGCTTCCAGCTGCGCCATCGTCAGGCGCGGCGCAGCGTGGTGCTGCTGGCTTTCGCGGATGTACCACGGGACGAAAAACATCCTGAGCCTGCCTTTTTCGTAACGGCAGAGGGGAAAATCGAACCACGGATTCCGGCCGGGTTTCTGCTGGCCCTGGGCGTCGAACGGAAAATCCCCGAACAGCACGGGCATAAGGTCGGGCCGCTCCTGCAACATGCGATTGAATATGGCGGGCGAACTCGCGATCCGGCTGATGCCGCCGCTCCTGGCCTTGCTCAGGCAGAACAACCCGATGATGTCGGCCCCATCGGTGTGGAAATCCTGCTCGGCCCGCGTTTTATAGAGGCGCACGCCGTAGGCATTGGGATCCGCGCCCGTGTCGCGGACATGTCCGATGAGATCGCCATCGGTGTTCTGCGAAATGGCGCGGCCCATATGGAGCCCGAGGCCCCAATAGATCGCCATGCAAACCTCTTGCGAATGTCGGGCCACGGGAAAGCCCCTGAGCAGGACAAAGCCGCGGCCGCGATCGAGTTCGCGCATCCAGGATTCGATTTTGGCCGTGAGCGTCGGCAATGGGAAATCGCCGCGCGTCCATCGATCGAAGTCGCCGCCGGCGCGGGTCCGCGCCGTCAGAAGTTCGCCGATATCGGTCGCGGTCAGCGAATAAATCCATTGCGGATTTCTCGCCAACTCGGAGCCCAGCCACACATCGGGAGTCCGGAGCGCCGACGAGGGAATCGATGGCGGTCGTCCGTCAGGTTGCTGCTTCGATTTATCGGTCATGCCAATCCCGGCCCAGATGGCGACGATAGCCATCTGTACCGCGCCCAGCAAACCACTATGAAGCTGGAAGCGGCGGCCGGGCGTTTACGACGGATAGCAGAGATAGGTGTGAAGAATGTATTTCGGGCTCGATTGCGGCGGCAATCCCGCATGGGGAAAAAGCCAGAGGGGCGGAAACGCAAGCAGCTTACCCGGCTCCGGTGCGATCGAAATATCGAGACTGGGAAAGACCGTCTCGCCGCCTGCCGGATCGTTCAGATAGATAATCGCCGTCATGAATCGTCTGGCGGCCGCCTGACCCATGACATCCACATGCACCGGAAAGGAATCCCGCCCGTTCGGGAGATAGCGTTTCAATCGCAGATGCTCGAAGGAGAATTTCGGCGGCCAGAAATACGCCTTCACGGCATCCTGGTATTTGTTCAGGTAAGAAAGAAATACCGGCACCAGAAGCTTGTGCTGGTCGGGCCAGTTCTCCGTGATATCGAGCTGGACGAAGCTATGACCGGATTCGCGCTGGCACATCTCGTGTTGTTGCGACGATTCGAAACGGTCGATGAGCGTGCGGCAATGCGTCGGCGAAAGCGCGTCGGCAAAGAGCATGATGTGATCTGACAGCGATGCGTGGGCCATGACAGCCTTTGTCGAAGCAGACGCGAGCAAATCCGGCGCTCTCGAATTGCGGCTGCGGCGAACCGCCGAGCCATACCTGCATTCTTGAACAAAGTTGGTTAACCCCGCGTAAATTGCGCTGGGCATCCGGCCATTCGCAATTCGCAATTGGCGCTCGATTTGCCCAAACGACGCCGGGAAACCGCGAAGCCGTCGCTATGGCGACGAGCGAACGCCAGAAAATCACCTCGATTCGAAAGTCGCCGTTAGCCCCTCCTTAAGCAGCTTTATTTACGTTGTTCGCGCAACATTCGGACAAGCGCGCCACCTCTGCGCAGGGAATTCGCGAATGACGTTTCAATCACAAAATATCGCGGTCGGCGAGCGCGCGCCGTTCATTGCCGGCGCAAGCGCGAACGGAGTTCTTCTTTTCACTCGACGGCCAGGCCGGCAGGCCTGTGGTTCTGCTGCTGCTGGGCAAGCGGCCCTGCGAGCAGGTGCTGCCGTTGCTTCAGACGTTCGAGGCCGCCCACGCGTCCTTTTCCGGCATGCAGGCCGATGTCATGGCGCTTTCCAGCATCGGCAACCCCAGCCTCGCGACCTACGCGATGGGCAACCAGGGCCAGGTACCGATCGTTTTCTGCGCCTCCGACGAAATCTTCCGTCTCATGCCGGCGCTCGACGGGCGCTGTATCGCATTGGTTGTCGACAGAAGCAGCCGGCTGACGGCAATCATAGACACCGACACGCCTGCAAACGCGGTCGAACGCGCGCTCTATGAGATTTCCCTGTTCCCGCTGGAAGCCGGCCGCAGCGCACCGATGTCGGCGCCGGTCCTGATCGTGCCCAATCTGATCGACCGGCAGTTTTGCCGCGATTTGATCGACCGTTTCGAAGCCGGCCCCCACGTCGAGGGCGTGATGGCGTCCATGAATGGCGCGGGCGACGGCTATGCCAAGCTGGACACGACGAAGAAACATCGCCGGGACTTCATCCTCGAACCCTCGGACCCGCTGCATGCGCGCGTCGTCGAAGCGTTGGCGCGGCAACTCGTCCCCGAAATCAAGCGGGCATTTCAGGCCGACGTGGCGCATCTCGACCGGATCCTGATCGCGCGCTACGACGACAGCGGCGGATATTTTCGGCGTCACCGCGACGACGCGGCGGCGCACATCTCCTACAGACAGTTTGCGCTGTCGCTCAATCTCAATACCGGCGAATATGAGGGCGGCGACATCATGTTTCCCGAATATGTCGACGATCGCTTCGCGCCGCCTGCAGGCGGCGCAGCCGTCTTCTCCGCGTCATTGCTTCACGAGGCGACCGCCATTACGCGCGGGCAACGTTACGTGTTGCTGACGTTTCTTCATGGCGCCGAGGCCGAGGCACGGCGCCTCGCACATCTGAAGACGGCCGCCTGACATGATGACCCTCAGGCGCTCGAACTTCGTTCACGTGCTGCAGTTGGGCGGCGGTCGCGCTTTGTTGATTCATGCGCTGAGCCAGCTGCGCCTTCCGGTGGACGGCGAGATCGTCCGTCTGGTCGCGTGGTTCGACAGCGAACGCCGTTTTCCGGACTCGATGCCGCTACTGGCGAAAGAAATGGGTTACGACGACAAGACCGTGGCCGGGTGCCTGGCAGCGCTCGTCGAGCGCGGCGTGCTGACGGACAAAAGCGAGGAGCAGGAAGTTTCCGAGGCAACCGCGAGCCTGGGCGAAACGCACGACCGCGATCCGGCAGAAATGGTGGAGCGGTACCGGCGCAAGCAAAAGGAAGGCGCGCACCCCTATTGGTCCGTCGCAGAGTCCCAGGGCATTTCGTCATACAAATCCGGCCAGACCCGGGTCGATCTGCTCCTGTTCGGCGACTGCGAAATCCAGATGGAGGCCGACTTTCTGCGCCGGGACGCGGCGCGCCGGGGAATCGACCTGCGCGTTGCCGCCACATTTTCCACGGACGTGGCGCTCGCCGGAGAACGCAAATGCGATGCGATCGTTGTTGGCGCCCTGAACGCGCGCAAGGCGATTCCGGAAAAATCCAGTAGCGCCGATCACCCTTGCGGGCCCGAGCACTATGTGTCCGAGATGCGCTCGCTCATCGGGCGATTGCGCGCGGAAACGCAAGTCCCCATTCTCGTCGACAACCTGCCGGAACCGACGCTGCAACCCGAGGGCTTTGCCGACCGGGGTACCGACAGCCATCGCAACAGATACCGGCAGACAAATCTCGCTCTGGCGGCGATGGTTGGGGAATTCTCGGACGTTTATCTGGTCGACGTCAGTGCGGCGCTCGCGGCCGCTGGAACGGAAAAGCTTCTCGACGACGGCTTGACGTCATTCACGCATTTCGGCTCTCCCGGCTGGATGTTGCAGCGTCCCGCAAGCGAGAAATCCGCGGTCCACAACATCTTTCCGGATCTGGAGCCCCTCGCCTCGGTGCTCGGCGGAAATCCCTATGCGCGGGAAGCGACGGTCGCCGCCGCCCATATGGACGCCCTCGCGACCATATTGGCCGTCGACCGTAAGAAATGCGTGATCGTCGATCTGGATGGCGTCCTCTGGCCCGGCGTGCTTGCCGAGACGGGCTCGCCCTTTGCCTGGCACCCGGACATCAGCGGCGCCCATTCCTATATCGGCCTGTTCTTCGGCATTCACGAAGCGCTGAAGACCCTGAAGCGTCGCGGGATCGTGCTCGCCGCCGTCAGCAAGAATGACGAGCAGACGGTCCGTGAACTGTGGAAATTCCCCGAGCATTATCCGCGCGACCGGCTACTCACGCCGGAGGATTTCGTCACCTGGCGGGTCAACTGGTCGGACAAGGTGGAGAACATCCGCTCCGTCGCGCAGGAACTCGGCTTCTCGATGTCGTCATTCATCTTCATAGACGACCATCCGGTCGAGCGCGAGCGCGTGCGCCAGAGATTGCCGGAGATCGAGACCTGGGGCGAAAATCTCTTCGCGCTTCGCCGTCTGCTGCTGGCCGATCCACGACTGCAGCTTCCGATGGTCACGGAAGAATCGAAAACGCGCACCGAACTCGTCCGGGCACAGATCGATCGCAGCAAGCTCCAGTCGAATTACCACGACGAGCGGGCGTTCGTGGAATCGCTCGCGATCCAATGCGACATCCGCAAATTGCGGGACGACAGCCAAATCCCACGCGTGCAGGAGCTGTTCTCCCGCACGACGCAGTTCAACACGACGGGCCGAAAATTCACCGCGGCCGAATTGACGGGCTTTCTGTCGAGCAATTCGGCGGCCGTTTACGCGATGAGTGTCCGCGACCGTTTTGGCGACCAGGGCCTGGTCGGGGCGGCCGTCGTGATCGGCGGCGACATCGTGGGCTTCGCTCTCAGCTGCCGCGTGATCGGTCTTGGCGTCGAGCGGACGTTCCTCGACGGCATCCTTTCCGACCTCCCGTCGCAGTACACCGAGGTGACGGGGCAAATTATCGAGACGTCGCGCAACCTTGCGGTGCGCAATCTATACCGCGATTATGGCTTCACGGCCATTGCGCCCGGACGCTGGCAGCTTGCCCTTCCCCGCCGTGATCGCATGCAGGCCGTGGCCTGAAGGCCCGCTCAACGGCCGTGATGATGGGTGGGCCTGGCGGTCGAATGGGCCACCGGGTTCTTCCGAAGATGATCCAGCGCCCGCTTGATGTCGTCCAGCAGCATGATGGCCATGTCATGCGTCACACCATGGCGCACCAGAATGCGTTGAACGACCGTGTCCTTTCGGTTGGGCGGCAGCGGATATGACGCGATCTGCCAGCCATGCATGCGGACACGCTCGGCCAGATCGTAAAGCGTGAATCCGGCCGCCGGATCTTTCAGCGCGTAGCACACGGCCGGCAGCCCGCCGCGCCCGTCGTAGAGCATCTCGATCGGACCCAGATTCGACAGCTCATGCGCCAGCCGTTGCGCCGTCTCCGCGCAGTTCTGTTGAATGCGCCTGTAGCCGTCGCGCCCCAGGCGAAGGAAATTGTAGTATTGCGCGATGATCTCCCCGCCGGGCCGGCTGAAATTGAGGGCGAAGGTGGGCATATTGCCGCCCAGATAATCGACCCAGAAAATCAACTCCTCAGCCAGATCGTGAACCTGCCGCCACACCACCCAGCCGACGCCCAAAGGCGACAGGCCGTATTTGTGGCCCGACGTATTGATCGATTTGACGCGGGGAATCCGAAAATCCCACACGACGTCGGGATGAATGAAGGGCGCGACAAACCCGCCGCTCGCCCCGTCGACATGGATGGGAATATCGAGCCCGGTCTTTTCCTGCAGCGCGTCCAGGGCCGCGGCGATCTCCTTCACCGGTTCGTAAACGCAGGTGAACGTCACGCCCATGGTGGCGACCACGCCGATGGTGTTTTCGTCGCAATAGGGCACGAGCTGCTCCGCCGTCGTGCACAGATGCCCGGCTGCGAGCGGCACTTCCCGCAATTCGACGTCGAAATACCGGGCAAATTTGTGCCAGCAAACCTGCACCGGTCCGCAGACGAGGTTCGGCTTGTCGATGGGCTTGCCGGCAGCCTGCCGCTTCTTGCGCCATTGCCATTTGAGCGACAGCGCGCCCAGCATCGCGGCCTCGCTCGAGCCGGTCGTGGAGCAACCGATCGTCTCGCTCGCCGACGGCGCATGCCAGAGATCGGCCAGGATATGCACGCAGCGGGATTCGATCTCTGCGGTCTGGGGATATTCGTCCTTGTCGACCATGTTCTTGTCGATGTTCTCATCCATCAGCCGGCGGATTTCGGGCTCGACCCAGGTTGTGCAGAAGGTCGCCAGGTTCTGGCGCGAATTGCCGTCCAGCAGCAGTTCGTCATGGATGAGGTTGTAGGCGGAACTCGGCGACATGCCGCGATCCGGCATTTTGAGCTTCGGGATATCCCGCTGCTCGTCGTCGAGACCGTGGAGATTGGTCAGCTTCGAGCCGGCGCCGTGTTTCACGCGATGCAGAGGCATATCGATTTCCCGTTTTTGCCGGCGGGCGCCGGCCGGTTCCGCAGTGTCGTCGATTCTTACGCGCCGCGCCACCGGCGGGTAGCCGGACCAGGGAAAATCGGGAACTTCCAGCCGGTCAAGGCGTTGCCAACACGCCCCAACCTCCATCGCGTGGAAACGCGCGTTCGTGCTTTCGGAACGGGTTCTTTCTACCGTCAACACAGGAGTTCATCGTGGCCCAGACTGTCCAGGATACGAAATCCGCCGAAAAGCCGTTCCTGTCCGATGTCAGGACGCTACGCGACCGGGCGCGAAAGCATCTCGAAACGGGAGCGGTCGGAACTACTTATATTGGCGACGTCGCAAAAACCGTCGAGATATTGCAGAGCGTTTTAGCCACCGAAATCGTCTGCGTTTTGCGCTACACCATGCACGCGGTCACCGCGTCGGGAATCTCCAGCGACAGCGTGAAGGCCGAATTCGCCGAACACGCCAAAGAGGAGCAGGAGCACATGATGGCCGTCGCCGAGCGGATCAATCAACTGGGCGGCACGCCGAACTTCAATCCCGAGGGCCTCGCGACCCGTTCGGCTTCGCAATATGCCGAAGGCCGCAATCTCGTCGACATGATCCGGGAAAACCTGATCGCCGAGCGGATCGCAGTCGACCATTACCGCGAATTGATCCGCTATTTCGGCAATGACGACCCCGGAACCAAATCCATGCTGCAGGGCATATTGCGCGTCGAAGAAGAACATGCCGACGACATGCACGACCTGCTCATCGCCCATGAAGGCACACCGATGCTGAAGGACAAATAGCTCACGCGTCGTCGCGCGAGCAGCGGCGTCACGCCAGCACGGATTTGAGCGGCCGATACAGAACGAGAAGCACCAGCGTGCTGGCGGCGCATAGCCCCGCATGCAGAAGCCAGAAGTCCGTGTGGCTCATGGTTTCATAACGCGCGCCGACCGAACCGACCATCAGATTGGCGCCGAAAAACAGAAGATAAAATATGCCGATCATGGTGGCGTTGACCTGGCGGGGCGCCGTGCGCGCGAAGAGCGACATCGCGACGGGCAGAATGTTCACGAAGCCGATCGTGTTGACGATGTGAAACGCGATCAGAAAGCCCAGCGGCACCTTGCTGCCCGTGCGCGTTTCCAGAAACGCGCCGAGTGCGAGAATCAGAAACCCCAGGATCGAAACGGTGCCGCCCAGCGCAAGCTTGGTCAGCTCATGGGGCACGATTCCGCGCGCCGCCATCCAGTGCCAGAAGAACACGGCGCCCGCGAGCATCGCGGCACTGACCGCGGCGTCGAACAACAAAAGCCATGTCACCGGCATGCGCCAACCGAATATCAGGAGATCGGCGTTGTCGCGCGCCCACACGACATAGGCGTTGTAGATCTGATTGTTGCCGACGAACACGACGGCAAGAATGGGAAGCAGCGCAAGAAGCGCCACGATGGCGAGCCAGTCCTTGCGCGTGAGCGGCGCGGCTTGCGTCGCGTCCCGCCCCCGCGGGCGATCCGGGGGCAGCGATTTGCGGCCGGCCAGGTAAATGCCCAGACCGATCAGCATGCCCACGCCCGCTGCGCCGAAGCCGTATTGCCAGCCGAATTTCTCGCCCAGCGTTCCGCAAACGAGCGGCGACGCAATCACCCCCGCATTGACCGCCAGGGTGAAAATCTGGAACGCATCCGCGCGCCGGAGCGTATCGTGCTCTTCATAGAGACTGCCGACCTGGCTCGCGATATTGCCCTTCACGAAACCCGCGCCGACGATGAGGAGTGCCAGCGCGCCGACAAAACTTGCCTCAAACGCCATCAGGAAATGACCGAGGGCCATCAACGCCGCACCCAATGTGATCGCGCGCGTGCGCCCCAATACGCGATCACCGAGGAAGCCGCCGACAATGGGCGTCAGATACACGCTCGCCGCATAGAGGCCGAATATCTGCGACGCAAGAGCCTGTATCGAAAGCGACCCGGTCGCGTGTTCAATGGCGGCCCGAAGCGCGCCGAAGCCCGCGACATGCTCGACATGGCCGGGCTTCAGCAACTGGCCGATCATGTAAAGCACGAGCAGCGCCTGCATTCCGTAGAATGAAAAACGCTCCCACGCCTCGGTGAATGCCAAATAGGCAAGACCCGGCGGATGGCCGAGAAAACCGCGCGACTTCAATCCCGGCGCGGGCGCGATTGCTTCGGCCATGATGTTCCCGGTTCGACGATTTTCCGCAACAAAAATACGAATGCCAGTGAGAGCCGCGACTTGCAAGCCCATATCGACGGACGACATCGAAGGTGAACGTCACGCCGGGGGCACTTCGTCCGTAAAGACGGTGAATTCGACCAAGGTGGAGACGCCAAAGGCGGTGCTGATCGCCGCATCGGTCGCATCGCGCCCGCGGGCCATCAGGATGCGCCCGATGCGCGGGCGATTGTGCCGGGCATCCATCGGGTGCCACGCGCCACCCAGATAGACATCGAACCACGCGCTGAAATCCATCGGGTTGGGATCGAACGGCACACCGATATCGCCGAGATACCCCGAGCAATAGCGGGCCGGAATATTCATGCAGCGGCAGAATGCGATGGCCAGATGCGCGTAGTCGCGGCACACGCCGACACGCTCCTCATATGCGCCCAATGCCGTGCGGTCGGAGCGCGCCTGCTGGTAGTCGAACGCGATACGATCGTGGGTATATTCCAGGATGGCCTTCACGCGCGGCCAGCCCGGCTCGATTTCGCCGAACAGCGACCATGCGACGTCCAACAATTTCTGCGTGTCGCAATACCGGCTGCCGAGCAGATACACCAACACATCGTCGGGCAATTCGTCGACCGGATGCTGGATCGCGCCTTCCGGCATTCGCTCGGGCAAGCCGCTGTCGATGATCGCGAACCTGTTCCACAACGAAAGCCTGCCGGCCGGAGCGACAAGCCGCGTGCAGACGTTGCCGAAGGAATCCGTATAGGTGCGAAACGGAATTTGGGGATGGAGCGTGAATTTTTCGGGTTCGACGAGATCCGCGTGCCGTTCGGGGCGGAGATGAACCATCAGCAGCAGCGGCGTTTCCGCCGTGCATTCGAAGGCGATGTTGTAGCCGGCCCGGATCAGCAAATTTCAAACATCCCTGCTCTATTGCGAACGAAGACCTCCCGCGTGCCGGCGCGTGACGTCCGGCGGCTCTTCGGCCGTAACCTGCACTTCGACGTCCATACCCAAATAGTCCAACGGCGCACCTTCCCAGGTTCCCGACAGGGGCGTCGCCTGGATCGGATCGCGCACCACGGCCACGCGAATGAGGTCGCGGTTGCCGACAATGCCGTTCGTGGGATCGAACTCCGCCCAACCGCCATTCGGCAGGAACACGCGGACCCACGCATGCGTGTTGCCGCCGCCCAATCGGGTCGAGGCGACGTTTTCGCTTGCGGGCACGTAGAGATAGCCCGATACGAAGCGCGCCGCCAGCCCGAGGGCGCGGACCGCTTCCATCATCAGCACGGCAAAATCGCGACAGGTTCCCCGCCCCGCCCGCAACGTCTCGAGCGGCGTTTGCGGCGGCCCGGACGAGCGTCCGACATATTTGAGTTCGTCGTGAATGGCATGCGTCATGGCCGCCAGCACATGGAACGCGTCGACTTTCGGCAGGTCCTGCAGAAAGCGGCGGCTCCAATTGTCCAGCGTCCGGTCGGAATCGCGATAGGCACGCAGCATCGAGCTGTGGACATCGGGCAGGTCGCCCGGATTGTACGCGAACGGATAGGAATTGAGCCCCCGGTCGGGCGAGGACGGGTCGTCCAGCGAATCCTCGGGCGTGTGCTCCAGCCGGTTGAAGCTTTCGAAAACGAGTTCCTTCGCCCTGGTCGCGAACCGCGCAACGCCGATGCAGTTGCCGAAGACGTCGTGCATGTAGCGAACGTCGATGGGCCGGGGCGTAATCGTCAGCGAATAATCGAGCACGTGCTGGTCGAAGCTCTCGCGCGGCCGGAACATCATGCGATGTTCGCCGAACGCCACGGGCTTGGCGTAGCGATAACGTGTCAGGTGGCGAATGGTGAGGATGTCCATGTGGGCGCGCGTCATCCGATTCGGGCAAATCAGGCCGCACATTAAGCCATCCCCGCAATCTCTGCCCCTCCCCGCCCCATTTTATTGTCTTTGAAGGGTGGGTTCGCCCTGCGCACGTGCGGAGAGTTCGGCCATCCATAAGGTGAACGGCCACCGGCGCGCGCTTTGGTCACGGAAAATGGCGCGGCTCGGCGCTACAATATTCCCGGCACCGGGTGGCTGCGGCACATTGCCTGGACCTCCCCGTGTGTTCTTTCCATCGAAAGGGCATTGTCGGGATCGCGTAAGGTCCGCGAGATCCAGGTCGCGATCCGCGTCATGTCGCTTTCATCCATTCCCCGCGTGGTGCAGGCCGGCGTGCCGAGACGCACACCGCTGGGCCGCAGGGGTGGGCGCGGGTCATCGGGGATCAGCTGCTTGTTCGTCGTGATGCCGATGCGGTCGAGCGCCTCTTCCGCCGCGCGGCCGTCGAGGCCGAAACTCGCGACGGTGTCGATCACCAGCAGGTGATTGTCCATGCCGCCGGTCACGAGCGCCGCACCTTCGGCCAGAAGCGCCGACGCCAGCGCCCGCGCGTTGCGCAACACCGCACGCGCGTAGTCCCTGAACGCCGGCTCCGCCGCCTTTTTGAACGCGATCGCGGCGCCCGTGACATTGTTCATGTGCGGTCCGCCCTGCAGGCCCGGGAACACGGCCGCGTCGATCTTCTTCGCGTGCGCCTTCCGGCAGAGGATCAAGCCGCCGCGCGGACCGCGCAGCGATTTGTGCGTCGTCGTCGTCACCACGTCGAAGCCGGCATCGAACGGATTGCGCATCGCATCGGCCGCCACCAGACCGCCGATATGCGAAATGTCGGCCATGGTGAGCGCGCCCACTCCATCGGCGACGCTCTTGAAGGCGGCATAATCGTAATCCCGTGGATAGGACGAGTAGCCGCAAAGCACGATTTTCGGCCGCGTCGCCTTCGCAACGCCCATCAGCGCGTCGAAATCGATGGCGCCGCCGCGGTTTGGCGCGCTCTTGTAACGCACGAAGTTGAATACCTTGCCCATGTGGGAAACCGGCGCGCCATGCGTGAGGTGGCCGCCATGCGAAAGGTCCATCGCCAGGACCGTGTCGCCGGGCTCGAGGAACGCGAAATACACCGCCTGGTTCATCGGCGAGCCCGACAGGGGCTGCACGTTGGCGTGCTCGGCGCGAAAAAGGGCGCAAGCCCGATCGCGCGCAATGTTTTCGATTGCGTCGGTGAATTCCTGGCCGCCGTAATAGCGCCGGCCGGGGTAACCTTCGGAATATTTGTTGGTGAGAACCGAACCGAGCGCCGCCAGCACTTCGGGATAGATGTAGTTCTCCGACGGAATCATCTCCACGCCATCCATCTGGCGGCGCTCTTCGCCCGAAATGGCGTCTGCGATATCGGGATCGAAAGACTGAAGCTGGGCGCGATAGGAATCCATGGGCGTCTCCTCGAAAGAGGTGAACCGACTTCAACGTCGGCTGCCCAGGCGAACGGCCAGTTGCTGTCGCGCTCCCCGATGGTGATCCATCCAGCTCGCCAGTCGCGCGACGGGTGACCTTAACAATGCGCCGCGCCCTGCGGCAAGTCGTCGGATCGCGCTTATCGGCTCCTGTTTGTCGCGTTTTTCGGGTCCCGCTGCGGGGCTATGTCACGGCTGACCGGCGCTCATATTTGGACTTGGCGCGCCGGCTCTGTCATCGTCCCCGCGATCCGAGGACCGATCAAATCGCCGTTGCGATTCTCGCCTTGGCCATTCGTCATCGATCGCGCGGGAGCCGATGCTTACCCCTCGCGTGTTGCTACCGATTTCAACAGAACCGGACATGCGCGAACCTGCACCGCAAGATCGAGTGAACCCGAAGATCATCCTCTTCACCTGCCTCGCAGTGGCGGCGGCGATGTTCGCGGGATCGATCCTGATCAGCATCGCCGCCGTGCAGGCCGAGCGCACCGCGCCGCCCGCAGAGCAGTCGGACCCTTAGGCGCGCGGTGCGGGCTTCGGAGCGCCCATCGAAAGCCGGTGAACTCGCCTCATCTTTCAATCGATGCAGCGGTCCACAGGCGATATTTCATCATGCTGGTGGATTGGCCAGCAGATATGGCAAGCCGCCATTGATGCCGGCGCTCAGCCCCCAGATGGAAGGACTAAACCCGAGTTGCAAGCCCGATTGAAGTTGGGTCGTCGTCAGCCCCACAATTCCTGCGTCGTTGCTTGGATTGCCCGCGCCTTGACTCAAATTGGCGATGCCGCTGGTCGTTAAGTCCCAATATGCATTCGTGATGCCGCCCGGGGCAGGATCGTATCCCACCAGACCGCCGGCCGTGCCGCCGGTTACGGCGCCTGTCGAATAGGAATCGGCGATCGTGCCGGAATTATTTTCGCCGATCAGCCCGCCCGAGTACCCCGAAGCGCCAGTTACGACTGCGCCGGTCGCGTACGAATTGGCGATGGCACCGCTGCCGGTTCCGACTAGTCCACCCACATATGAATATGCACCGCCCGTCGCCGTGCCGGTTGCAAAGGATTCATCGAGCGATCCGCCCTCGTTTCCAACCAGGCCGCCCACGAACGCGCCCTTTTCGCCTTTCACCTTACCGGTCGAATAGGTATCGAGAATCGTCCCATCACCCTCCCCCGCAAGGCCGCCGACGAATGAATATTGACGGCTCGTGACTGTTCCGGTCGCGTAGGAGGCTTCGATCGTGCCGGTGCTGACGCCAACCAATCCTCCCGCATCCGACGCTTCTCCGACCGAAACCGAGGCCGACGAACGCGACGCGTCGATTGTGCCGAAATTGTTGCCGGCAATCCCGCCGGCCACGGCTCCGGTATCGCTGCTGCCGGTCCCGATCGTGCCGGTAACGGAATCGTCGTAGAGAATTCCGAAATTGTTGGCTGCGATGCCGCCCACGCTTGCGTCTGTGACACCCTGGATGTCGGCGCCCGTCAAGCGAAGATTTTCGACGACGCCATTGGTGCTCACATATCCGAACAAGCCGACGCTGACGCCTGTCGGCAAGGTGTCGTCGATTGCGAGTTTGGAGATGGTGTTGCCGAGCCCTTCGAAGGTTCCACTGAAAAAGGTCGCGATGGGCGCAGCCGTATAAACACCATCGGCGCTGGCATTGTAGCTATTGGCGAGCGCATAATCGCCGGCGGGGTTGGCAGCGATATCATCCACGAGCGTAATAATATTGTTCACGAGCGTGTAGAGGGTGCCGTTGATCGTGAGATGGCTTATCAATTTGGCGAACGTGACATCGCCCGCGGAACTGAAGTGGAATGTGCCGCCGGTGCCGCCGTCATTGGTCACGATATCGAAGCCTCCGGGACCGGTGATGGACACAGGTTGGTCAATGATGACCGAATTGTAGGCATCGAGCGTCAACAGGCTGCGGCCGGACCATGTGAGCGGAGCGTCGACAGTAATACTTCCCGCCTGTGCGCCCGGCGATCCTGCGTCGCCTGTCGTCACCTCGACATTGGTATCGGCGAGCGCGGCTTCGAGCGCGCTGACGTTCAATATCGAACTGTTACCCGACGGCGAGAAGACGCCGTTCGAAATCGAACCGTGGGACGTCGGCGACGCGTCGATCTTCACATTGTAGGGATCAAGCAGCCAGCTGCCCATTGCGCCATGTGGCGCTCGCGCATCGACCTTGGCGCCGTCGACGTCGATCACGTGACCAGAGGTTTCTATCTCGCCACCATCGCCGGATTGTTTACCGCCTTGGGCAAGAGCCCGGCCTTCGAAGCTGGTGGCCGAAGAGACCAGGGCAATATTGCCGCCATTGCCGCTTCGGGTTGCAGAAACGTCGATCACGCTGGCCGTGTCGACGACCACCGAGCTCTGGTTCCAGCCGCCGACGGCCACATTGCCGCCGCCATTGGTGCCGGACGCGTTCAGCTTGGCACCGGAGATATCGATATCGCCGCCATCTCCCGCATCGAGAACAATAGTGCCGCCCATTTGATGCGCGCCCTTGGCGGCAATGGTGCCGCTCACATTGACGACACCGGCGGCGGCGCCTTCGGCCGACCGCGCCGTCAAGGTGACGGTCGCCCCCTGGATGCGTCCTGAATTCGCCACTTGCGCGCCACTCGTTACGTCGCCCTTTGCTGCGAAGGCAACAAGGCCGTCGCCGGCAAAGTCGAGCGTGAATGCGTTCGCCCCGCCCAGTGCGATAGTCCCAAGCCTGGCGCGAACCGTGCCGCTGTTGGTGACTGAAGGCGCGACCAGCGCCACAAAGCCGCCCTGGCTGGCTTCGATGTGGCCCTGATTGACGATGGCGGCGCCTTGATTGCCGGGCTTGAAGAACTTGCCCGAAAGAAGATCGGAATCCGTGCCATCGGTCGAGGTGGCGACCAGCGAGCCCACATTGACCCGCGCATTCTTGCCGAACACCATTCCGTTACCGTCGATCAGCACCAGGCGGCCATTGGCGTCGAGTGTGCCCAAAATCTGCGAGGGATTGTTTCCGCCGATCCGGTTGATCGCGATCGCCTGCGCATTGGGCTGCACAAAATCCGTCGTCTGGCCCTTGCCGATGTCGAAGCTCGACCAGTCGATGACGACGCCTTCACTCGTCTGATGAACGTTCGTCTGACGGGCGGACGGTGAAGAGATCGTCGCCGAACCTGTCGTTACCGTGCCGCCGACAGGATTGGCCGCCGCCGGATTCGCCAGTAGCGTCAGTGGCGCAGCAATCGCCATCACGCTGGCACCGCTGCGCAGGAGCTTCATCTTCGATTGCATGTCCGTCCTTCCGAGTTCGCTTGTCAGAAGATTCGCCGGCTCCTGAAGGTGCGCTTTACGCCGGAGGCACCGCGAGCAGATAGGGCAGACCGTTGTTGATCGATGGGCTGCTGCCCCAAATCGTGTTGCTGAAGCCGGCCGGCAGGCCCGATTTGAGCTGCGCGAGCGTCAGGCCCGTCGGGCTGCCGGAGCCGTCGGAGCCATAGCCTCCGACCGCGGGAAACGCACTGCCATTGCTGGTGTCCCAGTAGACGCTCGAAGAAATCGCCGAATTCGATACCGAGCCGAACGATTGGCCAATGTCGCAGCCGCCACCCGGCAGACCGGTGGTGCAACTGCCGCTCCAGCTAATCGTGCCTGTCGAATATAAGTCCTTGACCGAGCCGATGTCTTCCTGGCCGATCAGCCCGCCGACTTCGCTGGCGCCGCTGACGGACCCGAGCGCATACGCATTTGTGATCGTTCCGCTGTTGCCGCCCACCAGACCGCCGACAGAGTCTCCCGTTATGACATCAGCTTCCAGATCGACGGAATTGACCGCGCCGGTCACCGAGCCCGTGGCGTACGACTTATTGATCGCGCCGCTGTTGCCGCCCACCAGACCACCCACCGCATTGTTGCCGCTGACTGCGCCAAGCGCGTAGGACGTCAAGATATCTGCACCTTGATCACTCTGGCCAACCAGTCCTCCAATATTGGCGCTTTCCTGACCGGCAATCGTACCCAGCGACGCACTGACGGAGCCTTTCGCATAGGAATGCTCGATGGTGCTGATTGTGTAATTTATGCCGGCGAGACCGCCGACATTCTCGCCTCCACCCATGACGTTGCCAGTGGCGTGAGATTCGTCGATCACCCCGTCATTTGCTCCCACGAGTCCGCCGACGTTGTAGGCATTGGTTGGCGCCGTAACGGCGCCGGTGGCATAGGAACTCGTTATGAAGCCTTGAGCGTAACCGACGAGCCCACCTTCGTAGCCCGAAAAAGGACCTGTGAGGCTGAGCGAAACTGGACCTGTCGCATAGGAATCCAGAATCTGCGTGGCGCCGAAGGCGTAACCCACAAGTCCACCAAGATAGGAGGCATATTGCTCCGCAGCATTCGTGACCAAGCCGGTCGCGTGAGAATTCTCGATCAGCCCATCCAGCGTCGCCGACGTGTAGTTATCGGTGCCGACAAGACCGCCGAGGTCATTGATGCCGCTCACGGATCCGCTGGCATGCGACGAGTCGATCACGCCGTCGTTGTTGCCGATAAATCCGCCGACGTCATATCCGAGCGTGGACACATTGCCGGTCGCATAAGAGGACGTGACGTTGGCGTCGCTGTCGCCGGCAAGTCCACCAGCGAACGCACCACCGGCGGTCACCGAGCCCGTGGCATAGGACGACGTGATCGCGCCCGAGCTTGCGCTCACCAGCGTGTAGGCGCCCACGAGACCGCCGGCATAAGCGGTCTCTCCATCGGTGGAGGTGACCGCACCCTTCGCATAGGACGTCGCAATCGTGCTGTCCGTGTCGTCGCCGATGAGGCCCCCGACATACATATCGCCGGTCACCTCGCCCTTGGCGTAGGACGTTTCGATCGTGCTGCCGGCGCTTTGTCCGATGAGGCCGCCCACATCGTCCGACGCCGAATCGATGACATTGCCCTTCGCATAGGAGTCCTCGATCGTGGAGGCGCTGTCATAGCCGACAAGGCCGCCGATCTGATTTGCCGTGCCCGTCACGCTGCCCGTCGCATAGGAATTGTTGATCGTCGAGCCCGATTCATCGTCGCCCACGAGCCCGCCGGCAGCCCCGGCGGCGCTGGTCACCGCTCCCGTCGCGAAAGATTGTTGGATGTCGCCGCCGTTGTTGAAGCCGACGAGGCCGCCCACATCGCTCGGGGCGGAGACGGATCCGGTCGCAGACGATTGCTCGATCAACGCGTTGTTATAGCCGACGAGACCGCCGCTATATTGACCGCCGGTGACCTTGCCGCTTGCCGAGCCGTCTTCGATCGTTCCGTAATTCGTTCCCACCAGGCCGCCTGAGTAACTGGAGCCGGTGATGGTGGCGCTCCCTTCGGCGTCGTTGACGGTGCCGGAATTCGTCGCGGCAACACCCGCCGTGTAACCGTCGCCGGTTATGGCGCCGCTTACCGTGTCATCGTAGATGACGCCGTCGTTTACGGCCGCCAAGCCGGCCGTGTAGTCGTTTCCCGTGATATCCACGCTCGACAGCACGAGATTGCGGACGATGCCGTTGGTGCCGATTTCCCCGAACATGCCGACATCGTTATTGCCGCTGTCGATGAAGAGATGGCTGACCGTCAGTTCCTGGGCGTCGAAAATGCCGGTGAAGGGCGTGGACGCCGAGCCGATGGGGATGAATCCGGCGCCGCTGTTCCAGCCGCTGGTCGCGCTCGCATTGATCGCACGGCCAAGCGCATAGTCGTTGGAGAGTGTCGTCGCGTTTGCGCCGATCGCCTGCAATTCGGTGAGAGTGTTGACGAGCATGTAGGCGGTCAGAGCGCTCCCGCCGCTCAAGGTTACGTGGCCGGTGTAGTTGACGGGCGTGTCGTAGTTCGTGGGATTGTAGAAGATCGACACGGCGCCGCCGTCGCTGGCTGTCACCGAACCGGTGCCCTCGAAGGACATCACCCCGGCGCCCCGGCCGGTATCGTCTGCGCGCAGGGAGAGATTTCCGGCGCCCAAATCTCCGACGTCCACATGCGTGTCGACGTAAACGCTGTGATAGGCGTCCAGCACAAGCGAATATCCGGATGACCAGCTGAAACTCGCCGCGACCGTGAGATCGCCCTTCTGCGTGCCGGTCGCCGCATCGGTCGTCAGCGTCACATTGCCGGCGGCCAGCTCGCTTTCCAGCGTCGCCACCGATATCGCCGACGCGCCGGCCTCGGGCGACGAGCCGTCGCTGGTGATGTAGAGATCCGTTGGATCGAGCAGAAGCGTGCCTGCCCGGCCCGACGACGCCGAAAGATCGGCGAATCCGGTGAAGTCGAGCGTGCCTTTGGTGGAAACCTCGACATTGCCGCCCTCGCCCGCAACGCCGGCGCCTTTGGCCGAGATCGACCCGGCGAAGTTCGTGCTGTCCTGCGAATCGATGCGAACCTTGCCGCCATTGCCGGACTGGGTCGCATCCGCATTCAAAACTGCATTCTTTTCGATGGCGACGCCGCCGGCCAGCGAATTGCCGGAATAACCGATCGTGATCGCGCCGCCGCCCTCTTTGCCCGAGGCCTGGAGCTTGCCCGAGACATCGATGCTGCCGCCGTCGCCTGCATCGAGCACGATCGTGCCGCCCTGCTCATGCGCACCCTGGGCTACGATGTGCCCGCCCGCATTGACGACGCCGGCCGCCACACCTTCGGCGGAACGCGCGGTCATGTCGACGGTTGCGCCCGACAGCTTGCCGCTATTGGTGACCTGCCCGCGGCCCGAGCTTGGCGCCGCAAACGACACAAGCCCGTCGCCCGAAAAGTCGAGCGTGAATGTGTTTGCGCCGCCCAGCGTGACGTTGCCCACCCGGGCCTTGACCGTGCCGGCATTGGTCACGTTGGGCGCGACCAGCGCGACAAACCCGCCCCGGCTCGTATCGATTTCGCCGCGATTGACGACAGACGCGTTCTGGTTGCCCGCTTTGGTGAACTTTCCGGCGAGAAGGTCGGAATCCGAGCCGCCAGTCGAGGTGGCGACGAGCGAACCCACATTCACTTGCGCACCCTTGCCGAACAGCATTCCGTTGCCGTTGATCAGCACCAGCCGGCCGTTTGCGTCCAGCGTTCCGAAAATCTGCGACGGATTGCTGCTGCCGATCCGGTTGATCGCGATCGCCTGCGCGTTGGGCTGCACGAAATCCGTCGTCTGGTTCTTGCCGATGTCGAAACTCGACCAGTCGATGACGACGCCTTCGCTCGTCTGATCGATCTGCGTCCTGCTCGATGACGGATTTGAGATCGAGGCCGCGCCGCTCGTCACCGTGCCGCCCGCAGGGTTGGCCTGCGCCGCGTTTGCGAGGAATGCCAGCGGCGCGGCAATTGCCATCGTGCTGGCGCCATTGCGCAAGAGCTTCATCGTCGAATTCATGTCACAATCCTCCGGGCCCGCGTATGGGCAGGTTGATCAGTTTCGTCTTTGTTGATGCGGCTCTAACAAATCGCCGTCGCCGGCCACATTGACGGCGTCCGAACTGGCGCCGCGTTCGGCAGCGGGCTCCCCGCGTGGCGCCTGCGAGAGCGGAATTGCGTTCTATCGCCGCTTCGCGCAATTTTCGCGTATGCCGCGCCGCGTTTCCATTTTATCACGCCCGAACCGGCGCTTCTTGGGATATTGCGACAGGCGAAGGGGAGATCGCGACAAAGCGTTATTTTGGAAGCATTTGCACAGCTCATTTCAATTGTTTCCACGTCACGCGCCTCGACAAAGACAATCGCTTTTGCGCCCATCCTTTGCGACAATAGGAACGTCAAAGAGCGAATTCTTGGGGTGGAACGAATGATTTGGGGCAAAGCGAACAACGTATTGACCAATATTCGAGCTTCGGCTTTTCGTTGAAGAAGTGTGAGCGTAAGAATTGAGCGAGTTCGGTTCACGAAGGGTGTCGGTTTCAATATGGATGCGCCGCCGTCTGACTATTCGCTGTGGCATTGGTCGAGTGCGGATGCGCCCAAGGGCGCGCGGCTCAGTGCCTGGCGGGATTTGGTCTCGCGCAAGCTGCTGCAAGTCGATGTGCAGCCGCTGAGCGATGAACCGTTCCAGGCGCAGGTGCAATTGCGCGCGCTGCCGGGGCTTCGTTTCGCCTGGGGCTCGTTTGACGCATCGTCGAACCGGCGCACGAAGGAAATCGCCGCCTTGGACAATGACGACTTCATCGTGCTGATGAATTTGGACGACAATTTCGTGGTGACGCAAAACGGACGGGAAGTCACTCTCGGCGCGGGAGACGCCTGCCTTGTGGCGTGCCCGGACCCGGGCATCTATGACCGGCCCGCACTCGGCCGCTTGCTTTGCGTGCGCCTCCCGCGCGAGAGCCTCGCAGCGCTGGTCCCCCATCTCCACGACCGGACAGCGCGCCTCATTCCGCGCGATACCGCCGCTTTGCGCCTCCTGATGAGCTACATTCGCGTCCTTGACGACAATCAAGCCCTCGCCACTCCCGAGCTCCGTCGGCTCATCGTCGCGCACATCCATGATCTTGCGGCGCTGATCTTGAATCCGACGAAAGAAAATCTTGCGATCGCGGAAAGCAGGGGCCTTGGCGCCGCAAGACTGCGCGCCATAAAGACCTTCATCTTGAAGAGCCTGGAGCGCCGCGACCTGACGGTGGGCGTCGTCGCCGAACGCCACGGTGTCACGCCGCGCTACGTCCAAAAGCTGCTGGAACGCGAGGGCACGACATATTCCGAATTCGTGCAGAACTCGCGCCTCGCCCGCGTGCATGCCGGATTGCTGGATACCGGCTCAAGACACAGAAGCATCAGCGACATCGCCTTCGACGCCGGTTTCGGCGACATATCGCACTTCAACCACGCATTCCGCCGCCGTTACGGCGCGTCGCCCTCTGGACATCCGCAACCGCGACACGCAACAGGACAATCAGCCCGATGGAGAACTGCGTCGGGCTGGGCAGCGGCCCGGCGGACGCTGAGGGACGGATATTCTCACCGCAATTCCAAGCGGCCGCGCGATGTGTGCGCCTGCTCGTTAGTGGGCGGTCGCGACAAAATCCGATATTGGCGCTAAGATACGCGTGTCGACCGGCCAATAGGCCAAGGTCGCGCCGTGGTGCAAAGATTGTCCGAAATCTATCGCTTCTCGACCAACATGTTGCCGGAGCGCGAGCGGAAGGGCTATTGGCGCGAGGTCGTGGCGCGGCAATTCCTGGGGATGGACTCCGAGCCTCTGCCGGATGTGCCGTTCTTCGTGGAGATGAATGCGCGCGACCTGCCGGGATTGACGCTCGGCGGCGTCATGTTGAGCGGTACTAACGACAAACGCACGCGGGAAACGCTCAGCGACGGCAAAGCCGACTTTTCATTCAGCATCAATCTCCAGGGCGACTATTTGGTTTCGCATCGCGGACGGGAACTGACCGTGCGCGCGGGCGAGGCCGTGCTGCAATCGATGGGTGACATCGGCTCTTATGCGCGTCCTGTTCTCGGCGGCGGGTTCGGTCTGCGCCTCCCGCGTGAGACGCTCTCGGCTTTCGTGCCGCATTTGGACGATCTGGCGGCCCGGCCGATCGCGCCGGACAACGCGGCGCTGCAGCTCCTCGCCGAGTATGTGTCAGCGGTGAACAAGATGAATCCGGCGACGGCGCCGGAGTTGCAGCAGGCGGCGGCATCCCATGTGTTCGAGCTGATCGCGCTCACCATGAGGTCGGCGTTCGGCACGCGCGTCGAAGCGACGCGTCGCGGCACCCGCGCCGCGCTGCTGCATCGGATCAAGATGGATATTCTGCACAATCTTCACCGGTCCGATCTGTCGCTGGGATTGGTCGCCGATCGCAACGGACTGACGCCACGCACGGTTCAGCGTCTGTTTGCCGAGGAACAAATGAGCTTTTCGGAATTCGTTCTTTCCCAACGGCTGGCGCGCGTCTTCGAACAATTGAGCGATCCGCGATCGGCGGGCTCGACGATCACCGTGCTCGCAATGGAATGGGGCTTCGGAGACATGTCGACCTTTTACCGATTCTTTCGCCGACGTTACGGCGCTTCGCCGATGGACGTGCGCAACGCAACGCGCGACTGATCCGGGCCATGTTGGAAATCGATGGATATTCGTTTATCGGAAACGGGCATCGATTATGACATCCGGCGGCTGTCGGCAATCGTCTGGAGGCGGATATGAAACTTTCAAAGATTGGCGCAGTCATCACCGGTGGAGCGTCGGGCATAGGGCTCGGCATGGCCCGGGCATTGGGCAACCGCGGCGCGCGCGTCATTCTCGCCGACATCGAAGGCGACAGGGCAAAGGCTGCTGCCGGCGCCCTCTGCGCCGAAGGGATCGACGCCCTCGGCATCGCCCATGACGTGATCGACGAGGATAGCTGGTGCCATCTGGCAGACGCGGCATTTGGACGTTGGGGCAACGTCGATCTTCTGTTCAACAACGCGGGCGTGGGCGGAGGAACGACGGTTCACGAAACGCCCACGCGCATCTGGGACTGGATTTTCGCCGTCGATATGCGGGGGATATTCCTCGGCGTGAGGGCGTTTGCGCCGCGTATGCTGGAAAGCGGGCACCCTGGGCGCATCGTCAACACGGGCTCCGAACATTCGCTGGGTTTGCCGCCCCGTAACCGGGGCGTCATCGCCCCCTACACGACCGCGAAACATGCCGTCATGGGCTACACCCTCGCGATGCGGCGTGATTTTGCGGGCACAAATCTGTCGGCAGCGATCATCTGCCCAGGGCCGGTCCAGTCCGATGTCTGGGACAGCTTCCGCAATCGTCATCCGCAGTTCGGCGGACCGCGCCACGCGCCGGCGCGAGCCGGCGACGCCATGAAGGCCGGCCTGCCTGCCAATGTTGCCGGCGAGCGCATTGCCGATCAAATCGAAGCCGACAGCTTTTTCATCTTCACCAACGGACCCGAGGAAAGCGAGGTGTCCGACACCTATGTCGAAGAAGTTCAGGCCGCATTGGCGAAGTTCCGCGCCTCGATATCCAATCGGCCCGCGTGAGCCAATAACGCGACGCGGATAGGGCGCCACCCGGCATCTCGCCCCGGTTGCATCCGAAATCCAATCGTCGATGTTCGGCAATATGTGGACGACCCGCGGGCAGGCTGGATTTCCGGTGGTTGGCTGTTGAATTCTGGCGGGGACCCGCCAAAATGACGTAATCTGGCGCCAAGCAAGAGATGGGGGACCCCATGAACAAGACTTTCTGCATCTTCGCGCTGCTTGTCGCGATTCCACTTGCGGGTTGCGATGGCGAACGCAACGCGACCGACGAAGCCGTGAACCAGATCAAAGCGCGATGCCAGGCCGCGGGTAAAGAGTTCGTTCCGCTCACGACAACCGTCAGGCGATCCCAGGACTGGTTTTTCATGGAAACCGTGTCCGTGAGCGGACGATGCGTCGGTCCCGGCGATCCCGGTTACGTAGCGACACGGCCGTAGGACGAATTTTCCGGGCAGAACTCCTGTTTGACGTATCGATCGCGGGACGACCACCTTATGCCGGTCGACGATGCGAGCGGGATTGCGTTATCTCCCGAGCCGACCCAGCACATCATTGGCGAATTGGGAAAGCGTGTCGTCGCGCGCTCCCATGATCACGATGCGGTCGCCGGGTTCCGCCAGCGCGAGCAATTTCTCTTCGCATGCCGCCCGGTCGGCGAACGCAAAGGCTGATCGCGCCCGCGCCGCGACGCCGGCGGCGATGTCATGGCTCGTCACACTCCGGTCGACAGTGCCGCCGAAATAGACCGGGTCCGGCATGATCAGCACATCGTCTTCGCGCAAATTGCGCGCGAAGCAATCGATGAAGGCATCCTTCATCAACCGCAGCGGACCGTAGCCGTGGGGTTGAAACATCACGAGCAGGCGGCCGGGAAAATCGTGCAGGGTGGCGAGCGTGGCCGCGATCTTGTCCGGGTTATGGGCGAAATCGTCGATCATGGCGATTCCGTTCGCCGACCCGACGACTTCGAGCCGCCGCCGGATGCCCGAGAAACTCGAAAGCGCGCGCGCCGCATCTTCCAGCGCCACGCCCGCCGCGTGCGCGGCGCCGAGGGCCGCCAGCGCATTCTGGACATTGTGGCGGCCCGGTACGGCCAGCTTCACATGCGCGAAGGCGCCCGTATCGCGCTCGCGCACGTCGAATGCGATGCCGTCCGGTGCCGGCACAAGATTTTCACCAAAAAAATTCGCACTTGAATCTGCGAGACTGTAGGTCATCGATTTCGTCTGCGGAACGCGCGCCAAAAGTGCGACCGTTTCGTCGTTGTCGAGGTTCAGCACCGCGACCTCGGCCTTCGCGACGAAAGCGGCGAACAATGCGCGCAATTCGTCCAGCGATTTGTGGTCCAGTGCGATGTTGTTCAGGACCGCGATGCGCGGCGCGTAGCGCGCGATCGAGCCATCGCTTTCATCGACCTCGCTCACGAACACACCACTCTCGCCCACCACGGCGCTGGCGAAGGGCATATCCTCGGTGACGAAGTTCCTCATCACGCCGCCGTTCATGATCGTCGGATCGCGGCCGGTCGCGTGCAGGATCCAGCCGATCATGCCGGTCGTCGTCGTCTTTCCGCTGGTGCCCGCGATCCCGATTCCGAGCGGTGCCGCGTTGAACAACTGGGCCAGCAATTCGGCACGAATCATCAATGGCGCGCCGATGCGCCGGGCCGCCTCCACATCGGGCACTGTGCTTTCGACAGCCGTCGACGTGACCACGATCGTATCGGCGGACGCGACGCCGCTGCCGTCCTGGGAAAAAGCCAGATTCCACGGTGGCGCAGGAATTCGAACTTCTCGGGCGTGCGCCCCTGGTCGAGCGCGCGATCGGAACCCGACACGGCAGAGCCCCTGGCCTTGAGAATAAGGGCGAGCGGCAGCATTCCGCTGCCGCCGATGCCGCAGAAGAAATAGGGTGTAGGTCGGTCCATCGGGTGAGGCTATAAGGCGAAGGAATCCGTGACAAGCGACGGCAAATTCCAACCGATGCGCTCAAGTCCTGTTACCACTGCCATGGCGGCGGGCGTTTCTGATAGGCTATGAACGCTTCCGGAATTGGTCGAGCAGACCGGCAAGTGAACACTGGAGGGAGGGCGAGGTAAATGAAGCGTGACACGGTAGAGCGTCTGGTTCGCGGCCCCGTCCAGTTGGTCACGGTCATTGTCTTGGCTCTCGGCACAGTCAAGGTCGACCGTACGTTCCACATCAGCGACACGATGTCGAAAACGCAAGCGGCGGCGGTATTGATGGTTTTGGGGCTCGCCTTAGCGGTTGTGGGCTTCTTGGTTGCGCGCCGCTTTTCGCGATGGGTCACCCGCCCGAAATCAAATTAGGACACGACCCAAATTCCTCGAGACCGGCCCGGCGAGCGCATCATGAAAATCGGCGTCGTCGCCCCCGCATCGCGCATCGATCCGGATCTCGCGGAAAAGATCGCCGCGATTGCGCAGTCGCTTTTCCCCGGCCGCGTACCCGAACTTTTTTTTCATCCCCAGTGCCATCTTTCGTCCGGCCATTTTGCCGGCGACGACGGCGCGCGCGTGCAGGCCTTCCTCGACGTGGCGAACGATGCGAGCTTCGACGCGCTGTGGTTTGCGCGCGGCGGCTATGGCTCCGGCCGACTTGCCGAACGCATACTCGCGGGACTCACCGCTGCCTCGCGAAAGAAGATTTATCTCGGCTACAGCGACGCGGGCGCGCTTTTGGGCGCCATGTATGCGCGCGGCTTCGAGACGCTGGCGCACGGACCGATGCCCGCCGATCTCCTCCGCGAACGCGGCGAAGAGGCTGTCATCCGTGCGCTGCAGTTTCTGGTCGACCGCCTGCCCGAGACGCTGGAACCGTCGGTCTCGCCCTCGCAATCCGTCGCCGCCTTCAACATGACCATCCTGTGCCACCTGTTTGGCACGCCGATGGCGCCCGATCTCGCCGGTCACGTGGTGATGCTCGAAGAAGTGTCCGAGCATATGTACCGGATCGATCGCTCCCTGCTTCAGATCACAAGCAATCCCGGCATCCGCCGCGCCGCGGGGCTGATGCTTGGGCGCTGCAGCGCCATTCCTCCGAACGAGCCCGATTTCGGCCAGACCGAGGAAGAGGTGATGACCCATTGGTGCGCGGTTTCGGGAATCCCCTATCTGGGCCGCGCCGATATCGGGCACGACATTGCGAACAAGATCGTGCCGTTCGGCCGCCTGCGGCCGGCGTGAGCGTTTTTCCTATGCGGCCTTCACTTACGGAATATGTTCGAGCTCGCGGGCCATTTTGCGGCTCAATATATCGAGATCGTAATTGGATTGCATGTTGAGCCACAATTCGGGGCCGTTCCCGAAAAACCGGCCGAGCCGGAGCGCCGTCGCGGCGCTGATCGGCGATCTCTCATCGAGGATCGCATAAAGCTGCGCGCGAGAAATTCCCAGTGACTTGGCGATCTCGGATTTCGGCATGTCCACATTCGGAAGAATGTCCTCGCGCGACATCGCTCCCGGGTGTACGGGAGGCAGACCGCGCGTCATAGCCTTACGCTTGCCCATCAGTGGTAATCCTCCAAATCCACGTCGATGGCGTCCGCGCCGGTCCAGCCAAGTATCGATAGACACTCCACGAAAAACAGTCTCGTCGAGCCGTCGACGATGGAGCGGGCGGCGTCACTTCGGCTGCTGCGGCGGCGAGGCCGCAGGCGGCTGTGCCGGTGTTGCGGGCACTGCGGGTGGTGTCATTGCCGCGGGCGGTGTCGTTGCTGCGGGCTGGGCCGGCGGCGGCGCGGTTTCCGTTGCCGGCGCCATGGGCGGCGTGGGCGTATCGGCGACCATCATCCCGCCAAGGCGCATATAGAGAAGAGTTTCCGCCACGCTGTCGGTCAACATGTCCGACAAGTCCTGATGGATTTTCTGCGCGGCGTCCGGCGGCAATTTCGCAGCCGAATCCGGCCACAGCGCATCGTCCACCACGACATAAGGCACGCGATTGGGATAAATTGGACTCGTCGCGCCGACGAACGCCTGAAGAAGCTTGAGCGAATGCGCGTCGACCACCGCGACGGCATAGTGGGCGTAGACCGCCGTCGTTTCGCCCAATACCGGCTTGCGATTCCATACGCCGACACCCGTTCCGTCGGCGCTCGAATTGGGCAGCCGGTACGGCTGCTTGACGAACACAATATAAGCATCGACATCCGTTGATGGCGTCAGTCCCGGAAAGCTCGGGCGCAGAGCACGATCGGCATTCACCAGACGCGCGCCGGCGAACGCGGCGCGATCGACGGCAACCTCCTTGACGGCGAAGCGCTTCGCCAGAATCCCCTTTGCCTGGCTTTCGATCTGGCCGTCCAGATGCCAGTCCGCGATCGGCAGATATTCTTCGTTGCTGGACAGGGCCGTGGCGCCGACATGCTCGAACTGCAGGACATCGCCGACGGCGGATACGATCGCCACGGTCTTCACATCCGGGAAGGGTTGCTGGCCATCCGGGACCGGCACGACGTTGCGCGTGCCGACGGGCGGCAGCGCAGCACCCAGGTTCAAGGCGCGCACCGTCTCCAGAAGCGACATCGAGACCAGCCGCGACAGTCCCGTCTTCAGTTCTGTGCGTTGCTGATCGCCCGGCGCAAGATCGTCGCCCAGGTTCAAATCCGCAGCCGCAAGAATTTCGGCAGGAGAAACCGGCATGCCGGCGCGGGGCTGGATGCAGGAATGTGCCCGGCCAAGGATCGCGTGGGTCTGCGCGTCGACGATGTCGATTTCGTAGTTGGCCCACAGCGTCGGCGGTCTCGCGCCCATCGCGCCGCCGATCTCAAGCGCGAGACCGGCGAGTCCCGGCTCGCCGTCGAGTTCGGGGCGGACGATGACGAAAGCATCCACGCCGGCCGACGGAAGCGACGCAAGAAACGCGCTCACCTGCGGGTCGATCTTTTCCCACGAGTCATTGGGCAATTTCGCAAACGCCGCGCGATCGAACGCGATATCCTTGATGGCAAAACGGCCCGCCAGATACTGGCCGAGCGTAGAGGCGACCTGATCGTCGATCTTCCAATCGCTGCCGTCGAGCGTCTTCGTCGTCGAACCGGTGATATGATCGTTCTGCAACGTCACCGGCGTGCCGATCGCCGAGACGATCGCGACGGTGTGTATTTTTTCATAGGGCGATACCGGCGGCAGCGGAGCGGGCGGAGCGCTGGCGGTGGCCGCCGGCTGCGGCTTTGGGGGCGGCGGAGAGGCGGCAGGCACCGGTTGCGGATTGGCGGTCGCGGCGTCTGTTGCGGCTGGCGCAGAGGATGTGCCGCTTGTCGCTGGCGCCGTCGTGGCCGGCGTGCTGCTTGGCGCGGGCGCCGCCGCTACATCGCTCGGGGCGACCGGGGCGGGCGCATCCGCGGCTCGCGCGGCCACTCCTAAGCACAGCGCCAACAGTGCCGCCAGGCCAGTGCGCTTCATGACCAGTCCCTCCCGGTTTCAACCCGTTCTACCGCGGAACGGGTGGGTGTTGTTAGTGACAAAATGAACGACCGCCAATTGCTCCGTTGCCGGCACTTAGAATTTCGGCACATCCGGATAGGCCTCCAGCACGTCCGCGAGTTTGGACCGGAGCGGACCAAGCCAAGGCTCGTAATTGCGCCAGTGCTCGACCGAATCTTTGAAAATCGGTTGGCGCACCTGTTCCGCGCTTGCGGTTCGGACCGGGCGATCGTTCTCGTAGAAGCGCAGACAGGCGCTCTCGAAGGTCAATCCACAATAGTCCAGGAGCCGGCGCACCTCGCTTTCGGGGTCCGCGACCAAACGTTCATAGATCACGCGATGAATGCAGCCGGGCAACACGGAGTCGAAATGCGCCATCAACTCGACGTAGTCGCGATAGCACCGGCCGAGCTCGGCGATGCCATATGTAAAGTTCCAGCCGCGCGCGAAATGTTGCTTGTAGCACGAGAAACAACAGCCTAGCGGGTGACGGCGCATATCGACGATTTTCGCGTTGGGCAGGATGAGGTGGATCAGGCCGATATGGGCAAAATTGTTCGGCATCTTGTCGATAAAGAAGGGCTGGCCGGATCGCCGCTGAATCCGCGTGCGCTCCAGATATTCATCGCCGAGCGCGTTGACCCTCGCAGCGTCGAGAGTGGCCAATATCTCCGGATAGGCCGGGCGCGCGCTCGATCTCTCTCCGTCGCCGAGCCGACGGACGATGAAACCGATGTCGGGCAGCTCGGCCGTGCCCTCGACCGCGGAATGGCTTGCCAGAATCTGCTCGATCAGGGTCGAACCCGAGCGTGGCAAATCCACGACGAAAATGGGATCGGGAGCATTATGGCCCATGCCGGCGCGCTCGCAAAAAAATGCGCTTGTGAACAATGCTTTCGAGCGGCGAACATGGTCGCGCGTAACGTCCGCGTCATATCGGCTGGGCGCGCTTCGCAGATTGTTGCCCTTTTCGTATTGCTCGAACGATTTCTCGTACAGACCGTCGTCTTCCAGCGCTTTGCCCATTGCGAAATGCAAATGACAGCGGTCCTCGGTGGAAATGCCCCCGTCAGAGAGTTGCGCACGCATGGCGTCCAAGTCCGCCGGCGTAAAGTGGAATGTCTTCATATTGGCAAGGCTCCAATAGGCTTCGCCAAAACGCGGCATGAGCGCGATGCTTTTGCGATAGGCGGCGATGGCGTCCTTGTGCCGCCCCTCCTCCTTCAACGTGTGGCCGTAGCTCAGCCACGCTTTGGGCTGGTTCGGATAATCCTTCAACAGGTCTTCGTAACACGCGATCGCGCGACGGGATTCGCCGATCCGGGCCAGTGCCGCAGCCTTCAGATTGCGCAAGCCGGGATTGCGCGGCTCGCGCTTCAACAGCAGATCGGTCTGAACAAGGGTTTCGGCCGGCCGGTCCTGCCGGTGCAGAAGCATCGCGTAACTGCGGCGAGCCTCGCTGAAATCGGGCGCGAGTTCCAGGCACTGCTCAAGAAGAATCTCCGCATCCCCGTAGTGGCCGGCGCGGATGGCGATTTCCGCCAGCATGCGGATCGCCGCAAAATCTTTCGGGTGCTCTTTCAGGTACTGGCGCAGCAACCTTTCGGCGGCGGCCCATCGGTTTTCGCAGAGCGCGGTCGCCGCCGCGATCAGTTGCGGATCGTGCGCCGACGCCTTGGCGGCCAACGCGTAGGCGGCGTCCGCTTCTGCCGTTTCGCCCACGAGAGCAAGCTGATCGCCGAGCTCGCGCCACGCGCTCGCAAGGCTCGGGTTCGATCTGACCGCTCGCCGCAGGGCCGCAATAGCCGCGCGGCTTTCGCCCACCTGACCCAGAAGAATTCCAAGTTCAAGCTGGACCGCCGCCGCTTTCGGCTGCGCCGCCGCGAGTGGCTGCAAAATCGCACGAGCTGCGGCGGCATTGCCCTGCAGGCGCAGCGATGCGCCCAGGACCATCAAGGCTTCGGGATGACTCGGAGCAACTTTCAGGATTTCCCGCGACTGCATTTCGGCCAGAGGCGGACTTGCAGACAATGATCGCACCGCCTGAGCCAAAGCGGTCGAAAGATTGCCGGTCTGCTCCGAACCTTTGTCGCTCAATGTTTGTACAGCCAGCCTCGCGAAATCCCACGCGATCGGAAGATTGCAGCGCGCCGTGCGTCAACCTTGTCCGGCTTCGTTCGAAACGGGGCGGAGGAAGCAGCCGTCAGCGTGCCCACCCCTCCGAAGAACCACAATGCCGAGCCTTCCAATTCGGATGTCGAGCCTTGCGGATTGACATAGGTCAGACCATCGTTCTTCGAGACGTCGTCATAGGAAATGTCGGCGCTGCTGTTGTCCAGCATGGTCAGGCTGAACGAGGTCGCGGTGGAAAACCATAGCGGTCGAGTCGCGCATCGGTGGCGGTAATCGGATTGTACCCTGCGGTCGGTACTGGATCGGATTCCACAAAGGGCTGAATGCAATTCTTGCAAACCGTAGCGGGCGGCGGCGTTTGCGTAACGACCTGGCGCGAAAGCGAATTTACGGTCCGCGCGCCGGCTTGTTGCGCTGTGAATATAGCGACTACGGCTGCGGCGAACGCGCAAGCCGCGATTTCGATCTTGGAATGCTTGTGCGACACTTCGGTCATGCGGCCCACGTCCATCTCCATGGTATCCGCTATTGGCGCCCGCCAAAAAGTATACGAATCCGGCATGCCGGCACAAGCGAGATGCGGAATTGGGGCGCTTGACTGCGGTCGGTCCGGCAACTGCCGTAGTTCGGCCAAGGCGAATATTTGGGCTAAGGTCCACGAGGTTGGCCGGCTACACGGTCGGGGAAACAGAATGCGTCCCGAAACCTATGATTTTCTCGGCAATCTCAATGCCGTCTGGACCGTCCTTCTGGGCGCCATCCTGGCGACGGCGGGCGGCTTCTGCGCGACCCAGATCGAACGCCATCTCGAGCATCGCAGGCGGGAGCGCAACGCCGCGCTGCTCTTTGCCGAAGTGCTTTCGACGCTCAACATCATTCTCAATCTCACCCATGAATCGCGGGGACGCGGCGATCCCTACGGGCCGGTGACGCTGCGGATGCTGCGCTCCGGCCGCCGCGAGATCGACATCTACGACCGAAACCGCGAGAGCCTGTTCGACATCCGCAGCGCCGCGCTGCGGGCCAAAATCCACAGCACCGTGCTGCGAATTCTGATGCCGATGGACGCGGTATTCGACACGACACATGAGATCGGCGCCGAGCAGATGCGGCTCAAATCTGCGGCAGATCTGTCGGAGTTGCAGCGCCGCGAGCTGGAGGAGCACATCTCGGAACTGCGCTTGCGGCGCGACGGGAGCTATGAATTCGTCATGGAGACGGCGAGCGAACTCAAAGCGTTGATCGGAGACCTCGAACCGATCGCACAACAATCGTTCGAAAAGCACGACCAGGCGGTGCGGGGGATTTGATCTCGCCATTATGCGACGGTAGCCACGCCCAGTCGGCCGTGGCACAGTGACGTGTGCCGACTCGGGCTTAGAACAACCGACAGCCGGCCGAACCGGACGCCACGGCCGGCGTCCACAATCCGGAACCCACGATGCTCTTCAACTGCGCTAAATGCCCCGGCTATTGCTGTTCCTATCCCGTCATACCGTTGAACAAGAAGGACCTATGGCGGTTGGCCAAACATTTCGGTCTCGGGTTCCGCGAAGCGAAGAAGAAGTTCACCAAGCCGCAGGACGACGAGAAATACACCATGCGGCGGAAGGCGGATGAGCATTTCGGCAAGGTCTGCCAGTTCTTCGACACCGAAAAGCGGCGCTGCACCATCTATACGGCGCGGCCCTCCACCTGCCGCACCTTTCCGGGCGGCCGCTGCGGCTACTACGATTTCCTGATGTTCGAGCGGAACACCCAGGACGACCCCGAGCATATCGCCACCACCTGGAGCGATTGACGGCCACATCGGGCTTTATTTGCGGGTCGAAAATCGCGACTGTAGACCCATGACTGCTCGCGAACCCGAAGCCCTGGACGCCCTGTTGCAGCAGCCGGGCGCGATCGTCGTCCCGGGCGCCTATGACGCGCTTTCGGCGCGCATCGCGGTACGAGCCGGCGCACGCGCGGTCTACATGAGCGGGTTCGGCGTTGCGGGCGCGAGTTTCGGCGTTCCCGACATCGGCATCGTCGGCGCGGCCGAAATGAGCGAAAGGGTGCGCGTGATCGCGTCGGCGATTTCACCCGTTCCGTTGATCGCGGACGGCGACAACGGGCATGGCGGCCCGGCGAATGTGGCGCGGCTCGTGCGCGCGTACGAACAGGCCGGCGCACAATGCATCCAGTTGGAAGACCAGGTGAGCCCCAAGCGGTGCGGCCATATGGACGGCAAAGAGATCGTATCCCTCGCCGACGCGGTCGCCAAGATTCGCGCGGCCGCGGCGGCGCGCACGACCCCGCGTTTCAAGATCATGGCGCGCACCGACGCTTTGGGAACCGACGGCATCGACGAGGCAATGCGGCGTGCCGAAGCGTTTCTCGATGCCGGCGCAGATATCCTGTTTGTGGAAGCGCCGCGGTCCGAAGCCGAACTCGTGCGCATCGCGAAGATATTTTCGCGCGTGCCGCTCGTCGCCAATATGGTCGAAGACGGCAAGACGCCGCTCTTGTCTGTCGCCGCCCTGGGGAAAATGGGCTACCGGATCGTGCTGCGGCCGATCGCGGCGCTTCTTTCCGTCGCCCGGCGGCTCGAGACGGTCTATGCCGGGCTTCTGGAGGGGCAAGCGGACGCGGGCGGACGCGTGACGTTCTCTCATTACAACGACATCGTGGGTCTGCCAGAAGCGCGGACCTTCGATGTGCGCTGCAATGAAAAACAATCCTCGTGAACTGGCCCTCCACGCCGCATTTCACGGATTTCGCGCCGAATATTGCGCCGCCCCAGGCTTCAATTCCCGTTCTTTCCCGGTTGCGGTTTGGCCGCCTATTTAGGATGATGGAACATGGCGCGCCCGGCCCGTTGCCGGACACGGGTGGCGCGCGTTGATCATCGTTCGGCAGGTCACATCGGCAATTCTCATGACGAACTCTGACAATGGCGATCCTCGCCCTCTCGCAATGGCTTCCGCGAAGGGCACGGTAAAATGGTTCAATTCCACCAAGGGCTACGGTTTCATCACACTGGAAAACGGCAGCGACGCGTTCTGCCACGCGTCCGCACTGGCCTCGTTGGGCACGCCCAATGTGCCGCAAGGGGCGACCGTCGTTTGCGATCTCCAGGATTCCCCGCGGGGGCTCCAGGTCGTGGCCGTGCATAGCATCGATGCCAGCACCGCCGATCCGGCGCCGGCGCGGCGCCCACGTCCGGGCGGCGGCGACCGATATGGCGGAGGCGACCGCTTCGGGGGAGGCGGCGGGGGCGGAGACCGCTTTGGAGGCGGCGACAGGTTTGGCGGCGGAGATCGTTTCGGCGGCGGCGACCGCTTCGGAGGCGGTGACCGGTTCGGCGGAGGCGACCGTTTTGGGGGCGGCGACAGGTTTGGCGGCGGAGATCGCTTTAGCGGCGGCGACCGCTTTGGCGGCGGCCAGCGCGATTCCGGCCCCAGCGGCCCGATGGTCGAAGGAAGAGTGAAATTCTTCAACGATCAGAAGGGCTTCGGCTTTGTGATGCCGGAAAATGGCGGGGGTGACGTCTACTGCCATGCCAGCGCCCTGCGGCGCTCGGGCCTGTCGGCGCTGAGCCCGGAGCAACGCATCCGCTTCTCCACCCGGCAGGGCCAAAAAGGTGTCGAAGTCGACCGGATCGAGCTGATTTAGGCGGCACTAGTGGGCGTCCCTTACGCCTCGCGCGGAGCAGATCTGCGCCGGAAGCCGCACGATTTTGCCCCGATCCCCCTTGTATTTCGCACCTGCGAAAATATATAGCGTCGATCTATATCGGTCCAATATAGATCAACATTCGGGGCGCCAATGGACGTGCGTACGATTTGCCTGGGAATTCTCAGCCGCGGCGACGCCACGGGCTATGAGATCAAGAAGCTGTTCGAAGACGACGGCTACCAGCATTTCGTCGAGGCGAGCTTCGGGTCGATCTATCCGGCGCTCAACCGCCTGACGGAGGAAGGGCTCGTCTCGGTCCGCGAGGAAGCCCAGGAAAAGCGTCCCGACCGCAAGGTCTATTCGATCACACCGAGCGGCCGCACGGCATTCATCGCCGCGCTGCTGAAGCCCCTGCCGGAAGACCGGCACCGTTCGCCCTTCGTCTTCGCCATGCTGTTCTCGCATTTGCTGCCGCCCGAACGGGTGACCGCGATGCTCGACAATTATGTCCGGCAAAGCGAAGCAAAACTCTCCCAGGTGGCGGATGCCATGAAGCTGCCGCAGACCCCTGGTGAAAAGTTCGTGGCGGGATTCGGCCAAGCCGTCTACGTCGCGGTGCTGGACTATCTGAAGACCTATCGCGACGACATCGAACGACCGACGGCCGAGGCGGCCGAGTAACGGGGCAGTCAGCAAATGTTTCAACGGATTCTCGCCCCCTTTTTCCGGATGAAGCCGAGCTACCGCGCGGCGACCGTGATCCTCGTGATCGTCGTCCTGTGGGTCGGTTCCGGTTTCGTGTTCGGCGGCCACAAGGCTGCGACGTCGGACGCGCTGACGAAAACGGCGGACGTGCCGCGGGTGCGCGTCCAGACGCTCACCGCGTCCGACCGCAACGCGACCATCACCATTCACGGGCGCACGCAGGCGCTGCATGCGGTCGATGTTCGGGCGGAAATCGAAGGCGTGGTACAGGCGCTCCATTTCGAAAAGGGCGATCATGTAAAGACGGGCGCCGTGCTCTGCGAGATCAAGCTCAACGACCGCGGCGCCAAGCTCGACCAGGCGCGCGCGATGGTGGCGCAGACCGCCAAACAGCATTCCGTCGATCTCGACCTCGCCAAGAACGGCTTCCGCTCGACCACGCAGGTGTCGCAGTCCGCCGCTGCACTCGAAGCGGCAAAAGCGGGTGAACAGACAATGGCGATCGACGTCGCGAACACGAAAATCCGCGCGCCCTTCGACGGCCAGGTCGACGACCGCTATGTGGAAGTGGGCGACTATATGCGCGTGGGCGACAAATGCGCGATGCTGATCGCGCCAGAGCCCTTCCTCGCGGTGGGTCAGGTGTCCGAACGCCAGGTCGGTCAGATCAAGCTCGGCGATAGCGCCACCGTGACGCTGGTGACCGGCGAGACCGTGGAGGGCCATGTCCGTTTCGTGGGCGATCGCGCCGACGACACCACGCGCACCATGCGCATCGAGGTCGAACTACCCAATCCGGACGGCAAGCTGCGTTCGGGCGTCAGCGCCGACATCCATATTCCCGTCAAGCAGCTCCTGGCCGAAAAGATTTCGCCGGGAATTCTCGTGCTCGACGACAACGGCGTGGTGGGCGTGCGCGTGGTCGAGAAAGGCATCGTGCATTTCCTGCCGGTGCAGATCGTTTCGGACGGGCCCGACGGGATGTGGGTGAGCGGCCTGCCCGACGGGGTGACGGTCATCACGGTGGGCCAGGAATTCGTCAATGACGGCGAGCACGTCCTCACCGTCGCGGCCAATGGCGGGCGGGCATGATCCGGATCGTCGACTGGGCCGTCAGGAATACGCGCGTCGTCGTCGCGCTGCTGGCTGTCGCCATTATCGCGGGGCTGGTGTCGTTCATCGAGATTCCGAAGGAAGCCGATCCCGACATTCCGATTCCCGTTATCGTCGTCCAGGTCGCCTATCCGGGCATCAGCCCGGAAGACAGCGAGCGGCTTCTCGTCAAGCCGATGGAAACCTATCTGCGCTCCATCGAGGGCCTGAAGGACATCACAGCGCGCGCCTATCAGGGCTTCGCGGTGATCATTCTCGAATTCGACGTGAATTTTCAGAAGGAAAAGGCGCTCGAGGACGTCCGCGCCCAGGTGGAGACCGCGCGCGCCGAGCTGCCGCAGGATGCCAAGCAGCCGATCGTGCAGGAATTCAACACAAGTCTGTTTCCCGTCATCACCGCAACGCTGTCGGGCGACGTGCCGGAGCGCACGCTGCTCAAGATCGCGCGCGACCTCAAGGACCAACTCAAGGGGATCCCCAGCGTCCTCGACGTGGACATCGGCGGCGAGCGACAGGAGATGCTCGAGATCGTGATCGATCCTGCCAAGCTCGAAAGCTACGGTATCACCCAGCCCGAGATGTTCAATGCGATCACCAACAACAACCGGCTGATCGCGGCGGGGCTCCTGGACACGGGGCATGGCAGCTTCGCGGTCAAGGTTCCGGCCGTGATCGACAGCCCGCAGGACGTGCTGGCATTGCCGATCCGTTCGACCGGCGACGCGACGGTCACGCTGGGCGACGTGGCGCAGGTCCATCGCACCTTCTACGACCCGACGAGCTACGCACGGATGAACGGGCAACCTACCCTCGCGCTCGAAGTCACCAAGCGCATCGGCGCCAACATCATCCAGAACAACCAGGCCGTACGCGACCTGATCACGAAAGCCGCGAAAGCGTGGCCTTCCGGGGTGCATGTCGACTACCTGTTCGACGAGTCCACCGATATCCGCGACCAGTTGGGCTCGCTGTCGGATTCGATCATCCTGGCGATCATTCTGGTGATGATCATCATCGTGGCCGCCCTGGGCCTGCGTTCGGGCCTCCTGGTGGGCGCCGCGATCCCGACCTCGTTCCTCATCAGCTTCTTCGTGCTGAACTTCACCGGGATAACCCTGAATTTCATGATCATGTTCGCGATGCTGCTCGCCGTCGGCATTCTCGTCGACGGGCCCATCATCGTGGTCGAATATGCCGACCGGAAGATGACCGAGGGGCACAGCCCCAAGGAAGCGTTTGCGGAAGCCGCGCGACGCATGTTCTGGCCAGTCGTCTGTGCGACCGCGACCATGATCGGCGCCTTCCTGCCCATGCTGTTCTGGCCGGACGTGACCGGAAAATTCATGAGCTATTTTCCGATCACGCTGATCATCGTCCTGAGCGCATCGATGTTCGTGGCGCTCCTGTTCCTGCCGGTCCTGGGAGGGATGTTGGGTAAGCGGCCCCAGCATGACGAGCAGCATGAGAAGGCCATTGAAGCCTCCGAGACCGGCGACTGGCGCGACATCCCGGGCGTCACGGGATGGTACGCCCATCTGGCCGAACGCATCACCCGGCGTCCGGGACGCGTCATTGCGGGCGCGGTGGGCGTGGTGGTCGTCATCCTCACGGCGTTCGTTATCCTGAACCATGGTGTCGAGTTCTTCGTCGACACCGATCCGAATTTCGCCAATGTGCTGATTTCCGCGCGCGGCAATCTTTCGGCCAACGAAAAACGCGACATCGTGATGGGCGTGGAGCGGATCGTGGCGTCGGTCGACGGCCTCAGGGCGATCTATGCGTCGTCCGGCGGACAGGGACAGACGCTGAACAACCAGGGTGGCGTGCCGGTCGACAATATCGGCCAGATCCAGATCGAGATGAAGGATTATAGCGAGCGCCGCCGCGGCAATGTGATCCTGGAGGAGATTCGCAGGAAGACCGCGAACATTCCCGGCGTCCATGTCGAAATCCGCGTGCCCCAACAGGGGCCGCCCTCCGGCAAGGACGTGATGATCGACGTCTCGTCGGACGACCACGTCGCGCTGGCGCAAACGACCACCTTCATTCGCCATCACATGGACGGGCTGAAGGAGCTGCGCGATCTCGAAGATACCCGCCCGCTCCCCGGGATCGAATGGGATCTCGACATAGACCGCGACGTCGCCAACCGGTTCGGCGCCAACGCGCAATCCATCGGCACCGCGGTCCAGCTCGTCACCGACGGCATCCTGGTGGGCGAATACCGGCCCGACGACACCACGCAGCAGGTCGATATCCGCGTGCGCTATCCGGCACTGGCGCGCGGCATTCACGCCCTCGACGACGTGCGCGTTTCGACGCCCGGCGGCATGGTGCCGATCAGCAATTTCGTGAAGCTCCGGCCCGCGCCGCAGGTCAATTCCATCGAGCGCGTCGACGGCCATCGCGTCTATCACATCCGCGCCAACCTCAGGCCCGGAATTCTGCCGGCCGCGGAGGTTGCCAAACTCAAGACCTGGATGGCGGCGCAGACCTTTCCCATGGGGGTCCACGTCACGTTCAAGGGCGCCGACGAGCAGCAGGACAAGGCGGGCGCGTTTCTCATTGTCGCGACCTTCATGGCGCTGTTCCTGATCGCCATCGTGCTCGTGGCCCTGTTCAACAGCTTCTATCACACGACGCTGGTGCTGATCGCCGTCGTGCTGGCGATGATCGGCGCCCTTCTGGGCATGCTGATCATGGGCCAGCCTTTCTCCGTCATCATGTCGGGCACCGGCATGCTGGCGCTGGCCGGCATCGTGGTGAACCACAACATCGTCCTGATCGATACCTATCGCCGCCTGCGTCTGACGGGTATGGAGCCGATCGAGGCCGTCATCCGCTCGAGCGCGCAACGCCTTCGCCCCGTGTTCCTCACCACGGTCACGGCGATCGGCGGGCTGTTTCCCATGATGCTCGCCATCGAAATCAATTTCTGGACCCGGCAGATCACGGTCGGCGGGCCCAACGGGATGATGTGGGTGCAGATGTCGACGGCCATCGTGTTCGGCCTCGCCTTCTCGAAGGCGATCACGCTGGGCCTCGTGCCCGCGATGCTGGCCCTGCCCCAGCGCCTGCGCGAGGGACGCGAGCGCCGGCGCGCGGCGCGGAGCACGCCGGTCAGCGTCCCCGGCATCGTTCAGAAACCACGCGCCGTACAGCCGCCGGAAGCGCAGGCGGCGGAGTAATCAATCCGCCGCCGCCAACGGGGCTTCGCGGGCGATGCCCGGCACTACGTCCGGGTCGTCCTGGGCGGCTTTGAGAATTTCGAGCGCGGCGGCGGCCTGCTTTTGCTTGTTCCACATCGACGCGTAGTGGCCGTTCATCGCCACCAGCTCCGCGTGACGGCCCCGCTCGACGATCTGGCCGTGGTCGAGCACGAGAATCTCGTCCGCATCCACCACCGTCGAAAGCCGGTGCGCGATGACCAGCGTGGTGCGGTTGCGGGAAACTTCCGACAGCGCGCTCTGGATTTCGCGTTCGGTATGGGTGTCGAGCGCCGAGGTGGCTTCGTCCAGCAGGAGGATCGGCGGATTCTTGAGGATGGTGCGCGCGATCGCCACGCGCTGCTTCTCGCCACCCGACAGCTTGAGGCCGCGCTCGCCCACCATCGCGTCATAGCCCAAGGGCAGCTCCTGGATGAACCCGTCGATCTGGGCCATGCGCGCGGCGTCCTTGATCTCGGATTCGTTCGCGCCGATGCGGCCATAGGCGATGTTGTAGCGCACGGTGTCGTTGAACAGCACAGTGTCCTGCGGAACGATGCCGATATGGGCGCGCAACGAGGCCTGCGTGACGTCGCGGATGTCCTGCCCGTCGATCATCACGCTGCCGCTCTTGATGTCGTAGAAGCGGTAGAGGATGCGCGAAATGGTGGATTTGCCCGCGCCCGAAGGACCCACCACCGCCACGGTCTTGCCGGCCGGCACGACGAAGCTCACGCCCTTGAGCACGATGCGCGCGGGCTCATAAGCGAACACGACGTCGCGGAATTCGATCCGGCCGCCGCCGACCATCAGTTCCGTGGCGCCCGGTCTGTCCTCCACCTCCTGCGGCTGGTGGAGCAGCCGGAACATCGCCTCCATGTCGACGAGCGCCTGCGTGATTTCGCGATAGACCGTGCCCAGAAGATTGAGCGGCTGGTAGAGCTGCATGAGGATCGCGTTGCCCATCACCAGCGCGCCGATGGTGAACTGGCCCTGCTTGATGCCGACGGCCGTCAGCGCCATGACGATGCCCATGCCCACCGCCATGATCGCGGCCTGACCCGTGTTCAGGAGCGACAGCGAGGTCTGCGCCTGGATCGAGGCGCGGGAGAATTTGTTCATCGATTTCTCGAAGCGGCGGGTCTCATGCGCTTCGGCGTTGAAATATTTGACGGTCTCGTAATTGAGCAGGCTGTCGACGGCCTTGGTGTTCGCCTCCGTGTCGCTGTCGTTCATCTCGCGGCGGAAACGGACGCGCCAGCGCGTGATCGCGAAGGTGAACCACACATAGCCGCCGACCATGGCGAGCGTCGTCAGCGCGATCCAGATATTGAGCTTCCAGATCATCACCGCGCTGAACAGCAGGAGCTGGAAGAAGGTCGGGAAGATACTGAACAGCGCGAAGGATAGCAGCGTATCGATGCCCTTGGTGCCGCGCTCGATGGTGCGCGAGAGGCCGCCAGTCTTGCGTTCGAGATGAAAGCGCAGGCTCAGCGTGTGGACATGGGCGAAGGTGGAAACGCCCACTTCCTTCAGCGCGTGATACTGGACCTTGGCGAACACGCCGTCGCGCAACTGGGCGAAAGCCTGCATCAGGATGCGCGACAGCACATAGCCGCCGATCAGCCCGAAGGTCGCGGCAATGGCGATCGTGCTCAGCGTCTTGTGGGCCAGATGGTCCGTGATCCAGCCGAAGAAAAGCGGAGACACTGTCGTGGCCAGAATCGCCAGCGCAAGACAGAACAGCGCCACGACCACGCGCAGCTTGAGATCCGGCCGGCCCGGCGGCCACAGATAAGGCAACAGCATGTAGAGCGGCCGGAACGACGGCGCGCCGTCGCCCGATTCGAGCATGGGATGCGGTTTGGTCGCCATGAGGTCAGTGTACCGTGTTCGGGCGGGCCCGTAAATCCGGCGATGCGGCGGTCATATCGACGGGGATGACGAAACGGCGCGTCACGGATATCCTCGGGGGAATGATTGCGGTTACCGGTTTGTTTAGGAAGACGGGGTGAAAGTCGCAATCCCCTCGGGCGCTGTATCGCACCGCAACAGATAAGAACGAAACGCGCCATGCATAACCCTTCCCACGACACGGAAAAGCAACGCCCCACCATTTGCGTCTTTTGCGGCTCGTCGCCGGGCGGCAATCCCGCTTATGCGGAAGCCGCACGACGCATGGGGACTTTGCTCGGCGAGGCCGGCTTCTCGCTCGTGTTCGGCGCCGGCAATGTGGGGCTGATGGGCGAAACAGCGCGTGCGGCCCGCGATGCCGGCGCGTCCGTCATCGGCATCCTGCCCGCGTTTCTGCGGCATCTCGAACCGCCGCTCAAATCGGCCGAAGAGCTGATCGTCACGCCCGACCTGCAACAGCGCAAGGCGCGCATGCTGGCGCTGGCCCGCGCCTTCGTGATCCTGCCGGGGGGCCTGGGCACGCTCGACGAATATTTCGAAGTGGTGACGTCGGCCCAGCTGGGCGCGCTGGGTAAGCCCATCGTCGTGGTCAACACCGCGGGCTATTACGACCCGCTCAAGGCGCTCCTCGCCCATGTCGTGCGGGAGGGATTTGCCCACGCGGATATCGAGCGGCTGCAACATTTCGTGGCGACGCCGGAAGACGCGATCGCGCGATTGACCGCGCTCGTCAAACTTCCTGCGGCCTGACCCGGCTGAGCCGGCCTTCGAACGCCACGATCAGAATGGCGGCCCAGATGCAGACGAATGCGATCACGTTGCCCCGCGTGAACGGCTCGTGCAGCCCGACGGTCGCCAGCACCAGCGTGATCGAAGGCGCGACATATTGCAGGAAACCCAACGTCGACAGCCGGATGCGGCGCGCGCCGGCCGCGAACAATGCGAGCGGCACCGCGGTCAGCGGACCGCCCACGATCAGAAGCGCATCCTTGCCGAGATTGGCGGACGGGAACGCGCCGGTGTGGCGCACCCACCAATATCCGACCAATCCCAATGTGACCGGGAACAGGATCAGCGTCTCCACCATCAGGCCGTCGAGCGAATCAATCGCCGTATGCTTGCGGAAATAGCCGTAGAAGCCGAACAACAGCGCGAGCAGCGGGCCGATCCAGGGAATATGTCCGAGCTCGACCGCCTGAACGGTGACGGCGCCTCCCGCCAGCACGATCCCCACGAGCCGCACCCGCGACATGCGCTCGCCCACCAGGAACACGCCCAGCGCGATCGACAGAAGCGGCGTCAGGTAATAGCCGAAGCTCGCCTCGATGAGCTGGTTCGTCGCCACGCAATAGATGAAGATCGTCCAGTTGACCGTGATCAGCACGCTGGTGAGCGCCAGCGTGGCGATTGTCCGCGGCTCCCGCACGATGCTGACGATGCGCGAGGCGCGCCCGCGCCACGCCACCACAATCATCAGGAATACGGCACACCAAAGCACGCGATGGACGGTGAGTTCGACCGGCGGCACGTCGCCCAGCAGCCGCCAGTAAAGCGGCATCACGCCCCACACCCCATAGGCGATGGCCGCAAACAGAATGCCGGCGCTTTCGTCCGGCGCGCCGGGCGGGGTGTTCTCGGTCATAAATCCCGGTGGGGCTGCACGAACAGATCGTTGAAGAAATCGGTCAGCGCGAACTTAGTGATTTGCGGCGGCAAAAGATTGAGCACCTGGTTCAGATCAGCCATGCGTTCCGGTAATCGCCCGCTGTTCACCCCCAGCGCGTCCATCAGCATCTGGAGCTGGGCGGGATCGGGCGGCGCGCCGGGCCGGGATTTGGCGAGTTCGGCCTTCACGAGGTCCACCATGGGGCTTGGCGGCACGGCGCGGGCGCGTTCGGCCGCGATCGCCAGATCGCGCACGAATGCGTCGGCCTTTTCGAGCGCGCTCTGGCCGATCGACAAATGGATGTTTTCCTTGGAGCCGTGATAGCCGAATTGCGGCTGGACGTACCAACCGAGCGCCTTCATCTCGTCGACGATGTGGAAGATCGAGAATTCGTCGCTGGTGAATGCCACCAGATTGGCTTCCGGCGCGCCCAGGACTCGCAAGCCTGGAATGTCCCCGATACCGCCGATGATCTTTCTGGTGGCCGCAAGCGTGCGCCGCGCAAACGCCATGTAGCCGTTGTCACCCACGAAATTGATCACGGCCCAAGCGGCGGCGAGCGGCCCGCCGGATTTGGCCGAAAGGATCGTGGGGTTGACGATGGTGTAGCCGGTCCAGTCGGCGCAGGCGAAGAGCTGATAGCGGCGCAGCGCCTTGTCGCGGTAGAGCACGACAGACGCGCCTTTCGGGCAATAGGCGTATTTGTGCCAGTCCATCGACATCGAGGCGACGCCGGGCACCGAAAAATCGAACGGCGTGACGGCTTCACCCAGGCGGCGGAAATAGGGAAGAATGAACCCGCCGATGCAGCCGTCCACGTGGAACAGCACGCCGCGCTCGGCCGCGATCTTGCCGATCTCCGGCACCGGATCGATGACGCCATGCGCATAGGAAACGGCCGACGCGACCACCAGCGCCGTCGCGGGCGTGATCGCCTTTTCGATCTCGGCCGGGATCGCCTTGAACGTGCCGGGATCGACAGGCACGACGATCTTCTTGAGCCCGAAATATTCCGCGCCCTTGTGGAACGCGGCGTGCGCCGTCACGGGCAACACGATCTCCGGCCTTTGCACGTCGGGTTTTTTCGCGTGCAGCCAGTCCCGCGCCGTCTTGACCGCGAGCAGGCAGGATTCGGTGCCGCCGCTGGTGAAATTGCCCACGACCCTGTCGTCGCCGCCCAGATGCGCCCCGGCGAATGCGGCCAGTTCGCGCTCCATCCGCGCGAGGCTTGGATAAACCGTGGGGTCGAGCGCGTTCTCCGTCAGATATTGCATATAAGCGCGCTTGGCGACGCGCTCCACGTCGGGCCCGCCATCATAGATATAGGCGAGCGTCTTGCCGTCGCGCCACGGAACGTCGGACTTGGCAAAGCCCGTCAGCTTGTCGAACACTTCGTCTTCGGAAAGACCTTTGGCCGGCATTTTGAGCATGTGAAATCCTACGCTGGCGCGCCGTCGCAATAGAGTTTGTAGCAGATGGAATCCGTCAGCGCCTCGAACGACGCGCCCGCGATATTGGGCGGGACGCCCATCGCGAATGATTGGACCGCGGGCGTCCCGCCCGCATCTGCGTGCATTTCATCGGCCATGCGGGCGAGACGCCCGCGGTCCAATCTCACAGCGTGGATGACAAGCTTTGAAGGCCAGTGATCAAACGCGCTCACCGCTTCACCTCCCACGTCGTTCCGCTGGGGCCATCCATCAGCACAATCCCCTTCGCGAGCAACTCGTCGCGAATGCGGTCTGCTTCCTTGAAATTCCGCACCTTACGGGCGGCATTGCGTTCTCCGATCAACACTTCAATGAGTGCCGTCTCACTCGGGCTCTTTAAGCTGCGCAGAGACCGGATTGAACGAAACGGATCAACGCCCAAGAAAAGACAATCAGCCAGAATTTGGCGGGTCGCATCCTGCCCTATTGATCCATCCTTTTGTGCAATCTCTGCGAGCGCGAATAAATGGGATAGAACGGCCGGGGTGTTCAGATCATCTTCGAGATGTGCAAGCGTTTCACTGCTTACGCCCATCTCTCTGATCCTTTCATCGAGTGAAATGTCGGTTTGATAATCGAAACCGAGATTTCGCCAACTCAACCCCATGAATGTCTCCAGGCTGTGCCACGCGGCGGAAAGTCTATTCATTGTCCAGTCAATTGGTTGGCGATAATGGGTCGTTAACATCGCAAACCTAAGCGAAGTCTCCGTCCCAGGGAAGCGATCCCTGCCACCCATTCGCCAGCAATTCGTGGATCGTCACGAAATTGCCGAGGCTCTTCGACATCTTCTCGCCTTCGACATTGAGGAAGCCGTTGTGCATCCACACGCGTGCAAACGGGTGGCCGCGGTGGGCCGACTCGCTTTGCGCAATCTCGTTCTCGTGATGGGGAAACAGGAGATCGATGCCGCCGCCGTGGATGTCGAAGGTTTCGCCCAGATAGGCTTCGCTCATCGCCGAGCATTCGATGTGCCAACCGGGCCGGCCGCGGCCCCACGGACTTTCCCAGCCCGGCGTGTCCGCATCCGACGGCTTCCACAGCACGAAATCCGTCGGGCTTCGCTTGTAGGGCGCTACTTCGACGCGCGCGCCCGCAATCATCTCGTCCAGAGAGCGCCGCGAAAGCTTGCCGTAATCTGGCTTCGACGACACATCGAACAGCACATGGCCTTCCGCTTCATAGGCGTGGCCCATTTCGACGAGCTTGGCGATCATCGCGATCATCTGGCCGACATGTTCGGTCGCGCGCGGCGCCCGCGTGGGCGGCAGATTGCCGAGCGCCGCCGCGTCTTCGTCGTAGATACGCCCCGTCTCATTGGTCAGCTCGCGCACCATTTCGAGGATCGGCACATTGCGCCCCGCAAGGCGTTCGAGCGCACGCGCGTTGATCTTGTCGTCGATATCGGTGACGTTGCGCACATAGGTCACATGCGCCTCGCCGTAAAGATGGCGGAGCAGCCGGAACAGCACGTCGAACACGATGACGGGCCGCGCATTGCCGATATGGGCGAAGTCGTAGACCGTGGGCCCGCAGACATAGAGGCGCACGTTGTTGGGATCGAGGGGGACGAAGTCTTCCTTCGTCCGGGACATCGTATTGTACAGGCACAGGGTCATGGCGAGTCACTTATAGCAGCGGTGTCGGCGTTCCCCCCACCCGGACCGCTTCGCGGTCCAACCTCCCCACAAGGGGGAGGTTAGCACCGCGCAAATCCCCTCCCCCTCGTGTCCGCCTACGCTAAAGCTACGGCGGAGTTGTGGGGCCTGCCCGCCGGAGCCTTGGCGAAGGCGGGAGGGTTAGGGTGGGGGGCCGTTCTAAGAACTGTGGATTGGCAAAAGGGGAGTGTTGCGGCGTCAGCCGCAAATCGCGATCCGGCAGAAGTAGTGATGGACAATCACGCCGTTTCCCCGTTGAGCCGCGCAAGCGCTCTCGCGCGCCCGATGAGGGGTAGCAGCTTTTTGAGCTCGGGTCCATGCTCGCGGCCCGTCAGCGCGAGCCGCAGGGGATGGAACAGCGCGCGGCCCTTGGCGCCGGTGGCGGCGGCGACGGCAGCCGTCCATGCAGGCCAGGTCGTTTCGTCCCACGGCTCGGGCGGTAGCGCCGCGGAAGCCCGGGCTGCGAGGCTCGCATCTTCGACAATCGGAACAACGGGGCCGGCGACCAGCGTCCACAAATCCGCCGCATCCGAAAACCGCGCAAGGTTGGGCTTGATCGTGTCCCAGAACGGGGCGCCGCCCGAAATTCCCATGGCCGCAAGGCGCGCCGCGGCCGTCTCGTAAGGCAGCGCGTGCAGCAGCTTCGCGTTCAGCGCCGCAAGCTCGGCAGGATCGAAATGCGCGGGCGCCCGGCCGATCTTCGCGAAGGAAAATTCGGCCGCTAGCACGTCGAGCGACGGGCGCAGCTCGATCGGATCGGAGGTGCCGGTCTTCGCGAGATAGCAGGCGAGCGCCAGGGGTTCGATGCCGTCTTCGCGCAACGAGCGCAGCGACAGCGAGCCCAGCCGCTTGGACAACGCCTCCCCGCCCGCGCCGATGAGAAGCGGGAAATGCGCAAACTGCGGCACGGATGCGCCCAGCGCCTCGAAGATCTCGATCTGCGCGGCGGTATTGGTGACGTGGTCTTCGCCGCGGATGATATGCGTCACCACGAAATCGACGTCGTCGGCGACGGATGGCAGCGTGTAGAGGAAGCGGCCGTCTTCGCGGATCAGGACCGGGTCCGACACCGTGGCCGTGTCGATCTCCACGTCGCCGCGCAACAGGTCGCGCCATTTCACCTTCGACTGCGAAAGCATGAAGCGCCAATGGGGGATGTGACCATCCGCTTCGAGCCTGGCGCGATCCTCGGCCGTGAGCCCCAGTGCCGCGCGGTCATAGACGGGCGGCTTGTGCATCGCGATCTGGCGTTTGCGGCGGCGGTCGAGTTCGGCCGCGGTTTCGTAACACGGATAGAGTTGGCCGGAATTTTTCAGCCTGTCCGCCGCGGCGCGATACGCATCCGCCCGCTCGGACTGGCGCATGAAGAGATCGTGCACGATTCCGAGCCAGCCCAGGTCTTCGAGGATCGCGGCGTCGAATTCGGGTTTGGAGCGCTCGGTATCGGTGTCGTCGCTGCGCAGCAGAAACCGCGCGCCTTCCTTCCTCGCGAACAGGAAATTGAGCATGGCCGTGCGCGCATTGCCGACATGCAGCAAACCCGTGGGCGATGGCGCAAAACGGACGAGACCTGTCATTTTGTCAACTCTAACACTAGCTTCCCGAGCGCTGAACCTGCTTCGTCGGCCAAGACACCAATGGCCATCGCGGTTCCATGGGTTGCTGCCGATTTTCCCACCGACAAAAGCCAGCGAGATAGCCGTCTCAGCAGGCTTACCTCAACGAGGGGCGCCTTCAGGAGTACCAGCACCGTCTCAAGCGTCGCCATTAGTTGCGCTTTATCGATTGGATCAAGTAGGTCTGCGATACTTGGTTGCTCGTTCTTACCTCTAATCTGGACTGCAATTTGGGAAAGAAGTTCGCAAACCAAAACGACCTTTCCGTGGAGATGCTCGGGTATGGGAAACCACCCGATTCTTGCCGATCGAAGGCTATCAGGTAGGCCCTCGGTCTCGTCATTTAGTGATCGATCGCAAATTCGGATCAGGCCTTGAATGGTCCTGTGGTAATTGAAGAGAGACGGTGGATGTTCGTACCGCTTTACTCTATCGAGCAGCACCCTGCTAGATACGCCAACTTCCTTCGCCATCCGCGCGTATGAGCGATAACCGAAGAGCATCCTGATCGCATCAATTGTGACAGCTAATGTCTTCAGATCATCAGTATTAAACCCGTTCGTTAGAGCGTCTTCAGTGAGCGATAGCGCTGTCTCACGAAGTGCCGTTATTTTACGTCTGCTCTCCGCGCTGAGATTACCGCCCATCGCGAAACGCATTGGTGATCGGATAGCGGCGGTCGCGGCCGAAATTGCGGGCGCTGATTTTCACGCCCGGCGGCGCCTGCCGGCGTTTGTATTCGGCCACGTAGAGAAGATGCTCGATGCGCCGGACCGTCGCCGGCTCGTAGCCTTTCGCTACGACGTCTTCGAACGACATCTCGCGCTCCACCAGGCACTCGAGGATGCCGTCGAGGATTTCATAGGGCGGCAGCGAATCCTGGTCGGTCTGGTTGTCGCGCAACTCCGCGGTCGGCGGGCGCACGATGATGTTTTCGGGAATGACGCGGCCCTCCGGTCCCAGCCCGCCCTTGGGACGCAGCTGGTTGCGCCAGCGCGCGAGCCGGAAGACTTCCATCTTGTAGACGTCCTTCAGCACGTTGTAACCGCCGCACATGTCGCCATAGAGCGTGGCGTAGCCCACGCTCATTTCGGATTTGTTGCCCGTGGTCAGCACCATGGGGCCGAATTTGTTGGAGATCGCCATCAGGATGACGCCGCGGATGCGCGACTGGATATTCTCCTCTGTCGTGTCGGCGGCGCGTCCGGCGAAAGCGGGCGCCAATGTCTTGCCGAAGGCGTCAACGGCGGTTTCGATCGGAATGGTTTCGTAGGGAACGCCGAGCAGCGCCGCGCAGGCCGCCGCGTCGTCCAGGCTTTCGCGGCTGGTGTAGCGCGACGGCAGCATCAGGCAACGCACGCGATCCTTGCCCAGCGCATCGACGGCCACCGCCGCCGACAGCGCGGAATCGATGCCGCCCGACAGCCCCAGCACGACGCCGGGAAACCGGTTCTTGTTCACATAGTCGCGCAAGCCCAGCATCATCGCGTGATAGACCGACTGCGAGCGCTCCTCGCCCGCCCAGCGTTCGCCCGGCGTGCAGACCCAGCCATTGCCCGTGCGCCGCCATTCCGTGATCGCGACTTGCTCTTCCCAGGCGGGAAGCGCCCAGGCCACCGAGCGGTCGGCGTTTGCCACCAGCGAAGCGCCGTCGAACACGAGTTCGTCCTGGCCGCCCACCTGATTGAGATAGATGAGCGGCCTGCCCGCTTCCGTCACCCGCGCGGCCACGAGATTGAGCCGCATATCTTCCTTGCCTGCTTCGAACGGCGAGCCGTTCGGCACCAGCAGAATCTCGCCGCCCGTTTCCGCAAGACATTCCACGACATCCGGCGTCCAGATGTCTTCGCAGATCGGCACGCCGATGCGCACGCCGCGGATGTTGAACGGTCCCGGCAAGGGGCCCGGCTCGAACACACGCTTCTCGTCGAAGACGCCGTAATTGGGCAGGTCGTGCTTGAAGGTCCGCGCGGCGACGCGCCCGGCCTCGAGCAAAAGGCAGGCGTTGTAGAGCTTGCCGTCCTCCACCCAGGGCGCGCCCATCAGCACGGCCGGGCCGCCGTCCCCGGTGTCGCGCGCCAATGCCTCGACCGCGTCGCGCGCGGCCTCCTGCAGCGCCGGCTTCAACACCAGGTCTTCCGGCGGATAGCCGACGATGAAGAGCTCGGAAAACAGCACGACGTCCGCCGCACCCTTCGCCGCTTCGGCGCGCGCGGCGCGCGCCCTGGCGAGGTTGCCCGGAACATCGCCCATCGTGGGGTTGAGCTGGGCGAGCGCGATGCGAAAGAGGTCCGTCATCGCTCCTCTTTAGCCGCCTATTCGAGCTCGCAAAAGACTTCGCGGCCGGCGGCGCGCTTGCCCTTGCTGCAGATGTCGCTCCAGAACGGCTCCAGATGCGCGGTGGCATCGTCGATCATGGCGCGCAGATCGGCTTCGCTGTGATCGACCCTGGGTCCATCCTTCAGCCAGCCCGGCAGATAGGGGCCCGGACACAGTTTCGCCGGCACCACGCCTGCGCCGCAGGCGTCTCCGGCAACCAGATTGTAGCGGAGCACGGCGGCGACAAGTTCGTGAAACGCATAGGCGCGCTGCGCGGAGGCGGGCCCCAAATCCTGTTCCTTCACCGTCGGCGTCAGCGCCTTCAGCGATTCCTCGCTCTGGTCCACCATCACGCCCAGCCGGCCCGCGTCGATCATCAGCGAGGCACCGTCCGCAGCAGGAGCTTCGCTCTCCAGGGGTTCCGTCCCCGCGCTGGCGGCGAGAACGAGCGACGACGAGGCGAAGACGAGAAAGGCCAGAACGGCCGGCAACGCGCGCATGGGAATGCCCTCGTTAAGGCGTCCAAAAGGTCCGCGCGATGATAGCCGAAGTTACGCGTCAGGCGTGAGCCGCATAGGCTCCGGCGGTCCGGCGGTCCACGCGCGAGCTGTATGCCTCGTCGATCAGGAGTGCGGTTTCCAGCGCACGACGGGCTTCCTCGGGACGCACCAGGGTCGCTGCCCCGAGCCGCGCGGAATTGACGAACGATCCCACCAACTCGGCCAAAGGATCGTCGAGCACGAGCGGATTGAGCGTCCGGCTCGTGGTGTTGCGGACGCTGCGCGTGACGAAATCGATTTCGATCACGCCGTCGGGGTAGATCGCGCGCATGCCGCGCCGGCGCGTGTCCGACACGCGGCTCGCGACCAGCTTGGCCTGGGCGCCGTTTTCGAAGCTGACGAGCGCAGTCACTTCGTCCGCATGCGGGCTTTGGCTCGCAAAGCCCCGCGCCACGACATCGGCAACGCCGCCCGGCACCATGCGGTGGAGCAGATCGAGATCGTGAATCATGAGGTCGAGCACCACGCTCACGTCGTCGCCGCGGCCGGTCCAGGGACCGGTGCGCCAGCATTCGACTTCGAGCGGCGCATCGCCATAGTCCAGGAGCCCCGTGCGGGCGAAAACGAAACGCTCCTGATGGCCCACCGTCAGCACCCGTCCCGCCGCTTCGGCCAGCGCGATCAATGCGTCGGCCTCGTCGAGATCGGTGGCGATCGGCTTTTCGACCAGCACATGGGCGCCGGCGTTGAGGAATGCGCGCACGATCTTCGCGTGGGTCGTGGCGGGCGAGCAGACGCTCACCACATCGACCTTGCCCAGGAGATCGCGCCAATCGGCCAAAGCGGGAATGGAATGCGCCACCGTCACCGCGCGCCGCGCTTCGAAGCTCGGGTCGGCCACACCGACCAGCACGACGTCGGGATGGCGGACATATTTCGTGGCGTGATGGCGGCCGAACGCGCCGATGCCCACGACGCCGGCTCGCAAGGTACGCGGGTCACGATTTGGGTGGGCGCGGAGCAAGAGAATCCCGGGCAATTTCCAGTGCTTAAGAGCCATAGGGCTGCCGGGGTAGCGACTCATAAAATGTTTCGGCTTGTTACACCCCGCTCGCCTGCTAGGTTGACGGCCATTCAGCAACCCCAGGAATATGGTTAAGGAGAGGCCCATGGCCGAACAAAAAAACCGCGAAATCCGCCTGAAACGCCGCCCGAACGGCATGCCCAGCCCGGCCGATTTCGAGCTTGTCGAGACCCCCGTCCCCACCCCGGCCCACGGCCAGGTGCTGGTCCGCAACTCCTATATGTCCGTCGACCCCTATATGCGGGGCCGCATGGTCGACCGGGTGAGCTATACCCCGCCCTTCCAGATCGGCGAGACCCTCAGCGGCGGCGCCGTGGGCCAGGTCGTGGCCTCCAACGACAATACGAAATTCAAGGCCGGCGATTTCGTGACCAATTTCTCGGGCTGGCGGGAATGGTTCGTGTCGAACGGCGGCGACCTGCAAAAGGTCGATCCGTCGCTCGCGCCCCTTCAGTCCTTTCTCGGCACCTTCGGCATGCCGGGGCTGACGGCCTATGCGGGGCTCCTGAAGGTCGGCGAACTCAAGGACGGCGAGCGGGTGTTCGTCTCGGCGGCAAGCGGCGCGGTCGGCGCGGTCGTCTGTCAGATCGCGAAGAACAAGGGCTGCTACGTCGTGGGCTCGGCGGGCTCCGACGAGAAATGCGACTGGCTCGTCAAGGAAGCCCGTGTCGACAAGGCCATCAACTACAAAACCTGCGGCGATCTCGATACCGCCGTGCGGAATGCATTTCCGCAGGGTATCGACGTCTATTTCGAGAATGTGGGCGGCGCGCATCTGGTGGCCGCGCTTTCCAACATGCGCCCCCAGGGTCGCATCCCGGTTTGCGGCATGATCGAGCAATACAACGCCACCGCGCTTCCGCCGGGGCCCGGCAACATCATCGCCGTCATCCCGCTGAGGCTCACCATCAAGGGCTTCATCGTCTCCGACTACGGCAACATGACGCCGGATTTCCTGCGCGACATGGGCGCGTGGGCGAAAGAGGGCAAAATGAAATGGCGCGAGACGATCCTCGACGGCATCGAGCGCGCGCCGGAAGCGTTCATCGGCCTCTTCAAGGGCGAGAACATGGGCAAGATGCTGGTGCGCGTGGGACCGGACAAGGCGGTGTAAAAATTTCAGAGCTCGGAGATGCGAGCAGCTTATACCAATTGCGACCGGTTCTCCTTCAACTGTCATGGCCGCAGAAGCGGCCATCCAGAGAACATCGAACGCGAATTCGAATTCTCCCCTGGGTTCCCGCTTTTCGCGGGAATGACACCAAGAAAAATGAAGAACCGCAGTAGTCCTCTTACGCTTCGGCCGCGAGTGCGAGCAGGTCGGTGAGTGCGGCGTTCATCAGATAGGCCAGCATCAGCGGCCCGATTCCGATCAGCACCGATCCGGGAACGCCCGCGAGCGCCTGGCACGGCACGAGCGGATAGAACGAGCCGATATACAACATCTGGAAGCCCCCGATCGCGGCAAAGAACACGATGACGGCGAGCGCCGTCGGCCCCAAAGCTTCCGGCCGCAATTTGCGTTCGAGCCGCACGATTCCGGCCGCAAGCCGGACGCGCGAGATGGCCGAGCCCAGAAAGACGAACGCGAGCAGCCACGCGAATGCGGAAGAGAGCACGCGTCCGCCGTCCAGCGCGCAGGTTCCGAGCGCGCTTTCGAGGGCGCGCTGGCCGGGCGAGGCGAAATGGATGGCGCCCTGAATCGCGGCTGCCGTGGGACCCGTCAGATGCGAGGGCGCATAGACGACCTGCATGAAGAAGCTCGCCGCGGCGAAGGCGGCGAACACGATTTCGTTGAACCCCGGCCAGAAATGTTGCGGCTTCAGCCGCGCCAGCAGCGGCGGCACGTGCGACGCCGACACACCATAACCGCCGATGAACAGCAATCCCATCGCGCCGAACAATAGTGTGCACACGCCGATCTGCTGTGCCGCCTGAATTGCGGGGACATTGGCGCCGAGCGCGCGCGCAAGCGCATGCGCGCCCGCATACAGGCAGAATACCACCCAGCCTTTCGCCAGAAGGCGCGCGACGCCCATACCCCCTCCTGCCGGACGTCTGGCCGCTTCGCCTACGCCGAAGCGGCGAAACGCGCGTCCTTCATCCGTTCGGCGCGCAAGCTCTCCGCCATCAGGAAAGCGAGTTCCAACGCCTGGTTCGCATTGAGCCGCGGATCGCAATGCGTGTGATAGCGGCTCGACAAATCTTCCTCGGTGATCGCCTGGGCGCCGCCGAGACATTCGGTAACGTTCTGGCCCGTCATCTCGAAATGCACGCCGCCCGCATGCGAGCCCTCCGCGCGATGCACATCGAAGAAAGTTTTCACCTCCTTCAGGATGCGCTCGAACGGCCGCGTCTTGAATCCCGTCTGCGACGTGATCGTGTTGCCGTGCATCGGATCGCAGGACCACGCGATTTTGGCGCCTTCGCGCTTCACCGCGCGGATCAGGCGCGGCAGCTTGTCGGCAATCTTGTCGGCGCCGAAGCGGCAGATCAGCGTCAGCCGGCCGGGTTTGTTCTCCGGATTCAGAACCGAGATCAATTGAGAAGCTCGTCTTCCGCGAGCGTGGGCCCGCATTTGAGACCCAGCGGATTCTTGATGCCGCGGCAGAATTCGATATGGGCGCCGTCGAGCTGGCGGGTGCGGTCGCCGATCCACAGAAGATGGGCGGAGGTGTCGTACCAGTCGCCGCTGGTGGAATCGATACGCGTCAATGCCTGCTCGTAGCCCAGCAGCAGCGCCTCGTGGCTGGTGTAGAAATCGGTCGTGCGCAATTGCGGGGTCGGAGTCGGGCGTGATGCCGCATGCCTCCATGAATTCGAGCGTTTCACCGATGCGGCCGGCCAGCGCGCGGTAGCGCTCGCCCGACGGCGACCCGGCGATGAAACCGAGCGTCCAGCGATGCACATTGTGCAGATCGGCATAGCCGCCCTGCGCGAACGCGCGCAGCAGGTTGAGCGTGGCCGCCGATTGCATATAGGCCTGCATCAGGCGGGCGGGATCGGGCGCGCGGGACGCTTCGGTGAATTCCATGTCGTTGATGTTGTCGCCGCGATAGGAGGGCAGCGTCACCCCGTCACGTGTCTCGGTGTCCGTCGACCGCGGCTTGGCGAACTGACCCGCGATGCGGCCCACTTTCACCACCGGCAGCGCGCCGGCAAACGTCAGGATTACGGACATCTGCAGGAGCACACGAAAGGTGTCGCGGATGTTGTCGGGGTGGAACTCGGCGAAGCTTTCCGCGCAATCGCCGCCCTGAAGCAGGAAAGCCTTGCCCTCGGCCACCTGCGCCAGTCCGGCGGTCAGATTGCGCGCCTCGCCCGCAAAAACGAGCGGCGGGTGGGTCTTGAGGCGCGTCTCCACGGCCGCCAAAGCCGCAGTATCCGGGTATTCCGGCACCTGGCGGATCGGCTTGCCGCGCCAACTCGACGGGCTCCAAAGCTGGGGCACGTTCAAAGGCCTCCGAGGGACATCGTGGATATACGAAAAGGATCAGCGGTTTACCAGAAGCAGGCACGAGAGTGGTGAACGGCAAGCTTTCGGCTGGCGGGCCCGTTCCGGTATTTTCTTAAACCAATTCCAGGCGCACGCGGCGTCCGACGATCGACGCGGCTTTTTGGAGCGTCGCAAGCGTCACGTTGCCGTTGCGGGGATCGAGCAACCGATGCACTTGGGTCCAACTCGTTTTCATCGCTTTGGCCATCCCGTTGACAGACAATTTCTTGGCCGCCATGCGCTTCCTTATCTGGTATGCGATCTTTTCTTTGATCACGAGCGCGGTGACCTCGTCGTAGATACCTTCCTCTTCGAGGAAATCATCCAACGAGGAACCGATATGAGGGTTCTTGCGGGCATTCTTCATTTCATCACGTCCTTCATTCGCCGTCGCGCGAGTTCAATATCTGCGCTGGGCGCCTTTCTTGTCTTCTTGATGAACCCGTGCAGCACCACGGCTACTCCGTCATGAAAACAAAACAACATGCGCGCAATTCGATTTCCCGTGAGTGCGCTGCGAACCTCCCAAAGGCCACGACCGAGCGGCCGGCAGACGGGCATTCCGATGGGCCATTGTTCCTGCACGCGTTTCAAATCCGTGCCGATCAGCTTGCGGTCATCCTTCAAAAGTTCGTGCAGCCACTCCCGTACCGGATCCGAACCGCCCACCGAGCGGTAGAAGACGACAGGGATTCGAGTTTGGCGATCGGGCACCAGCCGTACCTAAAAAAGTACATGTACTATATAATGTTTGAGCCCGCAAGTCGAAAGCTACCGTTCCGCCGCTACATCGCCTTTACGTGCGCGATATAATCGCCGATCACCAACGCGAGAACGGTCAGGGGAACCGGGCCCGTTTCGACGACGGTGTCGTCGAACGTTTTCAGATCGAATTTGGCGCCCAGCGAATTTTGCGCCTTCGCGCGCAACCGGAGGATTTCGCTGTGGCCGACCTTGTAGCCGCAAGCCTGCCCCGGCGTGCCGCAATAGCGATCGACTTCGCTGCGCATGGCGGATTCGACGCGGCCCGTCGCATCGACAAGCCATGATATCGCCTGTTCCCGCGACCAGCGCATCGCATGAAGGCCGGTGTCGGCGACAAGCCGGCAGGCGCGGAATTGCTGCGCCTGAAGATAGCCCAGCTGCCCGAACGGATCGGCCGCATAGAGCCCAAGTTCATCGGCAAGCTGCTCCGCATAAAGCGCCCAGCCTTCGACATAGGCGTTGAAGCCGCTGAGGATCGTGCGGATCAGCGGCAGCTTCCCTGTCTCGGTCATATAGCCGAGCTGCCAGGCATGGCCGGGGATCGTCTCATGATAGGTGAGCGTGGGCAGCGTGAAGCGCGGCCAGTTCGTCGTCGTCTTGAGATTGATGTAATAGATCGCAGGGCGCGAACCATCGAGTGCGGCGGGATTCATATAGCCGAGCCCCGCGCCGTCCTGGATGTCGGGCGGCACGCGTTTCACCACCACCGGCGCCTTCAGCTTCAGGTCGAACGCCTGGCCGAGCCGCCCGCGCATATCGGCGATGCGATCGTTCAGATAGGCGATGATCTCGGCGCGACCCTGATCGTTGTCGGGATAGATGAAGCGTTTGTCGTGCGACAGCGCCGTCATGCGCGCGCCGACGGTGCCTTGCGAAAACCCCTGCGCCTTCAGAAGGCCGTCCATGCGCGATTGGATCGCCGCGTTCTGGGCAAGGCCCATCTGGTGGATTTCGGCCGCGGAGTGACCGGTCGAAGTGCCCACGCGCAGCAGCCACGCATAATAGGCCTCGCCGTCCTTCAGCTTCCACACGCCCGCATCGTGGGTGGCCTTGGCGGCGACGTCCTTCAGTACGGCGATCTGCCGGTCGAGCGCGGGATAGACTTTTTCCGCCACGAGCTTTGTCGCGTCGCCCGCATAGTCGCCGGCGATGCCCTTTGCCTTGGCCCGCGTGGCGAGCGAAACGACAAGCCGCGATTGGGCGGCCGGCGTGGCGCGGAAGCGCGTCATCTGGCCGAGCGCGGTCGCGAGCAGGAAATCCGGTGGCGAGACGCCCATCCCCGTATCGCGTTTCACCCGCTCGGTCTCCTGATCGAGCGACACGGCGAACGCCTCGACGCGCGCGAGATAGGCGTCGGCATCCGCCTTCACATCGATCCGGTGCTGGGAATCGAGAAATTCGGGGATGCCCACGAAGGCTCCCGTCTCCTGGCTGACGACATAGGGCGAGGCGGATTCCCCCATCGCGGCGCCCAGCGTATTGTCGCCGAAGTCGAAACGGCCGCCATCGCGCCCCAGGGTCAATGCGAAGGCGACGGTGTCCTTGTCGATCGAGGCCGCCGGAGAAAGGCCCGCCGAAGGAACGGCGTCCAGCCGCTTCAGCCAGTCCGCGCATCTTCCGGCATCCCCAGCGATGTAAGCCCAGGAAGCGTCATCGAGCTTCGATTTGGCAGCGGCACGCGCGCCCTTGTCGAGGCCGAGGAAGGTCACCGTCTGCGGGCTGTCGTCCAGCAGACGGTTTGCCAGCGCGTCGAGCGTTCCCTTCAGCGCCGCATCGGACGATCCGGCGGCGGGTGCGGCAAAGGTGGGCAGCCCGAGCACAAGCGTGCCCGCAGCCGTTGTGGCGAGGAGATCGCGGCGAGAGAGGTTCATGGAGGTTCTTCGTTGAATGCGCGCGGAGTGTCAGCTGCGGCACATGATCATGGAAGAACCAAAAGGCTCGCGCCGCATCAAATCCCCGTCAACGCGTCTTCGGGGCAACAGACGCGGCGCCAATTCATTCTCAGCTCGGCCAGCGCTCCAGCGCCTTTCCGGTTTCGAGGAGACTCTTCAGGCTCGAAAGAATGATGGGCCAACCGCCGGACACCGCTTCGATGAACTTCGAGCCCTGCCGGTCTATTTCATGTGTGACGGTCAGCTTCACCATGTCGCCTGCCTGTTCGATCGCGAATGTGGCGCGCGAATACCCTTCCGCCTTCACCTCCGGGCGGAATTCGTTGCGCCAGGACAGAACGAGACGGCGCGGCCGGTCGATCTCCAGCACCTCGCCGCTGTCGGCGAGGCGGCCGTCGGAGAACACCAATCGCCAGGGCGACCCCACTTCCCAATCGCATTCGTGCGAAACGCCGAACCAATAGGCGCGCGTAAATTCGGGCTTCGTCAGCGCGTCCCACAATTTCTCCGGCGTGGTGCGGATGTAGGTGACGTAGAGGAATTTGTCATTGCTCATCGGTTTTCTCTTCCAGCATCTTTTTCAGTTCCGCCAGCGCACGGACGCGATGGCGTTCGTATTTTCCGATCCAGCGCTCCGCGATCTCGTTGATGGGCACAGGATTGACGTAATGCAGTTTTTCGCGCCCGCGCTTCGCCGTGGCCACCAGGTTGGCGCCTTCGAGAATGACGAGATGTTTGGCGACCGCCTGCCTCGTCATGTCCAGCTGCCCGCAAAGCTCGTTCGAAGTCTGGCCGTTCCGCGCATGAAGACTGTCCAGCAGGCGCCGCCGGCTTGCATCCGCCAGCGCCTTGAAAACCGCGTCCATGCTCATGGCGCTATTATGCAACTATTTGGTTGCCTGTCAAGCGGCAATGACAAATCTCCAAACGCTCGCGCCGCCAGAAACGATCAAACGGGACTGCCGCCCTTCGAGTAGGACTTCGTGCGCATCGTCACCAGTTCCTCCGCCGCGCTCGGATGGAGCGCGACGGTCGCGTCGAACTGCGCCTTGGTCGCGCCCATCTTCATCGCGACGGCCACGATCTGGACGATTTCGGCCGCATCGGGTCCGAAGATGTGGCAGCCGAGCACAACCCCGCTTTTCGAATCCACGATCAGCTTGAACAACGCGCGCTCGTCGCGTCCCGAAAGCGTGTGTTTGAGGGGTCTGAAGCTCGATTTGTAGACGTCGATGGCGAGACCGCGGGCCAGGGCGGCGTCTTCCGTCAGCCCCACCGCGCCGATCTCGGGCTGGCTGAAGACGGCCGTGGGCACGAGCGCGTGATCGACCGGCGTGGGCACGCCGTCGAATACGGTCTTCGCGAACGCCATCGCTTCGTGGATCGCGACGGGCGTGAGCGCGAGGCGGTCTGTGACGTCGCCCACGGCATAGATGTTCTCGACGCTCGAGCGCGAATATTCGTCGACTTCGATCCGGCCGCGCCTGCCGAGCTTTACGCCCAGTTTTTCGAGGCCCATAGCCGCAGTATTCGGATCGCGGCCGATGGCGAGCATCACTTCGTCGGCTTCGAGCATTTCGCCCTTGTCGGTGACGGCGAACATCTCGCCGCCTCGCTTGTCGAATTTGCGCAACACGCGGTCGACCACGATTCGGATGCCCTGCTTCGCCATCGCCGCCGTCAATGCGTCGCGCATGTCCTCGTCGAAGCCGCGCAGGATCTTGGGTCCGCGATAGAGAAGCGTCACCTCGGCGCCGAGACCGTGGAAGATGTGCGCGAACTCGACGGCGATATAGCCGCCGCCCGCGATCACGATGCGTCTGGGGAATTTCTCGAGGTAGAACGCCTCGTTCGACGTGATGCAATGTTCCGTGCCCGGCGCGCCGCCTGTGTCGCGCGAGGGCTGGCCGCCGGTGGCGACCAGCACGTATTTGGCGGTCACGGTCCGGTTCGCCTTGACGAGGCGAACGTGTGTGCGTCCTCGAACACCGCGCGGTCCATGATGATTTCGACGCCCGCCCGCCCCACATTCTCGCGATAGAGGCCCTCGAGCCGCGCGATTTCCTTGTTCTTGTTGGTGACAAGCACGTTCCAGTCGAATTTGGCGCTGCGGCACCGTCCAGCCGAAGCCCGCGGCATCCTCGAAATCTTCGCGGTAATGGCTCGCATAGACGAAAAGCTTCTTGGGAATGCAGCCGCGGATCACGCAGGTGCCGCCGAAGCCGTATTCTTCCGCGATGGCGACGCGGGCGCCCGACTGCGCCGCCATGCGGCTCGCGCGCACGCCGCCCGAACCGCCGCCGATGACGAACAGATCGAAATCGTATTGCGAACTCATTTCGCGATCACTTCGACGCCGTCCTCGCGGGCGATGACGAGCGCGGAGGCGAGCCCCACGAACAGGCCGTGCTCGACGACGCCGGGAACGGCGGACAGCGCGGCTGCGAGCGCGGCCGTGTCGAGGATTGCGCCGAACGAGCAGTCATAGATGTAGTTGCCGCCGTCGGTCTTGAACGGCGCGCCGTCCTTCAGGCGCAACGCGAGCGGCAGATGGGAATATTTGAGCTTCGCGGCGGCGTTGACGACCCGCGCGGCGGTCGTCGCGTGCCCGAACGTCGAGACTTCCACGGGCAGCGGAAAATGCCCGAGCTTCGCCACCAGCTTGGAGGCGTCCGCGATGACGATCATGCGCCTGGACGATGCGGCCACGATCTTCTCGCGCAGCAGCGCGCCGCCCGCCGCCCTTGATCAGATTGAGCGCCCGGTCGGCCTCGTCGGCGCCGTCGATGGTGAGGTCGAGCGGCGCCAGACTGTCGAGTTCGGCCAGCGGGATGGCAAGCGCGCGGGCCTTCTGCGCCGTGCGCTCCGAGGTCGCGGTCGCCCACGATCTTCATCCCGCCGCGCACGCGGGGCGCGAGAACTTCGAGAAACACTTCCGCCGTGGAGCCCGTGCCGAGCCCGAGTTTCATGCCGTCTTCGACGAATTCCAGCGCCCGCATGGCGGCGGCGCGCTTGAGGGCGGCGGGATCGGCGGGCGAGTCTGTCATGGGGCGAATGTAGCAGAGATCGATCGGGTCCACCCACCCGATACCGGCCTGCTCACTCCACCGTCACGCTCTTGGCGAGGTTGCGCGGCTGGTCGACGTCGGTGCCTTTGGCTACCGCCGTGTGATAGGCGAGGAGTTGCACCGGCAGCGCATAGATCAGGGGCGCCAGGAGCGGATCGACCTCCGGCACTTCGATGGTCGCCCAGACGCGGTCGCCCGCTTCCTTGAGTCCGCGCGCGTCGGAGATCATCACCACCTTGCCGCCCCGCGCCATCACTTCCTGCATGTTGGAAATCGTCTTGGCGAACAGCGCATCGAAGGGCGCGATGACGATGACGGGCACGTTCTCGTCGATCAGCGCGATAGGGCCGTGTTTCATCTCGCCTGCGGCATAGCCTTCAGCATGGATGTAGGAAATTTCCTTGAGCTTGAGCGCGCCTTCCAGCGCGATCGGGAAATTGACGCCGCGCGCGAGATAGAGCACGTCGCGCGCCTTGGCGATTTCGACGCCCAGCGCTTCGATCTTCGGTTCCTGCTTCAGAAACTCCACGATGTGGCGCGGCGTTTCGAGGAGCGCGCTGCAGAGGTTCTTTTCTTCGGCCTCGGTGAGCGCGCCGCGCGCGCGGCCCGCCGCGATCGCGAGCGCCGCCAGCACGCTCAACTGGCAGGTGAAGGCCTTCGTCGACGCGACGCCGATCTCGGGCCCCGCGAAAGTCGGCAGCACGATATCGGCTTCGCGCGCGATCGAGCTTTCCGGCACGTTGACGATGGCGAGCGTCGTCTGGCCCTGGGCTTTGGCGTGCGCGAGCGCCGCCAGCGTGTCGGCCGTTTCGCCGGATTGCGAAATGAACAGCGCCGCGCCGTTCTCGGGATAGACCGGCTCGCGATAGCGCAATTCGGACGCGACATCGGCTTCGGTCGACAAGCCGCGCGATCATCTCGAACCAGTATTTGCCGATGAGACCCGCATAAAGCGCCGTGCCGCAGGCGGAAATCGTCAGCCGCGTGGCGCGCGTCAAGCGCTTCCACGGCGCGCGGCTCGCGCAGCGCCACGCACGGCACCGACGGATCCAGATAATGCGCGATGCGTGTGCGCGATCACTTCCGGCTGCTCGTGAATCTCCTTCGCCATGAAATGGCGGTAGCCGCCCTTGTCGACGAGGCCGGCGGAAGCGGTAGCGATCTTCATTTCGCGATTGGCGAGGCGGCCTTCGGCATCGTAGATCGTCGACATCGCGCGCCGCGCAGCACCGCCACGTCGCCGTCTTCGAGATAGGCAATGCGGTTGGTGAACGGCGCGAGCGCGAAGGCGTCCGAACCCAGATAGGCCTCGTCCGTCGCCATAACCGACCGCGAGCGGGCTGCCCTTGCGCGCGCCGATGACGAGCGATTCCTCGCCCTTGAAAATCATCGCGAGCGCATAGGCGCCGGTGAGCCGGCGCGCCGCCGCGATCGCCGCCTGCGCGGGATCGAGCCCCCGGTCGAGATAATCGGTGACGAGATGCACGGCCACTTCGGTGTCGGTTTCGGATTCGAAATGTGGCCTTTGGCGAGCAACTCGTCGCGCAATTCGCGGAAATTCTCGATGATGCCGTTATGCACGAGCGCGACGCGCGCCCGACGCATGCGGATGGGCGTTGGCTTCCGTGGGCGCGCCATGCGTCGCCCAGCGCGTGTGGCCGATGCCGGTGCGGCCGGCAAGCGGATGCTCGCGCAGAGCATCGCCGCAGGCTGGAGAGTTTGCCCGGTGCGCGGCGACGTTCGATATGGCCGTCGACCAGCGTGGCGATGCCCGAGGAATCATAGCCGCGATATTCGAGCCGCTTCAGCGCCTCCAGAATGACCGGCGCCGCGTCCTCCTTGCCGGCGATGCCTACGATCCCGCACATGTTACTTTCCCTTCTGCCCGCGGCTTTTTCCGCCTTCTTCCGCGTGCGGAATTTCTCCGCCCAGCCCGGAATTTCCTTCTGCTCGGCGCGCGTCACCGCGAGCGCATCGGCCTCCACGGCCTTCGTCATCACGCTGCCGGCGCCCACATAGGCGCCGTCGCTGCACCGTGACGGGCGCCACCAGCGCCGTGTTGGAGCCGATGAAGGCGCCCGCGCCGATATCGGTGAAATGCTTGTCGAAGCCGTCGTAGTTGCAGGTGATGGTGCCCGCGCCGATATTGGCGTCCGGCGCCCACCCGCGCATCGCCGATATAGGTGAGGTGGTTCGCCTTGGCGCCTTTTTCGATGCGCGCATTCTTCACTTCGACGAAATTGCCGATATGGACGTCGTCCTCGATCACCGCGCCGGGCCGCAGCCGCGCATAGGGCCCGACGAGCGCGCGGTTCGCCCACGTCCGCGCCTTCGAGATGCGAGAACGCGCGGATCTCGCGCGCCGCTCCTCACCGTCACGCCGGGCGCGAACACGACATAGGGCCCGATCTGCACGTCGGCTTCGAGCACCGTGTCGTGACTGAGGAACACGGTCTCGGGCGCGGTCATGCCGACGCCCGCATCGAGCGCCGCCGCGCGCAGTCGCTGCTGCATGGCGCGCTCGGCGCGCGCGAGTTCGGCGCGGCTGTTCACGCCCATCATCTCCGCTTCGTCGCGCTTCGACCACGGCGCAGGCCACGCGCTCGGCCTTCGCGAAAGACGGCACATCGGTCAGGTAATATTCGCCGCTGCGCGTTGTCGTTGCTGAGCGCGCGCCGCCCAGCGGAAAAAGCTCTTCGCATCCGCCGCCATGATGCCCGCGTTGCACAGATCGACCGTCCGCTCGCGTTCGTTCGCATCCTTGTATTCGACGATGCGCTCGAGCATGCCGTCGCGATCGACGATCACCCGGCCATAGGCTTTGTTCGGGGAGCGGAACGCCACCACCGCCATGCCGGCGCGCTCGCGCGCCGCAAACGAACTCTCGAAAACCTGCGGCGTGACGAGCGGCATGTCGCCATAGGTGACGATCACGACGCCCGGAAAATCCTTGAGCAGCGGCGTTGCGCAGGCCGCGGCATGGCCGGTGCCGAGTTGCTTGTCCTGCACGACGGATTCCGCGCCCAGCGACGCCGCATAGGCGCGGACATCCTCGGCGCCGGGCGCCGTCACCACCACGATGCGCGACGCGCCCGCCGCGCGCATAGCCGCGATGACATGGCCGAGGATCGGCCGGCCGGCGACGGCATGCATGACCTTGGGCTTCGCGGATTTCATCCGCGTGCCCTGGCCTGCCGCCAGAATGATGCCTGCACGCGCGCTCATGCCTTGCGCTTGAACCTTTCCGTCGCCCGAGATCGAGCTTTGCGATAACCTACCGGCAAATCACGTCAAAATGACGATTTGCGACCGTATATTGCCACCGAGTGTGCCACAGGATTCGACCCCGCTCATGCCTTCTCCCTTGCCATGGTGAACTCCTCCCCGGCCTTCATCTTCGATCTCGACGGAACCCTGGTCGATACCGCTCCCGACCTTCTGGCTGCGCTCAATGTCGTGCTCGTCCGGGAAGGCCGCCGGCCGGTCGATATTGCCGATCTGCGCCACCTGGTCGGGTTCGGCGCGCGCTACCATGCTGTCGGAGGCGATGAAGATGACGGGCGAGCGCGATCGAAGCGGGCCGCTTGCCCAGCCTGATCGACGATTACATCGCCCATTATCGCGAACATCTGGCCGATACGAGCCGGCCCTTTCCCGGCGTGGAAGCGACGCTCGCGGACCTCGTTCGGGCCGGCGCGCGGCTGGGCGTGCTCACCAACAAGCCGCAGGAATTGACCGCGCCCCTCCTCGATGCGCTCGACCTGACGAAATACTTCGCGGCCATCCACGGCGCGGGCCGCTTCGGCTACACCAAGCCCGATGCCCGCGTGTTCCACCACGTCATCGACGAACTGGGCGGCGCGGGCGCAGGCAGCGTCATGATCGGCGACAGCGCGACCGACGTGGCGACCGCGCGCGCGGCGGGCGCGCCCGTGATCCTGCTTTCCTATGGCTACACGCCGGAGCCCGCGCACACGCTGGGCGCGGACGCCGTCACCGCCGATTTCACGGACGTGCCGGAGCTGGCGCGCAGGCTGCTCGGGTAAATTCCGGCGAGAATGGCGGCGCCATGGACAAGCCCTGCACGCCCAAGCCGCAATAGGCGTTTCCGAACCGGAAGCGCTTGACGCCCCGCGCGGCCGCGCCCTATAGGGCCACGTCCCAGGAGCGGGCGCGTAGCTCAGCGGGAGAGCACTCCCTTCACACGGGAGGGGTCACAGGTTCAATCCCTGTCGCGCCCACCACAAAATCCAGGATTTCTGCGGCTTCTCTTGATCACGCTCCGTTCCGAACGCGAACGAATTCGGAATTTAAGGGCGGAACAGAGAACGAACCTCCGCCTAAATCCGTGCAAAATCCGTGCACCCTTTCAGTGGACCAGCTCATGAGCTTTGTTATTTCCGCGAATACGAAGGTCGCCACGCGGCGGCATAGCCGACTATCAGAAATCTGCAGTGCATTTAATTAGGCATCGCCGTTATTAAAGCGAGAAGCAGTCCGCTTAATTGGTGGACCGACCCTACACGTGACCAAACCGAGCCGTTCGGGCATTTCCCCTGAGCGGCGGCGCCTCGCGAGATAGGGAGTCGAAAAGCTATCCGCGTCTGGACCACATGCCGCTTCGTCCATCGAGGCTAATGCGGAAATCGGCGGGCAGGCAATCCACCACAAGCCCGGCGACGCGGATTCCGCGCCGGCGTCGAAGTTGGAAGGTAGAGAGAGAAACAATGGCGAAAATTTGGGTCATCGCCGACACGCATTTCGGGCATTCGAACATCGTGCACAAATTTAAGCGCGCGGATGGCAGCCCTTTGCGTGACTTCAAAAACGTGCATGAGCACGACGAGACAATTATCCGCAACTGGAATGAGCGCGTGCGGCCAGAGGATCATGTCTACCACCTGGGCGATTTCGCGATGGCGCGCATCCACCTCGCGACGGCACAGAGATTGAATGGCCACAAGCGGCTCGTGCGCGGCAACCACGACATCTTCAAGACTCGGGAGTACGTGGAAGCGGGCTTCGAGGAGATCTATGGCGTCCGCGTATTTCGCCCTCAAGATCAACAGGGCAAAAGTGGCTTCATCCTGAGCCACGTAGAGAAGCATAGGACCTACGGTACTGGTCCCCGTTACCTGAAGCTTGGCGGACGTGTCGTTTATAAGGTCGACGACCTCAAGGCATGGTCCAAACTTGGTTATCGGAATTCGACGTCTGATCCGGGGATTGGAACAGTGTTGCCTGCCAAGCGCCATGCGCAGGGCACAACAATCCCCAAAAAAGCATACAAACAAACACTGCGCCGGTCGCTTCGACAAGGGCAGTCTGATCGAGAAGAGAATAAACTGTCTTGAGAGGCCCCGGTCGACGCATAGCGTCGGCCGGGAAGACAGCTGATCACGGTTCGGACGTTTCACCTTCTGCGCTAATCCAAAGTGGGACGGCGCGAGGAGCGCTACCGTCATTGTTATCTTTTGTGGCAGGGACGCCTAGGAGAAATACGGGCCGTTATCCAGCTGCCTCATGAAAAACCGTTCCGATCTGTGAAAAATAGTATTACCACCGCCTTTTTTGTGAAAAATCGATTTCAAATGCGAGCTTTGTAAAGAACGATTCTGCTTGCGTGCTATACGACCCGCCAATTGGAGGTTCATTAGACACTGGCCACGCTGGAACAAAACTCCTGCATCATATGAGAAAACAGCCCGATAGTGTCCATTTTTCAATATGATGCACGCGACAGCGTGTGATACACGCGCAACCCGCCCAGGATTGTCGCTCGGGTTACGAAGTCGCCGATTACACGCTTACGACCTATAGTTCGCAGCACTTCATAAGCTCAACTCACGTCAGGTCGGCAGGCTCGACATGATCGAGATCAAGACCTGGATAGACGAAAGCTGGCGCGATGTGCTCGCAGTCGGCCTCTGACACGCCTTCGCGACGGACCGTAGCGTACCAAGCGTCGGCGACCTGCGCGCGCGTGTCGCGCAGTATCCGTTCGGCTTCAGCGGGTACGAGCAGAAAGCGGCCCGCTTGAGACAGCAGGTTCTTGGTGTTGATGACGCGGCCCTGATCGCCGCAGATCAGCGCCAGATCGCGGCGCTCGAGGCTGATATGCGGCGTCGGCGTGAGATCGTAGGCCGGCGACAATCGCCATGGCTTTTCCTTTGCGATCATGGCGTGGTTGCGCGGATGATCGTCGGTATTGGAAATCAGGCCGTTGAAGCACATGCGCCCAAACAATTCGGCGGCATCACGCTTGGGATCCTCGCTGATCCGGCGCAGTTCTTCGACCAGAAGAATGTAGGACCAGCGATCGCGGCTTTGATGAGAGTCTTCCGCACGCAATAGCGTCAGCCCGCTCACCATGCGGGCACGCAGGTAGCCGGCATCGGCGCGCTCGCGGTCGAAGCGCTTCACCAGCAGGACATCGCGACCTCCGACCGACACGACTTTGCTGTCGGCCACCGTCAGTCCGCAGGACCGCGCCAGCGTCAGCATCGCATGTTCGACTCGCGCGTGATTCCATTTGTCGTCTTTGGGCGCGTTGAATTTCGCGATGTGGAGCGCACCGTCGTCGTCGACGACGACTTTGGGCCGCGCGCCGCCCATCGAACTGCCGGCGCGCAGAAGCTCTTCCACTTGCGCCTTTTCGGCGTCGTCCGGCGGCTTTTCATCGTTGAGGATGGCGTCCGCCAGCGCCTGCAAGCGCTCCAGGTCGATCCGTTTGTTGAAGGCCCGTCGCGGCGCCGGCGGCTTCTGTCCCAGACCGAAGCCTAAGGCACCAGCGCGGTCATCGGAGGACTGCAGCAGGTAGTCGAGCTCGGTCAATTGCGCCATTCCGGCATGGCGCTCGACAACGCGTCGCCCCCACCAATCCGGACCAGAGTCGCGCAACGCGCCAAAGACGCCTTTCATGGCGACGGTTTCGTAGACGCGGTTGGCGAGGTGCAGTTCGACCGGATCGAAAGGCACGGCATCGGGACGGTCCAGGTAGCTTTTGCCATAGACAAACCGGCCAATCGGATCGCCGTTCGCAGTGGTCGAGACCTCAAAGCGCGCGGCCGTAACCGGCTCAGTGGTGCCGGGAAGCGTGATGTAGACGAAGCATTCGGACGCCATGGGGTTAGAAGTCGTTGTTTAGCGTGGGCCGCGGAGTGCGGGCGCGTTCGCGGGTTAGGGAGAGCGCAGCACCTTCGGTGTCTTTCGCGGGACTGGCGATCTCGGTGAACTGATCGAGGAGGCGATAGGTCCACAGCAAGGCGGCATAGACTGCAATCCCCGTCGAGGGTTTGCCCTTTTCCGCGTCGGCCACGGCAAAGCGGCTGACGCCGATTCGGGCGGCGACATCTTCGATTGAGAGGTTGCGGCGGAGCCGGGCGGCCCGGAGGTTTTGGCCGAGTTTGCGAATTCCGGTTTCAACCGAATGCGGCAGGGTCGCAAAACGGCCTTTGGGCGTTGTCTTGTTGGTCATAGGTATCGCTAACTGGCTTAATGTAGCCCATTACATACATCTGTAATCCATGCAATTCAAGTCCAATGTAGCCTATAGCCACCAATAACCCGGACAATGTAGGTCATACCCAACAATCTTCCCCAAAAAGCTTACCAATATTGGCTCCCAATGCCAAAAAATAGAACATATCGAAAACGACCCCCATTTCGCAAAAGCAAAAAAGCAATCACTGGGTGCCCCAGACCTATCTACGGTCCTTCGCGGCCGACCCTGCCGTACGGCAGAAAATCTGGACCTTGAGCAAGGACGCAGGGCCTTCGACGCTCAAACCGATCAAGAAGGTTGCCGTTCGCTTCTATCTCTACGCACGTGCCCGACGTAGGCGACGCTTATACCGAGTTGAGCATCCCTCCTGCGCTGGCCGTGCAGCGAATGGGTCGAGTGTGGCCTGGACTGTATGATTGGCGACCTGAATCTCGTCGGAGGCGCGCCACCCCGCGATATATAATGAGAGCTGCACGATGAAGGTATCGCCAAGCTTGCGCTACCGAAGGGAATGATACGATCGCAAGCCCGAGTGACATTGTCCAACAGATCGCAGTCCTGAAGGATCGGCTGACCGCACTCGACCGGGAACGGTCGGAGATCGCCGAGCAATTGGGAATGCTGGAGCGCACGCAGGCGGTCGAGGCGACCAGTCTCCCGCCACAATCCGTCGCGCGCGTGACTACCGCGTCTACGACTGCCGAAAAGATTGCGTTGTTCCGAAGCCTTTTCCGCGGGCGAGAGGATGTGTTTCCGCGCCGGTGGGAAAACCCGAAAACGGGGAAGGCGGGTTACGCGCCGGTGTGCCGAAATGAGTGGGTCCGAGGCGTTTGCGGAAAGCCGCAGGTCAAATGCGGAGAATGCCCAAACCAGGCATTCGTCTCGGTGGGGGACGATGTCCTCCGTTCGCATCTTGCAGGGAAGACGTCCGGTAAATCGATAGATTTCACCGTCGGCGTGTATCCGATGCTACCGGACGAAACTTGCTGGTTCATCGCCGCCGATTTCGACAAGAAGTCCTGGGTGCAGGATGTCTCAGCGTTCCGCGACACCGCGCGGGCAAAAGGCGTCCCTGTCGCCATCGAACGATCGCGCTCTGGCAATGGCGCGCACGCCTGGATTTTCTTCATGGAGCCGGTGGCGGCGGCAGATGCCAGACGCCTTGGTGCGTCTCTGATCACGGCGACAATGGATCGCTGTCCCGATATCGGCTTCGACTCTTATGACCGGTTCTTTCCCAGCCAGGACACAATGCCAGTGGGCGGATTTGGCAATTTGATTGCTTTGCCGCTTCAAAGCCGACCGCGCGAGAATGGCAACAGCGTCTTTCTCGATGATGATTTCCATCCTTACGAGGATCAATGGGCGTATTTGTCATCGGTCGGCCGGTTATCGAAGGATGCACTGATATCGATTGTGGCCGAAGCTGCCTCCTCCGGTCAGATTATCGGCGTGAAGCTACCGTCGACAGAGGAGGAGGATGAACCTTGGGCCTCGCTACCGTCCCGTCGCCGCAAAGAGCCCCCGATAAAGGGCGAGCTTCCCGGATCGGTCGAGGTCGTGATGGGCAATCAGCTCTACATCGATCGAACGACGCTACCGCCGACTCTTGTAAACCGTATTGCACGGCTGGCTGCCTTCCAGAATCCGGAGTTCTATGCGGCGCAGGCTATGCGCCTGCCGACGTTCGGAAAGCCACGCATCATTTCCTGCGCCGAGTTGTTCCCGAAACATATCGCCCTCCCGAGAGGATGCCTCGACGATCTGTTGAGCCTGCTTCGCGACACGGACATCGCCACCACTCTGCGCGACGAACGCCAGCAAGGGCGGCCCCTCGGGACGCTGTTTCTCGGTGAGCTGACGCGGGAACAGGAGGAAGCCGCCGCGGCGCTTCTCCCGCATGAAACTGGTGTACTTGCGGCAACCACGGCATTCGGCAAGACCGTCATTGCCGCAAGAATGATCGCGGCGCGGGATCGAAACACATTGGTCCTCGTCCATCGCCGGCAGCTCCTCGATCAGTGGGTGGCGCGTCTGCAAGCGTTTCTTGACATCGTGCCGAACATGCTCGGCGTGATCCATGGCGGGAAGAAGAAGCCGACCGGTAACATCGATGTGGGCCTCATGCAGAGCTTGGTGCGGAAGGGTGTGGTCTCCGATTTGGTCGGCAACTACGGGCATGTCGTCGTCGACGAATGCCATCACCTGTCCGCGGTGGGCTTCGAAGCCATCGCGCGGGAAGCCAAGGCGCAATACGTGCTCGGCCTGTCTGCGACGGTAACCCGGAAGGACGGCCACCACCCGATTATCTTTATGCAATGCGGCCCGGTCCGTCATCGTGTCGATGCGAAGAAACAGGCAGCCGCTCGGCCCTTCGATCATAAGGTCGTTTTCCGGCGGACAGGGTTTCGGCTGGCCCGCAACAGCCCCAACGAAAAGCCGCCAATCCAGGAACTTTACGCCAGGCTTGCTCAAGACGCTGCGCGAAACGATCTCATCTTCGATGACATCTTGTCGGCGCTTGAAGCGGGTCGTTCGCCAGTGGTCATCACCGAACGCAAGGATCATCTCGACCTAATGGCTGGTCGCCTATCGAAGTTCGCGAAGAACGTCATTATTCTCCGCGGCGGCATGACCGCGCGACAATCGCGGACGGCGCGCGAATCGCTGGCGGCAATTCCAGATAATCAGGAACGAGTCCTGGTAGCAACGGGCCGCTATCTTGGCGAGGGCTTTGACGATGCGCGGCTCGACACCTTGTTCCTTACAATGCCGATTTCCTGGCGTGGAATTCTTACCCAATATGCCGGCCGGCTGCATCGCCTCCACGCCGCAAAACGAGAAGTTGTCATCTACGACTACGTCGATGGCAACGAGCCGATGCTCGCGAAGATGGCGCTCAAGCGAGAGGCGGGATATCGGAGCCTTGGATACCGAGCTGTTTACACTCGGGAGCTAGAGCTTGGCCTCTCGCCAGGCGAGCCCGCGCGGTAAATCGCCATCCTTTCGTGTCGTCGATGGCGGGGTCAGTGTGCAGCGAACTCGGAACCATGATCAAACACGTCCACCGGCGCGCGAAGACTATCCCGCGCCGATGCCGAGCTCGACTTCCAATGCGCGTGCCCGTTCTGAGAGACAGGTGAAAGCGGGTGACGACCCGACAGGATTCGAACCTGCGACCAGACCGTTTCTTCAACTTTGGTCGGAAGTTCGACTTAGTTAGCCGTTTGATTTTAAACTTCAATTTCAGCTCACTCGAACCTGTGACCAGACCGTTATGAGCGGAATGCTCGTAAATTCATTTTTTTTCGAAACAAAATATCCGATGCCGCTTAGGCTGGCTGCGTGAGGAACCTGAAAATGCCTCACGATCCACGCCACCCCAGAGAATACTCACCGGACGAATTGGAGACTGCCATGCTGCTGACAGAGCGCCAGGTTGCGGAGCAACTTCATGTCAAACCCTGCACAGTGCGAAACGAGCGGCTGCGAGGCACAATAAGCTACGTTAGAGTTGGGTGCCGATTTTACTACACCCAGGAATACATCGACGATTACATTCGAGAACACACAACTCACGCGGTCTCGCAGCCAAGTGAGAGATCTGCGCGTCCCCTGGCTTCGATTGCGTCGCCCAGAATCACTCGGGTGCAGCCAAAAGACAGCGCAGTGGATGAGATGAGGAAGCAGTTGGCCCGCGAACGTGTGGCGGAGATTTTCACGAAGCCGCCGCCTAAGTCTCGCTAGGCCACTTGGGCGGTGTCTTCTCGGGGAAGAAAATCCGCTGCTTGAGACGCTGGCTCAAGTCCCGGCTCTCAAATGGCTCTCGGTCTTAATGATTTGAATCGACCCTCTGATTCAGAGTTAGAGGCGGGTTGCTGCCTGTCGAGCAGCAGTGGTGAAGAGAGAAGAGTGCACACGAGCCGCGTCCATTTCCGCCGCTTGCAAGTCTTCTTGCGCCGCCAGACCACGCGAGTCTGCGCTAGCCATCGCTAGCATTTCCGCGTGCATCCCAACGCACTCCGTAGCCGGGATTGCGCTTTCGACGTGTCGAGACACGTTTAGGGCCGCGCAAACCGACTTCCGCGATTGGGACATCTGAACGATGCGAGACCAGGTTGAACACTGGCACACGCTGAAAGAGGCGGCCCTCCGCCTTCGCATCTGCACGAAAACACTCGCCGCACTGCTCAGACAACATCCCTACTGCGCAAGAGTCGGCAGAAAAATCATCGTATCCGACGCAGACCTTGCGCGCTTATATGAGGTTCTCAGATGCCCCTCAAGCTCAAGCGCCACCCAAAGCGCTCAAACCATTGGTACATCCGCGGCACCGTCAGAGGCCAAGCTGTTTTCGAAACTACAGGCACTCAAGACCGCGCGGCGGCGGAAGCCATGCGCATCAAGCGCGAGGCCGAACTCCTAAACCGGAGCGTCTTTGGCAAAGCCGCGACGCTAACATTCCTCGAAGCCGCGGTGGCTTATGTCGCCGACGGTGGTGAAGATCGTTTTCTGGGCGAACTGGACGAAGAGACGGGGAAGTGGTCGCTCCTGATCGGCCGCTTCGCCAAGACACCTATCGCCGCCATCGGCCAGGACGAGATCGCTGAGGCCGCGCGCGAACTCTATCCCAAAGCTGCCGCAGCAACGCGCAAACGCCAGGTCTTTGTGCCGATGTCGGCCGTTCTCAAGCACGCCGGCCGCGACTTCCGCGTCAAGCATCCCAAGGTGCGCCGCAGGGAGATGAAGTTCTCGTCGCCGGAGCAACTCAACAAGCTGCTCGGCGCCTGCTCACCAAAGTTGCGCCGGCTTGTCGTCTTCCTCACCTACACCGGTGCACGGATTTCCGAGTGCTTGCGGCTTGATTGGGAACGGGACATCTCGCTCGTGCGGCGCACGGCTTATCTGCGTCGGACGAAGAACGACGAGCCGCGCGTCGTGCACCTCGCGGATCCCGTCTTTATCGAGCTCGCGAACGTTCCCGAGGCTGAGCGCCACGGCCAGGTATTCAAGTGGCAAAGCCGCAGATCCGTCTACGGGCCGCTCCGGCGCGCCTGCAATAAGGCCGGCGTCGAATACCTGCCGACCCACCAGCAGGGCCGCCACACGTTCGCCTCGTGGCTCCGAATCTACGCCGGCCGCGATCTCAAGGGCCTCATGGAAGACGGCGGATGGAAGGATGTTCACAGCGTTATGCCCTACGCCCACCTGATACCCGGTGAAACGGCGGCCGCCGTCGACAAGCTGCCCGCCGTCGGCATGCCGTCGAAGCCAAAGCGCCGCGCCGGCCGCTAACCCGTGCAAATTGCGTGCACTCCTGCGATCATCTAGCTCAAGCCTTTGAGATATCGCGAAGATTTTGATACGGTGACACTCTTCACACGGGAGGGGTCACAGGTTCAATCCCTGTCGCGCCCACCATTTTTCCAGGAATTCCAACGTTGTCACGTGGCGCCGCGGAGGCGTTTGCCGCCAATATTCGGGCGGCGCGGCAAATGTGCGCCGGAAGCCAATGCGGATATGGTTTTTGCGCGAAGCTGCCCGCGACCGGATTCGCTGGTACCAGCGACGATAGAGCGAATGTTTCCGGGCAATCCGTATACGGAATTCCTGAAGTCCAATATTTGAAAGGCAATCGTGCGCGCGCAATTTCGCGACCCGGGATTTTATCAGCGAAGGAGCAGCGAAACGGTCCTTCGCGCAGGAACGCCAATGCGCAAAAGGGATCTGCGCGCAAATTTCCGCGCGTCCCGGAAAATATCAGCGAAGACCAGCGAATCATTCATCCGTATACGTTCTATCGATCCCACGCGTGGTCGGGCTCCGGCGAGCAATTGGACCGCGGCCGTCCCGGCCGCATCTGCCTTCACGACGGCGAACAAAAGCGGGCAGGATGCCCGCGGTCCAATGTGCTGCATGTTTGCCCTTCTACTGCGCCGGTCCGGGGTCGTTGAGAACCGGTTCCGGTTTGGCGTTGAAGCCGTCGCGGCAGGCGACGACGCTCTTTGGCTTTTCGTTCTTTGGCTTTTCGTTCGCAATCCAGCTTTCCGGTGGTGAATCCAGGGCGGCTTTCAGATTCTGTCGCTCGGCATCGTTCCAGCAGGCGCTCATCGCTCCGCGTTTGTCCGGCTTCGACGCAACGGGAGCCTCCGTACCCCTCCACATGAACCCGGCCACCCGTTTGGACAGCACCCAGTTGAGCGGCACATCGAACGCGTGGTCGTCCAGATTGGCCCATGTGTCGCCCCTGGGGCCGTCATAGAGATAGAAATTGAAAAACGCCTGGTGGCCGGCCTCGCGGCAATAATCCTGTTGCGCCTCCTCCAGCGCCACATGCGAATGGCCCGAGCGCGCGGCGTCGATGCCGACAATGGGCACCAGGAGCTGCGAGTCCCTCGGCTTTCCTCGCGCAATGCCGGGATCGACGGCCTTTTCATTGCCGCAGCGTGCGATGCGTTCTTCCTTTTTCAAATCGCCGCCGCCGGGCGGGACATTCGGCCTGGGCATCTTGATGCCCGCGTCGGCGGTCGCCTCCACGATGAGCGGATAGACCGGGCGCTTGATCAGCGCGGGGCCGTAAGTCTTCAGCCAATCGGCAATTTCGAGCGCCGTCTCAAGCCCCTCATTCTCGTAATAGCCGCCGTCGATGACCTGATCGGAATCCCTCTGATAGCTTTTGCCCGAATCCGGTTTGGTAACGCCGGAGATCATCTCCTTTTTGTAGACGACGGGGGTCAGTTCGCCGGACGGGCTGACGAACGGAAAGCGGGACGTGTTGGTGATCGCCGTGGAAATCGGAACGTCCGCACCCAGAAGCGCGAGTGAATCGGACGGCGACAGCAACGGCCCGAGCCGGCCCCAGGAATAGGCGGACACGGTCTTCCTGCATTTGTCGTCGCTCAGATGCCAGCGGCGAGTGTCGACGCAGAATTGCTCGCCGTTGACCTTGAACGGCGCGGTGACGATGCGGTCGCCGTTCTGCTCGTCGGTGCCGTTGCCGACAAGGGCCGGCACGAAATTGCGCAACACGCCAGGAGAATCATAGAACAACGACAGATAGGGCAAATCGAGCCCGAGCGGCGAGCCCGGCGACGGTTTCAGGCCGATTCCATAACGATCCCAATTCGCTTCGAAGGCGCGCTCCAGCGCTTCGGCGCGGTCGTTGCCGCGAAGCACCCACGGCACAGTGGCGTAATGATTGTGGATGGCGACGATCGGCGCGGCGACGACGCCCACAATCGCGCGCGGCGCATCGCTCAGGAGCATGGCGGCCAGCGCCGGACTGATGGCGTCGGCGCTCAACGCCGCGACCATCCCGCGTTCTCCGGCGCTGTCCTCGGAAACGTCTGAAAGATGGCATTGGGCGCCGGCCACCTTCGTCTGGCCGGCCCGCATCGACAGATATTCCGCCGCGCCCAGCGTTCCGCCCGATACCGAACTGATCAGGAAGATCGAGCTGTCCTTCGTCTTGGCCTGCACCAGATCGCGGTCGACGAGGGTGAGCACGCGCGCGGTCCAAAGCCCGGCGCGCGATGCGCCTCCTGCCGCCGCCACGATCACCGGCCGCACGGGGTCGCTTTTGTTGCCCTGCGCGCACACCGCGACCCACTTCTGGAAATAATCGGCCAGTGACACGCGCGCGGCGGGCGACATCGCATTGAGGTCGTCGACGACCCTGACGGCATGCAGGTTCATCCATATGGGGCCGAGGATGGTCAGGATGGCGAGCAGGCTCAGCACCGGCACATAGCGCAGTTGCAGCTTCCACTTCCAAATGGGCAGCCGCGCTTCGATCCGGTCGAACACATAGCTCAGTGCGGTGAGCGGGCCGACCGCCAACCCGAACACCAGCAATGCGGCCGTGGCGCCGGGCAACGCGAGCCGGAGGGGAGTGAAATAGTCGATGCCGCCCCGCACGAAGGAGAGCGCGGCGCTGAGCACGAACAATCCGCCCGCGACTATCAAAAGAGCGGCCGCGAGCCGGCGGCTGAACGGCCCGCAATCGAGCAAATCGAGCAGCCGCCGCCACAAACGCAGGATCCAGGAACGGGCGCGCGGACGTTCGGGCCGCGCGGCGCCGGATTCCTTCAGGCCGAAACGCGCCTGCCAGGCGAGACGGTTCGCCAGCACCCAGACGAGTCCGAAGCCCCAGATCACGGCGATCAGGGCCTCGAGCCATTTCTCGCTGCGGGCAGCGGCGATCGCAGCCAGGAATGCCGTGCCGAGAAACAGCGCGCGGGGCAGCCAGTCGAAAACTCTCTGCGTGCGCCTGCCCTCGACACTGCCTGTGTCGAACAGGTTTCGCGCCGCGCTGGTGTCGGGCACGCGGAAGGCGGCGAGCAGCACTGTCCGGGTCCAATACCAGAGCAGGAACGCCACCGCGATCATCACGAGGTGAAACACGCCGGTCGGCAGCCAATCGCCATGGCCACGATAGTCCAACAGATCGGCGAGCATGTCTGCCATCTGCGGCGGCAAGATGAGAGCGGCCGCGGTCAACAGGAAGACGATAAACCCCGCCCGCACGCGCCACACGATGCCGGGCCAGGCGGTGCTCTGATGTTCCCCTTGCGCCATGACTGCCCCCCGACAGATTTCGACAAATATATCTAGGAAATATCCCGCTCTCGCGCAATACAGATTGGGATCAATCCTGTTCCACACTGGACAAACGCCACGGCGCCATAGTCAATCGGAGGTGTTTATCGATGCGTCGGCGATGGTCCGGGTCCCGCGTCGGATAGTTGGCGAAAATCGGCGTCTTTTCTTTCGGGATTATCCGCGCCGCCGGCACCCCCTCACCCCGACCCTCTCCCCCTGCGGGGGCGAGGGAGAAGTGGTGCCGCGCACAATTCCCCTCGCCCCCTTTGGGGGAGAGGGCGAGCAAGTGCGAGGTTTCTACGCAGTGACAATGTGGGTGAGGGGGACGCCCAACAAAAAAACCGGCCGCTTTTTGGGCGCCGGGCGCGTCGTTCCGTTGTGGCGAAATGCTTACGTTATTTGATCAAGATTTTCAACCAGGCCAAACGCAAACCTGGCGCTATCCCCCGATGATCCGGCTGCCGGCGAGCTGGATGTCGAAGCCGTCGAGGCCGATGTAATCGAGCTTGTGCGTCGTCAGGAGCTCGATCGATGTGAGCCCCAGATCCTTCAGGATCTGCGCGCCGATGCCGACTTCGCGCCATTGTTTCTCGCGCTTCGCCGCGCTCGCATGTGCGTCGCCCGGCTTCTCGTCCAGCGCCGGCGCGGCGACGCCCGTGGCGCCTTCGCGCAGATAGACGAGCACGCCCGCCCCTTCCGCCTTCATGCATTGGAGCGCCGCCGAAATGAGGCTGCCGCCCGCGCGCCGGCCGAACACGTCGGCCAGCACTTCCTGGCGATGGATGCGCACGGGCACCGGCTTCACGCACGCGATGTCGCCGAACACCAGCGCCAGATGCTGCACGGAATCGAACTGCGTCGCATAGGAGATCGCATGCGCCGGCCCGATTTCGGTGGCGATTTCGAACTCGGACACCCGCGTGACGAGGCGCTCGCGCGCGCGGCGCCAGGCGATCAGATCCGCAATCGAAATGATCCGGAGCTTGTGCTCCTTCGCGAACGCGACCAACTGCGGCAGCCGCTTCACCGTGCCGTCGTCGTTGACGAGTTCGCCCAGCACGCCCACGGAAGGCAGGCCCGCCAGCCGCGCCAGATCGGTCGTCGCTTCGGTGTGGCCCGAGCGCATCAAGACGCCCCCGTCCACGGAGATGAGCGGGAACACATGGCCGGGCCGCACGAAATCGCCCGCCGTCACATTGCCGTTCGCCAGCGCGCGCACGGTGTTCGTCCGCTCCTCGGCGGCGATGCCCGTCGTCAGCCCTTCGCGATAATCGACCGACACGGTGAAGGCCGTGCGGAGCGGCGCGTTGTTGTCGCGCACCATGGGCTCCAGCTCGAGCGCATGGGCGCGCTCGCGCGTGAGCGGCGCGCACAAGATGCCGCTCGTATGCCGTACCATGAAGGCGATCTGTTGCGCCGTGACCTTCGAGGCCGCCACGATGAGATCGCCTTCGTTCTCGCGGTCGTCGTCGTCGACCACCACGACCATCTCGCCTTCCGCGATCGCGCGGATCGCGTCGTCCACCCGGTCCAGCTTCATCAAATCCCTCGTGCGTGTGTCGGTGGATGTCCGGTAGGCGGTGAGATCGCCCAGGCTCACGCGGCGATGCGTTCCGGTTTTGCGGTGCGGGATCGCCCCGCTTTCGAGCAGCTTGACGAGATGCGGCCGCGACACGCCCAACAATTCAGCCGCCTGTTGCGTCGTCAAATCGGCCTCGAGCGGAGTGACGGCCACCACATTGCCGCGCGCCATCTGGGCGAGCGTTTCGAGCAGGATCCGGAAGGCGGGCTCCGGCAGCGGCGCGCTTTGCCGCGAGGCCAGCGACACCGTCGCCTGCCCCCGCCCCGGCTCCAGGATGCGCGCAGCCGCCCGGGCCATGGCGGCGTCGGAGACGGTGGGGAGGGCAGCGGGCATGCCAGTTCCGGGTCTTGCACATGTTTCGAATATGGTATTTATTCGAAATAACAGAAACACACAAGGCCTATACCAATGGCCATAGGCCGCGGCTCGTTTTCCCTCAACTGTCATTCCCGCGGAAGCGGGAACCCAGTCGCCGCGTGTCGGCGCGGCGAATAACTCTTTGTCGCTCGCGGCCCGCCTTCGCAACGCTTCGGCGGGTCTGTGCGATGATCTTGTCCGCCGAAGCCTTTGGCGTAGGCGGAACGCTCGCTACTGGGTTCCCGCTTTCGCGGGAATGACTTCGAGAGGGGTGAAGGACCGGGGCCGCCGGTATTAGTTGGGAGAAAGACCCATGTTCACGGGCATCGTGGCCGGCACCGGCCGGGTCAAGGCCGTCCGGCCCACAAACCGCGACCTCCGCATCGAGATCGAGACGTCGCTCGATCTCGGCGACGCCGAGATCGGCGCCTCGATCCTGCATGCGGGTTGCTGCATGACCCTGATCGACAAGAGCGCCGGATGGTTCGCCGTCGAAGCGTCGAATGAAACGATCGCGCTGACCACGGCGGGGCGCTGGCGGGGGGGGGAACGGAGATCAATCTCGAACGCCCGCAGAGAGTGGGCAGCGAGCTGGGCGGTCACGTCGTCACGGGCCATGTCGACGGCGTGGGCGAGATCGTGTCGCTCGCGCCGGACGGCGGGTCCTATCGCGCAAGCATCCGCGTTCCGGACCCGCTTCACCGCTTCATCGCGAAGAAGAGCGCCGTCGCGGTCGACGGCGTTTCGCTGACCGTCGTCGACATCCGCGACCGGACGTTCGACATCAGCATCATCCCGCACACCTGGGACGCGACGACGCTGCGCCATCTCCAATGCGGCTCCGCCGTGAACGTCGAGACCGATATATTTGCGCGCTATCTCGCGAGATGGATGGAGACGGAGATATGACGTGCCCACACTGGGCTTCGAGCGACTCTACGCCTTCGTCGTACTCGGCCTCGGCAGGCGCGCGATCCTGCATGTGGAAGTGACGAGGCATCCTACCGCCGAATGGCTCGCCCGCCAGATCGTCGAAGCGTTTCCCTGGGATACCGCGCCGCGCTTTCTGGTGCGAGACGACGATGGCGCCTATGGCGGCGTCTTCCGGCAAAGGATCTTCGCGCTGGGCATTCGAGATCGTCCGACGGCGCCGCATTCGCCCTGGCAAAACGGATATGTCGAGCGGGTCATCGGGTCGATCCGGCGCGAATGTCTGGATCACGCGATCGTACTCGGTCCGAACCATCTGCGCCGCCTGCTTCGTGACTACGCCGACTACTACAACAACGACCGCACGCATCTCGCACTTGCGAAAGATTTGCCGCATTCGCGACCGATTGAACGTGATGGTGCTGTTTCTTCACGTCCCATACTCGGCGGATTGCATCATCGGTATGGACGAAACCGGTCCGGATGAGTTTTCGGTAGGGACAGGTGGATTGGCGATATGGGCGAAAAGCCGCCCGATAGGTTTTCGGTAGGGACAGTAGAAAAGGTGCGCTATTTGTATTTTTCGCAAGGCTCCAGCGGTTTAGCTGGGTTGCAACCCAGTTGCGTGAACAAATACCTATTGTATTTGATCGCGTAAGCCTCAGCACGATTGTTGAGTGAATTTGGGGCATTCTTCACAATTACGTCTGATGTCCCTTGTATCACCGATATTCTAAATTTTGTTCGCAGCAACTCATAGTCAGCGTCAATACCCGGAACAACGACGGTAAATCTGTTTATTGCCTTTAGCGAAAAGTCACCTTTCGCAACGGCTCGGGAGGCATCACCTTGCGGATTTGCGAACTGATCAATCGGGGGTGAAGCTGTGCCTTGACGACCACAACACAGCACGCTCGCTGCAATAAGCAGGGGTATATTCAGACATACACACAGACTTACCGATAGTGATAGCTTGATTTGGGAACTGAACGACCCCGCCCATATACCAATGCCCTCTCACGTACATCGCGCCCCAGATCGCCAATGCCAGGATTGCAACAACTACTGGGATAACTACGGCGCGGCGGATTTGCATTCAACTTCTCGCTTCCTATTGGCACGGTAGGGACAACAGGGGACAAGAGACTGCCGTCGATACTACGACCGCGACCTCATAAATTGCGGAGTTTTCTCCGCATCGCCATAGTACCCCCACTCATCGAGCATTTCGGTGACGTATTTTAGCGGGTCCAATTGAATTGAGGTTAAGTTTAAAAAGGAACGACCGACATAATTCTCGCTACCTTGATCTCCCAATCCGACCTCGCGGGCAGTTCGGGGCGCTTCCAGCACATCAACTACAGTACCTAGCACGCTGCCGAACTCGGGAATAAATGCCGGATATATTATTTCACGGCCTTCTTGACCCAAAGCTCGATAGGGCGAGACTATTCTAACGCCGAGCTTGTGGCATACCTGCGTGAGGACATGCACCAAAGCCCTCCGGCTGTCTTCAAGAGTGGTTTGCGTAGCAGTCATGGCTTAATTTCAATTGTACCCTTAGCACCGGAAGCCGTCGTGTAGTTGATGTGATCAAAGTTATGAGTGCTGGGAGGTCCATGCGGCTCGTCAACACGGTCTACTCGACCACCAGCTTCCTCAATCAGGTCCCGTGCCTCTTGTTCTGTGGGAATTCTACCATTAAAAGAATACGGTGACAGCGGCAACGTTCCCCGGTCGTTCAAATGAGTTCCGGCTGATCGCGCGACTGCTGTTTGGGTTTTCGCCCTGGCGCTGCGCCGTGCGATAGGGCGGCCGAGAATCCGCTCCAGTCCTGCGATGAAGTCGGCCGTGCCGAGAGGCCTGCCGGTCTGCTCAGCCGCTCTGAGCGCGGCAAACCCGGCATCGCCGGTCCCGTCGGCGATCAGCGCCGCGAAATCCTTCACGCGATCGAGCACCGGCCTGACGCTCACAAGCCCGTCGTTCCGGCCCGCGAGATGGGCGCGGACGCTCGACCACTTCCAGTCTTCGGCGCGGGCCGCAAGCCGCGCGCGGACCGGATTGAGCGCCACATAGCGGACGGCCGAGATCAGGTGGCCTTCGTCCATGGCGACCGAAGCAAAGCGTCCGTCGAACAGATGGCGGCGCCAGCGGCCGCGTCCATTGATGAAATTTGCCCATCGCTTGTGCGCGGCGCCGAGCGCGCGTCCGAGGCTGTTTGCGTCGCGCGGGCAGAGAATGAGGTGCACGTGATTGGGCATCAGGCAATACGCCCAAACCTCGACCTCGGTCTTGCGCATCTGTTCGGCGAGCATGTCGCAATAGACGTCTTGGTCGCCGTCTTCGAAGAAGATCGGCTCTCGGCGGTTGCCTCGCGCGGTGACGTGATGCGGGCAACCAGGAACGACGATGCGGCGCAGACGGGCCATGCGGCATTCATGGCAGGCTTGGTCGCCGCATTCTTCCCGCGTCCGTCTCGGCAATGCAGGCGAGTGCGGCAAGTCTTGGCGGTTCGGCGTCTTGCGACAAAGCGCGACGGTTCGCCTCTCGCGGTGCGAGGGGAACGTTGCCGCTGTCACCGTATTGCTGCCGTATTGCCAAATCGGCGGCTTTCGTGCGGACGCAGGAACCCAGGCGAAGAAAAAAATGAGCGCTCGGAGAGGGGCAAGTTCGTCCGGCCGCCGATAGCGGGCGATGCCGTAGTGCTCGTGCGGGCGCGGCCGTTGTATTCCAGGCTTCCAAAACTTCATTTTTTTTCGACGCCGCAAATAATACCTGACACCGGCTGACAGGTATCGCCCCGTATAACGCCTCCATCGCAACCGAGGAGGCTTTCATGACCGATCACTCGCAGACGCGCCGCAGCGTCATCGCCGCAGGGCTTGCCGCCGGCGCGGGCGCGGCGATGGCCGCAACCGTCCACGCCTCAGCATCAACAGGAGACACCGCAATGACCGTCGACCCCAAGCGCGATGGGGCGCATGATTTCGATTTCCTGATCGGCGACTGGAAGGCGCATGTCCGCCGCCTGCCCGACCGCCTCGTCGGCTCGACCGACTGGATCGAATATGACGGCATCTCCCGTCACAAGAAGATCCTCGACAGCAACGCGAACTTCGAGGAATTCGAAGTCGACAGTCCCGAAAAGCACCTGCACATCAAGGCGCAGACATTGCGCCTGTACAATCCCGTCTCGCACCAATGGTCCATCTACCTCATCGACGTCGACAACGGCACGCTCGGCCTGCCGGCGACGATTGGCCAGTTCACCGGCCGGCGCGGCGAATTCTTCGACCAGGAAGATTACAAGGGCCGCGCGATCCTGGTGCGCTTCGTCTGGCTCGACATCTCGCCCCATTCGGCGCGGATGGAGCAATCGTTCTCGCCCGACGGCGGCAACAGCTGGGAAGTGAACTGGATCTGCGAGCTGTCGCGGTAGGGTTTTGGATTGCGTCAACGCGGCCCCCCTTCCGCCTCGCTACGCTCGGCACCTTCCCCCACGAGGGGGGAAGGTCAAAAAAAGACTCGCCGCTGCACTTTCTTTTAGCCTTCCCCCCTTGTGGCAGGGCTGTCCGGGGAACGATTCACTGTGACGCGGGTGCATGCCCGGCCAATGCTGCGTGAAGCGGCTACTTTCTGGTTGTCGAGACTCAGAAAGAAGAGAGGCCGAGCATGCGGTACAGCGATAGCATTTTTGGGCATCTGCTCAAACCGATTGTGCGACGCCGGTTTGACACGGTTGTGGATAGCCACCGCGGCAATGCCTACGACAAAGAGTTCGACAGCTGGGATCATCTGGTGGTGCTGATTTATGCCCAGCTTGCCGGCGTAGAGGGCCTGCGCGGGCTGGAAGCGGTGTGGAACGCCAATTCGCATCACCACTACCATCTCGGGGTAGACAACGTGGCGCGCTCGACGCTATCGGACGCCAATCGGCGCCGTCCGCCGGCGGTCTTCACCGAGACGTTTTCGATGCTGTCCGGTCTCGCCGACCGGATGATGAAGCGTGAGGGCGAAGAGATGCTGCGGCTGATCAATTCCTCTCCGGTCCCGCTCGGCCGGCTCATCAAGTGGGCCAAGTGGAACGGGCGCATCCGTGGTCTCAAGCTGCACGTCGTCTACGATCCGGGACGCGACAATCCGACGGACATCGCCATCACCCATGCCAACGTCAACGACGTGGAGGTGGGCGAACGGATCCACATCGAGGCGGGATGCACCTACGTCTTCGACAAGGGGTACTACAAATACCAATGGTGGACTGGCATTCACGATGCCAAAGCGCTGTTCGTCACCCGCCAGAAGATTTTGGCGCGGTTCCGTGCCGTTCGCTGGCTGCCGCTCAGGAAGCGCAAGGGCGACGGCTTCACCGTCATCGACGATGCCGAGGTCAAGCTTGTCAGCAAAGGCGATTTCAAGCTCGCCATTCCCATGCGCCGCATTCGCGTCAGGCGCGACAAGGGAGCAAAAATCACGCTTCTCACCAACGACTTTGAACGCTCCGCCATCGAGATCGCGGCTCTTTACAAGAAGCGCTGGCAGATCGAGTTGCTGTTTCGCTGGATCAAACAACATCTGAAGATCAGGTCGTTCCTCGGACGCAGCGACAATGCGATCCAACTCCAGATCGTCGCCGCCATGATCGCCTATGTGCTTCTGCGCATCGCAGCCCGCGAAAGCTGCATCGCCATGCCAATCATCCGCCTCGCAGATCTCCTGAAAGAACGCCTTTTCACCCGAAGGACCATCGCCGAAATCGACAAACCGCCCGACGTCCATCTCTCCAAACCGCGACCCAGGGTCTCTCCGGATCAACTGGAGCTCCGATATGCCTGAACTTTCCCCGGACACCCCTGCCGTCGCGGGGGAAGGTGGACGCCGAGCACTTCGCGAGGCGGACGGAAGGGGGGCCGCGTCGGCCCAAACAGAACTTCCCTACTCCGGCAGATAATCGTTCGGCTCGACGAGTTTGTAGCCGGGCATTTCGCTCACGCATTGGCGCAGCAGGAATTCGTGGCCCGAGCCGTAGAACACCACGATGCGGTCGCCGGGCCTGGCAAGCTGGACGATGTTGGCGCAGATGTAGAAATTGCGCTTGTACCAGGCGGTGAGGAGATCGGCGCCGGGCTGCTCCGCGCCGCCGCCGACCTTCAACATGGTGCGGTAGAAATAGTTGCCTTCGCGCGCCATCGCGGGGCCGTTGAGCCAGCGCAGAACCCCGGAGACCGTCGTGGTCTTCAGCAAATCCTCCTGCTTCTGCACCAGGCTCTGCACGTCGGCATTGGCGCCCGCGAGAAGATCGTCGCCGCCATGCGCCTTGGCATAGGCCTGGACCGCGTCATAGGGAAAATCGCCGTCGACATCGACGCCGTGAACCGAGGCGCCGCTCGCCTGCGCCAGACGAAAGCCCAGCTGCACCACTTCGTTGCGCGACGGTGCGAGCGTGCCCTTGGTGAACGCGTCGTAGCGTTGCGTCACGAGATCGGCCGGCCATTCGACGTCGATTTCGGTCGGCCGGAAGCGCGCCAGCGCGGCCACCGTCGCCGCGATCTCCGCCTGCCGCTTGGGCGCCAGCACGTCGTCGGCCTGGACGTTATGGATATCGTGTCCCGGATTGCTCATGTGGTAACCGCCGACGACCATCACCGAGACCGCGTCTTGCGCGCTCGCGGCCGCCGGCAGCGCGGCGAGGAGGACGGCCAGAAAACATCGACGGACAGACATGAAAGCGTCCTTTATTGATCGCTCCTCAACCCTAGCAGCGATCGAACAGGCGGCGACAAATGCGCCCGGCACATAGGATTACCGCATTGGGGGAATGGATCGCTTATTCCGCCCGGCAGGCGCGCCGGCCGGAGGAATTGATGATAGGATCGGGGGCTATATTATCGCGCGTTGCCTTTGCGGGGGGCCTCCCCAACCTGCATTTCAGCCGGCCGGCATTCGAAAAGGAACAGTCATGCGTCATCTCTCGGGATCGTTTTGCGGCGGCGTGGCCGCTCTATTCGTCGCGCTGGCGGCGCCCGCTTTCGCCGAGCCGGCCACCGAGCCCAGCGCGGCATCGGTTCTCGGCGCGGATGTGAAAGGCGAAAACTGGACCGTCACGCCGCTGGTCGAGAGCGACGGCTTCGTCCGCATCTTCGACGTCCAGACGCCTTACGGAAATTTCCGCAGCATCAGCCAGCGCCGCATGGACGAACGGCTGCACGAATTGCGCGCGCTGCAAACGCTCGAGAAGCTTTCCCGCACGAAAACCTTCGTCGATGCCGTGGCCAAGGCGGGGCTGGCGCCGATCCGCTTCGGCGGCGACCTGATCGCCGATCCGGTGGGGACGACCGGCAACGTGGTGACGGGAATCGGAAACACGTTCGACAATGTCGTGGCGGGCGTGTCGGGAAAGGATTCCGGCCGCGATCCCATGCTGGAGAACGTCGTGGGAGTCACGGCGGCGGAGCGCGAACTGGCCGCCACGCTCAAGGTCGATCCCTATACCGATTTCGTGCCGCTGCGGGACGGCCTGGCGGACGTGGCGCGCGTGATGGCGGCGGGCGACATCACCGTCGACGGCGCGCTGTCCGCCATTCCGGGCGGCGCCGGCATTGCCGTGTCGGCGGGTTCGACCGCGTCCGATCTCGACGCCTCCATCGACAGCAAGACCTCGAACGACATCGCCGCGCTCGTCGTGGGCAAGCTCGACGGCGCGAGCGTCGATGCCGAAGCCACCGGCAAATTCGTCGGCAATCATTTCTATACGCCGGAGGACCAGTTCGCGATCGCCGTGGCGCTGGAAAAACTCGGCGCCGCAAACTCCACGGCGTTCGTGTCGCGCGCCGCGACCGCGGACCGGGCCGACGTGGCCAAGCTCTATCGCTACCGCGCCGAACTGCTGGCGCAGGAGAGCGGACATCTGGGAACGCTGAAATCCTTCGAGGTCGTGTCGGGCGTGCTCTTGAACCGCGACGCGGGCGGCCGGCTGGTCGGCGCGTTCCGCTTCGACGACATCGCCTGGACCGACAAGGTCGCGCAAAGCATGGCGCAATTGAGCGCCGCCATCGCCGCTTCGGGCGAAAAGCAGCCGCCCCTGTTTGCGACCACCGGCGGCCTGTCGCCCACGGCCGAAGGCGAACTGAAAAAGCTCGGCTGGACGACCGTCGCGCTGGGCCGATAGCGCCGATTGCGGCGCGACGATCAGGCGAGCGCCATGTCGCGCGCGGCGTTACGCGTGCCCCGCGTCAGCCTTGCCAGGCGGCGGAAAGCGAGGAGGCCCAATGGCGCGAATATCGCGAGCGCCGCGACGGCGGGCGCGAACAGCGGATCGTGCCCGCCTTCCGTGACCAGCAGGTGCGGTCGCGCGTCATGCGGCCACAGAAGCAGGAAGCCCATGTAATCGGCCATGCTGTGGACCACCATCGCGGCGTAAAGCGAATTGGTGAGATAGGCGATGGCGCCGAAGATGAGCCCGGCCGAAAAATAAAGCGCGAGCTTGGGCAGGAACAGCCCTTGCGTGACATGCGCGAGCGCGAACAGCACCGACGAGCCGAGGATGGCCGCCGGCGCCCAGCCCCAGGCGCGCTCGAGCATGCCTTGCGCGTAACCGCGAAACGCCGCTTCCTCGCTGAGCGGCGCCGCGAGCGATCCCATCACGAGAAACGACAGGACGGTCGCGAGGGGATAGCCGCTTATGTCGGGCGTGTTATTCGGCGGCAGATGGACAAGGTCGGATACGACGAGCCAGCCGCCGCCCATCGCGACAAGCGCGAGCGCGCCCGTGAAGAGCGCCCAGAAGAATATGGGAAGCGGAATGCGATTCCAGCGCAGCAGCCGGCGTCGCGCGGCGCTTGTGGCGCGGGGCGGCCCGAAGCCCGACAAATAGAGAATGAGAACCACCAGCAGCACCGCCATGACCACCGCGGCCCATGGCAAGTCCGGGCGGAATTTGACATTGGCGAAAACGAGAAGCCCCCAAATCCCCTGCCCATAAGCGACGATCAGGAACGCCACGACGCACGCGGCGAACGGCGCCAGAACGCCTCTCAGAATTTTGCTCATGTTTGCCTCCTTCAACTCGCGCGAAGGATCGGCGGGGAATGCGAAGAAGTCGTTGGGAAAGCCTCGCGGAAAGCTTGGGATTTCCTTGGGACGCGATCATGGCGGACCGGCACAAGCGAGGTACGGTCGCGCCGGCAAATCCGGCGGAGACGCCGGTCTTCAGCGCGGAACGGGAACGCGGGCGATTTCCAGCATGCCCTTCGGATCCTTGGCGGCGGCTTCCGCGTTCGAGCCCGGAGCGGTCGCGATGACGAGGTCGCGGCCGTCCGCGCCGCCGAGCGCGCAGGAAAACGCGTTCTGCGAGGTTTCGACGCGATCGAGAATCTTCCCGCCTTCGCCGATCCGCACCGCTTCGCGGCCCAATGCGTTCGCGACCCAGATGGCGCCTTCGCTGTCGGCGCAGATTCCATCGGGCACGATGGAGGCCGGCGCGTTGGACAGGGTCGCCCAGGGACGCCGGTTCGCGAGTGCGCCGCCGGCGCCGAGATCGAACGCGGTGAGGCCGGGAATGAAACATTCCGCGACAATCAGCGTGCGGCCGACAAGCGCCATGCCGTTGGGGAATTTGTGATCGGGCGACGCGATCGTCACCTTGCCGTCCGGGGTCACCATCAGGATCGGCGCCTTCGGCGGCCCGGGCTCGGCGAAGAGCGGCGCCGGACCATGCTCTTCGATGAACGCGTCGAGGTCGAAGCCGAAACAGCCGACGAAGGCATGGCCGCGCGAATCCACCAGCATGTCGTTGGCGTGGAATTTCGCCAGCGGCTTGAGGTCGGCATGCAGCACGGCCTTGCCGTCCGGTTCGCGGCGCAGGAGGCGCTGGCTCGTCATCGCCACCACCAGCAGCCGCCCGTCGGGCAACCAGCCGAGACCGGACGGCCGATCGTCGATCTCAAGCTCGACGCGCGGTTTGCCGTCGGCGGCGACGCTCGAAACCCGGTGATTGAAAAAATCGGAATACCAGAAGCGGCCATCGTGCCAGCGCACGCCCTCGCCGAATTTCAAGCCGCGAACGAACGGTTCCGCTTTCAACGGGAATTCTCCGGATGATCCCGAGCGAGAGCCTATAACGCCAACTCTGGTCAAAGCCACAATGGAATTGCGCCCTCACGTCGCCCCATTCCCGGCGATGCCGCCGCCGTCAGAAATATTTGCGCCAGACCGCTTCGGGGACGAACGACAGCAGGGCGAGTCCCAAGGTGATCCCGACGGTGTTGTTGAGGCCATGCGGACCGAGCGCCGACGCGCCCAACCCGAACAATCCAACAGCCGCGGCGCCAAGGAAGAATACCGGTCCCGAGATGTAGCAGTGCAGCCGGCGGCTGCCCCGCGCATTCAGAAGGCATCCCGTTCCCATCCAGACGAACAAAACCATCCAGACAAGAGCAGCAGTTCGCTGCGGTAGTGCAAACAGGTTCATCGAGAACCCCAAGCCCAGCGGAAGACACCACCAGAGAAACGCCGTTGCGGGCCGGCGCACCCAATCGTTTTGAGGTTTGCCATTCGACGGGTTGCCGGCGGGGTTCATGACCGGCAGCAGCCGTCGCTCGAGCCGCGTTCGATCTGGACCGGCGGGCACGGCAGCGAGCCGTAGGAACAGAACACGCAGCAATCCCCCGGCTTCGGGCGGAGAACCGTTCCGCAGGCCTTGCACTCGTAGAAGTAGATGCAGGCGTCGTCCGGCATCGTCTCCGTCCGGCATGCGCCGCATTTGGGGCACGTCAGTTCAGAGCTCAGGAGCGGTGGGTTGGTCGCTGTCGTCATTGTGCGGCGCTCTTCCGCACGCGCGCGGCAAGCATCGCAGTCAGCTTCGTCGCAAACACCTTGCTGTCCAGGTGGGGAAACTTTGGATTGCCTTCAAGGCCGGCCAATTGATGCATCAGGAAGGCCGGCGGCGGCGGGTCTTTCCCGCGCCACACGGCATCGGACGGATAGATCATCCACGTGTCCCACGCATAGACCCAGTGCGAGCCGTTCCGGTAGCCCAGCACGTGCGACATCTGCCGCCCGAAATCGCCGGTGGGGTTCCAGTAGTGCCGCGCCAGCGACGTGTGCAGCAAGTTTGCCGCCGCCGGAATGTCCTTTTCGCTGCCGCCGATCACCGGCTCATGCACGACATAGATTTTCACCCGTGCGTCCCGGGGCAGTTTCGCGAGAACGTCGTCGCCCATGTCCGCCAGCCCGCGCAGGCAACCCGGGCATGTCGGATCCACCAGGAACATCAGCCGCACGAAGCCGCGATCGCGGTTGAAGTCGTCGCGCAACGGCTGATCCGCACTGTCGAGCACCGCGACCCGGGAAGCAGCCGGCCGTGCGCCGTCGTCGCGCCCGCAACCAGCCAGCGCCAAAAGGCCGATGGCAAGAGCGATTGCAGGGAATCGTTTCGGCAGAAGATGCATAGTGCTCTTCCTCATCCCAGAAAGCGCGGAGCGAAGGACGCGAGATCGATCGCGGCGACAATGACGGCTGCGCTCCACACCAGCCATCGCAGTCGGCGGCGCTGGGCGATATCGCAAGCCGCATCCGCGCCCGGACGGCGATAGACGAACCAGAAGCCGACGCCGAGCAACACAAGCGTTCCCGCCACGACATAGGGCTGGACGAAGGCGAGCCGCGCCAGAAGCACGGCGCCGGACACGCCGAGAAGCGTCACCGCCCAGGGCGTGACGCAGCAGGCGCCGAACGCCAGCGCCAGCGTGCTCAAGCCTATCGCGCCGCCCGTTGCGCCCAGCACTTGCGGCTTTTCGCCCATGGCCAGTCTCCTGCTGCCAAATGCCCGCACCGGATTGCCGCGGGCGGCTTTGCAGCCTAGCCTCACCCTGGACCCTGTAGCGGCTACAGACTCAAGAGGTTTTTTCATGGCCAAATCCGCTGGCAGCGTGGAGTTCTCGATCGGCGCTCTGTCGCGGGAGAGCGCGGTCAATATCGAGACCATCCGCTACTACGAGAAGACCGGCGCGATGCCGAAACCGGCGCGCAGCGCGGGCGGCTATCGCATGTACACGGCGGACCATCTGAAGCGTTTGACCTTCATCCGGCGCGGTCGCGAGCTTGGCTTCAGTCTCGACGAGCTGCGCGAGCTGCTGCGTCTCGTCGACGGACATGCCTACATCTGCGCCGAAGTGCGTGCGCTGACGCTCGATCACGTTGCCGGTATCCGCCGCAAGATCGCCGATTTGCGCCGCCTCGAACGCGTCATGGCCACGATCGTCGCGCAGTGCAGCGGCCGAAAGATTCCGGACTGCCCCGTCATCGATGCGTTGTTTCAGCCGCCCGCGAACGGCGCGGCAGGACGCGGCGCCGTCACCCGCGCGCGGCTTCCCCTTCGAAGCCGTTGCTGAGGAACGCTTCGGCATAGGCGCAATGCATCGCCACGCCCCTCGCCATCACGGTTTCGTCCAGCACCATGCGGTTGGAATGAAGGCCGCAGCAGGTGTGGAAATCGCCGCCTTCCGGCGTCGCGCCCAGAAAGACCATGACGCCGGGCACTTTCTGCAGCACGTAAGAGAAGTCTTCCGCGCCCATGATCGGGCTCGACATCGTTATCCACGACGCGTCGCCGAACAGGCCCTGCGCCGTCTCCCTGGCGAGCCTCACCGCATCGCCGTCGCAGATCGTCACCGGAAATCCGGGAATGATCTCCACATTGGCCGTCGCCTTGTGGGCGGCGGCGATGTTGCTGGCGATTCGATGCAGACCCTCATGCGCCAGCGCGCGCGAACTCGCCGAGAAACTGCGGATCGTGCCTTCCATCTCCGCCGTTTCGGGAATGACGTTGTTCGTGGTGCCCGAGGCGATGCGGGCGATCGTCATCACCACCGGATCGAAGGCGGGAATGCGCCGGGTGACGAGGCTTTGCATCGCCGTGACGATTTCGCACGCGACGGGAATCGGATCGACGGCCAGATGCGGCTGCGAGGCATGGCCGCCCTTGCCGGTGATGGTCAGAACGATGCGGTCGGCCGCCGCCAGCAGCGGCCCCGGCCGGCTGCCGAACATGCCGGCAGGATGGTTCGGCGAAACGTGAATCGCAAACGCGGCGTTGGGCAACGGATCGATCAATCCGTCTTCCAGCATGAAGCGGGCGCCGTGATGACCCTCCTCGCCCGGCTGGAACATGAACATCACCGAGCCCGCCAGCCGGTCGCGCCGGGCGCACAACGCGCGTGCCGCGCCCGCCAGCATCGCGACATGGGTGTCGTGGCCGCAGGCATGCATCGCGCCGTCAGTCTGCGACGTGAACGGGAGACCCGTATCTTCCTGGAGCGGTAGCGCATCCATGTCGCCGCGTAGCAGCACCGTGCGGCCGTTCGCGGGGCCTCGCAGCAGCGCGATGAAACCGGTGGTCGAGGGCCCTTCGAAAATCTCCAGCGGCAAGCCCGCCAGCGCGTTTTTTGCCTTGGCCGTCGTCTTCGGCGTCATCAGCCCGAGTTCGGGGTCTTCATGGATCGCGCGCCGCAGCGCAATCATGTCCGGCAGCAGCGCGGCGCCTGCCTCCACCCATTCGTTCGGCCTGGGTCGATCGGTCATGGGGCGCCTCTGAGCTTGATTCGCGTTTCTATGAACACTGAAGCGTGCGCCATGGCAAACGCCCGCGCGTGAAAATCACGATGGGTTGAATGCGGAAGCCTTCAACGCGGCGCGAAGGGATCCGGATTGACGCCGGGGAGCGACTGATTGAACTCCGAGCCGGGCACAAGTGCGCCACCATAGGTCGACGGCGTCCGGGTCTGGTTGGAGTTGTTGCCGCCGACGAAGAAATGAAACTTCCCCGTGTCCAGCGTGCTGTCCGTTGAATCCGTCTTCTTCTGCCACTGCGCCGGCATGTTGGGGTCGAACAGGCCGTCAGGCGGCTGGTTGGTGGTCGTCAGCGTGTTGCTGTCGGGGATGTGGATCGTCTGCATGGCCGAGGCCGGCACGACTGCCAAACCGACGAGCACTGCGGCGGCGGCGAACGGAACATGAACTCGCATGCGGAGACTCCCTGACGGCAAATGCTGACGCCAGTGTATCCCTTGCCGGAGCGGCCCGAAAGAGGGATTCTGCGGCGGGCAACCCCGGAATCTCTAGGCCGGAAGCCCAGCCAGGCGCTCGAACCGGATGCGGACAAACCGGACGGTCCAGATCACCAGCAGCACGTTGATCGAGGTGTTCGCGATCTGGGCGAAGAGAAGATAGTTGGCGGCCGCCAAATTCAGCGCGAGCGTGAGATTGAACAGCGTCAGGCATGTGATGCCGGCGACCCAGACGAGCGTGGCGGTGGCGCAGGTCCGCCCCTTGTCGGCGGCGTCAATCGCGGCGAAGACCTGCTGCCGCTCGGGGTCGGCGCCCGCCGCGAACTGGCGAGAAATATAAAAGATGATCGGACGCCCGATCAGCACGGAGACGAGAAAGATGGCGGCGACGATGAACCCCTCCGAGGAGCGGAAGATCAGCGCCCAGCGCACGGTCGAGGCGAGCAACGCGGTGACGATATTGTACGAGATCTCGAACAGCGCGATGGCCGCGATGTAATCTACCGTCCGTGTACGGACCAGATTGAGCGCGAGCCCCGACAACGGAAAAATGCTCGCATAAAGAAGCGGCATCAGGCTGCCGGCCGGATAGTGAGGCGCCAGATAGCGATAAAGGAGATAGGGGCAGACGCCGTTGATGAACAGGCTGAGACCGACCGAGCGGATCGCATGGAGCGGATTGAACGCGGCGCCCGCCTCGCCGACGGTGGGAAGCTCGGGCTGCGACACATCGGCCATGGGCGGGGACTCCGGATCGAGCCCTGCATATCGGCGAACCGGGCCGCGATATCAAGGGTCCGGGATGCGAACAGCCCCGCCCGGCGTCGCCGCGAACGCCAGATAGCGCCGCGAATGGGCCTTTGCGTCAATTCAAGGTGGGCGAGCCTTCATAGTCCCACGGCGAATCCAGAGCCGGAAAATCGTCGGCGTCGATGACCACGACGCTGTCGGCCTGCATCCGCTGCGTCCGGTATTTGTGGATGACGAGGGTGTGAAAGGCCCGCGCGAAGCGGCGATAGGTGTCCAGCAGATATTCCGCCGGACCGTCGCCGGAGCGGAGCACCTTCACGATGGCCCCATGCGCGATCGCGCACACCACGAGCTTGTTGTCGACGATCGCCGGAACCCGAACCAGATCGGTGCGGTGGTCGAAAATCGCGCGATCGGAATGGAATCTGAACGACATGGAGTGCCTCCGACATTGGCCTCCCCCGCGCGACGCAACCCATACGCAATTTTTGCCGCCGGCGAAAGTCCGCCATTCGATTTCGCAACAATATGTCGGCGGGAATTCGCAGCGGCGCGCGATTCCGGTATTGAATTAAATTTTCCGAACGCCACCGACACATTGTTTTCCGTGCCGGGTTCCCGGAACTAAACGGCATATCGGGGGCGGTGATTGCGCCATTCGTTGAGGACGAGCGCCAGCGTCAATACATCGAACAGCGCAAATCCGAACAGCCACCCCGACCAATGCGTCGTCAGCCGGACGCTCATGAAGACGATGAAGCCCGCCAGGATCACGCTTGCAATGGGAAATATCCAGTTCTTGCCACGCAAAAGATTGACCGCGATACCCAGCTTCAGGATGCCGTGAACGAGGAGATAGACGACGACGAACAGATGCGACGCCTGGGTGAGCCCCGTCGCGCCGTGGCGGATCATATGCGCCAGGCGACTGTCGGGGTTGACGGCGATTTCAGGCGCCGTGATCCAGATGGCGAAGGAATAGACAAATTGGGAACCCGCAACCGCGACGATGAGCCCGGCGACGGTTTCGGCGGCGCCGTCCAGACCCTTGATGGCGATGGCCGCCAGAAACGCGCGATGGACGAGAGACGATTGCGTGGCCAATGAGACCTCAAAAATAGCGACGCGAAGCCGCCCGGTTGCCTAGGCGTTGCGCGGAAGGAGGATCATCTGGGTGCAGCGGAACAGCGCGATCGTGCGGTCTTTGGTTTCGTTGCGGATGACCGCGTCCCAGACATGGGTGGTGCGGCCGCGATGAACCGGAACGGCGCGGCCCGTCACCCGCTCGCCCACCGCCGCCGTGCCGAGGAAATTCGTTTTCAACTCGATGGTCGTGAAGCCGGCGCCTTCGGGAAGGTTCGGCGACATGCCGGCGGCGCACAGCCAGTCGGCGAGCGTGATGATCACGGGCGCCCAGACCATTCCGTTACCGGCGACGACCTCTTCGGTGATCGTCATGCCGCCCGTCACGAGATCGCGCCCGCAGGTCTCGATCTTCACGCCGACGAGACCGGGGTGCTTCTTGCGCGCGAATTCGTTGATCCGCCCGGCGGCTTCGTCCGGCATGACATCCCCCCGAGGGCCGGCCGGCATTCCGCCGGCCGCTGTTTGACGGTAGTATCGCGCGATCGAGCGCGGAGTGGAAGAGAACAATGATTCGAGTTTGGCTGATTTGTCTTGCGGCCACAGCGGCAGCGCTGCCCGCCGCGGCCGCGCCATACGGCGTCCTGGGCGCCGGAATCGTGTCGTGCACCACATGGGCGAGCGACCGGCACGGTCATACGCCGGCCGCCACCGCCGACGAGGATTGGGTGATGGGCTACATCACGGCCTACAATTTCACCACGCAAGGCGACATCGCGAAGGGAACGAACAACGCCGCGCTCGCGGCATGGATCGACAATTATTGTTCGGCCCATCCATCCGACAGCCTGGCGACCGCATCGGCCGCGCTCATCACCGATCTGTTCAATCCGCACGCGCAAAACTCGAACTGAGGCGGCGCTAAGGTGCGGTCAAATCGCGCAACCAAACACCGGTTGCGCGCAATCTGATTCGAATGAGCGCAAAAATCTCCACCGGCCATTAACGGCTCCAATGTAGCGTTCAAATCCACATTTGCCGCGGCATCCGACGAATGACGAACCTGGCGCCGACGTATTCGAAGCTGGCGGACCTCGCGCGGGAAACTTCGAGCGACGGCCGGCGCGAATTGCTGCGCACGGTGACGGACACGCTCCTCAGGGACGGCGCCGCCCATGCCATCGCAGATCATGCCGCGCTCGACGAGCTTCTCGCGGCCGTCACGTCGGACCTGTCCACGCAGGTTCGCGCCGAGATTGCCAAGCTGATCGCCGGCAGCCTCAAGCCGTTCGCGCGCACGGCGCGGCAATTCGCGATGGACCACATCGACGTGGCCGCGCCCGTTCTCAAGCATTCGCGCATATTGACCGATACCGATCTGCTCGACGTGATTGCGGAGAAATCCCACGACCATGCGCTCGCCGTCACCGGGCGGCGCGAATTGACCCAGACGGTGTCGCACGGCCTGGCCCAACACACCGACGATCGCGTGCTTGTCGCGTTGCTGGAGAACAAGGACGCCGACATCGGCCATCACACCTATGAGGCGCTCGCGGCGCGCGCCCAAAACAACGCCGCCATGCATGCCCCGTTCGTGCGGCGGCAGGGCGTGCCGCTCGATCTGCTCAACGACCTTTATTTGAAAGTCGAAGCCGGCTTGCGCCGCGAGATTCTGCACAAATACAATTGCGTTTCCCCCGAGGAACTCGATCGGGCATTCGAACGAAGCCGCAAACGCCTGTCTGAGGCCTACGGCGCCGTTCCGGAAGATTTCGACGCCGCGCAAAGGCGGATCGATTTGATCGTGCGCCAGGGCGGACTGGCGCCGCCGCTCCTGATCGCGCTGCTGCGCGAGGGCAAGAAAGCGCGCACCGCATTCGAAATTGCGTTCGGCCGGCTTGCGGATGTGAACTACGAAATGATTCACGGCGTGGTGGAGACGCGGGACCTGGATGCGATCGCGCTCCTCTGCCGGGGCGCCGATTTCGAGCGCGCCGTGTTCGTGACCCTTGCGCTCGCCCTGGACGATTCGGAACGCCGCATGAGCCGGGCCGAGGAGTTCGGCGAACTCTATGAAAGCGTGCCGGTCCAGGCGGCCCAGCGGGCGCTGCAATTCTGGAAGGTCCGCACCAAGGGCTAGCCCGGCCCGCCCAGCTTCGCCAGGCGCGCGGTCGATTCGCGGACGCCGGGATTCTCCCGGCTGCCGGTCAGTTGAAGAAACAGTTCGTCGAGCGCGGCATAGCGGTCGCGCGCTTCGGTCCAGAGCCGGCGCGCGGATTCCGTATCGCCCATATGCTCCGCGTGAAGGGCCGCGCTGCGGATCGCGTTCGCCATTTCCAGCGGCGGCGTATCGGGTCGGGCGCGATAGAGCGCGAGCATTTCCTCGTAATAGGGATCCGCTTCCCGGTGCCGGCCCGCATCCTGAAGAATATCGGCGAGGTGGCGGATGGCGTGCGGCAACGCGGCGCTGTCGCCCAGCTTGCGGTAGATCGCGAGCGCCTCTTCCTGATCGCGCCGGGCTTCGTCGAATGCCCTGGTGTCGCGCGCGATCTGGGCGCTCCGCGTCAGGGAATGCGCGAGCCGCTCCGGTGGCCCGAACTGCCGGAAGATCCCAACAGCTTCCGCAAAGGCGAGCTTCGCATCGGGCAATCGTTTCTCGCGGCGCGAATCCTCGCCCCGCGCCAGCGCCTCGGTTGCTTTGCCAAGGGCATCCATCGGCCGAGGATGCAACGCATCGCCGCGATTGGCAACAACTGGCAGATTCGATTTGGCGCCCGCTACTGGCGGGGCCGCTTCACGCTCGTCGCACGAGCCGCAGGACAAGCAGCAGCACGATGGCTCCGATGGCGGCGCTGGCGATCAAGCTGACCATGCCGATACCCAGATGCACGCCCAATCGCGGCAGCAACCAGCCGCCGATGAAGGCGCCGATGATGCCGACGACGATGTCTCCCAGGAGCCCGAAGCCGCCGCCGCGTACGACCACGCCGGCCAACCAGCCCGCGATGGCGCCTACAACAAGCCAGATCAGTAGTGTTTCCGTCGGTGGCAAGACCATTCTCATTCTCCCTGGTTTCGCGCGTCAGTGCATGGCTGGCGGCGATATGGCTGAGGTCACGTGGACGTTCGATGTCCGCTTTGCTGCCCGCCGCCGGAGCGACGGATCGAATTTATGCCGGATGCGACATCTAATTGTGTATCGTATTGCTCACTCCCGAAACACCGCACGGGCGATCGGCAAAGCCGCCGACAACTCAATGCGCATCGCACAACATGCCAGATTTGTTGGATATTGCGCAATTACCCCGAGAGATCCCACGCAATATCCGTGAGGAAATTGGCGCCGGACGGCCCAAACACGCTCGCGTTCCCTCGTTGACACAACCCGTTCGCGCATCATTCGATCCATCGCCGCGCCGACCGGCTTTGCTATTGCATTGCAATAAGCCTAGCTTCGCGGCGGCGGGTGAAAGGTATTTGTGGATCGGCTCTTAGACCAAATCGGGGATGCGCGCTCGCTCGTGCAAATCATCGTGGACACGGTTCGCGAACCGTTGCTTGCGCTGGACGGCAATCTGAACATTCTGTTCGCGAGCAATTCGTTTCATCAGTGGTTCCAGATCGACCCGGACAAGACAAGGGGCCGCCAGTTGTTCGCGCTGGACGGCGGCGCGTGGAACATCCCCGCTCTGCGCACGATTCTCGAACGCTCCACCACTGAGCCCACCGCGATCGAAGGATTCGAATTCGCGAACGATTATCCGCGCATCGGACGGCGCGTGCTGGTTCTGCGCGTCCGCACCGTTCCCCACGATAAAAAATCCCAGACGACCGTGCTTCTCGCGTTCGAAGACGTCACCGAGAGGCGTGCCATCGAGCAGGAGAAGGAACACCTTCAGGAGCAGACCCACGACCTCCTGCGGCAGAAGGAAATGCTGCTGGAGGAAATGCAGCACCGCATCGTCAACAGCCTTCAGATCATCGCGAGCATCCTCATGCTGAAGTCGCGCGCCGTGACCTCGGAGGAGACGCGCCAGCATCTGCAGGATGCGCATCGGAGGGTCATGTCGGTTGCGGCCGTCCAGCAGCATCTTCACAATTCCGCTCGCGGCGATCTGATCGAGATTGCGCCCTATCTGACGAAATTGTGCGAGTCTCTGGCGGGCTCGATGATCGGCGAAAACCGCCCAACGGTTCTCAAGGTCGTCGCCGACAAGGGCGAAGCCATATCCGCAGATGCCGTCGGTCTCGGTCTCATCGTCACCGAACTCGTCATCAACGCGCTCAAATATGCGTTCCCCGACCACAAGAAGAACGCCGCCGTGACGGTCCGCTACGAATTGCACGGTACGGACTGGAAGCTGACGGTGTCCAACAACGGCATCGGAAGGCCGGAAAAAGAAACCGGGGCGAAGGGCGGCTTGGGCACCAGCCTCGTCACCGCGCTGGCGAACCAGCTCGATGCCAAGGTCAAAATCGCGAGTGGCCCCGAAGGCATGAGCGTGACAGTCACCCACGCGACCTTCAAATCGCTCGCCGCGTGACGTCCTCGGGCCCCGGCCGGGCAGGGGGCTATTTCCCGTTCGTTGACATGTCCCGGGCCGCCCCATAAATATCGCCGCCCATCGGCCCAGATGGCGGAATTGGTAGACGCACTAGTTTCAGGTACTAGCGCTGCAAGGCGTGGAGGTTCGAGTCCTCTTCTGGGCACCACCACTTCAGACATGGTCCAGCGAGACGCGCCGTCCGGCTAGTTTGCGGCCCGCGGCCCCACTTTGCAGGCGGAATAATCGGTCTTGTTGCCGCTGACCGTGCGGTATTGCGAATGCGTTTCCGGGATGCTCCGGTTCGGGTCGGCCGGAGCCGGGCAGCCGCTCGGCGCGGGAATTCCGCCATCGATATAGGTCATGGGCAGCTGGGCGCACGAAACGCCGCCGGTATAGGTGTTGTTCGTGACCACGTTGTCCAGCGGCGGACATTCGGCGAACCCCGGATTGGGGCAATCGGTGCGGTTGTCCTTGTCGCAGGTTTGCAATTCGATGGCGCCGTGCTGGCCGCCCTGGTCGAACATATTGCCCGAAGCGACGTTGTCGTCCAACGCGTTGCGGAACTTGACGATGTCGCCGGTGATGTTCTTGAAACTGTTGTTGACGATCTGATTGTTGCTCGAGAACACGGACACGTAAAGCGCGTGCATCGCACCGGACGCGACGACGTTGATGAACTGATTGTTCCTGACGATGTTGTTGCTGGAAACCCTGAGCGAAATCGCATTGGTGGGTTTGGCGTCCGGAAGCTGGGGGCCGTTCACCGTGATGGTGCCGATATTCTCGAAAATCGAATTCTCGATCACGTTCGAGCCGTTGGAATTGAGATAGCCGGCCGGGCACGAATTTCGCGACGACGGATTGGCGCAGACGGTGTGCCCGCGGAACTCAATCGCATCGAGGTAATCTTCGACGACGAGATGGTTGAACACGAGATTCGACTGCTCGCCGCGCGAATTGCTCCCCATGAAGACGAACCATTCCTGCCAGGGACAATTGGCGTGCGAGGCATCGGTGCATCCGTCGAACACGGGACGCGCGGCCGTCGACGGATATCCTTCGAACGTGATCGTGTGGTGCGCCATATAGTATGACCAGGAAAGAGCCTGGTCGTAATAGGTCCCGGGCGCGATCCGGATTTCCGCATCCGCCGGCGCGTTCTGGGTGAGTCCCTGGACGATGATTTCCGCCCGCGCCAGCGAGCGTATCGCTGCTGCCGGCGACGACCCGTCATTCGAGTCGGAGCCGTTCGGGCTGAGATAGACGATCGGCGCATGCGCCGCGCCCGCACTTTGGGCGTGCGTGATTCCCAGCCAGAACGCGAACGCGGCGGCGCATCCGCCGGCCGCGATCAAGGCAAATATTGCGGATCGATTGGGGTTCATCTTCCTGCCACCGTAGTTATACCAACGGCCCCGGTTTTTCACTCTTCCCGTTGTCATTCCCGCGGAAGCGGGAACCCAGGAGAAACCAGTGCGCGGTTCCGGATGCCGCCAAATCCGTTCTGCTCTTTCGAATTCGCGTTCTGTATCTCCTGGATGGCCGCTTCTGCGGCCATGACAATTGAGGGAAAACGAGTCGCGATCTGAGACCGTCGGTATCGCGCGACCGCACTCCCATATTAATACTTTCGCGAGCCAGTTTTCCAGACTGCCTTTGCGCAGTTCGTCTGGAACTTAATACAGCCGGGCGCGGCGCTCGACCGGGCCTTTCGGCGTCAACGCGATATGGGTCAGCGTCTGCTCGTCGTGGTTCATGCGCCAGGACAGCAGCTTCTGGGCATATTCGAGCACTTTCGGCAGATAGGCCGGATCGCCGGCGCGGTTCACGAACTCGCCGGGATCTTTCGCAAGATCGAAGAACAGCGGCGGCGATTTGGTGAAATGGACATATTTGAAGCGCGCATCGCGCACGATATTCATCGTGCATTGATGCATCGTGAGGCCCAGGCTCTTCTCCGCCGCGTCGTCTTCCGGATCGCGGAAGTCGAATTCCCAATGCGCTTCGCTTCGCCAATTGCCGGGCGCCTCGCCTCGTTCGAGGAACGGCCTCAGCGATAACCCGTCGCACTGGCCGGGAATTTCGGCGCCGATGTAATCGAGCATGGTCGGCATGATGTCGATATTTTCCGTGAAGCGCTCCACCGTCGTGCCGCGCGCCGCATCCGCGCCCCGTCCCGGAACGCGCACGATCAGGGGGATGCGGTAGGACGCGTCGAAATAACCGCATTTGCCGATCAGCCAGTGATCCCCCATCTGTTCGCCATGATCCGACGTGAAGACGATCATGGTGTCGTCCCAGCGTCCCACGTCCTTGAGGAATGCGACCACGCGGCCGATGGCGGCGTCCACTTCGCTCATCAATCCGTAATAGACGGCCTTCATCCGCCGGAGCTTCTTCTCGTTTGCGGTGACGCGGTAATGCCGGCGCGACAATTGGTGCGCCAGCCAGGGATGCTGCGCGGCTTCTTCCTCCGGCGTCGCCAGCCGCGAAAAACCGGGAACCTCGCGGGGATCGTACATCGCGTTGTAGGGGTCGGCCGCGACGAAGGGCGGATGCGGCCGCATGATCGACAGATGCGCCACGAACGGACCCTTCGCATCGCGCATGTAATCGATGCAGCGGTCCACGAGAAACGAGGTGTCGTCGGCCTCGAGCGGATAGGCGAGCGGCCGCGGCACCGGCGCGCCATCTTCGTATTCGGGGCCGGGCGCGCGATAGGAATAACAAAGCCGGATATCGTCGGGCACGAAGAAGCCCCGCGATTTCAGCCAGTCCGTCCACGGATAGGCCCACTCGCCCATCATCACCAGCGGGCGGATGCCCGGCAGCGGCCCCTCATAGGTCTTGAGCCAGGGATCGTCTTCGGCCAGTTCGCGCGGATCGAGGCTCGTGTCGGTGTAGCCAAACAGCACCGGATCGTAGCCGATGGCGGCGGCTTCCTTCGCCCAATTGGTATGGCGCGCATCGAGCGGCGTGCCGTTGGTGCCGGAGCGGTGGTTCTGCAGATACATGCCCGTGTGCAGCGACGTGCGCGACGGCCCGCAGGGCACCGCGTTGGCGAAATGATTGCGGAACAGCACGCCCTCGCGCGCCAATGCATTGAGATGGGGCGTCTTCACCACCGGGTGGCCGAGCGCGGACAGGCACTCGGCCCGCCATTGATCGGCGGTGATGAAAAGAATGTTCAAAGGCTTTGTCATGTTCGCGCGGCGGTCGGGTTCGCCGCCATCTTGCACCGCGCGCGTCCGCGCCTCAACTGCTCAGTGGAGCCGGCGATATTCGGCTCGAATACGACCCGTCAACGCTTCCATTTCGCCCCGCAATTCTCGCAGTGGCGAATCCAACTCCATGGCGGCGTCACCGTGCCCGCGTAGACGGAAAGCATAATGCAGACCGCCGCTTGCAGGATGGGCCGCCGCTTCCAATAGTGGTCCGATCCGCAAATTGGACACAAAGGGTCATCGAGGTTGCCAAGTTCGGCGCTCAACTCGGCCGTGAATTCCCCGTCTCTGCAGCGTCGTTCGACAATTCGCGCTTCGTCGGCCCAACTGCCCGGAACCTGAACCTTTGCCCCGCCCAGACCCGTCGACCACGGCCAGTTCATCGCGACGTGATTTTCATGCGCGACCATCGCGGGAATACCCTCGACTTCGAGCCGCCCCCGGAACATGTGCGCCTCCCACGGCTCGCGGAACGTCGCGACGGTGACGAGCACGCCGCGATCCGCGCGCCCTCGGTTCATCGCCGCGCCGCTTCGCGCACGCGCACGAGGCCGAGGACCGAGCGCATGAAGGGGACGGGTTCGTTCAAGCGGTCCGCGATCTCCACCACCGCGCCCAGGATGGGCTCGATCTCGATGCTGCGTCCCGCTTCCGCATCGCGCAGCGTGGAAGTCTTGAAATCGCCCAGCTTGCGCGTGATCGCCATGCGGTCGTCCGGTGTCATGTCGAGCGCAAGCCCGATGCGCGCGCCCAACGCCTGCATCTCCAGCATCATCGCGCGCACCAGCCCGCGCACGCCGGGATCGTCGAGCATCGGGCCCGTCGTGGCGCCGGTCAGCACGCTCAGGGGATTCATGCACATATTGCCCCAAAGCTTGATCCAGATGGCGTGGCGGACATTGGGGCTTACAACGGACGTGACGGGGCTGCCCGCCAACGCTTGCGCCAGCGCTTCGCAGCGCGGCGACGAATTCCCATCGGGCTCGCCGAAGATCAATCTATCCTCGCCTTGAACGTCGATCGCGCCGGGCTCCCGCATCCAGGCGCTTGCATGCACCACGCAACCGATGACGCGCCCGGGCGCAATCGCGCGCGACACCGCGCCTTCCGGATCGACGGATGCGAGTTCGAGACCGGACAGCGGAACACCCGGCACCTGAAAGAACCACCACGGTATGCCGTTGATCGCAGGCACGACGGCCGTTTGCGGTCCGAGCAGTTTCGCGATGGCCGGCGCGACGGCGGGCAGGCTCTGGCCCTTCACACCCGTAATCACATAGTCCGGCCGGCCCAATTCTTCGGCCCTGTCGCTCGCGGCGAGGCGGTAGGTCTTTTCCTGTCCGTTGCGTGCCACGCGCAAGCCATGTGCGCGCAACGCCGCGAGCGTGGACCCTCGCGCATAGAGCGAGACGTCCCATCCCGCGTCCGCCAGCAGGCCCGCGATCCAGCCGCCAATAGCGCCCACGCCGACGACGCACGCTTTCATGCAATCTCCTCTCGCGGAATTTCAGACTTCGCGTCTAATTCGGAAATACACGCCAGACCCCGGCTCTTTTGCCCATTAAGAAACATCCAAATGGATTTGCAGGACTGTCGAAGCCTCCGATCCAACGCTTCGGCCATTGACCATCGCAAGAGTCTCGCACGCAAACGCAACCCAATCCGACGGAGTCGAACTCTGGAGGTAACGCGATTTTGTCAGTAATCAAATAAACATTTCGTTGCTGATGTGAATCTAGCGCCAAGATGTCATCAAACACCTTCAGCATAGCGTACCGCTCCGCGTCCAGACGCTGGAGGCAACAAGGGGCCTCCATCATTCCAACTCACAATTCCGTCAAGTGCCGATTTGCGCTTATAGACAGCTTCGACACGAGCGTTCTCCAATACCGTCGCACGATCATTGCACACAATGTTGCCGTGCCCCAAGCGTGTGGGATCAAATTTGACATTGATCGTAACCGTCGCGAAACGAAACGCCCGTTCCATCAACTCCGCGGTTGCGCCGCCGCTCAACAAATCCTCGTAGCCGTCGAATTCCAAGCCCAAGCATTTCGCGCGTTCGAACGTCGAATCCGTCATCGTTTCCGGGCAAAGATTGCACGTCGAGTCCAAAACAATTGTCGACTTGGCCACGAACACGTACAAATTTGTTAGCGTATTCGTCTGGAGACTGAAGAAGTTGTTCTATCGTCACCGTGACGGCATTTGCGCGTGCCTGAATTTCGTCGGAAAAGGCCCCCTCAGTCCCGAGCATGAGGGTGACCAAAGCAAGGACTATGATCCGAAGCATGAACTACCTCCCATCCAGCGGATTTGAGCGGTTCTGACGCGTCACAGATGTCCAGTCGCGATCCAGCCCGCGATATCGCTCCACACTTGCGCGCCGTCGAGATCGCGCAGCAGCATGTGATAGCCGTTGTCGTAACGGCGCACCTGCGCCTTGCCGTCCAGCGCTGCGATGACGGCTTCGGTGGGCGCGCGCGGGATCACCTGATCCTTCGCGCCATAGACAAGCAGGATCGGTGGCGGATCCGCGAGATGCAGGGGCGCCTGGCGCGCGTCGTCCATCAGGCCGACGAGTCCATAGACCTGATCGGTGCGGGAATCGTGCTGGAACAAGGGATCGCGCGACAGCCGGCGCAGCATGGGAATGTTGTCGGACGGCCAGATATGAAGCCCGTTGCCCCACACGTGCAGCCACGGCACGAGATGCGCCGTCAGCCACAACGCCGCGCGATAGGACACCGGCATGTCGGCGCGCGACCACACGGCGGGCGCCACCAGGATCGCGCCCGCCACGCGCGGCGGATGCGCGCCCGCAAGCGCCGACAGCACCACCGCGCCGCCCATGCTTTCGCCCAGCGCATAGACCGGCAGGCCCGGATATTTCGCATGCGCCGCCTCCACGCAATCATCGAGATCGGCGCGCATCGCATCCGCGCCGCCCCACAGGCCCGGATCGGGCGCGCGTCCGAAGCCGCGCTGGTCATAGGCCAGCGTCACGATGCCGTGCTCCGCCCACCAGGGCACCGGCATCTCGAACGCTTCGGAATAATCGCTCATGCCGTGGAGCGCGACGACGACCGCCTTGGGGTCTTTCGCGTCCCACTCCCGCAGCGGCAGGCGCATACCGTCACGCGCGACGAAAACGTCCGGCGCGAGCGTGGGCGTCGCGTCGGTGATGCCATGGAGCGCCATCACCGGCGCGCATGCCGCGAGTGCCGCGATCACGACGCCAACAGCCGCTTCACGCGCCTGCGCAAATGGGGAATGAGCTCGTCCGCGAACCAGGGATTTTTCTTCAACCATGCATTGTTGCGCCAGGATGGATGCGGCAGGGGAATATAGCGCGGCCCGTATTCGCGCCATGCCTTCACGGTGTCCGTCATATTCGCTTTCGCGCGGGGCCCCAAATAATAGTCCAGCGCATAGCTTCCGACCAGAAGCGTGAGCGCGAAGGGCGGAAGCGCCGCGAACAATTTCCCGTGCCAGGCGGGTGCGCATTCGCGGCGCGGCGGCTTGTCGCCGCCATTCGCGTCATAGCCGGGAAAGCAGAAGCCCATGCCGACGATGGCGACGCGCGATTCATCGTAGAACGCGTCGTGGTCGAGCCCGAGCCAGTCGCGCAGGCGGTCGCCCGACGGATCGTTGAACGAAAGTCCCGTCTCGTGCACGCGCAAGCCCGGCGCCTGCGCGACGATGCAGAGCCGCGCCGTCGCACTCGCGCGGACGATGGGCCTCGGTTCGAGATGCGCCTCGCAAATCCGGCAGGCGCGAATTTCGGCAAGGAGCTTCGACAAAGCCCGTTCACCGCGCTTCCGGGCGAGATCGCTCAACTTTGGAATATTGTCATAGATGGCCCACCGCGCCAGGAAGCGAACTCCAAAACGGCCTCCATCTCATTCCTCCGCACGCAGGAGATTTCGTGCGATCACGAGCTGCTGAATCTGGCTCGTGCCTTCATAGATGCGGAAGATGCGCACGTCGCGGTAGAAGCGCTCGATGCCGTAGTCGGCGACATAGCCCGCGCCGCCGAAGATCTGCACCGCCCGGTCGGCCACGCGGCCGACCATCTCGGAGGCGAAGATATTTGGCGCAGGCCGCTTCCATGCGTGACGCTCTCGCCCGCGTCGCGCTTGCGCGCGGCGTCGAGCAGCATCGCAGCGCGCCGCATAGACTTCGGTCTTGCGAGTCGGCGATCATGGCCTGGATCAGCTGGAAGTCGCCGATGCGGCTGGCCGAACTGCTTGCGCTCGCGCGCATAGCCACGCAGTCGCGGATCAGCCGCTCGGCCACGCCGACGCAAACGGCGGAGATGTGCAGGCGGCCGCGGTCGAGCACCTGCATGGCGACCTTGAAGCCCTCGCCTTCCGCGCCCAGCCGGAGTCGCGGCGGGCACGCGCGCATTCTCGAAGATGACGTCGCAGATATGCGCGCCCTGCTGGCCCATCTTCTTCTCGGGCTTGCCGATCGTGATGCCCGGGCGGTCGCGCGGGCACGAGGAAGGCGGAGATGCCGGCCGCGCCCTTCTTTCGCGGGATCGGTGCGCGCCATCACCGTGAACAGGCCCGCCTTGTTGGCGTTGGTGATGAAGCGCTTGGTGCCGTTGAGGACATAGATGATCGCCGTCGCGGATGGCCGCGTGGTCTGCAGCGAAGCCGCGTCCGAGCCCGCCTCCGGCTCGGTCAGCGCGAAGAGCTCGCCACGATCTCGCCGGACGCGAGCTTGGGCAGCCATTCGCTCTTCTGCTCGGGCGTGCCGAACATGACCAGGCCCTGGCTGCCGATGCCGACATTGGTGCCGAAGCACGGAGCGGAAGGCCGGCGAGGTGTGGCCAAGCTCGAAAGCCGACGCAGCACTCGTCCTCCATGGAAAGGCCGAGCCCGCCATAGTCCTCGGGATCGAAAGGCCGAAGAGGCCCAGCTCGCGCATCTCGGCGATGATCGAATCGGGCACGCGGTCGTCCTCGGCGACCTTGGCTTCGATGGGCATGCATCTCTCGCGTACGAAGCGGCGCACCGTTTCGATCAGTTGCGTGCGCGTTTCGGGATCGAGCGCCATGCCTGTCTCCGCCATAATTGTCCGGCGGGAGATTAGCGCATTCGCAGGCGTTGCAACCGGCGTTTCAGCCGGGCGCGCCGTCCTGGCCGAAGGCGAAGGCGGCGACCACCAGGATGTGATCGACGGTCTCTCCGTCCGCACCCAGCGGCAGCCCCAGGGTCTCGTGGAAGAAGGCGCGATGGGTGGGCGAGTGCTCAAGCCCGCGCAACGCGACCGGTGCACGCTCCTCGTAGATACGGCGATAGGCGCGTCTTAACATCTCGCCGTAGCCGGGCAGGCGGCGATCGATCTCGGCGGTGGTGAGACCCTGAAAGGATTGGCCCTGCGCCGACACGATCGCATCGCCCACGATGCGAAACTGGAATTCCTTGCCGTGGTCGAGCACGCGCACCAGGACCGAATTGCGCAGGAACCCCTTCATGTCGCGCGGGGAAAGTTCGCTGCGACCGGGAAAGCGCCGCGCGCCCTTGAGCTTTGTCCAAAGATCGAGCCCGTTGCGAACGAGCGGGTTTTGAATCTCGCTCAATTCGATGCGCCGCTTCGCCGGGGCGGATCCGGCTTTGGCGCGCGTGGGGCTCTGTGCGAGGTCCAACATGATCGGCCGACCCTCGGACTTATTGGTTAAGCGATTGCAAACGCGGGCTACAAAGGGATGATTGGGCGATGCGTCTTTCCGTCCTCGATCAATCGCCCATCCGCAAGGACGGCACCGCCGCCGACGCGGTGGCCGAGACGATTGCGCTGGCCAAGGCCTGCGAGGCGCTGGGCTATCACCGCTACTGGCTTGCCGAGCATCACAACACCAACTCCTTCGCCGGCTCCTGCCCCGAAGTGCTGATCGCGCGCGTGGCCGCCGAGACGAAAACGCTGCGCGTGGGCTCCGGCGGGGTGATGCTCAGCCATTACAGCCCCCTCAAGGTGGCCGAGCAGTTCCGCATGCTGGAGGTGCTCGCGCCCGGCCGGATCGATCTGGGCGTTGGCCGGGCGCCGGGCTCCGACCAGCTTACCTCCCGCGCCCTGCAGGCGGGTCCGCAGCCCTGGGGCATCGATGCGTTCCCGAGTCAGGTTCATCTGCTCCGTCAGTTTCTCGACGATGCAGCCGGCGTTGCACCGTTGCCCGACGATCATCCCTATCGCAGCATCCATGCGATGCCGCGGGGACCTGGACGGCCGGATCTGTGGCTGCTCGGTTCCGGCATCCATAGCGCGGTTTATGCCGCCGAGCTGGGCCTGCCCTTTTCGCACGCCCATTTCATCAGCCCCGAGGGCAGCGAGGATGCCTGCGCCGCCTATCGCGGCCGCTTCAAGCCCAGCGGCTGGTGCGCCGCGCCGACGATCTCGATGGGCGTGGCGGCGCTCGCGGCGGAGACGGAGGAAGACGCGAAAAGGCTCGCGGCGTCGCGCAATCTGTGGGTGGTGCGCCTTCTGACGGGTCGGCCCATCGCCTTTCCCTCGCCGGAAGAAGCACTCGCCTACCCCTTCACGGAACAGGAGCGCGCACTGCTTTCCAGCATCGAAGCGCGCTCGACCGTTGGCACGCCGGATGTCGTGCGCCGGAAATTGTTGGCGCTTGCCGAGCGTCACGGCGCCGGGGAATTGGTGATCGTGACGATCATCTACGACTACGCATCGCGTTTGCGGTCGTATGAATTGCTCGCGCGCGAATTCGGCCTCGGCTGAATATCAGCCCCAGGCCCAGACCATCGCGAAGATGAGCGCGCATTGCGTCACTTGGGATGCGCTGTCGCCCACAATCGGGCCGAACAGACTCTTCGATTTTTCGAGCCAATAGGCGAAGAACGCGCCTTGTGCGAACACAAGGAACACCTGACCCAGCGCGATCCAGAATGGATGCCCCACGAAGCTGCCCAGATAGGTCAGCGCGAAGATCAGCGCCACGATCACGCCGGCCGCATTCATGTCCAGGCGAAAGAAGATGAAGCGGCCCGGCAAGGCGGCAGTGAGATAGGTGACGAGCAGGCCGCGCAGCAGCACTTCGTTCGAAGGACCCTCGAGAAATCCCTCGAATGAGAGCCAGCCCGCAATGTTCAGCGGGATCAATTCGTAGCGGCCGGAGGGCGGCTGGTGCGCGGCGATTTGCGGCCAATAATCGATCGCAGTCATCGCGACACCGAAGACAATGCCCCAGAAGATCGCGGGCCGAACGTAACTTTCGTCGTGCGGCGCATGCAGGCCGTAATCGGCGCGCAGGAAAATCTTCATCGCCCCGATCGCGATCAGCGACACAAAAATCTGGGCGGCCTGTTCGTAGGAAAGCTGCATCCAGGGATCGAGCGGGCGATCCGGCAGCGCGACAAAATATTGAACCGCGTACACCAGATTCTGGACGAGACGAGGATTCCCAACGCCAGCAGGATGGCGAACAGGATCGGCCACACGCGAAGCTTCAGCCCTTCGAAACGTATGGGCGAGAGATGCCGCCCCGATGGCGCGGCGTTTCCGGATTCCGGCTCGTGCATCCCACCCGCTCTCGGCTGCCCCGGCGTCAGCTCACCGGCAAGAGACCGATGATCGCGCCCGTCATGCCGCTTGCCATCGTGCCCGATAGAAGCGCGCGCATGGCGAGCGGCACGATCTCGTCCCGCCGTTCGGGAACGAGGCTGCTGACGCCCGCGATCATGATACCCACCGAGCCCAGATTGGCGAAGCCGCACATGGCGTAAAGCATAATGAGCCGCGAACGCGGATCGAGCGCATCCTTGGGGAGTGCGGCGAGCTTGAGATAGGCGACGAATTCGTTGAGCACCGTCTTTTCGCCCATGAGGGAACCCGCCGTCGCCGCCTCCTTCCAGGGGATGCCGAAAAGCCACACCACGGGCGCAAAGAACCAGCCGAAAATCCGCTCGACGGTGACGGGTGCGCCTTCGAACGCCGGCAGGTGACCGAGGATGATATCGGCCAGCGCCACCAGCGCCACGATGACCAACAGCATGGCCACGATGCCGAGCCACAATTTGAGGCCGTCCTCGGTGCCGCGCGCGATCGCGTCCATGCTCGAGCGATAGCCGAACTCGGGCGCGGCGCCGGCTTCGGTTTCCGTATCGCCCGGGATCATGATGCGTCCGATCAGGATGGCGCCCGGAAGCGACAGCATGGACGCGACAAGGATATGACCCAGCGCGCCCGGCACGACGGGCTCCAGGATCGTGGCGTAGAGCACGAAGACCGTGCCCGCAACGGTCGCGAGCCCCACCGAAAACAGCATGAACAGTTCCGAACGCGACAGCCGCGCGAGATAGGGCCGGATCAGCAGCGGCGCTTCGATCATGCCGAGGAAGATGGTGGCCGCGGCGCCCACGCCGATCGCGCCACCGATGCCCATCGTCTTGCGCAAGACCCAGGCGAAGCCGTTGACGACGAGCGGCAGCACCCGCCAATGCCAGAGAAGCGCCGCGAGGGCGGAGATCACGATGACCAGCGGCAAAATCTGGAACGCGAAACTTGTCATGCCGGTGGGGTTCGTCACCGCGAACGGTGCCGCCGGCGCCGCCCACATAGCCGAACACAAACGACGTCCCCGCTTTGGTTGCGGCGGACAGCGCGTCCACGATCGCCGTTGAGCGCGAACAGCGCGGCGCGCGCCGGCGGCACGTTCAGCAACAGCAAGGCCAGCGCGATCTGCAGCGCGAACCCCACCGCCACCGTCCGCACGGGAAAGGCGCGGCGGTTCTCCGACAGCAGCCAGGCCAGCGTCACGATGACGACAATGCCGAGCAGGGACTGAAGATGGAGAAGCAAAGCCCGCCCCGATTCGAATTCGCCGGCTCCAATGTGTCATGGCCTGCGAGGGCGGGCCATGACAATGTGTGCGAATGGCGATTCCGAGCCCTCGTCCCGTCGAGATCAAAGCGCTGGCCGGCGCCCGCGCGCTGCCGCCGCTGATCCTCGTGCTGTTCCATTATTGCGAGGGGCACGGCTATCGCGGCGCGAAATGGTTCGATCTGCCCGTCGGCAAGGGTTATCTGTGGGTCGAGTTCTTCTTCGCGCTGTCGGGATTCGTCCTCACTTATGTCTATGGCGCCGCGCTTGCGGGAGTTCTGGCGCGGCACCGCGTATCCCGCGTTCCTGAAGGCCCGCCTCGCCCGGCTCTATCCGCTCCATCTGACGATGCTGCTCGTGATCGCTGCTTCTGATGATCGTGCTGCGCGCCGTCGCGGCGCATGGCGGGTATGTCTCGATCTATGACGAGCCCTATCATCCGATCAACACCTGGCCGACTTTCATCGCCAATCTGTTCCTCGTGCAGGCATGGAACATCTTTCCCTATCTGTCGTGGAACGGCGCGGCCTGGTTCGTCAGCGTCGAATTTCTGTTGTGCCTGCTTGTTTCCGGTCTATCTCGCGATCGCGCGCGGCGGATGGCTGGGAGCGGCGGCGCTGATCGCTGGCCGGCAGCGCGACGCTCGCAGTGCTCGCGGCCACTTCGCAACACGGCCTCGATCTCACCTTCCATAACGGCATCTATCGCGGCATGGCCGCGTTCGGGATCGGTGTGGGCTTTGCCGTCTTTCATCGGCTCGCGGTCGACCGTGGCGCGGACCGGCTTCCCGCCTTCGCGCTCTCCGCCGCGCAGATCGCGGTGCGTGGGATTGCTGCTCATCGGCATCTACGACACCGGCTGGTCGCATCGCCCGGAAGACATCTACACCGTGCTGCCGATGATGGCGCTGGTGTTCGTTCTGTCGTTCGATCGCGGCATCGTCGCGTCGGCGCTCCAGACGCGCTCCCGTCCTGAAGCTGGGCGAATGGTCCTACGCGATCTATATCGGCCAGACGGCACTCCTCCAGTTGCTGCGTCATGCGCAACTGCATCTCTATCCCGCGCCGGCGACATGGTGTTCGGCCGGCCCTGGGCGGCATGGGAGCCCATCTGGCATTGGCTGGAGCCCACGCTTCTCGTGACGGCGGCCGTTCTGTGGGGCTGGATCCTGTTCACGGCCATCGAGAAGCCCGCGAGCGCGGCGCTGCGCCGGTATTTCGCGGGCGCCTCATCGCGCGGCGCAGCGTCGGCTTGACCCTGCGCGCCGCCTCGGCCATCACTCCGGCGGCTGCAATCCCAACCCTGAAGGAGTCCGTTTCATGACCATTCGCTTCGACGGCAAAGTCGCCATCGTGACCGGCGCAGGCGGCGGACTGGGCCGTTGCCATGCTCTCGAACTGGCCAGGCGCGGCGCCAAAGTCGTCGTCAACGATCTGGGCGGCGCCGTGGACGGCAGCGGCGGTTCTTCGGACGCGGCCCAAAAAGTGGTCAGAGGAAATCCAGGATGCCGGCGGAACGGCGATCGCCAACGGCGCGTCCGTCACGGACGACGCAGGCGTCGCCCATCTTGTCAAGCAAACGACGGATGCGTTCGGCCGCATCGACATCCTCGTCGCCAATGCCGGCATCTTGCGCGACAAGAGTTTCGCGAAAATGGAGATCGCCGATTTTGAAATCGTGATGGCCGTCCATGTGATGGGCACGGTCAAGCCGGCCAAGGCGCTCTGGCAGATCATGCGCGACCAGCAATATGGCCGCATCGTCGTGACGACGTCTTCGACGGGCCTCTACGGCAATTTCGGCCAGACCAATTACGGCTGCGCCAAGCTCGGGCTCGTCGGAATTCATGAATACGCTGAAGCTCGAAGGCGCGAAGGACAACATCAAGGTCAACGCGATCTGTCCCGTGGCCGCCACGCGCATGACCGAAGCCCTGATGCCGCCGCAGATGCTCGACATGCTGAAGCCGGACTACGTGACGCCCGGCGTCGTATTTCTGGTGAGCGAAGATGCGCCGACCGGCATGATCCTGACGGCAGGCGCGGGCATCTTCTCGGCAGCCCAGATCGTGGAATCGAACGGCATCAATCTCGGCCATGGCGCGGACGCCGATACGGTCGCGCAATACTGGTCCAGGATCAGCGATTTCACGGGCGCCAAGCACTATACGATGGGCGGCGAGCAGACGCAGAAATTCATGGAACGCCTGCAGGAAAAGCCCGTCGTCGCATAGGCACAGGCGACAAAACTTCCCGGCATTTGACGCGAGCGGAAAACTGCGCCCATTCGAGTGTCACCTAGTTGACGGTTCTGGGCGCGGACTCCGTGGCCGCTTCACTTGAAAATCGTCGCAATAACTTAGAAATGCTTAACCTCGCAATTGTAATCTCTTGCTGGTTCTCGGGCTAATTTCGCGGTGCTTGCCGGTGCGCTGCTTGTCGTCATTTGCGTCGAACGGTTGCCTGGCGGCCTTGTGTCGCCCAGCGCAAATCCTCGTGCGTTGCGGGAGGGATTCGCCGCGATGACCAACCCGAATTTTTCCTCCCTGAGAGTGCTGATTGTCGATGACAACCGCAATATGCGTGCGCTGTTGCGCGCGATGCTCCAGGCTATCGGCGTCAACGCAATTTTTGAGGCGGGAGACGGCGATTTGGGTTTTGCGGAATTGCTCCGTTGCAACCCGGATTTCGTTCTCTGCGATTTGTCGATGACGCCCGTGGACGGCATCGAATTCACACGAAAAGTGCGGTCTTCGCAGAAGTACCACAACCCGTTCATTCCGATCGTCATGGTGACGGGTCATACGGAGCGGCCACGCATCGAGGCGGCCCGGGATGCCGGAATTACGGAATTTCTTGCCAAACCGGTCACCGCGCAGGGCCTGCTCAAGCGGCTGGCGCAGATCGTGAACCAGCCGCGGCCCTTTGTTCGTTGCGAGGATTATTTCGGACCCGACCGGCGGCGGCGCGGATCCGGCGCTCACTCCGGACCATGGCGTCGCGGAGACGATCCCGGCAAAGTCGTCGAAATCGACTGAATCGCGATGACGAAGTTGGTGGCATTGGCGAACCTCACTATTGCGCAAGGGTTCTGCCGCAAAACCGGCTCGCATCGCGTTGTTCCACCGATTGCTCAAGCATTGGAAACATTCCGGCGACTGCTTCTTAATCAAATGACGGTAACTTGGATGCACGCGCCGAACTGTACTTGGTGAACTGACGAGCAGCCAGGGAAGCGCTACTGGGTTGGAATCTATGGTCGGGCCGCAAACAGCACTTGGATCGATCCAATGTCCGATGGATCGGGCAGAGCTCGAAGACATCCTGCAGGCGCACGAACGCTTTTTGGGACGTTTGCCGAACGGGCGACGTGCAAAGCTGCTGCGCCGCAATCTATCCGACGCCGACCTGGCGGACCGCCGCCTCGCCGAAGCCGACCTGACAGGCGCGATGCTCTGCGGTGCGGTGCTGACGTTCGCAAATCTTGAGCGGGCACATCTCTATTGCAGCGACTTGAGCAATGTGGACGGGCGTTGCGCAAATTTCTCCTACGCGGACATGCGCGGCACCAATCTCAAGAACAGCAACTTTTCTTCGGCCAAGCTCGATCACGCGGACTTCCGCGCCGCGCGACTGGCCGAGGTGAACGCGAAGGGCGCGTTCGAGATTATCGACCGAAACACCTCCGCATCTTGCGTAGACTTCAGCCATTGTTCGCTGAGGGGAGCGTCATTCGATCACGCCAATCTGAAAGGTGCCAACTTCACAGGGGCATTCCTTCAAGGCACGACGTTCAAGGGTTCGCGCCTCGCGGACGTCACGTTTGAGGGGGCCGTTCTGATCGACGTCAACCGGGATGATTTGCAAGTGCCCGCAGCCGCGCTGAAAAGCTGTCTTTTTTCTCCATCGACCGAATCTGCCGCCAGGGTGCCTCACCTGCTTGTCAGGCTTGAAGCGCACCAACGCTGGATTTCGAGCGGAGGGCGCGCAGGCACGAGTGCCATCCTCGACGGCGAGGATCTCAGGCCGCTGGAGGCCGGTATTGGAAAATTTCAGCTGACGGCAATTTCGGCGCGTCGCGCCATCGTGGCGGGCATGAATCTCTCGGGCGCCCAGCTCCAGGGCGCCGATATGGAGGGTGCCGATCTGCGGGATGTGAGCTTTGAAGGGGCAGACTTGCGTGGAATCAATTTTCGCAACGCGAACCTTTCTCACGCGCGCTTTACGGCTGCCGATCTGACGTCTCTGCGGCTGACTTCGGGCACTTTGCGCGCCAGCGACTTCACGGGCGCAAGGCTCTTGCAAAAGCAACTCGCCGATGCGCTGCTTGAGCCAAGTTGCGATCCTATTAATGTCGACTAATTGACATTGATAGGATCGCGCCCGGGAACCCAAATTTAATTGTCCTATGTTGGTATCCATCCCGCGGATCGGCTCATAGGCCAATGGCTCAAGCACGGCTCAATTTGCGCGGCGTGACCACGTTGCTCGTGGACAGCGACCAATTCTCGCGGGGGTTGATCGCACAAATGCTGCGCGGGTTCGGCATGGACACGCCCGCCATCTACGAAACGGGCGCCGCCGCCAAGGCCCATCTGCAGCATCACTATGCCGATCTGTGCATTCTCGAAGCCGTCCTGACCGACATGGAAGCAGCCGAGTTCATCCGCTGGATCCGCCGCCAGGACAAGAGCCCGCTCCGTTTCATCCCGATCATCGTGCTCTCCAGCTACACACAGCACCGCCACGTCGCGGTCGCGCGCGATGCCGGCGCGAATCTCATCATCAGGAAACCGGTATCCCCGCGCGTGCTGTTCGACCGCATCGCCTGGGTCGCGAAAGTGTCGCGGCCGTTCATCGAAACGGCGAACTACGCAGGCCCCGATCGGCGCTTTCGCAACGTCGAACCGCTGGACGGCAAGCAGAAGCGCGAAACCGACTTCGTGGAAATCGACGACACCAAGGACGCAGGCGCGCAAAAAGAGCAAGGCGGCGACACGCCGCCGTCAAAAGAGGCAGCAGCATAATGACACGGGTCGCCAAGAAAATTCACTTTCCGACGACGCGGCTAACCGAGCTCGCTGCACGGTCCGGCGGGGTATCCCGCGACCAGGCGCTTGAGGAAGCGAAGAACAACGTCCAGGAATCGCTCGATCTTGGGATCGAGACGATCGAGAATTCGATAAAAGCGATCGAAGCCATCGTTTACAAAGCCAAGAGCGGACGGCTGCCGCAGAGCGATCTGGTGGTCATCCTCCGGGAGGCCGATCATGTCGTGACAATGGCCGGGACGTTCGGCTTCGGGACGCTCGAAGAGGTCGTCAAATGCCTGTGCGACGTGACCGACGGCCTTCTTTCGCACGGCCTCGCCGATGCGGCGCCCATCATTGTCCATGTTCAGGCGATGCGATTGGCGGCCCCGGGAGGCGTCGTCACGCTTGGAGAGAAGGAAGCAGCCCGCATCTTAGCGGAACTCGCCAAAGTGCGCAGCCATTACCAATTTGCGTCGCTTGCGGCCGATGTTCCAGCTGACGTCGGACCGCCGGGATTGGCCGAGTAGCCGTTTCCGCCGGCTTGGCCCGCCGAGCGGCAGCGCTCGGCACAGTCGCTGCCTCTTGCAGCGGACACAAAAGAAGAAGACGCCCGAAGCCGATTGCGAAGGTCAGTTACCGCCGGGAGATGGTCTGACACTCGCGATGACGCTTGTTCGCCATCTCGCAGGTCCCCGCCAAGTTGCGTGCCCAACCTACCGGAGACCAGGCGCTCCGGGCGTCCGACTCGGGGATACAGCAATAAATTTGCGAATTCCCTAATTCAAAGACTTCGATGTCGTAGTGCTGCAGATTTCTCCACAAAGTCACTTTAGTCAGCAAGAATTATCACGTCATTGATTCACGGATACTGTACACCGTCGCTGTGTAATTTTAATCAGCAAGGCACGGCGCGATATTTGTTTGTATTTGTCGAACGATTATTTTACTTTGAGCATTACCGAACGGAGCCACACTGCACCTTCAGAACCAAACGGCCCACTCTGAGTTCGAGACCGGGCCGTCGGAACGCCGGCTCGCGGCGCGGGATTTCTTGCATATGATTTTCGAAGATTCCCGCAAAGCTCGCGCCTGGCTCGAAGCGAATCTATGGGCGGACGGACCGGTTTGCGGCCATTGCAGAACCGCGAACAAGGCGACGGCGATCAAGACCCGGGAAGGCCTCTATCAATGCAACGCCTGCCGCAAGCAGTTCACCGTCACGGTCGGAACGCCGCTCGAGCACTCGCACATTCCCCTGAACAAGTGGCTGTTCGCCGCGCACCTGCAGCGCGAATCGGCCATATCCACCTACGAGCTGCATCGCGTCCTGAGCGTCAGCTACAAGACCGCCCTGTTCATGACGCGACGCCTGCACGAAGCGATGCGGGACGGGAAATTTCCCATACCTCACGCGGATGCGATCGGCGAGATTCCAAAGCCGGCCGGACCGCCGCACCGCAAGCCGGCGAAGCGGTAGCGGTTCAATGCGCGTGGCGGTTTGGCGCCCTCAAAGTCCCAGAACCAGCTTGGCCATGATGTTGCGCTGGATCTCGTTGGAGCCCGCATAGATCGAGGCCTTGCGGAGGTTGAAATAATAGGGCGCGATGGGCGCTGCATAATCCGAACCCGGGCGGGGCTCGTTGGTCTGGGCCCAGGTGTCGCGCACGAACGGCATCGCGTAATAGCCGATCGCCTCCACCGACAATTCCGAAATCGCCTGCTGCAAATCGGTGTTGCGGCATTTGAGCATGGAAGATTCCGGGCCCGGGCGCTGCCCGGCCGAAAGGCTCGCGAACATGCGTAGTTCGACGAACTCCATCGCGGAGACCTGGATGTCGAGATCGTCGACGCGGGCGCGAAACGCCGGATCGTCGATCAGCCGCGTCGCGCCGGCGTCCGTCCGGCTCGCGATCTTGCGCACTTTGCCGAGCGCGCGCTTGAGGCCGGGTGCGCCCGCATTGCCGCGCTCGAATTCCAGCAGGTATTTGGCGTAGGTCCAGCCTTCGTTTTCCTGGCCCACCAGATTTTCCTTGGGCACCTTCACGTCGTCGTAAAAGACCTGGTTGATTTCCTGCTGGCCCGCGACCGGATAGTCCATCGTCACGATGGCCTCCACCTTGATGCCGGGGGTCTTCATGTCGACGAGCAGAAAACTGATGCCCTCCTGGGGTTTCGTGCCCTGTTTGGTGCGCACGAGATTGAACATCCAGTCCGCCCATTGGGCGTGGGTGGTCCAGATTTTGGAGCCGTTGAGCAGATAGTGATCGCCCCTGTCCTCGCAGCGCATTTGCAGCGAGGCGAGATCGGAGCCGGAGCCCGGTTCGGAATAGCCCTGACACCACCAGATTTCGGACGCGAGAATTGGCGGCAGAAACCGCTTTTTCTGTGCCTCGCTGCCGAACGCCATAATGACGGGCGCCACCATCTTGAGCCCCATCGGGCTCACCACGGGCGTGCCCGCCGCCGCCATTTCGGTTTCGAAGATATATTTCTGCGCCGGCGTCCAGCCCGTGCCGCCATGCTCCGCCGGCCAATTGGGCGCGGCCCAGCCGCGCCGGTAGAGTGCCCGCTGCCATTTGAGCTGGCCGTCCTTGTCGAGATAGCCGTTCTTCGATTGCGCGAGCTGGGCGCGCAATGGGGCATCGAAATTCTCGTCGATGAAGCTGCGGACTTCGTCGCGAAAGGCCACATCTTCCTTCGAGAAGGACAGGTCCATGGTTCAGACCGCGTCCATATAGTGGATGTCGGGTGCGCCTGCGAGCGTGGGGCCCAGCCTGGCGCCGATGGAGCGGAAATGATCCGTCTTGCCGTGCGCCTTCATCGCGTCTTCGTTTTCGTACATCTCCATCACGACATAGGAATTCTTGTCCTTCCGCGATTTGAACACCTGATAGAGCCTGTTGCCGGGCTCGTTGGCGCGCACCGCCGTGGCGAGCTCCCGGAACACGGCTTCGAATTCCGCTTCCTTGCCGTCCTGCACCTTGAGCGTCGCGACGATCCCGATGGCCATGGCTTTCTCCGTGTTTCAAAATGGCGTTCGCGTGAAGGCTAGACCGCCACAGTTCCGCTGCGCAATGGCGGGGCTCCGGCATCGATTAACCCGGCAGTGACCAACTTCCTGAAGCGGGGCTTAACGCTCGGACGGGCACACTGACCCCTGGCGGACCGCCGCCGGCCGGGGTGGCAATGACAGAAGACGTGTATTCCGAGGCTGCCGGCGAACGCACGCCGAACGGCAAATTGGCCCATGAACAGCTGCGGCTCGCGCTTCGCAATCTGAAGCCGAATTGCTGGCTGATGCCGGTCTTTGCCGCGATCATGTGCGTGATGTTCGCCCGTTGGGTGGCGCTGCCCACCCTTGCGCTGTGGTGGTCGCTCGTGGCCGCGGGCGGAGCCCCGCTCGGAATCGTCTGCTACCGGTTCATGAAGCAGGGGCCGGGCGAAGATTCCCTGCAGCACCGCTGGGTTCATATCGCCGGAGCATCCTACTTCCTGTTCGCCGTGAGCTGGGCCTCATTCGGCTTCATCTTCTGGCGCGCCGGCAACGATCTCAACCATATGCTGATCATGCTCCTGATCGCAGCGACGCTGGCAGGCAATTCGGCGCTTGTCGGCGCAAGCAAGCCGCTCACGATCGTCGGATACGCGGTCCACGGGTTTGCGCTCGTGGTACTCCCGTTGCGCGAGGGCGGCATCATCTATGACGGCCTGTCGCTGATGGCGTTTATCTATGTGTGCTATCTCGCCTATATGTCGCGGCAAATTTATTCGACCGCACGCGACATGCTGCTCCTGCGCGACGACAAGAACGAACTGATCGACGCGCTGGCGAAATCCAAATTGGCGTCCGACGATGCGCTGGCCCGGGCCGAAGCGGCGAGCCGCGCCAAATCGCAATTCCTCGCCAATATGAGCCACGAGCTTCGCACGCCGCTCAACGCCATTCTCGGCTTTTCGGAAATGATCCACACCGGCACGTTCGGCCCGAATGTCGTCAAGCATGTCGAATATGCGGGGATCATCCATCAGTCGGGCCATCACCTGCTGGCGCTGATCAACGACATCCTCGACCTGGCCAAGATCGAAGCGGGCGGCTGGCAATTGCGCGACGAAACCGTGGACCTCGCGAAGCTGATCGGGGAGTGCGTCCAGCTGATGGGCACCAAGGCCCATGACGGCCGGATCGCGTTGTCGATGGATATCGCGCCGGGGCTTGTGCCGGTTCGCGCCGACGAGCGCGCCCTCAAGCAGGTTCTGCTCAACCTGCTGTCGAACGCCGTGAAGTTCACGCTCGCCGGCGGCAGCGTGATCGCCTTCGCGCGAAGCGAGGTGGACGGCGCCATCGCATTCGGCGTCGGCGACACCGGTCTCGGCATCGCCGAAGAGGATCAATCCCGCGTGTTTCAGAATTTCGGCCAGGGCCGCCACGACGTCGTGACCATCGACAAAGGCACCGGTCTCGGCCTGCCCATCGTCAAGGGTCTCGTCGAAGCCCATGGCGGCCGCGTCGAACTCGCAAGCCGCGTGGGCGAAGGCACGTGCATGACGGTCATTCTGCCGGCCGAGCGCGCCTGCCGGCCTCTCCCGCTCAAGGCCGCTTCGTAAGCCGCGCCGTCACTTGCCCTTGAAATCGGGCGCGCGCTTGTCGAAAAACGCCGCGACCGCCTCGCCGTGATCCGCCGTCATATGGGCCAGCGATTGCAGCGCGGCCGACATTTCCATCACGGTGTCGAAGCTCGAGCCCATTCCTTCGCGCATCAGCCGCTTCGTCATGCGCAACACATCCGGCGGCTGGCGGCAGATGCGCGCGGCCAGCGCCTGGGCCTCTTCCATCAATTGCACGCCCGGCACGACCTTCGACACGAGGCCCCACGAAAGTGCCGTCGCCGCGTCGATCGTATCGCCCGTGAAAAACAGCTCCGCCGCCCGCGCCATGCCGATGGTGCGCGGCAATATCCACGCGCCGCCATCGCCCGGCACGAGACCGACCTTGAGAAACGTGGCGCCGAAGATTGCGTTGTCCGCGGCAATCCGCATGTCGGCGAGGCAGGCGACGTCGTTGCCCAGCCCGATCGCGGGACCGTTCACGGCCGCGATCATGGGAACCTCGACGCCCCATAGCGCGCGCACCAGGCGGTGGATGCCGTTGCGATAGCGCTCGCGGATCAGCACGCCGGGGCCGGCAAACGTGCCCGCGCGCTCGCGCATGGATTTGAGATTGCCGCCGGCCGAGAATGCCTTACCCGCCCCCGTCAGGATGACGCAACGCACGTCGCGGTCAGCGTTGACGCGCGCGGCGGCCTCCGCGAACAGATCGCCGTCGCCCTCTTCGCCGAGCGGATTGCGCGTATCGGGACGATTGAGCGTGAGCGTGGCGACCGGACCGTTTTTCTCGAACAGCAGCGCGGACATGGTTCCTCCCGTGACGGCTTCGGCCGGCACAGGTCTAGCACCGTGCGTGTGCGCTCGTCATGCCCGGAATCCGGGCACGACGGGCGCCATCGTCGAATCCGGAATTCGGTCTCAGCCGCCTTCGGACTGAACCGAGCCGCCACCGTCGATGGCGGTCGTCACTTTGGGATCGCCGACATAGCGAATTCTGCCGCCGCCATTCACCGCCGCGGTGAGGTGCCCGCTCGCCCGGATCTCGATTTTCCCGCCGCCGTCGATGGCAGCCGTTCCGGATTCCGCATCGACCGCGCGCATGTCGATCCTGCCGCCGCCGCCGTCGACGGCCGCCGTGATCGATTTCTGCGCCGGAAAGCCCGGCGCGCCTTCGATGGCGCCGCCGCCGGACACGGCCACGGTGGCGATTTGCGGCGTCACGATCTCGATCTCCAGATCGTAATTGGCCGGGCAATCCGAATTACAGGCGTCGATCTCCAGCTTCCGGGAACCGCGCACGGTGAGGGTCGTGTATTGGGTGCTGCCCTTGAGGATCGTCACCCGCTGCTCCGCGCCGTGGCGCAGGATCACATGGCCGCCGCCGCTCAGTTCGACACTGTCGAACGGAGCCAGCGGAACGGCGGTTTGCGCCATCGCGACGGTGACGGCGACGCCGCCGGCAAAGGCAGCTGCGGCAAGAAGACGGGCGACGGCCATGGGCAATCCTCGGTGAATTTTCACAGCGATCCTAAGCCCTCTGCCGCTAGTTTGACCCCATATCGATTTTGCGGCCGGGCCATGATCGCGCGGTCTGGCTGGCCGTGCAGAACGCCTTAAGGCGTAACGACGCCCACCATCTTCACGACTTCGAAATTCGAACCCGGAACCTGGCGCAATTCGTTGACCAGCCGATCGTTGTCCCAGCGAGGGTCGGGCGCGCCGGAGATGAACCAGTTGCTGCCGTTGTCCGCCACCATCATGCCGTATTTCTTGAGCGCCCGGAGGACTGTCTTGGTCTGGCTGCCGAAGGTCGACGGGATTTCGTAGCTCGCCTTCAGTCGCACGCGCATTCCCATGGGCGGTAGGTTGACGCTCGTGTTGCTCGACGCCCAATGGTTCGCCGGCGGCAGATACGCTTCGCGCGTCTCAGCCACGGTAAAACGCAGTGCGTGCGGAATCGTGCCGGTCGCGACTTCGTCATAACGCGCAAGCCCCGGAAAGATCGGCAGGCCCGCCGCATCGGCGCTGGTCCAGCCCGGCATCGCCGTCGGGCGCACATTGTTGGAATCCAGATGGAATATCGCCCCCGCCTCGGCCGTCCAGCTGCCGTCCGGCTGGGGAAACGCGCGCCACATTTCATAGAGCCGGTTATTGCCCTGGTCGATCACCAGAACGTGTCGGTCGCCGCCGAATTTCTTGCCGTCGGGCCGGTAGCCTTCGATGGGCGCATCGGCCGGGACCGGATAGGGGCCGGGATCGCTCTGGTCACGGTAAGTTGTAATCTTGATCGGCACGAAGGCCTGCGTTCCCGGAACCACGACATAGGGAATTCCGATGATCGCGCCATCGTAAGTGCCGCTGCCGAAATCGGGATGCAATCCGGTCGTCAATCCGATCGAAGCGATCAGGTTGTCGGAATTGGGATCGACGGGCGACTTCTCGATGTCGGTGTTCCAGGCATTGTTGTAGGGAAACGGCACCGCGCCGTTCATGTCCGCATCGTCGCCCAGGCTGGCATTTGCCATGGAACCGTATTGCCAGACCGGCGGCGACGCGGCTGCGATCATCGAGCATGTCAGCACCGCCAGCGCGGCCGAAAGTCCAGGCAGGAATTTTTTCCAGGGGCGCTCCTCATATCCCGCGAACAGATCGGATGATGCCCCAAATCCGGGCGCCGTCGCATCATAATTTTGTGGAAATGTCCACGTAACGCGCCGGACGGTTTAGAAGACATAAAAGCCGAACGAAACTTCCGCGCGAGTTTCTTGACGTTGCGCGGGCGTTGCGCATCCGGGTCGGTCACGGGCGGCGACGCCGAACAATTCACCCGGCGACATTCCGGCAGAAGCGACCGGATGTCTCGTCGCAAGAGCGCATCTTTGGAAACGTCCCATTTTCGCACAGATCGCGCCTGTCCGGGCGTGGCATACCTAAAGCGTCCCTTAACCTCGACGCGGCATGATGCGACGGGTCCCATATTGAGCCCGGAAGAGGCTTTTCGTGTCAGCCGCAAACAGTTTGGAGCAACGCCCGCTCCGCGACACGGTCGCGGACGCGTTCCGGCTTGTCGTCCGACGGGTGAATGCCGCAGTCCTCGCCATCTACCGCTCCGTCGAACCGACAGAGGAGGGTGCCTGGCTCACCGAGGCGCAATTGCGCCTCTACCGCCGCAGCACGCTCTATTCCTCACGCCTTTTGCCGGTGGGCGGTTTCCTCGTGGCGGAAGCGACCAGCGATTGGATCGCGCCCCTCACGCGGCTCACCTGGTGGCTTTGCCTCCTCGTCGTCAGCATCGGCTCGGATATCATCGGCACGCGCCTCGAAGCGCTCGACCACAAATCGCTCGCCAATGTGCGCCTTCGGGCCCGCGCCTACGTCGCGATGAGCAGCCTGACGCTGCTCGTCTGGTGCTCGATGAGCATATTTCTGTGGGCGCCGAACGTCACCCTCGATCACATGCTGCTGGTCCTGATCCTGGCCTGCTCGCTGGCCGGCTCGATTGCGATCAACTCGGTGCATCCGGGAAGCGCGGCCGTGGGGTTCGTTCTGCACGGCGTGTTCATTGTGGGCCCGCTGGCCTTTTCGCACGCCCCGCTCGACGGGACCATGGCATGGCTCGCTGCCGTCTATGTGATCATCCTCGCAGGACAGGTTTACGGGCTCAACGTCTCGACGACGAAAATGCTGACGCTCGAACACGAGCGCGAAGGGCTTGTCGAAGGGCTTCGGCTCGCCAAGCAGGACTCCGACCGCGACCGCGCGCGCGCTGCGTCGGCCGGCCGGGCCAAATCGCAATTCCTCTCCAACATGAATCACGAATTGAGAACGCCCATGAACGCCATCCTCGGCTTTTCCGAGCTGATCAAGAACAAATCCTTCGGCAGCAACATCGACAAATATGCCGAATATGCCGGGATCATCCACGATTCCGGCCAGCACCTCCTGGGGTTGATCGACGACGTGCTCAACCTGGCCAAGATCGAAAGCGGCAAGCTGGGCTTGCGCGAAAGCGAAGTGAACCTTGCGGAACTGATCGGCGACGCCGTCCACACGAGCGAAGAAACAGCGCGCGGCGCACGCATCTCATTGTCGAAAAGCATCGGGCCCGGCGTGCCGCATGTGTGGGGCGACGAGCGCGCGCTGCGCCAGATCTTCGCCAACCTGCTTTCGAATGCGATCAAGTTCACCCCATCGGGCGGTTGCATCGTCGTCTTCGCGCGCTACGAGCGCAGCCGCGACTCCCGGGTCGCTTTCGGCGTCGAGGACACCGGAATCGGAATTGCCGAGGAGGATCGCGCGGACGCCTTCGAGCGGTTCGGCGGTTCGCGCCACGACGTGACCACGGCCGACCGCGGCACCGGAATCGGCCTCGCCATCGTCAAGGGTTTCGTCGAAGCCCATGACGGCGAAGTCGCGCTCGAAAGCACGCTGGGCGCGGGCACGCGGGTGACCGTCTATCTTCCCGCCGAACGCATCCGCGAATACGAGCCCGTCTATTCGCTCGCGGGCTAAAGCGCAATCCGGCGAAGTGTGCAGCGGTTCGCCGCAAGATTGCGCGACAATCAAAGAGTTTGAAGCACGATCCGATTCAATCGGATCATGCTTCAGAATTCAATCCAGCGACGCGTAGCGCTTCAAATGGTGGTCGACATTGCCGTAGAGCGTGTCGAGCATCGTGAGCCGCTTGAAATAATGCCCGACATTGAGTTCGTCGGTCATGCCCATGCCGCCATGGATCTGCACCGCGTTCTGGCCGATGAAGCGGCCAGCCTTGCCGACCTGCACCTTGGCGGCGGACGCGGCCTTCTTGCGCTCGACCTCGCTTCCGCCGAGCTTCATGGTCACCATCAGCGCGATCGAGACCGATTGTTCGTAATTCATGAACATGTCGACCATGCGATGCTGCAGCGCCTGGAACTTGCCGATCGGCACGCCGAACTGCTTGCGCGTCTTGGAATATTCGACCGTTGCGTCGAGCAGCACTTTCATGGCGCCGACGGCTTCGGCCGCGTGGGCCGCGATCGCCATATCCGTCACAAGCTCGATCAGCGCGAGGCCATCGTCAACAGTGCCGATCGCATTGGCCGCAGGAACTTCGACGTTTTCGAAGGTGATTTCGGACGCGCGCAAGCCGTCGACGGTCGGGTAATCACGGGACGTAATGCCCTTGGCTTTCCTGTCGACGAGGAAAACGGTGACGCCCCTGGCGTCGCGCTGACTGCCGGCCGTGCGCGCGGTGACGATCAAGGCGTCCGCCCACGGCCCGCCCAAGACGACCGCCTTGTGGCCGTTCAGCACATATCCCGCGCCCTGCCTTTTGGCGGTCGTCACGAGATCGGCGAAATTGAACCGGCCCTGCGGCTCGGCGAAGGCGAAGGCGAGGACGGTTTCGCCGCCCGCGATCTTCGGCAGCCATTCCTGTTTCTGCGCCTCGCTGCCCGCCTGCAGGAAGCCGCCTCCGACCACCACCGTCTGGGCGTAGGGCTCGACGACGAGCGCGCGGCCGAACTCCTCCATCACGACCATGGTATCGACCGGACCGCCGCCCAGACCGCCATACGCTTCGGGCAGCGGTGCGGCGAGCAGCCCCAATTCGGCGAATTGCATCCAGTTCTCCCGCCGCCAGCCGGGATCGGTGCGCGAGATTTTCTTGAAGGTCTCGAAGCCGTAATTCGCGGCGAGGAATTTGGAGACCGAATTGCGGAGCAGCGTCTGCTCTTCGGTGAACGAGAAATCCATCAGCGTCTTCCCTTGATTTTTGTCTTGAATGCCGGCGCGCAACGGCCCTTGCGCGAACGCCGCGACCGCTCAGTCGCAGAATCGTTGCGTCACAGTCCCAGCACCGCCTTTGCGATGATGTTGCGCTGGATCTCGTTCGACCCGCCATAGATCGAGGCCTTGCGCATGTTGAAATAATGTCCGGATTGCCCGACTGCGTAATCCGGGCCCACCGGATATTCGTTGTCGCCGAAGCCACGCGCATCGGGATAGCCGTAATAGCCGATCGCCTCGACCGTCAGTTCGGTGATCCGCTGCTGGATTTCGGTGCCCTTGATCTTGAGGATCGAACTTTCCGGTCCCGCGTGGCCGCCCCTGGATTCGGCGGCCAGCGTGCGCAATTCGGTATATTCGAGCGCCGCCAGATCGATCTCGAGTTCGGCGATCTTGCGGGCGAATTCGCCCGTCTCGATCAGCGGTTTGCCGTCCAGCGTTTCGGCCGCGGCGATGCCGTGCAATCGTTCGATCGCTTTCTTGGAGCGCGCCACGCCCGCGATGCCCGAGCGTTCGTGCACGAGCAGGAACTTGGCGTAAGTCCAGCCCTTGTTCTCCTCGCCGATGCGGTTTTCGACCGGCACCTTCACGTTGTCGAAAAAGACTTCGTTCACCTCATGGGCGCCGTCGAGCACGATGATCGGCTTGACGGTGATGCCGGGCGTCTTCATGTCGATCAGCAGGAAGGTGATACCTTCCTGCGATTTCACGTCTGACGTCGGTGCGCACGAGGCAGAATATCCAGTCGGCGAATTGCGCCAGCGTGGTCCAGGTCTTCTGGCCGTTGACGATGTAGTGGTCGCCTTCGCGCACCGCACGCGTCCTCAGGCTCGCAAGATCGGAACCCGCGCCGGGCTCGGAATAGCCCTGGCACCACCAGTCTTCGCCCGACAGGATCCGCGGCAGGAATTTCTTCTTCTGCGCCTCGTTGCCGTAGGTGTAGATGACGGGACCGCACATCGCCACGCCGAAGGGCAGCACCTGGGGCGTTTCCGCTTCGGCGCACTCTTCGTTGAAGATGTAGCGTTGGGTGACGTTCCAGCCGGTGCCGCCATATTCCTTCGGCCACAGGGGCGCGACCCAGCCCTTCTTGTAGAGCACCTGGTGCCAGGCGAGATATTCCTCGCGCGTGGTGAAGTCGCGCCGGCTCTTGCCCTTGACATGGGCCGGCAGGCTTTCCGCGATGAATTCGCGAACCTGGGAGCGGAAGGCTTCTTCTTCGGGCGAGAAGGAAAGGTCCATCGGGTCGTCTCCGACAATTTGTCAGCACGACCCGATGATACAGGCGAAGCCGTCCGCCGCAAGGGCGCAAATGGCGAGGCCCCGATCGTGTCCGCCTATCGCGGCTGCGGCACGATGCGCAGATAGGGGCGCGGCGCCTTCCACCCTTGCGGATAGGTTTTCTTCGCCTCTTCCTCCGACACCGAGCCCGCGATGATCACGTCTTCGCCCTGCTTCCAGTTCACGGGCGTTGCGACCTTGTGCTTGGCCGTCAATTGCAGCGAATCGATCACGCGCAGCACTTCGTCGAAATTGCGCCCCGTCGTCATCGGATAGACGAGGATCAGCTTGATCTTCTTGTCGGGGCCGACCACGAACACGTTGCGCACGGTCTGGTTGTCGGCGGGCGTGCGCTTTGCCGGATCGCCGGACACTTCCGCCGGCAGCATCCCGTAGAGCTTCGACACCTTGAAATCGGCGTCGCCGATCATCGGATAATTGGGCGCGTGACCCTGCGTCTCCTTGATGTCGTTCGCCCAGCGCGCGTGATCGCCGACGGGATCGACCGAGAGCCCGATGATCTTGACGTTGCGCTTGTCGAATTCGGGCTTGAGCTTCGCCATGTAGCCGAGTTCGGTGGTGCAGACCGGCGTGAAATCTTTGGGGTGCGAGAACAGCACACCCCAGCTCGAGCCGAGCCAGTCATGGAAGCGGATCGTGCCTTCGGTGGTCTGGGCCTCGAAATCGGGGGCGGTATCGCCAATTCGCAAGCTCATGGTGGTCTCCATTGCGGGTTGGGGCCAGCCCAATATCGGGATGGGCGGGCCTCGCGCCAAGGCCTAACGCGCGAAAGCGTCTTTCAGCCGCGCCGCGTCTTGATCGCCTCGTGGTGGCGGATCACTTCCTGGACGATAAAGGACAGGAATTTCTCTGCAAAATCCGGGTCGAGCTTGGCCGTCCTGGCGAGCGCCCGCAGGCGCGCGATCTGCTCGGCCTCGCGGACGGGGTCGGCGGGCGGCAGGCCGTGCTGCGCCTTGTACTCGCCCACATGCTGGGTGCATTTGAAGCGTTCCGCCAGAAGATGGACGAGCGCCGCGTCGATGTTGTCGATGCTGTCGCGAAGGCGCCGCAACTCGGGATCGTTCGCCTGAGGCTCTCGGGTCATTGTCGAATTCTCGCTGTGCCGCGCGTGTCACTCTTATTAACAGCGCGGCTCGCGCGCAACCGATCCGGCTTTCGGGTACCCGTCTCGCCAATGGCTTCTCCAAGAAACCGGAGAATTTGAAGGCGGAGGTTTCCTTGCATTTCGCCCGCTATAATTTCGTGCGCCTGCACAAGACCCGGAGAGTTACCCCTGGCATGGCGGCGGCTGTTTCTGATAGGCTCCGGACGCTTGAGGAAGCGGTCGAGCAGACTTCGTAACAGGTTCAACATGCCCGATAATTTGGAGCCCGAAATAGTAGGGACCAGTTTTGTTCTTGCGGTTCCAAATTCAGAGTTGTCGGCACGTTATTGGTGTGATGTTTTGGGCTTCCGCCTTCAGATGACGCCACCGGGATGGCATTTTGTTGTCCGTGAGTGTTGCCGTGTAATGCTTGGAGAATGCCCAGGCGCCTTGCCGCCAAGTGAACTCGGTGATCACAGCTACTTCGGGTATATCGAAGTGAATGAAATTGATCGCTACTATGCCCAGATAAAAGATCGGGGTGCCGTTGTGACGTCCTCGCCGTCCGATAAGCCATGGGGTATGCGCGAGATGTCGGTAAAAACACCCGACGGCCATCGCCTGATGTTTGGTCAAAAACTGTAAAAAAATTTCAAATTAAGGCGCTTCCAAATTCGAATTAGGACACTGCCGGCTTTCGCGCGCGGGCGGCCGCGAGCATCGCCGGGAGATTTTCCGGCCATACCGTTGCCGATGTTTGCGCGAGCTCGGCCTCGGACCACCATTTGTGCTCGGCCATCACCTGTATCTCGTGGGCCGTCCATCCGTCGCGCGACAGAGCTTCCTGCCCCGCCTCGAGAAAGAAATAATGCTCGTCCGATATCACGAACTCGCCGTCGGGCAGCTCGGAGATCCACTTGCCGTTCGGCGACTTCCGGGCCCGCGTTCGCGATCCGGATTCCCGTCTCTTCGGTGAGTTCGCGTATGGCGGCATCGTCCAGGCTCTCGCCGTCTTCGACGCCGCCGCCCGGCGTCGCCCAATAATCCTGACCCGCAAGTGCGCCCGTTTTGTGAACGAAGCGGAACAGCAGCACTCTCCCGGCAGGGTCGAGAATGAGCCATCTCGCAGAGAGACGTCGCCGCATGGCAGATCCGGTTACGGGGCTGCCGCCGGCTGGATGCGGCTGCCTTCCGTCACGTCGTCGGGCACGTCGAGCGCGACGCGCTGGCCGGCGCGGACGCCGGTGAGAATCCGCGCCGTCGTGCCGTCGTCCGAAGCGATGGTGACGGGCGCGAAATGCACGATGCCGCCCTCGCCCGGTATGGCGACGAGAACTTTGCCGCTGCGGTTGACGAGCGCGTTCACGGGCACCTGCGGATAAGAGGGTTCCGAAATGTGCAACGTCATATAGGCGAAGCTGCCGCCCACCATGAAGCCGTTCGGGTTGGGCAATTCGACTTCCACAAGCAAGGTGCGTGTCCTGGGGTCGAGTTCGCCCGAGGTGCGCGTCAGCGTGGCCGCGACTTTCCGGTCCGCATTGGCCGCATCGACGATGTCGACCGCGTCGCCGTCATGGACGAACGGCGCGTCGTCCTGCTGCACATAGGCGTCGATGCGCAGCCGCGTCTGGTCGGAGACCGTCACGACCGGCAGCGAACGCGTTTCGCTGGTCTCCGCGTTCTGCACCAGCGCGCCCGGATCGGCGAAGCGCGCCGTCACGCGACCCGCAAACGGTGCAACCAGAATCTCATAGGATTTGAGCGTGGCCAGCCTGGTCGACCGTCGGCTTTGCGATGCGCGCGTCGGCTTCCGCCTGTTCGGTCGCCTGGCTGCCGATGGCCTTCTGCTGCGCAGCAGCTCGTCATGCGCGGCGAGGCGCGCTTGTCGCCAGGTCGGCGAGCGCGCTCGCATATTGGGCGTCGGTCTCGTGGGACTCGATGTCGGCCAGCCGCTGGCCCGCCTTCACGCTGTCGCCCTTGTCGACGAGCACGGTCTTGAGATAGCCGCTCACCTTGCCGTAAAGCGTCGCCTCCTGATAGGCGCGCACGTCGGCAAAGAGCTGCAGCGTGCGCCGGCCCGAGCCGGCCAGCACGGCCGTCACCCTCACCACCGGCCCGCGCGATTGCGTATCCTCGCGCGCGTCGCGTTCCGCCGCAATGCTTCGGACGTGGAACAGGATCAGGACCGCGACCAGAATCGCCGCCGCACAAAGCCCCAGCAGCGCCACCGCCTGGAAGCGGGGCAATTCGCGCCAGCGTTGTCTCAGATCTCCCGGCTCAGCCATGCTGCGCCTCCGGATTGGCTTCGCCGAGCTCTTCGGCGAAGCGCTTGTCGAGCATGTAGAGGCTGGGCGGGTTCCTGCGCAGCAGCGTGTAGACGATCGGCACGATGAACAGCGTGGCGAAGGTCGCCACCATCAGGCCGCCGATCACGGCGCGGCCCAGCGGCGCATTCTGCTCGCCCGCCTCGCCCAGGCCCAGCGCCATGGGGATCATGCCGATGATCATCGCCAGCGCCGTCATCAGGATGGGCCGCAGCCGCGTGCGGCCCGCCTCGATCACCGCCGTCCAGCGCGGAAAGGTCGCTGGCGCGCCCGGAGTCGTTGGCGAAGCTGACCACCAGGATCGAGTTCGACACCGAAATGCCGACCGACATGATCGCGCCCATCAGCGATTCGACGTTGATGCGTGGTGCCGGTCAGCGCCAGCATCCAGAGGATGCCGATCAGCGCGCCGGGCACCGCCATCATGATGATGAACGGATCGACCCAGGACTGGAACAGCACCACCAGCAGCGCATAGACCAGCATCACCGCCAGGATCATGCCTTCGCCCAGACTCGGAAAGACGGTGTTCATCACCTCGTTCTGGCCGCGGATGATCGATATGCGTGGTGATCGGCAGCGCCTTGCTTCAGCTTGTCGATCGCCGTCTGGATGTCGGCGGCGACGCCGCCCAGATCGCGCCCGTCGACATTGGCGGCGACGTCGATCACGCGCTGCACCGTGTAGTGGTTGATCGATTCCAGGCTCGCGATCGGCGCGATACGACGCGATGTCCGACAGTCGCGCCAGGCCGCGTCACCGGTGCCGCCGGTCAGGACGTCGCCGAGTCGACCGGATCGCCGCGCCGGACGCTGGCGCGTGACCGGCATGTTCATCAGGTCGCCACCGACTGGTGATCTGCTCGATGCGGCGTCTGCACGGCGACCGAAATAGTTCACGTTGTTCTGCGGGTTGAGGAAGAAGTTCGGCGAGACCAGCGCGCTGACGACAGCGAGGTCAGCAGTTGTTGGCCACGTCGCGCTGCGTGACGCCGACTTCGGCGGCGCGCAGGCGGTCCACGTCGATCTTCAGGCCGGATAGTTCAGCACCTGCACCATATGGGCATCGGCCACGCCGGGAATCTGCTTGCATCGGGCGCAGCAGCTGCTGCGCCAGCACATAGGAGCGGTCGAAATTGGCGTCCTGGATCTGCACGTCGATCGGCGCCGACAGGCCGAAATTCAGCACCTGGCTGACGATGTCGGCGGTCTGGAAATAGAACAGGCTGCCGGGGAATGCGTGCGGCAGCTCGGCGCGCATGCGCGCGCATGTATTCGACCGACGGATGGTGGCCCTGCGTTGAGCGAGATCAGGATCTCGGCGTCCATGCCGCCGACATTGTCGGTCGGCACGAAGGCCAGGTTGTAAGAGACGGCACGCCGACCATGTCGTTGATGGTGTCGCAGCTCGCCGGGCGGGATGATCTGCCGGATGCGGCTCTCGACCGCCAGCACCTGCTTTTCGGTGTCCTCGATGCGGGTGCCGGACGGGCGCGCGGTAATGCAGCTTGATCAGGCCGACATCGGCGGTGGGGAAGAAGTCCGGTGCCGATCGGTGAAGGCCAGCGCCGCCGGTAGCACCAGCAGCAGCGCCGGCGCAGACCAGCACGAAGCGCGCGGTGCTCGAGGGCGCACTGCCAGCGCGCGTGCCATAGCCGTCGCGGAAGCGCTCGAAGCCGCGCTCGAAGAGGCCGAACAGGCCCGGTTGCCCGCGCACTTCCTGATCGCCTCATGCTCCGTCAGGAGCAAGCGCGCGAAGGTCGGCACCACGGTGAACGACAGCACGTAGGACGCCAGCATGCGAGCACGACGGTGACGGCCAGCGGAATGAACAGATAGCGCGCCGGCGCCGACCAGCAGCACGACCGGAAAGAACACGATGCAGATGGCCAGCGTGGCCACGGTGAGCGGCTGGATCACTTCGGCCGAGCCGTCGAGGATCGCCACCGTCAGCGCTTTGCCCAGCGACTGGTTGCGGTGGATGTTCTCGATCGTCACCGTGGCGTTGTCGACCAGCAGGCCGATCGCCAGCGCCAGCCCGCCCAGCGTCATCAGGTTGATGCGTCTGCCGGTCAGGAACAGCCCGACGATGCCCGGCGAAGATCGACAGCGGGATCGAGGTCGAGACGATCACCGTGTTGCGCCAGCTGCCCAGGAACACCAGGATCATCAGCGAGACCAGGATCGACGAGATGATCGCCTCGCGGACCACGTTGGCGACCGCGGCGCGCACGAACACCGACTGGTCGAAATCGAGCTTCAGCTCCAGGCCTTGCGGCGCGGCCGCCTGGATTTCCGGCAGCGCGTCGCGGGCGGCGTCCACCACGGCCAGCGTCGAGGCGTCGGCGTGCTTGAGGATCGCGAGATAGACCGCGCGCTTGCCGTTGACATGCACGATGTTGGTCTGCACCGCGAAGCTGTCGCTGACACTGCGCCACATCGCCCAGCGAGCACCGGCACGCCGTTCATTGACCCCGATCGGCAGCGCGTTGAAGCGCTCCACCGTCCGAGGGGCTGGAATTGAGCGGCACATTGTATTCGCGGTCGCCGATGCGCGCGGTGCCGGCCGGCACGATCACGTTGGAGGTCTGCAGCGCGTTCACCACGTCGGTCGGCGAGAAGCCCTTGGCCGCGAGCCGCGCCGGGTCGACATCGACGTTGATCTGGCGCTGCTTGCCGCCGAACGGCGCGGGCGTGGACAGGCCCGGGATGGTGAACAGCTTGATGCGGATGAAGTTCAGGCTGTAGTCGTAGATCTGCTGCTCGGTCAGCGTCTTGCTCGACAGCGTCATCTGCACGACCGGCACGTTGGAGGCGTTGAACTGGATGACGGTCGGCGGCTGCATGCCCGGCGGCGCGATGCGCAGGATGGTGGTGTTGACCGCGGTGATCTGCGCGATGGCGCGCGCCGATATCGGTGCCGGGCTGGAAATAGACCTTCAGGATGCCGATGCCGGGGATCGACTGCGATTCGATGCGCGAGATGCCGTTGACGGTGGTGGAATAGGCGCGCTCGCTGATGCAGACGACGCGGCGCTCCATGTCCTCGGTGCGACAGGCCGGGATAGTTCCACGCCACCAGCACGACCGGGAATGTCGATGACCGGGAAGATGTCGACGATCATGCGCGTGATCGACAGCACGCCCAGAAGCGCGATCAGCATCGCGGCAATCGCCGCCGTATAAGGCCGGCGCAGCGCCATGCGGACAAGGTTCAGCATCGTGTCGAGGTGGTTATAGCGATCGGGACCTATGTAGCGGTATGGCGCTTCGCCGCCAAATGCTTTTCACGAAACGGCGACATGCCGGTACGGCGAAACGCATGTTGGCAGTGTCACGCCACGCCGGTTTGCATCATGCTTAAGGAGACCACGCTGCCTGCATGGAGATGCCCGCATACGCGCTATCGCGCCTTGCTCCAGGGCGGCGCGCCGTCCGCGAAGTGCTTCACGAGAAAATCGATCAGCGCGGTGACGCGCGAGGCGCGCGGACCACCGGCGGGCGTCAGCACGTTCACGTTCAGCGGCGGCGCCGACCAATCGGACAACACGCGCTCGAGCGTGCCGCTTTCGATCTCGGCCCACACCACGAAATCCGGCTGCAGCGCGACGCCGAGACCGGCCAGCAGAGCAGGATCCATCGCATCGGCATTGTTGGCGGCAAGCGGGCCTTTCACGGCGACGGATTCCGCATCGCCGCCTTCGTTGGTGAAATGCCAGATATCGGCCGACGCAAGATAACTGTAGGTGAGGCAGGCGTGGTGCGCGAGATCGGCGGGTCGCTGCGGCCGCCCGTGCGTCTCGAAATAGGCGGGCGCGCCGACCACGAATCTGCGCACGGGACAAAGCTTCCGCACCACGAGGCTCGAAATCCGGGAGGTCCGCGATGCGGATCGCCACGTCGATTCCGGCGCCGATCATGTCGACCACGCGGTCGTCGAGATTGAGATCGACCGACACGTCCGGATAGGCCGCGAGGAATGCCGGCAGGAGCGGTGCGATCTGGCGCAGGCCGAACGACATCGGCACGGCGAGCCGGATGCGACCCCGCGGCGCCGCGGACTGCGCCTGCGCTTCGGCTTCCGCGTCTTCGCCTTCCGACAGGATGCGGGCGGCGCGGACAACCAGCACCCTGCCCGTTGCCGTCAGCGACAGCCGGCGCGACGTGCGGTGGAAAAGCCGTTCCCCGAGGCGCGTTTCGAGCCGGGATATCAGCTTGGAGACCGTCGCGTTGGACAGCGACAATTCCTTCGCGGCTTTGGCGAAGGAGCCCGTCGACGCCACCTTGGCGAATACCCCCCATGCTTCGAGATCCGGCAGCTTTTCCATGGATTACCACGAATTCGGAAACAATGAAGTTCCATTGTTTCCATTTTCGCCAGATACGTCCAGCGCCATCTTTCCCGACGAGACAGGGCAGTAAGATGCCTTCAGGAGACACCAATGATCGATGTGAGACCTTTCGACGGGCTGAGCGGCGCCAACCATGGCTGGCTGAACGCCAAGCACCATTTTTCCTTCGCGGAGTATTTCGATCCCAAGCGCATGCAATGGGGCGATCTGCGCGTGTGGAACGACGATGAGATCGCGCCCAAATCGGGCTTTCCGCCCCATCCGCATGCGAACATGGAAATCATCACCTATGTCCGCGAGGGCGCCATCACCCATCAGGATTCGATGGGCAACAAGGGCCGCACGGGAGCCGGCGACGTCCAAGTAATGTCGGCTGGAACAGGCGTGCGGCATTCCGAATACAATCTCGAAGACGAGCCGACCCGGCTCTTTCAGATCTGGATCCTGCCTTCCAAGACCGGCGGCGCACCGTCCTGGGGCATGAAGCCGTTTCCGAAGTCGGATCGCTCGGGGCGCTTCGTGACGCTGGCGAGCGGCTTTGCGAACGACAACGACGCGCTGCCGATCCGCGCCGAAGCGCGCGTTCTGGGCGCGACCATCAAGGCGGGCGAACGCGTCGTGCGCGAGTTGGGCGCCGACCGCCACGCTTATCTCGTGCCCGCCAAGGGCGCGGTCGAAGTGAACGGCACGCGGGTCAATGCGCGCGACGGGGCGGCTATCGGCGGCGAAAAGGCGATTGAGGTCGTCGCGCTCGAAGATTCCGAAATCGTGATGGTCGAAGTCGCGTAACGAGACGGCTAAGGAGCGAGCTACTGCGCCCGCTCAAGCCGCCGGCGCAGTTCGGCGATATCGCTCACGAACCAGAGATGCCGGCCGCGGTTCGCTTCCGCGACGAAATCGCGAAGCGCCTGGCTGGCGTCAGTGTATTTCGAGATGTCGCTCATAATCGCGAGGCACAGCCCGTAGTTGACGAATTTCTGGACGATCTCGCCGGCAATGCCCGTCTTGAGCTGGAAGAACTCGTCGCCCAACCGCGCGACCGGCAGCACGATCAGTTTGGCGCGTTGCTCCCACGCCAGGGCGATCAGGTCGGTGATGTCCCGATCGTTCCGCAACGGCGCGCCTCCCGCCGCGCATTCGAGAACGCGCACGCCATGCAGATCGTAGGATTCGACTTGCATGTTCAGGCCGTTTTCGCGCGGCGCAGGAAATCGAGGATTGTTGCCGTCTGACCGGGAATGTAATGGCGCGCTCCGGGCAGATAGACGATCCCGGCATGGGGAACAGCCTTCTTCAGGCGCCGCATGGTATCCGCCGAATCCAGAAGCACGTCTTTGCCGCCCAAAATCGCCAGCACGGGCATGGTGAGCCGCATCAATGCGTCGTCGCCGAAGATGGGAATGTTCACGATGCGGGGGCGAAAGTGCGTGAAGATGAGCGAGGTGAAATCGGCCATCTGCCGCTGCGCGGGAGACAACTCCGCCGGCGCGCGGCCGAGGACCATCTGCCGCATCCTGCGCGCGCCCCACGAGCCGAGCAGCAGCAATGGTAACGCCTTCAACAGAAAATTCTTCTGGCCGCCCACGCCGGCGGGGCACAGCAACGCCAGCGCCGTCACCCGCTGCGGCCGCCGCGTCGCGTAGTCGAGCGCAAGCCAGCCGCCCAGCGACACGCCCACGATCGACACGCGGTCGAGCGAAAGGCCCTGCAGCACGTCGTCCAGCCACAGCGCATGCGCGTCGGATGCGAGCGGCGGTCGCGACGGCGCGCTCCCGCCCGGCTCGCCGATCATGTCGACGGCGTAAATGCGAAACTCCTTAGCCCAGGCGGCGACGTCGCCCATCCACATCGCGGAATTCGCCGCCGAGCCGTGAAGCTGCAGCAAAGGCGGCGCGTTTTCCGATCCGCACGCGATCGCAAACGTCTCGCCTTCGCGCGTGGGCACGCGCAACTCGCGGTTGGGCACCGGCCAGCTTTTAAGAATTTCGGCATAGCGCTCGCCAACGGCCCGCGCGCCGGCCTCGGATTTGTAGATGCCGCTCATGCATGGGCCTCGAGCCACACGCCCACCAGCTTGAGCAGATAGGCATTGGCGTTGAGCCCGCCCACCACGATGATCTTCAGCCGCGCCGCTCCGGGTCGTAGATCGTCTCGATGCGCAGAGGCTCTTCGCCTTTGCGCCGGCCGTTGGCGGTGGCGATGAGCGAATTGGTCAGGCGGCCGGCCGCCTCGGTGTCGATCGCATCGATCTCCACGATGCTCGACACATCGACATGGCGATGAGGCCGGACGGTGTCGCGATTGAAGACTTCCACGGGGCGCCCGGTCAGCGCTTCGAGATCGCCGCGCGCGATCCGGTATTGCTTGCCGATCCGCACGGCCTTGAGCCGCCCGTCGTGCACATAATTGCGCACGGTGCGCACGTGAAGACCCAGGCGCTCCGCGACCTGTTCGACCGAATAGAGTTCCTGGGACATGAGTTTGCGAAACGGGGTCGGCTGCTTCAAAAATACCATATTGTTCCCTATCAGTTTTATCAATAGGGTATTATAGGGTAATTATAGGAATAATCTGTGGTGGATTTTCCCGTCCGCGGACTTCAATGCACGCCGGGGTAATGCCCGGAAAAGATGATCAGGAAATCGACGGTGTCGGTAATTCCGTGCGCAACGATGGGCACTATCAGGTTCCGGCCGCACGCCAGATACAAGAGGCCGAGCAGCACGCCATCGAACGCGTTTTCTGCGATGCCGGTGATGCCCTGATAGGAGTGGGCAAGTCCGAAGACCGCATTGGCGAACACGAGCGCAACAGCCCAGCCCCACCAACTCCGGCCGAACAGATCGGCCGCGCGGTTCAAAATATATCCGCGCCAGACAAGCTCTTCGCCCAACGCCGCCAGGACCCACGATAGCCCGATGTAAATCAGAAGCAGCCGGATATTGCCGATGAGACCGTGGAAGTCCGACAGATCGGGAAATTTGCCCGTCAGCGATACGAGTAAGGGTTGGGTTACGAACAACTCCAGCGCTTCCATCGCGACGCCGGCCGCGATCCCGTACAGCACAAGGCGTTGCCAGTTCGGGCCAAAGCGCAATCCCACATCGCGCCAGCGCACGCCCCGCAGCGCCATCGACAGCCAGCCGAAGGCAAGCAGATAGGGCGTCTTGCTGAAATAGATATGGTGATATTGACCGGCGAGAAATATGGCGGCCACCGCCGCGAATTCGAATCCGATCAAAATTCGGCTGTCGCGCAAACGTTGCCGCCACGGAGCCATGACGCGATTGGCCTCCGTCACTCGGCCACCACGCGCTCGCCCGGCCGCGCCATCTTGCGAATGGCCCGAAGGTCAAACCGGTAGGTGAGATATGCGGTCGCCATGCCGATTGCGAGACCGACCGGTATGATCCACCAGCCCAGTATTTCGTGACCGGCGACGTTTGCTCCGATGGCGTGCCGCCCAAGCGAATATGTCATGTCGCCGGTGGCGTCCCGAATTTGCCAGAGCCCCACGCGACCGGGCGCGAACGGTTTCGAAACCGCCACGAGCAGCCAGCAGGCGGCGAAGCCGTATCCCAAAAGCGAGATCAGAAGCGTGAACAAGCCTCGCGCGCTCAATCCCGCGAGCCGGGCAATGGTGCGCGCAACCGTCAGCGGCGAGGACTTGCCGGCTGCATTGGCCGCCAGCCGCATGCTCAGATTGATGCGCGCGACCTCGCGGGGATCGCCGAGCTTGGCCAGCGTCGCGCGCACATTGGCATCGCTGGGATCGTCCGCCACGCTGTCCAGCACGTGGCTTTGCAATTCCTGGACGATCTCGGAAATTTCCGCCGCCGGCAGGCCGCGCAGATTGGCCCGGATCTCCCGCAGATAGGCTTCGAGCTGCTCAGGCGGTTTTGCGTTTGGCATGCGCCTTGTCCTCCAGCGGGGCGAGCAGATTGTTCATGCCGGCCGCGAACTCGAGCCAGGTGGCGGCGATTTCGCGGACATAGCTGCGCCCGCCCGCCGTCAGCCGGTAATATTTTCGCGGGTGACCGGCGTCCGCCTCGACCCATTCGGACTCGACGAAGCCCGCAATCTTGAGACGATTGAGAAGCGGATAGATGGTGCCTTCTGGAACCGTCATGCCAGCGACGCCTTCCAGCCGCCGCAACATTTCCAGGCCATACAGCCTGCCCTCCCAAAGCGAGGCGAGCACGGCGAGGCCCAGGCTGCCCTTGCGCAGCTGCACCTCCCATTTCGCAAAATCGGTGTCGGACGGCTCGACGAGCTTGACCTTCATAAACACGATACATAGTATAACAAGGTATCGTGCGTCAACTATCCGCGCGAAGAATCGCCGCCTGCGCAAGCGCGGCAGGGACATTGTCAGGAAGGGCAAGAAAGGATCGCGGCTTGCTGTTTCCAGCCAGCAAAACGCGAAAGCCCGGCGCCTGTTCTGGTGCCGGGCTTTTTGCGAAACTGGCTCGCGCCAGCGCTTACATCAGAACGTGATCCAAACGCCGCTGCGCCAATACCCGCGACCGTGATGTTCGTGCCACCGGTAATGGTCGTTCGGACCCCACGCCCAGCCATCCGGATGCACGACGAGGCCGAACCCGGGGTCGTAATTATAGCTGTGATGCGTGTGCCAGCATTCGCCTTCCGCGTTGCAGACGATGGCGGCGGACGCGCTGGAGGCGGCCAGCGCCGCGATGCCCGCCGCCGCAAGCAACGTCGTCAATTTGCTCAGATTTCTCATACCTACTTCTCTCCTTGCAAGTCGCCCCATCGCTACGAGTTCCTGAAACGAAACGACCCCCCGACGGGTTCCTGCCGTGCATTAACTTTTCTCAATGGCGCACGCGCCCGCCGACCCGTGTCCGATTTCTGACAAACAAATAAATGATGGGTCGCGCGCGAGCCCGCGAACTCCGGTGCTATGTCGCTGCCACCTGCAGGCGCCCCGTTTTCGCCAGCGCCTTGAACCATTCATACGACGCCTTAGTGGTGCGTGCGCCCGTGACGCGATCCATCGCGCACAGTCCGAACTTCGCCGTGAAGCCCTGGTCCCATTCCCAATTGTCGACCAGCGTCCACACGAAATAGCCGCTCACGGGGGAGCCCTTCTCCATCGCGCGTTTCACGACTTCCAGATGGCGGCGCAGATAATCGATGCGAAAGCGGTCGTCCGGAATCGCGGGCGCATGGAGGCTCAACGGGTCCGAGCAGCCGTTCTCGGTGATCAGCACGGGCGGGTTGCGATAGTCTTCGCGCAGGCGGGTCAGCATCTCGCCCAGACCCGACGGATCGATCTCGCGGCCGAACGCATCGAGTTCGACGCCCTTCGGCGGCAGGCCGGGGCCGATATAGCTGGGATTCGTCCTGTCGAACTTGATGTAGGTCGGCGAATAGTAATTGACGCCCAGGAAATCGATCGGTTGGCGCGTGATCGCCATGTCGCCGTCCTTGACGAAGGGCCCCACGATGGATCGCGCGGCCCAGGGATAACTTCCCTTGAGCAGCGGATCGAGATACGCGCCGTTCCACAATTCGTCGAACGCATGCGCGGGCAGCAGATTCCAGAAGTCCCATGGCATGTCGGCGGCCCGCGACGGCGCGAGAGCCATGGTGGTGCCGATGGCGAGGCCGGAGCGCGCGGCGCGCAACGCCTCGATCGCCCAACCCTGTCCGAGATTCTGGTGATGCGTCACCGGACCCAACAGTTTGGCGTCTTTCAACCCCGGTGCCTGAGTGCCCAGAAGATGGCCCACGACCGTGTGCACGGCCGCTTCGTTGAGAATGATGAAATTCTTCAGCCGGTCGCCAAGCTCGCGCGCCACCAGCGCGCTGTAATCGGCCAGCCGCTTGGCCGTGTCGCGCGACGCCCAGCCGCCTTTCTCGAACAGGGCCTGCGGCAGGTCCCAATGAAACAGCGTGGCGTAAGGCTCGATCCCCTTCGCGAGCAGCGCGTCCACCAGCCGGCGATAATAATCGAGCCCTTTCTGATTCGCCGGGCCCGCGCCATCCGGCAGCACGCGCGACCAAGAAATGGAAAAGCGATAGCCCGACAGACCGGCGCCGGCGAGGAGCGCTACGTCGTCCTGGTAGCGGCGGTAGCTGTCCGTCGCCACGGACGCGTCGGAGCCGTCGGCGATGTGGGCGGGGTTGTTCGCAAACACGTCCCAGATGCTGGGACCGCGCCCGTCGACATCGCGCGCGCCTTCGATCTGGAAGGCCGATGTCGCAGCACCCCATTTGAAGGCGGGCGGAAATTGGCGCGATGCCGGCTGCGTTCCATGCGTGTCCGTCGGCCCGCATGCCGATGTCGCGGCCAGCGCCGCACCCGCCATCAGCGGCGCCAACGCCCTGCGGCTCACGCTGCCATCCTGTTCCATGGTCCCCACTCGCTGTTGCCGGATTGCGGTTCAAATCACGAACATTTTACAACCGGATTGTCGATGACCGCGGTCGACCGTCAATTCGAGAATCCCGCGGCCGCGTATACCGGCCCCACATGCCGACCCTATACTGATCCCGCCGCGATGCATGAGGGCACGCCAAAACTTATCCGGTGGCGCAATGGAACGCCGGATTGCAGATCGGGGAGTTGTGCCGAACTTGAGGAGACGCGGACCATGAACATCCCGACACGAATTTCGCGAGGCGCCGCGCTCGCGCTTCTCCTGCTGGTCGCGGCGCCGGCCGCCTTTGCGGACGAAGCGTTGACGGCGCGCAACAAGGCTGTCGTGCGGGATTTCTATACGACCGTCATGATCGGCCGCAATATCGACGCGGTGCCGCGGTTTGTGCGGCCCGACTACATCCAGCACAATCCGGGGGTGCCGACGGGCCTGAAGGGCTTCATGGACACCTTCCGGCGGATCTTCGCCCTGAAGCCCGGTGCCGACTACAAGCGCGAACTTTTGAATGTGGTCGGCGACAACGACATGGTCGTCGTCTATGTGCGCCAGTCGGGCACGGACGCCGATGGTTCGCATCATATGGGACTCGAGTTCGACATGTTCCGCGTGCAGGACGGCATGATCGCCGAACATTGGGATAACGACAATTAGGTAAGGCTCAATTATTCCGACCACCGTATGGTGCAACCCGTTCACTCTCAACTGTCATGGCCGCAGAAGCGGCCATCCAGAGACGCAGAACGCGAATTCGAAAGAACAGAACGGACTTCGCGGCAGCTGGAACCACGCACTGGGTTCCCGCTTTTCGCGGGAATGACACCGGAAAGAGTGAAGAGCCGGGGACCGCTGGTATGAGCGGAAGCCGAGCGCAGAATCTCGGCACGCAAACTCATTCGCCCTTCAGATGCACCGAGGGGAAATAGAGGCCCAGCAACCGCCGGTTCCACCAGATGCCCTTCGCTTTGTCGGCGCTCGACGCATAGGTGTATTCGTAGAACTTCGCGCGCAGATAGGCAGGCGGCTTGTCGGGAAACGGATTCTTTTCCAGGAGCGCCGTCACCGTCGGCTCGTTCTCCAGGAGCCGCTCCATGAAATGCCAGAACCACGGCAGGTGACGCGGGTCTTCCAGCGCCGCAAACCACATCTGCCAGTCGAGGCGCGGCTGGTGCGGGATGTTCCAGCCCGGGGCGCGCGCGACGTCGCCGGGCTTGTAGCGGAATTCGTATTCGCGCCATGCGACGCCGTCGTCCGAACCTTCGAGGACGATTTCGTTGCGCTTCGTGGTCATGACCGCGAACAATCCGTAACTGCCGACGATATGCAGCGGTTCGAAAAAACGGTCGACGGCCTCGGCCACCGCGGGCGGGCTGCCGCCGAAGCGCGCGTCCATCTCGACCAGGCTGCAGAACACGATCACGGCGGCCAATGCGCCGACGGCGATCCGGAGCGGCCTTCCCGGCGTGCGGATTTTCAGGCGCAGCTGCACGAACCGGATCAGCCGTTGCGGCAATATCTTCTGCAGTGCCGCATCGTCGAACAGCACAAGGCACAACAACATGGTCTGCAAATTGAACCAGTTGTAATTGCCGGTGAGCACGATGCAGATTTGCAGGAGGAGAATGCCGAAGGCGGCGAAAAAGCGCAGCCGGCGCGGGCAGAAGATCAGGAACGGCAGGACCAGTTCGACGACAAAAGTAGCGCCGGTGCCGAAGGCTAGCGCGCGCGCCGGCAGTTGCGCGGCATACCAGGCCAGCGGCGTGGGCAGCGGCTGGGTGAGGAAGTGATAGGACAGCGCCGACAGATTCCACCAATTGGGATCGCCGCTCGCGAGCTTCACCACGCCCGACATGAACATGAAGCGGAACAGGAGCCAGCGCAGCAGCCAGATGCCGGGCAATGTGGCGAAGCTCAGCACGAGCGCGAGAAAGCCCCCCTCCAGCAGGAAAATGTCCCACTGGAACGACATGAAGGTCTGCCCGCCATTGAGCAGCGAGAGATAGAGCACGAAGAGCAGAACGAGGCAGATTCGCGGCAAAAGATTGAACGCCAGAAGCAGCGACAGCGCCGCGCCCGCCCAGCACACGGCCTGGATCATGAAATCGCTGGCGCTCACCCAGAACACCATGGGCATCAGGAAGAAACGCTCGATGCCCGCGCGGTAGCTGATCGCATCGACCAGCGGGGCCAGCGGCAGGATGCCGTGACTGCCGATCAGTCCCTGCGCCTGCACGCCGAAGGACACGAACGCGGAGAGATAAATCAGCCCGAACAGACGCAGGAACCAGAACGACACCAGATCGTATCGCGGCGGCGCATAGTCGCGCCCCCACAGAAACAGGCTGACGCGATAAAAGGCCGAGCGATGCGCGGCGATGAAGGCATAGGCGAGCTCCGCTACGGCCGCGAAGCCCGGCAGCTTGCGATAGAGCGCGAGCCAGAATTCCTTGCCGCGCGCATGGCTCAGCGTGAGATAGCTCGCTTCGGCGGCGCGCGCGACTTGCCCGTTGGGCGCGATATATTGCACGGCGCGCTGGAAATCGGCGATCGGGATCGCGGGGTATTGCGGCGCCACCTCCTGATAGGTCCGGTAGTCGACGCTGTCGCCCGTGAGCGTCTGCCAGTAGCGCGCCCAGTAGCCGCAGAATTGGCAATCGCCGTCATAGACCAGCACCGGCTGCGCGGCCGGCGCATCGACGGCATTGGCCGGATGATCTTCGGACATTTGTTGCGCGCCTTCCACTGCCCGCCACGAGGCGAACCGATTGTATGTTAGTTTGAGGATGGTGTTCGCACCATAGGCCGCGAACGCCGTAACCGACTGAGACGAAATCGATGCCGCCGAAAGCGTTCGTATCCTGGAGTTCGGGCAAGGACAGCGCGTTCGCGCTGTGGGAGGCGCGGCACCTGGGCCTCGCCGACATTGCCGGCGTGCTGACGACAATCACCGAGGTTTACGATCGCGTGGCGATGCACGGCGTGAGAAACAGCCTGCTGGATCGCCAGGTCGCCGCACTCGGCGTTCCCTGCATCAAGGTCCCGCTGCCGAGCCCGTGCTCCAACGACATCTACGAAGCCCGCATGGCCGTGGCGGTCGAGGAGATCAAGGCGCGGGGCGTGCGCCACGTCGTGTTCGGCGATTTGTTCCTGGAAGACCTTCGCGTCTATCGCGAGGAGAAGCTCGCCTCCGCCGGCATGCAGGGGCTGTTCCCCCTGTGGAAGCGGGACACGCGCGCGCTGGCGCATGAGATGATCGCGAGCGGCCTTGTCGCGCATATCGTCTGTCTCGATCCGAAGAAGCTGGACCCGCGCTTCGCGGGACGCCGGTTCGACCTCGACATCTTGGCGGAGTTGCCTCGGGATGTCGATCCTTGCGGCGAGAACGGCGAGTTTCACACCGTCGTCTCGGCGGGGCCGATGTTTTCCGCGCCCATTCCCGTGACCATCGGCGAAACGGTGGAGCGCGAAGGCTTCGTGTTCGCCGATGTGCTCACGGCCGCGTAACGAAAAATCAGGGTGGGCACGCGGAGACGCGGAGCCGCGGAGTAGAAGAAGGGTTTAACGCAGAGGACGCAGAGGGTTCGCGGAGGACGCTGAGGAAAATCTGCGCGCGAATGCGCGCAACCAGAAAATTCGTTACGCTCGAAACAATGCGATCAAACTGCGCCCTTCGCGAACCCTCTGCGTCCTCTGCGCTAAATCTTTCTTCTCCGCGGCTCCGCGCCTCCGCGTGAGCATTCTGCCGGCGCGCTAAACTTCTATCTGCCGGCCGATTTCCACGACGTCGCTTGACGGCAGGTAGAAGCGGTCGATCGTCGTCTCCGCGTTGCGGTAGAGGAAGGCAAAGAGCGGCAGGCGCCAGCGCACGCGAAGGGGGCTTCCCGGCTTGGCCGCCACGACATCGCGCGCCACGAAATAGACCGCGCCATCGAGGTCGAGCGCACGATCGAGCCGCTTCAGGCTCTTGAGCGCCGAGGAAATGTCCGGGATTTCGACGAATCCGAAGCGGATGGTCACGCGCCAGATTCCTCCGGCAATCTCTTCGACGACGCCGCGCTTCTCCTGCGGCACGCGCGGCGTTTCCTCAAACAGCACCGTCAGCACGATCACGTCGCGCTGCAGCGCGCCCATCCGCCTGACGTGCTCGATCAGGAGCGGCGGGATGTTTTCCTGGGTTCGCGTCAGGAACACGGCCGTGCCCGCGACGCGGGGGACCTTGCCGGCTTCGAGATCGGCCAGGAAGCGCTTGGGCGATTGGGACGCCTGCGCCTGGATCGCGCGCAACGCATCGATGCCGGAGCGCCAGGTGATCATGATGAAAAACACGCTCGCGCCCAGCGTGAGCGGCACCCAGCCGCCATCGGCGATCTTCAGGAGATTGGCGCCGAAGAACCCGGCATCCACGATCAGGAAGATGCCGCCGGCCAGAACCGACACCCAAAGCGGCCAGCGCCACACCTTTCGCATGGCGACAAACAAGAGACAGGTCGTCAACAGCATCGTCGTCGACACGGCTGTACCGTAAGCGCCGGCGAGGCGATCGGAGCTTCGAAACGCCAGCGTGATCGCAACGGTTGCCGCCATCATCAGCCAGTTCACGGCCGGCGCGTAAATCTGGCCGTAGATGCGGTCGGACGTCTGGCGGATATGGAATCCCGGCAGCCAGCCGAGCTGCATGGCCTGACGCGTCATCGAGAACGAACCCGTGACGATGGACTGGCTGGCGATGATGGTGGCGACCGTCGCCAGCACGACCAGCGGATAGACCAATTGCGTGGGCGCGAGCTGAAAGAACGGATTGCCGGCGACGACACCCTTCTGCAGCAACAATCCCGTTTGCCCGGCATAGCTGAGCAGCAGCGCCGGCAGTACGATCATGTACCAGGAAAACCGGATGGGGCCTTTGCCGAAATGGCCCATGTCGGCGTAAAGCGCTTCGCCGCCCGTGATGCAGAGAAACACCCCGCCCAGCACGAAGAACCCGGCGCCGCCGCTGCGAACGAGAAAGCCGATCGCATGCCTGGGATCGATGGCCGCGAGAACGCCGGGATTGCGGATGATTCCCGCAAGTCCGAGCACCGCGATGACCATAAACCACACAAGCATGATCGGCCCGAAGGCGCGGCCGATCTTCGCCGTTCCGAATCTCTGCACGGCAAAGAACGCGATCAGTATCCCCACCGCGACCGGCATCACGAAAGGCTTCAGCGCGCCGGTGACGACATTGACGCCTTCGAGCGCACTCAAAACCGAAATAGCGGGCGTAATGACACCGTCGCCATAAAGCAATGCCGCGCCGAGCAGCCCCATGACGGCCATGATCCTGGCGCCGCGCGCGAAGCTGTTTGCGCCCACAAGCGACATCAACGCCAGGATGCCGCCTTCGCCATGATTGTCCGCGCGCATGACGAACAGGCAGTATTTGATCGAGATCGTGACGATCAGGGTCCAGACGATCAGCGACAGGACCCCCAGGGCGCTTTCGGCGGTGAAACGTCCACCCGTCGCATCCACCACCGTCTGCAGCGTGTAGAGCGGGCTCGTGCCCAGATCGCCATAGACCACGCCGAGCGCCGCCAACGCCGCCCAGCGCGCGGGGCGCTCGGCCGGCCGCGGGATCGGTGGAGGTGCTGCGGCAGTCATCGATAATTCATGTCAGTCGCATGTGTGTTAACGACCACATCGGCGTTTCGTTCGAAAGCAAAAGCTTTGCGTGGATGCGTCATGGACACCGTGACGCGACTGCAAACGGCCTAAGAGCATTCCCGCAAGCCAATTTCGTGGATCGGCTCCGATCAGGGAGTATGACCTCAAAAGCGACCGTCATCTTGGAGCCAGCGCGCAATGAACAAGATAGGTGCGCCCCCGGGCATCGTGCCGCTGGTAGCGCGCCAACAAGGATTTCATCTCGTCCGCGAGCGCTCGAGCATCGTCGTTGGACAGCTTCAGAGTCAGCCAATACTCCGCCGAGGGTGACGCGCTCTTGCCTTGCACCTTCTGCATCCTCGGAATGGCGTGCTCGTCTACGGAATACAAGACGCCGTCGCTTTCCGCGCCTCTCCGGTCGCGATTCAAACAGTCGCGCAATTCGGCGGACAGATCGTCGCCCGGCAGGTGGGACAAGAGATGCGAAGGAACAAAGAAAGCTCTCGCGCTTGCCCGGTAGATTTTTATGGGCCGGCCGGCTCGCGGCCTGCGATTTGCGACCACGATCAAACCCAGGCGTCGCAGCCGGCCGACATGATAATGCAAGAGGTTCAGCGACATCCGCGACGCGTCGGCCAATTCCTGTAGCGAACGTTCGCGGGCGACGAGTTGCAGAACCAAACCGCGCTAGCGCGCCTTTGACAGCGCTGCCGCGACCCTGGCATTCGTGACCTGCATCATCTGCTTCATTTGCACATTCTGGCATTGCGAGCCGGCACATTTCAATTGAGCGGATGCGATCCCGAAACGCGCCTGTGCGCCGGCGCAGCTTATTCAAGGTCGGGGCTGGCTATTGAAGTTGGGTGTTGGCTAGCGTTGTCCGCGACAAACCCCTTGAGGATCGAGATTATGGCATCGGCGCGACGGATATTCCTGGTTTGCACAACATGCGTGGCCTGTTTGGCCGCCCTGCTTCCGGGCATTATCGACGCGGCGCCCGCGCCAAGTTCGCCGACGGCCGCGTCCTCTCCGCCGGCGAACAGGGGAGAGGCCCCGGCGTCCCAAAGAATGAGCGATGCCGGGATCGTCAGTGACATCCGGTTCGAGATGGATCGCCTTGCGGCGGAGGGCCGCTTCTCCGGCGCGGTGCTGTTTTCGAAGAACGGCAAACCTCTCTTCGAGCACGCCTACGGTTTCGCCGATCGTGCCTTCAACGCGCCGAACAAGGTCGATACCAAATTCAATATGGCCTCGGTGACCAAAGTGTTCACCGCGGTGGCGATCCTCCAATTGGCCGAACAAGGCAAGCTCACGCTCGATGAGACGCTGGCCACGGCGTTTCCCGATTATCCGAACCGGGAAGCTGCGGGCAAAATCACGATTCTCGAGCTTCTCGAGCATAAGTCCGGTCTGGGGGATATTTTCGGCAAGGCTTACGAAAATTCGAATCAGGCCGCGTACGGGGTGCTTTCGGATTATCTGCCTCTCTTCGCGAACGAACCGCTCCTGTTCGAGCCGGGCACGAAGATCGCCTACAGCAACGCCGGGTTCGTCGTCCTGGGTCTGGTGATCGAGCATCTCTCGGGCGAGAGTTATTACGACTATGTGCGGGAGCACATTTTGCAGCCGGCGAACATGACCGGTACCGGGTTCTGGTCGTATCGGGACGATGTGCCGAACCTGGCACTGGGTTACACGCAGCTCGCTCCCGGTGAGCTGCCAGACGGGATTCGGCAACAGGCCGGCGCTTCGAGCAGGGTGACGCTCAGTCTCGCGCGCGGCGTTTCCGCGGGAGGCAGTTATTCGACGGTGGAAGATTTGCTGCGCTTTTCCGAGGCCCTGCGGACGCACAAGCTGCTGAAGCCGGAATCCGTCGCATTGTTGCTGGATGGCGGGTACGGAATGCTCGCCGGCTCGACCAACGGCGTGCGGTATGCAGGACATGGCGGCGGCGCGCCGGGCGCCAACACCGTTTTCGAGATTTACCCGGACCTGGGATATGCCGTGGTGATCCTCGTCAACGCCGATCCACCCGCGGCGGAAACCGTTGCGCAAAGACTGCGGCGAGAGATCGTGGGCGCACAATTGCCAAAGGCCATTCATCTCTCCGCCGAAGCGCTTGAGCAGTTCGACGGCCGATACCTGGCTGCCCCGCCGGCGTCTGCAGAAGGAGGCGGACAGATTGCCGCTGGTCCTGGCGCGATGCAGCGCGTTGTCCTTCCTGGCGCCGGACAGCATGTGATTGTGGGATCGGGCAGTGCTGCGCCTCCGGGAGGCGGGATCATCCTTGCCGGTCCCGACGGCAGGCCGATTGAAGAACGCCCCATCGAAATCTCCGCCGACCGCGAGGGCCTCTGGGTGACCCTGGGCACGGGAGACAGGCGCAAATTCGTACCGCTCTCCGCTACCGAGTTCTTCGACAGGGATGCCCTAAACGCTACGCGTCTCGTCTTCGTGCAAGATGCGAGCGGCCACGTCACAAGCCTGTCGATCAACGGGAGCGGTTTCGTGCAATCCATGACGGCGACCAAGCTGCCCTGAGAAGGCGCCAGGCGGGCGCGATCTCATTCGGACGGGGAAGGCCGGAATACGGACATATAACGCCGCGTCCATGCGATGAGCACGACGAGCGCGCCAAAGCCCATGAGGGGCGAGATCGACACCACCTGCCCCGGCGTCAGCTCGAGCGCGAGGCCAACCCGCACGAACGCTTCGGCGAGATAGGCAACACCCCAGACCGCCGTCACCAAGCGAATCGCCCAGCGGAATTTCGGATTTTCCCAGCGTCCGTTCCACGCGGCGATCCGCGCCGGGTCGTCGCCCGCCGCAAATTGCCGGACGACGGAGAACATCAGGGGCCGCGCGGCGAAGAGCGACACGAGGCAGATGAGGCCGAACGTGCCCGTGAGAAACGAATCCTTGATCAGCGCGAAGAACACGCTGCCCGATATCAGCGAGGTCAGGGTTCCGATGGCGAGGAGCGTCATCACGATGATGCCGAGCGGCTCAAGCCGGCGCGCCCGGATCCAGATGCGCAGATTGTTGAGCGCGGGCGACAGGCCGCCCGCAGCGAGCGCCCAAAGCACGGGTACGCCGCGTGCGGAGAGCACGTCGAACAGCAGAACGGGCAGCACCACGTCGAAGAAGAGCGTGGGCAGCACCAGCCGGAAGCTGAAGTTGGAAGCAGGCGCGGAATTGCTCATCGTCTGATCGGTCATAAATTGACTCCCTGGTTTCGGCCGGCGCGCGCCGACAAACATTCGCGCGGCATCGATCGCGTCATGAGGTGCGTTGGCGGGCTTTCGCGGAATGCGGCGTCAGGTTGGCGCTGCGCCTCGCTCCGCGGGCGCAATGGCGTCGTAGATCGTCGGCGGCGCGATGTTCAGCCGGCGGCGCGCGGCATCCAGCGGCTCGTTCAGCAGTTGCAGATACTCCTCGCCCGGCAACCACTTCGCGGCCTTGCCGCGCCGATAGCCCTGCCAGACCGCGCGGGCATGGCGTGGGCTTCCCTGCTTCAGCGCGCTCAGCCCGGCGCCGAGCGCGATCAGCGCCCAGCCGAGCCCGCGCGTCTGGGCGTAGGAGAACGCCACGAGGCAGGCCTCGCCCAGCCCGTCGCGATGATAGCCGGAGAGGATGTGCCAGATGTCGTGGGAGTCGCGGATGCGCCGCCCGAACCAGACATAGGGATGCGCGTCTTCGACCCGCGCCAGCTGCGCGCGGCTGATCTCCGCCAGGCCCTCCGCCGAAAGATTCTCGCTGCGGACGAAGTCGCGATAGGCCGCGCCCACCGTGCCGGCCGGAAAGCCGTCCAGCCACGCCTGGTCCATCAGCCTTGGCGCCAGTTCGACGTGCTCATAAGCGATCTTTCCGCCCGCGCGTGTTTCGAGCAGGCGGTTGTAGTTTCTGGCGTTGGCGCCGCCGTTCAGCGCGCGCATGATCTCGAACACCTGGCCGGTGTCGTCCTTGTCGGACAGGAGCCGGCGCAACGCCTTCAGCGCCGCGCCCCATTGCCGCCCGCGCATTGCGACCGGCGCGTCTTGCGCTGGAGGCTGGGTCTTCATCGTTTCGCTCATGGCCATGGAATTCATTCCTTCAATGCGAGTGGAATCTTCGGGTGGGTGATGCGGGCCGCGCCGGTCAAAAGGGTGCCGCGGATCATGTCTGCGATCAGTGGCCCGACACTCGCCAGCCCGATGTCTTCGCCCAGGCTGACTTCCAGGGTCAGACCCCGGAAGAGGGCGATAAGCATGCGGGCAACCGCTTCGGGCGCGATTTCGCGGCGGATCTGGCCGGTGCGCTGACCGCGCGCGATCAGGCGGACGATTTCCTTGCGCACCAGCGATGCACCTTCGGTGACGCTGGCGTGCACGGTCGGATTGCGCAGCGCTTCGGCCCAACCCTGGATGCCGACGCGGCGAGCATCGGTGCGACTGGGGCTGTCGAGCGACTCGCCATGAAGCTCAAGCAGAAGGGCGAGCCCCTCGATCGGATCCTGCTCGCTCTGGGCCATGGCGCTGAGAAACGCCTCGCCCTGATCACGATCGTCCGCCAGCGCGACGATGATGTCGTCCTTGGTCGCGAAATAGAGATAGAGCGTGCCCTGACTCACGCCCGACTCGCGCACGATGTCGGCCGTGGTCGTGTTGTGAAACCCTTCCCGCGAGAAGCATTTCAGCGCCGCGGCCAGGATCTGCTGGCGGCGCGTCTCCCGTTGCATGGCGGTGATCTTGGGCATGGCTCTCGATAAAAACTGACTACTCAGTCGTTATTGGTGGAAATAAGCCCAAAGTCAAGCCCCCTGGCGTCCACCGGGCCGGAAAGCAGCGGTCCTGCAGATTTCCGGCCCTCCGTTACGGCCACCGGGCGCCATAGTCGACGGAGATGGAGCGCCAGTCCGCAACACCGGACTGTAGTGTGCCGCGATGGACCGCAGGATCGCGAAGGGCGTCGTCGCTGGCATTACCGCAGAAATCCAGCTGACCACTCCAGGCGCGATCCAATACGGATCGGCCCTTTGCGCATGGGCCAGAAGAATAGTGTCGTGGTGCGTCCGCGCGATTATGTCTTTGTCGGGCATATGAACCTCTAGTTCGATAGGCTTTCCCCCATTATCCCATATGACAATACCGCCCTAACATACTTGCGGGCGTGTTAGGCAAAGCCGGTCACTTAGGGGCCAAACCGGCCAGTACGGTTCGATCGATTGACATTACGATTCCGTCAACGCCCAAGGCGTGCGTCTTGACCGTTTTCGAAAATATTGGGAAGTATCAGGTTGACGTACCAAGGAACTAGGGCTAGAATCGCCTCATAAATTGAGGTTTTGCCTATGTCCAAGAAATTCCCCCGCCAACCCATCGATCTCCGCAACCCCATCTTCAATGACGAAGACAAGGCCCGGGAACATCTGGAATCGGTTCTCTGGAAAGACGCCGGGCCGACATGCCCGCGCTGCGGCGTATTTGGTGACCGCGTCACGAAGCTGGCAGGCAAGTCAACTTGCCCCGGCGTCTACAAGTGCAAGGATTGCCGCAAGCCGTTTTCCGTGACGGTCGGCACGGTCATGGAGCGCAGCCATATTCCGCTGACCAAATGGGTGTTGGCGTCCTACCTGATGATGTCCAGCAAGAAGGGTGTGTCCGCCCTGCAACTGCACCGCATGTTGGATGTCAGCTATGAGGCCGCGTGGTTTCTGGCGCACCGCCTCAGGGAGTGCCCGATTGCAAAGAAGCCGCGCCCTTTAGGCGGCAAGAATAAGGTTGTCGAGGGCGACGAAACCTATGTGGGCGGCAAAGCCAAGAACAAGGCGTTTGGACCGCCGCCGGAGAAAGCGCCTGTCTTTGCGCTTGTGGAGCGCGACGGCGGCCATGTCCGGTCGTTCCATGTGGCGAACGTGAATTCCGAAACGCTGCGCCCGATCATCGTGAAACACGCCAGCCGGAAGTCCTACCTGATGACGGACGAAAGCCGGGTCTATCCGACCATCGGCAAGGAATTCTCCGGGCATGGCACCGTGAACCATTCCGCCGACGAATATGTCCGGCTTGGCGGCTTCATCCATACCAACACGATTGAAAGCTACTTCGCGATCCTGAAGCGTGGCGTTTACGGCACGTTCCACAGCATCAGCGAGCAACATCTGCCGCGCTATCTCGCGGAATTCGATTTCAGATACAACGGCCGTCACATGACGGATGCAGCGCGCGCCGACGCCTTGCTGGCGGGAGCGAAGGGCAAGCGCCTGCAATATCATCAGACTAACAAAGCCGCGAACGCCTAAGCAGATCGCGAAAGCGTTTCTGCGCTGGCGCAAAAAGCAAGAGACCGCCGAATGACTCCGGCGGTCTCCGCTCTTATCCTACGAGATTGCGAATCAAACGTAGGAATAAAACCATGTCGATCAGCACGCCGCTGGCCTACGGTCAGCATCTGCGAATTGCGCAGAGTGTTACCGATATCCGCGTCGAGATCATTCCGGGTCCACAGGTTGAACTCGTCGCATCAATCGTGCCTGATCCGATGCAACCCTCTCCAGAGACCCTAGCGGCCACCAGCGTGGCCATCCATATGGATCAATCGGCTGCCATGATTCTTTTTGAGCGTCTTCGCGAGACATTCCACTCCATGGGTTGGCCGCTGCCAAGATGAGACGGAAGCCGAGCCGAAAAGCGTTTAGGCGGGGATTAGGGCTTTGCAACGCAAACTCCATCGGCTAGATTGCGAATTTGCCGGGACGCGCGCGCGAACCGTATTTAATGGGCTGAGGCTGCAACCTCGGCCGGTTTTGTTATTAGCACAGACGTGCGCCGTTTACGATGGGCACATTGCGATTGTAGCTGCCTCAACCGCAGAAACGTTTCCCAGGTCAAAGACTGCTTCTGCGCTTTCGCGCTGGTACGGCTGCCCGTCTATGACGAGGCGCTTCGAATTGCCCAACTGCGTCAGAAAATCATGAGGCGATGGAGCAAATGAACCAGTTCCATCGCTCGAACCAGCCCATGCTTGCGAATAGATCGGGCCATCATCAAATTTCCATTTAACATCTACGTCTCCGCTTCCCATGAAAAGCGGCCAAATCACGAAAATATCCAGCGTGTTGTTTGTGCAGCGGATATGGAGCCTTGCATGATCAGGCGCACCAATGAGATTGATGACCGTATTGGTGCTCGATAGCCCCGCAAAATATTGCTTCGTATCGTCGAGTTGAGAGACATCGGACTCGGTGATCCAATCGCCGATGTTTGAAGTCTCAGCTGCGGCTGACGCCACAAGCATCGCACTAGCAGCGACGGCAAAGGCCGCATCACGGAATCTTATACATCGGCATTCTCCCCACCCGCTCTGTTGTCGAATATAGCGACACTGTCTCAGTTTGAATTTTTGCGCCGCCGCCTTCCCTTGCGGGATCGAGGAATCACCTTGCAAGCGGTGTACGCGCCGCGCTTGTGCAGGGCGTTGAGATGCTGCGTGCTCGCAACGTGTTGAGGAAGTCCAGAAACGTCCTTGGGCGAGTACCATTTGCCGTCCGGAAATAGCAGCCAAAGGGTGTGGCTTCCAGTTTTGGCGTCTTGCCCCTCTTCCGGGGTTGCGTAACCTATTGCTGCGCTCATTGTCTCCTCCTGCCATGATCGGGCCGCGTTGGCGGGTGCAAATCTGTTGATTTCAGACCGACTTATGGCGTTTTCGGCTGGCAGTCTTAGCCTGACTCGGTTTCCGCTTGGGCTTAGCTTTGAGTTCGTCGCGCGGACGCGGGGGCGTTTTCAAAAGCTGAAATAGCAGCGTGTCGCCACGCTTGGCGACCTGTTCGGCGGTAAACGATTCGTCAGAATTTTTCTGAGGCATGGTGGGACCAATCCTATGACCAGACGCGTCAAGACCGCCAAGCGGCGTACTGACTTACCCAAACCATACCACGTTCATGCAATCGCGGAAATCAATAGTCAGTCGGATCGCGGAGCCGCAATCGCAGGAACCGCCTATTTGGATATCTTGCTGCGGGACGTGTTGGAACGACACATGCGAAAAGACGAATGTTTCCAGAACGAGATATTCCAGAATCGTGGCCCGCTGGAAGATTTTTCAGCGAAAATCAAAATAGCCTTTGCGTTCAAATTGATCGGTTCCGGCGCATACCTCGATCTGGGCGCGCTTCGCGAGATACGCAACGCATTCGCGCATTCTGCCGACGCCTTCACTTTCGACCGCGAAGATATTGCGAAGCTATGTCTCGGGCTTTGGTTCCCGCGTCACATCAGCTACGAGAACCGGCCTAAACCTCAGACGCCTCGCGAGTTTTTCGTGCGCGATGTCGAGTTTATCTCTGACGGATTATACGAGGCGCAGGAAGCAACACCCCGCAATTGGGAGTTCATTCAAGCGGGGCCACCTTGGCCGGTTCCCAAGCCGCCAGCATCGCCTGAAAAACCGCGCACACCGTCCGGTCAGGGTCGTCGAGCTGCCAAGCAAAGAAATCCTGAAGGCGGGACTCCCCCGCCTCAATCATCGCCTCCGTAATTTCTATCGGGAGGGCATAGGTCGGCCTGTCGCTAGCCGTGGTATCCGAATCGTTCATGGTACGTCAACCTGATACTTCCCAAAATATTCGATGGTGAAACCCGACGCGAACACGTCCTGCAATTTGCAAACCGTCCCCGTATATTCCGATAATCGAGGGAGGGGGCAGTACGTGAAGCTTTATCAATTCATCGATCCTCAAATGTGTCGCGGTCTCATCTGCATCGCGCCCAACACCGCGGTGTGCTCTGCCTTCACTCAGCGGCTGTTCGTGCGCACATTCGGCGGCTATGTTGTTTACCGGGACACCGCGACAGACCAAATTTATCTTGGCGTGCATCGCAAAAGAATGGTCTCCCGGTTCCGCCGTCTGATACGTGAAAAAGGAATAGATTTCAGCGTGTGCGAACGGCTACCGGACACCTTCGTTCGGGGCGGTTCGCGCGGAGGCAAACTGGATTGGGTGACCTAGTTTGAAATTCGGGCGGCCGATTTCGACCACGCCGGCCACACGAACGGCGGAGTATGCTGCAAACTGGGAACCGCCGCCCTATATTCGCGGTTCGGCCGCGGAACCGAACGCATGCATGTCGACGCCTATCTCGAACGCATCGGAGTGAAAGGGCCGCTCGCGCCCGATCTCGCAAGTTTGCGCGTTTTGCACCGCGCCCACCTCATGACGATTCCCTACGAAAACCTGGACGTGCAGCTCGGCCGTCGGGTCACGCTCGACCGGAGCAATATCTTCCGCAAGATCGTGGAGCGGCGGCGGGGCGGCTGGTGCTACGAGATGAACGGCCTGTTCGGCTGGGCCCTGGAGCAGCTTGGGTTTCGCGTCACGCGCGTGGCCGGCGCGGTCATGCGCGAAGCGTTCGGCGACGCGTCTGTGGGCAACCATCTCGTGCTGAAGGTGGAGCTCGACGAAGGCCTTTATCTGGCGGATGTCGGATTCGGTGACGGCTCCATCGATCCCATTCGCATCGCGCCCGGCGAATTCACAGCGCAGGGTTTCGCATTCGCCTTGTCGCGCGCCGGCGACGGCTGGTGGCGGTTGCGGAACCATCCCAAAGGCGGCGCCAGATCGTTCGACTTTACGTTGAACCCCGCCGACGAAGCGCTGTTCGCCGAACGATGCGACTGGCTGCAAACCTCGGAGCTGTCGCCCTTCGTGCAGAACGTCGCCTGCCAGAGATATACGCCGCAAGGATTGTCCGTCCTGCGCGGCCGCGTGCTGCGGCGGATTTCCGGCGAAACCGTAACGGAGACGCTGCTGAACAACGCTGGCGAATTCATGTCCATTCTTGACAGGGAATTTTCGCTGGACGTCCCCGAAGCGGTCTCCCTCTGGCCGAAAATCCGCGACCGCCACGCGGCGCTTTTTCCTGAGAACGACGACCGCGGCGAATGAGCGACACGGCGACTTTGGATCAGCTAGGGCAGTTTTGGATTGAGTTGACGCGCGTCTGTTAGCAACTGGAGCCGTAATTTTCGCTAATGATTTCCGTAAGTTAGTCAGTCAACGTCAACGGCTTAGTTTGAGTCTCCCACGGAAGCATTTGCTTTATAGCTAGCTGGAATAGGCTTAAAGTACGCTGTTCAGGGTAATCGCTAGTGGTAGCAATTGTGAAGAATTTTCATCTTTTGACCAAATGAACAATGGAGGCACGAGTGCCCAATAAAATCATAGTCGGTGTTGTTGTAGCACTTTGCGCGATTGCAGCGTCTTCAATGCCAGCTAGCTCGGCTGGTGGACCGCCAGGTTGGCCGCCAGGTCCACTCGACCCGTGCGGCTCCAGAGGGTGTCCCGGCGGTCATCCGGTACTGTGCAAGACAGTATATTCGCATGAATGTGTGAATTATCAGGGCAACCCCCCGCATTGTACCAGCTACCAGAGTGTGCCGCACACCGTTTGCTCATTTCGCATGTACACGAAAGCGCAACTCAGCCTGTAGCGGCACATGGCAAGTGGCCGAATTTGAATTTGGAGTGGCTGATTTCGATTAGTACCATGTGATAAAAAAATGGCGTTACGGTTCGGCCAATGTAGGTGGCTCACGCGATGCCGCTTTGCCGCTTTCAAGAATTTTCGAATTGGAAAACCGACGCGAACATGTCCTGCAATATGTAAACCGTCCCCACATACTTCCAAAATGATTTGAATGTCGGATTTCCGCCAGGTATTTTGTCGCCCAAACCTTCGACCGAGGCCGATCGGCGTGACGAAGCCACCTTCCAAAGCAAGGGCTCTCGAATTCCGCAGTGAACGACGAGCCGGCCACGTCGATCCGGCACCGAAGCGCATGACGATGTTCATTGGCGAACTGGCGGTTCTCGCGGGCGCGAGCGTTCAGGCAGTCCGGTTCTATGAGCGGCGAGGCCTGATGCGCGAACCCGTGCGCTCGGCAAGCGGGTATCGCGTGTACCAGTCACTCGATCTGGAAATTCTGCGGGCGATAAAAAAGTGCCAAAGTCTCGGAATGACGCTTGGCGAGACCAAACGCATCACGCGCATCCTGGAAAGAACCAGGCGGAGCGACGGTTCGCTTTCGCCGGACCGGGACCGTCAATGCCTCGAAGAGATCGAGCAGATAGGACTGCAGAAACTCACAATGCTCGACTTCTCGAATCCGCGAATTGTCGGCGACGAAAGACGAACTCCGCCGGACACTTCGTCAAATTCGGACTGCGATTGCCGGCGACGCTTCAATGCCTCTTGACCCTCTACCTAGGTAGAGACCCCACCTTCCCGGCCGCAATCCGGGAGTACGGTTCATGAGCCGAGTCACCGCCTTGTTCATCGTCATGTTGAGTTGCGCCGTGAGCGCCGGCGCAGTTGCGAACGCTGCGACGCCAATCGGGGCTTCTTCCGAGAATGGGAATTCAAGCACCGAATTGAACAAGATTACGGCGCGGCGCGTGTTTCTCGAAATTTTCAACCAGGGGAAATACGACGTCGCCAAGGAAATTTACGCGCCGGATTTTGTCAATCACGGCCTCACGACCAACGCAAATCTGGCACAGGACCAGGCAGCAGTACGCGGCTGGCGGGACGCCGCGCCGGATCTGGTGATGACGGTGCTCAACGAGATTGCAGAGGGAGACTTCGTCACCGTTTTGTGGAGTGGCACGGGAACGAACACCGGCCATGGCAACGGTTATTCCGCCACCGGCAAGCGGATGACAATACGCGGCATCACGATCTGGCGATTTGTCGACGGCAAAATTCAAGAAGAATGGTCAGAATTCAGCTTGCCGACCGCCTGCCCTTGATGAAACTGAGTACTGTTTGCGGCAGAGACGCGCTTCACCCGCGCGACTCCTATGCCGCGCGCGCCCGCGCCGGCAGGAACCTCGGATTGCGCAGCAGCGCCGCGCTGACGAGCGCGACCAGCAGCCCGGCCGGGAAGATTTCGATAAACGTCATCGGTATGCGAAACAGCGGGCTGGCGTATTGCGTGCGGAACGCTTCCATCTCGGCGACGGCCTTCCGATATTCCGCCCCGCTCACGCCCGCCGCGCGCTTCGCCGTCAGCGTCTCGTTGATGTAAGCCTGGGTGAAGCCGTAATGCGTCAGCGCCAGATACACCTCCCACACCACGGCATAGGCGAGCCCCGCCACGGCCGCGATGCCGAGCCCGATCAGGAACGCCTTGCCGAAACCGATCACGCCGCCCTGCACGTCGTCGCGATATTGCTTCACGCCGACGAGGATCGCCGACAGCGCGACCAGCATGATGAGATAACCGACCCAGAGGCTCTCATGCAGCGGGTTGCCCGCCGGGAGAAGAATGGTGCCGACGATCCCGAGCGCGGCCAGCGCCCCCGAGATCAAGCCGTAGATCGATATCGTGCGGGTCATGTTCCGTGCTCCTTGGCGGTTCGAACGCCGCAATCTTTGGGTGGAATTCGGCCGTCAGTGTATCGCCCAAAAGGGTGAAATCGCACGTTTCGCCCCTTCGGATGCCGCAAATTCAGGGGATGAGCGCCAGCTCGCGCGCCTTGTTCACCGCCTGGCTGCGGCGTGCGACCTCGAGCTTGGCGAACAGGTTGGCGATGTGGGTCTTCACCGTGTTGGGCGAGAGCCCAAGCGTTTGCGCGATCTCCTTGTTGGATTGCCCGGCCGCCAGCAACGCCAGCACCTTCATCTCCTGCCCCGTCAGCCCGAGCGAGGCGAGGGCGGCATCGTTGCGCGCAAACGGTCCGGGCGCCGGGCGCGCCGTCAGCTTCCAGCCGACCCAGATTCCGCCGGCCGCGAACGCCGCTCCGATGATGGCGATATAGATCTGCTCCGAGAACAGGCGCACCAGATACTGGTATTGCAGCCACTGCAGGGCGAAAGCGCCGCCGGCCAGAACGAGGGCCCAAAGAACAATGATGCGGATCATCGGCGGTGCTGCTCTGACCGGTGGTCGATAGAACCAGCGTAGCGGCCCGGGCCGGAATGCAAAAGAGGCCGGGGATTGGAGCAACATTCCCTTCGTGCCTGATTGCGCCAGCCTAGGGAACGGTGCTCCTGTCACCGTATTCCCACAACCCTCGCGGAATCCGCCGAAAATGATCCATAGCGGTCAAAGAGGCAGACGACCAAATGACGATTGCCTGAAATGAGAGCGTCGAGGTGAATCCCATGGTTTTCTGGATAGCGAGTGTGGCTGGCTTGGCGATCGCTTATCTCATCGGTTCTGCGCCCACGGGCTATCTGGCGGGGAAACTGCTCAAGGGCGTCGATATCCGGGAGCATGGCTCCAAATCCATTGGGGCAACGAACGTATTGCGAACCCTGGGGATATGGCCTGCGTCGGTGGTGCTCCTGGTGGATGTGCTGAAAGGTGTGGGAGCGATCGTCTTTGCCCGCTGGTTTTATCCTTGGATCCATACATTGCCGTCCGTCGCACCACCGGCAGCGCTTGATCTGCAAGCCTCGGTGCCTTGGGCTGTTTGCCTGGCCGGACTTGCCGTGTTGTTGGGGCATAGCCGTTCGATTTGGTTGAATTTTACCGGCGGCAAATCCGCTGCGACCGGGCTCGGCGTGTTGCTGGCGATGTCCTGGCCGGTAGGTTTGGGTGCTGCGGCGGTTTTCGGTGTTGTGCTGGCTATTTTCCGGATTGTGTCCCTTGGTTCGATGCTGGCGGCGTTGACTGCGATCGCCCTCATCTGCGGCTTGGAGCAACCGTTGCCCTATCGGTTACTGGTGATGGCAGGTGGCATTTACGTGATTGTGCGCCATCGTGCCAACATTCAGCGGCTACTGGCAGGGACAGAGCCACGCCTGGGGCAAAGCAGCCCGGAATCGAAAACGAAATCGCCAATTTAGTGGGCGCGCTCCGGGACTGTCGAGATCGCCAACATGGTATGAGTATGCGGCATGGTCACGAAAGATATTCACCCGTGAAATTCTACCGGCGCCAACACGTTCGGCGATTTCTAAGCCGTTCCGTATTCTTCACATCCCCGCCTTCGGGAAGATCACCGGCAACACCGCGTCGGTCGTGAAGACGCAACGGTCGTTGTGGCCGCATTCGGGAACGATCAGCGCCTTCGCCGAACCGCCCAGATGCGTATCGATGTAGGTCACGAACGCTTCGCCGCGCGCGCGCCGTGTCGCGCCCTGCGCCATCGCTTTCGGCGATCCGTCGAAACCGCCCAGCGGCAGCGTGTCGACCTGGCTGAGCAGATAGGTCGTCGGCCGCGACACCAATTGCGTCTTCAATTGCTCGTCGGTCATTTTCGCGGTGTAACCGCTGTCGCGTTTTTCCAGCCCGTAAGGCCAAACGTCGTAACCGGGCACCTTCGCCGCATCGAACGGTCCGTAGCTGAAATTGCTGTGGGCCGCCTCGTCTTTCCAGCCCGCCACCGCGCTTTCCGGCGATCCGTCGTTCACGGGCAGGATTCGCGTTGCATCCGGCCACGCATAGCTCGACGGGTTGGCCACGGCATAGGAGATTGCGACGCCGAGGGTTTCGTGCACGCGATTGGCCATCTCGTAACGCTCGACGAACTGGCCGCCGGCGGAATGTCCGGCGACGACGATCGCCGTGAGGTTCGGAAAATTTTTCTTGTCGGCCAGCCTGCGCAGCAATTCGTCGACGAAATCGAACGACGTCAGGTCCGGATTGCTCGCGGCCTCGCCGCCAGACCGCCAGTTGTCGCCTTCGCAGCGCCAGTCCACCTCGTTCGCCTGCAGCGCGTCCGCGCAGCCCTTCTCGCCGGAATGAAAAGCGGGAGCGACGATCACGGTGTCGTACAGCGCGCCGGCGAGAAATCCTGCGGCCGTCGCCGTGCTGAAATAATGATCGGCGTTGCGGAGCGCTCCGTGAACCATGATCAGGGCGCGGTGGACGGCCGCGTTGCGCACATCCAGCGGGAAGCTGCGATAGACCATCGAGCGGGTGGCTCCGCCGCCCCATTCCACCCATTCGGTGCAGGCGGACGTGGCGCCGGTGCAGGGCGAAGCCGGCGGCGCGACGTCGGCGGCGCAAGCGGGCGCAGCGAACGTGAGGAGGGCGAGAACAAGCAGGATGCGCATATGGGTCGGCACTTTCGTTGTGTGAAGGCTCCGGCGCGGCGGACTTTAGGGGATCGCAGGCGCCGCATCCATATGGGTTGGCGAAGGCAATACTCTATTTGGATTTTGGTTTTGGCCTTAATTGACGTGAAAACCCTATGGCCTCGCGCGTGGCAGGCATCGTCATGCGGCGCCGCTCAATTCTATCTCGTCTTCCCCCGCGTGCGTCCGGCTACGCTAAGGCTTCGCCGGATTGAGCGCCGATCCGCCGAAGCTTTCGCGAAGGCGGATGCGGGGGAGGACGATCATCGCGCGCCGTCGCTTATCGCGATTTCATCGAAGCCATGATCACTTCGTCTGCGTCCCGCAAGAGCACATCGGTCAGTGTGAAGCCCGCTTCGTTCAGCAGGGAGATCCAGCCCGCGACGGTCATGTCTTCATCGCCGATTCGATCGGTCGGGCGCTCTCCCCAAAGGGCGATGTGGTCGTAACCAAGAATCGCGTTGGCGCGCGACCAGAACCGCTCCCAGTTCTCCCGGGAATATCGAGGCGCCAGTTTCGCCTTCCAGGCTTCGAAACCGGTGGCGAACGGTTTCTCTGCCGAGGCGGGTTCCGCGAACAAAAACACGCCACCGTCGCGAAGAAGGCCGTGAACCTCCTGGATCAGGCGTTTGGCGCCCGCGGCGTCGAACCAATGAAGGACGTTGGCCGTTGCAACAACGTCGTAGTCTTTTGCCAGCTCGCTCTGCCAGCCCCGGTCTTCCAGGTCCCGCACGACGATCTTACCCGGAATGCGCTCCCGTCGATTCACGCCCTTGCAAATCGCGGCCAGGAACGCATCCCGATCGACACCATCGATCTGTGCATCGGGATAATCGCGCCGGATGGCGCGGCCGACATCGCCCGGCCCGCAACCCAGATCCAGGACGCGCACGGCCTGTTCCCGGGGAAACGGGAGTGCCGATGCCATCAGCTGAAGATCGCGAACCTTTGCCTCCCCCTGCTCTGCCCACCACAGCGTCAGCAGTTCGTCCAGGTGGCGATCGATTCGTGTTTCGATCTCGGCTTGGCTTATCGGCGGCGGCTGCATCACGTGACGTCCCTGAGGTCCGACAACGCTAGCAAGGACCGCAGCGGCGGGTATTGTAATTATTTGATCGTATGGCTTCCTCAGCCTCAGTTGACGTCGACTGTTCGCCGCAGAAATTCCGTCGGCGTGGATCCCGCGAAATGCCGGAATTCCTTTATGAAATGCGGTTGATCGAAATATCCGCAGCGGGCTGCGATATCCGCCCAGGGAATCGTTGCGCTCCGGGAATCCCGGCGATCCATGGTCTCGATATAGGGCTTGCCCGCCGCGTCGCCCTTCCTGCTGCGTCCGAGCCTGTCGAGCGAGCGCACAGCGAGATTGAACCGGAAAAGCCTCGCGACCGTCTTGGGAGGCAGTCCAATGCAAGTCCGAAACTGCTTGATCAAATGGCGCTGACTGCACCCGGCCTCGGACATGAGCCCTCCAAGTGCGATGCGGCCGTGGGCGGCTGAAAGCCTGCTCCAGGCCCAAGCCGCCACGCCGGGCACTTCGGCCTGCGAAACGCTTTCGGCGATCAACGCTTCAATGATGTCGAAACGATCGTTCCAACTCGCCGCTGCGCTCACGCGGCTCATGACAAGACGGGCCAACTTCGGATCGAACGCCGCCAACTCGACCGATCGGCCCGAGATCAAATGCATGGGCGCGCCAAGGAAAAGATGCGCGCCGAGCGGCGTGAACCGCACGACCATGAAATGCCGCTCTCCGATAGCTTCCGTGAGCTGATGGCGGTCATGAAGTCCGACAACCCATGCTCCATCCCGATCGGTCCATCGTCCGTGCGCTTCGGAAGAAAACTGTCGATGCGGTGCCGCGAAATTCAGGAGAAGGGGAACTTCGGTCGATGGAAGATGGCGTTCGCGAACCGGGCTCGGGAGATAGCCGCTGCTCCCCAAATATCCATGAATATAATTGCGCAGGCGGGGATCGGCGCTGCGCTGTGCCGTTCGCCAGTGCCCAAGCTCCGATATGTGCTCGTGTGCCTGCAAGATTTCCGTCCCATCGCCCGATGTCCGAGACTAGCAGAAACGGGGCGACTTGAGAGCCTGATCCGATTCTCGGATCGCCGCAGGCGCGGCGCCATTCACGCGTGTGATCGACTGACTATTCGTGCCGGCGCCGACGAACAACGGCCCGCCCGGAAAACCCCATCGGCGCGCGTTCAGGACTCATGGCATGGACGATTTGCCTTGCCGGCACTTTGAACGTCGGACGGATATTCATCGTGGCGTCGCGGCCAGTTCGGGTAGGCGCCTTTGTTGCGGCCCTCCGGCGTGACGTCGAGGTAATGATGGGTATCGAGCAGCGCATCGAGACCGCGCGCATAGGTGGAATAGGTCAGGAAAACCTCGCCGGCCTCGTTTTTCGCAAACACGCTCAATCCGGGAAGCTCCTCGTCGATGTAGCGCGGATCGGTCGTGATCGTTCCGAAATTGTAGTCGATCTTTCCCTGCTCGGTCTGCTCCTTCCGAAAGGAGACATGGAAGTCGTAATTGAAGTCGTTCTCGAACGAGGACACCCAGTCGAAGTCCCAGCCCATGCGTTCCTTGTAAGCCAGGATCTTGGCGAGCGGCGCGCGGGACACGGCGACGATGCTGACGTTGTGATGTTCGAGGTGGCGCGCCGGCCCGTCGATGTGCTCGGCCTGAAACGAACAGCCGGGACAGGCCGCCTCCCACTGCGGCGCGAACATGAGATGATGGACGATGAGCTGCGAGCGATGTTCGAACAGCTCGGCCAAAGTCTTCGGTCCGCGCGCGGTGTCGAAGGCATAGCTTTTCTCGATCTTCACCCAGGGAAGGGTGCGCCGCTCCTGCGCGAGCGTGTCTCCCGCCCGCAGATATGCCTTTTCCTTGACGAGAAGCGCCCGTCGCGCATCGAGCCATTCCTTGTGCGAGACGATCCTGTTGTCTTGCATGATACTTTCCTCCCTGATCGGCCCTGCCGCTTGCGTTGCGTGGTATAGCGTGAGAGGCCTCGCCGCAATACCTCACTATATAGTGAAGTATTAGAGACCGGTGGACGTGTGTCAATCGCGCCGTCGAGACTCGCGCCCACTTCGTATATCCGGATACGGAAGTGCACGCGCGACCGTTCAGAAGTTTTGAAATTACGCAGCAAAATCAGTCATATAGGTTCTGCATCGCCCCCAAGACGGAGTGGATGGATTGATTTTTGTTTTCAACGGCTCAGGACCCCCATGACACACCTGACACACGGAACCCTTCTCGTTCTCTTTCCCATCCGTCCCTCTTCGTTCCTGCGCCGGTGCGCGAGCGGGTTCCTTACGGCCCGATGAAAACGGAAGGCTGCCGCTTCGGCGGACAGTCTACGAACGCAAACGGATAACCCCCAAACTCTGGGAAATGTCTGATATGGTGAAGGTGTTAGAGGACTGGGAGCGAGAAAATGCCGTCGAAAACGATTTCGCTTAAAAGGAAACGTAAGTCTGGAATCCCGACAGGAAATGCGGGCGAATACTTTGCAATGGGCGAACTTCTACGGCGCGGTTATGACGCGCAGCTCGCTGACAGAAACACGAAAGGCTATGACTTACTCGTTGGTCGCCCCGATGACGGAAAGCTTCGAAAAGTTCAGGTGAAGTCGGTAAGGGTGGGGGCTTGGTACGTGAACCTCGCAAGCTTTGAAGGCGCCTTCCGGGAGCAAGTGACTATTTACGTCATATTGGGCAAAGAAGACGGTCTGCAACCACCCCGATTTTTTATCGCCAGGAACAGCAGCCTCGCATCAAAGGTCTCGCGACAGCAGGACTGGGAAAAAAGCGGCTTCATGACCCTAAAATCGGTCGAAAAATATGAGAACCGATGGGACATTCTATAATTTCAAACTGTACCACTACCCCATTTTGTAAAAGCTCGTGCCCACCGTTCCCCCAAAAAAGGCGGCAATAACCAGAAAACCGAGAGCCTGCGATATGACCAGGCCCACGAAAACCCGTCGGCGCTTGACGATTCTCGGCAGCGGTTGATCGAGTTCCGCAGGGACAGTCCATCCGGCCATTTATGTTTCCGCCGATCGCGAGCCCGAGACCGTAGCCAGGTTCCGCGCAGTATGACAAACAGACATGGGTGCCTGCCTTCACTCCAGGCCTGTTTGAGTCGCCGGCTGAGGCCCGTTACTCTCTCGCGTCAGAGCTACGCAAGGTCCAATTCATGCCGCGTCCGCAGTCGAAGAACTTTCGCGAGCCGCACGAAATTCGGCGCTTTCCGCACGGCCAAATCGAGACGATCACCCATCACGAGGTCACGATCGGACGGTTCGTGCTGGAGCCCGGCTGGCGCTGGTCGCGCGACGTGGGACCCATCGCCGGCACGCGTGCCTGCCAGGTTCATCACGTCGGCCTCGTGCTGAAGGGAACCTTACATCTGCAAACCGACGCCGGCGAGACGTTTGAATTCGTAGCCGGCGATGTCTACGACATTCCTCCCGGTCACGATGCCTGGGTCGGCGGCAACGAAACATACGAGGCCATCGAATTTGCCGGCGCGCGCATCTTCGCCGCGCCCGCCGATGGGGAGCGCGTGCTCGCCGCGATACTCGTCACCGACATCGTCGATTCGACCCCACATCTGAAGCGGCTCGGGGATTTGGCCTGGCGCGAACTCCTCATGGACCATAACCATCAGACGCGTATCGAGATCAATCGCTTCCGGGGGCGCGAAATTCAAACAACCGGGGACGGATTTCTCGCCGTGTTCGACGGTCCGGCGCGCGCCGTCAGATGCGCGCGCGCGATCGCCTCCTCCATTGCCCGCCTCGGAATTGCGATTCGCGCGGGCGTTCACACGGGCGAAGTGGAGTTTCTGGCCGACAATGTGCGAGGCCTCGCCGTTCACGAAGCCGCACGCGTTGCAGGCGCTGCGAAGGCAGGCGAAGTCCTTGTCTCGGCCACCACGAAGGGCTTGCTGGCGGGATCCGATCTTGCATTCGAATCTGCGGGAATGCATGAGCTCAAAGGCCTCGGCGAAACACGCGAGTTGTTCCGGCTCGCCGATTTCGCAAGCTGAGGGAACGAATGAACCGCGCAAATCACCGCTTCTGCATCGCCCCCATGATGGAGTGGACGGACCGGCATTGCCGCGTCCTCCACCGCCTCCTGTCGCGGCATGCGCGGCTCTACACCGAGATGGTGACGGCGGAAGCGATCCTGCGCGGCGACCGCGAGCGGCTGATCGGCTTCGATCCGGCCGAGCATCCCGTGGCGCTGCAGCTGGGCGGCGCGGACCCCGCGCGCCTGGCGGAGGCCGCGCGGATCGGCGCAGAGTTCGGCTACGACGAGATCAATCTCAATGTCGGCTGCCCGTCGGAGCGCGTGCAGTCCGCCCGCTTCGGCGCCTGCCTGATGCGCGAGCCCGCGCTGGTCGCCGATTGCGTGGCGGCGATGCGCGCGGCGGTTCCGGTTCCCGTCACGGTCAAGTGCCGGCTGGGCGTCGACGACCAGGATCCCGAAACGAGCCTGCGCACCCTGATCGACGCGTGCGCGCAAGCGGGCGTGACGATTTTCGCGGTCCATGCGCGCAAGGCATGGCTCAAGGGTCTGTCGCCCCAGGAAAATCGCGAGCGGCCGCCGCTCGATCACGCGCTGGTCGCCTGCGTCAAACGCGAGCGGCCGGATCTGACCATCGTCATCAATGGCGGCATCGCCACGCTCGACGAAGCGGCCCGCCATCTGGCGCATGTCGACGGCGTGATGCTGGGCCGCGCCGCCTATCAGACGCCGGCGCTCCTGGCCGACGTGGATTGGCGTTTCTTCGACGGCAGCCCGCGCGAGATCGACGACGTGCTGGATGCGTTCTGCGACTATGTGGGCGCGCAGCTCGCGAAGGACGTGCCGCTGCATGCGATGACGAAGCACATGCTGGGCCTGTTCGCCGGACGCCCCGGCTCGCGCCTGTTCCGCCGCCATCTCAGCGAATATGCGACGCGGCCCGGCGCCGACATGGCGACCTTGCACGCCGCACTCGCGCATCTGCAAACCTACGGCGAACGCGTGGCCGCCTGAGATGGATGTCCTCGCCGCAACATCGGCCGGCGATCTCGGCACGTTCGCGCTCGGGCTGGTGATCGCGGGCGTGGTGGGCGGTCTCGTCGCCGGCATGCTGGGCGTGGGCGGCGGCATCGTCGTGGTGCCGGTGCTCTATCACGTGCTGGCGCTTCTCGGCATCGACGAAAGCGTGCGCATGCATCTGGCGGTGGGCACCTCGCTCGCCACCATCATCCCCACCTCGTTCTCGTCGGTGCGGGCGCACAATGCGAAAGGCGCGGTCGATTGGGACCTGCTGCGCCGCTGGGCCGTGCCGATGGTGGTGGGCGTCCTGATCGGCAGCGCGCTGGCGGGACTGGCGAGCGGACGCGTGCTGTCGCTGGTCTTTGTCTGCGTCGCCCTGCCGGTGGCGGCCCATCTGGCGTTCGGCGGCGAGAACCGGCGCATCGCGGATCACCTGCCCGGCGGCGCGGGAGGCCTCGCTTTGCCCGCGCTGATCGGCGGCGTCTCGACCATGATGGGCATCGGCGGCGGAACGGTGGGCGTGCCGGCAATGACGTTGTGCGGCGTGCCCATCCACCGCGCGGTCGGCACCGCGTCCGCGTTCGGCGCCATCATCTCCGTGCCCGGGACGCTCGGCGCCATCGCCGCGGGCTGGCATGCGCACGGCCTGCCGCCCTATTCGCTGGGCTATGTGAATTTGATGGGATTCGCGTTGATCGCGCCCGCCTCTTTCCTGATGGCGCCGGCCGGCGCGTCGCTCGCGCACACGATGGACCGCAACCGGCTGCGCATCATGTTCGCGTTCTTCATCGCGGTCACGTCGGCACGGATGCTCTATGACGCGCTTGCGTAGCGCGACCTGCCACAATCCCCGGGAACGGGAATGGAGAACACGATGAAATCCTGGTTCGGTATCGCCTGCGCCCTGATGGCCGTCACGGGCTTGGCCACGAGCGCGAGCGCGGCCGGCCGGATCGTCCTGCCTGCCAACGTCACGCCCGACCATTACGACATCGCCATCGTAACCGATGCGGTGCATATGAGTTTCACCGGCTCGGTCAAAATCGGCATCGACGTGAGCCAAGCCACGCGCACCATCGAACTGAACGCCGCCGATCTCGCGTTCGGCCATGTCGCACTGTCCGGCGCGGCTGGCGCGCCGTCCGTCGCCTATGACGCGAAACAGGAAACCGCCACGCTGACATTCCCCGCGATCGTCGCCGCCGGGCATCACGTCCTCGCCATCGACTATCGCGGCAAGATCAACCAGCAGGCGGCAGGGCTTTTCGCGCTCGATTACGACACGCCGCAGGGCAACAAACGCGCGCTGTTCACCCAGTTCGAAAATTCCGATGCGCGGCAATTCATTCCGTCCTGGGACGAACCCAACCGGAAAGCGACCTTCACGCTCACCGCGACCGTGCCCGCGAACGAAATGGCGCTGTCGAACACGCCGATCGCCTCGTCGCAGCCGCTGGGCGGTGGGCTTGTGCGCGTGCAGTTCGTCACCTCGCCGAAAATGTCGTCCTATCTCCTGTTCTTCGGGCTGGGCGATTTCGAGCGCATTTCGCGCAAGGTCGACGGCGTCGATATCGGCGTCGTGGTCAAGCGCGGCGATACCGACAAGGCGGCCTTTGCGCTCGACGCGGCGGCGCACCTCCTTCCCTATTACGAAGATTATTTCGGGGTGAAATATCCCCTGCCGAAGCTCGACCTGATCGCGGGGCCCGGCGCAAGCCAGTTCTTCGGCGCGATGGAGAATTGGGGCGCGATCTTCTATTTCGAACGCGATTTGGAGATCGATCCGAAGCTATCGACCGAATCCGACCGGCGCGACGTCTACATCACCGTGGCGCACGAAATGGCGCATCAATGGTTCGGCGATCTCGTCACCATGGATTGGTGGGACGATCTGTGGCTGAACGAGGGCTTCGCGTCGTGGATGGAGGTCAAGGCGACCGATCATTTCCATCCCGAATGGCATTTGTGGCTCGACGCGCTGAGCGAGAAGGAAGGCGCGATGCGCCTGGACGCGCGAGCAGGAACCCATCCCGTCATTCAGCCGATCGTGGACGTGCTGCAGGCCAATGCGGCGTTCGAACTCGATCACCTATGACAAGGGCCGGGCCATCATCCGCATGTTGGAGAATTATGTCGGCGAGGATGCGTTCCGCGCCGGCGTGCGCAACTACATCAAGGCGCACGCCTATGGAAACACCGTCACCGACGATCTGTGGCGCGAACTCGACAAGACCTCGCCCAGGCCCGTCACCGCGATCGCGCATGATTTCACCTTGCAGGCCGGCGTGCCGCTCATCCGCGTGGCGCCGTCGTCCGGCGGGGTGCGCCTCACGCAGGACCGTTACGCGATGGACACCGCATCGAAGGCGTCGCTGACCTGGCATGTTCCCGTGCTTGAACAGGCGCTCGGCGGCGGCGCTATCTGGCGCGGCGTGGTCGCGCGCGGCGCGCCGGTGGAGATCACTGGCAAGGCGGGCAAGGGCGTCATCGCCAATGAAGGACAGGCCGGATATTTCCGCACGCTCTACGAGCCGTCTTTGTTCCAGATCCTCGTCGGGCATTTCCGGAATTTGTCCGCCGAAGACCAGCTGGGCCTGCTGAACGACAGCCGGGCGCTCGGCTATTCCGGCTACGAACCGCTGGCGGATTTCCTGAGCCTCGCCGATCAGGCCGATCCCGGAATGGACCCGCAGGTGCAGGACGCGCTGGCGGGCAAGCTGCAGGGCATCGACACGCTCTATGATGATCTGCCCGGGCAGGCGGCGTTCCGCGCGTTCGGGCGGCGTCTCCTGGCGCCCCTGTTTGCCAAAGTCGGCTGGGACGCGAAGCCGAGCGAAAGCCAGAACGTCACGCTGCTACGCGCCGATCTGCTCGCCGCGCTCAGCCAGTTCGACGATCCCGCCGTGATCGCGGAGGCCCGCGCGCGGTTCGCGGCCTATCTGAAGGACCCGTCCGGGATCGCGCCCGACACGCGGCGCAGCATGCTGGCCATCGTGGCGCGCCATGCCGATGCCGCGACCTGGGAGCAGATTCACACGCTCGCGAAAGCGGCCAAGAGCACGCTCGCCAAGGAAGAGCTGTACCACCTCCTCGGCCGCGCGCGCGACCGCACACTGGCGCAAAAGGCGCTCGATCTCGCGCTGACGAGCGAAGCCGTCGTTACGACGCGGCCGGGGATCGTCCGCAGCGTCGGCGCCAATTTCCCCGAACTGGCGTTCGATTTCGTCGCAGCCCATCTCGATGCGGTGGATTCCTGGCTCGAGGCGGACAGCCGCGATCAATATCCGCAAGAGATCGCCGCCAACGCTCACGACACGCAGATGATCGCGAAGCTGAACGCATTTTCCGACGCCCATATTCCCGTCACGGCGCGCGGCGATACGGTCAAGGCGGACAGCGCGATCGCCTACAACGCACAGGTGCGCACGACACGACTTCCCGACGTCGACCGCTGGCTGGCCGCGCGCGGAGGAAAATGAACCGAGCGCCGGAAATGGCGACCTACCTACCTACCTTCATTGTCATGGCCCGCGACTGCGGGCCACCCAGGTGACACTTCTCCAGCGCCGGAGGAAAAAAGAAGACCTGAGCGTCACCTGCCGCAATCAACAAATTTCACCTGGGTGGCCCGCAGTCGCGGGCCATGACACCGAAAAATGTCAAAAACCAACCCGCTGCGAACTTCTGCAAATTGAGTTCTTCGCATTGCCACGGCGGCGGCCCGGCGGTTAGTCTGGCGCTCCGGCTTTCCATGGGGATTTTCGCTTGAAATCGCTGCTCATCGCATCCGCGGCCTTCGTTGCCGCGCTCTCCGCCGCGTCCGCGCAACAGCCTGCTGGTCCAAACCCCTACCCGATGCCGCAACCCATCCCCGCGCCGCAGGACAAGCCTTATCCCGGCACCATCCGCCTTGCCGTCGATGCGACCGACACGATGCGCGCCATCTTCCGCGTGCACGAGACCATTCCCGTCGCGCATGGGGGTCCGACGATCCTGCTGTTTCCGAAATGGCTTCCGGGCAATCATTGGCCCAGCGGGCAGATCGACAAATTCGCCGGGCTGACGATCCATGCGGGCGCAGCCAAGATCGCCTGGACGCGCGACACGGTCGATGTCTACGCGTTCCATGTCGACGTGCCGAACGCCACCAGATCGCTCGACCTCGATTTCCAGTACGTCTCGCCGGTCGAAGCGAAGGAAGGGCGCGTGGTGATGACGCCCGACATGCTGAACCTGCAATGGGATGCGATGGCGCTTTATCCGGCCGGATATTTTTCGCGGCAGGTCATGTTCGCGGCGAGCGTGAAATTGCCGGCGGGCTGGAAACTGGGCACGGCGCTGGAAACCGCGTCCGTTGCCGGCGCCACCACAAGCTTCAAGCCGGTGCCGTTCAACACGCTGGTCGATTCCCCGTTGTTCGCGGGGCGCAATTTCGAACGCATCGATCTCGATCCCGGCGCCAAAGTTCCGGTGCATATGGATATCGTGGCGGACCGGCCGGATGAACTCGTCATCAACCCCGACCCAGCTTCAGGCGCACCGCAATCTGGTGCAGCAGGCCTACAAGGTGTTCGGCTCGCATCACTACGACCATTACGATTTCCTGCTCGGTCTCAGCGACGTGATGAGCGGCATCGGGCTCGAGCATCACCGTTCCAGCGAAGACGGGACGATGGCGAAATATTTCAAGGATTGGGACAAGGCGACCGCCAGCCGCGATCTTCTGAGTCACGAATTCACCCATTCCTGGAACGGCAAATTCCGTCGCCCCGCGGATCTGTGGACGCCCAATTTCAACGTGCCCATGCGCGACAGCCTGCTCTGGGTCTATGAGGGCCAGACGCAATATTGGGGCACGGTGCTGGCCGCGCGCTCCGGCCTGTGGACGAAGCAGCAGGGCCTCGATGCGCTCGCCGCCGATGCCGCGACCTTCGACAATCGCGCCGGCCGTCAATGGCGCCCGTTGGAAGACACGACCAACGATCCCATCACCGCCCAGCGCCGGCCGATTCCCTGGCGAAGCTGGCAGCGCAGCGAAGATTATTATGGCGAAGGCGAGCTGATCTGGCTCGACGCCGACACGCTGATCCGCCAGAAGACCGGCGGCCAGAAATCGCTCGACGATTTCGCCCGCGCGTTCTTCGGCATCGATGACGGCAGCTATGTCACCGTCACCTACACCTTCGACGACATCGTGCATGCGCTGAACGCCGTCATGCCGTATGACTGGGCCGGCTTCCTGAACACGCGTCTCAACGACACGGGACCGGCGCCGCTCAACGGCCTCAAGCAGCGGCGGCTACAACCTCGTCTATACGGACAAGGAGTCGGATTTCACCAAATCGAGCGAGCACAATCGCAAATTCACCGATCTTCTGTATTCGCTAGGCGTGGTCGTCGACCACATGGGCGCGGTGGCGGAAGTGCTATGGGACGGGCCCGCCTTCAATGCCGGCGTCACGGTGGGAAACCAGATCGTGGCCGTGAACGACCAGGCTTACGATTCCGACGATCTGAAGGAGACGATCACGGAAGCCAAGACTTCGCCCGCGCCCATCCAGCTTCTGCTCAAGCGCGGCGACCGCTATGAAACCGTGACGGTGAATTATCACGGCGGCTTGCGCTATCCCCATCTGGAGCGCATCCCCGGAACGCCGGCGCTGCTCGACGATCTGCTGAGTCCGAGGAAGTAGCGGCGGCGAAGGAACTCATACCAACGGGCCTAGCTCTCCACCCTCTCGATGTCATTCCCGCGCAGGCGGGAACCCAGTCGCCGCGCGTCGGCGCGGCGAATAACTCTTTATCGCTCGCGGACGCTCGCTACTAGGTTCCTGCTTGCGCGGGAATGACAGTTGAAGGAAAACAAGTCGCAACTTACGGCCGCTATCAAATCTTCTGGTCGTATTCGCCGATTTCGGGATGCCTCGAAAGGCGCGCGTCGATGTCGTGGAACATCGCCCGCATGTTCGCCTCGGATGCCGGGCTTTCGACCACCACGACAAGCGACGGCTTGTTGGACGAGGCGCGCACGAGACCCCAAGTGCCGTCTTCCAGAACGACGCGCACGCCGTTGACGGTCACCAGGCGTGCGATCTTCTGGCCGAGGATGCGCTCGCCGCGCGCTTCGAGCCCGGCATATTCGCCCGCGATCGCCTCGACCACGGCATATTTGCGCGCGTCCGGGCAAAAAGGCGCCATGGTCGGCGAGCCCCAGGTCTTCGGCAGGCCCGCGGCCAGCTCCGACATTTTGCGGCCGCCTGCACGATCCAGCATTTCGAGAATCGCGATGGCCGCCACGATGCCGTCGTCATAACCGCGCCCGATCGGCGGATTGAAGAAATAGTGGCCGCTCTTCTCGAAGCCCGCGAGCGCGCCCAGCTCGGCCGTGCGCCGCTTCATGTAGGAATGGCCGGTCTTCCAGTAATCCGTGACGGCGCCCGCCGCCTTGAGAACAGGATCAGTGTCGAACAGCCCCGTCGATTTGACGTCCACCACGAATTTCGCGTTGCGATGGCTTCGCACCAGATCGCGCGCGATCAGCACGCCGATCTTGTCGGCGAAGATTTCATGGCCCGTATCGTCAACCACCCCGCAGCGGTCGCCGTCGCCGTCGAAGCCGAGGCAGATATCGGCCTTGTGCGCGCGCACCGCGTCGGCCATCGCGTGCAGCATGTGCAGATCTTCGGGGTTCGGATTGTATTTCGGGAACGTGTAATCGAGTTCGCCGTCGAGCGCGACGACGTCCGCGCCGATGCGCCGCAACGCGTCGGGCGCAAATGCGCCCGCCGTGCCGTTGCCGCAGGCGGCCACCACCCTGATCGGCCGGGACAGTTTGTGGCCGCGCGTGACGTCGCCGAGATAACGCGCGCGAATACCCGCCGCATGCGAATAGGCGCCGCCGCCGCGCGGCTTGCCCTCGCCGTTCAGCACGATCGCCTTGAGGCAGCCCATCTCGTCGGGCCCGAAAGTCAGCGGGCGTTGCGCGCCCATCTTCACGCCCGTCCAGCCGTTCTCGTTGTGGCTTGCCGTCACCATCGCGACGGCGGGAATGTCGAGCGCGAATTGTGCGAAATAGGCGACGGGCGTCGTCACCATGCCGATGTCGATCACTTCGCAGCCCGCCCGCATCAGGCCCAGCGCAAGAGCCTGCTTGATCGACAGCGAATAGGAGCGAAAATCGTGGCCGGTGACGATTTTGGGCGCGACGCCGATCTCGTGCAGATAGGTGCCGAGCCCCAACCCCAGCGCCTCGATGCCCAGAAGGTTGATTTCCGTCCCGAACAGCCAGCGCGCATCATATTCGCGAAAGCCGTTCGCGGTGACCAGCGGCTCGGTCTCGAACTCGTAGCTGTTGGGTTTCAGGTCGTTGCGCGGCTTCATCGACAACTCATTGCAGTTTGCGCCGGCACGTCCGGGCTCCTATTTCAGGCTTCTACCATGTCTGTTAGAAATTCATACGTGAGCAGGGTTTTGCATGAGCCGATCGACACGTCCCGTGAATCCCGCCGTCGCGAAGCTCTCCGAGTCGCTCGCTTTGCCCGCGTTCGCGCCCGGTTGGGTGTGGCTGGCAGGCGCGGGGCCGGGCGATCCCGGCCTGATCACGGCGCTTGCGCTGCACGCGATCGCCGAGGCCGACACGATCCTGTACGACGCGCTCGTCAACGAAGCGTTGCTGAAATTCGCGCGCGCGGACGCGGAACTGATCTACGCCGGAAAGCGCGGCGGCAAGCGTTCGACCAAGCAGGCCGACATTTCACACGAGCTCGTTTCGCTTGCGCGCGCGGGTAAGCGCGTGCTGCGGCTCAAGGGCGGCGATCCGTTCGTGTTCGGCCGCGGCGCCGAGGAAGCGCTGGCGCTGGCGCGGGCCGGCGTTCCATTCCGCATCGTGCCCGGCGTCACGGCCGGCATCGGCGGACTTGCCTATGCGGGCATTCCGCTTACCCATCGCGACACCAACCATGCGGTCACGTTCATCACGGGGCACGGCACCGGCGGCGAACTCCCGAAACTCGATTGGCCGGCGATCGCGAAAGGCGCGCCCACACTGGTGCTCTATATGGCGCTCGCGCATGCCGGCGAGATCGTGGCGAAGCTGATCGCGGCAGGCCGCGATCCCGGCGAGCCCGCCGCCATCGTCAGCAACGCGACGCTGGGCGACCAGAATGTGCGCGTGACGACGCTGGCCCAGCTCGGCGAAGTCTCGAAGGCGAGCAGCGCGCCCGCGATCTTCGTCGTCGGCGAGAATGTGCGCCTGCGCGCCGGTCTCGACTGGTTGGGCGCGCTGCTCGAAAACAAACCGCTCGATCCCGATCCGCTTGGGCAAGTCACGAAAGCGGAATGAGGATTTCGGCCTTGCACCAGCGGCCTTTGTTGGCGACTCCCCCACCCGATCCGTCTTCGCTACGCGTTGCTTCGCTACGACGGATCGACCTCCCCGCAAGGGAGAGATGAAGAAAGAAATTTCGCCTCCCCCTTGCGGGGAGGCTGGCGAGCCTGGCAAGCGACGGGTGCCAAACACAAAGCGCGAGCCGGGTGGGGGGCGGACCGATCAACAGCTACGGCCGTTGATATTGCTCAATTCGTGACGGCTACCTTTCCTTCCAAGCCCAGCATCCGCGCTTTCAGTGTGCGCATGATCCGGCTGCGTTCGGCATCGCCGAGCGAGCCCCAGCGCGCGATCTCGTCGAGCGTACGGCCGCAGCCGCGGCACAGCCCGCTTGCGGCATCCATCGTGCAAATCTTGATGCAGGGTGTCTCGATCACCGCCCGGTCGGCGCCTTGTTGAACGGCACGTCCTTGTCGACGCGAATGTCCGGCGGCAGGCCCAGAACGCGCTCGGCGATGATGTTGCGCAGGATTTCGTCGGTGCCGCCCGCGATCCTGAAGTCCCGGCGCGCCCATCCATCCCATCTGGAACATGCCGTGCATCGGCGCGTCCTCGCCCTTCAGGGCGCCCGCTTCGCTTTCGAGCTCCATCGCGAAAGCCGAAAGATCCTGCAGCTTCGAGGCGACCACGATCTTGGCGATCGAGGCTTCGGGTCCCGGCTGCTGGCCGCGCGACAGCGCGGTCATGGTGCGATAGGTCGTGTATTTGAGGCCCGCGGAACGCACATACCAGTCGGCGATGCGCTCCCGCACGGAGGCGTTCTTGATCGCAGGGCCCTCCTCGAGTTCGAGCGTGCGGGCGAGCGACAGCAATTCCTTCACGTCGAGGCCGCCGCCCGCGCCGCCGCCCACCGCGAGCCGCTCATGCATCAGCGTCGTAAGCGCCACCGTCCAGCCCTGCCCCACTTCGCCCAGGCGTTGCGAATCCGGAATCCGCACGTCGGTGAAGAACACTTCGTTGAAATTCGAGGCGCCCGACGCCTGCCTGATCGGCCGCACTTCCACCCCCGGCGATTTCATCGAGAGATAGAACATCGTCAGGCCCTTGTGCTTGGGCGCATTGGGGTCGGTGCGGGTGAGCACGATTCCGTAATCCGAATAATGCGCGCCGGAGGTCCAGATCTTCTGGCCGTTGACGATCCATTCGTCGCCCGTCTTCTCCGCGCGCGTCCGCAAGCCCGCGACATCGGAGCCGCCGGCGGGTTCGGAAAAAAGCTGGCACCAGATTTCCTCGCCCGAGAGCGCGGGTTTCACAAAGCGGCCGATGCTGTCCTTCGAGCCATAGGCCATCAGGGTCGGGATGCACATGCCGAGGCCGATGGCGAACGCGGCGCCGGGGGCGACGTCGAATTTCGCTTCTTCCTGATTGTAGATGACCTGCTGGATCGCGTTGCCGCCGAAGCCGCCCACTTCCCTGGGCCAGGAAATGCGGGCGTAGCCTTTGGCGGCCTTTTTCGCCTGCCAGGCCTTGGCCGCGCGCATCGAATCCCTGTCTTCGTTCATCTCCATCTCGTCGCCGCTGCCGCCGCTCCGGCGCGGCTTCGCATTGGAGGCCAGCCAGGCATGCACGTCGGCGCGGAATTTCGCCTCGTCGGCGGTATCTTCGAAATCCATGGAATTTTCTCCGGTTCGTTTGTTCTGGGATGCCGTTGCAGACGCGCGCGTTACGCCGCGTTGCTGAGTTCGAGTGCGGTCACGAGCTTTTCTTTCCACGACCGCTGCGGTCCGAGCGCGAGGCCTAACTGGCGCGACCGCTTGTAGAAAAGATGGCAATCGACTTCCCAGGTGAAGCCGATGCCGCCATGCGTCTGCGTGCTTTCCTTCGCGGCGTAGTCGAAGGCCTGCGTGGCGGCCACGCGCGCCGCGGCCGCGGCCAGCGGCAACTCGCGCGCATTGGTCGACAGCGCCCAGGCGCCGTAATAGGCGTTCGAGCGGGCGAGCTCGTTGTTCACATACATGTCGGCGAGCTTGTGCTTGATCGCCTGGAACGAGCCGATGGGACGCCCGAACGCATAGCGCGTGAGCGCGTATTCCTTCGCCATCGCGAGGCACTGGTCGGCGCCGCCCACCTGCTCGAAGGCCATGAGCACGGCGGCGCGGTCGAGCACGCGGGCCGCAAGCGACCAGCCTTCGCCCGGTTTGCCCAGCGCCTCGGCAACCGCGCCATCGAATTTGAGTTCGGCGTATTTGCGCGACGGATCGATCGAGTCCAACACGCGCCGCGTGACGCCGGCGCCTTTCAGATCGACCAGCACCAGCGCCAAGCCGCGCTCGCCCGGCTCGTCGGAGACGCGCGCCAGAACGACGGCAAAATCGGCGTCCAGGCCGTCCACGACGGCCGTCTTGGTTCCCGAGAGCTTTCCGTTCCGGAACGCCGTGCGGACCGATTTGGGCGTCACCGCGCCCACGCCTTCGGCGCGGGCGAAGCAGCCGATCAATTCGCCGGCTGCAACCTTCGGCAGAAGCGTCGTCTTCTGCGCTTCGCTGCCCGCGGCCATGATCGCTTCCGCGAACAGATAGACGGTCGAAGAAAACGGCGCCGGTGCCAGCACCCGGCCGAGCTCTTCCGCAACCACGCAGAGTTCGAGGTAGCCCAGGCCGAGCCCGCCATAATTTTCCGGGATGGCCGTTCCCAGCCAGCCCATCTCGGCGATGCCTTTCCACAGCGCCGCGTCGTGGCCGGCGTCGCTTTCGAATACGCGGCGAACGACCTTCGTCGTACACTTTTCGGTAAGGAACTTGCACGCCTGCTCGCGCAGCAGCTTCTGGTCGTCGGAAAAGTCGAAATTCATTGGAGCATCCTGGGATGAAGTGGCGGTCGGCGCCACGATAGAGAGCTTCCACCCGACCGCCAACTGCCGGATATCGGGCCTTTTGGGCGCCCCCTTAACCCAGGCTTAATGCGGGCTTTCTACGCTGGGCAGGCCGCAGCAGGATTTGGGGCGATGGCCAAGGCGCAGTTCCATAAGAACCAGCGTGTCTATGTGAAACCCGTGGGGACATGGGCGCTTGTCGAGCGCGTCGTGCCGCACTGGGCCAAGGGTCTCGATGAGCCCCTTCGCATTTTTTACGACGTGGGGCTGGGCCGCGAATTCGCCGCCGACGAGATACAGGCCGAGCAGCCCCTCGCGGAAAGCGCGCTGGCGGGAACGGAGAGCTGGCGCGTGGTCCGCGCCCGCAACAAATGGCAGCCTTCCGAAGATTGCTCCCGCCATCCGGTGCCCGGCACCTATCCCGTCGTCATCACCGGACAGACGGATTGGGGCGGCTGGCGCGTGCCCGGCGCCGAATACGATCTCGACCCCGAACGGGTCGAGCGCCAGGCCCGCCTCATCGCGAACGCGCCCGTGTTCGAATCCCTCGCCCACGAGCTGGTCGACTGGGCGCGCAAATCCGGCGAGGACATGCCCTCCTCGCTCGCGGACCTCGCGCACAAGGCGCAGGACCTGCTGTCGCACGTGGAAACCACGGAAGGCTGAGCGCGCTTTTCGCGTCCCGCAATTGCGGCTATACCCTCGCGGTCCATCACCGCAAGGATGTTTCATGCGCACCGAAGAGCCGCGCGCCGTTCGCCTTCAGGATTATCGCGCGCCGGACTACCGCATCGCGAAGATCGCCCTCGATTTCGTTCTCGACCCCGATGCCACACGCGTCACGTCGAGGATGGAGATCGTGCGCAATGCGCAAACGCCTCAGCCGCTGGTGCTCAATGGCGAGCATCTGAAGCTCCGGGGGCTTGCCGTCGACGGCAAACCCCTCGCGCAGGCGGCCTATAAAGTCGACGACGAGTCGCTGATGATTCACCGGGTTCCCGAGCGCTTCACGCTCGAGGTCGTGACCGAGATTGCGCCCGCGCATAACACGGCACTCGAAGGTCTTTACCTCACCAAGGGAATCTTCTGCACCCAATGCGAGGCGGAAGGATTCCGCCGCATCACCTATTTCCTGGACCGGCCCGACGTACTGGCCGTCTACACCACGCGGATCGAAGCCGACAAACGTGCCTATCCCGTGCTGTTGTCGAACGGCAATCCGGTCGAGGCGGGCGAGCTTCCCGGCGGGCGCCATTTCGCGGTGTGGAACGATCCGTTTCCGAAGCCCTGCTATCTGTTCGCGCTGGTCGCGGGCGATCTCGGCGTGCTGCGCGACGAATTCGTCACCATGAGCGGGCGCCGCGTGGCGCTCGCGCATCTATGTCGAGCACGGCAATGAGCCGAAGGCGCGCCTACGCGATGGATTCGCTCAAGCGCGCCATGCGGTGGGACGAAGAGGCCTATGGCCGCGAATACGATCTCGACATTTTCATGATCGTCGCCGTCTCCGCCTTCAATTTCGGCGCGATGGAGAACAAGGGCCTCAACATCTTCAACGACAAGCTCCTGCTGGCGAGCCCGGAGACCGCGACCGACGACGACTACGCCCGCATCGAAAGCGTGGTCGCCCACGAATATTTCCACAACTGGACGGGCGACCGCATCACCTGCCGCGACTGGTTCCAGCTGTCGCTGAAGGAAGGGCTGACCGTCTTCCGCGACCAGAGCTTCTCGGCCGACATGCGCTCGCGCCGCCGTCAAGCGCATCGAGGACGTGCAGGCGCTGCGCATGCGCCAGTTCCAGGAAGATGCGGGCCCGCTCGCCCATCCCGTGCAGCCGCAGGCCTATATCACCATCGACAATTTCTACACCGCGACCGTCTACGAGAAAGGCGCCGAAGTGATCGGCATGCTGAAGACGCTGGTCGGCGAGGAAGGCTATCGCAAGGCGACCGATCTCTATTTCGCGCGCCACGACGGCCAGGCGGCCACGGTCGAGGACTGGGTGAAATGCTTCGAGGATGCGTGCGGGCGCGACCTCACGCAATTCCGCCTGTGGTATGTGCAGGCCGGCACGCCGGCCATCGAGGCCAGGGGCAACTACGACGCGGCGAAGAAGACCTACGCACTGACGCTCACCCAGAGCCTCGCGCCGACGCCCGGCCAGCCGACCAAGAAGCCGATGCACATTCCGGTGCGGCTCGGGCTTGTGGGCGCAGGCGGGCGCGCGCTGCCGCTGACGCTCGAAGGCGAGAACGCGACCGGCCCCGACGAGCGCGTGCTCGAACTGACGCAAGCCGAACAGCGGTTCTGTCTTCGTCGACGTCGCCGAGGCGCCGCTGCCGTCGATCGGCCGGCGCTTCTCGGCGCCCGCCAAATTCACCGCGCCCGTCGACCGCAAGGGCCACGCCGCGCTGATGGCGCATGACAGCGATCCGTTCAATCGCTGGGAGGCGGGCCAGACACTCGCCACCGGCATGCTGCTCGACATGGCGGCAGACGGCGAAAGCGGGCAAGGCGCCCCCGGCCGACGCGACATATCTCGACGCGATCGGCGAAGTGCTGGCGCGGCGCGGAGCGCGATCCCGCCTTCGCCGCGCAGATGCTGACGCCGCCGCCGGAGAGCGAGCTCGCGCTTGCCATGTCGCCGCCCGATCCGGACGCGATCCACGCCGCGCGTATGGCCGCCATCCGCGCGGTTGCGGCCGCCCATGGCGCGCGCCTCGAAACGCTCTACCGGAAATTCGAGCAGAAGGGCGTGTTTCGCGCCGACGCGGCTTCGGCCGGGCAGCGCAGTTTGCGCAACGCGTGCCTGCGCTATCTGACGGCCGCCGACGACGAAGACGCCGCGGCGCTGGCCGAGGCGCATTATCGCGCCGCGACCAACATGACGGATATCGATCGCGGCGCTGGCCGCGTTGACCCGGATGAACTCGCCGCGGCGCGATACGGCGTTCGCCCATTTCCACGACCGCTTCCGCAACGATCCGCTCGTGCTCGACAAATGGATGAGCCTGCAGGCGGGTTCGCCGCTGCCCGGAACGGTCGCGGGCGTGCGCGCGTTGATGGCGCATTCCGCATTCGACATCAAAAACCCCAACCGCGTTCGCGCGCTGGTGGGCGCGTTTTCGGGCAACCACCTGCGCTTGCACGGCGCGGACGGCGCCGGCTATGCGCTGGTCGGCGAGACGATCCGCACGCTGGACGGAATCAATCCGCAGGTGGCGGCCCGCATGGCCGCGGCATTCGAGAACTGGCGGCGTTACGACGCCGCACGCCAGGCCCTGATGCGGGGCGAACTCGAAGCGATCTCGAAGAAGCCGGGGCTGTCCTCGAATTTGTTCGAAGTCGCGGGCAAAATGCTGGGCTGAGCGGCCTCGCCGCCCCATCTATTTCTGCGGACGGCCCTGTCACCCCGACTCGGGGATTCGCATAATCGAGCCCGCGAATCAGTCGAGGGGTGCGCCGCGTTTATGGCGCAGAGCAGAGCCGCCAGCGGGCCCATCGAGGTCCTGACCGAAAGCGTGGTGCGGACCGCGCGCGCCGCCACGCGCAACATTCGCGTCACCGTCGTCATTGCGGTCGTGCTGATCTGCGGCAGCTTCGCGTCGGCCGCCGCGATCCAGATGCGGCTCGACCGCATGCACGCGATGACCGAGGCCGCGGCGTTCGGCGACCGCCGGGCGCAGGAAATCGCCACCGACCTCTCCGCCACGCTCGACCGCTATGCGGGCCTCGGCGCGGCGTTCGCGAATTCGGCGTCGTCCGCGGAAACCTCCGCCGCGCTCTCGGAAGCGGGCGGGCGCGCTCTGCGCGACGTCACTGTGCTCGACGGCGAAGGCCGGCTGCAATTCGAAATGACGGGCGCGCCGGAAGGCTTCCTGCCGTTGCCGCCTTCCGCGCTCGCTGCGGTTTCCAGTGGACGCATCGTCATTCCCTCGCCGGACGGCCGCTCGATCGCACTCGTCTACCGTGCCGGCGCGCGCATCGTCGCGCTGCAGCTCGATCCCGCGCTGCTGTTGCCGCCCGCCAGCATGGAGGAGGCGTTGCTCGCCACGCTCGACGGCAGGGTCGTGGCGCTGGGGGCACATTGGAACGACGTGCCCGGCACCGGCGCGCTCGCGCTTGACGGCGCGCCGTCGGCATCGCGTCTCGCACAACTGGCGAGCGGCGAGCGGCTGGTGTCGCTGCGCCGCGTTCCCGGCTGGCCGCTGAGCGCGGGCTCGTCGGTGAGCGTCGGCGATGCGCTCGGCGCCTGGTACGGCGCGTTGCCGCTCTATTTCTTCTTCATCTTCGGCCCGGCCCTGGCCGGCGCAGGGCTGGCCGTCGTGTTCGTGCGCGAATTCGAGCGCCGCGCGCGCACGGCCGAAGCGATCCGCACCTTGCGTGCCACAAAGCCCGAGGACGCGCGCCTGCTCGTGCGGCTTGCGGATGCCGAGCGGCGCGCCAGCGAAGCGGAACGCTCCAAATCCGAGTTCATCGCCCATATGAGCCACGAGCTGCGCACGCCGCTGAACGCCATCATCGGCTTTTCCGAAGTGATCGAGCACGGCTTCTTCGGCCAGCCCGGCCATCCCAAGTATGTGGAATACGCCCACGACATCGCGCAGGCCGGACGCCAGCTTCACGGCAAGATCGGCGACATTCTCGAATTCGCCGATCTCGAAGAGCGCCGCCACCTGATCGCGCCGGCGATCATCGACGCGGCGGCAAGCACCCGCGCGGTCATCGATGAATGTGCTGCGGGCGCGCGCGAGCGCCGTATCAAGCTCACGGTTTCGCTGCCCGGCGAAGCGATGGCCTTCGCAGACGCCGCGGCAGTGAAGCGAATTTTGAGCACCATCCTGACGAACGCGCTCCAATACACCCCGCCTGGCGGTCAGGTGCGGGTCGAGCTGCGCGGCGACGGTGCCGCCGTCACCATCGCCGTGCGCGACAACGGGCTCGGCTTCTCGCACGCGGAAGCGGCGCGCGCGGGCGAAGCTTTCACCCGGTTCGACCGGCCCGGTTCCACAACGGGGACGGGCCTCGGTCTCGCCATCGCCATGATGCTGGCCAAGCGGATGAGCGGCGCCGTGCGGATCCAGAGCGCGCAAGGCGAAGGAACGCTCGCCGAGTTGCGCCTGCCGAGGGAAAGACCCGCGAGTTCGCGGAACTGAGACACCTGCCGGACATCCGGCAATGGCCGCGCTGTATTATATCAATAACCTTTATTGGCGCCTCCCCCCACCCGATCCGTCTTCGCTACGCTTTGCTCCGCTACGACGGATCGACCTCCCCGCAAGGGGGAGATGAAGAAAGACGTTTCGCCTCCCCCTTGCGGGGAGGCCGGCGAGCCTGGACAGCGACAGGTGCCGATGAAGAAGTGCGAGCCGGGTGGGGGGCAGACCGATCAACAGCTAGGACCGCAGTTCTTACAGATACCAATCGTATTCCGCGGCGGTGATCGCGCGGCGCACGCGTTGCGCCTCGATGCGCTTGGACTCGCGATAGAGCGCCAGCGCGTCCTCGCCGAAATAGGTCTTGAGAACGTCGCCTTCGCCCAATCGCGCAAGGGCGTCATCGAGCGTGAACGGAAGCGCAAGATCGGGCTCGCGCGAGACGTTCCCCACCGCAGGCGCGCCCGGATCGAGCGCGTTCGCAAGACCGTGATGGACGCCCGCCAGCACGGCCGCCAGCGCGAAATAGGGATTGGCGTCGGCGCCCGCCACACGATGCTCGACGCGGCGCGCCTCGCCAGGTCCCACGGGGATTCGCAACCCCGCCGAGCGGTTGTTCACGCCCCAGCGGCGATTGACGGGCGCGAACATGTCGGGCTGGAAGCGGCGATAGGAATTCACATTGGGCGCCAACAGCGCCATCGATTCCGGCATCAGGGCCTGCATCCCGCCGATGGCATGACGCAGGCGGTCCGAGCCTTCCGGCGTGCCGTCATCGAAGATGTTGCGCCCGGCGCCGTCGAGCACGCTGATATGGATGTGCAGCCCGCTGCCCGCGCGATCGGCATAGGGCTTCGCCATGAAGCTCGCCTCGAAGCCCTGCGACCGCGCCGCGGCCTTCACGATCTGCTTCAGGAACACGGCGTGGTCGGCGGCAGCGCGCACGTCGCTCTGATGGCGCAGATTGGCTTCGAACTGGCCCGGCGCATATTCCTTGCTCGTCGCGCTTACGGGCACGCGCTGCGCCGTGGCAGCCGCATTGAGCGCACCGAGAAACCCCTCGAAGCGATCGAGTTCGTCGATGCCGTAGACCGAGGCCGATGTCTCGCGCGTGCCGCTGCGCGGATCGAGCGGCGGCATCGGTGCGCCGTCCGCCCCGCGCGCGCGATCGATCAGATAGAATTCGAGTTCGAGCGCCGAAACCGGCGTGAGCCCCATTTCCTGGAACCGGTCGAGCACGCGCTCGACGACTGCGCGCGGCTCGGCGGGCTCGGGCGCGCCGTCTTCGTCGCGCAACGTCATGAGAACCTGGGCGCGCGGCGGCCCTTCGGCCCACACCAGCGACAGCGTGCCCGGGATCGGCCACGCCGTGCCGTCGGGATCGCCGTCGCCGAAGCCGCGCCCGAACGGATTGGTCATCTCGCCATGCGCGTCGAGTAGATAGATCGAATAGGGAATCTGCATGCCGGATTCGAACAGCCGGCCTGCATCCGCCAGGGGAAACCGCTTCCCGCGCAACGTGCCGCACATGCCGGCCAGCATCGCGTCGACATATTGCAGATCGGGATGCGCCTTCACGAGCGCGTCGAACTCCCGGCGCGCCGCGGCGACGAAAGCGGGTCGCGCAAAATGGGGAGGGCGAGTGACCTTGTTCATGACGATCCCGAAGAGTCGCGAAAACCTAGCCGGGCGATCATAAAGAGACGGCTAAGGCCGCGAAAGCCCCGCGGAATCCCTGGCTTTTTCTAAGGCGCGGCAGGCCTGCCTTGTTTCCAATGCGCGAGCCAGAGTTCATGCCGCAGATGATCGGCCACCATCCGGCGCTCCTGCGGCGTCAAACGCGCCGCGGTCTCGGCCATCGATTTCATCGCTTCTTCTTCCAGCGCGCTGTCGGCGGCACGGATCGCGTCCAGCGATGCCGTGAATTTCGCGACGTCGAAATCGCCGGCGGTGAACGCACGGAAGGATTCCGCCCGCGTCTCGATGGCCTGGTCGCGGAATTTGTTCAGCGCGTCGCGATGCGCATCGATCACCGCGTTCAGTTTCCCCTGTTCGCTGTCCGGCAGAAGGAGCTTCACCGCCTGCGGCATCAGCAATTGCCGGACGGGAATGGCGGCCGCACCGCGCGCGATGGCCCGGATCGTGCCCAGGACGACGATGCCTGCGAGGAAAAAATTGAAGCACAGCGAGACGATCAAAATCGTGCTGACGCCGCGCCGCGCGCGCGGCGATGCCTGCGGGTCGCTCATCGCAAATCCTCACCCATGTCCATGCCGGACGGCGCGTCGGGCACGACGCTCGCGGAATTCGTTTCCTCGTCCTGACCGTAGAAGGGCAAGACGGCGCCGACACCGAGACCGACCGCCAGGGAAATCGCCAGCGCACAGGCGGGCTTCCACAGCGGCGCGCCGGGCCACACCGCGTCCGCAAGTCGCGCCAGCACTGCGCGACACCGGGCCGCGAGCGTCGCCTGGCGGCGTGCAATGACGAAGTCGTAGTCGCGCAGGATGCGTGCCTCCACCGCCGCAAACGCGACATCGCTCGCGCGGTCGCGCTCCGCCACTGTCCGCAGGAGTGCCGCGACTTCGTCTTCGCCGCCCGGTTCCGCGTTTGTCATCGCCCCGTTCTCCTAATCCTCACGCAAATGCCCGAGCCGCTCGCGCAGGGTTCGCCTGCCCCGCGACAGGAGCGACTCCACGGCTTCAACGCTGATGCCGAGAATTTCCGCCGCATCGCCGTTGCCGCGCTCGTCATAGTGACAGAGCAGGATCGCCGCCCGTTGGCGTGCGGGCAGCGCATCGAGCGCGATCTGGACGGCGCCTGCCAGCGCCGCGTCCTGCAGCGCGCGCTCCGGCCCCGGCGCGGGATCGGCCATTTCCGGCGCCTCGTCGAGCGAGACGCCCCGCTTTTTTCTAAGCCGGTCGTAGCACTGGTTCAGCGCGACGCGAAAAAGCCAGGTCTCGAACCTGGCGCCGCCCGGTTGCCAGCGCGCGGCGTGGGTCCACAATTTGAGAAACGTGTCCTGCACCGCATCTTCGGCTTCCGCCGCATCGCCCAGCATGCGCCGGGACAGCGACAGGAGCTTGGCCAGATGCCGCGAGACAAGAATCTGCGCCGCGGCGCGGTCGCCCCGTCCCACGCGCGCCACCAGCTCTCTATCGGGATCGCTCGCCATCTCGCGACGGACTTTCCTCGGCTGCGCGCCGCGCGCGACGGGATCGCCCAGCGCCGCAATCAGCACCAAAGAAACCTCCCTCACTCAGGCTTTCACAGCCCGGGCGGAGGTTGAACGGGGCTGGGCCATATTTCCGTCGCCAAGCGCGGCCCCAATCCGGCGCATCAGCGCCGCCTGGTGGGTCGCGCTCGTGGCCGGCAGGCGTTCGAAATCCTCGCCGAAGCGGACATCGGCGAACAGCTCGTCGCCGTGCTCATGGAAATGCAGGAAGGCGCGACCGCTGCGATAGAACGCGCCGCGCGTCCTCTCCTTGAGGCGCGCATCGCCGCGCAATTTCTTCAGCAGCGGCTCCAAGCGATCGAGAGCCAGAGGCCCGGCATGTTTCATGGCGCGAGAAAAACAGGGGCGGCGAGAAACGGCAAGTCCACGACCCGGGCCGGCACGGCGCGCAACTCCGGCGCGCCCGCCGAGGGCGGCAAGGTGAGCGACAATGCCGTTCCGGGGACGGCCAGGGCCGCATCGATCTGGGCGAGGGCCACGGCGCGGCGCAGCGCCGGCGAATAGGCGGAACGAAGCGTGCGCCCGACCGGCCTGCCCTTCGCGAGCAAGGGCGTGTGGGAGGCGGGTGTTTCGGAATCGATTTCGATGCCGACGAGCCGTCTCTTCTCCTTTTCGCGCGCGGCGAGCCATGCGGTTCGGCCGTTGAACCCCGGATGCTCCTTGTCGATCAGCAATTCGAGGCCCAATGCGCGCGGATTGGGCTCCGCGCCGATTCCGTCTCGGGCGGGCGCGTAGTCGCGTTCGGGCCGGGCTACTCCCGCTTCGAGATCGAGCACGTCGAGCGCGGTCACGCCGGCCGGCTGAACGCCGAACCCGGTCTGCGCAATGCGATCCCAGACGAGGACGCCGTCGTCCGGCGCGCACCAGATTTCGTAACCGCCATGCTCGCCGAAACGCGACACCGTTACTTCGGTGCCGCGCCAGAACAGCTTGCGGAATTGCAGCGGCTCGATATCCGTAGCGAGCTCCGCCGCCTGCAGGATCGCTTGCGCGTAGGGACCGATGACCCCAAGGCCGCCTTCCGTCGCGGAGATGTCGCGAAATTCGACCTCGTAGGTTTTCGCGGCGGCAGCGATCCAGTCGGCATCGGGCGCGGAAGCGGCCAGCAGAAAGGATTCTTTCCCATAGCGCGCAATCGCGCCGGCGCCGCGCACGCCGCCGCCATCGTTCAGCCATAGCGCCTTCAGCGCATAGCCGGGTGCGACCGTCTGCGCGTCGCGCGTGACGAGCCGCGACAGGAACTCGCCCGCGCGGGCGCCTTCGAGCATGACCCGCCAACGCCAGGAAATATCCGCCATCACGGCGCGCGTACGCGCGGCGAGCGCTTCGTCGTTCGCATCGCCATAATCGGCCGCCAGCGTCACGCCGTTGCGCGTCAGCCACGCATTGTCGGGATTCTGGGCCGCGGCCCGGGCATGAAAAGGCGTCGCGCGAACGGCAGGCTTCGTCATTTGCGCACCTCTTTGCCGAGCGCAAGCATCGCCGCGATCCGGCCCGCGCGCGCCGATACGGCGCCTACCGGCTCGGCCGCGGCGCCGCACAGATAAAGCCCGGCGATGGGCGTGCAAATGCGCGCGCGCCAATCTGCGAGAATCCGGTCCACCGAGATTTGTCCCCCGAATTCGTCATCCACGCCGTAACGCGTCGCAAGATCGCCCGGCGTCAGCACCTCGGCGGCTTTGACGTGACGCTCGATCCCGCTGACGTGACGGCCGAGCATCATCACGACCTTGGCCGCCAATTGGGGTTTCATCGCGTCCCATCCTCCGTCGACCGCAGCGGGAACCGGCCTGACAAGGACGCTGACGAGGTGCTGCCCCGGCGGCGCGAGGCCGGGATCGGCGGCACTTGACAGGACGGCTTCGATCGGCAACTCGTCCGGCAAGCGGCCCGCCCGCGCCGTGGCGTGAGCGGCCACAAATGTTTCGATCCGGTCCGCGATGACAAAACGTCCCTCCGGCGGCACGGCGACACCGCCGAAGACCGGCATCGTGTCGAGCGCCAACACGACTTTGGCGGCGGCCACTTTCGGTTGGGCCGCGAAGAGCGCGGTCGCTTCGGCAAGGCCCAGCGAACTCCGGCACGCTTTGGCGAGAAGCGTTCGCCGGCGCGACAGGCAGGAGAGAACAAGCCCGGCCGCGAGCGTTTCACCGCCGCTCAGCACGACGCCCGCAACAGCCAGATTGTCGGCAAGGTAGTCGTCGACAGGCGCACCCGTGCGAAACTCGACTTCGGCCGCTTTCGCCGCCGCCGTCAGCGCCATGACGAGGCCCGCCGGTCCTCCCAGGGGAATCGCCACCGCGCCCTGCAATCCGCACATTTCCTGCGACGCACGCCACAATGCGAGGAGCGGCGAGCCCGGCTCCAGCGGCGAGAGCGCGGACATGTCGAACGCCAATGCCGCCTTCAACGCATCGCTTTCGAACCGGCCATCGAGCCACGCGCCCGCGCCAAGCCGGCCGAGACGCGCGACGCGATCCGCCGCGGAGGGGGATCTCGTGCCCATTTCCCACCATGCAGGCCGCAGCGCTCGGGCAAGTTCGTATGTCTCGTTGCGGAAACGCGGCCACGCCTCCGCATCGGCGCGCGAATGGACGGCAATGCTGCGCGCTGCGGCACGCAGGTCCCGGCCGATGACGAGATGCTTGCCGTCGGCGCGCAAGCCCACGAGCGGCATGTCGCGGACGGCGAATTTGAGCCCGTGCCGCGCAAGTTTCAGTTCGCGCACGACGCGCGGATCGAGCGCGTAGATCGTGTGTGCGCCGAAAGGCGCATGGAACCCGCTGCCGAAAGCCGCCGTCTCGCACAATCCGCCCAGAGAATTGCGCGCCTCCAGCACGAGCACGTGCTTTCCCGCTTTGGCGAGATAGGCGGCAGCGGCGAGCCCGTTGACGCTCGCGCCGACGACGATGGCGTCGTAGCGCGCCGTCATTTGAGCCCTCCCGTCGCGAGATCGGCGGCCAGCGCGCGCGCCGCCAATGCGCCGGCCGCACATGTGGCGAGTGCGCCCGTGCTGAGCTGCGAGCCTGCCAGATAGAGGCCCCTGATGGGCGAACGCGGTCCCGGATGATCGGGCCAGGGTCCCGCATCCAGCATCTGATCGGCGGCAATCTCGCCGCCCATGAGATCGCCTTCCGTCGCGCCGAGCGCCTCCTCGATGTCGGGCGGCACGATGGTTTCGCTGGCGAGCACGCGCGCCGTCGTGCCCGGCAGCACGGCCTCGATCGCCGCCAGCGTCAGGTCGCGCAATCGATCGCGTTTCTCGCGGGTCCAGGCGCCGTCGAACAGGCGGAACGGAACGCAGCCCAGGGTGGCGGTCAGGACCGCGGCGCCCACGGGCGCGAGCCCCGGATCGGAGGCCGAGACGAACCGCAACGCGATGGGCAGGCGGTCTGCAATCGTGCCCACGCGCCATGCGGCATAGGCGTCGGCGAACATCGCGAGATCGGGCGCGACGTGGATCGGCCCCCGGATCGCGTTACGCACAGGCAGAACCGGGAGGCCGTCGAGTGCGAGAAGAACACGCGCCGTCGAGCCGGCCATCCGAAAGGCGCCGACCCGGCTCACGATCTCCTTCGTGAGCCCATTCCACTGGAAGAAAGTGAGGAAGGTGCGCTTCAGATCGAGCGTCGAGACGACGGCGCGGGCCTCGATCTCGGTCCCATCGGCAAGCCCGACGCCGGTGACCCGGCCCCTGGCGCGCCGGATGTCGGTCGCATCGAGCCCGCAGGAGATTTCGACGCCCGCCTCCCGGGCCGCTTGTTCCAGCGCATGCGCCAGCGTCGCGAGCCCGCCCACGACCGTTCCCGAGCCGCCATTGCCCGGCGCCAGCAACAGAAGCGCGCTGCCGGCGAGCCCCGGATCGGCCGCGCGGCCTGAGAACGCCAGCGCCGCGACATGCGCCGCGGTGTCGGCGTCGCCAATCTCGCGCGCAAGTACGTCGTTTGCGGATGCCAGGAGCCAATCCTCGCCAAGCCAGCTTGCAGGAGATACGCGAGGCGTGAAGATCGTGCGACGGGGCGGCGGTTCCATCGCGGTTTCGGCTCGCGCGAGAATCGCGGCGGAACGCTTCGCGGCCGATTCGAGAAAGCCCTGGGCTACACCCTTCCCCCGGCGCAGGACATTCCGCCGCCCAGGCCACAGCGCGAGCGACGACGGCGCGGGCGTGAAGATTGCGCCGCGGCGGGAAAGGTCGAGCGCCCAGTGAAGCTGCGCCGGAATCGGCGCAAGCTCGTCGGCGAAAGGCGACGCACGAAAGCCCGGATGGAATTCGCGCGTGGCTGCGCGCCCGCCGGCGCGTTCGCCGCGTTCGATCACAATGATCCTGTGACCCGCTTTGGCGAGCAGCGTCGCGGCGGCCAAACCTTCCACGCCGGCGCCGATGATCGCCACATCGTAGCGCACGCCATCCCTCGCCTTCACCCGGCGCCCATTGTCGCCCGGCCGGCTTGGCGCGGGGTTAACGAACGCTAACTTTCATTCAACAAGGATAATCGTACGAAAAAAAGGCGGAAACGGCTTGTCGAAGCCATTTCCGCCTTTGGTTAATTCGTGCGAGGTGACGGTTCTAGAGAACGCCGCGTTTGTGCTCGCCGATCACGATGCGGCCCGGATTGAAGGCCGCCTTGAACACGTCCATCGCCTTGCGCGGTTCTGCATCGCCGCACATGAAGACGTCGAAAGCCGCATAGCCGCGTTCCGGCCATGTATGCACGCTGATATGGCTCTCGGCGAGAACGGCAACGCCGGAGACGCCGCCGCCTTCCGAGAAGGTATGCAGATGAATGTGCAGAAGCGTCGCGCCTGCAGCTTTCACCGCATCGATCAGCGCCTGTTCGATATGATCGCGGTCGCCGAGTTCTTCGGCATCCCACAAGTCGATGATCAGATGACTACCCGCATAGGTCATCCCGTTGCGGGTAATAAAGTGATCCTTCTGTTGATCCTCGTTCCTGATCGGAACGAGCACCGGAACGGTCCTCGCCGGAGCGCGTGCTTTCAGCGTTCGCACTCCATTGGTCGCCGCCACTTTGAGTTCGAGTTCGAGCCATCTGGCCTACCCTCCCAGAGCGTTGACACCATGGTGCTCTTCACCTCGCAGCTCGGAGCACCGCTAAGAAGAAAGCGGCCGACGGAGGGGGAAACCTCCGTCGCGCCGCCTTGTCCCGTTGCCGGAACAGGGCGGAATATATGCGCGTCGCCCCCCTATGCAAGAATTATTGTCATCCAATCGTTATTTTTTTCTGAGCCGTGCGGATGGCGACACGCTCCGCTGTCACAAACCTCCGCGCGCGTCGCGCGCGCGTGGCGATGGACAGATCGGGCAGCGGGCCCTATATCGGCGCCCTTTCCTCCGGCGACATCTAAATAGAGTGGAGACGAGCGGTGCAGAACTTCTTCAAGGAGCGGCTTCACAAGGGCTACGCCCAGTCGATGGAGCTTTCGGGCAAGCCTATCGTCGAGGAAAAGAGCCGCTTCCAGCGCATCAGGATCTTCGACACCGTCGCCAACGGACGCGTGCTGACGCTCGACGACATCGTCCAGATCACCACGCGCGACGAGTCGGCCTATGCCGAAATGCTGACACATTTGCCGCTCTTCGAGCACGGCAGCGCCGAGCGCGTGATGATCGTGGGCGGCGGCGACCTGTCGATCGCCGACGAGGCGCTCAAGCACAAGGCGGTTAAGGAGGTCGTGCTGGTCGACATCGACGGGCGGGTGGTGGAGGTCTGCCGGGAGCATTTCGCCGAGATCAACGCCCGCGCCTTCCGGGACAAGCGACTCAAGATCGAGATCGCCGACGCCTTCGAATATCTCGGTCGGCCCGCGGCCAAAGCCCGCTTCGACCTGATCGTCGCCGACCGGCCCGATCCCGTGGGTCCCGGCAAGGCGCTCTTCGGCGACACCTTCTACGACCGCGTGAAGGGCGCGCTGAAGCCCGGCGGCTTCGCCACCTTCCAGACGGGCGTGCCGTTCTACCAGCCCTGGGAGATCACCGACGCGCTCAAGGAGCTCGCCGGATTCTTTCCGCAGTCGGGGCTCTATCTGACGGTCGTGCCGACCTATATCGGCGGCTTCATGGCGCTGTCCTGGGCGGGCAAAGGCAAGCGGCTCGGAACGCCGGCGGGCTTGAAGCGCGCGCGCGCCGCTTTCGCCAGATCCCGGATCAAGACCGACTATTACAATTCCGAAATCCACGCCGCGTGTTTCGCGCTTCCCGAGTGGATCCGGCGACTGGTGCCTTAAGCCGGCGGAAGCAGCTCGTCGAATATCCGGCGGACCTGTGCCTGCGACTGCGCGAGCACGGTCTCCAGCGCGACGAAGTCCGCGGCTCCGCCGGCGCGCGCCAGCAACGCCTTGAGGTTCGGTGTCGCCTTCTCGGGCTCAAGCGTGCCGTCGAGCGCGATCCGCAGCACCTGGGTGAGCGCCTGCTCCTTCTTCGCGGCCGCCACGAGCGCCTCCGCACGGGCCGGTTCGAGCACGCCCGCCTTCGCGAGCCGTTCGAGCGCGCCGATGGTGTTGGTGTCCAGAACCTCCGGCACGCGCGCCGCGTGCAGCAGTTGAAGCGCCTGCGCGACGAATTCGATGTCGACCAGGCCGCCCGGTGCGAATTTCAAATCCCAGCGATTGCGGCCGGGAAACTGCGCCGCCAGCTTTTCGCGCATCTCGCGCGCGTCCTTCACGAGCCGGTCGCCTTCACCCGGCTTCGCGAGCGTTGCGCGAATGACCTCCTCGATCTCGGCTTTGAGCTTCGAAGGCGCAGCCACGACGCGCGCCCTTGTGAGCGCCATGCGCTCCCAGGTCCAGGATTCGGTCGCGTGATAGCGCCGGAACGATTCGATGCTGACGGCGACGGGCCCCTTGTTGCCGGTGGGCCTGAGCCGCATGTCGACTTCATAGAGACCGCCTTCGGCAGTGAGCGAGGTCAGTGCCGTGATCAGGCGCTGGGCGAGCCGGGCATAGTAGACGATCACCGGCAGTTTCCTGGCCCCGTTCGACGTTTCCGAATCCGCCGGCGCGTCGTAGACGAAGATGAGATCGAGATCGGAGCTGGCCGTCATTTCGCAGCCCCCCAGCTTGCCCATGGCGACGACGGCGAAGGCGCCGCCCGCGACGTGGCCGGCGCTTGCCGCCAACTCCTTTTCGACCGATGTCAGCAATCCCGCGATGACGCTCTCGGCGATACCGGTGAAGGCGGGACCGACTTCCTCGGCGGCGGCTGCACCTTCGATGATCTGCACGCCGGTGCGGAAAATCTGCTCGCGCGCGAAACGCCGCGCCACGTCGAGCCCGGCTTCGAAGTCGCGCGCGCCTTCGAGTTGGGCCTGCAGCACGCGATCGAGCCGGGCGCGCCGCGGCAATTCGCCCATGAAGCCCGGATCGAGCAACGCATCGAACACGGCGGGCGAGCGCGCCAGATGATCGGCCAGCCGCGGCGCGGAACCGGCGATCGCTGCCACGAGCTTGAGAAGATGTGGATTGGCGAGGAACAGCGAAAAAAGCTGCACGCCCGCCGGCAGGCGGGAGACGAAGCGATCGAATTGGGCGAACGCCGCATCCGGATCGGCGGTGGCGCCCAGCGCGTCGAGCAGCGCCGGCACAAGCTTGGTGAGCAATTCGCGGGCGCGCGCGCTGCGCATGGCGCGAATGCGGCCGTGATGCCAGCCCCGGATCGCGCCCGCCACATGGCCTGGATCGCGGAAACCTATCGCCTTCAGCGTGCCGATGGTTTCGGGATCGTCTTCCACACCCGTGAAAACGAGACTGCCCTTCGCCGCCGCAAGCGGCGGCGCGCGCTCGAACAGCTTGGCGTAATGGGCCTGGACCGTTTCGAGCCGGCGCCGCAGCGCGCGGTCCAATTCTTCGACGCTGGAAAACCCGGCGAAGCAGGCGACATGCGCCAGTCCTTCCGACGATTTCGGCATGGTATGCGTCTGCTCGTCTTCGATCATCTGAAGGCGATGCTCCAGCCCGCGCAGGAAGCGGTATGCCTCGGTCAGGTCGGTCGCCGTCTCGTCCGACACGAGCCCGCGCGCCCGGAGCGCTTCGATCGCAGCCAGAGTGCCGCGGGGACGCAATGCCGCGTTGCGGCCGCCCAGGATGAGCTGCTGGGTCTGCGCAAAAAATTCGATTTCGCGAATACCGCCGCGGCCGAGCTTGATGTTGTGCCCGGCCACCGCGATCGCGCCATGACCCGTATGCGCGTCGATCTGGCGCTTGATCGAATGAATGTCTTCGATCGCGGCGTAGTCGAGATTGCGCCGCCAGACGAAAGGCTCGACGGCTTTGAGGAACGCAGCGCCCGATTCGAGATCGCCGGCGCAGGCGCGCGCCTTGATCATGGCGGCGCGTTCCCAATTCTGCCCCATACCTTCGTAATAGGATTCCGCCGCATCGGTCGAGATGGCGACTTGCGTGGCGCCTGCGTCGGGCCTCAGCCGCAGATCGACGCGGAAGACATAGCCGTCCGTCGTCGTTTCGCTGAGCAGCTTGACGAGAGCCTTGACAAGATCGACGGCCGCGCCGCGCGGATCGTCCTTCTTGCGGAACGGAAAGCGCTTCAAATCGTAGAAAACGACGAGATCGACGTCGCTCGAATAATTGAGCTCGAATGCGCCGTGCTTGCCCATCGCGAGTACGACAAGGCCGGTGGACTCTTCGAGTTGCGCGGGGCTGCGGCCGGCGAGGCCGTCGCGGGCAGCTTGCTCCCGCAGCACGAACCGCAACGCGCCGCCGATGCATGCGTCGGCGAAGCCGGTGAGTGCGCCGGTGACCTTTTCCAGGTCCCACAGCCCCGCAATGTCAGAGACGGCGATGACCAGCGCCGCCCGGCGCTTGGCGCGGCGCAGGATCGCCATCGCGGCCGCCATGTCGGGCGCGTGCTCGGCGCCTTCGGCGGATTTCACCACGCCGGCGAACGCGGCATCGGGCCCCTGCGCACTCATCTCGCGCAGGAATTCCGGCTCGCGCAAAGAGAGCCGTGCAAGGAACGGGCTGTTGCCGAACGTCGATTCAAGAACCGCATGCGTGGCCGCCGGCGGCGCGAAGCCCGCGTCGGCAAGGGCCGCCAGCGTCCGCTCCGCGCGTGCGCGATCGAACGGAGCAGGCAAAGAAGACGCCAGATGGGCGAATGCGTCGGCGGTCATGGCTTCAGTATAATAGAGTAGGAGGGTTCCTCGCGGTTCCCCCCTCTCACACCACCGGACGTACTCATCGTATCCGGCGGTTTCCGGCAGCGTTTAATGTAGCATGATGATTGGCAAGACTGACGAGCCCAAGCTTGTTGAACCAATCGATGGTCATGGCTTCGGAGGCCTGAGGGCTTCCAGCCATGCGCCACCATCCTTTTCCCGAAAGGGCCAGCCCCCATGCACGCCATTCCGGCACGCCGTTTTCTTGTAGGAAGACGGCGATGGTCTTGGCGCGTTTGCAGTGTTTGAGTCGGACGCAACGCAGCTTTCGGCGGAGCCATCCGTCGAGGTCGCGCAGCGCCGTCTGACACTGGGCATAACGGTAATACGTCACCCAGCCTGTGACGAAGCTGTTCGCTTCGGCCACGATCTTGTGGAGGGCGACCCCGCGGTTGCGCCGCGTGATTTCCTGCAGTCGATCTTTGGCCCGCTTCAGGCTTTTGGGCGCAATGCCCATGCCGCCATAGGCGTTCAGGCGATGGCCGAGGAACTGACGTTCCCCGACCCGGGCGACAGCGCTCTTCTGCCGGTTGACGCGGAGCTTGAGTTTACCTTCGAGGAAGGCAGTCACCGAGGCCATAACCCGTTCTCCCGCCGCCGCGGACCGCACGTAGATGTTGCAGTCGTCGGCATAGCGACAGAAGCGATGGCCACGTTTCTCAAGCTCCTTGTCGAGGTCGTCCAGCAGCAGATTGGCGAGCAGCGGCGAAAGGGGACCACCCTGCGGCGTGCCCTCGTGCCGAGCGGTGCAAACGCCGTCTTGCATAAGGCCGGCTTCAAGAAAGCGCCGAACGATGTGCAACAGACATCTGTCGCCAATGCGCCGCGCCAATCGTGCCATCAGCATGTCGTGGTTGACCCGGTCAAAGAACTTTTCCAAGTCGATGTCCGCGACGATCTGATAGCCGTCGGCTACGTATTGCCGGGCTTGACGGAGTGCATCATGCGCACTCCGTTCCGGGCGGAAGCCGAAGCTCGATGGCGAGAATGTCGGATCGAGGATCGGTTCCAGGACTTGCAGAATCGCTTGCTGCACCAAGCGGTCAACGACCGTTGGGATGCCCAGTTGGCGCATCCCGCCGTCGGCTTTGGGGATTTCCACTCCCCGCACGGCCATCGGCCGGTAGTTGCCGTCGAGCAGTGAGGCGATCAGCTTTTCGCGGTTCAGGCCAATCCACGGCCGCAGTTGGGCGACGGTCATGCCGTCGATACCTGCTGCGCCGCCATTCGCTTTGACCCGCTTATAGGCTTGGTTCAGGTTTGCCGAACTGGCCACCTCCTCCATCACATGCTGCGTCAAGGCTCGGTCCTCGGCCCATGCCGTGTGCGTTTGCCGCTCCTCATGCGTTCCAGTCCCGGTACTGCCTTTGCCGGATACGCCGTGGCGCAATGATGCCTTCAGAGCCTCGTCGAAGAGGTCCCTTTGGTCGCCACTGCCTTGATGCCGCTTCGCGCCCATCGAATGCGTCGAACCTGCTCCTTGGCTGTCGAATTCGGCCCTTCGTCCGTACGCGGACTACTACGACCTCTGCTGACTTCTCCATCGGCATCGCTGCACGTTGCCGTGCACCTGCTCGGGATCGTCCCGAAACCGAAAGAGATCTCCCAGGGTAAGACGCTGATCCTTCGCTCGGTCGCCGCCGGATTTACCAATGCGCGTGTCTGTTTGGCTTTCGGGCGCCCCCGTCCAATGCCGGGTTACCCCACCGCACCGGCCTTCTATCCGGTTCCTGTTCGTCAGCTCCGAGTTTTGCTTCCGGCTTCCTCCCCACCCCGCCTCGCGACGACGCAGTTGCCTTCCGCTAGCGGTTCCGGCCAACCGGCCCGCAGAGGACATTCACCTCCAAGATCAACACCATGCCTGGCACACAAGAAAAAGGCCCGCCTCAAGGGGCGGGCCTTTCCCGATTCCCGAAATACGGCTTAGCCGCAGCCCGCCGCGTCCTTCAGCTGCGACGACGGCTTGAACCGCAAACCCTTCGAAGCCTTGATCTTGATCGGCTCGCCGGTGCGCGGATTGCGCCCCATGCGCGGCGCGCGCTTGGACACCGTGAAGGTGCCGAAGGTGCCGATCTGGTACTTGCCGCCGTTCTTGACTGTCTTCAGTCCCGTTTCGATCGATTCGAAGACGATCTCGACCGCGCGCTTGGCGTCGGCCTTGCTGATGTCGCCCTTCTTCGCGACGACATCGATGAAATCCGCTTTGCTCATGTGTGATCCCTTTGGTGCGGCGTTGATGCCTGACATATAGCCAAGCGCGCGCCGCGTTCCTACCGAATCCTTTGTGCGGCCTAGACTTCAGCGCGTCTGCAAGCATAAAAGCCAGACTTTTGCTGGCTTTTATTGCTGCCGCGACGCGCGGTCCATGAGGCGTTTGAAATCCGTTCGCAGCGAAAACCGCACCGGAATGCGCGAATCGGGCGAATCAGTCCGGCGGCCGGAGTTGCGGCCTCGGCGGCGCGAGCAGGCGATTGGCGCGGCCGGGAAAGACCAGCGACACCTTGAGCCCCGGTGCGTTGTCGCTGAGTTCCAGCCGCGCGTCGTGCAGGCGGGCGACGGCTGCCACCAGGCTGAGCCCGAGACCGGTGCCGGGCGAATTGCGGCTCGCTTCGAGGCGGACAAACCGTTCGAGCACGCGGGCGCGATCGGAAGCGGGGATTCCGGGGCCCGTGTCGGCAGCGAAGAGCGCGACGCCCGCAGGCGTATCTTCCACGCCCACCCTGACCGCGCCGCCCGGCGGCGTGTATTTGATGGCGTTGTCGATCATGTTGGCGAGCGCCTGCGAAATGAGGCTTTTGTTGCCGGTGATCGACACGGCGCCGCACGGCGCCAGTTCGAACGCGATATTCTTCTCTTCGGCGAGCGGTGCATAAAGCTCGGCCACGCCCTCGACGAGACCCGGCAGATCGACCGAAATCATCGCTTCCCGCGCGACGCCGGCTTCGGCTTCCGCGATCAGAAGGAGCGCGTTGAAGGTCCCGATCAGCCGGTCGGTTTCGGCGACTGCCGCATCGATCTCCCTGCCCTCCGCGCTTTCCTGGTCGACGCCGCCCAGCACGCCCTCCAGCCGGTTGCGCAGGCGATTGAGCGGCGTGCGCAGATCGTGCGCGATGGAATCGGTGACTTCACGCATTCCCCGCATCAGCCTCTCGGTGCGGTCGAGCATCTTGTTAAGATTGCCCGCCAGCGCGTCGAACTCGTCTCCCCCTTCGCGCATCGGAATGCGGCGCGCCAGGTCGCCGGCCATGATCTCCCGGCTGGTGCGATTGATCGAATCGAGACGCGTCAGGAGATTGCGGCTGATGAAGCCGCCGCCGAGCAGGCCCAGAAACAGCATCAGCGCGACGCTCCACGGCAACGCGGTAGTGAACAGCCGTTCGGTCTCGTCGCGCTCGTGAACGTCGTGCGCGACGAGCAGCTGGAACCCGCCGGTGAGCGGAAAGACGCGGCCCCTGGCACGATGGCGCTCGAGCGTGCCGCCCACGCGCCGCTCATAGACGAATTCCACGAAATCGCCGGCCGACGATTCGACTTCCGGCCAGCCGTCGAGATTGCCCGCCATCGGACGGTTCTCGCGATCGGTCAGGAGATAGAGGCTTTGGCCGCCGCGAATGGAACGGCCGAGAATGACATCGGCGAGGCCGGCCAGCCCCAGACGCTGATATTGTTCGGAAAGGCCGGTGATCTCGGCCTCGATGGTCTGGTCCGTTTCGGCATCGAGCGCGCGCTCGGTGTTCCAGTAGGTGAACGCGACGAGCGCACCGGCGGACAGGGCAAAAAGCGCGACATAGACAAGAACGATACGAAACGCGAGCGTGCGAAAAAGGCTAGGCGCGCGCACGGATCATGTAGCCCGCGCCGCGCACCGTATGCAGCAGCGGCGCGTCGAAGCCCTTGTCGATTTTGGCGCGAAGCCGGGAGATGTGCACGTCGATCACGTTGGTCTGCGGATCGAAATGATACTCCCAAACGCTTTCGAGCAACATCGTGCGCGTGACCACCTGGCCGGCATGGCGCATCAGATATTCGAGCAGACGGAACTCGCGGGGCTGAAGATCGATCGCGGCGATGCCGCGCTTGGCCGTCCGCGTCAGGAGGTCGAGCTCGAGATCGCCCACCTGCAGCCGCGTCTTGACGGCGGAGGGATGGCGCCGCCGCATCAGCGCATCGATCCGCGCCAGCAGCTCCACGAAGGCATAGGGCTTGGTCAGATAGTCGTCGCCGCCGGCCTTGAGGCCCTTCACGCGGTCGTCGACTTCCGACAACGCGCTCAGGAACAGCACCGGCGTCACATTGCCGTGCCCGCGGATCTCCTCGACCAGGCGCAGCCCGTCGAGCTTGGGCAGCATGCGATCGATGATGGCCACGTCATAAGGTCGCGACAGCGCGAGGGTGAGCCCCACGTCGCCGTCGGCCGCGTCGTCCACGACGTGGCCGGCCTCCTTCAAGCCGTTCACAAGATAACGCTGCGCTTCGAGATCGTCTTCAACGACAAGGATACGCATGTCCCAGCTCCTCTTGTCGACGCCTAACGCCGAATGTTCGATCGAAACGGGTCCGCGCCGGCGGCGGCAACGGGGGGGATGGGGCCGCCGCCACCGGCGCGGGGGCCGGACGCCGCCGGCCCGAAAGCCCGCGCCGTCCGGTACCGGTGAAACTCACGTCTTTTCGATCTTCAACGCCACGAAGCGTTGTCCGCTTGAGCCCGTCAAAAGAACGAGCACGCTTTTGCGGCCCGCCGCGGCGGCGCTCGCAATCTGGGTTTTCACTTCCTGCGGCGTGTGGACCGTCTTGTTGGCCACCGATTGCATGACGTCGCCGGGCTGAACGTCCTTGTTCGCAGCGTCGCTGTCGGGATCGACCTTGGTGATCAGCACACCGTTGACGTTGTCGTCGAGATTGTATTCGCGGCGCACGTCCGGCGTGACGGCGACAAGACCGAGACCCATCGCTTCGCCGGTGCTCGCGACTTGGCCGTGCGGCGGCGGAGAAGCCGACGCGACCCTGTCCTCCTGGCGCTGGCCGATGGTGACGCTAATCGTTTTCTGCGAGCCGTCACGCACCACCGTGAACGCCGCTTTCGCGCCGGCGGGAAGCGAGGCCACCCGGCGCGTCAGATCGCGCGAATCCTGCACCGACTTTCCGTTGACGGCGAAGACGAGATCGCCCTGATGCAGACCCGCCTTGGCGGCCGGACCGCCCGGAACGACGGACGCCACGATCGCGCCCTTGAGTTCGTTGGAGCCCACGCTTGCCGCGATTTCCGGCGTCACGTTCTGGATCTGGACGCCGAGCCAGCCGCGCGCCACGTGGCCGTGGGCCTGCAGCTGCGCCACCACGTCGCGAACCGTCGAAGCGGGAATGGCGAAGCCGATGCCGACGCTGCCGCCCGACGGCGAGTAGATCATCGAATTCATGCCGATGACCTTGCCCTGCAGGTCGAATGTGGGGCCGCCCGAATTGCCGCGGTTGATCGGCGCGTCGATCTGGAGGAAATCCGTATACGGACCGTTGCCCACGTCGCGGCCGATGGACGAGATGATGCCCGCCGTCACCGTGTTGCTGAGGCCGAACGGATTGCCGACCGCAATGACCCAGTCGCCGACGCGGACTTGCCGGTCGTCGCCGAATTCGACGGTGGGAAGCGCCTTGTCGGCCTTGACCTTGAGCAGCGCCACGTCCGTCGCCTCGTCGGTGCCGATGACCCTGGCGTCGAATTCGCGCCCGTCCGGCAATTTGACGGTGACCTTCTTGCCGTTCTCGACCACGTGGTTGTTGGTGACGATGTAGCCGGCCTTGTCGATGATGAAGCCGGAGCCCATCGCCACGGCCTTGCGCGGGGCCGAGAACTGGTGGCCGCCGTCGCCGAACTGATTGAAGAAATCGCGGAATGGCTCGGGGAGATCGTCGGGATTGATGCCCGCCTGCTGGGAGACCTGTTCTTCCACGGTCACCGTCACGACCGCGGGGCTCACGCGCTCGACCAGATCGGCGAAGCTGAAGGGCGCTCCATTCTCCAGCATGCGCGGTGGCGCGGTCCGGGCCGGAGCGGCGGCAGGCGCAGTGGCCGCGATCTTGATCACCTGCGGCACGGGCGCGTGGGGATTGGCTGTTACATGTCCGGGCAGCACCGCGAAGGCGCCAAGCCCCAGGATCAGAATTGCGGCGGTGGAACCCGCCGCCAGAACTCGGCGGCGCAGGCCGCCGGAAAGACGTATAGGCCGTTGTTCGTTCGTCATCGCTGTCTCCTTAAAGAGCCGCGACGGTCACGCACCCCCACACGTCAACCGTATTGGACCCGTCTCTAGGACCTACGCCCGCCTAGTTACGTGTTCCTATCCGTAACATTAAAAGCCAGAAATGTCTTCAACTGCCTTCGATTCTCGCGCGGACGTGACCGCCAACCCCGAGCATCACGTCACATCTTCCTCCGCCCGCGCATTCCTTCGCGCGCGGATGACAACGGCGCCCAAGACCATACCGCCTAAAACCAAAATGAGCAAAGGCCCAAACCACAACGCGTAAGTGGCGGGCTCCAGCGGCGGTTTCATCAGGATGACGACGCCGTAACGCGAAACGAGATAGCGCTTGACTTCGTCGTCGCTGTCGCCTCGCGCGATGCGCGCGCGGATGAGCGCGCGCAGATCCGCCGCCAACAGCGCATTCGACTTATCGAGCGACACGCCCTGGCAGACGACGCAGCGTAATTCCTTTTGCAGCGCCATGGCGCGTGCTTCGAGTTTCGGATCGGCAAGCGCCCCATCGCCTGCCGCAAGCGCCGCGTGCGACAGAAACACGGCAAACACAGCGAGGATGAGCGCGCGCATCATTCCGCGGCGGCCAGACGCGCGGCGCGCGGCCGCAACCGGCCGAACAGGCTCGCCAATCCGCCGAGCGCCATCACGGCGCCGCCGAACCAGATGAACGGCGCAAGCGGATTGTAATACGCCCGCACGACCCATTGGTCCGCGCCGCGCGGATCGCCCAAAGCGACATAGAGATCGGCAAATCCGTTGGTGCGGATCGACGTCTCGGTGATCGCCTGGCCCTCCGCGGGATAGACCCGCTTCTCGGGCGCGATCGTGGCGATCGTAGTACCGCCTCTTCTCACTTCGAGCGTAGCGCGGTCGGCGCTGTAATTGGGGCCCTCGTAGGGCGCGACGCCGTCGAAGCGCAATTCATAGCCCGCGATCTGCATCGATTGTCCCGGCGCCAGCACTTCCAGCGCTTCGCTGCGCCAGATCGTCGTGCCGGCGATGCCGAGCAGCGAGATGCCGAGCCCGGCATGGGCGAGCGCCGACGCGATCGTGTGCCGCGACAGAGTGCGAGCACGCAGGCGCTGGCGAATGTCGACAATGCTGGCCGTAATCACCCAGGCGGCAAGCGCGAAGGCGCCGGCGGCCGCCAGCGTATGCGGCGCAGCGATCGCAAACACCGCGACGCCGGCGACAATGGCGGCACCTGCTCCCGGCAACAGCAGACGCGCCGCGGATTTGAGATCGTCCTTGCGCCAGGCCAGCCGCGGTCCGAACGGCACCAGCAGCAGGAGCGCCACGAAGAGCGGCGCGAACGTGATGGCGAAATAGGGCCCGCCGACCGTGATCCGCGTGCCCGTCACCGCGTCGAGGAACAGCGGATAGAGCGTGCCGATGAAGACGGTCGCCGCCGCCGCCGACAGGAACACGTTGTTGAGGAGGAGCGCCGTCTCGCGGCTCACCGGCTCGAACGCCGTGCCGCCTTCGAGCCTGGGCGCGCGCCATGCGAACAGCGCCAGCGCGCCGCCAATGGCAACGCCCAGCATCACGAGAATGTAGAATCCGCGATCGGGATCGTTGGCGAAACTATGTACGGAGGCGAGCACGCCCGAACGCACGAGGAAGGTGCCGACGAGGCTCAGCGAAAATGCGGCGATCGCGAGCAGCAGCGTCCAGCTGCGAAACGCACCCGTGCGCTCCGTCGCCAAGGTGGAATGGAGGAGCGCGGTCGCGACGAGCCACGGCATCAGCGCCGCGTTCTCGACCGGGTCCCAGAACCAGAAGCCGCCCCAGCCGAGCACGTAATAGGCCCACCAGCTCCCGAGCGTGATGCCGATGGTGAGCGCGATCCAGGCGACGAGCATGAAGGGCCGCGCGGCGCGGGTCCAGGCGGCATCCGCCTCGCCCGTGATCAGCGCAGCCGCCGCATAGGCGAACGTGGCCGAAAGCCCGACATAACCCAGATAGAGCATCGGCGGATGCATCGCGAGGCCGGGATCCTGCAGCAGCGGATTGAGGCCCGCGCCCTGAAACGGCATCGGATCGATGCGAAAAAACGGATTGGAGGTGAAGACGATGAACAGGATGAACGCCACTGCGAGCAGGCCCTGCACACCCAGCGCGGCCGAAGTCAGCGTTTCGCTGCCACGCCTGAGAACCGCGATCAGCGCCGAATAGATCGTGAGCACCAGCACCCACAGCAGCATCGAACCTTCGTGGTTTCCCCACACGCCGGTGATCTTGTAGATGAGCGGTTTCAGCGTGTGCGAATTCTGCGCCACGTCGAGGATGCTGAAATCCGAGGTGACGAAGCCGAAGGTCAGCGCGCCGAATGCGAGAGCGACGAACGCGAAGGTGCCGAACGCGGCGCCCGTCGCCGCACTCCGCGCGAGCGCGGCATCGGCGCGGGCGCCCATGATGCCGGTGCCCGCCTGAATCAGCGCGAGCGCCAGCGCCAAGCATAATGCCAGTTGGCCGATCTCGCCGGTCACGACCCGCCTTCGCCTTCTTTCCAGCGGCCCGCACGCTTCAGCGCGTCGACCACGTCGGGCGGCATGTAGCGTTCGTCGTGCTTGGCGAGCACTTCGCTCGCGGTGAACACGCCGCCGCCGTCCATCGCGCCCAGCGCCACCACGCCCTGCCCTTCGCGGAACAGGTCGGGCAGCACGCCGCGATATTCGACCGGCACGCTGGCGCGGCCGTCCGTCACCACGAAACGGATATCGGCCGCGAGACCGTGCTTGACGCTGCCGCGCGCGACGAGCCCGCCGATGCGGAATGCGATGCCCGGCGTCACATGCTTCGCGTAGACGTCGCTCGGGCTGTAGAAATAGAGCACATTGTCCTTGAGCGCCGTCAGCACGAGCGCGGCTCCGCCGGCGCTCGCCACCACAAGAGCGAGAGCAAAGGCAAGCCGGCGGCGCTTTCTCGGATTCATCGCGAGACTCGTTCGAACGGCGCGAACTATAGAAGCCCCGAGTTCGGCGCGCCACGCGGCGCATCGCCGGCCCATCCAAGATTCCGCCCCAATCCCGTGCTAGCGTCGAATTCGTGCCGAAGAGGGACACATCCGATGACCGCGCTCCGCATTGCGCTTGCCGTTGCCGCTTCGCTTCTCGCGGGCGCGTGCCTCCCCGTCACCAGCCAAACGCCCGTCGGCTCGACGGTGGGGCTCAAAGCCGACCCGGCACTTGGCGGCATGTGGCGCGGCCAGCCGAAGCCGCCGGATGGACCCTTCTATATGACGTTCCTGCCGCAAACCGACGGAACGATCACGGCTCTCCTCGCGCAGCCGCCCGTCAAGGACAAGACGGGAGACTGGAGCGTCTACTCGCTGCAGACGGCGACCCTCGGCCCATATCAGTACATGAACGCGCACGAGGTCAGCGACAACGGCAAGGCGGCCGATATGGTCGCGGCGGGAAAGAACTTCCCGGTCCTCTATCGCATCAATGGCGATGGCGCGCTGGTGCTTTATCTGATCGACGAGAAAGCGGCGAAGGCGGCGATCATTTCCGGAAAGATCGCGGGTACTATCGAGCAGGGACAATACGCCGATGTCGTGCTCACGGCCGCACCCGCCGATCTCGACGCATTCATGTCGACGCCCGAAGGCCGCGCGCTGTTCGTCAAGCCGCTGATCATTCTCAGGCGCGTGAAATAGGAAAGTCTCAGTGCGCGGCGCGGCGCAGGATCGCACCGGTGGGGCCGGTATCGTAGGTGAATCCCACCTGCGTCAGCACGATGCGGTGCGGCCATTCCGAACGCGCAAGCCCTTTGCGTTCCAGCGCGTGCCAGACCTTTTCGTTGTAAAGCCCGCTCGCGTCCTTCGCGGTCACGGTCGCGTCGCCCAGGTGGAAATGGTCGCCATGCGGCTGCGGGAAACGCTGGATGGTGACCTCGCCTGAGCCCGGCCCCGCGGCGGCCATGCCGGGCGCGCGCGCCAGCGCCTGCAGCACGCTCAGCGTGCGCAATTGGAGCGGATTGAGCTTCAGGGGATCTGCTTCGGAGCCATTCGGAAAAAACCTTCAAGCGGCGAGCCAGGCCGGCGCATCGGCGCCCGGATTGGGCGGCGGACGGCGCCAGTGCGGCTGCGTTTTCGACATGCGCACGACCGGCCCCAGAAGTCGAGACGGCCACGCCCCGTTTCGCACGAGTTGAAATAGAGGTCGAGTCCCCGCCCGCGGGTCCCAGGTCTCGGGGATCAGCCCCGGCTCCACTTTGCCCAGCGATTGCAGCCACATCGCGGTCGCGCACAGGGAGATTTCCACCAACCAGCTGCCGCCTTCGCGAAAGCGGCGCAAGAGCGCCGCCGTGATGCCCGCAGCCGCGAGATAGCCCGTGATGTAATCGCAGGCCGCGGCCGGAATGAGCTTCGGCACGCTTTCGCGCCGGCTTCCCGCGCGCGCCGCCGCATAAGCGCCCTGATCGGCCGCGATGCCCGTGGCGCTTTGCGCCAGTTGCTCCCAGCCGCGCCGCGCCGCCCAGGGTCCGCGATGGCCGTAGCAGGAGACCGCGCAATAGACGATGCCGGGCGCGGAATGGGTGAGCGCCGCCGGCGTTACGCCCAGTTCGGCCAGCGCGCCGGGGCGATAGGAATCCACGAACACATGGGCGTTGCGCGCCAGCGAACGCAGCATTTCGGCTTCGGCGGGCTTCGCCAGATCGAGAAAGGTCGACCGCTTGCCGCTTCCCGTGTCGAGGTCGAACAGATCGACGGTCGGCAGCCGCTCGGCGCGCACCGAAAGCACGTCTGCGCCCTGCGACGCGAGCGTGCGCCCGGCGGTGGGGCCGGCCAGCACGCGCGTCAGATCGAGCACGCGCACGCCCGCGAGCGGCTCGCCTGCCTCGGGCAGACGCAAGGGCGGCGCGTCGCCGATGCGTTTCAGAACAATGGGCGGCACGCCGGCGAGAACCGAACCTTGCGGGCTCTTGCGCCATTCGTCGTCCGTGCGCACCACCGCGCCGCAAAGCCCCATGAAGGCCAGCGATTCCTCCAGCGCGAACGCGTTCCAGCGCGACACGCTGTCCGCGATCGCCTCGGCCGTGTTGTCCGCGTTCAGGAGATCGAGCGTGCGCATTTCGAGATGGGGAAAGCCGCCATGGAGATAAATCCAGTGCCCGTCGCCCGCGCGATAGAGCCCCACGGTGGGTTTCGTGTCCGCCGGCCGCGGCACCGCTTCGCCGTTCAGCCGCAGCAACGAAAAGGAGACAAGCGACGCCGCCGCCGCCTTCAGATCGACGACGATATCCTGCTGGCCGCCGCCGCGCAGGCGCCAGATTTCATTCGCCGCCGCAGCGCCCAGCCCCAGCGCCGCGCCCGCCGCACGCGCCACCCGGAAGGGCGTGGGAACGATGGGGTCGTCGCCTTCAAAAGACGGGCTGCGCAGCGGTGCAATGTCCGCAATCCGGTTCAGGGATGCGAAAGCGTCCCGCGTCGTCATGGAATTCTCCAAGCGCCTCGTATATTCCGGCCCGGTGCGTGCCGCAATCGCGGAGCGCGCCCGATGGAGAAATAGCAATGTCCGGACCGCTCGCTGGCATTCGCGTCGCCGATTTCGGCCGCTATATCGCGGGACCCTATTGCGCGGCGCTGCTGGCCGATTTCGGCGCCGACGTGATCCGCGTGGAGAAGCGCGAAGGCCGCGAGGATCGCACGCTGATCCCGCTGGCGGAAACGGAATCGGGCGAACCCGCCGAAGGCGCCCTGTTCCTGCAGATGAACCGCAACAAGCGCAGCCTCACGCTCGATCCCGCGACGGCCGAGGGCCGCGAAGTGATGCGCCGGCTGGTGGCCGGAAGCGACGTGGTGGTGGCCAATCTTCCCGGGCAGACGCTCAAACAGATGGGCCTCGATTACGACACCGTCAGCGCCATCAATCCGCGCGCGATATTGGCGGTGGTTTCCGCCTTCGGGCTCGAAGGGCCTTACGCAAACCGCGTGGGTTTCGACGGCGTGGCGCAGGCGATGTCGGGCTCCGCCTGGTTTTCCGGAACGGACGATCAGCCCGTGCGCGCGGCCACGCCCTGGGTCGATTTCGGAACCGCGTCGCTCGTCGCGCTGGGCGTGATGGCGGCGTTGCGCGCGCGCGACCAGACGGGCCGCGGCCAGCTTGTCGAAGGCGCGCTGCTGCGCACCGCGCTCAGCTTTTTTCAGCACCATGCTGATCGAGGAATCCGTGCTCAAACCGGGCCGCACGCCCACGCTCAACCGCGGCCAGACGTCCGGCGCCGTCCGACATCTACCGCACCGCCGATGGCTGGATCACGGTGGCGGTGAACGGCGATCCCCTGTTCCGCCGCGCGGCGAAACTGGTGGGCGCGCCGGAATGGCTCGACGATCCGCGCTTCGCCAGCGACAAGGCGCGCGGCGACAATGGCGCGATCATCAGCGCGCGGCTGCAGGAATGGTGCGCCGCCCGCACCAGCGCCGACGCGATCATCGCGTTCGAGAACGCGCGCGTGCCGGCCGGGCCCGTGTACCGGATGCGCGAGACGCTGGACGACCCCCATGTGAAGGCCGGCGATTTCTTCACGGAGATCGATTTCCCCGGCGTGGGGCGCCGCGCCCGTGGCCTCGACGCCCGTCAAGCTGCACGGCACACCCGGCGAGGTGCGTCGGCGGCCGCCGAAACTTGGCGAGCACAATGACGAGGTGCTGCGCGAACTCGGATATTCGAACGCCGAAATCGCCGCGCTCATTGCCGGCGGAATTGTGTGATTTGTTGGGATCCATCGCGATTGCGCCAGCAGATAAAATTTCTCGACATGTTCGGTCATCGGGCAGTGTCCGAGGCGGGTTCCGCGCGCCGTCGCGGCACAATGCGTTAAGAATGCGAACGTCGAACTCTGTTTCGCGCGAAGAAATCAGATCGCGAAAGTTTGGCTTAAATGCAGAGAACGGAGTGAATGCATCGATTTCTTTCGTAGATTTCCTGCAAATTCGCTGTTCAATGTAAATAGAAGCGATAGAGTATTTCCTCCAAGATTCACCAAATCCCATTTTGAATTGTCACTGTTATGAAACTGCACAATACTATAGTGTAACGGGTCTATACTGGAAGATTTGACGTCAAGGGAGACTGTCATGGAGCGCAATGCACACAATCTGTACGGAAAGATCATTTCACTCGGAGCCAGCGTACTGTTGGCCGGGTGCGTCTCGAACGTGGCCACGGTCACCTACAGCCAGATCGGCGCATGTGTAGGCTATACGAACAATATCGGCGACCTTGTCGGCGTCGGCCCGAATGCGGCGGACATCATCTTTCGTATCGAAAACATCGACAATACGGGCTCGAAGGTCGATTTTCATTTCAATCCCGCACTTCTTTACACGGTCGTGGGCCAGCAATTCGCAGTCAATCCGAACGGGCAGCTCAATACCGTGCTGCTGGGCAACCAGCTCACAGCCGAGCCGGCGGTCACCGTTCCGGCGGGCAAGGCCCAGTCGCAATGGGGCTATATCGCGATCGAGGACGTTCCGACCCAGAACGCCAATGGCCTTACCGAGGGGCTAAGCACCTCCTATCCCCTCGATTACCACACGCCGTCGACCGGCCCCGGTGTGCTGCTCGCAAACTCTCATCTCGGTCAGACGCACGCAATTCTGCCCACCAATTACAAGGGAGACTGCGTGTCTCTGATCAACGCACAGCCTCTGCAAAACTGAATCGGGAATTGCCGGATCGCGATCCCTCCGGGTTGAGTCGGATCGCGATCCGGATTCATTGAGCCGTTGCGCGGTCTGCTGCCGGGATGCTTCGCATTTCGGCGCTTCGTTTCCGCGCGTTTGTCGACCTGGACAATTGCACGCGGGCCCAATCGGCGACGTTGCTCAATCCGGGACACGCTCACATGTAAGCGCGGCGGGACGCGGTTCGTCCGCGCGACAAGCCCTGCGGAGGAGCGCCGCCATAAAGCCCTCGTCGAAATCGCTGCTTGCCGTGACCTGGCACGCGGGGGAATAGAGGCCTTCGCGAGCCGAATGGAATTCACATGGCGACGTGCGTCGTCACGCAGCCTTCGTCGTTGCGCGGGCCAGCGCGCGTTCGACGGCAACCGGTTCATGCTGGATGACAAGCAGAAACGCCCGGGCGGGACCTTCCGGCTGCCGCCGTCCCTGCTCCCAGTCCCGCAGCGTGCCTTGTGGAATTCCAAATCGCCGCGCGAATTCGTTCTGCGTCAGCTTGAGGCGGCGGCGAATGCGCTTCACGTCGATGTCGTCCGGCACGTGAACGCGGTAGGTCTTGGGATCGGCCACGCCGCGCGCAATGGCGCGAGCCTCTTTGGCCGCGTTGATCAGTCTCTTGCCCAAAGCCGTCATGTGCGTCTCCACCCTCGTTTCAATGACGCTGTGCACCCACGCTATGTACGGCATTGCCGTAGTCGTGTCGAGATTCGTGGCAATGACGTGGATGGCCCCACCGCGCAATGACCGCGTCCCTGTGTTCATCACTTCTCCGGACGACGGAACGGGCGCAAAATGGAACCCGCTACGCAGACGACGCAGAATTCATCCGGACGCCGGCGAATTTCGTCCTCGCCATCCTGCCGAGCGGCGAAGTCAGCACGAAGACGAGAATGACCGCCGCAGCGACCGCCATCAGTCCCCACCAGACAAGTTCCCGTCCGACGAAAAATGCGGTCAATGCCATGTTCAGCGGCGAATTGTCGGAGCGGCCGGGAGCGATAAGGTCCAGCGCCTTTCCCAGCGCCCGGCGGAGGAATTCCCCCCACAGGCAGAAGACCGCCGCTCCGATAGCGAAGCCAAAAAAGCGCTTGAGGAATTTCCCGGGCACGCTGTTGCGCAGGTCGAACAGTCCGGCCGGCATGAACAGCAGGAAAATCGCGCGATAATCGAGATTCATCTGCAGCACGAAACAGCTCACCATCACGATCGCGCCGGCCAGAAGAAAGTGGAAGTTTGCGCGGTTCCAGTCGGGCGCCGGACCGGATCGCATCCAGCGGACAGCGAGATACAGCGCCAAGGCGCCGAAGCCCGCGTAGAGCGCCAGGGCGACCAGGAGGCCGAACGTATCGGAACAACCCAGTTCGTCGGCAAGGCCCCAGGGCAGGAGAGAGGCGCCGAAGGTGTCGCTGTTATAGTAGAATTGCGGGAGCAGCGATTTGATCGCGACAAACGCGGGCCAGTAATTCCATGCATAGACGCCGATCGCGGCCGCCGACAGAGCGCCGAGAAGAAGCGCGGTCTTCGGACGCTCGCGAAGAACAAGAAGCAGCAGCGCAAACGGATAGAATTTCAGCACGCCTCCCACATAGTAGAGGATCAAGGATAGGAACCGGCCGGCCGGGCCGCTTGCCGTGAGAAGGCCGCTCAGCGCGACCAGCAGGAATTCGAACAGATCCAGATTGCTCCGCTCCAGCGCGAACAGCGTCGCAGTCGACAGGGACGCGGCCACCGCAACCGTCCACTCCCCCCACGAACGCGGCCGCAGAACGAACGGCAATGCCGCGAGGAAGGCGAAATCGAGCGGCAGCGCGAGCGCAACCGTGTCGCGCACCGCGAACGGAAGCGCCAACACCGGAGGCCCGTAGTTGAGCAGCCTGCCCAGCGGATCGCAGGGATTGGCCTTGAGGACGTCGAGGCCGCGGCGATGGCATTCGCCCCAGGAAAGGACGCCGGACAGATCGAGAAATGGCCGATCCCAGGCGTCGATGCCCCAGAAGTTCGTCAGCGCCGTGTAGGCGTCGGAATGGCCGGTCAGCCACAGCGCGTAGAGCGCGGCGAAAACTCCAAGCGTGACGGCGAACAATCCTACGCCGTAGGCGACAGACCGCCGGTCGCGCAGACCGAGCTTTTCCATTCCAATCTTCCCCGCGCCAGCGAGACTACAGGGAGATTTCAGGAGCGCAAAACCTGTTTCTTCGATGCACGGCTATTTCGCATACGTGGCAAGCTTTTCCCGGTGTTGCCGCGAGCGCGCAACGACTTTATCACGGAACAAACTGGAGAAATTCACATGCCCGCACCGGCCGTCCGAATTCGTCGCGCGCGCGGATTATCCGCGATGGCTTCCTCTCTGGGACGGCTACAACAAATTCTACGGCCGCTCAGGCGAAACGGCGCTCGCCGCCGAGATCACGCAGATGACCTGGGCGCGTTTCTTCGATGCGTACGAGCCCGTTCACGCGCTGGTGGCAGAAGCGGACGGACGATTGCTCGGCCTCGTGCATTATCTCTTTCACCGCAGCACGATTTCGATTGCGCCCACCTGCTATCTGCAGGATCTCTTCACAAGCGAGGCGGCGCGCGGCAAGGGAATCGGGCGGGCGCTGATCGGCGCGGTTACCGAGCAGGCGAAACTCGCGGGTTCGTCGCGCGTCTATTGGCTCACCCACGAGACCAACGAGACGGCGATGAAGCTTTACGACAAGGTGGCCGAGAAGTCCGGGTTCGTCGTCTACCGGAAGAACATTTAGTCGGACCGCGGATCCGGCTTCCCTTGAAGAAACAGGCCCGCACGGTTAATGTTCGACTTCGCCTGATCGGCAACCTCGGGGGGATCGTCCATGGGCTCGTTGCACACAACATCCGGAGCAATCTTCGGGGCGGCATTGGCCGTGGCCATCGCGAGCGGGGCCAGCGCGCAGTCCGCTTATCCTGCCGCGCGCCAGATCGTGTCGCAAACGCCGCCTGCGGCATCGGTCTGCCGGAATTGCGCGCAGCCCTATGCGGAGATTCCGCTCACGCCGCCGGCGAATTTCGATCCGGTGGGGGCCTCCGACGCGCAACTCGAAGCCTATGGCTTTCCGCCGCGGCCAGACGCGGCGACTGCACCGGGCGAATATGCCGTGTGGAAGAATATCGTCACCCTGCCCGCCAGGCGCATTGCGCCTCAATTGCAGGCGACGACGGTCGCCAATGGGCCCGCCAAGATCACCGCCATCAAACAGGGCACCACGGCCTATGGCGCGACGAGCCCCAACTGGAGCGGCTACGCGATCAACGATTCCAACAATCCGTTCGCGAAAGCGAATACCTATGTCTACGGCTCCTATATCGTTCCGACGGCGCAGCAGGCTTTCGGCACCTGCTCGAGCTCGGAAGTCTATTCGTCCCAATGGATCGGCATCGACGGGCTCAACAGCAGCGACGTGTTCCAGGCCGGCTCGGAAGCGGATGCAAGCTGTTCGGCCGGAGTCACCACCGCCTACTACGCGCCGTGGTACGAGTGGTATCCCAACGACGAAGTCCGGATCACCAACTTTCCCGTGTCGCCGGGAGATCTGATTGCCCTCTACATTTGGGATTCGACGACGACGAAGGGCCATTTCTACATGGTGGACGAGACCACCAACAGCTACACCACGCTGGCCTTCACGGCGCCCCACGGCACCACGCTGCAGGGCAATTCCGTCGAGTGGATCCTCGAGCAGCCGGAAGTCGGCGGAAGCACCTCCTCGCTGACCAACTACGTGACCGATGCCTGGTATTATTGCCATGCCAGGATTTCCGGCGGCGCGATGTATTCGCCGGGATCGGCGCCCACGGGGCAGCTCTACAGCCTCACCATGCAGGCCAACAGCGCGAACATTTCCTATGCGTATTCGTCGACCAACAGCGGCCTGACCTATGTCAATCCCAGCGGCACGCGGAGCGACTTTTCGGGCACGGCGCTGTGGTTCTTCGACGAAGGCGCCGCGCTCTGAGAATTCTGCGTCGCGCCTAGCGGACGCGCTCAGGCCGCAGCGGCGGACGCCGTTGCGGCGCGGCCGCGGCGGCGCAGAAATTCGCCTTCCTCGGCGCTGAAGAACATGGTCGTCAGTTCCGCGGCCAGTTCGAAATAGGCTTCGACGAGCGGCCGTCTCGCGCCTTCCGCCGCGCGCAGTTCGCGCACGATGTCCTCGCAATAGGCGCGCAGGCTCACCATCACTTCGTCGCACGCGTCCGCCAGAGTGGCGCCGATCGAGGCCGCCGCCGCCAGAGATTTGCAGCCGATGACGAGCTGGGCGTAGCGTTGCGCGCGCGCGACCTTTTCCGGATCGAGCGGACGCGACAGATCGGGCGCGCGTGGACCGCCCGCATAGCTGCCGGTCTTGAGCGTGGGCAGCGCGGCCAGAATTTCCTTCGGCGCGCGCTTCATGAAGCCGTCGAGCACTTCGGCCACGCCGGCGCGATCCTTCATCAGCCGCTGGCCCCAGCGCCCGTCGCGCCGCATCTCCACTTCCTTGACGATGCCGTTCGACAGGAGCGTGAAATCGGCCACATGGCCGACAAGCTCGGCCGCATCGAATTGCGGCTGGCGCACGTTGCGGATCTGCGCCGCATGCGCCTCCATGTCGCCCAGGAGGATTTCGCCGACCAGTCCCATGTCGGTGTTGCTGATCAGCGTGTCCTGCGTCTGGCGCGCGATCGTGAGCGGCAGGCGCATCGCTTCCCATGGCCGCGCGAAGCGATGCATCGCGACGACGGCGACATAGGGCGCGGAATCGGGCGCCGATGCGACGAGCCGGTCGTAGATCGCGCGCATCGACCACAGTAGCTCTTCGGTCAGGACCGGTGTGTGCTTCGGCACCAGATCCTGCAGTTCGGCGATCTCGCGGCCGGCGGCGAGCAGATAGGCCATCTCAAGCGCGTCGTTCATGGTCACGTCGCCGTTCAATGCGATGCGCGCGGCCTTGCGGCCTTTCTCATCGGCAAGCGCCTTGCGAATGGCTGCCGCGGCGCCGGGCCAGAACTCCTCCACCACCGTCTGCGCGTCGCGGATGCGCCAGGCGAGCGACGCCGATTTGACGGTCGCGCAATAAGTCGCGTGCTCGTGCGGGATCAGCGTGCGGCCAAGCCAGTTCCACACCGGGATGAGCGAGGCCCGCGCGATGCGGCCTTTCAGTTTCTGTTTGGGGGTCTCCAGCACCAGAAGATCGGTGAAGGGCTGGCAGAACAGCCTGAGCGGCGTGGGGGTACGCCCCGACGCGTCGGCATGGCGCAGGACGGGGCGAAGTCCCTCCAGGATCAGGTCGTGCGGCAGGAGCTTGCCGTCGGCCAGGCGGTCGACCTCGACGGCCTTGGCAAGCTTCAGCGCCGCGCTTTCGGGCAAATTGCCGAGAAACGCTTTCAGCATCTGGACTTTGTCCGCCGCGATCATTCCCGAATTTCCCGGCCTTTGGGGCCGCTCAACCCTAAAGGTAAGCGCTCAGTTTGCGCCACGTCGCACGTTATAGCGTTGCCGTTAACGCCCTGTTGACGGGGATCTCACGCGATGGCCGGCAGGCCAAGCCGCACCTCGAGCCCGCCCTGGGGGGCGGTGTCGAGCGCGAACGAGCCGCCATAGAGCTTGGCGATGTCGCGCACGATGGCGAGCCCGAGCCCCGAGCCGGGCACGCTTTCGTCCAGCCGCTCGCCCCGCTCGCCCACCAGCGAGCGCTCCTCGGGGTCGAGGCCGGGGCCGTCGTCGTCGATCCTCAGTTCGAAGCCGGTGCCGCTCTTCCGCGTCGCCGTGACCGCGACGTGCGAATGCGCCCATTTGCAGGCGTTGTCGATCAGGTTGCCGGCCATTTCTTCGAGATCCTGCCGCTCGCCGCGGAACGCGAGCGATGCGGGACAATCGACCGAAATGGAAATATTACGTTCCGCGTGGATGCGTTTCAGCACGCGGGCGAGATCGTCGAGCACGGGCTTGACCGGCGTGCGGTTGCCAAGGACATCGAGCGCGCCGGCCGCGCGCGCGCGCGACAGATAATGGTCGACCTGGCGGCGCATCGTCGTCACCTGGCGCATCACCGCGTCCGCCAGGGGGCCCGGCTGCGCCGACGCTTCGCTGGTGAGCACGGTCAGGGGCGTTTTGAGGAAGTGCGCGAGATTGGAGACATGCGTGCGGGCGCGGCCGACCACTTCGGCGCTGTGTTCGATAAGGCTGTTCAATTCGGCGGCGAGCGGCGCAATCTCGGCCGGGAATTTTCCGTCGAGCCGGCGCGCCTGGCCGTCGCGGATGCGCGCCAGGGCCTCGCTGACGCGCCGGAGCGGCAAAAGCCCCACGCGCACCTGGATGAAGATGCCGCCGATCAGTCCCAGCCCCAGAACGGCGAACGACCAGATCAACGTGCCGTTGAAGCGGCCGACCTCGTTGTCGATTTCCGCCACGTCGCTCGCGACGAGGAAATTGAACGCGCGGAAATCGTTGGGCTTGGGCGTGGCGGTGACCGGAAACGAAATGTGCTGCGACACGAAGCGCAGATGCTGGCCGTCCGGGCCTTCGCCGTGACCCCAGATCTGGTGGCCGATGGCCTGGGTATCGGTGATCTTGATGGTGTGGTCGAACAGCGAGTGCGAAATCTGCGCGTTGTTGGGTTCCGGCCCTTTCGGTCCTACGGGCACAATCTCCCAGTACCAGCCGGAATAGACCCGCTCGAAACGGGGATCGGCGAAGCGGCCCTCCATCGAGACCTCGCCTTGCGCGTTGGGATCGGCGGCGGCGATCATGCTGTCGAGGTCGAATTTGAGCCGCGCGTCGAACCCGGCCTGGACGGAATCGCTGAAGGTGCGCGACAGGATGAAGCCGCCCACGACAAGCCCCAGAAGCGTCCACACAGCCGCGGCGGCGATCAGGCGCGCGGCGAGGGAATCACGCCTTGGCGCGATCGTCGTGTTCAGCAGCGCCGGAAACTTCGAGACAATAGCCAAGGCCGCGTACCGTTTGAATCAGATTGGAGTCGAGCTTCTTGCGCAGGCGCCCGACGAATACCTCGATCGTATTGAAGTCGCGGTCGAAATCCTGGTCGTAAAGATGCTCGACGAGCTCGGTGCGCGACACGACGCGGCCGCGGTGATGGGCGAGATAGGCAAGCAGCCGGTATTCGAGCGACGTGAGTTTCACCGGATTGCCGTCGAGCGTGACGCGCGAGGCGCGCGTGTCGATGCGCAGGGGACCTATTTCGATTTCGGCCGTGGCGAGCCCGGCCGCGCGGCGCAGCAGCGCGCGCACGCGGGCGAGAAGTTCTTCGGTGTAGAACGGCTTGGCGAGATAATCGTCGGCGCCGGCGTCGAAGCCCGCCACCTTGTCGCTCCAGCGATCGCGCGCGGTGAGGATGAGAACCGGCATCGTGCGCCCCGCCTTGCGCCATTTCTCGAGCACGCGCACGCCGTCCATCTTGGGCAGGCCCAGATCGAGGATCGCCACATCATAGGGTTCGGTATCGCCGAGGAAATGGCCTTCCTCGCCGTCGAGCGCGGAATCCACCACGTAGCCCGCGTCGGTCAGCGCCCGCTTGAGGAGCCGTTGGAGATCGGCATCGTCTTCGACCAGGAGAATTCGCATCGTTGTTTCAACCGCCCTGTCAGCGCGGATGGCCCGGTCCGCCGCGGCCACTCCAGCCGCCGCGACCGCCCCAACCGCCATTGCGCGCGGGACCACCATATGGTGCGCCGGGACGCACGCCATAACCATATGGACCGCCGCGCGCCCCGTTATATCCGAAATTCGGAGGCGGCGGTGCCGGCGGCCCCGCACGCCAATCGCTCCGCGCGGTGCCGACGATTCGACCCGTCTGGGCGTCGGTGTCGAACCACACGACGCGACCGTCGGGCGTCAGCCATTTGATGCGGTAGCGGTAGCCGCCCACGCCGTCCGGGAACGGCCCCTCGGCATCGTAGAACCGGCCGGGATGGCCCGTGCGGATTCCCGGAAGAATCCGGTCCAGCGGCATCACGTTCGAATAGTAGCGGCCATAGGGATACCGCCCTTGTGCCGCTAGGGGCGAAGTGGCGCCCAACATGGCCAAAAGCGCAAGAACAGCGAGGAAAATGCGCCTGCACATGGGCCTTTTCTACGACTTTGGCGATGAACCACAGATGAATGCGCCGTCCAGAGCCCATTCAGAGCCGCTCTGCCAGATTACGCCTGAGATCAAACGGCGCCAAACGGCAGCCGGACGAATACGGGAAGGACGATGAAGGCCGGACTGAATTTCGAGGTTGCATCGCCTTTTTGACGATCTTGAGGCGGGTGGTTCGCGGCAAGCCCCTCCACGCGGACCGAACGGCCGTCAAGCGAGAGCCCGCGCGGGAGAAATCCCGCGCGGGTTTCTCAATTTTCGGGCGGGCGCATGCTGGCGCTTCACGATCCTCACAGCGATGCAATCCTTTGGACGGAAACTAAGCCCCTATTCGCGCATCCGAATGGTAAAGTCTTGAATCTGCCGCAAAGATCGGTGAGTTAGCCGCCCATGCTGGGTGATTATCTGTTGGAAAACCTGCAGGCGTTGCGCAATTGGGCCGTCCGCCACCGCGTCGGCCTCGTTCGCATCTTCGCCGTCACGGTCGCGATCGTCGCGATTCCCGTGACGCTGCTCTATCTGACGCCCTCGATCCTGGAACTGTTCGCGCCCAAGCTCGATCTGAGCCAGGACCTTTACGCCGTCAACCGGCCCATCGCCTTCACCTTTCTCGACGCGAGCGGCCAGGACGTGGGTCATCGCGGCGCGATCGTGGGCGAGAGGCTGACTCTCGATCAGATGCCCGCCTATCTGCCGGCCGCCTTCATCGCGATGGAGGACCGGCGCTTCTACAGCCACAACGGCATCGATATCCGCGGGCTCGTGCGGGCGACCATCACCAATTTTCATGCGGGCCATGTGGTGGCTGGCGGTTCGACCATCACGCAACAGACGGCCAAGATCGTCTTCCTCAATCCCAACCGGACGTTCGCGCGCAAGTTCGAAGAACTGATGGATGCGGCGGCGCTCGAAAAATCGCTGAGCAAGAAGGAAATTCTCGAGCTTTATCTGAACCGCATCTATCTGGGCTCCGGCGCCTATGGCGTCGATGGCGCGGCGCATGTCTATTTCGGCAAATCCGCCCGAGACGTGACACTCGGCGAAGCCGCGATGCTGGCGACGCTCACGCGCGCGCCGTCGGTATTCTCGCCCCGGCGCGATCTCGCCTCCGCGCAGGAGCGCGCCGGACGCGTGTTGAACGCGATGGTGGAGACGGGCGCGATCTCCCGGATCGATGCGGACGCGGCGCAGCGCCCATCCGGCCATCGTCTCCGACAGCTCGCTGACCGACGCGCGCAATTTCTTCCTCGACACGGCGGCCGACGAAGCGACGCGGCTTGTCGGCGCCAATGCGCCCAGCCACGCGACCGATTTGATCGTGCACACGACGCTCGAGCCCCGGCTTCAGGAAGCCGCGCGCCATGCCGTGGCGCGCACGCTGAACGCGCGCGGCGCGAAGGTGCATGCGAGCGAAGCGGCCGTCGTTTTGATGAAGCCGGATGGCGCGGTGTCCGCACTGATCGGCGGGCGCGACTACGACGCCAGCGTCTTCAACCGCGCCACCCAGGCCAAGCGCCAGCCGGGCTCCGCGTTCAAGCCGTTCGTCTATCTGGCCGCCGTCGAAAACGGCATCAGCCCGTGGGACGTGCGCGAAGACGGGCCGGTCGATATCGACGGCTGGACGCCGACCAATTACGGCGGGCGTTCCTACGGCACGGTGACGCTGGCCGACGCGCTGGCCCATTCGATCAATACGGTGACGGCCGGGCTGGCGCAGGAAGTGGGCATCACCACCATCGTGGACGCCGCCCATCGCTGCGGCATCGTTTCGGAGCTGGCGCCCAACGCATCGCTGGCGCTGGGCACCTCGGAAGTGACGCCTATCGAACTCACCACCGCCTATGCGGCGTTCGCCTCCGGCGGTTTGCGCGTGTGGCCCTATTACGTGACGGAAGTCGACGACCGCGCGGGCCATGTCCTCTACAAACGCGAGCCGCCCGATCCCGACCGCGTGATCGCCTCCCATGTCGACCGCGATCTCGTGGCGATGCTGAACGGCGTGATCGTCGAAGGCACCGGCCGCGGCGCGGCGCTGCCCGGCGGACGCCAGGCGGCCGGCAAGACCGGCACGACGCAGGATTACCACGACGCGTGGTTCGTCGGCTTCACGACCGATTACGTGGCGGGCGTGTGGGTGGGCAACGACGATTCCTCGCCGATGAAGACGGTGACGGGCGGAAGCCTTCCTGCCGCAATCTGGAAAGACGTGATGATTTCGGCCGAGCACGGCCTGCCGATAAAGCCGCTCGACATGTCGCCGCCGCAGGCGCCCACCGATGAAGACGCCGCAACAACCGACACGAGCGGCACGGACAACGGGTTCGGTCCGAGCACGCCGGGTGATGACGAGGCAGCACCCATGCAGGGCGCGCCGCCACCGCCGCATTCGTTCTGGGATTGGCTGACGGGCGGGCGCCCCGGCAACAGCGGGCCGCCACCCGGTGTGACGCAGCGGGAGGATTCTGCCGTGCCGCAGCAACCCAATCCCAATATCGATCCCAACGTCGATCCCAACGCGGACCCGAACCTGCCGCCGCCGCCGCGCAACCAGGATCAGGCGCCGCCGGACGATCCGCCGCAAAGCCCGGGTCGCGACAACGGCAATTGACCGCTGCTATAATCGGGCGGGGCATTTGGCCGATCTTCCATGTGGTTCGTGTTCAGAGTGGGCACGGCGCTTGTCGCGGGCGTGGCGCTGGGGCTCTTCGCCACCTGGCTGGCGGTGTTTCACCACAGCATGCCGGGCGGCATCGAAGACGGACCCTGGCGCACGAATTTTTCCATCGGCAGTGCGGCGAGCGGCCCTTACACGCGCGCCTCCGTCGCGCTGCACGGATTGCTCGCGCTCAACCGCTCCGAGACGATCTACTACACAGCCGGCGCCGACAGCGCCGGCAACGCGCTTGACGGCAATTGCCGCTACGAGGTTGCGGGCCGCGATCCGGATACGCGCTGGTGGAGCATCACGGCTTACGCCGCGGACGATTACCTGATCCCCAATGCCCAGAACCGCTATTCGGTCTCGAAAAATTCGGTCGTGCGCGCGCCCAACGGAAGCTTTTCGGCCGCGATCGGCGGCACGTCGCCTTCGCAGAACTGGATTCCCGTCGGGCACGGCCGGTTCACGCTGACCTTGCGGCTCTACAATCCGTCGGCCGGTGTGGCGGCGAATCCGGCGCGCGCGCGACTGCCTGCGATCAGGAAAGTCTCGTGCCCATGAGCGCCGCACGCAAATGGTTCTGGTGGTTGCTCGCCACGCTGGCGATCGCGGGCATCGTCCATGCCGCGACCATCTATGGCCTGCCCCGCTTCGTCATGGACCGCGCGCTCGCCTCCATGGGCACGGTGAACACCATCCATCACGGCAAACGGCCGGACGCGACTGCACGCGAAATCGTGCGGCCCAGTCCCGATCTTCTCTATTCGACCTGCCCTTATGATCTGTCGACCGGGCCGGTGCTGGTGCGCGCGCCGATTCCGCCCGGCACCTATTGGTCGGTGTCGGCGTTCGACGAGAACACCGACAATTTCTTCGTGCGCAACGACCGGCAGGTCAAAGGTCATGGAATCGAATTGCTGATCGCACCACCGCTGACGCCGCCTTCGGCCTATGCCGCGCCCGGCCGGATCCTCGTCGTCTCGCCCACCCGCAAAGGCCTCGTGCTGTTCCGCACCCTGATCGACGACGAGACGCAATTCGCCGCCATCGATGCGATCCGCCGCAAAGCGCGCTGCGCGCCGGTGATGGCGGCTGCAGGAGATTGAAGAGATAGACGAAACTGCGCCATCATCGGCATATCAAACAGCGATGAGACCGGCGGTAAAAAAACTTGATCCCCCTAATTGTCATGCGAGGGGAGAGCGGCCCTAACCTGCCATCGGCACAGAACTCTCCGCTTCCGCCGTTGACGCGACGCGCGGTTTGCCTTTCACATGGCGGCCTATCCGGAGGGGCAGATGCGGGGTTGGATATTTTCGGCGGCGGCGCTTGCCGCGCTCGCGTTCGGCAACAGCGCGGCCGCGCCCGTGCATATCTCGTTCGTCACCGACTGGAAGGCGCAGGCCGAGCATGGCGGCTTCTACGAAGCGCTCGCCATGGGCCTCTACAAGAAGCGCGGGCTCGACGTGCGCATCCTGGAAGGCGGACCCAGCGTCAACGTTCCGCAATTGCTCGCCGGCGGCGCGGCGGATTTCGGCATCGGCTCGAACTGCTTCCTCTCGTTCAACATGCTGAAGCAGGGCGTGCCGATCAAGGCGGTGATGGCGGTGTTCCAGAAGGACCCGCAGGTGCTCATCACCCACCCGCGCGCCGACGTGACCTCGCTCGCCCAGATGAAGGGCAAGCCGATCATGATTTCCGACGCGGCGACGGTCGCGTTCTGGCCCTGGCTGCGTGCGAAATACGGCTTCGACGATACGCAGATCCGGAAATACACCTTCGACCTCGCGCCGTTCCTCGTCAATCCGAAGGCGATCCAGGAAGGCTATCTGTCGGGCGAGCCCTACACGATCGAGAAGGAGGGCCATTTCAAGCCGCAGATCTTCCTGCTCGCGGACAATGGCTATCCGGGCTACGCCAATATGGTGCTGGTGCCGCAGAAATGGATCGACACCAATCCGGCCGCGGTGCAGGCCTTCGTGGACGCGACCGAGGAAGGTTGGTGGGATTACCTGTTCGTGAACCCTGCCCCGGGCAACGCGATGATCAAGGCCGACAATCCCGAGATGACCGACGATGTGATCGCGCAGGCCATCGCGAAGATGAAAAGCTACGGGATCGCGATGGGCGGCGACGCCGCGACGCAGGGTCTCGGCGCGATGACGGACGCGCACTGGAAAGCGTTCTTCGACGCGATGTCGGCGGTGGGCCTCTATCCGAAATCGCTGCCGTACAGGAACGCCTACGATCTGCGCTTCGTGAACGCCGGCCTCCATCCGGGCGCGCCGAAGAAGTGACGTGCCGCGACGGGAGTTCGCCAACTTACCCTGGCATGTCATCCCCGGCCGAGCGCTGCGGCAGCGGCGCGAGGGGAAGGGGACCCAGGTAGAGAAGATGCGGCGCAATCGTTCAATAAGTTATCGAGCAATACATTTTGATTTTAGAAATCGGATTGTTGGACGACCTGGGTCCCCTTCCCCTCGCGCGAACTCCGTTCGCGCGAGGCCGGGGATGACACTTGCGGTAAGGCGCCCAATGACATGACCCCGCTTCTTTCCCTCAAGGCCGTCGCAAAAACCTTCGACAATGGCGTGAAGGCGGTGGGGCCGCTCAATCTCGACATTCGCGAGCGCGAATTCGTATCGCTGGTGGGGCCGTCGGGTTGCGGCAAGTCGACGGCGCTGCGGCTGATCGCGGGGTTGATCGTGCCGACCGCGGGCACGGTCGAATTTCCATCCGGCCGTCCCGAACTCGGCTTCGTGTTTCAGGAGCCGACGCTCATGCCGTGGGCAAGCGCACTCGACAATGCGCGCCTGCCGCTCGATCTGAAAGGTACGCATCGCGGCGAGGCGAGCGACCGCGCCGCCCGCGCGCTGGTGCGCGTGGGGCTCGCGGGTTTCGAGAAAGCGTTCCCGCGCGAGCTGTCGGGCGGCATGAAGATGCGCGTGTCGATCGCGCGCGCGATTGCGGCCGAGCCCAAACTGCTCCTGATGGACGAACCGTTCGCCGCGCTCGACGAATTGACGCGGCAGGCGCTCAACGACGATCTGCTGGCTCTTTGGCGCGAGGATGCGCTGACGGTGATCTTCGTCACACATTCGGTTTTCGAAAGCACCTATCTGTCGTCGCGCGCCGTGGTGATGACGCCCCGGCCGGGCCGGATCGCCGCCGACATCGCGCTCGCGGCACCCGAACCCCGCGATGCGCATTACCGGCTTTCGCCCGAATTCGGCGTCGAGGCGGCGAAAGTCTCCGCCGCCTTGCGCGACGCGATGGCGCGCGCGGCATGAGCGGGGCTTTCAAATATGCGGTTCCCGTGGCGCTCGGCATCGCCGTGCTCGCGCTGTGGGAATTTCTTGTGCGCCATTTCGACGTGCCCGTGTTCGTGCTGCCCGCACCGTCGGGCATCTGGACCGCCTTCACGGAGAACTTCGCCTCGCTGATGGTCTCGCTGTGGACCACATTGCAGGTGACGCTCGAAGCGTTCGTGCTGGCGGTGGCGGGCGGCGTGGCGCTGGCCATCCTGTTTTCGCAAAGCCGGGCCATCGAGCGCGCGCTTTATCCCTATGCCGTCGTGTTGCAGGTGACGCCGGTCGTCGCCATCGCGCCCCTGATCCTGATCTGGGTCGGCTTCGACCGCATCAATGTCGCGCTCGTGATCATCGCGTTCATCGTCGCGTTCTTTCCGATCCTGTCGAACACGACATTGGGTCTCAAATCGGCCGACCTCAATCTGATCGACCTCTTGCGGCTCTACGGCGCAAGCCGCTGGCAGATCCTGTTGCGGCTGCAACTGCCGACTGCGCTGCCCTATCTGCTGGGTGCGATGAAGATATCCGGCGGTCTCGCGCTGATCGGCGCGGTCGTCGCCGAATTCGTGGCCGGCTCCGGCACGGCGACGGGGCTCGCCTGGCGGATCGTGGAAGCGGGACGCAATCTCGAAATCGCCAAGATGTTTGCGGCGCTGGGCCTTCTGGCCGCGCTCGGGATCGCGATCTTTTCGACCCTGTCGCTGCTCGAATGGGCGCTCCTGCATCGCTGGCACGAAAGTGCGCTCAAGAAGTCGAACTAATCGCGACCCGTGCACACGGGCGCGGTTTCCTTCGCCGCGATCATGGCAATGACCCCGATCAAGGTCGCCACGGTCATGTACCACGCGGGAGCCAGCACATTGCCCGTCCTGCCGATCAGCCACGTCACCACGAATTGCGTCGAGCCGCCGAACACTGCGATGGCGACGGCGTAAATCGTGCCGAGCGCCCGCGAGCGCATCTCCTTCGGCATCGCTTCGGCGATGTTGACGAGGCTCGCCGCCGCGCTCCATGTGCTGAGCGTGGCGATGATCGCCGTGACCGTGAGCAACGTGACGCCGTCGCGGTTGTGCGCCAGCACGGCGAAGGCCGGATAGATCGCGAACAGCAGCAGCACGCGCGGCCAGATCATGACCGGTTTGCGGCCGAACCGGTCCGACATCCAGCCCCCCACGAGGCTGAAGACGAGATTGCAGGCGCCGAACACCATGGTGGCGCCGAACGACACATTGGCGCGCATGTGAAGGAATGCCGTCGCATATGTCGTCATGTAATTGAGGACATAGGTGCAGATCGTGGCGCTCGCGAGCATGAGCGTGCCGAGCACGATAATTCGTATGCGGTCACGGGGCTGCGGCGAAACCGCCGCATCGCTGGCGGCAATCTCGGTCGGACGCTCGAGCGTTTCCGGCATGCTGCGGCGGATGAGCAAGCCGAAGGGCAGCACGAGCGCGCCCGGGATCATGGCGACCCGCCAGCCCCAATGCTGCAGGCTCGACGCATCGAGCACGCTGGAAAGGATCACGCCCACCGTTCCGCCGGTGAGGCTCGCAAGTCCCTGACTGGAATATTGCAGCGTCGTGAAGAAGCCGCGCGCTTTGGGCGACGCCGCCTCCAGCAGAAAGGCGGTGCTGGGCCCCACCTGCCCGCCCAGCGCCAGTCCCTGCAACAGACGCGCGAGTACGACGAGGATGGGCGCCGCGATGCCGATGGCCGCATAGGACGGCGTCAGCGCCAATGCCAGAATGCCGGCCCCCATCAATGCAAAGCTCAGCACCATCGCGGGCGTGCGTCCGGCGCGATCGGCATAGGCGCCGATCAGGAAGCCGCCGACCGGCCGGCTCGCGAAGCCGATCCAGAACGTCGCCAGCGTCGGCAGCAGAGAACCGATCGTCGTGTGCGACGGGAAAAACGTCTGGCCGATCTGTGTGGCGAAATACGCAAAGATGGTGAAATCGTAGAATTCGAGCGCGTTGCCGACCACCGCCGCCGCGAGGTGCCGCGTCGGGACGGGGGCTTTCAAAACGATCGCTGCCCGATCGAGCGGCGCGGCAATGTCGGTCACGCAGTCGCTTCCGTGAATTCAGGGAATCACGATACCGGTCTTCGCGGGCGCTGTCTCGCGCGCCAACAGCACGCCAATATAGCCCAGCGAGAGCGTGCCCAGCAGCAGCCATGCCGGCGACAACGGATTGCCCGTCGCCTCGATCAGCTTCGTCACGACGGGCTGGGTGGCGCCGCCGACGCTCGAGATCGCGACGGCATAGATGACCGCAAGGCCGCCCGAGCGGATGTGGCGCGGCAGCGTCTCGGTGAGCCCGATGAGGACCGGCGGCGCAAAGAAGCTTTGCAGCACGCAGAACAGCGCGGTGGCGCCCAGCAGCACACCCGTCGTGCGGAAATGGTCCATCGCGTAAAACACGGGCACGACGGCGACGATCAGCAGGAACCCCGCGACCAGCATGATCGGCTTGCGGCCGATCCTGTCGGAAAGCCAGCCGCTCATGGTATCGAAACACACCCCGCAGAGACCGGCGATCACCGTCGCGCCGAAGGCGGCACTTTCGGGCATGTGCAGGGTCGCCGTCGCGAACGTCGTCAGATAGGCGATGACGTAATAGGTGATCGTCACGCTCGCGAGCATCACGAATCCGATTGCCGCGGTTCGCAGATGGGGGCGCAGCTCGGGGATGGAATATCTCTTCGCCTGCTCGACACGCAGCGTTTCGGGAAGACGGCGGCGGACGATCAGGCCGAACGGAACAACCGCGGCGCCCAGCAGAAACGCCACGCGCCAGCCCCAATCCTGCAGCGCATCGGCGCCGAGATAATTTGCGAGGAGGAAGCCCACCAGGCCGGCGCACAACACGGCGAAATCCTGGGTGGCGAATTGCAGCGAGGTATAGAGGCCGCGTTTCTCCGGAGGTGCTGCCTCCAGCAGGAATGCCGTCGTCGGCCCCACTTCGCCGCCCAGCGCGAAGCCCTGGAGCAACCGAAAACACACCGCGAGAATGGGCGCGGCCAATCCGATCGCGCGGTAGGACGGCGTCAGCGCGAGCCCCACAATGGCGACGCCCATCAGCGTGAACGACAGGACCATTGCGGGCTTGCGGCCCCAGCGATCGCCCATCGTTCCGATGACGATGCCGCCCAAAGGCCGGGTGATGAACCCGATACCGAACGCGAGTTCCGACAGGAGCAGACTGGAATACGCGCCCTGCGCCGGGAAAAAGCTGTGCCCGATCTGGACCGCGAAGAAGGAATAGGTGAGGAAATCGTAGAATTCGAGCGCATTGCCCAGCACCACGGCCGCGATCTGCTTGAGCGGCAGGACCATGCCCGGCGTGGCATCGCCATCTGCGAGGGTGGCCGCGGTCATCGCAGCGGTCCCGCGCTTTGCCCGTTTTTCCGCACCCGTATGCCCCCGAGCCAGCCCCAATGCCCGGATCATCCGGCTTTTTTGTAGGGCCGCATAGATTGGCTATAAATACAGCATACTGCTGTGCAATCAAAAATAACACATATTTCAACTGTAATCTCTTGAATTCCCCAATCCGGCATGTGATTTCTAGTCCATGGCCAAGCTCGCCCAGATGCTGACTGCCAACCGCCTGCGCGACGGCGACGTCGTCTATTGGCGCGATGGCGGCTGGGTCGAGGCGCTCGGCGTGGGCGAAATCTTCCCGGACGACGGTGCGGCCGACGCAGCACTCAAAGCGGCCGACGCATCCGTGAAGGCGCGTGTCGTCGTGAACCCCTATCTGTTCGAAATTCACGATGACGGCGGACGCGCGCGCCCGGTCAAGGAGCGCGAGATCATCCGCGCCGCGGGCCCGACGGTGCGCCCCGATCTCGGCAAGCAGAGCGCGCGCCATGTACAGGTATGACGAATTCGACGCCCGCTTCGTCGCCCAGCGTGTCGAGCAGTTCCGCTACCAGGTGGCGCGGCGGCTTTCCGGCGAACTGACCGAAGACGAATTCAAGCCGCTGCGGCTGATGAACGGGCTCTACCTGCAGCTTCACGCCTACATGCTGCGCATCGCGGTGCCTTACGGCACGCTGTCGGCGCGCCAATTGCGCAAGCTCGCCCATATCGCGCGCAAATACGACAAGGGCTACGGCCATTTCACCACGCGCCAGAACATCCAGTTCAACTGGCCGAAGCTTGTCGACGTGCCCGACATTCTGGCCGAGCTTGCGAGCGTCGAGATGCATGCGCTGCAGACGAGCGGCAATTGCATCCGCAACGTGACCGCCGATCACTTCGCGGGCGCCGCCGCCGACGAGATCGAAGACCCGCGTCCGCTGGCCGAGATCGTGCGGCAATGGTCGACGCTCCATCCCGAATTCGCCTACCTGCCCCGCAAATTCAAGATCGCAGTGGGCGGCGCCCCGCATGACCGCGCCGCGCTCAAATTCCACGATGTCGCTATCGAGATCGTGCGCAACGCTGCGGGCGAAACCGGCTATCGCGTTTATGCGGGCGGCGGCATGGGTCGCACGCCCTATGTCGGCCACGTGGTCGGCGATTTCGTCGCCAAAACCGACATCCTCGCATTCCTCGAAGCGGTGATGCGCGTCTACAACCAGTCCGGACGGCGCGACAACATGCACAAAGCGCGCATCAAGATCCTGGTGAACGCGCTGGGACCGGACGAAATGCGCCGGCAGATCGCGCGCGAGTTCGACGAGATCAGGCGTTCGGGCACGCTGGATGTGCCCGCCGATGAAATCGCGCGCATCGCCGCCTATTTCGCGCCGCCGCAATTCGAGGCCCTGGACGACACGCCGGCGATAGTCGAAGCGGCGCGGACCGCCGATGCCGAATTCCGCGCCTGGTCGGATATCAATCTCGCGCCCCATCGCGCCCCCGGCTACGCCATCGTGACGATTTCATTGAAGCCCATCGGCGGGGTTCCCGGCGACGCCTCGCATGAGCAATTGGATGGGCTCGCGCAAATAATGGACGATTTCGGACTGGGTGAAATCCGCGTCAGCCACGAGCAGAATCTCGTGCTGCCGCATGTGCGCAAGACGGATTTGCCTGCGATCTTCGCGCGGCTTCAGGCGCTGGGACTCGCCACCGCAAATGCCGGCCTCGTCACCGACATCATCGCCTGCCCGGGGCTCGATTATTGCGACCTCGCCAATGCCCGCTCGATCCCCATCGCGCAACGCATCTCGGAGCGCTTCGCCGATTCCAGACGCCAGCGCGATATCGGCGAACTCAAGATCAAGATCTCCGGCTGCATCAACGCCTGCGGCCACCATCACGCGGGCCATATCGGAATTCTCGGCGTCGACAAGAAAGGCGTCGAATTCTACCAGCTCCAGCTCGGCGGCTCGGGGGCGGAGGACGCCTCCATCGGCGAAATCCTGGGACCCGGCTTCGGCGAGCACGAGATCGTCGACGCGGTCGAGCGCGTGGTCGATGTCTATCTGGAGAAACGCGAAGGCAGCGAACGTTTCCTCGACACCGTCCGCAGGCTCGGGCTCGAACCGTTCAAGGAGCGCGCCTATGCCGCTCATTAAGGATGGACGCGTCGTCGAGGATACATTCGCCAGCATCGCGGACGATGCGCCTTTGCCTCTGAATGGAACGATCGTCTCGCTGGCCCGCTTCAAGACCGAACGGGACATCCTGCTGGCGCGCAACGCGCCCTTCGGCGTACGCCTCAAATCGGAGGAATCGCCGGAGGCGCTGGGCAACGACGTTCACCGGCTGTCGGTCGTCGTGCTTGAGTTTCCCAAGTTCCGCGACGGCCGCGCGTTTTCCTGGGCGCGGATGCTGCGCACGCGCCAGGGCTTCGAAGGCGAGATCCGCGCCACGGGACATTTTCTCTACGACCAGATCGCGTTCATGCGGCGCGTCGGCATCGATGCATTCGAGGTTCACGAGAACTTCACGATCGAACAATATGACCGCGCGCTCGGCGAAATCGCGGACGTCTATCAACCCTCCGCCGACGGACGCCGGACGATCCGCGAGTTGCGGGCGGGCTAGCCGCACCCTTGACCCTCCTGCCCCCGCGCCCTAAGAGGCGCACGCCAGCAAGGGACGCGGGGCATGAACATCGCGCCTTCGAACACGGACGGACTGCCGCGCTTTGCGAGCGTCGAGAAGATCATCGAGCGGCTGAAGCCGGTCGATCCCGTTTATGTGATCTTTCCTGACAAGTTCCGCGTCGCGGCGCGCCGCTTCATCGACGCGTTTCCCGGTGACACGCTCTATGCCGTCAAGGCCAATCCCGCGCCGCACGTGCTCGACCAGGTCTACGCTTCGGGCATCCGCCATTTCGATACGGCATCGCTGAGGGAGATCGAACTGGTGCGCGGGCGTTATCCCGACGCGCAATGTCACTTCATGGCGCCCGTGCGCGCGCCCGGCGCCGCGCGCGTCGCATTCGAGCAGCACAACGTTAGAGATTTCGTCGTCGATTGCGATTTCGAGCTGGACAAGCTCCTGCCCGAAACCAAGGGCGGCAAGAGCCTGCGCATTTTCGTGCGCATCGCCACGCCGCTGGGCGGCGCGGTGCTGGAACTCTCCAGCAAGTTCGGCACCACGCCCGACGACGCGGCGCGGCTTCTCAAGAGAGTCGCCGAAGCGGGCGCCACGCCGGCGCTCACCTTCCACGTCGGCTCGCAATGTCTCTCGCCCTTTTCCTATGCGCAGGCGATCGAGATGGCGCGGCGCACCTCCCTGATCGCGGGCGTGGAGATTGCGGCGCTGGACATCGGCGGCGGCTTTCCCGGCCCCTATTCCGGCAACGACGTACCGCCCTATCACTGGTATTTCGACACGATCCGCGAAGCGCTCGCCACGCTGCCGGAAGGAAAGAAGATTTCCGTGTTGTGCGAACCAGGCCGCGCCCTGATCGCCGAAGGGCTGTCGCTCATCACGCAGGTGATCCTGCGCAAGGGCGACAAGCTTTATATCAATGACGGCATCTATGGCAGTTTCGACGAGCTCACCTTGCCGGGCTGGACCGCCGACTATCATCTGCGGGTCTTCGCCCTCGACGGCAAGGGCCGCGCGCTCACCCAGCCGGCCGGGCAGTCGGCCTTTCGCGTCTACGGCCCCACCTGCGACACGCTCGACGTGCTGCCGCGGCCGCTGATGCTGCCCGAGACCATCGGCCCCGGCGATTTCATCGTGTTCGACTCCATCGGCGCCTATTCGGTGGCCGTCCGCACGGATTTCAACGGTTTCTATCCCGACCGCTGGGCGATCGCCGGCAATTGACCGCAGCTTCGTCGTTACGAACGGCTTAACCACTCGGCGCTATAAGAACGGCCGGGAGAAGCCCCCGTGCCGAACGAGCCCGACCGTCTGACCAGCCTGTTGGAATTGGCAAGCCAGGGCACGCCCGAGACGCGCCGCGAACTGGCGTTCGATCTCATCGATCTCCTGCTCGACTGGCCGGCGAAATACGCCCAGAGCATGCGCGAGCCTTTCGATGCGCTGCTCCTGAAAGTGGCGCGCGATCTGGATGACGAGACACGCAACGCGCTTGTCGCCCGCCTTGCCGAGTCCGCCCAGACGCCGCTCGATCTTTTGAACGAATTCTTCTTCGACGTACCGCCCGGTCTGAAGACCGCGATCCTGGCGCGCAATGCGGACGCTTTCGACGGCGAAGCTGCCTCAGCCGCAGAGGCTGCCGACAGCGAGGCTTCGCTGATCGCCGCGGTGCGGAAGGATGCGGGATCTCATTTCGCGTCCATCTTCGCCGGTGTGCTCGGCATCGACGCGGCCGTCGCCACGCAAATCCTCGACGATCCTTGCGCGCTCGCGGCTGCCTGCAAGGGCGCGGGCCTAGGGCGCCCGGCATTTTCGACATTGACGCTGCTCACGCGCGCGAATGGCGGCGAAACGCCGGAACAGATCGACCTGCGATTGCGCGCGTTCGACGACGTTTCGGAGCCGGCCGCCCGCCGCCTGTTCGGCTATTGGCGCACGCGGCACGGAATTGTTTGCGAGCCGGTGCAGAAGCGCGACGCGCAAGCGGCGTAAGTTCCAAACCGTTACCAATTCACATCGTACAAAAACTACCCTCCCCTTGAGGGAGGGTCGAAAAATTCTGAGGGTCCGCGAGCGTCAGCGAACGGACGCGAAGATTTTTTCGGGGAGGGGCGCTGCATCGACATCACCCCTCCCCGAAATTTCTTCTTGTCGCTGTCGCTCCAAGAAAAAATTTCGACCCTCCCTCAATCCGCCTACGCTGAAGCTTCGGCGGATAAAGCACGTAGTCCGGCGAAGCCTTGGCGTAGCCGGACTTAAGGGGAGGGTGGAATTGTTGATCGTCGAAATATGGCTCTACGTCTCTGCGTGCACGTCGGCGCGTTCGCGAGTTTTGGCGAAACGCAGGCCCGGAAATTTGCCGGCCACATAGCCCAATTCCCAATTGCTCTTGGCCAGGAAGACCGGCGCGCCGTCGCGATCCTGTGCCATCTGGCCGCGATAGGTGGCGAGGAATTTTTCGATGTCGGCTTCCGGGCCGGCGAGCCAGCGCGCCGTGTCGTAGGGCGAGGCTTCGAGATCGGCGTCGAGTTCGTATTCCGCCCGCAGCCGGCTCTTGAGCACGTCGAGCTGCAACGCGCCCACCACGCCCACGATCCATTGCGCGCCGATCAGGGGCTTGAACACCTGCGTCACCCCTTCTTCCGCGAGGCTTTCGAGCGCGCGGGTCAGATGCTTCTGCCGCATCGGATCGGCGAGGCGCACGCGGCGCAGGATTTCCGGTGCGAAGTTGGGAATACCGGTGAACACCACTTCGCCCGATTCCGACAGCGTGTCGCCCACCCGCAGCACGCCGTGATTGGGAATCCCGATGATGTCGCCGGGCCACGCTTCGTCCACGGTCTCGCGCTCCTGGGCGAAGAATAGGATCGGATTGTGGACGCCCAGCGTCTTGCCCGTGCCGGATTGCTTGAGCTTCATGCCGCGCCGGAAACGCCCCGAGCACAGGCGCAGAAACGCCACGCGGTCGCGGTGGTTTGGGTCCATGTTGGCCTGCACCTTGAACACGAAGCCCGTCACTTCGTTTTCGCCCGGCGCGATCGTGCGCCCCTTGGCCACCTGTTCGCGGGGCGGCGGCGCGTTGGCGGCCAACGCCGCGATCAATTCCCTGACGCCGAAATTCTTGAGCGCGCAGCCGAAGAAGACGGGCGTCAGATGACCCGCCCGATAGCTCTCCAGATCGAACGGCGCGCACGCCTCGCGCGCCAGCGCCACGTCTTCCGCAAGCTTGGCGCGCACGTCGTCGGCCAAGGCTTGCGCGAGCGCATCGCGGCCGACGCGTGCGCCCGAGCCGAAAACCACGAATTCGTCGGAGCGCAGATCATGGACGCCCTTGAAATTGAGTCCCATGCCCGCGGGCCATACCATCGGCGCGCATTCGAGTTGCAGCTGGTCGGCGATCTCATCCATCAATTCGAGCGGATCGCGCGCCTCGCGGTCCATCTTGTTGATGAAAGTCATGATCGGGATGTCGCGCAGCCGGCACACTTCGAACAGCTTGCGCGTCTGGCTTTCGATGCCGCGCGCCGCGTCGATCACCATCACCGCCGAATTGGCCGCGGTTAATGTGCGATAGGTGTCTTCGCTGAAATCCTCGTGACCCGGCGTGTCGAGCAGGTTGAAGATCGTATCGCCATATTCGAAGGTCATCACCGCACTGGTGACCGAGATGCCGCGCTCCTGCTCGATCTTCATCCAGTCCGAGCGGGCGCGTCTGGCGTCTCCGCGCGCCTTGACCTGTCCCGCCATGCGGATCGCTCCGCCCAGAAGAAGCAGATGCTCCGTGAGCGTCGTCTTGCCCGCGTCGGGATGGGAGATGATTGCGAACGTGCGCCGTCGCGCGGCCTCGGCCGCGGGCGTGTCGGGAGTGGATGTGGGCTGCGCGCTCATAACGCGGCGGGGGTAGCAGGATGCCGCTTCAGGCACAATAAGGTTGTCATCCAACCTCACTTATCTTCCAAGCTCAAAAACCCTTTGTCATCCCCGGCCGAGCGATCTGTGAGGATCGCGAGGGGAAGGGGACCCAGATATCCACAACTTTCCGATCTATCCAGTAAGTTTCTCGTACAAATCGTTCCAGCCGGAATTCTCCTTCTCTATGAGGCGGATTTTCCAGGCGCGGTTCCAGCCTTTGATCTGCTTTTCGCGCGCAATCGCAGCATTGACATCCTCGTGGACCTCGTACCACACGAGAATGTGAACCGTGTACGTCTTTGTAAACCCTTCCAGTACATCGTTCTTGTGTTCCCAGACGCGCCCGACGATGTCGCTCGTTACGCCGGCATATAGCGTTCCGTTTCGCCTGCTCGCGAGCATGTAAACACAATAATGCTTGTCCACCTGGGTCCCCTTTCCTCGCCGCGCAACGCGCGGCTCGCCGGGGATGACAATATGGGATGTTTGCGCGGCACGAAGTTTGCGCGGCGCGCACCGATCCCGCCTTCACACAATCGGCAACCCTCGGCCGAAGTCCGACGGCCCTCGTACACGCTCACGATTCGGCGACCTCCCAACCCGTCGGAGTCCAGCGGAAGACGTCGGTTGAAATCGGTCGCTGAGATTTCTGAAATACGTTCTTGGCAAGAGCTGCCAGCGCGCCCACAGCGGCTGCGTCCTGTTCCCGGCCATAGATGACGAGATCGGCCGATGGAACGGCGACGATCAGATGGCCGCCCATTTTTGCAGCAACCGGCGCCCAGTCGTCGTGAAAGATGATGCGGCTGGATTGGTAGGGATCGCCGGACAACGTGCCGAAAGCACGATCCGGCAATTCCTTGATCTGCGTCAGAAGTGGCGAAAGTGCGGCTTCGACATTCCGTTTGCATAGCGCGATGGCATCATCGGACGTCAGCCCGAGCGATTTGATGTCGGCATCGGTTGCCACGCGCATCGCCGTAGGCATGTCAAAGTAACACATAACGATGAGACCACCGTCGAGCGGCGCCGTTACCGGTTCGCTGCCCCCAAGCTCTCGCTTCATTTCATCGCGATAGTCGGTTGGCCGCACGACCGCTCGAAGCTGTTCTCGCGCCGGCGGCGCTGCTTCGTCTTTCACGAGTTGAGCAATCTTGCCGACAAAGTCAGATAGCGCGACATCGCATTGATTTGGCTCGGCGGTGCAAACGGCGTTTATGCGATCGAGATTGACTTGATTTGGCACCGCGCCATGCAGCCCGATTTTAAGCGTGAGCGGATCGGCTATCGTGACGTCGTATCCCGCCGGCAGTGCTTGCCGGAAATCGGCCGCGGCGCGGTCGGCAATGCTTGGATTTGCCTGATCGTCCGCAAAGGCCGATGCCGCGGCCAAAAGCGCGCAAACGACAATCAACGGCAAAACTGGTCCGTTCATCGGCCCCTCTCGCGCCAAACCGGTCGCGAGGGCCGAAATTATCACACAATCGGCTCGTCGACGAAGGCGCGGCCTTCGCGGTCTTCGATTTCCACGATCCACAGGTCGCGATCGAAGCGGATTTGCTTTTCGAAGAACTGCGCGGCCCTGGCCTCCTCCACGCCGTCGCCCAGGGGCTTCGCCCAGACGAGTTCGCCTTCGCCGCGGCGCGCCTGTTCGAGCACGAGGCAGGTGCCGTCGAGGCGCGCGATCTTGATCAGGATGGCGCCCGCTTCTTCCGCGCCGCGCCGCGCCACATAGGCCGAAGCGCCGGCGACTTCCGCGCGGCGGATCAGGGCTTTGACGAAGATTCCGGCTTTGAGGCGTGGGATCACGCAGCGCCCTTAAGCGCCTCCGGCCTGTCTTGCAAGCGTTGCGGCGCCACCCGCTCGCCCGTGTCGCTCACGGCGGCGTAGGGAAGCCGCACACGAACGGTCGTGCCTTCACCCAGCACGGATTCGATCACCGCCTCGCCGCCATGCATGGCCGACAGCGCCTTGACGAGCGCGAGCCCGAGGCCCGTGCCTTCCTGGGCGCGCACATGCTCGCCTTCCACCTGCTCGAACGGCCGGCCCAGGCGTTTCAGATCGTCGGGCCCGATGCCCACGCCCGTATCGGCGATCGCGATCTCGACGCCGCCCGGATCGCGCGACGCCGCAAGGCGCACTTCGCCGCCGCGCGGGGTGAATTTGACGCCGTTGGTGACGAGGTTGACCAGCATCTGCTTGATCGCGCGCTTGTCGGCGAAGATCGTCTTGGCGGGACCCGTCACCGCCATCTTGAGCGCCACGCCCTTGCGATCGGATTGCAGCTTCACGAAACGCAGCGCCTGGGCCGCCACATCTTCGAGATCGAACAGCTCCTCGCTGAGCTCGAACTTTCCCGCTTCGATCTTCGACATGTCGAGAACGCCGTTGATGAGTTCGAGCAGATGGCCGCCGCTTTCGTGGATCAGCCGCGCATATTCGAGATAGCGCGGCGCGCCCACGGGTCCGAACATCTCGTGCGTCATCACTTCGGAGAATCCGATGATGGCATTGAGCGGGGTCCTGAGCTCATGGCTCATATTGGCGAGGAAGCGCGATTTGGCGCGATTGGCCTGCTCGGCCAGATCGCGTGCATCGATCAGCGCGCGCTCCTGCGCCTTGCGCTCGGTGATGTCGCGCGTCACCGCCACGATGTCGGCCGCGACGCCTTTGACGGGCGCGGCCGGACGGCAGCGCATTTCAGTCCACAGATAGGCGCCGTCGGCGCGCCGCAACCGCACCTCGGCCGAGGCCGCGCGGCCGAAATAGCTCGCTTCCACGAACGCCGCCTGCATGGTCTTGAGATCTTCGGCGTGGACGAGCGCCGACGGCGCGAGCCCGACCAGAGCCTGCGGTTCGCAGCCGAAAAGCGCCTGCGCGGCGGGGCTCGCGAAACGAATGCGTCCGTCCGGCGCGTGACGCGTGATCAGATCCATCGAATTGTCGGCGAGGAACCGGTACATCGCCGCGCCTTCGGCGGCGGCCTGGTCGGCGACGCGCTGGCGATCCTGCGCCGCGATCGCCACGACGGCGGACTGGATCACGGCGGCCAGCACGGAGCCCGCATAGATCTGCCAGATCGGCAGGTCGAGCCGCGAGCGCGGCAACAGGTGCAACGCCTCGACCGCGGCGACCGCCAGAAGGACGAGCGCGGCGGCGGCGGCCGCGCGCAGCACCGCGGGCCTGCCGCCGGCGAGCGCCGCTTCTGCCGGCACCAGCGCGAACCAGACGATGAGCGGCGAATTCATGCCGCCCGTCAGCGAAACGAGATAGCCGATGAGCGCCGCAAAGAGCGCGAGCGACGCCGTTTCGAGAGCCGGAAGCGAAAGCCGGGTCGCCGCCAGAAGCGCCAGCGCGCCCGGCGCAACCAGTCCTGCGATGGCGATGGTCTCGGCGATGTCGGGCCGGCCGACCAGCGCCACGAACGCGACCGCCAGGCAGGCGCCGATGCCGGCCTTGGCCGCTTGCACGGCGACGAAGCGGCGACGGCTGCCGCCTGTTTCTCCGTCGCCCGTCATCGCAATCGCATCGATACCCATCGTTAACCGATTGCTCTTTGATGACTTCGACCCGGCGCATCCTCGGGGTCCAAACTTAACGAAACTTGAACGCCGCCGAACTTCGTTCGTTAATTTGCAAGGATTCGCGCGAGCCCAATTTATCGCTTCTTAACGATGATGACGCGATTCAGGCCGCAGCCACGAATCCTGCAAGACTTCCGCAAGCGTCCCCCGCCACACTGGCCCGCAATAAGGTGGGGATAAGCCGGTAAATCGTGCGCAATTTGCTGCGGAAGAACCCGCGGCGGATGTGTCCGCCTCCGTGTTGGAGGCGCTCGACTGCCTGCGCGCGGCCGTGACGCTGTTCGATTCGCGCGAGCGGCTTTCCTATTCCAACACCCATTACAATTATCTCCTGCGCTCTCTGCCGCCCTTCAAATCGCTGATCGGAGCCACCTACGAGCAACTGATTCGGCTGGAGATCGCGGGCGGCGAAATCGCCGAGCCCGATTCGCTGGACCCCGATTTGTTCGTCGAGCGCCGTCTCGCGCAGCTTCGCGAGAGGAGTTACCGGCCATTCGACATCGCATTGGCCGACGGCCGGGTGATCGAACTCAAGTCGCGCCACACGCGCGACGGCGGCTGGATCGTCCTGTGGTCGGACGCCACCCATTCCCGGAATTTGCTGTCGCGGCTCGAAGACGCCATCGACCTTTCGGCCGATGCGTTCGCCTTCTGGAGCCGCGACGACCGTCTCGCGCTGTGCAACGGCGCCTATGCCGAGATGCACGGCGTGGTGCCGGCGGAGATCGCGAACGCATCGTTCGAAGACGTGGTGCGCGCCGCGGTGCGCCGGGGACGCTTCGAGATCGGCGGCCGCGCCGAGGCATGGGTCGAACGCCGGCTCGAAGCCCATCGCGCGCCCGCCGGCGCGCTGACCGTGACCACCGTGGACGGCACCGCCTATCTCGTGCGGGAGCGCGCCACGCGCGACGGCGGTTCGGTGACCGTCTTCACCGACGTGACCGAGCGGCGGCGCGCGGAAACGGCGCTCGCCGAGCAAACGCGCGGGCTTCAGCGCACCAAGCGCGCGCTCCAGAAATCCAAATCGGAAGTGCGCCAGCGCACGACCTATCTCGCCGATCTCACCCAGCGCCTCGATGCCGCCGAAGCGGAAGCCGACACCGCCAAGACGACGTTGCTGCGCACCATGAGCCACGAGCTCAAAACGCCGCTCAACGCCATCATCGGTTTCGCCGATCTGTTGAAGTCGTCGCCGGGACGTTTCCGCACCGAGCAGGTGGGCGAATATGCGGGCCTCATTCATGGGGCCGGCGGCAATCTGTTGAAGCTCATCAACCAGATCCTCGATCTGACGAAGATCGCGGCCGGCCGCTTTACGCTGTGGCGGGAGAGCGTGTCCGTGCGGGCGGCGATCGCCGCGGCGCTGGACAATCTGGGTGCGCGCGCGGCGGCCAAATCGATTGCGGTATCCGTCGAAGGCGAATGTGCGGACGATTGCGCGGCCGATGCCGACGAGACGGCACTTGTCAACATGATCTCGCATCTCGTCGAGAACGCGATCGCCTACACCCAGGCGGGTGGAACGGTGTGCATCGGGGTCGAGCGCGAGCCGGACTATGTGCGGATCCGCATCGCCGACAACGGACCCGGCGTGGCCGCGGCCGATCTGCCGCGCATAATGCAGCCCTTCGAACAGGCCGGACGCGGCACCTGCGACCACAATCATGGCGCCGGACTTGGCCTGCCCATCGTGAAGGCGCTGGTGGAGCTTCACGGCGGCACGCTGTCGCTCGAAAGCGAACTGGGCCACGGCCTCACCGCCACGCTCGAGCTTCCGGCGGCACGTGCCGGCGGGCGGTCCCCGTAAATTGCCGAAAATTTGAATCGAATGCGATTTAATTAAGCCGCGAATTTGATTCGAGACCGCGCGACTTTCGGCAGGCCTCTTTATCCCTAAAGCGAGCGTTCGCCAGAATTAACCGCACTGCATCAAAGTTTAGCGATTGGTTTCAGCCCGCTGCAAAGGCCGGGGCCTATCTTCCCCGCATCGACAGCGGCGAGGACGCGAATGATTCTGCGAGCGCTATTCTGGATTACGTTGGTGTCGCTCCTGATGCCGCGCGAGCCCGATCTGGGGTTCGGCCGGCCGGGGGCGCAGCAAGGGATTGTGCAATCCACGCTCTCCTGGGCGACGGCTTCGCTCGCCCAGCCGAATTCCGTCTGCAAAGGCCACGAAGGCGCCTGCGCCACGACGCTGGGCGTTCTCGATTCCCTGCAATCCATGGCGGTGCGCAACCTGAGCCAGGTGAAGGCCGACATCGAACAGCAGGAACGCGAGCGCGCCGCCCACACGCGGCTGTCCGCCGATTGACAAGCGCGCGGTAAGCCCACCCAATCGCCGCCGCAATTCGGCGGCGGCCCATGACCCGAGATACGGAATTCGATCCCCGCGACCACCGCGTCGTGCCGCTGCGCAGTTTCGAAGAGCTCCGCGTGGGCGAGGAATTCAAGCTCCCGTCCCGTACCATCACGGACGCCAATTTCGCCGCCTTCCAAACCGTGAGTCTCGACAACCATCCCATCCATTACGACGCGGAATATTGCAAAGGGCTGGGGCATCCGGGTCCGCTCGCCCATGGCCTGCAGGTTCTGGCCTTCACGGCGGCGGGCGCCGGGCTCTTTCCCCATGTCATCGGCGAGGCGCTGATCGGCTTCATCGAAGTGAGCGCGAAGTTCCTGAAGCCCGTCTATCCCGGCGACACGCTCTACCCGGCGCTCGCCATCGCCGAGCTGGTGCCGCAGCGGACGACGGGCATCGTCGTCATGCGCGCGACCGTGCACAATCAGAAGCGCGAACTCGTGCTCGACGGCACGCATCGCTATCTGATGAAGCTGGGCAAGAAGACCTAATTCAGACGAAAACCTGGTCGGCGTCGGCTGTGCCGCCGAGCAGGCCGACCTTGACCTTGCGCGGCTGGCGCGTGCGGCGGTCTTCGCCGCGGAACCAGGCGCGGGGGCCGCCGCGGCGATCCGGGCCGAAGAAATCGCTCGCCACGATGAACGGCCGCGGGCGGCCCAGCGCCAGATCGAGCTTGCGCATGATAGTGGCCGCGCTGACCGGGCGGGTTAGCACATCGGTGAAACCCGCATCGCGCGCGGCTTCCACGTCGCGGCGCCTTGGTCCGCCGCAGACGAGAAAAATCGGAACCATGGGATTGAGGAGACCCTTGGCGCGGCGCGCGGCGCGGCCGAAATCCAGCCCGCCGGCGCCCAACACCGTCTCGTCGCAGAAGACGGCGGAAAACGATTGGTGACAGAGCAGATCGATCGCGGCCGCGGCATCCGCGACGGCCTGGATCTGGCGCACGCCAATAATGCCCAGCACCTGGCGCATCACCTGCACCGCATGGGTCTTGCCGCCCACGATCACCATGCGCAGATCGCCGAATTTGCCGGAATCGTTCATCGTCGCCATCCCGCTTCGGATGTTGCCGCGACGCCCTTAATTGCGCGTTAATACATGGCGATACCGCGCACGTGCGGGCCCTTGCGGGGCCCATCCGCGCGGGTTAGGCACATCCGCCCGCGCCGGAGATTTCGCCATGAGCTGCGCCGCCATCATGACCAGAAATCCGCCCACCATCCGCGACAGCGAAACCGTCGCCGCCGCCGCGGACATGTTGATCGCCCAACGCGCCACGAACCTGCCCGTGATCGATGCCGAGGGAAAATATGTGGGCATGTTCGGCATGGCTGATCTGTTGAGCCTGCTCGTGCCGCGCATGGCGCTGGCGGGCGACCTTGCCCCCAATCTGCGCTTCCTGAGCGACGAGACGGCCGCGTTGCGCCGGAAGTTCGACGACGTGAAAGCGCGTCGCGTGGGCGACGCCGCCAATCGCCAGGCCGTCACGCTTTATCCCGACACGCCCGCATCCGAAGCGATCCGCTGTTTCGGCCGCGCGCCGGCCGCACTCCCGATCGTCGCGCGCGATACGGGCAAGCTCGCCGGCGTGGTCACTTATTGGGATGCGATCGCGGCGGCGACGGGCGCCGTGCCGGCGCGCTGACGATCCCTGGAAACCCGCGCCGCTTTGGCGGTGCCCGGCCCGTCTGCTAGCATCGCGAAAACCTGACCCGGAGACGCCGCGAGCATGCCTTCGACATCGCTATTCCGGCTTGCCGTTCTGGCTGCCGCAGCATCTGCGCTGGGCGCTTGCACCCTGTTCGGCGGCCCGCGGGACCAAGCGCTCCGGCGGACGCCGAGCTTCAAGGACGGTTATGCCGACGGCTGCGCCGCGGCCCAGGAGCAGGGCTCCGACTTCCGCGGCAACACCGTGCGCGACGACGACCTCTACAAGAACGACGCCGTCTACCGGCGCGGCTGGGCGAGCGGCTGGCAGACCTGCGCACCCATCGAGCGCCGCCAGGAAACAACTCCGGGCAGCAATCCATTGCCCGGCCCAACTCACTAAAAGAAGGGGCAGCGATGCGCACATTGATCGGAGTTCCACTCGTCATCATCGCCATCGTGTTGGGCGCGCTATACGCAAGTTATGGGGAGGTCGATCCGTGCCGCATACTTGCGGTAGAGCGTGCGCGCCGCGCCGAAGTGTCGAGCGGCGTGCCCATCGAAGGCGCGATGGAGCGCTGGACGCGCGTCGAAACGAGCCAGCTATCGACGCGCGAATGCACGAGCGATTTGCTCGACTCCTGGGGCGAACGGCTGTCGCATCATCTTCACTGACGCGGCCGCCGGCCCAGCGTTAATGCCCCATTAACCTTCGAAGTCGAGATTCGCCGTGCACGGACGATTTGCCATTGCGGCAAATCCGCGCGAAGCGTATCATCCGTGTACGGTGTTATGGTGTGGGCTGGAGTAGCGTCGATGCTGGGTCACCTTGTCTACCGTCCGTATTACGAAACCGAAACGCATGACGTGAAGCGTTCCGGCCCGAACTGGATGCAACGCGCCTGGCGCGCCCTGTTCGGCAGACGGTCGTAATTTCGCAAGGCCCCACCGCCCCTATCCCGGCGGCTTGGCCTGCAGAACCAGAAGCTTGATATCGCTCTTCGGTGCGAAATTTTCGCGCGTGCTCTCGAACGTGGGCGCGCTTGTCTTCTTCAGATCGCCGTCCCAGCACATCGACAATATGTTTTCCGGCTTTTCCTTGTCGATTGTCAGGTGGAAATGCCCGATGGGACCTTTCCAGTTGTTGCCGGTCACCAGGATGTAATCCGTCGTGAAAGCGTAGAGGAGCCCGCCCTCCTGGGGATCGGCCTTCTTGCCTTCGGCCAGGGCCTTTGCCATCGACACGCGCGTCGAGGCGTCGATGCAGTAGTTCTTCATGTAATAATGCGTGTCGTCGGATTTGCCGGTCAGCTCTTCTTCGCTGAAGAACGACTGGCCCGTTACCGGCTGGTAGCGCTGCTCGAGCACCACGGTCTTGCCGGCCGGGAATTTCTGGTTCCAGTAGAATTTCGTGCGCACAGTCCAGTGCGGATGCTCGGAATCGCCCGACTCGCCGTCGGACAGGCCGTGGGATTCCAGGATCTTGCGGTTGGCGGGCGAGAGCTTCTGCATCGCGTCGTAGGTTCTCGTGCCCACGACGTTAATCGGCACGCCGACGGATTTGACGATGTCCGTCACGTCCTTTCCCTGGTAGATCGCGCGCTGCTCCACCTGGACCGGAATCTTTTTCCCGTCCGCCGTTACCTCGAAGCCCACGAAGTTCACGGGATCGCTGGTGGTCGTGCCCAGCGCCGATTCGGAATATTCGTTGGTGTCGATGTCGGGCAGCGGGAACGCCACCATCGTGTCGATGTCCTTGCCGCTGTCGTTGGCGAATTCGAAACGGATGCGCACCTCTTTCGGACTGATGCGCAGATCTTCGGCCGCCATGCGGATATCGGCCGATTGCGTGAGCACGACGCCGCCGGCGCCCAGCGCGGCCGAACTGTCGTCGGCAATGGCCGTTCCCGAAAGGCAAAGTGCTGTGCCCGCGAGAAGCGCAGAAGCGAGATGTTTCATGACCCAATCCCCGAACGATGAAAGGTCAGCCTAGCATTTGGCGGGATGCGGCAAAACCCGCCCCGGCGTCAGGAATATTTCCGTTCTTCCCACCACGGAAAGAAAGACGGCATGTCGGCGGAGACCTTCTGCGGGAATTTCGCCGGCCGCTTCTCCAGGAACGACACCACGCCCTCCTTCACATCGGCCGAACTGCCGCGCGAATAGATGCCGCGGCTGTCGATCTTGTGCGCTTCCATCGGATGGTCGAGCGCGGAAAGCCGCCACATCATCTGGCGGATGAGCGCGATGGAGACGGGCGCCGTGTTGTCGCGGATTTCGGCGGCGAGCTCGTAGGCGCGCGGCAGAAGCTCGTCGGGCTTCACCACCTCCTTGACGAGGCCCCCGCGCAGCGCTTCCTGCGCGTCGAACACGCGGCCGGAATAGCACCATTCGAGCGCCTGCGAGATGCCCACGAGCCGGGGCAGGAACCAGCTCGAACACGCTTCGGGCACGATGCCGCGCCGCGAGAACACGAAGCCGATGCGCGCATTGTCGCTGGCGATGCGGATGTCCATCGCGAGCTGCATGGTGGCGCCCACGCCGACGGCGGGCCCGTTCACCGCCGCGATCACGGGCTTCAGGCAATCGAAGATCGCGAGCGTGAGCCGTCCGCCGCCGTCGCGCAGCCGCTCGTCGCTCCAGTCGATGGCGCCACCGCTGCCCGCCTGCCGGTCCGGCCGGTCGGTGCGCGAATTGTAGTCGAAGGTGGAGGCGCCGCCCGACAGGTCGGCGCCGGCGCAGAAGGCGCGGCCCGCGCCCGTCACCACGATGGCACGCACCTCGTCGTCGCCGCTCGCGCGCGCGAAGGCGTCGATCATCTCGTTCATCATGGTGCCGGTGAAGGCGTTGAGCTTCTCCGGGCGGTTCAGCGTGATGGTCAGGATGCTGTCTTTGACATCGGCGACGATCTGTTCGTAGGCCATCGTGTCTCCTCGGGATGGCGGATCGGGAAGCAGTCTAGTGTTCGGACTCGCGGCATGGCAACGCCGGTTCAATTGGGCACGCGGAGACGCGGAGCCGCGGAGAAAAAGTGGATTTAGCGCAGAGGGCGCGGGGGGTTCGCGGAGGATGCAGAGGAAAATCTGCGCGCGAATGCGCGCAACAAGAAATTCACCGCGCGCTCGGACCAATGCCACCAAACTCTGCGTCCCCTGCGTCTCCACTGCGTCCTCTGCGTTAAACCCTTCTTCTACTCCGCGGCTCCGCGTGAACCCCTTTCGATTGAGGCATCAGCCACAGCCCGATATGCTCGGGCCGCGGGCGACAGGAGCGGACACATGGATCTCCAACTCACCGGCAAGCACGTCTTCATCGCGCACCGTTCATTGGCACGACCTCATCGCCGCACGGTGGCGCGGTGAAATTCGAAAAATCGCACGCGCTCATGCGCAGAGCCGATTTTCTCGCCGTATCAAAGGTTTGATTCGGACGGGGCCCGACCTGAAGTCCTGTTATGAGCCCTGTTTCCGGGCCTGTTTCGGGCCCTGCTTTCGGCCAGCTCCGTGCATTTGCCTGTTCGGCGCGGCTCGCACCGCTCCCGTGATCCGGCGGCGGAGCAATTTCGGGTTCGTCGCGCGCGAAGGAGCCATGCACCAAATGCTTCGGAATACCGGCCAGCGGATCGGGCTCGAATGCATACGGATTCTCCCGGTACTTCGGCTCGCCCGCCGGGACTTTCGGAGGCTTCACAAGCGCGGTACGCGGTTCGCGCGCAGGCGCGACGAGGTGCTGATGTTCGGCTCCGAGCGCGGGCGGCAGCGACGCGATCGCCGCGGCGAAGCGCTCTTCGATCTGCCTGTCTTTCGGTTTCGGCGCCCGCCGGGCTGCGCGCAGCGCCTGGAGTTTGCGCCGGTCACCGCGGTCGGCCAGCTCGAAGAGAAATTTGATGCAGGCAAGCTCGCCGAGCTCCGCACGCTCCAGCACGTCGAGCATGAGCCGCGTCTGGCGCGTGATCTGCGCCGGGCCTGCTGCTCCCAGCATATGGCAGGGCTGATCGAGCAGCCCGCGCGCGAGATGCGTGAGCATCTCTCCCTGATCCTTCAGGAGCTCCGGCTTTTTCGGCCGCCCCCGTGGATTTCCCGATTGTCCCTTCTTCCATTGCGTTGCGATGCTGGCTTCCGACATTCGACACCTTGAAGGTTGAAAACCTTCAACGTGGCATGCTTTCCTGCATGCGCAATACGAAGACAAAAATATTCCTGGAACAAGACGCGGACGAATTGCGGCATGTTCCGCGCCATCTCCTTGGGATGGCGGGTTGGGAGGCAGTCCAATGTTCCGACTCTCGGCATTGCAACGCCGGCCCGATGGGCACGCGGAGACGCGGAGCCGCGGAGGAAAAAAGCAGATTTGGCGCAGAGGACGCTGGGGGTTCGCGGAGGACGCTGAGAAAGATCTGCGCGCGAATGCGCGCAACAAGAAAGGTCATTACGCCCGGAATTATGCAATCAACCTCTGCGCCCCCTGCGTCTCCACTGCGTCCTCTGCGCTAAGTCTTTCTTCTACTCCGCGGCTCCGCGGCTCCGCGTGAACCCCTTTCGCATTGAGGCATAAGCCGCAGCCCGATATGCTCGGGCACGGGCGACAGGAGCGGACACATGGATCTCGAACTCACCGGCAAGCACGTCTTCATCGCGGGCGCGAGCCGCGGCATCGGCCACGCCATCGCGGAGGCGTTCCTCCGGGAAGGCGCCAACGTGGCGCTGACCGCGCGTTCGCCCGCGCCGCTCGACAAGGCGCATGAGGATTTCGCGGCGCGTCACGGCGCGCGGCGGCTTTACAAACACACCGGCAACATGACGGAGACCGCGACCATCGCCGCGGCGCTGACAGGCGCCGAAGGGACGCTCGGGCCCGTCCACACGCTCGTCGCCAATGTGGGGATCGACGACGCGCCGCTGGGCTTCGACGTGTCCGACGAGAAATGGGAATCCGGCCTCGCGCAGAATTTCCTGGGTTCGATCCGGCTCGCCCGCGAAACGATGAAGCGCGTGATGGCGCGGCCGAAGGAGGCGCGCGCCGGCTTCAACGTCATTTTCATCTCGTCGATTGCCGGGCTCGAAGCGCTGGGCACACCGCTCACCTATGGCTCGTCCAAGGCCGCGCTCAATCATGCGTCGCAGGAGCTGGCGAAGCTGATGGGCCGCGAGGGCGTGCGCGTGAACACGATCGCGCCGGGCAACATCATCTTTCCCGGCGGCGATTGGGAGAAGCGCGCCAACGAACGCCCCGACGACTGGAACCGCTGGATCCGCCGCGAAGTGGCGCTCCGGCGCTTCGGCAAGCCCGAAGAGATCGCGGACGTGGCGGTGTTCCTCGCCTCGCCCCGCGCCAGTTTCGTCACCGGCGCGATCTGGCCGGTGGATGGCGGACAGTTGAAGAGGTGAAGGCTAATCGCCGGGCGCGCGCCATCCGCTATCCCGAGTTTTAGGTATGGTGTCACCCGATTTCACTAATTATGGTCGGCTTCTATCGCGGCACTACTGACTAAATGGCTGTTACAGGGGGCTTCTTCGATGGAACGTCTATTTGTCCGCATCCTAAACATTACTCTTCTTGGCGCAGGTTTCATCGCGCTGCTTATCGCGGCTGTCACAGCCGCGTTTGCGGTTCTTACTCTCACGCCTTCAATGCTGGCCAAAACGTCCAACTCGTATCTGAGCCTGCATTACACGCCAGTAAGCGAAGTGTCGGGAAGCGTGCCGTCGCCGCAAGGCGACTCTGGCTCTACAGATTTAGCAATCTCCCCGGACATTGACGCGGCAGCAGCAGATTTGTGCAAAGCAAAGTCTGAATTCGTGGACCGTGTTTCGAACCGTCAACTCAGCTTTGACCCCAGCAAATGTAAGGGGCCGATAGAAAGCGATGCAGAGACCACCTGGGGTGACAGGGAACTCAATTTTCTGAAAGAGAGCGCATCCTACTGGCACGCGCTTTTGTCAGAACTCTCAGCTTCTGACCGAGTACTCCGAGCATGCCCGGACCTCGTTTGGGCGTCTTTCCCATGCCAAGATTTGTCCCTTGCCGGCCTAGGCGCCGGTCTCGGTGGGCAGCGGAGCGGCGTTTTTTGGCCGTTTTGGCGGTTGATCCAAGCGCTCAACGCTGAAGGTCGTCGACCGCCAATCATCGCCTTGGAGAATGTTTGCGGCGCGTTGGCGGCGCGAGGTGGGCGCGATTTTGGGGCGATCGCGGACGCTCTCGCTGCGGCGAATTACGCCTTTGGCGCAATCGTGCTCGATGCAGCCAAGTTCGTCCCACAATCGAGACCGCGTCTTTTCATTATTGGCGTCGACGACGCGATCATTGCTCCCGATGAAGTAATTTCCAATTCGCCCACAACTCAATTCCACCCAGCAGCGCTGCTGTCGGCTCACGCAAGTCTGTCTGAAGGAGCCAAGCATCGCTGGGTGTGGTGGCGATTGCCAGCTATAGCCCAACGGACAGTATGTTTTTCCGACATGATTGAGGAAACGCCGTCGGATGTATCGTGGCATACTCTCGAAGAAACACGCGCCATCCTGTCGATGATGTCACCGCTCAATTTGGCGAAAGTCCAAACGGCGCAATTGAAAAGGCAACGTGTGGCGGGAACGGTGTATAGACGCACACGCCACAATGAAAAGGGCGAGAAGGTGCAACGTGCCGAAGTGCGGTTCGACAACGTCGCAGGGTGCCTTCGAACTCCGGCGGGAGGATCGAGCAGGCAACGAGTTCTATTCGTAAATCGAGGACAAATCAGAATAAGGCTGCTCTCTTCACGGGAAGCGGCTCGTCTCATGGGCATTCCGGATACGTACAAGCTACCGAAGAACTATAACGAAGCGTACCACTTGGTCGGAGATGGTGTTGCCGTTCCGGCTGTGAGTTATTTGCGTGATGAGCTGTTCAATGCGCTTCTGAACAAAACCGTCAGGCGCAACAAGCGAGCTGCGTGACCAATGAGCAAATCCTCACGCCGCCTGTTTCTGCGGGGCGAATCTTCCGTAGAACGCCTCGTTCTTCGCGGCCATGTCGCGCAGCAGCTTGTTGGGTTTGAAGCGGTCGCCGTATTTCGCGGCGAAGTCGTCGCAGCGTTTGACGAATGCGGCCGCACCCAGCGTGTCGATGTAGGAGATCGGTCCGCCGGTGAAGGGCGCATAGCCCCAGCCCAGGATCGCGCCCACATCCGCGTCACGCGGATCGGTGATGACGCCTTCCTCGAAACAGCGCGCCGCCTCCAGCGCCTGGATGGTGAGGAAGCGCGCCTTCATCTCGTCCACATCGGCATCGGTGCGCCAATGGCCGCCCTTGTAGGTGAGGAGTTCCGGCCACAGCCGGATGCGCTTGCCCGAAGCATCGTAATCGTAGAAGCCCTTGCCGGTCTTGCGGCCCGGGCGGTTCGACGTCTCCACGATCCAGGCGAAGAAATCTTCCGACGGATCGCTCGTCGCGATGCCCAGATCCTTCTTCGTCTGGCGGCGCACCTTCAGGCCCGTGTCAATGCCGATGGAATCCATCAGCTCGAGCGGCCCCATCGGCATGCCGGCCATGCGCGCGACATTCTCGATCATGGCGGGATGGATGGCCTCGCTCAGCATGGCCACGCCTTCGCCCGGGAAGGTGCCCACGCAGCGCGAGGTGTAGAAGCCGCGCGAATCGTTGACCACGATGGGCGTCTTCTTGATCTTCTGGACGTAATCCATCGCCACCGACAGCGCGCGGTCGTTGGTCTGTTTGCCGCGGATGATCTCGACCAGGCCCATGCGATCCACCGGCGAAAAGAAATGCACGCCGATGAAGCTTTCCGGCCGGTCGCTCGCTTCGGCGAGCCCCGTGATCGGCAAAGTCGACGTGTTCGAGCCGAACACCGCCGCCTTCGGGATCGTGGCGCAGGCCTTCTTCGTCGCCTCCGCCTTCACCGCGCGATCCTCGAACACCGCCTCGATCACCAGATCGACGGCTTTGAGGTCGCCGAAATCGGCGGTGGGATGGATGCGCGACAGAATCTCCGCCTTCTTCTCCGGCGTCGAGCGGCCGCGCGCGATCTGCTTGTCGATGATGCCGCCCGCATGGTCGCGGCCGGCGTTCGCCTTCTCGATGGTGGTGTCGATGAGCACGACATCGATGCCCACCGCGGCGGAGACATAGGCGATGCCGCCGCCCATCACGCCCGCGCCCAAGACGCCCAACGTCTTCACATCGGACGGCGCTTGATCGTGCGGCCGCCTTGCGCCCTTGCCCAGATCCTGCATGGAGAGGAACAGCGAGCGGATCATGTTGCGGCTGGCCGGATCCATCAGCAGCTTGGTGAAATAGCGCGCCTCGATGCGCAGCCCCGCATCGATGGGAACCTGGATGCCTTCATAGACGCACGACATGATCGCGCGCTGCGCGGGATAATTGCCGTAGCTCTCCTTGCGCAGCATCGCATTGCCCATGGTGAAGACCTGGCTGCCGCCCGGCGAGAACGGCCCGCCGCCGGGAATCTTGAAATCCTTCTTGTCCCAGGGCTGCACCGCTTCGGGCTTGGTTTTGATCCACGCTTTCGCGTTCGCCACGAGATCGGCCGCGGGCGCGACGGCATTCACCAGCTTGAGGCCCAGCGCCTTCTGCGGATCGACGCTGGTGCCCTGAAGGATCAGCGGCAGCGCCTGCATCGCACCGATCAGCCGCGGCAGGCGTTGCGTGCCGCCGCCGCCGGGAAGCAGGCCCACTTTCGCTTCGGGAAGTCCGAGCTGGAGCTTCGGATTGTCGGCCACCACGCGGTAATGGCAGGCGAGCGTCACTTCCAGCCCGCCGCCCAGCGCGAGGCCGTTGATCGCGGCCGCCACCGGCTTGCCGCAGGTCTCGAGCTTGCGCAGCGCAGCGTGGAACTGCAGCACGCCCGCATAGCGCGCGGCGATGGCGTCCTGCGGCGAGGTTTTGCCGCCCGCACCGCTCGCATTGCCTTCCATTTCGTCCAGCGCCGCGCCGGCGCAGAAGCCGTTCGCCTTGCCGCTGGTGATGACGAGGCCCTTGATGGTCGCGTCGCTCGCGACCTTCTCGGCCACCTGCATGATCTCGGCGATGGCCGATCCCGTCAGCACGTTCATCGTGCGGCCCGGCACGTCCCAGGTGAGCGTGACGATGCCGTCCGCGTCCTGATCCCATTTGAAGTTGGTGAGATTCATTTGAGTAACTCCTTCTTGTCGGACCGCGGGCGTCCCCGCCCGCATGCGCGACTCGTTTTCAGTTCGTGCGGGCGGGACGCCCGCGCTCCGACGTTGCTAGACGCGCTCGATGATCGTGGCGGTGCCCATGCCTGCGCCCACGCAGAGCGTGACGAGGCCGGTCGAGAGATTGCGGCGTTCGAGTTCGTCGAGCACCGTGCCCAGGATCATCGCGCCCGTGGCGCCCAAGGGATGGCCCATCGCGATCGCGCCGCCGTTCACGTTCGTCTTGTCGTGGCTGATGCCCAGCACCTTCATGAAGCGCAGCACGACGGAGGCGAACGCTTCGTTGAGCTCGAAGATGTCGATGTCGCTCACTTTCATGCCGGCGCGCTTCAGCACCTTTTCCGTCACCAGCGCGGGGCCGGTGAGCATGATGCAGGGTTCCGAGCCGATGGACGAGAACGCGCGGATGCGCGCGCGCGGCTTCAGCCCCATCGCGTCGCCCGCTTCCTTGGTGCCGAGGAGCACGGCCGCCGCGCCGTCCACGATGCCGCTCGAATTGCCGGCATGATGCACGTGGTTGAGCTTCTCCACCTGCGGATAACGCTGCTGCGCCACCGAATCGAAGCCCGCGAATTCGCCCAGTTGCGCGAAAGCGGGTTGCAATGACGCCAGCGACTGCATCGACGCATCGGGGCGCATGTGCTCGTCACGGTCGAGCATGGTCTGGCCCAGAATGTCCTTCACCGGCACGACCGATTTCTTGAAATAGCCGTTCTTCCACGCATTCGCCGCGCGCTTCTGGCTTTCGACCGCATAGGCGTCCACGTCGTCGCGCGAGAAGCCGTCCAAGGTCGCGATCAAATCGGCGCCGATGCCCTGGGGCGTGAAATAGGATTTGATCGCAACCTGGGGATCGGTCGCCCACGCGCCGCCGCTGGCGCCCATGCCTACGCGGCTCATCGATTCCACGCCGCCGCCGATCGTCATCTCCGACTGGCCGGACATCACCTGCCCCGCCGCCATGTTGCAGGCCTCGAGCCCGCTGGCGCAGAAGCGGTTGATCTGCACGCCCGCCACCGAATCCGAATAGTCCGCGTTCAAGACCGCGATGCGCGCGATGTTGGAGCCCTGCTCGCCCACCGGATCGACGCAGCCGAGCACCACGTCGTCGACGATTTTGGTGTCGAGGTGGTTGCGGTCCCGGATCGCGCGCAGCGCCTGGGTCGCAAGCTCCAGCGCGGTCACTTCATGCAGCGCGCCATCCTTCTTCCCCTTGCCGCGCGGCGTGCGCACGGTGTCGTAAACAAAACAATCGGTCATGGACGTTCTCCTTGGTGGTGTCTTGGCAAAATTCTCGAAAGTAATTTTCAAACGTCGATCCTCCTCCCCCCCTCGCGGCAGGGGTGTCCGGGGAAAGTTCAGGCATATCGGAGCTCCAGTTGATCCGGAGAGACCCTGGGTCGCGGTTTGGAGAGATGGACGTCGGGCGGTTTGTCGATTTCGGCGATGGTCCTTCGGGTGAAAAGGCGTTCTTTCAGGAGATCTGCGAGGCGGATGATTGGCATGGCGATGCAGCTTTCGCGGGCTGCGATGCGCAGAAGCACATAGGCGATCATGGCGGCGACGATCTGGAGTTGGATCGCATTGTCGCTGCGTCCGAGGAACGACCTGATCTTCAGATGTTGTTTGATCCAGCGAAACAGCAACTCGATCTGCCAGCGCTTCTTGTAAAGAGCCGCGATCTCGATGGCGGAGCGTTCAAAGTCGTTGGTGAGAAGCGTGATTTTTGCTCCCTTGTCGCGCCTGACGCGAATGCGGCGCATGGGAATGGCGAGCTTGGAATCGCCTTTGCTGACAAGCTTGACCTCGGCATCGTCGATGACGGTGAAGCCGTCGCCCTTGCGCTTCCTGAGCGGCAGCCAGCGAACGGCACGGAACCGCGCCAAAATCTTCTGGCGGGTGACGAACAGCGCTTTGGCATCGTGAATGCCAGTCCACCATTGGTATTTGTAGTACCCCTTGTCGAAGACGTAGGTGCATCCCGCCTCGATGTGGATCCGTTCGCCCACCTCCACGTCGTTGACGTTGGCATGGGTGATGGCGATGTCCGTCGGATTGTCGCGTCCCGGATCGTAGACGACGTGCAGCTTGAGACCACGGATGCGCCCGTTCCACTTGGCCCACTTGATGAGCCGGCCGAGCGGGACCGGAGAGGAATCGATCAGCCGCAGCATCTCTTCGCCCTCACGCTTCATCATCCGGTCGGCGAGACCGGACAGCATCGAAAACGTCTCGGTGAAGACCGCCGGCGGACGGCGCCGATTGGCGTCCGATAGCGTCGAGCGCGCCACGTTGTCTACCCCGAGATGGTAGTGGTGATGCGAATTGGCGTTCCACACCGCTTCCAGCCCGCGCAGGCCCTCTACGCCGGCAAGCTGGGCATAAATCAGCACCACCAGATGATCCCAGCTGTCGAACTCTTTGTCGTAGGCATTGCCGCGGTGGCTATCCACAACCGTGTCAAACCGGCGTCGCACAATCGGTTTGAGCAGATGCCCAAAAATGCTATCGCTGTACCGCATGCTCGGCCTCTCTTCTTTCTGAGTCTCGACAACCAGAAAGTAGCCGCTTCACGCAGCATTGGCCGGGCATGCACCCGCGTCACAGTGAATCGTTCCCCGGACAGCCCTGCCGCGCGCGGGGGAGGTGTCGCGCACGAAGTGCGCGACGGAGGGGGCCCCCTTCGTCCGACTGCGTCGGACACTTCCCCCGCAAGCGGGGGAAGAGGAATGAAGCTTGAGCGTGGTTGAGGTTCATCATCGCGGCCTATCTGTCCTTCGACGATGAGCGGTCAGATTCGGGAGCTCGCAGCAGCGCGTAGATCGCTTCAAGCACGCCGTCGGAATTCTTGTAGACGTCTTCGTTCCAGACGCGGCACACGCGCCAGCCATGCTTCTTCAGATAGGCGTCACGTTTGCGGTCGTGATCGAGTTCCTCGTCCGTCGAATGCGTGGCGCCATCGACCTCGACGACGAGCATTGCGGGCACGCAGGCGAAATCGGCCACGTATGGACCAATCGGATGCTGGCGGCGGAATCGGTATCCGGCGATCTGGTCGCGCCGCAGCCGGGACCACAAGATGGTTTCGGCGCGCGTGAGCTTGCGTCGCAGAGCCTTTGCGAATTTTCGCGTTTCAGTCCTATCGTTGGGCACGCCCTCCTTCGATCCTCTCCCCCCGTTTACGGGGGAAGAGTCCGGCGCAGTCGGACGAAGGGGACCCCCTCCGCGCGCGGGGGAGGAGGATCGACGCCCGGCACTCATTTGCGACGTCTCCGGCACTACAAACTCCTCGCGATCAGGAGTTTCATGATTTCGTTGGTGCCGCCGTAGATTTTCTGGACGCGGCTGTCGGCATACATGCGCGCGATGGGGAATTCGTTCATGTAGCCGTAGCCGCCATGCAGCTGCAGGCATTCGTCGACGATTTTGCATTGCGTGTCGGTGAGCCACAGCTTGGCCATCGAGGCCATGGTGGCGTCGAGCTTGCCGCGCAGATGCAGCTCGACGCAATGCTGGCAGAAGACCTTGGCGATTGTCGCCTCGGTCTTGCATTCGGCGAGCTTGAACTGCGTGTTCTGGAATTCGATGATCTGCTTGCCGAACGCCTTGCGCTCTTTCACATAGTCGCCGGTGACGGCCAGCGCGCGCTCGATCACGGCCAGCGCCTGCAGCGCAATGATGAGCCGCTCCTGCGGCAATTGCTGCATGAGCTGCGCGAAGCCCATGCCTTCGTCGAGGCCGATCAGGTTCGCCGTCGGCACCCGCACCTCTTCGAAGAACAATTCGGCGGTGTCGTTCGCCTTCTGCCCAATCTTGTCGAGCACGCGGCCGCGGCGGAAGCCCTCGACCTCGTCCGTCTCCACGCAGACGAGCGAGATGCCTTTCGCGCCCTTGGTGGGATCGGTCTTGGACACGACCACGATGAAATTCGCCGTGCCGCCGTTGGTGATGAAGGTCTTGGAGCCGTTGACGACATATTGGTTGCCGTCGCGGCGCGCGGTTGTCTTCACGCTTTGCAGGTCCGAGCCCGTGCCCGGCTCCGTCATCGCGATGGCGCTGACGAGTTCGCCGCTGGCGAGCTTCGGCAGCCAGCGGCGCTTCTGCTCTTCGGTGCCGTAGTGGAGAATGTAGGGCGCCACGATCGCGTTGTGCAGCACGATGCCCCAGCCGTCGACGCCGCGCTTGCCGAGCTGGTCGATGATGACCGCTTCATGGGCGAAATTGCCGCCGGGGCCGCCATATTCCTCCGGCGTCGAGGCGCAGAGGAGCCCGGCCGCGCCCGCCCTGGTCCACAATTCGCGGTCGACATGATGCTGCGCGATATAGCGTTCCGAATTGGGCACCACTTCGCGCTCGAGAAATTTCGCCACGCCGCCTTCGAAGATGCGCAGATCCTCGGTCATGTAGGCGGGCGCTTCGACGTTCAACGCGGTCATTCAATCCTCCGCCGGCATCACGCCATAGCCGGTGAGCTTGATGCGCGGACGCTCCAGCTCCTGGCGCTCGGCGAGCTTGTTGTCGATCATGGCGAGGCCGAGCCTGAGCTCGGCCAGCGACTCTTCGATGTCGGTTTTCTGGCGTTCGAGCAGCGCAATGCGCCCGGCGAATTTCTTGCGCGCGAGTCCCATTTGCGCCGCGCCGCCATCGGGCTGGTCGTAAAGGTCGAGAATTTCGCCGATCTCGGCGAGGCCGAAACCGACCCGCTTGCCGCGCAGGATCAGCGAAAGCCGCGCCCGGTCGCGGGCGGAATAGACCCGCGTCTGGCCGCGACGCTCGGGCGCGATCAGGCCCTCGTCTTCATAGTGGCGAAGCGTCCGCGACGTGACGCCAAACGTCTTGGTCAGGTCGCGGATGGTGTAGGTCCGGCTCAAACCCTATCCGGACAAAGTCCGGCCCAATCGGTGGCGGGCCGGACTCCTAGTTTACGCTCACGTCAACGTCAAGCTGCGGCGCGGATCGGGTGGTCCTCTTTTTCCAGGTTTTCCGCCGCAAAGTCCCAATTGAGGAGCTTGGCGAGGACCGCCTGGAGGTATTTGGGCCGCTCGTTCCGGTAGTCGAGATAATAGGCATGCTCCCACACGTCGACGGCGAGCAGGCAATTGACCCCCTTGGCCATCGGATCGATCGCATTCGACGTCTTGTCGATGGAAAGCTTGCCGTGCTGGGAGACGAGCCACGCCCAGCCGCTGCCGAACTGATCCTTGCCGTTCTCGGCGAGCTTCTCCAGCAGCGCGTCGAGGCCGCCGAAATCGCGGTCGATGGCCTTCAGCAATTTCCCGGTGGGCTTGGTCGCTTCGGGCGACAGGCTGCGCCAATAGAAATCGTGGTTCCAGACCTGGCCGGCATTGTTGAAGATCTTCTTCTCCTTCTCGCCTTCCTTGCTGACCGTGGCGCGCACGATTTCTTCCAGCTTCATGTCGGCGAAGCGGGTGCCGTCCACGAGCTTGTTGAGCGTCTCGACATAGGTCTTGTGATGCTTGTTGTAATGAAGCCCGACGGTCTGCGCGGAGATCACGGGTTCGAGCGCGTTTTCCTCGTAAGGCAAAGGCGAAAGATGGAAGGGCTTGGCCATGGTGGCGAACTCCTGGAATGGGATGCGGCCGCATCCTGCCGGTGAAGACAGTCGGGCTCTTTCAGATAAGTCGGGAGCCGGGCGGCGGTTCCGGGAACCGGGGAAAGTTTAGGGAACGGCCCGAGGGGCGGAAATTCGTGCGCGCGCGCCACACCGCTTCACAAACGGTTCAATGCGGCTCCAGGTCCCATGCAATCGCGAAACATCGCCTATATCCTCCGGCCCGAACGATATTTCGAGTCCGGTATTTCCCATGCCCCTGTCCGGCGCCGCAGCCAACGCCGTGCCCACGCTCGAAACCGCGCGGCTCGTTCTGCGCGGCCACAGGCTCGATGATTTCTCCGACATTGCCGCGATGTGGGCCGACGCCGGAGTCACGCGCTTCATCGGCGGCCAGCCGTTTACGCGCGAAGAGGCATGGGCACGGCTGCTGCGCCAGGCGGGGCATTGGTCGCTGCTGGGGTTCGGTTACTGGGCGGCGGAGGAAAAATCCTCGGGACGGTTCACCGGACAGATCGGGTTCGGCACCGGCAAGCGGGAGCTGGGACCGCACTTCGACGAAGCGCCCGAGATCGGCTGGGCGCTCGCGCCCTGGGCGCATGGCAAGGGCTTTGCGACGGAGGCCGCGCAGGCCGTCGTCGCCTGGGGCGACGGGCATTTCGGCGGCGCGCGCACCGTATGCATGATCGAACCCGGCAATTCGGCGTCCGTCGGCGTCGCGCAAAAATGCGGCTACACGGAATATGCGCAGACGGAGTACAAGGGCCATCCCACGATATTGTTCGAGCGCCAGGGAAAGTAGGAACGAAGACGAAGGCCGCCCCGGTTTCGGGCGGGCGGCCTGCACAGCAAAGGACATTTGTCATGGCTCTCGGAAAACTGGTTGCCGGGCTCGCAGTCGCGGGTGTGCTGGCGGGCGTGGCGTTTGCGCAAGGCATGGCGGACCTCACGCCCGACTCGCCCGATCCCTATCTGTGGCTGGCGGACATTCACGGCGCCAGGCCGCTCGCCTGGGCGAAAGCACAAAATGAAATCACCTTCGCTGCGCTCAAATCCGATCCCGAATATCAGAAAGACCACGACACGATCCTCACCGTGTTGAACGCGAACGACCGCATCGCGCTGGGCGAGCTCGACCATGGCGACGTGTTCAATTTCTGGCAGGACGCGGGCCATGTGCGCGGGCTGTGGCGCGAGACGACGGCCGCCGACTACCGCAATGCCGATCCCCATTGGGATGTCCTCCTCGACGTCGACAAGCTCGATGCCGACGAGCACACCGCCTGGGTCTGGCAGGGCGCGACGCTGTGCGCCCGGAGACAAGACGCTGCCTGGTGCGGCTTTCACCCGGCGGCAGCGACGCCTCCGCCGTGCGCGAATTCGATCCGCACACAAAGACGTTCCTGACAGACGGCTTCACGCTGCCGGTCGCGAAATCCGACACGGCCTGGCTCGACGCGAACACGATCCTGTTTGCCACGGATTTCGGACCGGGCACGATGACGAAATCGAGCTATCCGCGCATCGTGAAGATCTGGCATCGCGGCCAGCCGATCGACGCGGCGAAGACGATTTACGAAGCGTCCGAAACGGATATTGCCGCACGGGCCTTCGTGCTGCGCGGGCCTTACGGCACGATCCCGTTGATCGAGCGCGGGCTTACAACCTTCACCAATGAATATTTTTATCTGAAGCCCGACAACACGACGATCAAGCTGCCGTTGCCGTTGGGCACCCGGCTGCACGGCGCAACCGGCGGCGATCTGATCTTCTCCACGCGCGATGCGTGGACTGCGCCCGATGGCCAGCAGATTCCACAAGGCTCGCTGGTCGCATTCCCGGTCGAGCGCTTTGTCAAGACGAACAAGGCGACCTATACGATCCTGTTCACGCCGGATGCGCGCGGGACGATCGAAGACGTGGCTGCCGGACGCGACGCCGTCTTCGCATGCATCTTCGAGAACGTGATGGGCTCCGTCCATGCGTTCCGTCCCGGCAAAGACGGCAAATGGTCGGATACGACACTCGACCTTCCCAAGGGCGGTTCGACGCATATCGTCTCGGCGGACGACTGGACGCCGCTCGCACAATTCACCGTCGAAGGTTTCCTCATGCCGCCCACGCTCTACGCCTATGACGGCAAGGGCGCGCCGGTTGCGATCAAGTCCGAAGCCCGCGCGCTTCGATGCGAGCAACATGGTGTCGGAACAGTTCTGGGCAACGTCGGCGGACGGCACGCAGGTGCCCTACTTCTACGTTCATCTGAAGAACCAGACGGGCCCCGTCCCGACCATTCTTTATTCCTACGGCGGCTTCGAGTTGTCGCTCGAGCCCTGGTACTGGAACGACGGTCATCGTCCGCTCGACGCGGGCGGGGCCTGGGTCGCCAAAGGTGGCGCGATTGTCGTCGCCAATATCCGCGGCGGCGGCGAATTCGGACCGAAATGGCACGAGGGCTCGATGAAGCTCAACCACCAGCACGCCTTCGACGATTTCGAGGCGGTCGCGGCCGACATCGAGAAGCGCGGGTTCGCGACGCCGAAAGAGGTGGGCATCGTCGGCGCCTCGAACGGCGGCTTGCTCGTCAGCGCATCGATGGTGGAACGCCCCGATCTCTTCGGCGCGGTCGTCTGCCAGCGCCCGCTGGTCGACATGCTGCGCTACACGAAATACGGCGCGGGCGCGTCCTGGGTCGACGAATATGGCGACCCGGCCGATCCCGTGATGCGCGCGGCGATCCTCAAATATTCCGCGTATGAGAACATCAAGCCGGACGTGAAATATCCGCCGATCCTCTTCATCACCGAGACCAGCGACGACCGCGTCACGCCTGTCTTCGCGCGCATGATGGCGGCCAAGATGGAAGCGATGAAGCAGGACGTCCTGTTCTACGAAAGCCCCGAAGGCGGTCACGGGCCGGGCGCCACGCACGAAGAGGAAGCGCAGATGTGGGCGCTGTCCTATGTCTATCTCGCGCAGAAACTGGGATTGCATGCGAAAGATGACGCGGCGACTTCGGCACAACACTAAAGGCCAGTGATTTTGCGCGAACAAAGTGAATCCACCCTCCCCTTGAGGGAGGGTCGAAAAATTCTGAGGTCCGAGAGCGCCAGCGAACGGACACGAAGAATTTTTCGGGGAGGGGTGCTGCTTCAACAATACCCCTCCCCGAAATTCTCTTCTCGCTACCGCTCGAAGGAGAATTTCGACCCTCCCTCAAGGGGAGGGTTAAGAGAATGAGGACAGTGTCGACCCGGCATCGCAATTGGCGAGGAGATCCTCGATGAGTAAAATTCACACGAGCAAATCCCTGGCAGCTGGCGCGCTTGCGCTCGCGCTGGCGTGCGCCTCCGCTGCCGCCCAGGAGCTTCCCCGGGCCGGATTGCGGGGCGCCGATCTCGATGCCGGGTTGCGCGCGCGCGGGATCATCCTCACCACGACGCCGGATCAGCCGGTCGTCCTGTTCGACCAGAACGACACGCTCGACGGCGCCACGATCTCCGCCGCAATCGGCAGCACCATTCTGCTTCAGCGGGGCGGCCATCCGTGCCAGTACTCGCTGGACTTCGACAAGCCGAAGGACTCGGTGTCGTTCAACCGTTCGCATCTGAGGGCTGGACCGATCGGCGTCAGCCATCCCGTCTGGACGGCGACGGCCTACGACAACAACGGGCGCGTGCTCAGCACCGTGGGCGAACGCGAAATCCGCAGCGGCACCGACGTTCCGGCGCAGCATTTCACGCTGGCCGGTCCCGGCATCGTCCGCATCGTTCTCCGGGGCGACGACAAGGGCTTTGACGATTACTGCAACGTGGTCGTCGATACGATGGACGTCATGCAGTAGAGAATTGCGGCCGCCGCGAAATCAGGCGGCGATCAGCTTCTCCCGCGTCGCCCAATCGAGACCCCTGGCCAGCGCGCGCTCGAAACGGTCGAACAGCTCGTCGATCTCGCTTTCGTCGATCACCAGCGGCGGGCACAGCGCGATGCGGTCGCCCATCAGCGCGCGCACGATCACGCCTTCATCCTGCGCGAAGCCGGCGATGGTCGCGGCAACCATTTTGGCGGGATCGAAATTCGCTTTCGTCTTCTTGTCGGCGACGACTTCCACGCCCGCGATGAGCCCCACGCCTTTGGCTTCGCCGACCAGCGGGTGATCCTCCAGCCGGGCCAGCCGCGCGAGAAATCGCGGCGCCACGTGGCGCACATGGCCCACCACGTCGCGCTCCTGATAAATCTCGATCGTCTTCAGCGCCACGGCGGCGGCCACCGGATGGCCGGAATAGGTGAAGCCGTGGCCGAAGGTGCCGATCCTGCCGGATTCGGCTTCGACGATTTCGCACAGTTCGGGCGAGATCAGCACGGCCGAGATCGGCAAATAGGCGGAGGAGAGCGCCTTCGCCACCGTCATCGTCGCCGGCTCGAAGCCGTAGGTGCCGCAGCCGAACCAGTTTCCCGTGCGGCCGAAGCCCGTGATCACTTCGTCGTCGATGAGGGGAATGCCGTAGCGGTCGAGCACGCGCCCGATCGCGTCGAAATAGCCCTGCGGCGGCAGGATCACGCCGCCCGCACCCAGCACCGGCTCGGCGATCATCGCCGCGATGGTTTCCGGGCCTTCCTTCTCGATCAACTCCGCCAGATTGCGCGCCATGCGGGCGGAGAATTGCGTCTCGCTCTCGCCCGCCTCGGCATGGCGGTAATAATGCGGGCAATCGGCGAAACGCGCAAAATCGAGCGGCAGGTCGAAGCTTTTGTGGTTGCCGGGAAGTCCCGTCAGGCTCGCGCTGGCAATCGTGACGCCGTGATAGGCCTTGATGCGGCTGATGATCTTCTTGGCCTTGGGTTTTCCCTGCGCATTGTTCGCATACCAGAACAGCTTGATCTGGGTGTCGTTCGCTTCCGAGCCCGAATTGGCGAAGAAGACCTTGCCCACCGGAAAGGGCGAAACCTCCTTGAGCTTCTCGGCCAGCGCGATGGCGGGCTCGTGGCTGCGGCCTGCGAACAGATGGCCGTAGGAAAGTTCGCGCATCTGCCGGGCGGCGGTCTCGACCAGCGCCTCCTCGCCCCAGCCCAGTGCGGTACACCAGAGCCCGGCCATGGCTTCGATGTAGTCTTTCCCCTGCTCGTCATAGATGCGGACGCCCTTGCCCCGGTCGACGATGACGGGGCCCGTCTCCCGGAGCTTCACATGGTTCGTATAGGGGTGAAGCAGGCTCTGGACGTCCCGCGATTGCGCATTGGACAGGGGCATGGGGCTTGCCTTTGGCGTTTCGCCCATTCATCCCCGCGGGCGCCGCCCGCGTCAACGCGACACGGCCGCGTTGCTCCCATGCGCGGGCGTTCCTATGATGCGGCAAAGGGAAAAAGGGGCGCTTCACACATGCAGGGCCTGATGCAGGACTGGCCGTTGCTGGTCCACAAGATCATCGACCACGCCGGGCGTTATCACGGCGACCGCGAAATCGTCACGCGCACGGTGGAAGGTCCGATCCACCGCACCAATTATCGCGACATCCAGACGCGCGCGCGTCGCGTCGCCAGGGCGCTCGACCGGCGCGGCATCAAGCTCGGCGATCGCGTGGGCACGCTGGCCTGGAACACGCACCGCCACATCGAGACCTGGTACGGCATCACGGGCATCGGCGCGATCTATCACACGCTCAATCCCCGCCTGTTCCCGGAGCAGCTCGTCTATATCGCGGGCCATGCGGGCGACCGCGCGCTGTTCTTCGATACGAGCTTTGCGCCGCTGGTGGCCGAACTCGCGCCCAAGCTGCCGTCGATCGAACTCTACGTGGCGCTCACCGACCGCGCCCATCTGCCGGACGCGCGCATTCCCAATCTCGTCGCCTATGAGGATTTCATCGCCGAAGAGGCGGACGATTTTGCCTGGAAGGATTTCGACGAGAACACCGCCTGCGGGCTTTGCTACACCTCGGGCACGACCGGCAATCCCAAGGGCGTGCTCTACAGCCACCGCTCCAACGTTTTGCACGCGCTGGTCGCCAGCCAGGCGGACGCGCAGGGCGTGCGCGGCGTCGACAATGTGCTGCCCGTCGTGCCGATGTTCCACGCCAATGCCTGGGCGCTCGCGTTTGTGGGCCCGATGATGGGCGCGAAGCTCGTGCTGCCGGGCCCAAAGCTCGACGGCCCTTCGGTCTACGAATTGCTCGACAGCGAAAAAGTGACGATGACCGCGGCCGTCCCCACGGTCTGGCTCATGCTGCTGCAATATCTCGAGCAGACGGGAAAGATGCTGCCCTATCTCAACCGCGTGCTGATCGGCGGCTCGGCCTGCCCGCGCTCGATGATCGAGATTTTCGAGCAGAAATACGATGTCGAAGTGGTGCATGCCTGGGGGATGACCGAGATGAGTCCGCTGGGGACGCTGGGTACGCTCAAGGCCGGCATGGACGAACTCCCCTATCACCAACAGCTCGACCTCAAGCTCAAACAGGGTCACCCGCCGTTCTCCGTCGAGATGAAAATCGTTGACGACAGCGACCGCGAACTGCCGCGCGACGGCAAGGCGTTCGGCCGGCTCAAGGTGCGCGGGCCCGCCGTCGCCAAAGCCTATTTCAAGGGCGAAGGTGCGGACGCTTACGACCTTGACGGCTGGTTCGACACCGGCGACGTGGCGACGCTCGATGCGCGGGGCTACATGACGATCACCGACCGCGCCAAGGATGTGATCAAATCGGGCGGCGAATGGATTTCCTCCATCGAGATCGAGAATGTCGCGGTGGGCCATCCCGCGATCGCCGAGGCGGCCGTCATCGGCGTGCGCCATCCCAAATGGGACGAGCGGCCGCTCCTGATCGTGGTGCTGAAGCCGGGCCAGACGGCGACGAAGGACGACATCCTCAAATTCCTCACCGGCAGAATCGCCAAATGGTGGATGCCGGACGATGTCGTGTTCGCCGACGAAATCCCGCACACCGCGACGGGGAAGATTCAAAAAATCACCTTGCGCGAACGCTTCGGCTCCCATCGCCTGCCCACCGCCGCCGAATAGGCGAAAGGAGATCGCCGTGGGTTTCATGAGCGTCGTGGCCAGGCTGGCGTTTGCCGCGCTCGTCGTCGCGGCGATCGCGGGCCTCGTCGCGTCGTTCGGCACGAGCCTCCATTTCTGGGACTACCGTTTCGGCCTGTTCAAGCTGTTCCCGATTTGCCTCGGCGCCGGCTTCGTGGCGCTCGCGTTCGGATTCGTCTGGGCGGCGACCGCCTTTTTCAGCGGCTCGAGCGAAGGTGCGCGCTACGGCGTGGTCGGATTTGTCGGCGCCATCCTGTTGCTCTTGGTCCCCGTCTACGACATCGCGATCGGCTATTCGGAACCGCCGATCCACGACATTTCCACCGATACCGAATACCCGCCGCAATTCTCCGCCCTGCTCACGCAGCGGCCGGGTGCGGAGAACGGTCCGGATTACGACGGTGCAAAGATCGTTGCGATGGCGGGCAGATCCTACACGACGACCGCGCTGCAGAAGAAATATTACGGCGACATTCACCCGATCGCGATCCTGACCACGCCGGAGAAATTGTTTGCGCGCGCATTGTCGGCCGCAAAGAAGATGGGCTGGAACATCGTTGCCGTGGCGCCCGACGAAGGCCGCATCGAGGCGACGGATACCACGTTCTTCTTCGGCTTCACCGACGACATCGTGATCCGTGTGCGACCGTCGGGGATGGGGGCGCGGATCGACATCCGCTCCAAGGCCCGCGACGGACAATCCGACGCCGGCCGCGACGCCGCCCGCATCCGGGCCTATATAAAGAAGCTGGCGAGCAGTTAACGCAGCCGATACCGCGCCTGGGAGCCGCTGCCTTCGACGGCGACGCGGCCGTCATTCGTCAGCTGGATCAGATGGGCGAGCACCGAACGCGCCGCGGCGGGATGCAGCCGCTTGTCCACGTCCACATACATGCGCGCCACCATGTCCGGGATCGACGACACGGAATCCCGCAAGCAGGCCAGTATCTGCGCCTCGCGCTCGAGCCGGTGATCGATATAGGCCTGCACGAACGGTTTGGGGTCGCGCACAGGTCCGCCATGCGTGGGCCACAACGTCTCGTCGTCGCGCGCGAGCAGCTTGCGCAGGCTCGCCATATAGGCGGCCATGTCGCCGTCGGGGGGCGTCACCACCGTGGTCGACCAGCCCATCACATGATCGCCGGTGAAGAGCGCCTTCTCTTCGCGCAGCGCGTAACACATGTGGTTCGAGGTGTGCCCCGGCGTGAACACGCATTCGATGGCGAAGCCGGCGCCTTCGATGACATCGCCGTCCTTCACGCGGATGTCGGGCACGAAATCCCTGTCGCCGCCCTCTTCCACCTTCACGCCTTCTTCCGCCTTGCCCGAACCGTGCGGCCCGAACGCATAGGTCTTCGCGCCCGACCATTCCTTCAGCGGCCTGGCGGCGGGCGAATGATCGCTGTGGGTGTGGGTGACGAGGATATGGCTGACGCGCCTGCCGTCCAGCGCGCGTTTCAACGCGTCGACATGTTCCGGCATGTCGGGGCCCGGATCGATCACGGCCACATCCCGCTCGCCCACCAGGTAGACGCCCGTGCCCTTGAAGGTGAACGGGCTGGGATTCCTCGCAAGCACGCGGCGGATGCGCGGGCTCAGCGCAACGCTTTCCTCATAGGGCGCGTCGAAGCTGCGATTGTAGGGAATGGCCACCGGCTCACACCTCCTCGCGCCGCGCCCGCTTGCGCGCCTGGCGGCCGAGCGCGTGCGGCCGCGTCTTGTGCACCATGTTCTTGACGATCGCCGGCGCGCGGCGGGTGACGAATTCGAGCCCGCGGCTCAGCCAATTGTTGCGGTGGCGGGCATGCTGGATCCAGCGGCGGAACATCTTGGAGTGCGTCGTCAGAATGGCGCAACCCACGAGAAACAGCATGATGCCGACCGGAAACGGGAGCGGCAATGGAAGGGGCGTGAGGAGCGCGCCCACGATGGTCACGACCCAGCCGCCCGTCAGGATGAAATATTTGCGCATCGAATCCCGTCTGGCGGCCCCATCAAGCGGCCGGGACCTTAAATTTGCAATAAGGCGCGGATTTGACCGTTTCCCCATGCTTGCCTAGTTTCCGCGCCCGGCCCAGAAAGAGGAAACGCAGCCCATGAAATTCTACAACTCCATCGGACCCAATCCGCGGGTCGTGCGCATGTTCATGGCGGAAAAAGGCATCGCGGTGCCGTTGGTCGAAGTCGATCTGATGAAGGGCGAGAACCGCAAGGAGCCTTACCTGTCGAAGAATCCGCATGGCCAGATGCCCGCACTGGAGCTCGACGACGGCTCGACGGTCTGCGAAATCACCGCGATCTGCGAATATCTGGAAGACACCCATCCCAAGCCCGCGCTGATCGGCTCGAATGCGAAAGAGAAGGCCGAAACCCGGATGTGGACGCGCCGCGTCGATCTCAATGTCTGCGAGCCGCTGGCCAACGGCTTCCGCTTCAGCCAGGGCCTGCCGCTGTTCAAGGACCGCATGATCACGCTTCCGGAAGCGGCGGACGGCCTGAAGAAGATTGCCCGCGACCGCCTCAAATGGATCGACGGCAACATCGCGGGGCGCGACTTCGTCTGCGGCAGCCGGTTCACGCTGGCGGACGTGCTGCTCTTCTGTTTCCTCGATTTCGGCGGACAGGTGGGACAGCCGCTCGATCCCGAGAACAAGAACGTGGCAGCGTGGTTCGCGCGCGTGAAATCGCGGCCGTCCGTTTCGGCGTGACACCGTCGCGGGCGGTTCGGGCGGAAGGCTGGAACGCGCTGCCGTCGAGCCCGGCCGCCGGATCGCGTTAATCGGGCCGTTCATTTCCGGATTCTTACCGGCATTAAGCATGGTGCCGGGAATTCATGCGGCGTTCAGGGCGAACGTGCTTAACCTTGGTTCATGCACGGGTTCGATCCACCGCCGCCGCCGCCCGAAAGGCGTCACGCTCTCAGCGTGTGGTTCTTCTGTGCGGCCGTGTTGCTGGGTCCCTCGCTGCTGGTCTGGTTCGTGCGGGGAACCGCGCTGGCGTTGAGTTGCGCGCCCGGCCCGGGACTTTGCCGCGGCATGACACTGGGCGGCGGATTGCGCGATGCGCTCGACCTCGCCTGGCTCATCAGCCTCGACGCGCTCGTGGCACTTGCCATCGCATTCGCCGCGGCCATTGCGGCGCTCATCGCGCGCCGGCCCCTCCTGGCGGCGCTGAGCCCGCTCGTCCTGCCGCTGGCCGCGCTCGCATTTCCCGCGCTCGCCGTTTACGCCTCGATCTATCCCGCCTGTCAGGTCAACGAAGACGGCATCGGCGATTGCCAATTGTGGGGCGCCGCGATGGGGATGACGTTCCACAATGCGGCGCAGGCGCAGGCGACGCTCTACGACATCGCACCCTATTGCTTCGCGCTGGCGCTGCTGGTGGGCCTGGTCGGCTTCCTGTTCTTCCGCCCCCATCCGAAGCGGGCGCGCTAGAATTCGGTTCAGTAATACGGCTTCGCGTCGAGCACCCGCACAAGGCCCTTGATCGTGCGGAAGAGATACCACACGACCACGCCCAGCCAGACGAGTACGCCGAGGCCGAACAGGAAGATGAGCGGGATTGCGACAAGCCCGATCACGAGCCCGACCCAGAATGTCTCGATCGCGTTCGTGAAGTGGCTTTCGTAGATCGTGCCGCGGGCCTCGTCGCGCTTGATATAGGCGATGATGAGGCCGATCACGGCGGTCAGGCCGTTGCAGAACGCCGCCAGATAAAGGGCATAGACGATGATGGCGTACATGCGCGGGCTTTCCTGCGCCGGCGCTGCCACGGGCGCCTGCCCGCCGGCCGCATTGGTTTCCGCCATGATGTCTCTCCCAGCTAACCCCAAGAATCTGGTGAGCGGGTCCACCCAAGTCAATGCGGCGGGGGTGGAACTTTTCGGAGAATCGCGAGTTAAATCGTCGGCCCGGTTCGCTTTCGGCCGGCATATCCATCCTTCTCAGGGGTCCCCAAATGAACGTATTTCCGAAATTCATAGCGGCGGCGGCCGTCGCGACGGCGCTGGTCGGCGCCGCCCCGGCATTCGCCTCCGACCAGACCGAAGTTCTCCGCCACGCGGACGAGACGGTCACCAATCTCAAGCACGATCCGGCCTTCGCCACGGCGCAGAGCATGCTGCGGCACGCCCGCGCGGTGCTGATCATTCCGCGCCTCGTCAAAGGCGGCTTCATCTTCGGCGCGGAAGGCGGCGACGGCGTCCTTCTGGAACGGCACGGCGCGCATTGGAGCGAGCCGGCGTTCTACACGCTGGGCTCGGCATCGTTCGGACTCCAGGCCGGTCTCGAGCAGGCGCAGATCGTTCTCCTGATCATGAGCGATCGGGCATTGCGCGGCATCGAGCAGAGCAAGGTCAAACTCGGCGCGGGCGCGGGCCTGACCGTCGTGACGTTGAGCGCGGGCGCCGAAGGCGCCACGAGCGGCAACCTGTCCGGCGACATCGTCGCGTGGACGTCGGCGACGGGCGCTTATGGCGGCCTCACCATCGACGGCTCGGTCGTGGCGCCCAAGGACGACTGGAACGCCGAATTCTACGGCCATCCCGAATCGGTGCCGCAGATCGAGGCCAGCAGCAAAGGCAATCCGGAGTCGGTCCCGCTCCGGCGCAACCTTTCCAGCGCGATGTAATTTCCGCGTCTGTTACTGGACTTACGGCAAGGCGAAGGGCGGAAACGCCCTTCGCCTTTGTTGTTTACGGCGCAGCGATCGCCGGAGTTATAACAGCGGCCGTAAGTTGCAACTCGTTTTCCCTCAATTGTCATGGCCGCAGAAGCGGCCATCCAGAGGATGCAGAACGCGAATTTGAAAGAGCAGAATGGATTTGGCGGCATGCGGAGCCGCGCATCTGCTTCCTCTAGGTTCCCGCTTCCGCGGGAATGACACCGGGAGGAATGAAAAGCCGAGGCCGTTGGTATTATAGCGGACAAGAGTGTCCGCGACCGGCAATCTGCACCGTCACAAATGCAGCTTCACATCCATCCGCTGATGCAGCACGCGCAGAACAACGATATCCCCATTCGTCAGGCGGTAGAATATCACGTGCCGTCCGGCCGGCAGGCTGCGATAGCCGGCCGCGAGATCTTCTCGAAGCATGCCCAATTGAGGATGCTTGAGCAGCGCCGCAAATCGTTCGCGCAGAATGGCGAGGTAACGCGTCTTGCGCGCCTGTCCCCATTCCCTTTCCGTGTAACGCGCAATGATCTTCAGATCGCCCAGCGCAGCCTTCGAGACGACAAGGCGCGTCACAGGCGGCCGAAGAATGCCTCAAGCTCGCTATCGTCTTCAATTCCCGCGATCCGCCCCAGAGCGACATCGGCTTCGCCCTGCGCCAGCGCGGCTTTCAACCGCTTCAGCTTGGCGCGGCGGATATCCTCGCTCTCCTTCATCAGGCGCAACGCTTCGCGGATCACTTCGCTGGCATTGTTGTAGAGGCCGGACTCGACCTTCTGCTGCACCAATCTTTCCAGTGCGGGTGTCAGCGAGACGTTCATCGGACCAGCTTCTGCGCCACAAGGGATGTTCGCCCGGATAACGTACTTTGTCAAAGATTGTTATTGAGTGCCGAAGCGTGATGGGGCCGATAGCGATCCATCATCATTCGACCAGCGCGCCTGCCGCGCGTTCGCGCGCGGCCTGGGCGCGCCGTCCCCAAATGCCGCCGTCGCGCGCGCAGGCCTCGGCCATTTCCTTTTTCCACGCGGCGCGCAAGCGGCTGCGCGGCGTCGCGTAGCGCTCTTCGAGGAACTCCGCGGCGATCACGCGGTCGGTGCGGAAATGGCGGAACGCCTGGCGCAACTCGCACCATCCCACGATGACGCGCACGACCTCCCAATAGCTGATCGCAACAGGCCAGATCACGCGCCGCGTTTCCGCGCCGTTTTCGTCGCTGTAGCGGAGCGCGATCTTGCCCTGGGTGCGGATGGCGCCGCGAACCCGCGCGGTATCGATGGTGTCCACGGCGTTCGGATGACGATTTGGCGCCGCCAATGCCGGTTCCATCAATAGCGGGCGCAGATGCTCGGGAACGACCACGCCGATCTTGGCGACCAGATCGGCCGCCGCGCGCGCGAGCGCGGGATCCGCGCGGCCCATCACCCACTGCGCGCCCAGCATGGCCGCCTCGATTTCGTCGGGCGTCAGCATCAAGGGCGGCATGTCGAAGCCGCCTTCGAGCACATAACCGATGCCCGCTTCGCCGCGGATGGGCACCTGGTCGGCCATCAACTGCGCGATGTCGCGATAGACGGTGCGCAACGAGATCTCGAGTTCCTCGGCGACTTCCCGCGCCGTCACGGGCCGCCGCTTGCGCCGCAGAATCTGGATGATCCGGAAAAGCCTGTCCGCGCGCCTCATGCCGCCGCCAACCGCTCCACCGGAATCAGCCGCGCCTGAGACGTCGCGCGGGCGACGAGCGTGCCTTCGCCGTCGCTGAGGCTGCCTTCGAGAAATGCAATGGTTTTCCCCAGCTGCACGACCCGGCCTTCGCCGATCAGGCGGCCTTCTTTGGCGGGAGCCAGAAAACTCAAATTCAAACCGATCGTCACGGTATAAAATCGTCCTTCCGTCATCAGCAGAACGGCCGGGCCCATCGTATCGTCAAGCATGGCCGCGAGCAGGCCGCCCTGGACGAAGCCGGCGGGGTTCAGAAACTCCCGCCGTCCCTCGAATCCGATTTTGGCCCAGCCTTTCGCGGCGTCGTAATCCAGCAATTTCCAGCCCAGCAGCCGCGCACAGGGCGGCGCCGGAAAGCGGTCGAATACGGTCGCGGCGTTGGCCATGAAGAATTCTCCTGCGGAATGACAGCCGCCACCCTGCACGAACGCTGCTGACAGCATGTTGTCAGCAGGAGGGCGGTAGGAAAAGCCCACCCCAGGAGGAATTTCCCATGATCGTTCTCTACGGCTTCGGCCCCGCCTTCGGCGTTCCCGACCCCAGCCCGTTCGTATTGAAAACCCAGGTGCAGCTCAAAATGGCCGGCCTTCCCTATCGTTTCGAGCGTGCCGCGCCGCCCACGGCGCCAAAGGGCAAGATTCCCTTTGTCCAGACCGGCGCCCATCGCATCGGCAATTCCACGTTCATCCGCAGCCATATCGAAAGGGAGCACGGCTTCGACTTCGACAGGGGCCTGACGGCCGAACAGCGGGCTGAGGCCTGGGCGATCGAGCGCATGCTCGAAGATCATCTCTATTTCGCGCTGGTCCATGCACGCTGGCTGGACGATGCGAATTTCGCCAAGGGGCCGGCGCATTTTTTCGACGCGGTTCCCGCTGAAATCGCGCGAAGCCGCGCGGACGCAGGCGCGCGAACGAGTCCGGCAGAACCTCCTCGCGCACGGCCTGGGCCGGCATCGCGACGACGAAATCGAGGAACTCGGCGCGCGGTCGCTGTCGGCGCTTTCCACGCTCCTGGCCGGCAAGCCCTATCTCTTCGGCGATGCGCCGTGTGGCGCAGATGCGACGGCGTTCGGCATGGCGGCCTCGATCCTCACGCCCTTTTTCGATTCGCCCCTGCGCAAACGCGCCGAGAGCCATGTCAATCTTGTGACCTATCGCGACCGCATGATGCGGCAATATTATCCCGATTTCATGGCCGAAGCGGCATGAGAGAAAATGCGTTTGCCGCTGCACAATCGGCGCGCACCCTCTATATTGGGCGCCATGGCACACAATAACGGTTCCGGGTTCCGGCGGGTTGGGCCGGGCATGTCCGAAGCGTCCGCGGGGCCCGGCGTGACGGCCGCCGTCGCGCCTGCGGCCGCGATGACCGGCGCAGAAATGACGGCCTTCGTGCCGCACCGCCCGGCACGGCCGGAGAAATCCGAAGGCGGCAAGCGCTTCAAGCTCGTCTCCGAATACCAGCCCGCGGGCGACCAGCCCTCGGCGATCGCGGAACTCGTCGCCGGGATCGGCGCCACGCCGAACAGCGGCGAGCGCGACCAGGTGCTGCTGGGCGTCACGGGCTCGGGCAAGACCTTCACCGTGGCGATGGTGATCCAGACCCTGCAGCGCCCGGCCCTCATCCTCGCGCCCAACAAGACGCTCGCCGCCCAGCTCTATTCCGAGATGAAAACGTTCTTCCCGGAAAATGCGGTGGAATATTTCGTCTCCTATTACGACTACTATCAGCCGGAAGCCTACATTCCGCGCACCGACACCTATATCGAGAAGGATTCCTCCATCAACGAAGAGATCGACCGCATGCGCCATTCGGCGACGCGCGCGATCCTCGAACGCGACGACGTGATCATCGTCGCCTCCGTCTCCTGCATCTACGGCATCGGCGCGGTGGAGACCTATTCCGGCACCGCGGTGACCCTCAAGCGCGGGGTCAAGCTCGACCGCATGGATGTGATGCGCCAGTTGGCGGCCCTGCAATATCGCCGCAACGACGACAATTTCGTGCGCGGCGCGTTCCGCGTGCGGGGCGACACGATCGACCTGTTCCCGGCGCATTATGAAGACCGCGCCTGGCGCGTGGAGCTGTTCGGCGACGTGGTCGATTCGATCGTCGAATTCGATCCGTTGACCGGCAAGAAATCCGCGACGCTCGAATCGGTGAAGGTCTACGCCAATTCGCATTATGTGACGCCCCGGCCCACGCTGGCGCAGGCGACCAAGGGCATCCGCGAGGAATTGCGCCAGCGGCTGGACTGGTACCGCCAGAACGGCAAGCTGCTCGAAGCCCAGCGGCTGGAGCAGCGCACGCAATTCGACCTGGAGATGATCGAGGCCACGGGTTCGTGCGCCGGCATCGAGAATTATTCGCGCTGGCTGACGGGGCGCAAGCCCGGCGAGCCGCCGCCGACCCTGTTCGAATATCTGCCGGACGAGGCGCTTGTGTTTGTCGACGAGAGCCACGTCACCGTACCGCAGATCGGCGGCATGTATCGCGGCGACTATCGCCGCAAGGCGACGCTGGCGGAATATGGCTTCCGGCTGCCCTCCTGCATCGACAACCGGCCACTCAAATTCGAGGAATGGGACGCGATGCGGCCGCAGACGGTTTATGTCTCGGCGACGCCCGGTCCGTGGGAGATGGAGCGCGTGGGCGGCGTGTTCGCCGAGCAGGTGATCCGGCCCACCGGGCTGATCGATCCGCCGGTCGAAATCCGGCCCGTCGAGCACCAGGTGGACGATTTGATCGCCGAATGCCGCGACATCGCCAAGCGCGGCTATCGCGCGCTCGTCACCACGCTCACCAAGAAGATGGCGGAGGACCTGACCGAATACATGCACGAGCAGGGCATCCGCGTGCGTTACCTGCATTCGGACGTGGAGACGCTCGAGCGCATCGAGATCATCCGCGACCTTCGGCTGGGCGCGTTCGACGTCTTGATCGGCATCAATCTGCTGCGCGAAGGTCTCGACATTCCGGAATGCGCGCTGGTGGCCATCCTCGATGCGGACAAGGAAGGTTTTCTCCGCAGCGAAACCTCGCTGATCCAGACCATCGGCCGCGCCGCGCGCAACGTGGACGGCAAGGTAATCCTCTATGCCGACCGCATCACGGGCTCGATGGAGCGCGCCATGGCGGAGACCTCGCGCCGGCGCGAGAAGCAGACCGCGTACAATGTCGCCCATAACATCACGCCCGCCAGCATCAAGCGGCAGATTGCCGACATCATGGGCTCGATGTACGAGCGCGATCACGTGACGGTCGATGCGGGGCTTTCCGAGGACGGGCGCGAATTCATCGGCCACAACATCAAGGCCCATATCGCCGATCTCGAAAAGCGCATGCGCGAGGCGGCGGCCGATCTCGAATTCGAGGAGGCGGCGCGGCTGCGCGACGAACTCAAGCGGCTGCATGCGACCGAGCTTGCCATCGCCGACGACCCGTTTGCGCGCCAGAGCGAAGTGGAGCGCGCGGTCGACGGGGCGAAAGACAATGCGGGCCGCACGCGCTCGACGGAGGCTTCGGCCGGCGAGGGACCCAAAACGCGCGGTGCCTCGACCGGCTATGTCAAACGCCGCACCGGCAAACGCCCCGGCGCGCCCAAGACGTTCGGCAGCAGAAGCAGGTGACGTCAGGCAAATCCGGCCGCAGTCGCCTGCGGCCGGTTCGATACGCCATCGCTCTCGCCCGTCTTAGTCGGGGAATTCGTCGCTGGGATAACGCGGCACAGTTTCATAGTAGCCCGGCGTCAATTCGTAGCGGCAATCGTAGCCGAACAAATCGCAGACATAGCGTGTCTGGCTCGGGTGCCAGACGCGGTCATAGTCGTAGTTGTTGATTTCCGTGCGGATACAGTTGTCGCCATAGTCGTCGCAATGCACGCGGTAGCACGTGTCGCCCAGACAATCGGTGCGGATCGAGTCCGCGGCAGCCGAAGTCGAACCGGCAATTCCCGCCACTCCCGCGCCGACCAGCGTTGCGAGGGCTGCAGTCTTCAAGATGTTCGACAACATGTCTTTCTTCTCCTGCTTGTTGCAGTCCACCCCATCCTCATGGACGTTTTTCACGTTGCCGGCCGAACGGCCCGTCACGTCCGTTGCCGGCGACATTCGAGGTTGCTAATGGCTGGAGAGCGATGCGGTTCCTGTTTGTAATTTCAAAACGCGATCAATGGCTTGAAGATCCGTTTGTGATTCTCATTTGTGAAATCCGGAACGCGACACGGCGAAATTGCGGCCCGCAAATGAATGCCGATTAACGATGCCGATTGACAGCGGCAACCGGCCGGCCATTCGCAAAACCCGGCAATCGGGCTAGGTTCCGTCATGATCCCGCATCATCCGATACGCATCGCCGCCCTCGCCGTTATTCTTGCATCCGCTCTTGCGCCGCTTGGCGCGCGCGCCGACGGCGATGCACCGTGCGCGCCGCCGCTGCGCGACAAGCTCAAAATCGCGAACGCGGCGCCGGATGTCTGCGAGACGACGTCGCGCCTCGTGCCCGGGCGTGCCGTCGTGCTGGCGCTGTGGAGCAACACGCCGAACTCGCCCCCGGAGATTCCGTTTGCCGCCGTTCTCGACGCGAAGGCGCTCGAAGCGGGCCGCAAGGAGTATCTCTACAAGCGCAAAGCGCAGGGCGAGAGCACCAGCCCGTTTCTCTTTGACGGAAAGACCGTCGAAACCGCCATTGCGGATTTCGACGGCAGCGGACGCGTCGGCTGGGCGATGTGGGTGGTTCCGGACGCCGACTATTCGTTCGACGTCACGGTCTACGATCCCAGAGCCCGAAAATTCATCGAAGCGAGCGGCACCGGCCCAAACCGGATGACGTTCGTAGCCGACGACCTGGATGCCATGGTGCAAGTGTCCAAAGGACAAATCCTGGTGCCCATCTGCAATTCATCGGGCGGCACGCCCACCCGTCCCGTCTCCACGCTCTATTTCGACGTCTACCGGTTGAAGAACGGTCAGTGTGCGCGGGGCGACCGCATCGTCGCCACCGGCGCCTCCGCCGCGGAACGCGCGAAGTGCAAGCAGACAGGACAATAGGCGCCGTAGACTGCGAGATCGGAACGCGGCATCATTGCGACAAAGAAAATATGGGGGGAATGGAAATGGCGTCGACGCTAAATCGCAAATTGTCCCTGGGATTCCTGTTGGTGGCGCTCGCCGCGGGCAGCGCGCTCGCGCAATCGCCGCCGCCCCAATCTCCCATGCCGCCGAAGAACAATTACGCGGATGCAAAAAACTGGCTGTGCCTGCCTGGGCGCAAGGACGACGCATGCGCGGCGGACGAAAGCGCCACGGTTGTCGCCGCCGACGGCACGACGACGCACGAAGCGTTCGCGCGCGACCGCGATGCCAAGATCGACTGCTTCTATGTCTACCCCACCGTCTCCCGGGAGCCCACGGGTAACGCCGACATGGCGGCAGGCCCGGAAGAGAAGGCCGTCGTCGCCCAGCAATTCGCGCGCTTCGGCGCGGTCTGCCGAACCTATGCGCCGCTCTACCGCCAGGTGACGCTCACCGCCCTTGGCGCCGCGATCGCAGGCAGGCCGATGCCGGTCAACCGCGAGCTCGCCTATAACGACGTACTCGATGCCTGGAACTACTACCTCGCGCACGACAATCATGGTCGCGGCGTGGTGCTGATCGGGCACAGCCAGGGATCCGGCGTGCTGATCACCCTCATCAAGAATGAAATCGACGGCAAGCCGGTGCAGCACAGGCTCATCTCGGCGATCCTGATGGGATCGCGGCTGCCCGTACCTGCCGGCGGCATCGTCGGCGGCGAATTCAAACCGATTCCGCTGTGCCAGTCGCCCAGCCAGACGCAATGCGCGATCGCGTATGCATCGTTCCGCGCCGGCGCACCGCCGCCCGCCAACAGCCTGTTCGGCAGGGTTCCGGATGCGGGAATGACGGCGGCCTGCGTCAATCCCGCCGCGCTCGCCGGCGGCTCGGGGGAATTGCATTCCTATCTGGTCGTGCGCGGCTCCTTCAACGGCAGCGCGATGGCGCCGGCGGAATGGGCGAAGGGAAAGACGATCGATACGCCCTTCGTCTCCGTGCCGGGCATGCTCACCGCCGAGTGCTCCGCCAATGCCGTGGGCTCCTATCTCGCAATCTCCGTTCACGCCGATCCGAACGGCCCGCGCGCGAGCGACATTTCGGGCGACGTGGTGCTGGGCGGCCAGGTGCAGCCGCAATGGGGCCTGCACCTGATCGACGCCAATCTCGCGATGGGCAACCTGATCGATATCGTCGGCGCGGAGTCGAAGGCCTATCTGTCAAATCGGTAAGGCGCGGACGATTGACGGGCGGCGGTCCGGCGCGATAGCAGGGCGTCAGCTTCGCCCGTTTGCCTCAGGTCTTCGCGAATGACCCCCAGCCTCGCGCCCGCAAATCGGTCGCTCAATCTCGTCGCGTTTTCGCTCGTCGCCGTTTTTGTCGGAATCGTCACGGGATTCGGCGCGATCCTGTTCCGGGAGCTTATTGCCACCATCCACAATCTCCTCTTTCTGGGCCGGTTCTCGTTCGTCTACGACGCCAACGCGTATGAAGCGGCGTCGCGCTGGGGGCCGTTCGTCATCCTCGTGCCGGTCATTGGCGGAATGGGTGTCGTGTTTCTGGTGAAGACGTTCGCCCCGGAAGCACGGGGGCACGGCGTGCCGGAAGTGATGGACGCCATTTTCTACAATGAGGGGCGCATCCGGCCCATCGTGGCTGCGGTGAAGTCGCTGGCCTCGGCATTGGCGATCGGCAGCGGCTCGTCGGTGGGGCGCGAAGGACCCATCATCCAGATCGGAGCTTCGCTCGGCTCGAGCATCGGGCAGCTGATCCGCCTGGAGGCGTGGCAGCGGATCACCCTGGTCGCGGCCGGCGCCGGCGCAGGCATTGCCGCGACGTTCAACACTCCGATCGGCGGCGTGATCTTCGCCATCGAACTGATGATGCCGGAGGTCAGCACCCGCACGTTCCTTCCGGTGGCGCTGGCAACGGGAACGGCGACCTTCATCGGGCGCATTTTTCTGGGCCCGCGGCCCGCATTCAACGTGCCGGCGGTCGGAACGCTGTCATCGCATCCGTCCGACATCTATCTGCTGCTGTTGTACGCGATCCTGGGCGCCATTGCCGGCCTCGGTGCGACGGCCTTCATTCGCGGCCTGCACTTCGCGGAAGACAAATTCGCCAAGATCGGGAACGTTTATCTTCGCCATGCCGTCGGGATGACGATCCTGGGCGCGATGATGTACGCGTTCCTTCGCAGCTCCGGCCATTATCATGTCGAAGGCGTGGGTTATTCGACGATTCAGGACGTCCTGCTGGGCGGGCTCGCGGCCGCACCGTTTCTCGCGCTTCTTTTTGCGTCGAAGCTCGTTGCAACCTCGCTGAGCCTGGGATCGGGCTCCTCGGGCGGCATTTTTTCGCCATCGCTTTTCATGGGCGCGACCCTGGGCGGCGCATTCGGCGCGCTCGCGCAACTGGCGTTCCCGACTGCCGGCATCAGCGTGCCGGCGTTCGCAGTGGTGGGCATGGCGGCGATGGTCGGCGGCACGACGGGCGCGGCCATGACGGCCGTCACGATGATATTCGAAATGACCCTCGACTACGGCATCGTCATGCCGATGATCATTGCGGTCGCCATCAGCATCGGTTGCCGGCGCGTCCTGTCGCGCGAGAACATCTATACGATCAAGCTGGTCGCCCGGCGCCATTTCATCCCCAAGGCGCTGCACGCCAACATGTTTCTCGTGCGGCGCGCCGAAGACGTGATGGACAAGGATATCCTCGTTCTTCCGGACGACACGAAATTCGACGATTTTCTCAGGCGGCCCGAACATGACGGCCGGATGCGGCACGTCGTCGTCACGCGCGACAACGCCATCGTCGGAGTTCTGCGCGTCAACACGGGACTGCGGCGGGGACTGGAGGGCGCGTTTACCGGCGTCGCGCTCAGGGACGTCGCCAGCCGCAATTTCACCATCGCGCACAGGCAGGACATCATGTTCAACGTCATCGGGCGGATGTGGCGCAAGAACGCCATCATGTCGATCGTCGTCGAACCCGGTACGCTGCCGCGGCCCAAAGACGTTCGCGGCGTCATCACGAAGGAACACATTGCCGATTCGGTCGCCGACAGCATCAAGCCGTATTCGGCGTCCGGCGGCCTGCTCTAAACCGCGGACGACCATTGCGCCGATCAGCGGTTATTTCGCGTCCGCGAGAATCCGTCGCGACTGTGCCCATGCGTTGTACAGCATCAGCATCGCCTCCCACCAACTCTTGAAATTCTCTGCTTCTGTCGGAAGCTTACCCTGAAGATATGGCTGCTTGGCGTCCAGGCCGAAGAGCCACATGACACTCGCCAGATATTTTTCGAACGTTTCAAATGTCGGCTTCGTTTCGACTTTCAGATGTTCCCAGTAGGCGAGATAGATGACGAGGCAGCGATATTCGGTGGCACTTATGTAATCGACGGGCGACTCGGCGATCTCTCCGACTCCGGGCGCAATCTCCTCCACCATGCAGCCGACGCGCTTCTGCAAATTGAGGTCCTTTGTGGCCTCAAGAATCGCGTCTCGCAGCTTGTCATATCCCTCCTCGGTGCGGTTCAGATACACGATCACAGAATCCGCCTTGCCGGGATTTCCGGGGCTGAGGAATTTCATGTGGTCGATATCGAGGAATTTGTCGGCCTCCAGAAGCGGCACAAGGGCGGCCATGGCGGCTGCCATTTCGGCCGGTATCACGTTCAATGCAATGCGCCAATTTCCTTTCGTCGGTTTCGCCGGAAAAACATGCAGATATGATATCGTCAGCCTATCGGCCATATCATTCACTGTTGGGGACAGTCCCTCCGCTTTCGCGGCGTAATATTCCAGCAAGGTCGGCACGTTCTTCGTGATGTCCGGCCAGTCTTTGCTCGTTTGCAGCACGATTTTATACGGGATCGTAGCCCCCGTGTACTTGACCATCGCGGCGTAGAGCGGCTTGCCGGAGAGGGCGTTCTTCGGCGAAACATTGTCCGGATTATAGTTGGCCGCCCAGGTGTATATCGCCTTCAGGTTGAAGGGATCCGAATACAGCTCCGTCAGGGGCGCACTCAGATAGTTCCACGTGGCGTTGACGAGCGCGTTGAACGATTCTCGCGAAGAGATCAGGAATTGGACCGGCATCGGGCCGCGACATGGCGGCAAGCCGGCGGCGTTTCCGATTGCCGGCATCCCGGGATCCGATATCGAATCGCGAAACAGCCGCGCCGCGCAATGCAGCCCAATCATATCCGCTTCGGATTCGAGCGCCGCATCGTCGACGATCGCGCCGTCCATTGCCACGGACACGCGACCTGCCCTTTGCTGCAACACGTGCGCGAGTTCGTGTCCGAGCATGGCGACGCCGGCGGGTGTGCGCAGATCCGGCGCGGCCGGGGAGAGGCGTATGGTCTCGCCCTGGGCGCAGGCCAGCGCACCGGCCGGCATGAGGCGCGGGTCGACCGCAATACGAACCGCGGAGAGGTCGCAGCACAATATGGCTTCCAGCCTGCGCCGCAGATCCGGCGGCAACTCTTCCCAGTTCGCGCCGTCAGGAGGAGTTTCCAGCGTGGAGAGTTCGGGTGCGTGCGCCGTCATGGCAAATCTCCCTACCGGCCGGGGTTTTCCGAACTTTGTCCGCCGATCAAGGCCAATTGTTCGGCGGTGATTTTGTCCTCTTTCGGGGCCGACCGCCGGTCGATGGATTCTCGCAATTCCTCCAGATCGATCGGCCCGAGCTTTTCGAAATCGTGGCCGTTGTCGGGAGGCAGCTCACCCGCTTCGATCGCGTCCTGGCGTGCCTGCCGGATCAGGTTTTCGATTCGTGTCAGCAGCTCCTTGTCGGCGGCCTGCTGCACCATCGCCCGTCTGACCTGCACCGGCTGGTCGACGATCGTGCGATTGATCTTCGCGTTGTCGGCGCGCGCGGCGCTGGCCACGGCGGATTCCAGAACGAGTTTCTGCGATTTAAGCAGGCGGACCAGGTCGCGCCACGCCACCGCATATTCTTCCGCCCGGGCATATCGGCCTTCCCGGCGCCTGTCGATGACACGGGCAAGATCGCCGAATGGGCCGTCGAACCCGGCAAGCGCCGCGGATATCTTGTCGGCTGCATCCGGCGGATGAAAGCCGTTTCCAAGATCGCCATAGGATTCGTTGATCTTGCGGAGAAGCAGCACGTAGTTCGGCATTGCGGTCAACCTCCGCAGACTCGGTGCTTAGACGTTTGACGGCGCTTGTTGTGATCGCTGCGCGCGCGTCGCCCTGGGCTATCGGGGCTTGCGCGTTCCGCGACTCCGATGCCGACCGTTCACAAACATCGCTTCCGCACGTCTGTAGCGGTGCATGCCGACAGCGGGACGTGTCACGCCGCGCCCGCATCCGCCAGCGGATGCCGGCCGGTCCCCCCTGCGCGGCACGGAATCGAACCCGTAAAGGAGCATTGAGCCATGTCTTCAACCGATCGCGAAATAGATTTCCTGGACGCGTTATACATCCGCCGCGCCGCCGACGTGGCTGCGGACGAGTGTCACCACCGCACCGACGCGCAAAATGCGGTCCTGGAAGCCTATGCCGAGGAAAACGAGGCCCGCGTGCTCTCTTGTGGCCAGCGCGATCATCGCCCGGTGGCCCGGCCGACCTTGCGCGATTTGTTGACGGTTGACGATCTCATGATCGAGATGACCCAGACGATGCTCAACGATCCGCTGGTGTCGCCGGCGGAAAAAGAATTCCTGACCAAGACAAGGGCGCAATTGGTCGACATCCGCCAGGAAATCCGCACGCAAATCTCCGGCGTTCAGCCGCTCGAAGATGCCGATCCCGAAAAGGCGCCACGCAGGCGCTGAAGCCTGCCGGCGCCCTGCCCGAAGGTAGCTCCCATGACCGACCGCGATGCGCCGAAGGGCAGGAAGCCTCCCGGGCCGGATCCAATTCTGGAAGGCATTCTGGACGCGCGCATCGTCGAACAGGCCCGCGTTAAAGTCAGCGAGCTGTTCAGCAACGTCTTCGACTCCTTGAGCGCGGATGTGGAAGAACGGCTGAAGAACAACGCGGCATCCAATACTCATATCGCCAAGGCCGTACAGCGGCTGACTGTCGATCTGATCAGGCTGATGGGCGAGGCGGTGCGGGCCGCCGTTCCGCACGCGCCGGCGTCGCAGAAGCCCGATACACCGGATGCTCCGCCGGACGAGCGGGCGAAGCCCGCGACGCCGGATCCAAGGCCGAAACGCAGACGATGACCGGCGGCGTGCGACCGGACTCCCGGCCGTTCTCACAGGCCGCGGCCGTGCCCTCGCCCGGCACCGCTTTCGGGCCGCGCCAAAGCCCTGGACCTACCCCTCAGGCCGCTAACCCGGAAGACAAGCGCGTTCACGTCCTCGATGCTGCGTCGACGCAGCGCGAGCAGGTGCTCAACTCCTTCGACATGCAGCGCAAGGCGATCCTGAAGGCCGTGGCCGATCAGCGCGAAGCGGCGCTGGCGCCGATCAAGGCCGTCCAGGCAAGGAAAACGATGCAAAACACCCAATCGGGTTCGGCCGCCGCAGCGAATCCGGCGGTCCCGCGACCTGCCGCCATGCCTGCCGGCGGACCGAGCGCTTCCGGCAGCCAGCCGACACCGCAACAGCTCGTCGCGGCGGACATTGTGGCCGCGCTCAAGGCAATGGTCGCCGAAGAGGTCCGGGTGCAACTCGTAGCTCTGCTGGAAGCGGCCACCCTGCGCGAATCCGGGCGGTCAGCCCCGTCCGAGGACGGCGCACAAGTCAAGCTGTAAAATTAATTTCACAAACCTCAAGCGTCAAGAATTTTTGTCTCGACAGATGAGTGAAATCCATTTCAAGACAGAAATCATTACACATAGACTCAATTTGTAGTCCTTCGACAAAAACAACACACAATCTATATGCGTATAGAATGCAATGTTTGCAGCGATATCTTTTAATAAACAGAAATCTGTTAGACGCCGAAAAATTATTTATTAACCTTTTACTCACAACCTTAACCCCTGGGCGTCTTTTGGTTAATCACCTCCGGTTGCAATCCACCGGGAGGTCAAACGTTAACAGGGGGCGGGTTCAGGGGCGCGTTCAAATACGCAGAGAAGTGATCGTCTTTGGACGCGGCCACAGGGAACAGCGCGGGCGCGGCCTGCCGGACACACGCTCATGACCCGCAGCAGATGTGAACGTTGTTCGGCTACGGCCTGAAGCGGCTATCGGCTCTCACGCCGAACACGATTCGCGAGCGGCAACGGACGAACACCAGACAAGCCGACCCGACGAGCGAGACGCCGGCACCGCCCCCGAGCAGCGAATTGACATGACGCCGGCCGGAGTTGACGAGCCGGCCGGAAGCCCGCTCGCAGCGCCGGACACGGCAATCGCGACACCGCCGCACCGCAAGACCATTGTCACGATCCGGCGAAGACGTCGCGATTCGGTTTTGTCTCCGGCAGAGGTTCTGGCGCGTGCGGCCGATCGCGGGCAGCCGGCGATGGACCCGCTGGGAATCCTCCAGAGCATGCTGGAGCGGCCTGCGGCGGAACCGGTCGTTCGGGCACCGCCGGCGCAAGCGGGCGGCCATCGCGGCGGCGCGGACGCGGATTTCTGGCAGATCTGGCTCACCCACCGCAATTATCTACGGGCGCGCAGCCTGCGTTTCTCGAGCGGCAATATGGCCGATGCGGAAGACGCGTTGAGCGAAGCGATGCTCAAGGCCGCGCAAACTTTCGAAAGTACGGCAATCCACAACCATCGCGCCTGGCTTCTGCGGCTCGTTCACAACGCCTGCATGGATCGGCATCGCAAGAACCGGCGTCAGACCCGGCTCGCCAAGGACATCACGGAATCCGACGCGCCGTCGCTTCCGGCGCTCGCCGTTCAGCCGGGACGCACGCCGGAGGAGCTGCTGGCGGCCTTTCAGCAGGTCGGCAATCTGCAACGCGCCATGATGTCCCTGCCGGCCTTCCTGGTGGAACCGCTGCTGCGCCACCTCGACGAAGAATCCGACGCCGAGATTGCGGGAAGCCTGCATGTGACCAAAGAGGTCGTTCGCAAGCGGCGGCAGATCGCGCGCGCGATGCTTCGCCGCCAGATGCCGTTGTAAGCGGATCGCGCTGCGGCGCCTATCCTTGCGGGAAATTCTTGAGCATGTAGGTCTGCATGAAGCCCACTTCGCCGGCGACGATCGGCGCGACGATCGAGGCGACCAGCGCGAGGACGAACGCGCCGGCCGCATCTTCGACTTTCACCCCTGCGAGAATCATCGCCAGCGCCTTGCCCTGGGTGGCCGCGGCCACGGAGAGCACGTTGCGCTGGTAATCGGTGGCGTCCTGGACGGCGAGCGCGGCCGCCTGCGCGGCCTTGTCGTAGGCGATCGCCACGCCCGCCGAAAGCCGATCGGTGCCGCCCGAGTTGTACAGCTGGTTGTTCAGCCCGAAGGCGAATTCGGTCGACGCCTGCACGGCGCCCAGAATTTGCTGATTTACCGCGCTTGTGGACGGCGGTTCTTCGGGGGGAACGGGGGTATCGCCCATGGTTCGTGCCTATCGCGTCGGGGCTTCAATGCAGGGTGCTGCTTCAGCCCTCGAATTTCTTCGCAGCGTTCATGATCATGGTGATGGCGCTCGAGGTGACGGCGTTGCCGATCTGCTGCAAGCCTCCCTGCGCCTGCTGCGCATTTTCCATCGCCAGCGAGATCGAATGGGCCATGGTCTGGTACACGAGCGCCATGGATTGCGCCGGCGCCTCGCCCAGGACCTTCACATTGGTCTGCGTGACGGCGTCCGTGATCTGGCCGTTGACGAGTGTCTCGCTAGCCATCGCCGTGTGCTCCTTGGATGCCGCTTATGCGCATCATCCCATGCAGGAATTTGCCGGAACTCATCGCAACAACTTCAGCAGGACCAGCGCCAGGACCAGGTCCGACGTCGTACTCGATTGGGCCACTTTCCGCGTGGCCGCCGCGCCCGCCATCGTGCCGCCCGAATAGAGCTGGATGACGCCCTGATTGGTGGCGGCCTGGGCACAGATGGAAGCTTGCGCCTGGGCCAGCGTGGAGTTCTGGAAGAGAATGCCGATCGAGTGCGCCGCACTCTGATAGATCGACCCCATCGCCATGGCCGGAGCGGCGGCAAGAACCGACACGCCTTGCTGCGTCACGGAGTCGGTGATTTGGCTGTTGACGAGAGTCGGATACGCCATGGCGAATGTCTCGTTCCCCTTGCGGTTGGCCGACCTGACTCGGATCTTCCAGATTGAGGACGTTTGCCGCCGTCAATTGTGAAATATCGCAGGCCGGGGCGGCATCCATTCTCGTCATGACGCGCCCGCCTGCGTGATCAGGGCGATCATTGCCGCCGTCGCGGTGTTGTTGACCTGCTGCATGCCGCCCTGGGTCTGCGACGCGTTCTCCATGGCAAGGCTCATCGCATGCGCCATGGCCTGGGTCGACACGGAGACCGCTTCCGCAGGCCCTTCGCCAACCAGCTTCACGTTGGTTTGCGTAATGGCATCGGTGACTTGCGAATTTATTCTCGCGGTATTTACTTTCGCTGGGTCGGGCATATTCGTTCCTGCGATTCAGACAGCCTTCAGCTCACCGCGAGAGGCTGGACCACCACGGCCGTTCGGGGTTCCACGACCTGGCGGACGACGGGCAGCGGATTGAGAAGCTTGTTGACGGATTCGGTGAGGATCGGAATCGACGCGGCGTCCAGCTGTTCGGTTGTCGTTGCCGCCTGCCTGTAGTTCGCCGCAGATGCCAATGTGAACGACATCGTCGCCTGGATGACCGGCGTCAGCGCCGCCACCGTCAGCGTGGAGAACGTCGCGTCGGCCACAACATCGGCCGCCTCGTCCGCAGCGAGGCCGGTGGGAATGTAAGTGCGGGATCCGGCGAGCGCAGCAATAACCCGCAGCAGCGCTTCGACTGTCGGATCATCCGTCTCCAAATCGAGGTCGGGCTTTTCAACGCCGGAAAGTCGCTTGCGCCTGATCATTGTTTTTCCTGATTCTCGTCCAAGATGATTGTCTCGTCGATGCGATCGCTGGGGTACGGCGCGAGCATGTGACGAACGCATTTCGCCGTCACGGTCATGGCCAGCAGGTTCGTCCTTTGCTGATTGGCGACGGCGCCGTGGTACATCGCCCCGCTCGCGACCTGGGCGGATTGCATGCCTTCGAGCGCGACGACGGAGGGCGCCGAGCCGAGAATGAGCAGAAGCGCCTGCGTGACGGCGTCCGTTACCCCGGGCAGGCCGTCCTCGCCGCAATTCGCATAGAGCTTCGACAGTCCAAGAACGGCGGAAGCGAGCGTTTCGCTCGCATTCGACGGTTTTGCCTTTTCGCCCTTGTCGTTCCTGTCGCCATTCTCGCCCTTGTCGGCTGCAGCAGCCCGCTTCGAATCCGGTTTCTCGGATTTCGATTCGGGCTTGGCTTTTCGGCTATTGCCGGTCGTGGCCATCGAATTCCTCCCGTGTGGCTAACGGAGGCGGTTCTCCAAATGCTGCTTGCGGCGAAGCGGACGCTGTGTGCCATCGCCCGGTTCCGCCGCCTGCAGTGAATCGGGAAGTATTCCCGTATGCGGTCCGCTGGTTCCGGCGGGACGTGCCTCGACCAGCGGAATGCGCATTCATCACACGGGCGGAAGCACCGCCGTGCCGGCGCGCAACGCGCTCAGGAGCGACAGCAGATTGTCGGGGACGTCGCTCTGGCTGATTTTCGACGCCGCGACGGCGCCCGCCATCGTATCGACGCTGTAGATCTGGATGACGCCCTGGTTCGTGGCGGCCTGGCCGGCGATCGCCAGCTGCTGCTGCGAGCTTGTCGCGTTCTCGTAGAGAATGCCGGTGGAATGCGCGAGGGACTGAAAGATTGCGCCCATCGCCATCGCCGGCGCGTCGCCGAGAACCTTCACATTGGCTTGCGTAACGGCATCCGTGATCTGACCGTTGACGGGAGTTGGAAGTGCCATTCGGTAATCTCCTTTGATTTCGAGGCGTGGCGGCACTCATCGCGTCTTGCTCAAGCTGCCGTCACGATAAGGACGCCTATCGCCATTCGTTTGTGAGCGGTGCGCCGGGAACAATTTGAACCGTCTTCGTCGCGAAGGCGGTCCAATAGAGTAGGAGGGTTCCTCGCGGTTCCCCCCTCTCACACCACCGGACGTACTCATCGTATCCGGCGGTTTCCGGCAGCGTTTAATGTAGCATGATGATTGGCAAGACTGACGAGCCCAAGCTTGTTGAACCAATCGATGGTCATGGCTTCGGAGGCCTGAGGGCTTCCAGCCATGCGCCACCATCCTTTTCCCGAAAGGGCCAGCCCCCATGCACGCCATTCCGGCACGCCGTTTTCTTGTAGGAAGACGGCGATGGTCTTGGCGCGTTTGCAGTGTTTGAGTCGGACGCAACGCAGCTTTCGGCGGAGCCATCCGTCGAGGTCGCGCAGCGCCGTCTGACACTGGGCATAACGGTAATACGTCACCCAGCCTGTGACGAAGCTGTTCGCTTCGGCCACGATCTTGTGGAGGGCGACCCCGCGGTTGCGCCGCGTGATTTCCTGCAGTCGATCTTTGGCCCGCTTCAGGCTTTTGGGCGCAATGCCCATGCCGCCATAGGCGTTCAGGCGATGGCCGAGGAACTGACGTTCCCCGACCCGGGCGACAGCGCTCTTCTGCCGGTTGACGCGGAGCTTGAGTTTACCTTCGAGGAAGGCAGTCACCGAGGCCATAACCCGTTCTCCCGCCGCCGCGGACCGCACGTAGATGTTGCAGTCGTCGGCATAGCGACAGAAGCGATGGCCACGTTTCTCAAGCTCCTTGTCGAGGTCGTCCAGCAGCAGATTGGCGAGCAGCGGCGAAAGGGGACCACCCTGCGGCGTGCCCTCGTGCCGAGCGGTGCAAACGCCGTCTTGCATAAGGCCGGCTTCAAGAAAGCGCCGAACGATGTGCAACAGACATCTGTCGCCAATGCGCCGCGCCAATCGTGCCATCAGCATGTCGTGGTTGACCCGGTCAAAGAACTTTTCCAAGTCGATGTCCGCGACGATCTGATAGCCGTCGGCTACGTATTGCCGGGCTTGACGGAGTGCATCATGCGCACTCCGTTCCGGGCGGAAGCCGAAGCTCGATGGCGAGAATGTCGGATCGAGGATCGGTTCCAGGACTTGCAGAATCGCTTGCTGCACCAAGCGGTCAACGACCGTTGGGATGCCCAGTTGGCGCATCCCGCCGTCGGCTTTGGGGATTTCCACTCCCCGCACGGCCATCGGCCGGTAGTTGCCGTCGAGCAGTGAGGCGATCAGCTTTTCGCGGTTCAGGCCAATCCACGGCCGCAGTTGGGCGACGGTCATGCCGTCGATACCTGCTGCGCCGCCATTCGCTTTGACCCGCTTATAGGCTTGGTTCAGGTTTGCCGAACTGGCCACCTCCTCCATCACATGCTGCGTCAAGGCTCGGTCCTCGGCCCATGCCGTGTGCGTTTGCCGCTCCTCATGCGTTCCAGTCCCGGTACTGCCTTTGCCGGATACGCCGTGGCGCAATGATGCCTTCAGAGCCTCGTCGAAGAGGTCCCTTTGGTCGCCACTGCCTTGATGCCGCTTCGCGCCCATCGAATGCGTCGAACCTGCTCCTTGGCTGTCGAATTCGGCCCTTCGTCCGTACGCGGACTACTACGACCTCTGCTGACTTCTCCATCGGCATCGCTGCACGTTGCCGTGCACCTGCTCGGGATCGTCCCGAAACCGAAAGAGATCTCCCAGGGTAAGACGCTGATCCTTCGCTCGGTCGCCGCCGGATTTACCAATGCGCGTGTCTGTTTGGCTTTCGGGCGCCCCCGTCCAATGCCGGGTTACCCCACCGCACCGGCCTTCTATCCGGTTCCTGTTCGTCAGCTCCGAGTTTTGCTTCCGGCTTCCTCCCCACCCCGCCTCGCGACGACGCAGTTGCCTTCCGCTAGCGGTTCCGGCCAACCGGCCCGCAGAGGACATTCACCTCCAAGATCAACACCATGCCTGGCACACAAAAAGAAGGGCGCCCTGGCGGGCGCCCGTCGCCGCAATCTTCGGCGTCTTGCAGACGCCTACTTCGCGGCAGTTGGCTTGGGGGACGCGAAAAACCTACGAAACGAGCGGTGAGGTGCTGCCGCGAAGCGCGGAGAGCAACGCCAACAGCGTGTCCGGCACATCGCTTTGAGCCACCTTGGACGTCGCCACGGCGGCGGCCATGGTGTCGAGGCTGTAGACCTGAATGACGCCCTGGTTCGTCGCGGCTTGCGCGGCGATCGCAAGCTGCTGTTGTGAGCTCGTCGCATTCTCGTAGAGAATGCCGGTCGAGTGGGCGAGCGACTGGTAGATTGCGCCCATGGCCATCGCGGGCGCGTCGCCGAGAACTTTCACATTCGATTGCGTCACCGCGTCCGTGATCTGGCCGTTCACGGGAGTGGGAATTGCCATGCTACGTCTCCTTCACGTTCGATAGCGCACCAGCAATCCGGCTAGGCGAAGCGGTGCACGATCTATGACGCGAGCGCCCCCGAATCTGTGAACCGAATTTGCATGTATGAAAGCTGTGGATGCTTTCCGCATCCGGCAGAATGACGAAGCGCAGGCCTGGACCGGCACTACGCTCTGCCGATCACAATATCCGCGCTCAAGCGTCCTATCGGGATGGAATCCGCGCGCGACCGCAGCTGCGCCTGCAGACGCAACAGAAAGATGCCGGCGGACCGTTCTACTGGTTCGGCGTGATCTTGAACTGCAGCACCACGCGCTTCTGGCCTTTGGCCGGAGGCGAGAAGGTCGCGCTGCGGGGTTCGCCGCCCGGCTGCGAGGTGAGCGTCGCCGTCACCTTGTAATTCCCGGGCCCGACCTTGAAGAGCACCCAGGGACCGTCGCAATCGACCGCCGCCAAGTCTTGCCGCCCACGGCGGACAGCACGACATGCGCGCCGGACAGATATTGCGCGCCGCCATTGGAGAACTCGACGCGGATGGGATAGGCGAGCCAACGGGCATCGTGCTGGGCCTCGTCGCCGATGCCCGTGCACACCGTGTCGACCCCATCGACCGAGATGGGATTGTCCATCGGCATGGGAACGTCGGCTTCCGCCGGCCAGAGAAAGCCTGCCGTGCCGCCAATCACGATTGCGCCGAGCGCCAAATACCGCAATTTCATATTCCACCCTCCAAATCCGTCCAATTCCGTGGGGCGAACATCTCCCCAATCTATGGCAACGCTGTGGCGGCGTTTCGGTGCCATTCGATATGACGGCGGGGCCGCGGCGGATTGACGTGGCGCAATGTGCGGACGCGCCTATCAGGAAAATCAAACGCTTAGGCAGACCGTGCGCAGGGCGGCTTCGCGCCCGATGCATGCCCGCGATGGGACAGAATCGGGCATGCTCGCCCGCCGGGAGGCCGCCCATGCCGATCCTTCACCAGATGCAGATGTCGGGCAATTGCTACAAGATCAGGCTCGTATCCCGCCAGCTCGGCATTCCCCTCTCGCTCGTGGACTATCCCGAGCATGGCGGCGAAACGCGCAAACCCGCCTTCCTCGCCAAGAACCCGAACGGCCGCGTGCCGCTGCTTGAATTCGAGGACGGTCGCACCCTGCCGGAGTCGGACGCCATCCTGTGGTACCTGAGCGAAGGCAGCGATCTTCAGCCTACGGACAAATGGGGCCGCGCCGAGGCGTTGTCCTGGATGTTCTTCGAGCAATACAGTCACGAGCCCTATGTCGCGGTCGCGCGTTTCTGGCTCGCCTTCGCGCCGAAGGAGGAACTGGAAAAGAAGCGTTCGCTCGTTCCGGAATGGCATGCCAAGGGCAACGCGGCGCTCGGCGTGATGGAGACGCATCTCTCCCGGCACGACTGGTTCGCAGGCGGCCGCTATTCCATCGCCGACATCGCGCTCTATGGCTACACGCATTGCGCCGCGGAAGGGGGCTTCGACCTCGCGAAATATCCCGCAGTGTCGCGCTGGCTCGCACGTGTGGCGGCGCAAAAAGGCCATATCCCTCTTTCGGCGCATTGGTAGCGTTCGCGCGCTTGCCATGATTTTGCGGAATCTCTATATCGCCGCGGTCGAAGCCGCGACGGGGCAAACCGCCATGCCGATGGGACACGTCAAGTTTTTCAATTCCGCAAAGGGTTTCGGGTTCATCGCGCCGGAGGATGGCGGCAAGGACGTGTTCGTTCACGTCAGTGCGGTCGAGGCCGCAGGTCTCACGAGCCTCGACGAAGGCCAGCAAGTGAGCTTCGACATCGAAGCCGGCAAGCGCGGACCGAACGCCGTCAACCTCACAGTCGTCTGAACGACCAGGCGCCGATAGCGCCCTGTGATGAAGGCGCGCCGACGGAATGTACACTCGACTCGGAACTTCGACCCGCCCCTTGAGGGCGGGTCGAAAAATTCTGAGGTCCGCGAGCGGCAGCGAGCGGACACGAAGAATTTTTCGGGGCGGGGTGCTCCATCAACATCACCCCGCCCCGAAATTCTCTTTTCGCTAGCGCTCAAAGATAATTTCGACCCGCCCTCAAGGGGCGGGTGAAGATTCAACGAATGCGGCGGGTGGGCAGAGGAGATCGAATCGAGGCACACTCCGCCGCTCCTGGGGAGGAACAATCATGGATATTTCGCGCAAATTGGGTGCCGAATTCATCGGCACGTTCTGGCTGGTGCTGGGCGGCTGCGGCAGCGCCGTGCTGGCCGCCGGCATCGCCAATGTGGGCATCGGCTATGCGGGCGTGGCGCTCGCCTTCGGCCTCACCGTCGTTACGGGCGCCTATGCGTTCGGCCATATTTCCGGCGCGCATTTCAATCCCGCGGTGACGCTGGGACTGTGGACGGCGGGACGCTTTCCCGCGAACGACGTCATTCCCTATTGGGTCGCACAGGTCGCCGGCGCGATTGCCGCCGCTGCGGTTCTCGACGCCATCGCGAGCGGATTGGCGGGCTTCGATCCGTCCGCGGGCTTCGCGACGAACGGCTATGGCGAACATTCGCCGCAAGGCTATTCGCTGCTCGCCTGTCTCGTTTGCGAGGTCGTGATGACCTTCATGTTCCTGCTTGTGATTCTGGGCGCCACATCGGTGCGCGCACCGGCCGGATTTGCGCCGCTGGCGATCGGCCTCGCATTGACTCTGATCCACCTGGTCTCGATTCCCGTCACCAACACGTCGGTGAACCCCGCCCGCTCGACCGGCGTGGCGATCTTTCACGGCGGCTGGGCGGTGGGCCAGCTCTGGGCCTTCTGGACGGCGCCGCTCGCGGGCGCGGTGCTGGCCGGGCTCGTCCAGCGCTGGTTGGGGCCCGAAGAAAAGACGACCACGGTTTCCAAGATGTAAGGCGCGCCTTGCCTTTGCCCGGTCGCGGCCCTTCTATGCCCTGAAGGCATGAAGGACCGCGCTTGGGCTACGAAGGGCCGGAACGGATCGAGCTTCTGGACGGCGACGCGCTCCGGCGCGACCTGACGGCGCTGGCGCGCGCCGAAAGCGACGGGCCGAAGCTGCGCCAGGCCGCGCTCGCCCACATCAAGACGGAGTTTCTCGCCGCGCGCGAGCGCGTGAAGCTTCGCGTGGAGGCGGGCCAGCTTTCCGGCGTGATCGCCGCGCGCGCGCTGTCGGACGTGCAGGACGTCCTGATCCAGGTGCTCTACGATTTCGCCGTCAAGCATTTCTACTACGCGCAAAATCCCACCGAGTCCGAGCGCCTCGCGGTGGTGGCCACGGGCGGCTACGGCCGCGGTCAGCTCGCGCCCGGCTCCGACATCGACCTTCTGTTCGTGCGTCCGTTCAAGCAGACGGCGTGGGGCGAGAGCGTCATCGAATTCATCCTGCACATGCTGTGGGATCTGGGGCTCAAGGTCGGCCATGCCGCGCGCTCGCTCGCCGAATGCGTGCGGCTGGCCAAGCAGGACGTCACCATCCGCACCGCGCTTCTCGAAGCGCGCTATCTGTGGGGCGACCAAAGCCTCTACGACGAATTGCGCAAGCGGTTCTGGAGCGAAGTTGCGGTCGGCAACGGCCAGGATTTCGTCGAGGCGAAGCTCGGCGAGCGCGACCAGCGCCATCTGCGGCAGGGCGAAAGCCGCTACCTCGTCGAACCCAACGTCAAGGAAGGCAAAGGCGGGCTGCGCGACCTGCAGACGCTTTATTGGATCGGCAAATATCTGTTCCACGTCGAAGACGCGGCCGACCTCGTCCAGCACAACGTGTTCACCCGCGAGGAATACAAGACCTTCCAGAAGGCGGAAGCATTCCTGTGGGATGTGCGCGTCCAGCTGCATTATCTGATGGGGCGCGCGGAGGAGCGGCTCTCCTTCGATGCGCAGCCGGAAATCGCGCGCCGGCTGGGCTTCACCGACGAAAATCCCCGCCGTGCCGTCGAACATTTCATGCGCGCCTATTTTCTCGTGGCCAAGGACGTGGGCGATCTCACGCGAATCTTCTGCGCCGCGCTGGAAGAGCAGAACAAGAAGCGCCGGCCGGCGCTGTCGAGCCTCCTGCCCGGCTTCCTGAAGCCGCGCACGGGCGCCGAAGATTTCTACGTCGAGAACGGCCGCCTGGCGGCGCGGGCCAACGTATTCCGGCGCGATCCCGTCAACATGATCCGCATCTTCCAGATGGCGGATGCCAAAAGCATCGACGTGCATCCCGACGCGCTGCGCACCATCACGCGCTCGCTCGATCTGATCACCGATGCGGTGCGGGAAGACCCTGCGGCCAACCGGCTGTTCCTCGACATTCTCACGTCGCGGCGCGATCCGGAGCGGGCGTTGCGCCGGCTGAACGAAGCGGGCGTGCTCGGGCGCTTCGTGCCGGCGTTCGATCACGCCGTGGCGCTGATGCAATTCAACATGTATCACCATTACACGGTCGACGAGCATCTGATCCGGGCCGTCGGCAATGTGGCGGCGGTCGAGCGGGGCGAACGCAAGATCGAGCACCCGCTCTCCACCGAAGTGGTCAAGCGGATCCAGTCCCGCGAGGCGCTCTATTGCGCGATCCTGCTGCACGATATCGCGAAGGGACTTCCCGGCGACCATTCCAAAGTGGGCGCGACCATCGCGGAAAGCCTGTGCACGCGGTTCGGGCTTTCGGCCGCCGACACGGCCGCCGTCTCCTGGCTCGTGCGCAACCATCTGGTGATGAGCGATACGGCGCAGAAGCGCGACATCTCCGATCCCAAGACCGTGCGCGATTTCGTGGAGGCCGTGCAATCGCCCGAGATGCTGCGCCTGCTGCTCGTGCTGACGGTCGCCGACATTCGCGCCGTGGGCCCCGGCGTGTGGAACGGCTGGAAGGGCCAGCTGCTGCGCGAGCTTTACTACGAAGCGGAAGCGGTGATGTCGGGCGGCGACGCGACGCCGGCACGCGCCGCACGCATCGACAGCGCCAAGCAGGCGCTGGCGGCGCGCCTTGCCGATCTGCCCGAAACGGCGCGGCAGCGCGCGATTTCGCGGCACTATGACGGCTATTGGCTGGCCTGCGATGCCGCCACGCAGGAATGGCACGCGCGCATGATGAGCAACGCCGACGTGGCCGGTGACCTGCTCGCATTGGCGGCGGAAAGCAACGAATTTCGTGCCGTCACCGAAGTGGTCGTCTACACGCCCGACCATCCGGGTCTGTTTTCGCAGCTTGCGGGTGCGATTTCCGTGTCCGGCGGTTCCATCGTCGACGCCAAGGCGTTCACGACAGCGGATGGCTTCGCGCTCGACATCTTCTCCGTGCAGGATTCCGACAGCGGCCCGTTCGGCGATGCCGCGCGCATCGCGCGCCTGCGCCAGACCATCGAGAAGACGCTGTCGGGACAGATCGTTCCGCGCAATGTCTTCGCCGCGCGCATGCCGAAAAAGCGCGCGAGCGCGTTCCATGTCCTGCCCCGGGTCAATTTCGACAACGATGCGTCCGCCACTGCCACCGTGCTGGAGGTGCAGGGCGCCGACCGGCCGGGCTTCCTCTACGATGTGACCTTCGCCATCTTCGAATCCGGCCTTTCGATCTCGTCCGCCATGGTCGCCACCTATGGCGAACGCGCCATGGACGTCTTCTATGTGCGCGACGGCTTCGGCCACAAAGTCGTCCATCCGGGCCGGATCGCGAGCATCCAGGCCTGCATCGGCCAGGCGCTGTCCGGCGAAAGCCCTTGAAGCGGGCCCGCGCCTCGGCCATAAGGCCGGGCTCCGAAACCCGGCACCCGACATGACCGCGCCCGCACACAAGCCTCTCGTCTTTTCCGGCATGCAGCCCAATGGGGACCTGCATCTGGGCAATTATCTGGGCGCGCTGAAGAACTGGGTGCGGATGCAGCGCGAGATGAACTGCATCTATTGCGTCGTGGACATGCACGCGCTCACCACCTGGGTCGACCCCCAGGTGCTGTCGCGCAACATCCGCGAAGTGACCGCCGCCTATATCGCCGCCGGCGTCGATCCCGCAAAGACGATCCTGTTCAACCAGAGCCAGGCGCCGGAGCATTCCGAGCTGGCCTGGATCTTCAACTGCGTCGCGCGCATGGGCTGGCTGAACCGCATGACGCAGTTCAAGGAGAAGGCCGGCAAGAACCGCGAGAATTCGAGCGTGGGTCTGTTCGTCTATCCGGACCTGATGGCGGCCGACATCCTCGCCTACAAGGCGACGCATGTGCCGGTGGGCGAGGACCAGAAACAGCATCTGGAGCTGGCGCGCGACATCGCCCAGAAATTCAACAACGATTTCGGGGTGCCGGATTACTTCCCGCTGCCCGAGCCCGTCATCACGGGGCCGGCGACGCGCGTGATGTCGCTGCGCGACGGTTCGAAGAAGATGTCGAAATCGGACGAATCCGATTTCTCGCGCATCAACCTGACGGACGACGCCGACACCATCGTGCAGAAGATCCGCAAGGCCCGCACCGATCCCCATCCGCTGCCGGATTCGGAGAAGGGTTTCGAGGGCCGTCCGGAAGCGGAGAACCTGGTCAACATCTATGCCGCGCTTGCCGACGAGACTCGCGAGCGCGCCATCGCCCGATTCGCGGGGCGCCAGTTCTCCGAGTTCAAGAACGATCTGGCCGAGATGGCCGTCTCGAAACTCACGCCCATCGCGGCCGAGATGCGCCGGCTGCTGGGCGATCCGGCCGAAATCGACCGCATCCTCAAATCGGGGGCGGAAAAGGCGCGGGCGATTTGTGCGCCCATCGTGGCGGAGACCAAGCGCCTGACCGGCCTGGTCGGCTGACGGCGTTGATCTCGGCCCGGCCTCGTCCCATCTATGGCTGTGACGCCGGAGGGGGCGCCTGATGGATATCGCCCAATCGTTCCGCGCCTGGTGGCGCAGTCAGCGCGCCCGCATCGCGGAAGCCCGCGCCCGGGCTGCGTCCGCGCAGGCCGACGCGATCGACGCCGGCAGGGAGGTGTTGCGCGCGCCGCGCCTCAGCATTGTGGCGCGGATCATCCTCGCGGTGCTTCTGATTCTCCTGATCGGCTATCCGGCTGCCGCGTGGATCTACAGCACCATCGACGACGATCCGAATTTCGGCCCGCCGCCCGCCGTGATGCGCGCGCATCAAAGCGCGGGCGTCGCCGCGGCGATCGCGCTGATCGACCGCGAAGTGAACAAGAACGGCTGGGCGCCCAGTGCGCCCTTCTTCGATCCGCCCGCACTGCTGGACGACATGCCGAGTTATCAGGAGGGCATCGTCGCGGCGCTGGGACAATTCGCCATCGCCTTGCGCGACCGCATGGGCCGCGCGCCGGGCGCGATGGAGGCGGATTCCGATCTGTCGAGCGCGGCGGACTCGCTGCAATATCCGCCGAACCTCTGGTACTGGAACCCGTCGGTTTCGATCTGGCCGTCGTCGTCGAGCGAAGGACAATATCGCGACGCGATCGAATCGCTGTCGAACTACAATCTCAGGCTGGTGGGCGGCGAAGCGGGATTCGATTCGCGGGCCGAGGCGCTGCAGGTGGTGCTCGGGCGCATCGCCAACGATCTGGGCTCGTCGTCGGCCATCATCGAAAATCATCTGCGCCGCGGCGTCGGGCTTCCCTATCACGGCGGCGCCGCCGACATCTTCTATTCCAACAAGGGGCGCATGTACGCCTATTACATCGTGCTCAAGGGATTGCAGGTCGACTACGCCGACGCGATCCGCGAGCGCCATCTCCAGGCGACCTGGCTCAACATGATGGCGAGCCTGCGCGCCGGCGCCGGGCTCCGCCCCTCCATCGTCTTCGACGGCGCGCCCGACAGCGATCTCGTGGCATGCACGCTGTGCGGCGAGGGATTCTATCTGCTCAGGGTACGCAGCGAACTCAACGAGATCGCGAACGCGTTGTAGCGGTCGAGCGCACCTCGACTTCACTTTGAGTTGACGCAAACGCTCCACCCCACTCACCATGGCCGGCCTCCGAGCCGGCCATCCATCCGGCGGACAGGTGCAATTCGCATCTTGCGACTGCCGTTACTTTCGCGTGCACCAATGTCCCGATGAGCGTAAGGTACGTCCGGCGAAGATCGGAGGGGCTAATGAAGGGATTTATCGTAGTTGTCGGGATTATGCTGTTGTCGTTACCGTCAGCTTTCGCGGACGAAACGCAGCCGCATACAATCGCAGTGATGGGAGAAGCAGAACTGCGGCTTCCGCCAGATTTTGCGACCATCGTAGTTGGCGTAATTACGCAGGGCCCCATCGTCACGGATGCACTGGCGGATAACAGTGCCAAAATGAGCCGTGTGATCGATGCGTTGCGCGGGCTCAATATAGCCGACAGCGACATCCACACTTCGAACTTTACGATCCAGCCCAAGTACGAAAAGCGGGCACAGGGCGACTATGACGATGAAGAGATGCGCGCAGTTGTTGGTTATTTCATTTCCAACAAAGTGACGGTTACCGTCACAGATATGTCAAAGGTTGCAAAAATCATCGATGCCACGGTGCTTGCGGGTGCAAATGCGACCGGAGAAGTCGAGTTTCAGGTGAAGAACCTCACGCAGCACATGGATAAGGCGCGCGAAGCGGCCGTGGAAAGCGCCTTTCACAAAGCGCAAATCTTAACCGCCGCCGCGCATCTCAGCCTGGGGCCGGCCCTCTCCATTACGGACAACCAGTCTAACACCGACTACAACGGGCGCGCGGGTGGCAGCAACTTCGAGACTGTCGTCGTTACCGGATCGCGAATGCCAACGCCCATTCTGCCGGGCGAGATCACGCTCACCTCGGAAGTCACAGTGGTTTACGCAACGAAGTAAGTGGGCCAACACAGCAACCGTGCACAAACGGTCTCGCGAGCGAGATAACAAATCATGCGCACCGCCCTGGTCCTTCCGATTCCCGAAGCGGAATCGCTGGTGGGAGACTGGCGCAGGAAACACGATCCCAGCGCCGCGGACGGCATGCCAGCGCATGTCACGGCGCTCTATCCGTTCCGGGTGTGGGAGCAGATCGACCCGGACGCTCTGTCAAAGCTGGAACGGCTGTTCGGCGACATCACACCGTTCGATCTGACCTTTGCCGCCATCGGACGCTTCCCCGGCGTGCGATGGCTCGCGCCGGAGCCGCGCGCGCGGATCGATGCGCTGACCAATGCGGTTGCCGGCGCGTTTCCCGACTGCAAGCCTTACGGCGGCGCATTCGCCGATCCGACTCCGCATCTGACATTCGCGATCGGCGACGAGGCCGTGATCGACGCGGTCGAGCGCGCCGTCAAAGCCGGATTGGTGCAGCCGATACGGAACCGCGCGGAGAATTGCGTTCTCTACGCGTTCACCGAAGTCGGCTGGCGGGAACATGCGCGCTTTCGCTTCACCGGGAATGCGTAGCGGACGCCGCGCCGACCATCCCCAGGATCGGAACCAATGTCTTCAACACAATCCACCCGCTGAGGAAGTTTGTCCCTCCGACATCGGCGTGGTAAATCCGGCAGCGATGGCCAAGGCCGACATAAAGTCCGTGGACGCGTATATCGCCTCGCAGCCCAAGGCCGCGCAGGGCGTGCTCAAGCGCGTGCGGAACATTATCCGCAAGGCGGTTCCGCGCGCCGACGAAGTGATTTCGTACAAGATGCCCGCATACAAATTGCGCGGTGGTCTTTTGATCTATTTCGCCGGCTGGAAAGAGCACTATTCGCTTTATCCCGCCACCGATCGCATCGTCGCGGAATTGAAGGACGATCTTGCACCTTACGAGGTCAAAAAGGGCACGATCCGATTCCCGCTCTCCCGGCCCGTCCCCGCAAAGTTGATCGAACGCATCGCGAGGCTTCGCGCGAAGGAGGTCGCTACGCGAGAGAAGGCGGCCGGGCCGAAGAAGCGCGCGCCTGGGCTCGCCAAGGGTCGATAGATATCTGCATGCGGCGCGGAGCGGTCACAAGCGGCCGACACTTTACCGGAACATCGGAACCAGCATCGGCACCCGGCGGCTATAGGCGTCGTAAGTCCCGGCGCCCAATTGTTCGCGCAGGAAGCGCTCCTCGATCTTCGCGGTCATGGCGAAACCGATGGCAATCAAGGCCGCGCCGATCGGCGCCGCAAAATCCGCTCTCAGGAGTGCCGTCATCAGCGCCGAAAAAATCACGCCGGAATAGATGGGATGCCGGACCAGCCCATAGGGGCCGGTATCGATCACGCGATGCCCCTCTTTCAACGTGACGAAGCCGGACCACAGCCGGCCCAGATGCAATCTCGCCCACCAGCAAAATGCGAACCCCGCCGCAATCAGCGCGAACAAGCCCCATGCCGCCCAATCCGGCGCATACCAGAGTTTTTGGGTGCTCCATCCGAGAAACGCGCTGCCGAACATCGGCGCGCCGGAGCCCGCCGGAACAAACAGACATACGCAGCCGACCGAGACGATGAAGCGATGAAAGCCGAACCTGTCGGTTTTCATCCGCGTCGTGGTCCTGGCGGACCAGACGACCGTAGCGAGCCAGCTGACATACCAGACGAACCACATAATGTTTGCGGCGATTTCGACAGACATCCCGGCCATCCTTCTGGGCAGCGGACCCTAGTGGCGCGTCACGGGGCCGTAAAGGCGCGCACGCCGTCTGCGACACCGCAACGGCTTGAGGAATTTGGCGGTCTGGCCGAATCTGCGGGGTCGGAGGGATTCGTGCCGCGTACCCTGAAGCTCGCCGGAATGCAGATCGCGCTCGCCGCGATGCTGCTTCGCGCGCTGCTGCCGGCCGGCTGGATGCCGAATCCCGACGGCGGCACGGCGGCTCCGTTCGTCGTATGCACGATAAACGGGCCGGTTCACATCGCGGCTGACAGCCATCCGGGCAAGCCCGCCCGCGACGACGGCCGGCAGAACGATATCTGTCCCTTCGCAGCGTCGGTGCACCTGGCGACGCCGCCATCCGCCGCGACGCTTGTCCCATCGGTGTCGGTCGCCGAACTCGTCCCCGAATTCATCGCACCGGCTGCCGTCGCCATCGGCGCGCGCCATACGCCGCAATCGCCGCGCGCCCCGCCTTCGCTCGTCTGAAAGTCTGGAATTTTCGAGCCTCGCGCGCGGTCTTCACGATGCGCAGGTTTCCATTCTTATCGAACGAGGATGTTATGACGAACGATCTCACGCACACGCAATTGGCTTTATACCAACGGTCTAGGCTGTCGATCGGTCGCCCCCCCACCCGGCTCGCACATCTTCATCGGCACCGGTCGCTCTCCTGGCTCGCCGGCCTCCCCGCGAGGGGGAGGCGAATCTTTTTCTTTTTCATCTCCCCCTTGCGGGGAGGTCGATCCGGCGTAGCTCTGAGCATCGCGAAGAGCGAAGACGGATCGGGTGGGGGGAACCGCCAAAGTTCGCGGCGAGTGCACGGGCTCGCCATTCTGACGCTTCTGCTTGCCATCGTGCTGGTGCCTGCGGACGCACTTGCCTGCGCCTGCGGTTGCGGAATTTTCGACGTCGGCGCGAACGTGCTGGCCGGGATGCCGACCGATTCGGAAAACGGCATCTCCGTCTGGTTTCGCTACGGCTACATGAACCAGAACGAGAATTGGGAAGGCACCTCGAGGGCACCCGCCTCCGACAACGGCGACAAGGAGATCAACACCAGCTTCTACACCGTCGGCGGCGAGTACATGATCAATGCGGACTGGACGGTGATGGCCGAACTGCCCGTCTTTGCCCGCCATCTGACGACGACCGACGACGCATCGGGCTCCGTGACCGGAATCCCAAATTCCGTCTATACCGGCAAACTGACCTCTCTCGGCGATCTCGAACTCTCGGCCCTGTACACCGGGCTCTCGCCCGACATGTCGAGCGGGTTGAGCTTCGGCGTCAAATTGCCGACGGGCGATGACACCGGCCCGAACGGTCCGGCCGGCGCCCCGGAATTCGACCGCGACAGCCTGCCGGGCACCGGCAGCACGGATCTGATGTTCGGCGGCTACCATGTCGGCACGTTCAGTTCCGGGAGCGCATTCGGCTATTTCGTGCAGGGACGCTACCAGATCGCCGTGCTGACGCAGACGACCGTTCTCGGCTCCTATCGCCCGGGTAACGAACTCGATGGCGCAACCGGGCTCACCTACGATTTCGGCGCGCGGGGACCGTTCGCCGACGTGCTGCCGCTTCTGCAGCTCGTGGGCAGTTGGCGCGAGAACGACAGCGGCACCGGCGCCGATCCGTTGAACTCGGGTTACAGGCGGGTGTTGATTTCGCCGGGGATCGAGATGCGGCTGAAGAATTTCCGCCTCTACGCCGATATCGAAAAGCCGATCTACCAGGATACGAACGCGGCATCGAGCCTGGCGATCGAAGGCACGTCCGGACAGCTTGTGGCGTCGACGCTCTACAAGATGCAGATCGCGTATGATTTCTGAGACGTCGTAGTGCGCCAGAGCGTTTTCAATATGGATTGATGCGGCTGCACTCGCTCTCACCACAAATGTCATCCCCGGCCTCGCGCGAACGGAGTTCACGCGAGGGGAAGGGGACCCAGGTCGTCCCACATCTCGAATTTGCAAAATCAAAAGCTATTCTTGGATGACTTCTTGAGGGGTTGCGCCGCATTTTCTCGACCTGGGTCCCCTTCCCCTCGCGATCCTGCCGGATCGCGAGGCCGGGGATGACACGCTGGGGAAATCGAGCCTTGTGATTCCGTCCAATTTGAAAACGCCCTAGCCGCCCGGCACGGCGATTTTCGTCAGCACGATGGTGTTGTCGCCGTTCTGGGAGCGCACCGCCGTGTCGGGACGCGCCGCGACGAGCTTGTCGCCGGAAGGCGGCAGGCCGAAGCGGATTTCGGCGACCGTGATGTCGAACGCGCGTTTCGTGCCGACTTCCAGCATCACGTTCGCGCTGCGGCAATCGCTCGACATGCAGCCCAGGAACATGCGGTCGGGGGCGCCTTCGCCCACCGCGAGGCGCTTGCCGTTGACGGTGACCGCGCGAAGCCCGGCCTCCTTCGGAATGAGAAGCGCCATTTGCGCGGTGGCGTCGGAGCCGTCCAGCGCCAGCGCGATCATGCGGCTGGCTCCATTGTTCCGCGACGCGACGGCGACGGTGGGTGCTGCGAATTGCGGCTTGCCCGCCTGCGCGACGTAAGCCGGCTGGCGCTGCAGCGGCAATGTCGCGGGCACGGGCTTCGCGGAAAAATCCGCGGCCGCGCGCAGCGACGGCGGCAGCTTCGCCGCCGTGTTCGCGAGCCAATAGGCGCGGCCGGAAATGTGGTCGTCCACCCAGGCGATGCTGAGGCGTTGCGGCGCACGCGCGCTGTAGGCGGGCTCGATGCCCTGATAAATGCCGAGGGCGAGTGCTGCAACCGCTGAGATCGCCAGCAGCATGCGCGGCGCATGTGCGGCCAGCGGGCGTGCCACGAGCGGAAGCAACGTCATCGCCGCGAACGCGGCGGGCACCGTGAACAGCGGATGCAGCGACAGCCCCATCACGGATTCGCCGGCCGCCGTCAGGCTCAACCAGATGACGAGCGCGGGAATTGCGGCCAGCAACAGCGCGCCCTGCCCGAGCGCACCCGTCCAGGCGCCTGGAAGCCGCGACTGGACCAGGAAAATCACCGACGCGATGAGCGCGGGAAACAGGAAATAGGGGCTGAGACCCGGCAATAGCGCCGCGCAGACCACGGCCAGCAGCGCCATCCACAACCATACGCCCAGCGCGGCGATGCGCGTATCGGCAAAGCGCGAGCAGACGAGAGTGACAAGCAACACCGCGAAACCGAGCGCGAGCCGCAACGCCAGCGGATAGGCATAAGATGGATCGGGCTGGCCCGAGACGAGTTGCGCGATCAGATGCAGCACCCAGCCTGAGGCGGCGCAGCCGGCGAGCATGGCGGGCGGGATCAGGAGTGCTGCGATCCATTGGCGCCGCGCCGTCGGCAGGATCGCGCGTGGCGAAGGCGATCACCAGCAGCAACACGAGCGCGAACACCGACAACGGCAACGCCCAATCCATCGGCAGGCGCGGCAGGAAGCGGCCGAAAATGTCGAGATAGATATCGTCGTGGCCGCCCTTCAGGCTCGCGAAATCGGCCTGCTCCAACCCGCCGACCATGCCCAGCATGTTGTCGCCATGCTGCTGCAGCGTGGACAGGCTCAGATTCTCGCGGCGGTCGAGTGCGGTGTGATAATGCGCGACGTTGCCGCTGAACGCGAAATTGAAGGACACGAATCCGTCGCGGATGAACAAGGTGAGATCCGTGTCGTTCGGCAGGAATTTGTAGATCACCGAGAACAGCGAACTCGTCGCATATTCGGGCACGCTCTTGGCATAGAGATCGACCAGCGGCCCGTCGCCCGGGCTCGTCTGGAACAGGAGGCTCGGGCCCTGGTTGCCGCGCGCCTCCACATTCACCACTGCGCCCACGCGCGCCTTCATCGCCGGATCGTCGAGGAACGCCGCCGCGCCCAGGAGCCCCGCTTCCTCGCCGTCGGTGGTCACCGCAATGATCGGATGCCTGCCGGCCAATCCGCGCGCCTTCAATGCGCGCACGGATTCGAGAATCGTCGCCACGCCGGATTCGTCGTCGGCCGCGCCCGGACCGGCGGGCACGGAATCGTAATGCGCCAGCATGACGATGGCCTTGCCTTCGCCGGGCCGGACATCGGCGATCACATCGTGAACGGTGGCGCAGGACAGGTAGCCGCTGTTCGCCCGGCCGGTGCAGCCCGTGCCGGTCAGGACCGTCGACTTCACGCCCAGCGCCGCGAACGCAGCCTGGATGCGGGCGCGCACCGCGGCGTTCTCGTCCGACGAAACGGGGTGGGGAATTTCGGGGCCGAGCAGGCGGGCGAGCGTCGCGTCCGCGCGCGCCGCCGAAAATTGGGTGGCGGGCGCGTCGGGTCCCAGCGGCGCAGGTTGGCCGTCCCAGATGCGGCCGAGATACCAGATGAAAACGGCAAGCGCCGTCAGAACGACGACGCGAACGATCGTCCCCGGATTTCCCCCACCCATGTCGATGCCCTCCCCGGCGGCGCGAGTTTCGCCTCGCGCAAGGGACTTGTCGAGACGCGGCTTCGGCCGGTCCCGCTAGGCCCGGATCCAATGCGCGTAGGGCGCGGGCAACGTCCATTTCGCGTCGGGAATCTTGAGCGCCTTCGCGGCGTGGTAGGGCCATTGCGGGTCGTCCAGCATCGCATGCGCGAGCATCACGAGATCGGCGCGGCCGTCGCGGATGATGGCGTCGGCCTCTGCCGGATCGGCGATGAACCAGCCCACGGCGGTGGGAATCTCCGCCTCGCGTTTGATGCGCTCCGCAAAGGGCACTATGAAACCCGGCCCCCACGGCACGCCGGACACGTCGGAAATGTTGAAGCCGATGCTCACATCGATCAGGTCGAGGCCCAGCGCCTTGAACCGTCTGATCAGCTCGATGCTTTCCTCGATCGTCTGGCTGCCGTCCTTGAAATCGGAAATGCCCAGCCGGACGGTCAGCGGCAGCCGCGCCGGCCACACCTCGCGCACGGCCGCGAACGTCTCGACCAGAAACCGGATGCGGTTCTCGAAGCTGCCGCCATATTCGTCGGTGCGTTTGTTGGCGAAGGGCGAAAAGAAACTCTGCCCCAGATAGCCATGCGCGAAATGCACTTCCAGCCATTCGAAGCCTGCGGCCAGCGCACGCCGCGCCGCCGCCGCAAAATCGTTGCGCACCCGCACGATCTCGTCCTTCGTCATCGCATGCGGCACGCGCGGCAGGTTGGCGCCGAACGGAACGGCGCTGGGACCGATCGGCTGCCAGCTGCGCGGATCGTCGGGTTTCATCTGATCGTCGCCTTCCCAGGGCCGATTGGCGGCGGCCTTGCGCCCGGCATGGGCGATCTGCAGGCCCGGCACGGCGCCGTGCTTTTTCAGGAATGCGATGACGGGCCGCCAGAGTTCGGCCTGCGCGTCGGTCCAGATGCCGGAGCAGCCGGGCGTGATGCGCCCTTCCGGCGCAACGGCCGTCGCCTCGCCGACGATCAGCCCCGCGCCGCCGATGGCATGCGCGCCCAGATGCACCAGATGCCAGTCGGTGATGCGCCCTTCCTCCGCGGCGTACTGGCACATCGGCGAAACTACGATACGGTTCTTGAGGGTGACGTCCTTGAGCGTGAATGTGTCGAACAGCGATGGCATGCGGGTCTCCGATAGCGGTCGCGCAGCATGACATATTTTTCGTGGCGCGCGATCGCGGCGGCCCGCGTAAGGAGAAAATATGGCGCGAATTCCTTCGACCCATGCCGGTTCGTTACCGCGTCCGGCGCAACTTGCGCGGCTGTTCGTGCGGAAGGAGGCGGGCGAGAAGATCGACGAAGCCGAATTCGCCGCCCTGATCGAGCGGGCCGTGCGCGACAGCGTCGCGCGTCAGGCCGCATGCGGGCTGGACTGCATCAATGACGGCGAGCAGGGCCGCGCCGGCTTCTTTTCGACCGTGCGCTGGCGGATGACCGGCTTCGGCGGCAAAAGCGCGCCACGCAAATTCGTCGACATCTTTTCCAATCCGGATTTCCTGGAGATCATGGGGCGCGGCACGTCGCGCGAAAACGTCAGCCTCATCACGCCGCCCAGGGCGATCGGGGCGGTGAGCTATATCAGCACCGATCCGGTCCGGAAGGACGCCGAGCGCCTCGTCGCGTGCCTGCCCGCCGGGCGCCGCGGATTCCTGACGGCGCCATCGCCGGGCATCGTCGCGGCGGCGCTGGAGAATTCGTATTATCCCGATCTCGAGTTCGATGTTGCGGCCGTGGGCGAAGCGCTGTCGCAGGAATACCGAACCATCGTCGATGCCGGCCTCGAACTTCAGATCGACGCACCCGATCTCGCCATGGAGCGTGCGGTCCTGTTTCACGACCGGCCGCTTCCGGAATTCGCGGCCTTCATCCGTCTTGTGGTGGCGACCATCAACAAGGCCATCGTGCCATTGCCGCGCGACAGGATCCGTCTCCATGTGTGTTGGGGCAATTACGAAGGGCCGCATGTTCGCGATGTTGAGCTTGCCGACATCTGGGCCGAGATCGCGAAGGCGAAAGTCGGCGCCTATGTCCTCTCGATGGCGAACCCGCGCCATTCGCACGATTATCATTTCTTCGAGCGCGGCGTCCTGCCGGCCAATGCGAAATTGGTGGTCGGCGCGATCGACACGACGACGAATTATGTGGAGCACCCCGAAGCGGTCGCCGACAGGCTGATGCTGGCGGCGAAGGCGATCGGCGACCCCACGCGCATCATCGCCGGCACCGATTGCGGCTTCGAAACATCCACCGGCATCGGTTCGGTGGCGCCCTCACTGGTGTGGGCGAAACTGAGCGCCCTCAGCGAAGGCGCCGCCATCGCAACGCAGAGGTTGTTTGGATAGAATGCACTGATCTCTTCTCGACAAATCATTCAACCCTCCCCTTGAGGGAGGGTCGAAAAATTTGAGCGAAGCGAAGAATTTTTCGGGGAGGGGTGCTGCTTCAACAACACCCCTCCCCGAAATTCTTCTTCTCGCGATCGCTCGAAGAAAAATTTCGACCCTCCCTCAAGGGGAGGGTGCATTTTTTTGTTCAAGGAACCCGCAGGAGATCGGTGCCGGAGAAGTTGAAGCGGTAGGCGCGTCCGTTCAAATCTGAGTTCGAACATGTAGCGACCGGGATCCTGCGCGTCGTTCGCCACTTTCCAATAACCGTCCTTCGTTTCCTTGAGCGCGCCGAGGCCTTCCACGATCAGGCGATCGCCCTGGGCCAGCACGGTGGCCGAGCCGACCCACGGATCGCGGTTCAGATAATTGCCGGCCAGGGACCGCAAGCGATCGGGAACGGGCGGCTGGCTGCCGGCGGCATCCCGGCCGAACAGCACCTCGCCCCACCACAACGCCGCGACCTTTCCGTGTTCGCGCACCGGCGTCAGGACATGTTCGGCCCATTGCGGATGGTCCGTCATCAGCATGTCCTTGCCCGATTGCTGCAGCCGTCCCGTGCTTCCCGAGCTTTCGATGCCGAGCCGGCCATTGCGCAGCGCGATCTCGAACGTGCCGCTGGCGGCGGATACGAAACGGCCGGCATACGCGCCCGCATCCTTGATCGCGAGCGTCGCCAAGGGATCGGGCGCCGCAGGCAGGTGTGCGCCGGCGCGGACCGCCCGCATCAGGCGGACGGCAAATGCCGTCGTCTTTCGCGGCCGGTAATCTCCGAGATTTCCGTTCACGCTGGCGAAACAGGCGACGCCCGCGACGGGATCGACATGAAACGAGGAGGTGAACGCGATCATGCCGCCGGTGTGGTGCAGACACGGCTTGCCGTCGATCAGGACCGTCGCCAGGCCGTTGCCATATCGCGCCTTGGGGCCGAAGGCCGCCGCGTCGGTCACGGGTTTGATAAATCGATGCGCCGCGGCATCCGACAGCACCGGCCCGCCTTTGCCGGTGCCCAGCGTCAACAGGAAGCGCATGTAATGCGCCATCTGATCGGCGGTCGCCGCGATAGAACCCGCGGCCGAGTCCATGTCCGTCCACGGCGCCATGGCGAGCGGCGCGCCGGAAAGCGCCGGCCTGTCCTGATAGAAGGTCGAATATCCCACCGCATATTTTGCCCGATCGGCACAGCGGATGAGGCCCAGCGCATCGGGCATTCCAATGGGTTCGCGCACGAATTGACGAATGACGTCCGCATGCGGCTGGCCGGTGATGCGCTCGATCAGACAGCCGATCAGCGTGTAACCCGCATTGCTGTAGGAGAAATGCGTTCCGGGCTTGAAGCCCGTCCACAGCCGGCCGCCCGGCACACGGGGAAAGATGGGCGCGTCGTCCGGCAGGCCGGCCGTATGGCTCAGCACCTGCGCCACCGTGATCGGCTCCTCCGGCAACATCGCGTCGGGAAGATATTTGGACAGCGGCGAATTGAGATCGATCTTTCCCGCGTCGCTGAGGTGAAAGACGGTCAGCGCCGCGAACGCCTTGCTGATCGATCCGATCTGGAAAAAATGATCGGTCGAGACCGGAATGCGGCGATCCACATCGGCCCAGCCGAGCGTCGTCACCGCGACGTAGCCGTCGGAATCCACGGCACAAAGCGTCATGCCCGGCTGGCCGATGGCGCGAAGTTCGGTCGACGCATAGGCGCGCAACGCGTCCATCGCGGCCCCATAGTCGCGATGCGATTTGCCGGTCTGGCGAACGACGATCGGCGAAGGTGGGGCCGCCGCCATGGCACCGGCCGCGACGGCGCCGGTCGCGGCAGCCGCGCCCAGCCAGGTTCTGCGTGTCAACAGCATGTGTGGGATTCCGTGTTCGACGGCCGGCTCGAAACCAACCGGCCGTCTTTCCTCGAAGAGACGCAAATGTGGGCGATTCCTCCGGCCTTGACCAGAGCGCGGGTGCAATTGCGGGCGGCAGCGGATATTCTGCCGCGATGACCGCCGAGCCGAAAACCGTCCTCGTCACCGGCGCCGCCAAGCGGCTGGGCCGCGCCATCGCGCTCGACCTGGCGCGCGACGGCTGGGATATCGCGATCCACTATAACCATTCCGCGCCGGACGCCGAGGACACGGCCGAACAGGTGCGCAAATCCGGCCGGCGCGCGGCGATCCTGAAGGCCGATCTGGCGCGCGAAGACGAAACCGCCGCCATCGTCGCACGCGCAACGCATGAATTGGGTCCCCTGACCGCGCTGGTGAACAGTGCCTCGCTGTTCGAGAACGACAATTGGCAAACGGTCACCCGCGAAAGCTGGGACAGGCACATGCAGGTGAACCTGCGCGCGCCCTTCGTGCTGTCGCAGACGTTTGCCCGCCAGCTTCCCGAAGGCGCGGACGGCGCCATCGTCAATCTGCTCGACCAGCGCCTGTTCAAGCCGTCGCCGGATTTCCTTTCCTACAGCGTCAGCCGCGCGGGCCTTTATTGGCTCACGACGACACTCGCCCAGGCGCTGGGGCCGCGCATCCGGGTGAACGCGGTGGCGCCCGGAACCACGCTCAAGGCGGTCGGCCAGAGCCCCAACCATTTCGTCCGCGAGCGCAAAGCCACGATTTTAGGCCGCGGCTCGGACCCCGAAGATATTTCGGCCGCGGTGCGCTACCTTCTCGGCGCCCGCGCGGTCACCGGCCAGACCATCGCAGTGGATGGCGGCCAGCATCTCACCTGGACGACGCAAAATACGGGCGCGGAGTAACATGGCGCAGAACTCGACAGTCCATTCCTTGCATATCGCCAACGCGGCCAAGGCGATCCGGCATGTCTTCATCCGCAATCTGGAAGTGCTGATGCATATCGGCGTCCATGGGCACGAGCACGGCAAGCCGCAGCCTGTCCGGGTCAATGTCGATCTCGCGGTGGAAGATACGATCGAACTCGAGGACCGTCTCGACAAGGTGGTGGATTACGAGACGATCACGATGAAAATCCGCGCCATGGCAGCGGGCGGTCACATCAACCTCGCCGAGACGATGGCCGAGCGAATCGCCGCGATCTGCTTCGCCGACCGGCGCGTGCGCACGGCGCGGGTGCGGGTGGAGAAGCTCCACGCGCTGCCGGGCGCGGAATCCGGCGGCGTCGAGATCGAGCGACACGCGCCCGTTGCGTGAATGTCGACCATTGTCTGAGCGCTCCAGCCCCCACCCGGAATGCTTCGCATTCCAATCTCCCCAAAAAGGAATGTTATACTTCGCAAACCCAGCCGCGACTCAGAGCGGCCGCGGACCCGTAGACGCCCACAGAGCCACCGCAGGTGCGCGGTCGATCTCAATCTTCGACATAACCCCCAGTCCCATGGCGGAATCCGAAAGGTATGGAATCTCAGCACATTATTTTTCGTAAAATATCTTGTGTAACAAGATATATGGTGATACCGTCAGGAACATGAGCGGCATGGAAAAAGTACCCAAAAACGAGCGAGCCGGCATCGAGCGCGAGTTCAAGCGCGGCGCGCTCGAATTGGCGGTGCTGCATTTGCTGCGATCCGGTGAGGCGTATGGGTACGACATCGTCACCCAAATTGCCGATCGAACCGACGGGGCGCTCGAAGTGACCAACGGCACGCTCTATCCCGTGCTGTACCGCTTGGAGCGCGCGGCACTCGTGAAGGTGCGATGGGAAACGCAGGAACAGGGTGTGCCGCGCAAATATTACATGCTCACGCCGGCGGGCCACAGGGAGTTGACGCGGCTGACCGGCGAATGGACGGCATTTGCGAAGGCAATGGCTCGGTTATTGCGCTGATGCACATCTGCGCACTAAGGAGAGAAGATCATGACCATTCAGGGTTACCTCGCTCAACTCGCGGATGCGATGCCGAGGACGATGCCGGAGCGCGAACAGATTGTCGCCGATGTGCGCGCGCACATCGAGGAAGACATGCAGCGCGGAGAGGCACTCGATGCTGTGCTCGCGAGGTTTGGCAATCCGGCGAATCTCGCCGCGTCGTACTTATCGGAAGTACCGCTCGTCAGCGCATCGTTCTGGCGGCGTGCGGTTGCGATGGCAATCGACATCGCTATTCCGGGCGTCATTGCAGTACCCCTCGTGGTGCTGGCCGCAACATCGGGCCAAGTCTCTCCGGATCCGATGCTGCTTGATGCAGCCATCATTGGCGTGTTCGCTGTCACGGCAGGTTTTGTCGCCTACATTCTGGTTGGCGATTCCCGCTTCGGCCAGACGCTGGGCAAGCACTGGCTCAACCTGCTCGTGGTTCGGGAATCCGGCGCGCGGATCAGCGTCGGCCAGGCGATCGTTCGGCTGTTACCCTGTGTGCTTCACATCTGGTGGATCGATGTGATCTTCGCGCTATTCACGGAAAGGCGTCAGCGTGCGTTCGAATTGCTCTCGAAGACGCGGGTCGTAACGATTGACCCTGCTCATCGTTGGCATTTGGAACATCGGCCGTCCGTATCGTTAGCGAGAGATCAGACTGCCCAAATGCAATGATCCTGGAGAATTGAATAGCCATGGACCCATTCAAGAATTTCATTGACAACTTGAACGCCCCCGGGCGTGGACCGATCACCGTGCTGATCGCCTGGATGTTTGTCGTCGCGGCGCTGGGTATTTTCGGTCACGGGGAAACTGCAGATTATGCGATGGGGCTGATGGGGATTGCAGGCGGAGCCATCCTCACAACACTGGCCGTCCGGACCTAAAAATTTCGCTGTGGGTTTGCCAGGTATAACTTCCCCCACAAGGGGAGGTGAAGAACGCCCGTATTCCGTTCCGGAGTCCGCGATGAAATCCCCTCCCCCTCGTGTCCGCCTGCGCTAAAGCTACGGCGGAGTTGCGGGGCCTGCCCGCCGGAGCCTTGGCGAAGGCGGGAGGGTTAGGGTGGGGGAGAGTCCAAATACCCAACTCCCTGATATTATATCCGCGCGATGGATGACACAGCCCAGACTTCGGATGCCGCGCCCGCGCTGAAGGGACCCGCGCGCATCCAGGCCTATCTGAAGACCTTGCCGGACGCGCCGGGCGTCTACCGCATGCTCGATGCCAAGGGCGATGTGCTCTATGTCGGCAAGGCGAAAAGCCTCAAGAAGCGCGTCGCGTCGTATGCGAAGTCCGGGGGCCTGACCGACCGCATCGCCCGCATGGTCGCCGACACGGCCGAAATGCTGTTCGTCACGACGGCGTCGGAGACGGAAGCGCTGCTTCTCGAATCGAACCTGATCAAGCGCCTGAAACCGCGCTACAACGTCTCGTTCCGCGACGACAAATCCTTTCCCAACATCCTGCTGCGCGAAGACCACCCGTTCCCGCAACTCTTGAAGCATCGCGGCGCCAAGACGGCCAAGGGCGTCTATTTCGGACCCTTCGCGTCGGCCGGCGCCGTCAACCGCACGCTCAACGCGCTGCAGCGCGCGTTCCTGCTGCGCTCCTGCTCGGACTCGGTTTTCCAGTCGCGCACGCGGCCCTGCCTGTTGTTCCAGATCAAGCGTTGCAGCGCGCCTTGCGTGGGGCGCATCGACGCGCCCGGCTACCGCAAGCTGGTCGACGAAGCCGAAGCGTTTCTCGCCGGCAAGAGCCGTGCCGTGCAGGCCGAACTGATCGCCGGCATGAACGAGGCGGCCGAGGCGCTCGATTTCGAACGCGCGGCGCGCATGCGCGATCGCATCCGTGCGATGAGCCACGTGCAGGCACATCAGGGCGTGAACCCGACCACGTTCAGCGAAGCCGACGTGTTCGCGGCCTACTCGCAGGGCGGGGAAACCTGCGTCCAGGTGTTCTTCTTCCGCGCCGGCCAGAACTGGGGCAACCGCCCCTATTTCCCCCGCCACGACCGCGAACTTCCCGCGGCCGAAGTGCTCGAAGCGTTCATCGGCCAGTTCTATGACGAGCGCTCGGCGCCCGCCCTGGTCCTCACCTCGGAGGCGTTGCCGAACCAGACGCTGCTGGCCGAGGCGTTGTCGCTGCGGGCAGACCGCAAGGTCGAAATCCTGCTGCCCCAGCGCGGCGAGAAGCGTCAGATCCTCGACATGGCGCTGCAGAATGCGCGCGAGCAACTGGCCCGGCGGCAGGCGGAAAACAGCGCCCAGCGCGAACTGCTCGAAGGGGTGGCCGAAACATTCGGGCTCGAGACGCCGCCCAGGCGTGTCGAGGTCTACGACAATTCCCACATCCAGGGGACCAATGCGCTGGGCGGCATGATCGTGGCGGGGCCGGACGGCTTCGAAAAAGGCGAGTACCGGAAGTTCAACATCAAATCGACCGAACTCACCCCCGGCGACGACTACGCGATGATGCGCGAGGTGCTGACGCGCCGCTTCTCGCGTCTCGTCAAGGAGAACGAGGCCGACGAAGCCAAGGCCAAATGGCCCGACCTTGCGCTGGTCGACGGCGGTCCCGGCCAGCTCTCCGTGGCGCAAAGCGTGTTCGACGATCTGGGCGTGGAGGACGTGGCGCTGGTGGGGATTTCCAAAGGTCCCGACCGCGATGCGGGACGTGAACATTTCTACATGAAGGGCCGCGCGCCCTTCCGGCTCGATCCCAAGAGCCCCGTCCTCTACTACCTCCAGCGGCTGCGCGACGAGGCGCATCGCTTCGCCATCGGCAGCCACCGCAAGAAGCGGTCGAAGGCCATCGGGGCCAATCCGCTGGACGAAATCGCGGGCGTCGGCGCCTCACGAAAGCGTGCGCTCCTCCAGCATTTCGGCTCGGCCCGGGCCGTGGCCGGGGCGAGCCTGGCCGATCTCGAGGCTGTGGGGGGCGTGAGCCACGCGCTGGCGAAGAAAATCTTCGATTTCTTCCACGTCAGCGGCTAAATCATGGTGCTAAGGTCGCACCATGTTCCGCCTGCCGAATCTGCTGACGATTTCCCGAATCCTGCTGGTGCCGGTGTTCGCACTGGCGTTCGCGCTTCACAGCGACACCGGCCGGGTGGTCGCGTTCGTGGTTTTTTGCCTGGCGGGCGTCAGCGACGCGCTCGACGGGCTGGCCGCGCGCAAGCTGCGCGCGAGTTCCGATTTCGGGCGGATGCTCGATCCGATCGCCGACAAAATCCTCGTCGCGACCGCGTTGATGATGTTGGTGGCCGACAATGCGCTGGGCGGCTATGTGTTGATCGCAGCGCTCATCATCCTCGCCCGCGAATTCCTCGTCTCCGGCCTGCGCGAATTCCTCGCCGGCGCCGCCGTCAGCATGCCCGTCAGCCGGATCGCCAAGATGAAGACCACGATCCAGATGATCGCCATCGGTGCGATGATTCTGGGGCCGACCGCCGACCGCATCGTTCCCGGCGCATTGCGCCTGGCCTATGGGGCGCTCTGGATCGCAGCCGGACTGACCGTTTACACCGGCTACGCCTATTTCCGCGCCGGCCTCGCGCATCTGCGTCCCGCCGCCGGGGGTGGCGCGTGACCTTGCTGTACTTCGCCTGGGTCCGGCAGAAGATCGGCAAGAGCGGAGAAACGGTCGAGCTTCCTCCTGGCATCGCGACCGTGGAGCAATTGATCGAACATCTGAAGACGCGCGGGCCCGGCTACGCGGACGCATTTGCCGACGGCCACCGCTTGCGCGCTGCGGTCAACCGGGATCATTCCGCCTTCGACGCGCCCATAAGCGCGAACGATGAGGTCGCTTTCTTTCCGCCGGTGACGGGCGGATGACGACCATCCGCATCCAGTCCGGGGATTTCGACATCGGCGCGGAAGCCGAGGCGCTCGCGAAAGGCCGCCTCGAAATCGGCGCGGTCGTGACCTTCACCGGGCAGGTGCGCGCGGATGACGGGCTCACCGCGCTGACGCTCGAACATTATCCCGCCATGACCGAAAACGAGATTGCGCGCCATGTGCGCGAAGCGGAATCGCGCTGGCCACTTTTGGGCGTGACGATCGTCCACCGCATCGGCCGGCTCGTGCCCGGCGATCGCATCGTCTTGGTGGCAACGGCCTCGTCGCATCGCCGCGCGGCGTTCGAGGCGGCCGAATTCCTGATGGACTATCTGAAGACGCGCGCGCCCTTCTGGAAGGAAGAGGAGCGCGCCGGAATGCGGGAATGGGTGGCGGCGAAGGACGCCGACGACGTCGCCGTCAAGCGCTGGCGCCGAGTTTCACAGCCGAGACCGGACGGTTCACGTCCTCGTGGTAGTCGGTCATCAGCGTCTCGGTGATCTTTCCCGGCTTGTAGCGATTGGGCCCGATCTCGGACACCGGCGTCACTTCGGCCGCGGTGCCGGTGAGGAAGCACTCCGAAAAATCCGGCAACTCCTTCGCCTCGATGGCGCGCTCGACGACGGGGATTTGCCGCGCCCGCGCCAGCGCCATCACGGATTTTCGCGTGATGCCGTCGAGGAAGCAATCGGGCGTGGGCGTATGGAGCGTGCCGTCCTTGACGAAGAAGATGTTGGCGCCCGTCGCCTCCGCCACGAGACCGCGATAATCGAACATCAGCGCGTCGTGATAGCCCGCCGCTTCTGCATCGTGCTTCGATATGGTGCAGATCATGTAGAGCCCCGCGGCTTTCGCTTTCGTGGGCGCGGTATCGGGCGCGGGCCGCTTCCAGTCGGAAATGGTGAGGCGGATCCCCTTCAGCTTTTCCTTGGCGTCGAAATAGGACGGCCATTGCCACACTGCGATCGCGACATGGATGGTCGTGCCCTGCGCCGCCACCGCCATCACTTCGCTGCCGCGGAACACGACGGGCCGCACATAACCGTTCTCGATGCCTTGCGCGCGCGCCGCCGCGTAGCAGGCCTCGTCGATCTCGCGTTCGGTGAACGGGATTTTCATGCCCAGGATGCGCGCGGATTCGAACAGCCGCGCCGTGTGCTCTTCGAGCTTGTAGATGCGCCCCGAATAGATGCGTTCGCCTTCGAACACCGACGACGCGTAATGCAGGCCGTGCGTGAGCACATGCGTCTTCGCCTCGCGCCACGGCACCAGCTTGCCGTCATACCAGAGCGAACCGTCGCGATCGTCGAAGGGAATGACGGACATGCAGGATTCCTTGGGTGGGCCCGGGCCCGAAGACCGCGGCTCTTGCATTAACGCACCGGGGCGGACTAATTAGTCAGCATGTCTGACATAAAACACGCCGAAACCCGCCCACTGTCTCTCCCTTATACCTTCGCGACGAGGAGTTGAAGCAAGGCGTCGATCTGCTCTTCCATGCGTTTTCGGAAGTGTTCGCGATCGGCGGCGCGCAATTGCGCGCGGCCAAGCTCGGACGCGCGCACCGCCGCGCGCTCTATTTCATCGCCCGCAATCCCGGCCTCTCGGTGGCGCAGTTGCTCGCCATATTGAAGATCACCAAACAAAGCCTCAATCGCGTGCTCAACGATCTCCTGGCGGCCGATTACGTCGAGCGCCGGCCCGCACCGGACGACCGGCGCATGCGGCAATTGCGGCTGACGGGCAAAGGGCTCGCCTTCGAGGAGTCGCTGTGGAGCGCGCAGCGCCCGCGCCTGGCGCGCGCATTCCGCGAGGCGGGCCCCGAAGCGGTGGCCGGCTTCCGGCGCGTGCTTACGGGACTTGCGGCATCCGACCGCAGGCCGCGCGCCGCAGGAGACACGACGTGAACACGCCGTCGCTGCCCGGCGGCGAAGACCCGCACCTTCTTGTCGTGGACGACGATTCGCGGCTGCGCGCGCTGCTGCAGCGCTATCTCACCTCCAACGGATTCCGCGTCAGCGCGGCGGCCGACGCCGAGGAAGCGCGCGCGCTGATGAAGAGCATGGCGTTCGATCTCCTGATCGTGGACGTGATGATGCCCGGCGAGAGCGGCCTCGACCTGACGCGCGCGGTTCGCGCGAACTCCCAGACGCCGATACTGATCCTGACGGCGCGCGGCGATTCCGAGGATCGCATCGCGGGCTTCGAGCATGGCGCCGACGATTACCTGCCCAAGCCCTTCGAGCCGCGCGAGTTGTTGCTGCGCTGCGGCGCGCTGCTGCGCCGGACCACGCCGCCCGCCCGCTCGCCGCATCGCGAAGTGAAGATGGGTGAAGCGGTGTTCGATCCCGAGCGCGGCGAATTGCGCCGCAAGGGCAAGCCCGTGCGGCTCACAAGCTCCGAAGCCGCGCTGTTGCGGCTCTTCACCGCCAATGCAGGGCGGCCGTTCTCGCGCACCGATCTCTGCACGCGGCTGGGCGTGACCCTCGAACGCTCCATCGACGTGCAGGTCACCCGCCTCAGGCGGAAGATCGAAGAAGATCCCAAGCTGCCGCTCTACATCCAGACGGTGCGCGGCATCGGCTATGTGCTCGTGCCGGACCGGGTCACCTAGAACATGGCCGCGCTGCACCCGTTCCGGACGGCCAAGCGCGCGATGCCGCGCAGTCTGTTTGCGCGTTCGCTGATCATCATCGTGGCGCCCATGGTGATCCTGCAGGGCATCGTCACCTATGCGTTCTTCGTGCGCCATTACGACATCATGACGGGGCGCATGGCCCATGGTGCGGCCGCGGACATCGCGTTTGTCGTCGCGCTCGAAGAATCGACCCCGCCGGGCAAGACGCGCAACGCGCTGCTCGAACTGGCGGGCCGCAATCTCGGCTATGAAATCTCCGTCCTGCCCGGACAGCGCCTGGGTCCGCAGCTCAAGCACAACAATCCATTCCTGAAGAACGCGATGGAATCGGTGTTCGAAAACGAACTCGGCGAGGCCTATCTTTTCTCCTCGCACGAAATCGAAGACTACATCGACTTGAGAGTGCAGGTGAAAGACGGCGTGTTGCGCGTGATGATTCCCCGCAAGCGCGTGGTCGCCTCCAACGCCGACATTTTCATCCTCTGGATGGTAGGCTCCTCGCTCGTCCTGATCGCGGTGGCGATCATGTTCCTGCGCAACCAGGTCAAACCCATCGAGCAGCTCGCGCTGGCGGCGGATGCGTTCGGCAAGGGCCGCGCCGTGCCCGATTTCAAGCCCTATGGCGCGGCCGAAGTGCGCAGCGCGGCGCAGGCCTTCCTCACCATGCGCGAGCGCATCGAACGCTTCGTGCAGCAGCGTACCGAAATGCTGGCCGGGGTGAGCCACGACCTGAAAACGCCGCTCACCCGCTTCCGCCTCGAACTTGCGATGATGGGCGACGGGCCCGAGACCGCCGCATTGAAAGACGATGTGAGCGAGATGGAGCGCATGCTCGACGAATATCTCGATTTTGCGCGCGGCGAAGGCGGCGAGGAATCCGAAACCGCCGATCTGGCCGACGTTGTGAACGAAGCGGCAGCCGCGGCGGCGCGCGCCCGCTCCGCCGGTCCCGAGCGGCTCAAGGTCGAGGCGCCCCCCAGCATCCTTCTCGCCGTCAAGCGCCACGCGCTCAAGCGCTGCACCACCAATCTGATCGACAACGCGCTCAAGCACGGCGCGCATGTGGACGTGGCGCTGAAGAAGAACGGACGCTTCGTCGAAATCCTGATCGACGACGATGGACCGGGAATTCCCGAAAACCGCCGCGAGGAAGCGTTCCGCCCGTTTCACCGCCTCGACCAGGGCCGCAATCTGCAGAAGGGCGGCGTGGGGCTCGGGCTCGCGATCGCGCGCGACATCGCACGCGCCCATGGCGGCGATCTCACGCTGGAAAAGAGCGCGATGGGCGGTTTGCGCGCGGCGCTGCGGCTGCCGGTATAATACCAGCGGACTTTGTCGACGCCTCCCCCCACCCGATCCGCCTTCGCCAAGGCTACGGCGGACAAGTCTTTAGCTCTTCTCGCCCGCCGTAGCTTCAGCGTAGGCGGGTCCGTCTTCGCTACGCTTTGCTCCGCTACGACGGATCGACCTCCCCGCAAGGGGGAGATGAAAAAGAAAAGAGTTCGCCTCCCCCTTGCGGGGGGAATTATGCACTTGACAAAGGACAATTCGACCCTCCATACTACTAGGCATGTTCCGCCTTGTAGTTCTTTTTCGCTTCCCGGCGCTTCAGTGCTTGCTGATCTGCGAGGCGTCGTTCGCGGTCACGTTCACGATGCGATTTGCGTAGGCCTTCAACTCGGCGGCGGTCTTCGTCGAGAACCTGACGAATGGGAGGTTGATTACACAACCAACGCGATATTTGCCTCCGTATGCTCGGCTTTGAACTTACCATCTCCAAAAGCGCGGCAGCGTACTGAAAAGAAATCTCTACCTCCTCACAAAGCTTCACCAATTCAGGTTTCTGGTAAACCTGGATCGTTTTCGGGTCCAAGCGGGGATACTCGAAGTTAATACGATGTATATCGCGGCTCATAACTCGTTTTATATGCCGAAGCCGCTGTGCGCGCATCCTCCAGAAATGTTGAGGAGCAACCAGCAAAAGCGATTCCCTCAATTTAGGGTCTTGCGAAATACCCCAAATGCGGTGCGCAAATTTGTGCCGATGATCTGCGGCGCGCAGCAACACACGCAAGACAACATCAAAAGTATTGAAGTAGGTTTTGGGCAGCACGGTTCTCGCAGCCGTTGTCAGCATAGTTCTCTGCGCAGAAAATCCATCGAACGCTGCGTACATTTCAACGGTTGCAAATTTCTTGGAGCCAAGAAGCGTAGCGAATATATTGCCCAAATGCGCCTCGGTCATTGCCCACCCGGCTATAACACGCATCGCAAGCGCCATGAGTTCCGGCCTAGAATGGATCGCATCGGTGCCGAATACGTGATTCGGATTGTCGGTCAGGTCTGAGATGTTTTGAGGGCACATGAAAAAATCCCCTGACAAAGAATTATCTGCTGGCGAAGTACATAAGCGCGAAAAAGACGTGCTCGCTCACTTCCTCACATCCAAGCCTGACCCGCACAAACCGTTAGGAAAAACGGCGCAGGCGAAGCGGCGCAAGCGCGAAAAGAAAGGCGCTTAAAATGGCCGTACATTTCGGGCCTGAATGGTCTTGGGATCAAAACCGTCCGGAAGCCATTCGGGCGCGTGCTCAAATGGCAAGAGACCATAAGAAATTGTATTTTCGGCGGAAAACGCAATCAACCAGCCAAGCGGTTCCACTGTTTCTTGTACGTTCAGCAACCAAATATTTTCTGCCAGTCGCAGCGGCCCTTCTAATCTTTTTAGCTTTACGTCCACGTACATGAGAAAATTTTCCCATTTTGTTCTTTCTTCGTGCACGCCGTGGTTGCCCATTGAGGCAACAAATAGAACGCTGTGCATGGATCAATTTCCTTGGTTTTTCGCAATTCCAAGGATAGCGCAGGAAGGGGGCCAGAGTCATCCGGCTTTCCCTTCCTGCGTCTTGCGCCAGCGCAGAAAAGCACGCGCCTTTTGCTTAGGCGTTTTGGCTTTCGTTAGTCCGCCGATACGTCAAACGCTTTCCGGCAATGCCCTGAAGCGCCTTCACGGTACGGTGCGCGTCGTCCACTCCAAGCGCCATGCGTTCGTTGTAACGGAAATCAAATTCCGCAAGGTAACGCTTCAAGTGCGCTTCCGAGACGTTATGATAGACACCCGTAATGCCGCGCTTGAAAGTCGCGAAGTAGCTTTCGACCGTGTTGCTGGAAGCATCGCCGCGCACATATTCGCCCGCGCCGTGATCGACCATTTCGTGCCGGGCAAACTCTTTGCCAAGGTCCATGTAACCGCCAGCCGTGTCAGTCATCAGCGAGGATTTGCGGCTCACTTGCGTCATGACCACTGTGCGAAGGGTCTTGCCACTCACATTGGCGATATGATTGGAGCGGGCGCGTCCGCCGCGCTCTACCAGTGTATGAACGATTTGCTTGCCCTTACCGCCGATGTTGCCCTTCGTACGCTTGTTCTTGTGTTTGTTCTTTTCTTTCCCGCCTACGTAGGTCGTATCGGCTTCAACGATCTTGCCTTCGCCGCCAAGCGGGGCCGCGTTCTTCGCAGGGGCCATGCCTTCACGAATACGATGCGCCATGAACCACGCGGTGCGATAGGAACCGAACCCCAACATGCGCCAAAGCTGGTGCGCGCTAATGCCTTTCTTGCTGGCGCAAAGCAGATGGGTCGCCAGAAGCCATTTATTCAGGGGGATATGGCTGCGCTCGTACAGGGTGCCGACCGTAATGGTGAATTGCTGGCTGCACTCGTTGCACTGGTACAGGCCCGCGCGGTGCGCTTTGCCCTGAAGTTCCGTGACGCCTTCAGACGCGGTGCCGCAATGCGGGCAGTAAGCCCCATCCGGCCAGCGCACGCTTTCAAGGTACTCGCGGGCCTTCTCGGCGTCGGTATAGATCGGGTCTGTCAGATCGGTCGGCAACATGGGCTTTCTCCTGTGATTTGGAGTTTCCCATGACCCGGCTACTTTGTCAAGTGCATAATTCCCCTTGCGGGGAGGCCGGCGAGCCTGGATAGCGACGGGTGCCAAACACAAAGCGCGAGCCGGGTGGGGGCCCGACCGATCAACAGCCGAGGCCGTTGGTATAATTCGCCTGTTATCGGCGCGCAGGCGGGCGCCCGCGACTATCCCAAGCGCTCGATCTCGCCGGGCCGGCTCGTCGTTACGGTTACGACATGGAACTTGTTCCCGGATCGGCCCTCAGAACGTCCCAACTTCTTGCAATCCCCACTTCCGGTCGGAGTGGTAGATTGCCACGAGCGCGTGGACCGGACCCGCAAAGCCCGCCTCCGCTTTCAGCGCCCTGGCCGCGGCAGCGACCGCTTCGACGTGCTCGTCATCGGAGACGGGATGACCCGCACAACGCTGATGCGCCACCACCGCGAGCGTTTTGGGCGCGTGGGCCTGGATCAGCAATTTGATCTGATCGACCGCGGCCCGCCATTCCGCCGCGCGCTCGGAGCGCAGAAGGCCGTCCGGACCGGGAACCGCGATCAAATCGACGCCGTCGACGCCAAGGGCTCGCGCCAGGCGGCCGTTGAAATTCACCGCCGGCTGGTGCAGCCGCCAGTCCGCACAGGTCAGCGCGACCGCAAGCTCTTTGTGCCTTCGCCACCACATCTACGAACCCCCCGCCTTGTCGTCAGTTAACTATAGGTCGGTGAGACGACACAAGTTTGCGAACGTGGCCCGTCTGTGGACATCGCCGCTTCGTGTTCGAGATGCGTTCCCAATTCGTTTCAGGGGCTCGGAATTCCGGCGAATAATTGTTCAATGGCCCATGTGCTGAAAGCCGCCATTGATCGCGAACAACAGCAGCCACGGCTCGATGATGATGTCGATCGCGGCGTGCGCGAAAATCACCGGCATCAGGCTTCTGCGGCCGATCGCATAGGCGCCCGCCAGCATCGCTCCGAGAATGCTGGTCGAGAGCATGGCTCCGATCATGGAATTCACTGCGAAGTGACCTGTCGTGCCGCCCCACCCCAAATGCGCCATTCCGAACAGGAGCGCGGACAGCACGATCTGGACGGCAATGGGTGCGCCCCCGTCTCGAGCCTGGGTCATTACGAAGCCGCGGAAGACGGTCTCCTCGCAGATTCCGGCCGTGATCCCGATGCCGAGCGCCATCGCGATACGGAACACCGACCAATCCGTGAGGATCGGCAGACCCCTGAACATTGGTCCCGCGATCACAAAGCCGGCATAGAGCGCCGCGACGACAAAGGCCGCCAACCACCCCCATAGGGTCGACGATTTTCTCCACCCGAGATCCGGCAGAGACTGCCCGCGCAGGCGCAACACGAGGATCGTCGCCCCCAATTCCGCCCAATCGAGCGTGACGCTCATGGCGCCGCGGAACGCTGCGATCTCGCGCGGGCCGTCGAGATGGACGAGCGGCATGATCAGCGCCTGCGCGTATTTGATCGCCGCATAGACCGCGACATAGGCCGCAATGAAGGCGGCCAGGGTGAGCCACGCCGAATATTTCGATTGCTGCTGCATGAAACCGGCTCCTCGGTTGGTGGGAAATAGGTCGGATATCGCGCGATGCGCGCGGGACGCGTTCGCCGCTCATGGCTTCAACTCACCGCGGCGGAGCAATTCCGCCATGCCCTTGCCCACGAATTCGTAGTGCGCCTTGGTCATCGGCACCTGTTCGGCCGTGCGGGGATCGGAGACGGCCTGCTGCCAGAAGCGGGCGGCGTTGTTCCACAATTCCCTGTCGCCGCAGGTCGTCTCCCGGATCAGCGCCACCGCGCGCCGCACGACGGCGAGGCCCTTTTTCGACAGCGGATCGCCATCGGGCAGCATGGCGTCGATATCGGCGTAAATCTGCGCCCATGTCGCGCTGACGCGCGCCGCTTCTTCCGGCGTCTGATCGCGTGCGGAATGTCCGGCAATCTGTTCCGGCGTGTACACGCGCCGCGCCAGATCCTCGAGTTCCGGCGTGGAACGCAACACCGTCTTCGAAATGCTCTGGACAAGTGCCGAAAGCTCATCGGCCGAAAGATTTCCACGCTCGCGAATCCGGACTTTGGCGATCTGGATCAGTGCGAGCGCATGGTCGGTCTCGCGCCGGTTTTCGAGCAACATCTCTTCCTGGACGGAAAGAAGCGCACTGAGATCGGTCGCCCCCCGCCTTCAGCATCTCGGCGATGCGCGACAGCGGCAGCCCCAATTGCTTCAGGGAAAGAATGGCGTGCAGGCGCTCGACCTCGGCCCGGCCATAAACGCGCCAGCCCGCTTTCGTCCGCGGCGCGGCGAGCATGCCCAGCCGCTCGTAAAGGCGCAACGCCTTCAGCGACACGCCGAATTGCGCAGCGATGGCAGCGGAATTGTCTTTGGGCTTTGCCGGCGGGCGCGCCATGGCGGCAGTGGCCTTCTTGTTCGATCCCAGCCACTCAACAGTATGCCCTTGGGGCAAACTCAAGCGAAATCTTGCGGCGATCCGAAAACACATCAGATCGTTTTCCGGGCCTCGGCTCACGCGATCGGACCACCCAAGAGGCAATGAAGAACGGCCGCAATGCGCTCCGGCTGCGTGAGCATTCCGAGGTGATCGGCAATCTCGCGCCGAACGGGCCATCCCATCGCCTCCGCATCGTCGGCTTCCCGGACGTATGCGGCGCTCAGTTGCAGGAACGCGCAACGCGCCGGCGGCCATCCGGCGGTTTGCGGCGCCCGTTCTTCCAGATAGGCGCGCGGGATCTCGCGAAGCTCGCCCACGAACCGCCGGCGCATGTCCGCATCCGGCAGCGACGCCGCCAGCGCTTCGGCTGGTATCCAATTGTTCCAGGATGGAAGTGTGCCGCCACGGGATATCCTGTCGAGTTTATCGCGCAGAGGCTGGGGCGCCGTATCCATCCAGCTCGCTCCGGGATGGGGCAGGATCGCATCGACGAACACGGCGCATTCGACGGCCGCGCGGCTCGCCTCCAGGATCGCGGGAAGCAACGCGCCCGCACCACTATGGGCGATGAGCGCGACCGCGCCGGACAAATCCGCCGCCGCGATTGCATCGGCGACCGCGCGGGCGAGATTTCGATAGTAGGGAGGGCCCTCGCTCATGGCGCTTGCCAATGACGGCACGACGACTTGGCGTCCATTGCGTCGCAAATATGCCGCCGCCGTCTGCCACGTCAGCGGACCCGTGAGCGGGCTGTGGATCAATATCAGAGTAGTGGCCATGGCGTTCTACCGATGGAAGACCTTGGTCCGCCGTCTTGTCGATAAAATTGGCGCCCGCTTCGACGCGAAATTCAACCCCTTGACGCCGGCTGAGACTTTGCGGACGAGAACAGGTGGTAGCTGGAACCGTCTTGGTTTGCCCTCGCCGGGCTCGACGGGTTACATCTGATCGCCGAAGGGAACCGGGGAAAGACCATGTCCACGCGAGCTTCAGTCTGGCTGCGCGAGATTCGCCAGGCACATCCGCTCCGCAACACCTATGCCGAGGTCAGAGACAATATGGGCTGGCTCGACCGGCTCGCGGTCTGGATCACCGAGCAGGTCGGCACGATGGGGTTCTTCCTGATCATCTTTGCATGGACCGCGCTGTGGCTCGGCTGGAATTTCCTGGCGCCGCTCAGGCTCCAGTTCGACCCGCCCATGGGCTTCGTCTTCTGGCTGTTCATCTCCAACCTGATCCAGATTCTCCTGATGCCGCTCATCATGGTGGGCCAGAACATCCAGGGCCGCCATGCCGAGGCGCGCGCCGAACACGACCTGGAAGTCAACGTCAAGGCCGAGCAGGAGATCGAGATGATCCTCCACCATTTGGAGCGGCAGAACGACATGCTGCTTGCCATGCAGGCGAAGCTGGGCGTCAAGCTCGACGAAGTGTTGCAGACGAAGGAATGACGGCGGTCGCGCGATGCGGCGCCGCGGCTATTCAGCCTTTTGCTCCAGCACCCAGTCCATCACGGGATCGCGCCCGTTCTTCACGTCGTCCCAGGTGGGGATGATCTCCTTGTCGGGCGCAACCACGTTCGGCCCCGTCTTGCGGAACGCGTACCAAAGCGTGGACGCGCGCACGACGAGGTGCGAATTGGGCAAGCGGAATTGCCGCGGCTCCTGATAGGAATTCGGCCGTTCGCCGATGGTCTGGCCCGCGAGAATGGCCCTGGTTTCGTCCTGGAACTGCGCCGCATTGTTCATCGCCGCCGAGAAGGTCAAGGGTCCGATCAGCACGTAGAGATGTCCGCGCCTGTCGATATCGGCATGCGTTTCGATCGGCTTGATCAGTTCGGCATAGCCCACGGTATTGTCGCCGCCGCCATTGTCGCGCATGTCGACGATCAGTTTTTGCGGCTTGGCGGAATCGATCAGCGCGAACATCGCCCGCGCATTGGCCCCCAAATCCTGGTAGGAGTGCCAGGCGCAATAGACGGCATGGTCGCTTGCAAGGCTCTTGCACCAGAACGGCTCGTCCGGTTGCTGAAACCGCAGCGCCGTTGCCGAATAGCCGGATTTCATCTTCACGTCTTCGCCCGGCTTGAGTCCCTGAATGTCGAGATCGAACACGCGCCCCGAATCGTCTTCGAGCGTGTAGACCGTGTGGTTGCGGTCCGGCGTCACGTCCAGACCATGCAGCGCGTAGCCGCGCGCGAGATAGACGAGCGCATTGCCATCACGAAGCTCCGCCAATTCTCCGCGGGGCGTCAGCGTCATCGCGCGCGTCCATACGTCTGCGACCGGCATGCCGCCGATTTTCACGATGCGCGTGCCGAGCGCCGCATCGAGGCCGGGACCGACGGCGGTAACGCGGAAATCGCCGCCGAAACGGGCGACCTCGAACGGCATGATTCTGCGATCCGCGGGCGCATTGATTCCCGTGTGGCCGTCGCCGATGGATTTGGCGATCTGCTGCAGGCCCACGAACATCTCGTCGCCGTTCGCCGTATCGGCGCGGGCGTCGAGGGCGGCCACTTCCGCATCGAAATCGGCCTTCGAAAGCGAAAAGAACGCGTTGGCATGCCGCTTGGGCAATTCCACGGCCAGCGTGTGCAAATCCTGATGCCATTGCGCGGGCGTCAGATCGAGGCGCGGCGTCATCGCGTCGGCCGCGAGCGCGTCGCCCGTTCGCGTCAGCGCGACCGTGCCCTTGTCGCCGGCCACGTTAAATTCGCCGCCCAGCGCGTCTCCGGCCGGCACGAGATCGACGGTGCCGAGAGCCACACCCGTATCGAATTTCGCTGTGACATGCGCGTGCGCGAACGCCACGTCACTGCCGTCGAAATCACCGGCGGACGTGAAGAACTGTGCCTTGTATTGCCCGCCGCTGCACAAAAGGTTGAACGTGATCTCCATCGCCGTGCCGTCGGAGGATTTGGCCGAGCCCTCATAGAGACCGGTCGGGCCGGTGCACGGCGCAGCCTCGGCCGTCGCCACGCCGGCAAGCAGACAAGCCAGGATCATCGGAATTGAACGCATGGGACGTCCGCCTTTGGGTGGGTTCGGCGAATGTCGCACGCGACGTCTAGTTTCCCGGCATCGCCGCAGCGCGGCCCCACCCTCGTCCATCCGCATGGCTGAAGCGGAATCCTGGGCCACGGCTCCCAAAACCGCGGGTTCCCCAACTTGCTCGGGTCGTGACATAGTTCCGGCCGCGACGTTCGGGGAGCTTGGGGGATGGCCGCTGTTGCAGGGGAAATCGATCGATTTGCGCCGGGCTCAACGCGCTCCGTTCCTGCTCCGGCGGGACTTCTCTTGAAAGCCCGACATGATTGAGAACGAAAACACGCCCTCGTCCGGCGAGACTCGCGCCGACACGCTCGCGACGTCGATCGCGCTGGGCCAGCCCGGCGCGCTCGATCCGCGCGCGGCGGCGTTTCTCGAGAAGCAGAGCCAATTGATCGACCTGCAGATCGAGGAGTTGAAGCGCGAGGATGCGATCCGCCACCGGTCGCTGCGCGTTCGCCACATCAGCGACGTGATGAAGGTCGCGTTCGAGCTGTCCGTCGCCTTCATCGTGCTTGCGATCGCCGTGGCGACCGGCAGCGCGATCTGGAATGCCGCGAACGACAAGGGACTTGTCATCGAGGCGTTTCAGGTGCCTCCCGATCTGGCGGCAAAGGGGCTCACCGGCGAAGTCGTCGCAACCCAGCTTCTCGACCGGTTGAGTTCGCTCCAGGCGCAAACCGTGTCCCATCGGGCGCCCTCGAGCTACGCCAACAATTGGGGCAACGACATCAAGGTTCAGATTCCCGATACCGGCGTGTCGATCGGCGAATTGAACCGCTACCTGCGCAGCTGGCTCGGCCATGAAACGCGCATCTCCGGCGAGATTTATCACACCGAGAACGGCATCGCGGTCACGGCGCGCGCCGGCGGCGATGCAAGCCCTACTTTCACGGGCACGGAGGCCGACCTCGACAAGCTGATCCAGCAAGCGGCGGAAGCCGTCTATCGCAGCACGCAGCCCTATCGCTATGCGGTCTATCTCACGGGCCACAACCGCAACGCCGAGGCAGGCGTCATATATCAAAATCTCGTGCGCACGGGATCGGTGGAAGATCGTGCCTGGGCCTATGTCGGCCTCGAGAACCAATTGGCGCAACAGGGCGATTTTGCGGGCGCCGACGAATTGCTCCGGCGCGCCGTCGCAACGAAGCCCGATTTTCTCCTCGCCTATGGAAATATGGCCGCCAATGAAGGCACTTTGCAACACGACGAGCAGTCGCTCGATGCCCAAAAGCAGGCCATTGCGCTCGAGTCCGGCGGCGAAAAATCCGGCATAAGCCCAACCGACATGGCGTTGGGCGTGCTGCTGGGCCAGGTCTCGCTCGCCCAGATGCTGGGCGACAGCCGGCGGGCGCTGGATATCGATCGGCGCATCGAAGCGATGCCGGACACCAATTCCTGGGAGAATGCCTTCGACAACGATTTGCAGGCCTGCGCCGCTTCGCACGACGCGGCTTGCCTGCGCGAGAAATGGGCCGCTTTGCCGGCATCGACGGATTCCATGGTCCTGCTCAATCGCGACGCGATTTTGCTGCTCGCCAGTTCCCTTCTCGAACACTGGCGGGACGTCATCGGGCCGGCGCCGGGCCTTCTGGCGAAAGTCGACAAATTGGGCAAGGCGGCAATCGTGTTTCGTGAACGCGAGGAATATCCCGTAGCGGCGCTGGCCGATGCCGGCCTCGGCGATTTCAAATCGGCGCACGGGTTGATCGACAAGACGCCGGTCGATTGCGTCGTGTGCCTGCGCATTCGCGGCCGCATCGACGAACTCGAGCGAAACTGGGGCGGCGCGAATTACTGGTTCGCGCGCGCCGTGGTGGCCGCACCGTCCGTTCCGTTCGGCTATTCCGACTGGGGCCGTGCTTTGCTCGACGAAGGCGACTATGACGGAGCCATTGCGAAATTCGGGATCGCCAATCTGAAGGGTCCCCATTTCGCCGACCCGCTGGAAATGTGGGGCGAAGCGTTGATGGGGAAGAACCGTTCCGATCTCGCGCTCGCCAAATTCGCGGAAGCGGACAGCTACGCGCCCAATTGGGGACGGCTGCATCTCGAATGGGGCGAGGCGCTCGTTTATGCGGGCAAGCCGGAAGACGCGAAAAAGCAATTCGCCCTCGCCGCGCATCTCGATCTTTCCGCCGCCGACGCCGCGGCACTGGCAACGCGGATAAAGCGCAACGGCTGACGCGATCGATGCGCGGCTTGCGCCGGGCGGCACATACCGGCACCGTTCCGGGGATTGTCCGCTTGACGGCGGCCGCAGGCAACTGACCGGCTCAGGTCGGCGCGTTCCTCCGGCCGAACACGCTCTCGCCGCGTCTCAGATCGCCGTCGAGGCGGGCCATGGTCTTCGCGAGATCCTTGCCGTCATCGAGCCAGACCGGGATCGCGCGGGCAAGCGCGCCCGCAAGGCCGGCGGCTTTCAATGCGCTTGCCGAGCCGGTGTCCGCCTCCGCCAGCGCCAGCAGCCACGATGCCGCCGCCAGGATGTCGCCACGCGCGGCGATCAATGCGAGCGGATCGCGCTTCAGTCCGTCATGGAGCGCGCGGAGCGCCGCTTTGCGCGGCCCCCACATGTCGAACCACAGCATCGCCACGTCGAACAGCCGGTCGCGCGCGCTTTCGGCGCCCGAATCCGGCTTGTAACGGGCCGCCGTCTCTCCGCCGACCAGATCGAGCACGATGCCGATCAGCGCGGGCTTGGCGCGCGCGATGGGCGCAAGTTCGGCGAACGGAATCTTCGCGGCCTTGGCCGTGGCCGCCAGCGTCAGTTCGGACCAGCCTTGGCGCGCCAGGAGCTTGAGAGCCGCCGCGGCAAGGCGTGTTTTGGGAATTGGCTTCGGCATCGCCGAAGCATCGCGCGGGCCACGCCCACGCTCAAGTGTCGAATCCCGGCGCCGGCTGCCACATGCTGAAAGCCGTTCCCTGGTCGTCCTTGCAGGCCGCCGTGAGGCCCGAAGGATTTTCCGAGACGGCGCCCGCGCTGCCGCCGAGCGATGCGACCTTCGCGGCCGCCGCTTTGATGTCGGTCACTTTGAAATAGAGGGTGGAGTAATCGATCGGTCCGCCGGTCGAGAAGCCGAACGGCAATTTGGTATTGCCGATATGCGCCGCGCCCGGCCCGGCCATCTGCTGGAAATCCCAGCCGAACAGCGCGCCGAAAAACACGCCGGCCCGCGGCACGCTGGGCACCGGAATCGTGACATAGCCAAGTTCGACCGCCATTGACGTCTCCATTCCTGTCGCGCGCCATCGAAGCCCAAACGCGGCGTGCGCGATTGTAGATTTTTGCCGCTGGAGCGCAATCCGGCGAAGTGTGCAGCGGTTCGCCGCCAGATTGCGCGACAATCAAGGAATTAGAGCATGATCCGATTCAATCAGATCGGATCATGCTCTAGTCTGGGAGCGGGATGTGATGCAGATCGGGTCCGCGGCGCGCGAGATAGGCCGATGGAGTCATTCCGGTGAAATCGCGAAAATCGCGGATGAAATGCGATTGGTCGTAGTAGCCATGGCCGGCCGCGATCTCGGCCCAGCGTATCTCCGGCGCCCGCGACACGCGGTCGAGCATCCGGTGGAAGCGCGTGATCCGCAGATAGAGCTTGGGACTTACTCCAACCTCATCCGTAAAGAGGCGGATGAATCGCTTGTGACTGACATCGGCGGCCTTCGCCGTGGCGCCCACCGAGGCGGTGAGCGGCGCGCGCGCGAAACGGTCGAGCGCAAGGGCGACCGCCGGATCGTGAGTAATCTCGCGCGGCGCGGCGTCGATGAGTGCCTGGCCCAGGATGCGAAACTTTGCGTCGGCGCCGGGTGCAGCGACCAGACGCTGATGCAGCCGGCCGGCTTCCGCGCCCCAGATATCTTCGAGCGACACATGTATGTCGCCGAACTCGCGCGCCGACGGACCGAAGAAAGGAAATGCACCGCCCGGCCGGAATTGCACACCCATGATCTTGGGGTGCCTGGCGTCGATGGCGTGATGTGTGGAACGGATGCCGCCAAGGCCAATACCGCGCAGTGTGCGGCGAGTGGCGTAATTCTCGCCCGTGTACCAGACGAGCTCGTCCGCATCGAGATTGACCAGAAGGCCCATCTCGCCGGATGGGACGATCGCATCGCGGCGGTGTCCCGGTTCGGCATCTTCGCAATACCACAGCATCGCCACGAAACCGGCGAGCGGCGGCGGCGGGGCGCAAGTCCGGAGTATCATCGCTCCATGGTGCGCGCGCCTTTGGCGCGACTCAAGCGCGCAATTCCTTCGCCCGGGCCCGGGCGGCGGCGACGGCGCGCTTCATCAATTGCGCGAGGCCGTCTTTTGCCATGAGAATTTCGAGGGCGGCTTCCGTGGTGCCGTGCGGGCTCGTCACGTCGCGGCGCAGTTCGGCGGGTGGGCGGAGATCGGCATCGAGCAGCGCGCCCGCGCCCGCGATGGTCGCGCGCGCGAGTTTTTCGGCCAGCGGACGCGGGGTCCCTTCCGCTTCCGCCGCCGCGCTCAACGCTTCGACCAGCAGAAACACATAGGCCGGCCCGGAGCCCGACACGGCGGTCACGACGTCGATCAAATCCTCGCGCCCGACCCAGACGGTTTCGCCCAAAGGCGCGAGCAGCTTTTGCGCCAGTTTGCGGTCGGCGGGACGCGCCTTCGGGCCCGCATGGATCGCGGTGATGCCGCGGCCGATGGCGCCCGGCGTGTTGGGCATCGCGCGCAGGATGTGGGCATGTGCACCCCACGCCTTTCGGAGTGTCGCGGTGCTCGTGCCCGCGGCAATCGACAACATCAGCGCGCCTGCTTTTGCGATGGGCGCGAGTTTGGCCGCCTCCGTCTTCAGGACTTGCGGTTTCAGCGCGACGACACAGACCTTGAGGGCGCGGCTGTCGACCTGCGTCACGTCATCGTGAAGCGACACGAAGTTGGCCTTCGCGAATTTGCGCAATGACGGCGCGGGGTCGATGTCGATTGCGGCGACGGGGCCGAAACCGTTCGCGACCCAGCCCTTGAGCAGCGCCGTGCCCATGCGGCCCGCGCCGACCAGCAGGATCGAGGGCGCGCGCCGGTGTTTGATGTTCGCTACGCCTGCCCCGCGCATTCGAGCACCGCGGCGGCGACGGCCTCTTCGGCGGTCTTGCCGCCCCACAGCACGAACTGGAACGCGGGGTAATAATGCTCGCACGCCTCGACCGCGAGATTGAGCAGCGCTTCGCATTGGGCCGCACTTGCCCGCGCATCGGGGAAGATCATCGCGTGGCGGAAGATCAGCGTGCCGTCGTCGGGCCACAGGTCGAAATGGCCGATCCACAATTTGGCGTTCACATACATCAGGAGGGCCGCCACGTCGGGCTTGCGGGAGGGTCGACCCGCATGTCGAAGGCGGACGACAGATGCAGCGATTGCAGGTCCTCGCGCCAGGTGAAGCAGAAATGGTGGTCGCACCAGCGGCCGGCGACCGAGAGGTTGAGTTCGTCCCGTCCCGACCTCTCGAACGGCCAGCCATTCTCCTCGACCGACTGCTCCAGCATGTCGAGCGGATGGATCGGGCTCGGGGTCTCTTCCTGGTAGGCAAGGGTCATCCGGGCACTCCTGGGACTCGCGGCCTGCGAAAACGAAGCACCTTGCGGCCAACCTGACACAAGATTTTGTGGTGAGACAAGAGTCTCGCCCCGCAACCCCTTTGGGGTCACGGGTCCATTCACAGCTTTCATGAAACGGATTTGTCGCCGGCAGGTTGCGCCGCGCCGAGCCGCGCTTCCAGCTCCGCGAGGCGCGCTTCGAGGCGCTCGTTCTCGCTGCGCGCCTTCGCCGCCATGGCCTTCACCGCGTCGAATTCCTCGCGCGGCACGAAATCCATGTCCGCCACCAGCCTCTCCAGCCGCTGGCGCATGAAGGTGTCGATCTCGCTGCGCACGCTCTGTGCGGCGCCCGCGGCGTCGGTGAAGAGCCGCGCCAGACCGTCGAGGACCGGATTGTCGCTTTGCATGGCGTCTATATGGCGGCCCGCCACGCCCGGGGCAAGACGGGGACCGCCGTCAACCTTGACAGCCCGGCCCGAAGCAGCGCGATTTATCGTTACTTGCGTTGCGCCAGAACGCACCGAATTCCACCCTCCCCTTGAGGGAGGGTCGAAATCGCCTTTGAGCGCAGCGAAAAGAAGATTTCGGGGAGGGGTGCTGCCGAGACAATACCCCTCCCCGAAGCCGTCTTCGCGCTGTCGCACGAATCCGCCTTCGACCCTCCCTCAAGGGGAGGGTGGGAAAGTTGTTGGTCGCAGCCGCAATTGAAAAACGACATGTACGAAGCCGTTCTCCCCTTTCCCAATATCGATCCCGTCGCGCTCCACATTTGGGGGCATTTCGGGATTCGGTGGTACGCGCTGTCCTACGTCACCGGGCTGATGCTGGGGTGGTGGTGGCTCTCGCGCCTCGTCCGCGACAAGTCGCTGTGGACGAATCGGCCGTTCGACGGCAAGGCGCCCGCAACACCTGACGACATGGGCGATTTCGTCGTGTGGGCCACGCTCGGCGTCATCATCGGCGGACGCCTCGGCTGGGTCCTGTTCTACGGCACGTTCCTGTGCAGCGTGTCGCCACACGCCGCGTTCTGCAACGGCCTGCCGGAAGAATTCCTCACCCATCCGATCCGCATCATCGCCGCCTGGGATGGCGGCATGTCGTTCCATGGCGGATTGATCGGCGTGATCGTGGCGCTGTGGCTGTTCACGCGGCGGCGAAAGATCGATTTCCTGAGCTTCGGCGACCTGGTCGCCAGCGTGACGCCGATCGGATTGTTCTTCGGGCGCATCGCCAATTTCGTCAACGGCGAATTGTGGGGCAAGCCGACGGATGTTCCCTGGGCGATGATCTTCCCCAATGCGCCCGATCAATTGCCACGCCATCCGAGCCAGCTCTACGAAGCGGGCATGGAGGGGCTGATCCTGTTCGTCATCCTGCAAGTGTCGATCAAAGTGTTCCGCCTGCATGAGCGGCCCGGCCTCGTGGCCGCGATCTTCTTCACCGGCTACGGCACGTTCCGCTTCATTGCGGAGATTTTCCGCGAACCCGATACGCCGTTCATCGGCTGGTTCAGCCTCGGCATGGCGTTCAGCATTCCGATGTGGCTGGCGGCGGCCTATCTCTATTGGTGTGCGTTCCGGCCGCCGGCCCGGGCATGAACCCGCTCGCGCGGCGCATCGCGCGGCTGATCGAAAGCCAGGGTCCGCTTTCGATCGCGCATTTCATGACGATGGCGCTGCACGATCCCGAATTCGGCTACTACGCCACGGGCGACCCCCTGGGCGCCGGGGGCGATTTCGTCACGGCGCCGGAGATCAGCCAGATGTTCGGCGAACTGCTGGGTCTCTGGTGCGTGCAGTGCTGGTTCGACCAGGGCAGGCCCGCGCCCGCACGATTGGTCGAATTCGGCCCGGGAACCGGCAGCCTGATGGCGGACGCGCTGCGCGCCGCCAGGCTCGCCCCCGAATTCCTCAAGGCGATCGATGTCGTGATGGTGGAAGTGAGCCCGGTGCTCAAGGCGCGGCAGGAAGCGCGATTGCAGAACGCCGGCGTGAAGATCGGCTGGCGCCCGCAATTCGACGAAACCCTGTGCGACCGCCCGCTGTTTGTTCTTGCCAACGAATTCTTCGACGCATTGCCGATCCGCCAATTCGTCAAGACGGCGCGGGGCTGGTGCGAGCGCATGGTGGTGGCGGATGGCGAAGAGGGACTCGCCTTCGCGCTGTCGCCCGATCCCGTGCCGCTCGCCGTTCCGCCCGAGCGGGGCGACGCACCCGATGGCGCCGTCGTCGAGACGTCGCCCGCCGGCGAAGCGCTCGCCCAGTCGCTCGCGCGCGCCATCGCGGCGAAAGGCGGCGCGGCGCTCATTGTCGATTACGGCTATGCCGGCCACGGCTTCGGCGAAACGCTGCAGGCGGTGGGCGATCATCGCTTTGCCGACACACTCTCGGCACCCGGTGAAGTGGACCTTTCGGCGCATGTCGATTTCGGCGCACTGGCGCGCGCGGCCGGCGGCGCCGCCGCGTTCGGACCCATCGGCCAGGGCGAGTTGCTCGAAGGGCTCGGCATTCTCGAGCGCATGTCGAAGCTCGAGACCCGGCTCGATCGCGGCAGCAGCCTGATCCGCAGCGCGGTTGACCGCCTCATCAATCCCGATCAAATGGGGACCCTGTTCAAGGCGCTGGCGATCCTTCCCGTGAGCGCGCCGAAGCCGCCCGGATTTTGAACCATGCTGCGTTTGCCGGCCGCCAATCTTGGAACCATCGCCGGAATTGCGCACGGATTTTTCGGACGGCAAGGCGGCGTTTCGCATGGTCTCTACGCATCGCTCAATTGCGGGCTCGGCTCCGGCGACGCACGCGAGGCCGTCCTCGAGAATCGCCGCCGCGTGCAGAATGCGGTGGGCGCGAACACGCTCCTCACGCTCTATCAGATCCACAGCGCCGAAGCGGTCGTCGTCTCGGGCCCGTGGGACGCGGCGCCGCAGGCCGACGCATTCGCGACCAATGTGCCCGGCCTCGCGCTTGCCATTCTCACCGCCGATTGCGCGCCCGTGCTGTTTGCCGACGCCGAGGCGAAGGTGATCGGCGCGGCCCATGCCGGATGGAAAGGCGCGGAGGCGGGCGTCATCGAACAGGCGCTCCTGGCAATGGAACGGCTGGGCGCGAAACGGGCGCGAATCGCCGCTTGCGTGGGCCCCTGCATCTCGCAGGCAAATTACGAAGTGGGCCCCGAATTCCGTGCCCGATTCACCGATCCCGCGCAGGCGCGATTCTTCGTGGCCTCAGACCGCGCCGGGCATTGGCGCTTCGACCTCGAAGCTTTTGTCGCGCTGCGGCTGGAAGACGCGGGGGTTCGCGACATCGCGCGTCTCGCCGCCTGCACCTATGCGCGGGAAGGCGATTTCTTCAGCTATCGCCGCGCGACTCACCGGGGCGAGACCGATTACGGCCGCCAGCTCGCGGCCATCGCACTTGTTCCCTAGGCCCCTTCACCCGCGCCCCCGCACTTGCTAGAACCCGCGTCACCGAACCTTCATATGGCAGCGGGGCCGCGCGGATGAGCAATGCGACTGGGGCGCGTGGCATGAAGCTGCTCGCCGGCAATTCGAACCGGCCGCTGGCGGAAGCGATCGCCCAATATCTCAAGCTGCCCTTCACCAAGGCGGTCGTGCGCCGCTTCGCCGACATGGAAGTGTTCGTCGAGGTGCAGGAAAACGTCCGCGGCGAGGACATGTTCGTCATCCAGTCGACGAGTTATCCGGCCAACGACAATCTGATGGAGCTCCTGATCGTCATCGATGCGCTTCGGCGCGCGAGCGCGCGGCGCATCACGGCGGTGATCCCCTATTTCGGCTATGCCGGCAGGACCGCAAAGTGGGCCCGCGCACGCCGATTTCGGCCAAGCTGGTCGCCAATCTGATCACGGAAGCGGGCGCCAACCGCGTGCTCACCGTCGATCTCCACGCCGGCCAGATCCAGGGCTTCTTCGATATCCCCACCGACAATCTCTACGCCGTGCCCCTGATGGTGAAGGACATCCAGGATTATCTCGGCACGGGCAATCTGATGGTGGTCTCGCCCGACGTGGGCGGCGTGGTGCGCGCGCGCGCGCTGGCCAAGCGGCTGGGCGCCGATCTCGCCATCGTCGACAAGCGGCGCGAGCGGGCGGGCGAATCCGAAGTGATGAACATCATCGGCGACGTGGAAGGCCGCGTGTGCCTGCTGGTGGACGACATCGTCGATTCGGGCGGCACGATCTGCAACGCCGCCGAAGCGCTGCTTGCCCAGGGCGCGAAGGAAGTGTGCGCCTATGCGACCCATGGCGTGCTGTCCGGCGGGGCGGTCGCGCGCATCCAGAACTCCAAGCTCAAATCGATGGTGATCACCGATTCGATCGCGGCGACGGAAGAAGTCCGCAAATGCCCCAACATCCGGCGCATCTCCATCGCCTCCCTCATCGGCGAAGCGATCCACCGCATCAATAGCGAAGAAAGCGTGTCGAGCCTGTTCAATTAGGCGTTCTTGTATTCGATGGAATCGCGCGGCCCCCTTCCGTCCGCCGAGCGAAATGCTCGGCGTCCACCTTCCCCCGCAAGGGGGGAAGGCTAGAAGAAAGTGCAGCGACAAATCTTGTTTTTGACCTTCCCCCCTTTGCGCAGGGGTGTCCGGGGAAAGTTCAGGCATATCGGAGCTCCAGTTGATCCGGAGAGACCCTGGGTCGCGGTTTGGAGAGATGGACGTCGGGCGGTTTGTCGATTTCGGCGATGGTCCTTCGGGTGAAAAGGCGTTCTTTCAGGAGATCTGCGAGGCGGATGATTGGCATGGCGATGCAGCTTTCGCGGGCTGCGATGCGCAGAAGCACATAGGCGATCATGGCGGCGACGATCTGGAGTTGGATCGCATTGTCGCTGCGTCCGAGGAACGACCTGATCTTCAGATGTTGTTTGATCCAGCGAAACAGCAACTCGATCTGCCAGCGCTTCTTGTAAAGAGCCGCGATCTCGATGGCGGAGCGTTCAAAGTCGTTGGTGAGAAGCGTGATTTTTGCTCCCTTGTCGCGCCTGACGCGAATGCGGCGCATGGGAATGGCGAGCTTGGAATCGCCTTTGCTGACAAGCTTGACCTCGGCATCGTCGATGACGGTGAAGCCGTCGCCCTTGCGCTTCCTGAGCGGCAGCCAGCGAACGGCACGGAACCGCGCCAAAATCTTCTGGCGGGTGACGAACAGCGCTTTGGCATCGTGAATGCCAGTCCACCATTGGTATTTGTAGTACCCCTTGTCGAAGACGTAGGTGCATCCCGCCTCGATGTGGATCCGTTCGCCCACCTCCACGTCGTTGACGTTGGCATGGGTGATGGCGATGTCCGTCGGATTGTCGCGTCCCGGATCGTAGACGACGTGCAGCTTGAGACCACGGATGCGCCCGTTCCACTTGGCCCACTTGATGAGCCGGCCGAGCGGGACCGGAGAGGAATCGATCAGCCGCAGCATCTCTTCGCCCTCACGCTTCATCATCCGGTCGGCGAGACCGGACAGCATCGAAAACGTCTCGGTGAAGACCGCCGGCGGACGGCGCCGATTGGCGTCCGATAGCGTCGAGCGCGCCACGTTGTCTACCCCGAGATGGTAGTGGTGATGCGAATTGGCGTTCCACACCGCTTCCAGCCCGCGCAGGCCCTCTACGCCGGCAAGCTGGGCATAAATCAGCACCACCAGATGATCCCAGCTGTCGAACTCTTTGTCGTAGGCATTGCCGCGGTGGCTATCCACAACCGTGTCAAACCGGCGTCGCACAATCGGTTTGAGCAGATGCCCAAAAATGCTATCGCTGTACCGCATGCTCGGCCTCTCTTCTTTCTGAGTCTCGACAACCAGAAAGTAGCCGCTTCACGCAGCATTGGCCGGGCATGCACCCGCGTCACAGTGAATCGTTCCCCGGACAGCCCTGCCCTTTGCGGGGGAAGGTGGCGCGCGGCGTCAGCCGCGTGACGGAAGGGGGGCCGCGTCAACTCAATTCAATACTGCCCTAAGGCGCTCGCCGGAACCCTGAGATAGCGCCGCGCGTTCTCCATAAGGCCGTCGTTCCGAACACGGCAGGAGAACATGATGAATATCAAAACGATGGCGACGATCGCAGCGGTGCTCGCGCTGGTGGCGACGCCTGCGTTTGCGCAAAACCACACCGGCACGCCATCGCCGGGCGCGCCATTGAGTGCGCTCGTCGATGCCAACGACATCCTCACCTCCGCAACCGTGCTGGATTCGACCGGTCGCCAGATCGGACAGGTGAGCACCGTGCATACAAATGCGAACGGTGTGCCGACAAAAGTCGATGTGACGCTTGAAGCGAATGGCGGGGATTTAAAGGTGGTGTCGATCGACGCGAGCCGGCTGCGCTACGACAGCAACAGCGACACGCTGACGACCGACGTCCCGGCAGCGCAGGTCATCGCCCTGCCGAACGCGTCCGACCTCTGACGCCACACGACTTGTCGCATTAAGAGACTCGGGAACGTTTCAAACGGCCCGGCCGTTGGGTAATGGGATGCATTTGCGCGTCCCAATCTTCGACGGAGAATCTGCGTGCGCAACCTCACCATTTTGGGTGTCGTCCTCATCGTGCTGGGCGCGGGCGGCCTGTTGTTCGGCCATTTCAGCTATTCCCAGACCAAGCCCGTATTCGACGCGGGGCCCATCCATGTCACAAGCCAGCAGGAACACTACGTCTCGATTCCCGTCATTGCGGGAATCGTGGTGGTGCTCGCCGGACTGGGGCTCGTCATCGTCGGCCAGCGTCGCGCATGACGGTCGATGCATCTCGCGCTCCCACCGTGTCTCGCAGCGTGTCGCGGATCGCCGAGCGCATCTCGCAATGGACGGGACGGCCGTTCACGTTCATTCTGGCCCTTCTGGTTGTGGCGATCTGGGCGATCTCGGGACCGGCGTTTCGCTTTTCCGATACGTGGCTGCTCGTGGTGAACACGGGCACCTCGATCGTGACCTTCCTGATGGTGTTCCTGATTCAAAACGAACAGAACCGCGACGGCGCCGCGGTCCAGGCGAAGCTCGACGAACTGATCCGCGCGCTGGAGCCCGCAAAAAACAAATTCATGGGCATCGAAAAGCTGTCCGTGGAAGAGGTCCAGGAGTTGCGCGAGGAAACGGTCGAAGAAGTGAAGATCCTCGACGAAATGGTCGCAGAGCAGGACGCGTAAAGTGTTCTAGGATTCGATGGAATCGCGCGGCCCCCCTTCCGTCCGCCGAGCGAAATGCTCGGCGTCCACCTTCCCCCGTGTATGGACTGGGGACATCGAAGACACCGTTCGGAGACATCGAAGACACTTGTCTGGCCTAACTTGGCTGGATGGGAGGTCGGGTCATGCCTTGGCGGGAGTCGTCGGTGATGGAACTGCGTGAGGAGTTTGTCCGGTTGGCGCTGGCGCCGGGGGCGAATGTGAGCGAACTCTGTCTTCGCTTCGGCATCGATCGGAGCAATGGCCACAAATGGCTGAAGCGCTACGAGAGGGAGGGTCGCGCCGGCCTCGTCGATCGCTCGCGCCGTCCCCGTCGCAGTCCGTTGCGCACGAATGAGGCGATGGAAGCGGAAGTCCTGCGCATCCGGGCAAAGAGCAACAATGCCTGGGGCGGTCGCAAGATCGCCAGGGCGATGGAGCGCAACGGCTGGGCGGGAGTGCCTGTGCCGAGCACGATCACCGAGATTCTGCGCCGGCACGGCAAGCTCGAAGACCGCAAGCACGAGCATCCCGGCCCGTTTCGGCGCTTCGAACGCGCCGAACCCAATGAGCTGTGGCAGATGGACTTCAAAGGCCACTTTCCGATGACGCGAGGCCGTTGCCATCCGCTCACCGTGCTCGACGATCACTCGCGCTATTCGCTGGGCCTTGAGGCCTGCGCCGACGAACGGGACCTGACGGTTCGCGGCTGCCTGACGACCATATTTCGCCGTTATGGCCTGCCTTTTGCGATGCTGATGGACAATGGCGCACCCTGGGGCGACAGCGGCGATCAACCGTTCACGATCTTCGGGACCTGGCTGATGCGCCTGGGCATAGGTGTGAGCCATGGCCGTCCCTACCATCCGCAGACCCAAGGCAAGGACGAGCGCTTTCACCGCTCGTTGAAGGCCGAGGTTCTGGACGGAAACAGCTTTCGCGATCGCAAGGCATGTCAGCGCGCGTTCGACGATTGGCGGTATGTCTACAATCACGAGCGGCCGCATCAGGCCCTGGATCTCGAAACACCGGCCACGCGCTATCGCATCAGCGCGCGCGCTTTTCCCGAGCAACTTCCCGCCATCGAGTATGCGCAGGCCGACCTCGTTCGCAAAGTCGACAGCGATGGGTTCCTCAGCTTCAAGAACCGTTCCTGGCGCATCGGCAAAGCCTTCCGCGGTCAACCTGTAGCCTTGCGTCCGGCAGGCCAGGACGGCGTCTTCGGCGTCCATTACTGCCTGCAGCGTATCGCCACCATCGCTCTGCACGCAGCCCCAGCTTCGGCCCGTGGATTTGTGGACATCGCATCTGCGATGCCCACAACCCCACAGGCACAACACCAAAATCAGGTCAAAAATGCGCTATAAACCAACCCCCAAAGGTGTCTTCGATGTCCCCGAACACCTGTCTTCGATCTCTCCGGCCCAAACACCCCGCAAGGGGGGAAGGTCAGAAAAAAGTGGAACGCAGATTTATTTCTTAGCCTTCCCCCCTCGCGGCAGGGGTGTCCGGGGAAAGTTCAGGCATATCGGAGCTCCAGTTGATCCGGAGAGACCCTGGGTCGCGGTTTGGAGAGATGGACGTCGGGCGGTTTGTCGATTTCGGCGATGGTCCTTCGGGTGAAAAGGCGTTCTTTCAGGAGATCTGCGAGGCGGATGATTGGCATGGCGATGCAGCTTTCGCGGGCTGCGATGCGCAGAAGCACATAGGCGATCATGGCGGCGACGATCTGGAGTTGGATCGCATTGTCGCTGCGTCCGAGGAACGACCTGATCTTCAGATGTTGTTTGATCCAGCGAAACAGCAACTCGATCTGCCAGCGCTTCTTGTAAAGAGCCGCGATCTCGATGGCGGAGCGTTCAAAGTCGTTGGTGAGAAGCGTGATTTTTGCTCCCTTGTCGCGCCTGACGCGAATGCGGCGCATGGGAATGGCGAGCTTGGAATCGCCTTTGCTGACAAGCTTGACCTCGGCATCGTCGATGACGGTGAAGCCGTCGCCCTTGCGCTTCCTGAGCGGCAGCCAGCGAACGGCACGGAACCGCGCCAAAATCTTCTGGCGGGTGACGAACAGCGCTTTGGCATCGTGAATGCCAGTCCACCATTGGTATTTGTAGTACCCCTTGTCGAAGACGTAGGTGCATCCCGCCTCGATGTGGATCCGTTCGCCCACCTCCACGTCGTTGACGTTGGCATGGGTGATGGCGATGTCCGTCGGATTGTCGCGTCCCGGATCGTAGACGACGTGCAGCTTGAGACCACGGATGCGCCCGTTCCACTTGGCCCACTTGATGAGCCGGCCGAGCGGGACCGGAGAGGAATCGATCAGCCGCAGCATCTCTTCGCCCTCACGCTTCATCATCCGGTCGGCGAGACCGGACAGCATCGAAAACGTCTCGGTGAAGACCGCCGGCGGACGGCGCCGATTGGCGTCCGATAGCGTCGAGCGCGCCACGTTGTCTACCCCGAGATGGTAGTGGTGATGCGAATTGGCGTTCCACACCGCTTCCAGCCCGCGCAGGCCCTCTACGCCGGCAAGCTGGGCATAAATCAGCACCACCAGATGATCCCAGCTGTCGAACTCTTTGTCGTAGGCATTGCCGCGGTGGCTATCCACAACCGTGTCAAACCGGCGTCGCACAATCGGTTTGAGCAGATGCCCAAAAATGCTATCGCTGTACCGCATGCTCGGCCTCTCTTCTTTCTGAGTCTCGACAACCAGAAAGTAGCCGCTTCACGCAGCATTGGCCGGGCATGCACCCGCGTCACAGTGAATCGTTCCCCGGACAGCCCTGCCCTTTGCGGGGGAAGGTGGCGCGCGGCGTCAGCCGCGTGACGGAAGGGGGGCCGCACAATTCAGCGGTTCAGTTGGTGCCGGTCTCGCCGGAATCGCTGCCGGATATGACGCCGAAATCCTGGGACTTCGACCCGTCGCCGGCAACGGCGAAGCCTTCGGCCGCCAGGCCGCGCTTCAGAAGTTCCCGGACGGCGGAGGCGCGGCTGGGCATTCGCGACTTGAATCGCCAGTCGTCGACCGCACGCAATTCTTCCGGCGTCAGCATGATTTGAAGACGCTCGCCACGCGTTAAATCAACCATTTCGACCCCCAACCAGGTGCTGATGGACCCAGTGACACAAAAAGGTGCCTCTTACTCATTTTGTGTAGAGTTATAACATGCCGCCTAGCTGTCAATAACCAGCGACATGGTGCACCGCGCAATGGGCTCATACCGCGTATAACACCTACAATACGCCGAATTGTCATTTAACTCATTGATATCATTGAATAATTACTGGCGTTATCATTTCCAAAGCCGTAGTTTGAGCGCACGAGGAGATTCAAAAATGACAATGACAGAGACAGTGGCATGCCCGCCCGGCGGAACGGTTGCCCGTGAATTCATGATGGAAGCCAACCACCGCATCGCGAACCACCTGACGCTCGTGATGAGCATGGTTCAGTTGCAGGCCGCATCCATTGCCCGCGGGCCCGAAACGCTCACGCGTCAGGACGTGCACGGCGTTCTCCGGGAAACTGCCGGAAAGATCGCAAGCGTCGCACATCTCCATCGCAAGCTGGCGGAAGCGGGAAATGGCGACCGGATCGATCTCGACAATTATCTGATCGAAAGCTGCGCGTATCTGATCTCGTCATTGGCATTGAAGGGACGTGTGGGTTTTGTCCAGCTGCTCGACAAGGATTGCTATGTCACGTCGCAGCAGGCGCAATCGATCGGCCTGATCGTCAGTGAAGTGATGATGAATGCCGTCAAGCACGCGCATCCCAGCGGCATTCCCGTGCAGATCCGTCTTGTCTGCCGCCGCGGCAAGGACCACAGCCTTCTTGTCGAAATCGAGGATGACGGCGTGGGGCTGCCCGAGAATTTCGATCCGGTATCCGGCGGTGGCGTCGGCTTTACCTTGATCAGGTCGCTGGCGAAGACTCTCGGCGCGACGTTGACGGTCGAGTCCGACAGCCTAGGCACCTCGTTCCGCCTGCTGATTCCGGGCAAGCCAGATCTGTCGTAGCTGCCGCGCGTCCGCCTCGCGAAACCTGTCCTCCGGCCGCGCCTGGCGCCGGACGGGCGGCCTGGCACTGCCCCCGCCAGTTGCCTTGACGCCCCCCTTCCGCTAAAAGCCTGCGCTTTCCGGGCCCCATGAGCCGCCAACCCAGCCCGAGAGGCTGGAAATTCAAGGACTTACGCCATGCGCGAGATTCAGGAATTGAGCGCCGAGACCCGCGCCGGCACCGGCAAGGGCCCGGCCTACCGCGCCCGGCAGAAGAGCCTCGTGCCGGCCGTCGTCTATGGCGGCGACGGCGCGCCCGAAAACGTGGCGCTGGACCGCCACATGCTGGAGCGCCACGCGCTCACCGCCAGCTTCCTCACCACGCCCTTCATGCTCGACGTCGCGGGCAGGAAGACGCGCGTGATCCCCCGCGAAGTGCAGCTCGATCCCGTCAGCGACCGTCCCGTGCATGTGGACTTCATGCGGCTGGTCAAGGGCTCGCGCATCCGGCTTGCCATTCCCGTGCGCTTCAAGGGCCAGGAAAATTCGCCGGGCCTGAAGCGCGGCGGCGTGCTCAACATCGTGCGCCATGAAGTCGAGCTTCTGTGTCCCGCCGAGAACATTCCGGAATACATCGAAGGCGACGTGTCGGAACTCGACATTCACAATTCGCTGCACATCACCGCGTTCAAGCTGCCCGAAGGCGTGGTCTCGACCATCCGCGAGCGCAACTTCACGGTCGCCTCGATCGTGGCGCCGACCAGCGTGATCGAAGAGCAGCGCGCCGCTGCCGCCGCTGCCGCCGCCGCCGCTTTGGCGCCCGTGGTGGAGGAAGACGAAGCCGCTCCGGCCGAAGGTGCCGCGGCCGCCGCGCCCGGCGCCCCGGGCGCACCGGGTGCTGCAGGCGCAGCACCTGCCGCAGGCGCCGCTCCTGCCGCAGGCGCCGCCAAAGGCAAGGCGCCGGAAAAGAAAGAACCTTCGAAGAAATAATCCTCGGAGCGCGCACGCCGGTTCGGGCGCGCTCCGGCCCACGGGACTCCCATGTCCGATCTACCGCTCCTTATCGCCGGGCTCGGCAATCCCGGCGTGGAATATGCGCGCCATCGCCACAATGCGGGCTTCATGGCGGCGGATGTGATCGCGGACCGCTATCGCTTCGTGCCGTGGCGCGCACGCTTCCATGGCCTGATCGCGGAAGGCGCGCTGGGCGGGCGCAAGACGATCCTGCTGAAGCCCATGACCTATATGAACGACAGCGGCATCGCGGTGGGCGCGGCCGCGCGCTTCTACAAGCTGCCGGTGTCCGCCGTGGTCGTGATCCATGACGAGATCGACCTGGCCGCGGCCAAGCTGAAGGTGAAGGCGGGCGGCGGCGACGCGGGCAACAACGGACTGCGCTCGATCACGGCGACGCTGGGGCCCGATTACCGGCGCGTGCGCATCGGCGTGGGACATCCCGGCGAGAAGGGCCGCGTGCACGGTCACGTGCTGTCGAATTTCGCCAAGGCCGACGAGGATTGGCTGGTGCCCATGCTGGACGCCATCGCGGAAGCGGCGCCCTATCTGGCGGGGGACGACGACGCGGGCTTCATGAACAAGGTGGCGGTGATGCTGAAGCCGCCGGTCAAGAAACCGAAGCCCGACGCACCGACCAAGCCGGCAAAGGACGAGTGATGGGATTCAAATGCGGCATCGTCGGCCTGCCCAATGTGGGCAAGTCCACGCTGTTCAATGCGCTGACCCAGACGGCCGCGGCGCAGGCGGCGAATTACCCGTTCTGCACCATCGAGCCCAATGTGGGCGAGGTGGCGGTGCCCGACGCGCGGCTCGACAAGCTCGCAGTCATCGCGAAATCCGCGCAGATCGTGCCCACGCGCATCACCTTCGTTGACATTGCGGGACTGGTGCGGGGCGCTTCGAAAGGCGAAGGACTGGGCAACCAGTTCCTCGCCACCATCCGCGAAGTCGATGCGATTGCTCATGTGCTGCGCTGCTTCGAGGACGACGACATCGTCCATGTCGAAGGCCGCATCAATCCCGTGAGCGACGCGGAGACGGTCGAGACCGAACTGATGCTGGCCGATCTCGACAGCCTCGAGCGGCGCGTGGTGCCCATCGAGAAGAAGGCGAAAGCGGGCGAGAAGGAATCCAAAGAACAATTCGCGCTGATGACGAAGGCGCTGGTGCTGCTGCGGGAAGGCAAACCCGCGCGCGACGCGGAGCTGACGCCGGAAGAACGCGAACCCTATCGCCAGCTCGGCCTGATGACGCAGAAGCCGGTGCTCTATGTGTGCAATGTCGACGAGGGTTCGGCCGCAGCCGGCAATTCCTATTCGCGGGCGGTCGAAGCAAAGGCGAAAGCCGAAGGCGCAGGCTGCGTGACCATCTCCGCGCGCATCGAAGAGGAAGTGGCGCAACTCGTACCCGCCGAGCGCGAGGAATTCCTCAAGAGCCTGGGCCTCGAAGAGCCGGGCCTCAACCGGCTGATCCGCGCGGGCTATGTGCTCTTGGGCCTCATCACCTTCTTCACCGCGGGACCCAAGGAAGCGCGCGCCTGGACCATCGCGCGCAGTGCGCGGGCGCCGCAGGCGGCGGGCGCCATCCACACCGATTTCGAGAAGGGTTTCATCCGCGCCGAGACCATCGCCTATGACGATTACGTGGCGCTCGACGGCGAAGCGGGCGCGCGCGACGCCGGCCGCATGCGCCTCGAAGGCAAGGACTACATCGTCGCCGACGGCGACGTGATGCATTTCAGATTTAATGCGTAATAGAATTCCCTCGCCCCCGACCGCGAGCTAAGATTCCCCTCGCCCCCCCTCGCGGCAGGGGTGTCCGGGGAAAGTTCAGGCATATCGGAGCTCCAGTTGATCCGGAGAGACCCTGGGTCGCGGTTTGGAGAGATGGACGTCGGGCGGTTTGTCGATTTCGGCGATGGTCCTTCGGGTGAAAAGGCGTTCTTTCAGGAGATCTGCGAGGCGGATGATTGGCATGGCGATGCAGCTTTCGCGGGCTGCGATGCGCAGAAGCACATAGGCGATCATGGCGGCGACGATCTGGAGTTGGATCGCATTGTCGCTGCGTCCGAGGAACGACCTGATCTTCAGATGTTGTTTGATCCAGCGAAACAGCAACTCGATCTGCCAGCGCTTCTTGTAAAGAGCCGCGATCTCGATGGCGGAGCGTTCAAAGTCGTTGGTGAGAAGCGTGATTTTTGCTCCCTTGTCGCGCCTGACGCGAATGCGGCGCATGGGAATGGCGAGCTTGGAATCGCCTTTGCTGACAAGCTTGACCTCGGCATCGTCGATGACGGTGAAGCCGTCGCCCTTGCGCTTCCTGAGCGGCAGCCAGCGAACGGCACGGAACCGCGCCAAAATCTTCTGGCGGGTGACGAACAGCGCTTTGGCATCGTGAATGCCAGTCCACCATTGGTATTTGTAGTACCCCTTGTCGAAGACGTAGGTGCATCCCGCCTCGATGTGGATCCGTTCGCCCACCTCCACGTCGTTGACGTTGGCATGGGTGATGGCGATGTCCGTCGGATTGTCGCGTCCCGGATCGTAGACGACGTGCAGCTTGAGACCACGGATGCGCCCGTTCCACTTGGCCCACTTGATGAGCCGGCCGAGCGGGACCGGAGAGGAATCGATCAGCCGCAGCATCTCTTCGCCCTCACGCTTCATCATCCGGTCGGCGAGACCGGACAGCATCGAAAACGTCTCGGTGAAGACCGCCGGCGGACGGCGCCGATTGGCGTCCGATAGCGTCGAGCGCGCCACGTTGTCTACCCCGAGATGGTAGTGGTGATGCGAATTGGCGTTCCACACCGCTTCCAGCCCGCGCAGGCCCTCTACGCCGGCAAGCTGGGCATAAATCAGCACCACCAGATGATCCCAGCTGTCGAACTCTTTGTCGTAGGCATTGCCGCGGTGGCTAATGCCTGTCCAATAAGTCTCGAAGCCCGAAAGATGGGGGCCGTGGACGATGAAGTCGCGGTCACAAAGATGACATCACTCGCTTGTTCCGCTTTTCTCAAATGGCCTGGATCATCTTCAACCCGTGCGATGAGTTTGGCGCTCATTCAGAATGGTGTTCGAGACATTGCAAATTTTTTCAAACTACGCATAGCGAAGGGTAGGTTATGAGAACAATGCGCGTAATTGGAATCACCGCCTGGCTGCTCGGCATGACAGGTACTGGCGCACCGGCGTCGGAACAAGACACAATCAACGATCAACTCAAGAGCCTGCCAGCCCTGACCTCTCAGGAACACCAGGACGATACGGATGCGTCATATAACGGTGTCAACGGCCCCTTTCTCGAGAACGATTATGACAAGGTGATTGGAGTTGAGGGGGGCTTCTTGATCTTGGACAGCCGAACGAAAATTGCTGCTGATAGCGGTCAGATTCTTGCGGATGACAAGCGGGAAATCTACATCCCGCTAGCAAGATCAGCACTTAACTTGGTCCTCAGCCGAGATGCCTTTGAAAGTGTTTCTAAGCGTGGAATCCTCATGTTTGGCTGTGTAGACATCACGAACTGCATAAGGTTTGGAAGGGAGATCAATGGTTTGGAAGGGCATTTACCTATCCACACCGACAAAAAGCTGTCCCCGGTAGACAATCTTCGAACCAGCGTAGGGGAATCATCAGCGTGTTGGGGGATCGACGACACCGCCGACGCCACCGAGAAATGGTATAGACTGCTCCTTCCACTTTTCAGGAACGGTCCGGGTCATCTTCAACCTGTGCAATAAAATTTGGCGGCCGTTCAAAATCGCGCGTGCGCCCGCGCTATGCGAATGCGCCGGGCCATCTCGAACCGGTGCAGTGAGAAGCACATGATACACCGCAACCTGTTGCCAGAAGCGTCTGGTCGGCAATCTATCCCTGCGCCTCTCATCCAGCCCTGCCCCCCTTTGTTCGGCTCCGCCAAGGCTTCGCCGGATTGGGAGCTGGCCCGCCGAAGCTTTTGCGAAGGCGGCCAAGGGGCGAGGGAGTAGTGCCCGAACTCCTCCACTTCGAAGATTTCGCCGTGGGTCAGGTCTACGATTGCGGCGCGCGCGAGATCACCAAGGACGAGATGGTGGCGTTCGCCCGCGAATTCGACGCGCAGCCGCATCATATGGACGAAGAGGCCGGCAAGCGCACGATGCTGGGCGGGCTTGCCGCATCGGGCTGGCAGGTGTGCGCGCTGGGCATGCGGCTGTTCGCCGACGGGCTGATCCTCAAATCCGCCAATCGCGGCGGCGCGGGCGTGCGCGAATGCCGCTGGCTGAAGCCGGTCAGGCCCGGCGATATCCTGCGGCTCGAGGCCCATGTGCTGGAGACGCGCCAGTCGAAGAGCCGGCCCGATGTCGGCTTCGTCACCTTCGAATGGCGCCTGTTCAACCGGCGCGAACAGGTGGCCTCCGTGATCCTCACGCCGATCCTGGCGCGGCACGAAGCGGGAGCTTGAGCGCGATGTGGTTCGAAGACATCGAGATCGGCGCACGCCGCGAAATCGGCTCCTACACCTTCACGGAAGAGGCGATCGTCGCGTTCGGCAGGGCTTATGATCCGCAACCATTCCATGTCGATCCCGAAGCGGCGAAACATTCGATGTTCGGCGGGCTCGTCGCATCCGGCTGGCACACGGCGGCGGTGTGGATGAAGCTGATGGTGGAAGACCGCACGCGCGCGGCCGGCGGCGGCGGCGCGGCAATGGGCTCGGGCGTATCGCCCGGCTTCGAGGACATGCGCTGGCTGAAACCCGTGCGACCCGGCATGACGCTCACATTTTCCGCCGAGACGATCGAGAAGACCCCGCTGCGCTCGCGCCCCCAATTCGGCCTCGTCAAAAGCCGCAACGAAGCGCGCGACGAAAGCGGCGAACTGGTGTTCAGCTTCATCGGGAAGGGGTTTGCGGCACGGAGAGATCGCTCGTAGCTCTGTGTCTGTCGCGACTTTAGCTCCGACCCCGCAGACCCGTGCCGAGCGCGACGAGCGCGGTGCCTGCCACCACCAGGTCGATGCCGACCAGGATGCCCAGCATCTCGACGCTGAGCGGCAGCCGCGCCAGGATCAACGCGGCCAGCGCCAGCGTGAAGACGCCGCTGGCGAACATCCATTCCCAGCGTCCCGTCAGCTGGCGGCGGTGATCGACCGCATAGAGGACCGAGAAAATCCCGTCGACGGCGAAGAACGCGCCCAGCACCCACATCATGGAATTGACGTCGCGGATGGGCCAGACCGTGAGCAGCACGCCCGCCGCGAGCGCGACAGACGCCGAGACCAGCGACCATTTGAAGCCGGGCATGTGGGGCGCGTTCAGCGTCACGACGAGGCCGATGGCGCCGCTGAAGACGAACAGCCAGCCCAGCAATATGGTCAGCGCGATCGCGGCGAGCCCCGGCAGCACGATCGCCACGGCCCCCAGCACGACGAGCATGACGCCTTCGACCACGATGGGCACGCGGGCCCGCGCCATCGATTGCTGCAGCTCCCCGTCGGCGGCGGGAAGTTTGGACATGGCCTGCTCCCTGGCCTTCGGTTTGCGCGGCAGTCGCTGTGCGAGGAAGGCCCGGAAGGTAGCGTCTGCCTTTTCCCCGGCCCGGAAAAGGGCAGGAGTGGAAATGAGCAAACGTCCAGAGAGCGCCGGAAGTTCCATATTGGGCCGGGGGCGAACGCGGGCGATCGCGCCAGCGCAAGGCTATGCCGCGAGCGAAAACCACTGTTCGAGTTCGCGCACGGGCTTCACGGGCGTCGTCCCGTCGTTCGCGTCGACCCGATATTCCGTCGCTCCGATCATGCCGTCGGCCACGATGCCGTCGCCCGACAGCGGCAGGATGATGCGCTCGCCGCTGCCATAGCGGTCGAGATGCTTGTAGACGCGCCCCTCGCCGCGATGCAGCGCGGGCTCGCGGACGATCCGCCGGCACATCTCGTAGACCCACTGAAATTCCGCGGCCGGTTGCACTTCGGCCAGGGACGCGCCGCGAAAATCCTTGCCGAATATCCGCGTGATCTGTTCGCCGGCCAGACGTCCGGTAAATGCCGCGGTCGCGGGATCGTATTTGTAGGACCACACGATGGGCAGCTGCGTGGCGATCGCAGCAGGCCTTATATCGCTCCATGCCGGCAGCGCGCGGGCCCCCCGCACCTCATGCCAATGCGCGGCGACCTTCCTCAATCCGGGAGAGGCGATCACGCCCATGAAGGCGGCAAAATCCATCTGACATACTCGTTTGCGCCGGCGGCGGACGGCAATCGTCCGGGTGTCGGCGTGATCGTTCGTTGCGAATGTAATCCGCTCACCGCTAACAAAGTCCTGACGGGCGCCAACGGAAATCCCCGTCGGTGCAACCTTGAGTAGAGGCGTCCAAATCCCCGCATTCGCGGTAAACGGCGTTCGCCGCTAATGTCGGCCGCCGCGCGGCGTCGCCGCAGGCACCCGCGAGAGTTCTCATGGATTGGCTGAGTTCAAACCAGGAATTTGAAATCGCGACGGTGGCGCTCGTGCTGGCGCTCGGCAGCGCAGCGTGGTGGGCGATCCGAAAGCGGACGATCATGCCCGTGCTGATCGCCAATGCCGTCCTCGCCGCCGCGGCCCTGATCTACAATATTCCGTCGCTCAAATATGCCGTCGCGGGCGGGGACGATGTCGTGTTGGGCTTCCTGGCATTCGAGCTGGCCACTCTCATCCTGTCGGCGGCGGCGCTGTGGGGTTTGCGAATCCCCAAATTCGCGAACGCGTCCGCCTTCGCGATCAATTTCGTCATGAGCGCGGGCTTCCTCTTTCTGGCGTTCACGTTCCGGATCACGCGGCTGATCTGAAACGAATTCCGCCGGGGCCCGCAATTTCAGCACCGCGCTACGCCGAAAAGCGGATCGCGCGATTGCTTTCGGGCTTCGTGCTGCGCTGTAATGGCAGGCGAGCAATCCTGGAGGACGGCACATGGCGCTGCGCGGCACGATGATCGAAATGAAGATGAGCGACGGCAAGACCATCGGCGCATACCATGTCGGGCCCAAGGGGACGCGGCGCGGCGGGCTTGTGCTCATCCAGGAAATCTTCGGCGTCACCGAGCACATCAAGGAGCAGTGCGATATCTACGCCGCCGAGGGCTATGAAACCATCGCGCCCGCGCTCTACGACCGCGAAGCGCCTGGCTTCCAGGCGAGCTACAGCCCCGACGATCTCCAGCGCGCGATTCAAATCGCCCGCCAGCTTCACCCGCTCGACCTCTCGATCGCCGATACGCAAACCACGATCGACGCGCTCAAGGGCAAGGGCGCAGTGTTCATCACGGGCTATTGCTATGGCGGCTCGATTGCGTGGCTGGCCGCGTGCCGCTGCTCCGGCCTGAATGCGGCGTCGGGCTATTACGGCAGCCTCGTGCCGCAATTCTCCCACGAGAATCCCAAATGCCCCACCATCCTGCATTTCGGCAAGCACGATCACGGCATTCCGATGGAAGGCGTGGAGAAAGTGAAGGCCGCGCATCCCGAGGTGAAGGTGTATGTCTATGACGCGGGCCACGGCTTCAATTCGGATCGGCGCGCCGATTACAACGAGGAAGCCGCCAAGCTCGCCCGCCAGCGCACGCTCGATCTGTTCCGCGCGAATGGGGGTTAGAGGGCGCCCTACCGCAAGCTCGCTTCGATGTTGCCGCCGTCGACGGTGAGGATCGCCGCGGTCGTCTTGGCGCGCCGTCGCCAGATAGACGAACGCGTCGGCCACGTCCTCGGCCGTGACTTCGCGGCCCAGCAGATTGCCGCTCATATAGTCCGTCTCGCCGACAGTCCGCGCGCCTTCGAGCGCTGCGCGATCATGTGCGTCGGTCAGAAGGCCGGAGCGGATGCGGTCGGCATTGACCGCATTGGCGCGGATGCCGTCGCGGCCATGATCGAGCGCGTATTGCTTCATCAGGAACAGCGTCGAGGCCTTGGGCAGACCGTAGGGCCCGAAATCCTTGCCGGGATTGACCGCCTGCTTCGAGACGTTGAACAGGAGGCAGCCGCCGGTGCCTTGCGCCTTCATCACGCGCACGGCGTTTTGCGCCACCGTCTGATGGGCGAAGAAATTGAGCTCGAAGGAGTGGCGCAAGGTCGCGTCGTCCACCGCGCCGATCGCGCCCTGCCATGCGGCGCCGGCATTGGAGACCACGATATCGACGCCGCCGAAACGCTTCGACGACTTCGTCGAAGGCGGCGCGCACATCTTCGGCGCTTCGGTCACGTCGCAGGCGATGGCGAGCGCCGTCTTGCCGATTCGCGCGCGACCGGCGCCGCGGCAGTCGCGGTCGCGGTCGAGCACGGCCACTTCGGCGCCCGCGCGCGCGAGCGCTTTGGCGGTCGCCGCGCCGATGCCGCGAGCCGCCGCCCGTGACGATCGCGATCTGGCGCGCAAGCGGCTTCTCCGCCGCCTTGCCGAGCTTGGCCTGTTCCAGCGACCAGTATTCGACGTCGAACATGTCGGCTTCGGAGATGCATCTGATAGCGGCCCGATCGCCTCGGCGTCGGTGATCACTGTCGATCGTGTTCTCGGCGATGTCGGCGGCGATGGCCGCGTCCTTCGCCGATGCGCCCAGGCCGAACAGGCCCAGCCCCGGCACCAGCACCACGCGCGGCAGCGGATCGAGCTCCGTCTTCTTCGGCTCGGCGCGCACATTGTTGCGGGCGAAATAATCGTGATAGCGCGCGACGAACTGCGTCGACCGCCGCCTCGACCGCGCTCCGCCAGTCGTCGAGCTTGCCCGCTTCCGGCGCCGGCACGATCAGCGGCCAGTTCTTGGTGCGGATGGTGTGGTCGGGCGTCACCACGCCGATCTGCGAATAGCGCGCGAGCTCGGCGCCGTTGACATAGTCGAGAATCGCCGGCGAGGTGCGGAAGCGCAGGATCTGCGCGCTTGACCGTGCCGCTGCCGTCGTTGCGCGATGGCGACGAGGCCGCGCAGGATCGGCGCGATCTCGGCGGCGCGCGCGAGCTTCTGCGGCAGCGACGGCCGCGCGAAGCTCTTGCGCCGCCTGCGCCAGCCGCTCTTCGGCCAGCGTCGACGATCTCGATCATGCGCTCATAGGCTTCGCGCGCATCGTCGCCGAACGGTGAAGATGCCGTGCTGCAGCAGCACAGACCTTCGACGTCGGGATGGCCTGTCGAAGATTTCGGCCGACGCTCTTGGCCAGCGCAAAGCCCGGCATGATGTAGGGCACATAGCGCGACGCGCTCGCCGAAGACGTCGCGGCAGATGCTCTCGCCGTCCGGCTGGTCGGTCAGCGCGAGCACCGCGGTCGAATGGGTGTGGTCGACGAATTTGTGCGGCAGGAAGGCGTGCAGCAGCGTTTCGACCGACGGATTGGGCGCGGTCGCTGTCGAGCAGATTGACGCGCTGGAAATTGACCATGTCCTCGTCGGAGAGACGGTCGAGCGCGCGCAGCCGGCGCAGCGGCGCCAGCCGCACCGCCGGCAGCCCGGCGGGCTCGATATCGCCCATGTCCCAGCCCGAGCCCTTGACGCAGATGCACGTCCGACGCGCGTCGCCCAGCAGATCCGTCATCTCGGTCTTGACCGAGGTGTTGCCGCCGCCATGCAGCACAAGGCGCGGATCGCCGCCCAGCAGCCGCGTGGTATAGACGCGCAAGGCGAGGTCCTCGCTCACGCCCTGTGGCTGCATAGCGCGCGACGAAGTTCGCGCGCTTCGGCGTCGGACCAGCGGCTTTTCATTTCTTGTCCTGTTCTTCGCGGCGTTCGGGAAAGAGCGACAGCAAGCCCCTCGCGCGAGGCGGCGCAAATGCCGCGTTCGGTGATGAAGCCGCGTGACGAGCCGCGCCGGCGTCACGTCGAAGCCGGGATTCGCGGCGGGGCTGCCGCGGGCGGCGATCTCCACCGTCGCAAGTCCGCCGTCCGCGCAGGCGCCCGGTCGATCTTCAGCACTTCGTCGGCGCGAGCGCTCCTCGATCGGAATGTCGCGCGCCATCCGCGATGCGTCCAGTCGATGGTGGAGCGCCGGCAGCGCGACATAGAACGGCACGTCATTGTCGTGCGCCGCGAGCGCCTTCAGATAGGTGCCGATCTTGTTGGCGACGTCGCCATTGGCGGCTGATGCGGTCGGTGCCGACGATGCAGAGATCGACCTGGCCCGATGCTGCATGAGATGGCCGCCGGCATTGTCGGCGATGATGGTGTGCGGCACGCCGTGCCCGCCCAGCTCGAAGGCGGTGAGCGAGGCGCCCTGGTTGCGCGGCCGCGTCTCGTCGACCCAGACATGGAGCGGAATGCCGCGCATCGTGCGCCATATAGATCGGCGCCAGCGCCGTGCCCCAATCGACGCAGGCGAGCCAGCCGGCGTTGCAATGGGTGAGAATGTTGAGCCGCGCGCCGCGCTTCCTTCTTGTCGGCCTCGCGCAGATAGGGCGAGTCCGTGCTCGCCGATCGCGGCGGCAGGTCTCGACATCCTCGTCGCAGATCGCGGCGGCTTCGGTCCACGCGCAGATGCGCGCGCTCCTCGCGCGGGCGGTTGCGCAGACGGTCGCGCATGCGCGGCGAGCGCCCAGCGCAGATTGACCGCGGTCGGCCGCGTCGCCAGCAGCAGATCATGCGCGCGATCGAGCGCCGCGTCCGATGCGTCTTCGCGCATCGCAAGCGCCACGCCATAGGCCGCCGTCGCGCCGATCAGCGGCGCGCCGCGCACGACCATGGTCTTGATGGCGTGCGCCGCATCATGCACCGATTTCAGTCGAACGGTCTCGAACGCATGCGGCAGCTTCGTCTGGTCGATCACTTCGACCGAACCGTCGTCATGCGGCCAGATGGTACGATAGGGTTTGCCGGCGACTTTCATCGTTGTTCTCTAATATCCACCCTCCCCTTGAGGGAGGGTCGAACTTGGATTCTCGCGTCAGCGAGAAAACAAGTTCGGGGAGGGGTGATGTTGATGGAATACCCCTCCCCGAAATCTTTCTTTCGCTGACGCTCAAGAACGATTTCGACCCTCCCTCAACCCGCCTTCGCTGAAGCTTCGGCGGGTTCGCGTCAAGTCCGGCGAAGCCTTGGCGTAGCCGGACTCAAGGGGAGGGTAAGAAATTTCAATGCCCTTCATACGCCACCAGCGTCGTCACGTCCTTGCCCAGCGCGCGGATCTTGTCGGCGCCTCCCAGCTCCGGCAGGTCGATCACAAACAGGCAGCCGATCACTTTCGCGCCGGCCCGTTCGAGCAGCTTGATCGCGGCAAAGGAGGTGCCGCCCGTGGCGATCAGGTCGTCCACCACGACGACATTGTCGCCGCGCTTGACGGCGTCGATGTGGATCTCGATGCGGTCCTTGCCGTATTCGAGATCGTAGTCCTCGCCCAGCACCTGCCAGGGCAGCTTGCCCTTCTTGCGCACGGGAACGAACCCGACCGAAAGCTGGTGCGCCACCGCGCCGCCCATGATGAAGCCGCGCGCCTCGATGCCCGCCACCTTGTCGATCCGGACACCGGCATAGGGCTGCACCAGCGCGTCGACGGCGCTGCGGAACGCGCGCGGATTGCCGAGCAGCGTGGTGATGTCGCGGAACATGATCCCTTTCTTCGGGTAGTCCGGGATCGTGCGGATGATGGATTTGAAGTCCATGGCGTCAGAGCCTCTTCAGCACGCGGCCGGCGACCGCGTCGAGCTTGGCGAACAATTCGGGATCGCGTTTTTCCGGACGCGGTGATGATGGCCGTGTCGAGCACGTGCTCGATGCCCAGGGGCGACGGCTGCCGCTCCGGTCCGAGTTTGGGCGCCACCCGCGCGATCAGCCGCCGCGCATTGTCGGCGTTGCCGTTCAAGCACCTTCACCACCTGATCGACCGTGACGTGATCGTGATCCGGATGCCAGCAATCGTAATCGGTCACCATGGCGACCAGCGCGTAAGGAAGCTCCGCCTCGCGCGCCAGCTTGGCCTCGGGCATCGCCGTCATGCCCACCACGGCGCAGCCCCAGGAACGATAGAGGTTCGATTCGGCCAGCGAGGAGAATTGCGGACCCTCCATCGCCAGATAGGTTCCGCCCTGGGCGTGGGCGATGCCCTCCTCCTCGCACGCTTCGACGAGCGCCGCGGCGAGCTTGGGACAGACCGGATGGGCCAGCGAGACGTGGGCGACGAAGCCCTTGCCGAAGAAGCTCTTCTCGCGCGCATGCGTGCGGTCGATGAACTGATCGACGATCGCGAACGCGCCCGGCGCCAGCTCCTCGCGAAACGAGCCGCAGGCCGATACCGAAATCAGGTCCGTCGCGCCGGCGCGCTTCAGCGCGTCGATATTGGCGCGGTAATTGATGGTGGTGGGCGAATGGATGTGGCCGCGGCCGTGACGCGGCAGGAAGATCATGTCGACGCCCGCCAGCTTGCCGAACAGAAACGCGTCCGACGGTTCGCCCCACGGGCTCCTCACATGGTCCCAGCGCGCGTGCTCAAGGCCCGCGATCTCGTAGACGCCGCTGCCGCCGATGATGCCGAGAACGGTTTTGGACATAAGCTCCGCCAGTTCACCCTCCCCTTGAGGGAGGGTCGAAATTTGCGCGCGCGCTTAGCGCGAGCACATTTCGGGGAGGGGTGGTCTCTCCGCCTTCACCCCTCCCCGAAATTCTTCTTCTCGCTGCTGCTCAAAGAAGAATTTCGACCCTCCCTCAACCCGCCTACGCTGAAGCTTCGGCGGGTTCGCATCAAGTCCGGCGAAGCCTTGGCGTAGCCGGACTCAAGGGGAGGGTACAGAATGCCTGCGCCCTTTGTACGTATCAATGCGCGTCGCGCCAGATCTTCCGATACGACAGATACAGCATTCCCGCGAACAGGAGCAGGAACGCCATCACGCCGAAGCCGAGCTGCTTGCGCTCTTCCATCTTGGGCTCGGAGGTCCAGGCGAGGAACGTCGCGATATCGTGGCATTCCTGATCGACGGTCGCCGGCGTGCCGTCGGAATAGGTGACCTGGTTGGCGGTCAGGGGCGGCGGCATCGAGATGTTCCGGCCGTCGAAATAGGGGTTGTAATATTTGTTCGGGAGCACCGTGAACCCTGCCGGCGGCGTCTGATGAAAGCCGGAGCAGATCGAATAGACATAGGCCGCGCCGCCCGCGCGCGCCTTCACGAGCACGGACATGTCGGGCGGCAACGCGCCATTGTTGGCGGCGCGCGCGGCCTCTTCGTTGGCAAAGGGCGCAGGGAAATGGTCGGCAAGCGTTCCGGCCCTGGTCAGCCGGTTGCCGTTGGCATCGAAGATTTCGCCCTTGTCGTTCGGGTCGGCGGGAATATTCTTGTAGGCTGCAGCAAGTGCTTTCGCCTGCGCCTCGGTGAAGCCCGGTCCGCCCGGATCGGCGAGCGTATGGAACGCCACGCGATTCAGGCTGTGACAGGCGGAGCAGACTTCCTTGTAGACCTGAAAGCCGCGCTGAAGGCTCGCGCGGTCGTAATGGTCGAACGGCCCATCGAAGGAAAAGCTCTCAGCCTTGGGCGGTATCGCGGGAAGCGAAATGGTCTGTGCCGAAGCGGCCGCGCCGAGCAGAAGCCCCAGCGAAATTCCAAGACCGAGTGCGATGCGCATATGGGATTTCCTCACTCGGCGGGCGCCAGGACTGCCGTGGCAATGCTGGCGGGAAGAGGCTTGGGCGTCTCGATCAGACCCACGATCGGCATCACGAGCCAGAAGAACGCGTAATAGTAGATGGTCCCGATCCGGGCCAGCCATACGAGCGGCACGTCGATGCCGCCCAGCGTCCACGCCGCGTCGACCGATTGCGCGCCCAGGTAACCCAGCAGCGCGCAATCGCCGACCATGAGCCAGAAGAAGACCTTCATCAGCGGGCGGAAGCGGCAGGAACGCACCTTCGACGTGTCGAGCCACGGAACGAATGCGAGCGTCCCGATCGCGCCGAACAGCACGAGCACGCCGATCAGTTTCTGCGGGATGGATCGCAGCATGGCGTAGAACGGCAGCAGATACCATTCGGGCACGATGTCCGGCGGCGTCACGATCGGATTTGCCGGCGTGTAATTGTCGGGATTGCCCAGCAGATTGGGCGCATAGAACACCAGCGCCGCATACACGATGATGAACAGCGAGACGTAGAACCCGTCCTTCACCGTGTAATAGGGATGGAACGGCACGGTATCCTGCGGGCCCTTCACGTCGATGCCGAGCGGATTGTTGTTGCCGGGCACGTGCAGCGCCCAGATGTGCAGGCCCACGACGCCCGCGATCACGAACGGCAGCAGGTAATGCAGGCTGTAGAAGCGGTTGAGCGTCGCGTCACTGACGCCGAAGCCGCCCCACAGCCAGGTCGCGATGCCGGTTCCGAGACCCTTGTGGATCTGGTCGAACGCCGTGAAGAAATTGGTGATGACGGTCGCGCCCCAGAACGACATCTGGCCCCAGGGAAGCGTGTAGCCGAGAAACGCGGTGGCCATCATCAAGAGGTAGATGATGACGCCCAGGATCCACAGAATTTCGCGCGGCGCCTTGTAGGAGCCGTAATAGAGGCCGCGGAACATGTGGATATAGACGGCGAGGAAGAACATCGACGCGCCGTTGGAATGCATGTAGCGCATCAGCCAGCCATAGTTCACGTCGCGCATGATATTTTCGACGCTGTCGAACGCGCCGTCGCCGGACGGGATGTAATGCATCGCGAGCACGATGCCGGTGACGATCTGAATGCCGAGCATGACGGTGAGGATCGCGCCGAACGTGTACCAGAAGTTCAGGTTCCGGGGCGTCGGGAAGGTCGTCATCGTGTCGTGCGCGAAGCGCAGGAGCGGCAGGCGCGAATCGAACCAGCGGCTCAGGGCGGACTTCGGAACGTAGGTGGATTGGCCGGCCATCTGTCGCCCCTCAACCGATCTTCAAACGTGTGTTCGTCAGGAACGAATAAGGCGGCACCGCGAGGTTCTGCGGCGCGGGACCTTTGCGAATGCGTCCGGCCGTGTCGTATTGCGAGCCGTGGCAGTGGCAAAGCCAGCCGCCGTAGTCGCCTTCGAAGACGGTGGGCGTGCAGCCCAGATGGGTGCAGACGCCGACCACCACCAGCCATTCGGGCTTGAACTCGCGGTTCTGGTCGGTCGCGGGCGCGTCGTCGGGAAGATTGGCGTTGCGGGCAAACGGATCCGGCAACGACGCCACCGGCACGGCGCGCGACTCGGCGATCTCCTTGGGCGTGCGGCGGCGCACGAACAGGGGATGGCTGCGCCAAGTGAAGATGACCTGCTGGCCCGGCTGGATCGTGGTGATGTCGGCCTCGATGGACGCCATCGCCAGCACCGCGCCGGTGGGGTTCATCTGGGCGATGAAGGGCCACGCCGTCAGCGCAACGCCCACGGCTCCCACTGCCCCCGTCGCGATGTAGAGAAAGTCGCGCCGTGTGGGTTCGGCCGATGTCACGTTTGCCACTGGCTCACCTTCCGTGAAATTGAGGCGTTCCGGGAGGAAGGGAAACTCGCCGCGCGCCACCCCCGGGATCACCGGCGCACGTCGAAACCGCGCCGTAAAATAGAGAGTCGATTTTGGAGGGTCTTGCGGCACGATGACGCATAATTTGCCCGGAATATCACGGGGTTGACCCGCGGTGGTGGGCTTCGTCGATCAGCATTCGACCACGCTCAGATGGCCTTGGTTGGCATAATCGAGGAGCGCGCCATCGCGAGTCATGACGGTGAAACCATGCTCGCGCGCGGTGGCCGCGATGATTCGGTCTGCGGGGTCCCGTGGCGGCGAACCCGGCAACAGCGATGACTCCAGAAGGATCGCCGGCGACAATTCCGCCAAGCGAATATTCGGCGTCGTCAGCAACTGCCGAAGCCAGCGTTGCGGCGCGAGATGCGACTTGAAGCGGCCGCGGGACGCGAGAAGACCTATTTCCCATCCGATGATCGCAGACACGAAAACCGGTTCGCCGCGATCGGACGCAGCATCCATCGCTTCGATTGCGGCGTCGCGCATCCATGCATTTTCCATGATCCAGATCGCGGCACAGGTATCCAGAACCAGCGTTGAATTCACTTGCGCGTCTCGGGCCCGTATTTTTCGTCGATCAATTCCGCCCATTCCGGCATGGCAGGCTGAGCCAGATCATAACCGGGCTCGATTGTGACCATGCCTTTCAGGCGGCCGAACAACGGATGGCGGCGCGGCTTCTTTTCGGTGGATTTGAATTCATGATGGGGCTCCGCCATGCCGCGCGCCGGACGCGAGTCGCCGCGAACGAACACCAACGTCTTGGCATCCATGTCCACCCGCTCCGTACGATATCCCGCGTCGAGCCACGATTGCGCGTGGACATGATTGGACGCGTTGTTGCTCCACCACATGCGATAGAGTTTCGCCGAACGCGGAAGTTTCGCGCCGATGATCGTCTCGACGTCGTCAAACGTCACCGGCACTTCAGACGCCGCCCGGTTCTCGAGGTGCTGCTTCAAAAGCTCGTACTTGCTCATGGCCAAATCCTGGACAGGAAGTCCTTTTAAAGTAAAATACTTCCTATTCAGATCATTTACAAGTCCTTTTTTAGGATCACACGATGCGCCTCGCCCTCTACCAGCCCGACATTCCGCAAAACGCAGGCGCGCTGATCCGGCTCGGCGCCTGCCTGGGCGTCGGCGTGGACATCATCGAGCCTTGCGGTTTCGTCTTCAGCGACCGGGGCTTCCGGCGCGCGGGAATGGATTATCTGGAGCGTGCGGAAACCCGTCGCCACGCATCGTGGCGGGCCTATCTCGAAACGCGCCAAGCGACACCAACCGGTCGCCTCGTTCTCTTAACCTCCAAAGGCTCTCTTCCCTACACGGACTTTGCGTTCGCGCCCGGCGATACGATTTTGCTGGGACGCGAGAGCGAAGGCGTGCCTGCCGAAGTTCACGAAGCGGCCGACGCGCGGTTGCGAATTCCGCTATTGTCCGGTTTGCGCTCGCTCAATGTGGCGCAAGCGGGCGCGATGGCGCTGGGAGAAGCCTTGCGGCAGACACACGGATTTCCGCAATGAACGCGATCGAAGACTGCAAGGCGCGCATGAAGGGCTGGATCGAGGAACTGCGCGACCGGATTTGCGTGGAGTTCGAAAAAATCGAGACCGAATTGTCGGGGCCGCTGTCCGACCGGCCGCCGGGACGCTTCGAGCGCAAAGCCTGGGTGCGCCCCAGCGACGACGGCAGCGATGCAGGCGGCGGCGTCATTTCGATCATGCGCGGGCGTGTATTCGAAAAAGTGGGCGTCAACGTGTCGACCGTCTACGGCCGCTTCAGCGCGGACTTCGCCAAGCAGGTTCGCGGCGCGGCGCAGGATCCGCGGTTCTGGGCCGCCGGAATTTCGCTCGTGGCCCACATGCAAAGCCCCCACGTGCCGGCCGTCCATATGAACACGCGCCATCTGGTGACGACGGTAGGATGGTTCGGCGGCGGCACCGACCTGACCCCGATGGTCCCCGACGACGAAGATACGGCCGCGTTTCATGCGGCGCTCAAGAGAGCCTGCGACCGCCACGGCGCCGAGTTCTATCCGCGCTACAAGAAATGGTGCGACGAGTATTTCTTCCTGCCGCACCGCAACGAAGCCCGCGGCGTGGGCGGCATCTTCTACGACCATCACGACAGCGGCGATTGGGAGGCCGATTTTGCCTTTACCCGCGAGGTAGGACTCGCATTTCTCGATATCTATCCCCAGATCGTGAGAAGGCGGATGAACGCCGCCTGGACCGAAGCCGAGCGCGCCCACCAGCTTGTCCGCCGCGGGCGCTATGTGGAGTTCAACCTTTTGCACGACCGCGGCACGCAATTCGGCCTGAAGACCGGCGGCAATGTGGAGGGCATTCTGATGTCGCTTCCCCCCGAAGCGCGCTGGCCCTGATCGACGGGCACCCGAGGATTATTTTGCACCATCTCCCTATCGAGTCTCCGGCCTTGGCAGCGCTCCTTCAGGTGATCCTGATCGACCTCGTGCTGGCCGGCGACAATGCGGTGGTGATCGGCATCGCGGCATCGAAGGTGCCCAAGGCCCAGCGGCGCCAGGTGATCTTCTGGGGTCTGGCGGCCGCAGTCATTCTGCGCGTCGCGCTTGCCACCACCGCGGCGACGATCCTCGAAGTGATCGGGCTGATGTTTGCCGGCGGCATCCTGCTCCTTTGGGTGGCGTGGCGGGTTTATCGCGATCTTCATCGCGCCCATGAGGAAAGCATCGGCGCCAATGCGCTGGCGGAATCGGGCGGCGCAGGCCCCGCACCCATTGTCGCCGATCCCGTGGTCGATCTGCGGCAAGCGATCCTGCAAGTCGCCATCGCCGACCTTTCGATGTCGCTGGACAATGTGCTGGCGGTGGCCGGCGCGGCGATGGACCATGTCTGGGTGCTCACAATCGGCCTGTTGCTCTCGATCGCGCTGATGGGGCTTGCCGCCGCGCTCGTCGCCAATCTCCTGCAGCGTTATCCGTGGATCAGCTATGCCGGCCTCATCATCGTCGTCTATGTGGCACTGCGGATGATCTGGTTCGGCAGCGTCGAAATCCTGCACGCGGCGTAGCGACCCCGAACAATTTGTGCTGGCGCGAAAGCGTCTTCCGTGATAGGTTACATGTAACCTTCGGAGCTCGGAAGATGGGTATTTCGCCGCGGCCCAAGAGTTCGCGTGACAAGGTCAGGGTGCATCGGGCGCGATTGCGCCGGGAGGGCCTGCGGCCGATTCAGATTTGGGTGCCGGACGTTCGCTTGCGGTCCTTCAGGGCCGCAGCGCATCGCCAGTGTCTTGCGGTCGCCAAGAGCCGGCGGGCCTCGACGGATCAGGCTTTCATCGACGAAATCTCCGTCTGGAACGAGGAATGAAACGCGGCGAAATCTGGACGATTGCCGGCGACAAAAACTACGCGGGCAAACCGCGCCCGGCAGCGATCCTGCAGGACGATCGATTCGACGCCACCGGTTCGGTGACGGTCTGTGCTTTCACAACCGATCCCACCAACGCACCCCTGTTTCGGTTGCCCGTCAAGCCGACCGAGAGCAATGGATTGCGGGCGCCGTGTCGTCTCATGGTCGATAAGATCACCACGGTGTCCAAGCGAAAGCTGGGCGTCCGCATCGGCCGTTTGGATGATGAGAATATTGTGCAATTGAACCGCGCCGTTCTCATGTTTCTGGGAATGGCGGCGCCATCGGCCGACAATTCGCGCACGCGTGCCTGAGAACCCCGGGCCGCCAAGAGCCGCTATGCCACTCTCAGCAGCAACGCCGTCGCGTCGTCGCTTGTCTTGAAGCGCGGGAAACGGGCGCCGTCGGGATCGCCCGCTTCGATCTCGCGCAACTCCCGCCCAATACCTCGAGCCCGCGCGTGCGCGCCGCTGCCATCAGCGATTGCGCATCGTAGCGATCATAGTCGCTGACAAGCGCGAGGAAACCATCCGTCACCAGCAGCAACACCGTGCCCTTCGGCGCCTGGACTTGCGCCGATGCCACGTGATCCGCGGCGCGCACGTCCGGACCGAAACACCAGCCGCCTTTTTGCGTGTTCAACAGATTGCGCGAGGCGCGCAGCGCGGGAAGGAATGTCTCGCGCACGCCGGTCGACGCGGCACGCTCGCCCGTTTTGGCGGCGAGCGCCGCCGCGCGATCGCGCTCGCGGGCTCGTTTGGCGAGCGCGTCGCCCACAAGTTCGATCGTTTCGCCCGGGCATTGGACCAAAGCCGCGCAATCGCCGTACCACAGCGCCTCGCACGCAGCTTCGCCAAGCACCACGAACATCATCGACGAATAGGGAGTCTCATAGACCGCGACCGGCGCGCGCTTGCGCAAATGCGCAAACGACATCTCGGCGTCGGCCAGCGCGGCGGCCACCGCCGCGCGCGCCGGCAATCCTTCGCCGATATGCGCCATCAGCCGGTTGGCGCCGAAGCGCGCGATCCAGGCCGCGTCGCTCGGACCGGGCATCAGCGGCTCGTTGAGGCTTGTGGCGCCGTCCATCACCACGGCGGCGAGTGCCCGGTGGGCAAACGCGTCGTCATTGGGCTTACCGGGATCGCCGGGGAGGCTCGACGAATCGAGGACTTCAAACGGCACGCTGCGCTATCCCGAAGGTTCAATACGCCGTCGCCTGCACCACGGCCTTGAGCCGCTCGGCCAGCGAGAATTCGTCGTCAATAAAGTCGCTGTCGACCCACCATTCTTCCACTTCCGCGAGGATGCGACCCACGAGCGGCCCCTCGGGCACGCCGGCCGACATCACGTCGCGGCCCGAAAGCGGAAAGCGCGGCCGCTCCCACGCATCGGCCAGCGCGAGCAGCGCGCGCCACTGGATGGCATTGGACTCTTTCGCGTCTTCCGCCCAGCGCAGGAACACGCGGTCCTTGAAGCGCGCGGCGCCCAACCGGTAGAGAAGCTTGCGCACCTCGCGGATCGAAAGATAGGACACGATCTTCTCCTGCGCCGCGGCGATATCCTCGAGCCGCGCGCGCTGGACATTCGAGAGCTTGAAGCGATCGGCGGCGGCTTGAGCCTGCACCAGATCGTGCGGCAGCAACGCCGCCAGCCGCAGCAGCGGATCGGCCGCGAAGAAATTGGCCGCATCGATGGCGGTGAGGCGCTCGAGACGCGCAAGCGCGAGCTCGCCCGGCAAAATCGCCGGCAGGATCGCCGACGCCGCCATCGCGCGCAACATCGGCATCGGCCTTTCGGCTTCCAGGAGCCTCAGAACTTCCTTTTGCACCCGCTCGCCCGAAAGTTGCGCGAGGCCGGCCTTCCCTTCGGCGGCCGCGCGCAATGCGGCGGCGTCGATCTCACCCTTGCCGTACCAGGCATGGAAGCGGAACAGGCGCAGGATGCGCAGATAATCTTCGCGGATGCGCGCATTCGCGTCGCCGATGAAACGCACGCGACCCGCTTCGAGGTCGTCGAGGCCGCCGTTGAAATCGAAAATCTCGCCGTCCGGCGCGGCGTAGAGCGCGTTGATGGTGAAGTCGCGCCGCTGCGAATCCTCTTTCCAATCGGTCGCGAACGCCACGACGGCCCGCCTTCCGTCCGTCGACACGTCGCGTCGCAAGGTGGTGATTTCGAACGGCTTGCCGTTCGCGACGGCAGTGATCGTGCCGTGCTCTATGCCGGTCGGCACCGCCATGATCCCCGCCGCCTCAAGCCGCCGCGTCACCTCCTGCGGGACGAGCGGCGTCGCGATGTCGATATCGGTCACGGCATGACCGAGCAGCGCATTGCGGACCGCACCGCCCACAAAGCGCGCGCCGCCGCCGTCTTTGGCCAGCGCCGAGACGACCGCCCGCGCCTCGGCTGTGTGCATCCATGCGTCGCGCGCGGGATCGAGCCTTCGCCTCACGGTTTCTTCGCCTTTTCGATGTGACCCGGCACGACCTCGCCGTTCACCACATGGGCCGGAACATACACCCCGCTCGTCGATTCGCCTTCGGTCAATCCGACATAGACGAAACTGAGCGCAACGAGCGACAGGCCCACGATAAAGAGCGTCGACCATGGCGTTTGCGGCGCATTGGCCGCCATGCGCTGCCGCGTCAGCAAATAATAGAGGCCATAGATCGCGAACGGCACCGCGAACAAAGCCGCACGAACGGCGAGCATGCGGATCATGCGGTTGCGAGCCTTTCGGTGAGATTGACCAAAATCGCCGCCGTCGCGCCCCAGATGTAATGGCCGTCATAGGTGAACGCGTAATATTCGCGCCGGCGTCCCTGCCACTCGCGCGAATGTCTTTCGCGATTTTTGGGGTCGAGCAGGAAGGCAAGCGGCACTTCGAATATCTCGGCGACTTCGTTCGGCTCCGGCAACAGGGGAAAGCCTTCGCTCAGGAGCCCGACCACCGGCAATATCGCATAGCCCGTTCCCGTCTCGTAGGGATCGAGGAAGCCCGCCACCGACACGAAGCCGGACGTGATGCCGGTTTCTTCCTGCGTTTCGCGCAACGCCGTCTCGACCAGCGACAGGTCGTCTGGCTGCGCGCGGCCGCCCGGAAAACTCACCTGGCCGCCATGACGCGACAAATGCTCCGTGCGCCGTGTGAAGAGGATCGTCGGTTCGGGCCGCAGGACGATGGGCAGCAGCACGGCGGCCGGTGCAAGCGCGGGTCGCGTCTCGGGACGCGTGGACGGATTGAGATCGTAATCTCCGCGCTTGGGCCTAAGAGGCAGCACCGGAGGTTCCGTCAGGAGCCGCGCCCGCAGCGCTTCGAGACCCTGCGTTGCGATCCTTTGGGCAAGCGCTCCCGCGGGCGATATCGTCTCGCTCACGCGCCGCGCCCCAGCGGAAAGAAACATCCTTCGCTCCACACGCCGAGCACGCCGCGATCGTCGCCCTCGCCCGGCACCGCAAGATCGGCCAGCTGATAAAACACGTTGCGCGAAATGCGCGCTTCCAATCCGCGGCGCACATGGACATAGGGCGCAGGTTCGCCGGTTTCGGCATTGGTCTCGACGCGAATCGCATTCCGTGCGTCCGCGACCGTCTCGTCGCCCACATTGGTGGTGAGGATGAGGCGTTGCCCGCGCCCTTCCCCTTCGACGCGCAGCAGCTCCGCCACGAAAGGCGCATCGTCGACGCGGATGCGCATCTTTTCGCCCGGCGTGACGAGATGGAATCCGTCGGCGTCCTTCCTCAGGATCGTGGAGAACAGCCGGACGAGCTCGCGCCGGCTGAAGGGCGTGCCCTGATGGAACCAGGTGCCGTCGCGCGCGATCCGAATGTCGATGTCGCCGCAATGGGCGGGATTCCAGCGCTCGACGGGCGGCAAAGCGCGGCCCGCAGCGGTTTCGCGCTGCAGACTTGCCAGGCCGATCGGGAGACCTTCGGACACCTTATCTTAGCCTTTACATCCCTCACGGCGATATGCGGGTGGGCGGCGCCGGGCGGGGCTTCTTCGCAGTTGCGCAGCCGTCTTAGGGGTGCAACATAAAGCCGCCCACAAGGCGCGCATTCGCGATTCGAAGATAGGCGTCGGCCTCGGCACCGGCAACTCGGGCGGCGCCAGCCCGCGGCCGGTCCGAATTTTCAGGCCGCCAGATTCCAGGCCGGCAGGATGACCACATGAGCGAACCCAAAACCCTCGCCGAGGTGACGACGGAGAACACGGCCGTCGGCCATGCCGAAGCGGCCGCGTCTGCCTTCGGCATGGTGCGCGAGGCGGTCGGCCGGGTGATCTTCGGCCAGCGCGAGGTGATCGACCAAACGCTGGTGACGTTGTTGGCCGGCGGTCACGGGCTTCTGATCGGCGTGCCCGGGCTGGCCAAGACGCGGCTCGTTGAAACGCTGGGCATCGTTCTCGGCCTCGATTGGAAACGCATCCAGTTCACGCCCGACCTGATGCCGGCCGACATCATCGGCTCCGAGGTGCTCGAAGAAGCCGAAGGCGGTCGGCGCTCCTTCCGCTTCCTGAAGGGCCCCGTGTTCACCCAGCTTCTGATGGCGGACGAAATCAATCGTGCCAGCCCGCGCACCCAATCCGCGCTGCTGCAATCGATGCAGGAAAAACACGTGACGGTGGCGGCCCAGCGTTACGACCTGCCGGCGCCGTTCCATGTTCTTGCGACGCAAAACCCGCTTGAGCAGGAAGGAACCTATCCGCTTCCCGAGGCGCAGCTCGACCGCTTCCTGCTGCAGATCGATGTCGGCTATCCCGACCTCGACGCGGAGCGCAAAATGCTGGTTGCCACCACTTTCGGCGAAGAAACGGCGGCGCAACCGTTGTTCACTCCGGCCGCTCTCATCGAGGCGCAGCATATCGTCCGCCATCTGCCGGTGGGCGAAAAAGTCGTCGAAGCGATCCTTCGGCTGGTGCGCGCGGCCCGCCCCGACGAAGGCGGCGCGCCCGATCTGCGCGGCTTCATCTCTTGGGGACCGGGACCCCGCGCGAGTCAGGCGTTCATGCTGGCCGTGCGTGCGAAGGCATTGATCGAAGGCCGCCTCGCCCCCTCGGTCGACGACGTGGCGGCCCTGGCCCATCCCGTCCTGCGCCATCGCATGGCGCTCAACTTCACCGCGCGCGCAGAAGGCACGACGATTACCGACGTCATCGACCGGCTGTGCCGGAGCAATCTTTGAACGACGCCGATCCCCGCCGCATGGGCGAATGGAATCCCCTGCGCGAGCAGGCGGAGACGCTCGCCGAAGCGTTGCCGCCTTTGCTGGTCGCAGCCGAGCGGCTCGCGTCGGTCGTCAGTTTGGGCGTGCATGGCCGCCGCAAGGCGGGCGCGGGCGAGACCTTCTGGCAATTCCGCCGCCATCGCGGCGAAGATCCCAGCACCGCCATCGATTGGCGGCAATCGGCCAAGTCGCAGCATCTGTTCGTGCGCGAACGCGAATGGGAAGCGGCCGAAGCGGTCTGGTTCTGGCGCGACGGCTCGGCGAACATGCGGTTCCGCTCCGCCCATTCGAAGGTCGACAAGATCGACCGCGCGACCGTTCTCGCGCTCGCGCTCTGTTCGCTCCTGGTGCGCGGCAGCGAGCGCATCGCGCTGCTGGGCGATGGACGCGGTCCGGCCACCGGCCGTATCCCGCTGCGCCGCATTGCCCACGAACTCTCCGAACTGGCGCCGGCGGATGCGGCGCTGCCGCCGGAAGCGCCGATCGGCAAGAACGCACAATTCGTCTGGCTCAGCGATTTCCTGTCGCCGCTGAGCGAAATCGAAAGCGCGTTGCGGCGTCTGGCCCGCTCCGGACTTACGGGGCATCTCGTCCATATCGTCGACCCTGCGGAAGAGGATTTTCCGTTTGTCGGCCGCACGCGCTTCGAATCCGTTTCGGGCTCGCTCAGCGAACTGTTCGGGCGCGCCGAAGCGGTACAGCAACCTTATCGCGCCCGCTTCAAGGCCCATGGCGAGGCCGTCTCGACGCTCGCCCGCCGGCTGGGCTGGAGCTATCTCGCACACCGTACCGACAAGCGGCCCGAAACCGCGCTCGTCGCGCTCTATGCCGATCTCGGCGGCCCGCATGCGCGGCTCAGGACCGCCTAGGAGCGGGCGATGAATCTCCTTTCGGGATTGAGTTTCGGCGTCCCCTGGATTCTCTGGGGCCTCACCGTTCTGCCTGTGATTTATTGGCTTCTGCGCGTGACGCCGCCGGCGCCCCGCCGCATCGTGTTCCCGCCGCTGCGGCTGCTCCTCGGACTTGAAGCGCCTCAGGAAACGCCCGCGCGTACACCGCTCTGGCTGCTGCTCCTTCGTCTCGTTGCGGCTGCGATGGTCATCGCAGCGCTGGCGCAACCGACGATCGGCCAATCGGCGAAGATTCCGGGCCGCGGGCCGCTCATCCTGTTCGTCGACAACGATTGGGCCGCCGCGCACGCCTGGAAAGATCGCGAGGCGGAAATTTCCGACGCGCTCGCCGATGCGTCGCATAGCGGCCGTCCCGTCGCGATCGTGCCCACGGCGACGGCGACGCCGCCCGTCGTCAGCCTGCTCGATGCCGGCGAGGCCGCCCGCGACGCCCGCGACCTCGACCCCGAAGCGTGGCCGCCGGATCGTGCCCGCGCCGCCGCGGTGCTCGCAAAGACGAAATTCGATACCGCGCCGGAGATTTTCTGGCTCAGCGACGGCCTCGATTATGGCGATGCCGCGGCGACGGCGAGCACGCTTGAAAAAGTCGGCGATCTGAAAGTTTTCTCGGACGCGCCCGGCAACGGGCCTTTGGCGCTCGTCTCCGAGCGCAGCGAACCCGATGGTTTCCTCGTCACGCTCAGGCGCGCCAGCGCGGCCGGCATGCGCGAAGGCAATGTCGATGCGCTTGGCGCGCAGGGCGAAAGCCTCGCCGCCGCGCATTTCAAATTCGCCAACGGCGCCGACGAAACGGCCGCCAAGATTGTGCTGCCGCTGGAAGTGCGCAACGAGACCGACCGGATCGTCGTGGTCAACGAAGAGTCCGCGGGCGCGGTGAGGCTGCTCGGCACCGGCGCCAAGCGGCGCGCGGTCGAACTCGTCTCCGCCGGCAATGCGGAGAGCGAACAGCCGCTTCTGTCCGGCTCGTTCTATCTCCAGCGCGCGCTTGCTCCCTATGCCGAGGTTCGCAAGGGCTCGATCGAGGATGCTATCGCACGCAACGCCACCGTCATCGTATTGGCGGATATCGGCAATCTATCGGGCACCGATCACGATCAGGCCGCGCGCTTCATCGAAGGCGGCGGCGTGCTCCTGCGCTTCGCCGGCGGGCGCATGACGGCGAATGTCGACGATCTCGTGCCCGTGAAGCTGCGCGTGGGCGGGCGCTACCTGGGCGGCGCGCTCGCCTGGGCCGAGCCGCAGCACCTGGCGCCGTTTCCCGATGCGAGCCCGTTTCGCGGTCTTGCGATCCCGCCCGAAGTCACGGTCTCGCGGCAGGTTCTGGCGGAGCCGTCCGTCGAGCTGGGCGAGCGCACCTGGGCGCGGCTCGCCGACGGTACGCCGCTGGTGACGGCGAGCCAGCGCGGCAAGGGATGGATCGTCCTGTTCCATGTGACGGCGAGCCCCGCCTGGTCGTCGCTGCCTTTGTCGGGACTCTATGTCGACATGCTGCGCCGCGTGCTCGACCTGGCCGGCGGCGCGCGCCCGTCCGAAATGGGAACGGATGCCTCGTCCGTGTTTCCGCCCGCCGCCACGCTCGACGGCTTCGGCCAGCTGGGAAGGCCTTCCTCCGACGCGCAGCCGATCCGCGGCTCCGAACTTGCGAAGCTCAAGGCGTCGCCGAAACATCCACCGGGTTTCTATGGCGGCGAAGGCGCGCAGATCGCGCTCAACGCCGCCGACGACGACACGATCCTCACGCCTCTCGGCGATCCCGGCGCGAGCGTGTCGGTCTATGCCGGCGTGTCCGTGCTGCAGCTCGAAGCGCCGCTGCTCGCGCTCGCCATCGCAATTCTCATGGCCGACGCGCTGATCTCGCTTTGGCTTCGCGGCTATATCGACGCGACGCGGAGCCGGCTCGCGGCGCGCATCGGAATGGCGCTTCTGTGCATCGGACTCGCTTTGCCGCGCGGCGCACACGCCGACGATTCGTTCGACATGAAAGCCGCGCTCGATACGCGGCTTGCCTATGTGGTCACGGGCCTCGGCGACGTGGACGAGATGAGCAAGGCCGGGCTCACCGGCCTCGGCCTCGCGCTCAAGTCGCGCACCTCCTACGAGCCGCAGGAACCGGTGGGCGTCAATCTCGACAAGGACGATCTGAGCTTCTTCCCGTTGCTTTATTGGCCGATGGATCCGCGCGAGAAGGATTTATCGCCCGATGTCATCGCCAAGATCGCCGCCTATATGCGCAACGGCGGCACGATCCTGTTCGACACGCGCGACCTGACATTGGGTGCGGAGCGCGGTGCGAACTCGCCGGGCGAAGCGACGCTGCGCCGGCTGATCGCAAAGCTCGACCTGCCGCCGCTCGAACCCGTTCCGCCGGATCACGTGCTGACCAAGACGTTCTACCTGCTCCAGGATTTTCCGGGGCGCTGGGATGGCGGCAAGGTGTGGGTCGAAGCGTTGCCGCCGCCCGATCCCGATGCGGGCCCCGAGCCCGCGCGCGGCGGAGACGGTGTCTCGCCCGTCATCATCGGCGGCAACGACTGGGCCGCGGCCTGGGCGGTCGATGCGCAAGGCCGCCCGCTCGCCGAGGTCACGCCGGGCGGCGACGAACAGCGCGAAATGGCGATCCGCTTCGGCATCAATGTCGTGATGTATGCGTTGACCGGAAACTACAAGACCGACCAGGTGCACGCGCCCGCACTCCTTCAGCGCCTCGGTCATTAGGCGCGCGCGCGTCATGAATTTCGCGATCGACTTTGCGCCCCATGTTCCGCTCGCGGTTCTCTGGCTCCTGTCGGCGGCCGCCGCCGCGCTCGTTCTCTATGCGTTGCTGATGCGCGCGCGCGGCGCCTGGGCGCGCGGACTTGCGTTCGCGGTCGCATTGCTGGCGCTCGCCAATCCCCTGATCGTGCACGAGACGCGCGAGGCGCTGCCCGATATCATGGCGCTCATCGTCGATCATTCGCCCAGCATGGACATTCGCGGCCGCAAGGCGGAAGCCGACGCCGCGGCGGCGCAAATCAGGAAAGCGCTGGCGGCGGACAAGAGCCTCGAGATCCGCGAAGCGTTCGTGCCGCCGCCGCGGCCCGGCGACGATACCGGCACGCAATTGTTCGCGACGCTCTCTTCCGTCCTGGCCGATGTCCCGCCCGACCGCGTCGCAGGCGCCGTCGCCATCACCGACGGCCAGGTGCACGATGCGCCCGAGGCCGGCAAGCCGCCCATGAGCGCGCCCTTCCACGCCCTGATCGTCGACGCCAAAGGCGAGCGCGACCGCAAGCTCACCATCGTCAGCGCCGCGCGCTACGCGATCGTGGGCCAGGACGCCGACGTCGCGATCCGGGTCGACGATTTCGGCTCCCCGGCCGGCGGCTACGCCGACGTGGATGTGAAAGTCGACGGCGTCGATACGGGCACGCGCCTTGTCGAGGTGGGCCACGACACGCCGCTCAAGGTGACGGTCGGCCATGGCGGCGAGAACGTGATCGAACTGATCGCGCTGCCGGGGCCCGGCGAACTCACGCTCGAGAACAATCGCGCGGTCGTGGTCGTCAACGGCGTGCGCGACCGCCTGCGCGTGCTGCTCGTCTCCGGCGAACCGCATGCGGGCGAACGGGTGTGGCGCAACCTGCTCAAGTCCGACCCGTCCGTCGATCTGGTGCACTTCACCATTCTTCGTCCGCCCGACAAGCAGGCCCAGGATCCCACGCCGATCGACGAATTGTCGCTCATCATATTTCCGGTGCACGAACTCTTCCTCAAGAAGCTCGATCAGTTCGATCTCATCATCTTCGACCGCTTCCGCGACGAACCCGGCATCCTGCCGCTCGCCTATTTCGAGAACATCGCGCGTTACGTGGAAGCGGGAGGCGCGTTGCTGGTGACGGCGGGCCCCGAATTCGCCGGGCCCCTGAGCATTTTCCGAACGCCGCTCTCGTCGGTGTTGCCGGCGCAACCGACCGGCGACACCGTCGCGCAGAAGTTCAAGCCCGTGGTGACGGATGTGGGTCTCGGCCATCCCGTGACGCGCGATCTTCCCGGCGCCAACGGCAACGGCAAGCCGCCCGGCTGGGGCGGCTGGTTCCGTCTCATCGGCGCCAACAAGGTCTCGGGCCAGACGGTGATGTCGGGGCCCGGCGACAAGCCGCTGCTCGTGCTCGATCACGTGAACAAGGGCCGCGTCGCCGAATTGCTGTCGGACCAAGGCTGGCTGTGGGCGCGCGGCTATGAAGGCGGCGGCCCGCAGGCCGAATTGCTGCGCCGGCTCGCGCACTGGCTGATGAAGGAGCCGGAGCTCGAAGAAGAACGCCTCTCCGCCTCGATCGCGAACGGCGAAATGACGGTCGAGCGGCAGACCATGGCCGATCAGCCCAAACCCGTCACCGTCACCACGCCGTCGGGAAAGAATTCGACGCTGACGTTGAGCAAAGTCGAGCCCGGACTTTGGCGCGCGACGGCGAAGGCCGACGAACTGGGCCTCTATCGCCTGACGGACGGAACGCTCAACGTGGTGACGGCCACTGGTCCCCTCAATCCCAGGGAAGTGGCCGACATGCGGGCGACAGACGCGATCCTGAAACCGGTCGCGCGCGAGACCGGCGGTTCGGTTCACTGGCTCGTCGACGGCGGCGTCCCCGCTATCCGCCGCACGCCACCCGGACGCCTTGCCGCGGGCGATGACTGGATCGGACTGCGCGCCAACGGCGCCTATCGCGTCACGTCCGTCGAACAGCAGCCGCTGCTGCCGGCGTGGCTTGCGCTCGTCATCATTCTGGGAACCCTGCTGTTCGCCTGGCGACAAGAGGGACGGTGAGCGTTGTCGGTCGACCTAACGGAGTGCCCGAAAGGCGGCGGCTCATGATAGGGAAGCTTATGAAGAAGGCAAATTCTAAGTCCCTCACCGCGAAGCAAAAGAAGGAACTGGGTGCACTCGCGCGTCTCGCCGACGACCAAATCGACACGCGCGCGATTCCGGAACGCCGCGACTGGACAGGCGCAAAGCGCGGCGTCTTTTACCGGCCGGTGAAAAAGTAACCGACCCTACGCCTCGATGGCGACGTGGTGGCGTGGTTCAACAGTCACGCGCCCAAGGGCGCGCCGTCCGCGCATACGGCACGATCTATTCGCGCGCGCTTGACCGCGCCTTCCAGAGCTTCGAACGCGCCTTCGACAAGTCCCAGGCCCAATATGCGTGCGGGGTCGACCGGACCCGGAAAGCGCACGCGTCGGCCTGCAACCGGTTTGAAGCCCACGCGCGCGTAATAGGGCGGATCGCCGACCAATATGATCGCGTGGTGTCCCGCACCGCGCGCCGCCTCGATGCCGCGATTCATCAGCGCGATTCCGATACCGCGCCCGCGCTGGTCGGATTGGACCGCGAGCGGTCCCAAAAGAAGCGCGCGGGCCGGGCCCACGGCGACCGGCCAGAAGCGCACCGAACCTCTGAGCGCGCCGTCTTCGACCGCGACGAAGCTCAAGCCGGGCTCGGGCTCGACGCCTTCGCGCAGGCGATAAGCCGATTTCGCGATGCGCCCCGGCCCGAAGCTCGCTTCGACGAGCGCCTGGACGCCCGGCGCATCGGCATCCGTCTCGGGTCTTATCTCCCACATTCGCCAATCGGCCTCTTTTACCCGCAAAGGCGCGCCGCTAGGCTCCGCGCCGGTCGAAACAATCGGAGGTAATCCCATGGGCGTACTGGAAGGCAAGGTGGTTCTCGTCACCGGCGGGGCGAACGGCATCGGCAAGGAATGTGCGCTCCTGGCTGCGAAGGAAGGCGCCAAGGTGGTCGTCAACGATCTGGGCGGCGCGGTGGCCGGCGGCGACGAGGGATCGGCCGGCCCGGCCGAGCAGGTGGCCCAGGCGATCCGCGCCGCGGGCGGGCAGGCGGCATCCAATTCCGACAGCGTGACCAGCCGCGAAGGCGTCAAGCGCATGATCGAACAAGCGTTGGACCAGTTCAAAGGCTTGCACGCGATCATCAATCCCGCGGGCATCCTGCGCGACACGATGTTCCACAAGATGACGGACCAGGATTGGGATCTCGTTATCGAGGTCCATCTGCAAGGCAGCTACAATGTCTGCCACGCCGCGATCAATCATTTCCGCGAGCAGAACGAAGGCTCGTTCGTGCTCTTCACCTCGACCTCCGGCCTCATCGGAAATGTCGGACAGGCGAACTACGCCGCCGCCAAGATGGGAATTGTGGGGCTTTCGCGCATCATCGCGATGGAGGGCCTGCAGAAGAACGTGCGCTCCAATGCGATCGCACCGTTCGCCTGGTCGCGGATGATCGCGACAATTCCGATCAAGGACGAAGCGTCCGCCAAGCGCGTCGATCGCATGAAGAACATGATGCGCGCCGATCAGGTGGCGCAACTGGCCGTCGCGCTTGCGGCGCCCACGACGAAGGACGTGTCCGGGCAAATCTTCGCCGCGCGCGGCAACGAGATCTTCCTGATGAGCCAACCGCGCCCCATTCGCGGCATCGGCAAGATCGAGGGTTGGACACCGGAAACGGTTTCCAACCACGCGATGGCGGCGCTCAAGCCGAGCTTCGTCGAGCTCGGCGCCACGAATTCCGTATTCGGCTGGGATCCCGTCTGATCACCAATAGGGGCCGGGGCGCCGCGCCCTTCGCAAACTCCAGCAGGCGCCTGCGCGTGCCCGGCCCCGTGCCGGGCGGCGGCGCGGCTGGGTCGGCGCGGCAAATCTCGCGGATTTCGAGGTTGGGTTTGAAGTCGATCTCGGCCGCGCGCACGTGATAGAGCGCGATGACATTGGAAATCCAGCCGAACTTGCGCGTGTAGAGCCCGAAGAATTCCGGAGCCTCCGATCGGACCAGACCCACTTCTTCCTTGAGCTCGCGCAGGATGGCCTGCGCCGGGGGTTCGCCGGGGTTCACGCCGCCGCCGGGCAGATGCCAGCCGGGCATGTAGCTGTGGCGAACGAGGAGCACCTTCCCGTTCTCGTCGTCGAGAATGGCATTCGCGCCGAACGCGACCGGCGCAATCAGGGCTTTCCAGCCGAGGCCGAGCGCGAGACCGGCACGGCGGAGCATAGGCGGACTGCGGCTCAATGGTTGCTCATGCCTTAAGGTAAGAAATTCTTAACGCCGCGAATTATAGCCTTCGGCGCATGCTTTCAGCGCGGCTTCCGATCCCTGTCGAATCGCCGCTTATCATCACATGGACCGCGCACGCCCGCTAACCATCGAAACGGCCGGAATTTTCAGGGTTTGCGCCGGGTCCCGCCGGGCTTCTCCGGCGTTCTTCATCGCTCTTTAAGCCCTCTTGTTAATACTGATCGCATGGGGCTGAGGCGCATTCGCGCCCCCGCCCGCGCGCATTATCGGGCTTATTCTGATGCTTCAGATTGGTGGCGTTGTCGTTCTTTTCGCCATGGTGTTTGGCGGCTTCCTGATATCGGGCGGCTCGATCGGCGTCATCATCGAATCCCTGCCCCACGAATTGATGACGATCGGCGGTGCCGCGATGGCCGCGCTTCTGATCGGCGGCTCGATGTATTCGCTGAAGAAGATCGGCGGCGATCTGAGCAAGGTCGTTTCGGGCCCCAAATGGAAACCGCAGGATTACCGCGATCTTCTGTGCCTTCTGTTCCTGCTCACCAAGACGATGAAGACGAAGGGCCTGATCGCGCTCGAGGCCCATATCGAACGGCCCGAAGAATCCTCGATCTTCAAGCGCTACCCCCGCATCTCGAAGGACCATTTCGCGCTCGCCTTCATCTGCGACACGTTGCGCATGATGACGATGAGCCTGGAAGATCCGCATCAGGTCGAAGCGGCGATGGAGAAGCAGCTCGAGAAGCATCATGCCGAAGCGCTGAGCCCCGCCGGCTCGCTGCAGACCATGGCGGACGGCCTGCCCGCGCTCGGCATCGTCGCCGCGGTGCTGGGCGTCATCAAGACGATGGGCGCAATCTCCGAGCCGCCCGAAGTGCTCGGGCGAATGATCGGCTCGGCGCTGGTGGGAACCTTCCTCGGCGTGTTTCTCGCCTACGGCATCGTGGGTCCGATGGCGACGCGGTTGAAGGCCATCGTCGACGAAGAATCGATGTTCTATCACGTGATCCGCGACATCCTCGTCGCGCATCTTCACGGCAATGCGGCGCAAGTGTCCGTCGAGATCGGACGCGGCAGCGTGCCGTCGATCGCACAACCGACCTTCCAGCAGCTCGAAGAAGCCCTGGGCGCGATACCGCCGGATTCGGCGTGAACCGCAACCATATCCGCGCTTCACTATAGCCACGTCCAACTCGTGATTTCATTCCGATCGCGCGCAATTCCGGCGGTTGACTTTATATGAGTATAGACTCATAAGACACCTCATGAGGAGCTTGGATCGTCCTGCTCGTCCGTTGCTTTGGATCGGGTCGAGCAAACGGGATTATCGGGAATTTCCGGCGCGCGTGCAGGACACGCTCGGCTTCGAATTGTTTCTTGCACAGACGGGACAACATCCGCCTTCGGCAAAGCCGCTTAAGGGGTTTGCAGGCGGAACCATCGAATTGGTCGAAGATTTCGACGGCGACACTTATCGGGCCGTCTACACGGTGCGTTTTCGCGAGGCAGTCTATGTGCTGCATGCGTTCAAGAAAAAGTCCAAAAAGGGAATCGCAACGCCGAAGAGCGATATCGATCTGATCAGACGCCGGCTGAGAGATGCCGCTTTCGACTACACCGAACGCTTCGGGCAGGAGAAGACACCATGACACGCAAAATCAAAGTGGAAACAAGCAGCGACAATATCTTTGCGGACCTTGGATTGCCGGACGCCAAGACCCATTTTCTCAAGGCGCAAATCGTCTCCGAAATCTACCGGCTCGCCAACATTCGGAAGCTGACACAAACCCAGGCAGGCAAGCGCCTGGGAATCAGCCAGCCGGAAGTATCCCGCATGTTCAGAGGCAATTTCCGTGAATATTCGATCGAACGCCTCATGAGCTTCCTCACGGCATTCGACCGGGATGTCGAGATCGTCGTCAGACCCCGAAAGAAGCCGGGGAAAACGGGTCAGATCACCTTCACTGCGGCTGCAGCGTAACGTTTTAGCGCGAATTCGCCTGCAGCCGCCGCTCGGCGAATGCGACGAAGAATGTCGCGAGCGCGCCGGCCATGATGCCGAGCGGCATCGCATAGACCACGTCCATGTCGCAGCCGAGTACGACGATGGTGGTCACCATGATCCCCGTCCACTGCCCGATGTTTTTCGGCATTTTCCAATCCGGTCCGACCCCACGGGCCGACCCTATCCCTGTTCGTCCCGAAACGAAGCAGATGCTTAAGGCAGGGTTAAATTCGGGGCTGTCCGCGGCCCGGTCCCGTCACACGGCGTCGAATTTGACGCCTTGGGCCAGTGGCAGCGCATCGGAATAATTGATGGTGGCGGTCTGGCGCCGCATATAGGCCTTCCAGGAATCCGAGCCGGACTCGCGTCCGCCGCCGGTCTCCTTCTCGCCGCCGAACGCACCGCCGATTTCCGCTCCCGACGGCCCGATATTGACGTTGGCGATGCCGCAATCCGAACCGGCGGCCGCGACGAAGCGCTCGGCCTCCTGCATGTCCTGCGTGAAGATGCAGGACGAAAGCCCCTGCGGGACCGCATTGTGCAGCGCGAGCGCGTGCGCAAAATCGCGGACGCGCATGACATAGAGGATCGGCGCGAAGGTTTCACGGCAGACGGACGGCGTCTGATCCGGCATTTCGACGATCGCGGGCCGTGCGTAGAACGCGTCGGGAAATTTGTCGGCGAGGGCGCGGCCGCCGCCCGTCACCTTGCCGCCTTCGTCGCGCGCACGCGCAAGTGCACGTTCCATATTGTCGAATGCGTGGCCGTCGATCAGCGGACCGACCAAGGTGCCGTAGGCCAGCGGGTCGCCGACGGCAAGCCGCCCATAGGCCGCTTTCAGCGCCGGCACGAGTTTGTCGTAGACGCTTTCATGCACGAACAGCCGGCGCAGGCTGGTGCAACGCTGGCCGGCCGTGCCTGCAGCCGCGAACAGAATGGCGCGCTGCGCGAGATCGAGCCTGGCGGTAGGGCACACGATCATCGCGTTGTTGCCGCCGAGTTCGAGGATCGCGCGGCCGAACCGCTCCGCCACAATCGGCGCAAGCGCGTGGCCCATCGCAGTCGAACCCGTGGCGCTGACGACGGGAATGCGGCTGTCGCGGGCCAGCGCTTCACCGGCCTCGCGCGCACCCAGGACGACCTGCGAAAGTGCCGCGGGTGCGGAGCCGAAGCGCTCCACCGCGCGTTCGAACAATGCCTGGGTCGCGAGCGCGGTGAGCGGGGTCTTTTCGGACGGCTTCCAGATCACGCTGTCGCCGCAAACAAGCGCGAGCGCCGCGTTCCACGCCCACACCGCAACCGGAAAATTGAACGCCGAAATCACGGCGACGGGACCTGCGGGATGCCATTGCTCCATCATGCGATGGCCCGGCCGCTCCGACGCGATGGTGAGGCCGTAGAGCTGGCGCGAAAGGCCGACCGCAAAATCGCAGATGTCGATCATCTCCTGCACTTCGCCCAGGCCCTCCTGCAGGATCTTTCCCGCTTCGAGCGTGACGAGCCGTCCCAACGCATCCTTGTGCGCGCGCAATTCCTCGCCGAACAAGCGCACCAGTTCGCCCCGCCTGGGCGCCGGCACCTCGCGCCAGGCGTGGAAGGCTCGCGTGCTTGCGGCGATCTTCGCCTCGATCGATGCAGGCGTGTCGAACGCGACGCGGCCGATTTCGGCGCCGTCGATGGACGAGCGGACCTGATGGGCGCCGGACGCGGCGCTCACACCCAATTGCGCGAGAAGATCGGAGCGGGTCATCGCTTTCTCCAGATGCCGTTCAGCGGGACAGCGGCTTGTTCGAGCCGTGCCCGCGCAGTTTCGAGAGCGTCGTCGTGGGCGAGATCGCTTCCGGATCGACGCTGATATGGATCAAGGCAGGCCGTTTGGCGCGGAGCGCTTCCTCGAACGCGGAGGCGAAATCCTCCGTGCGCTTGACGTGAAAGCCCAACGCGCCATAGGCCCGCGCCAGCGCGACGAAATCCGGATTTTTCAGATCGGTGCCGATCGTGCGGCCGGGATATTCGCGCTCCTGGTGCATGCGGATGGTGCCGTACATCCCATTGTCGAATACCAGCACGACGATCGCGGCGCCATATTGCACGGCGGTCGCCAGTTCCTGGCCGTTCATCAGGAAGCAGCCGTCGCCCGCACACGACACCACGATGCGGTCGGGATGGAGAATCTTTGCGGCGACTGCCGCCGGAACGCCATAACCCATCGCGCCGCTGGTGGGGCCGAGCAAGGTCGGGAATCCGCGATAGCGATAGAAACGGTGCAGCCACGCCGAATAATTGCCGGCGCCGTTGGCGACGATCGCGTCCGCCGGCAACCGGTTGCTCAGCCAGGCATAGATATCCGACGGATTGACATCGCCCGGACAGGCGATGGGCGCGGCATAGGCCTCGAAATCGGCGCGCGCGTTGCGCCGCGAGCTGCGCCAGCGGACGCTGGCGGGCGGCGTCAGCTCGGCCGCGGCATGCACAAACGGCCCAACGCCGGACAGGATCGCAAGATCGGCCTGGTAGACGCGGTCGAGTTCGTTCGCGTCGGGATGCACATGCACAAGCGCCTGGCGGGCGACCGGCGGCACAACGCGCGTATAGCCGCCCGTGGTCATTTCGCCCAGCCGCGCGCCCACGACCAGCAGCAGATCGCTCTCGGCAATTCGTCCCAAAAGCTTGGGATCGGCGCCGATACCGAGATCGCCGCAATAATTCTGGTGCGCGTTGTCGAGACGGTCCTTGGCGCGGAACGAAGTGCAAACCGGCAGATCGAACGCCTCGGCGAATTTGCGGATATCGCCGGTCGCTTCGCCGTGCCAACCCGGCCCGCCCAGCAACACGAACGGCCGCTCGGCGCGCATCAGCATCGCGTGCATGCGCCGCATCGCTTCGCGCGACGCCACGGGCTCACTCTTTTGCGCGGACCGCGCGGGGGGCGTCGTGCACATGCCGCTGAGCACGTCCTCCGGCAGCGACAGCACGACCGGACCGGGTCTGCCCGATACTGCGGTGTGAAACGCGCGCGCGACATATTCCGGAATGCGGTCGGGATCGCGGATTTCCGCCGACCATTTGGCGAGGGGCGCGAACATCGCCTTCAAATCCACTTCCTGGAACGCTTCGCGGTCGAGATGGCCTTGGACGGCCTGACCCACGAACAGGATCATGGGCGTGGAATCCTGGAAGGCCGTGTGCACGCCGATGGAAGCGTTGGTGGCACCGGGCCCACGGGTGACGAAGCAGATGCCGGGCTTGCCCGTCAGCTTGCCGTAGGCTTCGGCCATGTTGGCCGCGCCGCCTTCCTGGCGGCAGACGATCAAGCGGATGGCCTCGCGCGCGTCATAGAGCGCATCGAGGGCAGCGAGATAGGATTCGCCGGGCACGCAGAAGGCGTGATCCGCGCCGTGAATCTTCAGGGCTTCGACCAGTGCTTCGCCGCCGGTGCGGGAATTGGCTTCCATGCAGGCCTGCCTCCAATCCCCCACCAAGGCCCCCGCCATGAGGGCGAGGAGACTCGACGGCGCCGAAACGCCTCACATCCCCTTTGCGTAATAGCGCCCGAAGCGGTTGGAAAGGAAGTCCGAAAGTTTCGCCTCTTCCTGCCGCACGAAACCTTTTTGCGGCAGCTTGCCTTCGACCAGCAGGTCGCACATCGTGCAGATGCCGGTCGCCGTCGTCACCTGGATCGCGCTCATCAGCCGGTCGCCGACCGTCTGGCTGTAGATTTTCTTGGCGTAGCTTTCCTGGGTCAGCAGCCCTTCGCGCCAGCCCGAGACAGTCACGAAAATCAGCACCACGTCCTGGAACGTGATCGGGATCGCGGTTTCGAGCACGTCCTTCATGATGTCGCGGCGCACGCCGAGCCGGAGATCGCGCACCAGCATCTTGACGATGTCGCGATGGCCCGGATAGCGCACGGTCTTGTAGTTGAGGTTCTCGACCTTGCCTTCGAGCGTGTCGCACAATGTGCCCAGGCCGCCCGAGGTATTGAACGCTTCGTATTCCGTGCCGTCGAGCGAGAACGCTTCGGTTTCTTCCAGCGCCGGAACCTCGCCCCGGTGGCCGTCGCGGATGGATTCGCACGAATTGCAATATTCGTTGATCAATCCGTCCGTCGACCAGGTGAGATTGTATTTGAGGGCGTTGGTGGGAAACACCGGCAGCGCCCCCACGCGCATCTGCACGTCGCGCAGCTTTTCGAATTTCCGGGCGAGATCGTAGGCCACGATCGAGATGAACCCCGGCGCGAGCCCGCATTGCGGGATGAACGCCGTCTCCGCGCCCTGCGCCAGTTTCTTGATCATCCGCGTGCTTTCGACGTCTTCGGTCAGGTCGAGGTAATGGGCGCGGGCGCGCTTGGCCGCTTCGGCGATGGTGGAGGTGAGCGAATAGGGCGTGGCGGAGAGGACGATGTCGTGGCCCTCGACCTCGTGGCCGAATTCGCGCGCGTCCGAAATCTCGACCTGCCGCAACTGGACATTCTTGCGCGGCATGCGTTCCAGACTCGCCGCATCGCGGTCCACCACCGTGACGCGATAGTCGCCCGTCGCCGTCAGGAATTCGGTGATCGCGACGCCGATCTTGCCGCCGCCCACCAACATCACGTTTTTCATGGCTTTCTCCGCTTCGCGCTCCCACAGGAATAGCCGCAAGCCCGGCCGGAAAAGAGGCTGCGAAGCGACGGAAATCGCGCTACTCTCCGGCGATTCGAAAGGAATTCCGGCGAAACGCCGGATCGGCCATGCGCGACACGGACACCCAATTGCTCGCTCTGCTCAAGGCCAATGCGCGCGAGCCCACCGCCTCGCTGGCCCGCAAGCTCGGACTGGCGCGTTCCACCGTGCAGGAACGCATCGCGCGGCTCGAACGCGAAGGCGCGATCAAAGGCTATACGGTGCGGCTGTCGGACGATGCCGAAGCGCGGCGCCTGCGCGCGATTGTGATGATCTCGGCCGATCCCAAACAGGCCGACCGGGTGAGCGGCGAACTCAAGCGCATGACGGAAGTGCGCGCGTTGTCGGCCGTATCCGGCGCCTACGACATGATGGCGATGGTGGAAACCGAGACGACGGCGCGCATGGACGCGGCGCTGGACCGTATCGGCAAGGCGACCGGCGTCGCGCGCACCGTGTCGTCGATAATTCTGTCGGAGAAATTTTCGAGATAGTCACTCACCCGAATTTGTTTGGTTCTTCATTTCCTTCAAACCAGCTTTCTCGGTGCTTCAAGAGCCATATTGGACCGCGGGCATCCTGCCCGCACGGCCGTTGCAGCTTCGCAAATGCGGGCGGGACGCCCGCGGTCCCAAATGTCACCAGGTGAGAATCAATTCGAATCAAATTTCGAGAGCGCCGTCTGCCTCTCCAACCGCGTTCTCACGCGGTCCGTCCCATGTTATCCTGCCGCACCGAAGCGGGAGGACATCTTGAGCCATTCGGCCTTCGCCATTTCGGCCTCCGGCTTGGCGGAACATGGATAAGCCGCAGGTAAAATCGCACCCGCGCGGCATCGGAGGCGTGTTTCATCGCGCCCGCCGCCCGGACCGGGCCCATATGGGCGCGATGCGTTTGCGCGTGCCGTTCTGGTTTGTTTTCGCGTTTTTGTTCGGCTTCGCCGCAATCCAAATCATTCTGAACCCGTTCGGCTTCAGCGATCTCACCCAGCGTTACACGCAGGATATTTCCAATCTTCTGATCACGGGCCCGTATCTTTATCCCGAGACCGGCCATGATCAGATCTCGGTTGCGCTGGTCGAAGATTCCACGCTTTCCGATCTCCAGATGCCGTGGCCGTGGAGCTATGGCGCGCAGGCACGCGCGCTGGACACGCTTCTGGCCTATCATCCGCGGGCGGTGATCGTGGATTTGCTGTTTGTCGATCCGCGCAACGATCCCACGCTGCCCGAACTCATCGACGAAATCGGCCGCTACAAGAAGGCGGGTGTACCGCTTTATTTTGCTGCGGCAATCGACACGCAGCCGGGCCAACCGCCGGTGCGCCGGGAAATTCTCGCGACCGGGGTGAAACTCGTCGATCCCACGGTGCTCATCAACCAGGGCGTGGTGCGGCAATATCCCATCACGGGTCAATGCTTTGGCCCGCCTCCGCCGGCAGGCGCGACCTGCCCGTCTCTCGCGTTGCAGGTCTATAAAGACCTCTATCCCCGCCAGCCGCTGGCGCCGCTGAACGGCTTGATGGAAATCGTGTGGGGCACACACCCCGATCCCACCAACGCCAAGTGGATGCATGTGACCGACGACAGCGGCGCGGTGCATTCCTGCCGTTTGAACCAGGACATCGGCTGGGCGAAACGCATCTATCTCGCGTTCTTCGATCCCTCGGACGTGCGCTCGCTCTGTCCGTATGAAGGCGTTATTCCGGTCGAAGTCCCTGATGCAGGGCGCCGACGATTCCGACATCACCAAGCTCGCCCATGATCGCATCGTATTCTACGGCGCATCGCTCGAAGGCGTGCAGGACAAATCCTTCACGCCGGTGAACGGTCTGATTGCGAGTGTGTTCGTGCATGCCATGGCGCTCGACAATCTGATCACCTTCAAGGGTCGGCCGCAGCAAAACGTGGTCACGATCGGCGGCATGGTCCTCGACAGCAACACGGTCCAGATGATCGCGATCGTGCCCGTGATCCTGATCCTGACCTGGCTGCATATGCTGCGCCTGCGCAGGCGGCGCGCCGCGGCAACCCCGCGCGACCGCAACGCGATGGTCGAGTTTTTCTTCGAAAAAGTATTGGGATTTATCTGGCACTGGCTTGCCTTCGGGCTCGCGCTGGCGGCAGGCTTGGCACTGGCCCGCGCCGTGGGGCTGTCCGTCGCCAATTGGGTCGAAGTGGTGTTCGTGTCGGTGGTGCTGGCGGCGATGCTGCTGGCCGGGCTGCCCGACGCGATCTGGGGTTATCTGCATCACGTTGCGGTGGGCTTGCCGCAGCGGGATGAGCCGAACGAGGAGCGCAGTTCATGAGAGCGTGGGTTCCGATTGTGGGCCTGATGGGCCTCATCGCCGCCGGACCGGCATTCGCCAGCCGGGATTCCGACGATTCCTGCAATGCGGCCACCGGCGATGTCGCGATCGCCGCGCGCACGCCGCAAGTCGATCTCTATGACGGTCCGATGGGCAAGCGGGTGATGACGATGGACGGCGACAAATTTCCGTCCTGCGCTCCGATCGTCGGCCGCGCGCCGAACATGATGCTGCAGGTCGACGTGACCGGCACGAAATACTGGGTGCCGCCGCATATGGTGAAATACCGCTTCGCGGGAAAACTGCCGGTGGTCTGCCGCAATCTCGCGATGGGCAGCAATCAACAGAAGGTCGGTTCGACGCGCGGGCTCGGCGAAGGCTGTCCGCCGACGGGAGGACACCAATGAGCGCGAAATCCACACTCCTGCTCGCTTCGGCGCTGGCTTGCGCGCTGGCGGGATTTTCTCCGCCTGCGAACGCGGACGGCTATCCCAGCCACGGCAAGGCGGTCGACGGGCTCCAACCCTCCACCGACTACGGCGATCTGCAACCCGGACGCCCCCGTGCGCTTGGCATCATGCGCGCGCGCGCGCAGGGCTTCGTGCCGTCGCCCGAATTGCACGATTATGTGAGAGGCGTGTTGATGCGCGATCTCGCCGGGCTGAAAATGCCGCCGTCCTTCAATCCCGACGTGCACATCCTCGCCGCGCCGGAATTCACCGCGCTGTGCACGCCCGACGGCACCATCATCGTCACCATCGGGTTGCTCGAACAGCTCGAAAACGAAGACGAACTCGCCTTCGTGCTGGGCCATGAGGTGTCGCATTACATCTACCGGCATCACGATTCCGACTGGTTCACGCGCGCGCAATATTACATGGTGCTGAACGGCGCGGCCGTGGACAGCGTGGCGCAGACGGCGCCCTTCGCCTTCGGCGCGCTCAATTCCGGCAATGTCGCACGGGGCTACGATCTCGCCCAGCACATCTCCAAGCTGAGCGCCAATGTGCTCGCGCCGCAGATGGAGCGTTCGCAGGAAGACGCCGCCGACGCGCTGGGCTTCGACCTGATGGTGAAGGCCGGCTACGATCCCGAAGCGCCGCTGGCGCTGATGGACATATTGGCCATCCAGGAAGCGGAAGCCGATCAGGCGATCGCGCAAGCCAAGGCCGCACAGCAATCCGACAGCGGCAATTCCGGTTCCAGCAGCGGCGGCATCGGAGCCATCGGCAGCGGGCTCCTGGGCGGGCTCGGCAATCTCGCCTCCGGCCACATTGGTCTCGGCAGCGCCACGAGCGGCAGCAGCGGCTGGACCGATCTCGGCATCGCCGTGTTCGACACCGCGGTCGATTCGATGTCGGAACAGGCCTCGTCGCACCATCCGGCGAAAGTGCGCGAGGAATTATTGAGCGCATACGAGTTCCGCGAATATCGCGACGTGACGGCGACGTCGCCCACGCCTTTGCCATGGAGTCCGGAAAGCAAGTCGCCCTTGAAGGCGAAGCTGACGGCGCTGCTCGCCCACTATGCCGCCGCCGAAGACGCGGCCGCCTATGTGGCGGACCAAACCTCCACCAGCCCCGTCGTGGCGCAAGCCGCCGTGCAGCGTTCGGTGACGGCGCCGACGACGGATCACGCCTATACGGAATTCGTGGCCGCGGAATATTACGACGACAAGAAGCAGCCGCAGCTCTCCGAAGCGGCGCTCACCAAGGCGATAAGCGGCCCCGAACCGTCATGGGAAGTCTATTCGCGATTGCTCGACATCTACATCGCACGCAACGATTATCCGCGCGCACAAGCCCTGATGACGCAGGCGGTTGTCCGTTTCGACAACTCGCCCGTGTTGCTTCCCAAGCGGATCCAGATTCTGCACGCGATGGGCCAGCAGGCGGAGGCCGAGCAATTGCTGCCGCAATGCGACGCCTTCGACATCAAGGAACTTTACGCCGAGTGCAAGAAGATGGCGGGGAAGAGTTGAGCGGCGGCGCGAATTCTACACCGCCGGCTGGGGGCCGGTCGCAGGCAATGGCGATCTGAGTACGAAGCCCGCCGCTTCGAGGCAGGCGCGGATTTCGCCGGCGTGGTCCGAATCGCGCGCTTCGATCACCAGTCCCAGATCGGCGGACTTGGCCGGCATGTCGGTCATCATCCGGTTGTGGGAAACTTCGAGAATGTTGCCGCCCGCCTCGCCCACCAGGGTGGCGATCTTGGCGAGCAATCCGGGACGATCCTCGATCTCGACCACCACGGAGAGAATGCGCCCCTCGCGCGACAGCTCGCGCAGGATCACATTCGACAGGAGCCGCATGTCGATATTGCCGCCCGAGAGCACGATGCCGACGACGCGGCCGCGGAAAATCTCCGGATTGCGCGCCACCGCCGCGAACGCCGCGGCACCCGCCCCTTCCACGACCGTCTTCTCGATTTCCAGCAAGGTCGCGACCGCACGCTCGATCTCGTCCTCGCGCACCAGGAGTACGTCCTTCACCAGCGCCGACACGATCTTTCGCGTGAGGCCGCCCGGTTCCTTCACCGCGATGCCTTCGGCGATGGTCTGCCCGCCGCAGGGCAGGTCCGCGCCCTTATCACGTCATACATCGACGGATAGCGCTGCGCCTCGACGCCGTAGATTTCGATCGAGGGCTTCAGCGCCTTGGCCGCGACCGCGATGCCGGAGATGAGCCCGCCGCCGCCGACGGGAACCACGAGCGTATCCACATCGCGGCACGTCTTCGAGCAGTTCGAGCGCCACGGTGCCCTGCCCGGCGATGACGATGGGGTCGTCATAGGGATGAATGAAGGTGAGATGTTCGGCTCCGGCGATCGCGCGCGCGCGCTCGAACGAATGGCCGAGGGTCGCGCCCTCGATCACCACGCGAGCGCCGAATTCCTTGGTGTGCTTGATCTTGTTGAAGGGCGTGCCTTCGGGCATCACGATGGTGGCGGGCACGCCGAGCCGGCCGGCATGATAGGCCACGCCCTGCGCGTGATTGCCGGCGGACATCGCCGCCACGCCGCGCTTGCGCTCCTCGGGCGTCAGCGACAGGAGCTTGTTCAGCGCGCCGCGTTCCTTAAACGAAGCGGTGAACTGCAGATTCTCGAATTTGAGGTGGATGTCGCAGCCCGCGATCTTGCGACAGCGTGCGCGAATGGTGGGTGGGCGTGCGCTCGATGGCCTCTTTGATGGCGCGCGCCGCGGCGCGCACATCCTCGAGCGTGACCTCGGCAAACGCGGGCACATGAACCGCCGCCGTCCGGTTCGCCGCTGCAGCCTTTTTGGTCAAGCCGCCTCCTCGCATCCGCAAAGCGCCCCAAGGCTGGTAGCAGCGGAGGGATTTGAACCCCCGACCAAGGGATTATGATTCCCCTGCTCTACCACTGAGCTACGCTGCCATGGACGCCAGCCAAGGCGGGGGATGTAAGGGGCGGGGTTCCGGCCTGTCAAGGACAAGGCCGCGTCACACACGAGACGCGCGATCTGTGGCAGACTGGGTTCGGCAGACCTCGCGGGGAGATATCCATGATCGTCGGCGCACACAGCATCATCTATAGCAAGAACCCGGTCGCGGACACCGCGTTCCTGCGCGACGTGCTCAAGCTTCGCATGTCGAAATGGGCGGAGGCTGGCTGATCTTCGGTCTGCCGCCGGCCGAAGTGGCCGTGCATCCCGGCGACAAGAACGACGTCCACGAATTCTATCTGATGTGCTCGGACGTGAATGCGCTGCTCGCGGAGATGACGGCGCACAAGGTGGAATGCGCGCCGGTCAGGAAAGCGGATTGGGGTTCGATGACATCGGTCACGCTCCCCGGCGGCGGCAAGCTCGGCATCTATCAGCCGCACCACCCGCACCCCAAACCGATGCGCGCGAAAGCGGCGGCGAAGAAGAAGGCGAAGAAAGCGCCGAAGAAGGCGGTCAAGAAAGCCAAAAAGAGTTCGAAGAAGCGATAACCGACGCCGGCGGCCGTCACGCCACGGCGCGCATGGGTTCGGCGCTCACGATCCAGCCGCCGCCCAGAACGCGCGAACCGCCCGGTTCGTAGAATACGCAAGCCTGCCCGGCGCCACCGCTTCCTCGACGCCCAGAAGCTCAACCGTGGCGCCGTCCCCCGACGCCGTCACCCGCGCGGCGACGGGCGGGCGCGTCGAACGCACCTTGACCGCGCAGTCGAACGGGCCCGCCGGCCGTGGCGCAAGCCAGTTCACCTCATTCAATTCTATCGTCCGTATGCGGAGCGCCTCGCGCGGTCCCACCACCACGCGGGCGTGCGCCGCATCGAGCTGGAGCACGAACAGCGGCTCGCCATTGCCCGAGAGCCCCAGGCCCTTGCGCTGACCGACCGTGAAATGAATCACGCCATCGTGGCGTCCCAGCACGCGGCCGTCCCGATCGACGATCTCGCCTGCAACCGCCGCGTTCGGCTTCAGCGCGCTCACGACGCGCGCGTAATTGCCGTCGGGCACGAAGCAGATGTCCTGGCTGTCGGGCTTGTCGGCCACCGGCAAATCGAGTTCGGCGGCGAGCGCGCGCACCCTGCTCTTTTCGAGGCCGCCAAGCGGGAACCGCAGAAAATCGAGCTGCGCGCGCGTGGTGCGGAACAGGAAATAGCTCTGGTCGCGGCTGGCGTCGGCCGCGCAATGAAGCTCGGGTCCGCCGGGGCCTTCGACACGGCGCACATAGTGACCCGTGGCCAGCGCATCCGCGCCCAGCTCCCGCGCGGTGTCCAGCAGGTCGGCGAACTTCACGCGCTCATTGCAGCGCACGCAGGGAATCGGCGTAAAGCCCTGCGCATAGGACTGCGCGAAATCCGCGATCACGCGCTCGCGGAACCGCGCCTCGTAGTCGAGCACGTAATGCGGCATCGCAAGCCGCTCGGCCACGCGTCGCGCATCGTAGATATCCTGGCCGGCGCAGCACGCGCCCTTCTTTTTCGCGGCGGCGCCCTGATCGTAAAGTTGCAGGGTCACGCCCACCACGTCATAGCCTTCGCGCTTCATCAGCGCGGCTGCGACGGAGGAATCGACGCCGCCGGACATGGCGACGACCACGCGCGTGGCGTGGGCGGGCTTGGCCGGGACGAAGTGGTCGCTCATGGCGGAGCCGTATAGGACCGGGCCCCGCCACTGGCAAGCCGCGTCAGGTGGTGGACGACGGCGTCAGGTAGTTGAGCAGCGAAATCTGGTTGAGCTGGGCGGTGACTTCCGTCGCCGCCTGCAGGGCCGTCTGGTCCTGGTTCAGATTGGTGATCGCGCTCGCCATGTTCACGTTCTGGATGTTGGAGACGAAGCCCTGATAGAGCGTGTTCATGGTTTGCTGCTGGGTGACGGCGCTTTGCAGCTGGGTGTAGGTGTTGCCGTTCTGGGCCGCCGCGTTGTTCACCGCTTCGCTCGCGGATTGCGCGGTTCCGATCTCGTTGGAAAGGAAATTCGATTGCGCGCTCGTCAGGGTCGTGCCGAAATTTCCATTGGTTCCGCTGTTGTAGCTGGCGATGTCCTTCAGGGTCTGGAGCACACCCGTGCCGATATTCGACGCGAGCATGCCCACCTGCACCGTCTGGCCGTCGCCCACCTGCACGCCGCCCTTGAGAGTGCCGTTGGTGAATGCGTCCGAGACCGAAGAGAGCGAGGCGAGATCGCTGAGCGAGGACGTCGTCACGGGCGGCGTGTTGCTCAGATCGCCGCCATACATGTAATTGCCATTGGCATCCTGCGAATTGAGGATCTGGGTCACCTGATCGTAGATGCTCGACGCGCTCGCCATCAGCGTCGAGCCGGAATTGTTGGCGACGGCCGTGGTGATATCCTGTTGCAGCTGGCCCGCGAGCGTCGAAAGCTGGGTGAGCTGGGTGTCCTGAAGATTGGCCTGGTTGGCGCCCAACTGTGCCGCCGCCTGATAGGCGGTGGAGAGGCTCACCTGCGATTGGGCGGCCTCGAGCGCAGCGGTCTGGTCGCCGAAGCCGCCATAGGTCGTGGAGACGTCGCCGGACGCGACCTGCGCCTGCGACTGATCGAGAGCCGCGGTGTCCTGATTCAATTGCGAAATCAGCAACAAGCCTTGCTGGCTGGTGGATACCGGGCCGATTGTCGACATGGCGATCTCCTCAGGTCAGATCTTGCTGCAAGGTCTGGTAAAGCGATTGGGCGACTTGCAGCATGCGGGCGCCGGCGCCATAGGCTTGCTGATAGACGACCATGTTGGAAAGCTGGTCGTCGAGATTGACGCCCGAGACCTGCGATTGCTGCGACTGCGCTTCGGTGAGCCTGTCGCTCTGCGTCGTGCTGTTGGTCTGCGCCGCCTGGGTCTGGTTCGCGACATCCTGGTAGAACGAGCCCACATAGCTTGTGAGCGATGCCGACTGCGCCGTGAGCGCACCCGCGGCCTGGAACGTCTGCTGCGCGCCCGACACGTTCTGAAGTGCATCCAGCCCGCTCGTATCTCCCGATGCCACGATGGGATCGCCGACAGCCGTGGTGCGGGTGATCGAAGGCTGGCCGAACGCGAGCAGCGACACGTTCGACGCGAGCGCCGGCGTGACGGAGAAATCCTGCGCCTGTGCCGCCAATTGCTGGCTGCCGAGGCCGAAGAGCTGGGTGAAACTCATTCCCGTCGAGCCGCGCTCGGTCGTGTCGCCCACCACGTTCAATTGGTAACCGGCATTCGCCGCGGACGGCGTCATGCTGAGCGTGCCGTTGGACGACAGCGAAAAGCTCGCCGCACCGCCGAAGGCGGTATTGAGCGAATTGACGATGTCACCGATGGTCATGCCCGCGGTGACGGTGACGCTCGCTTGCTTGCCGATCTGGCCATCGGGACCATTGAGCACGAACTGCATCGTGCCGCCGGTCGCAAAGTCGCCCGCGTCGCTCGCCGACAATCCGGTCGAAAGGATCGAAGGCGCCGCCGACTGGAAAATGTCGTTGAGCCCGAAGAATTGCGAAAAGCTGGAGCCGCCGCGATTCGAAGGATCGCTCGCGTTGTCCTGGACCACGATGCCGTTGGTGCCCGCAGCGTCGATCGAGAGCTGGCCATTGGCGAAGCTCGCGGTGCCGTTCGAGCCGAGCGCCGAATTCAGCGCCGTGGTGAAGCTGCCGACGGTCGTGCCGAGCGACACGGACGGACCGCCATCGACGGACAGCGTGCCGTTGTCGAAATCGACGTTGACCTGCGAGACGAGATTGCCGCTCTGGTCGGCGACGGCGATGGTCGTCTGGCCGGTGAAATTGAGCGCATCGCTCGACACAAGACCCGTGTCGCGTCCGGTGAGCGATGTGGGCGGCGGATAGGCCGCGTTGGCGTTCGACTGGGCGTTGAAAGCCTGCGAGGTTTGCTGGGCGAAATTGCCCAGTTCCTGCTGGAAATCCGCCAGCGTGCCGTCGCGCATGTTGACGAGGCCTTCGAGCTGGCCCGAACCCAGATCGGGATCGAGCGCCTGGCTCGAACCGATCGTTTGGCCGGTCGAACCTTCGAGGGTCTGCAGCGCGATCGGCGGATAGCTGCCGTCCGAGCCGCCGCCATAGGAAAGCTGGCCGTAGGTACTGGTACCCACCAGGGTCACGCCGCCGGTGCTGGTGGCGACGACAACCTGGCCATCGGGCTGCTGGGTCGTCTGCACGCCGATATATTGGGAAAGACTCTGCACCGCCTGGTCACGCTGATCGAGCAGGCCCGATGAAGTGTTGCCCGAGGCCTGCGCCGTCTGGATCTGCTGGTTCAGTGAATAGATTTGCTGAAGCAGCGTGTTGACCGAACTGACGGTGGTCGAAACCTGCTGGTCGACCTGGCCCTGCAGGCCGCCGATCGAGGACGACAGCCCCGAAATCGTCGAGGCCAGATTCTGGTACGACGACAGCACACTCTGCTGGCTCGTGGCCGAATTCGGCGACAGGGACGCGCTGCCGAGGGCCGAAACGACGGCGTCGATCTGGGAGGTGAGCGACGTGCTGTCGCCGGGCTCACCCAAAAGCCCGTTCAACTGGGAGAGGATGCTGCTTTCGGTCGAATATTGCTGGGACGAGGAATTGGCGGAGAGCGTCTCCTGCGTGAGGAACTGGCTCGTCACCCGCTGGATGTCGGCGACATCGACGCCCGAGAGATCGTTGCCCAAAGATTGCGTCTGCTCGTTGACGGCACGCTGCGCATAACCCTGGGTATTGAGATTGGCGACGTTCTGCGAGACGACACCCAAAGCGGTCGTGTTCGTCTGCAGAGCGGAAAGCGCACTCGACAGAATACCGTTCATCGACACGGATGGAGTCCCCGCGAATCCTTTGTCGCCGACGTGGCTGTTCGCAAGCGCCGTGCCATGCCAAATCCGCGATTCCCTGCAAAAGACCCGCACGGAGACGGCGCAAATGCCCGAAATATGCGGCAGCGATTGCCGACCCGGCAGATCGTGCCGCACCTGAAGCGTCATCGCCGCTCGCGACAGCCCATATAAAGAACGGAAACGTGCGTTCCGCGGCTGGTCCGGGCCTTGCTACCGAGTATGCGGGCAGAACCCGGTGAATGTACGTGGCGGCCGTCGCAACGAGCGCAATTCCGTCGAATGCAGCCGCATCGCATGCGGCGCAGTCGCTCGCGCAGAATCCCCTAACGTCGAAAGCCGTGGCGGACGATCCAAGCTTCGGCGCGATGCTGGCGCAGCTCACCCCCGTCCCGTCTCAAGCGCGCGCCGCCGTTCGCGGATCGCAGGCGCAACCGTCCGCAACGTCGAAAGCCGGCGCGGACGATCCAAGCTCCGGCGTGATGCTTGCGCAGATCGCGCCCGCCCAGCCTCAACCGCGTGCCGCCGTTCGCGGGTCGCAGGCGCCATCCTCCGCAACGCCAGGCAACGACGCCAAAGAGACACAGGCTCCAAGCTCTCAATCCCAGGCGACGGCGCAACCCGCCGACAATGCGACATCGCCGGCTGCGTCGACTCTCGTGGCGGAATTGCAGGCTGCGGTGGCCAATGTGACCAATCCCTCACCGGTCGCGGCGGAGGACAATTCGGCGACGCCTGCCATCGGAACCGCAAAGCCGAAAGCGCAGCCGACTGCGCCGGCCCGCGACTCCGATCGCGCGCCGACAGGTGCGGTCGCGGTAGCCGACGACGATTCGCCGGACACGAGCGAGACCGCTGCCGGCACTCAGCAACAAATCCAGCCTGCGACCGTAGGCTCCAAGAACGCGGTCCCGGCGCAAATCACCGACGCAGCCCCGCAGGTCAATACCGGCAAGTCGCAGTTGAACGCATTGGTTCAAGCGGCCCAGAATTCGGCCCATCGCGCGGCCGCGCCGCCGGTCGCCGAAGCCAAAACGCTGCCGCCCCAGCAGACCGCCACCGGCAAAGACACGGTTCAGGCGGACAACCGTAGTCAAACCAACACCGGCGGAAGCGATTCCGGTTCGTCGCAAAACCATGCGGGCAACTCGCCTGCGGATTCAAACGACAACCCGGCGCCGCAAACGCCGGCGCAGCTTTCTCACGCCGCCGTGCCCGCAGCGCCGGTGGCGGCAAACACGGGTCCCGGCACAGGATTGTCCGCGCCGGCCAACACTGCGAACAGCGCGGCAGTGGCCGGCATTTCGAACAACGCGCCTGCGACCACGACAAACGCCACGCTGCAGGTGGGTCCCGCCAGCCAGAACACCGGTGCAGGCGCGCAGCCCGATATCGCCGCACTCGCGCTCAACATCGCGGCAAAATCGCTGGACGGCGCAAAGCAGTTCGACATCAGTCTAAGTCCGCCCGAGCTCGGGCGCGTCGATGTTCGCCTGACGGTCGACAATGCCGGCAAGGCGCAGGCTCATCTTGCCGCCGACAGGCCCGAAACGCTTCAGATGCTGCAGCGCGATTCCGGAACGCTCGCGCGCGCGCTCAAGGACTCGGGCGTACAGCTCGCCAGTAACGGGCTTCAATTCTCCCTCAAGGGTCAGGAAAAACAGGGCGACGGCGCGGCCGGCAACCAGTTGCGCGGCAAGCCGCTCGCCATTTCCGCCGTGACTTCGGCCGAACCTGCCGGACCCATCTCTTCAACCTACGGCCTCGCGTCCTCGCGCGCGGGCGTCGATATCCGAGTCTGAGAAAGGCATCCCCCCATGAGCACGAGCGCAGTCGCACCGAACAACACCGCAGCGCAACAGGCCGCAACGACGGCGAGCACGTCGACCAGCGCGACGCAGCAGCTCACGGGCAATTTCAACACCTTCCTGACCCTGCTCACGACGCAGCTGCAGAACCAGGATCCGCTCGATCCGATGGATTCCGACCAGTTCACCCAGGAACTCGTGGAATTCTCGCAGGTCGAACAGCAGATCAACACGAACACAAATCTGCAGTCGCTGATCTCGCTGACGCAGGGCGGCGCGGGCTCGAGTGCGGTAAGTTATCTCGGCAAGAGCGTGACGGTGACCAACGGCAACGCGCCGCTGACCGACGGCGCGGCGAGCTGGAACTATTCGCTGGGCACCGCGGCGGCCCAGACGCAGCTCACCGTCACCAATGCAAACGGACAGACCGTTTATACGGGCACGGGCTCGACCAGCGCCGGCAACAATACCTTCGACTGGGACGGCCAGGACAATAACGGCAATCAGCTTCCCGACGGGGTCTACACCCTGGCCGTGAGCGCGACCGCAAGCGACGGCTCCGCCGTCCAGTCGAGCGTGAGCAGCACCGGCACGGTGAGCGAAGTCAATCTTTCGGGAAGCACGCCGGAACTGATGATCGGGTCCATGGAGGTGCCGCTGTCGCAAGTGGCCGCTGTCCAGAGTCCGTCTAGCTGACATTGAGGCGGCTGCCGAGAACCGGCGCCCTGAAACCCATCCGGTGCACCAGCGCGAAGCGCGGACCGCACCGAAAGGAAGAGAACCATGAGCCTTACCTCCGCAATGCTCACCGGCGTGTCGGCCCTCGACGCCAACAGCCAGGCGATGAGCATCACATCCTCCAACATCGCGAACGTCGACACGGTCGGCTACAAGGACAACGAAGCCGATTTCTCGACGTTCCTCACCTCGTCATACGGCTCCGACGTCAATCAGGCCGGCGTGCTCGTCTCCTCGCAGCAGAACGTGACGCAGCAGGGCGTGCTGCAGACGGCGTCCTCGACGACCGATTTGGGAATCCAGGGCAATGGCTTCTTCGTCACGAGCCAGTCGCCCACCTCGACGACCGATCTCTACTACACACGCGCGGGCAATTTCACGCCCGACTCCACCGGCGATCTGGTCAATGCGTCGGGCTACTATCTGCTGGGCTATCCGATCACCACATCGGGCGGCACTTCGACCACGGGCGGCGCGCTCGAACCGATCAACGTCAGCGACCTGCCAAGCACGGCCGAACCCACGACCACCATGTCGTTGCAGGCCAATCTCGAATCGAGCGCGACGGAAGATTCGAGCTACGTCGCCGGCGACATGGCGAACGGCACCGTCACGCCGGACTTCACGACCACCGTCGACGCCTATGACAGCCAGGGCGGCTCGCAACCCTTGAGCGTGTCGTTCATCAAGACCGGCGCGGACACCTGGTCCTACGAAGTGAGCTACCAGGGCGCCAGCTCCAATATCGGCGGGGCGACGAACCCGATCGCCACGGGCACGATGACGTTCAATTCGGACGGCACGCTTGCGAACGCCAATTCGTCCGCGACGCCGCCAACCGGAGACATCTCCTTCACGATCCCCTTCGCCGCGTCCTCGGGCCTCAGCCCGCAGACGATTTCGCTCAACATGGGGACCGTGGGAAGCTCGAACGGCATCACGCAATATGACAGCCCGTCGACGCTGACGAACTCCACCGTCAACGGCGAAGCCTATGGCAGCCTCACCGGCGTCACCATCGGCACCAACGGCATCGTCACCGCGCAATATTCCAACGGGCTTTCGCAGAACGTCTATCAGCTGCCGTTGGCGACCTTTACCAACCCCGACGGCCTTAATGCGGTCACCGGCGACGCCTATCAGGCTTCGGCAAATTCCGGCACCGCAACGATCAACGACGCGGATTCGGGCGGTTCGGGCACGATCCAGTCCTCGTCGCTGGAGAGTTCCACGGTCGATCTGGCCACCGAATTCACCAATCTGATCACGACGCAACGGGCTTATTCGGCGGCCTCGCGCATCGTTACCACGGCCGACGAAATGCTGCAGGATCTCGAGCAGCTCCCGTCAACTTAAGGTGAAGGGCGCCTTCGTGCCGCGAAGGCGCCCCAATCCCATTTCAGTACAAGTTAATGCAGTCGCTTAGGCGATATTTTACCGTGGGCTTTCGGTCTTTCTTAAAGGCAGCGGGCGTATTTTGCGCATGGGTGATGGAGTGCGGAGTAGAAACAACATGGGCGAAGACCGCAGAGGACGCGTAAGCTACGTGATCGGTCCGGACGGCAGCCCGTTGACGCTCGCCGATCTCCCGCCGCCGAACACGAAGCGCTGGGTGATCCGCCGCAAGGCCGAAGTTGTTGCGGCGGTGCGCGGTGGCCTGCTGAGCCTCGACGAAGCTTGCCGGCGCTACACGCTGACGGTCGAGGAATTCCTCGCCTGGCAGCGCGCGATCGACCGGTTCGGCTTGCCGGGCTTGCGCGCGACACGCGTGCAACAATACCGGCACTAAATTCGAAATCCGGAATTCCGACGAGATTGGTAAACTTTCCGTTGCCAAATTCGTCTTCCGATTTCGCGCGCCGTTAAGGCGCCCTTTACGTTACTCCCGGCAATGTTTGCCTAGCACGACGGACGAGCCAGCGGGGAACGACAATTCCCTCGATCCGGCTCCGTCGCAAGCGGAGGCAGGCGTTGTCGGAATTCATCAGAAATGTCGGTTGGGCGCGCTTCGGCGTGATGGCGGGCGTGGCCGCGGTGCTCACGGCGTTCTTTCTCTACGTCGCCGGCGTCATATCCGAACCGGCCAAGAGCATTCTCTATGCCGGGCTCGCGCCGCGCGACGCGGCCCAGGTCACCGCCAAGCTCGACGCGATGAACGTGGTCTATGAAGCCAAGGGCGACGGCGGCACCATTCTCGTTCCGGCCGACCAGGTCACCAAGCTCCGCATGGAACTCGCGTCCGAAAACCTTCCTTCGGCCGGCGTCGGCTACGAAATTTTCGACAAGACCGATTCCTTCGGCACCACGGCTTTCGTCCAGAACATCAACCAGCTGCGTGCGCTGGAGGGCGAGCTTGCCCGCTCGATCCAGACCATCGACGGCATCGACACGGCGCGCGTTCACCTCGTCGTCCCGGAGCGGCAGATCTTCTCGCGGGATTCGCAAAGCCCCAGCGCCTCCGTCGTTCTGAAGACGCGCGGCACCATGGACCGCGGACAGGTGGCCGCGATCCAGCACCTCGTGGCGGCGGCGGTCGCCGGTCTCGAGCCCGCCCGCGTGGCGATCGTGGACGACAAGGGCGATCTCCTCGCCGGCGGTGAAGAAAAGACGGGCAACGACGCCGACGTGGCGGACGAAGAGAGCCACACCACCGACGTCGAAGACCGGCTGCGTCAGCGCATCGAATCCATCGTGGCAAGCGTCGTGGGACCCGGCCATGTCCGCGTCCAGGTCGCGGCCGCCATGAATCTGGATCACATCAGCGAAACGTCGGAAACCTACGATCCCGACAGCAAAGTCATCCGCTCGACGCAGACCGTCGAGCAGAACGCGACCGACACGGGCGCCTCGGGCGGCAATGCGGTCTCCGTGGGCAACGCGCTTCCCAACGCGCAATCGACCGGCGCCGACAACGCGGAAAAGAAATCCGACAGCGCGCGGACCGAAGAAACCACGAATTACGAAATCTCCAAGACCACCCGCACGCGCACGCTGGATGGCGGCGACGTAAAGCACCTCTCCGTCGCCGTGGTCGTGGACGGCGCCACCACGACCGACACGTCCGGCAAAGACAGCTACCGCCCGCGCACCGCGCAGGAGATGCAGCAGATCGACGCCCTGGTGAAGTCGGCCATCGGCTACGACAAGACCCGCGGCGATCAGGTTCAGGTAGTCAACATGCCCTTCGCCAAGGTCGATCTCGGACCTTCGACGCCGGCGCCCGCGCCCTTCCTGGGCTTCGACACCGCCGACTGGTTCAAGATCATCGAGGCCGCGATTGCCTCGCTCACCGCGCTTCTGATCGGAATTTTCGTCGTCCGCCCGCTGATCGGCCGCATGTTCGCGCCGATGCCCGCGGCAGGCCAGGGCGCGCTGGTCGCAATGCCCCAGGGTCAGGGGAACTATGCGGCGACCGCGATCGCACAAGGTGCATCCGAGGCGGGTGGAACCCAGATCGCAGGTGCCTTGCCCGCACCCCGCGAAAACATGATCGACATCTCGCGCATCGACGGTCAGGTGCGCGAATCTTCCATCCGCAAGGTCGGCGAAGTGGTGCAAGCGCATCCTGAAGAAGCGCTCGCGATCCTGCGGACCTGGCTCCATCAACCGGCATAGACCATGTCGCGCAACACAAAAACGCAACCCAAGGAAGACATTCGGGCGCTCACCGGTCCCGAACGCTCCGCCCTGCTGATGCTGTCGCTGGGCGAAGAGCACGGCACGCAAATCTGGAAGATGCTCGACGAAGACGAGATCAAGGAAATCTCGCAGATCATGTCGACGCTCGGCACGGTCAGCTCGAGTCTCGTCGAAAAGCTGCTCCTCGAATTCGTCTCGCAGATGTCGGGCACCGGCTCGCTGATGGGTTCGTACAAATCCACCGAACGGCTCATCGCCCGCTTCATGCCGGAAGAAAAAGTCTCGCAGATCATGGAAGAGATCCGCGGGCCTGCCGGACGCACGATGTGGGACAAGCTCGGCAACGTGAACGAGACGGTGCTCGCCAATTACCTCAAGAACGAATACCCCCAGACGGTCGCCGTCGTACTGTCGAAGATCAAGCCGGAACATTCCGCCCGCGTGCTGGGCGCGCTCCCCGAGGAGTTCGCCCTCGAAGTCGTGCAGCGCATGCTGCGGATGGAAGTCGTGCAGAAAGACATTCTGGACAAGGTCGAGCGCACGCTGCGCGTCGAGTTCATGTCCAACCTCGCCCGCACCGCCAAGCGCGACGCGCACGAGCACATGGCCGAGATCTTCAACAATTTCGACCGCCAGACGGAAAGCCGCTTCCTCACCGCGCTCGAAGAGCGCAGCCGCGATTCCGCCGAGCGCATCAAGGCGCTGATGTTCACCTTCGAGGATCTGGGCAAGCTCGATCCGGGTTCGATCCAGACGCTGCTGAGGCATGTCGAGAAGGACAAGCTCGGCCTCGCGCTCAAAGGCTCGACCGATACGCTCAGGGATGTCTTCTTCTCCAACATGTCCGAACGCGCGGGCAAGATCCTGCGCGAAGACATGGAAGCGATGGGCCCCGTTCGCCTGAAGGACGTCGACGAAGCGCAGATGCGCATGGTCAACGTCGCCAAGGACCTTGCGAACAAGGGCGAAATCATGATCGCCAGCAAGCAGGGCGAAGACGAGTTGATCTATTGACGGCGATGACACGATGAGCGCGACCAAATTCACCTTCGACACGGTCTTCGCCGACCAGAGCGACATCGTTTCCGAAGCCGCGCGCCTGCGGCGGCGCCGGACGCTGACGGAAGGCGAAATCGACAAACTGCGGGCCGAGGCCCGCGCGGAAGGCGCGAAGGCGGCCGAGGTGCGCGCGCTCGAGGTTCTGACCAAGGCCGTAACGGATGCGGCCGACGTCATGCGCGGTGCGCTTGCGAAAATCTCGCGCGACGCGGACGTTATTCGCGTGCAATCGGCCGAAATCGCCTTCATCGTGGCGCGCAAAGTCGCGCGCGCCGCGCTCGATGCATTTCCGGTCGCGGAAGTCGAGGCGGCGCTGCGCGAAGCGATGCATCAGGCCATCGGCGAGCCCAGGATCCTGCTGCGCGCGGCGCCGCCGGTCGCCGAAGCCCTCGCCCCCCGCATCGCCGAAATCGCACACGAAGAAGGTTTCGACGGACGCGTGCAGGTTTCGGGCGATTTGGCGCTCAAAGGCGCGGATTGCCGCGTCGAATGGCGCGGCGGCGGCGCTGAGCGCGCCGAAGCCGTCATCGATGCCGCACTCGACGAATTGATCGCTCGCCGTTTTCACGACGGCGACGCAATGCCGATCACGGAGGAATAGACAATGGCGGGTAACGACGAAGTCGAACTGCCGAACCTCGCTCCCGACGCGACCGCGGGCGGCGCCGCGCTGCTGCAAAGCGACGGCGCGCCGGATTCGGACGCCAAGCGCAGCGCCTCGGACCTCGAGGCCGTTTTCGACGTGCCCGTCACGGTGTCCGCGGTGCTGGGCAAATCGGCGATGGAAGTGAGCCAGCTCCTGAAGCTGGGCAAAGGCATGATCGTCGAGCTCGACCGCAAAGTCGGCGAAGCGATCGACATCTACGTGAACGACCGGCTCGTGGCGCGCGGCGAAGTGGTGCTGGTCGAAGACCGCCTCGGCGTGACGATGACGGAAATCATCAAGACCGGCCAGTCGTAAGACCGCCCCGGCACAGAGACATATAAAGGACTAGGAACATGCGGCTACTCATCGTCGGCGGACTTCAAGGCCAGATCGGCGCAGCGACCAAGATCGCAATGGATCGCGGCGCCAAGGTCACGCATGCAATCGACCTCGAGCAGGCGCTGGCGGAGTTGCGCAGCGGGCGCGGCGCCGACCTCGTCCTGGCCGACGTGTCGCTCGATATCGGCCGCCTGGTTCGCGCGCTTGCGACGGAACGCATCTGCACGCCGGTCGTGGCCTGCGGCGTCGGCACCGACGCGCGCCGCGCGGTCGACGCGATCCGCGCGGGCGCCAAGGAATATCTGCCGCTGCCGCCCGACCCCGAATTGATCGCGGCGGTTCTGGCGGCCGTCGCCGACGAGAGCCACCAGCTCATCTACGAAGACGAGGCCATGGGCGCGGTGATCGCGCTGGCCGATCAGGTTGCCGGCAGCGAAGCGTCCATTCTGATCACCGGCGAATCCGGTACCGGCAAGGAAGTGCTCGCCCGCTACGTCCACCGGAAATCCGCGCGCGCGGACAAGCCGTTCATTTCCGTCAATTGCGCCGCCATTCCCGAAAACCTCCTGGAATCCGAATTGTTCGGCCACGAGAAAGGCGCGTTCACGGGCGCCATCGCGCGGCGCGTCGGCAAGTTCGAAGAGGCCAACGGCGGGACCCTGCTGCTCGACGAAATCAGCGAAATGGACGTGCGCCTGCAGGCGAAATTGCTGCGCGCGATCCAGGAACGCGAAATCGACCGCGTCGGCGGCACCAAGCCCGTCAAAGTCGACATCCGCATCATCGCCACGTCGAACCGCGATCTGGCCGACGCGGCCAAGCGCGGCACGTTCCGCGAGGATTTGTTCTACCGGTTGAACGTCGTCAATCTGCGCCTGCCCGCTCTGCGCGAACGGCCCAGCGACGTGCTCGCTCTGGCCCGCCATTTCGCCCGCAAATATGCCGAGGCGAACGGCGTGCCGTTCCTGCCCATCGCGCCGGAAACCGAGCGCCTGCTGATCTCCTATCCCTGGCGCGGCAATGTGCGCGAACTGGAGAACACGATCCATCGCGCGGTGCTGCTCGCGAGAGGCTCGGAGATTTCGCCGGAAGCGATCCGCCTGCCCGACGGCACGCAGCAGGGCCAGCAGCGCGGCTCCGACGTTCCGGGCGCGGTCAAGACGGCGGTCGAAACGGCCGCGGCGGCCACGCGCGGGCTCGTCGGCCGCACGGTCGCCGACGTGGAGCGCGATTTGATCCTCGACACGCTCGACCATTGCCTGGGCAACCGCACGCACGCGGCCAACATCCTGGGCATCTCGATCCGCACGCTGAGCAACAAGCTGCGCGAATACACCCAATCGGGACTGCAAGTGGCCCAACCGGGCGAAGCCCGGATGGCCAGCTAGACGCCGATCGCGGGCTGATTCATGGCCGACGCCACACCCACCGCAGCGTTGCCGGGCGGAACCGCCGGTTTCGACTTCAACCCGCGCGCGCTCCTGGGTTATCTCCAGCGCAGCGAGCTTGGACTTGCCATCGGCATCATGGCGATCCTCGTCGTGCTGCTGCTGCCGTTGCCGCCGTGGCTGCTCGACATCTGCCTCGCCTTCTCGCTGTCGTTCTCGATTCTTATTCTGATGACCGCCGTCCTGATCCGCAAGCCGCTCGAATTCAGCTCCTTTCCGGCCGTGCTGCTCATCACCACGATGATGCGGCTGGCCCTCAACCTCGCGTCCACGCGCCTCATCCTCGGGCACGGCAATGAAGGCACGGCCGCATCCGGCTATGTCATTCAAGCCTTCGGCAAATTGTTCATGCAGGGCAATTTCGTGATCGGTCTGATCGTGTTCGCGATCCTCGTGATCGTGAATTTCGTCGTCATCACGAAAGGTTCGGGGCGCATCGCCGAAGTGGCCGCCCGCTTCACCCTCGACGCCATGCCCGGCAAACAGATGGCGGTGGACGCCGATCTTTCGTCGGGCCTGATCGACGAGAAGGAAGCGCGCATCCGCCGCAAGCGGCTGGAAGAGGAATCGAACTTCTTCGGCGCCATGGACGGCGCCTCCAAATTCGTGCGCGGCGACGCGATCGCGGGCCTCTTGATCGTGATCATCAACGTCGTCGGCGGCATCATCATCGCGGTCGCGCAAAAAGGCATGAGCTTCGCCGACGCGACGCAGACCTTCACGCTGCTCAGCGTGGGCGACGGCCTCGTCACGCAGATGCCGGCTCTGATCGTATCGACCGCCGCGGGCCTGATGGTGTCGAAAGCCGGCGTCGAAGGCGCCACCGACAAGGCGCTGATGGGACAATTGTCGTTCTATCCCCAGGCGCTGGGCATGGCGTCCGTCGTGATGGGCGTCATCGCCGTGCTGCCCGGCATGCCGACACTGGTGTTCGCGGGCCTTTCGGCCGGCGCCGGTTCGCTCGCCTGGTTCGCCTTCAAGCGCAAGACCGACGCACGCGTCGAAACCGAAACCAAGGAGGCCAAGGCGCGCGCCGCAGCCGCGCCCAAGGAAGAACCCATCGCCACCGCGCTCGCGCTCGATCTTTTGCGCGTCGAGCTGGGCTACGGGCTCCTGCCGCTGATCAACGACGTCAAAGGCCACCGCATCACCGACCAGATCAAGGCGCTGCGCCGGCAATTGGCGCAGGAAATGGGCTTCGTGATGCCGTCGGTGCGCATCCTCGACAACATGCAACTGGGCGCCAACGAATATTGCATCCGCGTCAAGGAAGTGGAGTCGGGCCGCGGCGAACTGTTCCCCGGAAGCCTCCTGGTCATGGATCCCAAGGGCGCGCCGATCGATCTGCCCGGCACGCACACGACCGAGCCCGCATTCGGCCTGCCCGCGACCTGGGTCGCGCAGACATTGCGCGAAGAAGCGTCGTTCCGCGGGCTCACGGTCGTCGATCCCGGCACCGTGCTGACCACGCATCTGACGGAAGTGCTCAAGAGCCACATGTCGGAGCTGCTCTCCTATGCGGAGACGAAGAAGCTGCTCGACGACCTGCCGGCCGAGCACAAGAAACTGGTCGAGGAACTGATCCCTTCGCAAATCGCGATCACCGGGCGTGCAGCGCGTGCTGCAGACCCTGCTCGCCGAGCGCGTCTCGATTCGCGATCTGCCGTCGATTCTCGAAGGCATCGCGGAGGCCGTCGGGCACACCAAGAACGCGCTTTACATCACCGAGCACGTGCGCGCGCGGCTGTCGCGCCAGCTCTGCAACCAACATCTGGCGCCCGGCGGCTATCTGCCGCTGATCGCGCTGTCGCCGGCATGGGAGCAGGCATTTGCCGAATCCATCGTGGGCCAGGGCGAGGACCGCCAGCTCGCCATGGCGCCGTCGCAGCTCCAGCAATTCATCCAGATCATGCGCGAGCGCTTCGACGACGGACCGCGCAAAAAGGCGAAGTGCCCGTGCTGCTGACGAGTCCGCAGATGCGCCCCTTCGTACGCTCGATCGTCGAACGCTTCCGCGCCGCAGACAGTCGTGATGTCGCAAAACGAAATTCACGCCTCGGTGCGGCTGCGCACACTGGGCCAGGTCTGAGGCGCCATGCAGCTGAGAACCTTCCTCGCCAGGGATATGCGCGAGGCGCTGCGCCAATGTGCGCGACGAAATGGGGCCTGAGGCGGTCATCGTGGCCAGCCAGCGCGCCAAAGGCGGCGGCGTCATGGTGCGCGCGGCACTCGATGCCGAGGAAGGCAGCGACGGCGTCGAGACCGCGGCGCGCGAGCTGACGGCGGCGATTGAACGGCCCCGTCGCGACGGAATTTCGAAACGGATTATCGCGACAACCTGATCCGGCGCTTGCGCAGCAACGGCTCCGGCACGCAGCCGCACACCGCGCGGCTTCAACCGCGCCGAATTGCTCGACGCTCCTGCGCGGCCATCGCGCGCCCGAAGCGCTGGCCCACATGCTGGCGGAAGCTGCGGAAAAAAGCGGGCTCGGCGACATGACGCTGGCGCTGGCCTCGGCGCTCGACAGGCGCATGCGCACGGCGCCCCTGGACGTCACGGGCGCAAACCGCCTTCCTGCTCGCCGGTCCGCCCGGCAGCGGCAAAACGGCGGTCGCCGCGAAGATCGCAGCCCATGCACGGCTGGCCGGCCGCGCCGCGAATCTGGTCGCCGCCGACACGGTGGGCGCGGGCGCCGTGGCCCGGCTCGAAACATTCGCCCAACATGTGGGCGCCGCCGCGAAAGTCGCCGAAACCGCCGAAGACATTCGCGAAGACGTCCTTGACGCTGCATCCGAAGGCGCGCTGGCGATCGTCGACACCGCCGGCTTCGATCCGCGCAACGCCAAAGCGCGCACGGCTTTCGCCGCGCTCGCGCGCATATCGAGGCATCGACGCCATCGGCGTCGTTTCGGCGACCGGCGACGCGGAGGAGATCGGCGGAGATCGCCGCCGCGCTCGTGACGCTTGGGCGCTGCAACGATTGATCGTTACCGGGCTCGATCTGCGCGGCGGCTCGGGCGCGGTACTCGCGGCGGCGGCGCAGGGCGCGGATCTCGCGCATATGACACGCTCGCCCTTTGTTGCCGGCGGGCTCGAAACGCTGACGCCTCTTTCGCTCGCGCGCATCCTGATTGCAGCCAACGCCGGCAATGCGGACAGCGGGAGCGCGCAATGACTCATCGGTTGCGGCCACGCCTGACCGCTATCGGTTCCGGCAAAGGCGGAACGGGCAAGACGCTTCGTCGCCATCGCGCTCGCCACGCCCTCGCCCATGAAGGCGAACGGGTGTCTGCTGTGCGATGCGGATCTCGGCCTTTCGAATACGACGGTGCAATTGGGCCTTGAATCCGGCGGCGATCTTGAAAGCGTGCTCGCCGGCGAATGCGCCATTGCCGACGCCGTCGTGCCGGTGCAAGGCGGCGCCGGAAAACGCGGCGGCTTCGATTTGATCGCCCTGCCCTCCGGCTCGGGCAATTTCGCCAATGCCGGCGGACATGCCGCGGACGACCTCGTTTCGCGGCTCCGGGCTGCGACCCAATATGACCGCGTGTTGCTCGATCTCGGCGCCGGCGTCGATGACACCGTCATGAGTTTTGCCGTCGCGGCCGAAGAAACGCTTCTCGTGCTGACGCCGGACCCCGCAGCGCTCACCGATGCGTATGCATTTGTGAAGCTGCTGCTGCGCGCGTATGGCGCGGCGCCTTTCGTGGTCGTCAACATGGCGGCGCAGGAAACGGATGCTCGCCGCACCGCCGAAGCGCTCGCCGCCACCTGCCGCGCGTTTCTGCAAACCGTTCCCGTGTATCTGGGCAGCGTGCCGCGGGACCCGCGCGTTCTCGATGCAATGCGCCGGCAACGCCATCTTTCCAACCTGCATCCTCAGGCCGAAGCTGCCCTTGCCCTGGAAGCACTGGCGCGCCGTCTTCACATCCGGCTGGCTCCCCGCGCGGCCCTCGCTTTGGCGCGTTAACCACAACTAACCAGCCTATCCGCGCCTGTCGCCTGCGGCACCGGTTCGAATGCGGTCATCTCCCGCGCGGGACCGATTTCGTGTATCATTACGGGACTGGAACGCCGTCGGCTGGAACGCAACGAGGGCGGGGTTGTCGTGTGTCCGCGAACGGACGCTCAAGGGGGTAATATGTCTGTGCTTATGGATCTTTGGCATTCGATCGTCGGCATCGTCACGTCGTCGTCACCGATCACGCTTGTCATCATGGCCGTCGTCATCATTGCGGCCGCCTTCATGACGGAAGGGTTCGGCTCGCTGGTGTCGGCGACCGTCGGGGCGCTTGTGATCTTCGGTATTGCGACCACCGTCTATGCGGCAGTCACGGCGAAAGCGGGCGCGAACTGGGCGGGCATGCCGCAATCGGATTGGGCCGCGCTGCAACACCTGACCGTCGATCATCTGGTGGCATATGCGATCCTGTTCGCGGTCGCGATCGGATTGGTAGGCTTCGTCCGCTCGCTCTTCATGCGCTGAATGGGAGACGGTTGCGGGTCGCCAGGCTAAGGTGCGCCGTCGCGCGCCTTAGCGGCGCTTTTTGGCGTCGACATTGTCGATCGCGAACGGCCCCGGGCCCATTCCCACGAGAAGCAGAAGACCTCCCGCAATGGCCAGGTTGCGGATGAAGATTTCGTAGTCGGCGGCTCTGTCGGCAGCCTGATTGAGTTTCCAATAATCGTGCATCGCCACCGATACGATCACGGTGAAGCCGAACAGAAACAGCGCGCCGTGGCGGGTGTGATAGCCAAGCACCAGCGACGCGCCGCCCAGGAACATCACGGCCAGCGCCAGCACGAGCAGCGGCGGGGCGAACGGCACATGCTGCATCTGCATGAGCGTGACCGTGCCGTCCCACGATCCGAGAATGGCCCACGCCTCGCTCAGGAAGAACCAGGCAAGCGCGAACCGGCCGATCAGCGGCGAAATTCGTTCCGAAAGCGACATGACCGGCCCCCGCGACGCAACCGGCGAATCGTAGCGAAACAGCCGCCCTGGGAAAACCCCATGGCTCGCAGCGGTGTCAGACCTGCCTGAGCGCGTGCTTGCGCAAATGGCGCACGAGCGCCATTTCGTCGAGCCGCGACTGGCCGCGGCGCTCTTCGACTTCGGCGGCCCGCTTGGCCTGCTGCTCGGTGGCGAGTTCGAGGCTCTTCAGATCCTGGAAGGCGTGGGTGAGATCGCCCTGGCATTGCGCGCGCTCGCGATCGATTTCCTTCAACGTCGCCCGCAGATTTTCGCGGCGCGTGTCGATCGAGCGCAGGAATGACGGAAAGGCGAGCCGCCCGATATCGGAATCGTTGGCGCGCTGGCGCTCACGCGCCACGCTGTCTTCGAGATCGGCAAGCTTGCGCTCCAGATCCGCACGCATCCCGTCGAGCGTTCCCATCCGGCGCTTCAGATCGTCGACCCGAAACCGCTTCAGGCGCATCAGGGTGTCGCGGCGCTTCATGTCTGATTACCCCCAATTCCCCCGCCCAATATGCGTTCGAGCGCGGCATAACCCTCGGCCAATTTCGTGCATTCGTCCTTCTTCTGGGTCAGGAACGCTTCGATCTGCGGACACGATTTTGATCGCCGCATCGACTTCCGCATTGGTGCCGGCTTTGTAGGCGCCAAGACGGATAAGCTCCGCCATGTCTTCGTAGATCGCGAGCGGCGCACGGGCCAGCGCGACGATTGTTCTGTTCCGCTTCGGAATTGCATTGCGGCATCGCGCGCGAAACGGATTTGAGAATGTTGATCGCGGGGAAACGGCCGCGCTCGGCGATGGCGCGCTCGAGCACGATATGGCCGTCGAGAATGCCGCGCACGGCGTCGGCAATGGGCTCGTTGTGATCGTCGCCTTCCACAAGCACGGTGTAGAGACCGGTGATCGAGCCAGTGGTGCCGGTCGCGCCGGGGCCCGCCCGTTCGAGCAGCCGCGGCAACTCGGCGAACACGGTGGGCGTGTAGCCTTTGCTTGCGGGCGGCTCGCCTGCCGACAGGCCGATCTCACGCTGTGCCATTGCGAAACGGGTCACGCTGTCCATCAACAGCAGCACATGCAAGCCCTGGTCCCGAAGTTGTTCGGCAATGGTCGTGGCCACATAGGCCGCTTGCCGGCGCACCAGCGCGGGCTCGTCGGACGTGGCGGCAACCACGATACTGCGGCGCAAGCCCACTTCGCCCAGATCGTCTTCGATGAATTCCTTGAGCTCGCGGCCGCGCTCGCCGACGAGGCCGATCACGATGGCGTCCGCATCGCAGTATTGCGCGCCAGCATGGCGAGCAAGGTCGATTTGCCCACGCCCGAGCCCGCGAAGATTCCCATGCGCTGGCCCCGGCAGCACGTCACGAACGAATTGAGCGCCTTGACGCCCAGATCGAGCTTGCCACCGACCCGCGCCCGATTGTGGGCCGAAGGCGGCTGCGCCTTGAGCGGATAGCCCAGCGGGCCATGCGGCAACGGACCCTTGCCGTCGGCGGCATGGCCGAAGGCGTCCACCACGCGACCCAGCCAGGCCTGGCTCGGATAGATCAGAGCGGCGCGGTCGTCGAAATCCGCCCGTGCGCCCAGGGAGACGCCGTCGAGCGCGCCCAATGGCATGATTTGCGCCCGTCCGTCGCGGAAGCCTACCACCTCGCAGGGGATTTGCTTGCCATTTGAGGAGGATAGCCTAACCTGTCCGCCAAGGCTGATGGCCCCGGCAGCGCCCGTCACTTCGACGAGCAGCCCTTCGATGCGGGCCACCCGCCCGAAGCGCCGAAGCGCCGGAACAGCCTCGATTTCCTTGAGAAGTGCGCGCATTTCAATCCTTGGCCTGGGCACCCCATCGGGGGCACCCACGCGCATCTTGAACGGAAGGCTTTAAGTGGCGGTAAACTTAACGAAGCGAATCAATGGGATGTGAGCCGACCGGTCACTTTCGGTTAAGGCGACCTTCGCAGCCCGTAAAGCCCAACCGCCAAGTTAAAGCGGATGTTAACCAATTCCGCTTACCTTCCGGGTGTTTGTTAACCACGACCGGCCGCAGGGGCAGGCCGCGAAAGAGGTTCGAAACACATGCGCGTGCTTTTGATCGAAGACGACAGCGCCATGGCGCGCAGCATCGAACTGATGCTCCGCTCCGAAGGCTTCAACGTCTACACGACCGATCTCGGCGAAGAGGGGATCGATCTCGGCAAGCTCTACGATTACGACATCATCGTCCTCGATCTGCAATTGCCGGACATGAGCGGCTTCGAAGTCCTGAAATCGCTGCGTCTCGCCAAGGTGCAGACGCCGGTCCTGATCCTGTCGGGCAACGCCATCGTCGAGGCGAAGGTCAAGGCGCTGGGTTTCGGCGCCGACGATTATATGACGAAGCCGTTCCACAAGGACGAACTCGTCGCCCGCATCCAGGCGGTCGTGCGCCGCTCCAAGGGCCATTCGCAATCGGTGATCACGACCGGCAAGCTCACCGTCAATCTCGACGCGAAGACGGTGGAAGTGGACGGCAGCCGCGTGCACCTGACCGGCAAGGAATACCAGATGCTGGAGCTGCTCTCGCTGCGCAAGGGCACGACGCTGACCAAGGAGATGTTCCTCAATCATCTCTATGGCGGCATGGACGAGCCCGAACTCAAGATCATCGACGTCTTCATCTGCAAGCTGCGCAAGAAGCTCGCGGCGGCAACCAACGGCGACAATTACATCGAGACCGTCTGGGGCCGCGGCTATGTGCTGCGCGATCCGGCCAGCGACGAAGTGGCGGCGTAACGCCGTTCCTCCCGATTTTTCGCGAAGGGCGCCCTCCGGCGCCCTTTTCGTTGGGGATAGCGGCACGACCGAGTCATACCAACGGCATTAGCTTTTGATCGGTCGGCCCCCCACCCGGCTCGCGCTTTGTGTTTGGCAGCCATCGCTCTCCAGGCTCGCCGGCCTCCCCGCGAGGGGGAGGCGAAACTTCTTTCTTCATCTCCCCCTTGCGGGGAGGTCGATCCGTCGTAGCGGAGCAAAGCGTAGCGAAGGCGGATCGGGTGGGGGGAGATTGCCAGCAAAGGCCGCTGGTATCAGACCACGACACCCCGGCCAAGCGTGACGATGAAGGCGCCATATATGACGATGGCCAGCGCGACGACCGCATAGTTGCGCGCGAGGACGGGGGATGGCTCTGCGCTTCCGGACGGATTGCCGCGCGGAATGAACAACAGAAGAATGGACGCGGCCCCGATTTCGAGAACCGCGTCGCGGAAATCGCCCCAGCCTTGCCCCCGATAGGCGAGCGCCGCGGCGGCTTCGCCGAGGGTGGCGCTGAGCCAGACGATCCGGGCGACGCGTCGAGCCTGGGCCGCATCCGACCAAAGCTTCAACAGCGCGCGCGATGTCAGCCGCGACGCAAGGATAAACAGCGCCAGCCCGCAAGCCGCACCTGCCACGCGCTGCCAGACAGCGAGATCGCCCCAGAGGAACTGCGCGAAGAAATAAAGATCGCCGTGGCGCGTGGCCATGGCGTCCATCAGATAGGCGCACTCCCAGAAATAGGCGAAGGCCGTGACGATGACGAGAAAGAGTCGCACGCCCAACAACCGGGCGGGAACGAAGCCCAGGCACACAAGCGCCAGCGTGCCCATCACAAGATTGCCCGCGGGGCCCGCGGGATCGATCCAGCCGGAGCGCACGTCGCAGTGAAATATCGACGAACTCAAAAGCAGAATGTGCCCGTGCAGGAGCAGGCACGCGCTGCCATGTCCCAGCGCCTCGTGGTCGAAGGTGACGATGCACATGGCGATCAGGCCGATGGCGGCGACGGTCAGCCAGTCGTTCCTGTTTGTCATCCGCCCCCCGTTCGGCGGCGCGCCAGCGTCAGCCCGCGAGCGCCATGCCGCTGGTGAATTGCAGATTGGCGAGGCGGGCATAGAGGCCGCCGCGCGCCACAAGTTCGGCGTGACTGCCCTCGCCCACGATGCGGCCCTGATCCATCACCACGATCCGCTTCAGGCGCTGGATGGTGGCGAGCCGGTGCGCGATGACGATGGTGGTGCGCCCGGCCATCAGATTGTTGAGGCCGGTCTGGACCAGAAGCTCGTTCTCCGCATCGAGCGCGCTGGTGGCCTCGTCGAGCAGCAAGCAAGGGCGCGTTGCGGAGGATCGCGCGGGCAATGGCGAGGCGCTGGCGCTGGCCGCCCGACAGCGTCGTGCCGCGCTCGCCGACCAGCGTTTCGTAGGACTTGGGGAGGCGTTCGATGAACTCTGCCGCCGCCGCGGCTTCGGCGGCGTGGTGCACTTCGTCGTCAGTCGCGTCGGGCCGGCCGTAGCGGATGTTGTCGGCGATGGTGCCGGAAAAGATCGCCGGATCCTGCGCCACCAGCGCGATGTGATGGCGAAGATCGGCCGGATCAAGATCCCCGATGTCGACGCCGTCGAACAGGATCGTGCCGCCCTGCGGCGCGAAGAACCGCAGCAACAGTTGAAGCACCGTCGATTTGCCCGCACCCGACGGTCCCACCAGCGCGATCGCTTCGCCCGGCTGCACGTCGAGCGAAAAGCCATTGAGCGCAGCCGCATCGGGGCGCGTGGGATAGCGGAACTCGACGTCGCGGAACTGGATCTCGCCGCGGGCCGGACGCGGCAGGACAGCGGGATTGGCCGGAACGGGCACGGAGGATTCGATGTGGAGCAGCTCCATCAATCGCTCGGACGCGCCCGCCGCGCGCTGGAGATCGCCCCAGGTTTCGCTGAGCGCGCCCACACCGCCGGCAACGATGCCCGCGTAGAAGATGAACTGAACAAGCTGACCCGGAGTCATCTTATGCCCGATGACATCTACGGCGCCGACCCACAGCACGCCAATAATGCTGGCGAAGGCTGCGAAGCTCACGGCCGCGGTCATCACCGCGCGCGCGCGCGTACGCAGGACCGCCACGTCGAACGACAATTCCACCGCGCGACCGAAATATTTGCGGTCGAGGTCTTCGTGAGTGAACGCCTGCACGGTCTGCACCGCATTCAGCGTCTCGCTCGCGCGCGCGCTCGTATCGGCGATGCGATCCTGGCTGCGGCGGCTCAGTGTCCGCACCCAGCGCCCGAAGGCAATGAGCGGCACCATCACGAGAAGAACGGCGGAAACCACCAAAACTGTCAGTTTGACGCTCGTGGCGAACATCAGGATCAGGCCGCCGACGAACATCACGGCATTGCGCATGGCAACCGAGACCGACGATCCCACCACGGTTTGAATGAGCGTCGTGTCGGCGGTCAGCCGCGACAGCACCTCACCGGTGCGCGTCACTTCGAAGAAGGCGGGCGTCAGCCCAATTACGTGATCGAACACGGCGCGACGAATGTCGGCGATCACCCTCTCGCCCAGCCACGTGACGACGTAGAAGCGCGTGGCCGATGAACAGGCGAAGACCGCAGCGACCACCAAAAACGGAACAAAATAATGCTTCAGGCGGGCCGCATCCGCCGCGTCGAATCCATGGTCCACGACCTGTCGGAGGACGGCCGGCAAAATGAGCGTCGCCGCCGATGAGCACATCAAGGCCAGCAGCGCGAGACCGATCCGATAACGATAGGGTCTCAGAAACGGCAGCAGCCGGCGCAGCGGCTGCAGCGACCGGCCCTTTGCCCGTCCTGCGGCCACATACTGGACCTGGCTGACAAACTCTTCGCCCGACTGCGCCATGGAACCCACCGATTTACCCTGCCAGCTATACATATAGGGAGTCGGGCGGCGAACGGGACCAAGCGCCGCGCGGGCGGGGCAAAAAGCTTGTCAGCCCTGGGTCGATCCCCTATAAGGCCCGCCTTTCAAGGGTTCCGGAGAGGCCGCCGCCATGCAAAAGGGCATTCATCCCAACTATCACATGGTCACCATCGTCCTGAACGATGGCTCGACCTACCGGACCCGTTCGACCTCGGGCGAGCCCGACCAGAAGATCACGCTGGACATCGATCCCTCGACGCATCCGGCCTGGACCGGCGGCCAGCAGCAGCTGGTCGACCGCGGCGGCCGCCTGACCCGCTTCAACAAGCGTTTCAAGGATTACGTGAAAAGCTGACGGAGCGCGCGCTTACGCGGCCTCGTCTTCGCCGCCATACGCTTGGTTGAGCCGGTCGAAATGCGCCTTGACGCCGGGCTTCTTGGGCCCGGCCCCATACAACACATCGTCCAGCCGCGCGATGCGCCGGTAGAGATTGTCGCTGCGCTCCAGGAGATCCTGCAATGTCGCCGGCAGCGCATCGACCACATCGGCGCGTCCGCCCAGGCAGATTTCCTTCGAGCCCAGGCGGTAACGATCCCCCGCCGCGTCTTCCGCCCGCATTTCGCCGTCATGCACGGAACGCTGAATGAGCAGCCAGCTTGCCGCCTGCATCAGGCGCGTCGTGACGCGCATGCTTTCGCCGGCATAAAGAAGCGAAGCCTTGCGCGGCAGTTCGCGCGATTCCTGCCGGCCGCGCCCGTCGAGATAGCGCGCGGTTTCTTCCACCAGCGCCATGCCTTCGTCGAAAGTGCGCTCGAAGAGCGCCGAGCCGGTAAAAGTCTGCAAGGTGAGATCGCGAACCCCCTCGTCGTCAGTTTGCGGAAGCGACATGCGCCGCGCCCTCCCCCAGAAAGCTCATCCCGGAAAAAGGCTAGCAAGCTTCGCCGCCAGCGCAAGCCTCATGCGCGACTCTTCCGATCACAACTCGATTCGGGTTGCAGGAAGGCAACGCTTAATGACCGGCATGAAACCATTCGCAGCAGAATTAATGGTTGATGGGATAATGCGGGCGAAGAAATTCGTGCGATGCACAATCGGCGCGCGTGGAATTCGCCGGCCGGTCGCTCGCGATGGTGTGAATTGTCGGATACGCGACTAGGGCGCTTAACCTTTCCGGAAGAACGCGTCCGCGGCGGATTTCGTCGCCTGCCGCGATTTGATCGCCTCGCGGCAACGGGCAATTTCGCCGTCAAGCGCGCCGATCCGCGCCGTCAATTCGTGCTCCGACATGGCCGACAAATCCTCGCCGAGGACGATATCGACGGGCTTCTTCTTCGGCAGCAGTTCTTCGGGATCGATCGGCATCGTTTCCGTCCTCCATCCGCTTTGCTAGTGTTTCCCGGCGTTTTTGGGCCCGCTTGAAAGAACAACGACCATGAAAGCTATCCGCGTCGACAATCCGGGCCAAGGCTACAAGCTGGGCGTGGCCGAAATTCCCCGTCCCCATCCGGGCCCGGGCGAGGTTCTGATCAAGGTGGCGGCGGCGGGCCTTAACCGTGCCGATCTGGCGCAGGCGATGGGACATTATCCCCCGCCGCCCGGCGCGCCCGAAACTCTGGGGCTCGAAGTTTCGGGCGAGATCGCCGAACTCGGCACGGGCACGACGGGCTTCCGGGTCGGCGACAAGGTGGCCGCACTGTTGGCAGGCGGCGGCTATGCCGAATATTGCGTCGCATCGGAGCGCACGGTTCTTCCCGTTCCGCGCGGGGTCGATCTCGTGGACGCGGCCGCCCTGCCCGAAGTGCATTTCACGGTGTGGACCAACCTGATGGATACCGCGCGGCTCGCGTCCGGCGAAAGCGTGCTGATCCATGGCGGCTCGAGCGGCATCGGAACGGCCGCGATCCAGCTTTGCGCGGCGCGCGGCAACAAGGTCTTCGCGACCGCCGGCAACGCCGAGAAATGTGCGGCGTGCGAAAAGCTCGGCGCCACGCGCGCGATCGACTACCACAAGGACGATTTTGTCGCCGTGACGAAGGAAGCGACGGGCGGCAGGGGCGTGGACGTGATCCTCGACATGGTTGGCGGCTCCTATATCGAGCGCAATTTCCGCGCACTGGCACTCAAGGGACGGCTGGTCAATATCGCGTTCCAGGGCGGCATCAGCGCCGAGGTCAATTTCGGCCTCATGATGATGAAACGGCTTTCCTTCATGGCGACCACGCTGCGCGCCCGCTCGAATGAGGAAAAGGGCGCCATCCGCGACGCGCTGGCCCGCGAGGTCTGGCCGCTGATCGATGCCGGCCGCATCCGGCCCATCGTGGACCGGGTCTTTCCCCTGGCGGAAGCCCAGGCGGCGCACGCCAGGATGGCCGGAAGCGGCCATATCGGCAAGATTTTGCTCAAGCTTTAACCTAAACCCTTTTCCTTGGGGCAATGTCCCTGTAAAAGGCGCCCCTATCCCCAACAGGGTTGAAACCTAGGGAGCGGCGTGAGGTCCGAAACCTCGCCCGGGAATGAGGAAACTTATGGCCGACAAACCGCTGATGCCGAAGGCGACCGCCGTCTGGCTGGTCGACAATACCTCGCTCACCTTCGAGCAGATCGCCGATTTCTGCGGGCTGCACCCCCTCGAAGTGAAGGGCATCGCCGACGAAGACGTGGCCAAAGGCATCAAGGGGCAGGACCCGGTCACCTCGGGCCAGCTCACCCGCGAACAGATCGAAGAAGCCGAGAAGAACCCCAAGGTTCGCCTCAAGATGGCGCCGCCCAAGCACAAGATTCCGCCCGTCAAGCAGAAGAAGGCGCCACGCTACACGCCCGTCTCCAAGCGCCAGGACAAGCCGGACGCTGTCTATTGGATTTTGCGCAACCATCCCGAATTCGCCGACGCGGACATCATCAAGCTGGTGGGAACGACCAAGGCCACCATCCAGAAGATCCGCGAGCGCTCGCACTGGAACGCGACGAACATCAAGGCCGTCGATCCGGTGACGCTCGGCCTGTGCTCGCAGCTCGAGCTCGACATGGCGGTGCAGCGCGCCTCCGTGAAGCGCGAGCGCATGCTGCAGAAGGCCGCGAAGAAAGGCGAAAGCCTCAAGCCGATCGCCGAGACGACGGCCGATCTCGCGCCGGAGCCGGCGGCAGAAGCGGCGGCCGAGCCGGAACAGTCCGAGAGCTAGCTCAAGCCGCCCGGGGATGATCCGCATGCGCGGGCGCGCGCGGATCGAGTTCGAGCGCATTGGGCGACTGCGTTTGCGGCACCGCCACGAAATGCTCGTGCGTCTCGCCGGGCGCCGAACGGACCATGACGATCCGCGCGATGGTGAACACCGTCATCGCGAAATGCACTGCGGCCGTATAGAAGAATAATGCGGCGAGCCCCACCCGCGCGGTGACGAGCGCGGCCACAAACGGCCCGATCACCGAGGCGACCGCGTTCACCATCAGGAGCGTCGCGGATGCTTCGATGAATTCGCCATGGGGCAGCCGGTCGTTGGCGTGCGCAATCGACAGCGAGTAAAGCGGCAGCATCGCCGCGCCGAAGAAAAGCGCCAGCGGGTAGAGAAGATAAGGCGCGCCCATCCGGCCCAGGAGCGCGAGCGCAATCCCGCCCAAACACGCCGCGCCGCAGACCGCCGCGATGATCCAGCGCCGGTCGAGCCGGTCCGAAAAGCGCCCCAGCGGAAACTGGATCAGCGTGCCGCCTACAATGAACGCGCTCATGAACAGCGCCACGCCGAAGATCGAGAAGCCCAGCGACTGGGCGTAAACGGGCGCGAGCGTCCAGAACGCCGCGTTCGCGAGCCCGACCGTGACGATGCCGGCCATGCCGACGGGCGCGATCTTCGCCAGACGCCAGACCCTGAGCCGCGGCACGGGTTGCGGCACGGGCTGGGGCAAACGCGTGAGGCCGACGGGAACAAGACAGAGCACATAGACGATCGCCGCCAGGCTGAAGAGCTGGTAGCCCATGGTCGGCGCGGCAAGCAGCAGCCATTGGCCGGCCGCCAGGCTCCCCAGATTGACGATGACGTAGGCGGAGAGAATTCGCCCTCGTGTCTCGTTGGTGGCGCGGTCGTTGAGCCAGCTTTCCAGCGCCATGAAGATGCTGGCCGCGCAAAAGCCGAACGCGGCGCGATCGGCGATCCACATGACGGGCGCGGTATAGATCGGCTGCAGCAGCACAGTCGCCGAGGTCAGCGCGGCGGCAATCGCGAAGGTGCGGATATGGCCCACGCGGGCGAGAAGCCGCGGACCCGCGAAACAGCCGAGCACGAAGCCCGCGTAATAGAAGGATCCCATCGTGCCGATGGCGAGATTGGAGAAGCCTTCGAGATGGGCACGGACAGGCGTGAGCGTGCCGATCAGGCCGTTTCCCAGAAGCAGAAACGCCGTGGACAGAAGTATTGCGCCGATCGAATAAAGCTGAGGTGCCATGACGCCGCCAGACATTCGCTGCTAAACGGTCTGGCGCACCAAGTCAAAGATAACGCGCGCATTGCGCCCCTGCCGTGCGCGCGACAAAAAAGTCCGGCATCGATCGGCACGAGAGGCCACGCCATTCGGGCCGCCGGCGACGGCTGTCGGGACCACTTCCTTGCGCGCCACGGCTTGCCGCTGGGCGAGGGTTTCTCTAGCGTTCGCGCGGTTTTCCCGGGAACGACCAGACATGGCGCGCAAGACGAAAAAACCGAAGACTCCCAAACCCGCACGCCGCGCCGCGACGAAACCCGCCGCGAAGAAGCAGTCTGCGGCGAAGGCCAAGCCGGCGGTCAAAAAGATGGCGCGCAAGCCGTCGCCCAAGCCCCTCACGCGGCTGCGCCCCCGCAAGGCGGTGCGTGCGCGAGCGGCCGAGCCAGCGCCCCGGCATGTGGCCCGGCTCAAGCCCGGCGTGGGGCGCAACATCTATGATACCGACCTCGACCGCAACGCCGCCAACTACCAGGCGCTGACGCCGCTGACGTTTCTCGAACGCGCGGCGCGCGTGTTTCCCGAGCGCACGGCGATCATTCACGGCAACAAGACCTACAGCTATGCGAAGTTCTACGAGCGCGCCTGCAGGCTCGCCTCCGCGCTGGCCGATCTCGGCATCCGCAAGGGCGACACGGTCGCCGTGATGCTGGCCAACACGCCCGCCATGCTCGAAGCCCATTACGGCGTGCCGATGACGGGTGGCGTGCTCAACACCCTCAACACGCGCCTCGACGCCGCCGCGCTCGCCTTCATCCTCGATCACGGCGAAGCCAAGGTGCTGATCACCGACCGCGAATTCGCGGGCACCGTCAAGGAGACGCTAAAGCTCGCCAAAACCAAACCCTTCATCATCGATTATGACGACCCCGAATTTCCGCAATGGGGCGAGCGGCTGGGCAAGACGGATTACGAAGAATTCCTGGCCGGCGGCGATCCGGAATTTGCCTGGGCCCTTCCCGCCGACGAATGGGATGCGATTTCGCTCAACTACACTTCGGGCACCACGGGCAATCCCAAGGGCGTCGTGTTCCACCATCGCGGCGCCGCGCTCATGGGCTACGGCAACGTGATTTCGGCGGGCCTCAGCCGCCATCCGGTTTATCTGTGGACGCTGCCGATGTTCCATTGCAACGGCTGGTGCTTTCCCTGGTCGCTGTCGGTCGTGGCCGGCACGCATGTGTGCCTGCGCTGGGTGCGCGCCAAGCCGATCTACGATCTGATCGCGGAACACAAGGTGACGCATCTGTGCGGCGCGCCCATCGTGATGTCGACGCTGGTCAATGCGGCCGCCGACGAGCGGCGCGAACTGCCCCATCGCGTGGAGTTCATCACGGCGGCGGCGCCTCCGCCCGAAGCCGTGCTCGCCGCGATGAGCGAAGCGGGCTTCAACGTGACCCATGTTTACGGCCTGACCGAAACCTACGGCCCCGCCGTCGTCAACGAATGGAAAGCCGACTGGGACAGTCTCGACCGGGGCACGCGCGCGGCGAAGAAGGCGCGCCAGGGCGTGCGCTATCACGCGCTCGACGCGCTCTCGGTGATGGACCCCGAGACCATGGAGCCCGTGCCCGCCGACGGCGAGACGCTGGGCGAAGTGATGTTCCGCGGCAACATCGTGATGAAGGGTTATCTGAAGAACCCTGCGGCGACCGAGGAATCGTTTGAAGGCGGCTGGTTTCATTCCGGCGATCTGGGCGTGATGCACGCGGACGGCTACATCCAGCTCAAGGACCGTTCCAAGGACATCATCATTTCCGGCGGGGAGAACATTTCCTCGATCGAGGTGGAGGACACGCTCCTCAAGCATCCGGCCGTGCATGTTCGCGGCGGTGGTGGCGCGGCCCGATCACAGATGGGGCGAGACGCCTTGCGCGTTCGTGGAACGCAAGCCCGGCTTCGAGCAGGTGACGGCGGCGGAGATCGTCGCCTATTGCCGCGAAAAGCTCGCCCACTACAAATGCCCGCGGCACGTGGTCTTCACGGAACTGCCGAAAACCTCGACCGGCAAGATCCAGAAATACAAATTGCGCGAGCAGGCGAAGAAGGTGGCGTAGGAGCGGTTCGGGCTCACACGTCGACATATGTCGATGTGGCGGACTTCGATTGACGTGCGATCGTAAAGTTTCGCGACATCGCGGAGGGACCCCCTCACCCCGACCCTCTCCCCCTGCGGGGGCGAGGGAGAAGAAATGCAGCGCGCAATTTCCCTCGCCCCCTTTGGGGGAGAGGGCGGGCAAGTGCGAGGTTTCTACACCGCGAAATTGTGGGTGAGGGGGACCCAACAAAGATCCGGCTGCGCGTTCGGGGTTCGCCGCAACGTCTATAGTTCGACCATTAACGAAGTGTCCATGACGGCGAAGGGGCAGGATGCGCGCCATGACGCTCGCAATGTCCCCGATCGGCGAATGGAACCGGCGCGACGCGGCAAAACTCGCCGGATCGGTGCTTGCGATGCTTCCCCTTGCGCGCGGCGCGATGGCGAAACCGGCAGACGGGAGAACGGCAATGAAAATGGTTTGCATCATCAGATATCAGATCGATCCCTATCAGCGCGACGATTTCGAACGGCGCGCCGAACATCTGGGCACGATCATCCCGCGCAATGGCGGCCACCTCGTCGGCTATTTCATGCCCTATGAGGGAACGAACGACGTCGCCTGGGGCATGATCGGGTTCGACACGCTGGCCGAATACGAGACCTACAAGACGCGCCTGAAGTCCGATCAGGATCTCACGCGCGAGGACGCGATGGTGAAGAGCAAACGGCTGATCCTTCGCGAGGAGCGGAATTTCGTGAAGATCGTCGACGGAACGTTTAACATCCCTCCGGTGCGATAGAATATTCGAACCGGAGATTGCGGACGTGACACGCGAGCAGAAATGCAAATCGTTCCGGGCGCTCCATGAGCGGCCCGGCGCCTTCGTGATTCCCAATCCCTGGAATGCGGGGACGGCGAGAATCCTGGCGGCGCTGGGCTTCGAGGCGTTGGCGACGACGAGCGCCGGCTATGCCTTCGCCGTGGGCCGTCTCGATTCGTCGGCAGGATTGACGCGCGACGAGATTCTGGCGAACGCGAAAGAAATCGTCGACGCCACGCCACTGCCCGTGTCCGCCGATCTGGAGGATGGGTTCGGGCGCGCGCCCGAAATCTGCGCCGAAACCATCCGGCTCGCTTCGGAGATCGGCCTCGCCGGAGGATCGATCGAGGACGCGACGGGCGACGCGGCCAACCCCATCTGTGAATTCCAGCTTGCGGTGGAGCGGGTCGCGGCGGCGGCGAAGGCGGCGCGCGATTGCGGCTTCGTGCTGACGGCGCGGGCGGAGAATTTCCTGCACGGCCGCCCCGATCTCGCCGATACCATCCGACGGCTGCAGTCCTTTGCCGGAGCCGGCGCGGACGTTCTCTATGCGCCCGGGCTTCCGAGCCTCGACGCGATCCGCGAGGTGTGCGCGTCGGTCTCCAAACCCGTCAACGTCGTCATGGGCCTGAAGGGCGCCACCTTTTCGGTCGAGGAACTTGCCGCGGCCGGCGTCAAGCGCATCAGCGTGGGCGGCGCCTTCGCCCGCGCCGCGCTGGGCGCCTTCGTGCGCGCCGCCCGCGAAGTGAAAGACAAGGGAACCTTCACATTCGCCGCAGACGCCATCCCTCACGCCGAGGTGCGTTGCTATATGGCGGACGTGAAGCGGTAATTGGAGAGAGGCCGTCGCCAATTTTTTCCAATACGCCTCCCCCAAAGCACCGTAATCTCCGCTCCGCTCAAACAAAGCCGGGGGCATCTTGGATCAGCCGCAGACCAGCAGGTTCGCCCTGCTCTTTATTTTCATCACGATGTTCGTCGACACGATCGGGCTCGGCATCATCATCCCGGTCATGCCCAAGATCATCACGGAGCTGACGGGCCATGGCCTTTCGCCCGCGCTCGCGCTGAGCGAGGCCGCGCGCTATGGCGGTTGGCTCTTTTTCGTCTACGCGCTGATGCAGTTCCTGTGCGCGCCGCTGATCGGCAATCTGAGCGACCGGTTCGGCCGGCGGCCCGTCCTTATCCTGTCTCTGGCGGCGCTCGGCATCGACTATCTGATCACGGGGTTGGCGCCGACCATTTTGTGGCTGTTCGCGGCGCGGTTTCTCTCGGGCATGGCGGGCGCGGCCTATCCGACCGTGAACGCCTATATCGCCGACGTATCGCCGCCCGAGAAACGCGCGGCCAATTTCGGGCTCACCGGTGCGGCCTTCGGGCTCGGCTTCATCGTGGGGCCTGCGATCGGCGGGCTCCTCGGGCAATATGGCGCGCGGCTTCCGTTCTTCGTGGCCGCAGGCCTCGCGCTGGCGAATGCGGTCTACGGTTTCGTCGTGCTGAAGGAATCGCTGCCCTGGGAGCAGCGCCGCAGCTTCGAATTGTGGCGCGCCAATCCGTTCGGAGCGTTCAAATCGCTGGGGCGTTTTCCCATGATTGTTGGGTTGTTCGGCGTGGTGGTTCTCATGCGGCTCGCGCACGACGCCAACCCGGCCGTGTGGACCTACTACACCATGCTCAAATTCCACTGGACGCCCCGGGAGGTCGGCTATTCGCTGATGGCGGTGGGCGCGATGACGGCGCTTGTCTTCGGTGTCCTTACGCGCATCGTCATTCCCCGCATCGGCGAGACACGCGCGGTCTATGGCGGCCTCGCCTGCGGCGCGATCGGCTTCACCGGCTACGCGCTCGCGACGCAAGGCTGGATGCTTTACGGCTGGATGGCGCTGTGGTCGTTCATGGGGCTCGCGGGTCCCGCGCTCAACGCGATCATGTCGAAACAGGTGGGGCCGAGCGAACAGGGCGAGCTGCAGGGCGCGCTCGCCTGTCTGGGCTCGCTCACCTCCATCGCGGCGCCGCCGCTGTTGTCGAACCTGTTCGGCTATTTCACGGGCGCATCCGCGCCGGTCTATTTCCCGGGTGCGGCGTTCCTTGCGGCCGGACTGTTCCTCGTCGCCGCCGCCCTCGCCTTCGCCCGCGTGCGCCCTGCGGCCGTTCCTGCAGCGGCGGAATAAAAGGGGTCACGCGGAGCCGCGGAGACGCGGAGGAAAAAACGGGTCACCACGGGGGACACGGGGGACACGGGGGACACGGAGAAGAAAGTCTATTGCGCTACGCGCGAACAAGAAGTCTCTTCGGCGCGTAGCGCCAAATATTTTCTCCCTTGTTCTCCGCGGCTCCGCGGCTCCGCGTGAATCAAATTTCAGGCCGCGCACAAAAAACGCCGCCGCGCGCCCGGACTTGCGGTGCGGGCAATTAAAGCCAGAAGGGGAATTCTAGTGAACGCTCGTTCGGAGCCGTTCGAGTTCGTCCTTGATTCGGAGTTTTTCTTTTTTCAGCGCGGCGACCCGGACTTCGTCCCAATCGGGGTGGGTCATTTCCGCTTCGATCAATTCCTGGAGTTTCTGATGCTTTTCGGACAATTCCTGAATATGTCCCTGCAGTGCCATCGCTCGAACCTCGCCGATGAAGGGGTTGAAATTAAAGCACCGGAAGGGCCTTCTGTCACGGCCTACTTCCGGGCGTGGCTTCCGAACTGTAAACCCCTTCCATGGCGGAAACTTCAGCAAAAAAGGCCGGTTTCGAGCGGCTGGCCGTGGGGCTCAGCGGGGCCTCCGGCGTGGCCTATGGCATCCGCCTCCTGGAGGCGCTGGCCGAGCTGGGGGTCGAGTCGCATCTCGTCATGACCAAGGCGGCCGAGATGACCATCGGCTACGAAACCGCCCTCAACCCCCGCGAGGTCGCGGCCAAGGCGGCCCATGTCTATGCCATCGGCGATATCGCAGCCCCCATCGCGTCGGGCTCGTTCAAGACCAAAGGCATGATCGTGGCGCCCTGCTCCGTGCGCACCATGTCGGAGATCGCCACGGGCGTGACGTCGAGCCTCCTCACCCGCGCGGCCGACGTGATGCTGAAGGAGCGCCGCCCGCTCATCCTCCTGGTGCGCGAAACGCCGCTGCATCTGGGCCATTTGCGGACGCTCGTGCAGCTGGCCGAAATGGGGGCGATCATCCTGCCGCCCGTGCCCGCCTTCTATGCCGAGCCGCGCACCATCGCGGACCTGATCGACCAGATGGTGGGGCGCATGCTCGACCTTCTGGGGTATGATTGGCCGAAGGTGCGGCGCTGGGGCGAAGATCTGGCGAAGGGCCGCCGCAACGCCAAGCCGCGGGAGCGGTAGAAAGCGCGATGACGGAAGCCGACGAGCAGGCCCTGCGCGCGGAGCTTGCCATGCTGATGCAGGAACATCGCGATCTCGACACCGCGATCGCCGCGATGATCGAACAGGGCGTGCGCGACCAGATTCAGCTGACGCGGATCAAGAAGCGCAAGCTGCAACTGAAAGACCAGATCGCGCGCATCGAAGACGCGCTCCTGCCGGATATCATTGCGTGAGCTGGGATGAGCCGGCGCGGCCCCCTTCCGTCCGCCTCGCGACTTTCGCAAGGCGGACGGAAGGGGGGCCGCCGAGCGTAGTGCTCTCTCTACCGCGCCGCGCGCTTCTGGCGGTACATCGCTTCGTCGGCGTGCGCGATGGCCGTGTCGGCATTCTCGCCCGCCACCAGTTCGAACGCGCCATAGGAATAGCCGACCGCGAGCGGCATGCCGCTCATCTGCGCGGGACTGGCCGACAGCGTTTCCATCAGCGAAGCCGCCTTGCGGTTCGCCTGCGCCAGATCGGCGTGGGACAGAATCACGCCGAATTCGTCGCCGCCCAGCCGGCCCACCACGTCGCTTTCGCGCACATGGGCGAGCAGCGTTCCGGCGAAATGCCGGAGCACTTCGTCGCCGGCCGCATGCCCGAAGGTGTCGTTGATCCGTTTGAAGCCGTCGAGGTCGAAATAGACGAGGCTCGCGGGCGTGCCGTAGCGCGCGGCGAAGCCGATATGGCGCGTCAGCTCGCGCACGAAAGCGCGCCGGTTGAGCAGCGGCAGGAGCTGGTCCTGGTCGGCCGCGCGCTCGACGTCTTCGAGCCGCGCCTGCGCATGGGCGAGTTCCTGGCGGAGGCGGTCGATTTCGCCCATCAGGGACGCAACCGTTTCGCGAACCCGGGGCGTCAGCTCGGATTCGGAGATGCCCGGCTCGTCCCGCCGCGCGAGAGCGCCCGCGGCGACGGCCCGCGCGGCTCCCAGCCGGCCGATCCGGTCGATCTTCATCGCTTCGTCCCGTCCTGATTCGGCACAATCGTCCTCATCTGGGCAGTCGGGACTTAAGAATCCGTTTATTTCCGTTAGCAGCCTGTTAAGTAAGCCATCTTTCCTTGGGGCGATCCGGCCCTATAATGCGGCGCTTCTGCGCTCGGCCGCATCGTCGGCGCCCAAAGCTGGAAGCATGACCGCGCCCACGCCCCTTATCGGCCTCATCATGGGAAGCCAGTCCGACTGGGCGACGTTGCGCGCGGCGGCCGGTATCTTGGACGCGCTGGGCATTCCTTACGAAAGCCGCATCGTTTCCGCCCACCGCACGCCGGACCGGCTTTACGCCTATGCCAAGAACGCGGCCGGCCGCGGCCTGAAAGCGATCATCGCGGGCGCGGGCGGCGCGGCCCATCTGCCCGGCATGACGGCCTCCATGACCATCCTTCCCGTGCTCGGCGTGCCCATCGAATCGAAGGCGTTGAAGGGGATGGACAGCCTTCTCTCCATCGTCCAGATGCCGGGCGGCGTGCCGGTGGCGACGTTCGCCATCGGGGAAAGCGGCGCCAAGAATGCGGCGCTGCATGCGGCCGCCATTCTCGCGCTCTCCGACGAGGACCTCGCCAAACGGCTCGATGCGTGGCGCAAGCGGCAGACCGAATCCGTCTCCGAAACGCCCTCCGACACCGCGCAATGACTCCGCCCGCATCCCTGTCCGCTCCCGTTCCGCCGGGGGGCACGATCGGAATCCTGGGCGGCGGGCAGCTCGGGCGCATGCTCGCGCTCGCCGCCGCGCGGCTGGGATTGAAGGCACATATTTATGCCGAGGAGCGCGAGACACCCGCCTATCAGGTGTCCGCCGCCAAGACGCATGCCGATTATCGCGATCCGCGCGCGCTCGCCCGCTTCGCGAAAGCGTGCGACGCGATCACTTTCGAATTCGAGAACGTACCGGCCGAGACGGTGGCACTGCTCGCCGATCTGAAGCCCATCCGTCCCAATGCGCGGGCACTGGCCGTGGCGCAGGACCGCTTCGAGGAAAAATCCTTCGTCGCCGGATTAGGCCTGGCGACCGCCGCATTCGCGCGAATCGACTCCGCGGACGATGCGGACGCGGCATTCGCGCGTGCCGGTGCGCCGGCGATCCTGAAGACGCGACGCCTCGGCTATGACGGCAAAGGCCAGGCGAAGGTCTCCAGCAAGAGCGAGCTCGAAGCCGCGTTGGCGCGCTTCAAGGGCGCACCCTCAATCCTCGAGAGCTTCGTCGATTTTGCATTCGAAGCATCGGTGATCGCGGCGCGGGGCGCCGACGGCGCGTTCGCCGCCTTCGATCCGCCGGAGAATTTGCACGAGAACCATATCCTGCGCCGTTCGACCGTGCCGTCGCGGCTGAGCCATGCGCAGGCCCGCGAAGCCGAGACCATCGCCCGGCGCATCGCCGACGCGCTCGATTATGTGGGCGTGTTCGCCGTCGAATTGTTCGTGGGCCAGGACGGCGCGCTGCTCGTCAACGAGATCGCACCGCGCGTCCACAATTCCGGGCATTGGACGCTCGAAGCCTGCGTCACGAGCCAGTTCGAGCAGCATATCCGCGCCGTGGCGGGCTGGCCGCTCGGGGACCCCGCGCGCCATTCTGACGCGGTGATGGAGAACATCATCGGCGAGGAAGCGGCCCACTGGCTCGCGCTTGCCGCACGCCCCGGCGGGCTCCATCTCTACGGCAAATCGGACACGCGCGCGGGCCGCAAGATGGGTCACATCACGCGGCTCGCGCCGAAGACCGCGCGCTGACATTTACAAATCGGAACGCCACGGCTATTTTTCCCCCATGTCGATGAAGACGCGCATGACGAAGACCGGGACGCCCGCAAACGGGGCGTTGGGATTCATCGCGCGCTGACACAAAGCAAACGCGAAATTCCAGGGCCCCGCCGGAAACGGACGGGGCCTTTGTTTTTGGTCCGGAGGACGAACGACGATGAGTGCGAGACAGGTCAAGAGGCCGCCGGTCGTGGCGATTGTGGGGGCGACCGGCGCAGTCGGCCATGAATTGATCGGCTGCCTGGAGCGGCGCAATTTTCCGTTGTCGCAATTGCGGCTGTTCGCGAGCCCGCGCTCGGCCGGGACGAAGCTTTCCTTTCGCGGGATGGAGATCGCGGTCGAGGCGTTGAGCGAGACATCGCTCGAGGGCGCCGGCATCGCGCTGTTCTCGGCGGGCGGCGACATTTCCCGCAAATTCGCGCCCCTCGCCGTCAAGGCGGGCGCCATCGTCGTCGACAATTCCTCCGCCTTCCGGACCGACAGGGACGTGCCGCTCGTGATCCCCGAAATCAACGCGCGGCGAATCGGGGAGCACAAGGGCATCGTCGCCAATCCCAATTGCGCGGCGATTGCAACGATCACGCCGCTGTGGCCCATCCACCGCAAGAACCGCGTGCGGCGGCTGATCCTGTCGACCTATCAGGCGGCGTCGGGTGCGGGTGCCGCCGCGATGGAGGAATTGCGCGAATCGACCCGCGCCTGTCTCGAGGGGCGCGAATTCGAGAACCGCGTGCTGCCCCATCCCTATGCCTTCAACCTGTTCAGTCACAATTCGAAGATCGATCCCGCGACCGGCTACAACGACGAGGAGACGAAGATCATCCGCGAGACGAAGAAGATTTTCGAGGACCCCGATATCGCCGTCAGCGCCACCTGCGTGCGGGTGCCCGTGCTGCGGGCCCATTCGGTGGCGATCAATTTCGAATGCGAGCGCCCCATCACGCCCGGCGAGGTGCGCACGATCCTGTCGGATGCGCCGGGAATTCGGATCGTCGACGATCCCGGGAACAATTATTTCCCCATGCCGAAGGATGCTTCGGGCCAGGACGACATATTGGTCGGCCGCATCCGGCAGGATCTGAGCGATCCCCGCGGCCACTCCATCGCGATGTTCGCCGCCGCCGACCAACTGCTCAAAGGCGCCGCCCTCAACGCGGTCCAGATCGCGGAGCGGCTGGTTTAGGGTGGAATAGATTCGTCGCCGCCCCCCACCCTATACCTCCCCACAAGGGGGAGGGGACTTCAACGAGTATGTCGTAGCGCATCGCGAACGTTCTTCACCTCCCCCTTGTGGGGAGGTCGGCCGCCGTAGCTCGCAGAGCGAAGGCGGACGGGTGGGGGGCGGGGCAGCGAAGCACCGCGCTCACGCCCGCCGGCCGCCGGGGCCTTTGAGGATGTCGGCGAGGGATGGGAGGTGTTTGGCGCGCTCGCGCAACTCCGCCTTGAATTTCTCGAAGCGCATGACGTTTTCGATGCGGCGGTCGAGGAACTCGGCCGTCGCCGCTTCGTCCTCGCTGTCGTCGGTGAACCAGCGCAGCAGAGTCGCCGAATAGACGGCCGCCAGGATCGCGCGCTTGGTGTAGAAGTTGAAATCGGTCGAGGTGTCGCCCACCGCGCGCCAGATCGAATCGACCGTGCGGTAGAGAAGCTTGGCACCCAGCCCCGCATGCGGCGGCAGGGTGAGGAATGCGGCGGCGCGCCGCGCGGCTTCCTTGTGCGGCGCCAGAAGCGCAAGCCGCGTCGTCACCGCGAGCCTGATCCGTTCGCGGATTTTCAGCTGCGCGAGCTTGCGTTTGGCCAGTTGCGTTTCCATCGCCGCGTCTGTGCGCATCGAGAATGCTTCGACGAGGCTGAGGGGGCCGTCCGGAAACAGTCGCGCCAGCGCCGCCTTGTCGGCGCCGGCTTCCGCGGCCGCCGCGGCGAGAACCTTGTCGGTGAAGCCGTCGAACGCGACATGCGGCAATGCCGCGTCGAGAATCCGCTCTTTAAGCGCGGCGTCGCGATCGGCGCCGGCAGGTTTCGCTTTCGCGCGCGGCTTGCGGGGCCGGGACGCGGCGTCCGTCATTTGCGCCCCACCCAATGATGCGCTTCGGATTCGAACAGGAATTTCGTCATGTCGCGCATGCGCTGCGGATAAAGCACGCCGTCCAGGTGGTCGCATTCGTGCTGCACGACACGGGCATGAAACCCCTTGGCGGTGCGCTCGACCGGGCGGCCGTCATGATCGAAGCCGCGATAGCGGATATGTGCGGCGCGTTCGACATAGCCCCTAAGTCCGGGCACCGACAGGCAGCCTTCCCAGCCGCCTTCGGGCGCGGGATCGAGGATCTCGATCTCGGGATTGATGAGAACGGTCAGGGGCGCGATGTGGTCGAAACGCTCGCTCTCCGCCACATCGTCTTCGGTGCGCTCGTCCGGCGCCTGGAACACCACCACGCGCAGCGGAACATGGACCTGCGGCGCGGCGAGCCCCGCGCCGTTGGCGTCGACCATGGTGTCGATCATGTCCGACACGAGCCGGCGGATTTCGGGAGCGGCCGGATTGGCCACGGTTTCCGCCTTTTTGGCGAGGACCGGATGGCCCATGCGTGCGATCTTGAGAATAGCCATGCCCACGAATATGGGGCGGGTCCCCGACCGGGTCAAAGCGGCGGTTTGGCGGCATTCCGGCCAGGGTGGACACCCCAAAAGCCTTCTGGTATTTACCGCGCCCCTACGGAAATGGCCTCAAGGAGCCGCCTTTGCAGATCATCGTTCGCGACAACAATATCGACCAGGCGCTGAAGGCGCTGAAAAAGAAGATGCAGCGGGAAGGCATCTTCCGCGAGATGAAGCTGAGGGGCCATTACGAGAAGCCGTCCAAGAAGCGGGCGCGGGAGCGGGCCGAAGCGATCCGCCGCTATCGCAAGCTCCAGCGCAAGCGCCTGCAGCGCGAGGGCGTGCTGCCGCGCTGATCCGGCGATCCGGTTGCGAATTTCACAAGGCCGCCCCATCCGGGCGGCCTTTGCGTTTTCAGGCGGCCGGCGTCACGCGATAGGCGCAGCGCCCTGCGCCGGCCAGGATGTGGGAAACGCGCTCGACGCGCACGTCGCGCCCCAGCACGCGGCCGAACAGCGCCAGTTCCTCGCGGCACAATCCCGTGCACAGCCGCGCCGCCGCGCAAATGGGGCAATGGTTCTCGACGAAGAGCCAGGCGCCCGTTTCGGGATCGCGCCGCACCTCGGCCATGTAGCCTTCCTCGCTGCGCACGCGGGCGAGAGCCTCGAGCCGCGCCTTCAGCGATTGTTTCGCGCCCAGCCGCGCGCCGTAGGATTTTTCCTGATCGGCGGTGCGCAATTTGAGAAGCCGGTCGAGGCCATCTTCCCCGAACGCCTTGCGCATCTGAACGACGAGGTCGGCGGCGAGCGCCGAATGGGAATCGGCGAAGGACGCATCGGCCTTGGGCGTCGCGCGCCAGAATTTCGCGGGCCGCCCGCGGCCGTTCGCCCGCGCCTCGTTGGCGGCGAGCCCGTCCCCTTCCAGCCCGTACAGATGCTGGCGCACCGCCATGGCCGTCACGCCGAGCGTCCGGGCGAGCGTGGCCGATGCGACCGGGCCTTCGCGCTTCAACAGGTCGAGCACGGCGGCGCGGCCGGTGGGCGCTTTGGGGTAGGCTTTGGGCGGGACTTTGGCGGAACGCATGGCGGCAATTACTAAAGTAGGGACTTGCGAAAAACAAGCCGCCAGGTCTATATTTTCAAAAGGACACCCTTTCGAAAAGGAACGCGCCATGCTCACCGCGACCGGCGTCACCCGCACCGAGCTTCAGGCCAAGGGCCGCAAGCTGGTGCGCAAGGCGGGCAAGCAGGTGCTCCTGATCGCGGACGGCGAGCGGCTGTTCGCCATCGCCAACCGCTGCCCGCATGAAGGCTATCCCTTGAGCGAAGGCACGCTCGGGCCGGGCGCGGTCCTCACCTGCAACTGGCACAATTGGAAATTCGATCTCGATTGCGGCACCGCACTTGTCGGGCGCGATCCCGTGCGGACCTATGCGGTCGAATTACGCGACGGCGAAATCTTCGTCGATCTTTCCGACGCTCCGGCCGATGCGCAGCGCGCCCGCGCGCTGGCGGGTCTCGAAGCGGCCGTCGCCGACAATGACGGCGCCCGCATGGCGCGCGAAGTGGCGCGTCTCGAACGCACCGGCTTCGACGCCACCGAAGCGGTGACGCATGCGTTCGCCGTACGCAGCGAGCGTCTCGAAGACGGCATGACGCACGCTTACGCCGCCGCCGCGGATTGGCTCGCGCTGGCCGAACGCGCGCCCACGCCCGAAGCCCGGCTGACGGCGCTGCTCGAACCGATCGGGCATATCGCCTGGGATACCGAAGGCGCGGCCGCGTTTCCCTATCCGGGCGGCAATATCGCGTGGAACCCGCAGGGCTTTGTCGCGGCCGTCGAAGCGGAAGACGAAGCCGCCGCGCTTGGCCATATCCGCAACGCGATCGCCGAACGCATTCCCTATGCACGGCTCAGGCCCGCCATCGCCGAAGCGGCGCTCGCGCATTACGCCGATTTCGGCCATTGCGCGATCTACACATTCAAGACCGGCCAGACGATCGAGCGGCTGGGCGGCGACGCAGCCGGGCCTCTGCTGCTCGCGCTCACGCGCATGCTGGTGCGCGCCACGCGCGAGGAACGGCTTCCGGAATTCCGCTTCTATGCGAAAGCGCTGGCGAGTTGGGACGGCAAAGGCGCGGCGCCCGCGCGGGCGGAGGATTTCATCCTGCTGTCGCCGGAAGAAACATTGAAGCGCACCATCGCTTCGTCGGGGCGGCCGACGCGCGAGCTCTATGATGCGCTTCTGGGCGCGGCTGCATGGAACCTCACCCATTTCGATCTTGGCATCGATGCCGCGACCGGCAACGCCATTGCCGACAATGTCGGCTGGCTCGATTTCACCCATGCGCTCACCTTCGCGAACGCCTGCCGCCATATCTGCGCCGACCGGCCGGAGCTCTGGCCTCGCGCGCTGCTGCAGCTCGCACTTTTCATCGGCCGCAACCGGAAATATGTGCGGGGCGACGAAGACGTTGCGCGCTGGCGGGTGAACGATCGCACTGCGTTCCTCAAGCGCGAGATGGACGGGCTCTACGATCACGGCATCGTCGAGCCGATCATCGCCTGTCATCACCTGAAGGTTTTGTTTGCGCTAGAAGACGAGATCGCCGCGGAACCCGGCGCGCCCTGGGCGGACGAAATGTTCGCCGCGGTCAACCGCTATCTCTCCACGCCCATGAAGCGCCATCACGGATTGCGCACCGCGGCCCAGGCCCTCGATTTCGTGGCGAAGGAAGGCTAAGGCGTCGCGCAATCCGCGCAGATCGTCACTTCCACGGTGACGTGGCTGAGATCGGGATGGCGCTCGCGCAAGGCGAGCTTGATCGCTTCGGCGGTCGTCGCGTCGGGGCTCACCAGCGACACGATCAGCCCGCGATGTCCGGGACCCAGCCGCCACAGATGCAGATCGGAGACGCGCGCGCCGAGTTCGTTTTCGATCATGGCGCGGATATCGCCCGACAGCGCGGGATCGGCTTCGGCGTCGAGCAGCACCAGCCCGCTATCGCGCACCAGGCCGAACGCCCAGGAGCCGATCACGCCCGCACCGACCAAGCCCACGACGGGATCGAGCCAGCGCACGCCATAGATGAGTCCGGCCGCCAGCGCGCCCAGCGCCAGAACCGACGTGGCCGCGTCCGCCAGCACATGGATATAGGCCGCACGCATGTTGTGGTCGCTGTCGCCATGGGAATGATCGTCATTGTGGTCGTGGGCATGATCGTGCCCATGGTCGTGCGCTTGCGCGGGAGCGTGCGCGTGACCATGAGAATGCCCGTGCGAAGGATCGTCGCGCAGAATGAAGGCGCAGATCAGATTGACCGCGAGACCGATGGCGGCGATGGGAAGCGCGCTGCGGTAATCGACGGCGATGGGCGAGACGAGCCGCTCGATGGACTCGACGGCCACGGCGAGGCCGGCCGCGCCCAGCGCGATCGCGCTCGCGAAGGCCGCAAGATCGCCGAATTTTCCGGAACCGAAGCTGAACCGCGCATCCGCCACATGCCGCCGCGCCAGCCAATAGGCGCCCGCCGCCAGACCCAGCGCGCCCACATGGGTCGCCATGTGCACGCCGTCGGCGAGGAGCGCCATCGACCCGAACAGGAACCCGGCCGCGATTTCCACCACCATGAACACGGCCGTGACCGTGGCGGCCAGCCGCGCGCGGCGCTCCGAGCGCTCATGGCCGCTGCCCAGAAAGCGGTGATCGTGGGTCCACAGCCCGTGTTCGTGGGTTTCATTGACTGACATGGGGCGACTCTAGCGCATTTTCGAAATCAATTGAGCAATAAAACTTCACCCTCCCCTTGAGCCCGGCTACGCGAGGGCTTCGCCGGACTCAAGGGGAGGGTGGAAGATCAATTGGATCTGACGGCAGGTTTCCCGGACCCCGCCCATCGCGCCCGCGCTTCATTCAGCAGTTTTGCGAGTTCAACCGGGCCGATCTCCCAGTTGCCGGTCAGCGCGCCTTCGACTCCGGCCAATGACTTGTTGGTCGCTCTAAGCCTTGTTTGCCCGGAATAGCTTGCGGAGAAATCGAAGCCGACCTGGCGGCTGAAAAAGACGCGATAGGCACGAAAATTTCCGACGTCCTGCCATTTCCAGCTCATCGTTTTGAACACGCTGCGCCAGACGATTCCCGCCGGCGAGAGCTCCAGCGAATCCGGCCGGAGCAATTGCCAGCCGAAAAGCGGGATGCCGCAGCCGAACAACGCAACGCCCAGATAGGCGCTCCAGATCACCCCGGGTATCGCGCCTCCCAGCATGAAAATGCCGATCGCAACAAAGCCGACGCAGACGGCGAGAAGCAGCGCTGTTTTCCATTTCGACGAACGAATGACGATCGGCGGATTGTCGAAGCTGCCCTGCATGGCCGGTCCCCTTATGGCAAGACTAGAAAAGGAATGTCAGCGCCGCCAGCGCCAGCAGAACGATCGACAGGAACGTCAGATAAAGCGCCACGTTGAAGTTGGCCGAGCGCGTCAGAACGAGATTGAAGACGCCGTGCAAGGCATCGACTTTGGTCTGCCCATGCGCCCGCCGATAAGCGCCCAGCGTGCTCCGGAGATTGGTCATCAGCACGAGCGATCCCGCCAGCAGAAGCAGGATGGACACGAGGATCATGTCCTTCGGCCAGCCGTGATCGATTGCGAAGATGTCGACCACGACAAAGATGCCCTGCGCGCCGAGGAGTGCGCCCGATTTTGCTGTGTTGTGCGACGCGCCGTCGCGGAAGAACTCGATGGCGCTTTCCTTGGACCTGTCGCCCACCATTTCGGCGAACACCGCGGCGCGGTCTTCGGCGCCGAACGGCACGCCGAAGATGCGCCAAAGCAGGCGATACATGGCGTCTAGCCCAGCGACTTCACGATCTCTTCGGTCATCTTCTTGGCGTCGCCGAAGAGCATCATGGTGTTGTCGCGGAAGAAGAGTTCGTTCTCGATGCCGGCATAGCCCGAGCCCATGCCGCGCTTGACGAACAGCACGGTCTTCGCTTTTTCCACGTCCAGGATCGGCATGCCGAAAATCGGCGATTGCGGATCGGACTTGGCGGCGGGATTGGTCACGTCGTTGGCGCCGATGACATAGGCCACATCGGCCTGCGCGAATTGCGAATTGATGTCTTCCAGCTCGAACACTTCGTCATAGGGCACGTTCGCTTCGGCCAGGAGCACGTTCATATGGCCCGGCATGCGCCCCGCCACCGGATGGATGGCGTAGGAGACCTTCACGCCTTCCTTCTTGAGCTGGTCGGCCATCTCGCGCACGGCATGCTGCGCCTGCGCCACCGCCATGCCGTAACCCGGCACGATGATCACCGAGCCCGCATTTTTCATGATGAAGGCGGCGTCCTCCGCCGAGCCTTGCTTCACGGGCCGCGTTTCGGCTTTGCCAGCCGCGGCCACTTCGCCGCCGAAGCCGCCCAAGATCACCGACACGAACGAGCGGTTCATGCCCTTGCACATGATGTAGGAGAGGATCGCGCCCGAAGAGCCCACCAGCGCGCCGGTGATGATGAGCGCGGTGTTCTCCAAGCGTGAAGCCGATGCCGGCCGCGGCCCATCCCGAATAGGAATTGAGCATCGAGATCACGACGGGCATGTCCGCGCCGCCGATGGGCATGATCAGCGTGATGCCGAAAACGAAGGCCAGGACCGCAATCGCCCAGAACGCCCAATGGGGCTGCGCCATCACGAAATAAGACGATGAGGGCTACGATGCCCGCGAAGATCAGGATGTTGAGGGCGTGGCGCGCCGGCAGCAGGATCGGCGCGCCGCTCATATTGCCGTTCAGTTTGGCGAACGCGATCAGCGAGCCCGCGAAGGTGATCGCGCCGATGGCGACGCCGAGGCTCATTTCGATCAGGCTCTGCATGCGGATCGCGCCTTCGGCGCCGATGCCGTAGGCGTGCGGCGAATACATCGCCGCGCCCGCCACGAGCACGGCGGCAAGACCCACCAGGCTGATGGAACGCGGCGACCAGCTGGGGCATGTCCGTCATTGCGATGCGCCGCGCGATCACAGCGCCGATGCGGCCGCCGATGGCGATGCCCGCCGACGATCATGCCCCAGGTCAGCGCGTCGGTGATGCCCGCCACCCACAACGTGGTGGCGACCGCGAGCGCCATGCCGATCATGCCGTTGCGATTGCCGGCGCGCGACGAGACGGGCGAGGAAAGCCCCCGCAGCGCGAGAATGAACAGCACGCCGGAGACGAGATAGGCAAGAGCGGCGATATCGGCTTTCATGCGCGCGCTCACTTCTTCTCTTTCTTCTTGTACATCGCGAGCATCCGCCTGGTGACGAGGAAGCCGCCGAAGATGTTCAGCAGGCGAGGATCAGCGCGCCGAAGCCCAGGATCCTTTGGAAGTCCACGAGGCGCTGCCCATCGCCACCACCGACACCGCGATCAGCGCGCCGACCACGATCACCGACGAGATCGCGTTGGTGACGCTCATCAGCGGCGTGTGCAGCGCAGGCGTCACGCTCCAGACCACGAAATAGCCCACGAAAATCGCCAGCACGAAGATCGGAAAACCGGAAGACGAACGGATCAATGGCTTCCATCGTGCTTATCCCTTCAGCGCCGGATGCACGATCGCGCCGTCGCGGGTGAGGCCCGCGCCTTTCACGATCTCGTCGTCCCAGTTGAGCGCCAGCGCGCCCGTCTTCTTGTCGACGATCAGGCTCACGAAATTGAGCAGATTGCGCGCATAGAGGCTCGAGGTGTCGACGGCCAGCCGCGCCGGCAGATTGGTGTAGCCCATGATGGTGACGCCATGCGCTTCGACGACTTTGTCCGGCTTCGACAGCGGGCAATTGCCGCCTTGCTCGACCGCGAGATCGACGATGATCGAGCCCGGCTTCATCGTCTTGACCATTTCCTCGCTCACCAGCACGGGCGCCTTGCGGCCGGGAATGAGCGCGGTGGTGATGACGATGTCCTGCTTCTTGATCGTGTCGGCGATCAGGGCCGCCTGCTTGGCCTGGTATTCCTTGGACATTTCCTTGGCGTAGCCGCCGGCGGTCTCGGCCTGCTTGAATTCGTCGTCGATCACGGCGACGAAGGTGGCGCCCAGCGATTCGACCTGTTCCTTGGTGGCGGGGCGCACGTCGGTCGCCGACACGATGGCGCCCAGCCGGCGCGCGGTCGCGATCGCCTGCAGGCCCGCCACGCCCACGCCCATGATGAGCACGCGCGCGGGCGCGATGGTGCCGGCCGCCGTCATCATCATCGGCATGGCGCGGCCGAACTGCGCGGCGGCGTCGATCACCGCCTTGTAGCCGGCGAGATTGGCCTGGCTCGACAGCACGTCCATCGCCTGCGCGCGCGAAATGCGGGGAATGAATTCCATCGCGAAAGCCATCACGCCCTGCGCGGCGAGTTCGGCGATGGCATCTTTTTCCGCGTGCGGTGCGAGCAGCGCTGCCAGTACCGCACCTTTTTTCATCGCGCGATTTCGGTCGCATCGGGCGCGCGAACCTTGAGCACGATATCGGCGTCTCGCAGCGCCGCCGCCGCATCGGGCGCGATCGCGGCGCCAGCCGCTCGCATAATCGTCGTCGCCAATGCGCGCACCGGCACCGGCGCCGCGCCTCGACGCTGACATCGAGCCCGAGGGCTTTCAGCTTCTTTACGGTTTCGGGCGTCGCCGCGACGCGCGTCTCGCCCGCGCGGCGTTCCTTGAGGATGGCGAGTTTCATCAGGGTGCGAGCGGGAGAGCCGGCTTAATCGTGGGTGCGGAAGATGGCGAGAAAGATCAGATAGCCCAATATTGCCGATGACGACCATTTCACGAACGTCAGAAAGCCGTGCCAGTCTTCATATGCTCTCTCATGTCCATCGTGCCGGAGTCCGATGCCGTGTTCGTCTGGTGCCGACATTTGAATCCCCAAGGCGTGGTTCGAAGCGGGCCGGACTATAGCAAAGGCAATCGGAGGGGCAACCGCGACTCAGCGCCCCCGCGGGCGCGGGTCCGAATGTTCCCAATCCGCCAGCAGCGCACGGAGCGCCGCCACCAGCGCGAGCGGCTGGTCGAGCATCACGTGATGCTGGGCCTGGGGGATTTCGACCACGGGCGCGGCGCGGCCGAGCAGGTTGAACATGTATTCGCCGATCTCGGGCGGCAGCAGGATCGAGTTCTCGCCGCGGAAAATGGCGATCCGGCATTTGGTGGCCTTGAGCCTTGCCGCGGTGTCGCCGATGGAAAAATCCTGCCAGATGGCCGGATCGAACTTCCAGGTGAAACCGCCCTCGACCGGTTTGAGCGAGCGCCGTGCCGACCCAATCGACCAGGAACAGGTTCTCGCAGGTCTGCGGCGGCATCAGCCGGAAGCGGGCCAGGGCCGCGGCCATCGTGTCGTAGACGTGATGGGGCTTCGGATCGCGCCGCGGCGGTCCACCGGGCCGGCCGGCCGGATTGACGGGCGAATCGACGATGACGGTTCCCGCCAGCCGGTCGCCATAGAGCGCGCCCGTCAGGATGGTGACGAAGCCGCCGAAGCTGTGGGCGACGATGATGGGCGGCTCGTCCACGTCGAACATGCCGGCCGCCTGGCAGACGGCGAGTTGCTCCTCGACGAAACAGGTCCATCGAATAATTCTTGCGCCAGTCCGAATCGCCCATGCCCGACAGGTCCATCGCGGCGACGTTGTAATCGCGGGCGAGGAACGGGGCGATGAACGACCACCAATAGGCATGCGCCGCATTGCCGTGGACCAGCAGCAGGCCGGGACGTGCGCGGTCGCCCCAGCGCAGATAATGAATGCGCGCGCCATCCACTTCGATGAAACGGCTTTCGGGCTCGACGGCGACGGCGCTGTCGAACCAGCGCGGGCCGGGCGGAATGGCGCCCGCCAGCGGCGCGAGCGGACCTTCCGTCGCCATGAACAGCTGCGAGAACGGACGCTGCGGCTCGGCCATCGCGGTCAGCGCCGCTCGGGGCGGGGGCCCAGCGTCTTGAAGATGCCCGTGCCGGTCATGATCGTGCGTTCGCCGCACCAGATACGGCCTTCGACGGTGAAGAGGTCGTCGTTCTCGCCCACCAACTTTGGCGGAACCCTCGACCCAGTCGCCCAATTTGGCCGCCGAGATGAAATCAGTGAGCAGCCGCACCGTCACCCAATAATGATTGTGTCTTCGCATCGACACGGCGTGGCCGAACGCGGTGTCCGCGAAGGCCATCAGCATGCCGCCGTGGCAATTCATCATGCCGTTGGTGTGATGCTCGCAGACGAGAAAGGCGCGCGAGTAGCCGCCGTCGGGCTCCTCGCGCTGATAGAGCGGACCGATCTGGCGGCCGAAACCGCGCGACCAGCGCATCTGGGCATAGCCCGGCGGGATGCGGCGGTGCGTCGTCGTCGAGAAGATCGTCGGTCATGCGGGCGTTCAGCCCCGCCACTCTAGCCACGCGCCGTGCGGATGGCAAAGCGCGAGCGTGCGCGTCTCGCGCGTGCCGTCATGGTAGCGGCCGAGCACCAGCGGATTTTCGCCGCGCAGCGTGCCTTCCATGCTGAGGCGCCAGACGGTTCGCCGGAGGCCCGCGGCGATGAGCGAGATTGTCGAGCGCGTCGCGCATCTCCTGGGTGAACTGATAGGTGACGTAGGTGTGATAGACGCAAACGGGTTCATGTTCGGGAGCGTCTCTCAGCGCGTCCGGCAGCAGCGCCAGCGCATCGCCTACGCGGATCTCGGGCCTCGCCTTCCCATACGCGCTGAGTGCCGCATCGAGGCGCTGAAAGCGCGCGCGATGCTCCGGCCAGACGAGCGCCTTCAACCAATCGCGCGCGTCGGGATCGCCGAGATCGACGGGATTGAGTTCGAGCCCAACGCGGCTCGCCACGCGCGGCGCGTTGCCCAGCGGCGGAATCTTGTCGCCCCGCAATTCGACATCGGTGACAAGCGCACGATCGGGGCCGCCGATCTCGAATGTCTCCTCGCCGCGCCGGTAGCGAACGCCATAGCGGTCCCAGATCACATTGAGCCCGGCGCTGGGACCGATCTCGATCAGATTGAGCGGCTCGCCCGCTTCCGCCGCGACGACCCGGAATCCCGCATGCAGCACGCCCGAGCGGCCCGACTTCGTTCGTGTTGGTGATGCGGGTCGCGACCAGCGGCGCGAGTTCGGCGCGATGCGCGAGGACGAAATCCCGGAAATGCGGAAACGGGTCTTCGCCTTCGACGGTCGCGCCGCCGTTCAGATTTGGATAGAAGCGCCGGAGCGGATGCTGCGCCCCGCGCAACAATAGAAAATGGACGGACGCAAACAGGATGTTCGCGTGCGGCTGGCCCTTCTTCGCCGTCGCCGCGAATTCGCGCAGCCCGGCGTCTCCGCCCACGCCTTCCGCAAAACGCGCATAAAGCGGCGAGTTGGCGCGCTGCGCCTCGCCCACGAAGAATTCCCAATAGTCGAACGGTTTCTCCCCGCTCATGCGGCCTCCGGCAGCGGCACGCCCGCGCGCGAAGGCCGCCTTCTGCCGCTTGACAAGCGCCGCCACGTCGAAATCGGCGATCTCTTCCTCGAACAGCTTGTGGAAATTGAGCCGCGCGCCCAGCCGGATCAGCGCGCCGCCAAGCCCGATGGCGGCGCGATCCATGAACACGAATTCGCGCGGCGGCTTGATGCCGCCGACGCCTTTCAGTTTCGCATGAACTTCGTTCGCCTGCCGCATGCCGTATTCCGCGGCGGGCACGCCGTCATCCACTCAGCGGCACGCGATCGTCGAGCAGCGGATTGAAGATGAAGCCCGCCCACATGTTGAGAACCTCGCACCAGCTCCGGCGACAATTTGCCGAAGCCCCAGGCGGCGTAGGATTTCGTGGCGAGCGCATCGTCTTTTTTCTGCAGCGCCCGATAGAGCCCGATCACGCCCGCGACGAAAGCCGGCGAGAATGTTCTCACGCAGCCATAATCCAAGAGATTGATGCCGCCGTCTTCGCGCACGGTGTAGTTGCCCAGGTGCGGATCGCCATGGATCGCGCCGTAGCGCGCAAATGGCCGCCACCATGCCTTGAACAGCGCCGCCGACGATCCGGTTGCGCGCTTCGAGCTTCGCGTCGGCGCAATCGAGGATGGGACGCCCCTCGAGCCACGTCATGGTGAGGAGCCGCTTCGTCGACAGCGGCGCGACCGGCTCCGGCACCGAGATATCCTCCCGATCCGCGAGCATGATCGTATAGAGCTTCATGTGCGCGGCTTCGCGCTCGTAATCGAGTTCTTCGGCCAGGCGCGCGGCGATCTCCATGCCGATCTCGCGCGTGTCGATGGTGCCGTCGAACCCGCGCTGCAGGCGCAACGCCGTCTTCAACTGCCGCACATCGGCATCGACGGCCGCGCCCATGTCGGGATATTGCAGCTTGCAGGCGAGCAACCGCCCATCCTTCGCCGTCGCACGATGGACCTGGCCCAGCGACGCGGCCGCCGCGGCCTGGCGATCGAAGCTCCTGAATTTCTTTTCCCAATCCGCGCCCAGCTCGGCCGTCATGCGGCGGCGCACGAAGCCCGGACCCATAGGCGGCGCGTTCGTCTGCAAGGTGAGAAGCGGCGCCGCCACCTCCTGCGGCAGCACGCCGGGGACGGTGGCCACGAATTGCGCCAGCTTCATCACCGGCCCGCGCAGATTGCCCAGCACGGCCGTCAGATCGGCGGCATTCTTGGCGCTCACCACGCGTGTGCCCGTGAGCGCGCGCCCCGCGCCGCGGGCGGCGACGCCGGTGAGGCCGGCGGAGACGCGGGCGAAGCGCGACAGCCGGCGGCCGAAGCCGTCTTCGCGATCTTCCGCGCTCACGCGGAGCCCGCGCGGTCATTCACCGCTTGTTCACCATATTGCCGTGGCATCGGGCGATCCTCGGCCAAAATCGCGCCGCCGTCCATCGCCGCCGTGCGCGAACTTAAACCGGCCTTTACCTGTTCCAAGCGACGATGCCCCGCAAAGGAACACATACGCTCTATGGCGCAGACAATCCTCGTTGTCGACGACGATCCGGTGCAGCGCCGCCTGCTCGAGGCGGCGATCTCGCGCACGGGCATGCACGTGGTGACGGCGCCCGGCGGCCAGCCTGCGCTCGATCTCGTCAACGGACCGCGCGGCGAACAGGTGGCGCTCGTGCTGCTCGATCTCGTGATGCCCGACATGGACGGGTTCGCGGTGCTCGCCAAGCTGCGCGCCAACCATGCCGAACTGCCCGTCATCGTGCTCACCGCCAAGGGCGGCATCGATTCCGCCGTCGAGGCGATGCGCGCGGGCGCCAACGATTTCCTCGTCAAGCCCGCGAGCCCCGAACGCATCACGGTCTCGATCCGCAACGCGCTCAAGATCGGCACGCTGTCCGGCGAAGTGACGCGCCTCAAGAAGAAGGTCGAGAACCGCCTCGCCTTCGACGACCTCATCGGCAAGAGCTCCGAAATGCGCCAGGTGATCCGCCTGGGCCAGCGCGCCGCGCAATCGAACATCCCGATCCTGATCGAAGGCGAATCGGGCGTCGGCAAGGAATTGATCGCGCGCGCGATCCAGGGCTCGTCCGAGCGCGCGGGCAAGCCGTTCGTCACCGTCAATTGCGGCGCCATTCCGGAAAATCTCATCGAGTCGATCCTGTTCGGCCACGAGAAGGGTTCGTTCACCGGCGCCAGCGACAAGCATCTGGGCAAATTCCAGGAAGCGGACGGCGGCACGCTGTTCCTCGACGAGATCGGCGAATTGCGCCTCGACATGCAGGTCAAGCTGCTGCGCGCGCTGCAGGAAGGCGAAGTCGACGCCATCGGCTCCAAGCGGCCCACGAAAGTCGACGTGCGCATCATGTCGGCGACCAATCGCGACCTGGCCGAGCTGACCCGCGAGGGACAGTTCCGCGAAGACCTCTATTACCGCCTCAACGTGTTTCCCATCTTCGTGCCGCCGCTGCGTCAGCGCCGCGAAGACGTGCCGGCGCTCGCCCGCCATTTCATCGCGCGCTTCGCGGCCGAAGAGAACAAGCCGGTGGCGGGGCTGACGCCCGAAGCGACCGACCTGATCGAGAAATTCGACTGGCCCGGCAATGTGCGCCAGCTGGAGAACACGATCTTCCGCGCCGTCGTTTTGTGCGACGGAACGGTTCTCGACGTGTGCGACTTCCCGCAGATCGCCGCCGCGCTGGGCATCGAAGCGGCCGGGCGCCGCCATGCCCCCGCGTTCGATGCACCGGTTCGCACGGTGGCATCGCCGGACGGCCTCGTTCCCGTGCGCGCGACCTCGCCCTATGCGATCTCCGGCACCGATCCGGCCGGACATATGCGCCGGCTCGAAGATCTCGAATCCGAAGTGATCCGCATGGCCATCGCGCGCTATGACGGCCACATGTCGGAAGTGGCCCGCCGCCTCGGCATCGGCCGCTCCACGCTCTACCGCAAGCTCAAGGATTTCGGCCTCGAGCAGCACATCGCGGGCGAAGAGCAAGCGCCCGAAGAATCGCGCCAGGCGGCGTCGTAGTCTCCAAGGTCGGCATTTCCAAGCGTTCATGACGCCAAACTGAACCGATTGACTTGCGTGCAATTTTTAGATAATTAGCTATTTAGTTAATTAGGCCCTTGTTATGGAAAAGATCTTCGAAGCCTTGGCATCCACGCCCCGGCGGAAAATCCTCGCCTATCTGTCTGAGGCGGAACTGACGGCAGGCGAAATAGCCGCCCGCTTCGAGATGAGCAAACCCGCTATTTCCAAGCACCTCCAGATTCTCGAAAACGCCGGTCTCGTTCGCGGCGAGAAGCACGGCCAGTTCGTGCACTACACGCTGGTGCGCGAAAATCTCGCCAACACATTGAATGGATTCGTTCAAAACGTCTGCCCGATATCAAGACCGCTGAAGAAAGAGAGCGCCCGGATCAGGCGGGCGCGCGCGCTGAGCTCTGGACCAAAGAAGGGGGAACCACATCATGCAATTGGTAGCTGGTTCGGAACGCATCGAAGCACGCGGCGGAGCTGACCCTGTTCGCGGTCACGTAAAGTGGGCACCCGCAAAATCGATTTGGATCGGCACGATGACGTTCGCTGCCGTGGCGCTGACGCCGTTCTATTACTCCTGGAGCGCATTGGCGCTGTTTTTCGCGACGAGTGCCGTGACGCTTTGCTTCGGGCATTCGGTCGGAATTCATCGCCGCTTGATTCACGGCAGCTTCGAATGCCCGCAATGGCTCGAATATCTCTGCGTCTATCTGGGTACCCTTGTCGGGATGGCCGGCCCGATCGGCATGATACGCATCCACGACCTCCGGGACTGGGCTCAGCGGCAGCCCGCCTGCCACGATTATTTCTGTCATCGAGCCTCGCTGCTGCACGACGCCTGGTGGCAACTCCATTGCGAACTTGTGCTGGCGCAACCGCCACGCTTCCGTCTTGAGCCGCGTCTGGAGAAGGACCGGTTCTATGCTTTCGTCGAGCGAACATGGATGTGGCAGCAATTGCCCTTCGCGGTGCTGCTTTTTGCGTTCGGTGGTCTCGATTGGGTTCTCTGGGGAATCTGCGCACGCGTCAGCGTTTGCGTCACCGGCCACTGGCTTGTTGGACATTTCGCGCACCGGCAGGGCGGCCAAAGCTGGAACGTCGAAGGCGCTGCCGCACAGGGCTACGATGTGAGCGTCGCCGGCCTGATCAGCATGGGGGAAAGCTGGCACAACAATCACCACGCATTTCCCGGCTCCGCAAAGCTTGGCCTCTTTCCGGGCCAGATCGATCTTGGATGGAAGCTTATAAAAACGTTTGAAGCGCTTGGTCTCGCAACGAAGATCAAGACACCGGATGACTTGCCGTATCGTAGCGCCCTTAAGCGTCTTGCCTCAAACGGCAACCGCTCCACCGGTCGCGGCCAACCTTACCTTGCGATCCGGTGACCGGGATGATCTCGCTCTTTGCTTTTCGAGGTAAAATCCAGCGACTGCCTTATGCGCTGTGGTCGCTCGGCCTCTTCACCACGCAGTATCTCGTCGTCATCGCCGCATTCTGGATTTTCAAGCAACGCCTCGAAATGGGCTGGCAATTTTGGGTGATGCCGTTCCGGTCCCTGGTAGCGCTGTATCCGGTTGCGCCCGCCGCGCCACTTGCCGGGCTCGCGCTCATGCTGACTGTGTTCTGGTGCCTTGCGGCCCTCGCGTTCCGCCGGACCGCGGATGCGAACCTGAGCGGCTGGTACGCAACGCCTGTTGTGGCGCCGATCTTTCAGATTCCAACGATCATTTTTCTTTGCGTTATGCCACCCCGGTCAAGCCAACCCAGAACCGCGTTGGACAAAACCAACGCTGCCGAAGCGTGGCCCTCAGCGGTACAGGGTGTACTTGCAGGAATGGGGCTTACCCTTGCGGTGGTCGCCGTAGCGGCTTTGATATTCGGCACCTATGGATACGGCATGTTCGTGCTGTCGCCGTTTGTGATCGGCGCGACGACCGCCTATATCGCAAATCGCAAGCACGATATCGGCTGGTCGCTGACATTCAGATTGATCGTGACCGCATGCGCCTTAGGCGGCGTGGGATTGGTCGTCGCAGCACTCGAAGGCATCGTTTGCATCGTGATAGCGGCACCATTGGCGCTGGGCGCGGCCCTCGCCGGGGGAGCGCTCGGGCGCGCCGGTGCACTGTCGGGCTCAGGCTCGTCCCGGCACACACTTATGGGCATTGCTTTGTTGCCTGCGGTTTTCGCGTCCGAAAAAGCTCTCCCGCCGCTAACCACGTTCGATACGCGGGAAACGATCGACGTGGCGGCGGCGCCGGATGCAGTATGGCAATCCCTGATCGATATGGAGACGATCGAAGCCGAACCCGCTTTGCCATTCCGGTTGGGCGTTGCCTACCCGATCCGGGGCGAAATCATCGGACACGGTGTCGGCGCAGTCAGGCGCGGCATATTTTCAACCGGCGTGGCACTGGAGCGTGTGACGGAATGGGTCCCAGACCGCAAGCTGACCTTCGTTGTCTTAAGCGATCCGCCCGCGATGCACGAACTCAGTCCATACAGGAATGTCCACGCTCCTCATGTCAGGGGTTATTTTCAAACCCTTTATACGAGCTTCGAACTTCTGCCGGAGCCAAACGGCCACACACGTATTGTGGAGCAAACGGGCCACGAGATGAAACTCGACCCAATTCTTTATTGGCTTCCGATGGCGCGCTGGATCGTGCATGAGAACAACATTCGCGTCCTGGCAGACATCAAACTCAAATCCGAGCGCCGCTCGCACGGATAGGTACTACACGCCCGCCTCACCTCTTCATCCCCAGCGCGCTCAGATAGAGATCGAGGATCGCTTCCTGTTCCTGGCGGTCGGCGCTTTCGAGTTTCCGCAACCGCACGACCTGGCGCATGATCTTGGTGTCGAAGCCCTGGCCCTTCGCCTCCGCATAGATTTCGCGGATGTCGGCCGCGAGCGCGGCTTTCTCCTCTTCGAGCCGCTCGACGCGCTCGACAAAGGATTTCAGATGCTCTTTGGCGAAGCCGCTTTTGGCCATTCCGTCCCATCCCGTTCCGTCAAGGGCGCGGAACGTAGCCCACCGCTGCGCGCGGGCGCAACCGCATTCAGGGCGCGAATGCGCGACGAAATTTCGCTTCGCCGTCGGGGGAGAAAATCACCACGCGGCTCGCTCTTTCGCGCCGCGCCCATTTGAGATCGTAGATGCGCCCCAGCAACGCCGCGCCCAAGGCGCCCGCCAGATGTTCGCGGCGCATGCTCCAGTCGAGGCATCCCTTGCACACGGGCCGGCGCGAGCTCGACAGCTGGGCCACATCGACGCCGAATTCATGCACAAATTTTTCGCCGCGCCGCGTCAGCGCGATGTCGCCGTCCCGCCCGGAGATGTGGCCGGCGGCGTGCAGGCTGTCGAACAGGCGCACGCCCAGTTCGCCCGCCAGATGGTCGTAGCAGACGCGCGCCTTGCGCATTGCGGGATCGCCGGGGCCAGGGCGCGTGCGCAAATGGCCGGCGCGGGCGGCGACGCCCATGATCGCTTCCAGCATCTGGGCCACGTCGGAATCCGCCAGCCGGCAATAGCGGTGCCGGCCCTGCTTGACGACCACGACAAGCCCGCCCGTCTCGAGCTTCGAGAGATGCGAGCTCGCCGTCTGCAGGGTCACGCCCGCCTCGTTCGCAAGCTCGCTGGCCGTGAGCGCCTTGCCGTTCAGGAGCGCCGCCAGCATGTTGGCGCGGCGCGGGATCGCCCACCAGGGCGGCAACGGGGGCGAGCGAGGGACCTTCTTTCATACTTCGATGGTAATGGAACTATTCTCGCGCCGCAAGCTTTAAAGTCGCCTCCGCAACCAGATTCCGGAGGCGCCATGAGCGTCGTCTGCTTCATCCGCTATGAGATCGATCCGTTCAGGCGGAACGATTTCGAAGAGTATGCGCGCGCCTGGCTCGCCATCATTCCGGCCTGCGGCGGCAATCTGATCGGCTATTTCATGCCGCATGAAGGCACCAACTATATCGCCCAGGCGCTGATCGGATTCGACGGCCTGGCGGCCTACGAGGCCTATCGCGCGCGGCTGCGCACCGATCCAAAGGCCATGGCGAATTTCGCGTTCGCGGAACGGGAGAAATTCATCCTGCGCGAAGAACGCGAATTCCTCCGGTCGGTGGTGGCGAAGGCGTGACGATGGGTCCGGCGAATTCCTGTCGCGCTGCCGATCGCGCGCCACAGCTACGCACCCGCCCCTTGAGGGCGGGTCGAAAAATTCTGAGGGCCGGGAGCGCCAGCGAACGGACACGAGGAATTTTTCGGGTCGGGGTGCTCTATCAACATCACCCCGCCCCGAAATTCTCTTTTCGCTGACGCTCAAAGATAATTTCGACCCGCCCTCAAGGGGCGGGTGGCGCCACCTAACCGTGCCCCTTTTGGGCGCGCTCGAACGCGGCTTTTTGTTCGGGGCTCGCCTCCTTCTGATAGCGCGCCTTCCATTCCGATTGCGGCATGCCGTAGACGATCTCGCGCGCCGCGTCTTTTTCGAGCGCGATGCCTTTTTCGGCCGCCGCTTCGCGGTACCAGTCGCCCAGGCAATTGCGGCAGAAGCCCGCCAGATTCATCAGATCGATGTTCTGCACGTCCGTGCGGGCGCGCAGATGCGCCACCAGCCGGCGGAACACCGCCGCTTCGAGTTCGGTTCGCGTGCGTTCGTCCATGACGATGTCTCCGGTGGTGACGGGAAGCGGGCGGGTGAAGCGGATCGCGGGCGGCCCCATCGCGGCCAGCGCGTCGTCGAGCACCGGCTTCAGCCGCGCGGCAATCGCCTCGGCCGCGGCGGCGGTCGCGATCAAATCCTGGCGAACCTCGATCAGCACATGCGGCAGGCCGTTCACGGTGCCGTGCACGTAAAGGCAATCGTCTTCGAGCTCGCCGTCATAGGGTTCGTTGTCGCCGGCCGTGAAGCCCGCCCGCGCCAACGCCGCGAGCAGCGGCTGCGCGAGCCTCGCGTCCTTGTCCCACAACACGCCGATTTCCCACGGCCGGCGGAATCCTTTCCAGACCGGCGTGAAACTGTGGATCGACACGATGACCGGAACCGTGCCTCTCTCGCGCGCGGCGGCGATCTCGGACGCGATTTTCGCATGATAGGGCGCATGGAACTCGCGCAGCCGGTGCGCGATCTCGGCCTCGTCTACATGGCGGTTGCCGGGAACGATCCGCCCATCCGACAGCTTCATCACCAGGGTCGGATCGTTGGCGCCGCGGTTGAGATCGATCAGGAGCCGCGACCAGCGCGCCAGCACGGCGGGTGCCGCATAGGCCCGCGCCAGCGCGCGCGTGACGGCGGCCGCGCCGATATCACAGGCGATATGCGTCGCAAAAGCGCCGTCTTCGAGGCCCAGGGTTCCGTAGCCTTCCGGAAGCGCGTTGGACGCATGATCGCAGATGAACAGAAGCGGGCTCGCCGCGGATCCCATATGTTCGTAACCGGTTTCGCTCATGACCCGGCGATCATAGACCAAGCCCGCGCGAGTTGCGTTGACAGAACCGGAGCCATGCGCGACATCCTGCATCACCCGATGCGCCCGCTCCTCGCCGTTCTCCTGCTGCTCGCGCTCACCGCCCCCGCCCAGGCGGCGCTGAACGTCTGCAACAAGACGGCGCGCGCCGTCCGCGTCGCGGTGGGCCGCTTCGACGGCACCGATTGGGCGAGCGAGGGCTGGTGGACGCTCGTTTCCAAGCAATGCGCCGCTGTGGTCGCCGGCCGCCTGGACGCCCGTTACTACTATGTCTACGCGACCGATGACGGCCCCGGCAGCTGGGGCGGCAATCGCGGGTTCTGCGTGGCGTCCACCGACAGGTTCTCGGTGGTGGGCCGCGACGATTGCGCGGGCCGGGGTTACGAGCGCCGGGGCTTCTTTGCGGTCGATACCGGCCAGGCCACCGACTACACCCAATCGATTTCGGATTGATGCCATGCGGCGCGGACGCAAGACCAAGATCGTTGCCACGCTGGGGCCGGCCTCGTCGTCGCCCGAGCAGCTGAAGGCGCTGTTCGAAGCGGGCGTCGACGTCTTCCGCATCAATATGAGCCACACCTCGCATGCGCTTCTGGGCGAGCTGCATGGCCGCGTGCGCGCGCTCGAAAGCGAAGTGCAACGGCCCATCGGCATTCTGGCCGATTTGCAGGGGCCGAAAATCCGGCTGGGCACGTTGCCCGGCGGCAGCGTGGAGCTGAAGGAAGGCGCGCGGGTGAAATTGCTGCGCGAGGGCTCATCCGGCGATCCCGCCATCATTCCCATTCCGCATGCCGAAGTGTTCGCCGCTCTCAAGCAGAAGCATTGCCTCCTGATCGACGATGGGAAAATCAGGTTGCGCACCTGGTCGGCGCAGCCCGATTCCGCCGAAGCGATCGTGGAAGTGGGCGGCATTCTGAAAGACCGCAAGGGCGTCAACCTGCCCGACACCCTGCTGCCGGTGTCCGCGATGACGGACAAGGACCGCAGCGATCTCGACGCGGCGTTGCATGTGGGCGTGGACTGGATCGCGCTCTCCTTCGTGCAGCGGCCGGACGACGTGGCGGAACTGAAGAAGATCGTGCGCGGCCGCGCGGGCGTGCTGGCCAAGATCGAAAAACCGCAAGGCGCTGGAATTCCTGTCCGAAATTCTCGAATTGTCCGATGCGCTGATGGTGGCCCGCGGCGATCTGGGCGTGGAATTGCCGGTGGAGACTGTGCCGATCCGGCAGAAGGAAATCACCCGCGCGGCGCGGCTCGCCGGCAAGCCCGTCGTGGTCGCGACGCAAATGCTCGAATCGATGATCGATTCGCCGACACCCACCCGCGCGGAAGTGTCCGACGTGGCGACGGCGGTGTTCGACGGCGCGGACGCGGTGATGCTGTCGGCCGAAACCGCCACCGGCAAATATCCCGTCGATGCGGTCTCCATGATGGACAGGACGGCCATCGCCGTCGAAAGCACCGCGCTGTTCCAGGCGATGATGGACGCGCAACGTGCGCCGCCTGAAGAGACCACGCCCGATGCGATCATGGAGGCGGTCCATCAGGTGACCCATACCGTCCATGCGCGCGCGATCGTAAGCTGGACGAAATCGGGATCGACAGGGCTGCGCGCCGCGCGCGAGCGGCCCGAGGCGCCCATCATCGCGCTCACGCCCAGCGTGGAGACGGCGCGCAGGCTGTGCCTCGCCTGGGGGCTTCATTGCGTGACGACGGACGACGCGCACGATCTCGACGACATGGTCGAACGCGCGGCCCGCATCGCCTATGAGGAAGGATTCGCCAAGCCCGGTGAGCGCATCGTCATCACCGCCGGCGTTCCCCTGGGCACGCCGGGCGCGACCAACCTCCTGCGCGTGGCCTTCATCGGCGGACGGTAAGCCGCCGGCGCCCGTCAGATTTTTTCCCCTTCCACTTCGCGCGCGAGTTGCTGCACGTGGCGGTCGAGGCCTTCGTAATGGGGGTCGAGCGCGAGCGCCTTGCGCAACGTGGCGAGCGCGGCGGGCTTGGCGCCGTATTCTTCCAGCATGTTGCCGAGTTCGGCCAGCGCCACGAATTGCCGGGGATTGAGCGTCACGGTTTTTTGGAAGCTGACCAGCGCGGGCTCGTCCTGGCCGGCGGCCGCTTCGAGCCTGGCGCGTTGATGCCAGGCTTCGGCGTAGTCCGGCGCGATGCCGGTGACGGCATCGAGCAGTTTCTTCGCCGTGTCGGTATCGCCGTCATGCAGCGAGGCGGCCGCGCGCGTCATCAAGAGGTCGACGCTCGGGCTGTTCGATTGCAGGAACAACGCTTCGATCTGTTCCTCGATGGGCTTGGCATCTTCGTCGGTGGTGGCCTTCGCGAGCGACGCAAAAAGCGTGTCGAGTTCCTTGGCGGCAGGCTGCGCGGTGGGAGCGACGGCTTGCGGCGCGGCCAAAGTGGGGGAAACGAAAAGAAGCCCAACAAAAACGAAGATCAATTCCCGTGCGGCTTGCGCGCGCGCACTCTTCCGGCGGCGCTTCCCCCCACCCGGAGCGCTGTCGCGCTCCGACCTCCCCGCAAGGGGGAGGTGAACAGAGCTCGTATTCGGTTGTGAAGCGCGCGGTGGAATCCCCTCCCCCTCGTGGGGAGGGTTAGGGTGGGGGGTGCCAACAGTGAGGGCTGGGTAGGAAACCATCGCGCTCATTGTACTACGCTCCCCGACATTCGCCACGACCCCTAACGCCCCTCCAGCGCCGCCGGCACGGGCCCGCCTTCGGCCCAATCGATCAATTCTGCGGGATGGACGAGCGGCGGCGCGTCCGGGCCGGCCAGATGGTTCAGGCAGCCGATGTTCCCCGCGGCGATGACATCGGGGCGTATCCGCCTGGCATTGGCGAGTTTGCGCGCCCGCAATTGGCCCGCGATCTTCGGCTGCAACAGGCTGTAGCTGCCGGCCGAACCGCAACACAGATGACCTTCGGGAATCTCCGCGACATCGTAGCCGGAAGCGGCGAGCAGCGCTTCACCGGTCCCCGCAAGCTTCAATCCATGCTGCAGCGAGCACGGCGCGTGATAGGCGACACGCAGAGCCTTCGGCGGCTTGCCCGCGCGCGGTTCAACAAGCGTGGAGAATTCGCGCAGGCTCGCCGCAAACGCTTCCGCGCGGACGCGCCACTCCGGCTCATCGGCAAACAGTTCCGGATAATCGGCGAGATGCGCCGCGCAGCCCGAGGCCGTGATGAGCACGCCAGCAAAGGCCTTCGCGCCGCCCGCGCGCTCGAATGATCCGATGACGCGCCTGGCATGCGCCTTCGCTTCGTCCCGCCGGCCCAGATGATGCGCCAGCGCGCCGCAGCATCCCGCACCTTCGAGCGGCACGAGGTCCAGCCCCCGACGCGCCAGCACGCGTGCCGCGGCAGAGTCGATTCCGGGCGCCAGCGCCTGCTGCACGCAGCCGGGCAACAGCGCGATGCGCGCCGAACCGTCCGGCGCCATGGCCAGCATTTCGCCGGACGCGCCGCGCTTCGCTTTTGTCGCCGTCCGCGCAAGCACGCCAAGCGTGCCCGGCAGCCGCGTCGCGACGGGCGCGAACAGGCGCGCGAGCGACACGCCGAAATTGGTCAGGGCCGGCCGCGTCAGGATTTTCGCGATGAACCAGCGCGTGAGCCGTTCGCCTGCGGGGCGGCGGTAATGCGTCTCGATATGTGCACGCGCCACATCGACGAGGCGTGCATAATCGACGCTCGACGGACACGCCGTACGGCAACCGAGACATGAGAGGCAGCGATCGAGGTGAAGCACGGTTTCGGGCGTGGGCGCGCCGCCCTCCTCCAGCATGCGCTGCATCATCACGATGCGGCCGCGGGGACCGTCGCGCTCGTCGCCGAGCAACACGTAAGTGGGGCATGTCGCCGTGCAGATGCCGCAATGCACGCAGGCGCGCAGATTTGTTTCCGCCGCGCGCAGATGCGGGTCTTTCAAAGCGTCGCCGGTGAAGTTGGTGCGCACGGTCAGACAGTGTCGAACATGCGGCCGGGATTGAACAGCGCCAGCGGATCGAAGGCGGCTTTGACGGCCCTCGTCAGCGCCGCGCGTTCGGCGGGCTCCGGCGGAAACACCGGCAGGCGCGCACGCTCTGCATCGCCGGCACGGAACAAAATCGCCTGACCGCCCGCGCGCTCCGCGACCGCGCGCAATTCGGGCGCCGCGGATGCCGGGCTCTCGAGCCACAGCAATCCGCCCGCCCAATCGGCAAACCAGAACGGCGCGGCGGCATGTTCTACACAATCCGCCGCGCTCGCCGGCGGCACGGTCAGCCGCCAGATATCGCAGGCGCGCGTCGCGAAAGGTGTGGCGGCGCCGATCTGTGCAAAGACATCGTCGACTTCGCGCAATTCGCGCGCGTGCAGAAGCGCACGCAGCCCAGCTACCTTTTCCCTGAGCGGCTCGGCCGTGCCTTCGATGCGAAAAAGTGCTGCGCCTGCGCCGATCGCGCCCAATTCGCCGAACGCGCCGGCCGCGCAAGCCGGAACATAGGCGAGGCCTGCGGGCTCGAACGGGCTCGACCACACCCGGCGCAACAGCGCGAAACCTTCCCGAGGCTTCACGTCCCGGATCGCAAGCGCGACGGACGCCGGCGCGCGTGGATAGACGCGTAGCGTCACTTCGGTGAGCACGCCCAGCGTTCCCATCGCGCCGCACATCAGCTTCGACAGGTCGAAGCCCGTGACGTTCTTCACCACCCGGCCGCCCGCCTTGTACGCCTCGCCGAACCCGTTGACGGCGCGGTAGCCGAGCAAATGATCGCGCGCGCCGCCGAAGCGGATCTTCGCCGTTCCGCTGGTGTCGGCGGCGAGCGCGCCTGTGATCGTCGCTCCATACGCCGGCGCGCCGAACAGCGGCCCCCAATCGGCGGGATCGAAGCCGAGCCGCTGGTTCCTCTCGTCGAGCGCCGCTTCAATCTCCGCGATGGGCGTGGCAGCGCGCGCGGTGAGAACCAGTTCGTCTTGCTCGTATTTGAGAATACCGCTCAGCGCGGAGACATCGAGGATGTTTTTGACCTGCGTGGCGCGGCCGTAATTGCGCTTGGTGCCGGCGCCGACGATCTCGAACGGCGCCCGCGTCTCGCGCGCGGCGCGCACCGCCGCGACCGCTTCGGCTTCGCTGGCGACGGCAATCCGCGCCATCTCAAAGCCGCGGCAGGTTCGGGAACGGCAATCGCCCGTCCCGCACATGCATGTGCCCCTGCTCGACGCAGGCCGACAGCATCGGGAACACCTTGCCCGGATTGAGCAGGCTCGCGCCGTCGAAGGCGCATTTGAGGCGCTGCTGCTGGGCGAGATCCGCCTCGTCGAACATCAAGGGCATCAGATCGCGCTTTTCCACGCCCACGCCGTGCTCGCCGGAGAGCACGCCGCCCACTTCGACGCAAAGCTTCAGGATATCCGCGCCGAATTGTTCCGCCCGCTCAAGCTCGCCCGGCTTCATCACGTCGAAGATGATCAGCGGATGGATATTGCCGTCGCCCGCATGGAACACGTTGCAGAAGCCGAGGCCCGTGCGCTCCGACATCTCCGCCATGCGCGCGAGCACGCGGGGCAGCGCGCCGCGCGGGATGGTGCCGTCCATGCAGAGCATGTCGGGCGCGAGCCGGCCCATCGCGGGGAACGCCGCCTTGCGGCCGGCCCAGAACCGCGCGCGCTCGGCCTCGTCGCGCGCTTCGCGCACGCCATAGGCACCGGCCGCGCGTGCGATTTCGGCGATCCGAACCGCCGCATCCGTCACTTCGGCGTCGACGCCGTCGACTTCGATGAGCAGGATCGCGTCCGCGCCTTTGGGATAGCCGGGCGCACAATAATCCTCGACCGCGCCGATGCAGCGTCGGTCCATGAACTCCATCGCGGCGGGCACGATTCCGGCGGCGATGATGTTCGCTACGCAAAGCCCCGCGCAGGGCACGTCGCGAAACGCGGCGAGCAAGGTGCGGGTGAGCGGCGGCCTGGGCAGGATGCGAAGCGTGGTTTCGACCACGACGCCCAGAAGCCCTTCCGAACCCGCCACCACGCCCAGAAGATCGTATGCGCCCGCCTGCGGCGCCTTTCCGCCCAGCCGGACGCTCACCCCGCCCGGCAGCACAAGCTCGACGCCGAGCAGATTGTTCGTCGTGATGCCGTATTTGAGGCAGTGGATGCCGCCGGAGTTCTCCGCCACGTTGCCGCCCACCGTGCAGGCGATCTGGCTCGACGGATCGGGCGCATAATAGAACCCGTCCGCTTCCACCGCGCGGCTGATGGCGAGGTTGGTCACGCCCGGCTCCGCCACCACGCAGCGGTTCTCCAGATCGATCTCAAGGATGCGGTTCATGCGGCCCAGGCCGATCAGGATCGCGTCGGCGCGCGGCAGCGCCCCGCCCGACAGCGACGTGCCGGTGCCGCGCGGGATGACCGGCACGCCCTCTTCCGCGGCGAAGCGCAACAGGGCGGACACCTGCTCTTTCGTTTTCGGCAGGACGCAGACGAGCGGCGCCTGGCGATAGGCGGTCAGCGCGTCGCCGTCGAAGGCGGCGAGCCCCGCCGCGTCGGACACCACGCCGTCCGGCAGGATGCGCTTGAGCGCCGCCACAATCTTGTCGCGACGCGCGAGCACCTTGGAATCGGGTTCGGACAGACGCACAGGCGCGCTCCGGCTCGGACGACGCGGAGCTTAGAACATGATGGGGAAATGGCGAGGGCCGCAGGACACCGCGGCGCCGGAACTGTCAGCCCTGGCGGGCCTTGAAGCGGGGGTTCTTCTTGTTGATGACATAGGTCCGGCCGCGGCGGCGGATGACGCGGCAGTCCTTGTCGCGCTTCTTCAGCGAGCGCAGCGAATTCCGGATCTTCATGATACGCCTTCGAATGCCTGCGGAGCCGGGCCCCGCCCAAAAGAGGCGCGGAAACTAGTGTCGGGTCCCCGGACTGTCAACCAGTCGGGAACGCCTTATATAATCGCGAGGAATCCGCGGGTGGGATGGTAGCCGGAATGACGAGTTTTGCGCGCAGGCCGTGGGTTTCGGTCGCCTTTGCAATGCTTTGCCTGGGGTCGGCCGCGCCCGCCTGGAGCGCCGAGCCACCGCCTGCAGTCCTGACGCCGGCCGAGGCCGCCGCGGCCAGTGCGGCCGCCGACGCGAAGTTCGCGGCCTTTGTGCGCGACTTCCGCGACACCGCCCTCAAGGCCGGCATCTCGCCCGCGACCTACGACAAATCGATGGCCGGGCTCACCCGCAATCCGCACGTGGAGGAGCTCAACCTCGAACAGCCGGAATTCGTGAAGCCGGTGTGGGAATATCTCGACACCGCCGTGTCGGCCGACCGCGTGGCGAAGGGCCAGCAATTGCTCGCGAGCTATGCCGGCGTCCTGAACGGCATCGAATTGCGCTTCGCCGTGCCGAAGGAATTTCTGGTCGCAATCTGGGGCATCGAAACCAATTACGGCGAAGAGACGGGCAAGCTCAACATGTTCCAGGCGCTCGCCACGCTCGCTTATGACGGGCCCCGCGCCGAGTTCGCGCGCCACGAATTGATTGCGGCCCTCAAGATGGAAGAACAGGAGAAGCTCGACCCCGCACAGATGACATCCTCCTGGGCGGGCGCATTCGGGCAGACGCAATTCCTGCCGTCCGCATTTCTCGCCCATGCGGTGGACGGCGATGGCGACGGCAAGCGCGACCTTTGGCATTCGCCGGCCGATGCGCTGGCGTCGACCGCCTCGCTGCTGGCCGATGCGGGCTGGCATGCGGGTGCGGTGTGGGGCTACGAGATCGTGCTGCCGAAGGATTTCCCTTACGAAGAAGCCGATGTCGACAATGTGAAGACGCTGGCCGACTGGCGCAAACTGGGCGTGACGAAGCCGGGCGGTCAGGAATTGCCGCACGGAACGGAGACCGCCGGCATCTATCTCCCGGCCGGCGCGCACGGGCCCGCCTTCATCGTCTTCGACAATTTCAAGACTGTGCTCAAATACAACAACGCGTCGTCATATGCGCTTGCCGTCTGCTATCTCGCAGATCGCATCAAAGGTGGCGCGCCGATCATGGGCTCATGGCCGCTCGACGAAACGCCGCTTACGCGCGACGAGCGCGTGGCATTCCAGACCGATCTCAAGAAGCTGGGCTACGATCCCGGCGACATCGATGGCGTGTTGGGTCATCGCGTGCGCGCGGTGTTGCGCCAATACCAGAAATCGCACGGGCTTCCCGCCGACGGCTTCGCGACCGAACACCTGCTCGAACGCATGGAACGCGAGATCGTGGCGAAGGGCGGTTGAGGTCAATATATTCTGATTGCCTTGACGCACATTTCCATTCAATCGACGAATACTTTCCACCCTCCCCTTGAGGGAGGGTCGAAATTCCTTTTCGAGCGGCAGCGAGAAAAAGAATTTCGGGGAGGGGCTTGCCACCGAATTCTGTGGCTTGCCCCTCCCCGAAAAATTCTTCGCTACGCTCGAATTTTTCGACCCTCCCTCAAGGGGAGGGTGGGCGATCAATGGAGTTTCGCGGTTCCCAAAATTCGGAAATGCTCTACGTATTCGGCACCTGCGTTTCGGTCGCTTCTTCGACCGCATCGTTGTCGGGGGCGACGAGGCCGGCGTTTCGCAGATGCGGCGACAACAGCGCATAGAGATAAAGTATCGCCGTCAGGACCGCGCCGAAGATGTAGGGCGCAGGCGGCGCGAAATGGTAGAGCCATGTCGCGATCATTGGGCCGAAGATGAAGCCCGCGCCGCTGGTGGCGCCGGTGAGCCCCGCAATGGCGCCCTGCTCGTGCGGATCGACGGCAAGCGATGCCGCCGCCGCATAGCCGGGCCGCACCATGCCGAAGCCCAATCCGGAGATGATAAGCGCCATCACCAGCGGCCCGAACTGGTGGCCGATGGCGAACAGCGAGAACGACAGGAAAGTGATGACCGCGCCCCAGCGGATCAGCGTGCGCGCCGACAGATTGAAACGCTGCACCACCACGAGCTGCGCAAACAATGCCGCCAGCGAGGACGCGACGAGACCGATCATCGTGTATTGCGGCGCGTCGGCGAGCTTCAGGTGCAGCGCGTCGATCAAGAGATAGCCGACGGTCTGGATCGGAATGGCGCCGGCCGTGCTGATGCCCAGGCCGAACACGATGAACGGCCAGATGCGCCGGTCGTGCCAATGAAGCTTGAAGCGCCCTTCGAGCCGCAATTGCGGCGCGCTGCGCTCCGGCAGAAACAGCCAGATGGCGCCGGCGCTGGCGAACGCGACGAACGCGGTGAAATAGAACGGCGCGAACAACCCGAACACGACGAACACCGCGCCAATGCCGGGACCGATCGTGGTGCCCAGGCCGAACGCGGCGCCCAGCGCGGCGACGCCCTGCGTGCGTTCGGCGCGCGTCGTGCGGTCGGCGACATAGGCTTGCGAGGCGGGAGCCGCGCCCGAACCGAAAATGCCGTAGAGCGCGCGCGCCGCGATCATCAAGGGATAGGCGATTGCGACGGGGAGAATCCGCGCGACGCCGAGACTGGTGAAGCCCGCGAACAATGCGAAGGAGATGCCGAATGCAACCAGGCCCAGAAGGATGACCGGCTTGCGGCCCCAATGATCGCTGCGCCGGCCCCAGAAGCCGCTGGAAAACACCCACACCGTCGCCGAGGCGACGAACGGCAGGGATGCCTCAAATTCCGTCAGCCCCAATTCGCGCGCCAGCGACGGCAGCACCGCGAACATCACGGTCTGGCCCGCGCCCATGCACATCAGGCTGACGAACAGGATGGTGAAGGCGCGCCGCCGCTCGTCGCGCGTGGTCACGCGCACGAAGGTCCCGGCCTCCGCAAGCGAAGGATTGCCCGCGCCCGCGCGATGGGCGGCCTCCTCCAGATCGCGAATGTCTTCCGCTTCGGCCATGGCCACTCCCGCGAAGGCCGAAACCACTCCAACCAGACCTGCGCGTCAAGCGTTCAATGCTGCCGCTTGAAGCGGATGTTCGCGGTGTCGCTGCGGCCCTGCGCATCGACCACGGTCACGCGGGCGAAGCCTTCGCTGTCGGGCTCGAACAGCACCGGCTGGAAACGGTCGAAGCTGCCGAGCAATTGGCCGTTGACGAGCCAGGTGAGCGGCTCGCGCCCGCCATCGGCCTTGAACAAAACGGCGCGATCCTTCGCGGTGGCGGCGGGTATGGGAACGGTCGCGCCATTGGGCGGAAACGAGATCGACGGCGGCGGCACGTTGGTCTGAAGCGGCGGCGGTTGCCCCTCGATCTGGCGTGTGAAGATGCGCAGGCTCGGCGGCAGATCGGCGGTCGAAACGGCGACGATCGCGCCCGACGGCGGCGGTCCATCGGGACGGCGGTCCGCCGGCAGAAGCTCGAAGGTGTGGAGCAGGATGGGTGCTGCGGCTTCGCGGCCGATGCGGCCGGCGCTGGGCGCGCCGTCCGCGCGGCCGACCCAGACGCCCACCGTGTAGTCGTTGCGAGAAGCCCACCGACCATGCATCGCGGAAGCCGTAGGACGTGCCTGTCTTGAACGCGACGACGCGCTTGCGCGAAAGGCCCGCGCCCATCGCCCAGCCTTCGGGCAGCGCCACGCCGCGCGAGGATGTCGCGCAGATACCAGGCCGCGACGGGGCCGAACATGCGGTGGTTCGCGCCCGGCGGCGCATCGGCGACATAGCGCAGCGGCTCGCGCCTCGCCGCCTTCGGCGATGCCGGCATAGAGCATCGTGATATCGGCGAGGCTGATGCCGAGCCCGCCCAGCGCGATCGGCAGGCTGGGCGCGGTGTCGCGCGTGGGATAGACGAGCCGCGCGCCGGCATTGGCCAGCGCCAGCGAGAAGCGCAGCGGCCCGATGCGGTCGAGCACCATGACGGCCGGCACGTTGAGCGACATGCGCAGCGCATCGCGCGCCGTCACCGCGCCCTGGAAATAGCCCTCGAAATCGCGCGGCGCATAATCGCCGAAGCTCATCGGCTGGTCTTCCATCATCGGCTCGAGGGATGCAGGATCAGATCGTCGAAGGCGAGGCCGTAGATGAACGGCTTGAGCGCGGAGCCGGGCGAGCGCGGACGCTGCGGCGAGATCGATCTGGCCCGATGCGCCCCAGATAATCCGTGCCGCCGACATAGGCGAGCACGTTGCGCGTTTTGTTCTCGACCACGACGACGGCAAGGCTGCCGCCGTCTTCGAGATATGCGCGCTCCCGCGCGCCAGCCGCTCGACCGCGCCCTGCAAGCGCCGCGTCGATCGTCGTGGCGATGCGGCGTTGCGTGCGGCGCGCGCCAGGACGAGGCGCCGCGGCCAGATGCGGCGCGGCGAGCGGCATGGCGAGGCGCAACGACGCCACGCCTTCGCGCTCGGCGACGCGCGCATCGTCCGTCCGAAACGACTCCGTCCGCCGACCATCCGCGCCAGCACCTTGTTGCGGCCGGCTTTGGCCGCGATCGCATGGCGGTCGGGGCGCAGGCGCGCGGGCGATTGCGGCAGCGCCACCAGAAGAGCGGCCTCCGAAAGATCGAGTGTCGCGGGCTCCTTGCCGAAATAGGCGAGCGAGGCCGCGCGCACGCCTTCGAGATTGCCGCCGAATGGCGCGAGCGTCAGATAGATCGAAAGGATGTCGTCTTTCGAATAGCGCTCTTCGAGCTGCAGCGCGCGCACCATCTGGATGAGCTTGGCGCCGAAGCCGCGCGGACGCGGTTCGAGCAGGCGCGCCGCCTGCATGGTGAGCGTCGACGCGCCCGACACGATATGGCCCGCGCTCGCATATTGAAACGCGGCGCGCGCACATCGCCAGCGGATCGACGCCCCAATGATCGTCGAAGCGGCTGATCCTCATAGGCCTTGAGCAGCAGAAGATAGCGCGGGTTCACGTCGCGCACGTTGGTCTTGAGGCGCCAATAGCCGTCCTTCGAAAGGAACGGACGCAGGAGCTGGCCGTCGCTTCCGACCACTTCCGGCGACACGAGGCGCGCGCGCGACAGATCCGGCGGATTGGCGCGGTCTGCCGCCAAAAGCGCGAACAGCACCCCCATCGCCGCAAACGCGGCAACAATCAGGCGGGATTGCCAAAGTGCGGACGGCATCGGTGCTTCATTCCTACCCGGAGACATTGTGGCTTGTTGCCGTCTCAATAGCCTTCCGCGTCGCGCGCCGGTAGCCGCTCAATCCCATGGAGAGCGGCAACGCGGTGTGGATCAGCATCAGCCACCACAGGCTGTGCGTCAGCGCATAGGCGATGGTGAACGCGAAGGCGGAGACCACCGACCCCAGAGCCTGTTTCCAGCTCTTGAACCCGTGACCGATGCCGTAGGCCAATGCCGCCAGCACGACCGCGCCTGCGACGCCGGTCAGCGGTGCAAACGCCCATAACAGGAATCCGCGAAAGAGAATCTCCGCGCCGCATCCGATGACGAACGTCACCACGACGAACAGGCATAACTCCACGGGCGTCTTCGAAATCATGCCCGCGTCGTCCATTTGCGCCCTTTGCGCAGCTTCCTTTTCAGGATTGGGCCGCAGCCGGGACCAAAGGGATGCGGCGAGCGCCCCCACAAACAAAACGCCCGCGACGGCAAAGCCGATCTCGCCCCCGAAGGGAACCGGAATAGCAAGACCAAGCGTGTCAGCGGAGCGGCCCGTCAGCCGCCAGTCAAGCGCCAACAGCGCGAGCGGACCTCCGAGCATCGCGATGCTCAAAAGATAGCGCGCGAGCGGTGGCCGGCTTTTCTTCTTCGCCCCGCGCAGGCTGCCGCGCCATTGCACGACCGGGAGCACAAGGCACAGAACGGCGACAAGCACGATGTCGAGCGGCGCGAGGTGGCTCGTCAGGGTCGCGAACATGGCCGCGGCAATGGCTCTACATCACTGCCCCTGGCCGACCGTCACCGTTCCCATGTCGGTGCGCGCGTGGATCGCGGGCGCATACATGTCCTCGACCACACCCGCCGGCATGACGAATGTTCCCGCCGTCACGGCACGCGCGATGTAGGCCAAGCGGAACGACGGCGGAGGCGGCGGGGGCTTCTTCGGGTCGGGCTTCTGCACATATTGCGTGCCGATGTTAAAGGCGGCCACGAAGCGGTCGTCGCGCGCTTCCTCGACCGACACGTCGTTGAGCGTGCCCAGCCAGGGATACGCCTTGCCGTCATCGCCCGCGACGGCCATCTCGATCTCGAGTCCGGCCGGCAACAGGTCGAGCGCCGCCATCTGGCGGTAATAGGCGTTCGCCATCTGGCCTTCGAGCACGATCATCACGCGGTCATTCTGCTTGAGCGTCGAAAGATCGGCGGCCCCGCCGCTCATCGTCCACACCGTCTTCTTGAGCGTGAGGCCGTTGGTCTCGGCCGGCAGCGGCACCGACGGCGTTCCCTGCACCGACACGGTGCGCCACACCGGCGCGTCGCTCTTGTTGGTGAGCACGATGCCCGTGCCCAATGCCGCCAGCGACGGCGACAGCCTGATGGCGCCATCGCGCTCGGCCGCCTTCTGGCCGTTGACGAGAATGTCGAGCGGCGCACGCTCCTTGGTGAGGTCGTAGGCGGCGCGCAGCATCCACGCCTTTTCCTGCGTCGTGGTGGCGTTGAGGCGCATGTCGACATCGTCGGTGCGCTTCATCAGCGCCGGCACGATTTCCGGATCGCCGCCTTCGATGGCCAGCGCGGTGGTGCCGGCCAGATCGCGCACGAACGAACCGTAATCGTCGGTCGAGTAATCCTCGGGCTTGGCGGCCATCAAGATGTCGCGGGCGCGGCCGAACGCATAAGTGGCGCGCGAGCGGTCGCCGGCCTGCGCGGCGGCGGCGCCGGTCAGTGCGGCTGCGATGGCGCTGCTCCATTCGCTGCCGCGCGTGTCGCTGAAATAGCGCAGATCGCTGAGGTTCATCTGCCCCATTTCGGAGAGCACATAGAACGCATAGGCGCGCACCGCGTCGTCGTTGGAATCCGCCGCCGCCGTCGAGCGCAGCCATCCGGCGCCGCGCTTGATCGCCTCGTTCGGCACGACATAGCCCTTGAGCTTCGCCTGATCGAGGAAGTCGAGCGCGAACACCGAAATCCACGGATCGGCATCGGCGCCCGGTCCCCACATGCCGAAATCGCCGGCGAAGTTCTGCATGTCGAGCACCGTGTCGACCGAATCCTGCAGCCGCGGCCTGAGCGCCTGGTCCTTGGGCAGGCCCGCCAGATCCGCGAGGTCGTTGAAATAGAGCAGCGGCATCGCGCGGCTCGTCGTCTGCTCGATGCAGCCATAGGGATATTTGTCGAGCCAGCGCAGCAGCCCCGGCACGTCGTTGTAGCCATGCGAGGCCGAGACATTGAGCGCGAACACGACCGTCGACGGCACGATGCCTGCGACCAGTGATTTGTCCGCGGTGAAGCTCTGGCCGGCGCCGAGCACAGCCACGTCGTCGCGCGCGATGTCGAGCTGCGGCGCGCGCACTTCGATCTGCCACGAACGCGACACATGGAAACCACCCGGCCCCGTGAGGTCGAGCGCAATGGCGGCGATGCCGAGGTCCTTGCCTTCCAGCACAATCGGCAACAGCACGCGCTGGCCTTTCGCGAGCGCGCGCGTGAGAACGTCCTGCCGGGCGCCCGCGTCGAGCCCCACGGGCCCGGTCGTCGTCACCGTGGCGGTGTAATTGCCCGGCGCGCCTTCCACGTTGTTCATATTGAGCGCGGCTTCGGCCCTGTCGTTGGGCGCCAGGAAGCGCGGGAACACGATATCCGCCACGACCGGATCGCGCACCGTGAGCGGCCGGTCGGCGTGGCCTACCTTCTTGTCGCTCATCGCGACGGCCATGAGCCGGAGCTCGCCGTTGAAATCGGGGATGTCGAGCGGCACCTGCACGAGCCCGCCAGCGCCCACCTTTATCAGGCCCGAGAACAGCGCGACCGTGCGCGTGGGCACGACGGCGAGCGGTCGTCCGCCCAGATTGTCGCCGCCTTCGCGCAGGCTGCCGACGGGGCCCTTCTCGGCCTTGATCAGCCGGCCGTAATCGTCGTGCATGCCCACGCCCAGCCGGCGCTTGCCGAAATAATAAGTGACGGGATCGGGCGATTTGAAATCGGTGAGCTGGAGAATGCCTTCGTCCACGGCGGCGAGCGTGAGATAGGCCGTCTCGCCGCTCTCCAATCCTTTCACCGTCACGGGCAAGGTCACGCGCTGGCGCGGCGTGATCTTGTCGGGTCCGCCGATCAGGGGCGTCAGCGTGCGCGAGGAATTGTCGACACCGAGCCACGCCACGCCGATCGCGCGCACGGGCTCGTGGCCCGTCGCGTCGTTGAGCGCGCGGTAATGGGTGACGAGCACATAGGCGCCCGCGCCCCAATCGGCGGAAACGGGAATGTCGATCGAAGCACCGGTCGCCGGCGCGTCGATGAGCTGGGAGGAATAGATGCGGTCGCCAGCGACGACGACCAGCGCGTGGCCGTCGGCGGCGGGCTTGATCGAAATGTGCGCGGTTTCACCCGCCTTGTAGGAGGTCTTGTCCGCCGCGACGGGAATACGGTCCGGCCTGTCGCCTGCCGCACTCGCCGCCCATCCGGAATAGAAGCGCGAGGAACTCGACGCTTTGGATTTCGGATCGGTGATGGTGAGCCGATAGGTGCCGCAGGGGAAGGTCTGCGCAAGCTTCGCAGGCGCCTGCGTGCCGATATCGAGATTTCCGCTCGTCATCAGCCGGTCGCGCGTGACCGCTTCGTATTTCCAGGAATTGCTGCTGTCCTGATACCACTGGTAGCTCGTGTCTTCGCGAACCCAGGTGTAGGTGAGGCCCGACAGCGCAATGCGCTTGCCGGAGGTGTCGACCGCAATCGCTTCGAAGCCCGCCTTGGCGTTTTCGTTGACCGAGGCGCCGTCGAAATCGGGCCGGATGCCGATGGAGACATCGCGCGTGCGCACGGGAATCTCCACCGTCTTGTCGGTGGTGCGCCCGCCCGGCTCGTGGATCGACACTTTCACGATGGCCTTCAGCGGCAATGTCGTATCGGCGAGATCGCCGATCGATCCCGTCACTTCGGTGATGCCGGTTGCGTCCGTCACGGGCACCGTCAGGGCCACGCTCACGTCGGAGAACGTGTCGTCCACCCGGCCGAACTGATATTGCGGAAATTCCGGGAACGGTGTGCCGTCCGTCGTGATCTTGGCTTCGCCTTCGCCCGAAAGCCCCGATGCGGGCGCGCCATAGAGGAAGCGGCTTTCGGCGCGGACATGCAGGTCGCTGTTGGGATGCAGCACGCTCTCTTCCGGCGTCAGCGTCACTTTCAGCCGCTGCGGCACGAAATCGGCCACGTCGAACTGTACCCGGCCAACGGGATCGGCCTTGGGATCGATATAGGCGGCGATCTGCCAGCGGCCATGCGGCGCGGTGCGGCTGGTGGGTAATGCCCACACGGCCGTGCCTGCCACGAGCGAGGCGCCCGTGATGGTCGTGCGCGCCACTTCGACGCCGTCGGGGCGCTGCGCGATCAAGGTCACGGGCGCCGTGATCGCCGCGCCCACGCGGTCGCGCAGCATGGTCACGGATTGCACCGTTTCGCCCGGCCGGTAGACGCCGCGCTCGGTATAGAGGTAGGCGTCGACCGGCCCCGGCGAGGCACGGCCGCCGACGCCACGATCGGTCAGGTCGAAGGCCGGACGGCGCAGATCCAGGAAGCTGAAATCGTCGTCATTGCCATAGGCCATCACGGCCACCGGCTCGTCGCCGCCCGTGGCGCGGAAGAAGCCGGCGTCGAAATCGGCGCGGCCCTGGGAATCGGTCGTCGCCGTGGACACGACGTTGTTGTCGCGCGCGACCAGGGTCAGCTTGATGCCGCCCAGGGATTTCGCGCTCGCATAGGAGCGGGCGAAAACCGCCATGCCGTTGGCGCCCTGGAACGTCGTCAGCGCGATGTCGGAATCGATCACCCATTGCGAAGCGAGTTCACCCTGATCGTCGCCATTGTCTGCGCTCGCCTTGGCCTTGGCGAAATCGCCCGCCACCAGCACATAGGCGCCCGGCTTCTTGTCCTTCAGGATGTCGCGGATGGGGATGAGCGTCACGACAAAATCGTTCTTGACGTTCGCCACGTCCATCGAGCCCGTCCAGATGACGGCGCCCTGGTTGTTTTCGATCTGGGTCTTGTCCCAGGAATAGAGCGTCGTCTGGTCAACCACGCCGCTTTCGATCTGCGACAACAGCCGGTCGCCGACGCGGATCACTTCCAGCTTGAGCTTGTCGACGTTGATGGTGGTGACCGGCACGCCGTCCGCGTTGTCGCGCGGCAGAATGATGCCGCCGCCGAAGCGCACCAGCGCGGGCTTGTCGCGCAGCTCGACGGCGACCGTCTCTTCTTCAGTCAGCTTCTCGCCCGACGCCGCCGGCAGGCCGGTCTTCAGCGTGACATTATAGGTCTGGTTGAAATCGAGGCCGCCGATGCAGAGCCGCGCATCGAGCGGGCGCACCACGACCCGGGTCTTGGGATCGACGGCGAGATAATCCTCGTAATGCGTCTTGCCGCTGATATCGAGATTGCGGGTGAAGACGAGGCAAGCCTGGGGTTGGGCCTCGGACGTGTCGATCTCGAGGCGGTGGAAAGCGAATTCCGGCGCGGCGGCCATCTCGGCCGGCGACATGGTCTGGGTGATGGTGGAGGCGCCGTTGACGAGGCGGGCGAAAAAGCCGCCGCCTGAACTCGGGCCGCTCTTTCCGCCGAAATAATAGAGGGTGCCCAAAACGACGACGAGGACGGCCGCAACCGCTCCCCCAACGAGGACAAGCCGCCGCATTTCAAATTCCTCCCCGACGCGCCCGAGACGGCGCTGCCGATAATCTATCGATCAATTGCGTCAACGGCAATTCGACGGAGAGGCTGAGCCGCGATCTTGGCCGCAAAATGACAGGCGCAGCGGAAAACGAAAATTATTGCAGCGGCGAACGCGACGTCGCGCGCGCGGGATGTCGCTGCAAGACAATTCTGTCGTTTGCGGCCAACTCGGGCGCGGCGCCTATGCGGCGGCGGGCATCCAATTGCCGTGGAAGCCGAACGGCACCCGCCGCGGCAGTTGCGCCGTGCCGACGGGGCCTTTGGCCACGTCGCCCGCATCGAACACGACGAAATCGCTGCGATCCTCGTTGCCGCGATAGACGACCGCGACAAGCCAGCCGTCGCCTTCGGCGGCGCTCGGATGGCGCGGCACGAAAACCGGTTCGCCCGTGGCATCCCCCAGCGGCAGGACGTGCATCGCCTTCTTGCCCGTGCGGAAATCGAGATGGGCGACCGCATCGAATTTCATCTCGCCGCCATTGCCCGACCGGGCGGCGAAATAGCCGTGACGATAGGACAGCCCCGCGCGGCGCTCGTCGAGGCGGGGGAATTCGCCCTCCGTGTCGTCGACATAGTCGCGGGTGAGCGTGCCGGCCGCGAGATCGAACGTCCAAAGCGCAAGGCGGGCCGAAGCCGGCTTGCCGGGCGAGCCGTCCGCATTCGGGAACAGCGGCGCGGTCTCATATTGCATGACGTGGGCATAGATCTTGTCGCCCTCCTCCCACATGTTCATCGGGTGGAAGACGTAGCAGGGGCCGGTCTCGAACCAGCGGATGGTGTCAATTCCGGCATCGCGCCGCATCACGCCGATATGGGAGCCTTTCTCGGGCTCCCACGCGAACGCGGGGCCGCCGCTCATGGCGCGCTGGAGGTTTCCCGTCAGCGGCAGGACGGGGAACAGCACGTGGTTCTTCGTCACCAGGAAGTCGTGGATCATGCTCGTATAGGGCGCGGTGAACGTGTCGAGGCGCGTGACCCTGCCGGTTTTGTCCGCGACGCCATAGGCGACCTGGTCGGAAAAAAAGCCTTCGCCCGCCATGTAGCCGAAGAACACGAGCTCGCCGGTTTCGGGATCGATCTTGGGATGCGCCGTGAAGCGGTTGGCTTTGCCCGCATAGGGGATATAGCCGCGCGATTCCAGCGTGCGGGGATCCATTTCGAAAGGCTGGTGACCCTCTTCCAGCGCGAGCAGGCGGCCCGCATGCCAGACGATATTGGTGTTGGCGACGCCGGAATCCTTGCCGAGCACGGAGGGGTCCGTCGTCATCGGATTGCCGAAGGTGCCGAACAGCGCCTTGCCGGCCGCATGTTCCAGCTCCCATTTGGGCGTGCGCACCCAGCGATTGCGGTAGGACACTTTACCGCCGGCCACCGTGAAGCCGTGGATCATGCCGTCGCCCGCGAACCAGTGATGATTGGAATCGCGCGGCTCGAATTGCGGATTGGGTCCGGTGCGGAAATAGCTGCCCGCGAGCTCCTTCGGAATTTCGCCCACGATGGGCAGCGACGCGAAATCGTCCTCGCTGCGGACGGGTGCGAAATTGCCGATGAGATAGGGATTGAGACGGACCGGGGCGTTCATGGCTTCCTCCGCGAGTGAAATATACGTTGTAAATTTATACCGTAAGAGATAGACCGGCGCAAGCCCTATTCGAGGTCCTATGCCGCGCACTCTTTCCGAGCCCGAAATCGCCGATTTCCGCGACCGCCTGTGTACGGCCGCGGCCCGCTTGTTTGCCGAGCGGGGCCGCGAAGGCTTCACCATGCGCGAGCTGGCAGGCGCGGCCGGGGTCAGCGCGATGACACCCTACCGCTATTTCCGCGACAAGGACGACATCCTGGCGGCCGTCCGCGCACGGGCCTTCGACCGCTTCTCGGACGCGCTGGAAGCGGCCTTCGCGAAGCCGGGCGACGCGGCAGAGCGCGCCAACGCGGCCGGCGACGCCTATGTGCGCTTCGCGTTCGGCGAGCCGGAATCCTACCGGCTGATGTTCGATCTCTCGCAACCCGACGAAGAGCACTATCCCGATCTGGTGCGCGCCACGGCGCGGGCGCGCGCGACCATGACGCAGCACGTTCCGGGCCTCATCGCGGAAGGCCTGGTCGAAGGCGACCCCGAAACGATCGGCCACGTGTTCTGGGCTGTGATCCACGGCGCGGTTGTCCTACAGCTGGCCGGCAAGCTGACGCCCGAATTCGATTTCGAGCGCCTGCGCGCGGAATCCCTGCGCGCGGTTTTCGACGGGTTTCGGGCGAAGGGCGCAACATAAACAAATCTTGCACGCACTCCTTCTTTGACTTCCCCCACGCAATCGCGGAAATAACAAATCGCTTTTGTCCCGTCGCCGCAGATTGAAGGATCCATGAAACTCGCGACATTCGAAACAGGCGGCACGACGCGCATCGGCGCGGTGGTGGGCGACCATATCGTCGATTTCAGCGGCACGTCGCTGCCCCACGACATGCTCGCGCTCATCCGCGACTGGCCGCGCGTGGCGGGCGATGTGCGCCGGCACGTGGAAATTGCGAAGCCGCAATTCGCGCTCGCCGATGTCCATCTTCTGGCGCCCGTGCCGCGGCCCTCAAAAATTCTCGCCATCGGCCTCAACTATGCCGACCACATCGCGGAGACGGGCCGGACGAAGCCGGACACGCAAGTCTGGTTCGCCAAAATGCCCAGCGCCGTGAACGGCCCCTACGACCCCATCCAATTGCCGAAAGTGTCGGCCGCGCTCGATTACGAAGCCGAACTCGTGTTCGTGATCGGCACGCGCTGCCGCCACGTGCCGAAAGCGCGTGCGGCCGAAATGGTGTTCGGCTATTGCTGCGGCAACGACGCGACGGTGCGCGACTGGCAGACCCGTACACCGCAATGGATCCTGGGAAAATCCTTCGACACGCATGCGCCGTTCGGACCCTGGATCGTGACGCCGGACGAAATCGGCGATCCGCATGCGCTGGGCATCCGCTGCCTCGTCAATGGCGAAGTGCGGCAGAATTCGAACACCAAAGAACTCGTGTTCGGCATCTTCGACCAGATCGCCCATCTTTCGCAGGCGATGACGCTCGAACCCGGCGATATCGTCTTCACCGGAACGCCCGCGGGCGTCGGCATCGGCTTCAAGCCGCCGAAATTTCTCAAGGCGGGCGACATGGTGCGGGTGGAGATCGACCGCGTCGGCGCGCTCGAAGCGCGCGTGGAACCCGAGCGGGATTGACGCATGAACGTCGTCACCGGTGTTAATATGTAAGGATTCTGGCGCCGAAACCTGCGCAGCGCCGGATTGGGTAGTGCCCTAATTTGGGCGATTATCCGGGACTTTACTTTTGGGCGATTTTGACTTGTCTCGCAACATTGTTGCTCATTGGCGGATTGTTGCTGATGGCAACTGGCGCGGCACTGGCGTCAGCGAACGTAGTTGAATTTCGCGCCGCCAATCTCTTCGAAACTCAGCAAAATATCTTCGCAGCGCAAGCAAGCACTCGTTTCGTGCCCGCTGGTGAATGGCCCATGGTATGTGATTACGCACTGGAAAAAGACACTTTCGTCGGCGAGGTGCCGTGGAATGCGATACTCGACGCACCCCCCGTATTCAATAACCGTTTTAGCTTCCATATTGCTTTCATGAACCGAGTCAGAAGTTTCCCAGCGGTTGCCGGGTGGCAGGATTTGAATCTGGCGCGAAATGCTGGATGTGCCAACAATATCCGGACTGGTTCCAACACTGATATGCGACCAAACATGGTCGATGATGGCCGGTATTTTCCCTTCGTTGGAGACGGTGTACTTAAGCGTAATGTAATCCAGATCGCCCAAATATTCCTGCCGATCATTGACCGCTGTCCACGCGAACTCGGAAACAAAAATATAGGGCCGCTCCAAATCTCTGAGGGTTTGTTCTGCAATCTTGGCCGTATCCCGCGTAGCCTTCCAAAGCATGACAGTGGAAATTGTCAAAACCACAGTAGCAATCGCGGTAACAAGGCTATTATGAGCGTCGATGACGCGGATGACCCAGCCAATAACGTATGGGCCAAGATGATATTGGGCACACTCTTTTGCGTGAGTGTACTCGTTGGGGGCGCATATTTGATGTGTGGCGGGAAATAAAAATGAGCCCACAAACAGCAGCATTGAAACCAAAAGTAAGCCGAGCGCGATTTTGTGCCAGAGCTTCATCAACACGACCGCACCGCTTCGCCAAAGATGTCTGCGTTCAAACGGTTGTTATAGCGAAACTGAAATTCCGCGACGTACAGGGGCAAGTATTTACGGCTGACTTTGTGGTAGTTACCCATAATGCCGCGCTTGATGAGGCTCCAGAAGCCTTCAATCGTTTGGGTATGAACCGCCCCGCAAACGTATTGCTCTGCTGCATGGTCAACCGTTCCGTGCGGGTACTCTTTGCCGAGTTTGGCGTAGCCCTTCCAGCTATCCGTGCAAAGCAGGCTAACGTTTGTGGACACCGCTTCCCGAACAAATTTGGCGAGCGTAGCGGCTTGCACATTGTTGATAACGCGGGCCACGACGTTGCCCTTGCGGCGTACAGCGCCGACAACCACGGACTTGCCGGAACCCACGCCCCCTGTTCCACCACCTTTGCCGCGCTTGTCCTTGTGCCTGTTCTTGGCTTTGCCGCCGACGAAGGTTTCATCGACTTCAACAATGCCCATGAGCTTCTGGAAGTCTTCGTCCGCCATCCCACCGCGAATGCGGTGGCACATGCTCCAAGCGGTCTCGTAGGAGCCGAAGCCCATGACCCGCTTAATCTGCAAGGCCGAAACGCCTTTCTTGCTGGTGACCATCATGTGGATCACGCGAAACCAGTCGCGCAGCGGCTTATTCGTATTCTCGAAGATCGTGCCTACCGTTGGGGAAAAGCGGTAAGAGGTTACGTCCGCGCATTCGTAACACTGCCAGCGCCATTTATCTTTCAACGCCGTAACGTCCGCGCCACAGCGGGGGCAGCGAACGCCTTCGGGCCAGCGGTTCGCCACAAGGTAGGCGCAGCAGGCGTCTTCATTGGGGAATTGGGCCTCGAATTGGGGGATCGTAAGCTGTTGAATTGCTTTGATCTTCTTTTTCATGGGCCTAGCCCCTCGCAAGTTCTGGGAGGAAGATAGGATGCTTTTATCGAAAAGTAAAGTCCCGGATAATCGCCCAAATTAGGACACTATCACGGATTGCGCCGATGAGGCCGATCCGCGATAATGGGCGCCATCATGGACAGCGAAGCCGCAATACCCCACAGCCGCGCGTGGCAGGTTATGGAAACGGCCCTGATCGGGCTCGTGGCCGTCGTCGTCGTGCTGCAATTCGGCCTGTTCGCGCGCATCGCCCCGCTCAATTGGGAAACCGAGACCATGCTCGTGGCGCTGGCCGCGCTGTCCGCGCCGCTTCATTGGGCGCTGATGCACGAGACCATTCATGGCAGCCTCTACAAGAGCGCCGACGCGAACCGGCGCATGGGACGGCTGCTGGGAATTCCGTTGTGTCTCTCGTGGGAAGTCATGCGCTTCGGTCATCTGATGCATCATGGTTCGAACCGCCACGGCTATGACCGCCCCGAGGCTGTCAATGAAGGCGGCTCGCGGCTGCGCGCGGCGCCGGGCTATTTCTTCCTGCTGCTCGGCGGCAACGAACTCGTCTATGCGGTGATGCCCGTGCTGCTCGCGTTGCCGGCGAAATTCGTCGAGTGGCTGCTGAAGAAAGCGGGGCAAGGCCCCGATGCGTCGCAGGTGAGCGCCGCGGCGCTGCGCTATTTCGCGGACGACAACCGGCGCGGCCGCATCCGCGTCGATCTGGCCGCAAGCATCGCGCTCGTGGCGCTCGCGATCTGGGCCTGGGGCGCGTATTGGCCGGTGTTCTTCGCGTGTTTGGGCGCGCGCTACGTGGTGCTGTCGCTGCTCGACAATGCGCCGCATTACGGCACGCCCGTCGGCTCGGGAACGCAGGCGCGCAATATGAGGCTCGCGCCCTGGGCGAGCTGGATCGTGCTCAACGGCAATTTTCACAACCTGCATCACGAGCGCCCGCAGATGAAATGGCATCAATTGCGCGCGGTCTTCGCGCGCTCGGGCGCGCCGTATGAAGGAAGCTGGATCGGCGCCGTGCTGCGCCAGTTCAAAGGCCCGATCGAACTCGCGCGCGAGTGAGAACAGCGGGTCGAGGATTCCGAGGGGCGCCCCAAAGAAACAAGTTGTGCACGCGGAGCCGCGGAGACGCGGAAAGTAGAGTCTCACCACAGAGGCACGGGGAACACGGAGAAGAACATTGGCGCTACGCGCCGGGGAAGACCGAATGGTTCGCGCGAAGCGCGAGATATTTTTCTCCGTGTTCCCCGTGCCTCTGTGGTGAAAACTTTTTTCTCCGCGTCTCCGCGGCTCCGCGTGCCCACCTGGAATAGACGAAAATTCGCATGGTGAAAGCATATCCATTGCGCGTGTTGCTCGCGGCTGTTTTCGTTGCGATGCCGTGCGCCGCGTTCGCGCAATCGTCGCCCCCGCCTGTCACCGACTGGTCGACGAATATCGAAACCGTCGTGGTGACGGCCGAGCGGCCTGGCCCCGCGCTGTGGCACATTTCGGCGAACGGTTCGGATGTATGGATTTTGGGTTCGGTCTCGCCCCTCCCTCGCGACCTCGTCTGGAACACGAAGCAGATCGAACAGATCGTCGACGGCGCCGACATCGTCTGGCTGCCGCCGGAATTGACGGCCGGCATCTTCGAAGTCTCCTGGTTCCTGCTGACGGACGTGGGTTCCCTGAAACAGCCCGGCGATCAGACGCTGGAAGCCTCGCTGCCGCCCGACCTGCGCGACCGCTTCGTCGCCGCCCGCACCCGGCTGAAGAAGGATGCGGACGATTATTCGGACGAACTTCCGGCGATCGCCGCGCTGGACCTCGAAGGCGCGTTTCACAAGGGCACGGCGCTTGACGGCGACGACGTGGGAGAGCGTGTTCAGAAGATCGCACGCGCGAAGGACGTACCGGCCAAGCCCTTTGTGCGCTTCGAGGCGATGCCGATCATCAAGGCGATCCCCAAACTTTCCGCCGAGGCGGAGCGCATCTGTCTCGCCGACGCGCTCGACGATGTCGACGCGCAAACGCTGCACGCCGATGCCGCGGCGCGCGCCTGGGCCGTGGGAGACCTGGCGGGGGTGAAGGCGAACTATTCGGAAACGAAACTCTACGATTGCTTCGACCAGATCAATTCCTTCGCGGCGGACCGCGAACACATCACGCTCGATGCGTTGGCCGCCATCGACGGCGCGCTCGCCAAGGCCGGCAAAAGCCTGATCGTGATCGGCATGGGGCCGCTGCTCCGCAAGAACGGCGTGCTGGACCGGTTGCAGGAACGCGGCATTGTGGTGTCCGGCCCCGCGGAATGAGCGGCGGAAGCTACGAGTGCGGCGCGGGCGCGGCGGGAACGGTCGTCGCGGCGGGAGTCGGACTCGTCGTTGCGTTGGTCGGCGGAAAACTGGGCATTGCGAAATGGCAATCGCCGAATTCGTTGCAGACTTCATGCGACTGCGGCGCGATGTATTGGCCGTTCGCGCCCTGGAAGTAGCCGGCAGGCTTGCAGTTCTCGCCCCAATCGTCGCAGCGCTGGCGCACGCAGTTGGTTTTTGTGCACTGCATGTTCAGCGTGTCGCCAAAGGCCGACGTGGCCGACAGCAGCAGCAACGCGCCGCCCAGCGTCGTCAAAGACCGTTTCATCGGACCGTCTCCAGTTCGCGTTTGTTGGAAACGCGCGATCATGCCAAACGATACGAACCATTGCGCCGGCCGATGGGCGCAATAGTTAACCGCGCGGAGCACGATTTTCTGCTGCGGCGTAAAGCGTCCACGTTCGGAACAGTGTCCGTGACGGCAGCGCCTTCCCGGTAGGCCCGGATATCCAGTCGACCCGTCAAAGACTCCCGGACATGACGCACGCGTCATCGTCCCTTCCCATTACGTTTCGATGAACCCACCAATCCCAGCGAAGAAGATCGCCCGCCGACCCAATTTCACCGCAAGGTCTTCGCGGTGTGACCATAATGACACATTTGTCAGTAGCGCTAGCCTTGTGATTTACTGCCGTCCAGAATCGTCGGGGAGATGACGGTTCACGGCCCTCGCGAGCGAGACGCGACATTCGGCTTGGGGCTGAGCACAAAGGGGAGGTCCACCATGCATGCGATGCACGCGAAGCGCGCTATCCGGCCCGCGCTCGTTGTCAGTACTCTTATGCTTTCCGCGGCACTGGTCGCGCCGGCGATGGCCCAGATCGAGGAAGTGGTCGTCACCGCGCAAAGGCGGACCGAGAACATTCAAAACGTCCCGATCGCGGTCACGGCCTACACGTCCGAGGACCTGAAGGCGCATCAGATCGAAGGCTTCAGGGACCTGCAATTCAGCACGCCCAACGTTACTTACAGCCAGGGCAATTTCGCCGGCGCCGATTTCCAGATCCGCGGCATCGGCATCACGGCGGTCGGACACGATTCCGAGTCGGGCGTTGCGTTCAATTTCGACAACGTGTTTCTCGCCGCGCCGCCCACCGATGGCGCCCAGTTCTACGATCTCTCCGATCTCGAAGTGCTCCGTGGGCCGCAGAGCACGCTTTACGGGCGCGGCGCCACCGGCGGCGCCGTCAACGTGTTCAGCACGAGGCCCGATCTCGAAGAGGGCAGCGCCCACCTCGATCTGAGCTACGGCAATTACAATGCGGCGGAAGTCAGCGGCGACGTGAACATGCCCATCGTCACGGACGAACTTGGCATTCGGATCGCGGGCGATTGGCTCGAACATGACGGCTATGTCACCAACATCGCCGACAATTCCCATATCGACGGCCGTGATCAATATTCCATCCGCGGTTCGCTGCGGTGGGAGCCCACCAGCAAGACGACGATCGACTTCGTGGCGCAGTTCTCCAACGAAGACGACAACCGCATGCGCGCCGACAAGGAATTGTGCGACACCGATCCGACCGGCCTGCTCGGCTGCCTGCCGGACGGGCTTTCGGCGTCGCCCGTCAATTTGAACGCCACCTTCCTGAACATTCCCGTCAGCCAGCAGGCCATCGAGAACAGCCCGATCGGCATTCTGGGTTCTCTCGCCGGGCAGATGGGGTTGTTCAACCTGCAGACGCCGTTCTCCGCGCCGGCGAATTTCAATCCCGCCAACTACCGCGAGGACAATGTCGACTTCACGCCGGTCAACAAGCAGCAGGACAATTTCATGTCCGGCGAATGGAAGCAGACGATTACGCCCTGGCTCGATTCGGACTTGATCCTCGGCTACGACCACGGGACTCTTTTCTCGCAGCAGAGTTACGTCGGGACGCCGGGCCTGCCGTTCAACCAAGCCACGCTGGGCACCTACACCACCAATCCGGGGTGCGCCGCCACCTTGGCCGGGGCTGCGGCAGAATACACGTTCGGATGCATCATGACGGTGCTGGGCAACGCGTTCGGCGCGCCCAATTACGGCGCGCAGTTCGCGCCCTACTTCACCGCGGTTCCCGGTTCGCTTCCGACCTCGTCGTTCAACAATCTCGGCATCAGCAGTGGCAGCGTCCAGAGCTACATGAATTCCGAGAACGCCTACGACCAATCGAGCGGCTCCAGCCAAGAGACCTCGGCCGAAATGCGGTTCAACACGAAATTCGAAGGCCCGCTCAACGCCATGATGGGCCTTTACTACCTGCACCAGAACGCCACGAGTTCGTATCAGGTCGCATCGAACACGCTGGACTATGGCGGCATCCTGCTCGGCGGCTTTGCGGGCCTGATCGGCAATTCCGGATCGTTCGGCCCCAACTACGGCGGGACGGGCGCGCGGGCGCTGTGCCTCCAGACCGGCTGTCTGGTCGGGCCGACCTATTATGACAATGACGGCTCGGAAAACACGCTTACTTCCAAGGCGATCTACGGCGAAGTCAACTACGTACCCTTCCCCGACACGCTGACGCTCACGGCGGGCGCGCGCTTCACCGAAGACCAGAAATTCCAGCAGGTTCGCATCACGGACTATGACGGGCTCATCCCGATCGGCTCCAACAGCTACAATGGAGCGGTCGCGACCCTGGCCGCGGAGGGCCAACACAGTTTCGATCCCAACAACACGACCTGTTTTGCAGCCGGCACGGCGTGTCCGGCATTCCAGGACCAGTCGGTCAGCTATGACAAATGGACCGGCGAGGCCAAGGTCAGCTGGACGCCGAAGCTCGACTTCACCGATCAGACGCTCGTCTATGCGTCCTATTCCAGCGGCTACAAGGCGGGCGGCTTCAATCCCGGCGTGGAAGCGAATTTGGGAACATTGGCCCAGACCTATCTTCCGGAATCGGTGGATGCATATGAAGTCGGGACCAAGAACCAACTCTTCGGCAGCACGCTGCAGGCCAATGGCGACATCTGGTACTACAATTACCAGGACCTGCAGGTTTCGGCGATCGTCAACAACACGTCCGTCAACGAAAACATCAACGCGAAACTGTGGGGCCTGGAAGGCGAATTCGTGTGGCTGCCCATCGACCGGCTGCAATTCGACATGAACCTCGCGAGCACGCAATCCGCCATCGGCGGCAATGTCGCCGAGGTCGACCAGCGCCGTCCGACGGGCAACGACCCGAACGCCATCCTGATCAAGGACGACACGCTCTCGAGCACGGTCGCGAACAATTGCGTCATGTATTATGCGGGCGCCGCGCCGGGAACGGTGCCTTCGGGATATACGCCGTTCCAGGGCAATATCGGCGCACTCTCGTCTCAGGGCATTCCTTACGCCGTGTTCGGCGCCTGCGATCCCACCAATGCCCCGCCGCCCGGCTTCAGCTGGACCGACCCCGCCTATCACGCCGATTCGAACGGCGTGCCCGTCAGCCTTTCGGGGAACCAACTGCAGAACACGCCCGATCTCACGATCAGCCTGGGCGCGCAATACACCCAGCCGCTGGGCAACGAATACCGGCTCGTCGGCCGCGTGGATTATTACTGGCAGTCGCATATGTGGGGCCGCATCTTCGAAGACCCCGCGGACTACATCAATTCGTGGGACGTGATGAACGCGTCGCTGACGCTGAACGCGCCGGACGACCGCTGGTATGTTCAGGCGTTCATCAAGAACATCTTCAACAGCAACAACATCACGGGCGAATATCTCTCCAGCGCCACGTCGGGACTGTTCACCAACGCGTTCCTCGGCGATCCGCGCCTGTACGGGATCAAACTGGGGATCACTCTGTAACGCGACTTCGCGGGGGCAGAACGCCGGAAACCGGAAGGGGCTCAGTCCTCTCCGGTTTCCGGTTTCCGACAACGAAGCCGTGAATCTCAGCACCTCTCGGTGTCACGGCCCGCAAAAGCGGGCCGCCCAGGTGACGCCGTTCGCTGCGGCAAGCGACACTCGAATTTATGTTTTTCCGTCAAAGCCGCAGATGCACCACCTGGGTGGCCCGCAGTCGCGGGCCATGACAGGTGAGTTGGAGGAGTGATCGCTGCAAAAAACGGGACGCTTCTTTGCGAGTCGCGCGCAATATTTCTTCTCCGTGCCCTCTCTGCCTACGCGAAGGCTACGGCGGACCAAACCCAATCCTCAGACCCACCGGAGCTTCAGCGAAGGCGGGCGTGCCTCCGTGTTGAACCTTCTTCCTGACCTTTGCGTTCGCCGGCGTGTCAGCGGAGCTCGAAGAATTTGGGCAGCAGGAAGGCCGCGATCTTGCGCGGGGCGGCGCGTTCGCGCTCGAGCATCTCCTTGAGCGCGTTTCCGATCACCGCATCGCCAAAGGCCATGAGCGCCAGGAAGAGGACCGCGGAGGTGACGCCCAAATGCGCATCGCTGGATTCGCGGGCGAATTTGCTCTCGATACCCTGGACCAGGCTGTTGACGGCCTTCCCGATGGTTTCGAGATGCTCGACATTGCCGGAGACGGCGATCCAGGCGGCGAGCTTTCCCGCGCCGCCCTTGTCGAACGCATCGAACACCATATCGATCAGCGCGCGCGGCGCGCCGGCATTCGATTTCAAATGGGTGACGGCATCGTCCACCGCGACGGTGAGATCCTGCACCATCATCGCCATGAGAGCCGATTGAAGCTCTCCGGCGGAGCCGAAATGATGGAGCAGGTTGCTGTGCGTCATGCCCAGCTGGGTCGCCAGGCGCTGAAGGGTCACGGCACCGGGCCCTTCCTCGAGCAGCAATGTGCGGGCGGCCACGAGCGTTTCGGTGCGCGCCTCTTCGGGCGTGCGGCGGCGGCGGACGGACGGGACGGCGGCGGGGCGCCTGTGTCCCGGGCTGGCGCGGGCCGGATTGCGTGTTGCCATGTCAGTCGGTCCCGATAACGGAAAGTCGCGGTTCGGCATTCAGGATTGCGAGAGAAAGACGGAAAAGCAAATCGGTTCTCCGGATGCGGCGTGCGTGGCCGAACTGCGAGCGCGCCTCTGTGGCCACGGCCGGCACGCCCCCCTGCTCGATATTAAGCCCGATCCGAAATATTGACAATAATGTCAGTGAGACCTACATAGAGGCTGACCGCCATTGGAAATATTCACCATGTCCGTTCGCGACGCCCGGACTCCCGACGATCTGACCTTCGAGTCGCGGGATATCCATTTCGAAGAGGCCGCCGGGGCACAGCGCTGGTGGCATGGCGGCGATCCCGTTGTCACCGCCTATTACAATGCGCTGTCTGCCTCCTTCCCGCTGGGCGAACGCTATTTCATCGACTGCGTCAGGCGCTTCCGCGACAAGGGCGACGCGCGGCTGCAGGCGCAGATCGCGACCTTCATCGCGCAGGAATCGCTCCATACGCGCGAGCACCTGGCATTCAACGGGATTGCGGCCGCTCACGGCTACGATCTGTCGCGTATCGACGCTTATCTGCAGCGCCGCTTCGCCTGGGCGCGCAGCCGCGGCCCCCGGGAGCAGCTCGCGGCAACCATCGCGCTGGAACATTTCACGGCGATCCTGGCTCACCAGCTTCTCACCGATGCGCGCCATCTGGAGGGCGTGCCGCCGGAGATCCAGCGCCTGTGGCAATGGCACGCGATCGAGGAGATCGAGCACAAGGCGGTGGCCTATGACACGTTCCTCGCCGCGACCCGGGATATGTCGGGATTTCGCCGCTGGTCGTTGCGCAGCTGGGTCATGGCCGTCACGACGGTGCTGTTTTTCCACGAGGTGGTTTTTGGGACGCGCGAGTTTCTGCGCCAGGACAATCTTAACAATGCTCGCAGCTGGCTTCACTTTGTCCATTATCTGTTCGTGAAGCCCGGCGTCCTTCGCCGCGTGCTGGGAAATTATCTCGCCTTCTATATGCCGGGCTTCCATCCCTGGCGGGTGGACGACCGCGCATTGATTGCCGAGTTCGAGCCGTCACTCGCTCGATAAGACCCGGGCGGCGCGCCTGTCACCGTCGCGATCCCCGTTGCGACGCCAGGCGCCGCCGTCCGGTCCAAATTGGAAGACGGAACGAGTTTTGACCGCCGCAGGTTTTTTCCGCTCAGCACTTTTCGCGACCGCGGCCCTCGGCATCGGCTGCTGTGAGGCGGCCGCCGGCGATAACGCCTCGATCTTCGGGGTTTGGGCGACCGCGAAAAATCACGGCCATGCCGTGATCGAACCTTGCGGCGATGCGGTCTGCGCCCGCGTCCTCGACGGCGATCAGTTGCGCGCGAACCCGGAGCAGACCGATATCTACAATCCCGATCCGGCCAAGCGGACCCGCCGCGTCAAGGGACTCTATATCCTGCAATTCTATCGCGGCGGCCCCACGCTCTGGCAAGGCGGCACGGTCTACGACCCGCAGACCGGCAATTCATCGAGCGACTCCACGCTCGAACTCGTGAGCCCCACGACGCTCAAGGTGAAGGGCTGCCGGCTGATCTTCTGCCGCTCGGAATTGTGGAGGCGGGCAGATGGCGGCGGCGATAGATAATCGGCAGGAGTAAACCGATTACGATTGCATGGGTCTAATGGGTTATTTCGCAGCCGACCGCGAACCGTCGATGCATTTGCCGCCGTCGACGCGGCGCTTACGAGGGCGAGATAGAGATCGCAGTCTTCGAGATGCGGCAGCCAATTCGCATTCACCGCAGCTTTAGTTCATCGATCGGGCTGACAACGAACTCGCGCGAAAGCAGGCGTTCATCGGCATCGGTCCAGATTTCAACCCTGATACGCACCTTATCGAGTGGTTGAATTCGTCGCCCAGGTGCTTCCGGCGCCAGCAAGAACATGACACCTGTGATCTCGTCTTGATTGTGAAGGTGGACCAGACGCACAACGCCCGTGGCGTCCGCAGCACCTTTGGCATCCAAGAAAACCCCACCCAATTCGTGACGCGTGTGCGTGCCGTCGACCATCCTAGCAGGGTTCAAGACAACCCTTCCCAGTCTCAATCTGACGACAATAGGCACGAGAGCAGCCACGCGCGCGGAAATGCCAACGTGCATGAATTCCGGAATGTATATTACCTCCAACTTCAAACCCGAAGGAGGAAAGCGAGTCGTAACGACTCTTAAGCGCGCGAAGTTTTCTCGCTCTGCATTAGCCCGCCTTTCTCGGTAGGGAACCCATACGGCGAAACAACCGGACGCCACAATTGCAATCGCAGAGAGTATCGCCTGTGCCCAAGCTGCATCCACGGTCTCAATTCCCAAAGTTAATTGGTTTGCGTGTCACGCTTCGCACGCTCGGTAAAGCTAACCTCGTAAGCCCGCACCAGAGGAGGATTTCCGCCCAACCCAATCGAGATAACTTTGGTTGGTCCGCACATGGGTTCATAAGCCGAGCACATCCAGGAGACAGACGACTTAAGCTATTGAAGGGATGTCCATCGCTGCATCGTACGACCTTGCGTCAAAAAGCCGAGACCCGCCGCTTCCCGGGGGACTCTGTCGAAACGCTCGCGCTACGCCTAACTCGTGTCCTTCCAAGTTTTGGACTTGCGCCAGTGCAACTATTGCACTAGAATGCCGCATGGTCACGGTTCATCGCGGTCCGGGCTGGAAGATCGCCGTCTATGGCCGGGAACATGGTGTCCCGCACTTTCATGTCGAAGGCCCGGACTTCCGCTGCTCGGTCGATATCCGGACTTTTGACTTGATCGTCGGAACCGTGCCCGTGGCGGCGCTGAATGCGGCCATCGTATGGGCGCGCAAGAACCGGACGACATTGATGATCAAATGGCGGGAGTTGAACGGATGAGCGCCGAAGACAAAACCCGCACGATCGCGGGCGCTAGAGCCAAGGCGGCAGGCATGCTCGCATTGCGCTGGTCGGACGGCACGCGCGCCGAACTCGACCTCGGCGCGATGCTGCGCGGAAAGGCGTTCCGCACGCTTCGCGATCCGGCGGAGTTCGCTCGCGTCCGAAATCGGCGAATGGGGTCACAGCATCGAATGGCCGTCGGGCGCGGAGTTGGGCGCCGAAACGCTTTGGCTGGAGACGTTGTCGGCCACGGGCCGCGCCGACACGCGGAAATTTCTGGAATGGCGCCTGCGCCATGGTCTTTCGCTGACGAAGACGGCCGAAGCGCTCGGCGTATCGCGGCGGATGATCGCCTATTACTCGAACGGCGAGAAACCGGTGCCGCGGCCCATCCTGCTGGCGTGCAAGGGCTGGGAAGTCAGCCACGCGGCGTGAGGCGCAAATCTCATCGAGCTGCAAATGGTGGGCGCGACAGGGATCGAACCTGTGACCCCTACGATGTCAACGTAGTGCTCTCCCGCTGAGCTACGCGCCCGCCTTCGTTGGGGACGGCACGTATAGGCGGGGACCCCAAAGCTGACAAGTCCGCCGCCGGCGCCGAGCCGGGCCCCGAATTGCACCCGCCGATCCGGCCTGCGGATCAGCTTCGCGAGGACTCGTGCGCGGCCCTGAGCCCCGCCTGGGCAAGCGCGACCGCCGCTGCCACGGCGCCCACGATGCCGACGAAAAACAGCGCGAAATCGAGCGTGTTCCAGTCCAGCCCCGTGACGCCCGTGCCGCGCCCGCCCGTGAGCGCGCTGATCGCCGACGCGACGACGTTGGTCCAGCCCGCCGCGACGAGGCCCCAGAAGACCACCCGCGCACCCCGCGCCGAGAGCGGCAGCGCGTGTGCGGTGGCGGCCGCGGCCAGGATCAACATGCCGTTGAGCACGCCTTCGAGATGGGCCATGTGCCAGGCGCGCACGTCCGCGAACGGGCCCGTCTGCGCGAGCGCCGGCGAGCGCATGCATCACCGCCACGCCATAGGGAAAGCCCAGCGCGAAGCCCGCCAGCAGCACCAGCGCGCCGTTGGCCACGAGAAGTCCAAAGCGGCGGTTTGTCATTGCGAGCCCGCGCAGTTCACGCCGCGATCATGCGCTCCACTTCCTGCACGATCTCGCGCAGGTGGAACGGTTTCGACAGCACCTTGGCCTGCTTGGGCGCGTTGGAAGAGGGATGCAGCGCCACCGCCGCGAAGCCCGTGATGAACATGATCTTGAGCGCCCGGTCCATTTCGGCGGCGCGCTTGGCGAGTTCGATGCCGTCCATGCCCGGCATCACGATGTCGGTCAGGAGCAGGTCGAACCGGAAACCCTTGAGGCATTCGAAGGCCTCCCCGCCGTCGCCGAAATCGGTCACGTCATGGCCCGCCTTGACCAGCGCCGCCGCCAGGAACCGGCGCAGCGATTCATCGTCTTCCGCCAAAAGGATATGGGCCATGCCGTCCCCCGCCGCGACTTAATCCTATAAAGGGCAAACCGTAAATGCAGCGTAACGTAACGCTTGATCGCCGCGCGGGCTTGGGTGTCCACTGATCCCGTGAGCGAGTCGAAAGTTCCATCCTTGAGGGAGGGCGATCCGGCGCTGGCACGGCTTCAGGCCGAGCCGTTCCGCATCCTCGCGCCGGCCGGCCAGACTGTGCCTTTCGTGTTCGCCTCGCCCCATTCCGGGCGGCTCTATCCGGCCGGTTTCGTGGCCGAAAGCCGGCTTACCCCAACGAGCCTCAGGCGCTCCGAAGACGCGTTCGTGGACGAGCTGTTTGCCGGGGTGGTCGCGGCGGGCGCGCCCTGATCGCAGCCCGGTTCCCGCGGGCCTATCTGGACGTGAACCGGGCTCCCAGCGAGCTCGACCCGGCCATGTTCGACGGGCC
>CAVXCU010000003.1:0-702504 GCA_963760345.1 uncultured Alphaproteobacteria bacterium
CACCAGGTGCCGCTGCTCGTGGATGCCGAGCACCCCGAACACGTCCAGCAGCTCGAACGCTGGATGAAAAGCTATAAGGCCGAGGAGCTGTTCGATCAAAACGGACGGCTGATCCCAGAATTGGGCGAGCTGGCGCCACAGGGCGATCGGCGGATGGGCGCCAACCCGCACGCCAATGGCGGCATTCTCCTGCGCGACCTGCGCATGCCGGACTTCCACGACCATGCTGTCAGCGTACCGTCGCCTGGTGCCGTTGACGGCCAGGATACGCTGGTACTGGGACAGTTCCTGCGCGATGTGGTCAAGCTGAACCAGGATCAACGTAACTTCCGCATCTTTGGTCCCGATGAGACGCTCTCGAATCTCCTCGGAGCGGTTTTTGAAGTAACCGACCGCCAGTGGGATGCCCGCGAAGTCGAGAATGACGAGTTCCTAGCGCCCGCCGGACGGGTTCTGGACTCGATGCTCAGCGAACATCAGTGCGAGGGCTGGCTCGAAGGATACCTGCTGACTGGGCGGCACGGGTTGTTCAATAGCTACGAGGCTTTCATCCGCATCGTCAACTCGATGTTCAGCCAGCACGCCAAGTGGTTGAAGGTTACGTCGGAGTTGCCGTGGCGCCGCAAGATCGCATCGCTCAATTATCTGCTCGCTTCCCATGTCTGGCAGCAGGATCACAACGGCTTCACCCACCAGGACCCCGGCTTCATCGACCACGTCATCAACAAGAAAGCCGACATCGTTCGCGTTTACCTGCCGCCCGATGCCAACTGCCTGCTCTCGGTCTTCGATCACTGCCTACGCAGCCGGCATTACGTCAATGTCGTGGTAGCCGGCAAGCACGCGCTGCCGCAATGGCTAACGATGGACGAAGCGGCCGTGCACTGCACGGAAGGCATCGGCATTTGGCAATGGGCCAGCAACGACCAAAACGCCGAGCCGGACGTGGTGATGGCCTGCTGTGGCGACACGCCGACGCTCGAGATCCTGGCCGCGGTTTCGATCCTTCGCGAGCACCTGCCCGATTTGAAGATCCGGGTCATCAATGTCGTCGATCTGATGAAGCTGCAATCCGCCAGCGAGCATCCGCACGGGCTAAGCGAAACCGACTACGATTCACTCTTCACCAAAGACAAGCACATTGTGTTCGGCTTCCACGGATACAGCTCGGTGGTTCATCGGCTGACCTATCGACGCACCAACCGCAACCTGCACGTCCGCGGCTACAAGGAAGAAGGCACGATCACGACGGCCTTCGACATGCGGGTGCAGAACGACCTCGATCGCTTTCACCTGGTGCAGGACGTGGTTGACCGCCTGCCGCATGTGGGCACCAAGGGCGCCTACCTGAAGCAAATGGTCCAGGACAAGCTGATCGAGCACAAGCAGTACATCGACAAGCACGGCCAGGACCTGCCGGAAATCCGCAACTGGAAATGGAAGGGTAGCAACGCGCGGAACGTGCAGCGCTTTACGGATCAGACGCTCGCAGCTGCGCCAGCCTAACGTGGTTCGGCGGGAGTGAACGAGGCGGACAAATCAGGACGGATGCCGCTTCGATCGACACGGGCGTCACCGATTCGATCGCCGCTCATCGCACGACCGGGACGCACGCGTCTGGACCGTTCCCTGCGCGCGATGCGGTCGGGTCGGTGAGATCGGTCGGTCGCTTCGGATTCTAATTCTAGCCTCGATCGAAACAACGGAGTCCACGATGCCCATCGACCTCAGCGAAGAGAACGGCGGGAAGACTCTCGCCATTCATGTCACGGGAAAGGCGGCAAAAGTGGATTTCGATCACTTCGTGCCGGAGTTCGAGCGCTTCGCTTCTCTGCATGGAAAGCTACGCGTGCTGTTCGATTTGACCGGGTTTCATGGCTGGGAAGCCGGCGCCTTGTGGGATGAAATCCAGTTCGACATCAAACATTACGCCGATATCGAGCGGCTCGCGGTGGTCGGGGATAGGAAGTGGCAGCAGGGCATGGCGGCGTTCTTCAAGCCGTTTACGAAGGCGACGAGCCGATACTTTGATCACGCCGACGCCGCCGAAGCGCGGAAGTGGTTGGACGAAACGCCGCGGCCCACGGCGCGACCGGCGCAAGCGAATGCGCGAGCACTGATCGAGACCGCGCGAATGCTGGTCGCCGACGACAAGGGCCTGCTGGCGATGGATGAAAGCAATCCCACCTGCGACAAGCGGTTCGCGGAGCTTGGGATTCCCCAGACCGAGAAGGCGCGTCGCGCCTATCGGGAATTGATCGTGACCACCCCCGGTCTGGGCGAGTGTATCAGCGGCGCGATTCTCTATGACGAGACGATCCGTCAGTCCACGACGGGTGGCACGCCCTTCATCGAGGTTCTCGCCAAGGCCGGTATCGTTCCCGGCATCAAAGTCGATACCGGCGCGAAAGACCTCGCCGCTTTCCCCGGAGAGAAGGTCACGGAAGGCCTTGATGGGCTGCGCGACCGCCTCGGGACTTATTTTCAGATGGGCGCGCGTTTTGCCAAGTGGCGCGCGGTGATCGCTCTCGGCGCCGAAATGCCCAGCCGAGGATGCATCGAGGCGAATGCGCAGGCTTTGGCGCGGTTCGCCGCCTTGTGCCAGGAAGCCGGGCTGGTCCCCGTCGTCGAGCCGGAGGTGCTGATGGACGGCGACCATACGCTCGAGCAGTGCCGGCAGGTGACGGAAGAGGTCCTCCGCACGGTATTTGTTCAACTCTGCGCGCAACGCGTAATGCTGGAAAGCATGATCCTGAAGCCCAACATGGTGCTTCCGGGATTGGCTTGCCTCCGGCAGGAAGCGGTCGGCGAGGTGGCCGACGTCACCGTGACGTGTCTCCTGCGCACCGTTCCTGCTGCTGTTCCGGGGATCGCCTTTCTCTCGGGCGGGCAGTCCGGCGAATTGGCCTCGGCCCGCCTGAACGCGATGAATGTCAGGTTCAAGTCGCGCCTTCCTTGGGCGGTGGCGTTTTCGTTCGCGCGCGCCATCCAGCATCCCGCATTGGAAATCTGGCGCGGCGAGGAGGCCCACGTGCCGGCAGCGCAAATGGCGCTCTATCACCGAGCCGCCTGCAATCGCGCGGCCCGCCGCGGCGAATACACCGCCGCGATGGAGAATATCGGAACATCACAACCCGTACCCGCACGTTCGAAACCGGCGGGTTAGCCAAAGACAGAAAGAACAGCCATGACTGAACCCAAAGCCAAAGCTGAGGCGGAATCCGGGGCCACGTCCAAGGCTGGAACCAAGAACGCGCCCAAGCCGGAACCGGCGCCCGATGCGAAAGACGATCTGAAAACCCTGCCCATGGCGCAGGTGGAGAAAAAACTGGGATCGTCACCGGACGGACTCACCCAAGCCGAGGCGCAAAAGCGGCTGATCAAATACGGGCCCAACGAGATCGAGGAGAAGAAGACCAACCCGTTTTTGAAGTTCCTCTCCTATTTCTGGGGCCCGATCCCGTGGATGATCGAAGCGGCCGTGATCCTGTCGGCGGTAGCCCGGCACTGGCCGGACTTTGGCATCATCCTCGTTCTGCTTCTGGCCAACGCCGTGGTTGGATTTTGGGAGGAACGTCAGGCGGGGGACGCCATCGCCGCCCTGAAGGCCAAGCTGGCAATCAAGGCCCGGGTGAAGCGTGACGGAAAGTGGGTCACGCCTCCGGCCCGAGACTTGGTGCCGGGCGACGCCATTCGCCTGCGTTTGGGGGACATCGTACCCGCGGATGCGCGGTTGCTGGAAGGCGACGAGGTCTCCGTCGATCAATCCGCGCTCACGGGTGAATCGTTGCCCGCCACGCGCAAATCAGGCGACGCGGTCTTCTCTGGATCAATCATTCGTCGCGGGGAGATCGGCGCGATCGTCTATGCGACGGGCACGAAGACTTATTTTGCCAAGACGGCAGAACTTGTGGAAACGGCGGTCACCGTCAGCCATTTCCAGAAGGCCGTGCTGAAGATCGGCAACTACCTGATCATGCTGGCTATAGCGCTCGTGGCCGTGATCATCGCGCTTGGAATCTACCGCGGCGATCCGATCCTCACGACGTTGCAGTTTGCCCTCGTGCTGACGGTGGCGGCGATCCCGGTGGCGATGCCGACGGTGCTGTCCGTGACGATGGCAGTCGGTGCGCGCCTGCTCGCCAAGAAACAGGCGATCGTCAGCAAGCTTGTGGCGATCGAGGAATTGGCCGGCGTGGACGTGCTGTGTGCCGACAAGACCGGCACCCTAACGCAGAACAAGCTGACCCTGGGCGATCCCTTCTGTCTGGATAAGATCACGGCCGACCAGGTCATCCTTGCCGGCGCCCTGGCCTCGCGCGCGGAGAACAACGATACGATCGATCTCGCCGTGCTCGGCGGCCTGAAAGACAAAGGAGCGCTGAAACCGTTTCAGGTCACGCATTTCCAGCCGTTCGATCCGGTGCACAAGCGCACCGAGGCGACCGTCAAGGACAAGGACGGGAAGACGTTCAAGGTAACGAAAGGGGCGCCGCAGGTCATCGTGGCGTTGTCGGCCAATGCCGCCGCCGTGAAACCCGCCGTCGACAAGGCCGTCAACGATTTCGCCGCGCGCGGCTTTCGCGCTCTCGGCGTCGCGCGCGCCGACGGCGACGGGAAGTGGCAGCTTCTTGGCGTGCTGCCGCTGTTCGATCCGCCGCGTGAAGATGCCAAATCCACCATCGCGACCGCGGCCGCGATGGGCGTGAAGATCAAGATGGTCACCGGGGATGCCCTGGCGATCGCCAAGGAGACCGCCAAGACCTTGGGGATGGGCACGAACATTCTCGATGGTGGCATGCTTGGTGATTCCAAGACCAAGGAAACCTCGGCGATAACCAAATCCATCGAGGAGGCCGATGGTTTCGCCCAGGTCTTCCCGGAGCATAAATTCCACATTGTCGACGTGCTGCAGAAGCACGGTCACATCGTAGGCATGACCGGCGATGGGGTGAACGACGCCCCGGCACTCAAGAAGGCCGATTGCGGCATCGCCGTCTCCGGCGCGACGGATGCCGCCCGCGCCGCGGCGGCGATCGTACTCATGACTCCCGGGCTGTCAGTGATCATCGACGCGATCAAGGAAAGCCGGCGAATTTTCCAACGCATGAACAGTTACGCGATCTATCGCATCGCCGAGACGTTCCGCGTGTTGCTTTTCATGACGCTGGCAATCGTCGTGTTCAACTTCTATCCGCTTACGGCTGTGATGATCGTGATGCTGGCGCTGCTGAATGACGGCGCCATCCTGTCGATCGCTTATGACAACGTTCAGTACAAGAATGCGCCGGAAGCCTGGAATATGCGCCTGGTGTTGGGCGTCTCCACTGTGTTGGGCGTATTTGGCGTGATCGCCGCGTTCGGACTCTTCTACCTCGGCGAGCGTGTCTTTCATCTCGACCGGGCGCACATCCAAACGCTTATGTATTTGAAGCTTTCGGTGGCCGGGCATCTGACAATCTTCTTGACCCGAACGCGCGGCCCGTTCTGGTCCATCCGGCCTGCGCGGATTTTATGGATGGCGGTATTGGGCACGCAGGCAGTCGCAACATGTATTGCAATCTTTGGCCTTGGGCTGGTGACCCCGCTCGGGTGGAATTGGGCGTTGCTGGTTTGGGGCTACGCTCTCGCCTGGGCTCTCCTGAACGATCGCATAAAGCTGTTGACGTATCGGATTCTGGGTGCGGCGAAAGTCGAACCTCGCACCAAGCGGCAGGCTGAAGTCGAGCTTCTGTCGGGATCCAAAACCGATCCTAAGGCGGATGCCAAGCCCGAGACCAAAACCGAGCTGAAGCCAGACGCAGAACTCGAGGCCAAGCCTGAAGCCAAGGCCGCGTCGAAGCCGGATTGCGGTTCCGGAACGGAAGCGGAGACTAAGCCCAAGACCGAAGCCGAGCCGAAGCCAGACGCAAAACTCGAGGCCGCGCCTGAAGCCAAGACCGCGCCTTCGCTTAATGCCAAGTCCGAAACGAAAGTGGAGGCCGAGCCCAAGACCGAAGCTGAGCCGAAGCCAGACGCAAAACCCGAGGCCGCGCTTGAAGCCAAGACCGCGGCTCCACCGGAAGCCAAGGTCGAAGCCAAAGCGGAAGCGGGCCCGACGCCTCCAGCCAATGCCGGCGTTGCGGCACTTCTCAACACGTCGCTCGGCGATCTCCTTGTGGCCGGTCTCGTCAAAGATCCGGAGGATGCAGGGCGCATCATTGCCGCGGCTATCACTCAGGCACAGGCGCGCGTCGCCGCCCCGAAGGCGCGCGAGACCGACGCCGAGCCCGCAGAGAAATCCGAACCGCAGCCAGGCGGCGAAGCCAAGACACCGACCGACGCGATCCCGCAGAAACTCAAGTGAATCGGATGATCCGGATCAGTCAACGGATGGAATGAAGGCGATGAAAATAAACACAAAGAAATTTCGCGTAGGCGAAGGAGACAAGGTCGATCTCGGTAAGTGGCCGACAAACGTTGATCCTGTGTACAAGTCGAAGGGGCAATATAAGGAGCTTTTAGACGATCACGTTGCGCAGCTCGCCGAGCAGCAACAGCTTCACTACGCTTCAAACCGCCACGCGATCCTACTGATTTTCCAGGCGATGGATGCGGCTGGAAAAGACGGCGCGATCCGGCACGTGATGTCCGGTGTGAACCCGCAGGGTTGCCAGGTATTTAGCTTCAAGCATCCCAGCGGCCTCGAACTGGAACACGATTTTCTGTGGCGGACGACGCGCGATCTGCCAGAGCGGGGGCGGATCGGCATCTTCAACCGGTCCTACTACGAGGAGGTGCTGATCCTGCGTGTGCACCCCGAACTGCTGCGCGGCGAGGCACTCGTGGATCCACCGAACCATGCTCATGCGTTTTGGCATCAGCGCTACCGATCCATCACGGACTTGGAAAGACACCTCCACGCCAACGGCACCAGGGTGGTCAAGTTCTTCCTTCATCTTTCCAAGGAAGAGCAGCGCAAGCGCTTCCTGTCGCGCATCGACGAGCCGGACAAGAACTGGAAGTTCAGCGCGGCGGACATCAAGGAAAGGGGCTTCTGGAACGATTACATGAAGGCGTATGAAGCCTGCCTCGGCGCCACAAGCACAAGCGATTCGCCCTGGTATGTCGTTCCCGCGGACGACAAGCATAACGCACGGCTGATTGTCTCCCAGATCATCCTCGATACGTTCGAAGACCTCGGCATGAGCTACCCAAAAATCAGTGCCGACCGCGAGCGGGAGTTGTTAGTGATTCGCGGGGAACTCACGACGTGAACGCCTGGGTGCAATGGCTCATGCCCGACCATAAGCTACCCGGCCAGCCAGAAACGGGCACGACCAGCAAGACGGTCGAATCGCCGGTCGCGGCGCGCGGCAATGCTAGCCCAGGGCCCGCGCCAAACCGCATATTCAGCCCGCCCGTTTCGAAGCCGCCGGAGCCACCGATTCGTGCCGAACTTTTCGGCATCGAACGCCTTGAGCAGCACGCCGAGAGTCTGGCGGCCGCACAGCCCATATCACCCCGCGCGAAGCAGGGCCGTCTCCTCGCGAAGCGGCTTTACGACAACACCAGAGTTCTTACGGAGACCTATCGCGCCGTCGTCCGGGCAAATCTGGCGCGCCAGCCGATCACGCCGGCGGCGGAATGGCTGCTGGACAATTTTCATATCGTCGACGAACAGACGCGCGAAATCAAGAACGACCTGCCGCCCGGCTATTACCGCAGACTGCCGAAATTGGCGGAAGGACCGTTGCAGGGCTATCCACGCGTGTTCGGTGTCGCCTGGGCCGTCATCGCACACACCGACAGCGCGTTCGATACCCAGAAACTCACGCGCTTCGTCGAGGCGTATCAGCGGATCCAGCCGTTGACCATCGGCGAATTATGGGCGCTCGCGATCACCTTGCGCATCACGCTCGTCGAAAATCTTCGGCGTTTGGCCGAGGAGATCATGGCGCAGCAATCGGCGGTCCAGTTGGCCGATGTGCTCGCGGACCAGATTCTGATCGCGGCAGCCGGAGATGCCGAACCGGCGTCAGCCATTTTGCGCAGCCTCGATCAGGCGCCCTGGTCGACGGCATTCGCCGTCGAACTCGCCCAGCGTCTGCGTGACCATGATCCCGACACTACACCGGCACTGCGCTGGCTGAACGACAAGCTGGCGGTGGCACACACAACCACCGATCGGATCGTGCGCGAGGAGTTTTTGCGCCAGGGTGCAACGGATGTGAGCGTTCGCAATGTCATCGTGAGCATGCGCCTGGTCTCGACGATCAATTGGGCTGAATTCTTCGAAAGCGTCAGTCCGGTCGACGCGGTATTGCGCGGCGCCAGCAATTTCGCGGCGATGGATTTTCCGACACGCGACCGTTACCGGCGCGCGATCGAGGAACTCGCGCGCGAATCAGACCGTGACGAAGTGGACGTGACCAGGCACGCGATAGACGCCGCCAGACGCGCGACGGACCAGGTGGCCGAAAAGGTTTCCGCGCACGGGCGGGAAAGCGATCCAGGATATTACCTCATCGCCAGGGGCCGCCGAACGTTCGAGAGGGAACTGGGATGTCGGGTACCGTTGGGGACCCGGCTCTTTCATTTCAATTCCGATCTGGGCGTGACCAGCTATATGGGCATGATCGCGGTGGGCACCGCGATCATTCTCGCGCTCATACTCATCGCGGTCGCATCTTTGGGAATCGCCGCCGGGCCGCTTTTTGTTCTGGCGATCGTAGGCTTGGTTCCGGCTTCGGATGTTGCAATCGCAATCGTAAACCGCACGATCACCAAACTGGTCGGTGGAAGGATCCTGCCCGGATTGGAACTGCGCAACGGCGTCACGCCGGATCTTCGCACGATCATTGTCATGCCGGTTCTGCTTTCTGGCGCTTCGGCGGTCGAAAAGCAGATCGAACGGCTGGAAGATCACCATCTTTCCAACCCGGACGATAATTTCACGTTCGCGCTGATCTCCGACTGGCGGGATTGCGAGACGGAGCATGACTCCGACGACGATACGCTTTTAGGCCTGGCAACAGCCGGCATCGCGCGGCTGAACGCCCGCTACGGGCCGGTGCGCAATGGCCCGCGCTTCTTCCTTCTGCATCGCCGGCGCATGTGGAATGACGGCGAAGCCAGGTGGATCGGCTGGGAGCGCAAGCGCGGTAAGCTGCACGAACTCAACCGGCTTCTTCGTGGCGATACCGATACGACGTTCATGCCGATCGATGGCCATGTGCCGGTGCTGCCCACCGGCATCCGCTACGTCGTCACGCTCGACGCGGATACGCGCCTGCCGATCGGGACCGCCAGGCGGTTGGTCGGAAAGATGGCGCACCCGCTCAACAAGCCCGATTTCGATCCGCATGCCGGTGTGGTCGTCCACGGTCACGGCGTGCTGCAACCCCGTGTGACGCCATCCTTGTCCATCGGTAGTCAGGGTTCGCTGTTCCAGCGCGCCTTTTCCGGCCCCAATGGGCTCGATCCCTATGCTCTCGCGGTGTCCGACGTCTATCAGGATCTGTTCGAAGAAGGCTCCTTTTGCGGCAAGGGGATCTATGAAGTCGACAGCTTCGAGGCGGCGCTCGAAGGCCAGATTCCCGAGGATTCGGTCCTGAGCCACGATCTGCTGGAAGGCATCTTCGCGCGGGCGGGGTTGGCATCCGATATCGAGGTGGTTGAGGAATTTCCCTCCCGCTACGCCGTCGCCGCGGCTCGCCAGCATCGCTGGGTGCGGGGCGACTGGCAGTTGCTGCCCTGGATCTTCGGCTTTCGCGACACGGCCAGCGACGGTTCGCCGAAAACGCCGCTGCCGTTGATCGGCCGGTGGAAACTGATAGACAATTTGCGCCGCTCGCTTTCGGCGCCGGCGGCGCTTCTCGCCATGCTGATCGGCTGGCTGCTGCCGATGCGGGCGGCCGAGGTCTGGACCGCCTATATCCTTGCGACCATCGCGGTGCCCCCGCTGTTGCCGGCGCTCGACGGCATCGTGCCGCACCGCGCGGGCGTTTCGCTGCGCAATCATCTGCGCTCGCTGCGCGGCGATTTCGCCCTTGGCCTGTTGCAGAGTGCGTTCCTCATCACCTTCCTCGCGCATCAGGCCTGGGTCATGGTCGATGCGGTGGTGCGCACGCTGTTCCGCGTCTTTATCGGCCGGCGCCACTTGCTCCAGTGGGTGACGGCCGCACAGACGACAGCGGAGTCGCGGTTCGACACGCGCGGCCTTGCGCTACAGATCGCGGCGAGCCTGGGATCCGCCGGCGTTGTCGCCTTTGTGTTTTATGCCTTCGGGTTGCGAAGCTGGCCGATCGCGGTACCGTTTGTGTTCTTGTGGGCGGTATCCCCCCTCGTCGCGCGCTGGGCAAGCAAGCCGCCGCTTCAGGACGGTCATTTTTCGGTCACCCCGGCGGACGCCCTGGCGCTGCGGCTGGTCGCCCGGCGCACCTGGCGCTTCTTCGAAACATTCGTCACGGCGGCAGACAACATGCTGCCGCCCGACAACTTTCAGGAAGATCCCGAACCGGTCGTCGCTCACCGTACCTCGCCAACCAATCTGGGGCTATACCTCCTCTCGATCATTGCCGCGCGCGATTTCGGCTGGCTGGGGACGCTTGACGTATTGGAGCGGCTCGAGGGCACATTCGCCACGATGGCGAAGCTGGAGCGCTTTCGCGGCCATTTTTACAACTGGTACGATACAAGCGACCTGCGCGCGCTGGAGCCGAAATATGTCTCCTCGGTGGATAGCGGCAATCTTGCCGGCCATCTTATTGTACTGGGCCAAGCCTGCAGGGAGATCGTTGCTGGTCCTATCGGCAATCCGAATTGGATGGCGGGACTCAGCGACACCATCGCCCTGCTGCGCGACGCCGCACGTCCACAGCTTGCGGAGCACCCGGCGCCGGGTGCCGCGCGGGCAGGCCTGAACGCAGCCATCGATGGCTTCGCCGCCAGCCTCCTATACACGCCGTCAACGCCGGCGGACGTTGCCAAATGCCTGTCGGATCTGACGCAAAAGGCCGATGCGATCGCCGCCTCCGCACAGGCCTGGTCGCACGAACGCGGTGGCATGGCCGAAGCGGACATCACCGTCTGGGCCGAGGCCTTGCGCGCGTCCACCCACGCCCATCGGCAGGAGATCGATGTGCTGATGCCGTGGGCCAGCCTACTTCCGCCCGCGCGCCTGGCCGGCGGCGAGGCCACCGTATTGCTGGCCACGACCCCCACCCTGGCCGCGCTGCCAGCGCACTGCGAAGCAATATTGCGGCTGCTCGCGAACAGCCCTCAGGGCGTGGACCTCGCGCCCTTGATGGCCGCGCTGGAACAATCCGCCGACGCGGCCCGATCCCTGTCGCATCGCCTCGCGGCGATGGAAGATCTCGCGAAAACCATGTTCGACAGCATGGAATTCGGCTTCCTGTTCGATGCCGGCCGACAACTGCTGTCCATCGGATACCGCGACAGCGATGGTGCGCTGGATGACAATTTCTACGACCTTCTGGCGTCCGAAGCGCGACTGGCCAGCTTCATCGCCATCGCCAAGGGCGATCTGCCCGCCAAGCACTGGTTCCGGCTGGGACGCACCTTGACGCCGATCGACGGTAATTCGGGCCTGATCTCCTGGTCCGGATCAATGTTCGAGTATCTGATGCCGTCCCTGGTGATGCGCGCGCCCGCGGGCAGTCTGCTGTATGAGACGAACCGACTGGTCGTGTGGCGGCAGGAGAAATATGGCGACGGACTGGGCGTGCCCTGGGGCATGTCGGAATCCGAATACAACGTCCGCGACATCGAGCAGACCTATCAATATTCCAGTTTCGGTATCCCCGATCTGGCCTATAAGCGCGGCCTCGGCGAAAATACCGTCGTCGCGCCTTATGCCAGCGGCCTGGCGGCGATGATCGATCCCACCGCCGCGGCGCGCAATTTCCAGCGCATGGCAGAGATGGGCGCGTGCGGCGTCTATGGCTGGTACGAGGCGCTCGACTATACAAGCGCCCGCCTGCCGGACGGTACCAAGGTCGCCGTCATCCGCGCCTATATGGCCCATCATCAGGGCATGACGATCGTCGGTATCGCGAACGCGCTTCAGGACGGCCGGATGCGCACGCGGTTTCACGCCGAACCGATCATGCGTGCGGCAGAACTTCTGCTGCAGGAGCGGATGCCCCGCGATGTCGTTGTCGCCCGGGCGCCGGAGGAAGCGGCGAGGGCGGCCGCGCAGAACGCCAGCCTGGTGCCCGACGCACAGCGCCACTATGCCTCGGCGCATTCGCGTGTGCCGCGCACGCACCTTCTGTCGAATGGACGCTATTCGACGATGATCACGGCGGCGGGATCGGGATACAGCCGGTGGCACGATATCGCGATCACCCGCTGGCGGGAGGACGTCACCTGCGACGGCTGGGGCGCCTACATCTTCCTGCGTGATGTGCACACGGGCAACACCTGGTCGGCCGGCTACCAGCCAAGCGGGGTGGAACCCGACAGCTACCTGACAACGTTCTCGGAAGATCGCGCCGCGATCGCGCGGACCGACGCGGCTGTCACGACAACGCTCGAAATCGTTATCTCGCCCGAGGACGACGCCGAAGTGCGCCGGGTTTCAATCACCAATAACGGAACCCGCTCGGTGGATCTTGAACTTACCTCCTACGCCGAAATCGTCCTTGCGCGGCAACCCGACGACGTGGCGCATCCCGCCTTCGCCGCCCTTTTCGTGGAGACGGAATTTGTCCCCGACCTGGGTGCGATCCTCGCGACCCGTCGCCGGCGTTCGGCGGCTGACCCGCTCGTGTGGGCGGCACATCTCGCTGTCGTCGATGGCGAAAGTTCCGCGGACGTACAGTTCGAGACCGATCGCGCGCGCTTTCTCGGGCGTGGGCAAACCATTCGCTCGCCGGCCGCCATTGCCGAAGGCTGGCCGCTCTCCAATACCGTGGGTGCCGTGCTGGATCCGATCTTCAGCCTGCGCCGTCATGTGCGGATCCCGCGCGGAGAAACGGCACGTGTCGCGTTCTGGACGCTGGCCGCCTCGTCACGGGAAGACGTGCTTGATCTGGCCGACAGGCATCGTGATCCGATCGCGTTCGATCGGGCGAAGACGCTGGCCTGGACCCAGGCTCAGATGCAGTTGCACCATCTGGGCATCGTCACGGACGAGGCGCACCTGTTCCAGCGTCTCGCCAATCATATCCTCTATTCGGATCCGACCCTGCGGCCGGCCCCCGACGTGCTCAAGCGCGGCGCGGGCAAGGCGTCAATGCTCTGGGCGCAGGGAATTTCCGGCGATCTGCCCATCGTGCTGGTGCGTGTCGAGGAGGACGGACATCTCGAACTCGTCCGGCAGCTTTTGCGCGCTCACGAATATTGGCGGTTGAAACAGATGGCCGTCGATCTGGTGATTCTTAACGAGCGCCCCGCATCCTATGTCCAGGACTTGCAGACCTCGCTCGACGCGCTGGTGCGCATGAACCAGTCAATGCCTCGGATTCCGGGCCATGATCCGCGCGGGGCCGTGTTCGTCCTGCGCGCCGATCTCGTCTCCCCCGAAATTCGCGGTCTGCTTAGCGCTTGCGCACGCGCGGTACTCCACGGCAACCGCGGTTCTTTGGCCGATCAGCTCAAACGCGCTCGCGATCTCAATCCCACCGGCGCGCCTTCCACCCGGAGGCCGCCGCCGCCGGCCGCGGCGCCCGAAACGCCGTTGCCGCGTCCCGCGATGGAGTTCTTCAACGGGCTCGGCGGGTTTACGAATGACGGCCACGAATATCTGACGTTCCTGGAAGGAAATGACCGCACGCCGGCGCCATGGTTGAACGTGGTCGCGAACCCGTCATTCGGCTTCCAGGTCTCGGCCGATGGCAGCGGCTTTACCTGGTCGGTGAATAGTCAGCAAAATCAGCTAACTCCGTGGTCGAACGATCCCGTGTGCGATGGACCCGGCGAAGCGATCTATGTGCGCGACGAAGACACCGGAGAGGTCTGGGGGCCGACCGCGCTGCCCATCCGTGACAAGACCGCGTCCTATGCCGCGCGGCATGGACAGGGTTACAGCCGGTTCGACCATGACTCGCACGGCATTGCGCTCGAACTTCTGCAATTTGTTCCGGTTGACGATTCGATCAAGATTTCCCGATTGAAGATCGCCAATCGTTCCGACCGCCCACGACGTCTGTCGATCACCGCATACGTCGAATGGGTCCTCGGCCCCAACCGATCGGCTACGGCGCCTTACGTCGTCACCGAGATCAATCCCGAAACCGGCGCGATCTTCGCGTGGAATCCGTGGAGCGAGCCGTTTCACGATCGCGTGGCGTTCGCCGATCTGAACGGAAAGCAAACGGCCTGGACCTGCGACCGGACCGAATTCCTGGGGCGCGACGGTGCGATGGACTGGCCGCTTGCGCTGACGTCCGGGGCGCATTTGTCCAATCGCACGGGCGCCGGCCTCGATCCCTGCGGCGCGCTCCAGACGCGGGTGACACTGGATGTCGCGGGCACAACGGAGATCGTCTTCTTTCTCGGGCAGTCGCCGGGCGGGGCCGAAGCGCAATCGCTTCTCGCAAAGTATCGCAAGGCCGATCTCGACGCGGTCATTGCCGCGGTCACCCAGCAATGGCAAGACACGCTCGGGGTCGTGCAGGTCAAGACGCCCGACCGCGCGATGGATATTCTTCTTAACCGCTGGCTGCCCTATCAGACCCTGGCCTGCCGGGTATGGGCGCGGTCAGCCTTCTACCAGGCAAGCGGCGCCTATGGCTTCCGCGATCAATTGCAGGATGTGATGGCGCTGTGCGTATCGCGGCCCGAAATCGCGCGGGCGCACATCCTCATCGCCGCCGCGCGGCAGTTCGTTGAAGGTGACGTCCAGCATTGGTGGTTGCCGGAATCAGGGCGCGGTGTCCGCACACGCGTCTCCGATGACCGTGGCTGGCTGGTCTTTGTCGTCGCCCACTATATCCGGACGACCGGCGACTTCGCTGTGCTTGACGAGACGGTACCTTTTCTCGAAGGGCCCGTATTGAAAGATGGCGAGCGCGATGCGTTCTTCCTGCCGGCGATGGCCGGCGCCAAAGCCAGTTTGTTCGACCATTGCGCGCTGGCGCTCGACAAGAGTCTCGCAACTGGCGCGCACGGCCTGCCGCTGATGGGCACCGGCGACTGGAACGACGGTCTCGACGGCGTCGGCGCCGGCGGCAAGGGGGAGAGCGTCTGGCTCGGCTGGTTCCTGTATGCGGCGCTGATAGCATTCGCCGATCTGGCGGATCAGCATCACAACCCCGAGCGCGCGGCGGCCTGGCGTCAGCACGCCGCCACCCTGCGGGACTCCCTCGAGCGCGAGGCCTGGGACGGCGACTGGTATCGCCGCGCTTATTTCGACGATGGATCGCCGCTTGGCTCTGTCGCCAACGATGAATGCCGCATCGATTCGATTGCCCAATCCTGGGCTGTCATTTCGGGCGCCGCGGAAGCGACGCACGCGGCGCGCGCCATGGCGGCCCTGGACAAATACCTCCTGCGCCGGGACGACTCGTTATTGCTGCTATTCACCCCGCCCTTCAATCATCCGGCGCGCGATCCCGGTTATATCAGGGGCTACCCGCCGGGCGTTCGGGAGAATGGCGGACAATACACCCATGGTGCGGTCTGGGCCGCGCTGGCCTTCGTCATGCAGGGCGACGGCGACCGAGCGGGAGAGTTGCTGTCGATGCTCAACCCGATCCACCATGCCGACAGCCCAACCGCCATCCACCGCTATAAGGTCGAGCCCTATGTCGTCTGCGCCGATCTCTATTCCGAACCACCGCATGTCGGGCGTGGGGGATGGACCTGGTACACCGGTTCGGCCGGATGGATGTATCGCGTGGCACTGGAAGGACTTCTCGGCTTTCAGTTGCATGGTGCGACTCTAGCGCTCGATCCCTGCATTCCCCGCAACTGGCCGGGTTTCGAGATCGCCTTCCGCTATCGTTCCGCGCGCTATGAGATCGCGGTGAAGAACCCCAACAGCGTCTGCCGCGGAGTAGTCTCGGTCATGCTCGACGGCGCACTTATGCCAGACAGCAAAAAAGCGCTTATTCCCCTGGCAGACGACGGCGCCACGCACCGTGTGCTGCTCGTTCTCGGACCAGAATGAGGTTGCCATGTCGGAACACATAAACCCGTTGGCCGGCAAGCCGGTCCCGCCGTCGCTGCTGGTCAATATTCCCCGCCTGGTGACGGCCTATTTCTCGCTCGTACCCGACCCCGCGATTGCCGCCCAGCGCGTCGTATTCGGCACCTCGGGGCATCGCGGCTCCGCGTTTGCCGCCGCGTTCAACGAAGCGCACATCCTGGCCATCGCCCAGGCCGTCTGCCTTTACCGCCGCCATGCCGGCATCGACGGGCCGCTGTTCCTGGGCATGGACACGCACGCGCTGTCGGAAGCTGCTTTCGCGTCCGCGATCGAGGTGCTCGCGGCGAATGGCGTCGAAACGATGATCGACCAGCACGCCGGCTACACGCCGACGCCGGTGATCTCGCACGCGATCCTGACCTACAATCTGGGCCGTAAGACGGGGCTCGCGGACGGGATCGTTATCAGCCCCTCGCACAATCCGCCCGACGAAGGCGGCTTCAAATACAACCCGGCCAACGGCGGCCCGGCGGATGTCGATGTGACAGGCTGGATCGAGAAAGCCGCGAACGAATTCCTCGTCAAGAAACTCGGTGGTGTCGTGCGCATGCCCTATGAACGCGCCCACAAGACGGCGTGCATTCGTGCCTATGACTACATCACGCCCTATGTCGCCGACCTCGCCAATGTCGTCGATCTGGAAGCGATCCGTGCAGCGGGCGTGCGCATCGGGATCGACCCGCTGGGTGGCGCCGCTGTACAGTATTGGCAGCCTATCATCGAGCGCTACAAGATCGCCGCGACCGTGGTGAATGACGCCATCGATCCGACGTTTCGCTTCATGACAGTGGATTGGGACGGAAAGATCCGGATGGACTGCTCCTCGCCCTATGCGATGACGCGGTTGATCGCGCTGCAGGACAAATTCGACATCGCCTTCGCCAATGACACCGACGCCGACCGGCACGGCATCGTCTGCCCGTCGGGCGGACTGATGAACCCGAATTACTTTCTCGCGGCCGCCATTGCCTATCTATCCGCGAACCGGCCTCAGTGGCGCCACGCCAGCGCCATCGGCAAAACCGTCGTCTCCAGCGGCATGATCGACCGCGTCGTGGCGAAACTGGGACGTAAGCTGGTCGAAGTGCCGGTCGGTTTCAAATGGTTCAGCAGCGGCCTGATCGACGGATCGCTGGCGTTCGGCGGCGAGGAAAGCGCCGGCGCATCGTTCCTCCGTAGGAGTGGGGCGGTATGGACGACCGACAAGGATGGACCGATCATGGGCCTGCTTGCCGCGGAGATAACCGCGCGCACCGGCCATGATCCCAACTTATTTTATGCGTCCGTCACGCAGGACCTGGGTCAATCCTTCTACGCAAGAATAGATGCGCCGGCCACACCAGAGCAGAAGGCACGTCTCGCCAAGTTGGACCCCGCCGAACTTGATGTGAAGGACCTGGCGGGCGAGCCGATCGAAACGAAGCTGACGAAAGCGCCCGGCAACAACGAACCCATCGGCGGGATCAAGCTGGTCGCTGAAAACGGCTGGTTTGCCGCCCGGCCATCGGGAACCGAGGATGTTTACAAGATTTACGCAGAAAGCTTCCGCAGCGAGGAGCATCTCCGGCAGATCCAGCGCGATGCGCAGGCTCTCATCGCCCGCCATGCCAAGGAGAAATGATTTCTACGTTTCTCCGATGAGCTTTTAGTCAGTTAGGATTGAGATTAGGCATAGCCAGCAGGGCTAAAGAAGTCTGAAATTGGTATGTTGAGAAAGTCTCGATGACTGCCTCGAAGGGGATGGAGCGCTCGGTGCGACGGAGACCCCCATGACGTGGCAACGGAGCGCGCGTTCTAACGCAGGGACTGAAGGACAGCTCGCCGGAAAGCAGACCTTGCAAGGCGCCGCGGGGTGTCCGTTAGGATCGCCTTGCAGTGTCCACTGTCGCTGAGATTTGTTTGGCTGAGCTCAACTCGTACCCAATCAGAAGAGAGTTGGAGCATGGCGAGCCAGCTATCCGCGGTGAACATCTCGTCAGCCAAACCTACCAAGCCCGGGCAGCCGGTACCGCAAAATGGCCTGACAAGCGACGAGGCTCGCGGTCGGCTGGAGAAATTCGGCCCCAACGCGATGCCGGATACCAGCGCACATCCGTTGCGCATGGCGCTGCAGAAATTCTGGGCGCCCGTGCCTTGGATGCTCGAAGCGGCGATCGTGCTTGAACTCGTGCTCGGCAAATATGTCGAAGCAGCGATCATCGCCCTTCTTCTTCTGTTCAACGCCGCGCTTGGACTCTTCCAAGAAAGCCGAGCCCAAGCGACGCTGGCCGCGCTGAAGTCGCGACTTGCGCTCTCCGCCTCGGTCAAACGGGACGGAGCATGGAAAACCGTTCCTGCCACCGACTTGGTCCCCGGCGATCTGGTGAAGCTCTCGCTAGGCGCCGTGGTGGCGGCGGATGTCAAGCTCACAAGCGGCGAAGTTCTGCTTGACCAATCCATGCTCACGGGCGAATCCGTGCCGATCGAGGCCGGCGCGGGGCTTCAAACCTTCGCAGGGGCGTTGGTTCGGCGCGGCGAGGCCGAGGCGGAGGTTACCGCAACCGGTACACGCACCAAATTCGGACGAACCGCCGAGCTCGTTCGAACCGCTCATGTCGTGAGCACGCAACAGAAGGCGGTGCTGCGCGTGGTGCGCAATCTCGCTGCCTTCAACGGCGCGATTATCGTGCTGCTGGTGGCCTATGCCTGGTTTCTCAAGATGCCGGTTGCCGAGATCATGCCCCTCGTGCTGACGGCCATCCTGGCATCGATACCCGTCGCACTACCGGCCACCTTCACCCTTGCGTCGGCAATCGGCGCGAGGGCTCTAGCGAAGTTGGGAGTCCTTCCCACCCGCCTGTCTGCCGTCGATGAGGCGGCGTCAATGGTGGTCTTGTGCGCTGACAAGACCGGGACGCTGACCCAAAACGCCCTGACGGTCACGACGGTTTGTCCGTCGCCCGGATTTGACGAGGCACATGTTTTGACGCTGGCGGCGCTGGCCAGCTCGGATGGCGGGCAGGATCCGGTCGACGGCGCCGTTCGCGCGGCGGCGATTCGCAAGCCCATCTCCGATGCACCGAAGTTGGTCAAATTTTCCGCGTTTGATCCGGCCAAGAAGATGTCTGAGGCGACCACGACAGACGCAACGGGAAACCCGGAGCGTATCGTCAAGGGCGCCTTCTCTGTCGTGAGCGCGCTCGCCCAGCCCTCCCCGGACCTTGTCGCCGCTGCCAAGGAACTCGAAGACAAGGGCTTTCGCGTGTTGGCGGTCGCCGTCGGGCTGGCGGCCGGAATGAAGCTCGCGGGCCTCATCGCGCTCAGCGATCCGCCGCGCAACGATTCAGCCGCCCTGATCGCCGAATTGCACGACCTGGGCGTCCGTGCCGTCATGGTGACGGGTGATGCGTCGGGGACGGCGGCGATCGTTGCGAAGGCGGTGGGACTTGACGGCGCCGTCTGCCCGCCCGGCCCAATCCCGGATGCCGTCCACCCAGAGCAATTCGCTGTCTTCGCCGGCGTCCTACCCGAGGATAAATTTAAGCTCGTCAAGGCATTCCAGGCGGGAGGTTACACCGTCGGCATGTGTGGCGACGGCGCCAATGATGCTCCGGCGCTCCGCCAGGCGCAAATGGGGATCGCGGTCTCGACGGCGACCGATGTCGCAAAGTCGGCCGCCGGCATGGTCCTGACCGACGCCGGGCTTGGCGGCATCGTCGCCGCGGTCAAGGAAGGTCGTATTACCTTCCAGCGCATCCTGAGCTACGCCCTGAACTCCATCACGAAGAAAACCGTCCAAGTACTGTTTCTGGCGATCGGGTTGCTCCTTACCGGCCACGCAATTCTGACGCCCTTGCTAATGGTCCTGATCATGATCACAGGCGACTTCCTCGGCATGTCACTGACGACCGATCATGTCCGGCCGTCACCGCAGCCAAACGCTTGGCGCGTTGGCAATCTGACGATCGCCGGGGTGACCATGGGACTCGGTGAGCTGATCTTCTGCACCTCCATCCTGGCCTTCGGCGCGTATCGGCTAGGGCTGGCTATAGGCGCGCTACAGACCCTGTCCTTCCTCGTTATCGTGTTCGGCAACCAAGCCACCACCTACACCAATCGTGAGCGCCGTCACCTCTGGTCATCCCGACCCAGCGTCTGGCTTCTCGTGTCGTCGGTTGCCGATATCCTGATCGCCTCGACCTTAGCCATCGGCGGCATCGCCATGGCGCCGTTGCCTGCTTGGGTGGTCGCCTGCACGCTCGCGGCTGCCGCGGCCTTTGCCATCCTCCTGGACTTGGTGAAGGTTCCGGTCTTCCGTCGCTTGGGAATTGCCTAGGTGCACCTTACACCCGAGGCGCACGCGCCTCGGTCTTATTGAGGCCAACGCATTGCAGCGAGACGGACTCGAAGCCGGCTCATGGATGGGCTTAGCGCACCGACCCGTCACGCCGTTGCCTTCTCGTCACCATCTCAGACCTTCGTCGGCCGTATATCCTTCAACACCGCCGCAGCCAAGTGTGTCTATATGGATCAGTTGTCGTCCAGCAACCTTAATAGGCTTGGTTCGTCTGTGATCAGCAGAGCATAAACATGGCCGGCGCGAACGCCTGGTGCTAGAGATGCCGATGGTCTTTTTTGATCTTGGGCCAGGGTGCGCATTGCGATTGACGACGCGATAAATTGGCCGATAGTTGGCGATAGTTGTTGAAACCACGCAAAATTCGAACCGTCCGATTTTCCCCTTGAAATCAAGAGCGGAAAAATTTGACGGACTGACAGTCGGGCTTAGACCGTCAGGAGAAAACTTTTGCGCATAGAAATCAGCGCGTTACGATGCGTGGAAACGATCGAGTGGGCCTGACGGGTCGTAGAAACGGCGGCATTAGGATAGCAGGGGATAAGCCTACGAGGCAGATTCAATCGATTGTCTTCGATAGCCTTTGAACGGTCTGATGTGCCGGAAAGTTTATGCAGACGGCTGATCCTCATCGTTCGGGGGCCAAACCAACATCGGCCAATACTTCCAAACAAACAGAAGGAAACTTATCACCCAGAGCAGAGCCGAAATACCGAGCAGAGCCATGGAGGATGTGCCCGCGAACGCGGCTGCGACCCGGGTCACGCCCGCCAGTGTGACCGCCGCGTAGATCAAGGTCGTGACGTGATCCGCTTCCAGCGGTCGGCCCGTGTGTCCGCGCGCCACGCGCGTCATTACGGCCAGCACCATGGTGCCGATGGCGCCGGCTGTAAGAGCATGGATCGCGGCTGGCTCCGGTATCGTGGCGGTCAGCAGGCTTCCGCCCAGCAGTCCGGCGCCGACCGCCACCCAGGCATATCCTACATGCAAAATCGCCAGCAGCGGTTCGCGTAGCGTCGCCGTTCCGCGCCAGCGTGCCAGACGCCAAAGATTGAGCGCCGAACCGAGGAGCAACAACGTGCCGACCAGTCGAGAGTCGGGAAAGAACGCCCAGCCAAGAAGGCCGGTGTGAAGTGTTACGAGGGCGGCGCTATCAATCCGACCATGTGCGGCAGGAAGGGGAGAGATTTGGCGCTTCACGAGCCAATTGCGCGTGAAGGCGGGAATGATGCGGCCGCCAATGGCCGAGACGAGGGCGACGATCGCGGCGATTGCGAGCCGCCATCCCAATCCTGTGGGCACTTTGAATTGCGCCAGCTCAAGATACATCAGCAGGTTTGCGATCGCGAGGACGCCAATCGGGAGCGGCATCATCAGATTGCGCCAGTTGCGCGCGGCGACGATCTCCCGAGCAGCGACAGCGCAGAGCACTACCGGGAACGCCAGGTCGAGGCCGGCCGCAAGCCAGAACGGCAGGAAAGCCGAAACGAGGCAGGCGATGCGGCCGAGCAGCCACAAGGCGAGGAGCGAGGCCAGAGCCGCGCCCCGGATTGGTGGCCGGCCCGTCCAGTTGGGAATGGCGGTCAGCATGAAGCCGGCGATCGCCGCAAGCACAAAGCCGAACAGCATGGCATGGATGTGCCAGGTGAGCGGGTCGAAACGTGTCGGTAGGGCGGCGCCAGTGAAAAAGACGACCATCCAGAGCGCCAGCGCCAGCGCCGCCCATAAGGCCACCGCCAGAAAGAAGGGCCGAAACGCCAAGGACCACAGCGCGATCGGCTGACCGCCAGTCTTCTCCGCTACCGCTGTCGCTGTCGCCATCACCATCACACACCTTGCCCGTCGGCTGCCGCTCCTCCCTCCCGGCTCACGGAGGGTCAAGCACAATCGGCCTGCCGTTGGCGGAAGAATCCAGTCTCTGACGGGCCGATGTTACGCTCCGTGGAAGCACTACGGTTTGCGCCCGCGCAAACTCAATTTCAGATGTGCCGCGTCAGTCGGCCGCGTCCTCCGCGATCCGCAGAATCTCGGAGGTGTTGCGAATAGTCAGGTGCTGGTTATGGCTCGTCAGCAGTCCCGCTTTCTCCCAGCCCGTCAGGATGCGGCTGGCGGTATGAAGCGTCGTGCCGGCGATGTCAGCCAGATCTTTTCGCCGCAACGGGAACTCGATCGCCGTGCCATCGACGGTGCTGTGTCCGGATTGGCGCGAGAGCCGCAGCACCGCATGGGCGACGCGCCGCTCTGCGCGCTGCGTGGCGAGCTCGCGCACTCGGTCTTGCACCTCCTGCAGGCGCTTGCCGATGATACGGATGACGTTGATGGCGATCGGCGGATAGTGGGTCATCAGCTCCAACAACTCGTCTTCGCTCCAACTCGCTTCCAGGGTCTCGGCGAGCGTGATGGCGTCGGCTGGATAGCGGTTATCTGTGAAGAGCGCGACCGTCCCGAACATCTCGGCAGGGCCGATGAAGCGGATCACGACCTGGGCGCCGTCGCTGCCCGACTGGGCGATACGGACGCTGCCTTCGATGATGGCGTGGGCGCGAACGCCGTCATCGCCCTGGTTGAATATGCACCTATCCTTGGGCAGGCGGCGCACACGCGCGCAGGCCGCCGCCGATTCCAGTGCGAAGAGTGGCAGTCCGCGAAATAGCTCCATCGCAGCCAGGGTTTGCAGAGGGATCTGGGCATCTCTGGTCATGTGAGGACCTTACCCCCTGGTCCCGAATAAGGGGAGCAGTTTGCGCCAGCGCAAACGCGGCGGGTCAACAGCGCGCTAAGTTTCCCGGGAAAACGCGGAGGCAAGCCTATGGAATCGCGATTTCGCGACGGCAAAGCGGGTGATCCCCTCCCTTTTGGATGGGCGCGGAATGATGGATGACGTGATCGTCGCCCGTGCGCTGCATGTGCTGGCCGTCGTGATCTGGATCGGCGGCGTCGCGATGGCGACGACGGTGGCGTTGCCGGCGGTTCGACATGGCGATCTCGGATCCGATAAGTTCCAAGCCTTCCAGGCCATCGAGCATCGCTTCGCCTGGCAAGCGCGCACGGCAATTATCTTGGTCGGGTTGACCGGCTTCTACATGATTTGGCGGCTCGATCTGTGGGAGCGCTTCCGCACCGCCGACTTCTGGTGGATGCATGCCATGGTCTGCTTGTGGCTGTTGTTCGCCTTCATCCTGTTCATCGCTGAGCCGTTCATTCTGGACCGCCATTTCCGGCACTGGGCGACAGCGCGGCCGGACGTCGCCTTCGCCTGGCTGCATCGGGCGCACTGGCTGCTGCTGGCGCTGAGCGTGGTGACGATCCTGGGCGCAGTCACGGGAAGCCAGGGATGGTCGATCTTTTGAATAGGTCGGGAGTCGGTCACGAGCGGCTGGCCGACAAATGCGCTGGGAGAACGGGCCATGGACTCTGAGCAAGGGCTGATATCATGACGCTCACTGCGGCGCATATCGACCCGCCGGTCGAAGATCCCGTCAGCAACGTCCTCAAGTGGGTGCTGCTGGTCGTCGCCATCGCCACGTTCGGTCTGCTTGCCTGGGCGACGGTTGAGACCTACCGCACCGCGCCGCCGCAGCCGGACCGCTTCGTCACCGCGAACGGGTCCGTGCTGATGACGGACGACGACATCGTCGCCGGGAAGGGCGGCTTCCAGAAAGCCGACCTGATGGATTACGGCAGCCTCTACGGGATGGGCTCCTATTACGGCGAGGACTACACCGCCTCGACCCTGGTGGCTCTGGGTACGGCGACCCAGAACAATGTTGCGCTGGCCACGTTCGGCAAACCGTTTGCCGCGCTTCCGGCCGAGCAACAGGCCTCCGCCACCGCTACGATGCGCCGCGCGCTGCAAGGCGTGGATCTGACCAAGCCGGAGGTCGTGCTTCCCGGCCCGTTGGCGGATGCCCTGGTTACGGTGCGCGACACCCTTGCCAAGTCGTTGAATACCGCCAATCCCGCCAAAGGATGGACGCCGGCCTACAGCCTCACGCCGCCGCTCGCGGTCAAGACGGCGGATTTCCTGGTGTTTTCCGCGCTGACGACGGTGGCGCGGCGGCCAGGCGTCAGCTGGTCCTGGACACAGAACTGGCCCTATGAGCCGCTGGTTGGCAACACTCCCACGACCAACACCTTCGTTTGGACCTGGGCCAGCTTCTGCTTCACGTTCTTCGCCTTCGGCGTGGTGCTGTTCATCTACGAATTCTTCCTGAACAACCCAGACGACGCGCCGATGGATCCGGTGCTGGCGACGTTCCGACCGCTCACGCCGAGCCAGAGGCGCATCGGCAAGTATTTTCTCGCCGTCGCCGTGCTGCTGCTCGTGCAGATCGGCGCCGGCATCATCATGGCGCATTCCTATTACGACCGGACCAGCTTCTACGGCATCGCGATCAACGATTTCCTGCCCTTCAACTTCCTGCGCGACGTCCATATCCAGGCGCCGATCGTCTGGATTGGGTTATCGTGGATCGGTGCGGCGCTATTCCTGGCGCCTGCCATCGCTGGCGGTCAGGAGGCCAAAGGCCAGCATTGGCTGGTGGATTTCCTGTTCTGGGTGACGTTGTTGGTCGTCGCCGGAGCCCTGATCGGCGACTATCTCGGCATCATGGGGGTGATCAACCAGAACTGGTTCTGGTTCGGCAACCAGGGGCTCTCCTATATCCAACTCGGCCGCTTCTGGCAGATCGGCTTCTTCATCGGGCTGGCGCTGTGGAGCCTACTCGTGATGCGGGCGCTCTGGCCGAGTACGGCTCTCTGGCGGAAGGCAGCCGGCCAGTTCTGGACCGGGCGCATCCGCATGGAGCACCTGATCTGGGCGTCCACGATCAACATCGCGGTTCTCTACGTGTTCGGTATGATCCCGCTCACCGGGATCGAGAAGTCCTTCACGCTCACCGACTTCTGGCGCTGGTGGGTGGTCCATCTCTGGGTCGAGCAGTCGTTCGAGTTCTTCGCCGCCACCATGAGCGCCTATCTCCTGATGTCGGTGGGCTTGGTCTCCCGCAAGCTCGCCGAGCGCGCGACCTATTTCGAGATCATCCTGATTTTCCTTGGTGGGGTCATCGGCACTGGCCATCACCTCTATTGGGCCGGCGGTCCCAGCATGTGGGTGCCGATGGGGAGCATGTTCTCCTTCATCGAGGTGTTGCCGCTGGTGCTGCTGATCATCGAGGCGATCAATCACTACCGCCTGATCAAGGCACATCAGGAGTTCAAATACCGGCTGGCCTACACGTACGTCATCGGGGCGGCGTTCTGGAATTTCGTCGGCGCTGGCGTGTTCGGCGGCGGCACGCTCAACGCGCCGCTGGTGAACTATTACGAGCACGGCACCTTCCTGACGCTCAACCATGCCCATACCGCGCTGTTCGGCGCGTTCGGCGAACTGGCGATCGGGCTGATCTATTTCTGCCTGCGGTACATCGCCGCCGATCGGCAGCGCTTTAGCGAGAAGCTCGGGCTGTGGGCCTTCTGGCTCTACAATGGCGGGCTGGTGCTATGGATACTGCTCAACTTCTTCCCGATCGGCTGGGCGCAACTCGACGCCGTCTATGAGCATGGCCTTGCCTACGCCCGTAGCAGCGCCTTCTACGACACGACGTTGTTCTGGCAGTGGATGCGGCTGCCTGGCGATGTGCTGTTCGCAGCCGGCGCGTTGCTGATGGCCTGGGATTTCATCGTCAAGCTGCGGCCGCTCTATCCGCAAGCGATCGATCGTCTGATCTTCCGCAAGCCGCTGCGGTCAGCTTCAGAACCGGCGGAATGACATGACCAGCCGCACGGCCGAGCTCCGGATCAAACGAGTCTACGACACTCTTGACAAGGCTGACGGGACGCGCGTGCTCGTGGACCGCCTCTGGCCGCGCGGTCTACGCAAGGAGAAGGCCGCGGTGACGCTTTGGCTCAAGGAGATCGCGCCGAGCACGGAACTGCGTGAATGGTTCGGCCACGATCCGGCGCGCTGGGCAGAGTTCGGCCACCGCTACCGCGCCGAATTGGCGCGCAATGACGGGGCCGTCGCACAACTCGCCGATTTATCGAAGCTCGGTCCGATGACGCTGCTCTACGCCGCGCACGACACGGAATATAACCACGCCATCGTGCTCGCTGCCTATTTGAACGACCATCTGAAGGACGGGCATGGCCACCATACTGCATAGGCCGGTTTGCGATCTGCTTGGTTGTGCCTATCCGATCGTCTCAGCCGGAATGGGCGGTGTAGCCCGGTCGGAGCTCGTAGCTGCCGTAACAAAGGCCGGAGGCTTCGGTTTTCTCGGCATGGTGCGCGAGCCGGTCATGTTGATCCGGTCGGAGGTAGACGCGTTGCGGGCGCGAAACCTGCAACGCTTCGGCGTCAATCTCATCCCGGCGGCCACAGATCGCGCTCTGCTCGATGCCCAGGTCTTAGCGTGCATCGAACTCGGCGTCCCTGTCGTGGGTCTGTTTTGGGATGTGCCGCTTCCGCTGGTGCAAAGGCTGCGCGATGCCGAGATCATCGTCATATGTCAGGTGGGATCGCTCGCCGAAGCGCGTGCGGTGGAACATGCCGGAGCGCAGATCCTGATCGTCCAGGGCGTCGAAGCCGGCGGCCATGTCCGTGGTAACGCCCCGCTGCATGAACTCCTTCCCGAAATAGCCGAGCACACGGCCGTGCCCGTCCTGGCGGCCGGAGGACTCACGGACGGCGGCGACCTGGCCACGGTGATGTCGCTCGGTGCCCAAGGCGGGGTCTTCGGCACGGTGCTGATCGCCACGCCGGAATCCTTTGCCCACGATTATCACAAGCAACGCCTGGTGGACGTCGACGGCGAAGAAACGGTCCTGACCGATGCCTTCCACATCAACTGGCCACGAGGTGCGAAGGCGCGCGTGCTGGCGAACAGCGTCACGCGTGGCGAGCGGGGTGATCCGTTCTGCGAGGCCCGCACGATTATCGGCGATGAGGCGGGTCGCCCGATTTACCAGTTCAGCACGGACTCGCCGCTACGCGCGATGACCGGCACGTTCGAGGCGATGGCGCTCTATGCGGGCACGGGCGTCGGCCGGATCACGGATATCGTCGGCGCTGCGGATCGCGTGCGCGGCATCGCAGTCGAAGCCACGCGTCTCCTCGACGCAAACGCCACGCCACTGGGCGAACGCGCTGACCTGGCGTCGCCGGCCTGCATGGCCCACGAGATGGACGACCGTTATATGGGGTTCGCGGACCGCGAGGAGCTTCTGCCCGCACTGAACGAACTGCTGGAAGCCGAACGCGCTGGCGCACGCGTCACGCTACGCACGGCAGTGGAATCGCCGGACGAACTGAAGCCTCTCGTCATGGCGATTCATCGCGACGAAGCACGCTGGTGCGGTGTGCTCACCCGAGCGGTCCGGCAATTGGCCGGCGAGCCCTCGCGGAAGACCGGAGCGTTCCACGGCAAGGCGATGGCGATCGCCGACATCCCGACCCGGCTCGCCTTTTTCAATCGCGGCCAAGGCTGGGTCGTGCGCAAGCTCAAGGCGCTGCTTCCAACCATCCGCGACGAGGCAATCCACGCCGATCTCGCAGCGATGCTCGCGTCGCATGAAAGCAATATCGAGCTTGTCGCGGCCCAACTGCATACCGGAGCGCCTCATGAGCGATGACGCGAAGTCGGCGCAGGCTCGGCGCGCTGCGATCACATCGCAAATCCAGGCTGAAACCGGGATCGACGAGGCGATGATCGAACGCCTCGTCCGTGATTTTTATGTCCGGGTTCGCGACGACGCAGTGCTGGGTCCGATCTTCGCTGCGAAGATCGACGACTGGGAGCCGCATTTGCAAAAGATGTTTGCCTTCTGGTCTTCCGTCGCGCTCATGAGTGGCCGTTATCACGGCCAACCCATGGCCAAGCATCTGCCGCTGCCGATCGACGCGCGGCACTTCGATCGCTGGCTGGCGCTCTTTGCCGAAACCGCGCGGGAGGTCTGTCCACCGGCGGCCGCGGAACGCTTTACCCTGCTTTCGCGTCGGGTCGGGGAAAGTCTTGAGCTTGGAATTGCCAATTCCAATGGAGTGCTGCTGAATAAAGGCCAACGATATTTCAAAGATTCTGGAAAGTCGGCACTAAGTCATGCTTGCGATTCGGTCGGCGACAATCAGGGGACGGACGCCCAATGACACAAGAGGCCTTACTTCTGTCCCGACTGCAATTCGTTTGGGTTATCGCCTGGCATATTCTGCTACCGGCTTTCACGGTCGGGCTCGCCTCTTTTATTGCGTTCATGGAGGGTTTGTACTTCGCGACGCGGCGCGAGACCTATCTTCGCATATCGAGCTTCTGGACGAAGATTTTCTCGGTCTCTTTTGCGATGGGTGTGGTGTCCGGCATCATCATGCCTTTCCAATTCGGAACGAACTGGAGCCGGTTTTCGGACGCGACCGCCAACACCATTTCACCGCTGCTGGCCTATGAAGGGCTGACTGCTTTCTTTCTCGAGGCCGCCTTCCTTGGCGTTCTGCTATTCGGACGCAGCCTGGTGCCACGCTGGGTGCATTTCTTTGCCGCCCTGATGGTTGCTGCCGGCACTTTGTTTTCGTCTTTCTGGATTCTTGCGGTCAACAGCTGGATGCAAACACCGGCCGGCTATGAAGTGATCGACGGCCGATTCTTTCCAAAGGACTGGATGGAGATCATCTTCAATCCATCCTTTCCGTATCGTCTCGCGCACACCGTCACCGGCTTCTACGTGACCACGGGCTTTGTGGTGATCGGCGTCGCCGCGTGGCTGCTGCGCAAGGGGCGCGCTGCGGACGAAGCCCGAACCATGTTGTCGACGACGCTTTGGGTGCTTCTTGCACTGGTGCCCTTGCAGATCTTGCTCGGCGACATGCACGGCTTGAACACGCTCGAATATCAGCCGACCAAGCTTGCCGCCATCGAGGCGCATTGGAACAGGGAGGCGCGCGCGCCGCTGGCGTTATTTGCCATCCCGGACGAGAAGCGCGAGACCAATCATTTTAGTGTCGACGTGCCGGTGCTGGGCAGCCTGATCCTCACACACGACCCCAACGGGGTTGTTCCCGGCCTCAAGGAGGTGCCGCCCGATCAGCGTCCGCCGGTCGCGATTCCTTTCTTCGCTTTTCGCATCATGGTCGGCATTGGCCTGATCATGCTGGCCTTGGTGATTGTGGGTAATCTCCTGCGCCGGGGCGGATATCTCTATAGGAGCACTGTCTTCCTGCGCGCCTGTGAATGGGCCGCGCCGCTCGGCTTCATCGCCGTTCTGGCGGGCTGGACCACAACGGAGGTCGGCCGGCAGCCTTGGACGGTCTACGGTCTGTTACGCACGGCGGATTCGGTGTCGCCATCACTGACCGGGCTCGATGTCGCGCTTTCCTTCGGCGGTTACATCGTCGCCTATCTCATCATGTTCCCGGCGGGCGTGTTGTTGATGGCGAGGATCGTGCGCCGAGGCCTGGAGGCGTCCGCAACCCAGGGGCCTATCGAAGGCGGCCGTCCGAATTTGCCGGTGATCGCATTGCCGGGCGCACGCGAAGAGGGAGGCCGGTCATGATGCCGGTCACGCTCGATCTCGTGCCGATCTGGACGTTCATCCTCGGCGTCGGCGTCTTTCTTTATGTGCTCCTGGATGGTTTCGATCTCGGTGTGGGCATCCTCTTCGGCTTCGCGCCCGATACGCGCTCGCGCAACCTGATCATGAATTCCATTGCCCCCATCTGGGACGGCAACGAAACCTGGCTCATTCTTGGCAGTGTCGGCCTCATGGCGGCGTTTCCACTCGCTTTCGCGATCATCATTCCCGCCGTCTATTTCCCGATCGCGATCATGCTGCTCGCGCTGGTGTTCCGGGGCGTGGCCTTCGAGTTTCGCTATCGGGACGCCGACCACAAGAGTTTCTGGGATCACGGGTTCTCCTGGGGCTCGGTGATCGCGACTTTCGCTCAGGGCATCGTTCTTGGCGCTTTCATCCAGGGCTTCAAAGTCGACGGACGTCATTTTGTCGGCAGCAGCTTCGATTGCTTCACGCCGTTTTCACTGTTGACGGGCTTGGCACTCGTGTTGGGCTATGCCCTGCTTGGTGCTGGATGGCTCGTGCTCAAGACCGATGGTGAAATCCAGGTGAGGGCACGTCGTCACGGCCGGATTGCTCTCGTCGGCGTGCTCGTCGCTGTTGGCGCTGTCAGCATATGGACGCCACTCGCCGACCCGGACATTGCCCATCGCTGGTTTTCTTGGCCCAACCTTATCTTCCTGGCGCCCGTTCCCGTCGTCACGGCTGTGATCGCGTTCTTCGTCTGGCGTTCGCTGAACCGCCAAAGCGAGGCAGGTCCCTTCATAGGCGCGATCGGACTTTTCCTGATGTCATACCTCGGCATCGCCATAAGTCTGTGGCCGATGATTGTCCCGCATCACTACACCTTGCGTGAAGCCGCATCCTCCGAGAGCTCGCAAGCGTTCCTGCTCGTCGGCACGTTGTTCTTGCTCCCGATCATCCTGCTTTATACGGCGTGGTCGTATTGGGTGTTTCGTGGCAAGGTGAGAGCCGATATCGGGTACCATTGAGCCCGGCTCGTGCCAGGTCGGAATCGCCCGTTGTATGGCTGACGATCTTATTAATGACCGAAAGTGGCATCGCTGTTCGGATCCACGATCAGGCGCCGAGCCAGCGAAATGACTTTGCAAGAAAGGCATTACCGTTCGTGCGCGGCCACTCGCCGTGAGCCACAACGACGCGTTGACAATGCCAGCTCAGCACCTTGTCGCGCGCGTGGCGCGCCGGTGTGCGGTTGATGAAGGATAACCGCCATTCGAGCGGCGCACAGGCCTGGTCCTTGGTAAGGCCATCGAGGCGCGCCAGGAAGCGCCACCAACCCCAATGTTCTCGAAGAAATTGATCGCTGAACGTCTGGATCAGATCGGCGACAATTGTCGTGGCGGAGGGGCGGTGAAGAAAAACAATCTCGTCCATAGCGAAGGAGCCGCGGAACCATGCCTGGTCGATGTCGGGACCCCATTCGGGCGGTGGGCTGTCCTTAAGCGCTTCGCGGAACGTGAGTTCGGAGCACTTCTTGATCGTCGATTGCGGCCCCCACAACTGCGATTCGGGATAGGCCGCCTTCCAATCCTGCAGATAAAGATGATGGAGCTTATTCGGACTCACGAGATGGCGCACCGGGCCAAGCCGATCTACTTCGGCACGCAGATTCGCGGTTAGCTTGACTGGCGACCATATCCATAGATCGCCGTTCTGCAGACAGGCAATGAGCGAACGCGTCGGATAGGGGATGCCATAGAAGCTAACATTCTCCCCGTCCACGACCCAGAGAGCCTCATGCACCTGCTCGAGCATTTCCTCACCCTCTGCTGCGAATGGCTAACGCCATGGTCCTGTCTCACAGCCCCGCCCGAGCGACCCGGCATGCTGTTGAAGAAGTCCGGAGCACGCTCGAATGTCTTCCACAGCGTGTCGCTGAAGGCTGAGGTTGCCTCAGGTCATAGCAAATACGATCGGACCTTCGCCTCATAGGTGGATGCCGCCAGCACGCCGCCGATCATCGCGCCAGTCACGCCCGGCGTGGCGGCATCCTGGCTGGTGAGAAACAGGCCCGGTACCGGCATCTTCGCCCTGAGACTATCCGAAAAGGAAACGCCGGGGGCTGACGTCTTCCGCGATACTTGTCCGCGGCGGGAGCCCTGGATGAGGAGGTACATCAACGGCGCAAACGCTCCTGCAACAACAAGAAGCACGAGAACCGCTGCCGCGCGCCGGCTACGATGCCGTTGATGACTCGATCCGAGCGGTGTTCTCGGAACCTACTCGAAGTCGCCACGCCGTCTCTCTGGCCATGATCGAGACCGTGAGCATGGTCAATGCGCGGAACCGGAGCAGCACGGGGATCGCGGTCAGAAGCGATCTGCGCTACAGTCATTGACGGTAGTTTTTCGGACCGGCGCGCCCCGCTTGGTTCGGCTCGACATCTCGGGTTGGACCGATTGATCTCGATAGTCATCGAAGCCACGAAAAAAATTAGCTTCGAAATTGCCCTTGAAAATCAATAGTCTAATTTTTTGACGGGCTTGGTGACGGAAAACGCCGTCACGAAGGGAGGATTTTCGAGTGATTTCATGATGTTATATGATCAGGAAACAATCGAGTGGGAGTGAGCGGTCTAGGGTGCTGTGGAGCGCTTTGAGGCAGAGTAAGAAAAATAAAGGGCTGGCGACGCGCGCCTGGGACTGCGCCTCGGGAGATATGCGCCGATCCCCACAGACTTCCTCCTTGCGGAAGCTGACTTCGGAATATAACCTGTGACAGGTTATATCAGATTTCGGGTGATTTTCATGAACTTCAACCTCTATCTGGACGATCAAACCGCCAAGGAATTGGACCGGACGGCCAAGAAGTTGGGCGAGACGCGCAGTGGCTTAATCCGCAAGGCGCTGCGCGAATGGCTGGACAAGAAGACACTCGGCAGCCCCGGCTGGCCCTCGCTGATCCTGGAGTGGCAAGGCATTGCCGACATGCCGCCGTTCGAGTCGCATCGCGGCGAACTGCTGCCACCGCGTGAAGACGCTTTTTCGTGAAGTATGTCCTCGACACCAATGTGCTGAGCGACTTCGCGCGCGGGGAGGAGACCGTGATGGCGCGCCTCCGTCAGGAGGCGCCGCCGCAATTGGCCGTTTCGGTGATCACGGAGATGGAAGTCGAGTACGGGCTGGCGCGCAATCCCAACCTGGCACCGCGCGTGCGGGAAGCTATGCGAACGCTTCTGAACGCGATCTCCGTCTTGCCGTTCGAGCGCGAAGATGCCCGCGTCGCGGCGCAATTGCGGGCAAGCCTGAACAGCCGGGGTACGCCCATAGGAGCCTATGATCTGCTGCTCGCGGCTTGTGCGTTGCGGCGTGGACTCAAGATCATAACGCACAATGCACGGGAATTCGTTCGCGTCGGCGGCCTCGGGCTCGAGGATTGGCATATCCCAAGATGATCGCGTGGGAGTAGGCGGGGTCTTCGCGCAATGCCCGAGCAACTTTCGCTGACAGGGTTCGACGCCGCCGCACGGGTGCAGCACTACCCAGGACCGGCCGATCTTAAAGCAGCATCTCCGGATGACTGTGTTTCCACCAGCGACTTGATCCGTTCGGCGTCCGCCGGCGTGGCCGGATTGTAGACGACCATGCTGAGGTCCGTTCGACCATCGACCGCGAAGACCGAATATTCGAACGCGAGCGGGCCGGCGACGGCGTGGCGTATGTGCTTGACGGCCTCGCCATGGGCGCCGCGAACGTCGTTGTCGCGCCACATCGCCTTGAACTCGGGACTGAGCCGGCAGAGCTCGTCGACGAGAGGCTCCACTTCCGCCGCGGCTCCGGCGCGGGCCGCGTCCACCCGGAACGCGCCCAACGCGAACCGCGCCACGCTTTCCCAGTCATATTGCGCGGCGCGGGCGCGCGGGTCGAGGAAGATGAAGCGCAGGATGTTGCGCTCACCCGGCGGCAGCGATCCATAATCCATCAGCATCGCGGTCGCCGCCCGGTTCCACGCCACGACATCCCATATTGCGGTCCTGATCAGGGCGGGACTCGGGTCCAGCGCATCGAGCACACGCTGCAGCCGTGGCGTCACGCCGTCGTTCTTCCGGTAGCGCGCTTCGGGCGGCCGGCCGAGACCAAGCAGGAAGAGGTGCTCGCGCTCGACATCCGTCAGCATGAGCGCGCGCGAGATCCGATCGAGCACGTCGGCTGACGGCGCCCCGCCGCGGCCCTGTTCGAGCCATGTGTACCAGGTCGGGCTGATATTGGCCCGCTGCGCCACTTCCTCGCGGCGCAGGCCGAGGGTGCGGCGGCGCTCCGGGGGAAAGCCGAGAGCGGCCGGGTCGAGCTTGGTGCGGCGGTCCCGCAGATAGGTCCCGAGCAGGTTCTCCGGGGCAAGGTGCTCGCTCATCCTGTTAGCCATCTTACTATGATAAGATAACTACTTTACCAGAATAAGACCAGCAGCGATAGTTGTCACCAGCGAAACCCCGGAGACTTTGCTCATGCGTGTGTTTGTCACCGGCGCCACCGGATTCATCGGCTCGGCCGTCGTCAAGGAGTTGATCGCGGCGGGCCACCAGGTGCTCGGCCTCTGTCGTTCGGATGAGAAAGCGGCGGCTTTGGCTGCCGCCGGCGCCGAGGTCTATCGCGGGTCACTTGAGGACTCCGGCAGTCTCAAAGAGGGGGCAGCCCGGTCGGACGGCGTCATCCATCTGGCCTTCAATCACGACTTCTCGAAATACGCGGCAAACTGTGAGGACGATCGCCGCGTGATCACGACGCTCGGCTCGGTTCTCGCCGGCTCCGACCGGCCGCTCATCGTGACCTCCGGGACCGGGATGGCGAATGCCGCGCCCGGTCAGCCGGCCAAAGAAGACAATGCGACGATCGGCTCAGGCATGATTCCGCGTGCCGCCTCCGAAGAGGCCGCCGCCGCTGTCGCCACGGACGGAGTCAATGTGTCGGTGGTGCGACTCCCGCAGGTTCACGACACGGCCAAGCAGGGCCTCATCACGCCCGCGATCGCGATGTATCGCGAAAAGGGCGCGTGCGTGTACATCGGAGACGGACTCAATCGCTGGCCGGCGGCGCACGTTCTCGACGTTGCCCGTCTCTATAGGCTGGCGTTCGAAAAGGCTGAGCCGAATGCGAAGTATCACGCGGTTGCGGAGGAAGGCGTGCCGATGCGCGATATTGCGGAAGCTATCGGTCGACGCCTGAAACTGCCGGTCAAATCCATCGCTCCGGAAGAGTCTCAAGCCTATTTCGGCTGGCTCGCCATGTTTGCCGGACACGACATGCCCGCCTCAAGCGAGCAAACGCGGAGAAAGCTCAGATGGGAACCGACCGGGCCGGGGTTGATCGCCGATCTCGAACGGTTGCACGTCTCCGACACCTGAAACAGGCAGGAATTCCCGGGAAAGGCGGGCGGAGGAACGAACACCGACAGGGCGCCTCCGCCGAGGCGGTCGCTCGGCTTCCGACGACATTATCATTGCGCGGCACGCCGAAAAAGTTTGCGTCGCCAGATCACCGGCTTACCATGGTTCGAAACAATCGAGCGGGAGTAAGCGGGTTCTTCGCGCAATGCCCGAACAACTTTCGCTGACAGGGTTCGACGCCGCGGCGCCGACGGATCAATTGTTCTTCGCGATCCAGCCGGATGCGGACGCCGCCGCGCGCATCGCACAACTCGCGCATCGCTTGCACGACGAACTGGGATTGAAAGGCAAGCCGCTCGCTCTGGAGCGCTTCCATGTCACGCTGCACGATCTCGGCGAGTATGCGGGCCTGCCGCAAAACATTGTCACGGCGGCGCGCGATGCCGCAGCAGCCGTCGCGTTGCCGCCTTTCGATGTCGTGTTTGACCTGGTCGTGAGTTTTGGCGGCGGATCTCTGGTGTTGCGCGGCGGTGACGGCGTGGCCGCATTGACTGCGTTTCGGCAGGCTCTCGGTACGGCGATGACAGGCGCAGGGCTCGGACGCCGGGTGAAGCGAAGTTTCGCGCCGCATGTGACCCTGCTATACGACGCCCGCCGCGTCGCCGAGCAGGCCGTCGATATTGTTGGCTGGCAGGTCTGCGAATTCGTGCTCGTCCACAGCAAGCTCGGCCGGACCGAGTATATTCAACTGGGGCGCTGGCCGTTGCGCGGTTGACGTTTGCCGAAGGCCTGCCTCCAAAACTGTGACTCGGTGTCACGTAGTTCGTCTGAGGCTGGACGCATGTGGAACTTTATTCCCGAAAGCCTCTTTTCTTGGATACGCTGCTCGACGGCCAACCGGGGAGGGATGGAGTGCTCGGGAGGTTTTTCAAATCGTTCGTCCGTAAGGGCACGCTGACGCTCATCAAGCCCAATGGCCGGCAGGAAGTTTTCGGCGACGGCTCCGCGCCGCGCCTGGGTGTTCGCCTCCATGACTGGAGGGCATTCGGCAAGCTCGCGTTTCACCCCGATTTCGCGCTGGGCGAACTCTATATGGAGGGGCGGCTCACGGTCGAAGGCGGCGACATCGCCGACCTGCTCGCGCTTCTGGTGAGCAACCTTCAGGAGGCGAAACCCGGCGGCCTGCTCAAATTCATGCGCCGCCTGCGCACCTTCCTGCGGCCGCTCCAGCAATTCAACTCCACGCGACGCGCCAAGGCCCATGTCGCCCATCACTACGATTTGTCGGGCCGGCTCTATGACCTCTTCCTCGACCGCGACCGGCAATATTCCTGCGCCTATTTCTCGGAACCCGGCGAAACGCTGGACGAGGCGCAGACGGGCAAGAAGCGCCACATCGCCGCCAAGCTTCATATCGACAAGCCCGACATGGAAGTGCTCGATATCGGCTCAGGGTGGGGCGGGCTTGCACTCGATCTCGCCCGCGACTGCGGCGCGAAGGTCCTTGGCGTCACGCTGTCGGAAGAGCAGTTTGCGCTTTCCCAAAGCCGCTCGGCGCGCGCGGGCCTGGCCGAGCGTTGCAAGTTCGAATTGCGCGATTATCGCGCGCTCCAGGGCACGTTCGACCGCATCGTGTCGGTGGGCATGTTCGAGCATGTGGGCGTTAAGTACTACCCGGCGTTTTTCGCCAAGGTCCGCGATCTTCTGAAGGACGACGGCGTCGCGCTCATTCACACCATCGGACGCAGCGACGGCCCCGGCGCGACCAATCCGTGGATCGCGAAATATATTTTCCCCGGCGGCTACACGCCCGCGTTGAGCGAAATGCTGTCCGCCATCGAGCCCTGCGGTCTGATCGTGACCGATGTGGAAGTGCTGAGGCTCCATTACGCCGAAACGCTGAAGGAATGGCGCCGCCGCTTCAAGGCGAATTGGGCGGCAGCCGCGGCGCTCTATGACGAGCGGTTTTGCCGCATGTGGGAATTCTATCTGGCGGGGGCGGAAATCGGCTTTCGCCATGACGGGCTCGTGGTCTTCCAGGTGCAACTCGCCAGGCGCGTCGACACGCTTCCCCTGACCCGCGACTACATGCTCGAATCGGAGCGGACCATGCGATTCGCGGGCGTGGAACAGATGCCGCGCGCGATCCGGGCGGCCTGAGGGCCGGTCCCAAGTTCGCGCAGATAAGTCGCCCGTCGCAAGGTCCCAAATAGCTGTGGGCAAGAACGACGAACGCCTTGCAGCGCGGGTGCGCACTCGGTTGATTCGCCTCCCGCCTCGGCACGCCGCCATCGGCGCGGCAAAGAACAAGAACCGTCATGGAACAAGAGGCCTATCGCCACGTCCCCTACAATATCGAAGTCGAGCAGGCGCTGCTCGGCGCGATCCTTGTCGACAATCGCGCACTGGAGCGCGTGTCGCAGCTTCTGAGAGCCGAGCATTTCTACGATCCGCTGCATCAGCGCCTCTATGAGGCAATGGCCGGCAGCATGGAGAAGGGCGGCATGGTGATCACGCCGCTCACGCTGCACGCCGCGATGAAAGCCGATCCCGGCCTGCAGGAAGTGGGCGGTCACGCTTATCTTGCGGGACCTCGCGGAAGCCGCGCCCGCTTTCGCCGAATGTGCGCGACTATGCGCGCATCCTGCACGATCTGTTCGTGCGCCGCTCGCTCATCCATCTGGGCGAGGACATCGTCAACACCGCCTATGAAGCGCCGCTCGAAAAGCCGCCGCAGGCGCAGATCGAGGAAGCCGAGAAGGCGCTCTACCGGATTTCGGAAACCTCGCGCTACGGCGAAGGCCCCATCGATTTTTCCGAAAGCCTGCGCCGCACGGTGGAGAGCGCGGAAAAGGCCCAGGCCCGCGGCGGGCGGATTTCCGGCGTCGCGTCCGGCTTTTCCGATCTGGATTCCCTGCTCGGCGGCCTGCAGCCGTCCGATCTGATCATCGTCGCGGGCCGGCCCGGCATGGGCAAAACCTCGCTGGCGACCAACATCGCGTTCCATGCGGCGCGGGCCTACGCGCAGGATATGGCCGACGGGGTCGAAACGCCGCGCGGCTGTCCCGTCCTGTTCTTCTCGCTCGAAATGGCCGCCCAGCAGCTCTCGGCGCGTATCCTGTCCGAGCAGACCGAGATCGAGATGTCGAAAATCCGCAACGGCAGATTCTCGGAAAACGAGTGGGAAAAATTCGTGCTCAAGATGCAGGATCTGAGCACGCTGCAACTCTATATCGACGACACGGGCGGCATCTCGATCGCGCAGATCGCCGCGCGCGCGCGCCGCCTCAAGCGCGAGAAGAAAATCGGCCTCGTCATCATCGACCACATCCAGCTGGTGGCGCCGTCGCGCCGCGTCGAGAATCGCGTGCAGGAAATCACCGAGATCAGTAAGGGCCTCAAGGTGCTGGCCAAGGAACTGGATGTGCCGGTGGTGGCGCTGTCGCAATTGTCGCGCGGCGTGGACAGCCGCGACGACAAGCGCCCCGTCCTGTCGGATTTGCGCGAATCCGGTTCGATCGAGCAGGATGCGGACGTGGTGATGTTCGTCTACCGCGAGGCTTATTATCTCAAGTCGCGGAAGCCCGCCGAAGACGATCCGGAATTCACCAAATGGGCCGAGAAGATGGACCGGGTAAACCACCTGGCCGATGTGCTGGTCGAAAAACACCGCCACGGCGCCACCACGCGCATCGAACTGTTCTTCGACGACCGCTTCACGCGTTTCAAGGACTTGGCCGACCGTCCGGGGTGATTTTCGTGCTTCGGTCCGCCGGTCGCGAATTTGCACTTTACCATTGCGCGGAACCGCTTTGACGGCGAAGGCGGCCGCCTGCCATTGTGCGCGCGCATGAGCCAATCCGAAAACGATGTCGCGTGCCTGACCGTGCGGCTGGGCGCGGTCGCGGCGAATTACCGCGAATGCCGGCGTCGCGCCGGCCCCGCCATTGTCACGGGCGTGGTTAAAGCCGACGGCTATGGACTTGGCGTCGAGCCCGTGGCGCGCACGCTGGCACGCGCCGGCTGCGACACGTTGTTCGTGGCGCGGCTGGAAGAAGGCGTGAAACTGCGCCCGCTCGCGCCCGGGGCCCGCATTTTCGTACTCGACGGCGCATACCCTGGCGCCGCGCCGGCGCTCGTGGCGCATCGGCTGACACCGGTGCTCAATTCGCTGGCCGAGATCGCGGCATGGTCGGCCGCCGCGCGCGAGCGGCACACGACGCTCGATGCCGCCGTGCAGGTCGATACCGGAATGAACCGGCTCGGGCTTCCACCCTACGAACTGGCCCAATTGTCTTCGGATATTTCCGGCCGGCTCGCCGGTCTCAATCTTGTGCTGACGATGAGCCACCTGGCCTGCGCGGACGACCCCGCTTCGCCGATGAATGCGTTGCAGCGCGACCGCTTCCGCGCGGCGCTTGCGACGCTGCCTCCGGCGCCCGCCAGCCTGGCCTCGTCGGGCGGGATTCTGCTGGGCCAGGATTACGCCTTCGACATGGTGCGGCCGGGCCTTGCGCTCTATGGCGGCAACCCGCATCCAGGGGCGCCAAATCCGTTCGCCACCGCGGCCGTTTTGACCGGCCGCATCCTCCAGCTCCGTCGCGTTGACAAGGGGGAGTGCGTTGGCTACGGAGCCAGCTTCCAGGTTGGGCGGCCGGGGACGCTCGCAACTATCGCTTTGGGTTACGCAGACGGTCTCATGCGCGCGATCGGCAATCGGGGGGTGGGCGCGATCGGGGGCATGCGTGCGCCCGTCGCGGGGCGCGTTTCCATGGATTTGATCACGCTCGACCTCACCGATATTCCTGAAGCCCTATTGCGCGTCGGCGCGGACGTCGAATTCCTGGGCGACACGATCTCGCTGGAAGAATTGGCCAGGGCCGCGGGCACCGCGCCCTACGAAATTCTGACCTTGCTCGGCACGCGTGCGCCGCGGCGCTATGTGGACGGCGCGGCAGGATGAATATTTTCGCTCCCATCGGTCGAGCGTTTTTCGCGTTTCTCGCGCAAACCGGACGGCTCGCGCAATTCACCGCCGCCGCCGTCACGAGTTGCGTGCGGCCGCCGATCTATTGGGCGCTGATCGGCCAGCAGATGATCCGCATCGGCTATTTCTCGCTGCCGGTCGTGGGCCTGACGGCTTTCTTCACGGGCGGCGCGCTCGCGCTGCAAATCTATGTCGGCGGCAACCGCTTCGGCGCCGAAGCGTTCGTGCCCAACATCGTCGTGCTGGGCATCACGCGCGAGCTGGGTCCGGTCATCGCGGGCCTGATGGTCGCCGGCCGCGTCGCGGCGGCGATCGCGGCCGAAATCGGCACCATGCGGGTGACCGAACAGATCGATGCGCTGACGACCTTGTCCACCAACCCGATCAAATATCTCGTGGTGCCGCGGCTCATCGCGGCTGTCGTCACCTTGCCCGTGCTCGTTCTCGTGGCCGACGCCATCGGCGTGTTCGGCGGCTATGTCGTCGCCACGGAAAGCCTCGGCTTCAACGGTCCCGTCTATCTCAAGAACACGGTCGATTTCGTCACCCATGGCGACGTGACGTCGGGCGTGATCAAGATCGCGGTGTTCGGCTTCATCATCGCGCTGATGGGCTGTTATAACGGCTTTCATTCCAAGGGCGGCGCGCAGGGCGTGGGCGCGGCCACGACATACGCGGTCGTGTCGTCCTCTATCCTCATACTCGCCGCCAATTATTTCCTCACCTCCATCCTGTTCGGGAGGTGAGGGATGGCGGCGGGCAGCAAGGCAAAAGTCGAACTTCGCGGCGTCAAGAAGCGCTTCGGCGCGAAAGTCGTTCTCGACGGCATCGATCTGGTGCTCGACGCAGGCAAATCGCTCGTCGTGATCGGCGGCTCGGGAACGGGCAAATCGGTCATGATCAAATGTGTGCTGGGCATCCTCCGGCCGGATGAAGGAAAAATCTTCGTTGACGGCGAAGACGTCACCCGGGCGGGCGGGCGCACGCGCGAGGCGATGCTCAAGAAGTTCGGCATGCTGTTCCAGGGCGCGGCGCTGTTCGACAGCCTGCCCGTATGGGAGAACGTGGCCTTCGGGCTGATCCAGGGCCATGGCATGAGCCGGCGCAAAGCGCGCGACGTGGCGATGCGAAAAGCTCGCCAAGGTCGGTCTCGGCCCGGAAGTCGCGACCCTGTGGCCGTCGGAACTGTCGGGCGGCATGCAGAAGCGCGTGGGTCTCGCGCGCGCCATCGCCGCGGATCCGGAAATCATCTTCTTCGACGAGCCCACGACCGGCCTCGATCCCATCATGGCCGACGTGATCAACGACCTCATCGTCTCCACGGTGAAGGATCTGGGTGTCGCCACGCTGTCGATCACCCACGACATGGCCAGCGCGCGCAAAATCTCCAACCGCATCGCCATGCTCTACAAGGGCAAGATCATCTGGGACGGCCCCGCCAGCGAGATCGATACCAGCGGCAATCCCTATGTCGATCAGTTCATCCACGGCCGCGCCGAGGGCCCCATCAAGATGGAGGTCCGCGGCTAGTGGCGCGGGCGCAAGCGAACTTCGTCTGTCAAAGCTGCGGCGCAGTACACGCCAAATGGTCCGGCAAATGCGACGCCTGCGGTGGCTGGAACACCATCGTCGAGGAATCCGCAGGGGTCCCGGCCGGCACGGGCGCGATCAAGCGCGTGCGTGGGCGGCCCTTTGCGCTCGAAGACCTCAAGACCGCCGATGAAGCGCCGCCGCGGCGCGTGACGGGAATTGCCGAATTCGATCGGGTGTGCGGCGGCGGCTTGGTTCCGGGTTCGGCTCTGCTTGTCGGCGGCGATCCCGGCGTGGGCAAATCGACGTTGATCCTGCAGGCGCTGGCGGCCTATGCGCAGGGCGGCGGCAAGGCCGTCTACATTTCCGGCGAAGAGGCGATGGCGCAGGTGCGCCTGCGCGCGTCGCGCATGGGATTGGGCGAAGCGCCCGTGGCGCTGGGTTCCGCCACGCGCGTCGAGGACGTGCTCGCCACGCTCGAATCGGGACCGCCGCCCGGCATCGTCGTCATCAACTCGATCCAGACGATCTGGACGTCGGCGCTGGAAGCGGCTCCCGGAACGATCGCGCAGGTGCGGACCGCCTCGTTCGATCTCGTGCGCTACGCCAAGGCCTCGGGCGCCGCGCTGATATTGGTCGGCCATGTCACGAAGGACGGTCAGATCGCGGGCCCCAAGGCGGTCGAGCATCTGGTCGATGCGGTGCTCTATTTCGAAGGCGAGCGCGGCCATCATTTCCGGATTTTGCGCGCGGTGAAAAACCGTTTCGGCCCCACCGATGAAATCGGCGTGTTCGAAATGACGGGACTGGGGCTCGCCCAGGTCGCGAACCCGTCGGCGCTGTTCCTGGGCGACCGCAACAATTCGTCACCGGGTGCAGCCGTGTTCGCCGGTCTCGAAGGCACGCGGCCGCTGCTGGTGGAAGTGCAGGCGCTGGTCGCCGCACCCGGCTACGGCACGCCCAGGCGCGCGGTGGTGGGATGGGACAGCGGCCGGCTGGCGATGATTTTGGCGGTGCTCGATGCCCATGCCGGGCTTGGGATCAGCACGCACGATGTCTATCTCAACGTGGCCGGCGGACTGAAGATCGCGGAACCCGCAGCCGACCTGGCGGCGGCGGCGGCGCTGGTGTCGTCATTTGCGGGCCAGGCGTTGCCCAGGGATTGCGTGCTGTTCGGCGAAATCAGCCTCTCCGGCGACATCCGCCCGGCGCCGCAGGCGGAATTGCGGCTCAAGGAAGCCGCCAAACTGGGTTTTACGACCGCTCTGGTACCGCCCGGCACCAAGGCGGAAGGAACCGGCCTGAAGCTGCGCTCCGTCGCAGATATGGGCGAACTTGCGGCATTTGCCGGGGCAACAGGGCGCGGCCGGGGGCGTGGTACAATCGAATCATGAACGATCTGAGTTTTTCCTTCGTCGACGTGCTGGTGGTCGCCACGGTGGTGATCTCGGTGATTTTCGCGACCTATCGCGGCTTCGTCCAGGAAACGCTCACCGTCTTCGCCTGGGCTGCGGCGGCTTTCGCCATGATCTATTTCGCGCCGGCGCTGGCGCCCGTCCTGCGACAGCGCATCTCGCCCGAATGGCTGGGCGTCGCGCTCGCCTATCTGGGCATCTTCCTCGTGGTGATGATTCCGCTGTCCTTTGTCAGCTACAGGTTTTCGCAAGGCGTGAAACATTCGCCGGTGGGCACGCTCGATCGTTCGCTGGGCTTCGCCTTCGGTGTCATCCGGGGGCTGGCCATCGTCGGCATCGCCTATCTCGTTTTCTGCATGGCCGTTCCCATCGGCTCGCAACCCTCGTGGATGACGCGCGCGCGCTTTCTGCCCATGATCCAGGGCTCCAGCGACGTTCTCCTGTCGCTGATCCCAAATCGCCACGAAACGGTCGCCGCGGGGCCGAAAGCGCCACCCGGAACACCCACGCCCAAACCCGCGCCGCGGGCTGCGGCCAATAGCGCAAAACACAACCAGAAAACCTATGGCGCCCAGGACCGCCGCGAGCTAGACAGGCTCATCGAAGCGACGGGGAGCGGCAATTCCGCAAAGCCATGATCACCCGCAGCGAACGCCCGGAAACGCCATTCGACGACGACAAGCTGCACGAGGAGTGCGGCGTGTTCGGCGTGTTCGGCAATCCCGAAGCGGGCAAGCTCGTCGCGCTCGGCCTTCACGCGCTCCAGCATCGGGGCCAGGAAGCGGCCGGCATTGTCAGCTACGACGGAACACAATTCATCCCGGAGCGGCATGCCGGGCTCGTGGGCGACGTGTTCGGCGAAAAGAGCCTCCATGTGCAGAATTTGCGCGGCTCCCAGGCGGTGGGCCATGTGCGCTATTCGACCACCGGCGGCTCGCTCACGCGCAACATCCAGCCCATGTATGCGGACGTGGCCGGTGGCGCGATCGCCATCGCGCATAACGGCAATCTGACGAACGCCAACACGCTGCATGCCGAACTCGTGCGCGCCGGGGCGATCTTCCAGTCGACCTCCGACACCGAAACCATCATCCACCTGATCGCGCGCAGCCGCTTCAACCCGATCGCCGAAAGGCTGATCGATGCGCTGAAGCGGGTGGAGGGCGCCTATTCGCTGGTGGCGCTGACGGCCAAGAAGCTGATCGGCGTGCGCGATCCCTGGGGCGTGCGTCCGCTGGTGTTGGGCCGGCTCGGCGGCGCCTATATCCTGTCTTCGGAGACCTGCGCGCTCGACATCATCGGTGCCGAATTCGTGCGCGACGTCGAGCCCGGCGAAATGGTGGTCATCACCAAGGACGGCATCCAGTCCTACACGCCGTTCACGCCCCAGCGGCGGCGCTTCTGCATCTTCGAATATGTCTATTTCGCCAGGCCGGATTCTACGGTCGAAGGCCGCAACGTCTATGAGGCGCGGAAGCGCATCGGCGAGGAACTGGCCCGCGAAGCGCCTGCGCCGGGCGCCCACATGGTCGTGCCGGTGCCGGATTCGGGCGTGCCGGCCGCGCTCGGTTATGCCGCCGCGTCGGGCCTGCCGTTCGAGATCGGCATCATCCGCAATCACTATGTCGGGCGCACCTTCATCGAGCCGTCCGACCAGATCCGGCATTTGGGCGTCCGCCTCAAGCACAATCCCAATCGCGAAGCGCTCAAGGGCAAGAGCGTGGTGCTGGTGGACGATTCCATCGTGCGCGGCACCACGTCGAAGAAGATCGTGGAAATGGTCAGGGATGCGGGCGCGGCCGAAGTCCATTTCCGCATCGCGAGCCCGCCCACGACCAGTTCGTGCTTCTACGGCGTGGACACGCCGAATGCGGGCGAGTTGCTGGCGCATCGCATGAAGGAAGTCGAGCAGATGCGCCAATATATCCAGGCCGACAGCCTCGCCTTCGTGTCGATGGACGGGCTTTACCGCGCGGTGGGCGAGCGCGGACGCAACGGCGCGGCGCCGCAATTCTGCGACGCGTGCTTCTCGGGCGAATATCCGATCGAACTGACCGACGTGAACGGCGGCAACAACGGCCGCCAGCTCTCGCTTCTCGCCGAAGTCGCGTGAGGCGCTTTCCGAAATGACGGCCGCGCTGTCCGGGCGCGTGGCGCTGATCACGGGCGCTTCGCGGGGCATCGGCCGCGCGGCTGCGAAAGCGCTGGCGCAAGCGGGCGCACACGTCATCCTCGTCGCCCGCACGGTCGGCGGGCTGGAGGAAGTGGACGACGAAATCCAGCGGGCCGGCGGAACCGCGACCTTGGTGCCGCTCGATCTCAAGGATTTTCCCGCGCTCGACCGGCTGGGCGCCTCGATCTTCGAGCGTTGGGGCCGGCTCGATGCGTTTCTCGGCAATGCCGGCACGCTGGGCGCGCTGACGCCGCTCACCCATCTCGAACCCAAAGTGTTCCAGGAACTGATCGACATCAACGTGACGGCGAACTGGCGGCTGATCCGGTCACTCGATCCGCTGTTGCGCCAGTCCGATGCCGGCCGGGCGCTGTTCCTCACCTCGGGCGCGGCGCGCCAGCACACCGCCTATTGGGGCGGTTACGCGATGAGCAAGGCCGCGCTCGAATCCCTCGCTTTGACCTATGCCGGGGAATGCGTGGGCACGAAGGTGAAGGTCAATCTCCTGAGCCCCGGGCCGTTGCGCACGAAGATGCGGGCGAAGGCGATGCCCGGCGAAGACCCGGCCAGCTTGCGTCCGCCCGAAGCGGTCGCCGCCCTGATCGTCGATCTTCTGTCGCCCACATCCACCACGCATGGCGAGATCGTGGCGTTCAGATAGACGCGGCCCGCGTCACACTTCCATGCGCGAAAAGAAATAGCTGCCGAGAAACAGCAGGATCAGCGTCAGGCTGCCCATTACGGCGAGGTCTGGCGCGAGCCCGAAATGCGACGTGCCGGTCAGAAGCTGGCGCAGTGCGTCGACGCCATAGGAGAGGGGATCGAGCGAGGCCGCGATCAGCAACGGTGCGGGCAATCCGTGCAGCGGAAACATCGCGCCCGACAGGAAGAACAGCGGCATCACGATGAAATTCATGATCAGCGGAAAGGCCTGCATGTCGGTCATCTTCGCGCCGAACACCATGCCGAAGGCGCTGAACATCAGGGACACGAGCAGCATCACGAGGATCGCTTCGGGCACCACCAGCCAGTCATGCGGGCGGAAGCCCAGCGCCATCGAGATCGCCAGCACGATGACGCCTTGGATCATCGCGGTCGTGGCGCCGCCCGCCACCCGGCCCAGCATGATCGCGAAACGCGGCACGGGCGCCACCAGCGTCTCCTTCAGGAACCCGAACTGGCGGTCCCACAGCATCTCCATGCCCGAAAAAATCGAGGAGAAGATGATGCTCATCGCAATGATGCCCGGCGCGAGGAATTCGATGTAATTGCCCTGGCCGGCGCGGGCGAAGATGGAGCCGAGGCCGAAGCCCAGCGCGATCAGGAACATCATGGGCTGGGCGAGCGAGGCGACAAGCCGCGCGGGCGAGCGGATATAGCGTTTGAACTGCCGGAGCCAGAGAATATAGACCGCGTTCATCGCTCACCTCATCGCGCGGTTGAAGCGACGCATGCGATCGAGGCTCGAGCCTTCTTCTTCGCGGATCGAATGGCCGGTGAGGGAGAGAAACGCGTCTTCGAGATTGCCGGTCTTGGTCCGTTCCTTGAGTTCGTCCGCGGTGCCCGAGGCGATGATGGCGCCGTGATCGATCACCGAAATGTGCTGGGCGATGCGTTCGGCCTCTTCCATGTAATGGGTCGTGAAGAAGATGGTGGTGCCTTCCTTCGCGTTCAGATCCTGCAGATAACTCCACATGTGATTGCGGGTCTGCGGATCGAGCCCCAGCGTCGGCTCGTCGAGAAAGATGATCTTCGGCCGGTGGAGAAGCCCGCGGGCGATCTCCAGCCGGCGCTTCATGCCGCCGGAAAAGGTCTGGACCAGCGAGTCGCGCCGGTCCCACAGTTCCACGAATTTGAGCAATTGTTCGGTGCGCTCGCGCCGCGCCGCCCGCGGTACGCCGAACAACACGCCGTGGAAATCCATGTTCTCCCGCGCCGTCAGCATGTCGTCGAGGCTGGGGTCCTGGAACACGATCCCGAAGCAGCGCCGGACTTCGTGCGATTGCGTGACGGGATCGTGGCCGTCGATCCGGATCGTGCCCGAGGTGGGGCGCAGCACGGTGGTCAGCATCTTGATCGTGGTCGATTTGCCCGCGCCGTTCGGCCCCAGGAACGCGAAGATGCCGCCGGCCGCGACCTCGAAGCTCACATCCTTCACGGCCGTGAACGCGCCGAAATTCTTCGTCAAATTGCGGACATCGATGATGGCGGACATGGCGGAACCGGGAGGATGGAGGATCAGCGTTAGGAGAGAGGGAAGCCAGGTGTCAAGCGAGGGTTATCTTCGGTAGTGGGTCAGTTTGAAGTATTGTGGCTTCTTATCGCGCGATAGACCAAGGCCAACACTGTTCCGAGCGCCCACAGCCCTAGGCACATGAGCGACCCCATAGCTAACGGCACCCCCACAATGCCTTGGCCGGGATTTGGCTCGCGATGCGTTAAGTGGAATCTTACTTCACTCGGAATTGTTAGGATCATAAATCCGATGGGGAAGGTGACCGCAGTCACTATCCCCGTCCAAATTATGCGATAGGCAAGTCTTTTATTTCTGGTAAGCGCAAAAGTGCCTAGTAACAATACAAACGGCAAAAAAAGCAGAACGAAATACATCTGTAGCTCGCGTGTCTAAATGTTTGCCAAGTCCTCGATCACCTCCACGATATCACCGAGGTAGTGGTTCATTTTGAAATTACGGACGCCAATCATAGCGAATTTCTGGGTATCCAAACCGCTGGTGCGCCGTAATTTCGCCTCGCCTCAGCCCCTCTCTTTCATAAAATCGGCCCGCTCGGGATTGCAGGGGTGTCGTCAAGTGAAATCCGTCGGACATTTGGATTTTTGCAAAATCGAGCAGCCGTTTTCCAATGCCTCGGCATTGGTAATCTGGCGCGATAAACAGCAGTTCAAGTACATCCCCGCAAAATGCAACGAAGCCGACAACCTCTGACCCCATGGTTGCGACGTGCACAATCCAGCCCTTGGCCAACTCCTGCGGCCATCGCTCGCGCAGTTCAACCAAAGTCATGGGCGCCGCAACATGTGTCGATTGCCAACTGCTAAGCCAGTGTATTGACGTTACGATACTAAAATCCGTTTCAATGTATGGACGTATCGAGAGCAACTTCAAGCCGCCTTTTTCTTAAGTAGTGACGCATTTTGAAATCTGATGCTTCAGCCCAGACTGATTGCGCAGAGCTTGTTGCCGTCGAGATCGCGGAAGTATGAGAAGTAGAATTTCGGGGCGCGTTCGCCGGGAGCGCCCTCATTGGTACCCCCGAGCGCCAGAGCCTTTGCGTGAAAAGCGTCCACTTCCCCCCGCGTATCAAAGCGGAACGCGAGCATGGAGCCGTTACCGACCGTCGCTGGCTTCTTATCGTAGGGGCCGAGCACCCCGAAGAAAAGATTCCCATCCTTCCCGTAGACGCGGCCACCGGAAGGGTGCTCGAACAAAGGAGTTATTCCAGCCGACCCCAGCAGCGCATCGTAGAACGCTTTCGCCTTCTCAAGATCGTTTGAGCCGACCGTGGCATAGCCCAACGCTACCATTCTATCTCCCCCGTAACCGCTTCTTCATGCCGCCTTCTTTTTGTATAACCCGCGCTTCGCGAAAAGGGCTTCCTGAGCCGCGATCAGCGCCGCAATGTCCGTCATATCCCAGACCCGATCCGTGACGCCAGCGGCGATCTTCAGCCAACAGGTCCGCACTCGACGGTTTCCCCTTTTCATTCCTTCCGGTGTCATTCCCGCGAAAGCGGGAACCTAGCCAGGCCGCGTCGGCGGGCTGAATAACATCTTTGCAGCGCGGCCGCTCAAGCGAAATAATTGCGCTCGCGGACGCTCGCGCGCGGGGTTCCCGCTTGCGCGGGAATGACATGCTGTTGGCAGCGGCATTGGAGTTGCGAATTGGTGCCGCGTCTCACTTCCCCGCATACGGATTCGTCGTCGTGCGCAGCGAGAAGCGCAGCGGTACGCCTTCGAGGCCGAAGGCTTCGCGCATTTCGTTCTGCAGGTAGCGCAGATAGGAATCCGGCAACGCTTTGAGCTGCGTGCCGAACAGCGCGAAGCTGGGCGGGCGGCTTTTCACCTGCGTCATGTAGCGGATGCGTACGCGCCGTCCGTGGATCGCGGGCGGCGGGTGCCGCTCCAGCGCGCCTTCCAGAAAGCGGTTGATCTTGCCCGTCGAGACGCGGGTGTTCCACGCTTTGTCGGCGGCGATGACGGCGGGCAAGACGTGGTCGACCCCTTCGCCGGTCAGCGCGGACACGGCGACCAGCGGCGCGCCGGCGATTTGCGGCAGGAGCCGGTCGAGCTCTTTCTTCATGCCGCCGATCGCGCCGGCGCGGTCCTTGATCATGTCCCATTTGTTGACGGCGAACACGATGGCGCGGCCTTCGCTCGCGACCATGTCGGCGATGGTGAGGTCCTGCTTTTCGAAGGGCGTCGTCGCGTCCATTGTCACGATCACGCATTCGGCGAAGCGGATGGCCGTTTGCGCGCTCGCCACCGCCAGTTGCTCCAGCGTTTCGCCGGCGGCTCGCGCGCGTTTGCGCAAACCGGCGGTGTCGTGCAACAGGATCGCGCGGCCGTCGACCTCCCAGGTCGCGGCGATGGAATCGCGCGTGAGGCCCGCTTCCGGTCCGGTGATGGCGCGGTCCTCGCCCAGCATGCGGTTGAACAGGCTCGATTTGCCGGCATTGGGCCGGCCCACGATCGCGAGCCGGAGCGGACGTTCCGTGCCCTCATCCGGTTCCGGTTCGTTCGTCTCCGGCTCTTCATCCGTCGCGAACGGCGCCAGCGCGTCGGCGATCTCGCCGAGACCCAGATTGTGTTCGGCGGACACGGCCATCGGCTCGCCGAAGCCCAGCGCGTAAAATTCGGACGTGTCGATCCGGACGTCGCATTTGTTGGCGGCGAGGATGACGGGCTTGCCCGAGCGGCGCAGCGCCTCGGCGATCACTTCATCGCCCGTCGTGACGCCGTCGCGGGCGTCGACGAGAAACAGGCACACATCGGCGTCCTTGATGGCCGCTAGCGTCTGGTCGGTCATGCGCGTGGACAGGCTGCCCGGCGCGCCGATATCGAAACCCGCCGTGTCGATCAGGCGAAGCGACAGCACGCCCAGTTGCGCCTGCGCGTCCTGCCGGTCGCGCGTGACGCCGGACGTGTCGTGGACGATTGCGAGCCGCCGGCCCGCGAGCTTGTTGAAGAGCGTGGACTTGCCGACATTCGGACGGCCCACGATGGCGACGGCAAGCGGCATGGCGGTCCTCGAAGGCACGCATCCACAACAATTCGCTCAATTATTCCACCCCCCTTGAGGGAGGGTCGAAATTATCTTTGAGCAACAGCGAAAAGAGAATTTCGGGGAGGGGCAAGTCTCCGGCGCCGGTGGCCTGCCCCTCCCCGAAAAATTCTTCGTGTCCGTTCGCTGTCGCTCTCGGACCTCAGAATTTTTCGACCCTCCCTCAAGGGGAGGGTGGGGGCCGTAACAATCTAACTCCTCAGCGCATCGCGACGAGTTCGGCGTTGTTGGTCAGGACGTAAAGCGTCCCGTCCGCCACCACCGGCGCGATATAGGTGCCGTCGGGAATGGAAATCTTGCCCAGCATCTTGCCCGTATAGGGCGACATGGAAACCGCAAACCCGTCTGACGACACGAGGATCAGGCGATCCGAAACGAGGACCGGGCCCGACCACACGATCGGGTCTTCCTTGTCTTCCATGTTCTGCCAGCGTTGCAACTGGTGGATCCACTTCACCTTGCCGTCCTTGCGCTCGAGACAGAGAAGCTGGCTTTCCGTCGTCAGCACATAGAGGAAATCGCCCGCGACCCAGGGAGTTCTGGATGCCGCCGATGTCGCGCGACCACACGCGGTCGCCGGTGTTGATGTTGATAGCGGCCATGATGCCGGAATGGCTGATGGCGATCACCATGTCGCGATCGATGACCGGCCGTCCCGCGATGTCGTCGAGCTCGGACAGAGCCGTCACGTTGCCGGACTTTGTGAGCATGTCGTTCCAGGCCGGGCGGCCGTTCTCGACGCGGATCGCGAAGAGCTCGCCCGACGTGTACGGCACCACGACGTAGTCGCCGGCCACGGCGGCGCTGGTGCTTTCCAGAATGCCCGCCGAATTCCGTGATCCCCTGCTGGTCCCACAACGTCCGGCCGTCGATTTCGGCCAGCGCATAGAAATGATTGTCCTCGGACGACACGAACACGCGTCCGCCATTGGCCGACGGCGCATTGACGATCGGCACGCCGAGTTCGCTTTTCCACAATTGCTTGCCGCTCGCCGGATCGAGCGCGTAGACCGTGCCGAAGCCCGTCGTGACGAACAGCTTGCCGGCGTCGAACGCCACGCCGCCGCCGAATCCTTTGGAGGGATCGATGGACATGTCCTGTCCGAACAGGCCCCACATGGTGAAGCCGCTGTCGGGACTGTCGGGCGCGAGGTTCTTGTCCCACAGCGGTTTGCCGCTGTTGGCTTCGAACACATAGACATGCGCCTGCGCGTCGAGCACGAAGATGCGCCCGTCCGCCACCACGGGCGGCGCGGTCAGCCGCGAATCGTCGTCCGATCCCTTGCCCGTGTCCTGCTGCCATAGCTGTCTGAGCGGGCCGTCGGCCTGCAGATGGTACATCGCGTTCGCCGCGTAGCCGCCGGGCTCGGGCCATTCCGAATTGCGGTAGGGCGGCGGCAGAACCACGTCGATGCTGGCGAGCGTCTCGTCGGGCTTCAGCGACTCGTCCATCGACATGACGGAGATCCGCTCGCCCTTGATGTTCGATTTCTTCTTCGACGTGAACCAGTTCGATGCGAAGTCGAACGTATCGCAGCCCGACAGCACGAGTGCGGCGACGAGACAGATTGCGACGCCTAACCTTGAGAGTTTCATTTCGGGGGAGAGCCTCCGGGGGCGCCCTGCGGCGGGGGCGGATTCGCGGTTTCCTGCGGCGCGCCCGGCACCTGGGGCATCACCGGCATCGGCACGGTTCCAAAATCCCTGTCACCCCCGGCTTTCAGAAACGTCACCATCCATTCGCTGCGCGTGCGCAACGGCACGGGAGCCTGGGCGTCGCCGAGCAGGCTCTCATATTCGCGAAGCGCATCCTTCGTCGCGCCGGCGCGATAATCGGCATAGGCGAGGATTTCCCGCGCCATCGAATGCCATGCGTTCGTGGGGTCGGTGAGCGGCGCCAGCATGGTCTGGACGTCCGATTTGGGCGCGGTGTCCACGATCGCCCAGGCCGCATGGATGCGCGCGATCGCGCCCAGCATCGAGTCGTTGCCGCTCGCGATTTTCTTGAAGATGCCGACGGCGTCCGCCTGGTTGCCCGACGCGAGCAATGCGTCGGCCGCCTGCAGATCGGCCATACCGGCATAGCCGCTCGGCGCATCTTTCGCGATCTTCGCGAAGGCGGTCGCGGCTTCGTAGGTCTGTCCCGCCTCGTAGAGTTGTTCCGCCGCCATGTATTCGGTCGACGCGCGCGCGCGCTGGCGCTGGTCGTAGACGCGCCACAGCTGCAAGCCCGCCACGGCGATGATGAGAAGCGAGGCGCCGGCGATGACGTAGTCGCCGTATTTCTTCCACAGCTGCTCGAAGCGCTCGCGGCGGACGTCCTCCTCGACTTCGCGGAAGATGTCGGTCACGCGGATGGTCCTCTTAAGCTAAGCCAAGTGTGGGGCCCTGATCGGCCGGGATGCTTAGCCGGTACGCGCCGGTGTGGCAACCCGACCCGACGAAAAAGTGAGGAAAATGAAGGGGTTCAGGCAATTCGCTTCATCGTGTAGACACTTTCACGGCCCGGGAAGCGACGATCAGCCTTCCGCCGGTTCGGCCTCGGCCTCTGTCTCAACCTTCGGGCCGGCGCCTTCCTCGAACAGCTCTTCGGCGGCGACGACCGCTTCCTCGGCTTCCGTCTTCTCGGCGAGCACGTCTTCGCCGCGCGCCTGCCGCTCGGCTTCGTCTTCGGTGCGCGCGACGTTGATGGTCACGTGTACGCGCACTTCGGGATGCAGCACGATGGCGAACGGGACGAGACCGATCGACTTGATCGCCTTGTCGAGCGGGATCTGCGTGCGGTCGACGCTGAAGCCGCCGGCGGTGACGATGTCGGCGATGTCGCGCGGGCTGACGGAGCCATAGAGCTGGCCGCGGTCGCCGGCCTGGCGCAGGAGGATGAAGCTTTTGCCTTCGAGCGTCTTGGCGATCTTTTCCGCTTCCGATTTCCGCTCGAGATTGCGGGTTTCCAGCTGCGCACGCTGCGTGTCGAAATAGGTGCGATTTTCCTTGGTGGCGCGCAGCGCTTTCTTCTTCGGCAGGAGATAGTTGCGGGCGAAACCGTCCTTCACTTTCACCACGTCGCCCATCTGGCCGAGCTTCTCGACTCTTTCGAGCAGGATCACTTGCATGTCGCTCTCCCGCTCAACCGATGAGATAGGGCAAAAGCGCCATGAAGCGCGCGCGCTTGATCGCGATGGCGAGCAGGCGCTGCTTCTTGGCGGAAACGGCGGTGATGCGCGACGGCACGATCTTGCCGCGCTCGGAAATGAAGCGCTGCAGCAGCTTCACGTCCTTGTAGTCGATCCGGGGCGCGTTGGCGCCGGAAAAGGGGCACGTCTTCCGGCGGCGGAAGAACGGGCGGCGCTGGGCTCCTGCCTGGCTCATTGTTCGATCTCCACAACGGTCTCGCCTTCCGGCTTCTTGTCTCCGTCGCGCTCGCGGCGCGCCTTGTTCGAACTCGACTGCTCGAACTGGTCGACCTTGACGGTGAGGTAACGCAGGACGTCTTCGTTGATCTTGAGCTGGCGCTCGAGCTCGTGAACGGCCTTCGACGGCGCGTTGATGTTCAGGAGCACGTAATGGCCCTTGCGGTTTTTCTTGATTCGGTAGGCGAGGCTGCGCAGGCCCCAATATTCCTGCTTCTCGACCTTGCCGCCTTCGCCTTCGACGATGGTCTTGAGGTGGGTCGCCAGCGCGTCCACCTGTTGGGCGCTGATGTCCTGGCGCGCGATCAGAAGATGCTCGTAAAGAGCCATGTTCGTCCCTTTCCGGGCTGCGGAACGAGCGGGGAGGGGTATCCCGCATTTCGCATCGGTTCGCCGGGACGCCGGACAATCCGGCATTGACGCCAGGGCTTTCGCCCCAAGGTCTCCCGCGACCGCAGCCGCCTGAGGGGCGGGCATATAGAGGAGGGGCGGGGTCGAGGCAAGTCCGGGCAAGCCCAAGCAGCGCAAGCGCTCTTATTCGTCGGCCCGGAGACCGGAATCGACGGATGTTAATGGCAAAGCCTCTGCCGTCTTGCTATCGTGACTCCCGATGGGGCGTTCGGTGTCGATAAGGGTGTGTCATGCGTAGAAACGTCGGCTTTTCCTGTCTTCTTGCCGCTCTGATCGCCGGTTCGGTCTTCAGCGCACCGTCCGGGGCCCTGGCCCAAGTGGCCGGCTCGCGCCAGATCACCGGCACGGTCAACGACAACGACCGCGTGGCGCTGCCCGGCAATACGCGCCCCGAAACCCTGAACGCCAAAAACGATCGCGGCGCGGTGCCGGACGGTCTTGTCCTTCAACATATGCAGCTTCTTCTCAAACGCTCGCCCACGCAGGAACAGGCCGTCGAGAAGGCGATCGACCAGCTCTACGCGCCGGGGTCGCCGAGCTTTCACCAATGGTTCACAGCCGCCCAGTTCGGGCAGCAATTTGGCCTGGCGTCCGGCGACGTGCAGACGATCGAGAACTGGCTCTCGAGCCACGGCTTCTCGATCAACGCGGTTTACCCGAGCCAGATGACGATCGATTTTTCGGGCACGGCTGGCGATGTGCGCGACGCGTTCGGGACGCCGATCCACTATCTGAGCGTCAAGGGTGTCAAGCATCTCGCCAACATGAACGATCCGCAAATTCCCGCCGCACTCGCGCCCGCGGTCGCCGGCGTCGTTTCGCTCAACGATTTCCGGCCGGCCAAGATGTATCGGCCGCATCCGAAATACACTTTCGCGGCGGGCGGCTACACCTATGAGGCGCTGGTGCCGGCCGATCTCGCCACGATCTACAATCTGAAGCCGCTGTTCGCCGCCGGTATGACCGGCAAGGGCGAGACGATCGCCGCCATCGAAGACACCGACCTCTACAGCACGTCCGACTGGACGACGTTCCGTTCGACGTTCGGGCTTTCGACCTACACGTCGGGCAAACTCGTGACGGAGCATCCCAACACGACGTCGAGCCACGGCAATTGCGTCGATCCGGGCGTCAATGGCGACGACGGCGAAGCGATCATCGATGCGGAGTGGGCGAGCGCGGCCGCGCCCAATGCGGAAATCGAGATTGCGTCCTGCAACGACACCAGCACCACGTTCGGCGGCCTGATTGCGTTGCAGAACATCGTCAATCAGTCGAGCACGCCGCAGGTCGTGACGATCAGCTATGGCGAGTGCGAGGCCTATAACGGCGCCGCGGGCAACGCCGCCTATTACGACGTGTACCAGCAGGCCGCGGCGGAAGGGATTTCCGTTTTCGTCGCCGCGGGCGACGAAGACGCCGCCAGTTGCGACGCCGGCCAATGGGTGTCGTTCCAGGGCATCGCCGTCAGCGGCTTCGCGTCGACGCCGTACAATGTGGCCGTCGGCGGCACCGATTTCGGCGATACCTACGCCAAGACGAACAGCACCTATTGGAGCAGCAGCAACAGTTCGGTCTATGGCTCGGCCAAATCCTACATTCCCGAAATTCCGTGGAACGATTCCTGCGCCGGCACGCTGGGCGCCATCGCGGAAACGGGTTCGGCGGTGACCTACGGAACGAACGGCTTCTGCAATACGGCGACGGGCGAGCAATTCTGGGAAGTGGTGGGCGGCAGCGGCGGACCCAGCGGCTGCGCCTACGGCGCCACGTCGAGCAGCGCCGCCGCCGTCAGCGGTACCTGCAAGGGCTATGCGAAACCGTCCTGGCAAACGGGCGTCGTGGGAATTCCCGGCGACGGTGTGCGCGATATGCCGGACGTGTCGCTGTTCGCCGGCAACGGCATCTGGGGTCATTACTACGTCTTCTGTTACACCGACTATTATGGCGGCGGCGCGCCCTGCACCGGCGCGCCCAGTAATTGGGCCGGCGCGGGCGGAACGTCTTTCGCGTCGCCGATCCTGGCCGGCATCCAGGCGCTCATCGACCAGAAGAAGGGTACGCGCCAGGGCAATCCCGATCCCGTCTACTATTCGCTGGCCGCGACCGAATACGGCGCCACGGGCAACGCCAATTGCAATTCGACGCTGGGCAAATCCGCAAAATCGACCTGCGTGTTCTACGACGTCACGCTGGGCGACAATGACGTGAATTGCACCAGCGCACAGCTTCTCGGGTTGTACGGGTACGGCCTGACCTATCTGGGTCCGGTGAACTGCTATCTCGATTCCGCGCCGATGGGCGTGCTCTCGACGTCGCTGACCAGCTATGCGCCGGCTTATAAGGCAGGCACCGGCTGGGATTTCACCTCGGGCATCGGCACGGTCAACGCCAACAATCTGGTAAACGCCTGGCCGTAAGCGAAACAGCGCGCAAGCAATCCGTCCCGAACGGCTGGGCCGTTCGGGATTTGCGTTGCCGCAAGCGGTTCTGCGCGCCTAGCGGTTTCGCCGCGTGAGCAGCGATACTATCGGGGCGCCGGAACGTGCCGCCTTCGCCAAGGCCGCGTGGCGGCTGATCCCGTTCATGGGATTGCTCTACGTCGTCAATTTTCTCGACCGCGTGAATGTCGGCTTCGCGGCGTTGACGATGAACCGGGACATCGGCCTCAGCGCGCAAGCCTATGGCCTGGGCGCCGGCGTGTTCTTCGTGGGCTATTTCATTTTCGAAGTGCCGTCGAACGTCATCCTGGAGCGCGTGGGCGCGCGGCTCTGGATGTTCCGCATCATGCTGACCTGGGGAATTGTCTCGACCGCGACCGCCTTCATACACGGACCGTCGGGGTTCTATGTGCTGCGCTTTTTGCTGGGACTTGCGGAAGCCGGATTCTTTCCGGGCATGGTGCTCTATCTGACCTATTGGTTTCCCGAACGCGCGCGGGCGCGGTTCATCGCTCTGTTCTTTGCCGCGATCCCGCTTGCGAGCGCTTTGGGCGGGCCGCTGTCGGGCTCCATTCTCGGCCTCAACGGCGTTCTCGGACTGCACGGCTGGCAATGGCTGTTTGTGCTCGAAGGATTGCCGGCCTGCCTGCTCGCATTCGCCATCCTGTGGCATTTGCCCGACGGGCCGGCACGGGCCGGCTGGCTGAGCGAAGATGAGAAGCGTCTCGTGACGGCGCGCGTGGCCGCGGATGCCGTTCCGTCCGGCGATCTCATGAGCGCGCTGCGCGATGTGCGCGTCTGGGTTCTCGCGGCGGCCGATTTCGGCATCGTCGTCGCGCTCTACGGCTACGGTTTCTGGCTGCCGCAGATCGTCAAGGCGATGGGATTTTCGAATCTGCAGACGGGCTTCGTCGTTGCGGTGCCTTATGCGCTCAGCGCGGTTGCGATGCTTCTCTGGGCGCGTTCGAGCGACGCGCGCGGCGAGCGCGTCCGGCACGTGATTGCGGCCGCGCTGCTTGCCGCGACTGGTCTTTTCGCGGCCGCGCTGATGCGCGCGGATGCGTTGTCGCTGGTGGCGCTGACGTTCGCCGCGATCGGGATTTATGCGGCGCTCGTATCGTTCTGGACGCTGCCCACGTCTTTTCTCGGGGGCACCGCGGCGGCGGCCGGATTTGCGCTCATCAATTCCATCGGCAACCTCGGCGGCTTCGCCGGCAGCTATCTCATGGGCTGGCTGCTTCAGAAGACCGGGGATTACGCGGCGGGCCTCGCCGTCCTGGCCGGCTCATTGCTCGTCGCCTGCGTTCTCGTGCTGGGCCTCGCCCGCGCCACCGCGCTTGGGCCTGCCAGGCTTCGCGCTTGACTTGGCGTGGGCCTCTTGGTCTGTCTCCGCCCCGATTTCCGGGGTTGTCATGACGCGCGCGTTCATCTTTCCGGGTCAGGGCAGCCAGGCCGTCGGCATGGGCAAGATCTGGCCGAGGCCTTCGCGCCGGCCCGCGAAGTGTTCGAGGAGGTCGACGAGGCGCTGTCGCAGAAGCTGTCCCGACTGATGTGCGAAGGGCCCGAAGCCGATCTCGTCCTGACCGAAAATGCCCAGCCGGCGATCATGGCGGTCAGCTTACGCCGTCGTCCGCGTGCTCGAGCGCGAAGCGGGCCTCGATCTCGGCACGTCATGCGCGCCTCGTCGCCGGACATTCGCTCGGCGAATACTCCGCGCTTGCCGCCGCCGGCGCCTTTGCGCTCGGCCGACGCCGCCCGGCTGTTGAAGATGCGCGGCCGGGCGATGCAGGGGGCCGTGCCGGTGGGCGAGGGCGCGATGGGCGCGCTGATCGGCATCGAGATCGACGGCGCGGAGGCCGCGGCCGCCGAAGCGTCCGCCGAGGGCGGCGTCTGCGTCGTCGCCAACGACAACGCGCCGGGCAGGTCGTGATCTCCGGCGCCAAGGCGGCCGTCGAGCGCGCCGGCGAGATCGCGAAGGCCAAGGGCGCCAAGCGCGCCATGCCGCTGGCCGTCAGCGCGCCGTTCCACTGTCCCGCTGATGCAGCCGGCCGCCGACGAGATGCGCGAGGCGCTGGCGAGGTGACGATCCGCCCGCCGGCGCGCGCCGCTCGTCGCCAACGTCACGGCCGGCCGAGATGCCGAGCCCGAAACCATCCGCCGCCTGCTGGTCGAGCAGGTGACCGGGCGCGTGCGCTGGCGCGAAAGCGTGCTTGAGTTTCCGCCGGCAGCGGCGTGACACGACGGTCGAAGCAGGCGGCAGCAAGGTGCTGACCGGCATGGTCAAGCGCATCGACACGGAACTTGCAGACGATCGCGCTCGACACGCCGGCCGACATCGAAGCCTTCGCGAAGACGCTCTGAGAGGGACAGCCATGTTCGATCTCGGCGGAAAAGACCGCGCTCGTCACCGGCGCCACGGGCGGCATCGGCGGCGCGATCGCAAGCGCGCTGCATGCGCAGGGCGCGACCGTCGTCGCTGTCGGGCACGCGCGACGACGCGCTGGATGCGCTCGGCGCGAACTGGGCGACCGCGCTCATGCTGTCGCCTGCGATCTGCGCGATTCCGGCGTCGGTCGAAGCGCTGCCGAAAGCGGCCGAAGCGGCTGCGGGCGCCGGTCGACATCCTGGTCAACAACGCCGGCGTCACGCGCGACAATCTTTTCCTGCGCATGAAGGACGAGGAATGGGACGCAGGTGATCGCGGTCAATCTGACGGCCTCGTTCCGCCTGTCGCGCGCGGCGCTGCGCGGCATGATGAAGAGGCGCTGGGGCCGCATCGTCGGCATCACCTCGGTGGTCGGCGTGACGGGCAATCCCGGCCAGGCGCAACTACGCGGCCGCGAAAGCCGGGCATGTCGGCATGACCAAGTCGCTGGCCGCAGAAGTCGGCGAGCCGCAACATCACGGTCAATTGCGTCGCGCCCGGATTCATCGCGACCGCCCATGACCGACGCGCTGACCGAGGCGCAGAAAGCCGCGATCCTCGCGCCGCATTCCGGCCGGCCGGATGGGCACGGCGCGCGACGTGGCGGCCGCGTGCGTCTATCTGGCGAGCGAGGAGGCGGCCTACGTCACCGGCCAGACGCTGCACGTCAATGGCGGCATGGCGATGATTTGACACTGACATCAAGAGCGTTAGGCGCGCTGTAGCGGGACCGGAGGCTTTGTGTTACCAAGCGCGATCCTCGGGCCAAGGCGCGGAAGTAATGCTAGGCGGCCGCCGCGAGCCGCGCCCGCACGGCCGGCGACGAACATGAACGAGAGGTTTGAGACAGCAATGAGCGACACTCCGAGCGCGTGCGGAAGATCGTGATCGAGCATCTGAACGTCGATCCCGAGAAGGTCACCGAGAAGGCCTCCTTCATCGACGATCTGGGCGCCGACAGCCTCGACAACGTCGAACTGGTGATGGCGTTCGAGGAAGAGTTCGACATCGAGATTCCCGACGACGCGGCCGAGAATCCATCGAGACCGTCGGCGACGCGGTGAAGTTCATCGACAAAGTCGCAGGCGCTAGAGTCGCACCGGGCAGCGCGAGCTAAGCCGTCAGCAGACATGCGCCGCGTTGTCATCACCGGTCTGGGCATGGTCACGCCGCTGGCCTGGGGCGTCGACAGACCTGGCGCGGCTGCTCGCCGGCAATCGGGCGCCGGCCGCATCACCACCTTCGAGGTCGACGACTGCCTGCCCATGGCCTGCGAGGTGCCCGCGCGGCGACGGCTCGGACGGCACGCTTCAACGCGCGACCGACTGGGTCGATCGCCAAGGAGCAGCGCCGCGTCGACGACTTCATCCTCTTTGCGTGGCCGCGGCCGAAGAGGCCGTCGACGGATCCGGGCTTCGAGCCGGAGGACCGAAGAGGAGCGCTGCCGCACCGGCGTCATCATCGGCTCGGGCATCGGCGGACTTGGCCGGCATCGCCGAGACCGCGATCGTGCGTGCACGAGAAGGGCCCGCGGCGGCGTCAGCCCGTTCTTCATTCCGTCGGCCGCTGATCAATCTCGCCTCCGGCCAGGTCTCGATCCGCTATCGGCTCAAGGGCCCGAACCACGCGGTGGTCACCGCCTGCGCCACCGGCGCGCATGCGATCGGCGACGCGGCGCGGCTGATCCAGCTCGGCGACGCCGACGTGATGGTCGCGGGCGGCGCCGAGGCGGCCGTCTGCCCGCTCGGCATCGCCGGCTTCATCGCCTGCCGCGCCCTGTCGACCGGCTTCAACGACACGCCGGAGAAGGCCTCGCGCCCCTACGACAAGGACCGCGACGGCTTCGTGATGGGCGAGGGCGCCGGCGTGCTGGTGCTGGAGGAATACGAGCACGCCAAGGCGCGCGGCGCGAAGATCTACGCCGAGGTGGCCGGCTACGGCCTGTCCGGCGACGCCTATCACATCACCGCGCCTGCGGAGGACGGCGACGGCGGCTTCCGCGCGATGCAGACGGCGATCAGCCGCGCCGGCATTCGACCCGGCCGACATCGACTACATCAACGCCCACGGCACCTCGACGCCGCTCGGCGACGAGATCGAGCTCGGCGCGGTCGAGCGGCTGTTCGGCCAGGCGGCCGGCAAGGTCGTCGATGTCGTCGACGAAGTCGTCGATCGGGCATCTGCTGGGCGCGGCCGGCGCGGTCGAGGCGGTCTTCTCCGTGCTCGCCATCCGCGACCAGATCGCGCCGCCGACGATCAACCTCGACAATCCCGTCGGTCGACGACGCCGCTCGACCTGGTGCCGCACAAGGCCAAAGCCGATGAACGATCGACGTGGCGCTGTCCAACAGCTTCGGCTTCGGCGGCACCAACGCGTCGCTGGTCCTCAAGAAGGTCTCGTGACCGGCCGGCCGGGTCGCGGCGCGGTGGACTCGAGTCCGGCGGCCTGAGTGCTCGGCATGCGCCGCTTCGCCATCCTGGCGACGTGGGCCGCTGCTCACCGTCGGGCGTGCTCCTGAGCGCTGGCCTTCGCCGGCGCCGGGCCCGCGGCCGCGAGCGGCGCCAGCGACGACGTCGTACTGCTCGCCCGGCGACGGGCCTCTGAGATCGCCGACCGGCTGGACGGGCAGGGGCGATCAGTTCATCGCGGTCTTCTTGATCTCGGCTGAGGCTGACCGGCGCGGCGCGCCACCTGAAGGCGGGCGAATACGCCTTCAGCCGCACGCTTCAGCATGGCGACGATCTGCGCATGTCTCGTCGCGGCGAGATCGATCGCAGCACATGGTGACCAGCCCCGAGGGCTTCACCTCCCAGATGGTCATCGACATCGCTCGACAGCGACCTCGCTCCTCACGGCGGATCGGCGCCGATACCGCCGGAGGGCGCGGTCTTGCCGGAGACCTATCTAGTTCACGCGCGGCGAGGACCGAGCGGCGGTGCTCGCAGCGCATGATGGACGCGCGCGACCAGCTCCTGGCCACCCTTTGGGCGCGCGCGCGCGCCCGACCTGCCGCTGACCAGCCGCTGAGCAGGCGGTGATCCTGGCCTCCATCGTCGAGAAGGAGACAGCGATCCCGAGGAGCGCCGCAGATCGCGGCGGTGTTCCTGAACCGGCTGCAGGAAGGGCATGAAGCTCGAGTCCGACCCCACCGTCATCTACGGACTGACGCGCGGCTAGCCGCTCGGGCGCGGCATTCGCGAGTCCGAGCTGAGCGCGCCGACGCCCTACAACACCTATGTCGATCGCGGGCCTGCCGCCGACGCCGATCTGCAATCCGGGGCGCGCGTCGCTGGCCGCGGTGCTGAATCCGGCCCCGACCGACGAGCTCTATTTCGTAGCCGACGGCACGGGCGGCCACGTTTTCGCCGCACGCTCGAAGAGCACCAGAAGAACGTCGCCCAATGGCGCGCGGCCTGAGAAGCGGCGGCTATCCGTAGCCGCGCCTTGCGGAGGTACTCCGCGAAGCGGTCGGCAGGGGCGTGCGAGTATCCTGAATATTCTCGCGCGCACGCACCGCGCCCGCCTCGCATCGCGCACCTCCCGCAAGGCGCGGATGGATTGTCCGGGCGTACCAATCCGCTGGATAGATCGCCCGATGCCGGATGTCGCTTGTCAGCATGACCGGGTTCGCCGATGCGCATGGCGCCATGAAGGTCTGCGCTGGCGCTGGGAGGTCCAAAGCGTCAACGGCCGCAGCCTCGAATTGCGCCTGCGCACGCCTCCGGGCTTCGACGGCATCGAGCCGGCCGCGCGCGATGCTGGCCGGCGAGCGGTTCCGCCGCGGCAATATCCAGGCGGCCTTGACGCTGGAGCCGCAGGAGGGCGCGCGCGGCCTGCGCGTCGATCCGGCGGCACTTGCCGCGGCCGTCAAGATCGCCAGGCGAGATTGCCGACGAAACAGGCCTCGCGCCTGCGCGCGTCGACGGGCTTCTGGCGCTCAAGGGCGTGCATCGTGCAGGACGAAATTCTCGCGCTCGACGCGCCGGCGCGGGCCGCGCGCGACGCGGCCATCCTCGAAAGCCTCGCCCTGGCGTTCGACGCGCTGGCCCGCGCGCGGCGCAACGGAAGGCGCGAAGCTGCGGCGATGCTGCGCGAGATCATGGGCGACATCGACCGGCTGACGCGAAGCTGCGCGACTCGCGGCCACGCAGCCAGCCGCGTTGCGCGACAAGACTGGCGGCGCAGTTCAAGGAACTCCTGGGCGGCACGGCGCTTGCCGAGGATCGCCTGGCGCAGGAAATGGCGCTCCTGGCGGCCCGAGGCCGACGTCCGCGAGGAGCTCGACCGCTTGCGCGCGCATGTGCCGAGGCGCGCACGATCATGCACTCCGGCGAGGCGGTCGGCCGCAAGCTCGATTTTCTCGCGCAGGAATTCAACCGCGAAGCCAATACGCTGTGCTCGAAATCGTCGGACATCGCGCTGACGCGCATCGGCCTCGCGCTCAAGGCCGCGATCGACCAGTTCCGCGAGCAGGCGCAGAACGTCGAATGAGCACGGCCGATCGCACGCCGCGGACTGATGTTGGTGTCTGTCCTCGCCGTCGGGCGCGGGCAAGACGACGCTATCGCGCACGCTGCTCGACGCAGATCCGAACATCACGCTGTCGGTCTCGGTGACGACGCGCCGCCAAGCGGCCCGAGCGAGAGCGAAGGGCGGCGATTATTTCTTCGTCGACGCCGGCGAGAATTCGAGCGCGCGGTCGAAGCGGGCGAATTTCTCGAACATGCCAGCGTCTTCGACCACCGTTACGGCACACCTAAAGAGCCCGTCATGGACGCGCTCGGCGCGGGCCGCGACGTGCTGTTCGACATCGACTGGCAAGGCACGCAGCAGCTGCAAGGAACGGGCGCGCGAGGATCTGGTGAGCGTCTTCGTGCTGCCGCCGTCGCATGAGGAACTGGAGCGCCGCCTGCAGCGCGCGCGCGCAGGATTCCGACGACGTCGTCGCCGCGCGCATGGCCAAGGCCGCCGGCGAAATCAGCCATTGGCCGGAATACGATTACGTCATCATCAACGACGATCTCGGCCGAACGCTGCAAGCGAAATCGAAGTCGATCCTCGATGCCGAGCGGCTCAAGCGCCGTGCCGCCAGATCGGCCTGTCCGATTTCGTGCGGAAACTGACGTAGCGCGAGAACCGGGCAGCCCACTCCTCACGCCACCGCCTCGCGCATGGCGCGAATGAACAGCGTCAGGGCCGCCGCAGACAGAACGGCGAAGATCGCAAAAGCAAGCGGAATTGACGGGCGCGCCGAACGCGCCGTCCATCAGCGCCCGCGCGGCGCTCGACCGCATAGAAGAACGGATCGAGCCTCGCCAGCGCCTGAATGACCGGCGGCCCGAAGCTGATCGGCAGCATGACACCGGACAGGATGAGAAGCGGCAGGATGAAGGTGTTGGTGATGCCGGCCAGCACGCCGCCTTCGCGCGTGACGAGAGCCAGGCAATAGGAAACCGACGCCATGGTGATGCCGATCAGGATGATGAGGACCGCGAGCGCCAGGGCGCCCAGAGGATCGATTTCGAAGGCCGAAGAACAGCGAGCACGCGATGAGCACGACGCTCTGGAACAGGAGCGTGCATCGAGGATTGCAGGATGAAGCCAAGCGCCAACGACAGCCGGCTGATGGGCGTGACCCTCAGCCGCTCGAGAAAGCCGGAATCGACCTTGTCCTGCAGGCTGAAGCCTTCGAAGCCGGCGCTGAAGAGGGCGTTCATGATGAGAAGGCCGGGCGCGAAGAACTGAATGGCGCTGCCGCCGGGAAGCCCGCGCGTGGCGGACACCCCGTTCAGCAGCGGCCCGAACAGCAGCAGATAGATGATCGGCTGGAACAGGCCATGGAAGATCCAGAAGCGGTTGCGAACCGTCACGCAGAAGTTCGTTCTTCGTGATGAGATAGATGTCGCGCATCGTTCATCCGTCAGCTGGAGGCGGTCTCCGACTCGCGCAGGCTGCGCCCGGTAAGTTTCAGGAACACGTCGTCGAGGGACGGCCGGGAAAGATGCGCGGTCTTGGGCGATAACCTGCTCTGGCCGAGCAAGCCGAGCAGGGCGGGAAGCGCCTCGTTGCCCTTGTCGACATAAACCTGCAGCACCGCGTCGCTCGTGTGCTTTTCCAGGATCAGGGGATTGGCATCGAGCACGGCGGAAGCGGCTTCGGCCTCACGCGCCGTCTCGAAGGCGAGACTGATGATGTCGCCGGCGATCTGCTTCTTGAGCTCGGCAGGCGTTCCCAGCGCGACGATCCTGCCGAAATCGACGATCGCGACCCGGTCGCATAGCGCGTCGGCCTCTTCGAGATAATGCGTGGTGAGAAAAATCGTCGTTCCCTGCCCGTGCAATGTCTTCACCTCTTCCCACACGCGCGCGCGGCTTTGCGGATCGAGGCCAGTGGTCGGCTCGTCGAGGAACAGGAGTTCCGGCGTGTTGATGATCCCGGAGGCGAGATCGAAAATGCGCCGTTGGCCGCCGGAATAGGTTTCGGCTTTGCGGTCGGCGAAATGGGCTAGCTGGAGGCGGCCGATCAATTCGTCGATGCGCCGCGCGGCGCAGGCTTTGCTCATGCGATAGAGCTGGGCGTGAAGCATCAAATTCTCGCGGCCGGTAGCGACCTGTTCCATGCCGCCTTTCTGACCGACGTAACCGATGCGTTTGCGGATTTGGGCGGCCTCGGTCGCCAGATCGAAGCCTGCGACAACGGCCTTTCCGCCCGTCAGAAGCAGCAGCGTGCACAGGATGCGCATGGCCGTCGTCTTGCCGGCGCCGTTCGGGCCCAAGAGGCCGAACACTTCGCCTTTGCCGACGTCGAGGTCGATGCCGCGCACCGCCTCGACGGGCGTCTTGCCGCGCGACTTGAACACCTTGGTCAGCTTCTCGGTGTGAATGATGGGAGGCGTCACGGAAATTCGCCGGTTCGGAAGGCCGCGCGAAACTAGCAGAAGTCGCCGCCGCGAAATACCGGCCCGCGGAAGGCACGTTCGTGCGGGCCGGGGATTTCGCAGGTAGCTTATTCCGATTCCGCGCCCGGATTGTCGCGTCGCGCCGGGATGACTACTCTGATGCTCACACTGGGGAGTCCATATGGGAAATTCCGTTTCGGATGTCCGGAAAGCGGCGCTCGCGCTGGAAGGCGCGAGCGAGGTCGACCATTGGGGGCGGCCGAGCTGGCGCACCACGAAGCGAATCTTCGCGGTGATGCGGCCCGACGGGCTCTATCTGAATCTTCCCGAAGAGCGGAAGGAATTCCTGTTCGAGGCCGATCCAAAGGTGTTCGTCAAATATATGTGGGGCAAGACGGCCAATGTGATCGTGCAGATCGACAAGGTCCCGAAGAAAGAGCTTGAAGCGCTGATCCGCGAGGCCTGGGAACACGCCAAACCGCCGCCGAAGAAGACGGCGACACCAAAAAAGCGGGCCAAAGCTTCGTAGCCGCTGCAGCCCACGAATCGTTCAAATTTTCTTGTTAACCGCTCATTGCGAGGCGCGCTTGGGCCCCGTTTCCGCGATCCGGCGCGCCGCAATTCCGCCGCGATCTGTTCTTTCGGCAACCCGCAGGCCACGGCCGCGTTTCCATCCGACAGGGAGACAGCCATGAGCGATCTGAGAGAATATCATCCGGCGGGCGATGCGCATGTATTTGCGCGGCAGCAGGAGAACAAGCCGGGACCGGCGACCACGCTGGCGGAGTTCCACAAGTCGCGCGAAGTCGACCTGGAACCGGCAAGCACCGGAAAGATTCTGGGCGGAGTCATCGTCGCGCTCGCGATCGGCGTGGCCGGCGCCTATGCGTATGAATCGGGCATCTTCCATACCTCCCAGCCGGCCGTGACCAACAGTCAGCTTCCGTCGCCCGCAGCGCCCGCGAAGGCGTTGCCGCGCGTCACGCCGCAGCCGACCGTCGTTCCGCCGCCCGCGCCCGTGAGTGCGCCGGTACAGGCTACGCCGCAGGCCGTCGCGCCACAGGCCATTGTCGCGCCGCCCGTGCAGACGCGCATTGCCGAGCCCGTGCGGACGCACGTCGTCGAGCGTGTGACGCATGAACGCGTGGTGAAGCGGACGTCAGGACCTGCCCGGGATACGTCCGAGACCACGACGACCACACCGGCCGTGACTGCGCCGGCTCAGCCGCCGGCCGCGATCGTGCCCGAACAAACCGCGCCGCAGAGCACCAACGTTTCGCCGCCTGCGAACAGCACGACGCCGTCTGTGGCCGCCCCGGCGCAAAATGCGCCGCAGCAGACCGCCCCGCAGCAGGCCGCGCCGCAACAGACTGCGCCGCAGAACGTGCCGCAGCAACCGGCGCCGCAGCAGCCCCAATCCGATCAGTCATCGCCGCAGTAATTCGGATTTGGATCGAGAACGACAGCGCTCCAGTGTGGTCTCCACGCTGGAGCGTCTTCGTTTTTCCTGCAAACGTCGCGATGATTTGCATGAGCGGCGATTACGCCAGCCGTATTGAAGTCCCGAAGCAACACCGAGTAAAACTGCCGGCGGGCTTGGGTCTTCGAGGTGAGAGCATGGCGAAGTTGGTCTTCGGAATGAACCTGTCCCTGGACGGCTACGTTGACCACCTGGAAATGCGGACCGGCCCCGTGCTCTTTCGTCATTGGATAGAGCACGTGCGCGACGTCGCCGGCAGTGTGTACGGCCGCCGCATGTACGAGGTCATGCGGTATTGGGACGAAGACCATCCTGAGTGGAGTGCGGAACAACACGAGTTCGCGGCGGCGTGGCGGTGCCTACCGAAATGGGTCGTGTCGCGCTCGTTGAAGTCAGTCGGCCCCAACGCCACACTTGTCGAGAGTGACATTGAGGCGGCGATGCGCGGGCTGAAGGCTCGGCTCGCTGGCGAGATTGCGGTTTCCGGACCAGACCTGGCAAGAAGCCTGATCGACCTTGGTCTTATCGATGAGTATCGACTCTACTTCCACCCCGTCGTGCTTGGTCGCGGCAAGCCATTCTTTGCCGGCCCACGGCCACCGCTCCGCCTTGTTTCCACCGACATCGTTGGCGAGGACACGATTAGACTGACGTATGCCCCGGCCTGATCAGGCCGGAAGGCCCGCGGAAGTCAGATACGGATAGATAATTCGCTGCTGCACCCTGCTGATGTCCGGCGCCGCAGGGCGTCCCGCGCACGAATCCCTTATGCGCATTGGTTTTCGTGCAGTTCGCGCGCGGACCCATCGACCCGGGTGCAACACATTGAAATCGCGACGTTAATGCACGCCGCCGGCGGCGATGAAGATGAAAACGGCGCCGACGAATACGGCCGAGACCACCAAGAGGCCGACCATGACCCAATAGAGGGTCGGAAGGCTCGCCCGGCTGGCGGTGATGTCGAGTATGGAGTTGTTGTTGATGTTGTTGGAGCGGTCGAAATTGATTTCGACGACGCCTTTGCGGAGCGAACTCCAGATTTTCCAGATGAGAAACAATTCGATGGCGAGGGTCAGCGCGCTGCCGCCAAGCCGGTCTATCAATATGGATGACATGGGCGCTCCCTTGTCCGGCCAATGCCTGCGCAACAGAAGAGCAGGCGTATCTCCGGCCGGACTATAGGCCGCGCGGCGCCGCAATGCATTGTCCGGACGGACACTGACGCGCGCCCGCGCGGCTGCTAGATTGCGGGGCTCGCGGGCAGCAGGAGGGCGGGAGCCGGCATGACCCAGTCGATACTTTCTGGATTTTCCGTCGCGCCGAATGGACGGCGGCTGGCGGCTTTGTTCGCGGCGTTCCTCATTCCGGCGCTGCTCGCCGGCGGGTCGGCCGCGGCGCAGGACAGCACCCGAATGAAGCAGCTCCGCCTCCTGTGCACACAATTGAGCGGCGATCTGATGGATCCCGGCGGCATCGCGGCGTTCCGGCGTTGCCTCACCACCCACAATCCGCTGGGCGAAATCGCCCGGGACAACGGCATCAGCGGGCGGCGCATCGTGGGCGGCCTCGCGCCCATCACCGACCGGATTCATGCCGCGCCGCCGGCCGGCTTCGGCCGCAACAGCCGCGACTCGCTCGCCCAGGGGTCGGGACCGTTTCAAATCATGGACGGCAAGGTCGTCTATCTGATCGCCGCGGACGGAAAATTGTGGCGCTCGACCATGGGCACCAAGGACGCCCACGTGATCGCACAATCGGTCGCCATGTTTCGGGTGACCGGCGACGGGCAGGTGTTCGAGCTGGGCAGCGACGGCGCGTTGTGGCGCATGGGCGCGGATTCCGCGAACCGGGTCCTGATCGACCAGGGCGTGGCGGATTTTCAACCGCTCGACGGCAACGCGATCTATGTGCGCGGCAAGGACGGAAAGCTGTGGCGCGAAAACGGCAGTTCCGCCAGTCGCGCCTTGATCGACCAGCAGGTGGCCCAGTTCCAGGCGGTCGCTCCGAACCTGGTGTTCGTGCTGGGCGCCGACGGCAAGCTGTGGCGCGAAACGGGCGACATGCACACACGCTCGCTCATCGCGGGCCTGCTGCGGGCGTTTCAATATGTTCCGGACGGAGACACCGTCTATGTCCTCTCCACCGGGGATGAGTTGTGGCGGCAGACGGGAAAAGACAAGCCCGAGCACGTGGACCACGACGTCGCCGCCTTTCGCGCCGCCGACATGAACCTCGCCTATGTGCTGGGGAAAGACGGAAGGCTGTGGCAGGAACTCGGCAATCGAGATCAGGCGGTATTGGTCGACCGCGACGTGATGGTCAGCCTCGGGCCGGCTTCGTTCCAGGTTGCGGATGCGCACCATGTCTACGTGGTCGACCGCGACCGCAAACTCTGGTCCGAGACCATGCCGCCGGGTCGGTGAGGCCGGTTTCGTGCGGCCTTACGGCGTCAGCACCACGCGGCCGATGATCTTGCCTTCGCGCAGATCGTTCAGCGTCTTCGACGCCTGATCGAGCGGCCGTGTCTGCACCGGAATGGGATCGATTTTCCCGCCCGCACGAGCGCCATCATTTCCTCGGTCTCCGGCAACGAGCCGACGAAGGAGCCGCATCACGGCCAGCGCCCGCAAGCGGAAACATCGGCAGCGGCATGCTCATGGCGCCGCCGAACAGGCCCACGATGATGATGCGTCCGCCACGGCGTACCGCCGCGTTGGCGAAAGCAAACGTCGCCTCCGAGCCCACGAAGTCGATGACGCGAATGCGCCGCCACCGCGTGTCGGCCATCAGCTTCTTGGCCGACGCAGGATCTTTCGTGTTGTAGTCGCCTTGGCGCCGGCCTTCTTCGCGGCTTCGAGCCGCCCGTCGTCGATGTCGGCGGCGAGCGGACCTTTGCCGAACAGGCTTTTTGCGAATTGCAGCCCCATCATGCCGACGCCGCCGCAGCCCAGGATCAGAACTTCGTCGCCGGGTCCGAGCTTGCCCACTTTCTTCGCGCCAGAGCGCGGTGAGGCCCGAGCACATATAGGCCGCCGCGAGCAACGCCGGCGCATTGCCGTAATCGAGCAGATAGCGCGCATGCGGCACCATCACATGGGTGGCATAGCCGCCCGGCGTATTGGCCGAACAGCCGAGATTGCGCGGCCTGTTGCAATATTGCTCCTCATTGCGCTGGCAGGCGGGGCACTGGCCGCATCCGATCCAGGAAATGCCGCGCGGCGGTCGCCGATCTTCACGCCTTTCGCATCGGGACCGAGCGCCACCACTTCGCCTTCGATCTCGTGGCCCATCGTATGCGGCAGCGTGAGATTGCCCATGGGCATCTTGTTCCGCCGCCGAGATCGAAATAGCCGTCATGGATGTGCACGTCGCTGTGGCAGACGCCGACAATTCGTCACCTTCAGGAGAACTTCGGTGCCCTGCGGCACGGGTGTCGGGGTCTCGATGGATTTGAGCGGCGAGCCGAATTCGACAATGGCCTGGCTGTGCATGCGCGTCTCCCGGAATGGCTATCGGGCGGGACTCTTGCACGGCGCTTCGCCTGCCTCAACCATGCTTCGGCGCGCGCGGGCGAGGCTCGCGAACTGTGCGATCGCGAGATGTTCCGGGCGTTCCGTGGGATCGAGCCCCGCCGCACGGATGAGGGTTTCGGCGTCGGGTGCAAGGGTCTTCAGGCTCTGGCGCAACATCTTGCGGCGATGGCCGAAAGCCGCCGCCGTCACGGCTTCGAGGTCTTCGAGGCGCGCGGGCGCGATGGGTTCGACAAGAGGCTCCAGCCGGATCACGGACGAGGTCACTTTCGGTGGCGGCGTGAACGCCTGCGCGGACACGTCGAACAGGATGCGCGGCCTCGCGCGCCATTGGGCGAGAACGGACAAGCGTCCATAGGCCTTGCTGCCGGCCGCGGCGACGAGCCGCTCGGCCACCTCCCGCTGGAACATCAGCGTCAGGCTTTGCCAGAAGGGCGGCCATGCCGCGGTGGTGAGCCACTTCACCAGCAACGCAGTGCCGACATTGTAGGGAAGATTGGCGGCCGCGCGGATCGGCGGCACGACGTTCTGCCTACGGAGCAGTTCCATCTCGTCCAGCGCGAGCGCGTCGGCGCCCACCACTTCGAGCCGGCCGGGATAGGCGGCGGCGATTTCGGCCAGCGCGGGCAGGCAACGCGCATCGCGCTCGACCGCAATCACGCGAGCGGCGCCTTCCATCAGCAATGCGCGGGTGAGGCCGCCCGGCCCGGGTCCCACTTCGTAGACCGTTGCGCCGTCGAGCGGACCCGCAGCGCGCGCGATGCGCCGCGTCAGATTGAGATCGAGCAGGAAGTTCTGGCCCAGCGATCTTTTGGCGGCGAGACCGTGCGCCGCGATGACCTGGCGCAGCGGCGGCAGCGGATCAGCGGGCTCTGGCATCGGCGATCCGGGCGGCTGCCTCGATGGCCGCGATCATGCTGCGGGGATCGGCTTTGCCTTGCCCGGCGATATCGAGCGCCGTTCCGTGGTCGGGCGACGTGCGCACGATCGGAAGCCCCAGCGTGATGTTCACGCCCTCCCAGAAGGCCAGCGTCTTGAGCGGGATCAGCGCCTGGTCGTGATACATGCACAGTGCCGCGTCGTAGCGCGAACGCGCTTCGGCGTGGAACATGGTGTCGGCGGAGAGCGGCCCCGACACGCGGTGTCCTTCGGCGCGCAATGTCTCGGCCGCGGGTGCGATGATGTCGCGCTCTTCGGTGCCCAACGCGCCGCTCTCTCCGGCGTGCGGATTGAGCCCCGCGATCGCCAGCCGCGGCTGCGGCAACGAGAAATCGCGCGCGAGCGCGGCCAGCACAATCCTGCCGGTCTCGACGACGCGCTCTATCGAGAGTTCACCCGGGACGCTCGACAAAGGCATATGCACAGTGAGCGGCACGACGCGCAGCCCTCCGCCCGCCAGCATCATCACGCCGCGCGGCGTGCCCGTCAGATGGGCGAGATATTCTGTGTGTCCCGGGAATTTGAAGCCCCACGCCATCAGCGAGGCCTTCTGGATCGGCGCCGTCACGATTGCGGCAGCGATCCCTGCCATCGCTGCGCGCACGGCGTGATCGATGGCGGCGACGACGGCGGGCGCGTTGGCCGGGTCTGCCGATCCCGGCTTGCGGACAATTTCGACGGGGACCGCTTCGATCGCGTCTTCGCGCGCGCCATGGAGGCGGAAGATATCCGCGACGCCGACGAGTTTCAGCTTGTGTGCGCCCACCTGGCCGCCCAGCGCCGCGAACGCGGCAACCGCGATCTCGGGCCCGATGCCCGATGGTTCTCCCATCGTGATCAGGATCGGCGCGTGCGCCGCGTCAGCGGGTCTCGATATCGGCATCGCGCCGCAAATCGCGCAGATATTGGCGAGCCAACGTCGAAATCTGGTCCTGGTAAAGGCTTTGCTCGATCTGATCCGCCGTCGGGATGGGGATGGCTGTGATCTTCGGCGGGGCCTTGTCACAACGCACGATGATTTCGATGCCCGCCGCCGATTTGAAGGGCGCGGTGCTTTCACCGGCGCTCGTCTTGGCGATTGCGCCCTGCATTTCCGCGCTGAGTTCGTTCAAATGCATGGTGCCAAGGTTGAAATATTGCGCGCCCGGCATCTTGCTGACGACATCCTGCAAATGCTCGCAGCCGTTGATGTGCGTGCGGATGATGCCGGCGGCCTGGAAGGCGCGGTCCAGCAATTCCTTGGGCGGTTTGGGGCCGATCGGCAGCAATACGCGCTGAAGCGGCAGAACTCCGGGCGGATAGGCGCTCGGCAGCGTGCTGGCGTCGGGAATTTTGGTGCCCGCGGGTTCCTGGCGGTCGCGGAGCAGCAACAGGAAATAGCCGCCGGCCGAGCGCACGGGCGGGCTCACTTCTCCGGCATGCATTTTCTGCAACGCCGAATCGAGTTCGGGCGGCAATTGCCCTTCCTGCACCCATCCGGCATCACCGCCCTGTGCGGCGGTCGGATTTTGACTGAATTGGCGCGCCACCGAAGAGAAAGGCGCCCCCAGTGCAATCTGGTTCGCCATATCCTGCATGTCCTTCAGGACCTTGGCGTCCTGCTCGGGCGTGTCGACGGTCAGGAAGATTTCCGAAACCAGGAAGCGGGGCTTGTTCGCGCCCGCCTTGATGCGTGCGAGCTCGGCGGCGACATTCTCTTTCGACACGTGGACGCGGTCGCCCAACTGGTCCTGCACCACCTTCGACCACGCGATCTGGGCTGCGATCTGCGAACGCAATGTGGCCATCTGCACATTGGCCTGCACCAGCGTGCCCTTGAGCTGGTCCATCGACAGATGGTTGTCCTTCATGATGTCGGCGATGGCCTTGTCGACGTCGGAAGACGACACCGAAGTGTTGTTCTTCTGCGCTTCGAGCAGTTCGAGCCTTTCGGTTTCGAGCTGTTTGAGCACTTCGCCGCGGATCTGTTTGAGGATCTCGTCACTCGGGTGCACGCCGGAGGTCGCGACGAACAGCGCGACGCGCTGGCGAACGTCGTAATCCGAGATGATCGAATCGTTGACGATCGCCGCGACCGCGTCGCCCGGATGCTCGACGATCGCCGCTTCATTCACGGTCGTAGGCGTGTTGGCGGCAGGAGGGGTCGCCGACGCGAGCGTTTGCCCGGCGGGCGAAGATTTGTGCGCGGCGTGCGCGGGAATGGCCGTCGCGGCCAGCCCGAGGGCTGCGGCGCCGACTAGAGCAGTCATGCAGAAGCGTGCAATCAAGGGACCGGTCTTTTTCTTCTTTGCGGGTGCCGTACCGCGTCCCGTCCATCGCGGGCGCCCGGCCAGCTCCAGAATAAGCATTTCGGTGCGGGCGTCAAAGTGCAATTTCCGAGTAGAGGTGGCGGGGGAAAAGGTCGGATTGCTGGCCGGTCGTGTCGTTGGTCTTGAGTTCCACCCGCATTTCCCATGCGGTCGAAGGCGGAACATTGCGGTCGGTCGTGTATGTCCGCTTGTACGACAGAGATACGCCCAGGCACTCGTCCTCGTAACCGACGCCGAATTCGCTGTAGAGCATCTGGTTTCCGGCAAGATCGCGCTCGGCCCCGGCGTAGGCGACCCAATAGTCCCATAGCCCCACCGTCGCCTGGCCGTTGATTTCCTCGCGGGAACCGAGATCCAACAGCGCCTCTTCCTCCGGCAGCTTGATATAGCCGAGTTCAAGCGTCGTTCTGCCGTACAGCGCGTCGACGTAGACTTCGTTGCGCTCGAGGCTTCCTGTCGAGCTATCGACATCCACGCGCTCCGTCACGCTCAAATTCGGCGGAAAGTTAACGGTGAGCTTGCTGACCAGATCGGAGCGGGTGCCCGAAAGCCCCGACTCCTCGGCAAAAATCGGGTCAGGCTTGAGACGAAAGATTTGTCCGACGAGGAATTCCGCGGATCCCGACGGGTAGATCACGTCGGCGCGCAACCCGACATTCGCTCTCGGCCCCGTTTCCGCGAGATCGAAGCCGGGCAGGCGGTCGAAGCTGAAAATGTCGGTGTCGTCCAGCTGGAAATCGGTGCTGTCCTCGTTAGGAATGTTGGCGGGATTGTCGCCATAGGGGGCAAGGATGATTTGGGTAATCGGCGTCAGCACCAGCGACGAGGCGCCGAACACGCCTGCCGATGCAAAGGGCCAGCGCCAGTCCACTGCGAGATAGGGCAACCCGCGCGAGACGTAGTAGTCGGCCTTGTCCGACAGCGTGATCGGGGCAAAGCTCACGTGATAGACGTCGCCGCGGGCGTCCGCGATGAGGGTCAGCAATTGTCCGTCGGAGGTGACGAGCGGCAATTTCCAATTGAAATCGCCGGTGAGCCTTTGATCGTCCTGGCCGCTCTGGCGTTCAACGGCGGCCGTGTTTAGGTCGAAACGAAGGGTCCCGCCGAGAACGTCGTCTTCCGGGATGTAGCTGTAGTCGATCAGGGGGAGCACGACGGGGAACTCGCTGTTCACGTCCGTCGCGCGCAGCCCCTGGAAGAAATATCCGGTGATCTCGAATCGGCTTCGTCCGCTGATCCCTTCCAGATAAAGATCGTTCGTCAGGCGGTCGAAATTCGAAAGATTGTAGAGCTGCAGATAGGTTTCGTTCGACGTGAGCTGGACATCGTAACCCGCGTGCCAGGTGCCGGTGATCGGAATCGTCCCCGAGCCGAAGAACGAACTGTAAACCTGGTCTTGCGTCCCGCTGAGCCCGCCATAAGGGTTGTTGGTGACGCTCGCCTGCAGCCACATGCCGCCATCGTTCCAGCGCTGGCGATATTCGCCCTCCAGCATCTCGCCGCCATGGGTGGCGTAATAAGGCGCGAGAGTCATGTCCTGCGAGTCCGAGAACGCGATGTAGACGGGCACCCGGATATACGTGCCCAATATGCTCGACGTGCCCCAATCCGGAATGAGAATGCCGGAAGAATGCTTCACCGTCGGATCCGGTTGCGAAAAATAGGGCGTGTAGAAGACAGGTATCCCGAGCGCTTCGAGCGTGGCGCTGTGATAGTAGATACGATGATTGACCTCGTCGTAGTAGACGCGGGTTGCCTTCACGTCCCACAAGGGCGTGCGGTCGCCGTGCTCCTTGCAGATTTTGCACGCCGTGAAGATACCGCGCGCGGCGAGCACGTGCGTGCCCTGATCGATCCGGGTCGCCCGGACGGCCGCCAGGCGTCCGTTCTTCCCGATGAGCGCGGAGAATCCGTCGAGAACGCCATCCTTCATCTGGTCTGTCAGCACCGCATGATTGGCGAACGTGACATTGCCGTCCGCGGTCATCATGACGACGTTGCCGTCGGCCGTGGCGATGTCCGCGTTCTGGTCGTAAGTCACCTTTTGCGCGGTCAGTATGCTGCCATTGTAGTCGATCTCGACGTGCCCCGTGCCGGTCACGACGGACGTGTTCATGTCGTAGACGACATCGTCTGCGCGCATGAGATTTTCGCCGGTGCCGGTGCCCAAAAGGTGTTTCGAACTCAGCGCCTTGCCCGTCGTGCCGGCGGCCTGCGCCGTCGTCGCGATCATTGCGGCAGCGAACAGCAGAGCTGCCGCGAATAGAAGCCCCGGCGCGCGCACGGCTCAGCCGTCCTCTTGGTGGAAGACGAGCGACATGCCGAGAAGGATTGCCGCCGCGGCCGGCGCCACTGCGGCGAGCGGAATGGGCAGGATGCCGGATTCGCCGAGCGCCTGCGTGACGTCGCCGAAAAAATAGACGCCGAAGCCGGCAAGCGTGCTCAATACGACCACGCGCCCCAGGCCGCCCAGGCGCGCGAGCCTGAGCGAGAAACTTGCCGCCATGAACACCATCGCTGCGAACATCGCCGGCAGCGCAAGGAGGGTGTCGAAGTAAAGTTGATAGCGGGTTGCCGAAAATCCGGCTTGCCGCGCAGTTTGAATGAAGCCCGGCAAAGTCCAAAACGAGAGCGTATCGGGCGACGCGAAGCTTTCCTGGATTCTCGAAGGCGTCAATGTGGTCGGTACGCTGAACTGGTTGTGCTGCCGGGGATTGCCATTGGCGTCGCTGACCCACGCGTCGTGCAATTGCCATGCGCCGGCGTCGAGGTTGGCCGAATGTGCGTCGATGCGGCCGAGGAAGCGGTCGCTGGCGCCGTACAGAAAGATGATCACGTCTTCCAGCCGAACGCCCTGATCCGCCACGCGCAGCGCATGGATCACGGATTGCTCGTGCACATTGCCCTGGCGCAGCCACAGGCCGTTCCGCGAAATGGCGAGCTGCGAGGCCTGGCCGCGGATGTATTTCGCTTCGAGACCGGAATATTGCTGGAGCATGCGCGCCGCGAACGGGGTGTAAGCAACGACCGTAAACACGCCGAGCACGACGGCGACCACCAGCGGCGGCACCAGCAGGTTCCAGGCCGAAATGCCCGCCGCGCGAATGGCGAGCAGTTCCTGGCTGCGCGACAGCCGCACGAAGGCGAAGACGCCGCCCAACAGCACGGCGAACGGCAACAGCTTCAATCCCAGATCGGGGAGCTGCAGCAGGCTCATTCCGACGATGGCGCCGGTGGGCACGTGCCGGCCCGCCGTGTGGTCGAAAAGGTCGACGATGTCGATCGACAGCGACAGGAACAGGAACATCGCGAAAAACATGCCGACGCTGAGGGCGAATTGCTGGCCAAGGTAGCGGTAGAGCGTCCAGGACCAGTTCATCGGGCCGGCTCCGGAAGAGGAGCGCGAGTACGGAAGAACGACATCCAGGAATCGAATCCGGCAATGTCGATGAGTGCGGCGAGCGCACCCAGGAGCGGAATCAAATAGAGCAGCAGGCACAGCGACGGACTTCGGTTGGCGGCGCCTTGTGCGCCGTAGCCGATGATGCGCAGCGCGACGACCAGAAGCGACGACAATGTCAGCCGCAGGGCATAGGCGCCCCGGCCGCCCCGGCCGCGGGTCACGGCGGCGAACGCGATGAGGGCGAAGGCGAGGCAATAAAGCGGCGCGGCGATGCGGTTGTTGGCTTCCGCGAAGTAGAGATTCAGAACGTGCTGGTCCTTGATCGGCCCCGGCCACAGCAGCTCCCACAAAAAACGCTCGTTTGTTTCAAGCTGCGTCGCTTGCGCCGGACTGGAAAACTGGTCGAGATTGAAGACGTATTTCTGGAATTTGAGGACGGAGAGCTGTGAGCCGCCCAGCGCCGCCTGTTCGATCGTTCCGTCGAGCATGATGAGGCGCGCGCCTGCCGGGGTCTGCGCCAGCAATCCCGTCTCGGCGATATAGGTCGTCGGCCGTTGCGTGTTCCGGTTGTCGTGCACCAGAATGCCGTGGATGCGGCCGTCGGGTTCGAGCTCGCGGATGAACACCGTCAAGCCGTAAGTCGGCGTGTTGAATTCGCCTTCGTTCAGGATGGCGGCGCCGATATCGGCGCGGATGTCGATCTCCTTGCTCTTCATCGTGCGCTGACCCAGGGGCATCAGATAGATGCTGCAGGCATAGGTCGCGACCATCATGATGCCGGCGGCGATCAGAACCGGGACGAGCAGCTGTCGGCGGCTGAAGCCGGCCGCCGACATGACCACCAGTTCGCTGTCCGCGTTCAGCTTGTGAAGGCCGTAAAGCGTGCCGAGGTAGTAGGCGACGGGGAGGATAATGACGAGAAGGCCGGGCAGAATGAGGACCGTCAAATAGACGAAGGTCGCGGCAGACTGGCCCCGGTTGATCACGAGGTCGAGCAGGCGCAGCGATTGGGAGAGCCAGATCACGCTGGTCAGCAGGAATGTGAACAAGCCGACCGGCCCAATCAGCTGACGCAGGACATAAGTCGACAATTGCGGCATCTGGGCCCATGGCGGGTGCGGTCCGCGGGTCCGGCCCCACGCCCTTTTGCACCCTTCGAGATTCGCCCTAAACTAGCACTCCCGCGTCGGCCTTCGGCAATCCCGAACTGCGACATGGCTAAATCGTTGGCGATTTCCGTCCGGCGGCTTCACGAACGAGGTTTTTCATGCAGGTGGCATTTACGGCGTCTTCCATCGCGGGTTCGGGCGCACTCATTCTGGGGGTGCCAGAAGGCGCTGGGCTCGCCGGCATGGCCGCAGACGCCGACAAGGCGACCGGCGGCGCGCTCAAGCGGGCTCTCGGCGTCAGCCGCTTCACGGGCAAGCCGGGCCAGGCAATTGAGATCCTCGCCCCTCAGGGGCTTAAGGCGACGCGCATCGTTCTCATCGGGTTGGGCAAGGCGGCCGAACTCGACGGGCCCGCGGCGGAACGCGCCGCAGCCGGCGCGGTCGGGCGCTTGTTCACCAGTGGCGAGAAAGACGTGACGTTCGCCATCGATGTGCCGAAGGGCGCGAAGCTCAAGCATGCGGAGTTCGCCGCGCATCTGGCGATGGGCGCACGGCTCAGGAGCTACACGTTCAACCATTACCGCACCAAGCATCGCGAAGAGCATGAACCGACGATCGCGAAAATTGCGATCGGCGCCGCCGACGTCGCCGCGGCCAAACGGGCCGCAACACCTCTCGAGGCCGTTGCGGAGGGTATGTATCTCGCGCGCGATCTCGTCAACGAGCCGCCGAACGTCCTGTCGCCGGCGGAATTCGCGCGCCGCACGAAATCGCTCGCCAAGCTCGGCGTGAAGGTGGAGATCCTGGGCGAAGCCGAGATGAAGAAGCTCGGCATGGGTTCGCTGTTGGGCGTGGGCCAAGGCAGCGAGCGCGAAAGCCAGCTCGTGGTGATGCAATGGAACGGCGCGCGCGCCAAAAAGGACGCGCCGGTCGCGTTCGTGGGAAAAGGCGTGTGTTTCGATTCCGGCGGCCTGTCGCTCAAGACCGGTGTCGGCATGATGGGAATGAAGGGTGACATGGGCGGAGCTGCGGCCGTCACCGGCGCGATCCACGCGCTCGCCGCCCGCAAGGCCCGCGTCAACGCGGTCGGCGTGATCGGTCTGGTGGAGAACATGCCGGACGGCAAGGCGCAACGGCCCGACGATGTGGTCAAGTCGATGTCGGGACAGACCATCGAAGTCCTCAACACCGATGCCGAAGGCCGCCTCGTCCTGGCCGATGCGCTCTGGTATGCCCAAACGCGCTTCAAGCCGAAATTCGTCGTCGATCTGGCGACCCTGACGGGCGCCATCATGATCGCGCTGGGCCACGAGCATGCGGGTGTATTCTCCAACGACGACCGGCTCGCCGAGCGCCTCGCGGCGGCAGGCCGCGCCGAAGGCGAGCCGGTGTGGCGGTTGCCGCTCGGCGACGCTTACGACAAGCTGATCAAGTCCAAGATCGCCGACATGAAAAACATCGGCGGCCCGACTGCCGGCTCGATCGTCGCCGCCCAATTCCTCCAGCGCTTCATCGACAAAACGCCCTGGGCGCATCTCGATATCGCGGGCGTCGCCTGGCAGGACGCGGAGCACAAGGCGCTTGCGCCGAGCTGGGGCACGGGCTGGGGCGTGCGCATTCTCAATCGGCTGGTGGCCGACCACTACGAGAAGTGACGGCCGGTCGATGGCCGGCTTTCCGGAGTGTCGGAGGTGTCGGGTTACGTTCCCGACGCAGCCGCGTTCTGCCGCGCACGGCTGCGCTCGATCAGCACCACGCACCAGATCGAGATTTCGTAGAGCAGGACGAGGGGTACGGCGAGGCTGATCATGCTGATGGCGTCGGGCGGGGTGACGATGGCCGCCACGACGACGATGCCCAGGATCGCGTAGCGCCGCAGGCTCCGCAGTTGCGCGCTCGTCACGATGCCGACGCGACCCAGGAGCGACACCAGAACCGGCAATTGAAAGCACAGGCCGAACGCGAAAATCAGCGTCATCACAAGGTCGAGATACTCGCTCACCTTGGCGTCGAGCTCGATCGGCAGCGTGCCGTGACCGCCCGGCGTCTCGAAGCTCAGGAAGAAGCGGATGGCGAGCGGCATCATCACGTAATAGACGAACGCGGCGCCGGTGATGAACAGAACCGGCGTCGCCATCAGGAAGGGCAGGAAGGCGCGCCGCTCGTGCTTGTAAAGGCCCGGCGCGATGAAAAGCCATAGCTGCGCGGCGATGATCGGAAAGGCGAGGCAGATGCCTCCGAACATTCCCACCTTCACATAGGTGAAGAATGTTTCGTAAAGCGCGGTGAAGATGAGGTGCCGCCCCGGCTTGCCGGCAAGCGCGTTGGCGAGCGGTTGGGTGAGAAAGGCGTAGATCGGCCGCGCGAAAATATAGCAGACGATGAACGCGGTGAAGAACGCGAGGATGGAATAGGTGAGCCGCTTGCGCAGTTCGATCAAATGATCGAGCAGGGGCGCCTTCGTCGCGTCGATCGCGGCTTCGTCGTCCTCCGTGGGTTTCGTCATGGCGGCGGCGGCACGTCGCCCGGTTCATGCAGCGGCGCGGGCTCCACCATTTCTGCCGCCGGTGCGACAGGCTCGGCCGGAACAGGCGGGTCAATCGCCGTCGGCGCCGGCAAATCGTCGGGCGGCAAGATCGATTGGCTCAATTTCCGGTCGATGTCGGCCAAGGGGCGAGTCCCTCGCAGCGCCTCGATCTCGGCGCGCAATTCGTCAAGCTCGGACTGGCGGGCCATTTCATCGAAGCTTTTGCGGAACTGGTCGGCCATGGCGCGGGCCTTGCCCACCCACTGGCCGATGACGCGCATCAGCTTGGGCAAATCCTTCGGCCCCACGACCACCAGAGCGACGATGAGAACGATGAGGATATGGGTCCAGCTGAAATCCAGCATGTCGGAAGGAGGCGCAAGATGCGCGCCCGATCAGTCCTTCTTTGTCGTGTCGTCGCGGCGATCGGAGGTAATCGTGCGCGGATCCTCCGGCTCGTTAAGGCCCTGGCGGAAACTTTTGATGCCTTTGGCCACGTCGCCCATCAGTTCGGAAATCTTGCCCCTGCCGCCGAACAAGAGCACGGCGACAAGCGCGAAAATCAGGATATGCCAGATGCTGAGCGCACCCATGGAAGTTCTCCTTCAGCCGGTCCCGGCTGGAAACCTCGGGACTTCAACGCCCCATCATAGCGCGTTCCGGCGAACGTCCCCTTAAAGCCCCTTCACCCTAGCAGATGCAAGCTTAACCGGCTCTATCCGATCAGGATCTCGCCTTTTCGGCCCAGAACGGCGGCCAGCGCGCCCAGCCGCTTCTGGACCGGTTCACCTGCGATCATCTCGCGCCGCCGCGAAACCTCCAGCAGAACTCGGGTGGGGGTCATCCGGAGCTTGTAGTGGCGCAATTCCCCCACCGCCGAGGAGGACAGCGCGAAGGCGAAGCGCGCCGCAAGGCCGGTGCGCAGGGCGAGCTCGCCGTCTTCCTCGCTGAGCAGCCGGCGCAACGCCATCTCGCGGGGGAAATCTTCGTCGCCCGAATAGCGATGATAGATGGCGCTGGCGATCAGGGCGCGGGCGCGATGGGTTGCACCGGTGAAGGGTGCGGTCAGCACCTGGTTGAAAGCGCCCAGCGCTCGGTCGTCGGGATGACGCCGCCAGCCCACGTCCGAGAACAGACACACTGCGTGCCGCACGCGCCTCAAAGCCGCATCTTCGTCGGGAAAGACGGGAGACAGCCATTCGAACATCTCGTCCGCATGAGCCGGCGCGCGGCTCAAACGCTGGTTGGCGGCGGCGGCAAATGCGATCAGCGGATCGCGCGCGCGTTCCTCCGCGGGAAGCTGTTCGTAGAGCAGCCCTTCGCGAACGCCATAGGCCGAAATCACGACGTCCTTAAGGCCGGTCGCGAGCAGCAGCCGCTCGAGCACCACCGCGCCATAGGGCAATGCCTCGGCGCGGCGGCGCGAGACGATTTTCATCCTGTCGAGCGACTTGCGCGAAAGCTGGGAGACGACCTTGCAGAGCTTGAGCGCGCGAGAGCGCGGGATTTCGTAATTGTGCAGGACATGCAGCGGGTAGCCGGTTTCTTCGATGTCGACCCGGGCAAAGCTTCGCCACACTCCGCCGACCGCATAGAGGCTGCGGCCTTCGAGCGGGCCCAGTCCGTCGAGGACATCCAGGCCGTCGTCGACCACGTCACGGGCCTTGTCGGCATCGCCTCCGGCGACATCCATCAATCGCAGGGGACCGAAGGGAAGAGTGGTAGCGGCGCCGGTTTTGCCGGCCTTGACCGTCACCATGTCGAGGCTTCCGCCGCCCAGATCGGCGACCAGTCCGTCGGCCGCGGGAATTCCCGCCACCACGCCTTCAGCCGCCAGCCGCGCCTCTTCTTCGCCGGAGAGGATGCGGATCGGGCCGCCCCAGACCGCCTCCGCCTTGCGCACGAATGCCTGGCCGTTGGACGCATCCCGCGCGGCGGCCGTGGCGACCGCGTCGCGCAATTCGGCCTGATGCGCGTCGGCCAGCATGCGGAAACGCCCCAGCGCCTCGAGCGCCAGCACGATGCCTTCGTCGTGGAGTTCGCCCGTCGTGACCATGTTGCGGCCGATGGCGCAAATGGCCTTTTCGTTGTGGACGACGGCGGGCGTGCGCGAAAACGATTTCATAGATGACGAGACGAACCGAATTCGATCCGATGTCGACGATGGCGACGGGGCCGTGGCGGCTCCGTGCATTGCGCGACGCCGCGAACCCGCGTGCTTCCGTAGGGGCGGCCGTCACGGGCATAGACTGTCAACCTTGCTGGGTCGCGACGGCGCCGAGCCGCTGCTGATCGATCTTGAGCGCACGGCCGCGGCCCGAGAGCGACGGATTGGTCATGAAGTAGGTGTGCGCGGAGAAGGCGTCGTCGCTGAAGGCATTCGGATCGCGCACATAGGAGCCGTCGGCCTGCATGTGCCACGAATTGGCCTGGTCCTTCAGCAGCGCCACCATGATCTGGTTCAGCACCTGTTCGTGCACCGTCGGATTCTCGATCGGCACCATCGCCTCGACGCGGCGGTCGAGATTGCGCGGCATCCAGTCGGCCGACGAAATGAACACCTTGGATTTGGCCGACGGCAGGCCGTAACCGCCGCCGAAGCAGATGATGCGTCCGTGCTCGAGAAAGCGGCCCACGATGCTCTTCACGCGAATATTGTCCGACAGACCGGAAACGCCCGGACGCAGGCAACAGTTGCCGCGCACGACGAGTTCGATACGGACGCCGGCCTGGCTGGCGTTATACAGTCCGTCGATGATCTGGGCGTCGACGAGCGCATTGAGCTTGACCCAGATCGCCGCGGGCCGGCCGGCACGCGCATGCCCGATTTCCTCCTGTATCGCGTCGGCCAGTTTGCCGCGCAGCGTCAGGGGCGAGATCGCGATCTTTTCGAGACTCGCGGGCTCGGCGTAGCCCGTGATGTAGTTGAAGAGCTGCGCGGCGTCGCGACCGAGCGCCGGATCGGCGGAGAACAGCGACAAATCGGTGTAAACCTTCGCCGTCACGGGATGATAATTGCCCGTGCCGAAATGCACATAGGTGTGCAGCTGGCCCGCTTCGCGGCGCACGACGAGGCTCACCTTCGCGTGGGTCTTGAGTTCCATGAAGCCGTAAACGACCTGTACGCCGGCCCGTTCAAGGTCGCGCGCCCATTTGATGTTCGCGGCCTCGTCGAAGCGCGCCTTCAGTTCGATCAGCGCGGTGACGGATTTGCCCGCTTCGGCGGCTTCGATCAACGCGCTGACGATGGGGGAGTCGTGCGACGTGCGGTAGAGCGTCTGCTTGATCGCGACGACTTCGGGGTCCGCTGCCGCCTGCCGCAGGAACTGCACCACCACGTCGAAGCTCTCGAACGGATGGTGGACGATGATGTCCTTGGCGCGGATGGCGGCGAAGCAGTCGCCGCCATGATCGCGGATGCGTTCGGGGAAGCGCGCGATATAGGGCTTGAACTGGAGATCGTGGCGTTCGTCGATGATGAGCTGGCGCGTGTCGGCGAGGCCCAGAAGGTGCTCCGCGATGACGATCTCGGACGATTTCAGACTCAGATGATCGGCGATGAAGCGGCGCAAATCGGGCGGCATCGTTGCGCTGCACAGCATGAGGATGACGGAACCGCGGCGGCGGCGCTTGAGCAGCGTCTCGAACAGCCGCACCAGATCTTCGGCTTCTTCTTCGACTTCCACCTCGCTGTCGCGGACGATGCGGAAGAGACCTGAACCGATCATGGTGTGGCCGGGAAACAGCCGGTGCAGATAGAGTCCGATCACCTTTTCCAGCGTGAGAAAGCGCGCGGGCACGCCGTCGCCCGGCAGCCGCACGAAGCGCCGAAGCTGGGAGGGAACCGGCAGGAGCGCGGTGACGGCCTTGCCGTCGCGCTTGCGGGTCAGTTGCAGCGCCAGCGTGAATCCGAGATTGGGAATGAACGGAAACGGATGGGCCGGGTCCAGCGCGAGCGGCGTGAGAACCGGGAAAATCTCTTCGCGGAATTCGGTGTCGAGCCAGGCGCGGTCCGAATCCGAAAGCTCGTCGGGCTCAAGGAGCGCGATGCCCGCGTCCCGCAATTCGACCCGCAACGTCGCCCACATCCTTTGCTGGTCGTCGATCAATTCGGCGGCTTTCTGGTCGACCCGCACGATTTGCTGGACCGGCGAAAGGCCGTTGTCGCTGAGGGTGGTGACGCCAGCGGTGACCATGCCTTTGAGCCCGGCCACGCGTACCATGTAGAATTCGTCGAGGTTGGACGCCGAAATCGACAGGAACCGCAGGCGCTCCAGGACCGGATGGCGCGGGTTTTGGGCCTCCTCGAGCACGCGACGGTTGAAGGCCAGCCACGACAGCTCGCGGTTGATGAAGCGCTCGGGCGAATCGGGCTGGATGGCGAAGGCGCGAACCCGCTCGGGTTCCAGCGGCAGCGCGTCCGGCGCGTCGATTGGGCTCAGATTCTCAAGATTTGTGCGCGCTTTGGCCATGGGTCCTAGGTTCGGGTCGGCAACGCCCAACGCTATCGGAGTTTGACGAATTTGTCATGACGGCGGGTCTTCCGGCGAACCCAGCATTTCCCGTATCAGCTTCAGATTGACCGGTCTTGCTTCCGCCAGCGCCTTGCCGTCGGCTCGCGCCACGAAATCGCGGATCGCGGCGGGCGAGCGTTCCAGCGCATGAATCATCCCGAGGATCACGGCGTCGGGCACATCGAGCTGGCGATCCGCGAACAGTTTTCGGGCCAGCCCCGCGAGCAGAGCGTCGTCCGGCGCCCAGAGCGGCAATGCCAGCATGGCCGAAAAGCGCGAGGCGAGATCGGGAAGCACGCAAGGCCATGCGGCGGGAACCTCCCGGCCGGTCAGCAGCACGGGCGCCTCACGCGTGGCGCCTTCGAGGAGCACAAAGAGCGCGCGGTCGCGCGCAGGCGTCGCCGGCGCCGAATCCACGTCTTCGACGATGCGCGGCGCTGGCGATCCGTCGGCCGTCTTACGCCCCAGATCGGAGGCCGACACGATTGTTGCGCTCGCTGCCGTTTGCCAGATGGCGGCGAGATGCGACTTTCCCGAACCCGATGGTCCGTGAATCGCGGCTGCAGCGACGGGCCAATCGGGCCACGCATCGACGAAGGCGACGGCATGCGCGTTGGCTTGGGCAACGATAAAGCTGTCGCGCGCGAACCGGGGTCGCTCGGGCAATGGCAAGACGAGTTGCGAAGGCAAACGGCGCTCCCGGATGTGTCGTCAGGCCGGCCGGCGATGGCGCCCCGCCAGCGCCCGCAACAGAAGAGCGCCGTAGCCCAGCCAGGACGCCACGGTGAACGCAGCGGTCAAAAGTTCCGCGGCGCGCGTCACCAGCGGCCAGTCGAAACCGAACGCCAGCGCCAGGAGCAGGAACCCGATGTAACCGAACTGGGCCGCGGTGCTGAATTTGCCGATGGGCAAGGGCGCGATCCGGACCGGGAGTTCGAGAACCCGCGCCAGCAGAATGCCTGCCACGATCGCCACGTCGCGCGCGATGACGAGGATGGTCAGCCAAAGCGGCGTCATGTGAAGAAAGGTCAGCGCAAGAAACGACGCCAGCATCAGGAATTTGTCGGCGGCGGGATCGAGAAAGCGGCCGAAGCGCGTCGCAAGCCCGAAACGTTTCGCAAGATACCCGTCGGCGGCATCGCTCATGCCGGCGAAGGCGAAAACGCCGAGCGCCGCGCGGTCATAGCCGTCGATCAGCAGAACTGCGAGCGCGGGCGCCAGTGCGAGCCTCAAACCGGTCAGCAAATTCGGAAGATGCCTGCCGAGCCAGTTCACTGGGTGCTCGCTTGGGGCGCGGCCTGCATATTGAGCCACCAGGTGCCGTCTTCGTTGGACAGGTCGAAGCCGGATTGGGCGATCAGATCGTGCAGCTGGTCGGACGTGCCGACATACGTGATCGCGATGCGGGCTTCGCCCGTGTCCATCGCCACGACGCCCACTTCCATGATGGTCGGGATGGTGCCGAGCTTCTGCAGCAGCGCGGACCATGCTTCGAGCGAATCGATATGCACTTCGGCAATCAGCTTGGCGCGTTTGCTGAAATCGACGGCCGCCCGCAATTTCCACACATCGACGATCGCGGCGGCGGCGGCATCGGCCGCATTTTCATACACTTTGGGTCCCGGAATGCCCGGCGCGATCGGCGTCGTCACGTCGGGAATGGGCGGCGTGTTGCCCGGTCCCAGCCGTTTGAGCCTGACGACGATGGCGCCTTTGCCCTGGCTGGCCGACGCGAGGAACGCCTCGCTCGCATGTACCCGAGATGCGGCCGGCTCGACGTCCTGCCACGAGGCGGTCGTGAAATTGAGCGCGCTCAGCTCCGACATATCGACCGCGTCTCCGACCGGCAGCACGAGCGGCACGCTGCCTCTCGCATATTTGGGATTGGCCCAGATGGAGGTCCAGGCCGAATGCGGCCCAAAGCCGGGCGACATGGGGACGATCATGATCGGATGGGCCTGCATGTCGGCATAGGCGATGTTCGACGTGCGGAACATTCGCCGCACGGCATCGGCGTTGAAGATGTAGGTCATGCTGGCGACGAAACGGGTTGTCGAACGGCGCTCGTTGACGATCTGGTAGCCCCGGATCAGCCGCTGCAGCGCGGTATCGTCGAGCACGGGTTGGCGCGACCAATCGGCGGCCTTGGTCAGGCGGTGATAAAGTTCGGTCCAGGCCCGAGCGCGCCCCGAATTGATCGCGATGTTCTGGGCCTGCGATTCCGAAGCCGCGGTGGCGTCGACGGGGATGCCGCTGACGGTGAACGGGTCGCCGCCCGCTTGCGCGGACGCGAGCGGCAGCAGGCATGCAAGACTGAGCACGAGGCAAAGGGCGAGGCGGCGCATGGGAAAGCCTGTCGGATTCCCGAGACTATAGTGATGCTCACGCCGCTGTGAAAGCGCGCTTCAGGCGCGGAACAGCCCATTCAGGGGGGCTATGGCGCCGCTATCCGGAAAGACCGTGCCTTCCAGGTCACGCCGAGAAACGCCCATGTGGTCGGCCAGCGCAGTCTTGAACAAGGCACGCTGATCGGTGCGGGGCGGCTGGTCGCGGCCGTCCTGAAGGACGCCGGGCTTGAGGCCCACCCATTCGGCCTTGACGACGCCGCCCTGCACCGCGCCGCCCAAGAGGAATGCGGCGCCGGCCGTGCCATGGTCCGTGCCGCCATTGCCGTTGGGCGCAACGGTGCGGCCGAATTCGGTCGCCATCACGATCGCAGTTTTTTGCCAGGCGGGACCGAGCGACGCCTTGAACGCATCGAGACCCTGATCGAGCGCGCGCAGGCGCCGCGCCAACTGGCCGTCGCCCGCACCTTCGTTCACATGGGTGTCCCAGCCGCTCGCGTCGAACACGGCAATGCGCGGGCCTTCTTCGCCCGCGAGCAGCTTGCCCGCGCCGTTGAAGAGCGGCGTCAGGTCGCCATAGGCGCCGTAGCGCTTGCTCATGTCGCCGGGATTCTTGGGAACGTCGTCCATGGCGGCGTTGGCCTCCGCCTCGGTATCGAGGGCGCGGCTGAGCGCGGAGTCGAGAACGGCATCGCGGGCGTAGAGCGCGCGCACGCGGGCGAGGAATTCCTTGTCGGGCTCCGGCAGCACGGACGGCATCCAGCTCGTCGCCTTGGCCGCGCCTTCCAGCATGAGCGGCGCGGTGGGTGCGACGGCGAGCGCGCCTTCGCCTTGCCCAAGTCCCATCGGCGCAAGCGCGCGATTAAGCCAGCCATCGTTCAGCACATGGGGCCCCGTGCCGCCCGTCTCGAGCACGTTCTGGCCGTCGAAATGCGAGCGGTCGCGATAGGGCGAAGAGATATTGTGGAACACCACAAGTTCTTTCGCGTCCCACATCCCCTTCATTCCGGTCAGCGCCGGGTGAAGACCGAAATAGCCGTCGAGGTCGTGCAGTGCCGTGGTGCCCGTCGAATCGAGCGCGAGCGCGCCCCGCACGGATTTGTAGTCGGGATCGCCATGGGGCGGGACGGCCGCGAGCCCGTCGAGCGCGCCGCGCAGGATCACCACCACGAAGCGCCGGTCGGTCGGCGCGTTGGCGAAGGCGAGACGGATTGGCGCATCCCAAACCGTGAGCGCGCCGGCGGCAAGCGAAGTCTTCAAGATCGAACGGCGGTCGAGCATGGCGTCATCTCCGCTGGAATTCGGGACTGGCGACGAGGAGCGCGATCGCCTCGCCGGAATTGGGCGCGCTTTTCATCGCGCTTCTTGTGGCGGGGGCGAGCAACGGGCCGAGCCCTTCGTCGCCCAGGGCCAGCGCATCGAACCCGTTGGGCAGCTTGTTTCCCAACTCGCGTGCCCATTCGATGCGGTTCAGCACGGCATCGGGACCGGACCACGCATCGGATTGATCGGGCCAGCCTTTGGGCGACGGTGCGCCCAGCGGGAACTCGCCCATCAATCGCGTGGCCGCCATGATGCCTTTGACCTGCTTGTCCTTGTCGTCGGCACTCGTCGTGCGGGGCCAGCCGAGGAGCCGCATGGACGCCGTCACGTATTCGACCGGCGAGCGCATTTTTCCCGCGCCATGCCGCCAGGCCGCCGGATCGTCAACCGCGGTTTGCGCCAGCGCCCGCAGATCGCCGCCGGTCTCGAGGAAATTCTTTTGCAGGCGGCTCACGGAGTTGGCCGGCGGATCGTCGGCAATGAATTGCACGGCGAATTTGCGCGCGATGTGCTGCGCGGTGGCCGGATCATGCGCGAGATCCCTGAGCGCGGCGATGCCGCCGTCTTCGCCGCCCGGATAGGTCTTGCCCCGCAACACGATCTGGCCGGGTTCGTGACGGGCGGGATAATAGCGGAAGCCGTCGTTGCCCCTGTTGTCGAGGCTCCAGCCCGTCAGCAGCTTCGCCATCGCGATCACGTCGGCCTGAGTGTAGCCGCCGTCGACGCCCAGCGTGTGCAGCTCCATCAATTCGCGGCCGAGATTTTCGTTGAGCCCTTTGCCCACGATCAGGCCGGCCATGGAATCCGGGCCGATCGATTGCGCATTGTCGAGATAAAGCAGCATCGCGGGATGACGCACGACGGCCAGCAGCATGTCTTCGAATTTGCCGGCGATGTGGGGCCGGATCGCCTCGCGCTCGAAGGCGCCCGCGAACATGATCGCGCGCGGGTTCTGCGCCGAAACCGTGAAATGATTGCTCCAGAACCAGACGAGCCGTTCGGCGAAAGGCCGCTCGGTGGTGAAGCCGAGCGCGAAGCGTGCGCCCATTTCGCGGATATAGAGTTGCACATAGGCCTTGAAGGCCTGCAGCAGCGCGCGCTGCTCGGCGGTCATTTTGCCCAGCTTGATGACGTCGGGCACCATCTCGCCGCTCGATTGAAACGGCTGGCCGTCGAGGGCCTCGGGCTCGGGCGGCGCCGAATCGAGCTGGCCCATCAGCCAGGCCTTGGGCGAGGCGCTGGCCGCCTCGATTTCGCCCGGCCGTGCGCCAAGGCCGAATCTGTGGGCCGCAATTGCGCCTTCGAGCGACATGAACGCCTCCGCTTGCGACTTCTCCGTCACCCGCTTAAACGGATGCCGCATTCACCTCCGTCGCGCCGGACACTTCAAATGAATTCGGACAGGAAATCCGGCCGCAACAGCCTCACCTACAAGGACGCAGGCGTCGATATCGACGCGGGCGATGCGCTGGTTGACCGCATCGCACCTCTGGCCAGGGCGACGCGCCGGCCCGGCGCCGACGCCGATCTGGGTGGCTTCGGCGGCCTGTTCGACCTGAAGGCCGCCGGATTCAAGGATCCCGTTCTCGTCGCCTCGACCGACGGCGTGGGCACCAAGCTCAAGATCGCCATCGAGACGGGGCTCTGTTCCGGGATCGGACAGGATCTCGTTGCGATGTGCGTGAACGACATCGTGGTGCAGGGCGCCGAGCCGCTGTTCTTTCTCGATTATTTCGCGAGCGGCAAGCTCGACGTGGACCAGGCGGAGGCCGTCATCGCCGGCGTGGCGAATGCCTGCAGGGAATCGGGCTGCGCGCTGATCGGCGGCGAGACGGCGGAGATGCCCGGGCTTTACGCCAGGGGCGATTTCGACCTCGCGGGATTTTCCGTAGGTGCGGCGGAGCGGGGCGACATCCTGCCGAAGGCCGCTGCGATGAAGGAAGGCGACGCGATCCTGGGCGTGGCGTCTTCGGGCGTTCACTCGAACGGCTATTCGCTGGTGCGCCGCGTGGTCGCCGATGCGGGACTTTCTTATGACGCCGCGGCGCCGTTCGCGCGCGGTCGGGCGCTGGGCGAAGCGCTGCTCGCGCCGACCAAGCTTTATGTGAAGAGCGCGCTTGCCGCGATCCGCGCCGGCGGCGTCAAGGGCCTCGCCCACATTACGGGCGGCGGCATCACCGAAAATCTGCCCCGCGCGCTGCCGGAGGGACTCGACGCCGAGATCGATCTGGCGTCGTGGACGCCGCTTCCCGTGTTCGGCTGGCTGGCGAAATCGGCGGGCATCGCCGAGCACGAAATGCTGCGCGCCTTCAATTGCGGCATCGGACTCGTCGTCGTCGTGGCCGCGGAGAAGGCGGACGAAGCGATCCGGATATTTGCGGATGCGGGCGAGACGGCCGTGCGGATCGGCGCGCTCGTTCCCGGCAGCGGCGAAGCGAAAGTCCGCTATCGCGGCGCGCTCAAGCTCTGATGTCCCGGCGAACGCGCACCGCCGTGCTCATCTCGGGCCGCGGCAGCAATCTCCAGGCGCTGATCGATGCGGCGCGCGATCTGTCGTTCCCGGCCGAGATCGTGCTCGTGCTTTCCAATGTGGAAACCGCCGAAGGCCTCGCCCGCGCAGCGGCGGCCGGCATCGCGACGGAGATCGTCCCGCACAAGAACTTCGCGTCGCGCGAGGAATTCGACGCCGCGCTCGATGCGCGTCTGCGCGCGGCAAACGTTTCGCTCGTCTGCGAGGCGGGCTTCATGCGCATTCACAGCGAATGGTTCGTCCGTCAGTGGGAAGGGCGACTTCTCAACATCCATCCGTCGCTGTTGCCATCGTTCCCGGGCATTCGCGTGCATCGCCAGGCGCTGGAGGCGGGCGTGAAGGTGTCCGGCTGCACGGTGCATTTCATCGTGGCCGCGCTCGATTCCGGTCCGATCATCGCGCAAGCCGCCGTGCCGGTTCTGGCCGGCGACACGCCGGAAACCCTCGCCGCGCGAATCCTCGTCGAAGAGCATCGGATTTATCCGGAAGCGCTGCGTCAGGTTGCCGAAGGAAACGTGAAGCTGGAGAATGGCAGAGCGGTTTTCTCGTAGCGATTCGAATCTTGAATTCGCGATGTTGAGTAGGTGAAGCACGCGGAGCCGCGGAGTCGCGGAGAAGAAAGATTTAGCGCAGAGGACGCAGGGGGTATCTTGCATAGCCCCGAACATTTGACACATGCCGTGAATCTGCTTGTTGCGCGCATTCGCGCTGGCCTTTCTCTGTACCCTCCGCGAACCCTCGGCGTCCTCTGCGCTAATTGTGCCTTTTTCTCCGCGGCTCCGCGCCTCCGCGTGAATCATTCGTGTCGCGAGAGACCGGCTGATCGAAGTTCAATCGAAAATCTATCCCACGCCCGCGATCTTGGCCGAGATGTCCCACAGCTTTTTCGCGTCTGCGTCGTTTTGCGCCGCCTTGGAGGGCGTGGCGGGTTTCGATTTGACGTAATAGCCGCCGCTCGCCGCAGCCACATCGGGCGAACTGGCCAGATAAACGATGGTCTGCGCGCCCTGCTCGGGCGTCAGCGCGAAATTCTTGGCGAGCCGCACGGCGAACGACAGGATGCCGCCGCTCTGGTCGCCGAAGCGGGTGGCGACGAACCCCGGATGGAGGCAATTCGCCGTGACGCCGGTGCCCGCGAGCCGCCGTGCCATCTCGCGCGTGAACAAAATGTTGCAGAGCTTCGAGCGTCCATAGGCGCCGAAGCCGCTATAGCCATGCTCTGACTGGAGATCGTCGAAATTGAGCTTCGCGCCTGAATGCGCATCCGATGCGGTCGATACGATGCGACTGCCTGCGCCCATCCGCGCGCGCAACAGATTGCTCACCACGAAATAGGACATGTGATTGAGCGTGAAAGTCATTTCGAGCCCATCCTCGGAGACCTTGCGCGAATTGAACAGCGCGCCTGCATTGTTGATCAGGACGTCGATCCTGGGTTCGGCCGCGACGATCTCCGCCGCCACGTGCTTCATTTCCGAAATGCGCGACAGATCGGCGTAATGCACCGCATGCGCCGGGCCCGGCGCGATGGCATGGAGATGCTTGAGCGTTTCCTCGCCCCGCGCCCGGTCGCGCGCCACGAACACGATGCGTGCGCCCTTGGCCGCCAGCCGGTCGGCCGCGACCTCGCCAATGCCCGATGTTGCGCCCGTGATGACGACGGTTGTGCCTTGCATGGACGTGCCTCCAATGACCGGCGCCTGCGCCGGATCGTTACCCCACGATTTCGAGTTCGCTGAAGAAGAAGCGGATCTCGTGCATTGCGGTCTCGGTCGCGTCGGAGCCGTGCACCGAATTCGCCTCGATCGTTTCCGCGAAATCCTTGCGGATGGTGCCGGGCGCGGCCTTGGCCGGGTCCGTCGCGCCCATCACTTCGCGGTTCTTCGCGATGGCGTTCTCGCCTTCAAGCACCTGCACGACGACGGGACCCGAGGTCATGAATTCGACCAGCCCGCGGAAGAACGGCCGCGCCTTGTGGACATTGTAGAACGCCTCGGCGTCTTCCGTCGAAAGCCGCATCCGTTTCTGCGCCACGACGCGCAGGCCCGCCTTTTCGAAGCGCGCCACGATCTGGCCCGTCAGGTTCCGCCGCGTAGCGTCGGGTTTGATGATCGAAAGCGTGCGCTCGAGCGCCATGGCGAAACTCCGTACCTTGGGGAAAGCGGGGCCTTATAGCCGCGGGCTTCACCCGGCCGCAAGGCGTGCTAGAAGCCGCCGCCCAGGGGCGCCGGATGCTGTCGATCGAGAACATCGTCTACCGGATTGCCGGCCGCGAAATCTTCGCGGGCGCGAGCGCGCGGCTGCCCGCGGCGCGGCGCGTCGGGCTGGTCGGCCGCAACGGTTCGGGCAAGACGACGCTGTTGAAGCTCATCCTGGGCGAGTTGGGGCCGGACGGGGGCGACATCGTGAAGCCCGCGGGCTGGCGTATCGGCACGGTGGCCCAGGAGGCGCCGGCCGGGCCCCGAACCCTCCTCGACACCGTGCTCGCGGCCGACGTCGAGCGCATCGCGCTTCTGGCCGAGGCCGAAACTGCGACCGACGCGCACCGGCTGGGCGATATCCACACCAGGCTCGACACCATCGGCGCCTATTCCGCGCCCTCGCGCGCGGCGTCCATTCTCGCCGGCCTCGGCTTCTCGGCCGACGAGCAGGCGCGGCCCTGTTCGGAATTTTCCGGCGGCTGGCGCATGCGCGTGGCGCTCGCCGCGATCCTGTTCTCCGCGCCCGATCTCCTGCTGCTCGACGAGCCCACCAATTATCTCGATCTCGAAGGTGTGTTGTGGCTCGAGGATTATCTGAAGCGCTATCGCGGCAGCGTGGTCATCGTGAGCCACGACCGCGACCTGCTGAACACGGTGGCGGAATTCATCCTCCATCTCGAGCACGGCAAGCTCACGCTCTATACGGGCGGCTACGACACCTTCGCCGAGACCCGCGCGGCCCGGCGGGCGCTCGACGTGGCGTTTGCGCGAAAGCAGGAAGCGGCGCGCAAGCACATGCAGGCGTTCGTCGACCGCTTCCGCTACAAGGCATCGAAGGCGCGCCAGGCGCAAAGCCGGCTCAAGATGCTCGCGCGCCTGCAGACGGTGGAGATTCCGCTCGACGAGCACGTCGCGCCGATCCGCCTGCCAAAGCCGGCCGAAACGAACCCGCCGCTCCTGTCGCTGGACGGCGTGTCGGTGGGCTACGAGCCCGGCCGTCCCGTGCTCTCGCACATTTCGCTGCGCTTCGATCCCGACGACCGCATTGCGCTCCTGGGCAAGAACGGCAACGGCAAATCGACCTTGGCGAAACTTCTCGCCGGCAAGCTCGTCGTGCAATCGGGCGAGTTCGTCCGCTCGCGCAAGCTCGTGCCCGGTTATTTCGCGCAGCATCAGCTCGAAGAGCTCGACGGCACGCTGACGCCGATCCAGACGCTGGCCAGATTGCGCCCGCAACTGACCGAACAGCAATTGCGCACGCAGCTGGGCGGTTTCGGCTTTTCGTCGCTGAAGGCGATCACGAAAGTGGGCAATCTGTCGGGCGGCGAGCGGGCGCGGCTGATGCTGGCGCTGGCCACACTCGACAAACCCAATCTGCTGCTGCTGGACGAACCGACCAACCATCTCGACATCGACGCGCGCGAGCAATTGCTCTCGGCGCTCAATGATTTCGACGGCGCCGTCGTGCTCATCAGCCACGACCGGCGCCTGATCGAGGCCACGGCCGACCGACTGCTGCTGGTGGCGAACGGCGCGGTCGTGCCGTTCGACGGCGACCTGGACGATTACCGCCGCTTCCTGCTGTCCGGAGACAACGCGCCCGCACGGCGCGAGGAGCCCGCGCCGAAGGTCAAGAAGGAAGCGGCGCGCAAGGATTCCGCGGAGCGCCGCCGGCAATTGAAGCCGTTGAAGGACAAGGTGGAGATAGCCGAACACCAGATCGCGGACCTGACCGCCGAAATCGCGAAATACGATTCCGCGCTCGCCGATCCCCTGCTGTTCACGCGCGACTCGGCGAAGGGGAGTGCGGTGTCGAAGAAGCGTGCCGACGCCGTGCGCAAGCTCGAAGCCGCGGAAGCCCGCTGGCTCGCGGCGAACGAGGACTACGAACGCGCAATGGGTGAAACGGCGGAGTCGTGAGGGCGACGAGTATTTTCACTCTGATTTCAAATTTTACATTCTCGCCGGAAAGCCGATTGGTGAACTGGGAGCGCGGGCATCCTGCCCGCCTTTTTCCGAAGGAAGCTCGCCGAAGCAGGATGCGGCCGGGACGGCCGCGGTCCGACGTGCAACCTCGCTAGGAACTCATGAGCAGATAGCAATGCGCGAACGGAGCGCCGCAACTCAAGCGGCGCGCATCGACTGGAATCGATGCGCGCCGTCTTGGGGGCCGAACATTTTGGGCCCGGAGGTTCAACCCTCCAAATGCCCGGCGAGGAGCGTGTACGCCCGAACCGAATATAAATTCCATGTCTCTCGCGCGGCCGCGGTCCGGCCGGTTATTTCGGCGACGCGCCCATCGTCATTTTGCCGGTCATGTCCGTCGACGTCATATTGCCCGTCTTCGACGAGACGCAGGACTGTTTGCCGGTCTTGGGATCGGTGTAGATGGACTCGGTCGTGGGGCAGGTGATGTGGGCGGTTACGTTCCCCGTGTTCGATTTGCTGGAGTTGTAGTTGACGGCCGGATCGCCGAACGCGCTGCCGGTGGCGACGATTGCCACAGCTGCTGCACACATAATCGTTGAGAGCTTCATGTCAGCCTCCTCTATGCCCCTATGAGCGCCATATTAGACCCAGGCCAGGGAAGTCTCCAAACAGGATCGTGCGCCGCGAGTAGGACCGCGGGCATCCTGCCCGCATTTGTCCGGCTTGGTTCCGGCGAAGCCGCGCACGGCGCAAACGCTGTGCCCTATTTGCGCAGGTGCTGGCGGGCGATCTGGGCCCATTCGCGCTCGCGGCTGCGCTGCTGGCGCGGCGCGTGCTGCACCGAATCAACGATTTCGTGAAACGCCTGCTGCGCCTTTTCGTCGAGCCCCATCTGTTCGAGCAACAGGCCATAGCGGCAGCGCGCTTCCTGGCCCGCATAGCGCGGCACGAGGGATTCGTATTGCGCCAGGGCCTCGTCGTTCTTGCCCTGCAGCGCAAGCGCGCGGGTGAAATCGAGTTCGGCGTCTTCGTCGAAGGCGACGGGATCGATCGCCTTGAGTTTGCGGAAACTCTCTTCCGCGCCCGCGCCGTCACCGGCCAGGAGGCGCGCACGGGCAAGGCCGCGCGTCAGCGCGGGATCTTCGCCGCCCAAAGGCCCGTCCATTGCGCTCGTATAGAGATCGACCGCGTCCTGGAAGCGGCCGCGCTTGAGGCATTCCTCGGCCAGCTCGCGCTTGCTTTGCGCCGAGCCCACCTGCTCGACCTGCCGCTTCTTTTCGCGATAGGCGCGGCCCGGATCGGCGGCGTTGGCGACGTTGTCGGCGAAACGGCGCCCGGCGCCGCCACCCGCCATGTCGGGCACCACCGCGAACAGGAAATACGCCAGGCAGCCCAGAAGCGGCAGGAGGACGATGGGCACGATCCAGAGATACGACCGCCCCGTGCGCACGACGTGAGCGGCGCAGGCGAACTGGACGATCAGGACGATGATGCCCGTGCCGAGAAAGGGCATGGCAGGATTCCGGTATGGCCGGCGGCTACACACCGCGTCTGCCGCAAACTGTCAACTTCTCAGGCCTGCTTCTCCCATTTGCCGCCGGGCGTTTCCTTCCAATAGGTCACGTCGTGGCCGGACTCCCTGGCGCCCTTCCAGGCGGTGCGCGCGGATTGGAGCGCTTCGGGATCGCGCCCGTCGAACATCACCACGATGCGCGTCAACGCTTTCGCCGCATCGCCATCCCACGCGGGTGCATGCGCGCCGCCCACCACAAACAAGACCTCCGCCGAATTCGGATTGCCGTCCTCGGGCGAGATCAGCACCGGCTGGCGCGACGCCTCGCCATCGCCCGATTGTGCGTGCGGCAGAAAGGTCTGGTCGTTGTAGGCCCACAAGAGATTGTCGATCGCCTGCGCGCGCTCGGCGGATTCGGGACGGATGAGCGCGCGCCAGCCGCGCTCCAGCGTTTTCTCGACAAGGCCCGGCAGCACGTCGTCGAGCCCGCGGCGTTCGAGGTGATAAAAGAGGATTTCGGTCATGACATTGTGTTGTCCGGCGACGACCCGCGGCACTTTCCCCCGCCGGAGGCCGCGGCTCAAGCCGTGGCGTTCGGGCGCGCAGGGGAGGCAGGCAAAATCTGTGGCTTTGTCAGCTTTACCTGCCAGTTTCGCCATGCCATTACCGCCCGCGCGAGGGTTGCATGCACGACATCAAGGCGATTCGGGAAGACAGGGACGCATTCGTCGCGGGGCTCAAGCGGCGCGGGATCGATGGCGCCGACGCGCTCGCCGACGACCTCATCGCGCGCGACCGGGAATTGCGCGGCGTTGTCACGCGGCTCCAGGAAGCGCAAGCCCGCCGCAACGAAGCCTCGAAACTGATCGGCCGCGCCAAGGCGCAGAAGGACGAAACGCAGGCGCAAGTGCTGATGGCGGAAGTCGCCGGCCTCAAGGACGAAATTCAAAGAGGCGAAGAGCGGGAGCGCGCGCTCCAGGACGATCTGAAAGCGTGTCTTGCGGGAATTCCGAACCTTCCCGCGTCCGACGTGCCGGACGGCACGGACGAGGCCGCCAATGTCGAAGTGATTTCGCGCCGCTGGGGCAGGGCGCCCGGCATGAACGCGCCGAAGGAGCATTTCGATCTTGGCGAGCAACTCGGTCTGATGGATTTCGAGCGCGCGGCGAAGGTTTCCGGCTCGCGGTTCGTGTTCCTCAAGGGCGCGCTCGCGCGGCTCGAACGCGCGCTGGGCAATTTCATGCTCGATCTGCACACGGGCGAGTTCGGCTACACGGAAGTCAACCCGCCATTGATGGTGCGCGACGACGCGGCATTCGGCACGGGCCAGTTGCCGAAATTCGAAGAGGATCTGTTCCACACCACGAACGGCTATTGGCTGATCCCCACCGCCGAAGTGCCGCTGACGAATTATGCCCGCGAGGAAATCCTCGACGAGGCGAGCCTGCCGTTGCGTTTCACCGCCTGGACGCCCTGCTTCCGGGCCGAAGCGGGTGCGGCTGGCAAGGACACGCGCGGCATGATCCGCATGCATCAATTCTCGAAGGTGGAATTGGTATCGATCGCGACGCCCGAACAATCCGACGCCGAGCATGAGCGCATGACGGATTGCGCGCAAGAGGTTCTCAAGCGGCTGGGTCTCCATCACCGCGTGGTGACCTTGTGCACGGGCGATATGGGCTTCTGCGCGCGGCGGACTTACGACATCGAAGTGTGGCTGCCCGGCCAGAACCGGTTCCGCGAGATTTCGTCGTGCTCGAACTGCGGCGACTTCCAGGCGCGGCGGATGAATGCCCGCTATCGGCCCAAGGGCGAGAAAGCGACCCGCTTCGTGCACACGCTGAACGGTTCGGGCCTCGCCATCGGCCGCACGCTGGTGGCGATCCTGGAAAATTATCAGGAGGCCGACGGCTCCATCGCCGTGCCCGATGCGTTACGCCCCTATATGGGCGGCATCGAACGGATCGCGAAATAGATGCGTATCCTGATCACCAATGACGACGGCATTCATGCTCCCGGTCTTGCCGCGGCCGAACGCATCGCACGCGCGCTGACCGACGATGTGTGGGTGGTGGCGCCCGAGACCGAGCAATCGGGAGCCTCGCATTCGCTGACGCTCACCGTGCCGATCCGCCTGCGCGAAATCGAGCAAAAGCGTTTCGCTCTCACGGGCACGCCAACCGATTGCGTGATGATGGCGCTGGCAAACCTGATGCCGGATACACGGCCCACACTCATTCTTTCCGGCGTCAATCGCGGCTCGAACATCGCCGACGACGTCACCTATTCCGGCACCATCGCAGGCGCGATGGAAGGTTGCGCGCTAGGCATTCCGTCGATCGCGCTCTCGCAGGCCTATGGCTTCGGCGAGAAGAGCGACGTCCCGTGGGATTGCGCGACGACGCACGGGCCCGGCCTCATCAGGAAGCTGGTCGAAACGGGCTGGCCCGGCGACGTGCTGATGAACGTCAATTTTCCCGATTGCGCCGCGGGCGCGGTCAAGAGCGTCGAGGTGACGGAGCAGGGCAAGCGCGACCTGCAGACGGCCGCGCTCGACCGGCGCGTCGATGCGCGCGGCAATCCCTATTTCTGGATCGGCTTCAAGCGCGTGCGCAGCAATCCGCCCAAGGGCACCGATCTGCGCGCCATCTACGAAGGGCGCATCTCGGTGACGCCGCTCCATCTCAATCTCACCGAATTCAAGGTCCGCGACCGTCTGAAGTCCTTGCTCGACGGGCCGCCGCCCGCGCCATGAGCGGGGACCATCGTCCGATCGCGCTGGTGATGGCGCTGCGCGGGCAGGGAATTCTGGACGCGCGCGTCTTGGGCGCGATCGAAGAGACGCCGCGCGAGTTGTTCGTCGACGAGCCGTTCGAAAACAGCGCCTACGAAAACTCCGCGCTCCCCATCGCCTGCGGTCAGACCATCAGCCAGCCCTATATCGTCGCCTATATGAGCGAGGCCCTGCAGCTGGACGCGAAGCACCACGTGCTCGAACTCGGCACCGGCTCCGGCTACCAGGCGGCCGTGCTCGCGAAGCTGTGCCGCAGGGTCTACACGATCGAGCGTCACCGGCCTTTGCTCAAAGAAGCCGAAAACCGCTTTAAGGCGCTCAAGCTCCACAATGTGGTGATCCGCCATGGCGACGGCCTCAAGGGCTGGCCCGAGCAGGCGCCCTTCGACCGGATCATCCTCACGGCCGCGGTCCCCGAAGTGCCCCCAATCCTTATCGAACAGTTAAAGCCGGGGGGCATTCTGGTCGCGCCGGTGGGGCCTGCGGCACCCTTGGAAAGGGTTTCGCAACACTTGGTGAAGATTATGCGAACGGAAACCGGAGCGAGGCAGGAACTGCTCATTCCGGTGGTGTTCGTCCCCATGGTTCCGGGCGTGCCGCAGGAGGCGCGAAAGCCCGATGGAGCAGACAGGAAAGCGTGACCGCCGGCGTGGCCTTCTGGCCGCGATGGCCGTTCTGTTGCCTGTTCTGCTGTGCGCCTGTGCCGAAGTGGAACCCAGCGATTATCGGGGCCTCGCCAGGGACAATCCGGGTCCGGCGTGGCCGCATCCCACCTATTTCACGGTGATGGCGCGCCCCGGCGACAGCGTCGCGAGCGTCGCGCAGCGATACGACGTGTCCGAATCTTCGGTCGCGCGCATGAACGGTCTCGACCGGCACAAGCCGCTTTTCGCGGGCGAGATCCTGCGCATTCCGCCGGGTCCGCATTCGACCCGCGCAGCCGTATTCCACGAAGCGACCGGACCCTATTCGCGCGTGGCGAGCGATCCCGATTATGCACCTCCACCACCCCCGCCGCCGGTATCTCGCGACGAACTTCCGCCGCCGCCTCCGGCGCCAAGAGCGCGGCACGATGTTCGCGACGCTTATGTACCCCCGCCTCCGCCGCCGGCACCGCGCGTCGTCGCGGAGACGCAATCTGCTCCGGTCGCGCCCGAATCCTATGGGTCCGTGCATTTCGGCTGGCCGGTGGAAGGCCCGGTGATCTCCGCGTTCGGCAGTTCCAGCAATGGCGAACGCAACGACGGCATCAATATCGCGGTGAAATCGGGCGAACCGATTCACGCCGCCGCCGCGGGCACCGTCACCTATTCGGGCAACGAGCTCAAAGGCTACGGCAATCTCGTGTTGATCCGGCACGACGACGGCTATGTCACCGCCTACGCCCACGCCGACAGCATCACGGTCAATCGCGGCGACCGCGTCGAGAAGGGCCAGGTGATCGGTTATGCGGGCTCGACCGGCGATGTCGACCGGCCGCAACTCCATTTCGAAATCCGCCACGGCGTCGAACCCGTCGATCCCAAGCCGCTTTTGACCGCGGATCGTACGAGCTAGTTTGTTCTCGGCCGCGCGCTATTTCTCTCGCGTCTCCCTGAGAGCGAGCGCCAATTTCAAATCAAAAAAGCCTGTCATTCCCGGCGAGCGCGAACGCAGTGAGCGCGAGGGAAGGGAACCCAGGTAAGAAAACCGTCGTGATCTTTAAAATGGTCCGCAATCAGGAATCGCACAAGAATCCCTGCTGAATACGATCCCTCTACCTGGGTTCCCTTCCCTCGCCGCGCTTATTGCGCGGCTCGCCGGGAATGACAGAAATATTTTGGGTTCGGCGCACCGCTTTGCGGGATGCGCGAGGTCCGTCCTAATTCGCCAACTTGTTTCCCAATTCGCCCGCCAGATCCTGGATGAATTGCCATGCCACGCGGCCGGAGCGCGCGCCGCGTCCGGCGGCCCAGGCGAGTGCACGCGATTTGAGCTGGTCGTGCGGCAATAAGATTCCATAATGCGCTGCGTAGGCGTCGATCATCGCGAGATATTCGTCCTGGCCGCAATTGTGGAAGCCGAGCCACAAGCCGAAACGATCCGACAGCGAGACCTTTTCCTCGACCGCTTCGGAGGGATTGATGGCGGTCGAGCGTTCGTTCTCCATCATGTCGCGCGGCATCAGATGGCGGCGGTTCGACGTCGCATAAAAGAGGACATTGGCGGGCCGGCCTTCGATACCGCCTTCGAGCGCCGCCTTGAGCGATTTGTAACTCGTGTCGTCCTTGTCGAAGGAAAGATCGTCGCAATAGAGCAGGAACCGGCGCGGCGCATTGCGCAGGAGCCGGAGCAGCACCGGCAGGCTCGCGATTTCTTCCCGATGGATTTCGACCAGCGCCAGCCGCGCCCCGCCCGAGCGGTTGACATCGGCATGAACCGCCTTCACCAGCGAGCTTTTGCCCATGCCGCGCGCACCCCACAGAAGCGCATTGTTGGCGGGCAGGCCGGCTGCGAAGCGGCGCGTATTCTCGAGCAGCGTGTCGCGCGCTGCATCGATACCCTTGAGCAGGTGCAGCGGCAGATGCGCCACCGCGCCGATCGCCAGCAACCCGCCATGCGCGGGCTCCCAGACGAACGCATCGCCCGTGTCCGGCGCGGCGGAGGCGGCCGCGGGCGGCGCCAGCCGCTCGAGCGCCGCGGCGATGCGCGCGAGCAGTTCGCCCTGGCCCGTTTCCACCGTTTCCTTCTTCGCTGTCACCTGCTAACCCCTTGAATCCCTATGGTTGCAATGGGGATTTGCGCCGCTATAGTCCCGCGCCGCCCGCCCAAAGAGCCCCGCCCGCCCATGCAAATGTCCGATCCCCTGATCCAGACGCTCACCCTCGTCGTCCCGCTGATTGCGATCTTCTATCTCCTGATCTGGCGACCGCAACAGCAGCGGGTGAAACAGATGCGCAATATGATCGACAATATGCGCCGCGGCGATACGGTCGTCACGGCCGGCGGCATATTGGGCAAAATCGCCAAGCCGCCGCAGAAGGACGATCCCGAAGTGACGGTGGAAATCGCCGACAATGTGCAGGTGCGCGTGCTGAAGACCACGTTGACCGAAGTCCGCGCCAAGAACCCGGACGCCAAGTCCGACAAGACCTGAGCGCACGATGCTGCAAATCCCCACCTGGTCGAAGATCGTTACCGGCATCATCGTGCTCGCCGGCATCTTGATCTCGCTGCCCAACGCATTGCCGGGCTGGTTCGTGGCGAAGATGCCGGGCTGGATGCCGACCAGCACGGTGGCGCTGGGCCTCGATCTGCAGGGCGGCGCCTATCTCCTGCTCGAAGTCGAGCTCGACCAGGTCCAGAAGGATCGCGTCGAATCCCTGATCGGCGACATCCGCGCGGCGCTGCGCAAGGCGCATATCGGCTACAAAAACCTGGGTGCGACGGCGACCGATTCCGTGTCGGTTACCATTCTCGATCCCGCAAGCTACGACCAGGCGCAGACTTTGCTCAAGGCGTTGAACTCGTTTGTCGGCGGTTCGTCGCTCGTCTCCGTCGGCGCGCATGAATACGACATGATCGAGCCCGGCCATCAGACGATCGTCATGAAGATGACCGATGCGTACAAGACGAGCTCCCAGAACGAAATCATGGGCGCGGAAGTCGAGGTGGTGCGCAAGCGCATCGACGCATTGGGAACCCGCGAGCCGGCCATCGAGCGCCAGGGCGACGACCGCATCCTCGTCCAGGTGCCGGGCTTGCAGGACACCGCCCAGCTCGTGACGATCCTCAGCACGACCGCGCGCATGACCTTCCAGATGGTCGACGAAGGCGCGTCGATCGACGAAGCCAAGCGGGGCATCGTTCCCATCGGGTCCGAATTGCTGAAGATGGATCAGGAGCGGCCGGGCGACCCCGATTCGATCGTCGTGGAAAAACACGTCGTCGTCGCGGGCGACCGGCTGGAATCCGCAAAACAGGGGATCGACTCGCAGACGCAGCAGCCGGACATCGAGTTTCGCTTCGATACGGTCGGCGCGCGCGAGTTCGGCGATGCCACAAAAGAGAATGTCGGGCGGCAATTTGCCATCGTGCTCGACAACAAGGTGATTTCGGCGCCGAAGATCATCTCTCCGATCCTCGGCGGCACGGGCCAGATCACGGGCAATTTCACCGTCAAGACCGCCAACGATCTCGCGACCCTGCTGACGGGCGGCGCGCTGCCCGCGTCGCTGAAGATTCTCGAAGAGCGCACGGTGGGCGCGGAACTCGGCGCGGACCAGGTGAAGGCCGGACGCTATTCGGCGCTCGCCGGTCTCTTTCTCGTCGCGCTCTTCATGATCGCGCGCTACGGCATGTTCGGGCTCTTCGCCGACGTGGCGCTGACGCTCAACATCGTGCTCCTGCTGGCGGCGTTGACGCTGTTCGGCGCTACGCTGACCTTGCCCGGCATCGCGGGCATCGTGCTGACGATGGGTATGGCGGTCGACGCCAACGTGCTGATCTATGAGCGCATCCGGGAAGAGGCGCGCAACGGGCGAACCATCATCGCCTCCATCGACACCGGCTTCCGCCGCGCCATGGCGACGATCACCGACGCCAACGCGACCCATCTGATCGCGTCGCTGATCCTGTTCCAGCTGGGTTCGGGGCCGGTCCGCGGCTTTGCGGTGACCCTGGGTGTGGGCATCATCACCTCCTTCTTCACGGCGGTGATGGTCACCCGCCTCATTGTCGTGACGTGGCTGCGCGCGGCGCGCCCGAAAAAGCTGGTGCTCTGATGAAGGATTTCCGCTGAAATCTTGAGAAAATGGGGTAAACTGCGCCCCAGAACTCAACAACAGGGGAGGCCGCTCGAAATGGCTGCGTTTCTATCCAATCTGCGCAACGTGGTGATCGCGGGGTTCATACTCGCGATCGGCGTATTGGCGATCCGTCTGTCGAAAGGCGGTCTGGATCTTTCCAGCGTATCGTTCTGGGCGTTCATCATCCGCTGGCTGCACATCATCTGCGGCGTGATGTGGATCGGACTCTGTGGTATTTCAACTTTGTCGCCACGCCGACGATGCCGAAAATTCCCGACGACTTGAAACCGGCGCTGGGCAAATTCATCACGCCTGCCGCATTGTTCTGGTTCCGCTGGAGCGCCATGGGCACGATCGTGTTCGGCATCATCCTGGCCGGACTGAACGGCTATTTGTTGCAGGCCTATACGCTCGATATCGTGGATTCGGGCGGAGCCTTCTCGACAGTCACCTATCTCCTGATCGGCATCGGCATGTGGCTGGGCACGATCATGTGGTTCAACGTCTGGTTTGTGATCTGGCCGAACCAGCAGAAGGCGCTGAACATCGACAACAAATATCCTGACCTTTCCAAGGAAGCGAAGGCGGCATCGGCGAAGACCGCGGGGCAGTTCTCGCGTATCAACACGCTGCTTTCGATCCCCATGCTGTTCTGCATGGCGGCGGCGTCGCATCTTCCCTGAAGGTCGTCTGAAGTTGCAATTGCAGGAGCCGCCTGGGCGACCGGGCGGCTCTTTTGCTGAGATGACGCGGCATGACGATCGAAGCTTCCCTGGCGGCCTGCGAAGAGACGGTGCGGCGCGTCGATCCGGATCGCTATTTCTCCGCGCTCTTTGCGCCGGCGGAGCGCCGGCCGCTGCTGTTCGCACTCTACGCCTTCAATCACGAATTGGCGCATGTGGCCGAAGTCGTGCGCGAACCGATGATCGGCGAGATTCGTCTCGCCTGGTGGCGCGAGGCGGTGGAAGAGGCGCGCGACGGCCGCCCGCGGGCGCATGACGTCGTCCGCGGGCTGGCCGAGATGTTCGCCCGGTCCGGGCCGCCGCTCGATCCGTTCGAGGCAATGATCGATGCGCGCAGCTTCGACGTGAACCCGGACGTTTTCCCGGATCTCGCCGCGCTCGAAACCTATGCCAGCGCGACATCGGGTTCGCTGATGCGCCTTGCGGTAAGTGTATTGCTCGATGGCGAGGCCGTGGGTGCGATCGCGGGCGACGCGGGAACGGCTTATGGGCTCGCCGGCATCCTCCGCGCGATCGGCTTTCACGCTGCACGGCGCAAGCTGTTTCTGCCGCGCGATCTGCTGGACGCGGTGGGTCTTTCACCTGAGGATATTTTCGCCGGCAAATCGGCGGCGAAGTTGGATACCGTCGTTTCCGCGATAGCGGCGAGAGCACGCACACGCCTCACGGCCGCGCGCGCCCAGCATACGCCGCGGCACGCGCTGCCGGCACTCATGCCCGCTGCATTGGTCCCGCTCTATCTGAAGCGCCTGATGCGCCGCAGCTTCGATCCGCTACGCGACAAGTCCGACGTGCCGCTTTTCCGCAAACAGATCGCATTCATGGGAGCAGCGGCGAGGGGAAGGATATAGCGGCTCGTTTCGCGTCGCGTTCACTCCGCCGCGGCGCGCACGCCGAGCCAGCGTTCGAGATCGGCGAGCGCGCGCTCCGCGATCAGCCGCTTCTTGTCGCGGCCCCGCGCGCGCAGGGACGGCGCGAGATCGGAAAACAACCCGAAGTTCACATTCATGGGCTGGAATGTTTTTGCGTCCGCGCCGCCGGTGATGTGGCCCAGGAGGGCGCCGAGCGCTGTGGTCGGCGGCGGCGTTTCGCATGTCTCGCCGCGCAATTCGTGCGCCGCAAACCGTCCGGCCAGCAATCCGATGGCCGCGCTCTCCACATAACCCTCGACGCCGGTGATCTGGCCGGCGAAGCGCAAGCGCGGTTGCAGCTTCAGCCGCAGCGAACCATCCAGCAGACGCGGCGAATTGATGAAGGTGTTGCGGTGGAGACCGCCCAGTCGCGCGAAGCTCGCGTCCTGCAATCCCGGAATCGTGCGGAAGATGCGCGTTTGTTCGCCATGTTTGAGCTTGGTCTGGAAGCCCACCATGTTCCACAGCGAGCCCAGTGCATTGTCCTGGCGCAATTGCACGACGGCATGCGGGCGCGCGCCGGTGCGCGGGTCCGCCAACCCCACAGGCTTCATCGGCCCGAAACGGAGCGTCTCCTCGCCGCGCGACGCCATCACTTCGATGGGCAGGCAGCCTTCGAAATAGGGCGTCGAAGTCTCCCACTCCTTGAATTCCGTTTTCTCGCCGGCGATCAGCGCGGCAATGAAGGCGCGATATTGGGCTTCGTCGAGCGGGCAATTGATGTAGTCCGCCCCGTCGCCGGACGGCCCCTTCTTGTCATAGCGCGACTGGAACCAGGCGACCCCGAAATCGATCAACTCGCGATGGACGATGGGCGCGATGGCGTCGAAGAAGGCGAGCGAGTCCTCGCCGGTTAGCGCGCGGATGCCTTCGGCCAGCGCGGGCGACGTCAGCGGCCCGGTCGCGACGATCGTGGAGCGCCAATTCTCGGGCGGAATCCCGGCGATCTCTTCGCGCAGGATTTCGACGTTGGGATGGTCCTCCAATGCCCGCGTGACGGCGGCGGAGAAGCCGTGGCGGTCGACGGCAAGCGCGCCTCCCGCCGGCAGCTTGTGCGCGTCTGCGGCGCGCATGACGAGCGAGCCGGCGCGGCGCATTTCTTCGTGCAGGAGACCGACCGCGTTGCTCGCCCAATCGTCGGAGCGCAGCGAGTTCGAACAGACGAGTTCGGCCAGGCCGTCCGTCCCGTGCGCGTCGGTGCCGCGCACGGGACGCATTTCGTGCAGCACCACGCACGCGCCCGCTTCAGCCGCCTGCCAGGCGGCTTCGCTTCCCGCCAGCCCGCCGCCGACGACGTGAATGGGACCGGACACGAATTATCCCCAGACCATCGGCCTGCGGTCGCGCCAGGGCTTGGCCTCTTCGAGCTGCGCGGCGAGCCGGAAAAGCGTCGCCTCGTCGCTGTAGCGTCCCGTGAACATCATGCCGATGGGCAATTTGTCGGACGACATTCCCAGGGGCAGCGACAGCGACGGTTGGCCTGTCATGTTGAATGGCGGCGTGTAGCCGAACACGAAGGACTGGCGCTTGTTGAATTCGCGCGGCTCGACATTGACCGGATCGAGATGGCCGATGCGGGGCGGCGGCGCCAGCGTCACGGGCGACAGCAGCACGTCGAATTCGCGCCACAGCGCGAGGATGTGGCGCGAGACGAGCCGCAGATTCTGCAGGCCCGTACCGATCTGCGAACTCGTCAGCCCCTTGCTGCCCCGGTAGCTCGCCCACGCCAGAGGCTCCATGTCCTCTTCGCGCGGCTCGCGGCCCAGAACCTGGGTCCAGTCGTCGATGCTGGCCGCGAACATCGCGCCCGAAACGGCGGCCTGCGCGCGATAGAGCTTGCGCCAATCGATGGGCAGCTCCTTCTTTTCGATCATCGTGTGGCCGAGTTCGCCCAAGAGTTTCACGGTCGCGTCGAACACGGCCTGCACATCGGGATGCGGCGGCGCCTTGCGGGGCACTTCGGTGGTGAACGCGATCCTGAGCTTACCCGGCGGCGTCTGGATCTCTTCCATATAGGGCCGCGCTTTCGGGACGGGCGCGTAAGGCGCGTCGTCTTCCGGCGTGCCCGTCCAGTCGAGCATCGCCGCGCAGTCGCGCACGGTGCGCGTCAGCACGTGATCGACCACGAAGCCGTGGGCGCGGTTGCGGTCGTCCGGTCCGCCCGGATTGCGATATTGCGTGGGCTTCATGCCCACGAGTCCGCATTGCGCGGAAGGAATGCGGATGCTGCCGAGCCCGTCGCTGCCATGCGCCATCGGCACCATGCCCGATGCGACGGCGGACGCAGCGCCTCCCGACGAGCCGCCCGAACTGTAATCGGGATTCCACGGATTGCGGCAGACGCCCAGATGGCGGCCTTCGGTCGTTCCGGGGATTCCGAATTCCGGCGTGTTGGTTTTTCCTGCGAGCACCACGCCGGCCGCGCGATAGCGGCGCACCAGTTCGCAATCCTCGTTCGAGCGGTAACCGTCCAGATATTTCGAGCCGTTGGTCATCGGCCAGCCCGCGACGGGCAGGTTGATGTCCTTGATCAGGAACGGAACGCCCTTGAACGGTCCGTCGGCGAGCGGCCCTTTGGCGGCGGCGCGTGCTTCGTCGAAAGCCTTGAAGACGACGGCATTGAGTTTGGGGTTGTGCCGCTCGATGCGCGCGATGGCTTCGTCCACCAGTTCCAGCTGCGAGATTTCCTTGCGCCGGACGAGATGGGCGAGGCCCAGTCCGTCATGGCGGTCATATTCGGCGAAACCCATGGTCGTCATTCCTCGATCTGCGGGCGGCGGTCCGCCCAGGGTGAAGCCTTTTCGAGCTCGGCCGCGAGCTTGAGCAATGTCGTCTCGTCGCCTGTGCGGGCCACGAATTGCACGCCGAGCGGCAATCCGTTCCTGCTCCATTGCAGCGGCAGATTGATCGCGGGTTGGCCGGTGGCGTTCTGCATGGAGGTGAAGGGAACATACTCCACAATGGGTCCGAAGGCGCGCAAAACATATTGCTCGTCGATGTCGATCTTGCCCAGTTCGATCGGCGGCGTTCCCAAGGTGGCGTTGAGCCAGACGTCATAATCCTGATGAAAGCGGGCCATCGTGCGGGCGGCGGCGTACATCGTCTGCTGCGCCATGATGTGTTCCACGGCGGTGACCTTGCGGCCTACTTCGTAGAGGCCGAGCGTCAATCCTTCCAGAACGTCGAGCGACGGCGCCCTGCCGGTCATTTGGCAAAGCCGCGTGACGACGACGGCCGCGTTGCCCGTCCACAGGGTGAGAAAGGCCGGCGTCATGATGGCAGGATTGAGCCCCGGCGAGGCTTCTTCGACGTGATGGCCGAGGTCTTCGCAAAGCCTGGCCGTCTTCTTCACGGCCGCGGTCACTTCGGGATGATGCGCATTGCCGTTGAGCGCCTTCAGCGACACGGCAATCTTCAAGCGCTTCGGCTTGCGCTTGATCGCCTCCAGATAGGACGCGTCCTGCGGCGGCGCAAAATAGGGATCGCCATAGTCCAGCGCCACGCTCAGATCGAGCGCCGCCGCGCAATCGCGCACGCTGCGCGTGACGACGTGATCGACGCTGAGCCCGCTGGTGGCGTCCGCCGCATCCGGGCCCTGGGTGATCCGCCCCCGCGTGACTTTCAGGCCCACCAGCCCGCAGCACGACGCGGGAATGCGGATGGAGCCGCCGCCGTCGGTCGCATGCGCGATGGGCACGATGCGGGCCGCGACCGCGGCTGCGGATCCGCCGGACGAGCCGCCCGGCGAATGGGCGAGGTTCCAGGGATTGTGGGCGGGACCGTAGAGCCGCGATTCCGTGGTCGGCAGGATGCCGAATTCGGGCACGTTGGTCTTGCCCAACGGAATGAGACCGGCCGCGCGATAGCGCGCGACCAGCGTCGAATCGTGCTCTGCCGGCGTGGCGGGAACGAAACGCGAGCCGCTGCGGGTGGGCATGCCCACGGCGCCCGCGCGGATATCCTTAAGCAGCATCGGCACGCCCGCGAATGGTCCGCGCGGGATTTTTCCTTTTGCTGCCGCGCGCGCCCGCTCATAGGCCTCGAACACGATCGCATTGAGTTTGGGGTTCAGCCGTTCGGCGCGCGAGATCGCTTCGTCGACGGCTTCGAGCGCGGAAATCTTCTTCGCCTTGATGAGCGCAGCGAGACCCAGCGCGTCATAACGGTCGTATTCCACGAACGCCATGCTCAGACCTTGATGTCGTCGTAGCGATGCGACCAGGGCGCGGCCTTCTCGATCTCGGCCGCGAGCTTGAGCAGCGTCACCTCGTCGCCGTAAGGCGCGGTGAAATGCACGCCGACCGGCAGGCCTGCCTTGTTCCAGTGGAGCGGCAGGCTGATCGCCGGCTGTCCCGTCACGTTTTGCATCGCCGTGAACGGCACATAGTCGATCAACGGTGCGAAGGCTTTGGTGGGATCGCGCTCGTCCATGTCGAAGGTGCCGAGCTTGACCGGCGGAAGCCCCAGGGTCGCGGTGAGCCAGAGATCGTAGGTCTCGTGGAATTTTGCCGCGCTCCGGCTTGCGGCCTGCATCGTCATCTTGGCGAGCAGATAATCGCTCGCGGTAATGCCCTTGCCGGCCTGATAGAGTCCCCAGGTGAGACCTTCGAACATGTTCTCCTTTGGCGTCTGTCCGGTCAGGCGCGCGACGAGATCGATGCCGGCCGCAAGATTGGCGGCCCAGAACGCCATGAAGGACGGGATCAACGCGGCCTGATCCAAGGTGGGCGAAGCTTCCTCGACGTGATGACCCAGTTCTTCGCAGAGCCTGGCCGCAGCTTTCGCAGCCGCAACGCAATCGGGATGCAGCGGAGAGCCGTCGAGCTTCCTGGTGGAGAGTGCGATCTTGAGCCGTTTCGGCTTGCGCTTGATCGCTTCGAGATAGGATGGAGGTGCGGGCGGCGCCCAATAGGGATCGCCCGCGACGCAGCCTGCCGTCGCATCGAGTGCCGCGGCGGTATCGCGCACGCTGCGGGACACCACATGATCGATGGCGAGACCGTCGATGATGTCGCCCGCATCGGGCGCGAACGTCATGCGCGCGCGGGTCGGCTTCAATCCCACGAGGCCGCAGCACGAGGCGGGAATGCGGATCGAGCCGCCGCCGTCATTGGCATGCGCGAACGGAACGATGCCGGCCGCGACGGCTGCCGCCGAGCCGCCCGACGATCCGCCCGTCGAATGGGCGAGGTTCCACGGATTGTGGGCGGGACCATAAAGCTTCGATTCCGTTGTGGGCACGAGGCCGAATTCGGGGACATTCGTCTTGCCGAGGGGAATGAGCCCCGACGCCTTGTAGCGCGCGGTGAGCACGCAATCATGATCCGATGGCGCGGCCGGAATAAAACGCGCGGCCTGCCGCGTCGGCATGCCCTGCGCGAAAGCAAAGATATCCTTGAGGAAGAACGGGACGCCCGCGAAAGGCCCTTTCGGCAATTTGCCTTTCGCCGTCTCTCGCGCGCGCTCATAGTCTTTGAAGACGACAAAATTGAGCTTGGGATTGAGCCGCTCGGCGCGCGCGATCGCTTCGTCGACAAGTTCGATCGGTTTGACCTTCTTCTTCCGCACAAGTTCGGCAAGGCCGAGCCCGTCATATTTCGCGTAGGCGTCGATGGCCACGTGTTCTTCCCTGAAGGTGTTTTTTGCGACCTTAACCATCGGGTGACAGACTGTCACCTGCGCGGTCGTAGTCCGGAAAAGGGCTCGAACGCTCGAAAATGAGATGTGCGCCGCAGCAGTCCGCACGCGATTGTCGGCCTGCCGCTCACCCGGTAGAGTGGGTTCGGTCAAGGCGGGGGTAACGATGCACAAGATTCCGGTCGGCGAGACGATTTCCGGCGCCTACAGTTTCGGCTTCAAGCGATTTCTGTCGGTTCTCGGTGTCGTCTGGTTTCCCTATCTGGTGCTGATCGTTCTTTGCGCCGGTCTGGTGATGCTGGTCGCTCCCGATCTCGCGGGCCAGCTGGCCCACGGTCAATTCGATCCCGTCAACATGATGCGCGCCGCGCGCTTCCTGAACATCATCTGGTTATTGCTCTTTATCGTGAGCTCGATGGTGCAGGTCGGCCTGCAACGCGCGGCCCTCGGCATGCATCCCAAGCCCGTGTTTTTCTTCTTTTCCCTGGGCGTCGAAGTCTGGCTGATGGCCGCAGCGCGCTTCCTGGCCGGTCTCATCATCGTCGTCATTGTGCTGCTCACGGCGGGGGTCACGGTCGCGATCTGGTTTGCAGCCGGGACGATCTCTGCGCATGCCGTCGTCAATGTCATTCGCGCGGTTGCGATCATCGCCGCGTTTTGTTGGGTCATCTATATGATGGTCCGGCTCATGTTCCTGCTGCCCGCAGTGGTCGTCGCCGAGAACGAATTGGGCCTCGGGCGGTCCTGGACGCTCGGCGGGGGAAATTTCTGGCGCATGGTCGTGATCGCCATTGCGGTTTTCGTGCCCGTGTCCATCGGCTTTTCCATGGTGGAAGGCGCGATCGCCGGCCCGGTCATGTTTCAGATGGACTTTCTGAAGCACCTCGACCACATGACGCCGCAGGATTTCTTCAACAGCTTCGCGCAGCAGTTTCGCGTGGTGGGTCCCGTTTTTGCCGTGATCGTACTCATCCGCAGCATCCTGTTCGACGGACTGTTCGCGGGCATGGTCGCAAGCGCCTATCGCGGAATCGTGCCTCCGAAGTGAGGCGCGAACGCCAGGCGCGCCATGAGTAAAGTTCCGGTCTTCCGAACCATCGGGCGCGCTTACGGATTCACGTTCGGGAACCTTGCGACCATCATCGGGCTCATCTGGCTGCCGCTGGTCATCCTGACGGCCGGCAGCTATTTCGTTTCGACGCGCTATTCCGATGCGCTTCAGGCCCTGCTCGCGAAAGGCGATTTCTCCAGAATGGGGAGCATCGCCGGCCGGGCTTATCTTTTCTACTTCGCTGCCGTGTTTCTGTCCGCGGTCATGTCGGCGCCGGTGACGCGGCAGGCGCTGGGATTGCGGAAAGGAGGCGCGTTCGTCCATTTCGGCTTGCGCGCCGGCGAATTCCGTCTCTTCGCTGCGACCTTCGCGCTGACGCTCGTTTTCATGACGTTATTCGTGCTGTTCTGGATCGGCCTGATCGTTCTGCTCCTCTGCGTGGGCCTGGCGGTCAAGGCATTCGGCACTGTCGTCGTGGGAGGAATCGCGGCAAGCCGGATTCTCGGGTTTGCGGGAGCCGCCGCCGTATTCGGCCTCGTGGGCGCGCTGATCTACGTCCTCATTCGCCTGAGCTTTTTCGTGACGCCAGTGACGATCGCGGAAAACAAAATCGATCTCATCCGCGCCTGGACGCTCACGCGGGGCAATTTCTGGCGCATACTTTGGGTGGAGACCGCTGTTTTTGTGCCCCTTCTCGCATTGTCCTGGGCGCTTCAATGGGCGTTGCTGGGCGTGCATGCATTGCCTGCGAATTTGCTCGTGCCGCACAATGCGGGAAACCTGACTCACATTCTCGGCACCGAGATGCAGGAATTGCACAACCGATTGCCCTATACGTTGGCCATATCGTTCTTCCTGACGCCGCTGCAGTTGGGCCTGACGCTGGGCGCGGCGGCGGCGGCCTATCGCGCGCTCGTGCCGCTGTCCGGTCCGGGCCTGCCCGCGGCCGATGTGCCCGAGGGCGATATGCGTGGAACCGGTCTGGCGCCTGAAACCGCAGCCAGCTAGGTTCGCCGCCATGAACAAGATTCCCGTCGGCAAGACGATTGCCTATGCCTACAGCTTCACCCTCTCCAATCTGGGTGCGATCATCGGGCTCGTCTGGCTGCCCATGGTGATCCTCACGGTGTTGAAGTTCCTGCCTTACATCGGCGGCAACGGCTTCGATGCCGCGGGCCAGTCACAGGCTGCGTCGGCCATGGCTGCGCTCGAAAATTTGGCCACCGTGTTCCTCACATTGGTCCTCTATTCGATCGTCTATGTGGCCGTGATCCGCCAGGCGCTCGGCCTGCGGCAGGGGAGTGCCACGATCCACTTCGCGCTGGGTCAGCCGGAATTTCGGGTGCTGGGCGCATTGTTGCTTGTGGTTCTGGTGATCTTTTTCTTCATTCTCCTTTATTCCGCGGCGGTGGCGTTGCTGTCGGCCATGCCCGGGACCGGCAGCTATGTGGCGGTAGCGTTTGTGGCTGTCGCCGGCGCCCTGGCGCTTATCTACGTCTCGATTCGTCTGTCGTTTCTTCTCGTGCCGGTGACGGTGGTCGAGGAGAAGGTCAGCCTGGCGCGGAACTGGATTCTGACGGAAGGCAATTTCTGGGGCATCCTCGGAATCATGCTCGCGATCACCATTCCCCTGATGATCGTCGATATGGTCGGCTCGGTCGCGATTGTCGGCAACGATCTCATCGCCCAGGCGTCCCATCATTCCCAGACGCTGCTGGAATCGTTCACCCAGACCATGCAGATTTACCAGCGGCACATGCCGTCGTTGCTGGGTCTGGATCTGGTGCTTGCGCCGTTCAGCATCGGCCTCAATATGGGCGCGGCGGCATTTGCCTATCGGGCGCTCGTACCGTCATCCGGCACCTCGCTGGCCGCGCATCCGGCCTAACGTGGCTTGCGCGCCGCGAGCCCCACGAGCGCCGTATCGAGAACGGCATCGGTGAACGCCGCGTCCAGCGGCCCATGCCCGATCAGCAGGCGAAAATAGAGCGGCGCATAGATCAGATCGAGCGCCGTCTCGATGTCGATGTCCTTGCGCAGTTCGCGCGCGGCGATTGCCGCCGCCAGAAGCATGCGGCCTTCTTCTCGGCTCTTCAGGATGAAATGGTTGCGGAAGACCTTGGCGAGCTCGCTGTCGTTTTGCGCGGCGGCAATCATCATGGCCGTGTTGCGGCCCACACGCGTGGCGAACACTTCGACGATCCGGCGCATTTGCCGCCGCAGCGCCTCGACCGGGCTGCGCGCGCGTGTGCCGGCCGGCGCCGGTTCCGCCCGCTCGAGAAACGCGGCCATGGCGACCGCGTGGCCATTGGGCCATTCGCGATAGATGGTGGGCTTGCCCACCTGCGCACGGGCCGCAATTGCTTCCATGGTGACGGCGCCGAGGCCGCCTTCGTCGAGAAGCGCGGCGGCGGCGGCAAGAATTCTTTTTCGCACGCCCGCGTCGCGGGGACGGCCACGTTTCGGTTTGGCGGGCATGCTTGACTCGCGGTTCAATATCGTTACGTTACGTAACGTAATTATCCGATCCATGCAAGGGAGACTGACATGACCGCCAAACCTTCCCCGAAAGGTCCCTTCACGCTGACGCCCTATATCATCGTGAAGGGCGGCGACGCGGCGATCGCGTTCTATACCAGAGTGTTCGGCGCCAAGGAGCAATTGCGACTTGCCGAGCCGGACGGGCGGATCGGCCATGCCGAACTCAAGATCGGCGACGGCGGCATCATGCTGGCCGACGAGTCGCCTGCTTTCGGCGCGTTGAGCCCGCCCACCATCGGCGGCACGCCCATCAAGCTGCACCTCTATGTGGAAGACGTCGACGCCACGATGACGCGCGCCGAGGCCGCCGGCGCCACCATCCTGAGGCCCGCGCAAGACCAGTTCCACGGCGACCGTTCCGGCATGATCGCCGACCCCTTCGGCCACCAATGGTTCCTCGGCACGCGCAAGGAGGCGGTGAGCGCGGAGGAGATGCAGCGGCGCTATTCAAAATCGTTCGAGAACGGATAACATCGCCGGAGCATCGCATGGGGCCCTTATGGAAATTCGCAAGGCAAGCATGGCCGTCGTTCTGGCCGTCGTTTGCATCGACATGCTGGGCATCGGGCTCGCCTTTCCGGTGCTGCCGAAGCTGATCCAGCAGTTCGAGCATGAGGATTTCGCGCGCGCCTCCGTGATTTTCGGGCTCCTGGGCGGCGGCTATGCCTTTATGCAATTTCTGTTCGCGCCCTTTCTGGGCGCGCTTTCGGATCGTTTCGGACGGCGGCCCGTGATCCTCCTCGCCCTGTTCGGCATGGGGATCAACTATCTGGCGATTGCGCTGGCGCCGAGCCTTGCCTGGCTCGCGGCGGGCCGCCTGGTCGCGGGCCTGATGGGCGCGACGTTTTCGACGGCCGGCGCGTATATGGCCGACGTCACGCCGCCCGAAAAGCGGGCTCAGAACTTCGGGCTCATCGGCGCGGCGTTCGGCTTCGGGTTTATCACCGGCCCCGCTCTGGGCGGCTTCCTGGGCGGCTTCGATCTCAGGCTGCCGTTCTTTGTCGCGGCGGGATTGAGTTTCCTCAATCTTGCCGCCGGCTATTTTGCGCTGCCCGAATCTCTCGCGGCCGCAAACCGCAAACCGTTCGCGCTCGGCCGGGCCAATCCGTTCGGCGCATTGCGCGAGTTGGGACGTTTTCCGGCGGTCGCGGGCCTGCTTCTGGTATTCACGATTGCGACCTTCGCCAATCGCGTGAACGAGACCACCTGGGTTCTGTTTGCGACGTACAAATTCCATTGGACCACGACCGAGACCGGGCTGTCGCTCGCGGCCGTCGGCGTGATGTTCGTGGTGGGGCAGGGCGGCCTCGTGCGTGTCATCATTCCCTGGCTTGGGGAGCGCCGCGCGATCGTGCTCGGGCTTTGCATGAGCGCGCTGATCTGCGCCGGCTATGGTGTGGTGCCGCAGGGCTGGATGGTTTTTCCGTTGATGGTGTTCGGGCTTTTCGGCTGGACGATCGCGCAACCCGCGGTTCAGGGATTGATGTCGCGCGCGGTGCCGGCCAACGAGCAGGGGCTGCTGCAAGGTGCGGTCGCCAGCATGAACAGCCTCACGGCGGTCGCGGGGCCGCTCGTCTGGACGAATGTGTTTGCCTATTTCGTGAGTTCGGCTGCGCCGCTCGTGGTGCCGGGCGCCGCATATTTCGCGGCCGGACTCGTGTTCTTCGGCGCGGCGACGGTCGCCTCCCGATGGCTGGAGCGGCCGGGGGTGCCTGTGCCCGCGGTTCAGCCGCCCTGATCTGACGGGCGGCGAGCGATGGAACGGCCGCGCCGGGTCATTTCGGCGATGGACCATCGCAGCAGTTTCATGCAAACTTGGCAGGCTCATCAACGGCGAAGTCGCGAAAGACGGCGGGGGTACCATGGGTAAGGTTTCCGTTCGACACGGAATCGCTCGGGCATATGCATTCTTGTTCGGTCGCCTGCCGACGGTGATCGGAGTGACGTGGCTGCCGGCCATGCTCTATGGCGTCGCGGCCGGTTTTCTCCTCCAGCGCATGAATTCGGCAATGAAGGTCGCGCTCCCGTCCGAGGCGGGCGGCCTGGACGAATACGCCTTCTTCTATTTCGCCGGACTTCTGGTTCTCACGGCCTTTTTCGGCGCCCTGATCGGCGTCGCGCTCGCGCAAACGGCTCTCGGCTTGCGCGGGGAGCCGGTCGTGGCCCGCCTGGTGGTGGGCCCGCGCGAAGGCCGGATGTTCTTCGCGCTTCTTTGTTTCTACGCGATCGTCATCGGCGCCTTGCTGGTTCTCACGCTGGCAGCGGGCTTCGGCGTCACGACCGCATCCCAATATGCGGCAGCGCATAACATGCGGTTCGACTGGCTCGGCGTGCCGTTTCAGGTCTGGCTGAACGGTTTCGCGGGTGCTACGGCCGCAATCCTGTTCGTTCTTCTCACCGTCCGCTTTGGATTTCTCCTGGGGCCGCTTGCGGCATCGGGAAAGAAAGCCCTGCTCACACGCGCCAGGATCATAAGCGCCGGAAATTTTGGCCGGCTCGCGATCGTCTATCTCGCGGCGGGCATGCCGGCACTTGCGCTCCTGGCCGTTTGTGAAAGCACATTCGGCGGCTTCGACATCGGCTGGGCGGGCGGCATGAAGGTTTCGTTCTCCATCGAGCCGGGCGGTCTCGCCGTGTTTGGCGCCATCCTTGCAGGCGGACTTGTCGTGCTGCATGCGCTGTTCGCAGGCGCATCGGCTTCGGCCTATGAGCAATTGGGCGACGCCGCCGAGCCTGTCGCGGCGCAGGAGCCGGTATTCGCGCTGCACGAATCCGCGGCGGCGGCGGCGTTTGCCGATATGCGCGCGCGCGATTCCGGCAGCGCGCGGCCCGGAGATCAACGCACCACGATAATGCGCGACGAGTTTGCGCCGCGCGCCGAGCCCGTCGCGCGCGAACCCGCTTTTGCGGAAACGCTCGCCGAGCACGTCACGACCGTCGAAGAGCAGGATCTACGCGCGCAGCCGGGCGTCGTGCAATCCGAAACGCCGGTGCAGGCAGTGGCCCATCCGGCGGAAGAGGCTGTGCCCGCGGAGCAGGTCGCGAGCGGCACGTCGGAAATTCACCCTGCCACTGAACACGCCGATCTCGTGGCGCTTGCCGACGTGGCCGAGGCACATGCCGAACTGGCGCCCGAAGCCGAACTCCCGCCGCTCGATCCTGCCGGCGCAATCTCGGCCTCGCCCCAGCCGGAAGTCACCCCGCCGGGATAGGCTGCCCAAGGAATCCCGGGCTATCGCAGCCCTCGTCGCGGCCCGCTCGAACGCGAGCGATGCCGATTTGGCCGAAGTCTGCGACTTTCATTTAATACATTAGATACTTGATATACTGTATCTAATGTATTAAACTACGTATGGATTACCGGAACAACCGCCATGCCCAAAAAAATTCACCACCAGCTTGTGTCCAGCGCGGACGAAGCGCGGGAGAATATTCGCCGATTTGAGTCGGCGCTCGAGGCCCGGCAATCGCTGGCGGAGATATTGGCTTATGCGCGGGCTTGGTATGCCTGCCGAAACGACGACGGCCATTGGGTTCTGGGGCCCAGCAAATTCATCGGATACGAAAACAATACCGCCGATGCCTACCTCAAGGGCCAGCGCGAAAGAGATGGACGGCTTACGGACCGGGTCCTTTCTCATTGGTTCAAGCCGGTCGAGCCCGGCAGCGCGTTGCACGAGGAACTCGCAGGCGCGTTGCGCCGGCTTTTCGTCAGATTTGGCAAGACGCCCAACAAGCTGACACGCCTGAGCGTCCTGGAATCCGATCTCGGCTCGCTCGCCGCGCGGCGCGGCCCGCGAGATACCCGTCCGGTGGGACAAGACCGGATCACCGTCGATCCGAAAGTTTGCGGCGGGCGCCCCTGCATTCGCGGCATGCGAATTCGTGTCGGCGATATTCTGGAAATGCTCGCCGAGGGCGCGCAGCGCGCCGAAATCCTGGCCGATTTTCCCTACCTCGAAGACGCCGACATCGATGCCGCACTCGATTATGCGGCGCGTGCGGTGGACCACCGCGTGATTCGGGCGGCATGAGGTGCGTTTCCTGATCGACGCACAATTGCCACCGGCATTGGCCGCTGCGCTGGCCAAGCTGGGACACGAGGCAGAGCATCTCATTTCGCGCAATTTGCTGGCTGCAACCGACCGCCATGTCTGGCGGCTCGCTCTCGAGAAGCGTGCCGCGATCGTCACGAAGGACGAAGATTTCGTGATCCTCCGGCGTAGGTCGGCGGACGGGCCGCCCGTCATCTGGCTCAGGTTCGGGAACACGACAAATCGGGCGCTCCTGGAGCGCTTGTTGCCGCTACTGCCGGAAATCGTCTCCGCGATTGAAGAGGGCGAGATGCTGGTTGAGGTACGGTAGGCCACCAATGACATTCCGCGAGTCTGACTTTGTCACTTCCAGACGGTGCGAGACGATGGTCGCGGTTGCGCAAACGAGAGGGCTCCGGCTTCGATCAAAGAATCATTCAGAATCTCTAAGCTCATAAGAGTAGTGCTCATTGAACGAAGTAGGTTCTTAGAAATTCCAATCCAGTCACTCTGAACGCTCTCGAAATTATTTTTGTACTCTATTCTTGATTCTTATTCAAATTCGGCGAAGAGCCAACAAGTAGGTCTCGCGCGTAATTTCGATAGGTTTCTTCATCGCGAACCTCAGTTACGTATCCCAAGTCTTCGACTAATTCAAAGTACTTCAACGTGATTTGTCGTAAATGATCGAGAAATCGAAATGTTTGCGAAAGTTCTTGCAATTGCGATCCTCAGATTGTGTTGAAACCAACCAAATTACTCCGCCGCCCTGACCTTGCGTTGCGGCACCGCCTTTTCCACCGAGCGGCCTTTGAGCGCCGGCTTCAGATATTGTCCCGTATAGGAGCGTGCGACCTTGGCCACGTCCTCGGGCGTGCCGGCCGCCACGATCTCGCCGCCGGCGTCGCCGCCTTCGGGTCCGAGATCGACGATCCAGTCCGCCGTCTTGATCACTTCCAGATTGTGCTCGATCACCACGACCGTGTTGCCGTTGGCGACCAGCTCGTGCAGAACGTCGAGCAGTTTCGCCACGTCGTGGAAATGCAGGCCCGTCGTGGGTTCATCGAGGAAGTAGAGCGTCCGTCCCGTCGCGCGGCGCGACAATTCCTTCGACAGTTTCACCCGCTGCGCTTCGCCGCCCGACAGCGTCGTCGCCTGCTGGCCGATCGAGACATAGCCGAGGCCTACGCGCGCCAGCGTGTCCAGTTTTTCGCGGATGGCGGGCACCGCCTTGAACAATTCCGCGCCCGCCTCGACAGTCATGTCGAGCACGTCGGCGATGGAATAATCGCGATACTTCACTTCGAGCGTTTCACGGTTGTAGCGTTTGCCCTTGCACACGTCGCATTGCACGTAGACGTCCGGCAGGAAGTGCATCTCGATCTGGATGACACCGTCGCCCTGGCACGCCTCGCAGCGTCCGCCTTTCACGTTGAAGGAGAACCGGCCGGGCTGATAGCCGCGGGCTTTCGATTCCGGGAGTTCCGTGAACCAGTCGCGGATCGGCGTGAACGCGCCCGTATAGGTCGCCGGATTGGAGCGCGGCGTGCGTCCGATCGGCGATTGATCGATATCGATCACCTTGTCGAGGAATTCGAGCCCCTCGATGCGGTCGTGGGGCGCGGGATGTTCGCGCGCCGCGTTGAGCTTGCGGGCCGCGGCCTTGTAGAGCGTTTCGATCACGAGGGTGGATTTGCCGCCGCCCGAAACGCCGGTGATGCAGGTGAAGGTGCCCAGCGGAATCTGCGCCGTCACATTTTTGAGATTGTTGCCCCGCGCGCCCACAACCTTGAGCCAGCGGTCGTAGAGCGGCTTGCGGCGCTTGGCGGGAATCGGAATCTGCTCGAGCCCCACCAGATATTTTCCCGTCAGGCTTCCCGGCGCGCGCATGATGTCAGCGGGCGTGCCTTCGGCCACGATCTCGCCGCCGTGAATGCCGGCGCCCGGTCCCATGTCGATCACATGATCGGCCGTGCGGATCGCCTCTTCGTCGTGCTCGACCACGATGACGCTGTTACCCAGGTCGCGCAGGCCCTTGAGCGATTCGAGCAGCTTCGCATTGTCGCGCTGGTGCAGCCCGATGGACGGCTCGTCGAGCACATAGAGCACGCCTGTAAGCCCGGAGCCGATCTGCGAGGCCAGCCGGATGCGCTGGCTCTCGCCGCCCGAAAGCGTTGCCGACGCGCGCGCCAAAGTCAGATATTCGAGACCGACATTGTTGAGGAATTTCAACCTCGCGCGAATTTCCTTGAGAATGCGCGCAGCAATTTCCTGATGCGTCTTGCTGAGCTTCTTGTCGACGTCCCGGAACCAGCTGTCGACGAGTTTGATCGATTGCTCGCAGACTTCACCGATATGCTTGCCCGCGATCTTGACCGCCAGCGCTTCGGGCTTCAGGCGATAGCCATGACAGACGTCGCAGGGGCTCGTATCCTGATACCGCTCCATCTCTTCGCGCACCCAGGACGAGTCCGTTTCCTTGAAGCGGCGCTGCATGTTGGGGATGACGCCCTCGAACGTCTTTTTCGTTTCGTAGCGGCGCATCCCGTCGTCATAGATGAATTTGATTTCGTCCTCGCCCGAACCGTAGAGGATCAGGTCCTTCACCCGCTTGGGCAAATCTTCCCAGGGTTCGTTGAGCGAGAATTTGTAGTGCCGGCCCAGCGCTTCGAGCGTCTGCAGGTAATAGGGCGACGACGATTTGTGCCAGGGCGACAGCGCGCCGTTCTTCAGTGTGAGGCTGGAATCGGGCACCACCAGCGCCGGATCGAAATAAAGCTGCGTGCCCAATCCGTCGCAGGACGGGCAGGCGCCATGCGGATTGTTGAAGGAGAACAGTCGCGGCTCGATCTCCGGAATTGTGAATCCGGAAACGGGGCAGGCGAATTTCGACGACATGATGAGCCGCTTGGCTCCGCCGTTCTCCTTCACATCGGCGAACTCGGCCACCAACAGCCCGTCGGCCAGGTTCAGCGCCGTTTCGATCGAATCCGGCAGGCGGTTGCCGATGTCGGGCTTGACCACGATGCGGTCGACGACGATTTCGATGTCGTGCTTAAATTTCTTGTCGAGCGCCGGCGTTTCGCCGATCTCGTAGAATTTGCCATCCACCTTGACGCGCTGAAACCCCTTCTTCTGCAATTCGGCGAGTTCCTTGCGGTATTCGCCCTTGCGTCCGCGCACGATGGGCGCCAGCAGGAAGAGCCGCGTTCCCTCTTCGAGCATGAGGACGCGGTCGGCCATCTGGCTGACGGTCTGGCTTTCGATGGGAAGACCGGTGGCCGGCGAATAGGGGATGCCCACGCGCGCGAACAGCAGGCGCAGATAGTCGTAAATCTCTGTGACGGTGCCGACGGTCGAGCGCGGATTGCGCGACGTCGTCTTCTGCTCGATGGAAATGGCCGGCGAGAGTCCTTCGATGTGGTCCACATCGGGCTTCTGCATCAATTCGAGGAACTGGCGCGCGTAGGCCGAAAGGCTTTCGACATAGCGGCGCTGGCCTTCGGCATAGATCGTATCGAAGGCGAGCGACGATTTTCCGGAGCCGGAAAGCCCCGTGATGACGGTCAGCGTGTCGCGCGGAATCTCGACGTCGATGTCCTTGAGATTGTGCTCGCGCGCGCCGCGAATGGAGATGTTTTTCAGCATGGGTTCCCGGTCGAAACGGCTAGCTTGTTCCATCGGCCTTGTGCCCGGCAAGCGCCGGGTTCCCCGCGGCCGCACGGCGGAACAAATAACGAACACTCTTTAGTCCGACTCGGACCGGATTGTCCATCGTCCGGACGCGGCGATTCGCCTTGCGCGATTCGCACGCCCGGGCGTTATCTGGCCGCCTTCCAATGCGTGGGGTTGCATCTTACGTGGGTGCGGAACAGGTAGTTTTCAACGACAGTCGGCCGGCGACGGCACACGCCCCGCGCTACCGGCCCGAGATCGATGGGCTGCGCGCGCTGGCGATCCTGCCCGTCGTGCTCTTTCATTATCGCGTGGCGCCGTTCCGCGGCGGCTTCGTCGGCGTCGATGTGTTTTTCGTCATCTCGGGCTACCTGATCACTGCGCTGATCCATGGCGAGATGCGCGACGGCCGTTTCTCGATCGCGCGGTTTTACGAGCGCCGCGTCCGGCGCATCTTTCCGGCGCTGTTCGCGATGCTGGCGGTCGTTTCCATCGCTGCTGCCTTCATCCTGTTCCCGTTCGATTTCGCGCGTTACGCGAAGAGCCTGCTGGCGACCGCGGCATTCGGATCCAATTTCCAATTCTGGAATGAGGCTGGTTATTTCGACGTCGTCTCCGATAGCAAACCGCTCCTGCATCTGTGGTCGATCGCCGTCGAGGAGCAATTCTATCTGCTGTTTCCGGCGATCCTGCTTCTATGCGGGCGTGGGTCGCGCGCGTGGCTCCTTGCTTCGGTCGGCGCGATCTTCGCGGCATCGTTTGCGCTGGGAGTATGGGGCGTCGCGCACGCGCAGGCTGCGACGTTTTATCTGCTGCCGGGACGCGCCTGGGAATTGATGCTCGGCGCGCTTATTGCGCTCGGCGCCGTTCCTCCCATCCGGCAACGCTGGCTGCGCGAATCGCTGTCCGCCTGCGGCATCGGTCTGATCCTGTTCGTGACGTTCGCGTTTACGTCGCAGATGCTGTTTCCCGGTCCCGCCGCGCTTGTGCCCTGTTTCGGCGCGGCGCTCGTCATTTGGGCGACAGACGGGGGCGTCACGCTCACCGGCAATGCCCTTTCCCAAAGACCGATCGTGTTTGTCGGGCTCATTTCCTATTCGCTCTATCTCTGGCACTGGCCGCTCTATGTGCTGGCGAAATACGTACTGTTCCGTGGTCTGTCGCCGGCCGAGACCGCGGCGGCGATTGCGGCGTCGTTCGCATTGGCGGCACTGTCCTGGCGCTTCGTGGAACAGCCGCTCCGGCGCAGGTCGGGAATCGCGCGCACGAGATTGTTCTCGTGGGCAGTCGGTGCGATGGCGGCCACGGCCGCAAGCGCCGCGTTCGTCGTCGCGGCGAACGGACTGCCGCAGCGGCTGCGGCCCGACGTGCGCAGCATCCTTGCGGAAGAAGAGGACCACGAGCCGGGGTTCGACCGGTGCTTCGGACTCACATCGCGCGACGTCCGGGAAGGCCGGCTTTGCCGCATCGGTTCCGGCGCGCAAACGCCGAGTTTCATCTTGTGGGGAGATTCCCATGCCGACGCGATCCTGCCGGCGGTCGATGACGTTGCATCGCGCGAAGGCCGCGTCGGCCTGTTCGCGGGCGCGCGATCATGCGCGCCCCTGTTGGGCGTGACCAAGCCCAGCGCGCCGGACTGCCGCGCGTTCAACGACGAAGTCGTGAAGCTGGCCATTTCCCACGGAATCTCCGAGGTCATCCTCGAAGCGCGCTGGGCGAAAAATGCGGAAGGAACCTCTTACGGTATCGAACTGCAGGGCGATACCGTTCTCGTCGACGACAAATCGCAACGCGGCGACGTCGCGGGCAACCATGCCGTGTTTGCGCGCGGGCTCGTGCGTACGGTTCAGACTCTTGTCGATGCGGGCAAGAAGGTCATCGTCGTTGCGTCGGTGCCCGAGATCGGCTGGCCGGTGCCGGCCGTGCTGGCGCGTCTCAAGCTTGCGCATGAGAGCCGCAATCTGGCGCCCGCGGTCGCCATCTATTTCGAGCGGCAGCGCTTCGTGATGGACGTTCTGGCGCGTCTCAAGACCATCCGCGGCGTCCGCGTGATCTATCCCCACGAAGTGCTCTGCGCCGGCGGATCCTGCGAAGTGGCGCGCGACGGCATTCCGCTCTATCGCGACGAGCATCATCTGAGCGTCTATGGCGCGCGGCTGCTCGACCCGCTGTTGGCTTCCGCGCTCTGAGTTTGCGGACCCCGCCGAACAAGCGCCATTTAAGCTGGGGATTGACTCCGATTGAGAAGAACATAATAAGAACATCGGGAGTGCAACGGACGGCGCGGCGTGGCGGCGAGGCAGGGCCTTGGCTAGGTTGCGTCCTCAAAAGCGCGGGAAGGAAGAACAATGGCGGGAAGCGTCAACAAGGTGGTCCTGATCGGCAATCTCGGCCGGGACCCGGAAGTGCGGCGCATGACCTCGGGCGATCCGGTGGTCAATCTTTCGGTGGCGACTTCGGAAAGCTGGCGCGACAAGGCGTCGGGCGAGCGCAAGGAGCGCACCGAATGGCACCGCGTGGTGATCTTCAACGAGAACCTCGCCAAGGTCGCGGAGCAATATCTTCGAAAAGGCTCGAAGGTTTATCTCGAAGGCGCGCTCCAGACGCGCAAATACACCGACAAGGACGGCCAGGAGCGCTATTCGACCGAGGTCGTGCTACAACGTTTTCGCGGCGAATTGGTCATGCTCGATACGCGCGGCGAAGGCGGCGGCGCGGGCGCGCCAAAGGCGGGCGGCGGTGAAGCGCCGGCCAATTTCGATCGCGGCGAAATGGACGACGAAATCCCGTTCTAGGGCTGTCGACAGGGGTATGAGTATGCGTTGGCCGGCCATCGGAAGTCTGGCGCTCGCGCTGGGCATATTCGGCTGTGCGTCCATGCAATCGCCCGGCGAACCCGCAAAAGGTTTCGACAATCCGGCGGTTGGCGATGCCTTCCTTCCGTTGACCGCCTTGGTGGATCTCATCGAGGACGGCTATGGGGCCGCCATCGTGATCGAGCCGGGCGTCGCCGTGACCGCCGCGCACAACGCCAATCTCATCGACCAGCAAATGATCATCGGCACTTCGGCTCAATACGACTTGCTGTTCTTCCGGACGACCGCCAAGACAACGCTCCCCGTGGAGCGGCCCACGGTCGACGAAGCGGTCATTGCCTACGGCCAGGGCCGGGACGGCGATTTGCGCAAGGCCGGCGGCCCGGTGCGCCTCCTCGATACGTCGGTGCAGTCCCGCTGTCCGGATTGCCAGGTCCAGCACGCCTTCACCTTCGAAGCCGATGGCGGCGAGGGCTTCAGCGGCGGGCCGGTCGTCAGCGCGGACGGTCACCTGCTCGGGATGGTGTTCGGCTTCAATGACGAGGCCGGGCCGGGGGGCAAAAGGCTGATGTACGCCTACGACATGGACCACATAACGGCCGAACTTGCGCGCATCCGTTCGGGCCTTGCGCAAACTGCCGCACATTAGCCGGAAAATGCACGGTTTTGCTGGCAAAATCATGGGCCGGAATGCTAGGAATTCGCCTGCGGTTCGGGTCCGGTTCGGCGACCTGAGCGGACCCCGTTGAGGAGCGGATTTTGAGCGATCAGACGGCGAGCGACGCGCCGCCCCCGGGCGGCGGCAACGTCACCCCCATCGCCATCGAGGATGAGCTTCGCCGCTCCTATCTCGATTATGCGATGAGCGTGATCGTTTCGCGCGCCATCCCGGATGCGCGCGACGGCCTCAAGCCCGTCCATCGGCGCATCCTCTACGCGATGGGCTTGATGGGCCTCGACTGGAACAAGAAATACGTCAAATGCGCCCGCGTCGTCGGCGAAGTGATGGGCAAATATCACCCGCACGGCAATCTGGCGATCTACGATGCGCTCGTCCGTTTGGCGCAAGGCTTTTCGCTGCGTCTGCCTCTTGTCGACGGCCAGGGCAATTTCGGCTCCGTCGACGGCGATCCTCCGGCCGCGGAACGCTACACCGAATGCCGGCTGCGCGAAGGTCGCGCATGCGCTGACTGGACGATCTCGACAAGGACACCGTCGAGTTCCGGCCCAATTATGACGGCTCGGAACGGGAGCCGTCCGTTCTTCCCGCGCGCTTTCCCAATCTGCTGGTCAACGGCTCGAGCGGCATCGCCGTGGGCATGGCGACCAATGTTCCGCCCCACAATCTGGGCGAAGTGATCGATGCCTGCCTCGCCTATATCGAAGACCCGTCCATCAGCCTCGACGCGCTGACGGAAATCGTTCCCGGTCCGGATTTCCCCACCGGCGCCATGATCATCGGCAAGCAGGCGGCGCGCGCCGCGCTGGCCCGCGGCCGCGGCTCGATCCTGATGCGTGCGAAATGCCACATCGAGGAATTGCGCAAGGATCGCGAAGCGATCATCGTCACCGAGATTCCCTATCAGGTGAACAAGGCGACGATGATCGAGCGCATCGCCGAGCTCGTGCGCGAAAAGCGCGTCGAGGGCATCGCCGAGCTGCGCGACGAAAGCGACCGCCACGGCATGCGCGTGGTGATCGAACTGCGGCGCGACGCCTCGTCGGAAGTGGTGCTCAACCAGCTCTACCGGTTTTCGCAGCTGCAGACGAGTTTCGGCGTCAACATGCTGGCGCTGAACGACGGAAGGCCGCAGGTGATGAACCTGAAGGATCTCGTCGGCGCGTTTGTGGCGTTCCGCGAGGAGGTCGTGACGCGGCGCACGCGCTACGATCTCGCCAAGGCGCGCGATCGCGGCCATATCCTGGTGGGACTTGCGATCGCCGTCGCCAATATCGACGACGTGATTGCGCTGATCCGCGCGGCGCCCGACGCGGCGACGGCCCGGGCGCAGTTGATGGGGCGCGCCTGGCCTGCGAAGGATGTGGCGCCGCTCGTCATGCTGATCGCCGACCCGCGCCACATGATCCTGGAAGACGGCACGATCCGGCTGACCGAAGAGCAGGCCAAGGCGATCCTCGACATCCGCCTGCAGCGGCTGACGGCGCTGGGCCGCGACGAGATCGGCGACGAGGTGAAGCAGCTCGGCGAGGCGATCCGCGATTTTCTCGAAATCCTGCGCAGCCGGCCGCGGGTGCTCGCGATCATCCGCAAGGAACTGGAAGACCTGAAATCCGAATTCGCGACGCCGCGGCTGACCGAACTGATCGAAGCCGACATCGAAGTCGAAGACGAAGACCTGATCGAGCGCGAGGACGTGGCCGTGACGGTCACCCATGCGGGCTATATCAAGCGCACGCCGCTGGCCGAATATCGCGTACAAGGCCGCGGCGGCAAGGGCCGCGCCGGTATGGCGACGCGCGAGGAAGATTTCGTCACCCATATCTTCGTCGCGTCGACGCACGCGCCACTCGTGTTCTTCTCCTCCACCGGTATGGCCTACAAGCTGAAAGTGTGGCGCCTGCCCGATGCGCCGATCCAGGGCCGCGGCAAGGCGATGGTCAATCTCCTGCCGCTGCAGGAAGGCGAGCGCATCACGACGATCCTTCCGTTGCCGGAGGATGAAGCCCAGTGGGAAGCGCTGAACGTCGTCTTCGCCACCAAGTCCGGCCATGTGCGGCGCAACGAACTTTCCGATTTCGCCAGCATCAACCGCAACGGCAAGATCGCGATGAAGCTGGACGCGGGCGACGGCATCGTGGGCGTGCAGACCTGCACCGAGCGCGACGACATCCTGCTCACCACGCGCGCGGGCAAATGCATCCGCTTCGCGATCGGCGACGTGCGCGTGTTCAAGGGCCGCGACTTCGACGGGCGTGCGCGGCATCAAGCTCGCCGAAGGCGACGAGGTGGTGAGCCTGTCCCTGCTGCATCATTCCGACGCGTCGACCGCGGAAGCGCGCGCCTATCTGAAGCAGGCGAGTGCCGCGCGGCGGGCCGCCCTGGGCGAAGACGCCGAAGCGGCAATCGAGGACGCGACCGACGACGCCGAGGACACGGGCGAATTGGCGACGTTGACGCCCGAGCGTTACGCCGGGCTGGGGGCCACCGAACAATTCGTGCTTTCCGTTTCGGAGAACGGATTCGGCAAGCGCACGAGTTCGTTCGAATATCGCGTCACCGGCCGCGGCGGCTCGGGCATCGTCGCGATGGGGATGGGGCGGAAGAACAGTGCGATCATCGCGGCGTTCCCGGTGGAGGATTCCGACGATCTGATGCTGATCAGCAATCAGGGCCAGACCATCCGCGTGCCGGTGACCGGCATCAGCGTGCAGGGACGCGCGGCGCAGGGCGTCGTGGTGTTCCGGCTCGACGAGGGCGAGCGGGTGGTTTCGGTCGAGCGGATCGAAGACGTATCGGCCGACCAGGCATGAATGCGAAAGGACCGGACATGAGCGGGAAGCGCGTGGGGCTTTATCCCGGAACCTTCGATCCGGTGACACTCGGACATCTCGATATCGTCAAGCGGGCGGTCAAGCTCGTCGATCATCTGGTGATCGGCGTCGCCACCAATCCGTCGAAATCGCCGATGTTCTCGCTCGAGGAGCGCATGGAGATGGTGCGCCACGAGGCGACGCCCTTGGCCGAAGGCCGCGCCACGATCGGCGTCGAGACCTTCGATTCGCTCCTCATGCAGTTCGCGGAAAAAGTCGGTGCCTCGGTCATCATTCGCGGGCTGCGCGCGGTGTCCGATTTCGAATACGAATTTCAGATGGTCGCAATGAACCAGCGGCTCAACCCGGAAATCGAAACCGTGTTCCTGATGGCCGATCCGCGACACCAGGCGATCGCCTCCCGCCTGGTGAAGGAAATCGCGATGCTGGGCGGCAAGGTGACGCCGTTCACCAGCCCCTATGTCGCCGAGCTCATCGTCAAACGCTGCAACGAAATTCGAAAGGGCGCTTGATGCCGCGCGATGCCGAAAACACCATCGTCATGACTCTCAAGGGCGGGCCCGTCGTCGTGGCGCTGCGCCCCGATCTCGCGCCGAACCATGTCGCGCGCATCAAGGAACTCGCGCGCGCGGGCTTTTACGACGGCGTAGTGTTCCACCGTGTGATTCCCGATTTCATGGCGCAGACGGGCGATCCCACCGGCACCGGCTCGGGCGGTTCCGATCTTCCCGACCTCGATGCCGAATTTTCGAAGGAGTCCCATGTGCGGGGCACCGTCTCCATGGCCCGCACGGGCGACCCCGACAGCGCCAATAGCCAGTTCTTCATTTGTTTCGATGACGCGCCCTGGCTCGACCGTCAATACACCGTCTGGGGCAAGGTGATCGAAGGCATGGAACATGTCGATGCGATCAAGAAGGGCGGTGAGCACAACAACGGCGCGATCAGCGGCCTGCCCGACAAAATCCTCGCCATGCGGGTGGAAGCGGACAAGGCTTGACGGACAAGTGCGGTGCAAAGTGGTATCGTCTCCGAATGGCGCAACTTGTCATACGAAATATCGAAGATGACGTGAAAGAGCGTCTCCGCCTGCGCGCGCATCGGCGCGGCCGCAGCATGGCGGATGAAGTCCGCGAAATTTTGTGCAACGCGGTGATGAGCGAACCGCGGAACGAAGAGGGTGCAGGGACAAGGATGGCCAAGCGCTTTGCGGGGATTGGATTGGACTTCGAAATACCGGAGATGAAAGAGCGGGAACGGCGCCATGCGCCTGTCAGGAAGTAACTATTCTCGAAGCAATGGCTTTACGCGGGCGTGATGCATTCGGAAATATTTAGTGTCCGTGCCCGGGTTGTCGGGGGCGGGGTCGTCGCCTAGAACGCAAGCTGATTTCACGCGTACGGAGTAACCATGTCCGCCATCCAGTTCATCGACCTGCAAGCGCAACGCCGCCGGCTCGGCGCCTCGCTCACCCGCGCCATCGAGGCGGCGGTGGAGGGCGGCCAATGGATCATGGGCCCGCAGGTCCGCGAACTGGAGGAGCAACTGGCGCAATTCGCGGGCGTCAAGCACGCGCTCGCCTGCGCCAACGGCACGGACGCGTTGATGATCGTGCTGCGCGCCTGGGATATCGGTCCCGGAGACGCGGTGTACGTGCCGGCGTTCACCTTCGCGGCGTCCGCGGAAGTGGTGGCGCTGGTGGGCGCCACGCCTGTCTTCGTCGACGTGCTGGAAGACACCTACAACATGGATCCGGCAAGCCTCGAAGCGGCCATCGCAATGGTCAAGCGCGAAGGCAAGCTCCGTTCGCGCGTGGTGATGCCGGTCGACCTGTTCGGCCAGGCCGCGGACTACCGCAAACTCGAACCGATCGTGAAGCGCGAGAAGCTGCTTCTCCTGTGCGATGCGGCGCAAGGTTACGGCGCGCTGCTGGACGGCCGCCGCGCGGGCGGTATCGGCGATGCGGCCTCGACGAGTTTCTTTCCGGCGAAGCCGCTGGGCTGTTTCGGCGACGGCGGCGCGACGTTCACCAACGACGACGGTCTGATCGCGCTGCTGCGGTCCATCCGCGTTCACGGCCAGGGCACCGACAAATACGAGAACGTCCGCATCGGCGTGAATTCGCGGCTCGATACGATCCAGGCCGCGATCCTGATCGAGAAGCTCAAGATATTCCCGGAAGAGATCGAGCTGCGCGACAGGATCGCGCATCGCTATTCCGCCGCGCTGGGCCGTTCGAACAGCATCTGCGTACCGCATGTGATCGAAGGCGCGCAATCGACCTGGGCGCAATACACCATCCAGGTGCCAGACCGCACCAAGCTGCAGGCCGATCTGAAGGCCAGGGGCATTCCCTCCATGGTCTATTATCCGATCCCGCTGAATATCCAGAAAGGCTATCGCCATTTCCCGAGCGCGGCCGTGCCGGTCAGCGAGCGCGTGAGCAAGACCGTGGTGAGCCTCCCCATGCATCCCTATCTCGACGAGCCGACGCAGGACCGCATCATCGCGGCGGTGCTCGAAAGCGTGGGCCACGCGAATTAGTTGTTTGGACTATCTTTTTTATCCTCCTCCCCCGCGCGCGGGGGAGGTGTCTGTCGCGCGTGAGCGCGACAGACGGAGGGGGCCCCCTTCGGCCGGCTTCGCCGGCCACTTCCCCCGCGTGCGGGGGAAGAGGAAAACCGAAGCGAGCATAGGTTAAGCTTGCTCCCATGGACGTGGCCCTGTTCGATTTCGAATTGCCGGAGGAACTGATCGCGCTGAGGCCCGCGAGCCCGCGCGATTGGCGCGGCTTCTGGTGGTGCGCGCCGATGGCCGCCTCGAACACGCCCATGTTCGCAATCTGCCCGGGTTCCTCGCCGCGGGCGATCTTCTCGTCGTCAACGACACGAAAGTGATCCCGGCACGGCTGCACGGAAGGCGGCTGCCGCGGGACGGCGCGCGCGGCGAAGGCGCGAAGGTCGAAGTGCTGCTGCACAGGCGGCTGGGCGCCTCGCGGTTTCTCGCTTTTGCGCGGCCGGCCCGCAAGTTCAACCCCGGCGACCGCTTGCAATTCGGAACGGCGCTATCTGCGCGCACCATCGGACGCGGCGACGGCGGCGAAGTGGACATCGAATTCGAGCTTTCGGGCACAGCCCTCGACGCGGCGATCGCGCGCGAAGGCGAGATGCCTTTGCCGCCCTATATCGCCGGCAAGCGCAAGCCCGATGCGCGGGACCGCGCCGACTATCAGACGATCTATGCCGAACATGAAGGTTCGGTCGCCGCTCCCACCGCGGGATTTCATTTCACGCCCGCGCTGCTCGACCGGCTGGCCCATGCCGGCATCGGCCGCGAGAGCGTGACCCTGCATGTGGGCGCGGGGACGTTCCTGCCCGTGAGCGCGGCCGACACCAACGCGCACCGCATGCACGCCGAGCGCGCGGAGATCGGCGAAGCCGCCGCGCGACGAATTCAACGCGACCCATGATTCCGGCGGGCATATCGTGGCCGTGGGCACGACCTCGTTGCGCACGCTCGAAAGTGCGGCCTCGGCCGCGGGCCGCGTCGTGCCCTTCGCGGGCGACACCGATATCTTCATCACGCCCGGCTACCGCTTCAAAGCCGTCGACGTGCTTCTCACCAATTTCCACCTGCCGCGCTCGACCCTGTTCATGCTGGTGTGCGCGTTCGCCGGCACGGAGACGATGAAAGCCGCCTATGCGGAGGCGATCGCCAAAGCCTATCGCTTCTATTCCTATGGCGACGCGTGCCTGCTATTCCGGGCGCGATGAGCGAATTTCGTTTCGAGATCGGGGCCGCGTGCGGCGCGGCGCGCGCTGGGATCATCCACACCCCGCGCGGCGACATCGCCACGCCCGCCTTCATGCCGGTCGGCACGGCGGCGACCGTCAAGGCGATGCTGCCCGCATCCGTGCGCGAAACCGGCGCCGACATCGTGCTCGCCAACACCTATCACCTGATGCTGCGCCCCGGCGCCGAGCGCATCGCGCGGCTGGGCGGCCTTCACCGTTTCATGGGCTGGGAGCGGCCGATCCTCACCGATTCCGGCGGCTTCCAGGTGATGTCGCTGGCGAAGCTGCGCCGGATCTCGGACGAGGGCGTCAGCTTCCGCTCGCATATCGACGGCGCGGAGGAGTTTCTCTCGCCCGAGCGCGCGATGGACATCCAGCGCTGCCTCGGCTCCGACATCCAGATGGTGCTCGACGAATGCCCCGCGTTCCCCGCGACCGAAGCGGAGATCGAGGCGTCGCTGGCGCTGTCGATGCGCTGGGCCGCGCGCTCGAAGGCGGCGTTCGGCGAGCAGCCGGGCCGGGCCTGTTTCGGCATCGTGCAGGGCGGGGTGTTTCCGCATCTGCGCGCGCGATCGGCGCACGCGCTCGTGGAGATCGGCTTCGACGGCTATGCGGTCGGCGGGCTCGCGGTGGGCGAAACGCAATCGGCGATGTTCGACACGCTGGAGGCGACGGTGCCGCTTCTGCCGGCCGATCGTCCGCATTACCTGATGGGCGTGGGAAAGCCCGACGACATCGCGGGCGCGGTGTTGCGCGGCATCGACATGTTCGATTGCGTACTGCCCACGCGCTCGGGCCGCAACGGGCAGGCGTTCACGCGCGCCGGCGCGCTAAATCTGCGCAATGCGCGCTTCGCCGAAGACGACGCGCCGCTCGACGCCGAATGCCGCTGCCCCGCCTGCCGCAATTTCAGCCGCGCCTATCTGCACCATGTCGTGAAGGCGAGAGAGATCATCGCCTCCATGCTGCTCACCTGGCACAACCTCGCTTACTATCAGGACCTCATGGCGGGCCTGCGCGATGCGATTAGGGCCGGCAGCGCGGCCGCCTTCGCGGCCCCGATTTTCGAGGCCTATCGCCGCGCCGAGCCGGACGACGAGGGGGCGTAATGCCAACAGCCTCAGCTCTCGATCGGTCGCCCCCCACCCGGCTCGCGCTTTGTATCTGGCACCCGTCGCTCCCCCGGCTCGCCGGCCTCCCGCCTTCGCGAAAGGCTTCGGCGGGCAGGCCCCGCAACTCCGCCGTAGCTTCAGCGTAGGCGGACGCAAGGGGGAGGCGAATCCTTTTCTTTTTCATCTCCCCCTTGCGGGGAGGTCGATCCGTCGTAGCGGAGCAAAGCGTAGCGAAGACGGATCGGGTGGGGGGAGTTGCCAACAAAGGCCGCTGGTATAACCGTGCCGCCCGAAGCGTCGAACCGCGCCTTCCGGCCGCGTGAATGTGACGTTTGGACAGTCGGGGTGGCCGGCGCGGCCGCCAATTGTTGACCGCGGCGACCCGCGCAACTATGGTCCGCGTCCCTCGCGGGGAGCCCGTAGCTCAGCGGTAGAGCATCTGACTTTTAATCAGAGGGCCGATGGTTCGATCCCATCCGGGCTCACCAGGGATTTCAAAGGGTTAGCCCGAAAATCGACCGGCCAAGACAGCCCCAAGATCGCTCGAGGACGCAACCGGGGACACAAAAAGGGACAGGTCCCGAGACGAGACGGTCATGAGCCAGAGTATGAGAGACGAAGGGCGCAGATACGCGGAACGTGCCCGATCATTGCCGGCAGACGTGCGCGCCCGTGCAAACGCAAAAGGGCGTGCGAGAGCGGAAGCCGAGAGCCATGAATTTTCCGAACTGTTTCGCACGGGCAAGTGCTCGGTTTGCGGCGACGATCTCGCGGCATTCGACGCGCGGCGACCGTGCCTGCATTGGCTTCTGGTGCCTACCGGCTTCACCAAGCGCCACTTCATGGATGTGGCGCGGCGCCTGGGGCATGTTTCAAATCCAATTGTTCCTGCGCCGCGTTGCGAACCAGGAAGGCTTTGCGCGCCACATAAACGACTTGAGCGATGAAGGGACGGGCAAGCTGATCGAATTGACGATCCGCTGGAACGACTACGAATGGGCCTTCTCGTGCGGCGAAGGCGACTATCTAGGGCACGAAAGCGCCTCCGAAGCGTCGCGCGTTCCGCATTACCACTTTCAGATGCGGCGTAAGAAGCAAGCCTTTATCCGCTACAATGAATTTCACGTCCCGCTTTCCGAGGCTGATATTTACAGCATCGAGGCCAAGAGGGTGGCGCCGGGCCTTGTGCATCACATGTTCGCCGGTGGAGAGAGCATGTCGGACCTTCTCAATGACGAGACGGTCGAATTCGTTGCGAGGACGGGCGAGCGCGCAGATGACGAAGCGGAAGCGACGTTCAAGATGGACCACTTTATCGTCGCGGACGAAGGCACGACAATTGATTGCGTGGAGCTTGGCAACATTATCGAGGAATCACGGGAGAAGCGCGTGACCGTCGCCAGTCTGCTTCCGCGACTGAAGAACGTGAGTGTTCAAACGCTGGTCACGCCGGCTTCCGGCGTTGTCGAGCAAGCGCCGCGTTCGGGTGGTCGCAAGAAACGCAAATGAGCGGTGACGGACGCTTCTATAGGATGGCGTGATGTACGATCTGATTAAAGACAATGCCGACGCATCGGCCTGGGTTGATTGCGCGATGACGGCGCATTCTCGAAAAAAAATAGGGTGACAGCGGCAATGTACCCCTTCGCGACAAGATGTAACCAAGCGCGCTGGGGAACGTTGCTGCTGTTACCTCATTCCACCGCTTCGTCCATGATTGCGGGAAGGTGCAATCAATCTGCCGACACGGTACCCAATCGCCACGCTGACCGAGCATTTCACGAATAAGTTTCGTGTCGACAGATTGCGAGGACGGATTGCGTGACGCCCGCTCAAGCCGCCGGAATGGATAGCCATCTCTGGGAAATTGAGGATATAGTGAAAGTGGTCGAGGAATGGGAAAAGCCCAGCAATGCGGAAGATCGATGAAGATCAAAACGCCAAAATTGCCGTAATACTTCACGAATACGACACTCTCAGAGACGAGCTTCTAGATCGCAACGACTCGGTTTTCCAGGCGACAATCACATATGCAGCAGTCGTGATTGGCTTAATTGCTGCTTGGGAGAAGCTACCTCTCACGGCAGCTATCGTTCTCACTTGTGCTTCATCAATCGCGTTTGCCATTATCTTGGTCGGCATTGTTCGCGATTTCGGACGAGTCGTACTAAGGGTGCGCGAAATTGAGGCGGACATAAATAACCGCGCCGGTGAAAGACTGCTTGAATGGGAAACATTGTGGGGCGCAGGCCCATTTGGAGCAAACCCTTTCACCAAATTGGGGCGCCGCAGAAAGCCTTCGAGCTGACACTCTACCCCATATTCCAACAGCTTGACCGTCCGGTTGCGCGCGGTATCTTCGCGTGCTGTCTGTCTTGCTGAAAGCTGCCGCCGAGGACCGTATGCACGACGACCGCGATCATCACCACCATGACCACAATCACGGCCAGGAGCCGCCATCGGATATGGCGCTCCGGGTCAGGGCTCTTGAATCGTTGCTGGTGGAGAAGGGGCTCGTCGATCCCGCGGCGCTCGATGCCATCGTCGAGACCTATGAGCACAAAGTCGGGCCCCGCAACGGCGCGAAGGTGGTGGCGCGGGCGTGGAGCGACCCCGCATACAAGGCGCGTCTGTTGCAGGATGCGACGTCGGCCATCGCCGAGCTGGGATATGGCGGGCGGCAGGGCGAACACATGATCGCGGTCGAGAACACGCCCGATGTGCACAACATGGTCGTCTGCACGCTGTGTTCCTGTTATCCATGGCCCGTGCTGGGCCTGCCGCCCGTCTGGTACAAATCTTCGCCCTATCGCTCCCGCGCCGTGATCGATCCGCGCGGCGTGCTGGCCGAGTTCGGTTTGACATTGGACGATCGCGTCGAGATCCGCGTCTGGGATTCCACGGCCGAAATTCGCTACCTCGTCCTGCCCGAGCGACCGGCGGGGACCGAGGGCCTCGGCGAAGAGGCCCTTGCCGATCTCATCTCGCGCGACTCCATGATCGGCGTGGCAATCGTCAAATCTCCCGGAGCCGCCGAGCCATGAACGGCGTCCATGACATGGGCGGCATGCACGGCCTGGGACCGATCGCCCCGGAGGCGAACGAGCCCGTCTTTCATGCGGGATGGGAAGCCCGCGCTTTGGCCCTCGTTCTCGCCGCGGGCACCTGGGGCCGCTGGACCATCGATGCCACGCGCCACAAACGCGAGCGCATTCCGGGCCCCGAATATCTGCGCATGAGCTATTATGAAAAATGGATCGCGGGCCTTGAGGGATTGCTGGTCAAGTCGGGTCTCGTCACGCGCGAGGAGATCACAAGCGGTCGCCCTGCGGCCGGCGCGCGCAAACTCGCGCCGCCGCTCACCGCCGACCGGGTTGCGCGCGTTCTGGCGAGTGGAAGCCCCGTCGAGCGGAAGTCTGCAAGGACGCCGAAATTTGCGCCGGGCGAGCGCGTGCGGGCGCGCAACATGAATCCCGTCGGGCACACGCGGCTGCCCCGCTATGCGCGCGGGCATATCGGCGCCGTCACGCGTCTGCACGGCGCCCATGTATTCCCCGATGCCAACGCGCACGGGCTGGGCGAGCAACCGCAGCCTCTCTATCAGGTGCGCTTCGAAGCGCGCGAGCTTTGGGGCGGGGATTCGCGCGGGAAGAGCGCGGTCTATCTCGATCTTTGGGAAGATTACCTTGAGCGAGGCTGACGCCGCGGAAAAAGCCCGTCGCTTTGCGCCGTTGCCGCGCCTGCCGGCCGACGCGGCCGGGCCGGTGTTCGAAGAACCCTGGCAGGCGCAGGCTTTCGCGCTCGCCGTTCAGCTCCATGCCGCCGGGGCCTTTTCGTGGAGCGACTGGTCGGCGACTCTGGCCACCGAACTGAAGGACGCGGACGAACGCGGCGAACCGGATGACGGCACTCACTATTATGAGCATTGGCTGAGAGCCCTGGAGCGGCTTGTCGCCGATCGCGGGCTCGCTTCGCCGAACGACCTGGCCGCGCGCAAAGCCGCCTGGGCCGAAGCCTATCGCCGGACTCCGCACGGACGGCCGGTAGAGCTGTAAGCGGTTCGGCGGAAGTTGCTCCCATCTCATGCCAACGGCCACTGGTAGCGACTTGTTTTCCCGCAACTGTCATGGCCGCAGAAGCGGCCATCCAGAGGATGCAGAACGCGAATTCGGAAGAATAAAATGGATTTGGCGGCACGCGGCGCAGCGCACCGGCTTCCTCTAGGTTCCCGCTTTCGCGGGAATGACACCGAGAGGAATGAAAAGCCGAGGCAATAAGCGGTCTGTCGCGATCACAATCCGATTGAACGCAGCGCTTTCCGAAGCGGCCTGTCGCGTTTCAGATGCCATTCCCGGCTCATCGCGGCGTGCCGCGTTTTGTAGCGTTCCGCATAGAGCAGGACCCAGCGCCGTCCGCGCGTCGATTTCGCGCCCGCGCCGGAATTGTGCTGCAACAGGCGCCGGCCGAGATCGGTGGTCCAGCCGACATAGGTTCTGAATCCCCGTCCGCCACCGCCCAATACGTAAACGTAGCACGCCATGTTTCAATCCAATCGAACCGCCCTATCGGGACGCGCCCGGTTGCCGGAACTTCCAGTCGAATTCGAAGGCGCCGAAAATCATCGTGACGCGCCCATCGTCGTCGCCGAGCGGCATCAGCATCGCTTCGAAGAATTTCGACTCCTGCGCATAATAGGTTCCCGGACCCTTGAAGCGGACCGGGGCGCGCTCCAGAACAACGTTTCGATAGCCATCCAGCGTGGCCGCCACGGTCGCCTCGCCGAACGGTGCCAGCGCCCGGCTCATGAGCTGCCCGGTTGCTTCATTGGGGAAATAAGGCCGCAGTCTGGAGCCGACGAGCCGGTAGCGGAAATCGCTTGCGCCGGCGACGACGTCGACCAGCAGAATTTGCGGCAGATGCGGCTTCAATTCGGAGGGAACGATATCGGCGCGCGACGGCATCAACCGGCCGCGACGCTTCCGATCCCAATAATGTTTGACTTCGCGCAATACGGCATGCTCGGCCGATACCGGATTGAATTCCGCGATCACTTCCAGAGGAACGTCCATATCCTGCGCCGTGCCTGAATTTAGTCTTTCGACTATTCTTCGACAGTACCCGGATGGACCCCGATTCCACGCGAAACACTAGCCGCCGGGCCCAGTTCTGGCAAACTTGTGCGGGCGGACCAAATAGCCAATCATCCGGCCCAACGCGGAAGCGCCGGCTCGGATTTGCGCCATTCGAACGGTGTTTCCGTCTCGAACAGGTGGAGACTCCCACATGAAAACGCGTTCCCCTCTGCTTCTTGGCGCGAGCGCCTGCGCGATCGCCCTGTGCCTGTTGTCGTCGGCACCCGTTTCGCACGCGGCCGTCACGGCAGCGGCTGCAACGGTCGATCAAAGCCGGTTTCAGGCGCTGCGCTGGCGGGGGATCGGCCCGTATCGCGGCGGTCGCGTGCTGGCGGTCGCGGGCGTGCCGGGCCAACCCGACACCTATTATTTCGGCGCCGTCGCGGGCGGCGTGTGGAAGACGACGGATGGCGGCGTGTCATGGACGCCGCTGACGGACCACACGTCCATCACCTCCATCGGCGCGATCGCGGTCGCGCCCTCCAATCACAACGTCATTTATGTCGGCACCGGCGAAGCATCGCCCCGCGGCGACATCACCTATGGCGACGGCGTCTTCAAATCGGTGGACGGCGGCAAGACGTGGCAGAATCTCGGGCTGACGGATTCGCGGCAGATCGGCGCCGTTATCGTAGACCCCAAGAATCCCAACATCGTGCTTGTCGCCGCCCTCGGCCATGCCTTCGGGCCCAATGCGGAACGGGGCCTCTATCGCACCACCGACGGCGGAAAGACGTGGACCCGGGTGCTTTCGAACGGCGACACCACCGGCGCCATCGACGTGACGTTCGATCCGCACGAATTCGAAGATCGTGTACGCGTCGCTGTGGCAGGCCTTGCGCCAGCCGTGGAATTTCTCCAGCGGCGGACCGGGCAGCGGGCTCTATCGCTCGGCCGATGGCGGCGCGACCTGGGCGCGCCTCTCCGGCAACGGCCTGCCCTCGGGACTTCTCGGCCGCATCGACGTGTCGGTGTCCGGCGCCAATGCCAAGCGCGTCTACGCGATGATTGAGGCCAAGGATGGCGGCCTCTATCGTTCCGACGACGCGGGCGTTCATTGGGCGCGCGTGAACGACGACGGCCGCCTGCGGCAGCGCGCGTGGTATTTCTCGAAAATCTACGCCGACCCGAAGCACGCCGACACGGTCTATGCGCTCAACACGGGCATGTTCAAATCGACCGATGGCGGCAAGACCTTCGAGCTCGTGTCCGCGCGGCACGGCGACCATCATGGTCTGTGGATCGATCCAACCAATCCCGACCGGCTGATCAACGGCAGCGACGGCGGAGCGATCGTGTCGGTCGACGGCGGCAAGACCTGGACCGAGGCCGACAAGCAGCCGACGGCGCAATTCTACCACGTCGCCGTCGATAACCGTTTCCCCTACGACGTCTATGGCGCGCAGCAGGACAATTCGAACGTCTGGATTGCCAGCGCCTCCGACGAAGGCGCCATCGACGACCGCGACTGGGACATTGCGGGCGGCGGCGAATGCGGCTTCGTGATCGCCGATCCGCGCGATCCCGACATCATCTATTCCACGTCGGAAAACGACATCCAGCGATTCGACCGGCATACCTTTCAATCCGAGACGATCTCGGTGTGGCCGGTCGATGCGTCGGGCAGGGCTGCTTCGCAACTGGAACACCGCTTCAACTGGACCTCGCCGCTGATGATGTCGCCGCACGATCCCGACACGCTTTATTGGGGCGCGGAGCGTCTGTACAAGACGACGGACGACGGCAAGAGCTGGACCGCCGTCAGCGGCGACCTGACCCGCGACGACAAGTCGAAGCAGATTGCCTCGGGCGGTCCGATCACCAAGGACATCACCAGCGTCGAATATTACGACACGATTTTCGCCATTGCGGAATCGCCGCTGGTGCGCGGGCATTTGTGGGTGGGCACCGATGACGGGCTGATCCAGGTCACGAGCGACGACGGCGGCCATTGGACGAATGTGACGCCGCCCGCCATGCCCGAATGGGGTTCGGTCGACATGATCGAGCCGTCGCATTTCGACGACGGAACGGCCTATGTCGCCGTCGACCGGCACAAGCTCGACGATATTTATCCCTACATCTTCAAGACCGCCGATGGCGGCAAGACCTGGACGCAACTGGGCGCGGGCATCCCGGAAGGCGCGTTCGTGCACGCCGTGCGCGAGGATCCCGTGAAACGCGGGTTGCTCTATGCGGCCACCGAGACGGGCGTGTACGTGTCCTTCGACGACGGGGCGAACTGGCAGAGCCTTCAACTCAATCTGCCGCAATCGCCGGTGCACGATCTCGTCGTGAAGGGCGACGATCTCGTGGTGGCGACCCATGGGCGCTCGTTCTGGATTCTCGACGACATCACGCCGCTGCGCCAGATCGCGCCGGGATCGCCTGAGGCCGATATATTCCTCTACGCGCCCGAGACCGCCTACCGGCTCTATTATCCCGATCAGGTCGACACGCGACGGCCCGTCGGCACCAATCCGCCGGCAGGCGCCCTCATCGATTATTATCTGGCGAGCAAGCCGACCGGCGAAGTCACGCTCGACATTCTGGATTCCAACGGCGCGCCCGTGCGCCATCTTTCGAGCAAATCGGCCAAGACGGAAGAACAGCCGCCGGAATGGCCCGACCAGATCGTTCCGACAAACACGCTGCCGGCGGGGTCGGGCATGAATCGTTTCGTCTGGAATCTGCGTTACGACGACCCGGTGCAGATTCCCGGCGCATTCTATGAAGGGCTGGCGCCGCGCGGGCCGATCGCGCTGCCCGGTCATTACACCGTCAAGCTGACGGTAGCGGGTGAAAGCCAGACCGAACCGCTCGAACTCGTGCGCGATCCGCGCGTGAAGGGCTCGGACGAGGGATTGCGCCAGAAATTCGCGCTCTCCGTCGAGGCCTGGCACGACCTCGACACGTTGCACCGTGCGGTGAACGACATCCGCGCGGCCAAAGCGGAAGTGGCCGCGCTGCACAAGAAGCTCGACGGCAAGCCGGGAAGCACAGCGCTGCTAGCGGAGGGCGATGCGCTGGTGGCGAAGCTCGAACCGGTCGAAGGCACGCTGATGCAGGTGAACATCAAGGGCTCGGAGGGCAACCTCAATTTCCCCGACATGCTCAACGAGCAGATTTACGCCTTCGCCGGGGGGCTGGAAGACGCCGATACCTCGCCGACAAAGCAGGAAGTCGAGGTCTATGCCGATCTGCACACGAAACTCGGCGCGCAACTCGACGCCTGGTCCGAGGTGGAGAAGGCGGAACTGGCCGCGTTCCACGCTCACGTGCAGCAGGCGGGGATGTAAAGCTTTTTCGGATCGAGCCAGCTTGAGCAATTTCCCCAGCTTGTCATCCCCGGCCTCGCGATCCGGCAGGATCGCGAGGGGAAGGGGACCCAGGTGGAGACGATGCGGTGCAATCGTTCAAGAGTTGTCGCGCAATAGTTTTTGATTTCACGAATTCGTGCTGCTGGACGACCTGGGTCCCCTTCTCCTCACGCGAACTCCGTTCGCGCGAGGCCGGGGATGACATTTGTGGTTAGGCGCGCAACTCTACAGCCGGAAGCGCCAGAGGCCGGGTTCGTCTGCGGTGCCGCCGACCGTTTCGGCTTTCACGCGATAGACGCGTTCGATGAGGTCCTTCGGAATCGCGCGGGCGCCGTCGGCTTCGTGCAGCAGGCGTCCGGATTCCAGGAGGAAGAAGCGATCGCCATATTCGAAAGCCAGATTCAGATCGTGGAGGCTGGCCACGATCGTGCAACGGCGCGCGAGAAATTCCCGCGCCGTGTCGAGGAGATGAATTTGATAATAGATGTCGAGGCTGGCGGTGGGCTCGTCCAGAAACAGGATGCGTCCTTGCCCCGTCTCGTCCTCGTCCCAGATCTGGGCCAGCACGCGCGCCAGATGCGTCTTCTGTCGCTCCCCGCCGGACAAGGTCGGATAGGCCTGGTGCCGGCGGCCAGTCATGTCGACGAGGTCGAGCGCGCGGGAGACAATGTCCCGGTCGTGCGCCGACGGAACGCCCCGATAATGCGGGTAGCGGCCCATGAGCACGACGTCCTCGACCGGCAACGGAAAGGTCAACTCCACGTTTTGGGACAGGACGGCGCGGCGCCGCGCCAGCGCCGTCGCGTCCATCGCTGCGACGGGTGTGTCGCCATACAGGATTTCGCCCAATGACGGCGCAAGACGTCCCGCTGCGATCCGCATCAGCGTGGATTTGCCCGCGCCGTTAGGGCCGAGGATGACGTTGAAGCGGCCCGGCGCAAAGCCGAGGTCGATGCCGGTGAGGATATGGGCGTCGCCCACCGCATAAGACACGTCGCGAATCCGGACGGCGGCGTCAGCCATAGAAGCCGCTCCCCGCGCGCCGCTGGCGGATCAATATCCAGAGGAAGAACGGCGCGCCCAACAGAGCCGTGATGATCCCGATGGGAAGTTCGCCGGGCCGTATGACGAGCCGGGCCACGATGTCGACGCTCTCCATCAATATGGCGCCCAGGAGAGCCGAGGCGGGAAGCAGGAACGTGTAGTCCGACGACCGCGTCATGCGCAGCAGATGCGGCACGACCAGCCCGACAAAAGCGATCACGCCCACCATGGCGGTGGCGATCGACACCATGATCGTGTTGATGACGATCAGGCGGAAGATCAGCTTCTCGGGTTCGACGCCGGTGTATGCCGCGTCTTCCTCGCCCAGCATCAGCGCATTCAGGCTCTTGCCGTGACGCAGCGCCAGCACGAAGCAGAGCGCGAACGCCGCCGCCACCAGAAGCGCGCCGCGCCAGTCGGCGGTCGTGAAGGTGCCGAGGTTCCAGAACGTGATGTTGCGGGCCTGCGGATCGCGCGCGATATAGGAAAGAAAGCCGGTGCCGGCATTGCACATGGCGTTCAGCGCAATGCCCGCCAGGAGCAGCGTGAACACCTCGGTGCGGCCGAAACTGGTCGAAAGCCGGTACACCAGCATGGTCGTGCCGAAGGAGAATGCGAACGCCATCAGCGGCACGCCCAGGGTCCCCAGCGGTGCGGCGAAATTGAGCGCGGTGTCGCCGAAGACGAACACGATCGCCGCTCCCAGGGCTGCGCCCGCCGAAGTGCCGGCCAGTCCCGGCTCGACGATGGGGTTGCGGAACAGCCCCTGCATCAAGGCGCCGGACACGCCGAGCGTTGCGCCCGTGACACCGCACAAGAGAACGCGTGGCAGCCGCAGCAGGAAAAACACGTTGCGGTCGAGGGCGTCGATGGGCGCCGAAGGCACCAGGCCCATCGCTTGGCCGGCGAACATCGCCATCCGGGATGGCGAAAAGAAAAACGCGCCGATCGACGCCGACGCAATCAACGCGGCCGCGAGAACGAGCGCCAGAAGAAGATAGATCTGCCGATAGGACAGTTGCCTCAGAAGGGGCATCGATTTGCCGGATGGATTATTTGCCGTGCAGCCATTGGGCGATCTTGGCGACGGACGTGGGCGTGCGGGGACTGAAATACATGATTTCGGTCTCGTCGATCCGGTAGATGCGCAGGTTCTTTCCGGCAGGCGTCAAATTGACACCGGGCATTTCGGCGAATTTCTCGGCGCTGCCATAGCGGTCGAAGCCGACATCGGTGGCGATGATGATGTCGGGCGCGGCGCCCGCGATCATTTCTGGCGTCAGATGCGCCATCCGGCCGCTCTGGTCGAGCGCATTCTGGCCGCCGGCCCATTCCAGAATCTGTTCCGCCGGCCCCTTTGCCGACAGGCCCAGATAGGAATTCCCGATCTGGCCGAAATGGATCATCAGCACTTTCGGTTTGGCCGCGCCGTCCCAGCGTTTGGCGCCGGCGATGGTCTGTTCCATGCCGGCCTTCCACGCCGCCACGATGGCGCCCGCCTGTTGCTGGCGTCCGAAATAATTGCCCAGCCGAATCATCAGATCTTCGGCGCCCTCGAGCGAGTCGCCGGGATCCATGGTCACGACGGGAATGCCTACCGAGCGCACCCGATCCAGCACTTCATTCGGTCCGACATTGCCGTCGGTGAGGAACACCGAGGGCCGCATGGATACGATGCCCTCGGCGCTCAGCGCGCGGTGATAGCCGACGCTGGGCAGCTTCAGAATCTCCTTCGGATAGATCGATGTGAGATCACGCGCCACCAGATGGCTCTGTGCGCCGATGTCGAAGATGAATTCGTTGATCTGCTTCGACACGCAGACGACGCGATCGCCGGGTGGGGGATCGGGCGTGTCGGCCGCCAGGGCGGCCGGCATGAATCCAAGCATGGCGCCGAGAAGAATCGCCGGGATATGCCGCATGTGTCCTTTTCCTCCTGCGGTTCCTATTGCGGCTTATAGCTCAGCTTGACGAAATAGGTGCGATCCGGGCCCGGCATCGCGCCGCCGCCCGTGCCGGCGGCGGTGATGTAATTCTGCCGGTTGAGGATGTTGGAGACGCCGACCTGGAACTCCCATTGGTCGCGCGGGATGGCGAGCTGCATGTCGAACAGCGGTACGCCTGGCAGAAACCGCGTATTGCCCGCGTCGGCCCATTCGTGATCGCGATAGCGCACGCCGAACGAAAGTTCGGGCAATTCGGTCCAGCCCGAAATCGGGATGTCGTAGCTCGTCCACAGATTGGCGAGAATCGACGGCACGCTGGGAACGGCGTGGCCGACGTCGACCGGCGTTTGCGGATAATTGGTGATGACCGGCGATTGTGCGGTGAAATTGGCGACGATGTTCCAGCCTTGCGCGGGCCGCACGTTCACATCGGTTTCCCAGCCTTCGACGCGATACGAGAAGACCGTGGGAAGGTCGTTGAACAGCGTGAAGACGTTGTCCCGCGTGGCGCTGTAGACGGAGGACGAGGCGGACAGCCACGCCGCCTGCTGGAAGCGAAGTCCCGCTTCGTACTGCGTGCCGGTTTCGGGGGTCTGGCCGACGCTCTCCGGCTCTTCGGTATTGAATATCGGATACGCGGCGCTGGACACGCCGCCGAATGCCGACAAATCCGGCGTCAGGAAGTAAACGAGACCTTCATCCCAGGAAAACAGCGAATCCGACTGGGTTGCGGGCGCGCCCGGCAGCAACGGGCAAACCATGGCGGAGGGAGGGACGCACGGTTCCTCCTGGCCGGGATTGGCCGGGACGTTCGCGGTGCGGGCTTGCGCCTCGGTTTCGAACCAGTCTTCGCGCGCCGTCAGCCGGATCTTCAGCGAGTCGGTCACGTCGATCTGGTCGACGGCATAGATGCCGTAGAATTTTCCCAGCAGCCTGGCGTTGTCGCAGCTGTGGGACGCGTTGCACTGGAAGGTGAGCCCCGCCAGCGTCCCGTCGTTGACGACGGGATTGTAGATATTCGCGATGTTCGGCAGGTCCGCGGTTGCGCGCTCGGTATTGGCGTCGATATCGCGGAACTCCGCCCCCGTCACCAGGACGTGCTTGAGGCCGCCGGTGTCGAACGTCCAGGTCGGTTCGGCCTGGAGCGTGAGGTCGCCGACGTGATCGTTCTGCTCGCGGAGCTGGCGCTTGGCGAGTTCGTAGAACGCGCCCACCAGCGTAACCGATCCGCCGGAGTTGCGGGCGAGATCGACGTCGCGGTTGCTGTAGGCCGCGCGCAGATTGATGACGAGGTCGCTGTTCCACGTCCACGCGTCGCTGAGGAACACGCGTTCGATCTGCTGATTGGCGAACGCATAGGGCGTGTAATATTCGAAGCTGCTCGGTACGGCGAGCGGATCGCCGATGCCGCCCGGCGGCGAAAACGGAATGCCTTCGGCATCGGGGATATTTTCGAGATTGTGATATTCGACGCGCAGTTCGACGTCGTGGTTCGTGGGGCGATAGCTGAGCGCGCCGTAAAGTTCGCCCGTCTGGTTGGCGAGATTTCTGAACCCGTCCAAATGCTGGAACTCGCCGTCCAGCCGCCAGTCGAGGTTTGCGACGCCGGTCGGTCCGGTCGCCGAGGCGTCGGTGGTCGTCGTGTCGAAGCTGCCATATTGCTCGCTGAGAAATTCCGATGCGATATCGCTGGGGCGATAATGGACGAGATTGATGGTGCCGCCTTCTTCCGCGCTGCCGTAAAGGGCCGAGCCCGGACCTTTGAGAACTTCGACGCTCTCAACGCCGGTCAGCGAATGGACGAAGCCGGTCAGGTCGGACGTGCTCTCCGGCAATCCGTCATTCAGAAAGGTCGCGTTGAGGCCGCGAATGATGATGCGGTCGAAAAACCCGAAATTATACTGGCCGCCCTGCGACAGGCCGCTGACATCGACCAGGGTCTGACTCAGCTTCGTGTCGCCCTGCGCGTTGAACAGCGCACTAGGAATGACCTCGATGCTGCGCGGAACGTCCGCAAGCGGCGTGCCTGTTTTGTCGAGCTGCACGACCTTGTCCATGGGCAGCGTTCTGCCCGTGACCACCACGGTTTCGACGTCCTGCGCCGTCGCCGCGCCCGACAGCAACGCGATAATGCCGACGCTGCCCAGCGCCAAACGCATAACTTTCATGGTAGTCCCCCGTTTGAACAATACGCCCCGGCGCAATTTGACGGATCGTCACTGGAGCGCTGTTTTCAAGGCTGTAATCCGGCCCGCGCCAAAGAACAGTCCGACTCCAAGCTATTGCCGGACCTGCGACAGGGCAAGGGCGCGAACGATTCCGCACCGGCGTCGCGCTGAATTGACTGGCTGCCGCCCACATTACTTTTGGCCCAATTGACCGCGGGGGCTCTTTGGAGGACTTTCGCGCAAAGCCTGCGCGGTCACATGATCGCTGCGGCATCTGCCCAGGGGAAACACATTGCAGTGGCGATCGATTGCGGCCCTTTGGCCGATAGTGCTGTGCGGCGTCATCGCGACGGCGCACGCCCAAAGCGCGGATGATCTTGTCGCGAAGAATCTCGCCGCGCGCGGCGGCGCCGACAAGCTTGGCGCAATTCATACCTATGTGACCAAGGGCGAGATGCGCGAGCCCGGCGATTTCAAGCTCGCCTATACGGAGACGCGCTCGCGCCTCGATTCCGGATCATGCGCGGTGCGCATCGATGCCGCCATTCAGGGCCTCACGGTCGTCCAGGCCTATGACGGCAAGAGCGGATGGCGCGTCAATCCGTTCGAGGGCCGCAAGGACGCGGAGCGCATGGGCGCCGACGAAGCGCGCGTTCTGGCGGACGAGGCGCAAATCGACGGCGCGCTGCTCTCGGCAACGGCACGGGGTTCGAAGGTCGAATATCTCGGCCGCGAAGACATCGACGGCACGCAGGCCTACAAGCTGCGCGTCTCGCAGACCGACGGAACCGTCTTCACCTATTATCTCGATCCGGACGCGTTCCTCGAGATCAAGATCATCGAGAGCCGCACGGTGCGCGGCGCGGAACAGGAAACCGAGACCGATCTGGGCGATTACGAGCGCGTCGGCGGTGTCTATTTCCCGTTCTCGATCGCCTCGGGGCCGCGCAACTCCGCGGACACCGACAAGCAGGTGATCACGATCGCGTCGGGCGAAGCGAATGTCGCCGTGGCGCCCAGCCTGTTCGAGATGCCGGCCCCGCCGGTTGCCCAATCCAAATAAATCGCCGGCCTCAACGGTGGAGATCGATCTTGCGCCCCTATGTCCTGTCGACGCTTCTGGCGTCAGCCCTGTGCCTCTGTGTTTCCGCGGCCGCCGCGCAAAGCGGAATGTCTGCCGTCGAGAGTTCGACGATATCCGGTCTCGGCGTGCGCAATATCGGCTCCGCCCAGATGAGCGGACGCATATCGGCCATCGCGGGCCGCCAGGAAAAGGACGGCAAGGTCATGCTGTTCGTGGGAGCGGCATCCGGCGGCGTGTGGAAATCGCAGGATGGCGGCACGAGCTTCAAGCCCGTCTTCGACCGCGAACCTGTGCAGTCGATCGGCGCGATCGCGCTCGATCCGACCAATCCCAAAGTGGTCTGGGTCGGCACCGGCGAAAGCTGGACGCGCAATTCCGTGTCCATCGGCGACGGCATCTACAAATCGACGGATGGCGGCGAGAGCTGGACGCATATGGGTCTGCCGGACTCCGAGCGCATCACCCGCATCGTCGTCGACCCCAAGGACGGCAACATCGTTTACGCCTGCGTGCCCGGGAAGCTGTGGAGCGACAGCGCCGACCGCGGCCTCTACAAGACGGTTGACGGCGGCGCGACGTGGTCGCTCATCCTGAAGGGCGGCAATCTCTCGACCGGCTGTTCGTCGGTCACGCTTAATCCGCACGATTCGAGCGAGGTGTTCGCCGGTATGTGGGACTTTCGGCGCAAGGGCTGGAGCTTCCGCTCCGGCGGCGACGGTCCCACCGCGATTTCGGCAAGCGGCATGTTTCATTCGACGGATGGCGGACAAAGCTGGGCCGCGATGACCGCAGAGACCAACAAAGGCCTGCCCGCGACGCCGTGGGGACGGGTGGAAGTCGTCTACGCGCCGTCCGATCCCGCTCGCGTCTATGCCTTCATCGAGAATGTGCGCTCCGCGCTGTTCGTCTCCAATGACGGCGGCAAGAGCTGGGAGGAGCGCGACCGCAGCCGCAACATGGTGTGGCGGCCGTTCTATTTCTCGCGCATGGTGATCGATCCCACCAATCCGGATCGCCTGTTCAAGATGAACCTGACGCTGATCGCGTCGGAGGATGGCGGCAAGAGTTTCTCGGAAGCGGGCGGCGGCGCCCATGGCGACTGGCACGATGTGTGGATCAATCCCGCCAATCCGAAACAGGTGATCGGCGGCGATGACGGCGGCTTGTGGATTTCCTATGACGGCGGCGTGAAATGGTGGAAGGGTGAAAACCTGCCCATCAGCCAGTTCTATCATGTGAGCGTCGACGACAAGGACCCGTTCCAGGTCTATGGCGGCCTGCAGGACAATTCGGTGTGGGTCGGCGACAGCGATTATCCCGGCGGCATCACCAACAACCGCTGGGAGAATCTCCTGGGCGGCGACGGCTTCTTCGCTTTCTCCGATCCCACCGATCCCAATTTCGCCTATGGCGAATCCCAGGGCGGCTACATCGCGCGCATCAACCGCAAGACGCTGGAGCAGCGCGACATCCAGCCCAAGGCCAATTATCACGAAAAGCTGCGCTTCAACTGGAACACGCCGATCGCGCTGTCGCCCACCGACAAGAGCACGCTTTATATCGGCGCGCAGGTCCTGTTCCGCTCGCGCGACCACGGCGTGAACTGGGAGCGCATTTCGCCGGACCTGACCACGAACGATCCAGAGATGCAGAAGCAGGAACAGTCGGGCGGCATCACCGTCGACAATTCCGCGGCGGAAATGCACACGACGATCTATTCGATCTCCGAGAGCCCCAAGAATCACGGCGTGATCTGGGTCGGCACGGATGACGGCAATGTCCAGGTGACGCGCGACGCGGGCAAGAGCTGGACCAACACCGTCGCCAATATTCCAGGCCTGCCGAAAGACAACTGGATCAGCTGGGTCGAGGCCGGCCGCTACGATCCGGGCACGGCCTATGTCACGGTCGACCGGCACAATTTCGGCGACATGGCGCCTTACGTGTTCCGCACGCGCAATTACGGCGCGTCGTGGGAACCGCTGATCACGCCGGCCACGCCGAACGTGCGCGGCTATGCCCATGTGGTGAAGGAAGATCCGAAGTCTCCCAACATCCTGTTCGTGGGCACGGAATTCGGGCTTTACGTCTCGCTCGACGGCGGCGCGGATTGGGCGACATTTGCGCCCAACAATTTCCCCCACGTCGCGGTGCGCGATCTTGCGTTCCAGACCCGCGACGACGATCTGGTGATCGCCACCCATGGCCGCGGCATCTGGATCATCGACGACATCTCGCCGTTGCGCGCGCTGAAGCCGGCCACGCTCGTAGAGGATGCGACCTTGATCCCGGGCCGCGTCGCGCAGCAGCGCATCGAAGGCAATGGCGGCTGGGCCAATGGCGACGCGAGTTATGCGGGCCAGGGCACGGCCGACGGCATCACCATCACCTATTATCAGAAAGCGCGGCAGGTCATCGGCCGCCTCAAGCTCGACGTGCTCGATGCGCAAGGCAAGCTCGTCACGGCATTGCCGGCATCCAACCGCAAGGGTCTCAACCGCGTCGTGTGGTCGATGCGCGAGGACCCGCCGCCGACGCCGTCGGGCGCCACGCTGGTGTTCAACGCCACGCGCGGGCCTCGCGTGCTGCCCGGGACCTACACGATCCGGCTCACCAAGGGCGCCAATGTCTACACCATGCCATACACCATCGGCCTCGACCGCCGCGCGACGTTCAAGCTCGCCGACCGCAAGCTGCAATACGCTGCCGCCAAGCGCGTGGATGGCCTGTTCGCCCGCATGAGCGTGTTGTCGGGCAAGATCATCCAGGTGCGCGAAGGCGCCAAGGCGAGCGCCGCGAAGCTCACCGACGGCGACGCCCTGCATCAGGACCTCGCGACACTGGCCAGCGACGCCGACGCGCTGCGCAAGAAAATCGTGGCGACCACCGAAGGCGGCGCCATCACCGGCGAGGAGCGCCTGCGCGAGCACATGGATTTCGTCTATGGCGCGATCATGTCGGTGGAGGACAAGCCGACGCCCTATCAGATCGCGCGCATCGACGTGCTCGAACACGAGCTCAAGGATGTCGAAGACGCCTTCGTGGCGCTCCAGAAAGGCGAGCTTGCGGCCGTCAACGCCCGCCTGAAAGACAAGGGCATCGACCAGATCGCGCTCGTCGATCCTCCACTGGGCTCGGGCGGCGGCGGTGGACCGGCCAGGGCGGTCGCCTCCGGCCTGATCGGCCTGCATCTGTTCGAATCCAATGCGCTCAATGCGGACACGGAAGAGCGCACCGAACGCGATTGAGCGTGCGCGGCATTCTTCCTCGCTCCGGCCGGCCCTGGTTCCGGCCCGGGCGAGATTTTGTCGTTCAAATCGCGCCGGAAACGCTCTAGCGTCCGCCCGTCGAGAAAAGATGGGTGAATGTGGTGAGGGCAATGCGTTTCGGCCGTGCGGCCGCGTTTCTTTTCGCAAGCATGCTTGCGGGTGCGCAATCCGCGCTCGCCGGCGTGCCCGATCTCTCGCTCTACAATGATCTGCACTGGCGCCAACTGGGGCCGTTCCGCGGCGGCTGGGCGACGGTGGTGGACGGCGTGCCCTCCAAGCCCGACACGTTCTATTTCGGCGCGGCCGGCGGCGGCGTGTGGAAGACCGACGATGCGGGCCGCACCTGGCAGGCCGAGTTCGAGCATGGCCCGGCCGCGTCCATCGGCGCGCTCACCGTCGCGCCCTCGAATCCGAACGTCATCTATATCGGCACCGGCCAGCCCGAGCCGCGCTACGACATCGGCGCGGGTCTCGGCGTGTTCAAATCGCTCGATGGCGGCGCGCATTGGACGTCGCTGGGTCTCGCGAACACGCGTTACATCGGGCGCATCTGGGTCGATCCCGCCAACGCCAATATCGTGCTGGTGGGCGCGCAGGGACATTTCTTCGGCCCCAGCGCCGATCGCGGTCTCTATCGTTCCACCGACGGCGGCACCACCTGGTCGCATGTGCTGAAGATCGACGACTGGACAGGCGTGGTCGACATCGCGAGCGATCCCAAGAACCCCAAGCTTATTTTCGCGTCCGTCTGGGAAGCGCATCAATATCCGTGGCTCAGCTATTTCACGCCCACCACCGGCCCCGGCAGCGCGATCTACAAATCGGCGGATGGCGGCGTTACGTGGCACAAACTGGCGGGCGCGGGATGGCCCGCGTCGCCGTTGGGCCGCATCGGTCTCGGCGTCACCCACACCGCCAAGGACACGCGCATCTACGCGACGGTGGATGCGAAAGATGCGGGCGGGCTTTATCGCTCCGACGACGGCGGCGCGCATTGGGCGCGGGTCAACGATGCGGATGCGTTCGACAGCTGGTACGCGAGCCGGCTCACCGTGGCGCCGAACGATCCCGACGTGATCTACACGGTCGGCCAGTCGATCCGCCGTTGCGCGCAAGGCGGCAAGAGCTGCGAAATCATCAAGGGCGCGCCCGGCGGCGACGATTACCATCACATCTGGATCAATCCGCTCCATCCCGATCACATGATCACGGGCTCCGATCAGGGTGCGGTGGTGAGCGTGAACGGCGGGGCGACCTGGAGCAGCTGGTACAACCAGCCCACGGGACAATTTTATCATCTCGCGGCCGACGACAGCTTTCCCTACTGGATCTATTCCGGCCAGCAGGACAGCGGCACCGTGGGCATCGCGAGCCGCAGCGATTACGGCGAGCTCACCTATCGCGACTGGCATCCCGTCGGCGGCGAAGAGCGCGATTACGACATTCCCGATCCCACCGATCCCATGATCGTCTATTGCTCGGGGTTGGGCGGGCGCGTGACCAAATGGGACGCGCGCACGGGGCAAGTCTCCGACGTCACGCCCTGGCCCGAGGACAATTACGGCAAGCGCCCGACGCTTTCCAAATATCACTATCTATGGATGACGCCACTGGTGGGTTCGAACACGGGGCCGTCATCGCTCTATCTGGGCGCGCAAATGCTGTTCCGCACCCGCGATCAGGGACGGAACTGGTCGCTCATCAGCGGCGATCTCACGGGCAAGATTGCGGATGCGAAGAATTGCGACGGCGACGTGTCGCGCGCCGATGCGAAGGCCTGCGGCTACGGCACGATTTCGGCCATCGCGCCGTCGCCGCGCAACGCCGACGAGATCTGGGTGGGCACCGATGACGGCCTCGTCCAGCTCACGCGCGACGGCGGCGAGCATTGGAGCGAGGTGACGCCGCCCGGCGTGGCGCTGTGGGCGAAGGTGCAATCGCTCGATCTCTCCGCGCTCGACGACGGCACGGCCTATGCGACGATCGACGGCCACCGCATCGACGATTTCCAGCCGCATGTGCTGCGCACGCACGACTACGGCAAGAGCTGGCAGGAGATCGATGCGGGCCTTCCGCCCGATCATTTCGCGGGCGCCGTGCGCGCCGATCCCGTGCAGCGCGGGCTCCTCTATGCCGGCACGGATGAGGGCGTGTTCGTCTCGTTCGACGACGGCAACGACTGGGCGCCGCTGCAGGAGAACCTGCCCACCGCCTGGGTCACCGATCTTCTCGTGCATGGCGACGACCTGATCGCGGCGACGGAAGGCCGCGCCATCTGGGTGCTGGACGACGTGGCGCCGCTGCGCGACATCGCGGCCGGCGCGGCGCAAGGCCAGGCCCTTCTGTTCAAGCCCGCGGCCGCCACACGCCTCCTGTCCAACAACATCAAGGACACGCCGCTGCCGCCGGAAACGCCGGCCGGAGAAAACCCGCCCGAAGGCGCGTTCATCGACTATTGGCTCGGCTCCGCGACCGCGGGGCCGGTGACGCTCGAAATCCGCGATGCGGACAATCGGCTGGTGCGCCGCTTCTCGAGCGCCGACGTGCCCGCATCACCCAAGGCCGAACGCTATTTCGCCAAGGCGTGGACCAGGCGGCCCGCGGCGCTCTCCGCGGCGCCGGGCATGCATCGCTTCGTGTGGAATCTGCGCTATGAGCGGCCCGACGCGGTGCGCTACAGCTACGGCATCGCCGCGGTGTGGGGCCAAGGCGCGCCGATAACCCCGCGGGGCCCGTTCGTGCTGCCGGGGGATTACACAATCGTGCTCGAAGCGGGCGGCCAACGCGTCACCGCGCCGCTTACCGTCTCCGAAGACCCGCGCGTGATTGCAAGCGCCGCCGATCTTGCCGCCTCGCTCGCGCTGTCGCAGAAGATCGGCGCGGGATTGGCCGATGCAAGCGCGGGCTACCGCGAGCAGACGGCCATTCGCAAGGTGCTCGACATGCGTTTTCCGAAAACTGGCGACAAGCACGATGCGGCCACGCGCGCACTGGCCGATCGGCTGCGCGATAAGCCCGCAACGGGCCACGCCACATTCGATGCCGCCGCCGGCGCGCTGGGCGGCATCGAAGACGCGCTCGAATCCGCCGATGCCGCGCCCACCGCGGCGCAGCGGCAAACTGTCGACGCGGCGCTCGCGAAGCTCGATCAGGCGAAGAGCGATTGGGTGGCGGCCAAGGCGGGCGCACTCGCCGAACTCAACGCGGCGCTCGCGCGCGCCGGAGAGAGTCCCATCGCCGTCACCGCCGCCGACCTGCGCAGCGTCGAAGCGCCCGACCCGGGACAGGATTTGCCGTAATACCAGTGGCCTTTGTTGGGGCCTCCCCCCACCCGATCCGTCTTCGCTACGCTTTGCTCCGCTGCGACGGATCGACCTCCCCGCAAGGGGGAGATGAAGAAAGAGGTTTCGCCTCCCCCTTGCGGGGGGAATTATGCACTTGACATACCGCCTCCGAAGGCTTAGATTTATTGGGCTTTGGAGACGTTGCCATGACTGCCGATCTTACAAACCCGATCTTCTCGAACGAAGAAGCCGCCCGTAAGCACTTCGAAGACCTCCGCTGGCCGGAAGGCCCTGTCTGCCCGCATTGCGGTTCGATAGGCGAGGCGACCGAACTCAAGGGCAAGAGCACCCGTCCCGGCCTGTATAAGTGCCGTCCCTGTCAGAAGCCATTCACGGCAATGATGGGGACCGTTTACGAGAAGTCTCACATTCCGCTGCATAAGTGGTTGCTGGCAACGCATCTCATGGCAGCGTCGAAAAAGGGCATGTCCGCGCATCAACTCTGGCGGATGCTCGGCTTCGGTTCCTACCGCACGGCATGGTTCATGGCGCACCGCATCCGCGAAGGCATGGCGGCAGCGAAAATTCCCGGCCAACTTGGCGGCGAAGGTAAATACGTGGAAGCGGATACGACGTTCGTCGGCGGGAAAGAAAAGAACAAGCACAAGAACAAACGCAATCCGAAGAACATCGGCGGCCAAGGCAAGATCATCGTTCATTCGCTCGTGGAACGTGGTGGACGCGTCCGCTCGCAACGCGTCGCACGCGTCAACGGCAAGACACTTCGCCCAATCCTCAAGGCTCACGTTGATGCCAAATCCGCACTTATGACGGACACGATGGGCGGCTATCTGCACGTCGGCAAAGAATTTGCCCGGCATGAAATGGTCGATCACGGCGCGGGCGAATACGTTCGCGGAGACGCGCACTCCAACACCGTTGAAGGCTACTTTGCGGTTCTCAAGCGCGGGATCATCGGAACGTATCACCACGTTTCCGAAGCGCATCTTGACCGCTACCTTGCCGAATTCGATTTCCGTTACAGCGAACGTTCATCGCTCGGCATTGATGACAAGACCCGCGCCGCTCGCGCGGTGAAGGGCATCGAAGGCAAGCGCCTCACATATCGACAGAGCACTCACTAAGCGGCGGCGCAAACCGAAGCCAAAATGGAAGTTGCTGGCAGAATGTCTTGAGCGATAGCTTTTGGAGGACCGATGAATGTCAGAGGAACGTACGAATACGCCACAAAACGATATTTTGCACGACAGGTTTGTTCGCTGGCAGCAAATTACGCTCCAGCAACTAACCTATGCCATCAATTTGATTCTCGCATTTTCTGGCGCAACAATCGGCTTCGACATAACCATTGCACTCAACGATAAATTCAATCTTCCCGGGCCGGGAAAATGGCTGTTCATGCTCTCCCTTTCGCTATTGGCCGCGTCAATGGCTTTCGGCATTCTTGCCGTCGTCAACCGCCTGCGTGACTTTCGACTTACGACCCGGACTGCGCGTCTTAGATGGAAGTCCCCTGATGCGGCAGAGATCGACTGTCTCACGAATGAAACTTCGCGACTTGGAAATGTCACTTGGTGTTTATTCTATCTACAAACAGGCTTCTTTTCAGGTGGAATATTGTTTTCGGCGTTCGTGATGTTCGCATTCATAGCGTCGCTCCCGCTATGACAAATCTGTGGATTAAGTCGTTTTTCTCGCCTTTCAATTCGCTCTCTTTGGACAACTCACGCTCCGGTTAGCCTTCATGGGAGCGTGCGGCTTCGGAGGTGTTGCTATCATCGCTCGCGTGATGGCATCGCGGCGCGTGGCCGCCTCGGCTTCCGAGTAGTTTTCGTCTTTCTTTGGAGTGTCCATGAACAGCCCGCCTGATAATTGGCCCAACTATCTGTCGTTGCCCCAAGCCGATATCTATGCGTTCGGCGTAATCGCGCTTGAGACCTCGCTGCTAGAGAACATCTTTCGCGCGATTCTGTCGAGTGTCGCTCGCTGGAACAAGCATCACACCGCAGCCGTATTCAACAGGCTGAACAACAGGGAGCGGCAGGACGTAATCCTGGAATTGCTGCCGAAGACCACAATTCCCGCTGAGACAAAGGCTTTAATTGAGCATTTTGTTGCGGGATACATGAAGTGCATCGACAATCGGAATTTCCTAATGCACTCATCAGCCGGGGGCACTTATCGCGATGCTTCCAATGGCACTATGGGGTTAGTTCTGGAACGCTATTCCAAACAAGGGAATAAGTTAGTTTGTTACCCCACAAACCCCCAGCTACGCGCAGTCGCCGACGAAATTCATGCGTATGCAACCTTTGGGTCTCTCGTTCATATGGACGTCACCAACTACGCGACACACGTGGAATCTGGCCATCCTGAGAACTATCATCCCGTGCAGAAAACATTGCAGAAAATACCGCCCGAACCAGTTCCCTTGAGCTGGCAGATTCCTCCCGATCAAGAAGAACGCGAACCCCCGCATCCAGCATTGCAGATGATATCTCACTACCGGAACAGGAAGCCGCCGGAGACGACGAACTAGCTTCGGTAAGTGACGGCCTGTCAGGGCTTTCGGTAGGTCCATTCTTTCGGTACGTCAAGTGCATAACTCCCCTTGCGGGGAGGCCGGCGAGCCTGGATAGCGACGGGTGCTGATGAAGATGTGCGAGCCGGGTGGGGGGCGGACCGACCGATAGCTAAGGCTGTTGGTATAATTCTGCTGGGAGGCCGGAGAGTTGCTCGCGATTGGCGTCGGGCAAATACAATCGATGGCTACCCGGTTATTCCGAGTTCCTCGCCCACGCGTTTGGCGACGGTATCGAAGAACCGCATGTGGTCGTGGCACATGACGGACGCGTTTGCCGTCACGTCTCCCCTGTCGTCGAGGCGGCCGGACAGCGTTCCGCCGCGGCAATAGCCGAGATGATCGCAACGCCGGCAGGGCTCGGGCGGCGTTTCCGCGGCGCGCTTCAGCCGCGCCACGCGCTCGTCCCGCGCGACGGCATCGAAATCGTGGGCCAGCACGGAATAGGGCGTGGCGCTGCCGCTGTCCTTCGCGGTCCGGAAATAATCCGCCAGTTCGATCGCGCCGTCGGTATTGATCACGAGGGACTGGAACGACAGCGCGCCCATCACGTCCGTTGCACGGCCGCCGCCAAGGCGCGCGTCCAGGGTATCGGCGAAGAGGCGGACCTGCAGATCGGGCCGGTCGATCCGCCACCACTCTTCGAACACCGCTTCCGCCCATTTTCCGTGGCGCGGTTCCCTGGCATAGAGCGCTTCGGAACCGGTCTGCCAGGGCGGGTTCGCGCGGTTGAATTCGAGCGGCCACAAAAGGTCGACGCGGGTGACGGGAAGCGAAGCAACCCAGGCGACGAAAGCTGCCGGGTCGATCGACGGCTGCATCACACAGAGAAAGCCCAGGATCAGTTTTTCGAAGCCGTTTTCCACCAGCCAGCGCGCATTGGCCATGATCCTGTCGTAAGAGCCGTGTCCGGCGAAATCCTGGCGGTTGGCGTCGTTTGCCGTCTTCGGACCGTCCAGGCTAACGCCGAGCCGCATCTCATGCGCCAGGCACAACTCCAGCAATTCGGGGCGCGGCCGCTGCCACAAATTGGTCTGCATGCTGACGCTGAGTGCGAGACCGTTGCGGCGAAGCCGGGAGACTTCGTCCAGGAATTCGCGAAACGATTCAAGCGGCCATAGCGTCGGCTCGCCCCCATGCAGAACGATCGCGGCCGATTTCAACTCGCGGTTTGCGAAATGCGCGTCGATCGCATGCAAGGTGCGGATCGCAACTTCGGGACTCATATAGCGGGGTTTGTGCGCGTAACTCTGGTCCTTGCTGTTGAACATGTAACAGTAGGAGCAGTTCAGATTGCAGAAGCTGGTCAGCTTCAATATGAAAATATCGAACATGCCGGATTTATCGCGATAGTGCTCCGCGGAATTGTTCCGTCATGCCCGCTCGCACACGACCCCGAGGCTTTCGTCGCTGGGGGGTCCCCACGCGATTACTGCCCTCCAACCACCACTCCCCCAATCATCGAAAACACCAGCGTGAATGCGGCCGTTGGCGGCTTTGTGCCGAAGTTGCCGATGGCCGCTTTCATCAGCGCTTTGTTGCCGCCGTAATTGCTGCGGCTGTATTCGGTCTTGAGATCGGCGAGTGTGCAATTGGTCATTGAGATACTTGTCTGAGTTTCGCTCGGCGCGCACACCGCTGGGTTCGGGTGGGCCGACATCATTGCGCTTCCCGACATTGCGCTTGAAGAAGACGATGCCGCACCCGCCGGCGCAGCGACGGCGAGCGCCGACACTGCGGCGATCAGCACGAGAAAATCCGTTGCCCTAATCGACATGTTGCCCCCCAAGAATGCCGCGAACGCGGCGTTGCGAGTGTCGTTGAAAGGCCCGGGATGATCAAGCGCTTACTCTGCCAGGCGAACGGCTCGCGCTCGCTCCGGCGTCGGCACCGCGCGCCTGTCGCCGTAGCGACGGCTGGCGTCAATCCCCTTGACCGGTCAAGGACTTAACTCAGCCGCCTTTGGCAATATCGGCGGCAACAAGGTCGTGCGCCGCCTGCCAGTTCTTCATCAGCGGCTTCTGCCAGAGCGCCTTCCACCGCGGTTCGGCGAACAGCGATTTCGGCGTCGAGTTGTCAACTCGTACGGAAAAGAGCCCGAGATCGCGATGCTCGTAGGCGCGCTCGAACCAGTCGAGCGCGGTCTTTGTGTCGCCGGCCAGGAGATAATATTGGCCGATTGTTTCGTGCAGACCCGAAATGCCCGTGTCTGCCGTCCGCGAGAGCGAAACGGCCATTTTGTGCGCCTCAGCCATCTGGCCGGTCGCAACGTCGATCTCGAATCGGCAGGCGTCGGCGTATTTCCCCCCAGCGGATTGCACCAGTTGCGTTGCGATCACGCGGGCATCGTCGGTGCGCCCGCTATGCGCATAGGCGCCGCATTGTTCGACGAGCACATCGGGCTGGCCGGGCATCAGCGCCAGCGCATTCGCCGCCGCCGCACTTGCTTCGTCGTAATGTTTCGCAGCGATGAGACCGCCGGCGATGTTTGCCCAAGCCAGAAAGTTCAATGGATCGAGCGCGGCCGATGCCCGAACTGCGGCAAGCGAGCGGTCCGTGAAGTTGAGATATTTGAACAGCACGGCCTGCGCATTCAAAATCTCGCTGTCCGATCCGCCAATGCGCCGTGCCTTTTTCAGATCGGCCGCAGCCGAGAGCCAGTCCCATTGCTCCAGCGAGAAATAAGCGTGCGCGCGGAGCGCCCGAACGTTTCCCGAATCGAGCCGAAACGCGTCCTGAACTGCCGCTTCGCCCGGCGCAATGAATTCACGATGCCCGAAATTGATTGCGATGACGCCCTCCGCTCCTGCCAGCGCGGCAAAGCCGTCGGCGTAATCGGGTGCGAGCCGCGTGACGTCCTTGAACAGCACGATTGCCTTCAGCACCGATGTTTCGGTGTGCTGGTCCAGGTCGAAGCGGCCTCCGAGATATTCGCGGTATGCTTCCGGATCGATCGAGACCGGCCGACCGGATGCCGGTGCCGCAAGCAGGCGGTGGGTGAGCGCTTCGATGATGGCGCTCGCGATCTGATCCTGCAGATCGAGAATGTGCGTGAGTTCGCCGTCATAGCTGTGAGCCCAGATGGTAAAGCCGTCGCCGGCATCGACAAGCTCCGCCTCGATGCGCACATGCTTTCCTTCCGTGCGCACGCTGCCGTCGAGCACCGAATGGACATGCAGCGCGTTGGCGATCGTGCGGATGTCCGTGTTGCGGCCTTCGAAGGAGAATGACGAGGCGCGCGCGGCGACGCGCAGCGCCGGGTCCTGCGACAGGCGGGCAATCAATTCGGCCGAAACGCCGTCGCTGAAATAACGGTTCGAAGGATCGCCGCTCATGCTGGCGAAGGGCAGCACCGCGATCGACGTGTCCGGCAGGAGTGGCTGCGCCGGGGCCGTCGAAGCCGTCGCTGCGGGGGCGGGGGGACGCGGCGCGGCCGAGGGCCGGAAGAACGAATATGCCGTCTGAAGGGCGATGGCGAGAATGACGACGCCGAGCGTCGAGAGGAGCGCGATGTCGGTGTAACGCGCGGTGTGGGGCAATTCGCCGGGGCGCAGATGCGACGCCGCCACCCAGGCGCCGGCGAGCGTGAGCGGCAAGCCGATGATGGTCAGCGAGATCAGAACCCGCAGCACCCAGCCGGGCGCGTCGAAGGCGGGCAGCGCGATGGACGCCGCCTGGACAAGCACCCAGCCCGCCACGACATAGACGGCCGCGACGCGATCGATCTTCCGCGCCTGAAGGGCTTTTATGAGCCGCTGCATCCGCCCCGTTCTCTGATGCAATTCGGCGGTCACCCGCTCTCGGGGACGCTACCTTCATTCTGTACAATTGTCAGCGCTCGGCGCCCCGGGGCGCTCGCGTGGAAGGTGCTGCCGCAGAACATCGCAACCGTCAGCGGCCCGACGTGCTCTTCGCGCCCGTCCCGCATTTTGCGTTGAGCAGGGCATAGAGGTCCGTGCCTCCGGGGCTGAGGTAGCCGGCGCTGATCGGGCCTTGGTCGCGCACCGTGACGTTGGTGTCGTTGCCGATGTTGAACGGTTGGGTGTCGCCGCCGGCCTGCCACGTGCCGTCGTCGTTTTTCGTGAAGCCGGTGCAGGACAATGTATTGGGCGGGATGACCGTCAAAGGCTTGGTCGCGGGCGCCGTCATTGCGAGTTGCGTCGCCGCGGTAGGCTCGCGGATGACGACCACGTATTTTGGCTTGCCCGGCCGGCCCACCAGGATGCGGTGCTCGCGGCCTTTTTCTCTAAACGTCGCCGGGCGCACGCGCTCCACCAGCAACGGACGCTCCGCGGCCGGCCGGATTTGGCCGACAACGCGGTCGCTTGTGTCATAACTTGTATGATCCGGCGCGCGCACTTCGTGCAAACTCGCAAGGCTCGTCGGGATGCCGACGATCAGGAACACGACGATCCAAATCCAGTAATTATCTTCGCCGCGATTCCATAGAACGACGGAGACCGCGACGCCCATGATCGTGAGCGCCAGGGGCCCGAAGGCGACAAGCATCGAGGCGAAAGTGGACATTTCGAATTCCTGACGCGCCCCCGGCAACCGAAATTCGCACCGCTTCGCCGCGGGGAAGCGGCCAAGAAAACGGGAGGGGCATTCGCGCGAGGCTAGCGCAAAACCCGCACCGCGACTATCCGGACCGTGGCGGCGACATGAGCGCGGTGCAGGTTATTTTCCGGGCTTCGTTTTCTGCGCAGGGTCTTGTGAAGCCGTCCGCGGGTCGGGTCTCTTCACAGGTCTCGGGGCCGGTCCCGGCCGCCTCGGAACTCCGCTCACCGCGTCCGAGCGCTGCGGAAGGCGAATATGTACCGGCTGCTTCTCCTCAGACATGGCAGACCTCCCTCCTGAGTTTTGAAAACGGCCAAACGGCGGGAAAAGTTCCACAATACCGGCACTTCGGAACTGCGACGATACCATTAACGTCACCCGCCGAAACACTACCCGCCGGGCGCAAATCCGGACTAGTATGGAACCAGCGGGGGACCTCATGCGCACGTTGACTTTGGCAACGTGCGGTGGCAGCGGCGGCGTTTGCGCTTGCCGCGTGCTCGGAACCTTACGATCCGCCGTCCGTGTTCGACGAGAATTTCTCGACGGCAAGTGGCGCCTCGAGCGAAGCACCGTCGTTGGGCTTCGTGGGCCTCAGCGATCTCGCGCAATTGAACGCGCCCGACGGCGGAGCCACGCTGCCCATGCGCGTGATGTGGACGCACGGCATGTGCTCGCCGCCGGACGGCAGCGATCCCAAGGATCCCCATGTGTGGTGGCAGACGCGCACGGCCGATCTCACGGCCGCGTGGCCCGGCGCCCGGCTGACCGGCGCACCCGCTGCCAGCGAAAAATTGCCGTCGGGGTCGATGCTGATCAAAGAGACGCTTGAGGTTCCGGCGCGCGCGCCGGGCGCGTCGCGAACCGTCGAGCTGTGGTTCTTCGACTGGTCGCCCATCACCATGCCCTTCAAGCCGCGCACGCTCGGCGACGTCGAGGCAGGGCAGGGCAACCCCTACACTTACGAACGTGCCACCGTGAACAAATCGCTCAAGCAGACGCTGATCAAGGATTGTTTCGCCGACGTCGTCGTCTATCTGGGGCGAAACGGCGATCCCATCCGCAGCGATGCGCAGATTGCGGTGTGCGAATTGCTCGACGGAAGCTTCGATCCCGACACGGGCTGCGCGGGCGCCTCGGGCAAGCGTTTCACCGCGCTGATCTCCGAAAGCATCGGCAGCACGATCCTCGCCGACGCGTTCCTGAGCCTCAGGCTCGATTACGTCGCGGCGCGGAAGATCGCGGTCGACCGCCTGGTGGCGAATGCCCCCAAAGTTCCAAGCATCAGGCCCGGCGTCAAAACACGGCCGATCCAACCGAATGCCGCGATGAGCGCGTATCAGGCGCGCATGGCCCGCGCCAATACCTCCATGGGGCTCGCGACGGCGAACGGCACCAGCGTCTCGGTGGCGATGGGATCGTTGACCAGCTTCTTCATGCTGGCGAACCAGATCCCGCTGATGAATTTCGCGGGAAACACATCGCTCGAGGCCTTCATGGCGAGTGCGGCGGAGATGCGCAAGCCCGGAGAGGCCGCCGCCGCGCTCACGGCAGTCTCCTTCGTCGACCCCAACGATATTCTGGCGTTCCGGCTGCTCCCGAAATCCGGCCGCGCGCGCGTGATCAATTTCGTGGTGTCGAACGCCGAGACGTATGTGGGCTATGCCGAGTTGCCCACCAGCGCGCATTGCAACTATATCCGCAACGGCTATGTGATGCATGCCGTCGTGTTCGGCTATCAGGGCGGCACACCGCAATCGGGCGCGGTATCCGATCCGGAGAATTGCCTGTAGGGCGCGACACGACGGCGCGCGAATTTCCACTCGAAATCTTCTGATCAAACGGCGTAAGCTGCTCGCCACAACGGAATGCCGCGCCCGGCGCCCGAGGCGGCCGGTTTTTTTTGTTGAGTGCGCGTGTTCGTGCCGCCCCCCACCCTAACCCTCCCCACAAGGGGGAGGGGACCGCACCGAGCAGACGAGAATATCTGCGAATGTTCTCTGCCTCCCGGAGACAGAGAGGCGAGCGATAGCTTCATAACGTCATGATGTACGTGGAACGAATCCCCTCCCCCTTGTGGGGAGGGTTAGGGTGGGGGGAACGCCGCCGTGACCGTACGCGGCTGAAAAAGTCGCTGTTATTCCCTGATCTTTTCCGGCGCGCGGCTCGATTGCTCGGGCATGCTTTGCGATCGTTGGCGCTTGTCTGCGCGGAGGCCAAGTTCGCTGTGGTTCGCTGATAAAATCCATGGCCGCGACGTGCCGTACGCCGGAAAGCCTTTGGCGGATTGGTAATCATGCGATCCGTATACGGACGTTCCGAAAAAATTCGCTGCTGAAATCGCTGTTACAGCGAATCGCGTTTTTGCCGCGCCGCGCGCAAATACAGTAAAAACCTCGGTTCCGCGACGAATCTCAGTTCGTGAACTCGAACGCGTAGACCGTGCCGTCCGCCGCCACGTAGAGCCGGTTGGCCACCGCGAGGATGGTGTCGAAATGGTGCAGGCCGTTCATCGCCGTGCCGTTGCCGGAGAACACGACCTGTCCCGTCAGCGCGTTGAAGCCGTGAAGCTCGTTGTCGCCTTCGGAACCCACCACCCACACGATCGCATTCGAGGTGCCGTCCGTGGTGGTGACGATGGGCGCGCCGCCGCCGTTGAACCCGGCGCACCACGCCACCGACATGGGCGACGTGCCGCTTGGCGCCACGTTGAGCATCGTGACATTGTTGCCCGAGCAGCTCGCGTTTCCGGAATTGGTGTAGGCGACCATTGCGGCCGTGGACGTCTCGTAGATCGCGGGCGCGGTCCGGATGGCGCCGTAGGAGGCCAGCATGATTGCCAGCGCTCCGCCGATGCCGCCCAGATCGGTGCGGTTCGCGAGATAGGCGTTGCCGTCCTTGCCGAAGGCGATGACGCGCTTGGCGGGGGAGCCGCCGGCCACGGGCACGTTGAACGGCAGCGCTTCCGTGCCGCCCAGATCCTCGTCGCTGTTGTCGAGCGCGAGCCAGTTCGACGGCGTGAAATAATTCTTGCGATCGAACGAATGGGCAAGTCCGGGGCGCAGCGCGATGATGGCTTCGCCGTCGCTCCACATGCTCGCGCCCATGGTGTTGCCGGTGGTGACGTAGAGTTCGGTGCCGTCGCCCGCGATGCCGCCCTGGGCCCAGATGCCGCCGCCGGTAGCCCGCGTCTGCCAGCTGGCGAGAAGCTTGGGTGTGCCGGTCTGGATCTGGACGACCGTGCCGTAATAGGTGCCGCAATCGCCGTAATTGCCGCCATAGACCACATAGAGACTGCCGCCGAACAGCAGCAGCGCGCTGCGTTCGCCCTGGACCGATGAGTTGAATGTCACGCCCGCATTCGTCAGCGCTGCCTGCACGTCGAGCGGCCACTTGGACACGATGGCGCCGGTGGCGACCGAAAGCGCATAGACGAGATGCCGTGGACCCTGGCTCGTCTGGGCCAGTGCGTCCAGGTAGACGATGCCGGCCACGGGGTCGATCACGGGCGTGCCCGTTACGCCGTCGGGATCGATATTGCCGCAAGGGAGCGTGTTGAGCGCGACGGATCCCGTCAACTGCGTGTGCCACACGATGGCGCCCGTCATGCTGTTGAGCGCATAGACGATGTTCGATTCGGTGGCCACGATCACGAGCCCGGTGGCGGTGCCCTGCGGCTGCCAGAACAGCGGCTGGGCGTAGATATGGCCCGTCACGCTGGCCTTGAACGCTTTGTCCAGGCGCATATTGGCGGCCGCGGCGAGCGTCAGATTGGGCATCCGATAGGCGCCGATGCGGTCGATCGAATTGTGATAGGTGACGACGTTTTCCGCCGCCGACAGGGTGGGAAGGATCGCGAGAAGGGCGGCGAGGGCCCACTGACGCAGTCTCATCGCTGGCTCTCCGGTTCCGTGGTACTCAACTCTACCCGGTCGCGGCCGGTTCCGCAGCGGGAAATGTGGCGCCGCGTTATTCCGGTTCCGCGCGGCGCGACTGCGCCATGGCCGCGATCAGCCGCCGGTTCCGCTTTTCCGCGTTGTGATGATTGATGGTCAGGACCGCATGCAGCAATCCGACCGCCCACAGGAAAAAGCCGATCGTGTGGAAGATGATCGTGAGCCAAAACGCGATGGAGAGAACGTAAAGGATCAGGTTCGCGAGCGCCTGGAACGGCTTCCCGGCCAGGAGCAGCGCGAGCGGCGAACAGAAGATGGCGACGAGGTAGATCATGGCAGGTCGTTCCGGGGATCAGGCCGCCAATATGGCATGAATCGCGGGGCGCGCGAACCCTGTCACAAGAGGAACGGAACGACCGCTTTTCGGCCGGGCGGGTAGTCCGCGAACCGCTTTTTGTACCAGTCGTGGTGGCTCAGCGAACGGGGGATCAGATTGGCCGCGGTCCAGATCGCAAAGCTGAGCGCGGGCAGGCTCCAGCACATGAGCGCGAAGCCAAACCACTGGACGATTTCCCCCAGATGGTTGGGGCACGACACGTATTCGAAAAGCCCGCCGCGCGGAATCGCATAGTCCGTCGCGTTGCCACGTGCGCGGAGCGCGATCAACCTGTTGTCGGCCCGGATGTTCACGGCCGCGCCTGCCAGGAACGCGAGCGCGCCCAGCACAAACCTGGGGTCCGTGAGCCAGCCCGCGGGATAGGTCGGAGCCAGCGAACCCAGATAATAGCCGTTGAGCCCGGCATTGACGGTGTTGAAACACACCGCCGAAACGACGATCAAGACCGGGATCGATTTGCCGGCCGTGCGCACGCGCCAGGGAAATATCAGGCTGCGGTTTGCGTAATGCGCGGTCCAGAACGCGAAGAAGACCCACATTGGCGCGGATTTCGGCGTCGGGCCGGTGAGAAAAAGCGTGGCGAACGTGCCGAGCGACACGATCTCCATCGCGAACCAGCCGAGCCGGTTGGGGATGCGCGGCCCCCAGCCGTCGCGGACATGCCGCCCATAGGGCGCTGTGACGAACAACTGGATGGGAAAGAGCGCGATCGCAAGCGCGATCCAGGCGAGTACGATTGTGTTGCAAAATGTCATTCCCGTTATTCTGATCCCGGCAACGTCAATCTGATTAAGCACGCGGAGGCGCGGAGACGCGGAATTTTGGAGTCACTTTTTGCGCGCATTTGCGCGACATCCCTTCTCCGCGTTCTCCGCGACTCCGCGTGAGTCGACTTCTTTCTGAAAGATGTCGCCTCACTTCAGATAGGTCTCGAACCAGCCGATGATCCTTGCACGCAGGTCGATCAGATCGGAAGGTTTGTGAAACCGGTGGCCTTCCCCGGCATAGATGAAGAGTTCGACCGGCGTGCCCAGATCGTGCAGGGCGTGCCAGTATTCCAGCGATTGCGGCGCGGGACATTCGACATCGCGCTCGCCGACATAGATCAGCGTGGGCGTTTTCGCCTGTTTGATGAATTCGATGGGCGAGGCCGCGCGATAGACCGCCGGATCGTCATAGACGGACGCGCCGAAGAACGGGATCATCCATTGGTCGATTCCGTTCTGGCCGTAATAACTCATCCAGTCGGCGATTCCCGCGCCCGCCACCATTGCCTTGAAGCGATGCGTCTGGGTGTTCGCCCACATCGTCATCCAGCCGCCATAGGAATGCCCGTACATGCCCAGGCGCTTGTCGTCGACAGGCGCGATTTTCTCGACCGCATCGACGCCCGCCAGGATATCGCGCAGATCGCCGCGTCCGAAATCGCGGGCATTGGCGCGCGTGAACGCTTCGCCCTGGCCGTAGGAGCCGCGCGGATTGGCCTGGAAAATGTAATACCCCCGCTGCACGAGATCGTAGGCAAAATCGAAGCCCGTTCCGTGCTGGCCGCCGGCCGCGATGTAATGCGGCGTCACCGCCGAACTCGGCCCGCCGTGCACGATCACGACCATGGGATATTTCCGGCCGGCTTGCGTCTCTTTCGGCCCGATCAGCCAGCCCTGCACGCGAAAGCCGTCATTCGTCCAATGCACGCTTTGCGCCGCAACCTGCGCGCCCAGCGCGTCATTGTCATGCGTGACGGGCGCGAGCTTCGGCAGGCGGCCCAGCGCGATCTCCGGCGCGTGTGTGAAATCTTCCATCAGCGTGGCCGCCACGTTGCCATCGGCGCTGAAGGCGATTGCGCCGTCGAATTTCTGCGTCCTGGCGCTCACCGGCGCGGACCACAGCGTGCGCGGTTTCGTGTCCAGCGCCACGACGGAGTAACGGTCGCCGATAAGCGCGGATGCGAGCAGGCTCTTTCCGCGCCACGCGATTCCGTTGAACGTGCCGTCGAAGCCCGGCGTGATATCGACGGGCGTGCCGCCCGTAAGGGGAACGGAATAGACGTCGCCGCCTATGGGCCCCCAATCGCTCATCAGGCCCCCGATGAAAGCAACCGTTTTGCCGTCCGGCGAGACACGCGGCAGGTTCATCTGCATTTTGGGCGAGGCGATCACGCGCAGCGCGCCGCTTTGCGCGTCGACGTAATCGAGCTTGGCGACCCACCAATTGTTGTCGCCATTGCCCTTGGCTCCCGTCGCCGCGAAGCCCTTGCCGTCCGGCGTCCAGTCGAATTCATAGATGTAGGTGTCGGCCGGCGAGACGAGCTTCGGCGCGCCGCCGGATGACGGTACGACGGCGATGCGCTGCTCGTCCTGCGAAACGCCGATCTGGCCCACGAGTGCGGCGCCCGCCTCGACCGCGCCGGTTTTCTTGTGCGCCCCCAGGGTGACGAGAAGCGCGATTCGCGTTCCGTCCGGCGACCAGCGCACGGTATTTGCGACGCCGGTGATTTTCGCCGCGGTGCGCGCTGCACCTTTGTCGACGACAAACAGGGTGGCGGTGCCCGCCTTCTCGTCCGTCGCAATGAAGGCAAGGCTGTCGTTCGGCGACCAGGCGGTGTCGGAATATTTGCAAATCTTGCAGGGGTCGTATTGCGCCTGAATGCGGCCATCGGCGCCGCGTACCACGACCGCGCCATGCGGCAGTTCCGGCAGATTGCCGGGGTCCGACAACTCCACTGTGGCGGTGCGGTCGCCGCCGGGCGCCAGCGCCAGCGCGTCGAACTGACGGATCGTGACGGGCGCGGCCCAGGCGGTTGTCGCCGCGAGAAGACCGGACAAAAGGCAAAGCGACGGATTGAGTTTCAGGCGCAAGACGGATCCCCCAGCGAAGACGGGCGCATGTTTAGCCCATGACGCGCCAAACGCACGGGGAAATCCCGGGTCGTTCCTCACAAATATGGCATCGAATCGCGGAATCCGTTCCGCTATGCTGAATCGCATGGCTGTTTGTCCCCCAGGGGCATGTGGAGTTTTCGGAGATAGCGGCGCACTGAACGCCGCAGTGCGAGGGAAGCGCTTTCAATGGCCGATGACGCTCTGAGCCAGGTCGTGGGTGCGGCGACGCCGCCCCTGCTCGAATACACGATCGGCCACGCGCTCGACCGCGCTGCCCGAGAGTGGCCGGACCGGCTCGCACTGATCAGCGTGCATCAGGGCGTTCGGTGGACCTATCGCGAATTGCTGTGCCGGGCCGATCAACTGGCCGCCGGATTCTTGAAACTCGGTGTGGGCCGCGGCGATCGCATCGGCATCTGGTCGCCCAATTGCGCCGAATGGGCTCTGACCCAGTTTGCGGCGGCGCGTATCGGCGCGATCCTCGTCACCGTCAATCCGGCCTATCGGCTGTCGGAAGTCGAATACACGCTGAACAAGGTCGGCGTGAAAGCGCTTGTCGCCGCCGAGCGGTTCAAGACCAGCGATTATGCGGGCATGATCGAGCAATTGGCGCCGGAAATTGCCGGCGCCAGGCCCGGCGCGCTGTCGTCGAAGCGCCTGCCGACGCTGGAAGTCCTGATCAAGATCGGCGGTGCGCCGCGACCCGGTTGGCTGCAATTCGACGAAGTGGCCGCCGCATCCGACGCGGCCTTGTTGCGCGATGTGGCCAAAATCGGCACAGCACTCGACCGCAACGACGCGATCAACATTCAATTCACCAGCGGCACGACGGGTTCGCCGAAGGGCGCAACGCTCTCGCACCGGAATATTCTCAACAACGGGTTCTTCGTCGGCCGCAGCATCGGGCTCACGGCGGGCGATCGGCTCTGCATCCCCGTACCGCTTTATCATTGTTTCGGCATGGTGATGGGAAATCTCGGCTGCCTGACCCACGGCGCGACGATGGTTTATTCCTCGGAAGCGTTCGATCCGCCGGCGGTGCTGGGCGCGATCGAGAGCGAGAAATGCACGGGCCTTTACGGCGTGCCCACGATGTTCATCGCACTGTTGGGCCATCCCGACTTCGCGAAATACGATGTGTCCTCGTTGCGCACCGGCTGCATGGCGGGCTCGCCATGCCCGGTCGAGGTGATGAAACAGGTAGTAGGCGCGCTCAACATGCGCGACGTCACGATCGCCTATGGAATGACCGAGACGAGCCCCGTCAGCTTTCAGAGTTCGCCCGACGATCCCATCGCGCAGCGAGTATCCACCATCGGGCGCGTGCAGCCGCATCTCGAAGTGAAGGCGATCGATGAGAAAGGGCATACCGTTCCGCGCGGCACGCCGGGCGAGATTTGCACCCGCGGCTACTCCGTCATGATCGGCTATTGGGACGACAAGGCGCGCACGGCGGAAGCGGTCGACAAGGACGGCTGGATGCACACGGGCGATATCGGCACGATCGACGCCGAAGGATATGGAAACATCGTCGGCCGCATCAAGGATATGGTGATCCGCGGCGGCGAAAACCTCTATCTGCGCGAGATCGAAGAATTTCTCTATACACATCCCAAGGTCGCAGACGTTCAGGTGGTCGGCGTTCCCGACACGCGATACGGCGAGGAATTGTGCGCCTGGATTCGCCTGGCGCCGGGCGAGACGGCCGATGAGGACGAGATCAGGAGTTTCTGCAAGGGCCAGATTGCCCATCACAAGATCCCCCGTTACGTGAGGTTCGTGAACGAATTTCCCATGACCGTGACCGGCAAGGTCCAGAAATTCCTGATCCGCGATCAGATGATCAGGGAACTCGGCCTGACGATCGAGAAGACCGCGTAGGCAGTTTCAATGCCGCCGGCGCTTCAGGAGCGCACGAGCTCCAGAAGGAATGCGCGCAGGCGCGGACTGGCGCCCACGGCAAAGCCGGCTGCGAAAGACGCGAACAATGACGAACGCGGTTGTGAGCCCGTGAATGCGCGCAACTGACGCCCCAGGAAATCCCCGAGAGCGGCGGCAGAGAGTGAAGGGTTCGCGCCCCGCTTGGCGCCACGTCCGCGTGAGTTCCCGGCAAAGAAGAAGCCCAAACCAACAACAGCTATTGAAAACAGGACGGCACTTGCCGCGGTCCCGAACGCGGCCAGCATCGGTGTGGTGATTTCGGCAAACAGGAAATAGACCCCGACTGTCGCAAAGACGAGCGCCGCCACGAGCCCGATGCTCGCAAACAAAAGCGCCACGGCCGTGATTGCCAGTCGATAGGCGAGACGGTTCATAAGGCGGCGCCCCTCACCGGCGTCCGCCGAACAGCAGGCCCAGCAGCAGTCCCACGCCGAAGGCGATGCCCGTGGCGGTCAGCGGGTTGTGCTCGATCTGCTGCAACACGTCTTCCGCGCTGGTCTTGGCCTCGCTCCAGGCCCGCTCGCCGCCGGCTTTCGCGCGGTTCAGGGCGTCTTCGCTGGCGTGGCGGGCGGTCGTCTGCAGAAGTTCGCCCAGTTTGGCGAAGTCGGCGCGCAATTGCTTCAATTCCGCCGTCAGCGCTTCGACATCGTTGGTGGTCTCAGAGGCCATGGTTCAAATCCTGATAGAGGCGTTCAAGGGAACGCGCGGCGGCGCGATCGCGTTCGAACATGATCGTCGAAAGAGTGCCCGTCCGGCGGCCAAGAAATGGTTAATTCGTCGAGCGGCCAGTTACAAGAGCCAACCCCGACAAAGGCCGAATTCTCATGCTTTTGGCCGGGCTTTCCGCCACATCGGGTACAGCGTCGGGCCCTTGGGCAGCTTGATTTCTCCCGTCAGCTCGAAGCCGAAGCTCTGATAAATGGGCAGGTTTTTTTCCTTGCTGGATTCCAGATAGGCCGGCAGCCCCGCCTCGTCGGCCCTGGAAAGCTGGTGGCGCATCACAAGACCGCCATAGCCTTTGCCCTGTTTCGACGGATCGGTTCCGATCGTCTGCAGATACCAATGGGGTTCCTTGGGGTGGACCTTTTCGATGTGATCCATGATGCCCATCGTGCGCAGCCCGTCGGCGCCGAACAGGCCCAGGAATTCCCGGCCATTGGTGACGTATTGCCAAACCGGAATGCGCCACTTGCCGGGTGGCCGCCACAGCGTTGCGGCCTCGTAGCCGCTCGTGACGTCGCAGGCGCCGAACGGCAGGCCGAGCTTGAACAGAAGCTTGAACATCCGCGGCAGCTTCGATTGCCGCGCCGCTTCGTTCGGCAACAGATGCATGACCAGCGGATCGTCCTGAAACGCGCGGGCCAAAGTCTGCGACAGGGGCTCCGCATCGGTCCACGTCGCGCGCCGTACGGTGGCGTCGGCGGCGCGGGCCGCGTTGTCATCTGCCATGAATCCCCTCGCAAATAGCCGGCGGCCAGAGCCTAAGTCGGGCGCGCGCTCGGGGGCAAGCGCGCCTATTGCGTCGCCGCCGTTTGCGCGCCGGCGGTGGGGCGGTCGAGGAAGCCGTAACCGAATTCGGGATCGCGCGTCCCGCTGCCCAGGCGAAGCGCCGTGCGCTCAAGTATCGCCCAGGCGTGCGCGACTCCTGCCGGATCGGGACGTTGCAGCAAAAGCGCAAAACGCGTCGCCACGATGGGTGCGGCAAAGGATGTCCCGGTGACCTTGGAATAGCCGTCCCGGGGGACGGCGACTTTTACGTTCACGCCGACGGCCGCAAAGGCGACGTTGGGGCCGCGATTGGCATCGATCTGTATATCGTGCTGGCGATCGACGGAGGTGACGGCGGCGACGCCCGGATAGGCGGCCGGATAGGCCACGGGCGACGCGGGTCCGTCATTTCCCACGGCGGCAACAAGCACATGCCCCCGTTTGAGGAACGCCGCCACCGCGGCCTGCAGGATCGCGTTCGATGGTCCGGCGAGACTGATATTCGCGACCGGCACATCGTTTGCCGCAAGCCAGCCGAGCGCGCGTGCGATTTCGTCGGCGGCGCCCCCGGCGGCATCGCCGCCATAGACGTCCGCCGCATAAAGCGTCGCGCCGGAAAGTGCGCCATGGAAGTCGCCGTCATTGCCGATCAGAAGCGATGCGACTTCCGTGCCATGCTGGGTCGGCACGCCATCGCCGCTGCCCGCGAAGTTTCGCGCCACGATGGCCGCATTTTCGAACGCGTCGTGTTTGCGATCGATGCCGGCGTCGATCATGCCGATCTTGAGCGTTGCACCGGCCGCGGCTGGCGGCGCGGCCGTCGGCACTGCGCTTGAATTCGCTCCGCCCGAAGGATCGTAGATGTGATCGTAGTCGTAGACTCCTGCAGGATCGGCCTTGCGCAGCGCGGCAAGCGCATCCGTCGCGCTCGTATCGTCCGGAACGCGCAATATGGCCACGCTGAGGCCCAACCCATCGAGCGAGTCCTGGCGCGCAATTTGGAATTTGAGTCCTTGTGCGACGGACAGATTTTGCGCCGAAGGCGAGAGCGCCAGGATTTCGCCGCGCACGATACGGGCGCCGTTTTCGTCTTTATCAAGCGCCCGGCGCGGATTGGGCCGGCCGACCGTATCGCGCGTCAAATTCCCGGCGGTCGAGCCGAGTTCCCCGGTGGTGTTGCGGACGGTGCCCATCGTATTTTGCAGCGGCTGTCCCAGGGAGATGCCCGGCAAGCCCGGCCCAAGCGCCAGTCTTTGGGCCGCTACGGGGCTCGCCGACAAAACCATGCCGGCGAGAAGCGCCGCAATCTTTCGTGTCCGTTTCATCTGGGTTCCGCGTTACCTTACGTCCGCATATTCGTCAGGGCCCCTGGGTGCACTCGACAAATCCTGCCAAGCCCGGACGTGTAAACCGAATGCCGCCGATATGGTTCCCTATGCCCGCATGGAAGAAACTGCGAACGGAGTCGTTGTAACCATAGCGATGGACGCGCAGGTCGATACGGTCCGCAGCCAGATTGCCGCGCTTTTGCCGCGGATGCGCCGCTTTGCCCTGTCGCTGACGGGCAATATGACGGACGCCGACGATCTGGTTCAGGATACGGTCGAGCGCGCGTTGCGCAATCTCCATCGCTGGCAGCACGGCACGCGATTGGACAGCTGGATGTTTCGTATTGCACAGAATCTCTGGATCGACGCCGGCCGCGCCAAACGCGTCCGCGCCGCCGTCTCCGCGTCGCCGGAGGAGGGCATGGCGGCGTTCGTCGACGGCGCGCGCGTAGTCGAAGCGAAGCTCACATTCGCCAGCGCCTGCCGGGCGCTTGCCGAGCTGCCCGAGGAACAGCGCACCGTCGTGGCGCTCGTGTTGATCGACGGCATGTCTTACCGCGATGCTGCGGATGTATTGGAGGTTCCGATCGGCACGGTGACGAGCCGCCTGGCGCGGGCTCGCCAGGCGCTGGCCCAGCATGTCTTCGGCGACGACGCCAATATTTCGGAGGCGCTCTCGTGACCCCGACGATGGAATTGCTGATGGCCTTCGTCGACGGGGAGTTGTCGGGCGAGGAAGCGTCGCGCATCGAGTTGCTGCTCAAGGACCGCCCGGATTTGCGCCGCTATGTGGATCGGCAACTGGCATTGCGCCGCGATTTTGGCACGGCGTTTGCTGCGGTTCTCGAAGATCCCATCCCCGATCGTTTGAACACCGCGCTTTATCGGGCGCCGGTCTCGTGGCGCCGGCATGTGACACACGCGATAGCTCACGCCCGGGCGACAATCCTGGCGCCGGGCTTTCCATTGAAATCCGCCGCGCCGCTTGCGGCGGCGCTTATCTGCGGCTTGATCATCGGTATTGTCATCGGCCCGCAATTTTTCAACCGCAACCCGGCAATGTTGGTGCAAAAAGACGGCGCGCTCGTCGCAAGCGGCGCGTTGGCCAACGTACTTTCCAATCAACTCGCGTCGGAAGTCTCTCGGGACGCGTCATTGCGGGTCGGAGTCAGTTTCCGCGCCAGGGACGGCCGCGATTGCCGGTCGTTCCAAAGTCCGGACGCGTCATCGGCGTTCGCAGGTATCGCTTGCCGCGATCCCAGCGAATGGGGAATCGCCATGCTGGCCAGGACCGAAGCACAAAGCGCCGCGGAATACCGGACTGCAGGCAGCGCAATGCCGGACAGCATTCGTGACGCGATCGCCGGCATGATCGCGGGTGCGCCGTTCGATGCCGCCGCAGAGCGGAAAGCCCGGGATCATGGATGGGTTGCACATTAATTATCAAATGATTGTCGGAATTATTTCCATCCGCCGGGAAGAAGAACGCGGGGTCATCCGTTGTTCTTTCGTGAAACGCGGTCGAATGCGGGTCGCACGGCCTGCCGGCCTGTTTCCGAAAGAAACGTGACAAGCGGAGTAAGACAATGACGATCAATCTTCGTAAAGCGGCGATGATGGCCTTGCTTGGCAGTACCGTTGCGCTCGCGACGCCTGCGCTGGCGCATGGCGGCCTTGGCGGGGGTATGGGCCTTGGCGGCGGCGGCTTCGGCGCCCACGGCATGGGCTCGCTCCATGGAGACGTCGGAATGCCGTCTTCGGTGAACGGCTCGGGCAGCATCAGAGGCTCAGCCGACACCTCGTCTGTGACCGGAACGGCGACGAGCGCGACGCGTAACGTGGAAGACGAAACCAACGATGCGACACGCGACGTCGAATCGAAGGCAAATGGCGCCACGAACAACGCGCTCGGCACGGCCAACTCGCTTGCCGGCAGCGCGCATGGCGGCGTGAGTGGCTCCATCGGCGGGCGTATTCCTGCCGTCGGCAGCGTTTCCGGGTCCGGCAGCATTTCCGCAAAAGGCAATCTCGGCCGGACCACCGGTGCTGCGGGATCTGCGGTCCACGGTGCGACGAAATCGGCCTTTGACCGGGTGAACGGCACGGAATCCGGCGTGGAGTCGCGGACGAATTCCGCCCTCGATCGCGTATCGGATACGGTCGACGGAACCCGCGCCAGCGGAAAGGCGAGCGGCCACGTATCGCTCAGTGCGAAGTCGACGAAGGCCTCGACGACGGTCCACGCGCATCACGTAAGCACGGCATCGTCCTCTTCGAGCCGCACTGCCGCAGAATAATCGCCGGCAATTGCCGCGCGACCGGGAAATCTTTTCGTCCACCCCGATCGCGCGGTTTTTCTTGTCTTCCGCGGCTACGCCGGTCTCGAGCCGGTTTCCGGATCGCCCACCATCCCCAGATACCAGCGCTGCCATAGTCTTTTGCAGCGCAGGCGGAAGCCATCGAGATAGAGATAGACCACTGGTGTCGTATAAAGCGTGAGCGCCTGGCTTACGATCAGCCCTCCGACGATCGAAATGCCGAGCGATTTGCTGAAGTCGGTGCCGAAGCCGAGCGCCAGCGGCAGCGCGCCCAGGATCGCGGCAAAGGTCGTCATCATGATCGGGCGGAACCGCATGAGGCAGGCCAGATGAATGGCCTCCCGAGAGTCGAGGCCGTCGTTACGTTCCGCCGAGCGCGCGAAATCGATCATCATGATGGCGTTTTTCTTCACGATACCGATCAGGAGCAGCACGCCGATCAGGGCGAGCAGGGTGAAATCGGTGTGCGTGATGAGCAGCGCCAGCACGGCGCCCACGCCGGCAGACGGCAGCGTCGAGAGGATCGTCAGCGGGTGCACGTAGCTCTCATAGAGAACGCCCAGCACGATATAGACGGCTATGATCGCGGCGAGGATCAATATCGGCTCATTGGAGAGCGATTTCTGGAACAGCTGCGCCGTTCCCGCGAACCCGCCATGGATCGATATCGGAACATGAATCGCGCTCATCGTTCTCTGGATCGCGGTGACGGCGGTTCCCAGCGATTCGCCTTCCGGCAGGTTGAACGAGAAGGTCGTCGCCACGAACGGGCCCTGATGATTGACCGCAAGCGGCGTCGTGCCGGGGCCGAATTGGCTGAAGGCGGAGAGCGGCACCATCGTCTCCACGGCCGTGCTCACCGACGCGCCCGTCGAGGCGGAACCGTGGCCGCTATTGGCGAGTGCATTGAGCGCCTGATTGCGAACCACGTCGGCTGCGATTTCCGCCGCGGTGTCGGCGGTGGCCGTCGAGACGATCGCCGTGCCGGCCACGGCGTTGGTCGATTGCGTGCCGCTGGGCGTGCCGCCCGACGTGCTGACATAGATGTCCTTCAGCGTCTCCGGGCTTTGCCAGAATTGTGGCGCAACGCCCATCACAACGTAATATTGGTTCAAGGCGTTGTAGATTGTCGAAACTTGGCGCTGGCCGAAGGCATCGTAGAGGGTATTGTCGATTTCCGTCGTGTTGACGCCAAGCCGCGCGGCCGTCGCGCGGTCGACGGTCAGCTCCACTTCGAGCCCTCTCGCCTGCTGGTCCGAACTGACGTCTTCCAGTTCCGGCGCGTTTTGAAGTGCGGTGGTGATCTTCGGCAGCCATTCGTTGAGCTCGTCGAGCGTGTCGGCCTGCAGGGTGTATTGATATTGGGCATTGCCCTGGCGCCCGCCGGAGCGAATGTCCTGCGCACCCTGAAGATAGAGCCTCGCGCCCTCGAGCGTGGCGAGTTCGTTGCGCAGCCGCGTAATCACCTGATCGGTGGAGACGCTGCGCTTGTTTTCCGGCACCAATTGCACGAATACGGAGCCGGAATTGGTCGCGCCTCCGCGCGGTCCGCCGCCGCCGCTGCCCGTAAATCCGGTCACGTTCTGAACCGCCGGGTCTTTGGCGATCGTCTTGACGAATTTTGTGAATTTCTTCTCCATCGCCTGGAACGAAATGCTCTGGTCGGCCTGGATGTTGCCGAACATTTCGCCGGTGTCTTCGTTGGGGAAGAAGCCCTTGGGTACCATGGCGAAAAGAATGAAATTGAGAATGATGGTCACGGCCAGGATGAACATGATCGTGCCCGGATTATCGAGCGCCCAGACGAGCGTGCGGTCGTAGAAACTGCGGGCGCCATCAAACACGCGTTCCGCCGTGCGGAGAAAACGCCGCTGCGGGTGTTCCCGGCGCTCGGGGGCGAGGTACCGGCACAGCATCGGCGTCGTCGTCAGCGAAACGACGAGCGAAATGACGATCGAGATCGACAGCGTCATCGCGAATTCGAAGAAAAATTCTCCGACCAGCCCGCCCATCAGTAGAATGGGCAGAAACACCGCGATCAGCGACAGGCTCATCGACAGCACGGTGAAGCCCACCTCGCGGGCTCCCAGGAGAACTGCCTGCAGGCGCTCCATGCCCGCTTCGGTGTGCCGGGAGATATTCTCGAGCATGACGATCGCGTCGTCGACGACGAAGCCCGTGGCCACCGTCAGCGCCATCAGCGAAAGATTGTCGAGTGAGAAATTCGCCAGATACATCACGCCGAACGTTCCGATCAGGGACAGCGGCACGGCGATGCTGGGTATCAGCGCCGCGCGCCCGTTCCTCAGGAACAGAAACACGACCATCACGACGAGCAGGACCGAGAGCGTCATTGTGCGTTCGACGTCGTGCAGCGATTGACGGATCGCGCCGGTACGGTCGTTGGCGACGATGACGTGGATCGACGGCGGCAGCGCGGCCTGGAGCTCCGGCAGCTCGGCCTTGGCCCGGTCCACGGTGTCGATGATGTTGGCGCCGGGTTGGCGGAAGAGGATCACCAGCACGGCCGGCTTGCCGTTGGTCAGGCCGATGTTGCGCACGTCCTCGACGCCGTCCGTCACATTGGCCACGTCCAAAAGCCGCACGGCCGCGCCGTTGCGATAGGCCACGATCAGCGAGTGGAACTGTGCGGCCGTCGTCGCCTGGTCGTTTGTGTAGACCTGGAACCGCATGGTGCCCTGGTCGAGCGCGCCCTTGGGCGCGTCTGCGTTCGCCGCCGCCAGCGCGGCACGAACGTCTTCCAGACCCACGCCGTATTGGAACAGCGCGAGCGGATTGAGATCGATGCGGACGGCCGGCAGCGAACTGCCGCCGATCTGCACCTGGCCGACGCCCGCCACCTGGCTCAGCTTCTGCTGGAGGATCGTCGAGGCCAGGTCATAAATCTGGCCGGTCGACAGCGAATCGGATGTCAGCGCCAGGATCAAAATCGGCGCGTCGGCGGGGTTGAGCTTGCGGTAGGTCGGGTTCGATTTGAGCGCGGTCGGCAGATCGGCGCGCGCGGCGTTGATGGCGGCCTGCACGTCGCGCGCCGCGCCGTCGATGTTGCGGTCGAGACCGAATTGCAGCGTGACGCGCGTCGAGCCGACGGAACTCGACGACGTCATCTCATCGACGTCGGCGATGGCCCCCAAATGCCGCTCGAGCGGCGTCGCCACGGTCGTGGCCATGGTCTCCGGGCTGGCGCCTGCCATCGTCGCGGACACGGAGATCACGGGCAGGTCGACGTTGGGCATCGGCGAAACGGGCAAAAGGAAAAATGCCACCGAACCGGCGATGATCAGGCCGGCGGTCAGGAGCGTCGTCGCCACCGGACGGGCAATGAAGGGCGCCGAGACGTTCATGGCGCCACGCGTTCGGCGCCGTCGGGCGGTTCGGCTGTCCGGCTGCGGCGAAGCCTGTGCGCGAGTCTGTCGAAATAAAGGTAGATGACGGGCGTGGTGAAGAGCGTGAGGAGCTGGCTGACGAGCAGGCCGCCCACGATGGCGACGCCGAGCGGATGGCGAAGCTCGGACCCGGTGCCGCTGCCGAGCATCAAGGGCAGCGCGGCGAAGAGCGCGGCGACTGTCGTCATCAGGATGGGCCGGAACCGCAACAGGCTCGCCTGATAGATCGCGTCGCGCGGCGATTTTCCTTCCTTGCGTTCGGCTTCGAGCGCGAAGTCGATCATCATGATCGCGTTCTTCTTCACGATGCCGATCAGAAGCACGATGCCGATGATCGACACGATGTCGAGGTCCTCGCCCGCAATCATCAACGCAAGCAGCGCGCCGACTCCGGCGGATGGAAGGGTCGAGAGGATCGTGATCGGATGGATGAAACTCTCATAGAGCACGCCCAACACGATGTAGACGGTGACGATCGCCGCCAGGATGAGCAGCAATTCGTTGCCGAGCGCGGATTGGAACGCGAGCGCGGCGCCCTCGAAATTCGTGGTCAGGCTCGCGGGAAGGCCAATGTCCTGCTCCGCCTGCTGCACCGCATCGACGGCCGCGCCCAGCGACGCGCCGGGCGACACATCGAACGAAATCGACGCGGAGGGGAATTGGCTCGAGATGATCCTGCTCCAGCGGCACCGGCGTTTCGACGGTCTTTGCAATGGCGCTGAGAGGCACCTGTCCTCCTGCAGCCGAAGGCAAATAGACGGCCGCGAGCGACGCGACCGAGCTCTGCAATCCGGGCGTCGTTTCCAGGATCACCCGGTATTGGTTCGATTGCGTGAAGATGGTCGAAATAATGCGCTGGCCAAAGGAGTCATAAAGCGCGTTGTCGATGGTCGCCGCCGTGATCCCGAAGCGGGCCGCCGTGTCGCGGTCGATCACGACGGTCGCCGAAAGGCCTCGGTCCATGTAGTTGGTCGAAACATTCTGAAGCTCATGCGATTGCTTGAGCCTCGCCACCAGCTTGGGCACCCACTGATTGAGCAGCGGCGCCGTGGCCGCTTGCAGCACGAATTGATATTGGGCGCGGCTCACCGTGGAATCGATCGTCAGGTCCTGGACCGGCTGCAGATAGAGGGAAATTCCCGTCACCGTGTTGGCGTCGCGCGAAAGATCGGCGATCACGTCGCTCACGTCTTCGCTGCGCTGGTCCTTCGGCACGAGGTTGATGAGCAGCCGGCCGCTGTTGAGGGTGTTGTTGGTGCCGTCGACGCCGATAAACGACGACAGACTTTCGACGTTGCGGGTCTTTCAGTATCGCTTCGGCGAGCGCGCGCTGGTGCTCGGCCATCGCGGCAAACGAGGTCGTGGGCCCCGCCTGGGTGATGCCCTGAACGAAGCCGGTGTCCTGGATCGGAAAGAAGCCCTTCGGAATGACGATGTAGAGCAGCACCGTGAGCACGAGCGTTCCGATGGCAACGATCAGCGTCAATGGCTGATTTGCCAGCACCCAGGTCAGCATTTCGCCGTATTTCGCGATGACGCGGTTGAACAGTTCTTCGGATTTGCGCGCGATGGGCCCCTGCTTTTCTTCGGAGCGATGACGCAACAGCTTGGCACAAAGCATCGGGACCAGCGTTAGGGACACCACGGCCGATATGAGGATCGTAACGGCGAGAGTTACCGCGAACTCGCGGAAGAGCCGTCCAACGACTTCGCTCATGAAGAGAAGCGGAATCAGCACGGCAATCAGCGAGACCGTCAGCGACACGATGGTAAAGCCGATCTCGCCCGCACCCTTGAGGGCCGCCTGCAGGGGAGTTTCGCCGGCCTCGAGATAGCGCGAGATGTTTTCGATCATCACGATGGCGTCGTCGACCACGAATCCGGACGCGATGGTCAACGCCATCAGGGACAGATTGTTGAGGCTGAACCCGAGCAGATACATGGCCGCGAAGGTGCCGACGATCGACAACGGCACGGACAGGCTCGGGATCACGGTCGCGGGCACGCTGCGCAGGAACAGAAAGATCACGAGCACGACGAGGGCGACGGCGAGCCCAAGCTCGAATTCGACGTCGCTGACCGAGGCGCGGATCGTGTTCGTGCGGTCGGTCAGGACGGTCACGTTGACACCCGCCGGAAGGCCAGCCTCGATCTGCGGCAGCATCGCCTTGATGCTGTCCACCACCGAGATGACGTTGGCGCCGGGTTGGCGCTGGACGTTGAGGAGAATCGCCGGTGTCGTGTTCATCCAGCTTGACAGCGTCGTGTTTTCCGCACCCTGGACGACCGTCGCCACGTCCGAGAGAAAGACCGGCGCGCCGTTCTTGTAGGCGACGACGATCCTCTTGTAGTCGTCGGCGCTTTGAATCTGGTCGTTGGAATTGATCGTGTAGGAGCGTGTCGCGCCGTCGAAGCTGCCCTTCGGCGCGTCGGTGTTGGCGTTCGAGATCGTCGTTCTGAGGTCGTCGATGTTGAGGCCGTAAGCGGCGAGCGCCTGGAGATTGGCCTGGATGCGGACGGCGGGGCGCTCCCCGCCATTGATCGAGACGAGGCCGACACCTTCCAGCTGGGAGATTTTCTGCGCGATGCGCGTCTCGGCAAGATCCTCGATCTGCGTCAGCGGCAATGTGTTTCCGCTGACCCCAAGCGTCAGCACCGGCGCATCCGCCGGATTCACTTTGGCGTAAATCGGCGGTGCGGGGAGGGTCTGCGGCAACAGGCTTTGCGCGGCATTGATGGACGCCTGAACTTCCTGTTCGGCAATATCCGGGCTGACGCTGAGATCGAATTGCAGCGTGACGACGGAGGCCCCGCCGGAGCTGACCGACGTCATTTCCTTGAGACCGGGCATCTCGCCCAATTGGCGTTCGAGCGGCGCGGTGACTGACGTGGTCATCACGTCGGGACTGGCGCCGGGCAGGAACGTCTGGATCTGAATGGTCGGATAATCGACCTCGGGCAGGGCGGATAGCGGCAGATAGCCGTAGCCCACGATGCCGACGAGCATGATCGCGATCATCAGAAGCGATGTCGCGACCGGACGAAGGATGAAAGGTTGTGACGGGTTCATCGCCGGGTGCTCACAGCGCCTGACGGTGGATCACGGGTTGCCGCCGCCCTGGCTGCTGTCCCCATGATGGTGGTGATGCCCGTTCTTGCCGTTCCACTGGTGGCCGCTGGCTTGGGGGCTCGCGCTGCTTCCGTCGGCGGACAGGACGGGCGGCTTGGCGCCGGGCAGCAGCACAGGCGCACCGTCGCGCAGCCGGTCCGCGCCGTCGACGACGACTTTCTCGCCGGGCGAGAGCCCGCTCACGATCGCCACCTTGTTGCCGTCGGTGGGGCCGAGGGTCACGTTGCGCATGCTGACCGTGCTGTCGCGGTTGATGACATACACATAAGAGTTCGATGCACCGCGCTGGATGGCTGCGACCGGGGCCGTCGTCTGATTGTGCAGCGTGTTGATCAGGAGCCGGATATTGACGAATTGCTGGGGGAACAGCTCGTTGTGCGTGTTGTCGAACATGGCGCGCAGCTTGACGGTGCCCGTCGTCGGATCGATCTCGTTGTCGACGACTGCGAGCGTGCCGGTTGCGAGTTTCGTCGTCTGCGCGCGGTCATAGGCTTCGACCGACAGCGTCGCGCCCTTGCCGACCTGTCCCATGATGTCGCCCACGGAATCTTCCGGCACATTGAACAGAACCGACATCGGCTGAAGCTGTGTGACGACCACGATTTCCGACGCGCCGCCGGATTGCACGAGGTTGCCGACATCGACCTGACGGATGCCGACGCGGCCCGCGACGGGCGAGACGATATTGCAATAAATGAGATTGACCTTCGCGGCTTCGATCGCGGCTTCGTCGGCCTTGACCGTGCCTTCGTCGGTCACGACGAGAGCCGCCTGCGTGGCGAGAACCTGCTGGGGCTCCGCGTGTTCGGCAAAGAGAGCTTGATAGCGCTTCAAATCGACCCGGGCGTTGACCAGCTGCGACCGGTCCCGGATCAATGCGCCCTGCGCCTGGTCGAGAGCGGCCTGATAGGGGCGCGGATCGATTTCGGCCAGCACGTCGCCGGCCTTGACCATCTGCCCTTCCTGGAAATCGATCTTCATCAACTGGCCGGTGAGTTCCGGATGCACCGTCACGGTCGCAAGCGGCGTGACGGTTCCCAAGGCGTCGAGCGTGATGTTCACGTCGCCGCTCGTCACCCGTCCAACGCCGACCGGCATGGGACCGGCCGCGCCATAGCGCGACGTGGTGCTCTGGGTGCTCACATTTGCGCGCAGCGCCACGACGAGAAGGACGACCAGAAGCAGTCCCAGCACGATCCAAAGCGTCCGCTGGCCGCCGGGAATGTGGGCGGTGCTCCAGCGTCTGGCCCGCTCGGCATATTCGCGGGTCGTATCGGCCGCGATGGCGGCAGGGCTTCTCTCGGCGTGCGGATCGCTCATTTCTTCTCTCATTTACCCGAATGCGGCAGCGCAGCATCCGAGTTGGATTAATCCATCTACGACAGCCGGGTTCCCGCCAGCATGTCTAGGCTGGCCGCGGCTCATTACCAAATGGAGGCCGGAGAAATTTGTCGAAATTGTCGCGATGCCGCCGTTTGGCGGATGTTGCGGCGAATTTATGGTCCATTCGCGCGTCAACCGGAAAAATGGTGTCATTCTAGGCACTTGCCGATAGAGTGGCGGCCGATCTGGGCGGAGCGGTTGGTGGGTCGGAGCGGGACGGTAAACGTGCGGCGTGCATACCCATGCCGGATTTGGGGTGCCGTTCTGCTTGTGACCTGTTTTTGGGCCTCGTCCGCCCCGGTATGGGCGCAGCATGTCCAACTTCCGTCTTCGGCCGCCCCGGGCGTCACAGAGCGCAGCATGCCCACGGAGCCGGCGCCCCCGGAAAACGGCGAAACCGTCCAATTGCCCGCACCGGCGCAGGCCCAACCTCCCGCGCGCGCGCGCGACATCCTCTTCAATGTCAACCAGATCGTGATCGTGGGCGCCACCGTGTTCAGCCCGGAGCAACTGGCGGGAACCTATAGCGACCTGGTCGGTCAGCGGATCAGCCTTTCGGAACTCTACGTCGTCGCCAATGAAATCACCGCAAAATACGCGGCGGCCGGATATGCGCTCAGTTTCGCGCTGGTTCCCGCGCAGCAGATCAAGGACGGGGTGGTGCGCATCCAGGTCATCGAGGGATTCGTCAGTCGCATCGTTCTGGAGAACAGGCACGTCACCCTGCCCGAGGCGGTGTCCGCTTACGCATGGAGGGTTCTTCACTCGCGGCCCCTTCGCACCGCCGATCTCGAACGCTACCTGCTGCTCGCGAACGACATACCCGGCTATACGGTTCGCGCGGTGTTCGATCGGGTTTCCGACCCCAACGCCCCGACCGGTGCGACGCAACTGATTCTGCATGTTGAGCGTCGTGTCGCGGAGGCGACCGCCACAGTCGACAATCGCGGCGACCGGTCGCTGGGCTCGTGGCGCGGCGACGCGTTTGTCTCGTTGCGGTCGGTCTTGGGTCTCGGCGAGGAATTTCAGCTTCACACGCTGAAATCCGTCACGCCCGGCGCTCTGGAATACATATCGGGTCTGGAATCCCTTCCGATCGACGACCTTGGCACGCGGGCATCGATTTCGCTCTCCTATTCGCGCACGGACGCCGTCAGCGAGGTGCTTGCGCCCATCACCGTGGGCGGCACGACGTGGATCGGAACCGTCAGTATCCAACACCCGTTTCTTCGCACGCGCGCGCAAAGCTTTTGGATCACTGCCGGATTTACGGGAAAGCGTCTCTTGGGCGACCTCCTGGCGCCGACGACAAGCGATCCCTTCGAGTCGGTTGCCACGCCCGATTCGGACGACGCGATCTATATCGGCAATGTCCAGGCGACCTATCTCGAAAACGACTCCCAGGGCGGCACATCGGTGGTTCTCGGAGTCAATCAAGGTCTTCCGATTTTCGGCGCCACGACTTCCAGATCGCCGGAACGCAGCCGGTCGAGCGGCAGCGGAGTTTATACCTCGGTCGTGTTGAATGTGGCGCGGCAACAATCCATTTGGGGTCCGTTCGATTCCTACACTTCGCTGCAGGGTCAGTGGGCCAATCGAGGCCTATTGGCGTCCGAGCAATGCGCATTCGGAGGAGCCCAGTACGGGCGTGCCTTCGATGACAGCGAAATCACCGGCGACGCCTGCGTCATGGGGTCGACAGAATTGCGGTTCTCTCCGATGGTTCTGTTCGGTCACACTCCGGCGTTGCTGTCGCAGGTTCAGTTTTACGGGTTCTATGACGCGGGCATTCTGTGGGAAGAGGGCACGCTGCTTCCAAGCGAGGATCAAAGTCAGGTAGGGCAGTCTTATGGCGGCGGCTTCAGATTCGGTCTTTCGTTCGGTCTCTCGGGCTCCATCGAATATGCGGAACCGATCACCCATGATGTGGCGTATAACGGCCAACGGAGAGGCCGCCTGTTCGCGTCACTCAAGGTCGATCTGTGAGCAGTACGTTGCAATGCGATCCGGTCCGCGATCGGTGCCTCCTGCAGATTTTGCGTTCGTGGGTACTGCGAATATCGTGATTTGAGCTTTTCCTTCGAGGCCGATGCGCATTCTTGTCCTCAGCGATAATTTTGTTCCGGAACAGAATGCCCCGGCGCTGCGCACCTTTGAGCATTGCCGGCGCTGGGTGCAGCAGGGAATTTCGGTCACGGTGATTACCACGGTGCCCAATTTTCCCACCGGCAAGCCGCAGGCTCCCTACCGCAATCGCATTCGTCAGCGCGAAACCGTCGAAGGAATCGAAGTGGTGCGCGTTTGGTCGTTCCTTGCCGCCAACAAGGGTATCGCGCTGCGCTCGCTGGATTTTCTCAGCTTTTCAATCGGCGCGTTTCTGGCCGGCCTGTTCGAAAAGGCGGATGTCATTCTGGCCACGTCGCCCCAATTGCTGACTGGCGTAGCGGGCCATCTTCTCTCGCGTGCAAAGCGCAAACCATGGGTTTTCGAGGTTCGCGATCTTTGGCCGGAATCGATTGTCGCGGTCGGCGTGCTCGACGACGGTTTCTTCATTCGCACACTCGAGAAACTGGAGCGCGCGCTGTATCGAAGCAGCGACCGGATCGTGACGCTGACCGAGCCGATGCGCGCCCGCATTGCCACGAAAGGCGTTTCCGCCGGCAAAATCGGCGTGGTGTCGAACGGCGTCGATGCGGTTCGCCTCAGATGGAGCGAAAAACGGGAAGAGCTTGCCAGGCAATGGAGGCCCCGCGGAAAATTCGTCGTCAGCTATATCGGCACGCATGGATTGGCGCAGGGTCTCGAGGTCGTGGTGCGCGCCGCCGAAATACTCCGCCACACCGACATCCATTTTCTCTTCGTCGGCGAAGGCGCGCGCCGCAAGGAGCTGGAGGCGATGGTGAAGCGGTCCGGACTTGAAAACACGACGTTCGCGGGCATGGTTTCGGCCACAGCGGCCATCGACTATCTCGCGCTCAGCGACGCCGTCGTCGTACCGTTGAAGAATTCACAACTGCTGGACGTCACGTTGCCGTCGAAGATATTTGAGACGGCCGCGATGGGCCGCCCCATACTCCTCAGCGCACATGGATATTCCGCCGATCTGATCCGGCGCTACGATGCGGGGCTGGTGGTAGAACCCGGCGATCCGGCGCAGCTTGCCGCCGCAATCGAACGTCTGCGGGCCGATCCCGAGCTGCGCGAAAGGCTGCGGGCGGGTTGCGAGCGGCTTGCGCGCGATTACGACCGCGAGCGCCTCGCCGACCTCATGCTTGCGGAAATCCAGCAGGCCGCGGCACAGCGCGAAGGCGAACGAAAAACCTGATCCGCCTGCCGAATTCCGGCCGGAAGGGACGCAAGGTTATTTGTTGGTGCTGATCACGGCAAGCGATGCGCCGGCGATCGCCAACTGGCTGAAGATTTGCGACACGCTCGTCAGGAACACCATGGTGTTGAACGGAGCGGGGTCGGGAGGCACGACAATCGTCGCACCGGGCGGAATCGGCGCGCCGCCCAGGAACGAGAACAAACCGCCCGACGCCGGCCGGGCGGTTCCGTCGGGCATAATGACGAAGGTTTCGCTCGATTCCGCCGCGTCGTTCGGTCCGCCCGCCAATCGGAGATAGTCGTCCACGCTCATGCCCGCTTTGTACTGGAACGCGCCCGGGTTGAGGACTTCGCCGCTTACGGCCACCGTCGAGGGCCGCTTCGGAATATAAATGAAATCTCCCGGCTGCAGGATGGTGTCCAATTCGGGTTTCACGCCGAGGATTGCCGGATCGGCCGTCACGGTCGTGCGCCCGAGCGCCGGCTGTTTCTGGAGACTTTGCACCAGCGTTTGCAGATAGGTCATCGCCGTGGCGTTCACGTTCGGGTTCGTCGTCTGGGCCGCGATGCCGGCCTGAAGTTCGCTGGCTTCCCGCGCATTGCCCTCGGCTTCCGCCACAGCGGCGCTGACGCGGGTAAACACGGCGCCATACGCATACGCTTCGTCGGTCAACCCTCCGGCTCTCTCGAGGATCGAGGAAAGCCGCTCGCCGCGCGTGACTTCAAACGTGCCGGGATAGCGGACCTGGCCGGCGACCGTCACAAAGGTGTTGTTGCGGTCGGAGAACACGGTGCGCACGCGCACGGAATCGAGCGGCCGCAGAGAGACCTTCTCGAAATCGGTCGCGTTGCCCTTATAGGCCGTGCGTTCGGTCTTCGACGTTCCGGCAGTCGGATCGAAGTTTGTCGAGGTCACCTCGACCCACGACAGGTCGGCGCTGCGCTGTACGCCGCCGGCCGCGTCGAGCATGGCTTCCAACGTCGTTCCATTTTCCGCAAGATACGGGCCGGGATCGTGTACCGCACCTGCCACGAAGACCAGATAATCGCTGTCCAAATTGAGCAATGCTGCCGGCGTGATATCGAGAAACGCCGCGATGTCCGTTGGCGAGGTGTCTGCAGCGGGTGCGCCAAGGGCGGCGGGAGAGGTCAAGCCATTGCTTTGCACCATGCTGCCGGCAGCCGCGCTTTGAGCCTGCGACGTCAAGCTTTGCGACTGCAAAATGGGGCTCAAAGCAGAAGACGTACCGCTTTGGGCGGCGAGCAAACGCGGGTCTACCGCCGCCATGGTTTGCTGAGGCGGGCTGGCAGCCGGTGGAGCGGGTGCCGGAGCTGCCGTACTGCCGGCCGAGCTGGCGGTGCTTTGGGGCGCGGCGGTCGTGCCGGCCGATTGCGCGGCCTGGATTTGCGACGAGAACTGGTTCGCGATTTGGCTGGGGGTCATTCCCGACGACGCCATCTGCGCAAGTTGGCTGCCGCTGGGGATTGGCGGCAGCGTGACGGCCGGCGCTGCCCCGGTTGTCGCCGGCGGTGTCGTGGAGCTGCTTGCAGCCGGCGGCGGCACGGAACTATTCGTCGTGGGAGCAGTGGGAATCTGGCCCGCCTGCATAGGCTGGCTGATATTGATGTTGCTCAGGCTCTGTGCCGTCGTGGACAGTTCCGATGGCTGCACATTATTGATTTGCGCGACATTTTGAATTTGAGCTGCCGCGGCGGCGGCCAGTGCCTGTACCTGGGCCGTCGTCAGCACGTAGACGATGTCGTCGCTGGCAAGCTTTTTGTCCTCGGTGCCTTCGAAGACGCGCTTGAGCGAGAACGCCTCCGCCTTACGGAAATTCACGCCCGGTGCACGATGAACGATGATCCCGAACGGCGTATAGGCATCCTGCGTCAGTTCGGCCGGATCGTTGAAGAGACGCGACAGGCTGGACGCATCGTTCAGGGCGCGTGTCCCGGGCAATTGCACCGCGCCGGCAATGGTCACGCGGCCCAGAGCAGCACCTGCCATCTCGTCGACCGACAGAATCTCGCCGTTCTGCACGTTCCCGTCGCGGCCCAGCGCGATCAGCTGCGTTCGGCCGCCGGCGAGCAACCCGATCTTCGACAACCGCATCGTGCCGCCGATTTCCGCGCCGGCGGCGAGGCGGACAAGTGCCTGCCCGTCGATCGATTTGCTGCCCGAAGACAATTCATAAATGCCCGGCCGCTTGACCAAGCCGATGATCGCCGCCGTCGGTCCCAGAGGCGGTACGATGATGCGATCGCCTTCCGTGACGTTGCCAAGAGATGCGGCCGTGCCGCGCCCGATGACGGTGTAGAGGTCGATGCGGTGCTGCACGCCGCCACGTTCGAGAATGACATTGCGCAGACTGCCGGTCTTGCGGATGCCGCCGGAAAGCAGAATGGCATCGAGCGGCGTGTTCAATCCGCTCAATGTCCGAATGCCCGGTGCATACACTTCGCCGGTCACCAGAACGGAAATCTGGCGGCTTTGGGCGAGCGAAATATAGGAGCGCGTGGACAGCGCATCATGCGAAATCTCTTCCGCCAAATCGGCGCGAACTTCGCCGAAGGTGCGGCCACCCGCCATCACCGGCCGATAATTCGGAATGATGATTCGTCCGTCGCGGTCGACGGGCACCACATAGGCGCTCATGTCATGGCCGCGCAGCACGATCGAAAGCTGGTCGCCCGGCCCGAGAATGTAGTTGTCCTGCACGCTGCCGATCTGCGTGACGGTCACGGAGGTGCCGACGCCGAACGTGTCGTAGCCGAATTGCTGCAGTGGCTGGCCGGCGCGTTGCGAATAGAGCAATTCGAGGCGCGAGGGCGGCGGAAGAGTGGTTGCCGCGGGCGTCAGCGTTTGCGTGGTGGGCGAAACGCTTGGCGGCAATTGTACCGGCACTGGCGGCGATGTCGGGCTGGTCGTGGATGGAGCCCCAAGGCCCTGGAGCACGGACTGAATTGGAATCGAGGTGCCCGGGATCGTCTGCGCATCAACCGTGCCAAGATCGAACAGCAATATGCAAGCCGCGACGCCGACGGCCGCACCGATGGCGCGAGCCCAAACCTTATCGAACGACATGCGCTCTGTTTTCCGCCCGAACGGGCAGCCCCTATTGCCGGCACGACCTTTGGCGACTTTTTACCCTTATCGGCAAGGGCGGTGCAAGTTAAACGATCAGCGGCAGTCCACGTCAAATCGACAGGCGGCAAATGGTTCCGAACGCCTGAGCGCTGTATATAAGTCGCGTATACGCGCGCAACGTGTCGGAAATATTCGGTGCGGTGAAGTCCGAGGGTTTGGTGCGTCTCGGCGGTGGAGAGAGTGCCGTTCGCGGGAGATAAGCCGTCTGCGATGGCACGCAGAGGGCGAGTGCTCCGCCTTCATCCGGTCGCCATGTCGGGAATCGGTATCCGCTCGTGCAGCAACCGGCTCGCCGGTCCGCGGGGCCGTCGTCGACCGGCCGGGAGGGAGCCGTACGCGCGAATATCGCGCACAGCCTCGGAACAATTGGCAGCGTGCAAATCCATCCCAATTGTTGTTTAGTGGCTCATCTCAATGGGCTGCGGCGTACTCGACCTTTGCTGTCGTGCGCGACTGGTTGGCCGTCGGTCGGGGTTTTGCGCTTGGGGACGAATCGTCGAAACAGCGGCCGCGGGGTTCAGTGGCTATTATCGGCCACGGCTGTCGCCGTCCTGTGCCTTGGACGCGAGGCCCACGCGCAGACCTATACCTATGTCGACGAGCCCTATGTTCCGACGGCGTCGGAATATGGCGGCGTCGGATTGCTCGATATGCGAAACGCCCGGTTCCTCCCCGATGGATACGTGATGGCGGCCGGCACCATCAAAATGCCGGACGACCGGGTGGCGCTCACGTTTCAGGCGCTGCCGTGGCTTGAGACGACATTTCGTTATGCGATCAATTACGCGCTGCCTCCCGCCGGACAGCGGGCGCTCTACGATCGCAGCTTCGACCTGAAAGCGAGGCTGTTCCAGGAAGGAGATTACACGCCGCAGATCGCCGTCGGGTTGCAGGATTTCATCGGCACCGGGGTCTATTCGGGCGAATATCTCGTGGCTTCGAAGGACGCCGGTCCTCTCGATTTCACGCTCGGAATGGGTTGGGGCAGGCTGGCCTCGCGACCGTCCTTCAGCAATCCGCTCGGGTTGCTGGATTCGCGTTTTTATTATCGCCCCGTCGACACGTCGCCCACCGGCGGACTTCCCATCCTTGATTTTTTCCGCGGAAAGAACGTCGGCTTGTTCGGCGGCATCGAATATCAGACGCCGATTCCCAAGCTTACGTTGAAGGTCGAATATTCGAGCGACGACTACGCCGAGGAATCTGCCACACAGAAAACAAATTACGCCAGGATTCCCGTGAACGCCGGGCTCTCCTACCGCTTCTGGTCGAATGTCGATGTCGGCGTCGCATATATGTATGGGCGGGAACTCGCCATCAACGTCAGCATCTTCATGGACCCCACAAGACCCATCTGGCCGGATCGCCTCGACGAGCAACCTCCTTTCACCCCTCGGGCGAAGCCCGACATCCAAGCCGCGCAGACCGCGATTCAAATCGCGAGCGGCAATGAGGGGGACGAACCCTGGCGCGTGCATTTCGTCGATCTCACGGCTCCCGGCGTCACGCCGGACGGCCGGCCCGCGGATCCTGCAATGTCGAGTGCGGCGGCGGGGCAGCGCGTCGGCCAGTTGCTGCAGGACGCGGGCCTGCATGTCACCGAGGATTGGATCGAAGGCCGCACGCTGGTCGTCCAGGTCGACGGCAAGCAGCCGAGCGCCGTCAGCTCCGTATGCCAGTCCCTGACAGGCGAGGCCCGTTCCATTCCGGGCGTCCAGGAGATCGCGTTCGTCAGCGGCGACTGGAACCCGATCGAATTTTGCGACGGCGTCGCCGCCCAGCCAAGCCAGTCGATACCTGTGGCCGCCCAGATCAGTTCGTTCGCCTCGCATTCCGGTCCCGATTCGATCCGCCAGATGCGCGCCGCAATCGAACAGCAGCGCGTCGGCGTCGAAGGGATCGTCATCAGCGGCAACACGGTGAACGTGGAGATCGAAAACAATCACTTCCTGCGCGATGCCGAGGCAATCAGCCGGACATTGCGCGCGCTTTCGGCGACGGCGCCTGCGGACATCACCAGCGTCCGCGTCACCACGAGCATCGATGAGATGCCGCTGACGACGGTTACGATGTCGCGGTCGGAGGTCGACGCATTGGCCGATCGTTCTGCAACGCCGGCGGAAGTGTGGGCGGATTCCGTGTTTTCGGACGCGCGGCCGAGTACGGGCTATGACAACGGGCGTGGATATCCCCGATTTACGTGGTCGCTCTTTCCCAGCCTGGAAGAGGATTTGTTCGATCCGAACAACCCTGTCTATTTCGGCGTCGGCATTTCCGGCAGCACCAGCCTGAAGCTTCTTCCGGGGCTCGTACTCGACGATGAGGCGACTTACAGCGCGTACAACAATTTCGGCAGCATCACGCGCGGCAGCAACAGCGTCCTGCCTCACGTTCGAAGCGATATCGCGCTGTATTTGAAACGCGGCGCTTCCGGCATCGACGACGTGACGCTTTCATACTATTCGAAGCTTGCCCCGAACCTCTATGGGCGTGTCACGGGCGGCTATATCGAAACGATGTTCGGCGGCGCCGGCGGCGAATTGCTCTATCGGGAGCAAAATGCGCCATGGGCGATCGGCGGTGATGTGTTCGACGTGTATCAGCGCAATTTCGACGATTTGTTCGGATTCCAGAACTACCATGTGGTGACGGGCCATGTGTCTGTCTACCTCGAGACACCCTGGTACGACATCACGGCCGTCTGGCGGGCGGGACGCTATCTCGCCGGCGACTACGGCGGGACATTCGAACTCTACCGGCGCTTCGACACCGGCGTTCTTATCGGCGGATGGTTCACATTGACCAATGTGCCCTTCAGCAAATTCGGCGAGGGAAGCTTCGACAAAGGCATTCGCATCGTCATTCCGCTCGAATGGTCGCTTCCGATCGGTTCGACGACCAACTACGAGATGGATTTGCGGCCCATTCAGCGCGACGGCGGCCAGCCACTCGAAAACGACGCCATTCTCTACGACATGACGCAATCGTCGAATGAGGGAGACCTGCAGCGGCAATGGTCCGACGTGTTGCAATGAGGCGCCAGGCGCGATCTTTTCTGACGGCTCTGGCGCTCGCCTTGCCGCTGGCGGCGTGCGCGGATTCGAACTCCGATGTTGTCGCCGTCGTTCAGGTGTTCTCGCATTCCTCGGGACTCTTTGGGGGCGATGATGCGGTGTCACGCGAGCGTGCCGCAGCCATTCCCTATGCGTCCATCGGATTGCGGTTGGGCTCCGGGGCCGAAGGATTGCTCGTGTTGGCAACATCTTCCGGACAAAATCTTCGTTGGCAGGCGGGAACGAAACTGACCGTCACGACCCGCGACGGACGCGTGGTTCATACGACCGGGTTCGCGCACAATCTGGACGGTTACCAGGGACCGCTCAATGATTGCGGGATCGGGCGCCGGCGCGAGGGAAACTTCTTATAATTTTCTCTACGATATGGCCGATATGAACCGTTACAACGTCCTCGCGCATTGCAAGCGGCACGATGCAGGCCCCGAGCGAATTGTCATTATCGGCGTCGAGCACGACACGCGGCACATCGTGGAGGATTGCGAGGCGCCGCAATTGGATTGGAAGTTCAGCAACGATTTTTGGGTGGACGCGGCCACCGGCTATGTCTGGAAGAGCCGGCAAAATTTTCGCCCGGACGTCGACGAATTGACCCTTGAGGTCTTCCGTCCGGAGAAATAGCGCTCATCAAGCACCCGTCCGGCAGGCCGGTATCGGTCCTTCGTTGCGCCGGCTCGCATTCCGCAACGCGAAAATGGGCAGTTCGCTAGCTTCCTCAATAGGTTGTACAATGAGCGACCTGTTGTTAGGTTGGGGCGCGGCCCGTTCGGGGCTGATTTTGCGGGGCAGGCGATGGCAGCGATGGGCGAAGGTGTTGGACTGGCCGGAGGCGGCCCGCCCTGCGTGGCGGCTGTCGGCTGCGGGTACTGGGGCAAGAACATCGTCCGGAATTTTGCCGAACTCGGCGCACTTCGCGCAGTCTGCGACGTTGACGCCTCGGTGGCGGCGGAATTCGCCAGGAAATACCGGGTGCCGGCCGTTTCACTGGCCCAGATCATGGCCGACCCGCAATATGACGGTGTCGCCTTCGCGTCGCCGGCCGCGCTTCATGTGGAGCATGCGGGCGGGGCGCTGAGAGCGGGCAAGCACGTCTTCGTCGAAAAGCCGCTCGCGCTGACCGTACCCGAGGGGCGCGAACTCGCGCGCCTTGCCAACAGCCATGGCCGCATCCTCATGGTCGGCCATCTGTTGCAGTATCATCCGCTGGTTCTCAAACTGATCGAGCTCGTCGGCTCCGGGCGCTTTGGCGATGTCAAACACGTCTATTCCAACCGTCTGAACATCGGCAAACTGCGCACGGAGGAGGACGTCATATGGTCCTTCGCACCGCACGATCTTTCCGTCATTTTGGCGATCCTCGGCAGGATGCCCGAACAAGTCTCCGTGGAAGGGGCGTCGATCCTCAATCCCAGGATCGCGGACATTGCGAACATCCATCTGAGATTTCCGGGTGGCGCGACCGGCCGCGTGTTCGTATCCTGGCTAAATCCCTATAAGGAACAGAAATTGAGCGTGATCGGCACGAAGGCGCACGCCGTTTTCGACGACACGGTCAAATGGGAAGACAAGCTCCTCATATACGACCATCGGGTCGAGTATCGCGGCGGGCGGCCCGAAGCGATCAAGGCGGAGCCGGTTCGCGTCGACGTCCAGCAGCGCGAACCCTTGAGGGAAGAGTGCGCGCATTTTCTCCATTCGATTGCGGCCGGCAAAGCGCCGCGCACGGATACGAGAGAAGCGTTGCGGGTGCTGTCGGTGCTTGAGGCCGCGACGCAGTCGCTCGAAAGTGGCCGGCCCGTCGTCCCGGATACCGTCGAACGGTAGCCGTGGGAGAGGCGGACCTGGCGCTGGGCGGGCGTCGCCGTACCGGGCACTGCGTATCGAAGTGAGATTCCACGCCCGATCGCGGGCGAACGAGGTTAAGTCATGAAGATCTGCATGCTCGTCTACAACAACGCCACGAAGGATAATCGCGTTATGCGGGAGGCGAACAGCCTCCAGATGGCGGGTCACCAGGTGACAGTGATCGGCGTGCCGGACGCCGACGTCAAGGCGCCCGTCGAACTGCTCAAAAATGGCGTCAAGGTCTATCGCGTGCTGTGGCAAGCGGGCGCGTACGCGAAATTCCTTCGTTCGGCGGTTTTTCGCATTGTGCCGGCGGCCGTGGTCATTCTGTTGCTGCTTTGGGGGCTCTACAAACTCGTTAACGTCGCGTTGGCCATGGCATTGCCGGCGTCGGCTGCGACGAGCGGCTTCTTTCGGGCCGCCGCCTCCAGGATGACCTTCAGCGGCATGATTTTGCTGTTGCTCAAATTGGCGATCGTGGCCCTTGTGGTCTTCGCAATCGTGCGGCTGGCGATGGCCTTTCTCACGGTCGTGGGAGTGCAGAGCAAGTTCAAAGCGGGCGAAGAAGACTTGATGCTCCGTTACGCCGAGGCGCTGTTCAACGGCGAGGCGCTCGATCCGGCGGAATTTCCCCGGCCGGAATCGCGTGTGCCCAGTTGGGTCCCCGATGTCCTGCTGGAACTTTTGCTGGAGCCCATGGAATGGTTCGGGGGCACCTCCGGCCGTTTCGTTCTCTACCGCTACAGGTCGGAAGAAATGGCGGCGCTGGCGATCAGGCTGAAGCCGGACGTCATACACGCGCATGATTGTCTCGCGCTGCCGACCGGTTTGCTGGTGAAGCAGGCGCTCGGCATTCCGCTCGTCTACGACGCCCACGAAATTTACGAGGCCACCGTGTCGCGCCGCGTCGGCATCGCGGACTACTACATGCGCGTACACAAGAAGATGCTGCCCTCCGTCGATCGCTTCATCACGATCAATCACAGCGCGGCCACGTTCTATCGTTTCGCTTATCCGTCGGTGGCTACGCCGATCATTCTTCGCAACGCGACGACATACACGGAGCCGTTCGAATATGACGGGCGCCTGCACGATAAGGCCGGTCTGCCGCGAAGACAGAAAATTCTTCTTTATCAGGGCGGCTACACGCTGGATCGTGGCCTTCTCACGCTCGTTCGGGCGGCCAGCTATTTTCCCGAAGGCTGGACGCTGGTGATGATGGGCTGGGGTCCGCTAGCCGGGGATTTGAAGCAGGCCGCCGCTCATGGCGAAAGACGGCTGCCGTCATTCGGCAGGAAGCGGCGAGAGTTCCTGTCGACCGGCAGTCTGGCGCCGCCGCGATCGCCGAAAGTCGTCTTCGTTCCTGGCGTGAAACACAATGAACTGCCGCAATGGACGGCGGGCGCCACGGCGGGAATTGTTCCCTACGAAAACAAGGTGCTGAATTATTGGTTCTGCTCGCCCAACAAGCTCTGGGAATTTCCGAACTCGGGCGTACCGCTGATCGTGCAACCGTTTCCGGAACTTCGAAAAGTCGTGGAAACCTATGAGTGCGGCTGGGTTATGCCCAACGACCTTACGCCGGGCACCATTGCCGATACGGTTGCTTCGTTGACGGATGAATTGATCGCGGCGGCCCGCGAAGGCTGCCGCAAATTCATTGCCGCGGACCGCTGGGAGGTCGCTTACGAGCAGAAGTTGATCGATCTTTACAAGTCACTGGAAGACGGAGGCAACGTGACGGCTCTGCGGCCTGCCGGCAGGTCGAAAGCCGTGGCGGGAGCAAGTCATGCATCGTGATAAAGATTCCGGTTGTGACGGAGCCAGGACATGATTGAGAAGGTCAATCTTATTTCACTGCTGTGGGTTGTGCTCGCTGCCGGATTTGCCGCCGCAATATTGCTCGCGTTCGCCTTTCTCTACAGGCTCTGGGCAGGCCCCGCTCTGGCGCGATATCGCGATAAATTGCGGCGGACGCAGATTGCGGAAACGAAGGAATTGCTCACCGAACTTTTCGATGCCTTGTGGAACGAAAACATCAGCAAGCGCCTTGCCATGCTTGTGGTGCTCCAGCGTATCGCCCGAAACGCTTCAGAGGCTCATGGATTCGCCGACATACTGATCGTGTTTGTACGGCATCGCCTGGCGTCGTCGGGCGGAGAACGCAAGCCCGGCACGATCTTTGAGGATGTCCGGCTCGCCCTCACCATTCTTGCATCGGGGCCGGTTCGGGCCGCCCAGCGAGCCGACGGTCAGGCGGTCGATTTGAGCGGCGTCGACTTTCGCGGGCTTTCGCTTCGCGGTGTCGATTTGAATGGCGTGGCGCTGGAGAACTGCCAATTCGACGGCTGCGATCTCGAACGCGCAAACCTGAAGGAAGCCAATCTCGCAGGCGCGTCCCTCCGCGGGTGCCGGCTGTTGGGAGCAATCTTGGCTCATTCCAATCTCACAGGCGCAAATCTCGACGCGGCCGACCTCACGAAAGCCGATCTGCGCAAGGCCACGTTGACGGAGGCGCAATTGTCGGCAGCCGATTTATCGGGCGCCAATCTTGAAGGGGCCGTTTGTCCCGCAGCGCATCTTGAAGACACGGATCTCAACCATGCCAATGTCTCTCACGTCAATCTTACGGAAGCGGATCTTTCCAACGCCGATTTGAGCGACAGCAATCTTTCCCGCTCGACGTTGATTTGGGCGAAGCTGCCCCGCGCGAACCTCCGAAACGCGATTATGACGGGCGCCGACTGCGCCAGCGCGGACTTGTTCGGCGCCAATCTGACGGGCGCGACCGTTCGGCAGGTCAATTTCAACGACACGGATCTGGGGAGCGCGATGCTCCTCGGCGCGAAGGGGTTGAACCAGCGGCAGCTTGACGATGCGGCCTGCGACGCAAATACGTCCGCAGCCGAGCGGTTCAAGATCGTGGTGACGCAATCGCGGCGGAGCGGGCAGGATCGTCAAACCGCAACCAAGGCCGCCGAATAGTCATGAGCCAGACCAGCTATTACGCACATCCCACCGCCGTCATCGACCCCAACGTCACGATCGGCGCCGGCAGCAAGATTTGGCATTTTTCCCATGTCCTCGGCGGCAGCGTGATCGGCGAGCGCTGCGTACTCGGACAAAACGTCGTGGCAGGGCCCGATGTCCGCATCGGAAACGGCTGCAAGATTTAGAACAACGTCTCGGTCTACAAGGGTGTGACGCTGGAGGACGATGTCTTTTGCGGACCGAGCATGGTGTTTACCAACGTGCTCAACCCGCGCGCCTTCATCGAGCGCAAGGACGAATTCCGTCCGACTCTGGTCAGGCGCGGCGCGACGATCGGGGCCAATGCCACGATCATTTGCGGCAACACGATCGGCGAATACGCGATGGTGGGAGCGGGCGCCGTGGTGACCAAGGACATCGCGCCCTTCGCGCTGGTGGTCGGGGCGCCGACGCGGTTTCTGGGCTGGATCAGCCGCAGCGGCGACCGGCTCGGCAGCGACCTAGTCTGCCCCCGTACGGGAGAACGCTATATCTTGGAAAACGGGCGGCTGCGGCTCGCCTGACCGCCGCCGCGGGGCCAATTCTTAACCCAATGTTCGTTACCGAACCGTCGCGGAACCCTCAATTGCGTCTCGGAATCGAACCAAGTTAGCAATTCCAATCAATTGCTTATGGCAATACCGCCCTCGATGTGCTTAAAACGTGGTGGGGGTGGCTATGTCGCCTTTCCATAAAAGTCGCGCGCATGGCATCCGCCGCCGCGCTCCAGAGAGAGCACGTGGCAATTGGGATAGTCCGGCGAGCGTCGTGAGCGAAAGGCTCGCTTTTTGCAGCGTGGCCAAGAACGAATAGTGGGGTTTGGCATGGCACTGGACTATACCGCCGCTCGCAAGCAGGCCGATGCGATAGACGTGGCACAACTGGTGTCCCGGATCGAGACACGCCAGGCCCTTATTGGCGTTGTGGGGATGGGGTATGTGGGCCAGCCGCTGGCCATCACTGCTCACAAAAAAGGGTTCAGGGTCCTCGGATTCGATATCGACCCCGAAAAGGTCGCTGCGCTCAACGAAGGCCGCTCGACCATCCGCACGATATGCGACGACAAAATCGCGGGCATGCGCCATGACGGCCGCTTCCGCGCGACGAGCAATCTGGCCGAACTCTCGCAGCCCGACGTGGTCGTGATCTGCGTGCCGACGCCGCTGAACAAATATCGCGAGCCGGACCTTTCGTTCGTGAGGGGTACCGCCGAGGACGTGGGCCGTGCCCTGCGCCCCGGCCAGCTTGTGTGTCTCGAATCGACGACCTATCCCGGAACGACGACGGAAGTTTTGAAACCCATCCTGGAATCGGGCGATCTCCGCGTCGGCCGCGACGTCTTTCTCGCGTTTTCGCCGGAGCGCGAAGACCCCGGCAATCCCGATTACCACACATCGAATATTCCGAAGATTGTGGGCGCCGACGACGAGCCCAGCCGGAAGCTTGTCGAGGCGTTCTACAGCGCGCTGGTCGACAAGGTCATCCCGGTCGTATCGACCGCCACCGCGGAAGCCGTGAAGCTCACGGAGAACATCTTCCGTTGCGTCAACATCGCGCTCGTCAACGAGTTGAAGCACATCTACAGCCACATGGGGATCAACGTCTGGGACGTGGTCGACGCGGCCGCGACCAAGCCGTTCGGCTACATGCCGTTCTACCCAGGACCCGGGCTTGGCGGGCACTGTATTCCGATCGACCCCTTCTACCTGACCTGGAAAGCCCGTGAACATGAAGTGCCGACGCGCTTCATCGAACTCGCCGGCGAAATCAACACCGCAGAGCCGCGCGAAGTCGTCAATGCGCTCGGGGCGGCGTTGTCCGCGCGCAAGCGTATAAGCCTCAACGGCGCGCGAATTCTGTTGATGGGCCTCGCCTACAAAAAGAACGTCGACGATCTCAGGGAAAGCCCGGCGCTTGCAATCATGCGTATTCTCAGCGGGCGCGGCGCGAAGGTCGATTTCTACGATCCGTGGATCCCGGAGATTCCCGAGACTCGCGAACACCCGGAACTGACCGGGCTGAAGAGCGCCGTGTGGGAGCCAGATCGCTTCCGGGACAAATACGAGGCGGCGCTGATCGTCACCGATCACGACAATGTCGACTACGACCGCCTTGTGGTGTCGCTCGATCTCGTCGTGGACACGCGCAACGCGACCCGCAGGGTAAAGTTCGGCCGCGACCGAATTGTGATGGCGTGAGGCAGCCAGGCGCCCATGCTCCGGCAAACGGCAAGCCGTTTTGAAAGCTCGCCGAGGCCGACCGGTGCGTCGCCGTTGACGGCGCGCGAAGGGCACGGTACGGGGTCTTGCAGATCCGCGGCGGGAACTTCCCCAGCATAGCGGTGTGCCGAGAGGCTGCGGATGTTCCGGTCGCTCAAGACACAAATCGACGTCATCGTCGCTTTGACCATCAGAGATATGCAGGCGGCGAACGCACGGGTCGAATTGGGCCTGGCCTGGGCCCTGGTCGAAGTTCTCCTCTATGTCGCGATCATCAGCCTCGTGCGCGTCTTCATCAAGGCGTTCATGCCGCCCAACATGCCGCCATTCACCTTCCTCATGCTGGGAATTCTGCCGTGGCAAACTTTCAGCCACACGGCCCGAAGCGTCGAAACGATTGTCTCAAAAAACAGGGGCTTATTGATTCTCCCCATCGTAAAACCGCTCGATCTGGTGTTCGCGAAGGCGATAGAGACCTTTTGCATTTATGGCATCATGTTCCTGTTGCTCGTCACCCTGAGCGCCTATCTGGAGGGTGCAGGGCTGCCGCGATTCCCGCTCGGCATCGTGCTTTGCTATCTGGCGGCATGGCTTATGGGAATGTTGTTCGGAATGATTCTGTTGCCGACCCAACGCGTGTTCCCGCCCTCGAGATGGCTTCTTTCGCCGCTGATGCGCATAGGTTTTTGGACGTCCGGCCTCTATTTCGTGATCGCCAGCCTTCCGCAATCGATCTGGCCTTATTTGGACTGGAATCCCATGCTGCACGTCAACGAGCTGATGCGCACATATTGGTTCGCGACCTACACGTCGCCCATCGGCAGTCCCGCCTACATCATCGAATGTCTGGCGGGAATGGCGCTCTTTGGCCTGTCGCTCGAACGGTTCATTCGGCGCATCGCAATATGACCATCGAGCTTAGCGGCGTCACCAAAGTGATGCGGCACGGCCGCAGCCGGCATGTACTCTTCAAGAATTTGGATATCCGCGTCGAACCGGGCGAGAAGGTGGCCGTGCTCGCGGTCAAGGGCTCGGGGAAGAGCACATTGCTGAAAATGATGTGCGGCGCGGAACCCGCCGATGCCGGGAGCGTCACGCGGACATCGAGTGTTTCGTGGCCTATACCCACGGCAACCTATCTGGCGCAGTTGTCATCCGTCATAACCAATATTCGTTTCATCGCGCGACTTTACGGCGTGGATCAGGAGCAATTTATCGCCGAAGTCGCAGACATGGCGAAGGTTCGCGGCTTCCTCAATGAAAAGCTGGGGCGCTGCCCCCGCTTTGTCCGTCCGCAGCTCGGGTTTGCATTGGGGCTCTGGTTTGACTTCGACATCTACCTCTTCGACGATAGGGTCATCACGGGGGGGAAATCCTATCTGAAGACCGCGAGCCAGATTTTCGAATCGCGAACAAAGGGTCGCGGCTTGCTCGTTGCAACCAGCGTCCCGAAGGTTGCACAGGACCATTGCGACACGGCCTATGTGGTGGAACACGGTCATTCGGTCTACTATTCGGACATGGACGAGGCTATCAAACACTTCAAGTCGCTCGAGAAGCTCAGCGCGCCCGAAGAGGCCGAGGAAGAAGACGAGGAAGATGAGGAAATCGGAAGCGAATTTGACATCTAGGCCGAATTGTGCTAGTAGCGGCTCGGCCGTCGCCCCGGAATCTCAGCCGGAATTGCCGATTTGGGAGTCCAATTAGTGCCGTCACCTCTGTCGAACACTGTAAGCTCGGCGCCCGCTCAGCAAGTCGAAGCGGGCAAAACCGCCGTGTCCAAGGGGGTTCAAGCCGGCTTCCGGCCCGCCGGCGCCGCCGAGGATGTAGCCTCGCGATGGCGCGGCTTTTCGGATTTGCTCTGGCGCGGTCTCCACTTCTGGAACGTCGTGCCGCTTATCGGCATCGTGGGATTCGTCTACCTCTTTTTCTTTGCCGATTCCCTGTACGACTCCCAATCGATCGTCACCCTGCAGAACGCCTCGAACGTCTCTTCCAGTCTGGGTTCGCTCATGGGCTCGAGCATGCTGGGCTCCAGCGGCGGTCTGCCTCAGGATGGCGCGCTGATCGCGTATGTGCAGTCCAACGACATGCTGCAATTGCTGGATAAGAAGTTTCATCTGCGCCAGATTTATTCGGCGCCCGGGAGAAACCCTTTCTGGCGTCTCGCAAGCGATGCCAGCAGCGCCGATTTCCTGACGTTCTATCAAGGCATGGTGACCATCACCGAGGATCAGACCACGGGCCTGTTGACGATCGATGTGCTCGACTACGATACGAACCGGGCCCATACGATGCAGAAAGTCATTTTGGCGGCGTCGGAGAAATTCATCAACGACATGTCCGAAGAAATGCGCGCGGCGACGCTGAAGGACGCGCAGACGCAGCTCGCGCTCGCAATGAAGGCGGTCGAAACCGCTCAGCCCTACGAGCAGGCTGTCGCCGAGGCCGAACTTACGGCCGCGGAGCAGGGCATGGCCGCGGCGGACGGAATCGCCACGGAGCAGCAGGTATTTCTTGTTCCGGTTTCGACTCCGACGACGCCCACGGACACGACCTATCCCGACTGGATGGTCGACGAAGCCGCCGTGCTGCTGGCGGCAACTGTCTTCTATATGGTTGCTTATCTGCTGCTGGCGAACGTTCGGGACCATCGCCGCGTTTAGCGGGCTGCGGAGAGATTTTTCCGGTTTGGATGAAGTTTGGCCGATAGACCAGCCTGTCAGGCCGGGTGGCGCTCGTGCGTCCGGCTGCCGGTTGCAAGCATGCTTTCGTATAGCTGCAGATCGTTTTTGTTCTCTTCGAGAACCGCGTTTCTGAAGCCATCCGAAATCAACTGGTCGTATCGCGTCTCGTCGGCGGTGCGCTGCTTCAATTCGACGCCGTCCCAGTGAAAGATGCCGGCAAGCGCGTCCACGAAGGCGACCATGTTCCTGGCGAACCCGATCGCCAGATAGTGCGTGTGAATGGCCTCGAGCGCTGCCGACGCATCCGGGCTGCCGCCGATCCTTCGACACTGCGTTTCCCGGAAATAATGGGGGGTTTTCTGGGACGCTTCGCGGTAGAACTCTTCCAACGACAAACTGTTGGCAAGCTCACGCAGTGCGTGGCCCTCTTTCGAGCGGATGTAGAAGTAAAGCGAAACGATGCGATAAAGAGGATGGCGCAAGAGGCTGATGTAAAGGCACGGGCGGCCCAGATCGCGAGGTTTGAAGGTCGCGATGCCGGCATACGCCTTCATCCCTTCCAGGTCGGCCGGTGTGAGATCCGGCCAAAGTTTCCCGTTATGATCGCGGGTCATGAATATGCGCTCGCGGCCCAGCGCTTTGGCCAGCACCCTGCGCTGCAACGCCGACCCGCCCGTACGCTGCACGTGGAGGAACACGATCAGCGCGTTCGCGTCGTTCGCGAGGCCGACAATGCGGTCGTTGATGAAAGGGACCGCCTCGGACTGCGCGGCGTCCCCAGCTGTGCCGGCTCCAATGTCAGGCGTCCCGTCTTTGGCCATTGTTGTCGTCGCACGTTCCTTTGTTGACCCGGCGATATTCTTGCGAGTCGATGCTGGTTCAGACTTGCAGGATTTCCGGAGTCGCTGCCGGATGATCGATCAATTCCCGCTCGAGCGAAAGAAGCTCTTCGGCGCTCTGCACAAAGGCGAAGTTGGCATCCCCGGCGATGAATTCAAGTTCCCTGGAGAACGATGCGATTCGCTGCTCGTCCGGCCCCAGGAGCCCCGCGCGCGTGGTGTCTTCGTCTCCAAACGACTTCATCAAACTGCTGGAATGAAGGACGTAGGTCACGAGCGGAAGCCCGCTCTCGTTCAGGCGGCGCAGCACGGATATTCTTTCATCCACTCTGCGGCTTCGGCTGACCGGCGCGAACCTGTGGGTGCGGGACGTGGCAATTTCGCCATAGGCGCTGATCGGCACCTCCATCAATCCGCGGTGCCTGACGGGGAAATTTCCCATCAGCTTTTTCGATTTGAGATTTACGTTTTCCTTCTTGTCGAGAAGGTCGTACGACGTATCGACGCGAATGCCGATATGGCGCAAGGCATCGATGATGGCGTTGGAAATTCGGTAGGCGCCGGCACGGTAGGCGATCGGCGGTTTGGAGGCGAACCGGTTGAAGTCGGAAACGATAGCCTCGAAGATCGGGATCAGATCCTCGAGAGGCCGGTCTTCCATGGACTCGGTATGAGGCGACATTCCGCGTTCTTCGTACCAGGTCTTGTAAAGACAGTCGCCGTGGAAATGCAGCTGCAAATCGTTTCCGGAGAGCTCGATCAGCGAGCACGCTTCGCGGAACGATTCGTCCCCGAACCGGTAAAGTTGCGCGATGTCGAGCAGCGCGGTGGAGCAGGCGCCATATTTCCGCAGAACCGAGAAAATAAGCGGCAGACCGGCCGTCGCGGATTGAATGCGCTGCTCCACCTCTGCGGGAGAAAGCGCTCCGGCGCTGGCGGGCGGTTTTTGCAGATACATTTCGTGCAGCCACCGCACGCACCCTTTGAGGAAGCGGTACCCTTTCGGAGTTCGCTCGACGATTCCCTCGTCGAGCCAGCGGTCAAGGTCGCGCGCCGGCCAAACGCCGTTGACGCAATGATCGAAGCAGCCGTTTTCGGATTGCAGGCTCGGCTCGGAATTTATGGTGATCCATACACGCGTGATCATGGATGCCGCCCCGTCGCCGTGTCTCCGCGTGTGCTTGCGGCGACGCCGGTGGATGGCGACACGCCGAAACGATGAATGGCGGCCCCCAATTCCGACGGGCCGCGGCCGGGTTCCGGCGGGCGATGTGCTGATCGGGTCAAACGGACATCCTTGAATGACAGACGCGCTGCGATTTTGGCAATCTGACTAGCAGAATTCAACAAAGTCTCAAGGTTGCGGGCTCGAGACGCATCTCAATCTAGCCAGATCGAAGCAAATTTCCGAGGAAATCTGACCTTGTTTCGGGGAGGCCGGCCACGTTGCGGACGGAAGGGCGTCAGGCCGGGTCAAGTGGCCAAGGCAACTTTCAAGCGCCAAACGGGTTTCATAAGAACGGGAGATCGCCATGCGCCCATTGCTCTTCGCCATGCTTGTTGCCGGCTTTGGGATTGCGGCGGGCGACGCGGCCGCGAGCCAACAGATCGGCAACGTCACACCGCCCTCGGTGCTGAACAACTCGTGTCCATCCGGATGGACATTGGACCGGACTTCGGGTGCGTGCGTTCTTTCCAATGCGTATGGATGCTGCGCCGCCCCCGCGCCAAGGGCCGTGTGTCTCAACGCGGCAGGCTCCGGGCAGGCGCCCTGGTCCGGAAAGGCTTCCGAGTTGCGGACCGGCGCCGCGACTTGCCCGGCCGTGGCGCCAAGGCCGCGGTGATTTGTCTCTCGCTGCGCCCGGTCGCGATCAGAAGAATCTCCTGGCCATCAATCCGACGACGCAAAGAACACCGAGGAACGTCGCCCATTGCGCCGCTCGCGTGTAGTCCTCTCTCCGGTAGCGGCGTTCGACCCAATCGCCGGCGATCATTGCCGCGACCATTGCAGCCACGATGCAGGCAACGGCCGCCACCGCCTCTTCCAGGAAATGACCCGCAAAGGCAAGACGGATGCCGTGATGACGATAGCCTCCCCAGCCGCCTGGATGCATCATCGGAGCGCTAAAGGTTGTGACAGACGACGCCCCGCTCGCCGATTTCGAAGCGGAAAGACGTCCCTTGGCCGCTACCGGCAATCATCCATGATTTCTTGCCATGAGCCTCGATCGATATGGTCGGGGTTTCCTTCGGCGGTCCCTCGCTCCACTGGAAGAACGCAGCCATCGTGCCGCTTTTCATGGTACGGGCGCGGCGAATGTAGGAGTTCGACACGACCATTCGGGCTTCGATCATCGCCCAGCCGATCGGGTTGTCCTCGTTTCCGCGTTCGACGGCCACGGCCGCCTCGCCGGAATCGAATGCGACCGACAGCGCGCCTTCCGTTTCGGACGAGAACAGCAACGCTTTCGCGTCCGGCGCAACTGTGGCCGGCGGCACAAAGGACGGAGAAACGTGCCAGAACTGCTCGAACGTCGCGGGGGCGTCGGTCTTGCTCTTGAGGACATCGAACACGATCGCCGCATGACGGTGCCGCAGATGGATCGCGTAGCGCACGACTTCGCCGTCGGGGTACGCCGAATTGAAGCCCGTCGCGGCTGCCCATTCGGTTTCCGCCCAATGCTTGCTGAGCCCCGCCGGCTTGGCGCTGCGCACGGTGCGCATTGGATAGCCCTTGCCGTTCACGCGATAGGTATTGTGCGAGGCCGGATCGAAGCGCGCTGCGTTGCGGATTTTGTCGGAGATTTCCTTGTTGTAGGTTCCTCCGTCGAGAAGCAGGTCGCTGGCGCCCCTGATGAACACGACCGACAGGTCGTCGGCATGCTTGTGTTTGGGCGTGCTGTAATTCGCAAAGAAAATCATTTCCGACGATGTCGGCACGATCGGCTTCTCGGTATGACTGACAAAATAACCCGCATCCGGAAAGAAGAAGGTATCGCGCGAGCGTTCGCGCAATCTGAATTTCTCTTCCGGCTGGTCCTTCGATCCCGGCGCGAGCAACTGCTGTTGCGCAAGCTCGATCGCGGGCAGATATTCCGCCGGCTCGCTGTCGCCCAATGGCGGCATGACGCCGTCGCTTTTCACCAGCGCTTCCGCGAATGTCAGCATCTCGCGCACCGCGGCCGAGATCGGTTCGGCAATCGCGTCGGCCTCGCTCAACTGCCCGTCCTGGTTCGCATCGCGCAGATCCGCAACGATCCGCGACAGCGTGCCCATGATCATGCAGTGATAGCCCAGGGAGTTTTCGAGCCAGACGCCGTTGGACGAAACGGCGCGTTTCAGCTGATATTCGATAAGGCGCTCCACGCCCTCGCGCAGGACGCCAGCCCCGTATCCGGCGCCGCTGAGGAGCAGGCTGCTGATGATGAGCAGGCTGTCCTGGCGGACGCCGTGATTGCCGGCCTTGATGTAGATGCTGTCGCTCCGCAGCAATTCGATGCAGTCGAGCACGCTGCGATAGGCGCTCTTGAGAGCCGCTTCGTTGACGGGGACGCCGCGCTGGGAGGCCACTTTGCAGCACAGCAGGTAGATGAGCAGGATCGTGACCCGCCGGCAGACGGTTCCCTCGTGCCAGGCCCGGACGGCTTGCGGTGTGCTGGGCGAATTATTCTCGGCGAAGTCGACGATGATCTGTTCGGCGCGCCGGAACAGGATTTCGGCATCGACATTGTGCTCGCGCAGGCCGCTTTCGATCAGTTTCCATTTCTCGAAAGGCTGCCTTCCGGCAACGAGGAAGTAATATGAGAGCGCCGGACCAAGGAACTCCAGGCCCAGAAAATAAGACTGCCAGCTGCGATTGGGTCCCGGCATCGCCCAGTCCATCGGGAGGCTGAAATCGGTCATGCCCCATTGGGGATTGGTCGGGAACGTGATTTTCCAGTCGGCAAATTCCAGAAGATTGGGAAGTCCGAACGGCCGCTTGATGATTTTGGGAAGCCGGGAATTCGGCCAGCGTATCTCCCTCAGGATATCCTTCGCCGACTTTTCCTCCGCCGACGTCTCGTCATCGGGCGCCCGTTCGCCGAGTTGAACGCGCACGGATTCGCGGCTGACGATCTTGCCGATTGCCCCGGCGATGGAGCGATAGCCGTCAAGGCTCGGCAGGCCGTTGGCGCCCACCATCTGGTTCAGGTCCCAACGGCGGAGCTTCGATGTCAAAGGTATGAGATAGCCGCGGCCCGCATTGGCGAGATCGGTAATCGCCAAATTGCCGGCCTCCGCCTTTTCGATGGCGCTTGCCTTGTCGGCTGTTGGGATCACCTGAAGGAAGATTTTTGTTGCGGCGGCGTCCGCTTCTATCGCGCGCTTCTGCTCGTCGAGATAGGCGGGATCGTGCAGCGCGTCCGGATCGAACGCATAGATGATCGCGTCGGCGGCGGCGCGGGCGACGGGGTTGACGGGCCTGCTGTTGTGTTTGCGGGTGCGATCCCGGAACGCGGCAATCAACCCCGCCGCAAACGCGTCGCTGGGCGCGGAAATGAAAAGCTTGAGAGGCGCTGCTGCGCTGTCCGAAGGTTCGGCGGTGGTTTGAAACAGGGATCGTCTGGCTTCCTGCGCGGCGCCCTTCGCTTCGCGCGCGACGGATTTCTCGCGTATCAGCCTCGTGCGGGCGATCTTGCGGGCCAGCGTCTTCACATAGGAACGGACGCCATGTTCGCCGGGTGGCGCATCGATTTGCTGAACATTATGCACTTCCTTGGCGATCGCCTTGAAGCCGCGTTTGCTGGGCAGGCCTTCCTCGAACATGCGCTCGGGGTTCCAGCGCTGAAACTTCTGCACCAGCGGAACGACGCGTCCGCCGTGCCGTTCGGCAATATCGACGATGGCCGAGGCATAATTCTCCAGATCGGAATCATTCTCGAGCTGGCGCTGCGGCAGCTCCAGAAACAGCTTCGTGGCGCCCTCTCCGCGCGAGACGGTGGCCTCGACCGCGGAGATATCGGCGAGTTCGTCCGGTTCGAACTGGTAAATGATGACGTCGGCGCGGTGCGAATCGCCGCCGGCCGGCGATTCCGCAATGTCAAAATACTGCGACAGGGCAGCCGACAGGCCCGCCGAGAAATCAGGGCTTTTGGATACGACGAAGGCGGAGATCAACGATCCAGATCCTTTGCCGGTCTGCCCGGCGCGGCGTCGGTTTAAGCGCCGCGCGGTTCGAGCGGCCGGTAGTTGCAATATAGCTCAGGCGCGCCGGAATTCGAGCGTGGCGAAGGTGATCCGCTTGTCGCCTTCATCCCGGTCCGCGCCGACCACCACCGAGCGCACGAATTCGAGCTCGCTCAGGGCCTGTTTGTAGAATTCGAGCGGCCACGCCCAGCTCCTTTGGCGATACCGGTACATTTCGTCGGTGATGCCGGCGTTGAACGCCAGGACGGCGCCTTTGCGATGCGCGATCTTTGCCAGATTGCCGTAATAATAGGTCGTTTCGTCGGGATGCACGTGGAAACTCACCGAATTGCTGTAGACGAAGTCGGCGCCGAACGCTTCCGCGGTCTTCATCCCCTCGTCGCCGATCACGGCGAGTGTCGGCTTCTTTTCCTTCATAAGCTCCTCGCCGACCAGCGTTTCGCCGACTTCGTAGAAGGCGCTCGTCACGTCCATGCCCATGAAACAGCCGGGATCGAGGAAGCGGATGAAGTGAGCGCCGATGCGCAGGCTGCCGCAGCCGTAATCGAGGACTCTGCTCGAACGTTTCGGCTCGAAAAACTCGAAATAGAGCCCCGCTTTGCGCGCGCCGGCCTGCCAGAAGTCGATCGGCCCGCTGTCGAGATAGCTCAGATTCTTGCCCAGGCTCGGATGCTGGCCGCCGTCTTTGATCCTCTTGCCGACGCGCTCCATGTGAAATTGCGCGTATGAGACGTTGGGATGCTTCTTGCGGTACCTGAAATAGGCCTTGTCGAAATCTTCGTGTGAATCCTTGGCCATTCTGACTCCCCGACCACGTGGAAACTCGGGCGCCGCGGCTCCATCGGCGCCGGATTCCCTCGGCGCGCCATCCGATCTGCGACTCCACCCCGCCAGCCCCTCAAGGCTCGGGGCGGGATTTGTAACCGAATTGGCGAATGACTCCAAGCGCTTACCGCGCCGCCACAAAGCCGCCTGGCAGGCCGCAAATTTGCGCGCCCGCCCCGAAAGTCCTACTATTTTGGTCAGGCAGCGGGCGGGGTCGCGGGCCTGTGAAGAGTTGAGCGCCTGGCTACGAGCCGGGCGCCCCCCGGAAGCCGTCTTGAGCGGAGAACCACCATGCCGATCCTATCCGTAGCGCGCACGCGCACAGCCCTTAAGTCGTCCGCGTCATTCGGCTGGTCGAAGGTGGCGGCGTCGGGAATTGGCGTGGGTCTGCTGCTGGCGCTTCCGGCGTCTTCGGCCTTCGCCAATCCCGCAGGTGGCGCGGTGACGAGCGGCTCGGCGACGATCTCCTCGCCTTCGTCACACCAGACGAATGTCAATCAGTCGAGCGAAGGCGTCGTCATCGACTGGTCCAGCTTCGACATCGGCAAAGGCCAGACGACGGACTTCGTGCAGCCCAATGCGCAGGCCATCGCCATCAACCGGATCGGCGGCAGCAATCCCTCGCAGATTCTGGGCACGTTGGATGCCAACGGCCGGCTGGTGCTGATCGACGGCAACGGCATGGTGTTCGGTAAGGGATCGAGCGTGAATGTGGGCTCGCTGGTCGCGACTTCGACGGGCGGTTCGGATTCCAATCTTCTCGCCGGCAAGTTCACCAAGGCCGGCAACCAGAATGCGGCCATCGTCAATCAGGGACGGATCGTTGCCAGCCAGGGCGGCCTCGTCGCCCTCGTCGCGCCCAGCGTGACGAATGCCGGAACGGTCAAGGCCAAATTGGGCACGGTCGCGCTGGGCGGCGCCAACAAATTCACGGTCGACTTCGCAGGCGACGGGCTTGTCTCGTTTGCCGGGCAGACTGCGGGTCCCGCCAGCGTCACCAACACGGGCCGGCTCTCGGGCGCCAACGTCTCGCTGACGGCGCGCGCTGCGGAAGGCGTCGCCACCGGCGTCGTCAATGTGGGTGGGGTGATCTTTGCCGAAGGCGCACATCAGGTGGGCGGCAACATCGTTCTCGACGCGGGCAATGGCGGCAACGTGTCCGTATCGAACGCCAAGCTCAATGCCTCCGGCGCCAACGGCGGCGGCAAGATCGCCATCGGCGGCGCAAACGAGAACTCCGTCACCATTGACGCGGCCAGCACGATCAAAGCCTCGGCGGCCAAATCGGCCAAAGGCGGGAAGATCGAGACCTCGGGCGCGACGCTTTCCATCGCCGGGAAGATCGATGCCGGCAAAGGAGGAAGCTGGCTCGTCGATCCGGTGAACCTCACGGTCGATGCCGCGGCAGCCACCACCATCGACAATTCGCTCGCCGCCGATACCGGCGTCATGCTCAAGACGCGCAGGACGACCTCCAGTGGCCCGGGAACGGCCTCGAGCGGTCCAGGTGACATCATCATCGATGCGTCCCTGACATGGAGCACGACTGCGAGACTCACACTTGATGCCTATCATTCGATCATTGTCGAGGATCCGGTGAGCCTGACTGGCAAAGGCAAGCTCACGCTGAAAACCAATGACGGCGCCACGGGCGGCCATCTGTCGTTCAACGGTGGCGATATCACGTTCACGAAATTGACCAACTCGGTCACCATCAACGGCGCGACCTACACGCTCGTCGACAACCTCGTGACGCTGGCCAACGATGTTGAAGCCGATCCCAGTGGCGACTTTGCATTGTCCAAGAACGATAACGCGGAGACACAGGGTGCGGATGTTTTGACAACCTTTACGGGCAATTTCGAAGGGTTTGGCAACACGATCAAGGATGCGGTTATCGACGATTCCGATTCAAGCGCCGATATCGGACTTTTTGCGGATATTGGCTCAGGAGGGGTGGTTGAGAATCTCGACCTCACGAAAATCAATATCGACTTCGAAACACAACGGGGCAAAGTCTACTTTGTCGGAGGCTTGGTGGGTGTGTTGGACGGCACACTGTTCGGTGACTCGACGGCGGGGAAAATTACTGTCGAGATAGATGATGGCGACGCCGACGTCGGCGGCTTAGTCGGCATGCTTAATTCGACGGGTTCCGTCGCAAACTCCAATTCGGCGGCAACCCTCAGTTTCAGCAAAAACACAAATAGCGTAGCAGGGGGGCTTGTAGGTTTGAGTTCCGGTAGTATCGAGAATTCCTATGCTACCGGTGCCGTTTACGGCGGATCCAATTCCAACGTAGGCGGATTGGTCGGCTACCTTAAATCGGGGTCAGTCGGTTATTCGTATGCCACCGGAGACGTAACAGGCGGCTCCAATGAGGCGGTCTGGTGGGGCAATTGGGCGGCGGCGCAATTTCGAATTCCGATGCGGCTGGATCCGTGTCGGGCTCAGGCAGCCTCGGTGGTTTTGTTGGGTTTGCGGGTGGGGGGACGATCGCCACGTCGTATTCGACTGGCGCAGTCACCGGCGGAGATAACAGCAAAGTCGGCGGCTTCATGGGCCTCACTGGAACAAACCAAATCACTTCAAATTCTTATGCGACCGGCTCTGCAACGGGGGCGTCTGGCAGCGCTATCGGAGGATTTGTGGGTAATTCTGGTGGCAAGATCACCGCGTCTTATTCGACGGGCGCTGTCACAGGCGCCGCCGGTAGCGTAGTCGGCGGCTTTGCCGGCGATGGCGAAAGTTCTGGAATCGCATCTTCCTATTGGGACACGACGACCAGCGGCATTACAAATCTCAGCCAGGGTGCCGGCAACATCAGCAACGATCCCGGCATCACCGGTCTGACGACCACTGCGTTTCAATCGGCATTGCCCGCGGGCTTCAATTCGTCGATATGGGGCGAGAACGGTTCAATCAATGGCGGCTTACCCTATCTGCTGGCAATTCCACCAACATAGGCCGGCGGCCGTTCCAATCCGTTTGCCGACAAAAAAGGGCGCAACATTTCGTTGCGCCCCTGTTTTTGTGTGCCAGGCATGGTGTTGATCTTGGAGGTGAATGTCCTCTGCGGGCCGGTTGGCCGGAACCGCTAGCGGAAGGCAACTGCGTCGTCGCGAGGCGGGGTGGGGAGGAAGCCGGAAGCAAAACTCGGAGCTGACGAACAGGAACCGGATAGAAGGCCGGTGCGGTGGGGTAACCCGGCATTGGACGGGGGCGCCCGAAAGCCAAACAGACACGCGCATTGGTAAATCCGGCGGCGACCGAGCGAAGGATCAGCGTCTTACCCTGGGAGATCTCTTTCGGTTTCGGGACGATCCCGAGCAGGTGCACGGCAACGTGCAGCGATGCCGATGGAGAAGTCAGCAGAGGTCGTAGTAGTCCGCGTACGGACGAAGGGCCGAATTCGACAGCCAAGGAGCAGGTTCGACGCATTCGATGGGCGCGAAGCGGCATCAAGGCAGTGGCGACCAAAGGGACCTCTTCGACGAGGCTCTGAAGGCATCATTGCGCCACGGCGTATCCGGCAAAGGCAGTACCGGGACTGGAACGCATGAGGAGCGGCAAACGCACACGGCATGGGCCGAGGACCGAGCCTTGACGCAGCATGTGATGGAGGAGGTGGCCAGTTCGGCAAACCTGAACCAAGCCTATAAGCGGGTCAAAGCGAATGGCGGCGCAGCAGGTATCGACGGCATGACCGTCGCCCAACTGCGGCCGTGGATTGGCCTGAACCGCGAAAAGCTGATCGCCTCACTGCTCGACGGCAACTACCGGCCGATGGCCGTGCGGGGAGTGGAAATCCCCAAAGCCGACGGCGGGATGCGCCAACTGGGCATCCCAACGGTCGTTGACCGCTTGGTGCAGCAAGCAATTCTGCAAGTCCTGGAACCGATCCTCGATCCGACATTCTCGCCATCGAGCTTCGGCTTCCGCCCGGAACGGAGTGCGCATGATGCACTCCGTCAAGCCCGGCAATACGTAGCCGACGGCTATCAGATCGTCGCGGACATCGACTTGGAAAAGTTCTTTGACCGGGTCAACCACGACATGCTGATGGCACGATTGGCGCGGCGCATTGGCGACAGATGTCTGTTGCACATCGTTCGGCGCTTTCTTGAAGCCGGCCTTATGCAAGACGGCGTTTGCACCGCTCGGCACGAGGGCACGCCGCAGGGTGGTCCCCTTCGCCGCTGCTCGCCAATCTGCTGCTGGACGACCTCGACAAGGAGCTTGAGAAACGTGGCCATCGCTTCTGTCGCTATGCCGACGACTGCAACATCTACGTGCGGTCCGCGGCGGCGGGAGAACGGGTTATGGCCTCGGTGACTGCCTTCCTCGAAGGTAAACTCAAGCTCCGCGTCAACCGGCAGAAGAGCGCTGTCGCCCGGGTCGGGGAACGTCAGTTCCTCGGCCATCGCCTGAACGCCTATGGCGGCATGGGCATTGCGCCCAAAAGCCTGAAGCGGGCCAAAGATCGACTGCAGGAAATCACGCGGCGCAACCGCGGGGTCGCCCTCCACAAGATCGTGGCCGAAGCGAACAGCTTCGTCACAGGCTGGGTGACGTATTACCGTTATGCCCAGTGTCAGACGGCGCTGCGCGACCTCGACGGATGGCTCCGCCGAAAGCTGCGTTGCGTCCGACTCAAACACTGCAAACGCGCCAAGACCATCGCCGTCTTCCTACAAGAAAACGGCGTGCCGGAATGGCGTGCATGGGGGCTGGCCCTTTCGGGAAAAGGATGGTGGCGCATGGCTGGAAGCCCTCAGGCCTCCGAAGCCATGACCATCGATTGGTTCAACAAGCTTGGGCTCGTCAGTCTTGCCAATCATCATGCTACATTAAACGCTGCCGGAAACCGCCGGATACGATGAGTACGTCCGGTGGTGTGAGAGGGGGGAACCGCGAGGAACCCTCCTACTCTATTTGACGGCAATTTGCTTAAGTGAGCGTGAAACTCGGGCGGGGCGACAACATCATGGTGCACGATCCGGCGCTTGACGCGCATGAACACAGCGAGCATGCGGAACACGCGGCCCACGAGCGCGATCCCTTCATCTCGCAGGTCTCGATCACCATCGCGGTTCTGGCCGTCGTGGCGGCGGCGGCGGGCAGCCTCGAATCAGTCGAGGCCGGGAGCGCCATCACGGAGTCGAGCGAAGCCGTGTTGTCGCAGGACCAGGCCACCGACTCGTGGACCGAATTCCAGGCCGACAGTTTGAAGCGGCACATCTATACCATCGCCGCCGATGCCGGGGGCGCGCGTGCGGCGGCCTACAAGAAGACCGCGCTGGACGAGAGCAAGAAGCAGGACAAGGTGGGCCGCGGCGCGAAGGACTACGAGGCCGAGCGCGACCGGCACAGCGCAGCCAGCGCCGCGCATGAGCGTCGGCACCATTGGCTCACGGGCTCCGCGACGATCACGGAAATCGGGATCGCCATATCGACGGTTGGCATCATCACCAAGCGCCGGCCGCTCTGGCTGGGCGCCATCGCGCTGGGGACCGTCGGTTCGGCCCTGCTGGTCGCCGCCTACGTCATGTGAGGGGCCGCCGGGGGGCGATATCGCGTTGCCTTAAGACTCCGGACCCGGTCGCGCCGCAAGCTATTGATTTCAGGGCGGAATTTTCCGGCGTGCCGGGTCTTGACCGGCCCATACCTCTTGTGGAACATCCGCGCGCCCGCGCCGTCCGGGCATATTTTTTGGCGGTTTCGTTGGGAAAATGGACAGGAGAAGTTGATGGACAAGGGTGGAAAGAACGAACACAAGGGCGGCAAGGTCGATATCGGCGAGCTTGAGAAGCGCGCCCGGATCGCCGAACTGCGGGCTACCGAGGTCGAGGCTCTGGTGCGTTATTATGCAGCGCAGGCGAAGTTGAAGACCCTTCGGGAAAAATGAGCTCCCGATGCGGCGCCGGCCTTTCTGTTCTGTTTGCGTGCGATACGACGGGTCACCCGCATAAATGACCGAGCTCAAGCAAGACCGCACGCACAAATGGGACGCCGAATTCGCGGCGTTCAAGCTCGAACATCCCGAAGCGACATTCGCGCAGTATTACGCCAGCGCGGCGATGAAGAAGATCAGCGCGGGAAAGGCCCATTCCACGCTGGGCGGCAAGCTGTACGACCGCAGCGCCGACGGCGAGGGCGAGAAGGACTTCTGGGAAGCCGGCCGGAAGGCGTTCGAGCGCTACAAACGGTTCTTCGGTCTGGAATCTTCGAGCAAGGTCGTCGATTACGGGTGCGGAAGCCTCCGGCTCGGAGGCCACTTCATCAGATTTCTGGAACCGGACCATTATTTCGGTCTCGATGTGACGTCGGACTTTTTCGAGATCGGCAAAACATTGGTCGGCGAGGATCTGCTGCGTGAAAAGCGTCCGCAACTGGCTCCGATCGGCGAGGATTCGGTCACTCGCGGCGCGGCGTTCGGCGCGGATTTCGTTTTTTCGAATGCCGTGTCCTACCACGTGCATCCGGACGAAACGGCGATGTATTTCGGAAATCTCGTCAAGCTGATGGGAAAGCCGGGCGCCGGGCTCTTTTTCGACGTCAAAATCACCGAGGAGCCCGTGCGGTTCCGGGAACGCGGCTGGGCGTGGCCGATGGAGTTTTACCTGAAGGCGCTGCAGCCGCTGAATTTCGTGAAGCTGCACGGCAGCAAGGTCGAACGGCAGAACGATGCGTCGAACGGCGAATTGCTGAAACTGGGCGTCTTGGAATTTCGACGCGGCTGACGCGGCGTTACGGCTGTTCCGGTTGGGCCGGTTGTTCCGGTTGAGCCGGTTTTTTCGTACGCACGGACGCCCGTTCGACGCGCCGTTTCAGCCGCGGGTATTTTCGCAGCAGCACCACCAGGTCCTGTGCCGCCAGCGCAAGCACGCGCATTGGCGTGTCGGCGAATATGGTGACATCGTAGGGCCGCGAATAGAGCAGCGAGTCGGCGCCAAAGACGTCGCCGGGACCGAGACGCATCGTCCGTTCGCCGGTCTTCGCCATCGCCTGTCCCGACACGATGAAAAACATCGCGGTCGCGGGCTCGCCCGCCACCACGATCGGCGTATGTTCCGCCACGATATTCGAGCGCAACATGATCAAGAGCTCGCTCATGATCTCGATATCGAGACCGGAGAACAGCTTGATCCGCGACAGCATGCTGGAAGTGACGACGAAGTCGCGCCGGTGGATTTCGCCCATGAACCCCGAAGCGATAATGCCCACCGGCAGCGCAAAAAGGCCGAGCCCGAAGATCGCCGTGACGCCGGCAAGCAGTTTTCCCAAACCGGTGATGGGAACCTTGTCGCCATAGCCCACGGTCGTCAGCGTGACGATCGCCCAATACATGCAGTCCGGCAGATTGCCGAACACGTTTGGCTGCACCTGGCCCTCGATGAGATACATGCATTCCGCAGACAGGCTCATGACGCACAACATCAGCAGCAGCGTACCGAAGAGTGCGCGCCGCTCGACCGACAGGACATGTATGAGCGTGGTGACCGCCGGCGAATAGCGCGCGATCTTGAACAGGCGGAAGAGGCGGAACATTCGCAATATCCGCAGATCCGCCACGGGCACGAACAATGCGATGTAGGCCGGCGCGATCGCGACGAAGTCGATCAGCATGTAGGGCGTCAGCGCGAACCGAAAGCGCGACTTCAGCGGCCCGCTGGCGGCATAACGGGGATCTTCGCGGGCGGTCCAGAGCCGCAGCGCATATTCGACCGTGAATATCGCGACGGATACGACCTCGAAATAATCGAAATAGACGCGATAGGCTTTTTCGAACGCGGGCAGGCTTTCCAGCGTTACCGCGACCGCGTTTGCGCTGATCAGAATGATGAGAAGGATTTCAAAGCCGATGCCGATGGGGCCGGATGCGCGTCCGGCCTCCAGAACGGTATGTGCGCGGTGGCGCAACCGCCGCCATGAATCGCGCGGGGTGGGCTTTGTTGCGGCGGCCGTTTCCGGCGGCAGGTTCACGTGTGGATTTTCCCCGATCGAGCCATGTGCGATTCCCCTGGATTCGGGCAATGATAGACGAGAGTTCCCGGCATATCCCTAAGATTCGCGCGTGGCCTTGCAGGGTGAGTCTAGGGGAAAGGTCTGCTGCTTGTCCCGTCAAATTATCCGGTTCGGTTAGCGGCCCCCTTGGCTCCGAATAGGCCCGTGCTTCGCTCGGGCGGGACGGTGCTTTATTATGGCGTGCGCCGGCTATATGCTCCCGGACCTGAAAGCGACGGGTATGTTTCCATGAACAAGGTTATGCGCCGGCCTCTCCTGATAGCGTTGATCCTGATCGGCGTCTGCATCGGGACCTATATCGTCGGCATATTCTACAGCAAGCTGATCAACAACCCGCTCGACTTTGCCGCACTGATTTTCATCATCGCGATGTATGTGGGCGCGGCGTACCATCAGGTCCGGAACTTCGAGAAAAAATAGCGGTCCGGAATTCGAAATTCGGCTTGGGGAAACACCGGCCGATCAGCCGGCGCGATCCGGATCCTTCGCCTGCGGCAGCACAAGCTTGTCCAGCATGAGGTCGGCAAGCGCGCTCTTGAGCCGTAGATTCTCCGTCTCCAATTCCTCGATGCGGCGTTCCGGGCCGGGCGCGTCCGCCCCGATTTCGTTTTGCCGTTTGATCGCGCCTTCGATGCGCTCGCGGAGCAATGGGACCTTGCGCGCAAGCCTCCTGGCATCGTCGCTCGCGAGCGCCAGCAGGCGGACTTCCGAGCGGGCCGTGATCGTTCGCATGTAAGCCGCCTGATGGTGCAATGCTTCGGGACCCACGATGTCTCCGGCCTTGAGTATCTCGTCCGTGTCGCCGCCGTCCCCTCGCGCAGTTCCCGACACGATGAAAAACACGGCGCTGGCGTTATCCCCCGCGGCCGTAAGCTGGCCGTGCTCGCGGACGATATCGGCTCTCATGGAATTGAGAACGTCGTTCAGCGCATCCGCGTCGAGCCCTTCGAACATGGGCTGATGTTTCAATATACTCCAGGTGATCGCGAAGCGGCGGCGATTGAGTCCGCTGACAAATCCGTTTGCGATGATGCCGATCGGCAGCGCGAACAACAGAAGCCCGATGACCATCGTCAGGCCGGCGATGAACTTGCCCAGCGGCGTGATGGGCACCACGTCGCCATAGCCGACGGTGGTCAGCGTGGTGATCGCCCAATACATCGCATCCGGCAGCGTTCCCAGGGCCTTGGGCTGCGCCTTGCCTTCGGCCAGATGCATGACCTCTGCGGACACGCACACCGTGGAGACGAGCAGGATTCCCGAAGCAAACAGCGCAGAGCGCTCAGCATAGAGAACGCCCAGCAAAGCGGGCAGCGCGCGGGAATAGCGTGCGAGCTTGACCAGCCGGAACAGGCGGAAGATGCGCAGCACGCGCAAATCGACCGGAAGAACGAGGCTCAGATAGCTCGGCGCGAAGGCGAGAAAGTCGACGATCATCAACGGTCGCAGGGCGAAAGATACGCGGCCCTGGACCGGTCCGCGCGCGGCGATCCGCGGATCTTCCATCGAGGACCACAGGCGCAAGACGTATTCGACCGTGTAGGCGCCGATGGAGATTTTCTCGAAGGCGGCGAAGAAGTCGTGCCAGCGCGCGTAGAAAGAGGGAATGGTTTCGAGCGCCACCGCGACAACGTTGGCGATGATCAGTGCGATCAGCAGCGTCTGGGCGATACGTCCAAGCACACTGCTCAGCTCGCCTTCTTCGAGAAGGGCGAACACCCACGCCCGCGCCCGCGACCGTGTTGTCGCGGTCGGTGTCCCCGATGTGCCGGGCATCCCAGCCTGATTCAATTTGCTCCCCCAGGAAAGCTGGCCGGTCCGGACTCGTTCATCGCTATGGCGGCCTTGGTTCCGGCCGTTATCGCGACCTGATTGGGACCCCCGGAAATCCGCTGAAGCCTTATAATGCAGCCGGGCCGGAATGTAGAGCGCGAACTCGCTGAAGCCGGTCCCGCCCGAAGGGCGTCCGCCGGGCCTACCAATAATCCTCCATGATCTCCTTGGCCCAAAGCGGCTCGCGGATCTCGCCGCGCGGCAGGAACCCCGACATGACCGGCTTGATATCGAGCACGGGGGTCCCGTCGATCGCGTCGAGACCTTCGAACTCGAAGCACGAGTTCTTCGACGCGCAAGAGGCGGCATACGGTCACGCCGATGCGATTGGGCCGGCCCTTGCCGCGTTGCGCGAGTATGCCGATTTTCGGCCAATCGGTGCGACCGCGCGGGTGCCGCGCGCCGGTTTGAATCTCCCGTTCGGACACGCGGTCGAAATGAAACACGACTTCGATATGCGAAAATTCGCCCAGACCGGCGGTCGTGTCCGGTCCGAGTTGCCCGGCGTCGAGTTCGATGACGGACGGCACGCTGTCCCAACGGTCGTCGACCGGCTCCACGCGTCCGGCGCGAACCGCGCCGATCGGTTTCAGCACGATGCTTTCGGTCTTTCGCATCTGTCGTGGCCTTTCAATGGGAACGATCGTCAGACGATGGTCTTAAGGTTTTGTTTACCACGCATACCGCATCGTCAATTTGTATTTGATTCGTTCTTGCGACTGCTACCGCTAGGTCTCGCGATGACGTGGGCTCCGAATTCTAGTTTATTAGGTGGGAGGCCCAAGCCCCTCATTTTTCTAGGTTTTTCTTGACGGTCCCATAAAAACCCATACTATCCCAGCATGTCTTGGGGGCCTTAGAGGTCCTTGCCCATTCGTCGAGTGGGTGCCGGACGATGGCAGGACATCTAGGGGGCTGGGCGTCCAATGAATGCGGCGGTGCAACCGTTCATCTCCACGGTGACGGGTACCCTCGACGGCAAGGGGCGGGTTTGCATCCCGTCCGCGTATCGCCAGATTCTGGCGACGCAAAGCATGAACGGCGTCTATGTTTGTCCGTCGTTCTACGAGCCTGCGCTCGAATGCTTCGGCGACGACGTGCTGCAGAGCTTTCACCGGCAGCAGACGTCCGACGATCCGTTCTTTTCGCCTGCCCAGGACGACAAATCCTTTGCGATCCTGTCGATGAGCCAGTTGCTCTCGTCCGACGAGAACGGCCGGGTGCGGCTCCCCGACGAATTGATCTCGCATGCCGGTTTGCAGAACCGCGTCACCTTCGTCGGAATGGGCTGCAAGTTTCAGATCTGGGCCACGGATCGTTTCGCGCCGGTCCAGGCCGAACGCCTGGCGCGCGCCCGCGCCGCGCGCGATGCGTTGAAGCCGAATGGGGGCGGTCTGTGAGCGACGGCCACGTTCCCGTTCTTCTCGACGAAGTGCTGGGCGCGCTCGCGCCGCGCGACGGCGCCCGTTACATCGACGGCACGTTCGGCGGCGGGGGTTATTCCTGCGCCATTCTCGATTCCGCCGATTGCCGCGTGTTCGGCATCGACCGCGATCCCGACGCCGTCGCGCGCGGCAGCGCGCTCGTGGCGCGCTATTCGGGGCGTCTGGCGCTCGTGCAGGGTTGTTTCTCCGAAATGGATTCGCTGCTCGAGCAGGGCGGCGAAGCGGGCAGTGACGGTGTGGTGCTCGATCTTGGCGTGTCGTCATTTCAGCTCGACGACGTTGCACGGGGTTTTTCGTTTCGCGCGGAAGGCCCCATCGACATGCGCATGAGCCGCGAAGGTGCGTCCGCTTCCGATGTCGTCAACGCGGCGGATGAAGAGACGCTGGCGAATATCCTGTTCACGCTGGGCGAGGAGCGCCATTCGCGGCGCGTGGCCCGCGCGATCGTTGCCGCGCGGCCGCTCGTCACCACGAGCGAGCTTGCGCAGGTCGTGACGAAGGCACTCGGTCCGGCCGCCGCGCGCCAGCCGATACATCCGGCCACGCGAACCTTCCAGGCGCTGCGGCTGCATGTGAACGACGAACTGGGCGAACTCGAACGGGGATTGGCGGCGGCGGAGCGCGTGCTGCGGCCGCAAGCACGTCTCGCGGTCGTGGCGTTTCATTCGCTGGAAGACCGGATCGTCAAGCGGTTCCTGGCCGAGCGTTCGAGCGCCGCGCCGCGCGCCTCGCGCCATGTTCCCGAGCGGCGCAATTCCCGCGCTCCGACCTTCCGTCTCGTCAATTCGCGCCCGCGCACACCGGGTCCTGCGGAAATTTCTTGTAACCCACGTTCGCGTTCGGCGCGTCTTCGCGTGGCCGAGCGCACGTCTTGCCCTGCAATCGCCTAGGAGGAAGCCGATGATCCGTGTCCTCAATTTCTGCTGCGTCGCCGTTTCGGCACTGGCCTGTCTCGCGCTCTATCACACCTCGGAACAGACCCGGATCGCGCGCGTGCAACTCTCGAGCGTCGAGCGGCAAATCGGCGAGCAGCACGACGCGATGAAGGTTCTCGATGCCGATTGGCAGCGCGTCGCCGATCCTGCGCGCATCCAGCAACTGGCACAGTCCCACCTGGGATCGGCCGACGAACCGGCGGTCGAACTCGCGTCGCTCGAACTCCTGCCGCGCCGCGGCGATGCGATGCCGCTGACCGGCACGCCGCTCAGGCAGGCCAGCGTGACGGTGACGTCCGAGGCCACCGATCCTCACTTGCATCTCACCGCGCTCCACACCGGAAACTGACAATGGCCGCGATGGCGCCTCCGACGATTATTCAGAGGCGTATCGCCATCGCAGCCGGACTCTGCGTGATGGCGTTCGCGCTCGTCGGATTGCGCCTCGTCGACGTGATGATCCTGAAGGGGCGGGTCACCGGCGTCGCCGCGGTGGCGGCGCTGCGCCCGGAAGGCGCGCGCGCCGACATTCTGGATCGCAACGGTTTGCTGTTGGCCCGCGATTTGCCGGTGCACGATCTCTATGCCCGTCCGCATGCGTTCTGGGACGGTGACGAGGCCGCCCGCCAATTGAGCCGGGCGACCGGCAGCAGCGAGCAGCGTCTTGCCCGGGTTTTTGCCAATCCGCGCGACTATGTGCTCGTGGCGCGGCAATTGACGCCGGATGCCCAGGAGCGGGTGATGCAGCTGGGACTCCCGGGTCTCGAATTCGAACCCGCCGAGAAACGCTATTACCCGGAAGGCGACGCCGCCGTTCAGGTCATTGGAATGACGGAGCCCGGCGGTAAGGGCATTTCCGGACTCGAACTTGGTCTCAACGACCGCCTCAGCAACGCCGACCCGGGCGCCGGAGTTGCGCTGTCGCTCGATATGCGCGTGCAATATGCCCTGGCGCGCGAGGTCGAGGCGAGCCGCGAAGAATTCGGCGCCAAGGCCGCGGGCGGCATCGTGTTCGACGTGCGGACCGGCGAAGTGCTCGCGATGGCGTCGCTGCCGGATTCGGTCGCCGACGGTCCGCTGCCCGATGGCGTGGACCCGCGCCGCAATCGCATGGCCCAGGATCGCTACGAACTGGGTTCGGTGTTCAAGATCTTTTCGTTCGCCCTTGCCGTCGAGGATCACACCACGCGGATGGACGAGGTCTTTCCCATCGGTAACGGCTTCCGCGTCGGCAAATATGTCATCCACGACGCCGAACACTTGCCCGCGACACTCACGGCGCGCGATGTCCTGGCGCAATCTTCGAACGCGGGCACGGCGCAGATCGCGCTTCGCTCCGGACCGGAACGCCAAAAGGCCTTTCTCGGGCGTCTTGGCCTTCTGGGGCCCGCCCATTCGGAGCTGCCGGAAAGCGCAGCCCCGCTCGCGCCGGCGCATTGGGGCGAGATCGAAACGGCGACCATCGGCTTTGGTCACGGCATCGCGGTCAGCCCGCTCGCCTTTGTCGCGGCAGCGGCCACTATAGTTAATGGCGGCCGCCGGATTGCGCCCACATTCCTCAAGCAATCGGGCGACCGGCGCGGCGAGCAAGTCATCAAGCCCGAGACAAGCGCCGAGATGCGCGAATTGTTGCGCTACGTCGTGACCGACGGCACGGGCAAGAAGGCCGATGTGCCCGGTTATGACGTGGGCGGAAAGACGGGCTCGGCCCAGAAGGTCGTCGGACGGGGCTATAAGGCCCACGATCTGCTGACGTCCTTCTGCGCGGTATTCCCCATCTCCGATCCGCGCTATCTCGTGTTTGTCATGCTGGATGAACCGCATGGCACCAAGGAGACATCGGGATTTGCGCTGGCGGGCTATACCGCCGCGCCGCTCGCCGGACGCGTCGTCGCCCGGATCGCGCCGATGCTGGGCATGCCGACGCCGAATGTCGTGGTCGCGCCGACCAAAGAGAATTCATAATGGAACCACATTCGGGGGGGATTGTTCCGGCGGGTAAGGTGGGCGCGAGACCCATGAACGGCGTTGGTGAGTTCAAAGGCCTGGCGAGCGACAGCCGCGAGGTGAAACCGGGTTATCTGTTCGCCGCGATCGCCGGAACGCGCGGGGACGGCAGGGCGTTCATCGCCGATGCGGTGAAACGCGGCGCCGTCGCCGTTCTGGGCCCGCCGCAAATCCGGACGGACGCGGAGGCGCTTGGGGTCAGGTTCATCGCCGACAAGAATCCGCGTTTGCGTCTTGCGAAACTTGCGGGCGCGTTTTACGCGGGCCAGCCCGATGTGGTGGCGGCCGTCACCGGCACGAACGGCAAAACGTCGGTCACGGTCTTCCTGCGCCAGATCTGGGCAGCGGCTCGGCCGCAAGGCCGCCAGCATGGGAACGATCGGCGTCGTGGCGCCGTCGGGCGAAATCAAGCTCGATCATACAACGCCGGACCCGATCGAGTTGCACCGGTTGATGGCGCGGCTGAAGGAGAACGGGATCGACCATCTGGCGATCGAGGCGTCGAGCCATGGGCTCGATCAATATCGTCTCGACGGTGCCGATGTCGCCGCGGTGGCCTTCACCAACATCACGCGCGATCACCTCGATTATCATCCCACCTTCGAGCATTACCTGGCGACGAAACTCCGGCTTTTTTCCGAAATCGTGCGCGCCGGCGGTTCGGCCGTGGTCAACGCCGACGCCACGAATGCAGGGGATTTCGTTGGCGCAGCGCGCGCGCGAGGGCTGAAGATTCTGACGGTTGGCGAGCGTGGCGAGTCGCTCAGGCTCATCCGGCAGACGCCGCATGGCGAAGGTCAAACGCTGCGCGTCGAATACCAGTCCAAATCGTTCGACGTCGAGTTGCCGCTTGCGGGCAGTTTCCAGGCTTCGAACGCGCTCGTTGCGGCCGGCCTCGCCATCGCGCTTGGGCGATCCGGCGGAGCAGGTGTTTGCGGCTCTGGGTGAACTCAAAGGCGCTCCGGGGCGGCTCGAGAAAGTCGCCTATGCGGCATCGGGCGCGCCCGTCTATGTCGATTACGCCCACACGCCCGATGCGCTCGAGACCGTGCTCACGGCCATCCGGCCCCATGTGGCCGGCAAACTCCATGTTGTGTTCGGCTGCGGCGGGGACCGCGACAAGGGCAAGCGTCCTTTGATGGGCGCGGCGGCCGAACGTCTGGCCGACCGGGCCATCGTCACCGACGACAATCCGCGCAGCGAGGACGCCGCACAGATCCGTCACGAAGTGCTGACCGGTTGCCCGCAGGCGCAGGAGATCGGCGACCGTGCGCGCGCAATTTACACCGCGATTGCCGCCCTCAAAGCGGGCGACGCCTTGGTGATCGCGGGCAAGGGGCACGAGTCGGGCCAGATTGTCGGCACCGAAGTCCGTCCGTTCTCGGACAAGGGTGAAGCGGTCAAATCCGCGACGGCACTGGGCGGAAAAGCCGCGGAGACGCGCCGATGAGCGCCCTGTGGCCTGCCGCCGAGGCCGAAGCCGCGACTCTCGGGTGCGCGACAAAGCCGTTCGAGGCCATGGGCCTGTCGATCGACACGCGCACGCTTGAAGCCCGGCGATCTTTTCGTTGCGCTCAAAGGCGATGCGCGCGACGGCCATGAGTTCGTTGCCGCGGCGCTCGACGCCAAGGCCGCCGCGGCGTTGGTCACGCGTACTCCGGACGGCGTGGGAGCCGACGCATCGCTGCTCCTGGTCGCCAATACGCAACGCGGCCTCGAAGATCTGGCACGCGCGGCGCGCGCGCGCTCCCGCGCCAAGATCGTCGGCGTCACCGGCAGCGTGGGCAAGACGACGACGAAGGAAATGCTGCGTCTGGCATTCGGTGCGCTGGGCGCGACATGGGCCTCGCAGGCATCCTACAACAATCATTGGGGCGTACCGCTGAGCCTCGCCGCGATGCCGCGCAACACGCAATTCGGCATCTTCGAAATCGGCATGAATCATTTCGGCGAGATTCGCACGCTTGCGGGCTTCGTGCGGCCGCATGTGGCCCTCGTCACGACGATCGCGCCGGCGCATCTCGAATTTTTCGGCACCTGCGAGGCCATTGCCGATGCGAAGTCGGAGATATTCGAGTGTCTGTTGCCGGGCGGCGCGGCGCTCATTCCATCGGACAGTCCTTATGTGCAAAGGCTCATGGCGCTGCGCCAAGCAGGCGGGTTCGGGTCGCATTCTCACATTCGGCGCCAGCGCCGGCAGCGACGCACGCCTCCTGTCGGTGAGCGGAAGCGGCGAAGGCTCGAAGGTCGAAGCGGAGATTCTCGGGCGACGGTGCGATTTCCGCATTGGCGCACTCGGCGCGCATCTGGCCCATAATGCCGTCGGCGCGCTTCTTTCGGTGGCGGCGCTCGACGGCGACCTGCTCAATGCCGCGGCGGCGTTTGCGTCGTTCTCCGCGCTCAAAGGCCGCGGCGCCCGCTTCACGGTCGCCGTTCAGGGCGGCGCTGCGACCGTCATCGACGAAAGCTACAATGCCAATCCCACTTCGATGAACGCAGCGCTCGCATTGCTGGGAAGCGCGCAGCCGGGTCCCGCAGGCCGGCGCATCGCGGTGTTGGGCGACATGCTCGAAATGGGTCCGGAAGGCGAAGCGTTGCACGCGGCGTTGGCACACGACGTCGAACTTGCCGGGACCGATCTCGTTTTCGCCTGCGGCCCGCAGATGGGAGCGCTGTGGAACGCACTTCCGCAATCGCGCCGTGGCGCCTATGGCGGCGTCTCCGGCGAGATCGCCGCGCAAGTCGTCGGCGCCCTGCGCGATGGCGATGTGGTGCTCGTCAAAGGTTCGCTGGGCAGCCGCATGGCCGTCATCATCGATGCGCTCAAAGCGCACGCGACCGCGGCCTAGGAGGGGAGCGATGTTTCACTATTTCCTCGTGCCCCTGTCCGACCGGATCGGCGCTCTCAATGTTTTCCGCTACATTACCTTCCGCGCGGGCGGCGCGATCCTGACGGCGCTGCTGATCGCCTTCGTGCTCGGTCCCTCGATGATCCGCTGGCTGCGTCTCAAGCAGGGCGAGGGCCAGCCGATCCGCACCGACGGCCCGCAACGCCATGTCGTGGAGAAGCAGGGCACGCCCACCATGGGCGGCCTGCTGATCCTGATTTCTGCGCTCGTCGCGACGCTGTTGTGGGCCGATCTGACCGATGCCTATGTCTGGATCGTGCTGTTCGTGACGGTAAGCTTCGGCCTCCTGGGATTTGCCGATGACTATTTCAAGGTGACGAAGCGCTCTTCGGACGGCGTCGCAGGGCGCCTGAAGCTGCTGGTGCAGTTCGTCGTCGCAATCGCGGCCAGCTACGCCTTCATGAAGCTCGAAGACCCGGCACTTTCGGGCACCGTGGCCGTCCCGTTCCTCAAAACCGTGCTGGTGCCGCTGGGCTGGGGATTTCTCGCTTTCGGCGCGCTCGTCATGGTCGGCGCGTCGAACGCCGTCAATCTGACCGATGGGCTGGACGGGCTCGCGATCGTTCCCGTGATGATCGCCGCGCTGACGTTCGGCCTCATCGCCTATCTCGTCGGCAACGTGAAATTCGCGGATTATCTTCAGCTCCACTATGTCGCCGGCACGGGCGAACTCGCCGATATTCCTCGCGGCGCTGATCGGCGGCGGCCTCGGCTTTCTCTGGTACAACGCCCCGCCCGCCATGGTCTTCATGGGCGACACCGGCTCGCTGTCGCTGGGCGGCGCGCTGGGCGCCGTCGCCGTCGCGGTGAAGCACGAGATCGTGCTAGCCATCGTCGGCGGCCTTTTCGTGATGGAAGCCGTGTCGGTCATCGTGCAGGTCGCTTCGTTCAAGCTCACCGGCAAGCGCGTCTTCCGCATGGCGCCTATTCATCATCATTTCGAACAGCTCGGCTGGAAGGAGTCGACCATCGTGATCCGTTTCTGGATCATCGCGGTCGTGCTCGCGCTCGTCGGGCTCTCGACGCTGAAGCTGAGGTGAGCGAAATGATCCCGGCTCGTTCCTTCGCAAATCAGGACGTCGGCGTGTTCGGGCTGGCGCGCTCCGGCGTGTCGTCCGTCGCCGCCCTGAAAGCGGGCGGTGCGCGCGTGCTTGCGTGGGACGATCGGGAGGACGCGCGCGCCGCGGCGGAGCGTGCGGGCGCGCAGATAGCGCGTTTCGGCGAATGGCCATGGGACGAAAATCAAGACGCTGGTGCTGAGCCCCGGCGTGCCGCTGACGCATCCCAGGCCGCACGAAGTTGTTGTCGCGGCGCGCATGGCAGGCGCCGAAGTGATCGGCGATATCGAACTGTTCGCGCGGGAGGTCAGGCCGGACCCGGCGAAACCCGGCCGCGCGCCGATCATCGCCGTCACCGGCACCAACGGCAAGTCGACGACGACGGCGCTGATCGGACATATCCTCGCCGCCAACGGCTTCGCGGCCGAAATCGGTGGCAATATCGGCAAGCCGGCGCTAGATCTGGCGGCGCCGAACGGCCGGACGGTCTACGTCCTCGAAATGTCGTCGTATCAGATCGATCTTTCGCCGGGCCTGGTGCCCGACGTTGCCGTGCTCACCAACATCACGCCCGATCATCTCGACCGGCATGGTTCGATGGAATCCTACGTCGCAGTGAAATCGCGATTGCTGAAACACACGGCGAAAAGCGGACACGTCTGCATCGGCGTGGACGATGCCTATTCCGCGGCCATCTGCACGCGCCTGTCTTCGAACGGCGGTGCGGAAGCGGTTCCGGTTTCCGTGGGCAAGGTGTTGGGGCGCGGAGTTTTTGCGGTCGATGGCGTGCTGTATGACGCCTGGGGTTCGCGCGCGGCGAAGATCATGGATCTTGCGGCCGCGGCGCATCTGCCGGGCGCACACAATTGGCAGAATGCCGCGCTCGCTTATGCGGCCACGCGGCCCTTTGTGAAGGATTCGCGGGCCATCGCGGCGGCGATCGCCGACTTCCCGGGCCTTGCACATCGCATCGAAGATGTAGGCCACATCGGGAAGGTGCGCTTCGTCAACGATTCCAAGGCGACCAATGCCGAAGCGACCGCGCGGGCACTCGTGTGTTTCCCGGATATCTATTGGATCGCGGGCGGCAGGCCGAAAGAGGGCGGTATCGAAAGCCTCGCGCCGCATTTCTCGCGCATCCGCAAGGCCTATCTGATCGGCGAGGCCGCCACGCAATTTGCGCGCACGCTGGAAGGGCACGCGACCTGCGAGATTTCCGGCACGCTGGACAAGGCGGCCGCGTCGGCATTCGCGGATGCGCGCAGTTCGGCGCAACCTTCGCCGGTCGTGCTGCTGTCGCCTGCTTGCGCCTCCTTCGATCAGTTCCGCGACTTCGAAGCAGCGCGGCGATGCATTTCGCGCACTGGTCTCCGAACTTGCCGCCCATCCCGTGCGGGAGGCGTCATGAGCTTATCGCGCATGGACAGGAGCGGCTTTGCCGCATGGTGGTGGACGGTCGATCGCGCGGCGCTGTTTGCGATGTTGGGGCTGATTGCCATCGGCTTGATGCTCGCCTTTGCCGCCAGCCCGGCCGCCACGGGCGGTCCCTTCACGGCGGGCGACTTCCACTATGCCGCCAAGCAGGTTGCCTTCGCCTTCATCGCCGCTATCGTTCTCGCTGCCGCCAGCGTCCTGTCGTTGCGGGCGATCAAGCTGTCGGCCGCCATCGTGTATGCGCTCGCGGTGATCGGCTCGGCGCTCGTCCTTTTCACGGGAACCGAAGTGCTGGGCGCCAAGCGCTGGATCGATTTCGGCTGGATGACGCTGCAGCCGTCGGAATTTCTGAAGCCGGGCTTCGCCGTGCTCGCGGCGGCCGTCCTCGCGGACAAGGCGAAGATGGTCGTGCCTAAGGAGATCGTGGCGTTTCTCCTGCTGGCGCCGGCGCTGGTCATTCTCACGCTTCAGCCGGATGTGGGGCAGACCGGACTTCTGCTCGCGCTGTGGTGCGCGCTGCTGTTCTTCAACGGCGTTTCCTATCTGTGGATCGGGGCGCTTGCGGGCGGCAGCGCCGCGCTGGGATTTGCCGCCTATATGATGTTCCCGCATGTGCACCATCGCTTCGACCAATTCCTGGGCGCGAACCAGACCGGCTATCAGACGGGCCTCGCGCTGAAGGCATTCGAACATGGCGGGTTTGCAGGCGTGGGACCGGGCGCCGGCACGATCAAGTACCATATTCCCGACGCGCATTCGGACTTCATCTTCGCGGTGGCAGGCGAGGAATTCGGGCTCGTGCTGTGCGGCGCGATTGCTCTTCTCTTCTGCGTCCTGGCCGTGCGACTGCTGCTCTGTTCGGCGCGCGCGCGCGACGCGTTTTCAAGCCTTGCGGGCGCGGGTCTCGCAATGGTCGTCGCGCTGCAGGCCTTCATCAATATGGGCGTGGCGATCAGCCTGTTACCTGCCAAGGGCATGACGTTGCCGTTCATTTCCTATGGCGGCTCGTCGCTGTTCGCCGTGGCACTCACCATGGGTTATGCGCTGGCCGTGACGCGGCACCGTCCGAAAGTGGGCGAACGGGACTACCAGTTGTTCGGCTTCCTGATGGAGGCCCCCGCGTCATGACGACGATCGTGCTTTCCGCAGGCGGGACGGGTGGCCATCTTTTTCCGGCGCAGGCGCTGGCGGCGGAGCTGTTGAACCGCGGGCGCCGCATTGTTGTGATGACGGATGCACGCGGAACCCAATACCCGACTTATTTTCCGGGCGCTTCGATCGAGATCGTGCCGGCCGCCGCGTTTTCGGACCGTTCGAAACTGCGATTGATGACCGCGCCCTTCGAAATCGTGGCGGGCATCGTGCTGGCATTTGTGAAACTCCTGCGCACGAAGCCGGCGGCGGTCGTCGGTTTCGGGGGATATCCCAGCGTGCCGGTGATGCTCGCGGCATGTCTCGCGCGCTTCCCGACGGTGATCGTGGCGCCCGATGCCGTGCTCGGCCGCGCCAATCGCCTGGTCGCCAATTATGTCCGCGCCATCGCCGCCGGCCTTCCGCTCAAACGCTTCCTGCCGAAGGACATGTCGAAGGTCGTCTATACGGGCAATCCCGTGCGTCCCGAGGTGGTCGCGTTCAAGGACGCGCCTTACGATACGCCCGTCGCAAACGGTCCGTTGCGTCTCCTGATATTCGGCGGCAGCCAGGGCGCGCGGGCGCTGAGCGAAATCGTACCGGCGGCAATTGCGTTGCTGGCTCCCGAAATCAGGTCGCGGCTCGATATCGTTCAGCAATGCCGGCCGGAAGATCTGGAGCAAGTGCGCGCATCTTATGGCGCGAGCGGCGTGAAAGCGGAACTCGCAACGTTCTTCGGCGATCTGCCGGCGCGCATGGCAAAGGCCCATCTCGTGATCGGCCGCTCGGGTGCGGGAACGGTCGCCGAGCTGATGGTGATTGGCAGGCCCGCGATCCTCGTGCCGCTGCCCCATGCACTGGACGACAACCAGACGCCCAATGCCGACGCGCTCGCCGAAGCCGGCGGCGGTTGGCGCGTAGCTCAAAGTGAGTTGTCGCCACAGAGGCTCGCAGGTCTTCTTCAAACGGCATTCGCGGCGCCGGACGATCTTGCGAAACGCGCGGCAGCCGCCCACGCCCAGGCAAAGCCGGATGCTGCCGCGCGGCTGGCCGATCTTGTCGAGCGCATCGGCGCGGGGAGGGCATGATGGCTCCGGCCCCGACGCGTGTTCCCTTCGATATCGGCACGATCCATTTCATCGGCATCGGCGGCATCGGCATGAGCGGCATTGCCGAGATCATGCACAATCTGGGCTACAAGGTTCAGGGTTCGGATGCGGTCGACAACGCCAACGTCAAGCGACTGCGCAGTCTCGCCATCCCCATTGCTGTCGGACATGCGCGAAGACAATCTCGGCGACGCCGTGGTTGTCGTCTATTCCTCGGCCGTGAAACCGGGCAATGCCGGAATTCGATGCGGCGCGAGTGCGCAAGCTGCCGCTGGTGCGCCGCGCAGAAATGCTCGCGGAGATCATGCGGCTCAAGAATTGCGTCGCGGTCGCGGGCACCAACGGCAAGACCACGACGACCACCCTCATTGCGGCGCTGCTCGACGCAGGCGGCCTCGACCCTACCGTCGTCAATGGCGGCATCATCAACGCCTACGACACCAACGCGCATCTGGGCGCGGGCGAGTGGGTGGTGGTCGAAGCCGACGAAAGCGACGGCACGTTCCTGCGGCTGCCGGCGTCGGTGGCGGTCGTCACCAATATCGACCCCGACCATCTCGATTATTTCGGCACGTTCGAGCAGATGCGCGAAGCGTTTCAGCGTTTCGTCGAAAACGTGCCGTTCTACGGTTTTGCGGTGCTCTGCCTGGACCATCCCGGAAGTGCAGGCGATGGTGGGCCGTATGGAAGACCGCCGCCTGATCACCTATGGCTTCAGTCCGCAGGCCGATATCCGCGCGGCGAATGTGCGCTATTCGGAAGGTGCGTCGCATTTCGACATCGTCCTCGCCGACCGCCGTGCCGGCTCGGAGACGCGATTTGAAGCGATGCGCCTGCCCATGCCGGGCGAACACAATGTGCAGAATTCGCTGGCGGCCATCGCGGTGGCCCGCGAGCTCGGCATCGACATGCCGACAATCCGCACAGCGCTTGCGAAATTCGCCGGCGTCAAGCGCCGCTTCACGCGGGTGGGCGAATGGAACGGCGCCGCGATCATCGACGATTACGGCCACAATCCGTTCAAGATGGCGGCGGCGCTGAAGGCGGCGCGCGAGGCTTACTCGGGCGCTATCGTCGCCGTGGTGCAGCCGCATCGTTACACGCGGCTTCGCGACACCTTCGAGCAGTTCTGCACCTGCCTGAACGATGCCGATGCGGCCATCATCGCGCCCGTCTATCCCGCAGGCGAGCAACCCATCGAAGGCATCAATCGTGACTCCTATGCCGAGGCGTTGCGCGCGCACGGCCATCGCAACGTGTTCGTGATCGACGGCGCCGCCGATCTGCCGCGCGTCATTGCGCCATTGGCCAAGCCCGGCGGTGCCATCGTCTGCCTGGGCGCAGGCTCCATCACCCAATGGGCCGCGGGTCTCGAAGCGGCGCTGAAAACGCAGGAGGCGAGAGCGTGATGGCCGTTCGCTTCCGCGATGCGCTGCCCGAAGTGCGCGGCTCCTATGCCGAAGGCGCGCCGCTCAAGGATCTGGTCTGGTTTCGCGCCGGCGGATCGGCCGAGATTCTGTTCCGCCCCGCGGACGCGGACGATTTGTGCGCATTCCTCGCCGGCCGGCCCGACTTCGTGCCTGTCACCGTGATCGGCGTAGGCTCGAACCTTCTGATCCGCGACGGCGGCATTCCCGGCGTCGTGGTCCGTCTCCCCGGAAGCTTCGGGAAGTTCGCGGCGGAGGGCGTGCGCATGCGGGCAGGCGCCGCAGCGCTCGATGCCGCCGTTGCGCGCGCGGCGGCGGACGCGGGGATCGGCGGGCTCGAATTCCTGCGCGGCATTCCCGGTACGGTCGGGGGGCGCTGCGGATGAACGCCGGCTGCTACGGCCGTGAAATCAGGGACGTGTTCGTCGAAGCCACCGCGATCGATTCATCCGGCCGAAAACACATCCTGGGCCTCGCGGATATGGAGTTCGTCTATCGCAAGTCCGGCGCGCCGGACGATCTGGTCTTCGTCGACGCCGTGTTCGAAGGCGAGCGCGGCGAGCCGGATGGAATTCGCGCACGCATGAGCGCCCTCGTCGAACAACGCGAAGCGACCCAGCCCGTCAAATCGCGGACGGGCGGTTCGACATTCAAGAACCCGATCCGGCGCATCCGGCGGCCGCAAGGCGTGGCAATTGATCGACCAGGCGGGATGCCGCGGGTCTGCATGCACGGCGCGGCACAGGTTTCGGAAAAGCATTGCAATTTCCTCATCAATACAGGCGACGCGACGGCCGGCGACATCGAGGCGCTGGGCGAGGACGTGCGTGCCCGGGTAAAGGCCAAATTCGGCGTCGAGCTCGAATGGGAAATCAAGCGGGTGGGCGTGGCGTGACGACATTCAGAAGAGTGGCCGTGCTGCTTGGCGGGCGTTCGGCGGAACGCGAGGTCAGCCTCGTGTCGGGCCATGCCTGCGCCGAGGCGCTTCGCGAAGAAGGTTTCGACGTCGTCGAGATCGACGCCAGCGACGATCCGGCGTCGCAGCTGGCCGCTGCCAAGCCCGACGCCGTCTTCAACGCGCTGCATGGCCGCTGGGGCGAAGACGGCTGCGTGCAGGGTCTGCTCGAACTGATGCGCCTGCCTTACACGCATTCCGGCGTGCTCGCATCGGCGGTCGCCATGCACAAGCAGCGTGCGAAAGACGTGTTCCGCGGCGCGGGCTTGCCGATCGTCGCCAGCATCGTCGCCGACCGCCACGAGGCGAGCGACCGCCATCTGATGGAGCCGCCCTATGTGGTGAAGCCCGTCAACGAGGGCTCCAGCGTCGGCGTGTTCATCATCCGCAAGGGCGATAATCGCCCCCCCGGCGAACTCGGCAGCGACAAATGGACGTCTGAGCGACGAAGTGATGGTTGAGGAATTCGTGCCCGGCCGCGAATTGACGGTGGCGGTGATGGGCGGCAAGGCGCTCGCCGTCACCGAGATCGTGCCCAGGACTGCATTCTACGACTACGAAGCGAAATATTCCGAGGGCGGCTCGATGCACGTCGTGCCGGCGAAGATTCCGCCGGCTGTGACCGAAAATGCCTTGCGCATGGCGGAGCGGGCGCATGGGGCGCTCGGTTGCCGCGGCGTCAGCCGCGACGGATTTCCGTTTCGACGACACGCAAGGCAGGCAGCGGCTCATCCTGCTCGAAGTGAACACGCAGCCCGGCATGACGCCGACCTCTTTGGTGCCGGAGCAGGCCCTGCATGCGGGCATGAATTTTGGCCGGCTTGTCCACTGGATCGTGGAGGACGCGTCATGCGACAGGTGAAGGCGCGCGCCAAATCCCGGCGTGGCTCCGCGGCGCGTTCCGAGCGCCGCGGCGGCGCCTCGCAACGCATCCCCCCGGAACGCATGGCGTTCGGCAAGCGCGAGCGCTTCCGCAACGACCCGATTTCCCGCTTCGTCCGCGAAGTGAAGCGGCGGCTGACCTTCCGCCGGCCCATGCTGGTGTCTCACGCTGGTTCTGCTCACGGCGAGCGCGATCGCGGCGCTTTTTGCGGGCGGCAAGATCTCGGGCGCCGTCGCGACAGGGCGGCGGACCGTCGATGCCGCCGTCGCGGATGCCGGTTTCGGCGTTGCGTCCGTGCATCTGTCCGGCAATCATCGCACGCAACCCGGCGACGTTTTGAACGCGCTGGGCTTCGAGCTCGGGCAATCGATGTTCACGCGCGGACGTCCAGGCAGCACGTGCGCGGCTGGTTAAACTCGATTGGGTGGCGGACGCGGAGGTCCGCCGCCAGTATCCCGATTCGATCACCGTCAGCATCGTGGAGAAGCTGCCTTTTGCCCTGTGGCAGACCGCGAGCGGGCTTTATGTGGTCGAACGATCCGGTCGCGTCATTACGGCAGCGAACGGTTCGGAATTCGTCCGCCTGCCGCTTCTGATGGGCGACGGCGCGCCGCAATCGGCCGCCGAATTGATCGACGCCGTCGCGTCGCACCGTGCGGTATTTGCGCGGGTGAAAGCGATGCGGCGCATGTCGGAGCGGCGCTGGGACCTCCTGCTCGATGGCGGCGTCACAGTGCAGCTGCCGGAGACCGGCTGGGCCAGCCAGCTCGATGTGCTCGAACATCTGATCGTGGACAAAGGCGTGCTTGAGCGCGATATCTCGGAAATCGATTTGCGTCATCGCGACATCTACTTCTTCCAGTTGCGAAACGGGGAGAAGCAGGAGACGTCACGGGGGAATGCGGCCTAATGGGCGAGACAATCCGAATGCGCACGGCCAATGTCGAAAAGGCTGCGTTCCGATCGGGGCTGGTGACGGTCCTCGACATCGGATCGTCCAAGGTCATTTGTCTCATCTGCCGTGTCGAGACCGGCAATGTGCGAGTCCTGGGAGCGGCCCTGCGCGAGTCCCAGGGCCTCAAGGGCGGCACGATCACGAGCCTCGACCTGGCCGAAGAATCCATCCGGGAAGTCGTGGCCGCCGCCGAGAACCTCGCCGACACGCGCATCCAGAACGTGCTGGTATCGGTGGCGTGCGGCAGCCCCACCAGCGTGACGGCGCGGGCCGCAATGGCGCTGGACGGCGCGCTCGTTTCGGATTCGCATCTCCTGGGGTTGCTGGCGGAGGCGCGCGCGAGGACCAAGCTCGAAGGCCACGAAATCATCCAATCTGCGCCCACGTCTTATGTCGTCGACGAGGCCCGCGGCGTGCGGGACCCCAGCGGCATGTTCTGCCAGAGCGCTCGGCGTCACGGTGCACGCGGTCGCGGTCAAGCCGTCGCCGCTGCAGAACCTGAAGCTCGCCGTCGAGCGCTGCCATCTGTCGGTGGCCGGCGCACAATTCTCGGCCCTATGCGAGCGGGCTTGCCACGCTCACTCCGGACGAAATGCAGCTTGGCGCCACCGTCATCGACATGGGCGCGGGCGTCACCTCCATCGCGGTCTTTCTCGAGGGCGCGTTGGTCCATGCCGACGTCGTTCCCAAGGGCGGCGCCCATCGTGACGGCCGATCTGGCGCGTATACTGGCGGCGCCGGTTTCGGCCGCGGAGCGGCTCAAGACACTCTACGGCGCAGCCCTTGGCGATATCGAAAGCGGCACCGACGTCGTTGCCGTGCCGCAAATGGGCGAGCGCGAGCGATGAATACGAAGTTCGCGTTCCGCGCTCGATGCTGACCCGCATCATCCAGCCCCGGCTCGAAGAGATCTTCGGCGAAGTGCAGACGCGCCTGCGCGCCAGCGGTTACGACGTGGCCGCGGGCCGCCGCGCGGTGCTCACCGGGGGCGCCTGCCAGCTCGCCGGCACGCGGGAACTTGCACAGCGCGTGCTCAACAAGCAGGTGCGAATCGGCCGCCCGCAAAGCTTTTCACGGTCTGCCGGCGGCCTCGGCCGGCCCGGACTATTCGACGGCGCTGGGACTGCTGATCGCAGGCGCGACCATGCCGCCCGAGTCTCTGAACCCCGATCTGGCGGCAGCGCCCCAGGCTCGGCGGCCGAGCGGAATTCTTCCGGCGCATCGCCGCCGGGTTGTTGGGTTGAAGACAATGCGTGCTAAGAATCAAGAACAAATCATTGGGCGTCTGTGGGGATTGGGAACTCGGTAAGGAGAGTCGAATATGAGCATCAAACTAGGGGCGCCCGAGGTGAAGGAATTGAGGCCGCGCATCACCGTGCTCGGCGTCGGCGGTGCCGGCGGCAATGCCGTCAACAACATGATCGCCTCGAAGCTCGAAGGCGTCGATTTCGTCGTGGCGAACACCGATGCGCAGGCGCTTGCGCAATCCAAGGCGCAACGGCGCATCCAGATCGGTGCAAAAATCACCGAAGGGCTGGGGGCGGGTGCGCGTCCCGATGTCGGCCGTGCCGGAGCCGAGGAATCGCTCGAGGAAATCCTCGATCAGATCACCGGCTCGCACATGGTGTTCATCACCGCAGGCATGGGCGGCGGGACCGGGACAGGTGCTGCGCCCGTCATCGCGCGCGCCGTGCGCGAAATGGGCATTCTGACCGTCGGCGTGGTCACCAAGCCTTTCGCCTTCGAAGGCGACAAGCGCATGCGCGTGGCCGAACGGGGCATCGAAGAGCTGCAGGCATTTGTCGATACCCTCATCATCATTCCCAATCAGAATCTGTTCCGTGTCGCCACCGACCGCACCACGTTCTAGCAAGCCTTCGCGATGGCCGACGATGTGCTCCACAGCGGCGTGCGGGGCGTGACGGACCTGATCATGATGCCGGGCCTCATCAACCTCGATTTCGCCGATATCAAGACGGTCATGTCCGAAATGGGCAAGGCGATGATGGGCACCGGCGAAGCGGAAGGCGAAGAGCGTGCGCTGAAGGCGGCCGAGGCGGCCATCTCCAACCCCCTCCTCGACGACGTGTCGATGAAGGGCGCACGCGGCGTGCTGATCAACATCACGGGCGGTCCGGACATGATGCTGTTCGAGGTCGATCAGGCGGCGAACCGCATTCGCGCCGAAGTCGATCCCGACGCCAACATCATCTTCGGCGGAACGATCCTCGAAAACATGGAGGGGCGTCTGCGCGTCTCCGTGGTCGCCACCGGCATCGAAGCCGAGTCGATCTCCAGGATGCCGCAGAATGTGGAGCCGTTGCGGCCCCGCATGAAGGCGCAGCCGCTGCCGCCGAGAACGGACACGCGGCCGGTCGCGAGCAACGCCGTCCATCATCAGATGGAAGCGTTGGCGCAGGAACTGAACGCCGTCCCCGCGCAGCCGATCTCGCCCGCCGAGCCGCTGATCCTGGGCGACGTCGAAACGCCGATGGTGGAAGACGACATGGAGCCGATCCCGGCCGCAATCCAGCCGATGCAGACAATGAGGCCCGCGTCTCAGCCCGAACCGGAAGACGCGCCGCGCCGCCGTTTCGGCTTCCTGGGACGCAAGGAAAAGAAGCCGGAGCCCGCGCGGATGGAGCCTTCTCCCATGCCCCGGCCTGCGCCGCGCGCGACCGCGCAGGTGATGGCGCGTACCCCTGCCGTCGAACCGCAGCGTACCCAACAGCCGCAGAAGAACGTCGCCGAGGATCTGTTTCCCGAGGCTGCAAAGGACGACAAGTTCGAGATTCCGGCATTCCTGCGCCGGCAGACGAACTGACGGGAGATACGGACCGGCGGTGACCAGGCGGACGATCGCGAACGAGATCGCTAGCGAGGGGATGGCGCTTCACGCGGGACGTATGATCCGCATGACGCTCGCCCCCGCTGCCGCCGGCGCTGGGATCGTGTTTCGCCGCAGCGACCTCTCGGATCGCGAAATCCCGGCGCATTACGACAAGGTCTCCGAGACCAGACTGGGCACTGTGATCGCCGACGGCTCCGGAGCAAGCGTCGGCGTCATCGAGCATTTGATGGCGGCGGTGGCGGGGGCGGGAATCGACGATCTCCTGGTGACGCTGGACGGACCGGAGCCGCCCATCTTCGACGGCGACGCACAGAGCTATCTTGTGCTTCTGAGGAACGCGGGTTTCCGGGAAACAGACGGCGACAAGCGGGCCATCAAGATCCTCAAGCGCGTGGATGTGAAGAACGGCGAGGCGAGCGCCGCGCTGGTTCCGGCGCCCGAGCTCGAATTCGATTTCGAGATTGTATTTTCTTCGCCGGTCATCGGCGAGCAGCGTCTGACGTGGCGCTTCTCGACGGAGGCGTTTGCGCGCGATATCGGACCCGCCCGCACGTTCGGATTTATCAAGGAGCTGGAAACCCTCAACAAGATGGGGCTCGCGCGCGGCGCCTCGCTCGAAAATACGCTGGCGATCGACGGCGACAAGGTCGTCAATTCGGATCTCATGCGGTTTCCGGACGAATTCGTGCGCCACAAGATTCTCGATGCGATCGGGGACATGGCGCTGGCGGGCGGGCCCATCGTGGGCCGGTTTGAAGGCCGCCGGTCGGGGCACGCGCTCAACAACGCGCTGTTGCGCGCGCTGTTCGCGGACCCGGCCAATTACGAATTCATCACCCAGCGATAGGCATCAATCGCCGGCCGGCCGATGCGCCTTCTGGTCGTGCAACGCGCGCAGCAGCGTGGTCACCGCGGAACGCAAGGTCCCATCCTTGAGATCGAGGAAATTGCGTACGAGTTCGATCGCCGCGCGATTGTGTCCGCCATGGGGCAGGGGCGATCGACGCGCCGTGCCGTCGTAGCCATCGAAGAAATGGGCCAAATCGGCATTCAGGGCGTGGGCGATTTCGAACAGCCGCGCCGCGCTCACCCGGTTTGTGCCGGCCTCGTATTTCTGGACCTGCTGGTAGGAAATACCGAGCAAGCCCGCCAAATCCTCCTGGGTCAGGCCGAGTTCGGCGCGGCGCAGGCGGATGCGCCCGCCGATATGAAAGTCGACGCGGCCCTGTGCCGGCCTCCCGGTTGCCATCTGCATCCCCGAAACGCGTATTCGCCTGCCGTCTTACGCTGAAGGGTTGTGTGCCGGATCACCGGCCCGGCGCGATCGTTTCCGGAACCTGTCTTCAATTTATGGTTGCCGGGTCGGGTAAGCCCCGGCACCGGCGACGTTTTTCGGCTCCGCCGGCCTGTACGGCCGCCATCACGGGGCTGGACCGCGCTTCCCGGTGAATGGCATAAGAAGCCCCGATGAGTGCGCCCGCCGAACGGGCCATCCCCGCAACACGGACGAACCGATGCCCCTGGACGAGATTTCGAAGCCGGCTGCTTTGCTGGGACCGGGCGTTCGCCGCGCCTTTCGCCTGAGCGGGTTCGCGGCGGTACTGCTTGGGGCCTCGCTCCTGGCCGGGTGCGCCTGGTTCAACAGAGGTTCCGACGACAAGGCGGCCGATTATGTCGAACGCCCGGTCGAGCAGATTTATGCCGATGCCTGGTTGAAAATCGACAGTCAGGATTGGCTCCAGGCTGCCAAGCAATTCGACGAAGTCGAGCGCCAGCACCCCTATTCGGTCTGGGCGCGCCGCGCGATGCTGATGTCGGCCTTCTGCTATTACCAGGCCAACAAATACACCGACGCGATCAGCACGGCCGACCAGTACATCCAGCTCCATCCGGGCAGCCATGAAGTCGCCTATGCCTTCTATCTCAAAGCCATGTCGCTCTACGAGCAGATCACCGATGTGGGCCGCGATCAAAGCAACACCGAACAGGCGCTGACCGCCCTGCAAGACGTTGTCCAGCGCTTCCCGAATACGGAATATGCCCGCGACGCGAGCCTCAAGGTCGACCTGACGCTCGACCATCTGGCCGGCAAGGAGATGGAAGTCGGCCGTTACTATCTCTATCGCCGCGAATATATCGGCGCGATCAACCGGTTCCGCACCGTCGTCGAGCGCTACCAGAAGACGGCGCAGATCGCCGAAGCGCTGGAGCGGCTTACCGAGGCGTATTATGCGCTGGGCATCTTCGACGAAGCCCAGACGGCCGCCGCCGTGCTCGGCGCGAATTATCCGGGCAGTCCGTGGTATAAGGATTCGTACGATCTGCTGATGAGCCACAATTTGAAGCCCCAAGAGAACAAAGGTTCCTGGATCAGCAGGGCGTTTTCGAGTCCGCTTTGATGCCCGGCCTATGCTCGCGACGCTGAAGGTCCGCGATCTCGTTCTTATCGAGGATGTGACGCTCGATTTCACATCCGGCCTGAACGTGCTCACGGGCGAAACGGGCGCGGGCAAATCCATTCTTCTCGATGCGCTGGGCCTGGCGGCCGGCGCGCGTGCGGGCGCCCGGTCGAGCGTGCGCAGTGGCGCGCAGCAAGGCTCGTCCGTCGCCATTTTTGAGCCGGCGCGGGACCATGCCGTGCGAGCGCTGATCGGCGAAAACGGAATTCCGTCCGAAAACGAGATCATCCTGCGCCGCACGATTTCGGCGGATGGCCGCACCCGCGCCTTCGTCAACGACGAACCGGTCGGCGTGGCGCTGCTGCGCGACGTCGGCTCGCTCATGGTGGAAATCCACGGTCAGACAGACGACCGGGGGTTCTTCGACACCGGCACGCATCGGCTGCTGCTGGATGCGTTCGGCGGTCATGACGCACTCCTGGCGGAGACCGCCCGGCGCTTCGCCGCGCTGGAACGCGCGCGCGCCGAGGCGGATGCGATCCGCCGGGCTGCGGCAACGAATGCGGCCGACGCGGATTATCTGCGGCATGCCGCCGATGAACTTTCCGCCCTGTCGCCGGAACCCGGTGAGGAAGCCCGGCTCGCCTCCGAGCGCGCCCTGATGATGAATGCCGGCCGCATCGCCGAGGACGTCTCGGCGGCCGTCGATGCGCTTGCGGGCGACACCCGCGCCGAAGCATCGCTTGCCGCGGCGTTGAAGCGGCTCGTCCGCCTGAAGGACGAAGCGCGGCGGCGCACGGCGTCCGCCGAGGCGGCGCTTGAGCAGGCGTTCGCGCTGACCGGGGAAGCGCGGCGCGAACTCGAATCGCTCCTGTCGCAACTGGAAGCCGATCCGGCCGAGCTGGAACGCAAGGAAGAGCGCCTGTTTGCGCTGCGTGCCGCCGCCCGCAAATACGGCGTGACGGTCGAGGCTCTGCCGCAGGCGCTGGCCGAATTCCAAGGCAAGCTCGACGCGATCGAGACGGGCGACGAGAGATTGAAATCGGCTGTGGCCGAAGTCGCACGGGCCAGGAGCGATTATCTCGATGCGGCGCGCAAATTGTCGGAGGCCCGCAAAGCGGCCGCGCAGAGGTTGGAGAAGGCGGTCGCCGGCGAATTGTCGCCGCTGAAGCTCGGCCATGCGAAGTTTCGCGTGGCTTTCGAACCTCTGGGCGAAGAAGGCAATGCAGCCGGCCTCGAACGGATCGGCTTCGAAGTGGCGACCGTCGAAGGCGCGCCGTTCGGCCCGCTGGTGAGGATCGCCTCGGGTGGGGAGTTGGCGCGTTTTTCCCTAGCGTTCAAAGTGGCGCTGGCCGAAGCGAGCCCACCTGCAGCGCTGGTATTCGATGAGGTCGACCGCGGCGTAGGTGGTGCTGTTGCGGACGCCGTCGGCGAACGTCTGCAGCGTGTCGCACGGTCAACGCAAATTTTGCTGGTGACGCATTCCCCGCAAGTGGCCGCGCGCGCGGCGCGTCATTTCCGCATTGCGCGCAAGGGCAACCGCATGCGCGTCGAGCTGTTGTCGGACGAAGACCGGATCGAGGAGATCGCCCGCATGCTGTCCGGCGCCGCCGTGACCGCAGAAGCCCGCGCCGCGGCGCGCCGCCTCCTCGATGAAGCGCAGGACGTCCCGAAAAAGCCGGCGAGGAAGCGCGCATGACGGCGCTGTTTTTTCTTTCCACCCTCTCCTTGAGGGAGGGTCGAAATTATTCTTCGAGCGTTAGCGAGAAGAATAATTTCGGGGAGGGGTATTGTTGAAGCAGCACCCCTCCTCGAAAAATTCTTCGCGTCCGTTCGCTGTCGCTCTCGGACCTCAGAATTTTTCGACCCTCCCTCAAGGGGAGGGTGGAATTATTTCGTCAACGAAAAATCGAATTGCTCCAATACTTGCACGACGCCAACGTCGTACATGCGGGATAAGAACCGCCCTATGACCGCCAAAAGCAAAAAACCGGTCGAGAAGCTCTCGGCCGCGGACGCGAAACGCGAGCTTGCACAACTGGCGGAAGAAATCGCCGGTCACGACCGGGCCTATTTCCAGGACGACGCGCCCGCGGTTTCGGACGCGGACTATGACGAGCTTCGCCGGCGCAACGCCGCCATCGAGGCGCGATTTCCTGATCTCGTGCGCGCCGACAGCCCGACGCAACGGGTCGGCGCGAAGCCGTCGGCCAGGTTCGCCAAGGTCGTTCATGCGCGGCCGATGCTGTCGCTCGACAATGCGTTCCACGACGAGGACGTGACCGATTTCGTCGCGCGCGTGCGCCGCTTTCTCGGCCTGAAGGACGACGACGAACTCACGATCACGGCGGAGCCCAAGATCGACGGGCTCTCCGCGTCGTTGCATTACGAAGACGGCGTTTTCGTCCAGGGTGCGACCCGGGGCGACGGCACCGAGGGCGAAGACATCACGCCCAATCTGCGCACGCTGAAGGATGTGCCCTTGCGCCTGCACGGCCGTGTGCCCGCGGTCTTCGAAGTGCGCGGCGAAGTCTATATGACGCATGCCGATTTTGCGGCGCTCAACAAGCGGCAGGAAAAGGACGGCAAACCCGTCTTCGCCAATCCGCGCAATTCGGCTGCGGGTTCCGTGCGCCAGCTCGATCCCGCGATCACCGCGTCGCGGCCTTTGCATTTCTTCGCCTATGCCTGGGGCGAGACGAGCGGTCTGCCGGCCGATACGCAATGGGGCATGCTGCAGGCGTTCAAGGATTGGGGCTTTCGCGTCAATCCTTTGATCCGCCGCTGCCGCTCGATGGACGAGGTGCTCGAATTCTACCGCGACATCGAAACGAAGCGCGCCACGCTCGGCTACGACATCGACGGTGTCGTCTACAAGGTTGATCGCCTCGATCTGCAGGACCGGCTGGGTTATGTCTCGCGCAGCCCGCGCTGGGCGGTCGCGCACAAATTCGCGGCCGAACAGGCCGATACCATCCTGCAGGACATCGACATCCAGGTGGGTCGCACCGGCAAGCTCGCGCCCGTTGCAAAGCTCAAACCGGTCACGGTCGGCGGCGTGGTCGTGCAGAACGCCACCTTGCACAATGAAGACGAGATCGCGCGCAAGGACGTGCGCATCGGCGACACAGTCGTAGTGCAGCGGGCCGGTGACGTGATCCCGCAGATCGTGCGCGTGATCCTGGAAAAGCGCCCGCGCGGGGCCAAGCCCTACGAATTTCCCCATAAATGCCCGGCCTGCGGCAGCCATGCCGTGCGCGAGATCGACGAGAAAACCGGCAAGACGGACGTGGACCGGCGCTGTACCGGCGGGCTCATCTGTCCGGCGCAGGCGGTCGAACGGCTCCGGCATTTCGTGTCGCGCGACGCGTTCGATATCGAGGGAATGGGCGGCACCTATATCGAACTGTTTCACGAGAAAGGCTTGATCAAGGAGCCCGCCGATATCTTCGCGCTCACCCGGAAAGCCGATCGCGTGAGCAAAATTCTAAGCGAGCACCGCGCCGCGTTGAGCGCGGAACGGCGCGCCAAAGAGGGCAAGGGCGAAGTTGCCAAATCCAAACGCGACGAGGACAAGGAAGACAAAGTCGTTGAGAATCTGGTCGCCGCGATCGAGCGCCGGCGCAAAATTTCGCTCGACCGTTTGATCAATGCGCTGGGCATCCGCCACGTCGGAGAGACGACCGCAAAACTGCTCGCGCGCAACTATCGGACGATCGACGCGTTCGTGACGGCCATGGAAGGCGATCGCGCCGTCGAAGAACTGGATGCCATCGAAGGCGTGGGCGAGATCGTGGCGGAAGCGATTAAGGATTTCTTCGACGAAAAGCACAACCGCAAGGCGCTGGATCGCTTGCGGAAAGAAGTCGACGTGCAGCCCATGGCCGCGCCGAAAACATCGGGCTCTCCGGTCGCGGGCAAGACGATCGTCTTCACCGGCACGCTCGAAAAGATGACGCGCCCCGAAGCCAAGGCGCGCGCGGAAGCGCTGGGCGCGAAGGTGGCAAGTTCCGTCTCGAAGAAAACGGACCTCGTCGTGGCCGGCCCGGGCGCGGGCTCGAAGCTCGCGGACGCGCAGAAATTCGGCGTGGACGTGATCGACGAGGATGCCTGGATCAAAATGATCGGAGACGCGTGAAGCGTCTTCGGGAAGACTCTCGATGGCAAGCAGTCTTGCGCTTAAAGCAGATGCTCTTCGCAGCGCCAGTTCGTCGTATTGCCCACGGAATTGCACCACACCGTGCGCAATTGCGGCCAGGACGGAATGTAGTGGTAGCCGATGGAGCCGTCATAAGGCTCGTATTTGAGCGCGGTGAAGCTGGGTATGGCGGGCAAATAGGCCGGGACCAGCATGTCCAGATTGCCCGGAAACGTCCCCTTGTCGCGGCGATAGGTCTGCAGCGCATCGATCACCGTATTCGCCGCGCGCCGCTGGTCCATGCCATAGGGATCCTGACCGATGGGCCAGACGGTGCAGCCGGCGAGACCTGCGAAGAGCGCCGCGATGACCAAATTACGCAATACCTTCACCTGCGCCATTCCTTAACTGAAATATCGAGCCAAATCTTGCAGCAAAAACACGATATTGTCATCCCCGGCGAGCTGCGAGTGAACGCAGCGAGGGAAGAGGACGCCCGTGGGCAAGCAATACTGGCTCATGCAGGCATTGTGTGAGTATCGGTCGCCAGCTTGCGCGGACGTACGTTCACGGTGATGTCCAATTCGCGGCCCAAACGGCTGAGAATTGTCATCAGGCGATCCACCGTAAACCGTCCGAGATCGGCACTACGCAGTCGCGAAAAATCCGCCGCAGCAATCCCCGTTATGATTTCAGCTTTGCGGACGGTAAGGCTGCGTTCGCCGAGCGTACGAACGATTTCGGCTGCAAGCAGCGCCTTGAGCTGCCGCAGTTCTGCATCCGGTCTGCCAAGATCGCGGAATATGTTACCGCTGCCCTTGACCGTTTCGATTTTGGCGGGCTTGCGTTTGGCTACGGTCACGGCAATTGCTCCTTCAATCGTTTGATGCGTTCCCTGACGAGGTCGATGTCCCGCTTTGGCGTTGCAATGCCCTTCTTCGACTTCTTCTGGAACACATGAACAATCCAAATGTCGTCGCCGAGCTGCAAGGCGTAAACCACGCGATAGGCATCGCCCCGCGATTTTATCGCCAATTCCCAGACGCCACTTCCGAAACCAGTAAGCGGCTTCGCAATATCGGGCGTTGCCCCTTCAGCAATCATCGTCAGCGCGGCGGTAGCCCGGTCCTGCGCGTCCTGAGGAAAATCCCGGAAATCCTTTAGCGCGGCCTTTATCCAACCGATTTTCCGCGTGTTCCGGACCATCCAAGCCTCTATGTAGTCAAATATGACAACAAATGCAAGGGGGGAGTTACGCGCCAGTTTACGCGACACGACGGGGATGACAGAAATTGGCGCGTTGTAGAAATCACCCGCTCAACGCTTTCGCGAGGATCGGCAGGCTTTTGTCCATGCGGTAATCGACGGCGGTGTGATCGTCCGGGAATTCCTCATAGATGTGCGGAACGCCGAGAGTTTCCAGCGCGCGATGCAGCCGCCGTGCACCATAGACGAGATTGTACTGATCGACGTCGCCGCAGTCGATGTAGACCGCTTTCGACTTCTTGAGGCCTGCGCCCCTGGTTTGTACGAGCGTGAGCGGGTCCCAGGCCTGGAAGTTCTTCCAGCGCTCGGCGATCAATTCGCAGGTTTCGGGATCGACCGGCAGCCGCAAGCCATAGGGCGCGCCCGGGTCGGGATCGTAGGTTGCGCACATCGCCAAAGTCATCAGATCGTGAATCTGGCTATCCTTGGTCTTGGGCGCCGCCCAGAATTCGTCGACCCATTTCTTGATCGAGCCGCCCTGCTTGGCGAGTGCGCGCAACAGCCGCGGAAATTCGGGCAGATAGCAAAGCTCGAAACAGACATCGCCGGAATGGCACGCCGACGCGCTCCAGAAATCGGGATAGAGGAGCGCATGCACCATCGCGCCGTAGCCGCCGGAACTCTTGCCGAACACGCCGCGGCGACCCGCGCCGCCGCAACGGAATTTCTTTTCCACGAACGGCACGGCTTCCTGCAGCAGGAAATCGGCCCAGGGGCCGATCGCCGCGCTGTTGATGTATTGGTTGCCGCCGAGCCTGGTGAAACAGTCGGGGAACGCCACCACGCAGGGCGGCATGGCGCCCGAGGCGATCAGGCGGTCGAGCCGCTCGGGCACGTTCTCGGCGAAGTTCTTCCAGTTGGTATGCGCCGGGCCACCGGCCGTGAAGCCGACAAGATCGACCAGCAGCGGCAAATCCGCACCCGTATGGCCCACAGGGACATACACATCGATGACGCGCGCGGCCGGGTCGCCCAGAAGATTGGCCTTGAGCAATTCGCTGTTCAGCACGAGCCGATGCACATGGCCGGCAGGCGCTACGGGATCGCGTTTCATGGGCTCAAATCGCCCGTGTCGCGTGGGCGAGCCACGCACGCGTCTCGTCGTCGACGTGCGGCGACAGCACCTCGTGCACGCGGGCGTGATAGGCGTTGAGCCACTGGCGCTCTTCGGCGGTCAGCAGCTTCGGCTCGACCAGCTCGAGATCGATGGGCGCCAGCGTGATGGTCTCGAAGCTCATCATTCCCCGGTCGCCGCCTTTGACCTGCTCCGGCTCGCCGACGACGATCAGGTTCTCGATGCGGATGCCGTATTCGCCCGCCTTGTAATAGCCGGGCTCGTTGGAGCAGATCATGCCCGGTTTGAGCGCCTGCGTGATCGGACGCTTGGAGATGTTCTGCGGTCCCTCATGCACCGACAGATAACTGCCGACGCCGTGCCCGGTGCCGTGGTCGTAATCGAGGCCGGCGTCCCAGAGCGGCTTGCGCGCGAGCGCATCGAGCGCGGCGCCCGTCGTGCCTTCCGGGAAGCGCACCATGGCCAGCGCGATATGTCCCTTGAGCACCCGCGTGAAACGGTCGCGCATTTCCGAAGTGGGTTCGCCCACGATCATCGTGCGCGTCACGTCCGTCGTGCCGTCGGGATATTGGCCGCCGGAATCGATCAGGAAGATTTCGTTGCGGTTGATCTTGCGGTTGGTCGAGCGCGACACGCGGTAATGCGGGATCGCCGCGTGGGGCGCCGCGCCCGAAATGGAATCGAAGCTCAGATCGGACAATGAACCCGTCGCGCGGCGATAGCCTTCCAGCGCTTCCGCCGCTTCGATCTCCGTCAGATGGCCGCCGGGTGCTTCGCGCGCGATCCAGGCGAGGAAGCGGGTCAATGCCGCGCCGTCACGAATATGGGCCTTGCGCGCGCCTTCGATCTCGACGGGGTTCTTGCACGCTTTGGGCAATTGGCAGGGATCGCCGCTGCGCTTCACCTTCGCGCCGGCCGCGGTCAGCCGGTCGAAGATCGCCGAAGCCCCGCTCGCGGGATCGACGAGCACGGTCTTGCCTTTGAGGCTGTCGAGCGCGGGCGAAAAATCCTTCGGCTCGCGCAGCCGCACGGCATTGCCCAGATGCTGCACCAGTTCGGGCGAGCTTTTGCGCGAATCCATGAACAGATCGGTCGAGCCGTCAGCGTTCAGGATGGCGAACGAGAGCACAAAGGGCGTGTGGGGCACATCGCCGCCGCGGATATTGAGCAGCCAGCAAATGGAATCCGGCAAGGTGATGACGGCCGCGTCGGCGCCGCTTTTCTTGACCTCTTCGGCGATGCGGGTGCGCTTCGATTCCGCGCTTTCGCCGGCCAGAGCGAGACCGTGCGGAACGGCCTTGGCGAGCGGAGGCCCCGGCTGGTCGGTCCACACCGCGTCGATGGGGTTCGATTTGCAGGCGATCATTTCGGCGCCCGCCCGCTCGGCGGAAATGCGCAGGCCTTCCAGCGCAGCGATGGTGTGCAGCCAGGGATCGTAGCCGATCCGCGCGCCCTTGGGCGCAATGGCCTCGATCCAGGCCGCTGGCCCCTCGGCGACCAGATCGCGGGGCTCGAAAAGCTTGGTGTCGGTCTGCTGGCGCACCTGGAGCGTGTAGCGGCCGTCCACGAAGACGGCCGCCTTGCCTTTGAGCACGACGGCCGCGCCGGCCGAGCCGGTGAAGGCGGTCAGCCAGGCGAGCCGTTCGGCCCGTTTGGGCACATATTCGCCCTGGTGCTCGTCGGCCCGCGGCACAAGGAATCCGTCGACCTCCTGTCTGGCGAGTTCGTTTCGGAGGGCCGCCAATCGGGGCGCACAGGTCGCGGCATCGGATTGGTCGTCGAAAGTCTGGAAGGGGGCTGTTTTGTCCATGGGCGGACGTTAGCGCCGCGCCCGCGGCCCCTCAAGCACAAGCGCCGACCAGGGCCCGTCGCGCCGCGTTTCGCGCAGAACGAGTCCATGCGGCCGATAGAAGCCGAGCACCAGATTTTCCTGCCAGCGGAGCAGGCCGGACAGCACAAGAACCCCGCCCTTCGCCAGCCCGCGGGCGATCTCCGGGGCGAGCCGCGTGAGCGGTCCGGCCAGGATATTGGCGACGATGAGGTCGTAAGGCCGGCCCGCGGCCAGCGCAGGGCTGTTCAGACCATCGGAAACGGTCGCCCGGACGAGGGGCGCCACGCCATTGGCGGCGGCGTTGCCGCGGCTGACCTCAATCGCCACCGGATCGATGTCGGATGCACATACGCGTTTTCGCCACAGCTTTGCCGCGCCGATGGCGAGCAAACCTGTGCCGCATCCCAGATCGAGCACGCGGGCGAACTGCCGCCGCCTGGCGAGGTCGCTCAGGACCGAAAGGCACAGCGCGGTGGTCTCGTGATGGCCGGTGCCGAATGCAAGTCCCGCCTCGATGCGCATGGGAATAACGGCGTGCGGCACGCGGCCGGAATCATGCGCGCCGTAAACGAAGAAGCGGCCGGCGCGCACTGGCGGCAGCCCTTCCTGGCTCAGCTTGATCCAGTCCTGATCGGGCAGGGGCGCCACATGCACCGCGCGGCCGGCAAGCTTTTCAAGCAGATCGCCGTCCGGCATGCGGTCGTAAAGCGCTTCTACCGTCGCGTCATCGCGAAAGGGCTCTTCGCCGATCAGCACGGCTTGCGGACGCGGCGGCGTAAGCTCCAGCAACGCCGCAATATCGGCGGCGTCGGCTTTCGTCGTGACGATCGTTGCTTTCCAGAGAGGAGGGGAATTCATCGTTGGATGGAGCCGCGCACAAAGTTTATTTGTCATGGCCCGCGACTGCGGGCCACCCAGGTGATGAAGTGCTTGGTCTCACAAAGCTTCCGACAGATCGCGCCATTCGACATTGCTCCGTTGGATTAAATTCTTTTTCCATTCCCTCTTGTACTTCTTGAGGCGTTTCTCGCGATAAATCGCTTCATGAACATTATCGAAAGTCTCGTAGTACGCGAGCATCTTGACGCCATATGTCTTCGTAAATCTCGGTATCAATCCTTCCCGATGCTCCCACACGCGTTTGGCAAGATCACTCGTAACTCCGACATACAGTGTCCCGTTACGTTTGCTTGCGAGAATGTAGACGGAATAAATCTTCTGCATCGTCGAAGGCGTCACCTGGGTGGCCCGCAGTCGCGGGCCATGACAAATAAAACTAAGATATCAGCGCGGCCCTTTCACCCCCGTGTCACGAAATTGTCGATCACGCGCTTCGATCCGGCCTTGTCGAAATCGACGGTGAGCTTGTTGCCTTCGACCGAGGCGACGCGGCCGTAGCCGAATTTCTGGTGGAACACGCGATCGCCCCGGACATAAGCGGCCGATGTGGGATCGCTGGTTTGCACCACATGCGCCTGCGCTTCGATCAACGGCGCGCGCGTGCGCGGCGCGCCCGCCGCGCGATTGGCCTGGGCGCGCTTCCAGCCCGGGCTGTCATAGGTGCTGGCGAAGCCCTTGTCGGCCGCGTTATCCCGGAAGCCGACATAGCCGCCATAGAAGCCTTCGTCGACGACGGTCTCGACCTGCTCCTCCGGCAATTCGGTGATGAAGCGCGAGGGCAGGGCGCTTTGCCAGCTGCCATGCACACGCCTGTTTGCGGCAAAGCTGATCCGCACGCGTTTCTTCGCCCGCGTGAGGCCCACATAGGCCAGCCGGCGCTCCTCTTCGAGCCCCGCGAGCCCGTTTTCGTCCATCGTGCGTTGCGACGGGAACAGCCCTTCTTCCCAGCCGGGCAGGAACACGGTGTCGAATTCGAGGCCCTTGGCCGCGTGCAACGTCATCAGGTTCACGCGGTCTTCCGTTTCGTTCTGCTCCAGTTCCATCACCAGCGACACGTGCTCGAGAAACGCCCCCAGCGACTCGAACTGCTCCATCGAGCGCACGAGTTCCTTCAGATTGTCGAGCCGGCCTGGCGCGTCGGCGGATTTGTCGTTCTTGAGCATGTCCGTGTAGCCGGATTCGTCCAGCACCATTTCGGCCAGTTCGGTGTGCGGCAGATGGCGCGCGGTTTCGCCCCAGCGCGCAATCATGGCGGCGAGTTCGCCCAGCGCCTTGCGCGCCTTGGGTGGAACCTCATCGGTGTCGGCGATCTCGCGGGCGGCGGCGAGCAGCGGAATCGCGCGGGCCCGCGAAAACTGATGCAGCGCCTGCACGCTCGCGTCCCCGATGCCGCGCTTGGGCCGGTTGACGATGCGCTCGAACGCGAGATCGTCGTCGCCCTGCGCCACCAGCCTCAGATAGGCCATCGCATCGCGGATTTCGGCGCGCTCGTAGAAGCGCGGGCCGCCGATCACGCGATAGGGAATGCCGAGCGACAGGAAACGGTCTTCGAATTCGCGCATCTGAAAGCTCGCGCGCACGAGGATCGCCATTTGCGCATAAAGATGGCCGTCCCGATGAAGTGCTTCCGCATCGCCCGCGATCGCGCGCGCTTCCTCCTCCGCGTCCCAGACGCCCTGCACCTTGATCTTTTCGCCCGTGTCGCCTTCGGTCCACAGCGTCTTGCCGAGGCGGCCCTTGTTGGCGGCGATGAGGCCCGACGCGCTGGCGAGAATGGCCGGCGTCGAGCGGTAGTTGCGCTCAAGGCGGATCACCCTGGCGCCGGGGAAATCGCGCTCGAAGCGCAGGATGTTCTCGACCTCGGCGCCGCGCCAGCCATAGATCGACTGGTCGTCGTCGCCCACGACGCAGATATTGCCGGCCGAGCCGGCCAGCAATTTGAGCCACAGATATTGGACGACGTTGGTGTCCTGATATTCGTCCACCAGCATGTAGCGGAAGCGCTCGCGATATTCAGCGAGGATCTCCGGCTCCTTGCGCAGGATGGTCAGCGTGTCGAGCAGGAGATCGCCGAAATCGGCGGCGTTGAGCGATTTCAGCCGCTGCTGATATTCCGCATAGAGCGCGACGCCTTTGCCGAACGCGAAACCCTGTCCTTCGCCGGCGGGAACGTCGGCCGGCAGCAACCCGCGGTTCTTCCAGCCGTCGATGAAGCTGGCGAGCGTGCGTGCCGGCCAGCGCTTCTCGTCGATATTGGCCGCTTCCAGCAGCTGCTTCATCAGGCGCAGCTGATCGTCGGCGTCGAGAATGGTGAAATTGGCCTTGAGCCCGGCAAGCTCCGCGTGGCGGCGCAGAATGCGCGCGCCGATGGAGTGAAACGTGCCGAGCCACTGCATGCCCTCGACCACGCCGCCGATCAGCGCGCCGATGCGCTCCTTCATCTCGCGTGCGGCCTTGTTGGTGAAGGTGACGGACAGGATCTGGCCGGGCCACGCGCGGCGCGTGGCGAGGATGTGGGCCAGCCGCGTCGTCAGCACGCGCGTCTTGCCGGTACCGGCGCCCGCCAGCACGAGGACCGGCCCGTCGATCGTGAGGACAGCCTCGCGCTGCTCGGCATTAAGCCCCGCAAGATAAGCCGGCTCGCGCTGCACCGGCGCCGCGTCTGATTGTTCGCCAAAGGCGGCGTCGAGCGGGTCGGTGAAGCAATTCTGGCCGGTCATGGGCTGATTGTTCTCGCTTGCCATTTATTGGGACGCTGGGCCAGCAGCAATTGTTGAGGCGAAGAAATCTCGAATCGGCTTGCAAATTATGTGTATTATACGTATAATACATATAATACAGGAGTTTTGAATCGTGGCTATCGACGACACCGTTACTGTGAGCGCGGCGGAGTTTCATCGCAATCTCGGCCGCTACCAGGATATCGCGCTGACGAAGCCGGTGGCGATCACCAAGAACGGCCGCGAGCGGACGATCCTGCTGTCGGCGGAAGAGTACCACCGGCTCAAGCGCCGCGACCGCAGAGTGATCCTGGCGGGCGACCTGACGGAAGATGAGATCGAGGCCATCCGAAACGCGAAGGTGCCCGAGAAGTACGACTATCTCAATGAAGAGCTCAAAGACTGGAAGCCGTGAATTTTCCGGCGCCCTACCCCGGAATGGTTGTTCGCTATTCCTATTTGTGGAAACGAGAGCACGACACGGGGCGCGAAGAAGGAATCAAGGACAGGCCCTGCGCGGTCGTCATGTCCCTGCGAAATGAAGACGGCAGGGAGACTGTGCTCGTGCTGCCGGTCACTCACGTGCAGCCCGCAAATCCCGCTGAGGCGATAGAGATTCCAGTCGAAACCAAGAAACGTCTTGGGCTTGATTCCCAGAGATCGTGGATCGTCGTTGCGGAAGCAAACGAGTTCATTTGGCCTGGTCCGGATCTGCGGCCCATCCCCGGTCGGGATATATCGACAATCGCATACGGCGCGCTGCCGCCACGTTTTTTTGCTTTCGTCGCAGAAAAATTCCTGGAACACGATCAGCGTGGAAAAGCTGCGCGTGTACGGCGAACGGAATAGATACGTGCCGCGCGAACGACGGGTGATTTAATCCAGACCCAACAATCGCAGAATCTCCGCGCGGTCCGCGTCCAGATCGGGCGCGGGCGAGCGCGTTTTCGGGTCGTCATAGGCCGAGAGCTTGATCGGGTTGCCCTGCATCCTGAGCGGGCCGATTTCGGGATCGGTCGCGGTGACGATCATGTTGCGCGCGGCGACCTGCGGATCGGCCATCACATCGGCCACGTCATTGAGGGGCCCGCAGGGCACGCCCGCCGCTTCGAGCGGTGCGAGCCATTCCCGCGAGTCTCGAGTGACAAGCGCGGCTTCAATCTCTCCCTGCAGCGCCTGCCAATGCGCAACGCGATCTGGATTGGTGAGGAAGCGCGGATCGGCCGCGAGTTCCGGCCGGCCCAGCACTTCAGCCACCCGCGCGAACAGTCCATCGGTGCCGGCCGCGATCACGATATGGCCGTCCTTCGTCGCATAGGCCTGGAACGGTGCGATGGAAGGGTGGCGGCTTCCGAGCGGTCCCGGCACGTCGCCGGTCGCCACATAACGCGCGATGGCGTTTTCGAGGATCGCGACCTGGCAATCGAGCATGGAGATATCGATCTTCATGCCTTTGCCGGTCGTCTTGCGATCGTAGAGCGCCGACGAAATGCCGATGGCGGCGAACAGCCCCGCCGTCAGATCGCCCACCGAAGAACCGACGCGCGTCGGCGGCGCGCCGGGATGCCCGGTCAGGCTCATAATGCCGCCCATCGCCTGGGCCACCATGTCGTAGGCCGGCCGATGTGCATAAGGCCCCGTGTGGCCGAAGCCCGAAATACCGGCATAGATCAGGCGAGGATAGCGCGCCTTCAAACTCTCCCAGCCATAGCCCAGCTTCTCCATCGTGCCGCCGCGATAATTTTCGATCAGCACGTCGGCGCGCTCGAGCAGCGTCTCGAAAATCTTGCGGTCCGCGTCGCCTTTGAGGTCGAGCGCGATCGATTGCTTGCCGCGATTGATCGACATGAAATAGCCGGACTTCGTCTTGCCCGATTTCGTCTTGATGAAAGGGCCGACCATGCGCGAATCGTCGCCATGCCGCGGCGGCTCGACCTTGATCACATGCGCGCCCAACTCCGCCATCAGAAGCGCGCAATAGGGACCAGCCAGCACGCGCGTCAGATCGACGACGAGGATGTCGGAGAACGGGCCTTTATGTGTCGCGCTGCTCATCGCGCGTCCCCCCCCACCCTATCCCTCCCCACAAGGGGGAGGGGATCTTTCTGCGCATGTCATGGCAGTCTGTGCACATTCTTCACCTCCCCCTTGTGGGGAGGTCGGAATGCGAAGCATTCCGGGTGGGGGGCAAACGCTGCAATTCAATCGCTCACTTGTCGTCATCCAATCGATGCGCGTCGATATCGTGCTTGGCCTTTTCGCCGCGTGCTTTGGCGAGCACGCGCAAATTCTTCGCCACGCCATGCTTCACGCGATTGGCCGCGGCCGCGGCGGCTTTTTCGCTTCGCGCTTTCGCCTTGCGCGCGCGCCGGAGATTGACGATTTCAGCCATTGTCCTTCGCCAGTGCGCGCTGTCTTGCGGGACGCGCACCGAGCCGCGCTACGTAATCGTCATAGATTTTGCGTTGGGGAAAGATCGTGCCCTTAAAGAACTCCACCGCACCGCCGACCAGAACATCGGCTGCCGTGAACGCCTCCCCTACGATATAGGGATGCGCCTCGAGCGTGTGGGAAAGATAGCCCTCCATGTCTTCAAACGTGCCGAAGCCCGTTGGACTGTCCTTGTCCCAGCCGCGGAACCGTGCGGCGACGACCGGCCCCATCGTCGCCGCGTAATAGGTGATCCAGGTGAGATAGGGGCCGCGCCTCTTGTCGCCGATGGCAGGTGCCAGCTTCGCCTTGGGAAACGCGTCGGCGAGATAGAGGACGACCGCCGCGGACTCGAACACGATCGTTCCGTCGTGATCGATCGCCGGCACCTTCTTGTGCGGATGGACGCGGCGATAGGATTCCGGCGCGGGCGTGCCCTGTCCGCCGCCATAGACGATGGAGGTGAGCTCGATCTTGTAAGGCTCGCCCAGTTCCTCGAGAAGCCAGACGGTGCTCGACGAACGCGAGCGCGGTGCGTGATAGAGCGTAAGCATCGAATTCCTCCAGATCGGGCAGGGACGTGCGCTTGCGCCGCAAGCGGGAAGGCCGGACCATTCAGGCCCCATCCTTGACCATGGCGCGCGCATAAGCGGGCCGGTCCAGGCAGCGTTTCACATAGGCTTCGATCACCGGCGATTTCGGCAGCATCGGGCTCGCGCCGAACATGGCAAACGTGGTGCCGTAGAGCACATCCGCACCGGAAAATTTTTCGCCCAGGATATAGGGACCCGCCGAAAGCGACTTGACGACGAATTCCATCGCCTCCTCAACCGGCACCCATCCCGCCGTGCCGCGCGGCACGGGCGTGTTCAGGAATTTCGACATGAAGGCCGGTTCCAGCACATCTCCATAATAGGCGAGCCAGGACAGATAGGCGCCGCGTTTGGCATCTCCGACAACAGGCCCGATGCCATTCTTCGGAAATTTGTCGGTGAGGTAGAGCGCGATCGCCGGCGATTCGAACACGACCATGCCATCGTCGGAAATGGCGGGCACTTTGCCATGGGGGTGGGGATTGGCGGGATCGACCGCGCCCGTGCCGTCGGCGCGCCGCAGCGAGACCCTCTTGAGTTCGTAGGGTGCGCCCAGTTCTTCAAGCAGGAAGATGAACCGCGAGGCGCGGGTTTTGGGCGCGTGAAAAAGCGTGATCATGGGCGGGCTCCAGACAGGACGCACAACGCTATGATGCGCGCGCGGCTGCCGCAAGCGCATGAAGACGCAATGCGCTCGCAAGCGGGCGGGCGCTGCGGGCGCGGTCGATGTTCGCCACCAGCGCGGCAAGGCTTGAGCCGCCCGCTTCGGCGTCGCGTTCCAGCACCGACCAGAATTCGGGCTCGAGCGCCACGCTTGTGCGATGGCCGGCGATGGTGAAGGAGCGTTTCTTAAGAGAGTTCAAAACGACGCCGAATCGCGAGCTGTGAAATCACGTCACGCCTTGGGGTGGATCATGTCTTCGGGGCGCACGAGCGCGTCGAATTCCTGCGCCGACACGAAGCCCATACGCACCGCTTCTTCCTTGAGCGTGGTGCCGTTCTTGTGCGCGGTCTTGGCGACCTTGGCAGCGTTGTCGTAGCCGATCTTGGGCGCCAGCGCCGTCACCAGCATCAGCGAGCGCTCCATCAGCGCCTTGATATGCGCGACATTGGGCTCAATGCCGCTCACGCAGTGGTCGGTGAAACTCGTCGCCGCGTCGCCGATCAGCCGGATCGATTGCAGGAGATTGTAGATCACCACCGGCTTGAACACGTTGAGCTCGAAATTGCCCTGGCTGCCCGCGAAGGCAATCGCCACGTTATTGCCCATCACCTGTGCGCAGACCATGGTCATCGCTTCGCATTGGGTGGGGTTCACCTTGCCCGGCATGATCGAAGAGCCCGGCTCGTTCTCCGGCAGGCTCAGTTCGCCCAGGCCGGAACGCGGGCCCGAACCCATCAGCCTGATGTCCTGCGCGATCTTGAACAGCGAAGCGGCCAAGGTGTTGAGCGCGCCCGACATCTCCACGGCCGCGTCATGGGCCGCCAGTGCTTCGAATTTGTTGGGCGCGGTGACGAATGGGAGCTTCGTGATTTTTGCTGCCTCCACCGCGAAACGTTCCGCGAAGCCGGACGGGCAGTTGAGCCCGGTGCCGACCGCCGTGCCGCCCTGCGCCAGCATGGACAGCCGCGGCAGCGCCGCTTCCACGCGCGCGATCCCATAGGCGATCTGCGTGGCATAGCCGGAGAATTCCTGACCCAGGGTCACCGGCGTCGCGTCCTGCAGATGCGTGCGGCCGATCTTGATAATGCCGGCAAACGCTTTCGCTTTCGCTTCCAGCGCGGCGTGCAGATGATGCAGCCCCGGCAGCAGCACGCGATGGATTTCCATCACCGCGGCGATGTGCATGGCGGTGGGGAAGCTGTCGTTCGAGGATTGGCTGCGATTGACGTGGTCGTTGGGGTGAACGGGCTTTTTCGAACCCATCTCGCCGCCCAGCATTTCGATGGCGCGATTCGAAATCACTTCGTTCGCGTTCATGTTCGATTGCGTGCCGGAGCCGGTCTGCCACACGACGAGGGGGAAATGTTCGTCGAGCTTGCCGTCGATCACTTCCTGGGCCGCCGCCGCGATGGTCTCGCCCAGCTTCGGGTCGAGCTGCCCCATCGCCACATTGGTGAGCGCCGCAGCGCGCTTGACCACGCCGAGCGCGTGCACCACGGGCGCGGGCATGCGCTCGCCGCCGATCTTGAAGTTCTGGAGCGAACGCTGGGTCTGCGCGCCCCAATAGCGATCGGCGGGAACCTCGATGGGGCCGAAACTGTCGGTTTCCGTGCGGGTCTTGGTCATGTCGCGGGCGCTATTTCTTGCGGAAGGAATCGAGGCTTACCACTTCGCCGGGCACCGGGGTCTTTTCCGGCTCGGGTTTTTCCGGTTCGGCTGCGACAGCGGGCGTCTGAGGCTTCTCGGCAAGGGTGAGAGGGCTCGGCGCGTTGCCGTGCTCGTGGTGACGCGGATTGGGCGCACTATCTTCGGCTTCGCGGAACTGTAGCCCGAACTGCACGCCCGGATCGGCGAACGCAGTCAGCGCCTGGAACGGGATCGTCAACGTCGCGGGCAATTTCTTGAACGTCAGCGTCACTTCGAACAGATCGTCCTTCACCTTCAGTCCCCAGAACTGGTGCTGAATGATGATCATCATCTCGTCGGGATATTGCTCGAGCAGGAATTCCGGAATCTCGACGCCGGGAAAATGCGTCTTGAAGGTCAGGCGGAAATGATGCGAGCCGATCAGCCCCTGCTTCTCGGCGCGTTTGAGCGCGCCGCGCACGACGCCGCGAAGCGCGGCATCGGTGAGGGCCTTGTAACCGATATAGTCCTTCGTCATGTCGCCTGCAGCCGAAAGCGCCCTGAGACTAAGCGAGGCGCGATGCGAGTCAATGTGCGCGCGGCGCTCAAGCCAGGGTTTCCAGCGCCGCGGGCTCATAGGCCACGAGCTGATCGAAATGTCCGGCGCGGATTTTGTTGGCCCATTGCGGGTTCGCGATCAGCGCGCGGCCCACGGCCACGAGATCGAAATCGCCGCGCGCCAGCATTTCGAGCAGCCGGTCGATGCCGGCCGGCTGCGCGCCCTTCAGGCGATAGGCGGTGATGAAATCCTCGTTGAGGCCCACCGAGCCGACCGTGATGGTGGGCACGCCCGACAATTTTTTCGTCCAACCGGCGAGGTTCAGGCCCGAACCCGTTTCGGGAAATTCCGGTTCCCAGAAACGCCGCGTCGAGCAATGGAACATGTCGACACCGGCAGCCGCGAGCGGCGCAAGGAAGCGCTCGAGTTCCGCCGGATCGTGCGCGAGCTTTGCCGCGAAGTCCTGCTGCTTCCATTGCGAGAAGCGCAGCAGGATCGGAAAATCCGGCCCGGTCGTGCGGCGCACTTCCGTGACGATGTCGGCGGCGAAGCGCGTGCGCCTCTCGAGCGAGCCGCCATAAAGATCGGCGCGCTCGTTGGTGCCTTTCCAGAAGAACTCGTCGACGATGTAGCCATGCGCGCCGTGAATCTCGACGCCGTCGAAACCCAGCGCCTTGGCGTAGCCGGCACTTTTCGCAAACCCGGCCACGACATCGTCGATCTCGCCCTGCGTCATCGGCTCGGCCACTTTCTTGCCCGGCTTTGCCAATCCCGACGGCCCCATGCTGCGGGCTTCGGGATAGGGCCCGGTTCCGGCATGGCGCACGATTCCCTGATGCCAGAGCTGCGGCATGATGTGGCCGCCGGCCGCCTTCACCTCCTTCAGCACGCGCGTCCAGCCCGCGAGCGACGCTTCGCCGAAAAAGCCAGGCACTTTGACGTCGGCGGAGGCCGAATGGTGCTCGGGCGAGGTGCCTTCGGTGAGGATCAGGCTCACGCCGCCCTCGGCGCGGCGGCGGTAATAGCCGGCCACGTCCGCACCCGGAACCTGCTCCGGAGATTTCGAGCGGGTCATAGGTGCCATGACGATGCGATTGGGCAGGGTCAGGCCCTTGAGCCGGAACGGCTCAAAGAGTACGTCCGTTGAAACCATGACGACGTTCCCGAGTAAAAATGGCGGTCGGCCGGACGCAAGCATGTCCGGCGGTCCCGTGACAAGCCGCGGACGGCCGCACGCATGAGCGGGACCGTGGACGACATTGCCGCCACACCGCCCGATGAGCCGCCGTCCGAGCGGGAGCTCGCGGATTTCCGCGAGCCGTCCTCGGCGCTGGCGCTGCTCAAGGTGTTCCGCCACCGCAATTACCGGCTGTTCTTTTCCGGCCAGCTTGTGTCGCTGATGGGCACGTGGATGCAGGTCGTCGCTCAGGCCTGGCTCGTCTACAGCCTGACCCATTCGCCGTTTCTGCTGGGCGTGACGTCGTTCTGCAGCCAGGTGACGGTGTTTTTCGTGGCCTCGCTGGGCGGGATGATCGCCGACCGCGTCGACCGCCGGCGCATGCTGCTGCTGACGCAGACGCTGTCGATGCTGCAGGCGGCGCTTCTGGCGGTGCTCACGCTCACCCATACCGTGCAGGTGTGGGAGGTGATTGCGCTGGCGTTTGGGCTCGGCCTCGTCAATGCGTTCGACATTCCCACCCGCCAATCCATGACGCTCGACATGGTGGGGCGCGAGGATTTGCGCCACGCCATCGCACTCAATTCGATGATGTTCAATCTGGCCCGCGTGATCGGTCCGAGCGTGGCCGGCGCGCTGATTGCGGTGGTGGGTGAAGGGGTCTGCTTCGCACTTAATGCGCTTTCGTTCGCGGCGGTGCTGACCAGTCTCATCCTGATGAAGTTCGCGGCGCGGGAGTTTCGGGCGTCGGGCCATCCGCTGCGCGAAGTGATCGAGGGCTACCGCTATTCGTTCGCCTCGCCGCAGATCCGCTCGGCCTTGGCGCTGGTGGCCGTGTCGTCGATGTTCGGCGCGGCCTATCTCTCGCAGCTCCCCGCCTTCGCGCGCGACATCCTGCATGGGCAATCCACCAGCTACGGCACCTTGATGACGAGCGTGGGCGCGGGCGCGCTGATCGGCGCCTATATGCTGTCGCACATCCGCGACCGCTGGCTGGCGCTCACGCCGATTCTCGCCACCTTCGCCTTCGGCGCCGGGCTGATCGCGTTCGCGCATTCCCATGTGTTGTGGCTGTCGGTGCTGCTGCTGTTGCCCACGGCCTGCAGCCTGATGCTGCTCGGCGGCACGTCGAACACGATCATCCAGACCGTGGCTGACGAGCGCTTCCGCGGCCGCGTGATCTCGCATTACACGCAATGCTTCATGGGCATGATGCCGTGGGGTTCGCTGATGCTGGGTTGGGCGGCGAGCCGCATCGGCGTGGGCGAAGCGGTGACCGTGGGCGGCGCCGTAGTCGTCGCGGCGTCAATGGTGGCTTATTACGAGAAATCGCGGGCGTGGTGGCCCGCGGGCGGCGCGGCGGGGGAGTGATGTGGTGCGCTTGGCGAGCTTCCCCCCACCCGATCCGGCTTCGCCCTTCGCAGGCTCAGGGCTACGCCGGATCGACCTCCCCGCAAGGGGGAGGTGAAGGACAAGAGGATTCGTCTTACCGCTTGGTGAGATGAATGAAAAAGTTTTCGCCTCCCCCTTGCGGGGAGACCGGAGCGCGGTTCGCGCTCCGGGTGGGGGGAAGCGGTAGCCACCACACGCGATCGCTAACGCATTTTCGGGGCTGGAATTTCTTGACCGGACTTTACGACGGGGTGAGCGAAGGGGAGCGCGAGGCGGTCTATGACCGCTTCGTGTGGCGCAACCTCACGCGCAACTACGCCGGGCATTATCTCCACGGCATGCTGGGGATGACGGGCTTTCGCCTTGTCAACGCGCCCACCTTCGTTCCCGCCTATCTGCATCTCCTCTCGGGCTCCGACATCGCCGTAGGCCTCGGCCTCGCGCTCCAGCAATTGGGCGGCGCGATCTCGGCCATCGCGGGTGCGGCCCATATCGAACACAGGAAGCACGTGATCGGCGTGTCGATGTTCCTGGGCACCATGATGCGCGTCCAGATCCTGGGCATGGCGCTGGCGGGCTATCTGTTGAGCGGCACGCCGCTGTTGGTGGCCGTGATGGTGTTCCTGTTTCTGCTGGGGCTTTTTTCCGGGCCGCAGGGCGTCGCGTTCCAGTTCCTGCTCGCGAAGATGATTCCCATCCGGCTGCGGGGGCGCCTGCAGGGCTGGCGCAACATGACGGGCGGATTGATCGCGGCGATGCTCTCCTATTTCGCCGGCAAATATCTCGTGGGCCACAATGTGTGGGGCAACGGCTATTCGACGACGTTCCTGGCGGCGTTCGTGCTGACGAGCCTGGGGCTGACCGCATTCCGCCTTCTGGTGCGCGAGCCCGAGCCGCCCACCTTGCGCCCGCAGAGCCGCGTCTTCGAGCGCATGCGCGGCGTGCCCGCCATGCTGCGGGGCAATCCCGCCTTTCTCTATTTCATGATCGCGCGCACCTTTGCGATCGCGAGCCGCGTGGCGGCGCCGTTCTATATCGTCTATGCGGGCACCGCGATCCCGATGTCGGGCGCCACCATCGGGCTTCTGTCGTTCGCCTATCTGATCGCCGACACCGTCGCCAATCTCGCCTGGGGCTACATGTCGGATCGATCCGGCTTCCGCTCGACCTTCGTGGTGGCGCTGGTGTTCTGGATATCGGCCACGCTCCTCCTGATGGGCGTGCACACGCTGCCCTTGATCATGCTCGCCTTCTTCGGGTTGGGCGCAGCCAATTCCGGCTACCAGATGAGCGCGCAGAACATCGTGTTCGAGTTCGGCCACCGCGACGACATGGCGATGCGGCTGGCGCTGTCGAACACGGCAGAGAGCGTGATGGCAGCGCTGGGCCCGCTGGTGGGCGGCGTGATCGCGGCGACTGTCGGCTACAAGGCGGTATTCTCGGTGTCGATCGTGTGCGAAGCGATCGCGCTGGTGCTGCTGCTCACCCTGGTCGAAGAACCCCGCAAGAGGCGCCTCGCGCTGGAAGCGGAAAAGGCCGCGGCGCTGGGCGCGACCGCGACGACGAGTTTGGCGGATCGTGAGGTCGAAGAGGGTGGTGCGTAGCGCATGGTTGGATCGATGCACTTCTTTCCTACTCCCTCATCGTGGCCGGGCTTGACCCGGCCATCCTGTCGGCGAACGGCTACGAGCCAATTGGCCGCTGAATGATCGGCCCGCAGGTCTGCCTATGTGAGCTCACGGCGAACGGTCGCCTTAGGTTGTTACAATGGGTAAGCTGTTGCTGCATTCGAGTTGAATTTGGCTTTGAGGGACCAGTTGAGCGGATTTGAGGATATCGCCGGAACGTTCCGGTTCGGCCAGACCGAACGTGACGATCCAATTCGCTCCGCCGCATTTGCCGCAGTCCAACGGTTGTCACAAACCCACGGCAATCTGAGTTCGCAGCATCTGGCTGTCGGGTTCCAATTCGAAGGCAAGCGAATTCCGTTCGTCAATCCGCAGCGAGGAATTTTCAAACCGCAACGGATGCGGTATCTACTTTCGATCAAGACGGTTTTTCCGCGACCCGGTCGTCGGGTTTGGTATGATGATCAGCGCGAAGTGCACCAACAAATTTTCAGTGGCGACGAGAGCGTCGACTATGCGTTTATGGGCACAAACCCGGATGCGGCCGACAATAGATGGCTTCGCGATGCGATGGATCTGCAAGTGCCTATCATCTATTTCCTGGGCACGGCGCCCGGACTCTATCAAGCAATTGTCCCGACCTTTGTCGTTGGCTTTAACTCAATATCGCTCAAAGCCAAGATCGCATTCGCAGCTTCAGAGGTTGCAATCGTCGCGCCCCAAACGGCCACCGAACGGCGCTACGCTTTGAGAACTGTAAAGCAACGGCTGCATCAGGCATCTTTCCGCGAGATGGTGATTTCCGCCTATGGCGGAAAGTGCGCTATTTCAGGTCTCCCAGAACCGCTCTTGCTCGATGTTGCCCACATTATGGATGACCGCGACGAACAATATGGCCAACCGATCATGGGCAATGGCATTCCGCTCTCAAAGATACACCACGCCGCTTTCGACGCGCACCTCATCGGTATCGACGCAGATTTTGGAATCCACGTCTCTGAGAAGCTTCTAAGTCTGCACGATGGTCCGACACTCGAAGCGTTGCGCCAGTTCGACGGCAAGAAAATACGATCGCCGCAGCGCGATGAAGACAAACCCGACAAAGATCGCCTCGCGATGCGCTTCGAGATTTTCAGGTCTGTCGCATAGGTGGCCATAGTGAATAGGCAGTAAATCATGGGTGTGCTGTCGCCGAATTGCTCCGTTGCATCCCCGCTGGAATAGAAGTCGTCCATGCGATAGGCTCGCCGCGTCGAGATTCCATCGGGTCGGCCGAACCATTGAAGGGGAAATTCATGCGCTGTTTCGGGAATAAATTTGGCCGCGCATCGCGCCAATGGGCCGTCGCCTTGGCTTTTGCCGTCGCCGGCATCGGCGCGGCGCAGGCGGCGCCTTTGCTGACCACGCATGTGCCCCCGGCTGTGACCGAGAACCTCGCGCCCCGGGTCGGCACGCCGGACCCGGCGCAGACGCTCCATCTGGCGATCGTGTTGCCCATGCGCAACCAGGCCGAGCTCGATGCCCTGCTGCGCGATATCTATGACCCCGAGAGCCCCTCCTATCGCCAATATCTCTCGGTGGCCGATTTCACTGCGCGTTTCGGCCCGTCCGAATTCGACTACGCCAAGGCGGTGAATTTCTTCGCCAATTCCGGCCTGCAGATCACCGGCACCAGCGCCAATCGCTACATCATCGATGCGGTGGGCAGCGTCGCCCAGATCGACCGCGTGTTCCACGTGAAGCTGGGCCTCTACAAGCACCCGACCGAGTCCCGCAATTTCATCGCGCCCGACCGCGAGCCCACGCTCGATCTGGACGTGGCGGTGTTGCATGTCACGGGGCTCGACGATTTCACCTTGCCCACCGCGCGGCTGGTCCACTCCGACGCCGCGCCCGGCCGCAAGCTCACCGGCTCGGGACCCGGCGGCAATTATATCGGCAGCGACATTCGCGCCGCTTACTATGGCGGCACCGCGCTGACCGGCAAGGGCCAGACGCTGGGGCTCATGGAACTGGCGGGCTACAACATCGCCGACGTGGACGCCTACTTCGCCAAATTCAACCAACCGCTCACCGTTACCATCAAAGGCATTTCCACCGACGGCTCGTCGCTCTCCTGCAAGAACTCATGCGACGACAGCGAGCAGGTGCTGGATATCGAATATGCCATCTCCATGGCGCCCGGGATGAAAGAGGTGCAGGTCTATGTCGCCAACTCGCCCGAAAGCGTGCTGAATCGCATGGCGAGCGACGACACCAGCAAGCAGCTCAGCACATCGTGGGGCTGGGACGAAGATTTCGCGGTGGACGATCCGCTGCTGAAGGAAATGGCGGCGCAGGGCCAGACGTTTCTCACCGCCAGCGGTGACGACTCCAGCCTGAGAGCGAGCGGACCCTGGCCGGAGGAGGATGCCAATCTCACCGCGGTGGGCGGCACCGATTTGACGACCGTCAGCGCCGGCGGAGCCTGGGCATCGGAGACCGGCTGGGCCGATAGCGCGGGCGGGCCGTCGCTCGACAAGAAAATCACGATCGAGAGCTATCAGCTGCCGTTCATCAACACCGCGAATGGCGGCTCGAAGACGTTGCGCAATGTGCCCGACGTGGCCGGCGACGCCGATACCGACAATTACATCTGCGCCGACGGCACCTGCGAGGGCGGCTATGGCGGAACGAGCTTCGCCTCGCCGATCTGGGCGGGGTTCATCGCGCTGGCAAACGAACAGGCGGCGGCGAACAAGAAGCCGCCGGTGGGTTTCCTGAATCCGACGCTCTACGGCCTGGCAGGCGGATCGTCCTATGCGAAGATCTTCCACGACGAAACAAGCGGCAGGAGCGGGCTCTACAGATGCGTCACCGGATACGATCTGGTGACCGGCTTGGGCAGTCCTTCGAGCAAGGCGCTGATCAACGCGCTGGCGGGCACGCCGTAAGGGGAGAATTTCCCTCGCCCCCGCAGGGGGAGAGGGTCAGGGTGAGGGGGTCGTGGTCACAGAGCGCACTTTAGAAGTTCGTGCGAAGGGAACGCGACTGCGCAAATACGCGTGCGACATGCGCCATGAACAAACGGTCGCCGAGCAAAAAATCTGGCAGCAAATTCGCGATCGCCGTTTGGATCACCACAAATTCAAGCGGCAATATCCGATCGGGCCTTATATCGTCGATTTCATTTGCCTCGAACAACGACTGATCGTCGAACTCGATGGTGGCCAGCATGCATCGCAACAAAGCTATGATGCCGCACGCGATGCATTCCTCATGGCGCAGGGATTTCAGGTTCTCCGGCTTTGGAATCACGATGTGCTGACAAATATGGAAGGCGTGGTCGTGACTCTGCTTGACGCATTGCGCGGCGGAGAGACCCCCTCACCCCGACCCTCTCCCCCAAAGGGGGCGAGGGAGTAGCCGAAGACGGCCGCTCGCGACGGGTAGGGCGCATTTCACCACCATCTGAACATCCCCTTCTGACGCGTTCGTGATTCGGACGGTTGCCGCAAGCCGCTAGGATGCGCGCCAATTATTATGGGGAGTGACGATGAACAGGTTCGGATTTTCTGCGTCCATTTTGTTGACCGCGTTTGCGGCGGTTGTGCCGCTCGCGGCATCGGCTCAATCGATACCACCCTATGTGACGGCGGCCATCGCCGATCCGGCGCGGGGCAAGGACAGCGATGCGGACGCGCGGCGCCATCCGGCCGAACTCGCCGTGTTCGCGCAGGTGAAACCGGGCGACACCGTCGTCGATCTCATCCCGGGCGGCGGATATTTCACCCGCATCTTCAGCCAGATCGTGGGACCGAAGGGCCATGTCTATGCCGTGTGGCCCGACGAATACGCCAATGCGGATGCCGATGAACTTCCGCTCACGCAGGCCCTCGCGAACGATCCGCATTACGCCAATGTGAGGGTGCTGTACGAGCCGGCGGCACAGTTTCACATTCCGAGGCAGGCCGACGTCGTGTAGACGTCGCAGAATTATCATGACTATCCCGACCCGTTCATGGGGCCGACCGATCCGAAGCTGCTCGACGCGGCGGTGTTCAATGCGCTGAAGCCGGGCGGGGTGTTCGTCGTGGTCGATCACGTGGCCGAAGCGGGCTCAGGCTTGCGCGACACCAACACGCTGCACCGGATCGATCCGGCGGTGGTGATGGCGCAGGTGCCGGCGGCGGGGTTCACTTTCGACGGCAAGAGCGACGTGCTGCACAATCCGGCGGACGATCACAAGCTCAAGGTGTTCGACAGCGCCATCCGCGGCCACACCGATCAATTCGCGTTCCGCTTCCGCAAGCCGGGGTGACAAAGCTACCCCCGACGCGTTGGGAAAAACGCGGCAGCGCGTGGCGAGGCGATCGCGTCCAAGAATGAGTGGGGGGCTTCTGTTGCCCGGCGCCCCCCGAGCCGCGCTTACCTATTAGGCAGCGAGGGCCATTTCGTTGTCGTTGGCACCTGTACGATTAGCCCGATAACGGCGGATACCATACCGAGCGAAAGGACAGCCTTTACACGTCCGTCGATCCTATTTCGCCCCCGCCGCAGGGATCAGGTATCGGGTACCAGGGAACAGAAGTTCCATCTGATGCCTTTCCCCTGATTCCTGGGGTGGAGGCGCCGGGTACCGCCCCCGGGTCCGGTCCGCTTATTACGCAGCCGTTTATCGCCATAGTCGGTTTGACCCGACATCCCCAATATAATGCTTGCCGGTAAATATTGAAACCACCGGCCAGACGCTAGACTGGCGCCCGGGAATCGGACGAATTCGGACGAAATGCGCCAATATCACGAGTTGATGGAGACGGTGCTGACGCGGGGCGCGGAAAAGCGCGACCGCACGGGTACCGGCACGCTCTCCATCTTCGGCCACCAGATGCGCTTCGACCTGGCGGACGGTTTTCCGCTCGTCACCACCAAGAAGCTGTTCACCAAGGCCATCGTCTACGAGTTGCTGTGGTTCCTGAAGGGCGACACCAACACCGCCTATCTGAAGGAGCACGGCGTTTCCATCTGGGACGAATGGGCGGACGCGAAAGGCGAACTCGGGCCCGTCTATGGCAGGCAATGGCGCTCATGGCCGGACGGCCAGGGCGGCGCCATCGACCAGATCGCGAACCTGATCGCCGACATCAAACGCAATCCGGATTCGCGCCGGCTGATCGTGACGGCGTGGAATCCCGCCGACGTGCCGATGATGGCGCTGCCGCCCTGCCACTGCCTGTTCCAGTTCTACGTCGCGAACGGCAGGTTGTCGTGTCAGCTCTATCAGCGTTCCGCCGATATCTTCCTGGGCGTTCCGTTCAACATTGCGTCCTATGCGCTCCTGACCATGATGGTGGCGCAGGTGACCGGCCTCGAGCCGGGCGAATTCGTGCACACGCTGGGCGATGCGCATCTCTATCTCAATCATCTCGAGCAGGCGCGCGAGCAACTGGCGCGCAGGCCCTATCCGCTGCCGCGCATGCGGATCGCGCCCGACGTGAAGGACATCTTCGCGTTCCGCTACGAGGATTTCACGCTGGAAGATTATCGCGCCCATCCGCACATCAAGGCGGAAGTGGCGGTGTGAGGCGCAAACAAAAAGCCCCAGGGAATTTCCCCGGGGCTCTTCGCATCGGAAACGTTCGAACGGATCAGTAGAACACGCCGTAGACGGCCTGGACCACTTCGCCCGTATCCTCGTCGATCAGGAGCGCATCGGGCCCGACGCGAACCCACACGCAGCCGTCCGGCGGAGGTGCCAGACCGAAATTCAGGTAGCTCGTGATCCAGTAATTCTCGGCCCAATAGGCTGCCGGCAGAGTTTCGCCATAGCCCCACTGGCGATACGCATAGCCCGGAGGGCCGTTGTAGTCGCCGTAATGGTAGTGATGGTCGGAGTGAAAGTTCTTGTGCCAGACGGTCAAGTCCACCGTCACATGGGGATGCCCGGTGCCGGTCCCGTGGCCGCCGGCCATGCCACCCGTCCCGCCTGTATGGTGGTGCACGTAGGTGTGGTGGCCCGTCCCGCCCGTATGGGTGCCGCCAGTGCCGCCCATATGGGTACCGCCGGTGGGTCCGGTCATATGGCTCATGGCGTGGGTGTCGGTGGTTTTGTCGTGATGCTCGTCTGCCAGCAACGCGTTTGGCAGGACCGCGGCCACGCCAAGCGTAAATGCGGAAATCAATAGTCGTTTCATGGGGGTCTCCCTCTGCTACTAGACAAAACGCCGGAACTTAACTTTTGTTCCCTCCGTTTACCACAGCCCGGCGGGGTACTTCGGCGGAGTCGCCGGTACCGGTCCGGAAAGCGGGAAAAATGACCAAATTGACGATTCGCGAAGGCCGGCTGGGGGACGAAGACCTCGTCTGCAAACTTCTCTACGAACTCGCCGAATATGAGAAGTTGACCGGCATGTTCCGGCTGACGGCCGAAATCGTCGCCCGCGACTTTCTGGGCCCCGACCGCGTCTGCCGCTGCGACCTGGCGTTTCTGGGCGAAGAGCCGGTCGGCGTCATGACCTGGTATCCCACCTATGGCAGTTTCTCGACGGCGCGGGGCATTTATCTCGAAGACCTGTTCGTGCGGCCTTCGCAGCGGGGCAAAGGGTTCGGCAAGACCATGCTCGCCCATCTCGCCAGGCGCGCGGCGGCAAGCCCGGGCGGGCGCATCGATTGGACCGTGCTCGATTGGAATGCGCCGTCGATCGCATTCTATGAGGGCCTGCGCGCCCATCAGCACAAAGGCTGGCTGTCCTATCGCCTGGAAGGCGATGCGCTGGAAGATCTGGCGGATCAGGCGTGAGCGTCATCGCGCTCGTTGTTGCGATCGCCCAAAATGGCGTGATCGGCGACAAGGGGAAAATTCCCTGGCGTATCGCCGACGACATGAAGCATTTCAAAGCCGTGACCCTGGGCAAGCCCTGCATCATGGGGCGCAAGACCTGGGACAGTTTGCCGAAAAAACCTTTGCCCGGCCGGACCAATATCGTGATCACGCGCGATTCCGCGTTCGTTGCGGAAGGGGCGGTCGTCGCTCGCTCGCTGGATGACGCGCTTGCACATGCGAGGGCGGAAAACGCGCCGGAGATCGCGATCGCGGGCGGCGCGGAAATTTATGCGGCGATATTGCCGCGCGCCGATCGCATTTATCTCACGCAGGTGCACGCGGAATTCGACGGCGACGCGCGGCTTGATCTTTTCGACTTGCACGACTGGCGCGAAACGAGCCGCGAGGATCGCGCGACGCCGGAGGGCCTGCGCTACAGCTTTGTGACATTGGAGCGGTCGCATCCCTCTTGCGAAAGCGTGGCGCCGCGCTAGCCTTGGCTCCAAACGGCATCCACAACAGGGGAAACGCTCCATGACTTTTCGCGAGATCGCCGCCAATCTCAAATTTCCCGAAGGCCCCGTCGCGATGGACGACGGTTCGGTGATTGTGGTCGAGATCGCGGCCGGCCGGATCACCCGCGTGAAGCCCGACGGCAAGACGCAGACCATCGCCAAACCTGGCGGCGGCCCGAACGGATTGGCCATCGGGCCGGACGGCGCGCTTTATGTCTGCAACAATGGCGGTAATTTCGAATTCACGAAGCGCCAGGGCCTCACCATCCCCGGTCACACGCCGGCGAACCATGCGGGCGGACGCATCGAGCGGGTCGACCTGTCGAGCGGCAAGGTCGAAGTGATCTATTCCGAATGCGACGGCGTGCGGCTGACGGCGCCGAACGACATCGTGTTCGACACCGAAGGCGGCTTCTGGTTCACCGATCACGGTTCGACCACGGCGCTGGCGCGCACCCATGGCGCTCTCTACTACGCGAAGGCCGACGGTTCGAAGCTGACGCGTGTGCTGCGCGAATTGATCACGCCCAACGGCGTCGGGCTCTCGCCCGACGGCATGACAGTCTACTACGCCGAAACGATGCCGGGGCGGCTGTGGTCCTTGCCGCTTGCGAAACCGGGCAAGCCCGGCAAGGTGGAGGGCTTCACGCCCGGCGTTTTCGTGGGCGCGTTTCCCGGGCTCGGCTATTTCGATTCGCTGGGCGTGCAGGCCGACGGCGGCGTGTGCTGCGCCACCATTCTCGCGGGCGGCATCACGACGTTCTGGCCGGGGACCAAGAAGGTCAAACACACGCCCATTCCCGATCCCATCGTCACCAATATCTGCTGGGGCGGCAGGGGGATGAAGACCGCCTATATCACGGCGTCCGGCACGGGTAAGCTGATCGCCATGGATTGGCCGAAGCCGGGCCTGCGTCTCAACTACAACGCGTAAATCGCATCCAACAACTTTCGGGAGGACTTCATGCGCACAATTCTCTTAGCGGCTGCCGTACTCATGTTTTCGGCGTCGCTTGCGTTCGCCGACGACATCATGGCCACGCGCTACGGCAATACGACGATCTCGACCGATGCGAGCGGCGTGCAGAGCAAACTTTACTACAGCGCCGACGGCACCTTCACCGGCAAGCAGGCCGGAATGAATTTCAAAGGCACCTGGAAGCTCGACGGCAGCGGCAACATTTGCCTGACGACCGATCCCGCGCTGCCGGGCCAGCCCAATCCGCTCTGTGTGCCCGTCGCGGCGCACAAGGTGGGCGACAGCTGGACGGCCGGCGGCCGCACGATCACCCTCGTGCAGGGCATACAATAGCGTTTGTTCGGGACAGCGTCGTTCTTCAGGATGCAATGGCAATCGGGGCGCGCGGCTCAAGCCGTTCGCGCGGCAGCCAGACCGTGACGCATGTTCCATGTCCGATCCGGCTTTCCATATCGACGCGGCCGCCATGCGCCTCCGCCAATCCCTTGACGATCGGTAGCCCGAGACCGGAGCCTTCTTCGGCGCCGGAGACGTCGTGGCGGCCCTGTCCAAAGCGGTCGAACACGCGGGCCTGATCCTCCTCGGCAATGCCGATGCCGTCGTCCCTGACGCCGAAGGCGAGTTCGCCGGATGGCGCAAGCCGCGCGAATATTTCGACCGAGCCGCCCGCGCCGCTGAACTTGATCGCGTTGGTCGAGAGATTGAGCAGTATCTGCTTGAGGGCGCGCCGGTCGCAGGTCACATTCGGGAGACCGGATTCGATATTACGGATGAGCCGGAGGCGGGATTTGCGCGCCCGAAGTTCGACGATTTTGGCGCATTCCTCGACCAACTCTTCCAGATTCACCGATTCGTCGTGCAATTCGAATTTGCCGGCCTCGATGCGCGCAAGATCGAGCAGATCGTTGACGAGACCCAGCAGATGCGCGCCTGAACTATTGATGAGGTGTGCGTATTCCACCCGCTTCTTGGCGAAGGCATCCAGTGCAAGAAGTTCCGAGAATCCCAATATGGCATTGAGCGGCGTTCGCAGCTCATGGTTGATATTGGCGAAAAACTGCGTTTTCGTGAGGTTGGCGCTGACGGCGGCGTCGCGCGCTGCGGCGAGTTCGTCGCGCGTTTTGCGCAGGTCGATGCGTCCGCTCACCAGCGCGTAGGTGACGGGCAGGCTGACAATGACGGCAACACTGAGGGTAACGAACGGCGTGTAGGCCTGATACGCATGAAGCAGCAGAATGGTAATGGCGTAGTCGGCGCACATTGCACCCGCGATGGGGAGCGCCGACCAAAGAAGGGTCGCGATCAGCTTTTCCCTGAACATTGCTCAGCCGATGCCGGGTTCTTGCGTCAGGCCGAATTTATGCCAAATGCCTTACCGGCGCGTTTAGGACTCTCATTTTGTGTCAACGAGAAGTTAAGCTTGACCGGCGGCCCTGCACGGGAAATCCGCGGCCAAGCATCGAAAGGGCAAACAATGATCACAAAGGATATTGCATATCAGGTCGATGGAAAAACCTTCACCGGATATCTCGCCGATGACGACAGACGCGGCGGCGGACGTCCGGGCATCCTCGTCTGCCATCAGGGCGGCGGACTGACGGAGCATACGAAAGAGCGGGCGCGCATGCTGGCGGAGCTGGGCTATGTCGCATTTGCGCTCGACATGTATGGCGAAGTGGCGACCAGCCGCGAACGGGCAATGAGCTTGATGGGCGCGCTAACTCAGAACCCGCCGCTGCTGCAAGCCCGCGCGCATGCGGCGCTCGATCTGCTAAAGGCGCAACCGCATGTCGATCCGGCGCGGCTGGCCGCCATCGGCTATTGCTTCGGTGGCGGCCTGGTGCTTGAGCTCGCGCGCAGCCGCGCCGATCTCGCCGCGGTGGTGGCGTTCCATCCCGGGCTCACGGGCCTGCCGGAGAAGGACGAACGCAAGACCGCCTGCAAGGTCCTGGTTTGCGCCGGCGTCGGGGACCCTCTTATTCCTGCCGAAGCGCGCGAGAAATTCATCCAACTGATGAGCGCGTGCGGCGCCGATTGGCAGCTCAACGTTTACGGCAATGCCGGACACAGCTTCACCGACAAGACCGTCGATGCATTGGGCATGAAGGGCTTTTTCTATCACAAACCGACGGACCTACGCTCCTGGGCCGCGATGCGCAACCTGTTCGATGAAACGATGGGAACGGTGTAGCAGCAAATCCGGCGATCCCGCGATTTGTGGGGTCCGCTACGGCGGCGTCAGGTCGAATTCGATCGCAATGCGGTGGTTGGCGCCGTCGTAGCGCCGTTCGCCGCGCGGTTGCCATGACGGATGGAGGATGATCATGCCCGATTGCGGACGGATCGTTTCGACATGGCCCGCGGTGACGCCGCCGGGAATGCGGAACGCAAGTTCGGGCGCCATCATTGCGGGCAACGGCCCCCGCGGATCGGCGAGCTCGCATTCGCCGCCCAGCGCCTCGTCGTCGGATTTGCCGTAGCCATCGTCCACATAATAAACGCCGGACCACATCGCGCCGGGGCGCGCAGCAAGCCCGGCATATTCGCCCTTTTGGCGCACCACGGCGGCGGCCGCGATCTTCCAGTCCAGAGTGACGCGCCCGCCCGCGCGGGTGGCGGTGAGACCGTCCGCCAGTTCGCGCAGCACGCGCGCCAGTGTTTCGGCATTGCCGCCGCCCCAGCTTTCGAAGTCGGGCGCCGAGCGCCAGCCTTGCCCATGGGCATCCATCGCGCCGGTCGTCGTCATCTTGTCGAGGATGAGCGGGCGCAACTCCGCGTTCACCTCCTGCGCCACGGCCAGGAAGTGGACGCAGACGGGCGTCGCGAACATGCTGCGGATTTGCGGTTTGGGCGTTGCCATTTGGACTATTCCAGCACAATTCGGGGGGCTTGGCGCACCGGCGCGGCGAGCATGCCGGCTACGGTGCGGGCGAGTTTCAGGAAGGCTTGCGCCTCCGGACCTTCCGGCGCAAGCGCCACGATCGGCGTTCCCGCGTCCGATGTTTCGCGGATAGACGGCACCAGCGGGATTTCACCCAGAAACGGCGCGCCCAATTCTTCCGCTGTGGCGCGCGCGCCACCATGGCCGAAGATATGACTTTCGTGTCCGCATTGGGGGCACACGAACACGCTCATGTTCTCCACGATGCCGAACACGGGAACTTGCGTCTTGCGGAACATCGCGAGGCCCTTTCGCGCATCGATCAACGCCAGGTCCTGCGGCGTGGAGACAATGACGGCTCCCTTAAGCGGCACGCGCTGGGCAATAGTAAGTTGCGCGTCGCCGGTTCCGGGCGGCATGTCGACCACGAGCACGTCGAGTGGCGCCCATGCCACATCGGCCAGCATCTGCGATAGCGCGCTCATCACCATCGGTCCGCGCCAGATCATCGGCTCGTCTTCCTTCACGAGGAATCCGATGGACATCACTTTGAGGCCGAACTTCTCGATAGGCTGCAGCACCTTGCCGTCGCGCGAGCGCGGCTTCTCGCGAATGTCGAGCAGCCGCGGCACGGAGGGACCGTAAATGTCCGCGTCGAGCAGGCCGGTCTTGAGACCGAGCTTCGAAAGGCCGAGCGCAAGGTTCACCGCGACCGTCGATTTGCCCACGCCGCCCTTGCCGCTGGCGACCGCAATCACGGACGTCACGCCCGGGATGCCGGCAGGGCGGGGCGCCGCATGTGGCGTACCCTCCGCGCGGGCGGCGCGCGAAATCCCGGCGCGATGGGGCGTGGCGACCGGCTCCTGGTGCGCCGTCAACACCGCTGTCACCGAAAGCACGCCGGGCAAGGCCGCGACCGCGTCTTCGGCCGCTTTGCGCACGGGCTCGGCGCCCGGCCCGCGGGCCGCCGGCACTTCGATGGCGAAGCCGACATGGCCGTCCCGCAGCACAAGGCCCTGCACGAGACCGGCCTCGGTCACGCTCCGCCCGCTCGCCGGATCGATCACGCCGCCGAGCGCTTCGAGCACTTTCTCGCGTGTTGCCGCCGAGGCCATCCCGAAATCCTTTGTCTCCAACACCTTATACCAGGCGAACCCCGGACGGGTTGTGCGCAGCTTCGTTGCACCTGGGGGAAGATGAACATATAACCGCGCGGCCTCCGGAAACCAAGAAACCGCGAATCGGCGGCCGCCAGCCCGGCGCTCCATTTCGCCACATCGGAACAGACATGCCTTGGAACAACCAATCGGGTGGGAATGACGGCCAGGGTTCGCGCGGTCCATGGGGGCGCGGACCTTCGGGCGGCGGAGGCGGCAGCAGCCAGCCACCCAATCTCGAAGACCTTCTTCGCCAGGCCCAGGAGCGCTTGCGGCGCATGTTGCCGGGCGGCGGATTCACGGCCGCGGGCGTGGCCGTGCTTGTGCTTGCGCTCGTCGGGCTTTGGCTGGCGTCCGGAATTTATTTTGTGACGGGCCGCGAGCAGGGCGTGGTGCTGCGCTTCGGCCAATTCGTGGCCCGCACGGGCCCCGGCATCAATTACCATTTGCCCTGGCCGATCGAGACGGTCGAGACGCCGGAAGTCACCGCGACGCGCCAGATCAACATTGGCTATACGGCGAGCAGCGATAGCAACGACAATTCCGGACTGGAGGACGTGCCGCAGGAGAGCCTGATGCTCACCGGTGACGAGAACATCGTCGACGTGAATTTCACGGTCTTCTGGGTGGTCAAGGACGCGGGCGACTATCTGTTCAACGTCGATGACCCGGACCAGACCATCAAGGCCGTCGCCGAAAGCGCGATGCGCGAAGTGGTCGGTCAGAACGACATCGAGCCCATCATCACGCAGGATCGCGAGCCCGTGCAGATCAAAGTGCGGGATCTGATGCAGAAGACGCTCGATACCTATGGCGCAGGGGTCACCATCACAGGCGTGAAGATGCAGAATGCGGGTCCGCCGCCGGAGGTGATCGATGCCTATCGCGACGTGCAGGCCGCGCGCGCCGACCAGGAGCGCATGCGCAACGAGGCGGAAGCCTATGCCAACAAGATCATTCCGGAAGCGCGCGGCAACGCGGCCCAGATCGTCCAGCAGGGGCAGGCCTATCGCCAGAAGGTGATCGCCGAAGCCGAAGGCCAAGCGAAGCAGTTCAGCTCCGTCTATGACGAATACCGCAAGGCGCCCGAAGTCACGCGAAGACGCATGTATCTCGAAACGATGGCGCAGGTGCTCGCGCCCCTGAACAAGATCATCATCGACGACAGCGTGGGCAAGAACGTGGTGCCCTATCTGCCGCTGCCCTCGCTCGACAAGAACCGGCCCGAGACGGTGACGGTCACTTCGCCGTCTTCGACCTCGAGCGCCGCGGCGAGCGCAGCCGGCGCTCCCGCCGCTTCGGGGGGCTCGCAATGAACCGGATCATCGTCATCCTTGGCGCGATCACCGCGCTGCTTCTGGCGATCTTCGCGCTCTCGTCGTTTTACACGGTCGATCCCACGGAGCAGGTGATCGTGTTCCAGTTCGGCGCGCCGCAGCAAGTCGTGACTCGAACCGGGCCTGCACACCAAGGTGCCCGGCATGCAGACCGTGCGTCTATCTCGACCGCCGGCTCCTCAATCTCGAAGCGCCTCCCGAGGAAGTGATCGCGCAGGACAAGAAGCGCCTCGTGGTGGACGCGTTCGCACGCTGGCGGATCGTCGATCCCCTGCTGTTCTACCAGACACTTTACAGTCGCGATGTCGCGCTGCAGCGGCTGGCGCCAATCCTCAGTTCGAACGTTCGCCGCGTCTTGGGTGCGCAGAACTTTTCCGTCGTGCTCTCCAGTGCGCGCGGGCAATTGATGTACGACATCCGCGACAACATGAATCAGGAAGCGCAGGGTTTCGGCATCAAGGTCGTGGACGTTCGTATCCGCCACGCCGACCTGCCGCAGCAGAACAGCGATGCGATCTTCAATCGCATGCAGCAGGAGCGCAAACGCGAGGCGAACGAATTCCGTGCCGAAGGCGAAGAGATATCGCAGCAGATCAAGGCGCGCGCCGAGCGCGAAGTGACGGTGCTGATGGCCGAAGCCACGCGCGAATCCGAAATCCTGCACGGCGTGGGCGATGCCGAGAAGACGAAGATTCTCGCCGACGCCTACGGCCAGGATCCGGATTTCTTCGCATTCTATCGCTCGATGCAGGCCTATCAGGAAGCGTTGCCGGGCGACAACACCACCGTGGTCCTGTCGCCCAGCAGCGATTTCTTCCGCTACTTCTCGCAGACGCAGCCGCAAGCCGCGAAGCCTGCAGCGGCTGGACGTGCGAGGCGATAGTGCACTGCAGCGTCGACAATTTGCGACAATCGCACGGCGTTAATTTTTCGCGAGCGGGAATGTGAAGTTCATGACTGCGATTGTCACTCGACACGGCCCCGCGACGCCGTGCAGAAAGAGGACAAGCTAGGGGGCATTGCGTTCGCTCTTGGGAGGAACCATGCCGAGTTACGAAATCTGCTATCTCAACGCCGACGGCACGCTTGCCTGCAGTTTGTCGGCCCATTGTTCCGACGACACGCACGCCAAAGTTTTGGCCCATGCGATGAAGCTCAGCGAATATAAGCGCTTCGAGGTATGGATGGACCGGACGCTCGTTTATGAGCGCCCGCAAAAGATCGGCTAAGCGCGGGTTGCTTGCTTGCGGCCCGGGCTGCGAGGCCGCGACGCCGGCGTTTCGCGCGGTAGTTTTCCGCGAAGATTGTCGATCAACCAGCGGCCGGCGAGCCCCGGCGGACGGCCGCGTTCGTTGACGACATGCATGGGCAGGAACCAGTTCGGACGCTCGACGACGTCGAGACGCTTCAACCGCCCCGCCGCAATGTGATCTTCGACCAGGTGCAGCGGCATGTTGCACCAGCCGAATCCCGCCAGCAGATAATCGAGGCGCGTGCCGAGGTCGGCGAAACGCCAAATCCGCAGGCTCAGAATTCCGCCGCGCAGCCCCGCGCTCATCGGAGTGGGATCGGTCAGCACCAACTGGACGTAGCGCTCCAGCACGCCGCGGTCGATTGGTCCTGCTTCGCCCGACAGCGGGTGATCGTGCGCCACGACGGGGACCATCTCGATTGACGTCAGAAATTCGGATTCCAAATCCTGCGCGCCGGTCGCCAGCGGCGAATAGATCGCAAGGCGCGCGACACCGTCGCGCAGGCGCTGCTCCGGCGCGCCGAGGCCTTCGGTGAACAGCGTGACAGGCACGTTCGGAAAGACATCGCCGAACGCGCGCAGGCTCTCCATCAGGACGGCATTCGGAAACATCGAATCGATGGCGAGCGTCAGTTCGGGTTCCGTCTGCGAGCCCAGGCTTTCGGCGCGTGCCCGCAGCGCCTCGGCGCTGCGCACGAGGTGGCGTGCGTCTTCCAGGATCACGCGCCCGGCTTCGTTGAGTTTGGGCGTCTTGCCGTCCCTGTCGAACAGGATCGCGCCCAATGTGCTCTCGAGCGACTGGACCGATTGGCTGATGGCGGACTGCACCCGGCCGAGCTTGCGCGCCGCGGCGGAAAAGCTGCCGCTGTCCGCCACGGCGATCAGTGCGCGCAATTGGTCGAGGGTGAGACGGTCCAGCATCTATCGATAAAACTGATGGAAAGAGGCATAATTTTGCCTATTGGATTGATGATTGCAAGCTTCCATCTTCCGTCGAGTGGAAACGCGCCCCGCCTCGGGGCGGCCAAGATGGAGAGAAGGTCATGTTGAAATTCGCGACCCGGGCACCCGCCCAAGACCGTATTGCCGAGGAAACGCTCGACCAGTTGTTCCGCGAGGCACGCACTCACAATGCCTGGCAGACGCGGCCCGTGCCGGAGGAACTTCTGCGCGAAACGGTGGCGCTGGCCGAGATGGGCCCCACGAGCGCGAACTCACTGCCGATGCGTGTCGTGTTCGTGCGCACACAAGACGCGAAGGAGAAACTCAAACCGGCTCTGATGCCGGGCAATGTCGACAAGACGATGGCGGCGCCGGTGACGGCGATCGCGGGCTACGACCTGGCATTCTTCGAAAACTATCCGAGGCTGTTTCCGCATGCCGATGTGAAACCGTGGTTCTCGGGCAATGAGGCTCTTGCTAGGGATACCGCCTACAAGAACGGCACCTTGCAGGCCGGCTATCTCATCCTCGCGTTGCGTGCGCTCGGCCTCGATACCGGCCCCATGACCGGTTTCGACAATGCGAAAGTGGATGAGGCATTTTTTGCAGGCACCGCCGTCAAATCGAATATCCTGATCAATATCGGCTACGGCGACGCGAGCAAGCTGTTCCCGCGCAGTCCGCGCCTTTCGTTCGACGAGATTGCCCGTATCGCCTGACCGCAATTTCCCCCGCGGCAATTGCCGCGCCGGTGCCGGACTCCGCGCCTGTCCTCTCCCAGACGCGCGGGGTCCGGTTACCAGCGCAGGAAGGTGCGGCCGAGGAGCCCGCCCAGCGCACCCACCGTGGCAACGCCGAGCGTGTACCAGACGACGACAAACGGCGCCGCGCTCTCGTCACAATGGAACGCGTAGACCCACGCTCCCACGGCACCGGCCAGAATGCCTGCCACGGCGCCGGCCAGGATCGGCCTGGTCGGCGCGAGCCTGCTCAGGCTCCAGAACGTACCGGCGAAGATCGGCAGCGAAAGCGCCGCGATCCGCCAGGTGCAGACATTCCACGATGCGCCCATCAGCAAATGCATATGGCTGGCCGCCGGCGCCATTCTCATTTGGACGAATGCCAGCACGAGCAGGATCGCGACAGGCACCGATATCAGCCTGGCTGAAGCCGTCGCGGGGACGCCCGGCCTCGCCAATTTTTCGATCGCCCAGAACGCAAAGCCCGCCAGCACGAGCGTGTAGCAGAACTTCATCCAGTAGGACGAAGTCGCCACCGCGGCGGCGAGATCGGGACGGATGCCGAGCCACGCCCACATCGCGACGAACGAAACGAGTGCGCCGGCGCCCAGCCCGAGCGCCAGCGTCTGCGGCACGGCCCGGCGCGCGACGGGCGTGAGTTCGCCCGCGAGGCGATCGATCAGCTCACCGGTCTTCATGTTCGCGTCCTTCGCGAAATTTGGCGCTCAACGCCTTCAATCCCCGGTGAATGCCGACCCGCACCGCAATCTCCGACCGCCCGCTCGCCCGAGCCGCTTCCGCCGTCGACAGCCCTTCGATCTTGACCTGGCGAATGGCCTGCCGCGTGCTCTCCGGCAGCGATTCCAGCACGCGATCGAGATCGCGCCGCGCGATTGCGGCTTCGGCGTCGTCTTCCGCGAACATCTCGCCGGCCTCGTCGAGCGGCACGGTCGGGCGGACATGCTTGCGGCGGAAATGATCCATCAGCTTGTACCGCGCCACCGCATAAAGCCATGGCGTGAGCGGCATGCTCACGTCGTATGTGGCGCGGCGCGTGTGTATTGCGATCAGGGCCTCCTGCATCAGATCTTCCGTGCTCGCGGCATCCGCGGTCCCAAGCCGGCGTGCGTAATAGCGGCGAAGCTGCTCGCTCAGCGCGGCAAGCAGCGCGCGATAGGCGGCCGCGTCGCCGGCCAGGGCCGCCAGCATCAACGCTTTGAGTTGCGTCTCCGTGGCAAGCAAACCTGACCCCTCTCTTCCATTCGCGCCGCCGCAGGTCCGCGTTACCGGTCGCCCGGCGCAGTCCCTGCCGGGACAGTGTAACCGATCAGACCGGGCCGCCGAACTAGCGCTACGAGGGCCGGCCAATGCCGACCCAAACCGCAACCCGCCGGTCCAGATGGCGCCGGCCCACCCCAAGGGGATATCGATGAAACGCTCGTATTATCGCTCCGCCGTCGCCGGCGCCGCCGCTCTCTGCCTGACCGCTTTGGCTACCGCCGCCTTCGCTCAGACCGGAGGCTCGATGTCGGGTCCCGCCACGAACACAAACTCCATGTCCGGCGGCGCCATGTCGTCGGGAAATATGGCCTCCACCAAGAATCCCTGCACCAATACGACGGGCAACAAGATGGCGGGCGGAAGCATGTCCGGTGGCAGCATGTCCGGCGGCAGCATGGCCGGCGGCAGTTCAACCGGGGGCGCGATGGCGGCCCAACACACGCAAAATTGTCCGAAAAGGCAAGACCGGCACGACGGGCAGCATGAGCTCGCCCAATTCGATGGGGTCGAGCGGCGCAACTCACTGACTGCCGCTTCCGGCCGCCGCCTTCGTAACTTCTTTGGGCGAGGGCGGCGGTTGCTGTAACGGTGTGTACCTCTGCGAGAGCTTTCGCGCGATCGCGCCGAAGAAGCTGGTGGCAGCGCTCCCGGCGAACGCGGACGTAAAGCCGCACGCTAGGGCCGCGAAGCAACCCGCCAGATCATGTTGCCCGTATCGTCGGCAACCAGGAGCGCGCCTGTCCGGTCGACGGTCACGCCGACTGGCCGCCCATAGGCGATGCCGTTCTGAGGATCGGCCATGAAGCCGGTGAGGAAATCCTCCGGCGTCCCGCTCGGCATGCCGTTCGCGAATGGAATATAGACCACGCGATAGCCGCTGAACTGACGGCAATTCCACGAACCGTGCTCGCCGATGAACGCGCCGCCGCGGTAATGCGTGGGGAAGGCGCTGGCCGTATAAAATACGAGCCCCAATGGCGCCACGTGGGGCCCGAGCGAATAGTCCGGCTCTATCGCTTTCGCAATCAGATCGGGCCGCGATGGCTCGACGCGCGTGTCGGGATGCCTGCCCCAATAGCTGTAGGGCCAGCCATAGTAATCTCCATCCCGCGCGCGCGTGAAATAGTCGGGAACGAGATCGTCGCCCAGCATGTCGCGCTCGTTGACCACGGTCCACAGAACATGCGTCTGCGGCTCGTATTCCAGTCCGTTCGGATTGCGCATGCCGGCCGCGAAGACATGCAGGCCGCTGCCGTCGGGATTGATTTCCAGCAAGTTGGCGCGATGGATTTCGTTGTCGGGTCCGTGCTCGCCGACATTGCTGCCGGAGCCGACCGTCACATAAAGTTTCGAGCCGTCAGCGCCGGCGAGAATGTTTCGCGTCCAGTGATTGTTGTAGCCGCCCGCCGGCAGAGTGAGGATATTTTCGCCGGCGCCGGAAATCTGCGTGTCGCCGGAATGATATTTGTAGCGCCAGACGCTATCCGTATTGCCGACGTAGAACCAATCGCCCACCAACGCCATTCCAAATGGCTGGTTCAATCCGCTCAGGAACACCGTGCGCGTATCGACGACGCCTGTGCCCTTGGAATCGCGCAACAGCGTGATCCGGTTGGCACTCGGGTTGATTTCGCCGTTGTTGCGCTCGAGCCATGACTGAAGGCGATCCGTGAGCGATTTGGGGGCTTTCGGCTCGGTGGATGCCTCCGCGACGAGCACGTCGTCGTTGGGCAGCACATAGAACCAGCGCGGATGTTCGAGTCCGCTCGCATAGCGCGTGACGACGAACCCCGTCGGCGCGCTCGGCTGGGCGTCCGCGGGCCACGGCCTGGAGGTCGAGAAATTGACCGTCGGAATGAGATTGTTCTCTGGCGCGGGCAAGGTCGGATGCGGGCCGTAACTCGATTTCGCAACGGGATGACCCTGGTCGCAGCCTCCGAGCAGCAGCACCGCTGAAAAAGTGAGGGCAATTGCCCGCGATGGCCCGGCACGGAAGGGCGCGGCGCCTCGTAGCGAAAATGGCGTCATCGACATCGGCATACTCCCGTAAAAGCGGCGGTTCCAAACATAGGGCAACCTGCAGTCGTCGTCTTCGCCCCGCCGCGCCGCGGCGCGCATGGCGAAGCTCGTTCTTGGTTACTCGAAATTAACCGACACGCTGCATCTTGCACAAAGAATTCTACTCAGGTCGGGGGCCTAGTTGCATGCGTGCGTTTCATCGGGCGGCTCTTGCAGCGCTCTTCGTGTCCACCGCGGCGCCGGCTCTGGCCGACGACGCAACTCCGGCCGCAAGCAGCGGCCCGGCTGTCGATCAGGGCACCTCCATGTTCGACGACGGCAAGCTGCTCGCCACGGGCGGCGTCAGCAATCTCGAAGGCGCGGGCGGTGGCGGCCTGGCGACGTGGGCGCTGATCACGGGCTATGGCTCGCGCGACGGCGTCGGCATCGACGGCCATTTCACCTACATCGCGCTGCCGAACTATTCATTGTGGACGGAGGGCGCGGCCATCGGCCTGTTCGACCGCGTGGAATTGTCCTACGCGCATCTCACCTTCGATACGCAGAACGTCGGGGCCACGCTGGGGCTCGGCAAGAATTTCGAATTCGACCAGGATGTCGTCGGCGCAAAAGTGAAGCTGGTGGGCGATGCGGTCTACGATCAGGATTCGTGGTTCCCGCAGATCGCCGTCGGCGCTCAATACAAGAGTACCGACCACGTCGATATCCTGCACGCAGTCGGAGCCCAATCGGGCAGCGGCACGGATTTCTACCTGGCTGCGACCAAGCTGTTTCTGGCGCAGAGCCTGCTGGTGGGTGCGACCTTGCGCGAAACCAAGGCCAACCAGTTCGGCATCCTGGGCTTTGGCGGCGACAAGGACGCCAACTACTCCACGCAGTTCGAAGGGTCGGCCGCCTATCTCTTCAGCCGCCAATTCGCCGTCGGCGCGGAGGTTCGCACCAAGCCGGACAATCTCGGCATCGCCAAGGAAGACGACGCCTGGGACCTCTTCGCCGCCTATTTCATCAACAAGCATGTGTCGGTCACGGCGGCCTATCTCGACCTCGGCAATATCGTGATCAAGGACCACCAGCAGGGTCTCTATCTTTCGCTTCAAGTCGGCTACTGAGGAGCAAACGATGATACGCAAATTCGGATTGGCCGCCGCGGCGGCGCTGATGTTCGCGAGCGCGCCGGCACGCGCCGACGATCCGCTGTTTCACGATCTGGGCGGCCGCGACGGGATCGCGACCATCGTCAACGACGCCACGTCGAATTTCCTGGCCGATCCGCGCATCAAGGCCACGTTCGACAACACGAACATGGACCGCTTCAAGGGCTTGCTCACCGACCAGCTTTGCGTGGTTGCGGGCGGTCCGTGCGTCTACAAGGGCCAGAGCATGCACGACGCCCACAAGGGCCTTCACCTCACCAACGCCGATTTCAACGCATTGGTGGAGGACCTTCAGGCCGGCATGGACAAGGCGGGTGTGCCGTTCGCCACCCAGAACCGGCTACTCGCGCGGCTTGCGCCGATGCAGCACGACGTCGTGACAAAATGAAACGCGATCTGGCGGCAAGCCTGGCGCTCGCCGTCATATCGTGCGGTTTGATCGTGGTCGCATGGGCGGACGATTCCCATACGATCGTCCAGAACGGCCGGGCTTTCCACCCGAACGACATCACGATCAATCACGGCGAAACGCTGGACTTCAGCAACCAGGACGAATTCATTCACCAGATCTATGTCGATTCCCCGGGCTTCAAATACGATTCCGCAGAACAGCCGCCGGGCGAGACCCTGCACATCGACTTTCCCGATGCCGGAACCTTTCCGGTGCGGTGCCACATTCACCCCAAAATGCTGCTGACGGTTCACGTTAAGTAACTTTTTGCCGGCCCGATTTAAGGCCAAATCAACCCAAACCGCCCCATTCTGGTCCGCTTGAACGCTCTTGCCGGAGCCGGAACACGCAATGCGGTCGCTGATCAAACCCAATTCGATCGGCACGAAAATCTTTGGCGCGTTCTTCGCGCTGAGCGTGATCGTGGGCGCGCTGGGCGCATACAGCTACGGCGTTCTCAATGCGGCCGGCAATATCGTCGTGGGCACCTATGACGGCCCGCTGATGGCGATCAACTACGCCCGCGCGGCCAGCGTCGATTTCAGCCAGATGCAAAACGCCATGTTGCGCCGCCGCTTCGCGGCCACAGGCGAGCGGCCGGCCATCGACAGGCAGATCGACGACCTGGTCTCCACCTTTTTCGGCGATCTTGACGTGGCGCAGGAGCGTTCCGATTTTCCCGATGAGGCGAAGATCGCGCGCGAAATCGCCACGCTGGTGAAACGCTGGAACGCGGTCAGGCTGGCCGATGCCGCGAAGCCGGCCGGCCCGCAGCTCGATGCGCTCGACGCCAGGATTCTCGACCGCTTCGACATGCTGATCGAATTGAACGCCGATCACAGCTTCGTCTCGCGCCGAAAGGCGGTGTGGTCGATCGGCTATTACGAATATCTGAGCATCGCGATGACGGTCCTGTCGTTGCTGCTGGCCGTCATCATCACGGCGTTTCTGGCCCGCCGCATCGTGCGGCCCCTGGCCTCCGCGGCGTCCGTGGCCGACCGCATTGCGGCGGGCGAATTGCAGACGCCGATCCCGAAGGGCGGGGGAGACGAAACCGGAATCCTGCTCAATTCGATGACGGTCATGCAGGACAATATCCGCGAAATGGTGGAGCGCGAGACCGCGCGCGCGCTGTCGGCCGAAAGCCGGCTGGTCGACGCGCTGGAGACGTCGCGTGTGGGCGTGATGCTCGTGAACGCGGAAGGCCAAATCCTCGTGGCGAACGATCAGGTCAGGGCATTCTTCCCGCAACTCGCCGGCAGTTTGACGGCCGGGTGCGACTTCGGGACGGCGGCGAAGGAATTGCAATCGCAGCTCGCCGACGGCGCGGCGTTGCCGTCGCTGAACGAAATCGGCATCGACAGAACCGGCACGTCCGGCAAGAACGCGGAACGGCAATTGAAGGACGGACGTTGGCTCCGCGTCACCGGAAGCCGCACGCGCACCGGCGATTTCTTCATATTCCTCAGCGATTTCACGTCGGTCAAGGAGCGCGAGGCGGATTTCCGGCGCGCCAAGCAGGCGGCCGAAGCGGCGAGCGCGGCCAAGACCCGGTTCCTCGCCAATATGAGCCACGAGCTTCGCACCCCGCTCAACGCCATCATCGGATTTTCGGAGCTCATCTCAGGCCAGATTTTCGGTGCCATCGCGAATCCGAAATATGTCGATTATGCCACCGACATCATGCGCAGCGGGCGGCATCTGCTGGACGTGATCAACAGCGTGCTCGATATTTCGCACAGCGAAGAAGGAAAGATGGAGTTGAAGGGCGAGGCCGTCGATCTGCGCGTCATCCTGCTCGATTGCGCCAAGATCGTGCGTGAACAGTGCAACGCCGGCCATCTGTCACTGGAAGTCGCCGAATTCGAGGAAGCGCTTCCGGTCTGGGGCGAAAAGGCCAAGCTGCGCCAGATATTCCTCAACCTGCTGTCGAACGCGATCAAGTTCACGGATCCGGGCGGCACGGTTTCGATTTCGGCCGCGACGACCGGGGCGGTCGTCGCCGTCGACGTCGCAGACACCGGCATCGGCATGTCGCCGGAAGATATCGACGTGGCGTTCACGCCTTTCGCCCAGGTCGACAGCCGTCTGGCGCGCCGCTACGACGGAACGGGTCTCGGCCTGCCGCTGACCAAGGCGTTCGTCGAATTGCACAATGGCGAACTGGTGCTCGAAAGCGCGCCCGGCAAGGGCACGCGCGCCCGCGTTCGCCTGGCGCGCCTCGCCGAAGACGCCGAGTTACAGGCCGCAGGCTGAGGCCCCGTCTATTTCCTGCCGAGACAGGTCCACGCCGCTTGCGTGGCGAGTTTTTGATCTTCGCTCCAGGGCGGACCGAGCGCTGCGCCCATGTCCTTGAGGCGCTGCTCCAGCGAACGCTCCTTGGCCGGCAGCAGCGCGCCCAAAAGGTCGGGCAATTCGCGTTCGACAATCCGGTGAACCTTCAGGCCTGCGGCTTCGCAAGCCGACGCAATGACGTCGCGATAGAAACTCCCCTCGGCGGCATGAATGCGGGAATGAACGCGCAGAATGTCGTCGAGCGTTTCGGGAAGCCTTGCGTTCGCGGCCGGCACCGCGGCGGAGCGAACGGCAGTGCCGGTACGCTGCATGTCTGCGAGCAGTTTTTCGATTTCCCGCATGGCGCCGGCTTCGGCCGCTGCGCGAGCCTTCGCAATCGATGACGTGGCCTTCGCCGGGGACGCCTCGGCTGCGCGATGAAAGACGAACCGCTGTTCGCCTTCGGCGCCGAAATCGATCCGGCGCCGCTCGATCACGCGTGGCATATCCGGCCGTCCCGCGAGTGCGACAACGGCACTCCACCCCGTATGGGGGCGAAATCCCAGGACGGCAAAGGATGCCCCGTTCCGCATTGTGGCTTCTTTATCGGAACTGGCCGGCCAAGGCCTACCCTCGCTTCTCGTTCGCCGCGCGGGCCGCGTCGTTGTCCGGCTCCGCGTTGAAGCCCGATTGCGTGATCACGACCTTGTAAGCCGCGCCGTCGGCAAGCGGCATGTAGTTGGCCGAGCCGAAGCGGCGGTCGAGCGAGTAGGACTGGTCGGCGAGCCACGCCGACCAGCCCGCTGGGACATATTGGTCGATGGCCGGCGGCGCCTCACCGATATCGCACGCCGTGATCGGTTTGCCGCTGGCGCGAGCCGCCGTGAAATACATGTTCGACAACTGATCGAGCGAATAGGTGGCGTCGAGCCCGAGGATGTTGGCCCAGGGTTTCCATTTCTGCACCCGTCCGCTCAGCACCCATTCGTCGCCCTGAAGCATGCAGCTTTGTACGGCGTTCGAGCCGTCGTCCAGGCGATGGATGGTCACGAGGTAGCGGGAGTTCGCCGGATCGGCGGCCTTCACGGTCACTTCCGCCACCGGACCTTCATGGCTGAGGCGCGAATAGGTTTGCGTGTTGAGGCCGAGAAGTCCGGCCGCCAATCCCACCACGGCCATCGGTGCGCCGCCGATGAGATGTCCGGCGGCGCGTCCCGGCCTGCCGCCGAAGAAATGGCCGATGCCCATCACGAGCAGCAGCACGCCGAACGCGCCTATCGCCAGCGGCGCCGCCAACCACCACATCCAACTCATATCCGTCCTCCCGTCCAAGTGCCTTGAAAGGCTCCCTGGCCCCTTGATTCAATCCGCCACCGGCCGGTCTGTTCCCCATCCGGCGGCAAGCCCCAAGCCCATCCCGCACGCCATTTCGGTCAAAAGTGCGGCCAAACCGCAGCCGCGCCCACGATATCACATCCGGTCCGCCGTAGCCTTGGCGTAGGCGGAGAGACGCGGAATAAAGTCGGACCGCGGCCGTCCCGGCCGCAGGAACAAGAAAATGCGGGCGAGACGCCCGCGCTCCCAGGCAAACATCTCCGCGCCTCCGCGTGCTTATTCGGGCCTGTTGCACAAGCTCGCGATCGCTAAAGCCTTTCGAGAAATCCCACTTTCGGCGCGATGGCGTAGTTGAGCTGCACCAGCACGATGAAGCCGATGCTCCAATAGGTATTGAATACGCACAGCGCCGCGCCGAGCGCATAGAGCGACTGCCCGATGAAGATGCGGCGCGTCATGGCGTTTCGGACTTCTTGCGTTGCTTCGGTCTTCATCAATCCGGCGCGGCAGGCATAGGCCCAGCTTGCATACATCACGATGCCGATGAGAAGGACGTTGGCCCAGTAGAACAGAAGCGCCGTCCGGAAGGTGATGAACTGCGCCAGAAGCGACGTCGAGAACGGCATGATTGCGATGGTGGCGAGGAAGAGAATGTGGATCCAGGCGAGATTGCGGTCGGCGCGCGCGAAAAAGCCGATTTGCGTCTGGTGGCCCACCCAGAAGATGCCGAGCGTGAGAAAGCTCATCAGATACATCAGGAAGCGCGGACCGAGCGCCATCACGGCTGCGATCAGGTCCTGTTCGCTGTGGACGGCCGCGATCGCCGGCACGCGGATGTCGAACACGAGCAATGTCATCGCAATCGAGAAGAGTCCGTCGCTCAGCGCCGAAATGCGAGCCAGCTCCTGGCCGGCAATGCGGTTGTAGGTTGTCGAGGTCATGTTTGTGGTCTCCGGCGAAAGAGGTCGGGGTCGATATGTTCGGGCCGGAATCCCATGCCTACAATTCGCGCGGGAATTCGCCGAAGAATCGGAAATCGCTGCAGGAGCTTGAGAGGCCAGGGCATGGGAAAATGCTGGTCGCGGCCCAGCACCTGGCCGATGATGCGGTTTTGGACGAACACTTGGCCGGCTTGCGTCATTCGGGTGGGAAAACTGCGGCGTGCCTGGACCGCGCAAAGATCGTGCAGGTGTGGCGCGCCGGCGCGGAACGCCGGAACGAGAATGTTGGCCGCCGCCACCGCGTCCTGGATCGCGAGATTGATGCCGACGCCGCCCACGGGCGACATCGCATGCGCCGCATCGCCGATGCAGAGGAGGCCGGGTTTTTGCCATGTCGCAAGCCGGTCGACAGTGACCGTCAGCAGTTTCACGGCATCGAAGTTTTCGATCTCGCCGATGCGGTCCGCCAGTTCCGGCGCGATTGTGAGGATCTCCTTGCGGAACGCATCGAGGCCGCGCTCGCGAATATCATCGAACACGCCTTTACGGATCAGATAGCCGCACTGCCAATAGGTACCCCGCGCAATCATGATCAGGATGCGGCCGCGATCCGCCTTGCCCAGCGGTTCGCGGGAATCGCCGTCCTTGCGCGAAAGGCGGAACCACAGCACATCCATAGGCGCGCCGAAGTTCTCGACCGTCAAGCCGCTTTGCTCGCGGATGGTCGAATGACGCCCATCGGCGCCGATGACGAGGTCGGCTTCAATCGTCAGCGCGCCGTCTGGGTTTTTCGCGCTGACGCCCGCGACGCTGCCGTCCCGTTCGATCAGGCCGGTTGCTTCGGTCTCCATCAACAGATGGAAGCCGGGATATTTCTTCGCCTCGGCGGCGATGAAGTCGAGGAAATCCCATTGCGGGATGAACGCGATGAATTTGCACGTCACGGGAAGATGCGAGAAATCGGCGACTGTGACCGGCACGCTGCCCACTTCGGCGCCGATCTCGGGCGCTTCGTCATGCGGCAGCGCCAGGAAACGCTCGAGCAGCCCCAGTTCGTGAAGAACCTCCATGGTGGAGGGATGGATCGTATCGCCGCGGAAATCGCGAAGGAAATCTTTCCATTTCTCCAGCACGACGATTTCGATGCCGGCGCGCGCGAGCAGATAGCCCAGCATCATGCCCGCGGGGCCGCCCCCGGCGATGCAGCAGCGCGTCCGCATTGCGGAACTCATCCCAGGCTTCGTCCGATCCAGACGACGCGGCCCACCATCGCGATGTCGGCTGGCTCGATATTGTCGTAGGTGGGATAGGCGGGGTTGTCGGATTTCACCGTGAGACGCTTCGTCACCGGATGCGTGGAGATTCGCTTCACCTGCAGCATGTCGTCGATGCGGATGACGTAGAGCCCTTCGCGCCGCGGATTTCCCTGCGAGGGATCGACCAGCACGTGATCGCCGTCGTGCAGCGTCTCCCACATCGAATCGCCAGAGATCTCGATCACGAACAGCGCGCGCACGTCGTTGGCGATGCGCCGGAGCCATTGCTCGCGAAACATCAGATGGCCGGTGGGCGGGCTTTCGTCGGCGAGCGCGCCCGCGCCGGCTGCCGCGCGCAAATCGTAGACGGGCACCGAAAAATGATCGGGGCTCGTGCGCGCGTCGCCCGCGATCTCGGCGATGTCGACATCGAAGATTTTCGCCAGCCGCCGGAGCAGGGGGAGCGTCGAGTCGCTGATCCTCCCGCTCGTAGCGCCCGATGGAGACGGCGGTGGTGTTGAGCCGGTCGGCCAGATCCTGCTGGGACATGCCCCGGCCCAGGCGGAGTTTCGAGAGATGGTTCATGCCCCAGTGAACCGCATCGGTTGATTTCGAACTACAACCAATTTGGTTGACAAGATACCGGTATGGTCGTATTTTATGAGAACAAAAGAGGTACGTAGAGGCAATCTCCAATGAACAGTTGCTTTTCCGTGAGCGACCAAGGTCACGTGCGAGGGACGCCATGAGCGCGGCCCAGACGGCTGGCGTAGTGCTCGCCACACTTCTCGGCGTCGCCGGATTTTCCGTTTCGGTCTCCGCGCTTTCGATGCCGCGTGTGCCGTCGTTCCGCAGGCCGCGCCGCGCCGCGTGGCTGATCGCCGGCGCCGCTCTCGCACTGAGCTTCGTCCTCGTCGTCTGGGCCACGGGCGCACTCGTATGATGGGGCTCACGGAAAAGCAGCGCGCCTGCCTCGATGCGATCGCGCAGCACTACGCGGCGCAGCGCATCATGCCGAGCGTGAGCGAGCTGTGTGTCGCGCTGGCGCGTCCCCGGGGAACCGTTTTCCGGCTGCTGGCCGGGCTCGAAAAGCGCGGCGCGATCACGCGCATCCGCTATCGCCCGCGCGCCATCTCCCTCGTCGTGGAAACCTGCCCGCATTGCGGGAAGAGTTTGCAGACGCCGGTGCGCAAAGCGGGGAGGGCTGCATGAGCCGCAGGCCCCGCAAACGCCGGCAGCCCGCCACGCCGGGCCGGAAGCCGGAGCAGCGCCACAGGCCGAAGGCCGGACCCAATTCCGTCTTCGTGGAGGAATTCGTCTCGGCGAAGACGGGCCGCGAAAAGCGGCTGCGCAACATCGGCGAGCATCCGCTCACGCTGGCGCATGCACGCGGCAAGATCAGCGACGACCAATTCGCCGCCGGCGAGGATGTGCGCCGGCTTTGCGAATTGCGGGCCGTCAGCGGCCATGACTGCACGGATATAGGCGTCGGCGGCGGAAGCGCGGTGCGCGCGCCCTTCACGCAGACGCAGGTCGACGCCATTCGCCGGCTTGATCGCCTGCGCGAGCGGCTCAAGCCGCGGGACTGGACGATCGTGGAGAAATTCTGCGGCGAGGGCTGGTCGATGGCGGAAGCGGTGCGCGCGGCGACCGTGTGCCATCCGTCGAGCGTCGTCATGCGGGTGCAAGAGGCGCTGGAAGAGCTTGTCGCGGCGCGCCGGCAACCGCGGGGCGGCGGCCACGCGCAGGCGAAGTAATGCGCAGATCGGGGTTACAATCGCCGCGAGAATCGGTTTGCCGATTCCGGCCCAACGGGGGAGATGAAAATGACCAATCCGGCAATGGTGCCTGCGATCCGCGCCGCGATCCAGGCGAACGAACTCGGGAGCGCGTCGCCCTATTGCCTGTCCTACGCGAAGCTCGCGTCGAGCGGGGCGAGCTTCGGAATCTTCCAGGGCGATACGCATGTGAACGCCACCGCGCCGCGCCACGCTGACCGGCGTCCTTCAGGCGGCCGGCGCGGATGCGCCGACGATCCAGCGCATCATGGCGGCCGTGAGCCAGGCGTGCCCCAATGGCTGTCCGCTGTCCCCGGCCGATGCCGCGCTGACCGACGCCGCGTTGTCGTCCGCCGCGGGATGCGCGCTGGTCGATGCGATGGACGGCAAACTGCTGGCGGTGGTGGAGGCGGAACTGGACAGCTCGGTCGCCGCGGCCGCCAACGGCAATCTCACGATCGCGCCGGTCGTGATGCTTTATATCGCGCTGTGGGTGAACATGACGGGCGCGCCCAGCACGCTAAATCAATGGCTGGACGGGGTCACCGAGCTGGGAGTTCCGTCGCCCGCCGGCCCGACCGTCGAACAATCCGACATCGAAACCTACCTCCAGGCCACGACCTATTTCCAACTGCACCCGAGAAACTTCCTGCACATGCAGCAATCGGTGCAGGCGGGTGTGCCGCTGTTGCCGGTCGCGTAGGGCGGATTCGGTCGGATTTTTTGTCAGGCGTCCCCCTCACCCGCAATTGCGCAACGTCAAATCCAACGCGTGACACGCCCTCTCCCCCATCGGGGGAGAGGAAGTTGCGCGCTGCACTTTGAGCAAGTGAGCGACTCGTGCTTCTTTTATTGTCATGGCCCGCGACTGCGGGCCACCCAGGTGCAATCTGGTTGATGCGCCCGGTGATGCTCAAATCTGAGCTTATTCTTCCCGACTGATCATACGCCACCTGGGTGGCCCGCTTTTGCGGGCCATGACACTGAGAGGGCGTCGAGGATCGGAACCGCTTGGATCGGTACCGTTTGCCAAAGCTCAATCCCCGATCGCGACGCCGTCGCGGCGGGGATCGGCGCCGCCGATATAGCCGACCTTGGTGCGCTCGATGATGTGCAGGCCGCTGTCGAGGTGGAACATCACGACATGGTGGCCCATCGCCGTCAGCGCGGGCGCGAACTCTTCGAGGGCCGTGCCTTTTTCGAGCACGGTGACGGAATTGGGATTGGCCACATGCGGCAACGCGGTGGCGGCCTGCGGATCGAGCTGGCCGTCGATCATCGCGCTGAGCGCTTCGGCGACGTAGGGAATGATGATCTCGCCGCCGGGCGAGCCGGCCGCGATGAGGAATTTGCCGTCTTTCCCGAACACGATTGCCGGCGACATCGCACTCATGGGGCGCTTGCCGGGCTCTGGCGCATTGGCCACCGGCTTGCCGTCTTCGGTGGGCGCGAGCGAGAAATCCGTCAGCTCGTTGTTGAGCAGGAAGCCCGCCGCCATCACCTGCGCGCCGAAGCCGGATTCGATGGTCGTCGTCATCGACACGACCTGGCCGCTATTGTCGACGGCGCACAGATGGCTCGTGCCGTGGTTCTGCGGCGTGCGCTGCGGCGCGTAGTCGAGACCCTTGTCGGGCGGCGTGCCCGCTTCCGCGGTGCCCATGTCGTGCGCGGGATCGATCAGTTGCGCGCGGGCGGCGAGATAATCGTGGTCGAGAAGGCCTGCGACCGGAACCGGAATGAATCCCGGATCGGCCAGATATTTCGCGCGGTCGGCGAAGGCGAGGCGGTTGGCCTCCGCGAACAGGTGCACGAATTGCAGCGTGCCGGGCTGGAGGTCGGACGACGGAAAACGCTCCAGCATTTCCAGAATCTGCAGGACCGCAACGCCGCCGGAACTGGGCGGCGCCATCGAGCAGATGCGGTCGCCGCGATAGGGACCGCAGACGGGCGCGCGCTCGATGGGCCTGTATTGCGCCAGATCGGCCAGCGTCATGCCGCCGGGATTGACGGGCGCGTGCTGCACGGCGTCGACGATCGCCACGGCGACGGGGCCGGAATAAAACGCGCGCGCGCCATGCGCCGCGATTGCGCGCAGCGTGTCGGCGAGTTGCGGGTCCTTCAGGATTTCGCCTTCGCGCAGCGGTGTGCCGTCGGGATTGTAGAAATAGTTTTTGATGTCCGGCATCGTGGCGGCCGCTTTGTCGCCGGCGATGGTCCGCGCGAGCTTGTTGCCCACGGGAAATCCGTCCGATGCGAGCTTGATGGCCGGCCCGAACAGTTTCGCCCAGGGCAGGCGGCCATATTTCCGGTGCGCCATTTCCAGCATCGCCACGACGCCGGGCACGCCCACCGAAAGTCCGCCGGGGATCACTTGCGATTTCGGGCGCGGATTACCGTCGGCCCCGAGAAACATGCCGGGCGTGGCCGACGCCGGCGCCGTTTCGCGCCCGTCGAAACTGGTCACGCGCTTCGTGGCTGGGTCATAGATCAAGAGGAAGGCGCCGCCGCCGAGGCCTGAGGATTCGGGCTCGACCAGCGTCAGCACCATCTGGGCCGCAATGGCCGCATCCACCGCCGAGCCGCCCGCGCGCAGCATTTCGAGACCGGCCCTGGCGGCATAGGGATTGGCCGCGGCGATCATGTGGTGTTTCGCAGGCGTCGAATCCGCTGTCGCCGATGACGCGGCGGCCAATGCGAGCAGCGCCGCGACGGCGATCGATGTTGCGAGCTTCACGTGCTTGGGCCCCCAGAGATGCGTGTGCTGGCTCCTGTCATAGTCGGGGTTAGCGGAGCTTTCCAGAGAGACGTCCACCATATGGTTTTCAGGCGCCGCGAATTCGGGGTTGCCCTGGGCATCGTCGCGGGCGGTTGCAGCGTGTTCCCGGCCGTGGGACCGTCGGCCATGATCGATGTTTCCGGCCGGCCAGGCGAAACGACCGGCACGCTTCGGATGGGATCTTTCTCGGCGCCTTGCGCGCTTGGCCGTTCGGGGATTCTGGTCGCCAAGCGGGAAGGGGACGGCGGCACGCCGGCGGGAATTTTCCCCTTGCGGGAACTTCGCTATCGCGCCGACCATATCGCTCCTGCGCCCGCGACCGCGCTGCCAGTCACCGTCATCAGGCCGAGCGACGGCTGGTGCGACGCGCCGAAGGATCCCGCCTACAACACGTTTATGCAATTGCCCTATTCCGCCGACGCCGAAAACATGTGGCGCAATGACGAGCGTTACGATCTGGTCGTTGTGATCGGCTACAACGACCGGCCGGTGGTGCCGGGCGCGGGCAGCGCGATTTTCCTGCATGTCGCGCGTGAGGAAGGCGGGCGGCTCATGCCGACGGCCGGCTGCGTGGCCTTGCGGCGCGACGACCTGCTCCGGGTGATCGCCGATTGCTCGCCCTCGACCGAACTACGAATTCGCCTCGCCGCGCAGGTGCGGCCGAAAAGCTAACGGCTCGGCTGCAAATCCTCGGACGGCGGTCCGCCGGAAATCTGGTTCGCACGGATCTGACGATAGACGCTGCGCATCGTCACATAGGGGTCGAGCGAAGTGCGTTCGAGTTCCTGCCGCAAAATGACGTTGCGGGCGTTGGTTGCGAAGGGACTCGCCACGTGCAAGCCGACCGTCGTTCCGATGTGCTCGAGAAGTGTCACGTGGGGCGGCATATAGGTGAGGGGGTCGATCGCCACATCGAAGGCATCGCCCACGAGGTCGCGCGGCGGGTCGGGCCCGACGATCGGCAGCACGAGAAACGGCCCTTCGCCGACGCCGTAGAAGCTCAAGGTTTCACCGAAATCCTGGGGGCGGTAGGGCAGCCCCGTCTTCGAAGCGACATCCCAAAACCCGCCGAGACCCACGGTCGAGTTCACGCCAAAGCGGACGAATGCTTGGCCCGCATGCGTCACGTCGCCCTGCAGGAGATCGTTTGCGAAGTCGATCGGCACATCGAGGTTGGAAAAAAAGTTTTCAAGCCCATTGCGTGCCGGCGCGGGAATCCACAGGAGATAGGCGCCCGCGACCGGAAACTCGACATAGCGGTCGAACTTCTCGTCGAAAGAAAACACCGCGCGATTCATCGGCTCGAGGGGGTCGTTTGCGGCAATGGATTCCCGCGTGCTCGCGCAGCCCGCAAGCACAAATCCACAAAGCGCAATGACGATTGCGTTCAGCCCCCGCATATTCCGGCGCTTTCTTCCCTTCGGCGCTGTGCGCCAATCAGAGCGGCACCCCTCCGCTCCCGGTCAGCATGGCATATTCCCGGGAGCGGGTCATGCGACACGCGCGCGGGGCTGCCGGATGTCGCAGCTTCGGTTAATTCGTGCCGATTTCCTGATTTTGGGTTCGTTACGCGCCGATGAAGCGCTCGTTGAAGGCCGCGAGCGCGTCCAGCCAGCCCGTCAGGTGGGCGAGGGTCACGGGCGCAAACCCGGTCACGAAAATGCCCAATGCCAGTCGCCTTATGTCGCGCCAGCGGATGTTGAGGCCGTCCAGCCGTTCGTTGAGCCAATGGTTCATTTTTTCCCGCCGTGACGGGTCGCCGCGCCACACATTGTTAAGCTGGCGCTTCAGACGCTGGAACGACCAGATCAGCGCGACGAGGATCGACGTCTGGAAGGCGAGGTCGGCCGAGAACTGCACGATATTGTCCCGTCCGAATGTCAGCGGGAACTGCACGAGCTGGTAGAGCAGGAACAGCAGGTAGAAGAACAGCACCTTGCGGGCCTGCTGGATATGCTGCTCCGTAATGCCGCCGCCGGGAAAATCGGGCAACGGTGAGCTCGCCATCATCTCGCGATAAAAGGCGCGTACGCCCCGGGCATTTTTGGGCAATGTGAGAAACGCGAAGACCAGAAAGCCCACAAGCGTGACGATCCGATTCCGTCTCACTTTTTCCGAATAATCGGAGACCGCGACGAACCGATCGCGGTGGGCGCGGTAGCTGCTGTTGAATTGCTTGAGACCGTCGGCGAGGGCGATTCTTGCGCCGCCTGGCACCGGGCTTGTTGCGGGAACTCGAAACCGCAGTGGGGGTTTGCGCCCGGGCCGGCGGTTGCGCGGCATTGCAGGTCGCGCCCGCCGACATAATCGCCAGCACTGCAATTGCCGCCAAGCCAATACTGCGCATGGCCCACCCCCACCGCCAATATACCAAATTGCGCTTGGCTTCGCCATGGCGCCGCTTGCCCAGAAGCCACGGCAGTCGTAATTGCAATGACGGCGCATGGGGTGGCGCAAGCGATGGGTCTCACCAAGCAACAGGCGGTCAGGGCGCAGATCGAGATTGCCATCGCGCTTTATTTCTGCGGCGACGATCCCGCATCCATCTATGTGCTTGGCCGCTCGGCCGGGGCGACGCTGGCCGAAGCGTGCAAATTGTCGGGCGCTGCGTGCTTCGACGAAATCGCGCACGAATGGCAGGCAGACAGGTCGTCGTCGAAGCTCGAAGCCTATATCGCACACAAGCGCCGCGGCCGCCGCGACTGGTACCGGCAATTCGATCCGGAATGGAATTCCATCCAGCTGTTTGCCGTCTGCCACGATTTCTGCGCCGCCTTCGACGCATTGCCGCCGGTGCTGAATGTTTATGTCTGCTGGTTCCTCGCCATTCATCCGGAAATGATGATGGAGGGATTTGCCCACCGTCAGGAACTGCTTTCGGCATTCAATGGAATTGAGTCGCGGCCGAAGGATGAACAGCTCCGACTCGGCCGCGAACTCCTGAGTGCGTTCCTTGCCCAGCGCGGCGAAGTTCTGCCGTTGCGAAGCTGGCGCTGATGCCGCCGCGAATCAGTATGGACTTGAGAGTGCGGCTTCCGCCACATGGCCGTCGACGGGAACACCGGGCTTGAGACCGAGCAACGCCATGACCGTGGGATGGATGTCGATCATATCGAGGCGCGGGACTTCCTTGCCCTTCGCAATGCCGGCGCCCCATGCATAGAAAATGCCGTGCATCTGCACGATGCGCGGATCGTAGCCATGGGTCGCCTTCAATTCGCCGAAGGGCGGCGTGAACGTCACGGGCCATATCTGTGTGACGCCCAGCCAGCGCGCATAGGGCGGAAACACCTCAGGTCCGACCATCCAATAAGGAGGGTGTGAAATCAGCAGCAAATCGCCCAGGCGCGGTCCGGTTCCCAGATGCGCATAGGATGGGTATTGCCCCGTCCGATAAACATCGAAAGCGTATTTGTACGGCGACAACGCCGCCGCGACACGATCGGCGCTTTCGCCCTTGTCGAGATAGAGATAAGTCGAGGCTCCGTCCGCGGCCTGGCGTCCTTTGATGTCGTACATGTTCATCAGCCGGCCGATATTGACGAGCGGTCCCACGTCCATCATGCCGTGATCGGTGCCCACGATCAGCGTGCCTTCGCGGTTCGCAGGCAGTACTTTGATGGCGGCCATCAATGTGCCCACCATGGCATCGCATTTGCGCACCTGCGCGAGCGTTTCGGGGGCGGTCGTGCCGTTGGCATGCGCGACCTCGTCCGGGCCCTGGAAATAAAGCGCAATCAGGCGCGGATGATCCGGACCGTTGTCGCGCAGGAGTTTGAGACCCTGGGCCAGGATCGTTTCGTCCGACAGTCTTTGGTCGCGCGGCACAAGGGGATTGGCGTAGGTGGCGCGCTTGCCCTTCGTGCCCGACCAGCGGCCGACGAAATTGAGCGCCGCCGTTCGCACGCCCTGGCGTTCCGCGGCCTCCCACATCGTCTCGCAGCCGGTGCGCCAGTCGGCGTCGCCGCTGCCGTCGAAACGGCCCTTCTTCGGATCGTAGAAGACATTCGACATGATGCCGTGATGCTCCGGCCAGCATCCGGTTTCGAACGTCGTATGGTTCGTCGCCGACAGAGTCGGGAAAGCCGGCACGAGGTGGCGCGACCAGGCGCCTTCGCGTTTGATCCTGTCGAGGTTCGGCGTTTGGGTCGCGTCCGCCATCGCAGGCGCGAAGCCGTCGAACATGACGACGACGACGGTGCGTTCGGCCGCAACCGCAGTTTCGGTCCACAAGAGCGCCGTCAGCAAGATTCCGAGCAGCGCCGCGAACGCCCTGCGAAAATCAAACGTCATCCGTCCTCCGATCGATCCTGGATATCTGCATCTCGACGGACATAGCCGGGCTATTGCGCGATATGCGTCGTGAAGGCCGCATCAGCGGCAATGCCCCAGAACGTATAGTGGAGCGTGTATCGGCCGCCATCCCTGTATTTCGCGCCGTCGAGCATCACGATTTCCGCTGCGCCGAATGTGCCGTGCGCGGGGATGGTCTCCGTCACGGGCATGAAGATCATCGGACAGATATCGCGATCGTCGATGCGCACGCCGGCCGAGTCGGAGACCGTCCAGATATGTGATTCGCAATCGTTGGCCTTGTTGAGCGTAACCGGCGCGTCCGAATTGTTCGTCAGTTTGAGTTGGACCTTGACGTTTGTCGCGGGCGCGGGACCGGACGGCGGCGGCTTGCCGATGGCGATCCGCTGCGGAAAACCGATGGTCAGGACGATCGGCACGGGATTCGATTTCGGGTCCGTTCGCGTTGTCTGCGCGCAACCGGGGCTGCCGACGGCGGCGCCCAGCAATATGGCGGCCAGCGCCCACGATCTTGTAACGCTCATTGTCATTGCTCCCCCTTTGGCTGCGCCAGCGTAGCAGAATTTTCGTCACCGCGACGCGCACAATGGCGTTTTTGGCGTCTTAATTTCCGCGGAAACTGCGCGTGTCGTCGAACGTCCCAGATATTTTGCGGAACATCGCGCCACCCCATCGTTTTCGCGCTTGACCGTTCTAATCAAACGCCTTACACATTTCGTCACAACGGAAACATACGCCCGGCGCTCGAAACGAGCCGTCGGGCTTTTTGTTGGACCTTCAAACACCATGAGCAAGACGAAACGCGCCGCGCGAAAATCGCGCGCACGATCGCGCCCGGCTGCGGCAACTTCGCATGATGAGACGCCGCCCGACGATTCCGGCGGGCAAGCGAAGCTGCAGGAACTGGATCCGAAGGACTACATGCTGGGAGTGATGCGCGATCCTGCGGCATCTCCGGTGCGCCGCGATGCGATGGCCAAAAGCCTCACGCCTTATCTGCATTCGCGGGTCGCGCCCTCCGAGGCGCCGACCGACGCCGAAGCGGCTTTGAGAAAGCGCATGGAAGAAGCCCGTGAATCAGTCCGACGCAAGCTGGCTCGTCTCCGATCCGAAGCGGGATGAGAGTTTTCTAGCCAGTTTGACGCTCGACGAATGGTGGGCGCTCGACCTCTACCAGAAGAACAGCAGCTCCTCGTCCACTTTCATCGCCACGATTTCGTCGCTCAGCTCCGCGCTCAACACGCCGTCGGTGCTGCAGTACTCGGGCCAGAACTCCATGTCGCTGTCCCTGTCCGAACCCTTCGGCACGCAATATTCGAGCACGGCGCACGCAACCTATTCGCTCACATTGCCCGGATCTGCACCGGACGGCGCGCTTGCAGGCTTCGTCTGCACGCAGGCGATCCTTGCACTCACCGTGGCGGCGGCGGACAGCGCGACGGTTTACGGGGCGCCGTCAGCCACGCTCGCGAACCAGCCGGTCCGGTTCGAGAAGAAAGCATCGCCCGCCGGCTGGTATCCCACTTCGAGGTAATCCCGATGCGCAGAGTTGCACTTTTCTTTGCTGCCGTCGCGGCGCTGCTGACGGCTGCGCTCGGCACGGCCGAGGCGCAAGACTTCAGCCAGCCGCTGCCGTTTCCGTTGATCGCCAATGCGGGATCGAATACGGCGCCAGGGCTTGCGGTGGGAGCGTCCACAGTCGGCTTTTATTCGCCCGCTGCTGGGGAAGTCTCCATTGCAAACAACAGCGGCAACAATTCGGCCAGCAATATCTGCTTTGACGGCGCCGAAATGATTATCAGTCAAGGCACTTGTGCGCCTGTTAACATCGATGGCATCACTCAATTTAGCGTCAGCCTGCACGGCAATGGAGCCAACTTTAACCTCGGACTTGGCTCATATACTGCAAGCCCCACGGGCGCGCAGATCGGCATTCTCAAAGGTTGTTCGGGAACGGATTTGGTACTTGGTACAGTTTGCTCGAACGGGGCACATGGAGGCTTCCAGCGCTGGTGCTTCGACAACGGGCTTTTGGTCTCTCAACTGCAGGTAAATGGGTTGTCGGCCGCTTGCCCAGAAGTGGTCAATCTTGAGCCACGGCAGAACAGCGCGGTCGCGTTCTCTGAGACGCAAACTGGCAACACGACGAATGGGAGTAATGTCGTCAGCGGCCTTCCGTCGATCTCGAATTTTGCGACCGGCATGAACGTGTCTGGCGTGGGTATTCCTTCAAGCCCAACGGACACCATCGCCACGCCCGTCTATCAAACGGGCACTCTTGCTAACGGCTCGAACATGATCTCCATGCCTGGTGGCACTACGGGCTACATCGTGGGCGAAGAAGCGTTCAACTATTCAGTTGGGGGTGGACCCATCGATCTGGGCTTCACTATTGCTGCAGTGAGTGGAACATCGCTCACGTTGAGTGGCACCTATACCGGTTCGACAATCACCAATGGCACGTTTTTCGGGAATTCATTGCTCGCCACCAGCGTCGTACTCACCACTGCGGCGACGGCGACTGGCACTCCAAGCATTACTGTAAGCGGCGGCTACATCGTCACTGCGGCCTACAACATGGGGATGACCAACACGAACGGTTCGCCAAAATATATGCTGACGTTGGATGGCTATAATCAAGTGATCTGCGTCAATACGAGTCACGCCTCCAGCGTCTACACGTGCCCAAATACCGGTTACGATCTCGTCGACATGTTGGGCAACCTCTATCAGGGCGGAACGCTCCTGATGAGCGGGACGCAGACCGTGTCCGGCCAATGGACATTTACGAAAGGGCAGATTTTCGCCGGCGACACGGCGACCACGCTCACGGACGGAGAATGCGTGCTCAATGTGTCCAATTCCAATGGCGCGGTGTGGGAATGTCTAGGTTCCAGCAACGATTGGCTGCTGGAAAATTCCTCCGGAACAGCCTTCCTCAAGGTGCCTACCGGCACAACGACCGTGGACTTGATGGGTGCTGTCAATATTGCCAGCGGAGCGCTGGTCGTGGGATCGCCGACGACCGGGTCGTTCACCGGCGCGGCCGGCCAAGTCAATATGGCTGGATGCTTTGTCAACGGAGTAGCGTGCAGCACGGGCGGAACTCCTGGTGGTTCTTCCGGCAATGTCCAGACCAACAACGGGTCGGGTGGCTTCAACGGTCTGACGAACACACAACTCACCGCCGACATCAACACGGCGACCGCTTCGCTCTCCGGAGCGCTTCCCGCGTGGCCGAACAATACAACCACATTTTTCCGTGGCGACGGTACGTATGAGACGCTGAATTTTGCGGCGCTCTCGGGGACGGCCGCGACGGGTCAAGTCTCCGGTTCCTACACCGGTATCACTGGCGTTGGAACGCTTACGGCCGGTTCGATCGGGTCCGGTTTCACGGCCATTCCGAATTCCGCGCTCGCGAATAGCGCGACGACCGTCGGCGGCTCGACCTGCACTCTCGGCTCGACCTGCGCGCCTGTGCCCGCACCGTCTTTCGGGTATGTCTCGGGGAATTACTACACCACCCCGTTTTACGGCTCGGCGTCCACGACCGCCGTCACGGCCAGCACGATCTATTTTGAACCGTTCCAGGCGCTCGGCGGAGCTGGTTTCACGAAGATATATGTCAATATTGGCACTGGGGTTTCGACCGGTGAGTGCGAAGTCGGCCTCTGGCAGAATAATGGCGGCGTACCCGGAACGTTGATTAGCGACCTCGGCGAGATCGCAGCTGGGACAAGCAACACCGGCAAGCAAGGCCTTACCGGGCTTACCGCCTTTATGGCGACAGCAGGAGACTATTTCCTGGGCGTGGCCTGCAACAGCAGTACGATCACACTGGCGAGCGCACCGACGACGAATGCTCTGTCCGGCATGTACACAGGGTTTGGCGGAACCTCTGGTGGCGCGCCGACGTATCAACTCGCGTGGACATTCTTGACCGGCAATCTTCCGAACGGCTCGGGGGCGACAATCACCAGCGGCGCGGCGAACCCGCTAGTATTCGTCTCGCTTTAGCGGAAGCCGGCGCGCCGGCCGGACTTCCCGGCGCACAACCCTCACGGAGACCAACAATGAAAACGATCATCGCATTCGCATGCCTTGCGCTGCTTTCGACGTCGGCGCTGGCAGATGCACCTTCAAAAACGCCACCGACCAAAACCACCACGCTTGTGTTCGACGACAAGAAACTCGCTGAACTTCACGATGTCATCGTGCGCGCCGGACACGGATGCGGCGCCGCAAGCGACGATGGCCAGATCGATTGCCAGATTGGGATGGAGGCCAAGGATTTGTATGACGATCTGAAGGCGCAGGTGGCGGCACAGCAAAAGGCTGCGAAGTAGAGCACAGTCTCAGACCTTGAATTGTTTTCTGTAGGGGCCCGGCACCGCAAAAATCGTTGCCGGGTTCTCGTGCACCCAACAGCCGCGGTCGCGCAGCTTGTCGGCAAGCACGCTCTTCATTGCTTTCCCGTTGCTGTGGAACATCGCCGCGGCGCGAATGAAGCGTACTTTCTCAAAGTGCTGGACAAGGCCGTCGATCGCTTCGGGCTCCGCGCCGTTCAGCTGCAAATTGAGTAAATCGATGCGATCGATACCCGCTTCGCTGAAAATGCTGTCCAGGGTTCGGGTCTGTACGGTGACTTCTTGGTCGCAGTAGTCGTGCTCATCCGTGTCTGCAATCGTGTACGACGAGCGATCACGGACCCGACCAGTCGCCGTGCCGTTCTCGTTCGAGACAGCACAATGGAACGATTGTACACGGGATTCGAGTTTGTTCTGGGCAATGTTACGACGGGCCAGCTTCTCGTTCTCTTCGCCGATTTCGATGAGGATGCTGCGTCCACGCTCCCCAACATAATCGGCAAATCCTATGGCTTTGAACCCGATAAACGCGCCTGCATCGACAAACACACCGCCTTCTCCCGGCGGCGGAATATGCACGCGGCGACCAAGCGCGACCGCCAGATGGTATCTCCGATATGCGGCTGAATAAACTTCATAGGTCGGTAGCGTGACAGCTTCAGGAAGTTTGTCCTTCAGGCACATATACGGCGCGACCATGCGTGGGCCGGTAATGTAGGCAGTCAGAACGCGACCATTGGAAAGCGTAATAGTCGCGTACCGCGAGCCATCATCTTCAATCTTCGTGAAGGTGAAGTCCGTCGGCGGCAGTAACCACGGCTTCTTCTTCTTCGACGCTTGCACCGTGTAGAGTCCAGCATGCTTAACCAGATGAGTGACTGTGGCTTCGAGGGAGTCGCCGGGCTGTTCCGCCAAAGCCTCAATGACCTCCCGTCGCCTTGGTGACAATGTCGCGAGAATTGCCGTGATCGGAAATGGGCTTCGCGGCGACTCGGACTGATCAGGCATCACAGGCTCCTATCTGGCCCGCGTTCTTACCAAGCAGGCGGCTGCAAAAGCAAATTGCGGGGGTTCCCCTGATCATACCCGCCCATCTCCACACAGCGCCCAGTGGGACATTATTCGCGGGGCTGATACCGGTTCTCACGGATCAGCGGCCGATAGTTGGGATCGGAACGTCGCTGCCCTAAACTCGCGTCCTCGCGCGGGCGGCCATGGCGCGAACCGTCTCCCCAGCCTACAGCCCGAACTGCTTTCTATAGGGTTCGGGCACGGCGAAGATCGTCTTCGCCTTCTCCAGCACCCAGCAGCCGCGATCGCGGAGTTTGTTGCTGAGAATGCTCATCTTCGTTTCGCCGTTGCCGCTGAACATGGCGGCGGCGCGAATGAAGCGCACTTTGTCGAAATGCTCGACCAGGCCGTCTATCGCTTCGGGCTCCGCGCCGTTCAGTTGCAGATTGAGGAAATCGATGCGGTCGACGCCCGCTTCGGTGAAGATGCTGTCCAGCGTGCGCGTCTGAACCACGAGATTGTTGGTGGCATAGGGGTGCTCGTCGGTCTGGGCCAAGGTGTGCGTGGAGCGGTCGCGCACGCGGTCCGGCGCCGTGCCGTTCGTGTTCCAGACCCCGCAATGGAACGCCTGCACGCGCGATTTCGAGCTTGTTCTGCGCGATGTTGCGCCTGGCGAGTTGCGCGTTGTCTTCGCCGATCTCGATCAAGATGGACCGGCCGCGTTCTCCCATATAGTCGGCAAACCCGATGGCCTTGAATTCGATATAGGCGCCGGCGTCGACGAATACGCCGCCTTCCCCCGGCGGTGGAATACGTATGTCGGCCCCCGCGCGCAGCGCCCGTTGATAGCGCCTGTAGGAATCCACAAAGACTTCATAGGTGGGAAGCGTCACGCCCTCGGGCAGCCTGTCCTTCACGCAGTGATAGGGGGGAACGAAGTGCTCGCCGGTGGTATAGCTGGTCAGGATGCGCCCGTTGGTCAGCGTGATGGTGGCGAATTTCGAATCTTCGTCTTCGATGGTCGTGAAGGTGTGACTCCGGGGCGGAAGAAGCCATTTCTTCTTTCTTGCGCCCTGCACGACGAAGAGTCCGGCGAACTTCAGCAGATGCTCCGCGGTCGCCTCGACGCTGTCGCCCCGCATCCCTGCCATCATTTCGATGGCTTCGCGCCGTTTGGGCGGGATATTTGCGAGAACATCGGCAATCGGAAACCGGCTTGCCAGTTCGGCTTCCGTCGGCCGAAAGACCTTTTCGTCCTCCGACGAGAAAAGCCCACCGCGCTTGGACAGGTGATCGACGGTCTGTTCGATCGTTTCGTTGCGCGTCTTGGACAGTTCCTCGATTGTCTTGCGGCGTTCGGGCGGCAGGCCCGCAACGATTTCGGCAAGCGGAAACTTGGCTTTCGCGGCGCGGTCGATTTGATCGGCTGCCTGGTCCATTCGGTATGCTCCTTACCGTCTCCAAAAACAGGGGCGGACCTTGAAATAAGCACAGACGGCTGTCCAGTCATAGAAGGCTGGAATTGCTCGTCTTTTTCTCAGGTTTTGGCGCAAATCCCGGGATGCCGGGCGGTCGGGATCACTTAACCCTTTTCTTGGGCAGCCTCACAGACTTTTCGGCACGACTGGATGCGAGACGCCGACAATAGCTGGCGGCGTTGATCACGATCCGCGTAGCCGGCTCGTTTTTCAAGCGGAGCGCCCGCGACCACCCCATAGAACCCAAATGAAGGACAGTTCCGGACCCTATGCTTGCTTCGACGATGACGCCGGCTTTGTGTAATCCTTCGTATCGCTGGACGCGACTGACGGCAGAGCCTGTGGCGAGAATACGCACGGCCGAACCACTTGCGGCATACAGTTTTTCGTCAACCGAGCCGCTGTGGTTCAGCGGCACTCCAGCGGTTTCACCATACATGATTGGCACCTCGCCGCCGAACGACTGTCCCTGATTGAAGTTCATATTTTCGAAGATCGGATGCTCGGGATCGGTGACTTGCATGCTCCTGAAATCTTTGATCTCCGAACGAGAAAGGTGGGTGACATATGGATCGAGTTTCGGTTTTCTCAGTGCTCGCTCCACTGCGGCACCCGAAAAACGAAACGATGCGCCAAATGTGCGCTCTTCCGGCGATCCTTTGGCGAACCACGTATCGCGCTTGACCAGGTCCGTGCCTTCCACCTCGATTCGTCTCCAGCAAATATTGCCGGCCAGGACAAGCAAGATGCCTCCATTTCTGACGAACTCATCGCAACGAGCGCGCATCTCAGCCGACCAATATTCGTCCAGAGTGAAGAATGCCAGAACGGGAGCGCTGTCGAGGGGGCAATTCTCGTTGTGCAGGTCCCACGAATCGATACACACAAAACTGATGCCTGCACGTTCGAAAGCAGAGAGAAATGGCAGTGCGGACGACTCGACCCACGTATTGTCCATTGGAGGTATTGGCCGGCGTAGCGATACCGCCACATTTGGTCCGATTGCGTTTACGTGAAAGGAGCCCCCACCAACGGAATTGAACGCCTGCCACGTAAATGTCGGGAGTACGCAGACGATATCGTAATCCCCGAAACTGTGTGGTCTAATGTTGAAGTAAATGCCGCTAGACGCACGACCGGCGTCGTCGTGGATCACGACCTCATAGAGCGCCGGCGGCCAATCGGTAGAGTCCAGCGTAATTCTGCAATCATATGAGGCGCCCTCGCCTTTATGGCTTTTCGGCAATTGACCGAAAATTCGAATCCTCGCAGACGGTGCATCGTCGAAAATCACCTGTTTGGTCAAGACGTTCCGGACGAGGCAGCGACTGACGAAAACGGGATGCGTCGGTGGCTCAAGCGGCGGATCGCCGACAGAATCCGGCTTATAAGCCGCCCGGATCGCCAGTTCCTCGCCTGCAAGAATGGAAAACGTTTCTGGATAACCGTTGATCAAAGGAAGGTTGGCCAGTGCCGTTCTCAAATTCAAAGCGTCTTCCGAGATCGGCATGGCGACCTCGGAAGAAACCGGTCGATCGGCACTCGGTGTATTCGACCCAGGGCTCATTTCCACGACTCCCGTCGATCGCATGGAATGGACAAACCAAAACAATTGCCTGAGATATCGCTGTTATGCAATCGAAGGGATATGCTCATGTTGTTGACATATTGTCCAGCATTGCACGGCTGCTCAATGAAGAGGCGCTCGAAGAAAACGTTGGTAGATCCGCGCACTGGGGCAGTCGGCGGGACGAGACCTCTTCCCCGCGTGCATCGAAGAACACGTACGACGCATGCGGCGTTTTGCAATGATTTGCGGTCGACAGGATAATGAAACTCGGAGCCGTTTCCAAAACTTTCTGTGTCCCAACGATCAGTGTACGATCGTTTAAGGTCAGGCCGGCGCCCGCGCGAAGTTCGTGAGGTTCTGGTTCGGCGCATGAAGCAAGAGTCGGACGGCGTTGGCAGCAAACGAACGACAGCAGCGCCCACATTAACGACAGACCCACCAAACGCATTCCTGAGGCGTCAGACAATCCTTCACTCGCACATCGGTACTGTCGAATCCAGCCTCCGAGATGAAGTCGCGCAAGGTGTCGTGGCCCAGGCGAATTGCAGGAACGGCATTCTTATCGGGCCAATATTCGCCCGTCACGTTTGCCCGTACGGAAATCGAAGGTGCGGCATGACCCTCCGGAAGAAGATGCCGCGGCCAGAGCAATGTGAATGTTCCACCGGGACGCAACACGCGGCGCACCGACGCGAGGGCAAGATGAAAATCCGGGATATAGTCCAGCACGTTGCAAGCCTGGACATAGTCGAAACTTCTATCGGCAAATGGCTTGAGATCGCGAACGTCGGCGCGAACAAAATCTGGAGTCGACAAAGACGGATAGAGGGACGAAATTGTCGCGTTCTCAAACTTGGCCGTCAGCAACGCGATTTCGGGTCGCCCGGGCGACAATAGCAAACCGTCGCGCAAGGCGGCACCACGAAAGATTTTCGGCTCGAGTACCGTTTCCAACAGAATCTTGAACGTTCGCTGTCGCTCGTTGGATCGGCATTGAGGGCAAAGCCGTGCAACCGGTTCTTCCGGTTCGGTTTTCGGCGAATAGCCACAAAGATTGCACGCCGGCAGCGTCATCGCCGGAACGTACCCTCAAAAGACGCAAGCAACAACGCGCAACGTGATTCTTGCCGCCCGAGCAGAGACGCGGGCGCTGTCGGTCAATGCCGGCGGCTGGCCAGCGTACAGGTCTCACGAAAAAGCGCGATTGCATCTCTGCGTCCCGACTGTCGGCGGTTGACGGCAACGCCCATGTGTCTGCTTTGTCCGGCGAATCGTGACACCACGAGCGTACGAAGCCGTGCAATAAAGTCCAAGCGGAAATACCGCGTATAAGGCCAGCCGATCCCGTCCGGGCGCCGTGGTCGCCTTGCCGAGTTTTCAGAGGTCACAAATCGCCGCCGGGAGATTTGACGAGTTGAGGCTCAGCTCAGATTGGTCGCGCCGTAATGGCCTCGGCCCGCGCGCGCTTCTCGCATAGCCACCACGAGAAAATTCTGTTGGTCAGCAAATCTTTGATGTCGAAGATATCGAAATTGAAGCCTGTACTTCGCAGCGCGACCTTCGTCCGACTGCGATCCGAATCCGGTGGAATGTCTCGGCGTCTCGGCTTGTCTTTGCCGGTCCTGACCCTTTCACCGGCGACGTGAAAGCAAAGGATTCCGCCGTGCCGCAATTCCCGGCAAATGGATCGCAACGCATCGGTCGGCGGCGCGCCGCGTCGGGGCGGTTGATTTCAGCAGCACAAAATCGGCGGCCAACTCCGACCGCTCCTCCGGCGCCGAGATGACGTGCCACGCATTCGCGTGGGCTCCGCGGCTCCCGCGCCGCGATTGTGTATTGGCGAATACCTGCTTGAGCAGCCGCCTTTCGGTCCCGCGCGCGTTCACGAGCACTGCCGCGTCGAGTGCGCCGCTGGCGAACACATCTGGCTTCAATACGGCATCGAAGAATATCTTGAACGTACGATCCCGAGCGGTCGAAGAGCAATTGGCGCAAGCGCCCGTCTGCAATCGCCCCGCGGCCGTGCCGCCCGCGGCGGCCTCTCGATCGCCTGCGCCGCAAAGATTACAAGCACGCCCCTTCAACGGCCGGCGCTTGCCCTGCTCGTCGTGCGGACCATCCAGCCGCGGGGTCGCCGTGATATCCTGGAAGAAGTAGCGTCCTGTGCTCAGGCAGTCATCGCGTATTTCATCGACGCGTTCGGCCAGTTGCCTCGCGGTGACCACTTCAAGGTGGTCCTGATTTGCGATCACGTCGAGTTCGGCCTCGAAAATCTTCACCAGTTCGGGATCCTCGTCCTCGCGCAGGACGATTTTCTTGCCATGGTTTTGGCGTTCCGGGTGATCCACCTTCCGCATGAGGCTTGGCGAATGCAGGATGTAGGTGATGACCGGAGGTCCGTCCTCCCGAATATTCTCTAGAATCCTGAACCTGCGATTTTGCCGGTTGAGCGAGACACGGAAGCGATCGATCTCCGGTCTTTCCGTGGGATCGACACGGAAAGCGGTCACGGGCACTTCGCAGAGTCCGGAAATGTGTAGCGGATAGTCACCGAAACGCAGATTGGGCGCGAGCAATTGCTTACTTGCGCTCTTCTCCTGGTGATCAAGACTGAAGTCGAGCCGGAAGCCGTATTTGGCCAAAGCTCTCAGGATATTTTCCGAGATGCGATAGGCGCCGCCGCGATAGGCGAGCGGACCCCTCCCAAGAAATTTTTCATAGTCGGCACTCACTCGGGCGAATATGCGATCGACCGTATCGGCGTCCCACGTCTCGATCATGCTGTTTCCCGGACGAATCGCACCGATCGCGGCAAACCAGGCGTCGGTATTAACTCCACCCTGAATGTGAAGATGGACCTGTGCGTCGTGACCGAAATGTTCCATCAGGGCGATTGTCTCGCCGAAATCCTGGGCCCCAAATGTATATAGACCGGAAAAATCGACGAACGCCGTCGACTTGAAGCCGTATTTGTTTAACGACCTGAATATCGAAGGCAACCCACCGGTAGCATTGGTCATCATGTCTTCCGGACTCGTCTTTGACGGATCGAAACTGTCGAATGAAGAGCCGCGAAGTTCGCGCATGCGGCGGCACAAATCGTCCCGTTTCAGCTTCGACCCGTAGTCCACGAAGGCCAGCCGGGAGCCATAGGCGCTTTGCTCGACGATGCCGTGCTCGATCATTTGCGGCAAATCGTGCGGCTGCAAACCGTTCACATGGTACGACCAGAACGCGTGCTCCATATAGAGCTGCGCCTCCGCGTCGATCGTGAACATGACGTAGGTCTTACGCATCTAATTTGTTGTCGGTAAAGATCCGATTGATCTTAGATGCCCCCCGGTCCGCGGGCTGAACCAGGTGATAGCATTCTTTTGAAGCGGCCGGAAGTTAGGCAAGCCACGGTCGGCGCTGCCAACGTGTGCCCTCAGGCAATACTTCCTCGGAAGCCTGTTTGGTCCTTTTCTCGCGGCGATCAGATATGCTCCAGCCGTCTCGATGACATATCGGACCGTCCCTTCTTCCAGGGCGAGCCGCCCTGGTTGCAATCCATCGATCAAACTCGAAATGTCCTCAAACAACTCCAGTGGTCTGTCGCGAAAGAATCGATCAGACAAAACAATCGCAGAGATCAAGGTTGTGGTACGACCGAGTGCAATACGCCATTTTGGCGATGGTCGGTGGATAGAGAGCTTGTTCACTTCGGGCCATATCGGGATTGTTGAAAAGTGCGGTGACAGACGTGAGGATATCCCGATCGATCGGCACAAGCGCTATTGTTCTGTCAAAATAGGCTCGAATCGATCGTTTGCTTCGGAGGTTTCGGCGCAAATCTCGGGTTGCTAAACCGGCGGACGGCTGCTCGCGCCGGCATCGGAATTGGTTTGCGCGATAACCCCATCGAGCAAGAACAGCCGCGAGCGCTGTCTTAAGGGAACGGTCGCGATCTCAAGCGTCGAAAAGGACCGCGCGTAACGCTCGGCGACTTCGTCCTCGGACACGAAGAAGCGGACGTGGCCGAAGGAATCGAAGTTCGGCACCGATCCGATGAAGCGGACGCCCGGTCTCAGCCGGCGCAGAAGGCCGATGTCGTCGTCGATGTGCTCGAGCACTTCGGTGCATGTCGCCAGGTCGTATTCGAACGTCGAAGCGGCATCGGACCGAAGCGCATCGGCCACCTCGAAACGCAGTGACGGGCACCGCTTCCGCGCCGCGCGGATGGCGACTTCGCTGAAATCGAGGCCGGAATACCGGATGCCCGGCAGCCGCCGCATGAGGAACTCCGCGAACTGGCCCGGACCGCAGCCGATATCCAGCACCTGCGCGCTTCCATAGGATTTGATGCGCGCTGCGATGGCATCCCAGAGCGGGGCATAGCTGGCAAGTTCGGCGTCGCGCGCGTAATCCGCGCTGTCCGCGTAGACCGCATCGTAGAATTCGGAGGTGGCCTCGCGGGTATTGGGATGCGGCAGGCATTTGCGCGCGCGGAGATCGTTGACGATGGCCTTCCATTTTGTGGAAGGTTCGCTCGACGCGGCGACGGCCCTTTCGGCAAAATCGAGAGCGGCGGAAATATCTCCGGCGCGCCGATAGAGATTGCTCTGCACCATCAGCCACTCGGGCTGGGGATCTTCGCTGGTCGCCTTTTCGATCGACGCGAGCGCTTCGGGGACTTCGCCCAGAGCGGCGGCGATCTTGGCCACCGTAACGTGCCAACTGGGCGTCGGCCGCCCGGTCTGAACGGCCAGCAGCGCAAGCGGCTTGGCCTCGCTCGCGCGCCCCTCGCGAAAGAGTTCCCTGGCGCGTTTGATGGCGTCTGCAGCCCCATTCATTCGCAATAGATAGCAGGGTCTCCGCGAATAATCGATGCCGGACGGTCTGTTGTGCCGGCGCCTGCCGCATGCGCCCGGTCCCGGTGGACTTGCGCTTCTTTGCTCTCTCAATTCGCAAGCTTTGAGAACGACTTGGTGTCCCCGGCTGCCGTCGGCACAAGCGGCGCTTAGGGGCGATACGGCCCCGCTCCCGAGGCGCCGGCCCGAACCATTCGCCAAGCGGTTTTTGCAACGCCCTGGCGGCGAGCCGTCCGTTCCCGCCGTGCGGCCTTCGGGCCGCGCGACGCCGGCGGGCGGCTCACCGCTGTGGCGCAATCCTGCGTGCAGTCGAACTCTTGGAGACCCTTATGGACCTCGTGCAGAAAGTCGAAATCTTCTGGGAAACGGATGCTTGGCCGTTCCTCAAGAACCTCTTCACCTCGACCGTCGAGGATGAAATCCAGGCGCTGGCGCCGATCGCGGAAAGCGCGGTGGCGACGCTCGTCACCGACGTGGCCACCCTGGGCACGCCCGCGGGCTTCGTCGCGGCCGCGGCCCAGGTCGCCGCCGAAGTGCTCAAGCAGGCGGGCCAGAAGGCCCTGCAGGTGGCGGGGCAATCCGTCCTGACCTCCGTAAGCGCGGCGCTCGTCAATGCGCAAACCGCCGCTCAGAAAACCGCCGCGCCGGCAGCCTGAGCGGGACGCACCCCATGTCTCTGCTGTCGCTTCTCTACTCGGGCGCACGGATTGTGCTCGGTGCGCTCGGCCTCCTGGGCCGGCTTGAGGATTGGTTGCGCTCGCGCGCGAAGATCCGGCAGGACGCGGAAACGCAGGCGGCGGCAGAGACGGCGGCGGCCGAACGGACCGAAACCGGGATCGCACAAGCGGAAGCCGGCGCGCCCCGAACCGATGACGCCGTCGACGCGCGGCTCAGGGAGCATTCGATATGAGATATCCCATCGTACCGGGCCTTTGCATTGTGCTTGCGGGCTGTGCCGCCGCGCCGGTTTCCGCCGTCCACGTGCAATGCCTGCCGCTCACCTCGTGGACCGCCGTTCAACAGGACGAGATGCGGCGGGAATATGATGCGCTGGCGCGCGATGCGATCATGCGCGCGGTGTTCATGGATTGGGTCGCGATGCGCGATGCGGATCAGGCCTGCATGTCGGATGGCGGCGATGCCCGACGCTGAATTCGCGGGCCGCGGCCCAACCGATCGCTTGCTGGGCATCCTGATCGAGCGCACGGAGGCGCTCCGCGAAGAGACGCGCGAGCTCAAACTGGCGACCCACGATCTGAAGGCGATCTACGCCGAGATGCGTCTTGCCTTGCAGAACGTCGCCGACCGGCTCGCCCAGCTCGAAGGCCAACCCGGCGTGCCCAATCTTGCTACGCGCCTCGGCGAGTGCGAACGCGCGGCGCACGACTATTGGAAGATCAAGGACAAGGTCCTCGCCTGGTCCATTCGCATCGCGGGCGCAGCACTGCTCCTGGGAGCGGGCGGCGGGGCGCTCTTCAAGGCGCTGTTCGAGCGCTGAGTTTTCTTTTCTCTGCGACATCGGCGGCCTGATTGGCCGCATCATCCCGATCTGGCCCGGCGGCTTCGGCTGCCGGGCTTTTTTTGCGTTTTCGGCACCGTGCGTTGCTCGAGCGGGGCGGGTTCGTTCGCCTTGAGGTGCACCGCCACGTCCCGCACGACGCCCCCTTTCGGCTCGCGAATCGTCACCGCAACATCCGCGACGTCGAATTTGGCTTCCAGCGCGAACCCATCGGGCCGCTTGAGGACGCGAACATTGCCATAGCCGAACAGCCGCTTGACCCTTTCGACCGCCTTGTCGATGCGCGTGGGCCAGACGTCCAACAAATCCTCCCGCGCAAGGACATCGGCCAGCAGTTGCTGGCTGCAATCGGGGTGCGTGCCGACGATGACGAGCCCGCCATTGGCCAGGCGGGTCCGGAAGGCGTCGAGCCGGCGGTCGAAGAATTCGGTGGTATGATCGCGCAAATTTCCTTCCAACGCGAAATAGGTCGGCGTCACCCAGATTGCCAGTGCTCCTTGCGCCGTCCAGGCGCGCCGCGGGAGCAGGAATGCCGCGCCCATCGTTTCGGTGTAAGGCGCCCGGCCGTCGAAACTGCGAACGTAATTCGCGCCCGTCCAATAGGACGATCTGAGCCCGCCATGGGGCGTCACGCCCCGGCCTTCGCAATCCTCGCCGGCGATATCGCTGTGAAGTCCGTCTTCCTGATTTGCACCGCCCACGCTGCCGCGCACATGTGGATTGTGCCCGGCGTCGGCAAGATAATACCAGCTCCCGCATGCCGCATTGAACGCGTTTTTCTGGACGGAGGAGATCGCGGCAATGGCATGGTTCGACGCATCGCGATCGACGTCGAAACGCAAGGCGAATGCGGCCCGGTAGCCCGCCGGCCAGGGCTTGAGACGGACCAGCTTTTCGCCGATTTCGTCGAAAATCGCCTCGATCGCGCGATGCCACGCTTCTTCGATGGCGGTCAGCGCAAGATTGTCGGAAATCTCGCTTCGCCGCACGGCGCCCTCGGCGAGTTCGGGCAATTCCTGGAGCAAAAGCCAATTGTCCAGGAGATCGCGCGACAGCACGCGCGAACGCGAATCGGCAAAAGCGTTTCCGTTTCCGCAACTCCTCCAGCGCAGGGCGACCGTTGGCGTGCTCGAGAACAACGACCCTTCCATGTCTTTCATGTAGAAGGCCAACAGAAGCGCTAGCGCTTCCGGCGTGGCGCCGGGGCTCAAATCGTCCGACGCCTTCGTCCGCAAGAGCGAGGAGTAGGAGGCCGTCCACGGCGGCACCAATATTTCGTCGAGCATTCTCCGCGCCTGGTGGTCCCGGCCGAGCGCGAGATACCCCATTGCGGCGCACGCAACCTTCGGCGACGAGTCCGCGCCGCGCGCCTGGAACGCCAGCACCTTCTCGCAAATCTCGGGCTCCTTGTCGCGCCATCTGTGGACGAAGAGGGGCAGCGTGTGGATCGCGCGCCGGAAACCCTCCCAGACCATCGACGATATGTGTTCCTTCGGATTGGCGAAACATTTCCGGATGCCCGGCGCTTTTTCCGCCATCAGATCGAGTTCATGTTCCCAGATGTCGTCGAGGGCTACCTGAGCGAACTCCCGCCAGTTTGCGCCCTCCATACGCGGATGAAGGATCGGGCCGACGCGCTCGAAGATTTCGTCCCAGCGATCGTCTTCCGGGCAAATCATATTCGCGCCAAGCAGCACCAGACCCCAGCCCGGTCGGAGCAATTTCCATTCTTCCGCATCCCTGTTGAGATCGCGCCCGAGCGCCACGCTCAAAGTCGCGCGCGTGGTGTTGCGCAAGCCGGGCGTCTCTCCGAAGCCGTTGTGACCGATGTCGTAGGCGATCGAGGCCGGCAGCCCGGCGGGAGAGCCGTCGGGCAGATTCAGGGTGCGCGCCCTGGCCGCCGCGTCTCTGGCGCCCGTCTCAAGCCGCCAGACGGGAATATTCACGGGCAATTTCGGTGAGCCCCCAAACAGGATCGCTGCCGAAGTACGCTCCAGCAAAAGCTCCGAATCCAATGCGACGCACAATTGCGGCAGGCCGAGCACTTCGACCAGCAGATGCGCCGCGTCTATGAGCCGCCTGTCGTTCGCGGGCACGACAAGCGAAACGCACGCCGCCTCGTCGGAAGAAACGCGCGCGGGCTTTTGGGCTGCACGCACGACGTGCGAACCAGGCCCGAGATCGGCGGCCGGTGGAACTTCGGCCAGATCGTCGACAATCACGGCGAAGCGATCGGGATGCACGGAATTCGGATCGATAACATCGCTGTGAAGATTTGCGCACGCGCCGATTCTCGCGGCTCGTCCGATCCAGATCGCGCTCTCTGCGTCGAAATGGCACCCGTCGCCGATCGCCGCGCCGTCGTCGAGAACGATCCGCTCGGGGTTGCGGAACCGGCATCCGGCGCCGACCCGCACGCCGCGGCCGAAGCGTTGAAAAAATGGCGCATACGCCGCGGCCCGCTCTTCCGCGCCAGCCTCGCCGGAGCAGTTCCGCAACGCCGCTTCGATCTCGTTCCAGTTTTCCATGCGTGCTCGCTGCCGAGTGGCCGGAACCTATCGTTCCGCCGCCACCGGCGCAAACCAGGCGCCTCTCATGGCGGCGGCGGTTTGTTCTCGATCCAGAGCCATCGCGTGTGATTGACGTTGCGGATATTTGCAATCCAGCCCTTCACATAGGGCTGCACAAGATCGCGGGTGACGAGAAAGCGAACGGGCACCCAGGCGGCGTCGTCGAGCGCCATCTGTTCGGCCCGGTTCAGCATGTCGCCGCGAATTTTCGCGTCGGGCTCGAGTTGAGCTTTGTCAAGAAGCGCATCGTAGGCGGGGTTGTCGTAGAGGCCGTAATTCAAGCCATTGGTCGAGCGCAGCAGATCGAGGAAATTCGATGCGTCGTCGAAATCCGCAATCCAGTCGGCGCCCGCGATATCGAAAGCATGCTGCTGCAGATTTGCAAAATGTATCTGCAAATCCGTCTGGGCAATCTGCACGTCTATGTAGATCTGCTTGAGCATGTCCTGCATGGCGGCGGCCGATCGCTTGTTGTCCGGATCGCTGGTGGTTGCGTAGACGGCGTGGGCATGGTTTGCGGGGCCATATCCCGCCTCCCTCATCAGGGCCTGCGCTTTCGCGAGCCGGTCCGGATACGGCATCGATTTGAAATCGAGGACGGCGGTGCCCGGGAAATTGGCCACGCCGGGCGGTATCATGCTGTAGGCGGCGGGTTCGCCCAGCCGGTAGATCTTGTCGGTGATCATTTCGCGGCGGATGGCCAGGTCGACCGCCTGGCGCACGCGCTTGTCCCTGAACGGCGGGCGCGCCTCGTTCATCACGATGTACCAGACCCCCAGATAGGGCGAGATTTGCAGCGCTTTCGGCATATGCGCGCGCAACCAGTCGATCTCGTAGGCGGGAAGCGGGTTCTGGGTGTCGATTTCCTCGGCCCGCAGCCGCCGGAGCGCGGCTTCCGAGTCGGTCGTCGGGAAATAATTGACTGTGTCGACGCGCACATGCGCCGCGTCGTAGAAGCGCGGACTCTTGACGAGCGTCACGTGATCGTTCGGATACCACTCCTTCAGCATGTAGGGGCCGTTGGAGACGTAATGGTCGGCGGTCGACCAGGCGCTGCCGTATTTGAACACGGCATGCCGCGGCACCGGAAACGTCGTGAAGTGCATCAGAACTTCGGGCAGATACGGCGCAGGATGCTCGAGATGCAGGATCAGCGTGTCGTCATTCGGGGCTTCGGCGCCCAGCGCAGAGGGCGGCAGTTTCCCGCCCGATATTGCATAGGCATTTTTGAAGACCCAGAGGTTCTGCGCATATTTCGCCGCCGTTTTCGGATCGAGGATGCGCCGCCAGGCATAGACGAAATCGTGCGACGTGACGGGCACGCCGTCCAACCACAGGTGGCGACGCATATGGAACGTCCAGGTGAGGCCGTCCGGCGACGTCCTCCAGCTCGCGGCCGCGCCGGGGATGGGCCTGCCGGCTGCGTCCTCCGTCACCAGCCCCACCATCAGATCGCCCACAATGTTCAATTCGACGGTGAGGTTTATGAAGTGCGGATCGAGACTGGCCGGCTCGCCGCCATTGCCGCGATTGAGCGTCATGCCCATGTGGGGTGCGGGCGAGCAGGCGGCAACGAGGCCCGCAAGCGCGGCGGCGAGCAGGCGGCGAAGGATCATGCGGGGCTTTCTTGAAAGGCTGCCCGCAACGCTCAGGCGAGCGCCCGGCTCCGGTCAAGAGACAAATAGCGCGAGCGGTTGATATCGATGGGATTGTTGACCCAGCCCCTTACGGCGGGCGAGACGAGGTCGCGCGAAACGCCGAAATAGACCGGCGCAACCGCCACGTCGTCGAGCATGGTCTGCTCGGCGGCTTGCAGAAGCAGACCCCGTTGCACGGGATCCGGCATCCGGTCGGATTGGGCGATCAGGGAATCGAATTTGGCGCTGGAATAGCCGCCGTAATTCAGGTCCTTGCTCGCAGTCTGGCAAAGAAAGAGATAATCCCTGGCGTCGCGATAATCCGCGACCCAACCGGCCCAGGCCGCCGAGAACACCTGCCGGCGCATCAGATTGTAATGATTCTTGGCGTCGGACGGCACGATGCGGACCTCAGCGCCGATGGTCTTCCACATCGACTGCATGGCGATGGAGATGAGCCGCGAATCGGTCTGGTCCTCGATGTTGTAGTCGAACGACAGCGGGTCGCCGGGACCGTATCCGGCCGCGTGCAGAAGCGCCTTCGCCTTCTCGATGCGCGCGCCCATCGGCATGTTCTTGAACGAAACCTGCGCGCCGCTGGGATAGGTGGGCATATAGGGCGGCACGAAAGCATAGGCCGCTTTTTCGCCTGCATGCATCACCTTGCCTGCGATGGTTTCGCGGTCGATCGCCAGCGACAGAGCGGTGCGCACGCGCACATCGTTGAACGGCGGCTGCGTCAAATTGAACTGGATATATTGCGAGAGGATGTAGGGAGAGACATGAAGAGATTCCGGCAGGTTCGCCTTCATCCAGAGGATTCCCTGCGAGGGAGCGCCGTTCTGCATGTCGAGTTCGCCGCCGCGGAAGCGTTTGAGTGCCGCGGCGAAATCCTGCGTCGGATAGTAATAGACGTTCTCGATCTTCACGTTTGCCGCGTCGTAAAAATGCGGGTTTTTCACAAGCAGGATGTGATCGTTCGGCACCCATTCCCTCAACACATAGGCGCCGTTGGTGACGATATTTTCGGGCATCACCCACGCGGCGCCGTGCCTCTCGACAACGTGCCGCGGCACCGCGAATGTCGAGATATGCGTGGCGAGTTGTGCGATATAGGGCACCTGGACGTCGAAGACGATCTCAAGTGTGCTGTCGTCGAGTGCGTGCACGCCGAGTTGCTCCGGCGGGAGCTTGCCGCCGTTCACCGCTTCGGCGTTCCGGATCGAATAAAGGATCGAGGCGTATTGCGCGGCAGTCTTCGGATTCAGGACGCGGCGAATCGAGAACACGTAGTCATGCGCCGTCACGGGCACGCCGTCCAACCATTTGTGATCGCGCAGCTTGAATGTGTAGACGAGGCCGTCGTCGCTTGCCGCATAGCCGAGCGCTGCGCCCGGCACGGCGTTCGCCGCGGCGTCTTCCGTCATCAGCCCGAGAAACATGTCGCCGATGATATTGATTCCATACTGCGTGGAAGCGAGATGCGGATCGAGCGTGTCGGGCTCGGCGCCATTGCCGCGATGGAATGTCCTGCTGTCCAATACCGAGCGCCGGCCACTTCCGGAACCCCGCAGCGCGAAAGCTGTCGTGCCGGCAACGACCGCAGCTCCGCTCGCTCCCAGGAGCAAGCGCCGCGTCAGTCCGCGTTCCGTATCAGCCATTGCACATCCGTCCCGACATTCCGGCAGCGAGCCATCCGCGATAAAATTCTCAATGCGCGGATTGGGCGCTTGGCCTATCATCGGCCGGCCTGCCTCCGAACACCGCGGATCGGCCAATTAAGCCACGAGGGAGTGAACGAGATATGAATTTGCGCTTATTTGGGACGCTCGCCGCCACGGTGTTGCTGCTTTCCCGGCCGGCGATGGCCGACGAGCGGGAGCAGGTGCTGGAGGCCATGGGGAAATGCGCGAGCGTCGCGGACGACAAGTCCCGCCTTGCGTGTTACGACGCGCTCGCGCCGCGGGCGAAGGACGCCCTGGCGACGCCTCCCGCCTCGGTTGCATCTTCCGGCCCCCCCACCAAGGAGGAGCAGGAATCCTGGTTCGGCTTCAATCTGGGCAACATTTTCGGGACCTCTCCGGCCCAGCAGACGACGCCGCAGCAATTCGGCAGCGACAAGCTACCTCAGCCCGAGACCAAGCCTGTGCCTGGCGCGCCGCAGGAAGTCGACAGCATCACGGCCGGCGTCACGGACTACGCCTTCACACCGTTTGGGAAATTCATCGTCTTCCTCGACAACGGCCAGGTCTGGCGTCAAAGCGAAGGCGATGCCGACCAGGCGCATTTCAAGAAGAATCCGAAGGACAACACGGTCACAATCTCGCGGGGGTTCATCGGGAGCTACAATCTCAAGATCAATGACAGCGACATGACCTTCAAAGTGACCCGCGTAAAGTAACGTTCAGGCCGGATCGTATTCGGCCACGTAGTGACCGCGGGACACTTCGATCAGTTTCGGCCGGTATTGCTCGGCGTCCGGATCGTCGACGATCTTCGATTTGAGGAAAGTCAGTCCGGCGCGGGCGTCGAGCGGGGACGGCAAATCCGGCGGCAGCGGCACGCGCGCTTTCGCACGCTCGGCCTTCGGATCCGGAATGGGAACCGCGGAGATCAGTGCGCGCGTGTAGGGGTGGCGCGGGTCTTCGTAGATCGTGTTGTGGTCGGCCAGTTCGACCACGCGGCCGAGATAGAGCACCATCACCCGGTGCGCGACTTGGCGCACGACGGAAAGATCGTGGCTGATGAAAATCATCGACATGCCGAACTCGGCCTGCAATTTCAGGATGAGATCGACGATCTGGGACTGGATCGACACGTCGAGCCCGCTGACGGCCTCGTCGCAGATGATGAGCCTGGGTCTCAGGATCATCGCACGCGCGATGCCGACGCGCTGATTCTGGCCGCCCGAAAATTCGTGCGGATAGCGGTTGATCCAGGCGGGGTCGAGGCCCACGCGCTCCATGATGGCGCGCACCTCGTCCTTGACCGCGTCGCGCGAAAGCTCCGGCTTCAGCGAGGTGAGAGGTTCGGAGATCGATTGACCGATCGTCATGCGCGGATCGAGGCTCGCCAGCGGATCCTGGAAGACGATCTGGAATTCCTTGCGAAGCTTGCGCACGTCGCGGTCGCCGATCGGTCCCAAATCGCGTCCGCGCCAGACCACCGCGCCCGCCGTCGTGGGAAGGAGCTTCAGCACGGCACGCGCGAGCGTCGATTTTCCGCAACCGGATTCGCCCACGATCCCCAGCGTTTCGCCCTGCTTGAGGCCGAAACTCACGCCGTCGACCGCCCGCAGGGTCTTGGTCCGCCGGAAGGGAAACCCGCCCACGCGGATGGGGAAATGGACCTTCAAATCGTTGACGTCGAGAATCTTCGCCGCATCGGCGAGTTCCTCGGCCGGCTTGAGCGCGGCGTGTCCCGGGCGGACGGGCCGGTCGATGCGCGGCATCGCATCGAGCAGAACCTTCGTGTAGTCGTGCCGCGGACGGTAGAAGATGGCGTCCACCGGCCCGGCCTCGACGATCTCGCCCTCGCGCATGACCTGAACGCGGTCCGCCATCCCGGCAATGACGCCCATGTCGTGCGAGATCATGACGATGGAGGTTTTCAGCTCCTTTTTCAGGTCGCGCATGATGTCGAGGATTTGCGCCTGCACGGTGACGTCGAGCGCCGTCGTGGGCTCGTCGGCGATCAGCAGATCGGGCCCGCAGACGGTGGCCATCGCGATCATCACGCGCTGCCGCATGCCGCCGGACAACTCGTGGGGATATTGTTTCAGCCTGTTTCTTGCGTCGGGGATGCGGACGAGCTGGAGGATTTCGAGGCTGCGCCGTTCGGCCTCCCCATAGGGGACGCGCTGGTGGATGCGCAGGGCTTCGATGATCTGCGCTCCGATCGTCATATGGGGCGTCAGCGAGGTGAGCGGATCCTGGAAGATCATGGTGATCTTGGAGCCGCGCAGCTTGTTGAGTTGCGACTGGCGCAGATCGAGGATTTCACGGCCCCGGAACTTCACGCTTCCCGTGGCCCGCCCGTTCGAAGCGAGCAGGCCCATGGCGGCGAGGAACGTCTGGCTCTTGCCCGAACCGGACTCGCCGACGACGCCCAGACACTCGCCTTCGGCCACGTCGAAGGAGAGCTTCCTGACCGCGTGCACTTCGCCGTCCGGCGTCGAAAAGCGGACGTCGAGATCGCGGACCTGGAAAATGGGTTCGGCCATCGCCTAGCGGTCCTTGGGATCGAGGGCGTCGCGCAGCCCGTCGCCGATGAAGTTGAAGCAGAACAGCGTCGCCGCCATGAACAGGGCCGGGAAGATGAGGGCCCACGGGGCTGTTTCCATCTGGTTCGAGCCGTCATAGATCAAGACGCCCCAGGACGTCAGCGGCTCCTGCACGCCGAGCCCCAGGAAGGAGAGAAAGCTCTCGGCGAGAATCACGGTGGGGATCGTCAGCGTGACGTAGACCATCACGGGACCCACCACGTTGGGAATGATGTGGCGACGGATGGTGGCGAAGCGTCTGACGCCCGCCGCGCGCGCCGCCTCGACGAATTCCTTTCGTTTGATGGAAAGCGTCTGCCCCCGCACGATCCTGGCCATGGTGAGCCAGACGACGGCGCCGATGGCGACGAACAGAAGGACGAAGTTGCGGTTGAAAATCACCATCAGGATGATCACGAGAAAGATGTAGGGAAGCGAATAGAGGATATCGACGAAGCGCATCATCAATTCGTCCGTGCGTCCGCCCATGAAACCTGCGATGGCGCCGTAGGCAACGCCGATCACAAGGCTCACAAGCGTCGCAACGAGCCCGACGGCGAGGGACACGCGCGCACCGTAGAGCACGCGTATGAAGAGGTCGCGGCCGACGGCATCCGTGCCGAACCAGTGCGCGCCGCCCGCGTTGCACGCCACCATCTTGTCGGGCCACCAGTCCGGCGAGCAGGACACAAGGTTGTAGTCGATCTGGTCGTACGCGTAGGGCGAGAGCAGCGGCGCGAAGATCGCCATCAAACCGACGATGGCCAGGATCACCATGCTCACGACGGCCGCCTTGTTGCGTAAGAGCCGGCGCCGCGCATCGACCCACAGACTGCGGCCTTTCACATCCACCGCGCGCGCGAGCGTCTCCGCCTTGTCACTGTCGAGCGACTGCAGGCTCATCGGTCGTACCTCACGCGGGGATCGAGCACGGCGTAGAGCAGGTCGGCCAGGAGATTGAGCATGATGATGAAGGCGGCGTAGAGGATGACTACGCCCAGAACGAGGGTGTAGTCGCGGTTGAGGGCGCCCTGAACGAAATAACGCCCGATCCCGGGAATGCCGAAAATCTGTTCCACCACGAGCGAGCCGGTGAGAATATCGGCGACCGCGGGCCCGAGATAGCTCACCAGCGGCAACAGTGCCGCACGCAGGGCATGCCGGACAACGACGATCCGGTTCGGCACGCCCTTCGCGCGCGCCGTGCGCACATAGTTGGAATGAAGCACTTCGATCATCGAACCGCGCACGAGCCTCGCGATGACCGCGATCTGGGGCAATGCGAGCACGGTGACGGGCAGGATCATGTTGGCCAGCGCGCCGTCGTTCCAGCCGCTCACGGGCAACGACACGTCGTAGCCGAACAGGTGCACGCCATAGACGCCGAAGATGAGCGTGAGAATCGGCGCCGTGACGAACGTGGGCACGGTGATGCCCACCATCGCGATCGTCATCACGCCATAGTCGAGGATCCTGTTTTGAAAGAGTGCGGCAAAGGTGCCGAACGCGATGCCCAGGAGGATTGCGATCGTGATGGCGCTGGCGCCCAAGCGTGCGCTGACTGGCAAGCCGTCCTCGATCAGCTGCGTGACGGAGAAGTCTTTCGTCTTGAACGAAGGCCCGAGGTCGAAATGTGCCAACCGGTCGAGGTAGATGAAATATTGCTGATAGACGGGTTTGTCGAGGTTGTAGGCGGCTTCGATGTTGTGCTCGATCTCGGGCGGCAGCCGGCGTTGGCTGTCGAGCGGGCCGCCCGGCGCGATGCGCATCATGAAAAAGGCAAGCGTAATGATGATAAAGAGCGTCGGGATCGCGCCCAGAAAGCGCTTGATCGCGTAAGACAGCATGAAGACGCCTTATCCGCTCGACAGAGGTAGGCGGGCTCGAATCGCACAGAAACCTTGACGCGCAGCCCCGCGAAGTCAATGCGCGATTCTTCGCCCGCGCCCGATCATGCCGACCACGCGTCAAATATTTCCTAAAGGGCGGTCTCGGCCGCGCGTTTCGGGAAAGGTTTCGAAAGTCTTTCCGAATCGCTCAGGCGGTGGAGGGGAGAGCCAGGTCCTTCGGCAGCAACGCTTCGAAGGCTCGCGCCGTTACCAGTTCCCGCGCCGCCGCGATGGCGGGCGCAAAGAACCTGTCGCGCTCGAAGCGGGGCACGCGCTCACGCAACTTCGCGTGTGCGGCTTCCAGAGCGCGGGAGCTTTTGAGCGGGCGGTGGAACTCGATGCCTTCCGCCGCGGCCAGGAGTTCGATCGCGAGGATGTGGCTGGTGTTGGCGTTCATGGCCCCGAGCCTGCGGGCGGCAAAGGTGGCCATCGAGACGAAGTCTTCCTGGTTGGCCGAGGTGGGCAGCGAATCGACGGACGCCGGGTGGGCGAGCGATTTGTTCTCGGAGGCGAGCGAAGCTGCCGTGACATGAGCGATCATGAAGCCCGAATTGACTCCGCTGTCAGCAGCAAGGAAGGGCGGCAGCCCGCTGAGCGACGAATCGATCAGGAGCGCGGTGCGCCGCTCGGACAGCGCGCCGATCTCGGCGATGGCGAGCGCGAGCGTGTCCGCCGCCAGCGCAACGGGCTCCGCATGGAAGTTGCCGCCGGAGAGGATGGCGCCGTCGGCAAACACGAGCGGGTTGTCGGTCGCTGCATTGGCTTCCACCGCGAACACGCCCGCCGCGTAGCGCAGGATATCGAGACACGGACCCAGCACCTGGGGCTGGCAGCGAATGGAGTAGGGGTCCTGCACGCGTGGACAATCTTCGTGGCTGTGGCGGATTTCGCTGCCGGACATCAGCGCGCGCAGGGCGGCGGCCGCGGCGATCTGGCCCGGCTGGCCGCGCGCCAGATGGATGCGAGCATCGAACGGCGTGTCGCTGCCCTTCACCGCGTCGGTCGAAAGCGCGCCGGCGATCAGGGCGGCTTCGAGATTGGCCTCCGCGGCGAACAGATTGTAGAGGGCCAGCGCAGTGGAGATCTGCGTGCCGTTGAGCAGTGCGAGGCCTTCTTTCGCTTCGAGTTCGAGAGGTTGAAGCCCGGCTTTGGTCAAGGCAGCGCGCGACGACATGGATTCGCCGCGGAAGCGCGCATGTCCCTCGCCGATCAGAACGGCCGACAGATGGGCAAGGGGGGCGAGATCGCCGGAAGCGCCGACGGAGCCCTGTTCGGGAATCTCCGGCAGGACGCCCGCGTTCAGCAGCGCCAGCAATCGCTCGACGACGATGCGCCGCACGCCGGAATGTCCCCGTGCCAGGCTCGCGACCTTCAGGGCCATGGCAACGCGCACGACGGCGTCGGGCAGCAATGCGCCGACACCCGCGGCGTGCGACAGAACGAGATTGCGCTGGAGCGCTTTGAGATCGCCCGGCGGAATGCGGGTCTGCGCGAGCCTGCCGAAGCCCGTGTTGACGCCATAGATCGCCCGGCCCGATGCGAGCGCATCTTCGACCACGGCGCGCGATTTTTCGATGCCCGCCCAGGCGGCGTCGGCGAGCGCGACCGGCTCCGCGCTCTCCGCGATCCGGCGCCAAAGCGCGAGCGGCGCCGTGCCGGGAACGATTTCCAGTTTGCTCATCTGTGCCGCAAGGCTCGGTCGCGACTTACTTTTCGTCTCTCGCGCGATTCGCCGCAAGGGGTGGGCCGCCCGCCGCCTTGACGCGCCGAAGCGCGCAAGGATCAGTTCGGCCCAACCGCCATTCCTGAAAGGAACGTTCATGACCTTGCCGAAAGTGCTTCAGGGACGATTGCGCCTGCCGGTGATCGGCTCGCCCTTGTTCATCGTCTCCGGGCCGGAGCTTGTGATCGCCCAATGCAAGGCCGGCATCGTGGGCGCCTTTCCGGCGCTTAATGCGCGCCCGGCCGACAAGCTCGAAGAATGGATCGTCCGCATCAAAAGCGAGCTCGCGGCATTCGAACGCGAAACAGGCCGGAAGGCCGCTCCCTTCGCCGTCAACCAGATCTGCCATTCCTCCAACGACCGTCTCGCCCATGACATCGAGGTGTGCACGCGGCAGGAGGTGCCCATCGTGATCACCTCGTTGCGGGCGCCCAAAGAAGTCGTCAATGCGGCGCATTCCTATGGCGGGGCGGTGTTCCACGACATCATCAATGTCCGCCACGCGAAGAAGGCGATCGAGGAAGGGGTGGACGGCCTCATTCCCGTTTGCGCGGGCGCCGGCGGACATGCGGGCGTGCTCAGTCCGTTTGCGCTCGTGTCGGAGCTGCGCAGCTTCTGGAGCGGGCTCATCGCGCTGTCGGGCTCCATCGCCAACGGGCGGTCCATCCTGGCCGCGCAGGCTTTGGGCGCCGATCTCGCCTATATGGGCACGCGCTTCATCGCGACGAAGGAGGCGAACGCGCCGGAAGCCTACAAGCAGGCGCTCGTCGAGGCGGGCGGCGGCGGCGACATCGTCTATACGAACCTCTTCACGGGCGTGCACGGCAATTATCTGCGGTCTTCCATCCTGACCGCCGGCCTCGATCCCGACGCGCTGCCGCAATCCGACAAATCGAAGATGAATTTCGGCTCCGGCGGCAATACGAAGCAGAAGGCATGGCGCGACATCTGGGGCGCGGGCCAGGGTGTTGGACAGATCGACGACGCACCGACCGTGGCCGAGTTGGTCGACCGCCTGGCGGCGGAATATGCGGAGGCCCGCCGGCACCTGGCGGCATGAGTGCGCCGGTCTGCCACCGGTAGTATGACTCGCGCATGACAGCGGCAGGCGGATTCGAAGCATTTCGGCGCGAACGCGATGCGTTGACGGCGTGGCTGTTCGACGCGGCGCTGCCGCTGTGGTGGCGCGTCGATGCGGATCGCGTGGCGGGCGGCTTCTTCGAAGAGATCGGCCAGGACGGGACCGCCCATGATGGACCGCGGCGGATCAGGGTGTGCGCGCGCCAGATCTATTCCTTCGTGACGGCGCGCGACCTTGGCTGGGACGGCCCTTACGAAGCGGTCGAGCATGCGCTGGATTTCCTGCTCGCCAAGGGACGTGCGCCCGACGGGACTTTCCTGTCGGTCGTCGCGCCGGACGGCACGCCGGTGGGGCGGACATTCGATCTTTACGACAATGCCTTCGGATTGTTCGGGCTCGCCGCTGCCTTCGCGACGGGCACGGATCGCGGGAAGCTCGCGACGCTTGCCGGCGATATTCGCGATCGCCTGCGCAAGGGCTGGGCGAATCCGTTGGGCGGCTTCGAAGAAGCGGCGCCGCGCGTGTTGCCGCTGCGGGCAAATCCGCACATGCATCTTCTGGAGGCAGCGCTCGCCTGGATCGACATCGATCCTGCAAGCGCAGAATGGAACAAGCTCGCCGATGAGTTGGCGGAACTGTGCCTCGCCAAATTCCTGCATCCTTCGAATGGCTGCGTGCGCGAATTCTTCGACGGCGATTGGACGCCGGCGGCCGGCGATGCGGGCCGCATTGCCGAACCGGGTCATCAATTCGAGTGGGCGTGGCTGTTGACGCGCTGGGGACGGACGCGCCGCCGCGACGACGCGCTTGCCGCGGCGAAGAGGCTGGTGACGCTCGGCGAGCAATACGGCGTCGATCCCGCGCGCGGCGTCGCGTTTGCGGAAATGTGGGACGATCTCTCGCCCAGGAATTCGACTGCGCGGCTATGGCCGCAGACGGAGCGGATCAAAGGCTGGCTCACGATGGCGTCGCTGGCGGAGCGCGACGAAGACATCGACGCCGCGTTCGCCAAGGCCGCCGCCGCCGCTGCGAGCCTTCGGCGCTATTTCGCGACGCCGATCCCAGGGCTTTGGCGCGACCGCATGGATGGGACCGGCCGCTTTGTGGACGAGCCGGCGCCCGCCAGCAGCCTTTATCATATTGTGTGCGCGATCTCGGAGATGCACGCGGTCGCGCCATGATCACGGTCCATCTCATCCTCAATGCCCATATCGATCCCGTCTGGCTGTGGCCCTGGGCCGCCGGCGTGGACGAGACGATCGCGACCTGCCGTTCGGCGTGCGACCGGCTCGACGCCAATCCCGATGCGATCTTTACGCGCGGCGAGGCGTGGGGCTACCGCATGGTCGAGACAATCGACCCGGAGCTTTTTGCGCGCATCCGCGGCCATGTCGCGTCGGGCCGCTGGGAGATCGTGGGCGGCTGGTGGATTTAGCCCGATTGCAACCAGCCGAGCGGCAACGGACTCGAGAAACAGATCGCGCTGGGCCGCGACTATTTCCTCAGCCGCTTCGGACAATTCCCCCGCATCGCCTACAACGTCGATTTGTTCGGGCACGCGGCATCGCTGCCCGGCATCATGCGGCGGTTCGGGCAGGATCGTTATGTGATGATGCGCCCGCAGGAGCATGAACTTGCGCTTCCCGCGCGACTTTTCCGCTGGCGCGGCTTCGAAGGCGAAGACGAAGTCACTATCTTCCGCATCGCGCGACACTACGGCACCGGCACGGTCCGGGAGGAACATATTCTGGCCGCGCTGGAAGGCCTGCCGGAGGGAATTTCTGACACGATGTGCTTCATCGGCCTGGGCGATCACGGCGGCGGCCCGACGGAACGCCAGCTCGCATGGTGCCGCGAGCATGCGGAATTGATTCCGGGATGCCGGCTTGTGTTTTCCTCGCCGCGGCGGTTCTTCGACAAGGTTGCGGCCGAAACTGCGCGCCTGCCGCTCGTGACCGGTGAGCTGCAGCATCATGCGGTCGGCTGCTATTCCGTCACCCGCGCGCTGAAAGTCGCCGTGCGCAAGGCCGAGCATCTGCTCGCCCAGGCCGAGATTGCCGAGCCTGGCATGCCGAAGCTCACCGAGGCGTGGGAAGCAGTCTGCTTCAACCATTTTCACGATACGCTGGGCGGCACCTGCATCCCGTCCGCCTATCCGGCGCTCGAGGATCAATTGGGCGGCGCCAAGGCGATCGCCGACGGGATCGTGCAGACCGCATTGCGCAAGCGTCTCGCGCATCTGCCCGGCGACACGCGCCAGCGCCTCGCATTATGGAATCCATCCGAACGCGCCTGGCGCGGACATGTCGTGCTGGCGCCGTGGACGGAAGCGAAGTGGGAGGCGTCGTGGCGCATCGTGGACGAAAAAGGCGCCAACGTGCCCTATCAGTTGATGCCGCCGGAAGCGGCGACGCGGTTCGCGCCGCAAGTGTTGTTGCCGGTCGAAGTCGGCCCCGGCGAACTCGAGAGTCTTTTCATCGAGCGGAGTTCCGCACCCGATCTTTCGGCTTCGAAGGCCGCAAATGATCTGTCGGCAGATGCGCAGGGTCTCGCAACGCCGCAGGCGCGTGTCGCATGGGACGCCGAGCCGCTGTTGCAATGGGTCGATGGGTTCGGCGTCTCGCCCCGGCTGGAGCTTTATGACGACCCCACGGATACCTGGTCGCATGGCGTCGAACGGATCGGCGTCTCGCTTGCGGCGCGCGCAGAATGGGATGCGCCTCACATCGTCGACCGAGGGCCGCTGATGGTGTCGGCCGTTCGCAGCGGCAGAATTGGCGAAAGCGGATTGTTTGCCGAATGGCGGCTCTATACGGGAGAACCGGCCGTCGAGCTTTTGCTGCGCGTCGACTGGCGGGCGCGCCTCAAGGTGCTGAAGCTCGTCCTTCCGCTCCCGGCCAATCTCGTGTCGCATACCGACGGTATCCCAGGCCGCGCCGTTGTTCGTGCACCCGAACCGCGCGAACGGCCGGTGCGTGACTTCACGCTGCTTCATCTCGAAGGCGGCCGCGAACTGGGCATCGTCTGTCCCGACATCTACGCGTTCGAGGCCGACGCGCGCGCCGTCTCGCTCACGCTGTTGCGCAGTCCCTTCTTGGCGCATCACGATCCGGCGAAGGCGGAGGACACCCCGCGCGCCATCGTGGCCGACCAGGGCCCGCATGTGTTCCGGTTCCGGTTCGTGCCGGGCGCCAGCGCGGTCGGCCTCGAAGACCGCGCCTTTGCCTGGCACCGCCCGCTCGTCACCGCCGATTGGACCAGGGGAATGAGGGCGCGCAGCGCGCTTTGACCCCGTCTTGCATTTGGGAGGGCGGACCCCTAGTTTCCGCCCCCGTTTGGGCAGCTGTAGCTCAGTTGGTTAGAGCGCCGGATTGTGGATCCGGAGGTCGGCGGTTCGAATCCACCCAGCTGTACCACTTTCATTCCGGCATTCCGAGAACCGCCAGACTCCGCCACGAATCCCGCGCAATTACGCGTCTTGGGCATGCTCCGAAGCGCGCCAATGACTCCCCAACCGGGAAAATTTTGCGCGTTACGAAGCCTGGTCTCCGCCTCCGCGCCGGAGACTTACACTTTGGGTGTGACGTGGAGGTTTATGCCTTTCGATTTAGCAGTGCACCCAACGAAATCTGCTCCGAATTTCCCGTCCCAAGCGATTTAATTTCCCGTCTATAAAAGGGAAGGAAAATCAGCAGTTTATTGATTCCGGGTGTCTTTCGTCTGCGACCTCGGGCGCCCGGCTATGGCGAACGGCCTGCCGTTCGAGTGCCTTTATTTTTCGCGCGAAATTCGATCCGGCGGGCACCACTCTGGACGCAAGGCAGCCCCTCTCCGTATGTATTCGACAGGCCCTCCTGATAAGGCTCGCAGGAGAAACCACATGGAAAACCCCCAACAGTATTGGACGATATGCGTGCAGAACACGCCGAAGATGCGCCTCTGCGATACGCGGAAACAGTCGACACAGCCAGACGAAAACAGCCCGATCGCTGCCGGATAATCTGGGACGCTTCGGCGATTGTCGCCGCAAAATGTTCAGCTGATGGCGCAGAACAGCGTTTTCGACCCTCAACTGTTCGGGTGAACGGAAGCACTCTCGGATGAATGCCAACAGAAGCGCGACAAGGTCCCACATCGGCCGGCATCATGATCTGATTCTGTTTTCCGCCGCGAATCTAATGGATTGGGTTTTTGGAATGGACACCGGTCTCGCGACCGGAATGCAACATCGGGCCAATCCGGTCTCGCCCAGTCCTGGGGGGCCTCCATCATGAATACGTCAGGATTTGATCGCGGAATGAACAGGAATCGAGAAAGCTTGTAAAACGCCCGTTCTCCGGCCTTGGGGCATTTACGCCATGAGTTCGCAAAAGCGAGCCTTGTCAGGTGCCCGCGAGTGAACCAACGAGTGAGGCTCGTTGCGATATCTCGATCCAGTTGCCGTCGGGGTCGCGAATCATGGAGATACGCGCCGTGTCGCCGAGCGTCGTTGGCTTCATCGCTTCTTGTCCTCCCCGGTCGAGTATCCGCGCGTGTTCCTGATCGACCTTGAAGACTTGGAAGGTGATGTAACGCCATCCGATTCCGTCCACCGACGCGTCGCCAGTTGCGTTTGCGGACTGCTCCAAAAGGATAAGGGTCGCGCCAGCGCGGAATATGCCTTCGGCCACCTCATTGAGCTCAAGGGCATTTGTGAAAAACGTGCGATGTGTCGCCATATTGCGAACATGAAGTCGTATTCCAACCTGCGTAATTCCATACGCGCCCGTCGGCACTAGCCGCACGGCATTGCCGTCGGGATCCCGCAACTTTCTTTCCGCGGCGATATCGTCGCGGGCGATCAACAATTCAGAATATCCGGACGGCCGGCGCTGGGGCAAAGGCTCGTAGTGATTGTTTATCTTCAATACCGACCCGGAAATGTCGTGGCGATATTGCTTCACGCCTCGCCGAATCGGGAGGACATGATCGAACACCGCGCCCGCTTCACGCTTCCAAAAGGCGAGCATGGCCGACAAGCTATTCGTGTTGAGACCGATGTCTACGTAGGGCTTCGCGAAGTTCACCATCGTTTCTCCCGCATAGCGCCCGCATGGGCAACGCTAGGCACGCCTATAACCTCAAATCCCGAGAGGTGTAGCATGGAAAATCTCCAATCCGCGGTGTTCAAATCTTGTAAAGTGAATTTCGTTCATTATAGACTATGGCTGAAGCGCTGACATCAGGCGTGGTGCATTGCGAGCAAATAAGGTCCCGATCGGGCGTAAGTTTTTTGACGCCAATACGATGACGCATCTCTAGGTCGAGGAGAGGATCAAAATGGTTGCTGCAGCTAAAGCTTCCCTCGTGCGGTCCGAACTCCGCGACAATGTTCAATGGCTCGCGATCGATCGCCCCGAGCGGCACAACGCGCTGAATGCGCAGGTCGTGGAAGAACTCGCAGAGGGCGTTAGGAATGCGATGGGTGCCGGCGACGCGCGGGCGATCGTCATCACCGGAGTTGGCGACTCGGCCTTTTGCGCCGGTGCCGATCTCGATCCGGCTGCCGATGGCTCGCCTTTCACACTTTCGCCCGCCGATCCGCAACATTTCGTGGCGTCATTCTTCAAGCTTCTCGAGGATTGTCGTCTGCCTGTCATCGCGCGGGTCAACGGCCATGCGCTTGCGGGAGGCCTCGGGCTCATGTGCGCTTGCGATCTCGCCATTGCGTCCGGCGAAGCGACGTTCGGAACGACGGAGACCGCAATTGGCCTTTTTCCGATGATGATTCTGCCCTATTTGTTGCGAACCGGCCCCCGCCGGAAAATCCTCGAGCTTTGCATCACCGGCGCGCGGTTCACCGCCGCGGAGGCGCTTGCGATGGACCTCGTGAACTATGTCGTTTCCCATCACGAACTCGATGCCAAGCTTGCCTGGCTTCTCGACAGAATTCTCGACAAATCGCCAACAGCCATCCGGCTGGGAAAAATGGGATTTCATGCGCTTCAGGATATGAGCCTGGGCCAGGCGCTCGACTACGCGCAGCTTATGATCCGCATCATGGCGCAGACCGACGATGCAAAGGAAGGCACGCGGGCCTTCATGGAGAAGCGCCCTCCCCATTGGACCGGGCGATGAGCATCGACGCTTCCGCAATGTGCCGGATCGGATGCGGTTCCGGCTTTTGGGGCGATAGCCCCGACGGAGCACGGCAGATGGTCGAGGCAGGAGTTGACTTTCTCGTTCTCGACTACTTAGCCGAGATCACGATGGGGTTGCTGGCGGGTCTGAGGCGGCGCGACTCAGCGGCAGGCTTCGTTCCGGATTTCATCGATTACGTGATCGCGCCGCATGCGCGCGCCATTGCCCTGAAGCAGATCAAGATTGTCGCCAACGCCGGGGGAATGAATCTTAACGGATGCCGGACGGCCGCAACTCGGGCTCTGGAGGCGGTGGGAGTCGATCTGAAAATCGCCGTCGTGACCGGCGACGATCTGCTTGCCCGGCTTGTGTCCCTGCGCGCTGCAGGCGTCTCGCTGCCGGACGATCTCATCAGCCTCAACGCTTATCTCGGCGCGCGCGGGATTGCCGAGGCGCTCGATCGCGGTGCCGACATCGTCATTACAGGACGTTGCGTCGACAGCGCTCTGGTTCTGGGTCCGCTGGTCCATAAATTCGAATGGAGCTGGACGAATTATGATCTGCTGGCGCAGGGCAGCATGGCGGGGCACCTCGTGGAGTGCGGTTGTCAGGCGACGGGCGGAATCCTGACGGATTGGCGCGACAGTCCCGGCTGGGAGCGCATGGGCTATCCGATCGCGGAATGTTTTCCCGACGGCTCATTTGTGCTCACGAAACCCGCCGGCACCGGCGGCTGTGTGAACAGGACGAGCGTCGCGGAGCAACTCGTCTATGAGGTGGGGAATCCCGGCGCTTACGCGCTGCCCGACGTGATTTGCGACTGGCGCGAAGTCAGAATTGAAGAGCTCGGGCCCGATCGCGTCCGCGTGTCCGGCGCGAAGGGCACGCCTCCGTCCGGTCTTTACAAGCTCAGCGCCGTCGTAACGGACGGCTTCCGCATATCCGGAGAATTGACCATCGCAGGCCGCGACGCGGCCGCAAAGGCGCAACGCACGGGCGAGGCGATCCTCGCTAGGACGCGCGCATTCATGCGCGAAGCGGGATTCCAGGACTATGCTGAGACGCTGATCGAAGTGATTGGCGCCGAGACCCTTTACGGCGCCAACTCCCGTGCGCAGAAAGCGCGTGAAGTGGTGCTGAAAGTGGCCGCGCGCCACGCCGAGCGAGCCGCACTGGATATTTTCTCGCGGGAATTTCTGGCGTCAGCGACTTCGATGGCGCAGGGAATCACCGGCTTCGCGGCGGGCCGACCGAAGTCGCGGCCAGTGCTGAGGCACATCGGGATCCTGATCGACGGCGAGCACGTGGCGACGCGCGTCGAACTGGATGGGATCGAGAAATCCGTTGCCGCTTCGCACGCGAAGCAGCGCACGAAGCCCCGTCCGGACAACGGGGTCGAGCGGGAAGAGTTCCCTGCGGGGCCGACACGGCAAGTGCCGCTGATCGCACTGGCCTTCGGACGCAGCGGCGACAAGGGCGACACGGCCAATATCGGCATTATTGCCCGTCGTCGCGAATTTTTGCCCGTTCTTCGCCGCGAACTTACCGAGACCGCAGTCGCCCAATATTTCGCGCATCTCGCAAAGGGCCCCGTGCACCGCTACGACTGGCCAGGCCTGGATGGACTGAACTTCGTATTGAAGGCCGCGTTGGGCGGCGGAGGCACCGCGTCGCTGCGGCAAGATCCACAGGGCAAGACCTATGCGCAGCTGCTGATGGATTTTCCCGTCCACGCACCGGAAGACTGGTTCCTGCCGGGCGCGGCGTTGTCGTCATGGTCATGCCGCGCTGGGCGCTAGGCAAAATCCGCGTCGAACCATGACGGGCGACTGATCGCCCATTGATCGCCCCAGATCTGGGCGCCGCCATCGATCGTGAGCACTTCACCCGTCATGAAGCCGCCCGCCGGTCCGCCCACGAAGCAGACCGCATTCGCAACGTCGGCCACCTCGCCAAATCGCTTCATGAGGTTGGATTTTGGGAAATTTTTTCGTGCCTCGTCCGAAGTACACGCTCATGCCTTCGGTGGCAATGATGCCGGGCGCCACGCAATTCACCCGGATGTTCAAAGGCGCCCATTCGATCGCCAGGGTCTTGGAGAGGTAGATCACCCCGGCGCGGGCGGCGCAGGTATGCGCAATTCCCGGCATCCCCCGCCAGACGACCGCAACCACGTTCACGATCGAGCCCGGGCTCCCGGCTTCGCGCCATTTTTTCGCCGCGGCCTGCATCATGTACCAGGGGCCGTTCAGGTTGGTGTCGATGACCGCATTCCAACCCTTGACGGAAAAGTCGATCGCCGGCTGCGAGAATTGTCCTCCGGCATTGTTCACGAGCATGTCGAGCCGGCCGAAGCGATCCCATGTCGCGTCGAAGAGGCGCGTGACCGCATCCGGATCGCGGATGGAGGCGGGGTGGACGAGCACCTCCGCGCCCAGACGGCGAAGGTTCTCGGCGGCCAATGCAAGCCTATCCGCGTTGCGGCCGCAGATCGCGAGCTTCGCGCCCAAGCGCGCGCCCCAACAGGCTATGGCCTTGCCGATACCTCGGCCTGCTCCCGAAACAAGCACGACTTGATCGCGAAGCAGGCCGTCCCGCAACGCGATGGGAAGCGTCGCGAGCTCTTCGTCCAAATGCTCGAATTTCTCAGTCATGGCCGGACCGTTCAGGCGAAAGCAGCTCGCCCGCGATAATCATTTTACGCACTTCCGTCGTGCCGGCACCGATCTCCAACAGCTTCGAAGCGCGATAGAGGCGGTTGATTTCCATTTCGCGCATGTAGCCCATGCCGCCGAAGATTTGAACGGCGTCGCTGCATACCCGGCTACAGGTCTCGGCGGCGTAGAGAATGGCGGCCGCCGTCAATTTGTGGATCTCGCCGCGGCCGCCTTCGTCCGAGGTCATCCCGCTGGCTGCCGAAAGCGCACGATAGCAAAACGTCCTGGCTGTTTCCACGCCCACATAAATTTCGGCCAGCTTGCCTTGCACCAACTGAAAATCGCCAATCCTGCGCCCGAATTGTTTGCGGGTTTCCGCATATTCGATGGCGAGGTCCAGGGCGCGCTCCGCCATTCCGACATTGATCATCGCGACGATGGCGCGCTCGAGGTCGAGGCCGCTCATGACGACGGCCACGCCCTCGTTTTCCCCGCCTATGAGGTTGCGGGCCGGGACCTCGCAGTCGTCGAAAACGAGCTCTGCGGTGGTGGAGCCCCGGAAACCCATCTTGTCCAATTTTTGGGCGACGTGGAATCCCGGGAACCCTTTTTCGACGATGAAGGTGGAAATCCCCTTCGCGCCCTTGGCGCGGTCCGTCTTCGCATAGACCAGAACGACATCGGCGACGGGGCCGTTGGTGATGAAAAGCTTGCGCCCATTCAGCTTGTACACATCGCCGTCGCGACGCGCCGTCGTCGCCATCGAGCCCAAGGCATCGGAACCCGCACCCGGCTCTGTCAGCGCCAATGCGCCTATTGCCGTGCCGGCGCACAGACCAGGTAAATAGCGAGCCTTTACGTCGTCGCTCGCCGCGCGACAGATGTTGTTCAAGCAGAGGTTTTCATGGGCCACGTAGCTAAGCGCGATCGCGTGGTTCCAGCGCGCAAGACCCTGGACGATAAGCCCAGACGTGAAGATGTCGCCATCCAGGCCTCCGTAAGTCTCTGCCGCCGTGATCCCCAGATAGCCCATGCGACCGAGCGCCGGCATCGCGTCGGGGGGCCACCATTCATCATCGTCCATGCGCTTCTGAAGCGGCCAGAACTCCTCGCGCGCAAAGCGGTCGATTTGGATCAGCAGTTGTTGCTGTTCCGCGGAAAGGGCGAAATTGGGAACCTGCGACCTATTGGACCCCGTGTCTGCCGTCATTCGATTTCAATTCCTCCCCCGATCCTGCTCCAGGCGATTGCGGAAGCGCCGAATAAATGGCTTATATTCATTATAGCCCCGCGTCTCGCGTATCCATATTCGCCCACTCAACTTTCCATAGGACGTCGATGCCGAAGATCAGCGCCCAGAAACTGAAGGACCGCTACGATTCCATTCTCGACATCGCGCAGCGTGCGTTCGTCGAAAACGGCTTCGAGGCTTCCTCGATCACACAGATCGCCGACGCGGCAGACGTATCCGAGGGTCTGATCTACCGCTATTTCGAGAACAAGCGCGACCTTCTCCACCGCATGCTGGCAGCCTTTTACGCCCGGTTCGTGACACAAATTCAGGCCGTGATCGCCACTGAGGGCGATTTCGAAACACGTTTGCATATGCTGATCCATGTCCATCTCCGAGCCTATGTCGACGACGCCGGTATTTGCCGCCTCTTCATTTCAGAGGTTCGTTCTTCAAACCTCAACTCGCATCCGGACACCCAGGCCCTCGACAAGCGATATGGGTCAATGCTGATGCGATTTGTCCAGAGCGGAATCCGTGATGGATCGATGCGACCGGAACTGGATCCCCGTTTGGTTCGCGACTTGGTTTGGGGAAGTCTTGGAGAACGTGGCCCGGCGCCATCTCAACGGTCGCGTGCCGCTCGACGTCGACGTCATGTCGAAAAAGATTTCCGACGTGCTGCTGGGTGGCATAAAAAACGGCGAGTCTGCGTCCCCTCGCACCGAGACGGGCAAGAACAATTCGAGGCGCAGCGGCGGGCGATCGAAGGCATAGGCGGAAGCTGCACAATATCCATGTAGCTCTGTCATGCGATTCCTCACATCCGAAAAACGCCGTAATGCGGCGACCCGATCGGAGCGTTCAGCGAGGCACTGATCGCGATGCCGAGAGCGTTGCGCGTGTCAACCGGATCGAGAATGCCGTCGTCCCATAGCTGCGATGTGGAATAGTAGGCGCTCGACTGTCTGCGATAGTCCTCGAGCAAGGGGCGGCGGATGGCCTCGATCTCCTCGGGACTCAAGATACGGCCGTCGCGCGCGGACTGTCTTGATTTCAGCTCCGTCAGCACCCCGCCGGCTTGCTCCGCGCCCATGACCGATATCTGTGAATTCGGCCACATGAACAGCAGACGCGGGTCAAACGCGCGTCCCGACATGCCGTAATTGCCCGCGCCGAATGAACCGTTGCAGACGACGGTAAATTTTGGCACCTCGCAACCTGCGACCGCCATGATCATTTTTGCGCCGTCTTTGGTGATGCCGCGCCGCTCATATTCCTTGCCCACCATGTATCCGGTGATGTTCTGCAGGAAGACCAGCGGCGTCCTGTTCTTGTCGCAGAGTTGCATGAAGTGCGCGCCCTTGAGCGCGCTTTCGTTGAACAATATGCCGTTGTTGGCGAGAATGCCGATCTGGAAGCCCCAAATCCGCGCGAAGCCGCAGACCAGCGTCTGACCGAAAGCGGGTTGGTATTCATGAAACCGACTGCCGTCGACGATGCGGGCGATGACTTCGCGGATTTCGAACTGCATTCGAGGATCGCTCGGAATGATGCCGTAGAGCTCCCCCGGGTCGTAGTGCGGCGGTTCGGGCTCCGCCTTGTCGATGGCGAATTTGTCGGGACGGCGAAACTGCGCGACGACTTCGCGCGTGATGGCGAGTGCGTGTGCTTCACTGTCGGCGGGATAGTCGGCGACGCCCGACACGCCGGTGTGCATTTCGGCGCCGCCGAGTTCCTCGACGCTGACGTCCTCCCCGGTGGCCGCCTTCACCAAAGGCGGGCCGCCAAGAAAAATGGCGCCGGTGCCGCGCACAATCACGTTGTAGTCGCTGAGCGCGGGAACATAAGCGCCGCCGGCGGTGCAATGCCCGAGCACGACGGCGACCTGCGGCACGCCCATCTTCGACAGGATCGATTGGTTGCGGAAAATGCGGCCGGCGTAATAGCGGTCCGCGAAGAGTTCCGCCTGCAGGGGCAGATACCCCCCGGCGCTGTCGCACAGGTGAACGACGGGCAACCGGTTTTCGATCGCAATGTCGAGGGCCCGCACGATCTTCTTGATGGACAGCGGATACCAGGAGCCACCCTTCAGGCTCGCGTCGTCGGCATGAATCATGACTTCGTGCCCGCAGACGATCCCGATGCCTGTGACCTGCGCGCTGCCCGGCACTTCGCCGTCATAGGCCATGTTGGCCGCGAGGGTTGACAATTCGAGGAACGGCGTGCCGGGGTCGAGCAGCAATTGAAGCCGATCGCGGACGAAGAGCTTGCCCTGGCGGCGGAGCCGGTCCAGGTCGCGGTCGTGGCGCCGAAATCGCGTCTCTTGCTGGAGGACCTTGAGCTCCTCCGCCAACTTTTTGTTGTGCGCGCTGTTGGCGCGAAATTCCGCGGAGTTGGGATCGACGCGAGATTCCAACCGCTGCACGATCAGGACTCCCCCAGCGGTTCGAGAAACACAAGTATTGCGTCACGTTCGAATTTGCCGCCGGCTACAATCGAAAGCGATTTGATCGTTCCGGCTCGTGGCGCGCGCAACACCATCTCGAGCTTCATACTTTCGATCACGAGCACGGCATCGCCGGCGCCCACGCTATCGCCGGGTTGAACCGGGAGTTGTACGACCGTGCCGGGCATGGGCGCCCGGACGACGTCGCCGGCCGCACCGGCAGGTTTCGATGCGAAGCGCGAGATGGGATTGCGATAGACGAGTTCGTGCGTTTCGCCGTTCAAATGCACGTAAAATGTGTCGTCTTTGACGGCGAGCGTGATCACATCGGAAACTTCGCCCACGCGCAGGCGATAGACGTGTTCGGAGCATTGCTCCAGCGATACCGGGCTTTCGATGCCCTGATGCGACAGCTGGAAGCCATTCCGCCAGCGCGCAAGCCATATGAGATGCTCTTCGTTCTCAATGGTGAAGAGATGTTTCATTTCAGTTCCGCCACGCATTCATTTCGGCGTGAATAGCCGGGATTGCCTCGGCGGCGTCCAGCACCTCACGGCAGGAAAGAGCCGCTGCCGCGAGCAATTTATGCGCCGTTTCATCGGAGATACTCGGTTCGCGTAGAAGATCGGGTCTCTCTGCGATCAGCCCGGTATGCATGTGTCCGCGACGAACGTCCGCATCATTCAACAGGCGGTGCAGAAACGCGGAATTCGTTTTGCACCCGAGCAGGACAAATTCCGCAAGCGCCGTCCGCAGGGCTTCAAGGGCGACCGAGCGGTCGCGCCCGTGCGCAACAACCTTTGCCAGCATCGGATCGAATGCGGCGTTTATCGTCTGGCCTTGCGCGACCCCGATATCGACGCGTATGCCGGCGCCTCCCGGCACCTGCAGCGCGAGAATGGGCCCCGTGGTCGGCAAGAAATCGCGCGAAGCATCTTCCGCATAAATGCGCGCCTCGATGGCATGACCGTTGGTCCAAACATCCGCCTGTCCGTAGCCGAGTGATTGACCCGACGCGATGCGAAGTTGCTCGGACACCAGATCCAGCCCCGTGATCATTTCCGTCACGGCATGCTCCACCTGCAAGCGCGTATTCATTTCTAGAAAAAAGAATTCGTCGCCGCCGCAGACAAATTCGACCGTTCCGGCATTGCGGTAGCCGGCAACCTTGGCGATTCCGACGGCTGCCGCGCAGATGTGGGCGCGTTGCTCCTTTGTCAGGCTCGGGCTGGGGCTTTCCTCGACGACCTTCTGAAAGCGGCGCTGGAGCGAGCATTCGCGCTCGAACAAATGGACGGTGTTGCCGTATGCGTCCGCGAGAATCTGCACTTCGATGTGTCGCGGACGCTCGATGTAGCGCTCGGCGAAGAGCCGGCCGTCCCCGAAATAGCGCAAAGCTTCGCTGCGGGCCCGCCGGATCTCGCCGTCCAGCAGCGAAAGATCGCGTACAATTCGCATTCCCTTGCCGCCGCCGCCGGCTGCGGGCTTGATGAGGATCGGGGCGCCGAGGGCGCGTACGCGTTCGACGAAGCCCGTGGGATCGTCGTCCTCGACGGCGGACGGCGCGACGGGAAATCCCGAAGCGGCGGCGAGCGCACGCGCCCTGATCTTGTCGCCCATGAGCGCAATCGTCTCAGCGGGTGGACCGACGAAAATCAAGCCCGCCTCGACCGCCGCGCGCGCGAATGAGGCGTTCTCAGAGAGAAAGCCGTAGCCCGGATGGATGGCTTCCGCACCGATGGCACTCGCGGCCCGCAGGATTTGCGACCCGTCGAGATAGGCCGCGACGGGGGAAACGGCTTCGATCTCCACGGCGCGGTCGGCCATCGCCACCGCCGGCGTGTTCTTGTCGATGGCGTGATACGCGATGCACGCCTCGAGCCCGAGTTTTCTGAGCGTCCGGATAATTCTGACCGCGATTTCGCCGCGATTGGAGATGAGCACGGAGCGAAATGGAAGCGGCCTGCGGGCATCGGCAGGCGTCGAGGAGGCGAACCCTTGATGGAGCGGAAGCCCGTTACCGATAGCAGCACCGCTTTGCAGCGTCGCGCTCACGCGGGAAACCACATCTTGCGCCGGACGCCGCAGAACCGGAATCGTGGTATTCTCTTGTCTTGCTCATCCGGCAAGAGTGCCCGCCATCGCTTCGCGTATGAATGAGCCGGCTTGCGCGATCGCCTTCCGGCCGGCCTTCACCGTGGGATAAAAGAACGGCCAGATGTGAACCATTCCGGACCAAATTTCGAGGCGGACTTCGACGCCGGCCGCACCCGCGACGGCGGCAAGGCGCACGGCATCGTCGAGCAACGTCTCGGCCGATCCGACTTGGATCAGCATCGATCGGAGAAAGCTCAGATCGGCGTAGAGCGGCGCCGCAAAAGACGCGCGTGGATCGGCGCCGTTCAGATACACTTGCGCCGAGGCGACCGCGCCTTCCCGCGCCACAAACGGATCCTCCGACGCTTTGGAGACCATCGAGGCTCCCGTGACCTCGAGATCGATCCAGGGCGAGATGCATACAGCGCACGCCGGTGGGGGCAGGTCGGCCGCGTGAGCTGCCAATATGCTTCCCAATGCGACCGACGCGCCCGCGCTGTCGCCCGCGACGGCGATGCGGGCAGGCGATACTCCCTGGCTCAACGCAAACCGGTAGGCCGCGACGCCGTCGTCGATGGCCGCCGGATATACATGCTCCGGCGCGAGCCTGTAATCCACCGCAAGCACGCGTGCGCCCGCGGCGCGGCCCAGTTCCGACATGAAATGGCGGTAGCCGCTCAGCGAACCGAGCGCGAACCCACCGCCATGAAAATAAATCAGGAGATCGCCGGCCGCAGCGTTCGGCGTCGAACAGATCTCGCAATCGCGGCCGGCAATCCGCACCGGTTCCACGGTCACGTCGCCGGGTGTGGGAAAGGAATTCGAAAGCGAGTCGAACCAGCGGCGAAGCTCGGGCAGGGCGACGTTGAGATTTGTCTCCGCCAGATGCTTGCGGATCGCAGCAATTCCAGGATCAGTCACGATTGCCTCCTGTAACATTGACGACGGATCGAACGACGCCTTTCGGACGGCTCCCGGTCAGGTAAGGCCGCGCGAGATGATATTCAGGGTGTCGGCCGCAACCTGCCGCTCGCGCTCGGCCTGCTCGTCGCCGACATTCGGCTGCTGCCGCTCCGCAATCTGGCGGTTGAGAGCCAAAACACCGGGAATCTGATCCTTCGGTACGGCCTTCATATATTGCTTGCGCTTCATCGCGGCCTCGATATAGGGCGCGAGCTCCTCCATCTTTTTCTTCTGCCTTTCGGCTTCGAATTCCTTGAATTCCGGCATAACCTCACGCGCGAAAATCTCGATGGATTCGCAGATGTGCTCGTGGCGGTTCTTCCCCGCCTGCTGAATGAAGGTGACCTGATCGACGCCTGACTCGGCGAACTCGCGCAAATAGGCACGCATCTCGTCCGGCGTGCCAATTCCGCGGCCCCCCGTCTTCGGTAAAGTGTCGCGTGCCGCTTCGAAGTTCTTCCAGATGTCGGTGGTGCCGGGGAAATGTTCTCCGTTCACATAATGGTGGGCAAGCGCAAACCCAAAGTAATTGAAGCCCTCCAGGCCGCGCCGGCACGCCTCCTCTGCGGAGTGATGCAGAGCAAAGCCGGTCACGAGGCAGATGTTGGGGTTAACGGAGTGACCAATCGGCACACACTCCGTCTTGAGAATTCGGTAATAGTCGTCCACCCATTTCTTGGACTCGGCCGCATCCACGAAGGCGAACGTCAGCGCACCCATGCCCAGTCGCGCCGCCAGCTTGATGGTGTCGCGGTTCGAACAAGCCACCCACAAGGGAGGATGTGGCCGCTGCACCGGCTTGGGCACGATGTTCCGGCACGGCATCGAGAAATATTTTCCCTCGAATCCCGGATAAGGCTCCATTGCCAGCATGTTCGCGCATTGCTCGACGCCTTCGAGCCACATCTGGCGTTTTTGATCCGGAGGGACGCGGAAGCCCCCGAGTTCGAGCGCGCCTGCGGATTCTCCGGTTCCCCATTCCACCCGGCCGTCGGACACAAGATCGAGCGTGGCGATGCGTTCGGCGACGCGCGCCGGATGGTTGTATGCCGGCGGCATCAAGACGATGCCGTGACCCAGCCGAATGTTCTTTGTTCGCTGCGAGCACGCACCCAGGAACACTTCGGGCGCGGACGAATGCGCGTATTCTTCGAGGAAATGGTGCTCGACCTCCCAGGCATGATCGATGCCGACCCGGTCGGCGAGCTCGACCTGATCGAGGGCATCCTTGAAGAGCTTGTGCTCGCTGTCCTTTGTCCACGGGCGGGGAAGCTGAAGCTCGTAAAGGACGCCGAATTTCATTGTTGTTATCTCCCTGGCGACAGCGAAAATCGTCTATAGGCAGACGTGCGTTTCATGTTATAATGAACAGAATTCATTTATCCGTCAATGGAGGGCCGCCGACCGAAGCGGCCGCCTTTGACGGGCATTCGCGCTCCAGGGAGGAGTTGTATGACGACAGGCACTCCGGTCTCCGAGATCGAGCGCAAGCTACTGCCGCAACTTGCTGCGCACCGCGCCCGAACGGAACCCGATCGCGTTTTGATCAATGTCGTGGACGGCGCGGACTGGACCAATCGGACGTTTCACGCCCTGGTGATGAAGTGGGTGGCTGCTCTGCGCCGTTTCGGCGTGGGGCGGGGCGACACCGTCGTGACCATGGCCGACCTGTCGGTCGAAGGCTATGCCGCCTGGCTTGCGATATCGTGGCTGGGTGCGATCGAAGTGCCCCTGAACACAGGTTATCGCGGGGACATCATCACCCACGTTGTCCGGACTGCCGGCGCGACGAAAGCCCTCGTGCAGGCATCCTATGTCGAACGCTTTACGGAAATCGGCGCGGCGGCTGCATCGATAACGCGGATGCTCGTATTGGGCGGCTCCGCAGATTTCCCGAATGCGGCGTTCGAAACCGTGGACGAGGCGGCGTTCTTCCGAGGTCTAACCGTTACGGACGAATCCGCGCTTCATCAACCGCGCATATTCGACGTCGGCTGCATGATCCTGACTTCGGGCACCACAGGTCCGTCGAAGGTCGTGCGCGTGCCTTGGGGCCAGCTCTATTACGGCACGTTCCATTCCGGAATGTCGGCCGTGGAAAATCCGGAATGGGGTATGGGCGAGAATTCCGCCTATTACTCGTTCTATCCGCTGTTCCACAATTCGGGACGCTACGCGCTCTATTTCGCCGCGGCGCACCGCAGCCGCGTCGTTCTGCGTCGTACTTTCAGCGTTGAGAATTTCTGGTCGGATGTGCGTCGCTACCGCTGCACGCACATGCTTCTTCTCTCGCCTATGATGAGCTTCTTGCTGAGCAAGGAACCGCGCCCCGACGATCGCGACCACACCTTGCGCTCGGTCGTCGGAGGCCCCATCGGACCAGTGCTCCAGAAATTCGTCGACCGCTTCGACGTGCACCTCAACACCGGCTTCGGAATGACGGAAACGGGCGGACCTCTTCATCTGGCGTGGCAGGGAAAAGCCCCAACGAGTTCGGGGTTTGTGCCGAAGGGCCCGCCAGGCTTCGAAGTTCGGCTGGTGGACGATGACGACTATCCCGTCTCCCCGGGCGAGGTCGGCGAGTTGATCGTTCGCACCAGCGAGCCCTGGGCGATGAACTCCGGCTATCACAACATGCCCGAACAGACGGCGCAGGCTTGGCGGAACGGCTGGTTCCACACCGGAGACGCGTTCCGGCAGGACGAGACCGGTGCGTTTCATTTCGTCGATCGCAAGAAGGACTGTATCCGCCGGCGCGGCGAGAACATTTCGAGCTTCGAGGTCGAGAACTATGTCATCCGGCATCCCGGCGTCGTAGAAGCGGCCGCGGTCGGTGCGCCGTCCAAATACGGCGAGGAGGAAGTCAAGGTGTTCGTCGTGGCGCGCCGCGACAAGCTTCCGGACGAGGAGACGCTTTGGCGCTTCCTGAAGGACACAATGCCCAAATTCATGACGCCGCGGTTCATCGAGTTCGTCTCCGAGCTTCCGAAGACGGACGCAACGGCTCGAATTCAAAAGGTCAAGCTGAAAGCGCGTCCAAACACCGCCGCCACGTGGGACGCGGAAAAGGCCGTCCGCGCCGCATGAGGCGCCCGTAAATCGCAATTGCGGACCGAACAACTCCTCGACAGGTGATCCCTTGAAATTTCGCGTCGCACGATTGACAGCGCTGTGCCTCTCCGCCGCTTGCTTGCTTGGCGGCGAAGGCGCAATGTCGGCACCTGTTTCTTCGTCAACCGCGACGGTCGACTGGCCGCTGACCGGCGGTACCGCGTTTGAACAACGCTATTCGGAATTGACCGAAATCAACCGCACGAATGTCGGTCGTCTCGGTATGGCCTGGGCGTTTGGCGACATCGTCGTGCGCGGACGAACCCATCGCGGCGTCGAAGCCACGCCGGTCATGGTCGGCGGCGTCCTCTATTTCTCCGGTCCCTGGAGCGTCGTCTACGCACTCGATGCGAAGTCCGGAGCGCATCTGTGGACTTACGATCCGCAAGTCGACGGCACATTTGCCCGCAAAGCCTGCTGCGATGTGATCAACAGGGGCGTCTCCGTGTTCAACGGGCGTGTTTATGTCGGCACCCTCGACGGCTATCTCGACGCCATCGACGCCAAGACCGGCAAACGCGTGTGGCGCGCCGACACGCTGACCGATCGGACAAGAAGCCTATCGATTACTGGCGCGCCGCGCGTTGCCGACAATCTCGTCGTGATCGGAAACGGCGGCGCGGATATGGGTTCGCGCGGTTACATCACGGCTTACGATGCGGCGACGGGCAAGCAAGTCTGGAGGTTCTTCATTGTGCCGGGCGATCCCGCAAAGGGCCCCGACGAAAATCCCGAATTGGCCATGGCGCGCAAGACCTGGGACCCGCACAGCCGGTGGGATCTCGGCGGGGGCGGCAATGCATGGGACGGGATGGCCTACGATCCTTCTACACACATTCTGTTTCTTGGCACGGGAAACGGAGGGCCGCATCCGGTCTGGATGCGCAGCCCGAAAGGCGGCGACAACCTGTTTCTGTCCTCGATCGTCGCGCTCGACATGCGCACCGGTCGCATGAAGTGGTATTACCAGACGACGCCGGGCGACAGCTGGGATTACACGGCCACGCAAAACATCATTCTCTGCGAACTGCCCTTCGGCGGACGGTTGCGCAAGGTCGTGATGCAGGCGCCCAAGAACGGCTTCTTTTACGTGCTCGATCGCGAGACGGGCAAATTGCTCGCCGCGGACAAGTTCACGACGGTCAACTGGGCGGACCATGTCGATTTGAAGACGGGACGGCCGGTCGGCCTGGACGGAGGGAACTACTCGAAATCTGCCAAGATCGTCTGGCCGTCCAGTGTCGGCGGACACAATTGGCAGCCGATGGCGTTCAGCCCGCAGTCGGGCCTCGTTTACATCCCGGTGATGAAAGCGCCGATGAAAATCGCGCTGGCGCCATCGCTGACATTTCGCCCGGGGTCGGGCGAGGTCGGGGCGATCGTTCAGCTTCCACCGTTTTCAGGCGCACAGCCGCCGGGTCCGAAGCCGGTTCTGGGAAGCATGCTGGAAGCGTGGAATCCGGCGACGAGACAGGTCGCATGGGTCGTGCCGCGCGGAGCGCTCTGGGGTGCGGGCGGCGCACTTGCGACGGCTGGCGGGCTCGTTTTCGAAGGCGGCACCGACGGTATCTTCGAGGTTCGCGATGCGGCGTCAGGGCGGTTGCTGAAATCCATCGACACCGGAACGGGCATCATGGCGGCGCCGATGACATATCGAATCGGCGGCGTGCAATATGTCGCCGTGTTCGGCGGTTATGGAGGCGCGTACGGTCCTGTCTACACGCCCGGATCGGCTCCCACGAAATACGAAAATCAGGAGAGGCTGCTCGTGTTCAAGCTTGATGGCGGCGCCGTGCCGAAACCCCGGCTTGTCGCGGTCGAGCCAAAATATCCGGCGCCTCGTCCGCTAAATCTGGGCAAGAGCGTGCTTGCGCGCGGCCAAGCGCTCTACATGGACAATTGCGCCCGATGCCATTTCTATGGCGGCCCGGCCGGCAATTACCCCAACCTTTGGAATTTCCGCCCAACATTCACGCCAACTTTCAAGCGATCGTCTACGATGGCGCACTGCGCTATGCGGGAATGGGCCCCTTTTCCGATCTCATGACGCGCTCCGATGTGGATGCGATCCACGCCTTTCTGAGTGCAGAACAAGCAAAGGACGAAAAAAAGCCTTTGGCGACGTCGCCGCCAACTCGCTGAAACGCAAAGAGGTCCCGCGGGGCGTGTTCGCGGGCGCTGGCCGAAGTCGAGCGTTTCGCTAAACTTGCGAGACGCTGTCGTCGAAGGACTGATCGCGGTCTTTCAACGCCGCCGTAAGGCCCTGTTCGGCGACCTTGCGAAACCACACCATGTCTTCTGGGCTGCCGTGACCGTCCTTCGGTCCCTGTGCATAAGCGGTGAGAAATCCCATCATTTCCCATTGCCGGTGGACATTCGTCTTCTGTGCCTGCAATTGCTTCAGCGGCACTTTACAAATTTCGCGCGCCCATTTGTCCACTTCGGCATCGAGCTTGTCGAGCGGAACGACACGCTGCACGAAGTCATAGCCACGCGCCTGTTCTGCCGTCATCCAGCCGCCCACCATGATGAGTTTCTTCCAGACCTTGGGTGGAAAATGAAACAGAAGAGGTGTCGCCCCGGTCGTGCCGGCGCCCATGCGCGCCTGCTCGAAGCTCAGCCGCGTGCCTTGCGCCGCGATCACAAAGTCGATGTCGGCAAGAAACGCGACGGCACCAGGCCCCACATAGCCGTGGATGCCGACGATGACCGGCTTGCTGCAATACCACATTTTGTTCGGGCCAGGCCGTTGATGAACGTCGAATCCGGACGGAATTCCGGTCGTTGCATAGCCGGCAGCAACTTCCTCCAGATCGTGTCCCGAGCAGAATGTCTTGCCGCGGCCGCGAACGACAATCACTTTGATATCCGGATCGTCTTCCGCATAATGCACGACCATGTGCTCGAGCTCGTGGCCCATCAAATGGTTCCACGCGTTTCGCTTTTCCGGCCGGTTCAGCCATACGTTGAGAATATTTCCCTGCTTCTCGACTTGCAGGGTCTCGAACTTGAGATCGGCAACATTGGGCCGGTGATCCGCCATGATATGCTCCTCCGCTATCTTTGCAGGCGCCCCGCAAAGGCTTGTGAATGGGATAATGTTGCCATAAAATGAACAAAATTCATTAATCGTGCAAGCCGCGTCCACGTGCAAGCCAGCGATTATACGCCGCAAGTCGGCAGCTACGAATTGCATGGAGATGCAACGCGGTCGCAAAAGACTGGGTACGGATCAGCGGCAAAGCGCGCGCCCTCTCGTCGCGTTCGCATCGCTGGGTGTTCCGCTCGCGGCGGTGTTCTGCCCCCTAGGCGTTTGTCTTCCTCCGTTCTATGCCAGCCACTTGGCTGGGACTTGGAACGGTCGGCTTGGTGAAAGACAGCCGCTTGCATCAATAATGAATTTGGTTCATTTTGTGGCGTACGAACCACTTCAAGCGCAGGGAGCCTGTCATGGCGAACGACTTAGCCGATCTGAAATTCGAGACCATCCAGGTGGAAAAACGGGGAAACGTCCTCAATGTGTGGCTGAACCGGCCGGAAAAGCGCAATGCCTGGAATTTCCGGATGGACCACGAACTCGAGCACATGGTCGTGCATTACGCGGAAGACGATCCGGATATCAAAGTGATTGTCGTGCGCGGGCGCGGCAAGGTTTTTTGTGCGGGCCACGATCTGGAGGAGGTGGCGATGGGTTATGCCACGACGGGCATTCCGTCTGGTTATGACATCCACCAGAGGCCCGGCCCAAACAAAATGTGGTATTGCAGCAAGCCGGTCATTGCGGGCATTCACGGCTATGTAGGTCCCGGCGCGATTGCATTTCTCGCCGACATCGATTTCGTTATTGCAGCCGAAGGCACGCGGCTGAGTTTCGAGCAGGCGCGCATGGGCGCCGGTACGACCGGTGCCACGGCGCTGTTGTTTCATTTTCCCCCAGAAGGTCGTGGAAGAAGCTCATCATGCTGGGCGGCTGGATGACGGCAGAACAGGCGCGTGGCTATGACTTCGTGCAGCGTGTCGTTCCGCTCGACAAGCTCGATGCCGAAGTGGACAAATGGGCGCGCGAAATTTGTAAAGTGCCGCTGAAGCAATTGCAGGCACAGAAGACGAATGTCCACCGGCAATGGGAAATGATGGGATTTCTCACCGCTTATGCGCAGGGACCGAAGGATGGTCACGGCAGCCCGGAAGACATGGTGTGGTTTCGCAAGGTCGCCGAACAGGGCCTTACGGCCGCGCTGAAAGACCGCGATCAGTCCTTCGACGACAGCGTCTCGCAGGTCTGATCCGGCGAGATCCTTGGTTTGCCCGTCGATTGACCATCGATCTTGGCGGTTGGCGATCACGACCCGGCTGCCATGACGGGAGCAGAAAGCTGTAGATATCGCCTCTGGAGGGCCCGACATGAGTTTTGAAACACCGCTGGTTCTCTCCGGGCCATTTCGCGCGCCAAGGCAGCTGCTTGCGCATCAGACATACGGCGGCCACAGCTCGATTCACGACGATACCATGGCGCAGAAGTTGGGGTTAAAGGCTGGCCCGATCGAGGGTCCCACACACTTCAGCCAATACGATCCGTTGCTGTACCGAATTTGGGGACAAGCGTGGTTCGAACAGGGTTGCGTCTCGGCGCATTACCAAAACATGGTCGTGGCAGGTGAGGAGGTACGGGCATTCGCCGAGATGCCGTGGGACCATACCGCGAGGTCTTTGCGGGTTTGGGTGGAGAAGAAGGATGGTACTCCCGTTCAAGAGGCCAGCGCGACGCTTGGCCCCGACCACGGACGGACCCTTCTCGAAGAGCGCATGGCCAAACTGTCACCTCCCGATCGACTTGTGATTTTGGAGCATTTGAAGATTGGAATGACGGGGCCCCAAGATGAGCGTGTCAGCATGAGCCAAGACCGGCCGCTGGGTGGTCTCTATCCTTTTTCCCTCAACGAAAAGTTGGCGGCGATTACCGAGAACTCGCCCTGGTATTCGGACCCCGAGGCGTCACCCTGGGGCAGGGCCATTATCCCCATGGAAATGGTCAGCGCGCTGGCGTTGTGCACGCTCGATGAAGCGGGTTTCCCTGTCAAAGGCCCGTCTGTCGGACTGTTAGCGGATCAGGAGATCCGAATGATCGAGGGTCCGCTGTTCGTTGGCGAGGAATACGTTCTGCGCCGCGAGATCGTCGCACTGTCCGAGAGCCGGCGCACCGAATCGTACTGGATGCGGACGGGAATCTTCGACCGCACCGGTAAGAAGCAGGTTGCCGAGATGCTGGTCAATAGCGCCAGGCTGAAGGCGTCTTACGCGGGATACGAGGCGGAATCCGCCCGCGCGAGACGAGGTGCGAGCTGAGCGCCAGTCGCGGCGTAGCAGCACCAGGCACCCGAACAATAGAATCCCTCTCAGGAATCAATTGTCGGGTTCTATCCACCAGAGTATCTCGGCTCGCGCTTCTCGAGCATGGCGGCGATGCCTTCGTGATAGTCGTCGCTCCGGCTGCAGAGCGCTTGATTGCGATCTTCCATGGCAATGGCCGATTCCAGACTTGGCGCGTCGATCCCCTGATTGAGCGCGTCCTTGGTGAGTCGAAGGCCCAGCGGCGCCGCATGCAGCATGTCGTTCACAAGGCCGCGTGCTTCTTCTTCCAATCTATCCTCCGCGACCACCTTGGAGACGAGCCCGAGCTCGCGGGCACGCTCACCGTCGATGAAACGGCCCGTGAGCAGGAATTCGGCCGCGGCGGAGCTGCCGATCATCCGCGGCAGGAAATAGCTCAACCCCAATTCACAGGCGGAAAGTCCGATGCGGATGAAGCCCGCGTTCAAGCGCGTCGTCGGTGTGGCAAGTCGAACGTCGCAGGCGACTGTCAGCGCAAAGCCGGCCCCGATTGCTGCTCCGTTGACGAGCGCGATGATCGGTTGGGGGCATTGGCGCATTGCCGTGATGATCCCGGTGAAGTTGCGCTGCGCCGTCAGGGTGTCGCCCACACTGTCCTTTGTCGTGGCTGCGGGATGTTCTTTCAAGTCGAGCCCGGCGCAGAAGGCGCGGCCGGCACCCGAAAAAACCACGACGCGGATTTCCGGGCGCCAATAGAGGCCGGCAAAAAACTCCCGCAGTTCCGTCACCAGCACCGGGTTCAACGCGTTCAGCCGCTCGGGTCGGTTCATCGTTGCCCAGACAACGGGCCCTTCTTCACGAATGATGAGATGTGTCACAGTGGTGCTCCGAGGTAGGGACCCCCTCATTTCGATTCCTCGACTTCCAGATTTGAGGAGGAGTTGGATGTGAGAGTTGGGGTTCGGTGGTCGAATGGCAGCGATTTCGAAAAACCGGATAACCTAGTCTTCGCGCATGATTTCACTCCCTGGCAGCGGCGGCGCCTTTGCCCGACGGCGCAATCCAGAGCTCGCCAAGCGATCTCGAAGGAGGGCCCGCAGGTGGTTCACGGAAAACCCTCTGCGGCTCGGCCCGACTGTTTCCTCAGCGCCCGCTCCAGCGCGGCTGTGGAGTTTGCGCGCGAAAGTCGGGCAATGCCGGCGCTTGGAGAAACTTCGAAGCCATGGAAGGCGCCAGGGTAGACATGCAGTTCGACCGAAACTCCAGCCCGTGCCAGGCGACGGGCGTAGTCGATATCCTCCTCCACGAAGAGATCGAGAGCACCTGTAGAGATGAAGGCCGGAGGTAGCCGCGACAGGTCTTGCGCCCGCGCCGCCGCAGCATAGGGCGAGACGCCTTCGCCGCCCGGCTTGCTGCCGAGAAGAGCACCCAGGCGAAAGCGTTATCGTGTGCCGTCCAGATGAATTCCCCGGCCAGCGGGTGTGGACTGCCGCTCACGCCCGTTCGATCGTCGAGCATGGGATATACGAGGTGCTGGAAGGTGAGGTTGTACTCGCCCCGGTCGCGCACCATGAGGGCGAGAGCGGCAGCGAGGCCCCCGCCGGCGCTTTCGCCCGCGACACCGATCCGCGTCGCGTCGATTCCGAGGTTGGGTGCCTCGGCGAAGAGCCACTGAAGCGCGGCGTAACAGTCGTTGATCGGACCGGGGAACGGCGTTTCAGGCGCGAGGCGATAATCGACTGTGACAATCGCACAATGCAGGCTGGCCGCAAGATCGCGATGCTTGGCCTCTCTCTGGCCAGCCCTGCCGAGAATATAGCCACCGCCGTGAATGTGAAAGATGCACGGCAATGCGGTGTCCGCCTGCGGCGGCCGATAGACGATGACACCGACCTCAGGTGCATCCTGCGGACCCGGAACGCTGAAGCAGACCACCTGCACCTGGCGGCCGGCTTCAGAAGGCTCTTCCACTAAAGGAAGGGCCATCTCGCGTAGCGCCGGCAGCGTCGCGTCCGAAAGGGGCAATCGCGCGAAGCTCTTGAGGACTGGAAGGAGCTCAGGATCGACGAGGTGAAGGCTCTTTTGGACCATCGGAATTTGTTCCTTACGAAAGCCTAGGAGGCAATCAGCATGTCGGATGGATATTCCGTTCGAAGAGGCCCCTCACAAGGCTCGACCTTGATTACGCACACGCCCGGATATGAGAGCATCCGCGCGCGACCTTGACGGCATCGTCGCCTTCTGCCTCGTTCAACGCCAGGGCGAATTCGTCCCCCATGCGCGCATTCCAGGCATTGCGCGCCGGGGGACGATTGAGCGTGATCTCGCAGATCGCGCGGTCGGCGTTGATGACGAGCGAGGTTTCGCAGTCGATCGTCAAAAACTCTTCTCCAGGCGAATAGAAAACTCGCGTGGCGGGCCGTACATGGTGATCGTACTGCCCAGGGCGGCCGACACGTCGAGCCCATCCACCAGGTAAAGCTTGTTGGTCAGGTTCGAGCCGTTGAGCGTCAAGGAGAGATCGGGGCTGATGTCCCAGCGAATTTGGGCGCTCACCAGTGCAATTGCTGGCTGATAGCCGGTTAGTTGCGCGGCATAATTGGACGATTGGACCACCCAGCGCGGGCCGTCGTAATCCACCTCGACCCGCGGCGTGATCATCTGGCCATTTCCGATATTGAATTTGTATTCGAGACTCGGCGAAAGCTTCCACGGGAAGACGTCGGTGAACGGTTCGTTCGCCTGGCTGATCTCTAGGCCCGTATTCGGGTCCAGCGTCTGGTATTTAAGGAACTTGGCATCGGTCCAGCTGGCCGACAGGTCGAATTCCAGTCGCTCGGTGATGAAGGCTTGCGTCTCGATTTCTGCGCCCTTGACCAATGCAGAGGCGGCATTGTTGACCGTGTCGATTGGGACTCCCTGAGGGTTGAACTGGACGGCGGCGATTTGGATGTTTTTGTAGGGCATGTAGTAAAGCGCGGCGGAGCCTGCGAGCCGGTTGGCAAATGCCGCCCACTTGAATCCCACCTCGTAGCTGTCAACCGATTTCGGCAGAAACTTCGTCACGCTGTCGTCAACGACATTGCCGTTACCGTTGAATTCCGCCGCTTTTGTAGCCCTGCGAATAGGTGAAATAGAGCATTGCCTGATCGAGGGCGGTCCCCGACAACATGTCTTCGGGGGCGGTGAACTGAATTGTTCCCATCGGCGACAGATTCGAGAAGTTCGCCGAATAGTTGGTGCCCGGATCGAGAACCACGATCGGCACGTTTGGCGCACTCGGTAGCGTATCGGCCTGGAAGTTCCAGAAGCCCGTCGTTTCGGCCGTATAGCGCAGGCCGGCGGTCAGCGAGATCACGTCCGTCAGCTTGTAGGTCGCCTGCCCGTAGACCGCCTCGCTGGTGTTGTTCAGATGAAGCTTCTGCAACTCGTTGGTGGGCGCATTCAGAAACGGAAAGATGTAGGAAAATATATAATCATCATTGCCTTCCGGGCTGTTCTCATGGTCGTAGTAGAGACCGACCACGAAATTAAGTCGGTCGCCGAAGCCGCTGCCGATCGCCTGCAGCTCGCCGCTGAAAGTCTGATCCGTCAGCCCCACTTCTGTAGACACGATCGTGGGTATCGATATACCGGACACATTGAGTATTTTCCTGGGCTCGTCCATGACATAACCCCCGATGGCCTTGAAGGTGAGGTCATCGAGATTGCCCACTTGTCCGGCATCCCAGGTCACGGTGGCGGACGCTTCCCCCGTGTAGACTCTGGCGCTGGGATTGATGGCGTTGGTGAAATGCCTCTGGACCATTGGCGTCGTTCTGGGCGCACAATGCGGGGTAATTCTGCCCAACCAACGCGAGGAGTCCCGACGCCTGGCGCCGAAGCTCCGCCTGGGATCATGTTGCAAGTCGAGGCCGAACCGTTCGACTGGTTGCTGTCGTACATTGCCTGCAGATCGATCGTCAATGATTGCCTCGGCGTGATCCGCAACGCCGACTGAATCCCCCAATCGTCGATGTTGTTGTCCCTTTCCCCGAGGGTATCGTTGAGCGAATAACCGTCATTGTGCTCGTAAAGAACCGTTGTGCGGAAATCGACGAGCTCGTCCACTATGGGAATGTTGATCGTGGCTTTGCCGCGAATGTCGTTGTAGCTGCCATATTGCAGCGACGCATCGCCTCCAAAAGTATCGTTCGGCTCGACCGTATTGATCGAGATGGCGCCTCCGATCGTATTGCGTCCGAACAGCGTTCCTTGCGGTCCGCGCAACACTTCGATGTCCTGAACGTCGACGTTGTTGAACAGCGCGCCTGGCGACCGCCCGAAATAGACGCCGTCGACATAGATGCCCACGCCGGGATCCTGAAAGTTGCCGGGGTTCGCATTTCCGACGCCGCGAAGGAAAATTTGCGCATCGGAGGGATTTCCGGCGGTTTGCTGGATTTCGAGGCTGGGCACCGATTGCGTGAGCTGGCTGATGTTGAGGATGTTTCGCTTGTCGAGCTCATTCTTGCCATATGCGGTGACCGCGACGGGCGTATCGAGCAGTTGCTCCGAGCGACGGCGCGCGCTCACCACGACCGTCTCGACCTGGTCCGACGGCGCCGAGGCGCCGGTTGTTTGCGCGGCGGCCGGCACGGACAAGCCCGGCGCCAATAAGAACGCAGCACCTGCGATGGCAAGCGCTGACACCGAATTCAATAAGAATGTCTGTCGCATTTCTCTCCCTATTGCCGTGGTCCTGCCCGGCTTTTTGACAAAATGAATTACGTTTACTATTATGTCAAGCAAGATGGAAACCTTCTTCCTTCATGGCCAATGGATGTGCACGACCGTAAAGGAGTGAAGGCATTGAGCGCCGACGTCTCGGTTCGCCGGTATTGCAGTCAGAGAGTCCGTCAATGACCGCAATTGCGCCGCGAGAGCTGCGTGCGCATCCCGTGCCAGTGGTCGTGGCCGGCTCCTGGTTCGCGCTGGGGTTTCTGACGCTTGCCATGTTGGTCAGCTATGTCGACCGGTTCGTCGTCGCGATCCTGGTGCAGCCCATCGAGGCCGATCTGCATTTGTCTGATACGCAGATGGGCGCCATATCCGGCATAGCGTTTGCCGGCGCGTACGGTCTCTTCGTATTGCCTACCGCGCGATGGGCGGACAAGAGGTCGCGTCGTAACTTGGTTGTCGCGGCACTCGTCGTATGGAGCACGATGACGGCCTTGTGCGGCACCGCCCAATCCTTCGTGCAGCTCCTTCTGGCGCGCATCGGCGTAGGAGCAGGCGAAGCGGGGGGCGTTCCTACCTCGCATTCCATACTCGCCGATCTATTTCCACTGGAGCGTCGCAATACAGCGATGGCGATCTTCAGCTCCGGCGCAACCGTTGGATTGCTGATCGGGTTTGCGATCGGCGGCTGGCTCGATCAGAAAATCGGCTGGCGCGCGACGTTCGCGGCAGTGGCATTTCCGGGATTGTTGCTCGCAGCCGTCATCAGATTTGCCATGCGCGAGCCACCGCGGGGCAGATTCTCCGTACCGGTGTTCGAGACACCTCTCGATCCGCGCTCTGCGCTTATCACACTTTGGAAAAACCCCGGATTCCGGCACTTGGCAGTGGCCTATGCGGTGGGGGTACTGCTCATTTATGGGCAGACGCAATGGCTGCCAGCGTTCTTCCAGCGAAGCTTTGGGGTGCAGCCGGCGCAACTCGGCGTGATGATCGCGCTCACGCAAGGCCTGGGAACGTTTGCCGGCACGATCCTGGGCGGCCTGATCTGCGATCATTTGGCACGTTCCAACCCGCTTTGGCCGATGCGAATTGCGGTCGCGAGCGGGATTTTCGTCGTGGTGCCGCGAATCGCTCTCTATCTCGCCTCCAATGCCACCGAAGGATATGCCATTTCGGCGATCGCGGGTTTCGTTGGCGGGCTGAGCGCATCGCCGCTTCTGGCCATCGTAGTGACAATCGTGCCCAGTCAGATTCGCGCGACAGCTTCGGCGATTCTCTTGCTGATGACAGCCATTCTCGGCATGGGCGGAGGCCCGTTCCTGATCGGCTGGCTAAGCGACATGTTGAAGCCCGCGTTGCATGCGGAAGCGCTGCGATATTCGCTTCTGAGCGTGACAGTGGTCACGAGCGTATGGGTCAGCATCCATTACATTTTCATATTGCGCTATCTCGCCGACCGGCTGCGCGCGGCACGCGCGAAGAGTGCAAGTTGATCGCGGACAGAGGAGCGCGCGATACCCTCTTGCTTAAAAATGAGTTTTGTTCATTTTACGTGAGCTAAATCAATTTGCCCAACCGGGGAGCCAGCCATGACGGGTAGCCTAGCGGACCTGAAATTCGAGACCATCCAGGTGGAGAAACAGGGAAACGTCCTTAACGTATGGCTGAATCGGCCGGAAAAGCGCAACGCCTGGAATCACCGCATGACCCACGAAATCGAGCACATGGTCGTGCATTACGCGGAAGATGACCCCGAGATCAAAGTGGTCGTCGTGCGCGGACGCGGCAAGGTGTTTTGTGCCGGTCACGATATTGTGGAGAACGCTGGAGGTTTCGCATCGGAAGGCCTCCCCGGGGGGCTACGACATTCATCAGAGACCGGGGCCCACCCCGATGTGGTATTTCAGCAAGCCGGTGATCGCCGGCGTCCATCGCTACGTGGGACCAGGCGCAATCCGTTTCCTTGCCGACATCGATTTCGTGATCGCGGCCGAAGGCACACGGCTCAGCTATGAACAGGCACGAATGGGCGCCGGGACGCTTGGTGCGAATCCCGTTCTACTGCATTTTCCGCCGAAGGTGGGGAAGAAGCTCACGATAATGGGTGGCTGGATGACGGCGGAGCAGGCGTTCGACTACGATTTCGTGCAGCGGGTCGTTCCGTTCGACAAGCTTGACGCCGAAGTGGACAAATGGGCGGCTGAAATTTGCAAAGTGCCGCTGAAGCAGTTGCAGGCACAGAAGGCGAATGTCCACCGGCAATGGGAGATGAGGGGCCTCGTGGCCGCTTATGCGAAGTGGCCGACGGATAGTCACGAAAGCCCGGAAGACGCGGCGTGGTCCCGCGAGGTCGCCGAAAAAGGACTGGCCGCTGCGCTGGAAGACCGCAATCGGTCCTTCGACGACAGCGTCTCGCAGGTCTGACCGGGCGAGCAGATTTGTTTGCGCGGTGGCGGCGGTCCGGGCGGATCGGAGAATTGCGCGCGAGGCATCTCGCGACGCCGCAGATGACAGCGCAACGCGGCAGAGGAGGGAGAAGTGAAGTCGGATTATGAAACCTCGCTTGTCCGGAGATAGACTGGAATGGCCTCATTACCGCTCAGGGACATTTTCGTTCTCGATGTCTCGATGCATCTGTCGGGGCCGTTTGCGTCGCGCATGCTCGCCGATCTCGGCGCCCGTATCGTCAAGGTCGAGCCTTATGAGGGGCGCGGGGCGACGAGCTATCCGGGGGGCAAACCATCGCCTAACCTGGTGGCGGCGAATTGCGGCAAGGAAAGCATTGCGATCGATCTCAAGACGGCGGGCGGCAACGCCGTCTTTCTGGACCTGGTGCGGCGCGCCGATGTCGTCCTCGAAAATTTCCGCCCCGGTGTCACGCAGCGGCTGGGGATCGATTATGAAACGTTGCGGAAGATCAATCCTTCGTTGATCTATTGCACGATCACGGGCTTCGGGTCGGACGGACCGCTGGCAACCAAATCGGCTTTCGACTCGACGATCCAGGCGATGAGTGGAGCGATGTTCGCCACGGGCGAGCCCGACCGGCCTCCCGCTCTGATGACGGTCAATCTGGGCGATCTTGCCGCGAGTTGCATTTCGGCAACTGCCATCATCGCGGCCGTGCACGGCCGCGCCGGCGGCGATGGCGGCCGTCATATCGACATCAGCATGCTCGAATGTCTTCTTTTTTTGATGGTGCATCATACCCAGACTTTTCTTCAGGATGGCGGCGTGTGGGGCCGCCACGGATCCGGTTATGGTCCGGGCGTGATCGCCGGGGCGATGGAATGCCGCGACGGCAAATATGTGCAGCTTGTCTGTCCCTATCCCAAGTTCCAGGAAAGCCTGCAGCGCGTTATCGCCATGGTGCCGGGGTTCGAAGAGGTGACCCGCGATCCGCGCTTCTCGACCACGGAACTCCGCTTGAAAAACAGCGAAGCGTTTCTGCAGACGGTCCGCGACGCGTTCAAACACCGTTCGCGCGAAGAGTGGCTCGTTGTCCTCGAGGACAACGACGTCCCGTCCAGCCCTATCTACGACGTGGGCGAAGCGCTCGGCAGCGAGCAACTGGCGGCCCGCGGCGCTATTTCGTCGGTTCGCATCCCCGAATGCGGCATCGAGGTGCCGATGCTGAGGTCGCCTTTCGATTGCCTCGGGAATTCCAGTGCTCCGCGCGCGCTGCCCGCCTTTGCACAGCATACGTCGGCGATCCTGCGGGAGTTCGGTTATTTGGACGAAAAGATCGCTCGGTTGTCGGCCGAACGCGCGATCAAAACCCTGCCGGGAAACGTCGCGGGCGGCACGAGATCAGAGGAGAAGTAAAACGTGGCTATCGCGCCTTCGGCAGGTACGTTTCTCCGGCATCCCAACCGCGTGTTCATCGGTGGCGCGTGGGTCAAGCCGTCCACGGACGCGAAGATCGATGTGATCGCGCCGACGACGGAAGAGATTTTCCTCAGTGTGGCGGAGGCGCAGGAAGCCGACGTAAATCGGGCTGTCGCGGCTGCGCGCGAAGCTTTCGATCATGGGCCCTGGCCGCGTATGTCCCACGCCGAGCGGGCCGGCTATTTGCGCGCGATCGGCCGCAAAATCGAGGAGCGGGCAGGAGACATCGCGCGCGCATGGCCAAACGAAATGGGGATTCTGTACGGCATCGCGCAAGCCGCCGCGGCAGGACTTGGCAGCGTCTATGACTATTATGCGGGTTTGGCCGACACTTATCCTTTCTATGAACACCGTGTTCCAGAACCGGCCGGAGGCGGCGGCGTCGGATTGCTGATACGCGAGCCCGTCGGTGTGGTCGCGACGATCATTGCCTGGAACGGGCCTCCCGTGATGATCGCATATAAAGCCGCGCCGGCGTTGCTGGCCGGCTGCACAGTCATCATCAAGACATCGCCGGAAGCCCCGAGCGCCGGCTACATCATGGGTGAGGTCTGCGAAGCGGTCGGCATGCCGCCGGGCACGGTGAATGTCATCACTGCGGACCGCGCGGTTTCCGAACTTCTGGTGCGACATTCCGGCGTCGACAAGATCAGTTTTACGGGATCGAGCGCTGCCGGCAAGCGCGTCGCGTCGATCTGCGGGGAGCGAATTGCCCGCTGCACCCTCGAATTGGGCGGCAAGTCGGCGGCCATCGTGCTCGACGATTATGACATCCGCGCCGCAGCGGAGTCGATTTCGCAGTCCGCTCGCCTGTTGACCGGGCAAGTCTGCTCGTCGCTGACGCGCATCATCGTCGACCGGAGCCGCCACGACGACTTTGTAGAATCGCTGAGTGCGTCGTTTGAGAAAATTCGCGTGGGGGATCCGTTCGACCCGCAGACGGAAATGGGGCCGCTTGCCATGCGGCGTCAGCGCGACAGGGTCGAGAGTTTCATAGCCAAGGGCCGCGAGGAAGGCGCGACGCTCGCGACAGGCGGGGGCCGCCCCGCCCATCTGAACCGGGGCTTCTTCATAGAGCCGACGGTCTTCGCCAATGTCGACAATCGCTCGACGATCGCGCGCGAGGAGATTTTCGGTCCGGTCATCAGCGTCATTCCGGCCGATGGAGAGAACGAGGCCATCGAGATCGCCAACGATTCGCCTTACGGTCTCAATGCATCGGTGTTTACCAGCGACTCCCGCCGCGCCTATGCCGTCAGCCGGCGGTTGCGATCGGGCACTGTCGGTCACAATGGATTCCGCACGGACAGTTCGATCGGTTTCGGCGGCTTCAAGCAGTCCGGCATCGGCCGCGAGGGCGGCGTCGAAGGTTTGCTTGCCTACCTTGAAGCCAAAACGGTGCTTCTCGACGACGAGCCCGGCGCGCTCGACTGATGCGAGCGGGCATGGTGAACGCGATGCGAGCGCCGGAAGTTTTTCGGCGATCCTTCCGCAGGGAGGCTCGCGATACATAGCCTCATCGGTGCTCGTTACATCCAGGAACAGGAAATGGAGCCATTGCCATGCCGCATCTCATCGTCCGGGAAGAAGGGCCCGTCGTTTGGGCGACAATGAACCGGCCAGCCCAGCTGAACGCGCTGAACGCCGGACTAGTGGAAGAATTGCTCGCTTTCTTTGACGGTCTCTATTGGCGTCCCGAAATCCGCGTCGTCGTGCTTTCTGGCGCGGGACGCGCCTTCTGTGCCGGACTCGATCTGAAAGAGCACCCCGCCACGAAATCGCGGGGCAGCGTGAGCGACACTCTGGCAAACCAGCGGTCCTTCACCGCGATCGTAAGAGCAATGCGCCGCTGCCCGCAGCCGATCGTAGCGCTCGTCAATGGGCCGGCAAGCGGCGGCGGGTTCGCGCTGGCGCTCGCGAGCGACGTGCGCCTCGCCACGCCGACCGCGCGAATGAATGCAGCATTTATCCGCATCGGGCTTTCGGCCTGCGAACTGGGCGTGAGCTATTTCCTGCCGCGCATGATCGGAAGTTCGGCAGCGTCGGGATATATGCTGACCGGCCGCTTCATCGATGCCGAACGCGGTCTCGAGCTCGGGCTCATCGCCAAAGTGGTGGCGGAAGACAAGCTGGAAGAGGAAGCACGTGGCTTTGTTAAGGACATGCTGCACGCCACGCCTCTGGGCTTGCGCCTGACCAAGGAGGCACTCAATCACGCCATCGATGCGCAGAGCCTGGATGCGGCCATCGCCATGGAAGACCGCAATCAGGTGCTGTGCACACAGGGTGAGGATTTCCACGAAGGCATCGTCGCGTTTCTGGAGAAACGGGAACCTAAATATTCCTGATGCGTCAGCGGAGTCCGCTTCGACGGAGTTAGACTTACCTGAGAGAGTTGATTGGGCATCGGAAGAACCTACCGCAACTGGCTGGCAATTCGCGCGCATCGCGCCATCATTTGATGTCGATCAGTGGGAAACCCTGCCGCACGAAGGACAATGTATACCAGCACCGAAAGGTCGCGCACTCAATGGTGCTTTGGAAGAATTTTCGCCTTGCATGCTCCAAGTAGCAATCCGCGCGCAGAGCATGTTTTGCTAAGACTCGCGCTGTACCACCCCACCATCATCAAGCGACGTTTGGCGCTGGCGCCGCGATAGAACCGCGTTCAGATAATTTCCAAATAGTCACGATCAGGAAGCGCGGGATACGCAGCCGTGGGCAATGTCTGATACCAGAAGGCGACTGACGCGATATCGTCCTGCAGGGGCAGATACTGGCGGTCCTTGCCGGTGCGCCAGCCGAGCGCCTGGATCGTCACACGCAGATCGGATTCAAAACGGATCGGGTCCATGATGTGCCAGCGATAGAGGCCGAAGCGCTCTGCGATTTGTAGACGCCGTCGGGGCGGATCACCTGCGGCAGGCCGGCATAAGGCGTCGTGAACTCGACATAGGCCGGACGCGCCGGGGCGATCGCGTGTCATCGAAGCCGCCCACGTCGAAATTGTAGGCGCCGCAGAAATAGTCCTCGGTACCGGTGCCGCAGATGGTGGGAAATTCGCGGTCGCCATCCATGAAGAACTTGATCTCGCCCTCGCCCCACCAGCCCGAATTGTTCACGCCCCAGGCCATGTAGGTGCCCACGTAGTGGCCCGCGCCCTTTCACGCCATCGAGGAGCGTGAATACCTCCTTGTAGGGCAGCGGGTTCATGCGCCGGAACTGCGCGTGGAAATAGGCGCAATCCTCCGGCACCTCGGTGAGCGCGTAGTTGATCTGGTAGTAGACGTAGATTTTCTCGTCGCTCAGATTGGTGAGCGTGATAATGCGCGCGCGTTTGCGGAACGGCATCTCCCAATAGCAATTGAACGCGCGGCCGGGATTGACGCAAACGGCCAGCGACGAAACCTGGGCGAACTTCTCCCAGCCGCAGGCGAAGAAATCTCCCGCCGGGCATTCGATCGAGGGCTGCGACTGGTCGTCCCAATAGGCGCGCAGGATGGTGTGGCGCCATTTGCCCAGCGCGAGCGTCATCCAGATCTGCTGGATCGCGCCCGCGCCCTCGATATCGGCCAGCGTGAAGGTTTCGCCCGGCTCGATGATGATGAAGGGCGAGATCTTCCATCCCTGGCCGAGGCCGCGCGCGAAATTCGCGCCCGGCCCGTCGGTGGACATGCCGCCTTTGCCCTTCTCGCCGGTGAAGTTCTCCGGGCTGATCGAGCGCGTCTTTGCTTTCGACAGGCGCGAGAGATTGCCGAGATTGAGGCCGAGGCCCGAGAAATCCGCCATGTGCAAATGTCCTGCTATAATTCGATTTGTCGTTAGGAATTGCCGCGGGTCAACCGGGGTCGCTCATTTGAATTTGGCGCGGTCCAAAAGCTCGCGCGGCCGCCGTCGGTCTTTTCCTTCGGCACGATACGATCTCCCGTGCGCTGATTGACATGATCTTCCAGGGATAGTGGTCGCCTTCGCCGCCGGCGCCCACCGCCTGCATATGATTGGTGACCGCCTTGCGCCAGCCCTGGGACGTGTTGGCGGTGGTCATGTGCGGGCGTCTTGGAGTGGTGGAAGGTCACGTCGCCGCGCGCGATCGGGCAGACGACCATCCGGCTCTCGTCCACGTCGCAGGTGAGAAGGTCGCTCTTCATGCCTTCCACCAGGCGATGGGGCAGGACGCCTTCGAGCTATGGCCGCGGTCGATGAAATGCATGCAGCCGTTTTGCGCGTCCACGTCCTGCAGCGGAATCCAGCCGGTGATGCCGCGATCGTCGAGATTGCGGCCCCAATAGCCCTCGTCCTGATGCCAAGAGGTGGGCACGCTCTTGCCCGGCGGCTTGGCGAGGAACTGGTCGTACCAGAATTCGAGCTTCTGGTTCATCAGGACCGAGCCGAATGCCACCAGCCATTTGCGGTAGGCTGCTTCGCGGATGTCCTTCCAGACGAACGACGGCGACGATTGGACGATGCGGAACGACCGCTGCTCGCGGCTTTCCTTGGCGTCCCAGGCCCAGTCGTTGGCAAGCGTCTCCTTCTCTTCGAGAATCTTCTCGCAATAGCCCTCGAGTTCGTCGAGATCGGCCGGCGGGATCGCGTTCCCGACCACCAGATAGCCGTGTTGTCTGAAGAACTCGATCTGGGTGTCTACGGGCTTGGGATAAGTCATGGATAAGCTCCAGTGAATTTACAGAAGTCCGCGGGCCGCCAGCGACCGCATCAAAACGCGCGTGCCATAGTCCCAGCGCGGCGCGCAGTCGGACGTGGTCACGATATTGGCGAGCTGTCCCAGTTTCGGCGAAGAGACCCGCACGATATCGCCCATTTTGTGAGTGAAGCCCTGGCCGGCGCAGCCGCGATCCCCGGTGGGTACGAACATGGTCCCCAGGAACAGCATGATGCCGTCGGGATATTGATGCTCGGGCCCGATGGTTGCGCGCACGAGGTCGGACGGATCGCGGCTGATCGCGCACATCGAGCTTGTGCCTTCCACGACGAACTGGTCTTCACCCTCGACGCGCAGATGCACATCGGCCACGCGGACGTCGTCGAGACCGAAGCTCTCGTCGAACAGCCGGACGAACGGACCGATCGCACAAGACGCGTTGTTGTCCTTCGCCTTGGAGAAAAGAAGCGCGCTGCGCCCCTCGAAATCTCGAAGGTTCACGTCGTTGCCCAATGCGGCGCCCACGATCTCGCAGCGCGACGAAACCGCGAGCACGATTTCCGGTTCCGGATTGTTCCATTCGGATTTCGGATGAATGCCGATGGCCGCGCCGGCGCCGACCGCGGACATGGGTTGCGCCTTGGTGAAGATCTCCGCGTCGGGGCCGATGCCGACTTCGAGATATTGCGACCACAGCCCGTCACGCATGAGCATGACTTTCGCGTCGGCTGCGGCCTGCGAGCCCGGTTTCAGGCCGCGCAGACTGCCGCCAAAGGAGCGGGTGAGCTCCTCGCGCAATCTGGCTGCCGCGTCCGCGTTGCCCTTGGCCCGCTCTTCGATGACGCGTTCGATCAGGCTGTCGGCGAAAGTTACGCCGGCGGCCTTGATCGCCTGAAGATCGCAGGGCGCCAGCAATGTGCCGTTTCGCAATGCGTCCGCGAGCGAGCAAAGCCGTTCGCCGCGATGCCGCCGAACGCGGGTCGCCGCATGCGGCAGATCGAACAGATCGCTCAAGGTCGGCGCGAGCGCGGAAAGATCGTAAAGCCCATCCTCGCGCGCGACGACGGTGCGCGGACCGGCATGCGGGGATTCGACCCATACGCGCCCAACCAGCGTTCCCACGTATGTATCGCTGGGAAGAATGTCGTCAGGTGAAAGCGTACTGAGCATCAGGCGATCCCATAAAACTCGCAGGCCGTGCCGCCGAACAGGCGGTCGCGCTCGTCGGCGGGAAGAAACCCGGTCAAGCCCTCCGCAATCGCGAGCCAGCTTGCATAGGGTTCGGGTTCGGATATTCCGCCCGAACCGACAAGCATCGGTGCCCGCCACGCTTCATTGACGACCGGCCAATCGCTGCCCCACATCAAACGTTCGGCGCCGAATGCATCGAGCAACGCGTCGACATACGGGCGAATATCCTCCGTCGAGAAACCCATGTGTGCTTCGGTGACAAGTCCGGACAGCTTGCACACCGCATGCGTGTTCCGCGCGATCCGGCGGATATCGTCGGCCCAGCGATCGATGCCGCCGCCTGCGATATCGGGTTTGGCGCTATGGTCGATCACCACCGGCAGTTCGGGGTGCCGGTCGAGAAATTTGAGCAGCGTCCGCAAATGGCGCGGCTTTATCAGAGCATCGAAGCGCAGGCCGTTCGCTTTCATTGCCGCGATAGCCGGATCGATATGGCTGTCGAGCATCCAGCCGTCATTCGCCAGATCCTGAATCATGGGACGCAGGCCTATGAGCTTCCCGTTCCGCACGAGGCGATCGATGGTATCGGGCGCATTTGCCGCCTCGAAATCGACCCAGCCCACAACGCCGGCCACGAAGGACGTATTGCCCGCAAGATCGAGAAGGAATTCCGTCTCCGCGACGGACGGCGCCGCCTGCACCAGAATTGTCTTGCCGATGCGCCCATCTTTCAGAAGCGGCAGGAGGTCGGACGGCAGGAAATCACGATAGATGGAAGGATGATCTTCTTCCGTCAGCCAGCCGTAATCGCCGCGCGCGAGCTGCCAGAAATGCTGATGGGCGTCGATGCGCATCATTCCGTTCCGTCGGGCGGAATGGCGCCCTTTTTCAGGATCAGGTTGCCCCAATAACGCCGCTCGCCGGTCGCGACGATCGCATAGGCATTGCGCGCACGCTCGTAATAGGCAAAGCGCTCGATGGGCTCGATGGCGCCGCGATAGCCGGCCGCTTTGAGCGAGCTTATCGAATTCGTTCGTGATCGGCGGAATCTCGTCCGGCCGGTCGACGACCGCCATGCGGAAGGCGGCGTTGGGCACAAAGTCGTCGAGCGGCAGGACGCTGAGGATCGCGCGCACGAGTTTCGCGGCGCGCTCAGGCCGTCCGTACGCACAAGCCGCGCGCCGATGAGGTCGCAGGAAAATTGGCGTCCACGATCGCGATCTCGTCGCCATGGCCCATGGCCCGCAGAATTGCGAGCAGATCGGGCCCCAGAATGGGATCGATTCCTTTCAGCATGCGGCTACCATCGTTTCCTGCGGCACCGGGGCGCCGCTTGCGAGAAGGCTCTTCCGCTTTAGATCCTGCCAAAGGGCCGAAGGCGTTGCGCCGGCCAACATCGCCGCGTTCTGCGCGACCTCGTCTTTCGTCTGTGCGCCGGCAATGACGCTGACGACGCAAGGGTGCGCGAGGGGAAATTGGAGCGCCGCCTGGGCAAGCGGCACGTCGAACGCGCGGCAGATCGAATCGAGCGCGTGCACACGCGCGAGAATGTCCGGTGGTGCGGAAGCGTAGTCGTAGGTCGCGTGGCCCGCGCAGAATGCCGGAATTGAACGGGCCGCCGATCACAATGCCAACCCCGCGCACCTCGCAAAGCGGGAATAGCGTCTCGAATGGCTCCTGCTCCAGCAGAGTGTAGCGGCCGGCGAGCAGGAACAGATCGGGATCGGCGAGTTCCAGAAGCCGCGCGCAAGGCTGCCATTCATTGACGCCTGCGCCGATGGCTGCAACCGCGCCGCTGCTGCGCAGTTCGGACAGCGCACGCCAGCCGCCGCGGTCCATCAGTTCGCGGATTCGTGCTTCGGATTGCGCCGTACCGCCATGGGTGCGCGCATCCACGTCGTGAACGAAAAGAATGTCGATGCGGCCGAGGCGCGACAGGCTCGCCTCGAACGAGCGCATCACGCCGTCATAGGAGTAATCGAAACGCACGCGCACATTCGGCGTGTTCTTGTAGATGCCGTTGTTCTCATCGCCGGGCGCGCAGGGTTCGAGCAGCCGGCCGACCTTGGTCGAGATGAGATAATTGTTGCGCTCGCGGCCGGCCAACGCGCGGCCGGTGCGCATTTCGGAGAGTCCGTGGCCATAAAGCGGTGCGGTATCGAAATAGCGGATGCCGGCAACCCAAGCCGCATCGAGCGTGGCGCGCGCCTCGTCATCGTCCAGCGCGCGATGCATGTTCCCGAGAGGCGCTCCGCCGAAGCCGAACTCAGTGAAATCCAATGCACGCCCGCCACGCGTGACGAACCGGCGAACCCCCGTCATGTGCGCCGGGTCAGCCATTGTTCGACTCGATCTGCGGGAGCTTGCGCTCGATCGAACGGGCAACCATCGCAAGGTGCGTACGCATCGCCGCCGCGGCGAATTCGCCGTCGCCCGAGCGAATGGCATCGACCAGCCTTCGATGCTCCGCCAATGTCTGCTGCGGGCGCTCCTCTTCCGGCAGCGCCATCCGCCGGACGCGATCCAGCGGCGCCCGTGCGGCATCGAGCAGGCGCGACGCGCGCGGCGATTCGACCGCGGCGAAAATCGCGGCATGCAGCGCTTCATCAAGATCGTAGAACTGCGCCAGATCGTTGATGGTGAGTGCCCGCTCTTGCGCGGCAAGATTGGCGTCGAGTGTGCGCAGCAAACCGGCGCCTGCGGCGGGCGCCAGGCGGCGCATCGCCTCCGTCTCAAGCGCCGTGCGGATGAAGAGGCTCTCGCGCACTTCGGTTGCGCGAATGGGCGCCACGAAGCTGCCATGCTGGGGAAACACGTCGACAAGGCCTTCGTCGGCAAGCCGCGCGATCGCCTCGCTCACGGGCGCGCGCGAAACGCCCAGCGCGAGCGCGATCTCTTCCTTGCGCAGCGCCGCGCCGGGCGGCACGACCAGTTCCCGGATCCGGCGGCGCAAATCGGCATAGACCCGCTCGGTTTTCGAGGGATCTCGGGAATCGGAAATGGCGGGCAGGACCGTCATGCTGGAATGCCAGAGATTGCTAATTTCATATCGATACTAGGAATTCTGCTGGGCGTCGTCCATACTAACATGCCAGTTGAAGGAATTTTGTGTTGGACAATATCGTCGCAAAGGGTGGAATGACGGTCCGTCTGCACCCCGCCGACAATGTCGCGGTGGCGAGCGGGCGGCTGGCCCAAGGTGTTCGCGTCGCGGCCGAAAACGTCAGCGCGCTCGAGCCCATTCCTTCAGGCCACAAGATCGCGACGACCTCCATCGCCGCCGGTGAGCCGGTGCGCAAATATGGTCAGGTGATTGGCGTGGCGACGCGCGATATCGCGCCCGGTGCCCATGTTCATGTCCACAATCTCGCCGTCTCGGGGCTTCGCGCGAGCGCGGGAGCGCGCGCCGCATGGCAGCGAAACGAAAAGCCGCGCAGCTTCATGGGATACAGGCGCAACGACGGTCGCGTCGGCGTGCGCAACTATGTGGGCGTCCTGACCAGCGTGAATTGCTCGGCTACGGTCGCGCGCCATATTGCGGAAGCGGCGGAGAAATCGGGATTGCTCGGAGATTTCCCGAATGTCGACGGCATCGTGCCGATCACACACGCCAGCGGCTGCGGCATGGCGGGAGAAGGCGAGGGCTTCGACATTCTGCGCCGCACGCTGTGGGGCACAGCCGCCAATCCCAATTTCGGCGCGATCCTGCTCGTGGGGCTGGGCTGCGAAGTGATTCAGATCGCACGGTTGAAAGAGGATTATGGTCTCGCGGAAGGCGGTGCGTTCCAGTCCTTCACGATCCAGGATGCCGGCGGTACGCGCCGGGCGATTTCCGAAGGCTTGGAGCGGCTGGCTGCGATCTTGCCGGACGTGAATGCGGCGCGCCGGAGCGAAACGCCTGCTGGCGAGATCGTCCTGGGGCTGCAATGCGGGGGATCGGATGCGTGGTCCGGCGTCACCTCGAACCCCGCGCTGGGCAACGCTTCGGACCGGCTGGCCGCGCTCGGCGCCACCGTTATTCTTTCGGAAACGCCGGAGATCTACGGCGCGGAGCATCTCCTGTATGCGCGTGCGAAATCGCCGGAGGTTTCCGCCAAGCTGCGCGCGCGGCTGGATTGGTGGGAGCGCTACACACGGATTCACGGCGCGGAAATGAACAACAATCCGTCGCCGGGCAACAAGGCGGGCGGCCTGAGCACGATTTTGGAAAAGTCGCTGGGCGCGGTGGCGAAAGGCGGCACGTCGCCCCTCATGGACGTCGTCGAATATGCCGCGCCGGTCCGCACGCGGGGGCTCGTGTTCATGGACAGTCCCGGCTTCGATCCCTGCTCGGCTACGGGACAGGTGGCGTCGGGCGCCACGATGATCGCATTCACGACCGGACGCGGCTCGGCCTATGGCTGCAAACCATCGCCCTCGATCAAGCTGAGCTCGAACTCCGAAATCTACGCGCGCATGAAGGACGACATCGACATCGATTGCGGAACGATCGCGAATGGGAAGGAAAGCGTCGAGGAGAAGGGCGGGCAGATTCTGGATTATCTGCTGGAGGTCGCGTCCGGACGGCGCAGCAAGAGCGAGGAGCTCGGCTATGGCGGCATGGAATTCGTGCCATGGCAGATTGGCGCGGTGATGTAGCCTTCAGACAATTCCCGCGGACGCGACTTCCGGCACCTTTCGCGTCTGTGCCTTGCGCGCGCGCCAGCCGGATGCGCGATAGGTGGCGATGGGGTCGATCGCGCCGCCCGCCTCGTAGCGCGCCATCGCGAGAATGGGCAGGACGTCGGTGTCGTAGGCGCGGCGCAAGGCATTGAACGCCATGATGACGTCGTTCTTCGATTGATAATCGGCGAGTGCGTCCCGGTCGACGCACAAGGCGTGCGCATAGGCCGCCGCCACCGCGCCGGCGCTGTTCAGAAGGCTCTCAATGGGATCGGTCACATTGTGCGACTGATCGAGCATATAGGCGGGGTGGAAGCCGCCCGGACCCGCGCGCCGTTCCGCTTCGATCAATTCGTTGAAGACGAGGAACAGCTGATGCGGATTGATCGAGCCCGTGTCGAGGTCGTCGTCGCCGTATTTGCTGTCGTTGAAATGGAAGCCGCCGAGCTTCCCGAAGCGCGCGAGCCGCGCCACGATCTGCTCGATATTGACGCCGGGCGCATGGTGGCCGAGATCGACGAGGCATTGCGCCTTCGGACCCAGTTGCTGCGCGCACAGCACGCTCGTGCCCCAGTCGGAAATCACGGTGGAATAGAAAGCCGGTTCGTAAAGCTTGTGCTCGATGAAAAGCCGCCAATCCGCCGGCAGCGCGGCATAGATATCGGCCGTGCTGTCGAGATAGCGATCGAGCGCCGCCGTCATGTCCTGCTGGCCGGGAAAGTTCGCGCCGTCGGCGATCCACACGGTGATGGCCTTCGAGCCGAGTTTCTTGCCCGTCTCGATGCACGCGATGTTGTGAGCGATCGCCTGTTCGCGGACCGATTCATCGGCGTGGGTCAGCGACCCGTATTTGTAGGAGCGTGCCTGGCCGGGCCTGTCCTGAAACGTGTTCGAATTGACCGCGTCGAACCCGAGACCGCGCTCGGCGGCAAAGTCGCGAAGCTCGATTGCGTCGGGAGTTTCGTCCCACGGAAAATGCGGCGAGACGGTCGGCGTGTTGCGGCCCAACGTCTGGATGATGGCGCAATCTTCGATTTTCTCGAAAATATTCGTGGGTTCGCCGGGAATGGGGAAGCGCGCAAAGCGGGTGCCGCCGGTGCCGACGCCCCAGGTGGGAATGGCGACCACGAGGTTTTTCACCTTGTCCTTGATCGCATCGACGGAGCGGCCGCGGCGATGAAGCGCCCGCCCGAGGCTTTCATATTCGTCGGTCAGCGCGTCGAGGCGGCGGCTGTTCTCCGCCTCGATCAAGTCCTGGGGAATTCCGGCCAACTCCATGACCTGCCTCTCCGGGCTAACGGGTAAACGCTTGTGCGTTCCCCGCATCGACATTGATGATGTTGCCGGTGGACTTCGCAGATTTGTCGCTCGCGAAAAAGAGAATTGCTTCCGCCACGTCTTCAGGCAACACCTCCCGCTTCAACAGGCTGCGCGCGCGATAAAGCTCTTCGAGCTCGGCGCCCGGCTCGACGCCATAGGCCTTCGCCCGTTCGTCGCGCCATGCCCCATCCCAGATATGCGAACCGCGCAGAACCGCGTCCGGATTGACGGTGTTCACCCGGATTCCGAACGGTGCGCCTTCAAGCGCCAGGCATCGCGCGAGATGCAGCGCCGCGGCTTTGGCCGATGCGTAGGCAGATGCGTTCGGCGTGGCGGCCAGCGCGTTCTTGGAGCCCACGAAGACGATGGAGCCGCCACCGCGCTTCATCAGCGAGAATGCCGCACGGGCGGCGAGGAAATAGCCTTCGGCGAGAACGGAATGATTGCGGTGCCAGATTTCGCGCGTCGTCTCTTCGATGGACGCCGACGACGCGATGCCCGCATTCGCGACCATGATATCGACGCCGCCATATTCCTGCGCCGCGAGATCGAAGGCGGCCTGGATGCTGTCTTCGTTCGTCACGTCCGTCACTGCGGTACGCACGCGATCCCGTGAGAATGCGACAACGAACTCTCTCTCCGCTTCGGCAAGTCTTGGCGCGTCCACATCCGCCAGAACGACGCAGGCGCCTTCCTCAAGCAGCCGGTGCGCGGTCGCTCGCCCGATGCTGCCCGCGCCGCCCGTGACGAGCGCGATGCTGCCTTCCAGCGGCTTCGGTTTCGGCATGCGTTGAAGCTTCGCGTCCTCCAGGCGCCAATATTCGATGCCGAATGCTTCCTTCTCGGGCAGGCCGACATAGCCGCCTTCCGCCTCCGCCCCGCGCATGACGTTGATGGCATTGCGGTAGAACTCCGCGCTGACGCGTGCCGTCGCCTTGTCCTTCGCGAGCGTAAACATTCCGATGCCCGGCGCCAGAATGACGACCGGATTGGGATCGCGCAGCGCGGGCGAATCTTTCGAAGTGCACCGGGCGTAATAGGCCGCATATTTCCTGCGGTAAGCCTCGAAAGCGCCGGCGAGATAGGAATCGTCGCTCCCCAGGCGCCCGCCGTCGATCATTAACGGCCAGATTTTCGTCCGCAGAAAATGATCGGGGCAGGACGTGCCGATCTCCGCGAGACGCGTTGCGTCTTGCGAACCGACGAATTCCAGCACTTCCGTCGCGTCGTCGAAATGGCCGATCTTCCGGCCAGCCTGCGCACGCAGCCGGGGCAGGAGCTTTGCCGCCGCGGCTTTTCGTTCGCCCGGCGGCAGGGGATCGACAATCGAACCTCCGAACGCCGGCGCTTCGCCGAGGCGCTTGTTCAGATGCGCGGCGGCACGCCGGATCAGATCGAGTGTGTTCTCGTAACAGGCCTCTGCCGTTTCGCCCCACGAGATGAGCCCGTGGCCCGCAAGCACGAGGCCGCGAAGATCGGGCTTCGCCCGAACCGCTTCGCGCAGTTTCAATGCGAGATTGAAACCCGGCCGCTGCCAGCCGATCCAGCCCAATTCGCCGTCGAAAATCTTCCGCGTGGCGGCTTCGCCGCCGGTCGCCGCCGCAAGCGCGATCACGGCATCGGGATGCATGTGATCGATGTGCGCGTAAGGCAGAAAGGCGTGAAGCGGCGTATCGATCGATGCGGCGCGCGGATTGAGACCGAAGGTGCAATGGGGCAGGAGCTCGACCATTTCGTCTTCATGATCGCGTCCGCGATATTTCGCTTCGAGCTCAAGAATCTTGCAGAGATAGACGGTCGCGAAGCCGTCCAGCTTCATCGAACCGAGATCGCCGCCGGATCCTTTGACCCACAGCACCCGCGCCGGCTCGCCGCTCAGCGGATCGGGCTGCATCACTTTCGCCGAGGTATTGCCGCCGCCGAAATTCGTGACTGCCAGATCGGAGCCCAGAAGATTGGAGCGGTACTGGAGCAGTTCCGGCGCGCTCAACGTCGCTGCGTGCGCGCGCGACCAGCGCGATTGCGGTAGGCTGAGCGGCGTGGCGGACGGCTGCGTCCGGGGGCGGTCCATGAAAGGCTCCGTTTGACGGCTAAGCTACCAAGGGTGTCCGAAGAATACTATCATTTCGGACTATAATCGATCAAATAGCATCAAATTGGCTCAATATGGATAAGGCGCTGATCGTTCTTGATGTGGGCAAAACTCACACCAAACTGTCGTTGCTCGATGGGCGGGGCGCAATCCTCGCCACGCGCACGAGGACCAATGCGCGCCGTTCGATTGAAGGGCGCGCCGTCCTCGATGCCGACGGCATTGAAGCCTGGTTGATGCCCAATCTTTCCGAATTCGCGCACCTGGCAGCCGTGGGCGCAATCGTTCCCGTCGGTCATGGAGCGGCGGCGGCATTGATCGCGAATGATCGCCTGGCAACACCAATCCTCGACTATGAGTTCGAACCGCCGGCCGAAATTGCACGCCGGTATGAAAGCGAACGCGACCCGTTCGGCGAAACGTTTTCTCCCCGGCTGCCACAAGGTCTCAACCTCGGGCTCCAGCTTTTTTGGCAAGAAGCGCTCTATCCCGGGATCTGGCCCGCCCACGCGCGCGCGCTGCCATGGCCCCAATATTGGGCGTGGCGGCTCAGCGGCGAGCACGCATCGGAAGTCACGAGTTTCGGTTGTCATTCCGATCTTTGGCAGCCTTCGGCGCGGAGTTTTTCCAATCTTGCACTGCGCCGGGGATGGGCCCGACAAATGGAGCCGCTGCGCGCCGCCAACGCGCCGCTCGGGTTGCTGCGGCCGGACATCGCCGATGCAACGGGATTGCCGCGATCCTGCGAGATTCTCTGCGGCATTCACGACAGCAACGCGGCATTGAACACTGCGCGCGGGATCGCGGCGTTGCGCGGCGGCCCGTTCGTTCTCGTGTCCACCGGCACATGGTTCGTCGCGATGCAATCGGGCGCCGGCAAAATTCCGCAGCTCGATGCGCGGCACGACACACTCATGAATGTCGATTGGGAGGGGCGGCCGGTGCCGTCCGCCCGCTTCATGGGCGGTCGCGAATACGAATCGATCATGGGAGATGCGATTGGCACGTTGCCGCGACCGGACGACGCCAAGAAAATTATCTCGCGCGGAATTGCGACAAGACCGTCCTTTGTACCGGGTTGCGGGCCGTTTCCGGATTCGCGAGCCGCCGTCATCGGCGCACCCGAGGACGATTCGGAACGCGCCGCGCTCGCGTCGCTGCATCTGGCGTTGATGACGCTTGCGAGCCTCGATCTCATTTCTGCCGCGGGCCCGATCGTCATCGAAGGGCGTTTTGCGGCCGATCCGGTATTTCCGGCGGCGCTGGCGGCGCTCAGACCCGGCCAGCCGGTCTACCGAACCGAACTCGCGGATGGCGTGGCGCTGGGCGCGGCGAGGTTGAAGTATGCGGACCTCGCGCCGCAAGGCCCGATGGAGGAGATCGAACCCCTCGATGTCGACCTTCGGCAATATTGGCGGCAATGGAACGAGGGGGCGCTCAATGGTTGATCGTCCTGCGCGGCTGCGCCCTACTGCACCGCAGCGAACCGCCATGTTAACTTGATCGAATCGTTTCCCCCGGTGACTGGGCCCATGCACTCTGCGCAACGCGATACCGAAATCACCCGGCTGCTCAACAGCCAGGGGTTCATTTCGTTCAAGCAGCTTTGCCAGCAGCTCGACGCATCGTCGGCCACGATCCGGCGCGATCTCGAACGGCTGGAGACGCAAGGCCTGATCGTGCGGGTGCGGGGCGGCGCGCGCCTGAAGGAGGGGCGCCGGGCGGTCTCAAGCGACCGGCTGGTCGGCGCACCGTTCGAGCAGAACAAGGCGCGCCACGCCGAACAGAAGGCGGCGATCGGCCGCGCCGCGGCGAAGCTGTGTGTGCGCGGCGAAGCCATTATCATCGACGGCGGAACGACCACGTTTCAGATGTGCTCGCATCTCGAAGGCCTGGAACTTCAGGTGCTGACGAATTCGCTTCACATCGTCAACGAATTGCTGCCGCAACCCGGCGCGCGGGTGTCGGTGCCCGGCGGTGCGATCTTCCGGGAGCAGAACATCATCCTGAGCCCGTTCGAAGACGACGGGATCAACCGCTATCACGCGTCGAAACTGTTCATGGGCGCGGCGGCCGTCGGCGCAAAGGGATTGATGCAGGCCGACGTCGTCCTGATCCAGGCCGAGCAGAAGCTGATGGACAAGGCCGATCAGCAGATCGTGCTGGTGGACAGCAGCAAGTTTCGCGCCTCGGCGAGTTTCGTGGTGTGCGGCCTCGACGCCATCGACATCGTGATCACCGATGCGGGCGTTCGCGACGAAGATTTGCGAATGCTGAAGGCGCACGACGTCGAAGTGATCGTCGCGCACTAGTGCTGGGCGCTGCCGCCGGGAAAGATACCCATCCGCGCCGCGTGATCCAGGATGCGATTGGCTCCGAATGACGGCCAGGGTCCCGGTTCGGGCAACGCGCCGCCGGCGAGCGGCCAGACAATTGGCGTGGCGCGTCCGTCTATCGCGGCGCCCACCGCGATATTGTCCCGATCGAGCGACGTATGTGGGTTCGCCCGCGCCCGCGTACAGCCGTCGCGAAAATAGATGGCCGTATAGACCCGGCGAGTTTCCGGCGAACGGTTGGGCTTGGCCATGTGCACGGTGCGACTGTGATGGAAGATCACGTCGCCGGCATTGCAGGGAACGAAGACCGGGGGCCGCTCTGCGAACTTCCGTTGCAACGCGGCGCCCGCGCCGGGGCTGTTGAATATGTCGATAAATTCGCATTCGCCCAGATGGGAACCCGGCACATAGCCCATGCACCCCATTTGCTCATTCACCGCGACCAGGGGAATCCAGGCCGTGATCTCGTCGGGTTCCGCGATGGGCCAATACGCGAAATCCTGGTGCGCCTCGGTCTCCCGTCCGCCCGCTTCCTTGTAGAGCGCCTGATCGTGCCACAGCCGCACGCGTTCGGCGCCGAGAAGGCGCGCCGCGAGCCGCCCGATCTTCGGATGAAAGGTAAGACCGCGGATCGCCGGAAAATCCTCCCAGACATATTGGCATTGTAGGAAGGATTGTTCGTAAGGCGATTTTTCCTCGAGCGTGCGCGTGTCGTTGCGCTTGCGCCGGACCACCGCTTCGTCCACCGCGGCGCGAAATCGGGCGACTTCGTCGGCATTGAGAACGTTGCACACGTGAACGAATCCGTCCCGCTGGAACGCGTCGACGAGGCCGGCGGTCGTATTTTCCGGTTTGTTGTCCGTCATCGGGCGTTCCGTTTCACATTCAGTTCGGCCAAAATGTTCGCGTGCTTCGCGCGCGTCAGCCGATAGCGATAGATGAAGACCGTGCCCGCCAAAGTCATCAGCGCGGGAAGTGGACCGGACACAAGCCCCAGATTGCGGATTGTATCCGCCGCCAAATGAAGATGCGCGCCCTGAGCGGCGATATTGCTGGGGAAACGGATCGCATCGAGCGCCACGCCGGCGATGAACGCTCCGAGGCCGCCTGCCGCCTTGGCCGAAAGCGTCAGGCCCGCATAGAACAACGCTTCGCGCCGCACGCCGAACAGATATTCGTGCTCGTCCGCCGCGTCCGCCAGCATGGATTGAAAAGCGACCGCCATGGCGACGAGGGTTGCGCCGAGCACGAAGGCATTTCCGGCGAGAACCGCGAACAGGATGGGCCCACCTTGCGGCAGGAGTCCCAATATCTTCGCAACCGGCATTCCAAACTGACTGATGCAGAAGATCGTCAATCCGGTGATCGAGATCGTTCGCTTTTCCACATAGCGCGAGGCCAGCGCCGTCAGCGGAAGACCGAGAAGCGGGCCGAGAGCCAGACCGATGAACACCGCCTGGATGGCGGAAGGGGGCAACGCCCAGAAATATCTGTTGGCATGAATCGTCAGCGCGGCGGCGGCGCCCTGCGCCACAAAGAAAATCAGCACACCCAGGAAAAGCGTCACGAAAGATTGATTGCGGAAGATTTCGCCGAGTTCGCGGACGAAACGCCGGGCGACGGAGCCGGCCACAGGTACGGCCTTGTGCAATCGCGCTATTGCACTTCGCGTGCCCAGCGCGGTCACGAGCCCGCAGGCAAGTATGAGGACGGCGCCCGTCCAGCCGAACGGCGTGTAAGCCGCACGGTGCAACAGACCGTCCGTGCCGGGCATGTAGACGGCCAAAGCGAGACCGAAACAGGCGAAATTCGCGATCGTTCCGAAAGCGAAGCGGTAGGCCACGATGTTGGAGCGCTCCGTGTAGTCGTCGGACAATTCTGCGCCCAGCGCGATATAGGGAAGCCCGAACAGCGACAGCGAAAAGCGCAGCATCAGCGAAATCGCGGTGACATAGGCGAACAACGACCAGCCCGAAAGCTGCAGGGGGATGGAGAACAGCAACCCGAACGCCAGCGCAATCGGAAAAATGCTGACCAGCATGAAGGGGTGCCGCCGCCCGAAGCGCGACAGGGAGTTGTCGGACCATAATCCGATCGCCGGATCGGCGACCGAGTCCACCGCGAGCGCGACGAAGGCCGAAAATCCCGCCAGCGTTCCCGACAATCCGCATACGGCGGTGACGTAGAAAAATACGAAATAGGTGAGCGAGGTGTTGGTGAACGCGTCGACGGCCGAACCAAAGCCGTAGAGGAATTTCAATCGGAAGCCGAGCGGCAGAAGCCGCGGGTCGTCGATCGCCGCGGCATGTCCCGGTCTTCCCAACTCCGCTTCGGCGATTGCCGTCGCGGTGTCCGTCGTGATGCTCATGCCGCACCGTGTTGACAACTTCGATCAAATACGATCACGTTTCGTCATCGCGGTCTAGCGGAGCCCGCATTGACCGGAAAATTTCGCCCGCCCTTTGTCTGGACGCCGCGCCAGGAGATCGATCCGCGCGGATCGAGATCGGTCTATCTAGGCGCGCCTCGACGGCCGGACGAAAAGAATCGGTGGTTTTTCTTCCGCAAAATCGTCGAACTCGCGGCCGCGCCCGATGAGGCGGAACTTTCGATCACCGTCGACGGCCGCTATCGGCTGTTCGTCAACGGCGCACTGCTGGGGCGCGGGCCCGTGCGGTGCAGCCCGCTTTATCAGCGTTATGACACTTACGACCCGAGCGGCGCGCTCCGCAGGGGACGCAATATCATCGCCGTTCTGGTGCACACTTACGGCCTCGACACGGCGTTCTACGAAACCACGAAGGGCATGTGGCAGCCAACCTTCGGCGACGGCGGGTTGTGGGTCGATGGCCATGTGGATGCCGGCGGCAAACCGGTTCGCGTTTCGACGCGCGACGAGTGGCGTTGCACGCAGAGCGACGCGTGGACCGGGGACATGCCGCAATCCAATCATTCGCTGGGGTTCATCGAGGATCTCGACGGGGCAAAACTGCCCGCGGAGTGGACAGAACTCGATTTCGACGATGGAGATTGGGATATTGCGCGCGAGATGATCGCGGGCGGCGGCGGACCGGAATCGCCTTATGGCGGGATGGAAACGCGTCCGTTTCCCATTCTGCTGCCGCGCGGCATCCCGCAGCTCGAAGAGCGGCGCGCATTCCCGCGAAGAATTGTCTGGATCCGGGGGCTGGTCCCCGCGCCGGACCTGCCGTTCTACCGGCGCATCTACGAAGAACGCCTCGTGCCTCCCGACGAACACGCGGTCCACCGGGCCGACGATCTGCTCGGCGCGGACAGTGCGACGGTCGTGCATACGCTGCCCGGACGCGATGTTTCGTTGCTGCTCGATTTCGGGCGCATCATGACGGGCCATCCGCGTATCGAGATCGAGGCACGCGGCGGTGAGATCGTCGAGATTGCGTGCGCCGAAAGCCTTCCCGGCGAATGGGCGCCGGAAGGCCCCGCACCGGACGCGCGGCCGCGGCCCAAACCGTGGCTGGGGCTGGACGCACATTGCTGCCGCTATCAGGCGCGAGCCGGCCGCCAGGTCTTCGAACGCTTCGAATGGTGCGCGATCCGCTGGATGCAGGTGAACATCCGCAATGCGCCCGAAGGACTCGCGATCCGCAGCCTTGGCGCGAACATCGTGAACTATCCCGTCGAGGAACGCGGCCGCTTCCAATCGTCCGACAAATTTCTCGACCGGCTGTGGTCGACGGGCGCGTACACGTTGCGCCAGTGCATGCACGACGCATGGGAGGATTGCCCCAGCCGCGAGCAGCGGCAATGGCTGGGCGATGTCACGGTCGAGAATCTGGTCGGCCATTCGGCGTTCGGGCCCTGCGTCGCGCCGCTGACCGCCAAGTATCCTGGCGCAGGCCGCGGAGAGTCAGCGGCCAGACGGATTGACGCAGATGTTCGCGCCGGGCGACCACCGGGTGGACGGCACGCTGATCCCGGATTGGACGCTGCAGTGGATTTTGGCTGCGGCGGATCATTGGCGCTACACGGCCGACCGCGACACGATCGACGCGATCTTTCCTTCCATCCTGAAGGCGCTGGCCTGGTTCGAGCGGCTGATCGGGCCGTCCGGCCTCGTCGCGGACATGCCCTATTGGCATTTCATGGACTGGGCCGGCGTCGGACGGCGAGGCGAGGCGGGCGCGCTCAATGCGCAACTCGCCGGCGCGTTTCGCGCGGCTGCCGAATTGGGCGCATGCAGTCGGCTGGACGCGGGCAGCCGAACGTTGCCTGGCGCGCGCGCAATCTATCGCCCGCGCACTCGAAACGCGCCATTGGGACGAGCGGCGCAGGATCTACGTCGACATCGTCGACCCGGTTACGGGCAAACAGGAATTGCGCGTCTCGCAGCACGCCAATGCCGCGATCGCATTGTGGGGCGAGCCGCCGGCCGAACGGATCGGCCATGCGCTCGATCGCATCATCGACGCCCGGAGGCTGACGTTCACGGCCGCGCCGCCGATCGCGCCCGATGGCGAGACGCTCGATCCCGAAGAGGGCGTCGTTCTTGCCAACACGTTCTATAGCCATTTCGTCTACGATGCGTTGGCGAAGCACGGCCGCGTTGCCGACGCGCTGCGACTGATGCGCGAACGCTTCGGCCCGATGCTCGAGCGCGGCGCGACGACGCTGTGGGAAAGTTTCGAACCGACAGCGAGCCTATGCCATGGCTTCTCCGCCTCGCCGACCTACCAGCTTTCGCGGCGCATTCTCGGCGTGTCGCCCGCGCGGCCCGGATTTGCGGAAATCGTATTCGCGCCGGACCTAGTTGACCTCGACCATGCCGAAGGCGTGGTGCCGACTTGCAGGGGCGACGTTCGCGTGCGGCTGGAACGCGATGGCGAAGGGTTTGTTGCGAAGATCGAATCTTCTGCGGACACGCCCGTCAAATTCGATGCGGCGCCCGGTCTGAATCTCGGTTCGCAACCGGTGAAAACCGCCGGCGGCTTCGAAGTGCGCTATGCGCGCAATCGCACCGCGCAATGAATCGCTAGATTCCGATTGCCTCCCGCAATGCCTTCGTCCATCCGACCCAGCGGGCGTCGGGACCGCTCGCGCCGTCCCACGACATGCTGGTGCAGACATAGGCGACGGCCGCGCCGGATTCGGGATGCGCAAACGCCATGCGACCGCCGGCACCGGCATGGCCGAACGAGCCCGGGCCCAGCATCGGTTCGGCGCCGCGCGGAAGTTCGAATCCCAGACCGAAATTCTGGGGATCGCCGCCCGAGAGCGGTTTCATGGCTGCGGGCACGGTCAAACCCGTGTTCTGCGGCGCGCGCACACGCTCGACCCAGTCCGGCGACAGGAGGCGAACGCCGCCGACGTCACCGATGCAGGCGGCGTACATTTTGGCGACCGCGCGTGCATTGCCGATTCCGTTTCCGGCGGGCAATTCGGCCGCCCGGCCTGCGCGCGTGTTGATCAGGGGAATGGCGGCTTCCGTTGCGATGAAGGTGTGCAGCACGGTCTTCGGCAGCCGGTCGTTCAGATCGAGTCCCATGCCGGCAAAAAAGGCACGCCATTGCTCATCGGTCAGTCTCCGTTCCGGCAGGATGAACGGTGCGACGCGATGCTCCTGTTCCTCCGGCAATCCGATCCACATGTCGATGCCGAGCGGCCTGGCAATTTCAGCCGCAAAAAAACGTCCGATGGTCTTGCCGGATACGCGGCGAACGACTTCGCCGACGAGATAGCCGAAGGTCGTGAAGTGGTAGAAGAATGCGGCGCCCGGCTCCCACAGCGGCGCCATATTGGCGAGCGCCGCGGTGGACGGCTCCCATTTGAAGATATCCGCAGGCGAGAGCCCCGCTTCTTCTTCGATCCCCATCAATGCGGCCCGGTGCGAAAGCACGTCGCGGATCGTGATCTTCTCCTTTCCGTTCTGCGCGAACTCGGGCCAATAGCGGGCGACCGGCACATCGTATTCGATGAGACCGCGCTGGGCGAGAATGTGCGCACAGAGCGCGGTGGCGGCCTTGGTGCACGACATCAGGACGGCGATCGTGTCGGCCGTGAACGGGCGGTCGTTCGCCTTGTCCATGCCGGTCCATAGATCGACGACGCGCACGCCGTTGCGATAGACGCAGAGTTGGGCGCCGCCTTCGTCCTTCGACTGGCCTTCGGCGAATGCCTCGCGGACCCCCTCGTACCCCGCTTCGACCGTTCCTTGCGTCATGCGATTTTCTCCATTGCGGGCGAGACCAGCGCCATCAGACGGGTTTGAAATGCCGGCGGATTTCAGTCGATGTCGGCACCGGCTTCAAGCCTCTATCCATCAAAATAGATCATAATCGATCACGTTTGGTTTGACCGGTGAGCGTATTTGTGATCAAATGTTGTCAAATGACAGTAGGTGCCGCACCGGTGGGACGCGGCACTTGAGTGGAGGAGCGCGTTTCGCAGGCAAGACGGAGCGAGAGGGGGTGCTGCATTCCGGCCGTCCGCCTGCTGCTTCGTTGAACCCCGCGATTTCAATTTGCAGCGAACGACGGGGGGATTCAGCATGCGTTCAGGGACATTCCAGGGCTTGCTCTGGGCTTCGGCATCGATGCTCGCTTTTTCGGGAGGCCTGCTGAGCGCGCCCGCGCACGCGCAAACGAGTTCGACGGGCAGCCAGGTCGAAACGGTCGTGGTCACGGCCGAGCGCCGCTCCACGGATCTGCAGAAGACTGCAATCGCGGCGACGGTCCTCTCCGGCGAGGATCTGCGGAAAAAGAGCGTCACCATGGTGGGCGACCTCCAGTTTTCCACACCGTCCCTCACTGTGAACGGCGACCTCGAAGGCAACGATTTCAACATTCGCGGCATCGGCAAGGGCGAAACCAACATACAGACGCCATCGGGCGTAGTGACCTACCGCGACGGCGTACCCATCTTTGGAGGGTTCTTTCAGGAGGAGCCTTATTACGATATCGCAAGTGTGCAGGTTTTACGCGGCCCGCAGGGCACGTTCGCCGGCACTAACGCAACCGGCGGCGCGGTGTTCATCACCGAAAATAATCCTGTGTTGGACGGCGGATATAGCGGCTACGCACAGGCCCAATACGGAAATTACAACGATGTCGACCTGCAGGGCGCAGTCAATCTGCCAATCAGCGACGATCTTGCGGGGCGTATCGCGTTCAATGGCGAGGACCGCGATAGCTTCTGGCATATCACGGGCCCATACTCGGGGAACGATCCCGGCCATCTCAAGGAAGGCAATACACGCGTCAGCCTGTTGTGGCAGCCAAACCAACGCCTTCAGGTGGTGTTCAAAACCGATTACACCTATTTCGAAACAGGCGGTTACCCCGAGGATCCGGTCTACAATCCGCTTACCGGCGGGTCAGATAGCCTTTTCGACGTCACAAGCGACGCCCATCTCGAAGGCTACGATCAATTCGTAAGATCGGTTCTCGATATCCGTTATACATTTGAAGACGGTATCCAGCTTCGCTCCGTATCGGGCTATCAATGGGGCCGCGCGTCGTCGAAAAACGATCTCGACGGAACGGACTTTCTGCCATTTTCCTATAACGTCAACGTCACGGAAAAGATTTATTCCCAAGAGTTCAACCTGATATCGCCGGATTCCGGTCCGTTTAAGTGGGTTGTGGGCGCTTTCTTTCAAAGCGACACCGTCAACATTCCGCAGGACGGCTTCGACCTCGGATTTCCTGCCGGCGTGCTCGACGTGGAACTGAAATATAATACGCCGAAGAAGCATGAAGCTCTCTTCGGTCAGGCGACGTACGATATTACCGACGCTCTGCAATTGCAGATCGGAGCGCGGTACAACCATTCGACATTCGGTCTGACCGATTATCAGGCGGACGTCGCGGGCAGCACGTTTCCTCTTCCTGGAACGATTTACACCGTGCCATGTCCGGCGCCGGCTGGTGGGGTTTGCAGTCCCGTCAATCACGAAAGCGACTCGCGCCTGACCGGCAAGATCGACGTGAACTACAAGCTTGATAGCGACAATTTTCTTTATGCATTCGTAGCGACGGGGCATAAGGACGGCGCCCTTAATACGACCGCTGACGAGCCGCCCGTTGTCAAACCGGAAAACCTCACGGACTACGAAATCGGATGGAAGTCCAATCTGTTCGGTGAGCATATGCGCACTCAGATTGGCGGGTTTTATACCGATTACACGGATTTCCAGGTCAGCCTTCCTGATCCGGCGACCCAAACAGCACCGATCTTGAATGCGCCAAAAGCTCTATCAGAAGGTATCGAGGCGCAGGGTCAGGCTGTGTTCAACGCCCTCTCGTTCGATTTCGGCGGTTCGTACATTCATAGCGAGTACAAATCGTTCTATGCGATAAATTCGAACCTGTTCGCGGCGCCGTATCCACCCTGCAGCCCGTCTTCCGGACCGGCCGTCGGAGAGTGCCAAAATCTCACCGGTCACCAACTCGTCAATTCACCGAGTTGGACATTCAATGCCGGCGTGCAATACGCGTTTTCGCTTGGGAACGGCGACACACTCACGCCGCGCGCCGACTACGCCTATGTTGGAAAGCAATGGGCAACCGTATTCGAGGCAACGGTCCCCCCACTCGTGAACGATCAGTTGGGTGCACGCAGCCTGGTGAATGCGCAATTGGGTTATGACCACGGCGATTGGAACATCTCCGCTTATGCGACGAACCTGTTTAATCTGCACTATGTGGCGGCTCTCGGCGCCGGTGTTCCCTATCCCGAACTCCAATATGCGGGCGCTCCCCGTCAATTCGGAATCCGCGTGACGAAGACGTTCTAGAATTGTTTGACGACGTTGACCTCCAACAAACTCGGCGGCTTGCGCAAGCAGGCCGCCTTTTCTTTGTGTGCCAGGCATGGTGTTGATCTTGGAGGTGAATGTCCTCTGCGGGCCGGTTGGCCGGAACCGCTAGCGGAAGGCAACTGCGTCGTCGCGAGGCGGGGTGGGGAGGAAGCCGGAAGCAAAACTCGGAGCTGACGAACAGGAACCGGATAGAAGGCCGGTGCGGTGGGGTAACCCGGCATTGGACGGGGGCGCCCGAAAGCCAAACAGACACGCGCATTGGTAAATCCGGCGGCGACCGAGCGAAGGATCAGCGTCTTACCCTGGGAGATCTCTTTCGGTTTCGGGACGATCCCGAGCAGGTGCACGGCAACGTGCAGCGATGCCGATGGAGAAGTCAGCAGAGGTCGTAGTAGTCCGCGTACGGACGAAGGGCCGAATTCGACAGCCAAGGAGCAGGTTCGACGCATTCGATGGGCGCGAAGCGGCATCAAGGCAGTGGCGACCAAAGGGACCTCTTCGACGAGGCTCTGAAGGCATCATTGCGCCACGGCGTATCCGGCAAAGGCAGTACCGGGACTGGAACGCATGAGGAGCGGCAAACGCACACGGCATGGGCCGAGGACCGAGCCTTGACGCAGCATGTGATGGAGGAGGTGGCCAGTTCGGCAAACCTGAACCAAGCCTATAAGCGGGTCAAAGCGAATGGCGGCGCAGCAGGTATCGACGGCATGACCGTCGCCCAACTGCGGCCGTGGATTGGCCTGAACCGCGAAAAGCTGATCGCCTCACTGCTCGACGGCAACTACCGGCCGATGGCCGTGCGGGGAGTGGAAATCCCCAAAGCCGACGGCGGGATGCGCCAACTGGGCATCCCAACGGTCGTTGACCGCTTGGTGCAGCAAGCGATTCTGCAAGTCCTGGAACCGATCCTCGATCCGACATTCTCGCCATCGAGCTTCGGCTTCCGCCCGGAACGGAGTGCGCATGATGCACTCCGTCAAGCCCGGCAATACGTAGCCGACGGCTATCAGATCGTCGCGGACATCGACTTGGAAAAGTTCTTTGACCGGGTCAACCACGACATGCTGATGGCACGATTGGCGCGGCGCATTGGCGACAGATGTCTGTTGCACATCGTTCGGCGCTTTCTTGAAGCCGGCCTTATGCAAGACGGCGTTTGCACCGCTCGGCACGAGGGCACGCCGCAGGGTGGTCCCCTTTCGCCGCTGCTCGCCAATCTGCTGCTGGACGACCTCGACAAGGAGCTTGAGAAACGTGGCCATCGCTTCTGTCGCTATGCCGACGACTGCAACATCTACGTGCGGTCCGCGGCGGCGGGAGAACGGGTTATGGCCTCGGTGACTGCCTTCCTCGAAGGTAAACTCAAGCTCCGCGTCAACCGGCAGAAGAGCGCTGTCGCCCGGGTCGGGGAACGTCAGTTCCTCGGCCATCGCCTGAACGCCTATGGCGGCATGGGCATTGCGCCCAAAAGCCTGAAGCGGGCCAAAGATCGACTGCAGGAAATCACGCGGCGCAACCGCGGGGTCGCCCTCCACAAGATCGTGGCCGAAGCGAACAGCTTCGTCACAGGCTGGGTGACGTATTACCGTTATGCCCAGTGTCAGACGGCGCTGCGCGACCTCGACGGATGGCTCCGCCGAAAGCTGCGTTGCGTCCGACTCAAACACTGCAAACGCGCCAAGACCATCGCCGTCTTCCTACAAGAAAACGGCGTGCCGGAATGGCGTGCATGGGGGCTGGCCCTTTCGGGAAAAGGATGGTGGCGCATGGCTGGAAGCCCTCAGGCCTCCGAAGCCATGACCATCGATTGGTTCAACAAGCTTGGGCTCGTCAGTCTTGCCAATCATCATGCTACATTAAACGCTGCCGGAAACCGCCGGATACGATGAGTACGTCCGGTGGTGTGAGAGGGGGAACCGCGAGGAACCCTCCTACTCTATTTGAGCCTCGATGGAATTCGGCGATGGACGTGAAAGCGATCGTCACGGACGGCACAGGCGGCTATTCGCTTGAAGCCGTCGAGATCGACGCGCCGCGAGAAAACGAGGTGCTCGTCGAAATCGCCGCGAGCGGCGTCTGCCATACCGATTTGGACAGCCTCAACTGGAAGACCGCGCTGATCCTGGGCCATGAGGGCGCGGGCAGGGTGGTCGCCTGCAGCGCCGGCGCGAGCCACGTCGCCGAGGGCGACCGCGTGCTGCTCAATTGGGCCATTCCTTGCGGCGAATGCGTGCAGTGCCGGCGCGGCGCGGAAAACATCTGCGAGAACCGGCCCCGCGTGCCGGCAAGCCGCTACCATTGGCGCGGCGGGAAACTCGCGCCCAGCTTCGGGCTGGGCACGATGGCAACGCATGCGCTCGTGCCCAAGCAGGCCGTGGTCAGGATCGATGTGGAGATCCCGTTTCCGTCGGCCGCCATTCTCGGCTGCGGCGTGATGACGGGGTTTGGTTCGGTGGTGAATGCCGCCAAGGTCGTGCCGGACTCGACGGTTGTCGTTCTGGGCGTGGGTGGCGTGGGTCTCAGCTGCGTGCAAGGCGCCGTGCACGCCAAAGCGCGCATGATTATTGCGGTCGACGTCAATCCCCGCCGGTTGGCGATGGCGAAGGAATTCGGCGCCACCCACATCCTGTTGGCGCGGAAAGAGGATGCCGGCCTTTTGCAGGCCGCCAAAGAGGTCAAGGCGCTGATCGGCCGCGGCGCGGACTACGCCTTCGAGTGCACGGCTGTTCCCGAACTGGGCGCGGCGCCCCTGGCGATGGTGTCCAATGGCGGCGTCGCAATCGCGGTGAGCGGCATAGAGCAGGTCGTGCCGATCGACATGCAACTGTTCGAGTTCGACAAACTTTACATGAATCCGCTCTACGGCCAGTGCCGCCCGTTTCGCGATTTTCCGATCCTTCTGTCGCTCTATGCGCAGAAGCGGCTCAAGCTCGACGAAATGATCACGCGCACATACCCGCTGACGGTTAACGGATTGGATCGGGCCTTCTTGGATATGAAGGATGGCACCATCTCGAAGGGAGCGCTGATTCCGTAATATATGCAGCTTGCTCTCCATGACGCACAGAAGATGGAGCGGAGTTCGTGCAAATCTGAGCCCCGTACCGCCTCATTTGCGCCATTCCGAGAACGTCAGAGTGGGCGTACCAGGGCGAACGGCTCGTTCCCCTCAAAGGATTTCCCGGTGTGGCAGCGGCCGGGCCGCAAGAAACACAGCCCGCCGGAGGGGATGTTTTGAACGCTACGTTCGCGGGCGCGGCGCGCCGGGCGCGATCGGCGTACGCACCGGGCCGGGCGACAGCCACAGCGTCCCGAACACGATGGTCAGATTGAACAGCAGGCCGATGAAGCCCGGATTGATGCCTGTTACGGGAATATGGAATTCGTAAATGGCGATGGCGATCGCGTCGCCCGCGAGGAGGCCCGCAATGATGGCGAGCGGCCGCACCCGGCGAAGAAAAAGTATCGCGAGAATGCCCGGCAACGATTGCGTCACACCGAAATAGAACAGATTGTTGATCGTGATCATCAATTGCGAGGAGTTGGCGGCTCCCGCGATGGAAAGCAGAAGATAGAGCGCCATAATCAGCACCGACCAGCGGCGCTGTTGATCGCCCGTAAGGCCCGGCACCAGATTGCGCGACACGAGCGGCCCGATCGCGAGGCAAATTCCCGTCAGCACCACCAGCGCGCAAAGCGCGGCGCCCGCCATCACGAGCCCGACTGCGGGGCCCGGCAACAGCAGCCGCGCCGTGACGAGAAAGACATCGTTGGCGGTATCCGGATGCACGGGATGGCTCAATGCGTAATAGGATACCACCGTCAGAAACGGAAACATCAGCATGTAGAGCGGCATCGTCACCTGTGCGCGCCGGACCGTCGATGCCGAGTGGGCGGTGAACACAAAGGCGCAAGTCTGCGGCACCAGGCAGAAGCCGACGCTCTGCAGAATCACGGTCGAAATCGAGAACAAATCGCCCTTGAGCGTGGGCTGCATCGCGTGCCGCCAGGCTTCGGTAGTCGCGGCGGTGGCCACATGGGCGTCGTTGCCCCAGGCTCTCAGCGCGGCGCTGCCCGTGAGCAGGATCGCGCCCATTACCAGCACGTCCTTGAGCACGGCGACATAGGCCGACGCGCGGATGCCAGAAATTGCGATGTAGCTGAACGCGAGCGCGCCGGCGAGGCCGACCAGCAAAAGCGGGGAGATCGCCCAGCCAAGCGCCTTCAACACGATCTGCAGGCCCAAGAACTGCATCATGCCCAGCGGCACGAGGAACAGAATCGAGGCGCAAGTCACCGTCACTTCCAGCGCGCGGCTGTCGAAATGGCGGCGGAACAGATCGGGCAAGGTCACCGCGCCATGCATGCGCCCCGCGCGCCAAATCAGCGGATTGAGGAAATAACCGACGGCAAAGGCCAGCAGGATGTAGCCCAGAAACCAGGTGACGAAGCCTGTGCCATTGGCATAGACGCCGCCCGGATAACCCAGGATCGTGGCGACGCTATAGGTCTCTCCCACAGCCAGAAAGAAAAACAGCACGGTGTTGAACTGGCCCGAGGCGACAAAGAAATCTTCGGCCTGCTGATGGAGATGGCCGCGTTTGGAAACACGGCCAGCACGAGCGAGAGCAGGATCATGCCGAGGAAAACCGCCGTCATGGCTGCGGCCGCTCGCCGCATCGTAATCGGCGGCGATCTGCTTCATCGGGCAAGTCGCGATCATGGCCGAAACCAGCGATGGCAAGACAGAGCGAAGTAAGCGGAATGGCGGCGAACAACCACAACAGCGCCAGCGGAACGCCGAAAGGCGCGATGGGAAGGTGATTGAGCAGCGGCACCGTCGGAATGACCGACAGGAACGGGACGACAAGGCCGATGAGTGTAGCGCGCGAAGGAAGACAGCGCCGCGTTCTGGCGGCATTACAGGCTGTGCCACGTTTTGCCTTCCATGCCCGGCGGCAGCGTCGCTTCGATATATGCCGCGCGCCACGGCCCGCGCAAGAACATCGGCGGCGACCGAGCCGATCCGTGCCACCGCGAATTCGCGCCAGCGGACCCTTCGGCCTTCCTGCTCGCGGTGGAAAGCCCGAACACCACGTCGCCGTCGAACGGCGAATGGATCGGGCCGGATGGCGCGCGCCAGCCCATCCTGCGCCATCATCGCGACCCGTTTCATTTGTCGATGTCGAGATCGACATCGGTGGCGATGCAGGCGATGGTCGTGTTGGCGCGGGGGGAGGGATTGGCCTTGGTCCGGCCCCAATCTTCGCCTACGACGCGCGCATCGCTGGCGCCCAGGCCGCCGAATTCGTTGCCGATCTCGAACGGGCCGGCCCAGAAATTCTTGCCGTCCGGGAACGACTGACGGACCCAGGCTATTGACCGCGACGATGGCGCCGACCGTCATTCCGTCGGCGGTGACGAAAGAAGCCGAGCCGATGCCGCCTTTGAGCCCGCCGGACTTCCGCGCCATAGCCGGCGCCGGCGGTGCCCAGCTTGAAATCGCGCGAGGCCGCTTCGATCGGCGCGAATCCCCAGATCGCGATAGGGCGGCTTCATGCCCCAGTTCTTGTCGCCCTGATTGGCAAGGTCGTAGAGGATCGCCGCCGGCACGATCGGCGAGCGGGGAACGCCGGGCGCAGGAATCATCGCGAAGCCGCGATTATGCGCGCCAAGCCAGGTGGCGACTCCATCGGCCGACGCCAAGCCATAGACCGAACCGCCCGAGAGCACGACCGCATCGACGGTGTGCACCAGATTCCACGAATTGAGCACGTCGGTTTCGCGCGTGCCGGGGCCGCCGCCGCGCACGTCCACGGCGCAGACGGACCTGTCGTCGGGTAGGATGACGGTGACGCCGGTGCGGACTTTGGGATCGTCTGCCTGCCCGATCTGCAGCCCGGGCACGTCGGTGATGAGATTAAGGGGGCCCGGCGCGCCGATAGCGCCTGCGGCCCCGTCGCCGAGAGCTGCGAGAGGCTTCAGGCCGAGCGCTGCAGCGCCGGCCGAGAGCGATGCGATCACGGTGCGGCGATTCATCGGGCGAATGCTCCATGGTTCCGCGCTATTGCGCAGCGCGAGAGTGAACGACAACTCACGGCCGGCCGCGCGTCAAAAGATCGATGGTGGCGACTGCCATGATCTTGGCCGCGATGACCATGTCGGCGATGCCTACCCACTCGTCGGGCTGATGCGCCAGGTCGAGGATGCCCGGGCCATAGGCGATGCAATCCTTCAGCCGGCCGATGCGATCGACATGCTTCTGGTCGTAGGTGCCGGGCGAGCAGATGACATCCGCCTGCTTGCCCAGTATTCGCTGGATGGCGCTCATGGTGGCCGTCGTCACAGGGCCGTTGCGGTCCGCCATGGTGGGCTCGACGCTGAACATGTCGCGGATGGTGTAGCGAAAGCCGGGTCGTCCGGCCGCGAGCCTTTCGAGCAGTTCCTTCACTTCGCTCTTCACCACCGGCAGCGATTCCTCGATCAGGAAGCGGCGGTCGATCACCATGCGGCAGGAATCGGCGACGCAGGGCGCGGGCAATCCCGCGAAACCTTCCTGCTCGCCGCCATGAAGGGAATTGATGTTCAGGGTGGATTGTCGCGCCCCTTCGGGTACGACCGGCATGTCGGAATGGCGCGTCGCCAGGGCGGGGTAGAGCTCGCTCTCGAAGCTGTCCAGGACGGCGCTCATGTGGCGGATGGCGCTGTCGCCGAGGAACGGCATCGAGCCATGCGCGATGCGGCCCAGCGTCTCGATTTCCGCCCACCACACGCCGCGATGGCCGATGCAGACGCGATCGACGTTGAGCGGCTCGGGAATGATCACGTGATCGACGCGCGGCTTGGAAAACCAGCCGCGTTCGGCCAGATAGGCGACGCCGCCAAAGCCGCCGGATTCCTCGTCGACGGTGCCGGAAATCTCGATCGCCCCGGGAAGCTCGAGGCCGGAATCGATCAGCGCTTCGACCGCGATGACGGCGGCGGCGAGGCCACCCTTCATGTCGCAGGTGCCGCGACCGTAGATTTTGCCGTCGCGTATTTCGGCCGCGAACGGGTCGACCGTCCAGCCGGCGCCTGTCTGCACGACGTCGAGATGGCCGTTGAAATGGACGCAGGGACCGCTGCCGGAACCTTCGTGCCGGGCGATGACATTGATCCGGGGATAGGTGTCGGTGTCGCCGGGCGTGCCTTCCGCGCGCACATATTCGACGTGGAAACCGCGCTTGGTCAGCCTGTTGCCCAGATATTCGGCGCAGGGGCGATAGGCCTCTCCGGGCGGATTGACGGTTGGAAAGCGGACCAGATCCTGCGTCAGCGCAACGACCTCGTCTTCGCGCTCTTCGATCTCGCGCAGAATCGATTCCACGCGGTTGGCGGCAAAAGGCAAATTCATGGCACAACGTCCTTCCGTTCAGATGCAGCGGCCACCGTCCACCTCCAAAGCGACGCCGGTGATCATGGACGCTTCGTCGCTGCAAAGAAAGCAAGCCGTCGCCGCGATATCCTGCGGCGTCGAAAACCGACCCAGTGGAATCGAGGCAAGAAATTTCGCGCGGATCTCCGGCGTATCCTCGCCCATGAACGTGGCCAGCAGCGGTGTTTCGCCGGCCACAGGATTGATCGCGTTCACCCGAATGCCGAACGGCGCAAGCTCGACTGCCATGGCGCGCGTGGCCGCGATCATCCAGCCTTTCGAGGCATTGTACCAGGTGAGGTTCGGCCGCGGGCTCACGCCGCCGGTCGACGCAATGTTGAGGATCACTCCCGATTTATTTGCCTTCATGCGGGGAACGATGTGATGTGCCGTGAGATAAACGGATTTTGCGTTCACCGCGAAGATGCGGTCGAAGGTTTCTTCCGGCAACGTGTCGAGCGGCTGCGGCTTGTGGCCGATGCCGGCGTTGTTCACGAGAATATCGATGCCGCCGAACTTCGCGAGCGCGGCATCTGCCAGTGCAGCGACGTCCCCGGCGCGCGAAACATCGGCGCGCACGGCCAACGCGTCCAGCTCGCGGGCGAGGCTCTGCGCCGCCGGTTCATTGACGTCCGCAATCGTTACGCGCGCACCTTCGGCGGCAAAACGGCGCGCGATGCCTTCGCCGAAGCCGGAAGCCCCACCCGTCACAATCGCCGACTTATTCGCCAATCGCATGGCCGATCCTAACCGTGATACGCCGCGACCGTCTTCAGCCGCGTGAAGCCGTAAAGTGCCTCGAAACCTTTTTCGCGCCCATGCCCGGAGCGCCCGACCCCGCCGAACGGCAGTTCCACGCCGCCGCCGGCGCCGTAATTGTTGATGAAAACCTGTCCCGAATGAATCGTGCGCGCGAGCTGCATGGCGCGCGCACCATCGCGGGTCCACACGCCGGCGACAAGGCCATATTGCGTGCCATTCGCGATGCGGATGGCATCTTCCTCCGTCTCGAAGGGAAGCACGACCTGCACCGGCCCGAATATTTCCTCCTGTGCCAGGAAATGGTCCGGCGGAACCCCTGCAAACAACGACGGCGCCACATAGTGACCCCTCACGGGGGCGCCGGGAACGATCGATCCCTGCGCGGCACACACAAGTCCGTCATCGATGCCCGCTTGGATGAAGGCTTCCACGCGCTTCTTTTGCGGCGCGGAAATCAGCGGGCCCACATCGAGATCGTCCTTCGCGGGGCCGACGCGCAACGCGCGATAGCGTGTGGCAATTTTCTCGAGCACTTCGTCGTAGATTTTTCGCTGAACCAGAAGTCGCGACGAGGCCGAGCAGGTTTGTCCGGCATTCTGAATCCCGGCATTGACGAGGAACGGCAACGCCCGCTCGACATCGGCGTCTTCGAAAACGATCTGCGGCGATTTTCCGCCGAGTTCGAGCGTGACGGGCACTGCGTTGCGGCCCGCGGCTGCCTGCACCAGCGCGCCGGTCGCTGTCGAGCCAGTGAACGACAGATGATGAATGCCGGGATGAGAAGCGAGCGCGGCGCCCGCCTCTTCGCCCGCGCCGGTTACGACATTCAATACGCCTGCCGGCAGGTCCGCCTCTTGCGCGATGCGCGCGAAGGCAAGCGCCGTCAGGCTCGATTCCTCGGCGGGCTTAAGGACCGTCGTATTGCCGGCGGCGAGCGCGGCCACCACAGAGCGGCCGATGATCTGCATCGGATAATTCCAGGGAATGATGTGCGCGGTCACGCCATGCGGCTCGCGCAATGTGTAGACCGTGTAGTCCGCGAGGTAGGGAATTGTCTCGCCATGCAGCTTGTCGCAGGCTCCCGCATAGAATTCCAGATATCTCGCCAGCGCCAACGCATCGGCGCGCGCCTGCTTCAACGGTTTGCCTACGTCCCGCGCTTCCAGTTCCGTCAACCTGTCTGTTTGCGCGACGACCAGCGCGCTCATGCGTGACAGAACGCGTCCGCGTTCTGCAGCGGTCGTCCTGCCCCAGATGCCACGGCTTGCCTCATTCGCTGCGCCGACCGCATCGTCGACGTCGGACGCTGAGCCAGCCGCCAGCTCGCCGAAAATGTCGCCGGTGGACGGATCCTCGATCGGCAGCGCGTCTTTCGCGCTCCGCCAAACACCGCCGATGAACAGTTTTTCCCTTGCCATCAGGCCATCCAGATCATCGAATTTCGAGCGCTGGGGCGCCGCCAATCGGAATGCCAGGAATCGCAGAAACGATCCAACACTTCCACGTGCACACCAAAGTCTGCGGCCGAGCATCCGGCGCGGAAACAAAATCGTCAAAGACAGCCCGTGCGATGAGGCATGCCGCGGCGAAACGCACCCATCGCACGGCGACGTTTAGTACTTGTAATCCAGGCGGATACCCACCGTCGCCGGCTCGCCGCGCTGGGCGATGTCGATGCCGGTCAGGAAGAAGTTCCGCGTCGTGTCGTACACGCTGTTCGTGCAGTTGTGACAATAGATGGTGGCGTCCCAGGGACCGTCTTCGGGCGCAAGTGTGAAGTTCACGTCCGAGATCCAATAGGAGTGCACGTTGAAGACCGGTCCCAGCAGCAACGGATCGAGGTGATCGTGGAACGCCCAATCGCCTTCGGCCTGGAACGTGTAGCGCGAGAAAATATGCCAGAGATAGGAGATCGAGCCGTTGTAGCTGAGCGGCGGGAAGCCGAGGCGCGCGCCCTTCTCGTTGTCGTAGACGGCCGTCCCGAGCGGCGGCACACAGTCCGCAGCTACCGGGCATTTTGCTTGCGTCGCCGCGATATTGAGGAAGTTGTTGAATACGTCGAACTTGCCGTCTTTCCAGCCGACATCTTCCGTGATCTTCAGATTATCGATCGGTTGCCAGACGCCTTCGAGCTCGCCGCCATAGACATGCGACTTCGGCGCGTTGACCAGCGAACCGACAGCGCCGGTAACACCCCAAACGGCCGACTGAATCTGCTCGTCTTCGTAGTGGTAATAGAAGGCTGAGCCGTTCAGCTGCACCGTGTCGTTGAAGAGATTGGACTTAAAGCCCGCCTGATAGGCCCACAGCACTTCGGGCTTCAGCGGAGGCGCCGACTGCGAACCGTTGTAGGTGGTGAAACCGCCCGATTTGATGCCCTCGCTGACGTTCGCGTAGTACATGATTTCATCGGAGGGACGGTATTCGAGTCCGCCCATGCCCGAGAGGCGGCCGTCATTGATCGATTGCGCGACAGCCGGGACGAAGTTGATAGGCGGGAAGCCCGGCACGAATACGCCGTTAAGCTCAAAACCGCCCAGCGAGCGCTTGTCGTCTTCGTAACGCAAGCCGCCGATAACCGTCAGCTCATCCGTGATCTTGTAACTGTCCTGCGTGAAGACCGCTTCCGTCTGGGTGTGCTGCTGGTAGCGCGTATCGATCGCCAAGCCGAGCGAGTCGGCAAAGTCCGAATCGAAGATCTCGTGCATCGATTGGTTTGCGTAGTAGCCGCCGATCATCCAGGCGAACCGGTCGGCCGGATCCGACGCGAGCCGCACTTCCTGCGAGAAAACATGTGCGAGCGTGTCGAAATAGGTTCCCGCAAGCGCGAGTTGCGAAGCATCCCAATCATTGTACTCGCGCCGTGTCATCCCTTCGTAGGATGTGATCGAGGTGAGGGTCCCGATGCCAAGATCGCCGGTGGCCTGCAGGTTGACGCCTTCGCTGTCCGAATTATGAAACGGAGCCTGCGTCTGCGAGATGCCCGTCAGACTTTGGAAGTCGGCCGAGCCGCCCCACGCCGTCTGCGTGGTGTTGCTCATAGCCGGAATCGTGGTCGTCACTCCGGGATAACTCCCCGCGACGATCGGCTGGAAAAGATAAAGCCCGACCGGTTGGGACTTATCGTAGCCGTAGTGTCCTTCGAGCAGGAAATCCCAATGCGCAGTGGGGTCCCACTTGAGTTCGCCGCGGAAGCTCGACGTATTCTTGTCGCCCAAGCTTTGGCCCGTGTATTCGTTCTTCTGCCACGCGCCGCCCTGGTCGGTGATGAACGCAAAGCGGTAGTCGAGACCGTCGGTGATCGGCCCGGTGATATAGCCGTTGCCGATGAACTCGCCATGGCTGTCGTAATCGCCGGTCAGGCCGAAGCCGAAAATGTCGGCCGGTCTGTTGGTGACGAAATTGATGGCGCCGCCGGTGGTGTTGACGCCATAGAGCGTTCCCTGCGGGCCGTAGAGAACCTCGGTCCGGGCAACGTCGAAGAGTTCGCCCTGGGTCTGCGCCGGAATCGGGTAAGCGACCTGGTCGACATAGACGCCGACGGTCGACGCGTTGTTGGACGCGTAATCGTCGAAACCGACGCCGCGCAAGCGGAATTCGGGCTGACCGCTGCCGAAGGCAGGAACGACTTCGAGGCTGGGCGTCGCGTATTCGAGACCGTTGACCTTGGTGATGTCCTCATTCTTCATGTCTTCAGCCGACAACACGGTCAGCGCGATCGGAACATTCTGTGCCGATTTCACTTCGCTTTTCAGCGGTGACCGTGACCGTCTCGATACCTTGCTGCTGCTGTTGCGCCATTGCGCTCGTCGCGACGCTCAGCGCGATAGCCGCCAGCGCCGATGTGGCAAGTAATGTCCGTTTCATGATGAAGCCCCCTTCTCGCACGACACCACACGCCCCGCGCGGTGATGCATATCGCCCGACGATATCCCTCTGCCGCGCTGTCGAATTGCGGCGTCTGAAAAGAAACCGTCACACATATTATGTGGGGGGGATTTGGCAAATGAAAGCGAAAGTTTGGGTTGGACGCGCAGCTTTGATTCGAACGCTCACGAAATCGCCGATTTACCAAACGCGTAACGATTTTGTGCGCAGGGTGATGCGGTTTCGATACGCGGAATTGCAACCCAGCGTTTAATTGCGGCGTCAGTATCGAAGTGCGCCGGCATTTCGGAAAAACCGTCAGATATGAGTGTCGATGTACGACGTGAGCGATTTCAACAATTTCTGGGCGGCGAATGGCAGCGCGCGATTGGGCGCACGGCATATGTCGAGGGATGTTTCGATCCTGCTATCGTCAGTCAAAGGAACTGCCACGAGCAGCCCCGACGCAATTTCACGCCTGCAACAGAGAGGTGGCAGAATCAGCGCGGTCGACCCGAGTATCGCAAGCTCCTTTTGCAGGTCGAGCGAACCGGTTTCGAATATCGGATCGAGCTGCACGCCTGCCGCCCGCGCAATTCGTTCGAGGTTTCGGCGCACGCCGAAAGAGCCGTCCGGTATCGCCAGTGACACGCGGGCCAGTTCCGCCATGGAGATGAAAGTCAGAGAGGCGAAAGGATGGGTGGCCCCGACGATTACGGCGTGGCTCACCGGCCGGCTGTGGCAGATCATTGCCCCGTTGTCCTCGGGCGAAAAGATCGTCACGCCAAGATCGGCAAGACCGTCATTGACGCCGGAAAACACGTCGGCCGCGTTTGCGACGTCGACATGAAATCTCAACCCCGGATAATCGTCGTGCAAATGACGGATGACCGGTGCCAGCCACCCCGCGACGACCGCGCCGCCGGCCCGGATCGTCGCCCGCCCGCGCTGCAAGCCCCTGAGGTCGTCGAGCAGGGCCTCGGTTATCTGAATTTCGTTCGCAATCAATCGCGCGCGCTCGACCAGCAAACGGCCGGCTTCAGTCAACCGAATTCCCGCCGAACTGCGATCGACCAATTCAGTCCGGAAGAAATGTTCGAGCTGATCGATCTGCCTGCTGACGGCCGTCGGCGTTATATTGAGGCGCTGCGCAGCCTGCCGGATGGAATCCGACTGAGCCAACTCGACAAATACCTGCAATGCGCGCACGTGCATGATTGGCGTCAACCTCTCCCAGCCGGGCGATTGGGAACTGGCAACAATCGATCTCGACAGAGCACGCTAGGACGCGTTCAACACGTCGTCCATAGATTTGTCGCTCACGAACCGATTTGCCGTCGCGAGAGCGCACAGATAATTTGACCGCTGAACCCAATGCTGTCCCTTGATCTTGCCCGGTTAAATCCGTTTGATCCGCCTTTAAGATCCTTTGCCCTCCACCGCCGCGGCATTATCGTCAGAATTGCGGATAGCGCGGGGAGGAGATTGATCGGTGGTGCTGGGAATTCTGCTCCGAACTCGGCGTTATCCGTAGAGCAGAGTAAGTGGTGGAATGTCCCCTGTACCATTCCATTTCCCTTCGTCGTCCGCACCCGCCAGAGCTCGTGACCCGGCATGCGGCTGACCGATCGGACGGGTTCGAACATTATTTGTCCGTCTTAATTTCAGACTGAGACAGTGCCCACAACCAATTGTCTATTCGTGTCGCAGCGCTTCGATCGGATCGAGACGGGCGGCGCGGCGGGCCGGAAAATAGCCGAACCCGACGCCCACTATCGCGGCAAAGCCTACGGCAATGAGGACAATTCCGGGCTGAAAGACGAACGGCAATTTCAGCGCCGCACAGATTGCGGCCGACCCTCCCAACCCGATGAGCACGCCAATCACGCCTCCCAGCGCGCTCATCACGATGGCTTCGATGAGGAACTGCAGCAGCACGTCGCGTTCGCGCGCGCCGATGGCGAGCCTGGATGCCGATCTCGCGGGTGCGCTCGGTGACCGACACCAGCATGATGTTCATGATGCCGATGCCGCCGACAAGCAGGCTTACCGCCGCGACGGCAGAGAGAAAAGCAGTGAGAACCAGCGTGACCGTCGTGACGATCTGCGAAATCTGCTGCAGATCCTCGACGTCGAAATCGTCGACCTGACCCGGAATGATATGCCGAGCCTCGCGCATCAGGCGCTGGATCAGATCCTTGACATGAGGGATATTCTCCGCGCGGTCGACGAGGACCCGGATGACGTTGACTTCGGTATTACCCGCGATCTTGCGCTGAACGGCCTTCAGCGGCATCAGCACAAGCTCATCCATATCCTGACCGAAAGTATTCACGCCTTTCGGCTCCAGCACGCCGATGACTTCGCAGGTGATCTTGTTGATGCGGATGCGCTGACCGATGGGCATCTGGTCGCCGAACAGCTCGCGCCGGTCGGTCTCGCCAAGGATGCACACCGACTTGCCCGCGAGGATTTCGGCCGGAGAGAACTCGCGCCCTGCGACGAGCGCCCAATTGCGGCTCTCCATATAGGCATTGCTCGTGCCGTTGACCTGGCTGTTGTGGTTGTGGTTGCCGTTGACGAGCACGGCCTGCTCGGCAAGCTCGGGCACGACCTGCGAAAGATCGGGGATTTCGCGCTGAATCTTGTCGACGATGGACATGTCGAACGGCGTGACGGCCGTTGGCGGCCCGTTTTGCTGGCCCGGGACGATCGCCAGAAGATTGTTTCCGAGCGAAGCGAATTCGCCGGTGACTTTCTGACTCACGCCCGAACCGAGCGTCACCATCAAGATGACCGCGCTGACGCCGATCACGATGCCCAGCGTCGTAAGGCCGGCCCGCAAGAGGTTGTTGCGGATTTCGCGCAAGGCCAGCAGCAACGCGTTCCAGATCATCCGCGCACTCCGGTGTCGGAGACGATCAGCCCGTCATGGAAACGCACCTGCCGGCCCGCATAGGATGCGACGTCTTCTTCATGCGTCACCAGGACTATCGTGAGCCCCCGCTCCACGTTGAGCGATTTCAGAAATTGCATGATTTCGTGGCTCTTCGATGAGTCCAGATTTCCCGTCGGCTCGTCGGCGAAGACGACGGACGGCGTGCTTACCAGCGCACGTGCGATGGCGACGCGTTGCTGCTGGCCGCCCGAGAGTTCGGCCGCGGTGTGATGCCAACGATCGGCCAGACCCACCAGTGCAAGCGTCTCCATGCCGAGGCGCCGCCGCTCGACGCTCGGGATGCCGCGATAGATGAGCGGCAGCTCCAAATTCTCGAGCGCCGTTGTGCGCTTTAGGAGATTGAAGCCCTGGAAGACGAAGCCGAGATAGTGGCGGCGGAGCAGCGCGCGTTGCTCGCGCGTCATGCTGCCGACGTCCGCACCGCGGAAATAATAATGTCCTTCCGTCGGTACATCGAGACAACCGAGGATGTTCATGCAGGTCGATTTGCCGGAGCCCGATGGCCCCATCACCGCGACGAACTGGCCCTCGCGAACCGTGAGGTTTATCCCTGCGAGCGCTGCGACCGCGGCTTCACCGGATCCGTAGATTTTGGTGACGTCGCGAAGCTCGATGAGCGGTTGACCATCGGCCATCAGACGTACGCCCAAATCGACAACGCGGCGCGCATGGGCGATGACCTCGGCAGGCGCACTACAAGCCCGGCGACGTTGGCGGTTTTCCGGCAAAGTCGGTGACGACCTCGTCGCCCGGTTTCAGATCGCCGGTGAGCACTTGCGTCGAGCGTCCATCCGTCGCTCCGAGTCTCAGATCATGCGGTTTGAGCGTCTTGCCGCTCTCGGTCCAGACGCGCGCGCCGTTGACGCCATTGAGAGTCGGAGGCGCGGGCGGGGCGTTCTTCTTGACGTCGTCGGTGGGCACGAAGCGGAGGGCCGCGTTCGGCACCAGAAGTGCGTTCTTGATAGTCTCCGCTTCGATTTCCGCGGTTGCCGTCATGCCTGGCCTCAGCAATCCGCCCTCGTTTCGCTCGCGCAGCACGCCCTGATAGGTGACGACGCCCTGAACGGTCTTTGCGGCGTTGTGGATCGAAATCAGCTGTGCCGAAAATACGCGCGTCGGATAGGCATCGACCGTGAAAGACGCCCGTGCGCCGGCACGAATCGCTCCGACGTCTGCTTCGTCGATGTCGACGTCGAGTTCCATCTGGCTGAGATCGCTGGCAAGAGTGTAAAGCACCGGTGTCGAAAATGTGGCCGCCACGGTTTGGCCTGCCGAAACCTTGCGGTCGAGCACGACACCGTCGATCGGCGAATAGATCGTACAATAGGAGAGCAGCGTCTGATCCTGCTGCACCTGCGCGCGCGCAAGAGCCACGCCACCGACCGCGCGCGCGAGATCGCCGGTGGATGTATTCAGCAATTCGCGCGATACGGCATTGTGCTGATCCAGCACGACATAGCGGTCGTGAGTGAGTTTCGATTGCACCAGTGTCGCCTGCGCCTGCGCCAGACTCGCCTGTGCCTGTTGCAGCTGCGCCACATATTGGTCGGTGTTGATAAGGGCCAGCACCTGACCCTTTTTCACGTGGTCGTTGAAATCGACCATGAGCTTGTCGATACGGCCCGATACTTCCGCACCGACATCGACCTGGCTGCGCGGCGCGAGTGTACCCGTGGCGCTGACAGCGACGGCGAGCGTCCCGCGCGTGACCGGTTTGGTGACGTAGGTGTGGGCCGGTCCGCCGCGCACGTAGAACCACGTGCCCGCCGCCGCCACGAGCAGCGCAAGGCCGATCCACAGCCAGCGGCGGCGGCGCTTTCCCTTGCGGCCGAGACCAAGCCGCGATTCGAGCACGCGATCGGGCATGGGAGTGGCGTGAATATCGTTCAAGGATTTGAACCCGGAATTCCCCAGCAGGCAGGCCCATGGACGCAGCAGTACGAGAGAGAACTACGGCGGAACTGGGGCCGCATAATATATGGTTCCGATGAGCGGCGCATACAAGGCTTGTGCATCGTAGTTTCGACCGCTCTTCCCCGGACGACCACGATCTGCCCGGTCGAAGTGGTCCCACCCTGAAGCATGGTTTAGCAAGGGGGCGGCATGCAGGAATCCGCCGGCCCGTATGGCCGGCCCAAGCTCCCGCGAAACTGGAAATTCGAGAACAGGGTGCGATCCCGATTGCTCCCTGTACCATTCCTTTCTCGACACACCGCCATCGTCAAACGGCGTCCGCGAAACCGGCGCGAAGTGCGGACATTTTGTGCGCTCCCGCTCATGTCACGGGCTCCGGAGACACTTGGAACAGCCAATTCTCGTGCTTTTCGGGCGGAGGTCTTTTCAGGCAAGACTGCAAACTTAACTCGCGGCAATGTTGGAAAAAAGATCGCGCAGAAATAACGGCCACGGGAATCCGCACCCGGTGGACCGCAGGGACGAATTGTTGGTGATCATTTGCGAAATTTCGTGGAAGGTTGAGATTCTGCGCTGAAACAGAAGTTTCAAGCCGGTCGCTCGTGGGTCATCGTAGGGGGTGGTATGAAATCTGCCGTGATAGCTATTGCAGGCATGGTGCTGCTTTGTTCCGCCGCGGCCCTTGCTGCGGATAATCAGCAGATCCTCGCGCAATGGCGCGCATCTGTGCAGGCACGGGGCGTTCGGCAAGGCGAAGTGCATCTCTTACGGCAGGGGAGCGACGACAGCCTTCCCACAGTGACGGACGAATGGATCGGCGCCGACGGTGACTACCGTGTGCGCATCGATCGGAAATTCGATAGCGACGAAATCGTATTGAAAGACGGGCAGGCAAAACGCCGCGACTGGGACGGGTATGTGCGTTCGCTGAACGGCGATGAGCTCACGCGGCTGCGTTCTGAAGCGTTCGCCGCCCGAGTGCTTGCGTTCGGACCCTCCGGCGATGTCGCCGTCAGCGACGTCGGAACCAGCGCCGATGGCTGCTGCGATGTGTTGACCCTTACACCCCCCGGCGGAGCCGGGTTCGTGTGGACGATCGACCGCAAGACGCATCTGCCGGTCAGCTCCTACAAGCTGGAAGGCGAAGGCGATGCCGCGACCACGCAATACGAAGACTGGTCGGCAAGCCCATGGGGCACTCTAATTCCTCATCGCATTAAGGTGATTGATACCGACCGCGTGCCCGCGACCTTCACCGTTCAATCGGCCACGTTCCTTACGATAAAATCGGCCGCGGACTTCCCCGATCTCGTCCCAGGACCCTCCGACATGCGCATGACATCGGACACCGCGGCGCTGCCTTTCACCTTGGAAGCCAATCATATCGTCATACCGGTGTCGGTGAACGGGCATGCACCGATGGATTTCATCTTCGACACGGGCGACGAAAGCGAGGGCTTGAATTCGGCGCGACTCTCTTCGCTCGGCGTCGCGAGCTACGGCTCCACGGCGATTTCCGGTGGCGGCCAGCAGGCGCAAAGCGCTTATGCGCGCGATGTGACATTCGGTTTCGCCGACGGTGTCGCGCTCATGAACCAGCACGCGGAAACGTTTGACGATACCGGCCTCGAACGCGCGCTGGGCGTGCCCAATGGCGGAATTCTCGGCTACGACTTCATCAGCCGCTTCGTGATCGAGATCGACTACCAGAAGAAGCTGATGATCCTGCACAATCCGAAGACGTGGAGCTATCGGGGCACCGGCGCCACCGTGCCCATTACCTTCGACGACGGCATCTCGTACTTCGAAGCGCGGCTTTCCATCCCCACCGAACCCGATCTCCCGGCGCATATGGTGGCCGATTTCGGCGCCGCGGGCTCGATGACCTTCACCGCGCCCTTCGTGAAGGCGAACAATCTTCTGGCGCTGATTGGCACGAACAAGACCGTCACCCGCTATGCAGGACTCGAGAAGGAATTTTTCGCGCAGGCGAATTCCCGCGGTTTGGTGCCTGAACTCAGGCTCGGGCGCATTGTCGAGCACAACATCCCCGTCAGCCTTTCCTCAAACACCAGCGGCGCCTATGGCACAGGCCAGTTCGCAGGCACGATCGGGGAAACGATTTATTCGCGCTATCATGTGTTTCTCGACTATCCGCACAACCGCATTATTTTCGAACCGACGCCGGAAGCAGCTAGGCCATTCAAGGAAGGCAAGACATTCGGCCTCACTTTGATTGCCGCGGGTGACGATCTGCACACCTTCATTGTCACTGCGGTCGGCACAAATTCACCCGCCGCCAAGGCAAGCTTTCAGGCGAAGGACAAAATCACCGCGGTGGACGGCAAGCCGGCGTCGGAATTCGCGCTGTCGGATCTGCGCACCTATTTGGCCAAGGAAGGCAAGACCAAGATGTTCACGGTCGAGCGCGACGGCAAGCTCACGGTGATCAAAACTACTATCGCACTCGTGTCCATCGAGCACTAAGGCAATTTCCGACTCCTGTCATAGCCTAACGTCGTTCTCGAAAGTCCGCGCATTCTGGCGGACGGCCTCGAGCCGGTCATCACTGAAGGTCCGTCGTGAGGTAGGCGAAAATCGTGCGCGGTGCGGGCCATTGGAAGAAGCCGGGCGTGTAGACGCTCGTCCATATGCTGGAGCGCAAGGCGTTCTGGATCTGCAGGCGAAGGGTGCTGTTCTCGCCCAGGGCAGTGAACTTGTACCGGCCTCCGATATTCAGAAACGTGCCGGCCGGCGTGTAGATGTCGTTGTCGACGCTTTCCGGCGCGGTGCCGAAATGCGTCGCCGACACGTCCACCGAAGCCGCCGGCCACCAGGGAAAATCGTAATCGGCGTTTGCCACATACTGCAGACGCGGTTGGCCTACGGCGATGGGGCCCACACCTTCTGCGGCCAGATCCGGCCCCGTGATGCCGACTTTGCCGGTAAGAACGCCGATGTTGATGTGCAAGTTTTCGACCGGCTCGCCCGCAATCGAGAACTCGGCGCCCTTGGCCTGCTGCATGCCGAGTTCGCGATCGACGTTACTGCCATCCAGATTGAAATAAGGCTTCTGAAGCTCGAACACGCCGGCAATGATTTTCAACTTGGGTGTCACGACGAAACGCGCGCCCGTATCGACCTGCCGGGTCAGGGATGCGGGCAGGACGGCCCCGCTGTTTTGTGCGGAATTCGGCGCAACCCCGGAATTCTCCAGACCCTGCGTGTACCCGGCGTAAACCGTCACTCGCGGCGCAACCGCGTAGGCTGCGTTCGCGTAGGCGCGAAGCGGCTGCGCCGCGACTTCGGATTCCGGCGTCCCGGGAGAGACGACCGCCTCGTGGTAGTTTTCCTTCTGGATGCCCGCCTCGAGCTCGCCGAGATTTCGCCAGTCCACGTGATACGCAGCACCGATGCTCCACAATTGGGCGCGGTCGATCGCGCGCGCCGTGTATATGAAGTCCGGTTCCGGCACCTGGACCCCGGAGCCGATGATGGCCGGACCCACATCGACGGCATCCTCACCGCCATAACGCGTTGTGGTGTCGCGGCCTCGCGCCATGAAGATCAGCTGATGGCGCCAATCGCCCGTCGTGAAGCTGCCCGTCAGGCGCACTTCGCCGGAGGTGGAAGACGCGATTTGATCCGGATAACCGACAATCACATGTTCGGACTGACCGCCCGGCTGGATGTCGGTGTAGAGGTCCGCAAAACTTTCGGGATTGTCGCTCGACGATCGAAAAATCCCGGCCTTCAGCGACCACACATCGCTTAGTTGAACGGCGGCGAGCCCCCCCAGATTCATCGTCACGTTTCGATTCTGGGCCCAGTCTTGCCCCAGGTAAGTTTTGGGAATGGGGGGCGGAAGGTAATCGCCGGCCGTAAAATATATCGGAAATGTTTTCGCGTCGCTGGCCTGCTGCCAATCGAACAGCGCGCGCACCGTAATCTTGTTGTTCGGCTGCCATTGCGGTGTCGCGCCGACGCTGATGTACCGAGAGGTATATCCGGGATAATTCCCAAAGGGCGTTTGCGTGCTGAGTTGCGTGCTCACCCCGATCGGCAACACAAGCCCTTTGCCCAACGGCACGCTGCCATCGACGCTGACCCCCCATCCCTCATAGGGGCCGATACTCGCGATGATCGTTGCGCTGGGCGTGTCGCCTCCGGGCTGGCGTAGACTGAAGTCCACAATGCCGGTGGGCGCTGGAAACGGATAGCCGATCTCGGTAACTCCCACGCGAATGGTCGAGCCGTCGATGACGCGATTCGACGGCCCGCCCTGCAAGTCGAAATACATGCCGTCGATCCGCACATTGCCGGCCGCTTGCGGACTGAACCCGCGCACCATTCCCGGGTTGTAGAGGCCGACCGACTCCAGCCCGAGCGTGAGTCCGTAGGCGTCGTCTGCCGATGTGACGGGATTGTCGTCCGCGTGTTGGGCCCACACTGGGCTCGCGTGGAGAGTCGCGAACGCGACGACAAGTGGAATGATCCCGCTCCGAGCCATACGCATACCCTCTCTAAACCGCCCGAGAACGCGGGCCGGACTCTAGGCGCACCCGCGGGGCCGACCCAGACCGTTTGCTGCACGGGGCAGGCCTTTCGCAGCATCGATGAACCGGCGGCGCCACGATAGTGTAGAGTGACGATCATGACTCACGCCGGCAAACGCTCCACCCGTCTGTTCTGGATTGCCGCGATCTGGTGCGCGGGCGCGCTGGTCGACGCGAGCCTGACTGTGCTCATTCTGCAAAAGGAACATCCGCATCGCGTCTGGCTGCCGCTCATGGCAACCGAGTTTATCTCCTGGTTGCCATGGGCGCTGGCCACGCCCTTCGTTGTCGGCCTGGCTCGCCGATACCAGATAACCCGAACAACGACATTGCAGACATTCGCGGTGCACCTCGCGGCATTTGCCGCCGTCAGCATCGTCGCCGGGGCCTGGTCGACAATGCTTCAGGTGGTTGTCAACCCGTGGAGCGAGCCCGTGCGGCCGACATTCGTGGACTCGTTGATCAATTCGCTCCTCGAACAGCTTGTGACCTATCTGATTGCTTACGCGCTCATACTGGCCGTGACCTTCGTCGTGGACTCGCGGGATAACGTGGCCCGCCGGATAGAGGAGGAGGCGCGTCTCAACGAGGAACTCTCCAGAGCACAGTTGGGCGCGTTGCGCCGGCAGATAGAGCCGCACTTCATATTCAATACGCTCAATTCCATCGCCGCCCTGGTGCGCGACCAGAGAAACGAGGCCGCGGTCAGGATGATCGTCGGGCTCAGCGAGTTTCTGCGTCGCGCCACGGACGATTCGCACCGACCGCAGGTCACGCTTGCAGAGGAAGTCGAATATCTGGAGCGCTACCTTGACATTCAGAAAATTCGATTTGGAGAACGCCTTCAGGCGAGCGTGCAGATTCCGGCGGCGCTGCTGCGCGCCCAGGTTCCCACGTTGCTGCTGCAGCCCCTCGTCGAAAATGCCATCAAGCATGGCATAGCGAAGCGGGCTGCCGGAGGAGCCGTCCGCGTCGATGGTGCATGCCGTGACGGCGAGTTGCGATTGAGCGTCTACAATGACGGCCCGGGTCTTGCCGCCGATTGGCAGGAGACAAACACCGGCGTGGGCATCGACAATCTTCGCACGCGGTTGCGAATCCTGCATGGCGACAAGTCCGGGTTGGAGCTGAAGTGCGCCGGTATCGACGGAGTCGAGGCGATCGTGACGCTGCCGTTTGTGGAGCTGTGAATGGCGCCCCCCGACAAGCGATCGGCGCCTCTAAGCGTTCTGGTCGTTGACGATGAGTCGTTGGCGCGGCGAAATCTGACCATATTGCTGCGCCGCGATCCCGACATCGGAGCCGTCACCGAGTGCGGGTCGGGGCTGGAGGCGATTGAGGAAATCAGAACGTCGAGGCCCGATCTCGTATTTCTCGATGTGCAGATGCCCGAATGTGGCGGCTTCGACGTGCTCGAGCTGCTGGGCAGCGACCTCCCGCCGACCGTCATCTTTGTCACCGCCTATAACGAGTATGCGATACGCGCATTCGAAGTGGGTGCGCTCGACTATCTGTTGAAGCCGTTCGATGACGCGCGCTTCGGCCGCGCCCTGAGCAGAGCCAAGGACAGGCTCGCGCAGTCCATATCGCGGCAACCTCGACCGGCGGAGCGGCTCGTCGTCAAGAGCCAGGGCCAGGTGCTGTTCCTGACTGTCTCCGAGATCGACTGGGTCGAGGCTGCGGGGTATTACGCCTGCCTGCACGTCGGCGGCGACACGCACATCTTGCGCCGAAGCTTGTCGGAGCTTGAACAGGATCTGGGCAACGAAAAATTTGTACGCATTCACCGCTCGGTCATCGTGAATGTCGATCGAATTGGCGGGCTGGAACTCCAAGACGGAGGCGAATACGAGGTCGTATTGAAATCCAAAGTGCGATTGCGGCTGAGCCGGCGCTTTCGGAAGCGGCTTCGAGATCGCATGTGCGAGACAAAGTGTTGAAAACCTGGTTGCTCCGGATATGGTTCCCCCTGCGGAGCTCAGTCCGTCCTTAGCGCCGCCCTGTACCATTTTCTTTCAGCCATTCCGAACACTGTCTCCAGACTGGAGATTGGCGTACGCCGATATGATCCGCGGTCGAGCTGGCACTTCTCAAATATGCCCGGCTCGTGGGACCGGCCGCAGCGGAAGCTGTAATCCATTAGATAGCTGCAAATCGGCAAACTCCTCCCGGATAATGCTGTCGCCGAGGGGCGAATCCGGCATGGGCGGGAGACGCATGACGGAGATGTCCTTTGCCTTGGAAGGTGGGACTCCCATCGCGCGCAGGAGCATGAATGTCGCCGCACTCAGATCGTGGCGGTCAATTCCGTCCGCGAGCGCGCGACGGATCATCACGGCGACCAGGCCGTTTCCCACTTCCAGACTGATGTCGACCGAAGGCACGTTGAAGACGCCGGACTTCACCGCACCATTCATTTCCTCTCGAATATGATCACGCATGTGCTCATTCAGAGGGCCGACAAGCGGGATCACGCGAATGAGGATGTTGCCGCACGGTTTGTCGGAAGCGGCCCTCGACACAAAGTAACGGAAATTCTGACCGAGCCGCGCTGCAATGTCGTCGAGCTTGTCGAAATACTTTGACTGCTCCCTGTTGATCTGAGCGGCGATCAAACTCGCCATTTCCTCGAGCAGCGCCTGAAAGGTCGAAAAGTAATTGTAGAACGAACCGCGCGAGAGCCCCGCCGACGCCCGGACATCATCAATGCTCACGCGGTCGACACCGCGCTCGTTGATCAACCGGAACGCGGCATCGAGGATCTTCTTCCTGGTTCGCGCCCGCCGCAGCCGGGCGGTGCGTGTTCTGAAGTCCTGTTCCTGATGCTGGAGCACGGATCGCCTCGGTCGTTGGGTTCGGAATTACGGGATTTGCCGGGCTCAGGCAATGGCGGCTGCCTGCCCCTTTTGACCTGCCGTCATAATGATGATATGTCATAATGACGATTGTACATTATCATACTTAGGGCGGACTAGGGGGAGCACATGAAGTGGCAAGGCATCTGCGCGCTCGCGCTCGCGGCGTGTCCGGCGATGGCAGCGGCGCAACAAACGTCTTCAGGCAGCAACGGATCGTCCATCGAAACGGTTGTCGTGACGGCGGAAAAGCGCAGTGAAAACATCCAAAACGTGCCGATCTCCATTACCGCGATTTCGGGCGCGACGCTGTCACAGGCCAATGCGACCGGCATCCAGGATATCGGAATGCTCACGCCGAGCCTTCAGATGAACTCGACGGAGGGATTCTTGACGCCGGCTATTCGCGGTGTCGGAACCAACGCCGGCGGGGCGGGGCTGGAAAACTCGGTGGCGCTCTATGTCGACGGCGTTTACATCGGCTCGGCGCCGTCCGCATTGCTGACACTCAGCGACGTATCGCAAATCGAAGTGCTGAAGGGGCCTCAGGGGACGCTGTTCGGGCGTAACGCGACCGGGGGCGCCATTCTGGTCCAGACCCTGGATCCGGTCGAGGAACTGACGGGGAAGGTGCAACTCAGCTACGGCAATTATAACACCTCGACGGTTGACGCTTATGTCTCCGATGGCCTGACGGATAATCTTTCGGCGGATTTTTCCGCGCATGTCAGCCTCCAGGGCGAAGGTTACGGAAAAAATCTATACGACGGGACGGATGCAAATCGTCAAAATCTGGATTCCGTGTATCGCTCGAAATGGCTGTTCACGCCCGACGCCGACACCACGGTGCGTTTGGCGTTCGACTATTATGATCGATATGGCAGTCTGCCCGTAAGCACGCGCATTGTCCCCGGCACGGTACCTGCGTTCGCACCGGCTTACGGCGGTTCGCCATGGGACATCGACACGCCCGTCGACCCCAAGAGCCGTCTCGTTGGCGGCGGCGCGAGCGCGCAAATCGATCATGATTTCGGCTGGGCGACCCTGACATCCATCAGCGCCTACCGCGCAAGTTCCTATTTCACGCTGTTCGATGGCGGGTTCCAGCCCGCGAACGTTCTCGGCATCGACACCACGCTGGTCGATCGTCAGTTCACCCAGGAACTCGATCTGAAGTCCCCCGATTCGAATAGAGTGACGTGGGTCACGGGCTTCTATTACTATCAGGAAAGCGCGAGCTACGATCCCGCGGACTCGACGTTCGGACCGCCGCTGATCAATCCCTTCTTTCCGCTTCAGACTGTCGATTCGCAGGCGGCGCAGCGCACCCACTCCTATGCCGGCTTTGTCCAGCTCGGCATCAAACTCGACGCGCAGACCGATATCACGCTGGGAACACGCTACACCTGGGAGACGCGGGCGCTTGACGGCATCGAAGACGGCTATCTCGTCGGCGGCATTCCCATTGGTCCGCTGGGGCCGGCGGTCAACGCGTCGACGAATACGAGCGAGCCGACCTGGCGCGCGGCGATCGACCATCATTTCGACGACAACACGATGGTCTATGTCTCGTACAATCGCGGATTCAAGAGCGGCGGATATAACGCCACGGTCCTCACCGATCCGCCATTCGCGCCGGAAACGCTCGATGCCTACGAGGCGGGCCTGAAGTCCGAATTCCTTGACGATCGTATCCGTCTCAACGGCGCCTTCTTTTATTACGACTACCACAATATCCAGGTGGCGAAATACGAAGCCGGTCAGATCGGGTATTACAACGGCGCCGGCGCGCAGATGTACGGATTCGACGGAGACGTGGAAGCCATTCTGTTCCCGGGGTTCACGTTCTCCGGCGGCCTGAGCCTGATCCACGACCGGTTCACGTCCTTCCCGGATGCTTTGTATGAAATCCCGTTGCCGACCGGCGGATCGCTCCCTGTCGTCAAGTCGGCACAGGGCAACCGGTTGCCGCAGACGCCGGATGCCACGGTCAATCTCGGTGCGACTTACGCGGTCGAGACCGGCAATGGGAATTGGAGCGCCAATCTGTTCACCTATTACAACGGCGGCTGGTACGGGCAGCCCGACAACATTCTGTATCAATCGTCCTACTGGGTGATGAATGCGAATGTCGGCTGGCAAAGCCCCAGCGGCAAATACTTCGTCTCGTTATGGGGCAAGAATCTGACGAACCAGGTCTATGCGACGACACTAGCCGGGACGGATTTTGCGAGCGGCGTTCAATACGCACCGCCGCGCACCTTCGGCATCTCAGTCGGCGTGAACTTCTGAAAATTGTGAAGGGCCTATGACGATCCTCAAACTGGACCCCGATTACGAGCCGCTGCAATTCATCCCGGTTATGGATCTCGACCTTTTCGTGGCGGATGCGCCCCGCATTCGGGAGGCGATGCTCCAGTTTCAATCGGCCCTCCCCAAGCGCCAATCCGACTGCCTGATCGTCGAAGACCGCGAGATCGAGACGCCTCATGGACGATTGGGCTTGCGCGTTTACAGGCCGAAGTCATCCGGCATCAAAGGTGCGCTGTTGTACTTTCACGGCGGCGGCTACATCGTCGGCAATCTCGACAGCGAACATGGGCGCTGCGTCGACTACGCGGAGCTTGCCGATTGTGTCGTTGTATCCGTCGATTACCGTCTCGCGCCGGAATTCGTGTTTCCCAGCCAGCACGACGATGGCTGGGCGGCGCTCAATTGGCTCGTATCGCAGGCGCAATCTCTCAATGTGGACCCCTCGAAGATTTCGGTCGGCGGTGGAAGTGCAGGCGCGGCGCTCGCGGCAGGGCTGGCGCTGCGGGCTCGTGACGAAGGCTCTCCTTCCATATGTTTTGCATTGCTCGTTCAACCTGTCGTGGATCCGCGCGCCGGAAGCCATTCGGCGCGCACGTTTAACGACACGCCCTTTCTGAGGGGCTCCCAATTGCCCGGCATTTGGAAACTGTATCTCGGTTCGCCCCCGCCTACGGGAAACAAGCTGAGCTACGCAGCCGCGCTTGCGACAGATGACTTCCGGGGGTTCCCGGTTTCGCTTCTTCTGCTTGGGAACGTCGATCCCGCACGCGATGAGGGGTTGGAACTGGCGCATCGGCTTGTCCGCGCAGGATCGGAAGTCGAGTTGCATCTGATCCCTGGTGCGCCGCATGGGTTTGATCTCGTGGAAGGCGCGCGTGCGACGCAGCTTTCCCTCGATTTGCGCGTCGCTGCGCTGAAGCGGGCCTTCGGCGCGTCCTGACAGCATTTGCGGAGTGGACGTTGGCTCGCGGATCAGACGAAAAAAACATCGGCGCCGAAGCCAGAAATGCGATCTGCGATTTGCTGAGCGAATTCAGCGCCCGGGTCGACGACGGCCGTGGCGATACGGTGCATGAGCTTTTTGTCGATGGAGGCCGCATCGAAACACCGGGCTTCGTGCTGGAGGGCAAAGCGCGCATCCATGAGCGCTTCTCGGCGAGAGCCGCCGACAAGACCCGCAAGTCCCGCCACTATTGGTCCAACCCGCGGTTCGTCGCCAAGGCCGATGCGGTCGAAGTCACCACGAATGTCATGACGGTCATTCGCCCGGTCGACGGCTCGACCCTGCTCACCGGCGGCACTTCGGTCGATCTCGTCCAACAAAAGGACGGCGACTGGCTGTTCATTTCGCGGCGCCTGGAAATCGTCTTCGAAGGCACGCTCGGGCCCCAGGAGAAAATTTCATGAAGCTCGCAACATTCACGCACGCCGGCATTACCCGCCTCGGCGTCGTGAGGGGCGATGAAATCATCGATGTCGCTTCGGCCGACAGCCGCATTCCGACCGACATGCGCGCCCTGTTGGAGGCCGGCGATGACGCCATTCGGGCCGTGTCGGCGGCAACGGGATCGGCGAAGAGGTTTCCGCTGGCGGATGTCAGGCTCGAAGCCCCAATTCGGACGCCCCAAAAATTCCTGGGCCTGGGCCTCAGCTTCAAATCGCACCTGGCAGAGGTCCGTGCCAAGGGCGTGCCCATCACGATTCCGCCGCACCAAATCTGGTTCAACAAACAGGTGACTTGCGTCAACGGTCCCTACGATCCGATCCATCTTCCAGCCGCCTCGAAGCAGCTCGACTATGAAGGGGAGCTTGCGCTTGTCATCGGCAAGCGGGCACGGCACGTCAGCCGCGCGGATGCAAAGCACGTCATCGCCGGATATCTGGTTTGCAACGACGTAAGCGTCCGCGACTGGCAGCTTCGATCGCCGACGGCGATGTTGGGCAAATCGTTTGACACGCACGGACCGATCGGCCCGTGGCTCACGACACCCGATGAGGTTGCGAACCCCGAAAATCTCAGAATTCGCACCTGGGTCGATGGTGAACTGCGCCAGGACGGAAACACAAATGATTTCATCTACTCGATCGGAGAAATGATCGAGGAGTTGACGACTGTATTCACCCTGGAGCCCGGCGATGTTTTGGCGACGGGATGTCCGCCCGGCGTCGGCGCTCTCATGGATCCGCCCCGGTTCCTTGCAAGCGGCCAAACTGTGCGGGTTGAGGTCGAGGGGCTCGGGCACATCGAAAACCGTGTCATCGACGAACCCGCGGCTGCATCCGTTCGCATTTGACGGATGAAGTCGGCAATATGCAAAACGCAGGTTAGGCTACAGGCGCGCAAATGACCAGAATTGAACCAAGCTCGCAGGAAGCCGGAGAAGCGCAAGCTCGCCGATCGCTCCGCTCGTTCTGCAATGCCCCAATTCGACCGAGCAAGCTTGCTCATGTTGTCATTCGGAGTGTGAAGTACGAACAGACCCGCGATTGGTATCTGCAGGTGCTGAACGCCGAGATCGCCTTCGAGAATGAATTCGTGTGTTTTCTGAGATACGACGACGAGCATCATCGCATCGGCATCATCAAGTCGCCCCAGTCATCGCCCCTGGACGATGGGGCAGCGGGCGTCGAACATATTGCGTTCACGTTTAACGATCTGGGCGAACTGCTCGCGAACTATTTGCGCCTCAAGGAATTGGGCATCGAACCATTCTGGCCGATCATCCACGGTCCAACGGTCTCTTTGTATTATCGCGATCCAAATCGCATAAAGGTCGAACTACAGTATGACGTCTTCGATTCAGTGGAAGAGGTGGACGCTTTTTTCGCGGCTGGAAGCTATATTGAAAATTTTATGGGCGTCATCTTCGATCCCGACGATATGATCAAGCGATTTGAAGCCGGCGAGTCTCTGCGCTCGCTGACGAAGAGGCCGCCCTTACCGCCGGGTCTCGGTCCCTGGGATATGCACAGACCCTAGTCGCACGGCGCGCATAATTCGATCCGGCCAGAACGAGTTTCACAAAGGTTGTGCCATTGGCCTGCTGAGTGGTGGCCCATCGTCTAGTCGACGATGTGATACACGGGCGCCTTCTCCAATGCCCACGTCCCGGAATGCCGGTCATAGCGGGACAACGTGAAGCAATGCCAATCGGCATCGTCGAGCTTGGGATGATCGGCGCGATAATAGTATCCGGGCCACCGCGTTTCGGTTCTGAACATCGTGTGTTGCGTTACGGCCTCCGAGGCCAGAAACCGGTGCTGGAGTTCCCACGCGCGCTGAAGCTGGTGAAGGTCCTCTGCTCCGAGATAGTCGAGATCTTCCTTCAGCATGCCCAATAGTTCCAGGCCGCGAGTCAGCAACGGTTCGTTGGTTGTATAGTGGGAGCCGATACCGCCGACATATTCGTCCATGATCTTCTCGAGGCGCTGAAGTCCGTGCATCGGCAGGAGATAACTGGGCGAAACGGTCCCCGCGACGATCTCGTTGCGGCCGACGGCGTAGGTCTCGAGCGGCTTGAAGACGGTCTTCTTGAGAGCTGCGTATTCCGCTTCGCTGATCTGGGGCCGCTCGTGGCCCAGATCGATCACATAGTTGACGGCAGCCTTTGCCGCGATGCGACCCTCCGTAAAAGATCCCGACGAGAATTTGTGAGCCGTGCCGCCAATGGTATCGCCTGCACCGAAAAGCCCCTCGACCGTCATCATCCGGTTGTAACCCCACTGATATTCGGGAGGGGCATAGTCTGACGGTCCACTCGCCCACGCGCCGGAGCAAGTCGCGTGAGATCCCATGACGTAAGGCTCGGAGGTCGTCAGCTCGGGATTGGTGTGCTTGGGGTCGATGTTCTGTGACGCCCAGACGACCGCTTGTCCAACCGTCATGCCGAGAAAATTCTCCCAGCCGATCGTCTCATTGTGCGGATCCTTGAACGCCTCTTTCGTAACCATTCGGATGGGGCCCCTGCCGGCCTTCACTTCCTCTAGAAGCGCGTGATTCCGCAGGCAGGTCGGCACCGGATGCCGATCGACGTAATCCCCGACCACTTGCTTGATCGAGTTGTACCATTTTGGCTCGTAGTCTTCGCCGTAAGCGTTCTGTGTATAGGTCTTCAGATGTAGAAAGTAGGCGCCGACAGGACCGTAGCCGTCCTTAAATCGCGTCAGCACGATCCGATTTTCCATCTGCGTCATCTTCGCGCCCGCGAGAATCGGCAATGCATAGGCTGACGCGCTGCTCCACGGAGCATACCAGGTTCGTCCCATACCTTCGCCGACGGCACGCGGCTTGAAGATGTGCGACGCACCGCCGGCACACACGATGACGGCCTTCGCACGGAAGACGTAAAACTCTCCCGTACGCACGTTAAATCCGACGGCGCCCGCGACCCGATTGGATTTGGTGCTGTCCATCAGCAGATGGGTCACCATGATGCGGTTATAGACTTCGGTGGCGGCCTTGCGCGCCGCTTCGGCCACGATGGGCTTGTAGCTCTCGCCGTAAATCATGATCTGCCATTTACCCTCGCGCTGATAACGCCCGGTTTCGGGGTTGCGCATGATGGGCAGGCCCCACTCCTCGAATTTGTGCACCGTGGAGTCGACATGGCGGGCGATGTCGTAACTCAGATCTTCCCTCACCAGTCCCATGAGGTCGTTGCGCGCGTAGCGGACATGGTCCTCGGGCTGATTCTCGCCCCACTGCATGCCCATATAGCAATTGATTGCATAAAGCCCCTGGGCGACGGCGCCGCTGCGCTCGATATTCGCCTTTTCGACACAGACGATTTTAAGATCGCGTCCCCAGTACCTGGATTCGTAAGTGGCCCCGCAGCCGGCCATGCCGCCGCCGATGACAAGAATGTCGGAATCCACAAAGACCGTTTTGTTGCGGGCGAACAGAGCCATCAGATCGTGCCCCGTTTCAATCTGCCGGGAGAGAGCGTCGGCAATTTGTCGATGTTGAGCCCATCCGGTTCATGGGCAAGCTCCTGGGACTTCAAGGCGCTTGCATTGGGCGCTTCGTAATCGTTCGGCGATTTGATCGATCCCCAAGGCGTGGTTCGGATCGGGGAAACAAAATCCATTTCCTTGCCGTCGCGGAATTTGACCTTCCAGGAAATGGTGCCTTTCTTCCCTTCGCGCAGCACGCGAACGCTGTGTCCGAGCGGCGCGAAATCGGCATAACCGCGGACGTCGATCGCGTCTTGCGGGCAGGCTTTCACACAGGAATAGCACTCCCAGCACATGTTGGGTTCGATGTTATAGGCACGCCGGTATGTGGTATCGATGTGCATGATGTCGGACGGGCAGATATCGACGCAGTATCCGCAACCGTCGCATTTGGTCATGTAAACGAATGTCGGCATGGTATTTGTTGTCTCCGTTTCAGGACGGCGATCAGTAATGTCGGGGCCGGTGGCGGGCGCTCCCGAATGTTTCGGGCTTGTCGGCAGGAAGGGGCAGGTTGCTTCGCGAACCACTGGCGTCGTCCACCCGCTTCTGGAAGGCGGCCGCGGGTTTGTAGAACATGTGCGAGAATTTCGACCACGGAACGGAGCCGAAGAGCGTCACCGTAGCGATGAGAAAAAGGCTCAGCAGAATATTGTCCCAAGGGCTTCCGGTTGCCTCAGCCCAGGCCCAGACAAGCGCCAGCGTCGTGCTGGCGAGCAATGACAGGACGAAAAGATCGGCGCGCACGACGCGGAAACGGGAATGGCCTTCCGCCGAGACGTCGACCCGGATGAAGAGCCAGAACCAGTAGCCGCCGACGCACACCAGCAGCGCACCGAGATGCCACAGCAGCGGCCAGATGGGCGGCGCGGGCGTGTCGGGATTGGGATACAGGAACACCAACACCACCGTCGATGCGACGTAGGCCAGAAAGCCGTACATCGTCAGCAGATGCGCGAACCGTCGCTGCAGGCTGCAGAATTCTCCCGCCGCGATCACTTCGACGAACAGCGTGCGGATCGCCAGCGACATCTTCTGTCCTCGGCCGACGTCCCGCTTGGCCCCACTTTTCGCGCGGCGCGCGTTCTCGAAGAAATAGCGTGCGCTCTTTTTGTGGACAATATCGAACAGCGTTCCGAGCGCGACGAGCGCGATCATGACAACGATGAACGCCTGCATGATCCCGGGCGGTATCGACGCGGCAAGATGGGAAAACGGATTGTCGAAGAACATCAGACTACCCCGGTGTCAGTCACGCACGGTCAAAGGCAGGCACGGTCGAAGGCAGGCACGGCAGTTCCGAGGATCCCGCGTCGTGGCTGAATATTCTTCTGGAATTTCCTCGGCTTAGAGATAAGTCACGCCCGATGGCGGCGTCAACCACGATGCCGGAACGGGATTTTGGCGGTCGATACGTGCGAATTTCGCGCGCTTGGCGGTCGCTTTGTTTCACGCCACGCCGCTGCACATCGCCCCGGCGTCGAATCAACGGACATTCCCCATGACCCCGGATTGGCGCGGCAAATGGCGCTTTCTTCGAACGCCACTGCGCCGTTGGCGCTGGTCGCGTCTTGGTCGGGCTGGAAGCCGATCCCCGTCTGGGTGGGCACTTCCGCGGCCGCTTCCGGATGCTAAGCGGCAGCGAGCATGAAAGTTACGGTGCGTTTCTGAAGTTCGTTCCTCATGAGCGGTTTGCGATGAGCCGGGTGGGCGGCATGGAAGACCCCGGCGAATCGCGCGTCGGCGTGGTGCTACGCGCCGTTGCCGAAGGCACCTTCACCCATTCGCGGCTCGACGACGAAAACACTGCCCCCAGCCACGAAGAAGGATGGATGGGGGCCCTCCGCAAACTCGAGCGCTACTGCGCCGCTCAGTGATGATGCTGTTCGGTTGATCCCGCAGCCGGTGGCGGTCCGTAATCCGCGAGCGTTCCGTCGGACCATTTCCTCACCAGAACGAAGAACGTGGTGATCTGACTGGTGAAGCGGCCTGACAGCACCGGAGAGTCCTTCACATCCGCGCCCCACGCGCTCCCGTCTATGGCCGGCGAGAAGAACATCACATGCGGATGCCAGGGATGGCCGTTGTCGTCGGACAGGTATTGCTGTTTCGACATCATGTAGGACATGGCGCCGGTCGCCGGAATCATGTTCGCCTTGGCCGAGGTTTTCGAGCGTTCGGCCATCTCCGCCCGCGAAACCCCGGACAGTGCCCATTCGGCGCGCTCGAGGATCATGGGCAATACGGTGCGGACGGCCGCTTCGTTCATGCAGACTGGCCCGCGCATTTTCTGATTCCAGAATTCCGAATCGTCGAAGGACTTGTCCCAGGACCGTTCGACGAGACAGGTGAAATGGTTTGTGCCCTTTGCCGCGGTCTCGAAACCATGCGCGCCGAGCACGAGGACAGTGGCATCGTTTGAAATGGCGGCAACTGCCGCGCTGCGCGCCAGCGCGATCTCCGCCGTCTTGTCCATCATGTATTGGTCGCGCGGCGCCATGGTGGGATAGGAGCCGGGCGTCGCTTGCGCAGATGCGCTTTGCGCGGCGCCCATAATCGCCAGCACCAGAACGAGACCGCCGGCTGCACCGACGTGATTCAGCTTGCTCATTGTCACCCTCATCTTCTACACTTCACCTATTGGTAAAGTGTCTCCACACGATATGTCAACCGGCGCAAACCCGGCCGCGGCCGCAGAAAACTGATCGTCACACTATCGTGATGGCTTCACTCATCGGTTTGCGGGGGCGCGCGGCTTGCGCGGCCGCCAGGAGGAAATGGCGATGGAATTCGACCGGCGACTGATATTGGCGGGCCTCGCCGGCTCGGCCGGCTTCCGTCAGGAAGCGCGGGCCCAGCAAAATGACGATTTCGCTCACCCCTTCAAAACCGATCCCAATCTGCACGATGACATTACGATGCTCATCTATCCGCAAATGACGACCCTCGCCCCATTGTCATTCCGAGACCATTGTCGAACTTGCGAAGCTGTAAACGAGCAACGCCATCCACATAAGTGCCGATGGCCTCCTCCTGCGACAGCCGAACATTCAGCTTTCCTGCGTGCAATTGAAGTTGCATCCCCCCAGCGCAGGGAAGCTCCGCGTCCGTAGCATGGTTCCTTCATGATGGAAGGGTTTTGACCAGACCTGTTTCGGGGCGCATCTTTCGCGAGCGGACCCGAGGCGCTGCGTTTGACCACCCGTACCGACTGGCTCGTGCGTGCGCCCGGCGATGTCGACCGGATCGAAGCCTGCTTTTCGGGCGCGGCGTTCGCTCCACATCGGCACGATACCTACGCCATCGGCATCACGCTCAATGGCGTACAGAGTTTCGATTATCGCGGCGTCACGCGACACTCACTGCCGGGCCAACTCGTCGTCTTGCATCCCGACGAACTTCACGACGGGCGCGCCGGCGACGATGGTGCCTTCCGCTATCGCACGGCCTATGTTGCATCCGCCGCACTTCAGGACGTGCTGGGCGGGATGCCGCTGCCGTTCATTGCGGGCGGGGTCTCAAGTGATCCTCGCCTCGTGGCTGCGGTTTACGCGCTGCTGGAGGATTATGACCGGCCGCTGACCGGCATTGCCTATCAGGACGCGCTTTACGATCTCGCGATGGCGCTTCAAGCCGTTGCGGGCGCGAGCAGAGTAATGAAGCCCGTCAACCGCGAAGCGGCGGCACGGGCGCGCGACTATATCGATGCGCATCTCGAAGCCGGTTTCTCGCTCGAAGATCTGGAGCAGGCGGCGCGCCACGACCGCTGGCAATTGTCACGGGATTTTCGCACTCTGTTCGGCACCAGCCCGTATCGCTACCTGATCCTGCGCCGGCTGGATCGCGCGCGCCGTATGATGCTCGACGGCCATGCGAGCGCCGAAGCGGCCGATGCCTGCGGCTTTGCCGATCAAAGCCATTTGGCCCGGCATTTCCGCAAGGCCTTTGGATTGACGCCGAATGCATGGCTAATGGCCATCGCGCACAATCGTTCTATACCGGCCTCGGTTGTCCGGGCTAACTAGGCCGGCAGACCAACCCAAACTCAGATGGCGCCAAGCCACCCGATGTTCCTCAGGATCGCCGGATTCGAATTTCGCTATCAGATTCGCTCGCCGGTGTTCTGGGCGGCCGGTTTGGTATTTTTCCTGCTGGCGTTCGCCGCCACGACCGTTCCGCAGATCCAGCTTGGATCGCGCGGGCCCATGCATGTGAACGCGCCCGTCGCGATCCTCCAGCTGGTGGGGATCATGGGTGTGCTCTTCGTTTTTGCGATCACCGCCTTCGTCGCCAACATCGTGGTGCGCGACGACGAAACGGGATTTGGACCGCTCATCCGCTCCACGCCGATTGCAAAATTCGACTATCTGATGGGGCGATTCTCGGGCGCGTTCGGCGCGAGCGCGATCCTGGCACTGACAATGCCGCTGGGCATCCTCGTCGGCACGTTCATGCCGGGCGGCGATCCGGTCAAGCTGGGTCCGTTCCGCCCCGACGACTATGTCTATGCCTATTTTGTCGTCGTGGTGCCGACTGTTCTGATTCTGTCCGCTTCGTTCTTTGCGCTTGCCACTGCTACGCGCTCCATGATGGCGACCTATCTCGGCGCCGTGGCGTTCCTGATCGGCTATTTCGTTCTGATCACGCTGTTCCAGAAGCCGATCTATGGCCCTCTTGTGGGCCTGCTGGAACCGTTCGGCATCGGCGCGATCAGGGAAGCGACAAAATACTGGACGACCGCGGAGCGCGACACGACGTTGCCTCCACTGTTCGGCGTCATTCTCCTTAATCGCGCGATCTGGTTTGCGGTGAGTTTGGCTTTGCTGGCCGTCGCGTATGTCTCCTACCGCTTCGAGGCACGCGGCGCGCGCACGTCAAGGCCGCAGAAAAAGGATACGAGTGTTCCACCTGTCTCTTCGCGACCATTGCCGGCGCCGCGTTTCGACCGCGTCAGCCTGTTTGCGATGGGCTGGAGATGGACGCGGCTGGAAATGGCCCAGGTCTTCAAGAGTCCGGCTTTCTTCGTCCTTCTGGTGCTGGGGTTGCTCAACGCGCTCTCCAGCCTCGTGACCGCGACGGACCGTAACTACTTCACGGTCCTTCCCGTCACCATCCTGATGATCCAGACGCTCAATCTCGAATTCGCGATCATCCCGACGATCGTCGCGATCTATTATGCGGGCGAGCTGGTGTGGCGGGAGCGCGAGCGGCGCATGCATGAAATCTTCGACGCGAGTCCCGTTCCGGATTGGGCGCTGGTCATTCCCAAGATCGCCGCAATCGCGCTGGTGCTGATTGCGCTGTTTGCGATTTCGGTTCTCGCCGCAGCCGGAACCCAGGCGCTCAAGGGTTATACAAACTTCGAGTGGTCGCACTATCTCGACTGGTATCTCGTTCCCAACGCGATCGGTGCGATCCAACTCGCGGCACTGGCGATTTTTGTCCAGGCGCTTTCGCCGCACAAATATATCGGCTGGGGCGTGATGGCGCTGATCCTGATTGCGCTGCTCGCACTTCCCGGAATGGGCTTCGAGCATCACCTTTACCTCTACGGCACGTCGCCCGACGCGCCGCTATCCGACATGAACGGGCAGGGCAGGTTCTGGGTCGCGCGCGCCTGGTTCGAGGTTTACTGGAGCGGGTTCGCGCTCATGCTGGCGGTACTGGCGTCCGTGCTGTGGCGGCGCGGGGCCGAGACGCGATTGCGCCCCGACTCGCTCGCCTGCCGCGACGGTTGGCGGGCGGGGCAGGCCTTGTCATGGCCTTTGGCCTGGCCGTTTGGGCGGGGAGCGGCGCGTTCATCTATTACAACACCAACATTCTCAATGCGTACCGCACCGGCGTCGAACAGGACGTGTGGCTCGCCGATTATGAGAAGACTCTCTACAAATTTCACAACCTCGCATCGCCACGGATCACCGATGTCGCGATCGATGCCGCGATTTATCCGCACGACTCGCAGAATCATCACGACCGGTCGCTTCACGATCAGGAACAAGTCGGACAAGCCGCTTAGGGAGGTTCACTTACGCTGGGCGCGCGACCTGAAGGTGGATCGTCTCACAGTCGAAGGCGCGCATGTGAAGCAGCGCTTCGACCGCTTCAATTACGTGATCTACGCCTTCGACCGGCCGATGCAACCGGGTGAGGCGCGCGCAATAAATTTTCACTCCGTGTGGGAGCAGAAAGGCTTCAAGAACAGCGGCAACATGACCCGCATCGTCGACAACGGCACATATGCCGACGATCGCCAGATCCTGCCGATCGTCGGCATGGATGCCTATGGGTTGCTGGGGGATCCGGTGAAGCGCCGCCGCTACGGCTTGCCGGCGGAGTTGCGAGTGCCGAAGCTCGAAGACAATTCCGCACGCGCCAGTTCCTACAACGCGAGCGCCGCCGACTTCGTAAACACCGACATCACAGTCTCAACCGTCGCCGATCAGATTCCGCTTGCTCCGGGCTATCGCGTTTCGGATGTCGTGCGCAGGGACCGCCGTATCGCGCGTTTCAAATCCGATGCGCCGATCGTCTATTATTTCTCGATCCAGTCGGCTGCGTACGCTGTGAAGCGCGACAGATGGCGCGATGTCGATCTGGCGGTCTATTACGACCCGCATCATCCTTACGAAATCGACCGGATGATCCGGGCGATAAAGGCGTCCTTCGACGTCTACACCAAGGAATTCGGCCCCTATCAGTTTCGCCAGGTTACCTTTATCGAGTTCCCCGGCTACGAAGATTTTGCGGAATCGTATGCCAACACCGTTCCCTGGTCCGAGAACCTCGGCTTCATCCAGGACGACCGCGCGATCGAACTCTGACCCCAGCAAGATCGATGTGGTGACGCTCGTGGCGGCGCATGAACTCGCCCATCAATGGTGGGGCCATCAGCTTGTGCCCGCCAATATGCAGGGCGCAAGCTTCCTGAGCGAAACCTTCGCGCAATATTCCGCGATGCTGACGATGGAGCATCTCTACGGTCCCGAGCACGTGCGCAAATTCCTGAGGGAGGAACTCGACCGTTACCTGCGCGGGCGCGGTACCGAAGAGATCGAGGAGCTTCCGCTCGTGCGGGTTGAGGACCAACCCTATATCCACTACCGCAAGGGCGCGGTGACGATGTACCGGTTGAAAGACGCCGTCGGAGAAGATGTGGTCGCGCGCGCCATGCGGCGCATGCTCAGCCTTTACGCCTTCAAGGGCCCGCCGTTCCCCGTCTCCACCGATTTCCTGAAAATCCTGCGCGAGGAAGCGGGGCCGAAATTCGACGCGCTGATCACCGACCTGTTCGAAAGGATCGCGCTCTATGATCTCGGCGCCAAGAGCGCGACTTGGCGACGGCGATTGGATGGACAATATGACGTCGCGGTCACAGTCGAAGCGCACAAATACTATGCCGACGGAAAAGGCGCGCAGAGGGAAACGGCGATGAACGAACCCGTCGGCGTCGGCCTGTTTCTCGCACGGCCTGGCGATGCCGATTTCGGCATAGACAAAATACTCTCACTGCGACCGATGCCGATCGTCTCCGGCACGCAGACGATTCATCTGGTCTCGCCCGTCGCGCCGACATTCGCCGGGATCGATCCCTACGATGAGTGGATCAATCGCAACCCGGACAACAATATCGTCGCGGCAAACCAGGCCGGCCGCTAGAGCCGGCCGTTGTCGACGTCGTTGAGGAAGAGGGTCAAACCGTCAAAGTAACGCTGTTGATCGTCATACATGGCCATGTGGCTCCCGTCCGGGCAATCGAGGTAGCGGCCCCGTGGCATGGCGCGAGCCATCACCTGCATATGCTGAGGGTCCATGGTGTCGTGGCGCGCGCCGATGGTGAGAGCGGGGACGCCGATTTCACCCAGCCTCGCGGTGCGGTCCCATTTCGCGAGCTTGCCGCTGGCGCCCAATTCGCTCGGCCCCTGCATCGGGACGTAGACATCTGCGTTCAGGTGCTTGAAGGTTCGTTCGACCGGATCGGGCCACGCATCCAGCTTCATGCGGAGCACGTGGTGAACATAGTGATGCTGCATCAGCAGCTCCATGTACCGCGGGTTCTTATAATCCTTGACCTCCTCGAGTCGCTTGATCTCCGCGAGCACCGTTGTGTCCATGCCGGGCATGAGCGTGTTCTCGGCGTACGCGTTGTAGGCCGGAATGCTCGCCATCATGTTGGAGATGATCAGGCCCTTGACATGCCGCTGGTGGTTCAACGCGTATTCGAGCGCGAGAATCCCTCCCCAGGAATGGCCCAGCAGGTAGAAATTTCCTTCGTCGAGTCCCAGCGCAATACGAACCTGCTCGACTTCGTCGACGAAGCGCGGCAGTTCCCACAAATCCGCGTGGTCGGGCTGGTCGCTGTAATACGACCCGAGCTGGTCATAGTAGTAATACTCGATGCCTGCGGCGGGCAGATAAGAGTCGCAGGCCTCGAAGTATTCATGCGTGCATCCTGGGCCGCCGTGAAGCAGCAGCAGCTTGATGCGCGGGTTGTTGCCGACCCGCTTGGTCCAGACCTTGAACGTTCCACGCGGCGTCACGATCGGGATACGCCGCACGCCACCCGACAGCCGGTCGGCGCGCGCGGAATTGTCGAGGTAATTCACCGTGTCGCCTGACGAAGAAATCCCATGTGCGGCTTCCGTCATATCCCTATCCGATCTCGTCAGGTTGCCGTCGAGTGGCGGATCCGCCGTCTTGATTGACGCCCGAATCGCAAGTCAATTCAAGAGTACGGGTTCGAAGGGGCGCAGCTTTGAGTCGCGGCGGTCTAACGGGGCGTCGAAAAATACCGATAGTGAGAATCTGGCACGCGATCTTGACATAATGACCGCTCCAGGCGGGCGCGTTTGCCGCTTGCGTCAACCAGCCTTTCCGGCGGTTGCAAATGGTTCCTGCGCTCTCGCGGGACTGACCAGCCGGACACAAGCAAGAATGCCGATGGCGAACAGGGCCACGATTCCGCCGAGCCAGCTGCCGGCCGCGGCGACAGCGCCCGCCGCCGCCCATGTGATCGACGAGAATGCTTCTGAAAAGGTGGCGATGCGCGACGAGGTGTGGCGCCGGCGAAACTGGCTTCGTTTCGCCTGGGAGCGGAACCACAATTGTATCGTTGCGGCGGAGGCCGCGGACGCGGCGATGCCGACGGCCGCAACGAGGGCGCGGCCGGGCGAAACCAGCGCCAGGGCGATCACGAAAGGCAGGAATATCACCGCGATGCATTCGAGCACCGCGCCCATCTTGGCGCGCAGAATGCGGGACGGCGGGATCGGCGATGTCTGAACGAGGTCGGGTGCGTCTTCTCCCGAAATCGTCAGCCAGGCAAGACCGCCCGCGAGTTGTCCCGAAGCCATCACCAGCACCGGCACAAGAAGGGCTGCAGTGCCGCCATAGAATGTAAAGCTCCGCCACAGAAGCACCGTGGGCGGCAAGAGGTAGAGCAATTGCATGAGCGACTGCGACACCAGCCACGGGTCGCGCAGGAGAAGCAGCCTTTCTTTCCGGCGCAGCGCCGAGGACGGAGTGCCCACCCGGAACGGGCGGCGAACGCTGCGGCTGCGCGCGCTGCTCCACGACGCGCCGGATGCCACGATGGCATAATGGGCGAAGCGGGGCGCGTAGAAGGCCGTGACGGCGAGAAACATCGCAAGACTCGCCGCAACAACGATCAGCAGACACGCCGTGTCGCCGAGCGCTGCGCGCGCCGGCCACCAAAACGCGCTGTGAATGCCGGGCGCGTGGGCCATCACGTATTTCGACTGGAGAAAAGCGAGCCGCGACATCGTCCCGCTCGAAAACATGGCCGCCATCTGCAGGCCGATCACGAACAGTCCGCCGATCAATGCGGCCGCGATTTGTGCGACGAGCCTTGTGCGCTTGGGGCCGATGGCCTGAAAGAGCGCGACCGTCAGGATGACGGCCAGCGAGGTCGCGACGAGCGAGACCGCGACGATCGCGCCGTAAGCGCCCAGCCATCGCAAACCGCCGCGCCATGCCAGCACGTCGATGAACGGGCCGATGAGAAAGACGGACATCATGCTGACGGAAAGTGCCATCGCGCCGATCCGCACTGCGAAAAGCCTGTTGGCCCGTGTCGGCGAACTCAGGATGAATTCCAGATCGGAGCGCGAATAGAATGTGCGGGTGACGCTCTCCATGGCCTGGGACAACATGGCCGAGCCCGACAGAATCGCGCCGGCCGTGACGTAGACCAGCGCCTGCAGATCGGGGTGGAGTTCCACCTGTCCCAAACGGCCCAGCGCCAGAAACGCCACCACATGCATGAACGCCACGAAGATCACGACGCCGATCGCGACGGTCCGCTCGCGGCTCCGGCGGCCGGCGGTCATCATGGAAAGCACATCGCGCCAGGCGAGCCGCATTTCATGGCGCGCAAACCAAACGAGCGAGCCCGGCGCACTCATGCCGCCGCCAGATCCCCATCGACGATGGCGAGGAACATGTCCTCCAGCGTCGCGTCGCCCTTGCCGACCCGGTCGCGAAGCTCGAGAAGCGTTCCTTCGGCGATCAGCCGCCCGCTCGAAATCACGCCGATCCGGTCGGCCATCCGTTCCGCGATCTCCAGGATGTGCGTCGTCATGATGACGGTGTTTCCCGCGCGGACGCGGTCGGCGAGCACGTTCTTGACGAGGCGCGAACTTCCGGCGTCAAGGCCGGTCAGGGGTTCGTCGAGAATGATGAGTTTCGGTTCGTGCACCAGCGCGCCGGCCAGCGCCACCTTCTGGCGCATGCCGCGCGAAAATTGCTCGCAGCGTTCGTGGGCGTGCTTTTCGAGGCCCAGCCACTGGATCAGATCGCGGGCGCGCTCTTTGGCGATTGCCGTCTCGACGCTCCAGAGCCCGGCGACGAATTCGAGATATTCGAGCGGCGTGAGCTTGTCGTAGATCATCGGCTCGTCCGAAAGCCAGCCGATGATCCTCTTTGCGGCAACCGGATCGGCGAGGGCGTCGACGCCGAACACGGAGACGGCGCCGTCATCCGGCCGGAGCAATCCGCTGACCATCCGAAGCGTGGTCGTCTTGCCCGCGCCGTTCGGGCCGAGGAGCATGTAGAACTCGCCGGGCCTGACGCGAAGGTTCAGCCCGTCGACCGCGGGTCGCTCGAAGCGCTTGCGCAGGTTCTTGATTTCAAGAGCAGGAGGATAAGTGTCCTGGTACATGGGAGCCTTGCGATCGGTTCTGCGCCCCCATCGGGAGCGTCCGCGAAAAGATTACGAATGACAAGTTTCGAAGGAATAAAGGAATGCGTAACCTCCACGGCCGGAGGACGCGGAACCGATAAATATCGAAGCAAAAGCTAGCGAATCCTGCGCGAACCTGGCGGTCGCGGCACGCCATTCTTGACCCCCGGCGGTCGTCACCCCATCTTCGAACCGGCGCCCTTGAGGAGAAACGGCATGGGACTTCTGGATGGATTGATCGGCGGCATGGTCGGCGCCGAAATGGTGACGGTCGTCAACGGGCTGATTCAAAAACATGGCGGCGTTCAGGGCGTCGTCAATCAATTGAAGTCCAATGGTCTCGGACCGACGGTCAATTCGTGGATTGCAGAGGGTCCGAATGCCCCGGTCTCTCCGGGCGATGTCCACAGGGCCTTCGGCGACGAGACGATCAATGAACTGGCCGCCAAATCCGGAATGTCGCCCGAGGAGCTTGCGGCAAAACTCGCCACCGTCCTTCCCCACGCCGTCGACGCGCTCACGCCCAACGGCGTCGTCACAAAAACCTAGGGCGGTTTCGGATTGAGTTGACGCGGCCCCCCTTCCGTCCGCCGAGCGAAGTGCTCGGCGTCCACCTTCCCCCGTGTATGGACTGGGGACATCGAAGACACCGTTCGGAGACATCGAAGACACTTGTCTGGCCTAACTTGGCTGGATGGGAGGTCGGGTCATGCCTTGGCGGGAGTCGTCGGTGATGGAACTGCGTGAGGAGTTTGTCCGGTTGGCGCTGGCGCCGGGGGCGAATGTGAGCGAACTCTGTCTTCGCTTCGGCATCGATCGGAGCAATGGCCACAAATGGCTGAAGCGCTACGAGAGGGAGGGTCGCGCCGGCCTCGTCGATCGCTCGCGCCGTCCCCGTCGCAGTCCGTTGCGCACGAATGAGGCGATGGAAGCGGAAGTCCTGCGCATCCGGGCAAAGAGCAACAATGCCTGGGGCGGTCGCAAGATCGCCAGGGCGATGGAGCGCAACGGCTGGGCGGGAGTGCCTGTGCCGAGCACGATCACCGAGATTCTGCGCCGGCACGGCAAGCTCGAAGACCGCAAGCACGAGCATCCCGGCCCGTTTCGGCGCTTCGAACGCGCCGAACCCAATGAGCTGTGGCAGATGGACTTCAAAGGCCACTTTCCGATGACGCGAGGCCGTTGCCATCCGCTCACCGTGCTCGACGATCACTCGCGCTATTCGCTGGGCCTTGAGGCCTGCGCCGACGAACGGGACCTGACGGTTCGCGGCTGCCTGACGACCATATTTCGCCGTTATGGCCTGCCTTTTGCGATGCTGATGGACAATGGCGCACCCTGGGGCGACAGCGGCGATCAACCGTTCACGATCTTCGGGACCTGGCTGATGCGCCTGGGCATAGGTGTGAGCCATGGCCGTCCCTACCATCCGCAGACCCAAGGCAAGGACGAGCGCTTTCACCGCTCGTTGAAGGCCGAGGTTCTGGACGGAAACAGCTTTCGCGATCGCAAGGCATGTCAGCGCGCGTTCGACGATTGGCGGTATGTCTACAATCACGAGCGGCCGCATCAGGCCCTGGATCTCGAAACACCGGCCACGCGCTATCGCATCAGCGCGCGCGCTTTTCCCGAGCAACTTCCCGCCATCGAGTATGCGCAGGCCGACCTCGTTCGCAAAGTCGACAGCGATGGGTTCCTCAGCTTCAAGAACCGTTCCTGGCGCATCGGCAAAGCCTTCCGCGGTCAACCTGTAGCCTTGCGTCCGGCAGGCCAGGACGGCGTCTTCGGCGTCCATTACTGCCTGCAGCGTATCGCCACCATCGCTCTGCACGCAGCCCCAGCTTCGGCCCGTGGATTTGTGGACATCGCATCTGCGATGCCCACAACCCCACAGGCACAACACCAAAATCAGGTCAAAAATGCGCTATAAACCAACCCCCAAAGGTGTCTTCGATGTCCCCGAACACCTGTCTTCGATCTCTCCGGCCCAAACACCCCGCGAGGGGGGAAGGCAAAGAAATAAATCTCCGTTCCACTTTTTCTGACCTTCCCCCCTTGCGGGGGAAGGTGTCGCGCGGCGTCAGCCGCGTGACGGAAGGGGGGCCGCGCGGGTCATTGCCGGTTGCTTGTCGAAGCGCCGGTGAAAACCTCGCCGCGGGACATCACGAAGCCGACGCGTTCCAGCACCGACACATTGTCGAGCGGGCTCGATGCCACGGCGATCACATCGGCCGATTTGCCGGGCGCGATCGTGCCTGCGTCGTCGGAGATATCGAGCAGCTTGGCGGCGTTGACGGTTGCGGCCTGAATCGCTTCGCGGGGCGACATACCCGCTTCGACCAGGAAGCCGAATTCGCGCGCATTCTGTCCGTGCGGGCCGACGCCCATGTCGGTTCCGAACGCGATCGTGACGCCGGCCTTGTGGGAGCGGGCGAGGGCCTCCTTGATCTTCTTGCCGACCATGCGCGCCTTGTCGCCCTGGGCCTGCGACAACTCGCCGGCGCGCGACGCCATTTCCGACGCCGTGACGCCCGCGATGATCGTGGGAACGTGGAAGGCGCCTTTGGCGAGAAACAGTTCGAGCGAGCGGTCGTCGAGGAAGCTGCCGTGCTCGATGGAGTCGACGCCCGCTTCGAGCGCCGCGTTGATGCCCGCCGCGCCATGGGCGTGGGCAGCAACCCGCCGTCCCAGGGTGTGAGCCGTTTCGATGATGGTGCGGATTTCGTCGCTGGTGAATTGCTGGTCCAGCCCCGCCTTGATGTCGGAGAGCACCCCGCCCGTCGCCACAAATTTGATGGCGTCCGCGCCGTGACTGACCTGCCGGCGAACGGCGCGACGGCATTCGTCGACCCCGTCGCAGATGCCCGATGTCGATTGCACACAGGCGCAAACGTCCTGGCGATAGCCATAGGTCTGGCCGTGCCCGCCGGTGGGCGAAAGGATGGCGCCCACGCAGAGGACGCGCGGACCCGCGACTTTCTTTTCGGCGATGGCCGAGCGCAGTGCGAAGATCACGTCGGGATTGCCGATCGCGCCCACGTCGCGCACGGTCGTGAAGCCCGCGGCCAGCGTGACCGACGCATTGTGCGCCGCGTTGAACCCGACCTTGGGATCGGAATCTTCGACCGCCTGCATCCGGTAATGGGGACCGAGTTGCGCCGTCAGATGCACGTGACAGTCGATGAGACCGGGAAGCACGAATTGCCCGCTGAGATCGATGAGCTTCGAACCCGGCGGCGGATCGATGAAGCCGGCCGAAACGGCCTTGATCCGGCCACCCTCGATCAGGATGCTTTGCTGGGCCTTTGGCGTTTCGCGCGCATCGGCGAGCAACGTGCCCGCATGAATGACACTGTTGGTAGAGGACACCTGTTTGCTCCTTCGGCCTGTGTGGCGGCGATCAATTTCCCAGCCAGCGTTTCATCCACGCGCCGACAGTGGCGTACCACATCACGGAGTTCTGCGGCTTCAGCACCCAGTGGTTCTCGTCCGGGAAATAGAGCAGTTCGCTGGGCACGCGCCTCAGCTGCGCCGCGCCGTAAGCGCCCATGCCCTGGTCCAACGGCACCCGGTCGTCGCGTCCCGCTATGCACGACCAGGATCGGCGCGCTCCAGTCGGCCACATGATCGATCGGGTTGAACCGTTCCGCCACCTCGGGACGCTCCCAGGTCGGCGCGTCGTTCTGCGCCTGCTGGAAACCCGGGATGTCGGTCGAATAGGACATCAGGCGGATATCGAACACGCCGTCATGGTCGACGAGGCATTTCCACGGCTTGGCCCAGTTTCCCGCGATCCACGCGATCATGTAGCCGCCATAGGAGCCGCCCAGCGCGCAGGCATGATCGCCGTCGAGAAACGGATATTGCGTCAACGCATACGCCCAGCCCTTCTGCAAGTCTTCCAGCGGCCGGTCGCCCCAATGACCGACGATCGATTTTGCGAAGGCTTCGCCATAGCCGCTGGAGCCGTGGAAATCGATCATCACCGCGGCGTAGCCCATGCCCGCCCAAACCTGCGGGTTCCAGCGATAGCTCCAGGCGTTGTCGAACGAGCCATAAGGTCCGCCATGAATCAGGAACGCGACGGGATATTTGTGGCCGGATTGAAAGCCGGCCGGCTTGACGACAAAGCCGTGCACGGTCTCGCCGTTCCAGCCCGCGAAGCTGAATTGCTCGAAGCTGGAGAAGGGCGTCTGGGCGAGGCTGTCCTCGCCCACATGGGTGAGTTGCCGCGCAGGACCACCATCGCCGAGTTCGAAAACCTGCGCCGGCGAATCGAGCGCATCGCGGCTGTAGATCGCCACGCCTTGGCGACGTCGAGCCCGCCGGCATGGCCATCGCCGGTCAGCGCCGTTGCCGCGCCGCTGGCGGGATTGATGGCGAAGATCCGCGTTTGGCCGACATCGTCGGCGACGGCATAAAGCGCACCGCCGTCGGTGGACCACGCAAGAGAGGTGGGCGAGTGATCGAAACCGGGCGCAAGCTCGCGGACCTTTCCGGATTTCATGTCGCGCAGCATCACGCGTGCGCGCGGTGCGGTGAAGACCGAGCCGATCTGAGACAAATACGCCAGCGATGCGCCATCGGGCGAGAGCGCCGGATCGTCATCGGAGGTCGACGCGGCGGGATCGAGCCGCCGCGGCGCGGCGCTCGCATCCACCGGAACGACGTAAAGGCCGCTCGGTTCGCCCAACCCTTGCGGCGAACCGGAGGCGCGCGCGCCGAAGATCACGCCGGCGCCGTCGGGCGTGACGACAAAAGCGGAATCGTTGCCCTCGGGCCGGGAGACGATGTCGGCCTGATAGCCCCGCGTCAGGGCCTTTCCGTCCGTCGCCGGCGTGTCGGCGTTCAGCTTGACGGCGAACAGGTTGATGAAACGGCCGTCCAGGTAAGCGTCCCAGAAACGCGGCGTGGCGGAATCGTAGACTGTGCCGCTCGCTTTGACTTTTGCCTTGGCGTCGTTCTTCGCCTTGCTGCAGGCGAGCGTGTCGCAATCCGGATAGACGTTGATTGCCGCGACAACCGCGCCGCCATCGGGAGTGATCCGGTAGAACGCGATATCCAGCGGCAGGTTCGTCATCTGCCGCGCCTCGGAGCCCCCGGCCGGTGCGCGCCACACCTGCACCGAACCCGAACGGTTGGACAGGAAATAGAGCCAGCGTCCGTCGGCGGACCAGCGCGGTTGGGTCGCTGTCTTTTCCTGGTCGCGGACCAATCGCGGCGGCGAACCCACAGCACCGCGCTCCAGCACCCAAAGCGCATTGACGCCGTGATTGGCGTCCCAATCGGTCGAGCGGACATTGTAGGCGACGAAGCGGCCGTCAGGAGATATGTGCGGATCGGACATCCGATCCAGCATTGCCATATCCTTTGCCGTGAACGGCCGCGCCTCAGCGGGACCGATCGCTGCCAGCGCCAACACCAGGCACGCCGCGAGCCGTGAGAACATCCGAGATACTCCCCCAGGGACGCCCGAGCCTAGAGGGTTGCGACGCGGGTTTCGAGGGCTGTGGTCCCTACTTTTTCGCAGACCACTCCGCCGGAATGGGCGTGGCGCGCTGATTGTAGAGCAGGCCGGCGCGGCGCGCCTTTTCGGCGTCCGAAAGTTGGTTCGGGTCTTCCTGGTTGTCCACGCTCGCCGCCATGCCCTTTATCACGGCCGGTCGCTGTTCGAGTTCCTCCATCCAGCGTTTGACGTGGGGAAATTCGCCGAGATCGATCTTGCGCAGCTTCCAGCCCGCGGCCCAGGGATAGCAGATCATGTCCGCGATCGTATATTCGCCGGCGGCCAGATAGCGTTTGCCGAACAGGCCCAGATTCATCACGCCGTAAAGCCGGTGCACCTCGTCGCCGAAGCGCTTGTTTGCGTAGGCGAAGTCACCGCTGTTTTTGGGATCCTGCGACGCGCGAAAGAAGTGACCCTGCTCGCCGAACTTCGGTCCCTGATTGCCCATCTGCCACATCACCCACTGGACCACGTCGTATTTTCCGTGGGCGTCCTGCGGCCAGAACCGTCCCAGTTTCTCCGCGAGATACATCATGATCGCACCGGATTCGAACAGCGCCAGCGGCGCGCCGCCGCCCTTGGGTTCGGTATCGACCAGCGCGGGCATGCGATTGTTGGGCGAAATTTTGAGAAAGTCCGCCGTGAACTGATCGCCGCGCCCGATATTGACGGGCTTGATCTCGTAAGGAACGCCCAGTTCCTCGAGCAGTATCGTCACTTTCTTGCCGTTGGGCGTCGGCCAGAAATAAAGTTCCAGCATCGTCATGTTCCGGGAGTTTGGTTTCGCAGGCACTCTAGCAAGACGCGGCCGGCCGCGCCACGAAGCGCTAGGACGCGGGAAGGTGAGCGTATTCGTTTTCGGCGTCCTGAAGGGCCGCCAGATCCTTGTCGGCATCTTTCCAGAGTACGAACAGCTCTTCATAGGCCGCCCGGCTCTCCGGCAAATTCCCCTCCATGCGCAATGCGCGCGCAAGTCCCAGGTAGGAGAGGGAATAGAGCGGCGTCACCGGATCGATTCCCCGATTGTCCAGAATTTTCCGGAACACGGCAGCGGCGCCGGCGCCGTCATGCGCAGCGAGATAGGCCTCGCCTCGCAGATAAGGAATGTCGAGCGTTCGCATTTCGATGGATTTGCTGGGCAGCAGGGCCGCAATCGCCGCCGCCGGTTGGCCGTGCCGGAGCGCCTGCGCTGCGCGCGCTTCCGGCGCATACGCCTCGTTCAACAGCGTGTCGGAGGGTGATTTGGCGAGATCGGCCTGCAGGAGCGTTTCGCCCTTCGCTTCGTCGCCGAATTCCATGAGGTCGTAGCGATAGTCCGCCGAATCGTAGTCCGCGGGGACTTGCGCGAGGTTTTGGGCCGCCAGATCCTTCATTCCGAGGTCATACAACCAGCGGGCGTCGGGAGCGGCCATATAGTTGGTAAGGCCAAGGCTCTTTCCGAGCTCCAGCGCGCGGGCGAACAGGTCCAGGGCTTTGTGGACCTGTCCCTGGCTGAATGCCACCTGTCCCGCTTCGATCAGCATGAAGCGTTCGGCCGGTTTCCCGCTCGCCCATTCCACCTGACGCTCGACGCCTGCCATGTCTCCGTGCGCGAAAGCGAGTTGCAGAAGCAGGCGATGGGTGTCGAACCCGTCGAGGTGCTTGGCGACGGATTGGGCGCAGATGGCAGAAGCAAGATCGAATTGGCCGGTGCGAAGATAGGCGCGCGCGAGGACGACATAGGCGGTTTCCATGCCTTGATTTAAGGCGACCGCCTGCCTGCCGTCCGCGATCGACGGCGCATATTCGCCGATCCAGGTCTCGGAGTTGGAAAGATTGGCCCAGACGGACGCATCGTTCGGATAAAGGTCCGTCCACGCCTTCAAGATGCGGATCGTCTCGTCCATATCGCCGAGAACGCTCACATTGTAGCGCATCGAAATAAACAATCTCTCCATTTCGCTGGCGTTGTTGCGTAGCGTGTAGGCTTTGGTGATGTTGGCGATTTCCAGTTTGTGCTCGTGCAGATTCGCATACACGGTCGAAAGGCCGGCGTAACCGGCCGCAAAATTGGGATCGATCTCGACGGCGCGCTGGAACAGGGGCACGGATTCGGCATATTTGCCGCGGGTGAAGTCATTATAGGCTTCCGAATAGGCCCTGAGCGCTTCGAACGAACCGGTGCGCTGTTCGATGATGGGCGCGCTGAACTTCTCGATCGAGACCGTGGACTCTCCCAGCCGCTGACGCGCGCCCTCCGCCAGCCGGTCCAGCGCCGGCAAAAGCGCGTCAAGCGAAGTCACCTCGGCCTTGTCGCTCGATAAAACCTGCTTGTTCACGCAATCCGTCGCGGTCAGGGTCAGTAGGTATTTGGTGCCGACCTGCGCGATGGCGCCGCTAATGGCCGCCTGTCCATTGTTGCGGGCGCAAACTTCGACGGCGAGGTCGGGCGTAAGTCGCGCGTCTTTCGGACGCGTCATCAGGTCGAGCGTGTCTTCGACGGTGTGATCCGGCAGGACGGAAAGAAACGGCGATTGCTGCAAATCCATTTTTGTCGCGGTGGTGAACGTCTTGTCGAACAGCGGATTGTTGGACAGGTTCTGGAAATCCGCGACCACGACGACGATCGGCTTTCCCGGCACCGGCGCAGGGCTGCGGTGCAACATGACGATTGCCGCGCCTGCGGCGAGGATCGCGAGCAGGCCAAGGGTCGCGAGATAGCGGACCGCCACTTTTGGCAGGCGCACGTGATCCGCCGCCTCGTGCCCAGCCAGCGGCCCGGATGAAAGCGCCTCGCGGATTGTTGCGCTGGATGCAGCGCTGGCCACGGCTTCGACGGGCGCGTTGAAGCTGTAGCCCCGTCCCGGCACGGTCACGATGTAGCGGCCTTCCTCGCCGGTGCCGCCCAGCGCCTTTCGCAGCGTGAAGATGGCCTGGGTGAGGCTGCCTTCGTCCACGATCCGGCCGGGCCAGACGAAATCCATCAGCTCGTCTTTGGTGAGCAGCCGGCCGGGGTTCCTGACCAGGGCCAGGAGCGTCTCGAAAACGCGGTAAGTCAGGGGAATCGGCGCGCCGTCGCGCGTCAGCACGCGCTCCGCCGGATCCAGCCGGAACGGGCCGAAGCGATAAAGACCTTCGCTGGGCGCTCGCCGATCCATTTTTAACCGGCTTTGAGAAATTTTGAGACGGCTTTTGAGGAATTCAAGCCCGAAAACCCCCATGAAAGGCAGCGACAGCCTAGCGCAATGAAGCGGCCCCTGACAGGGCGAACGCAGGCGTTCGGGAGACAGGCAAATGCGCAGTTTCGCCTACAACACCTATGCGCCCCCTCAAAGCGCGGCAATCGTTCTTGCCGCAATAGGCAGCGCGATGCCGGGCCTCGGCGGGCTGGCGGCGTTCCTGGAGCGGATCAACGGCGCCGTCATTGTGGTCGAGCGGCCCGGCATCATCGCCTGTACCAACAGCGCAGGCGCGGCGTTGCTGGCCGAAGGCGCAATTTTCCGGGAGCAAAATCGTCTGCTGGTGCCACTTCATCCCACCGCGCGGCGATTGTTCGACGATGCCCTGCTGGGCGAAGGCCACGCGCCGCTCGCGAAAAGGATTGCGCGGCCCGCTGGCGACCGCATCCTGTGGCTCATTCCGCTGGGCGCGGAGAGCGCCGGCCAAATGATCGTGCTGGTGACGGCGCCGGAAGAGGTCCTGGCGCTGCCGGAAGCGATGCTGATGGACGCGTTCGGCCTGACGGCGGCGGAAGCCCGCGTTCTGGCGGGACTGATGAAAGGACACACCATCACGCGTCTGGCGGAAGACCTCCGCATTACGTGCCGCACCGTGAAGGCACATCTGCAGAAATTGTTCGACAAGACCGGCACGCGCCGCCAGGCGGATCTCGTGAGCCGCGTCATGGCGCTCACGCCGTCCCTGCGGTTGTTCTGACGCGGCTTTGTTTTCGATCGTTGGCGGAAAGCGTCACTTCGTCGGTTTGATCGGAAGCAAATTTGCCGCCGCGGCGATCTCGCCAAGCTGTTGACCCACATTGAGGATTGCGTTCGGACGTTTTCACCGAATCGCTGGCATCGGTTTGGAGAGGCACGAAATTGACGTAGATCGCGAATGCCACGTGCTCGCCGGAGACGGTCGTGGTGTAGCCCGCGAGCCCCTTGGCGGTCAGGACCGCGCTTGCGTTCAGCAGATCGGAATCGCTGAAGGTTCCGGTCTTCGCGAAGACGTGGCCGGCGGCGGGCGATGCGGGCTGAATATTGAAAAGCGTGCCGTCTTTGCCCAGCACCGGCAGCGCGTTGTGGAATGCCTCGTAGTACGGTTGGGTCGCCTGGTAGGCCAGATAGTGCACCATGAAATCGGGCGTGAAAAACGCGCTGCCGCCCGCGCCGTCCGATTGCACCGCGCCGGAAAGGTCCAATCCTGCCTTCGACAGGAAATCGTGTTCGAGCGCGAACCCTTTCCTGTCGATCGATGTCGTGGCCTTGCCCAACACGGCGCCCAGCACAAACGGCATCGAACTCGCGTGAAGATTCTGGCTGACCTTGAGCGTGACTTTCACCTCTTCGCGCAGCGGCGCGGAGACGTATTCGGCAACCCGGTTCTCGGCCGTATACGACGCCTTGAACTTGTCGCCCGTAGGTTCGGCCGGCAATGTCGTGTTCGTCACGACGACGCCCTTGTTCGCGAGCGCCTCCGTCAGGAGTGCCGCCGCAAAGCGGGACGGGCTGGCAACGGGATAGGAATCGATGAACGTGCCCCGATCGATTGGGATCGAGCCGCGCAGCGTCACTTCGACGTCGCCATTCGGGAGATCGTGATCCGTGCGGTCGAGCGAGAATTTCGACCCGGCCGCGCCGGTCGTCATCGCATTCACGTACCGGATATAGGCAGGTTGCGGCGAGGTGCGGACATTCGCAGGTTGTCCCACGGCCGGCCCCGGCGAGATCGCGGAATCCACGACATTGTCGTTGACGATCACCGGCGAGATCGCCACGCCGGTTCCGAGTTCGCGGTCGCCTTCGGGATAGAGGCTGGCATCGATGAGGACTTGCCCGTCGATCTTGCGAATGCCCGCGGCGGCGATCTGTTGCGCCAGGTCCGTCAGCGGTGCAACCGGATCGCCGGGAACCAGCTTCGAATCGAAGCCGCCATACGAATGATCTTCGTCGGCAAACGCCAGCGTTCCGTCCGGCTGGAGGCGGCCCGAAAGATCCGGGTCGCCGCTGGCCACGAGAACCAGATTGCCCTTCAACGTACCGTTGCCGATCTCGCCGATGCGATAGATCGCGGTATGAAAGCGGTAATCCGGACCGAGCAGATGAAGCGCCGTGCCTTCGGTGAGGAGCTTTGTGGTCGAGGCCGGCGTGAACAATTTGTCGCCGTTCCAGCGATAGAGAACTTTTTTCCGGTCGAGGGAGTAAATCTCGACGCCGAAGTTCGAATGGACGAATTCGGGCCGTGCTTTGACGCTGTCAAAGGCCTGGTTGAAGGTGCCGGCCTTGGGTCCCGAGCCGGCGACCGCGTGACTGCCCGCGGCAAGCGCCGCCGCGCAGACGGCCAACATCGTCGCCCGCCGGAATTTCGTGTTCATTTCGATTTCCCCCTTCAAAACGACAGCACGCCACAGGACGGATACCGACCATTGACCGGCTTCGCACCGCCGCCTCGGTTATACACCGGCAGTTGACCTCGGCAATTCGACGAATGGGCTTTTTTCGACCGGCCGTCAGGCCGCGACGACGATCAGGTGATCCATCGTTTCGCCGTCATCGCCCAGCGGCGCCATGATGAACTCGTGGCTGAAGGTATGCTGGTCCCCCGGCCGGAAATAGAGGCCGCGATAGGCCAGCACTTCGCGGCGGCGAAGTACCCGCTGATAGAGGCGCCGGAGTTGCGAACCGTATCCGGGAATGCGCGCGTCGATGTCGGCCGTCGACATGCCTTGCAGCGGCATGCCCTGCTGAAGGTTCACGGCATCGCCCGCCACGCGGAACCGGAAATCGCGACCTTCGTCCAGAACCTGCAGCAAGGCCATGTATTTGAGGAAGCCTCGCATGACCCGTGGCGACATGTCGGCGCGGGAGGGCATGCGCCGTTCGCCGCGCAGACGCTGCCAGGTCTCGAGGGCCTCACACACGGCAGGATTGCGCAGGTCGGAGAGCGCGATCGCGGTCCGCACGCGTTGATTGCCATCCGGCCTGTCGGGCACGGCCGTCAGCGCCGGATCGTCATGCCTGCCGCGGTCCATGCGCCAATGATCGCGCAGATTTCTTAACGGTCGGGAAACCTGCACGAATCCGTGCCGGGAACATTGCTAGAACGGCACCGGCGGTTCACCACCGGTTTACGCCTGTCTGCCAGTATCGGCGGCATGTTGCACGTGCTGGGATGCATCACGCAGCAGCACGACCTGCGCCTGGTCGTACTTGCCGCCCTTCTTTGTCTCTTCGCCTGTACCACGGCGATGACAATGATCGCGCGCGGCCGCGCGGCGGAAGGACGCCTGCAGACGTTCTGGCTTGTCATGGGTGGCGTCGTCGCGGGCTGCGGCATCTGGGGTCTGCATTTCGTCGCCATGCTCGCGTACCGCACGGGCTTGCCGGTCGCCTACGACGTCTGGGAGACCGTGCTTTCGGCGATCATCGCCGCATCGCTTTGTGCGTTGGGATTTAAGCTCGCGCTCAGCCGGGCCGGCGCTGCGGTCGGCGGAGCCGTCACGGGCGCCGCGATCAGCGCGATGCACTATGTCGGCATGGCCGCCGTGCGGATTCCCGCCATTGGGCATTGGGACCTGAACTACGTCATTGCCTCCCTTGTCATCGGCGTGGTGGCGACCTCGCTGGCGCTTCACATCGCGCTCCGGCGCAACAACATACGTGCCTACGCGATCGGCGCCGGCCTCTTCCTGGTCGGCATTGTCGGCATGCACTTCACCGCCATGTCGGCGGTCTTCTATGTTCCCGATCCGACCGTTTCGGTCTCGGGGGTCGTGATCGATCCGAGCGTGCTGGCCATTGCCGTGGCGGCGATTGTCGCCCTGATCATGGCGCTGGGCCTGATCGGGGCGCTGGTGGACCATCATCTCGCCGCGCGCGCGTCGGGCGAAGCCGAAAGGCTGCGGGGCCATGTCAATGCTCTGGAAAAGACCCAGCGCGAATTGGAGGCGACGTCGGCGAATCTCAGCGCGGCGCTCGAGACGGCCGATGCGGCCAGTGCCGCGAAGTCTCAGTTTCTTGCCACCATGAGCCACGAGTTACGTACGCCGCTGAATGCGGTGATCGGGTTCTCCGAAATCTTGACGATGGAGGTTTTCGGGCCGCTCGGCAGCGCGCGATACCTCGAATACGCCCGCGACATTCGAAGCAGCGGCGCCCACCTCCTGGCGCTCATCAACGACATTCTCGATATTTCGCGGCTCGACGCGGGTCAGGCGGATTTGCTCGAAGAGGATGTGAATGCGGCCGACCTGATCGGCGCGACGCTGCGCATGATGCAAGGTCAGGTGGCGGAAGCGAATGTCGCCATCGGTCGCAAGATCGAACCGCGTTTGCCGATGATCCGCGCCGACAAGCGCCGAATCCACCAGGTGCTGATCAATCTCGTGTCGAACGCCGTCAAGTTCACGCCCGCCGGCGGCAATATCACGGTGAGCGCGTTCCGCGCCGGCGCCGAAGTCGCGATTTCCGTGGCGGACACGGGGATCGGAATCGCGGCCGAAGATGTGCCAAAAGCGTTCGAACTTTTCCGGCAAATTGACAGCCAGTTGTCGCGCAAATACGAAGGCACCGGCCTCGGCCTTCCGCTGGCGCGCAAACTCGTGACGCTGCACGGTGGCCGGCTGGTCCTCGAAAGCGAATTGAATGTCGGAACCACCGTGACGGTCTATTTTCCGCCGGAGCGCGTTCTCGGAGCTTCGCGATCGCCGGCAGCGGCCGCGGGCTAAGCGGAAATTCCGGCGACCCGTCGAAGTGGTTGCGATCAGCGGCCTTGGTCAGTCATTTGGGCGAGGCGTGCGCGAAAATTGCGGCTCAGTCTGAGTTCCGTTCCATCCGCCAGTTTCAGCAGCGCATCGCCGGCGCCGAGTGCCGCGATCTCGCGAATGCGATCGACGGCGACGATGGTGCTCCGATGGATTCGCGAGAATTTCGCAGGATCCAGTCGTGGCTCCAGGCGCGCGAAGCGTTCCCGGATCAGGTGAATGTCCGGTCCGACATGGAAGGCGACATAGTTGCCTTGAGCCTCGATCCAGTCGACGCTGTCGAGTTCGAGAAAAACGACGCGGCCGCGCGCCTTGACCTGAATCTGCGAGAGATAGGGTGTTCCCGGCGCAAGCCGCGTCACGGCCGGCTCGCGTTCTTTGAACTGCCGGTAGAAGCGCACGGCATGGGCGATCGCGATGAAGCCTGCGATGCAATAGACGAGCAGAAGCCAATTGGCGACGAAGTCCTCGCGCAACGCCAGGAGCAGCGGGCGGTGCTCGGTGGCCAGAAACCAGTGTGCGAGCACGCTCGAAACGACGATCAGCGTCGCGCCGATTGCCGAGCTTGCGGCAATTTGAATGGCAGCGTGCCGCGCCCAGACTTTTCCTTCGACGGGAAAGCGGCGAACCAGCGCCAGCAACAGGGGCGTGACGCAGGCGCCCATGACGCTTGCGGCCGCCAGCCGTGCGATTTCCTGCCGCCACGGCACCACGCCCCCGGCGTGAATGGCGCGAAGAACGTTGTCGGGCTCCAGAACCAGAAGAAACACCAGCCAATAGAGAAAACCGGCCGCCATCTGGCGCGCGACGCGAAAGCCGCTGCTCAATCCCGCGGGTTCGGAGAGTTCGGCTTCGGCCATGAGATGAGTGTGCCGCCAACGGCGACCCGGGGTCCATAGCGCCCGATTTGTGACCAGATGCATCGCTACTGGTGCGAGACGCACCGGCACCGCCTTTCATAAAGCCGGGCAAACACCCAGTTTCGGGATGTCTGCCGGGCGCGTGCTCCGCCGAAATTCGAGAAAGGGACGTCCATGAACTTCGTATGGCGAATTGCGCCTTTTGCCCTGGCGTTGTTGCTCGTTTCGCTGCCGGCGTTCGCGGACGCGGTGCAGACTGACGCCGGAATGGTGCAGGGCGTCGAAGCGGATGGCTTGATCGTTTACAAAGGCATCCCGTTCGCCGCGCCGCCGGTCGGCGATCTTCGCTGGCGCGAGCCGCGGCCCGTCCGGCCCTGGAAGGGCGTTCGCACGGCCGACGCATTCGCAGCGGCCTGCATGCAGACCGGCGTGTCGATGCCGGGCGAAACGCCGCCTACGGTGAGCGAAGATTGTCTCTATCTGAACGTCTGGACGCCTGCTGGCAATGCGCATGCGCATCGCGCCGTCATGGTCTGGATCTATGGCGGCGGTTTCTTCAACGGATCCGCGTCGATGCCGCTTTATTGGGGCGACATGCTCGCGCGCAAGGGCGTGGTGGTCGTGACGTTCGGCTATCGCGTGGGCCCGTTCGGCTTTCTCGCGCATCCCGAGCTGACGGCCGAGTTGCCGCATCATTCGTCGGGAAATTACGGCTTCATGGACCAGGTCGCCGCGCTCGAATGGGTCAAGCGCAACATCGGGTCATTCGGTGGCGATCCCGCGCGCGTCACGATCGCGGGCCAGTCGGCAGGTGCGGCGTCGGTCAGCCTTCTGATGGCCTCGCCCCGCGCCGCGGGTTTGTTCGAGGGCGCGATCGCCGAAAGCGGCGGCATGTTCGAGCCGCTCCAGCTGGCGCCGGATTATTTCCTCGCGAAGGCCGAGCAGGAAGGCAAAGCCTATGCCGCATCGGTCGGCGCGAGTTCTCTCGCGCAGTTGCGCACGCTACCGGCTGACGCACTCCTCAAGGGCAACGCGGGCGCCATTTCGCACCCGGTGATCGAGCCTTATGTGCTGCCGCAATCGCCCTACGACGCATTCGTTTCGGGCAAGGAAAACGACGTACCGATTCTCGTGGGCTCGAACGCCGACGAGGCGCGCTCGCTCATTCCCGATCTGGACAAGGTCAAAGCATCGACCTTTGCCGCGGACATCGCCAAACGTTGGGGACCGCTTCCACCGCAACTTCTCGCCGCCTATCCGTACACGACGGACGAAGAGGCGCGTCAGGCGCGGTTGGGTTTCGAGCGCGATCTTCGCTTCGGTTGGGACGATTGGGCCTGGGCGCGGCTGGAAGCCGCCGAAGGCCATAGCCGGGTGTTCTACTATCACTTCGCGCACAAGCCGCCCTTTCCGGCGGGCTCGGTCTATGACAGCTGGGGACCGAGCCATTTTTCCGAGCTTTGGTACATTTTCGATCATCTGGGCCAGGAACCATGGGCCTGGACCGCCGCCGACAGAAAGCTGGCGGATACGATGTCCAGCTATTGGGCGAACTTCGTCAAAACCGGAAATCCGAACGGCAAAGGCCTTCCGCAATGGCCCGAATTCACCACGGCGAATGCGAACGTTCTCTATCTCGACGATCCCATCTCGGCGGGCGGCGTGGCCAACCTCAAGAGCCTTGAGGTTTTCGACACCGTCTATGATCAGGCGCGCGGCGCGCCGTTTGGCAGCCGACCGCGTTGATTGCGTCTTATCGCTCCAGCGACTTCGCGCCGATATAGGATGCGAGCCACGCTCCGGCGACGACCAGGTGGGACAGCGCCGCCATGTCGGCCGGCATTTCCGCGCGCCAGACGTCGAGCAGAAGCGCCACGCGCACGTCCTCGGTCGAATTCAGGACTTCGTGGGTAAAAGTGTCGTCCCAGAGCAGGTGGTCGCCGTCGGCCAACCGATGCTCGACGCCGTCCACCCACAGGATGGCGCCCAATTTCCCATCCGACCCACGCGGCATCGACAGGCCGAGATGAAACCGCACGATCCCCCGAAACGGGCCGCGATGCGGCGGAATGTGTTTTCCCGGCGCGAGGTAGGAGAATGACGCCGACAGCACGGACGGGCAGCGGCGGACAAGCTCGGCCGTGGCGGGGCATTTTTCGAGGTTCTGCTTGACGTCGTAGCCATAGGCCTTGAGCACGAAGACGCGCCAGTCGCGCCCGTCATTGGCCGAGATGGCCGTCTGGCCATGCACCAATTCATGGAAACGGGGCACCGATTGAAGCCGGCCCGCGATCGTCAACGCCTCGTCACGGATCTGCCCCCAGGACTGCACGAATCGACCGGCATCCGGAAAATAGCGATCCGCGTCCAGAACGGCGGGCGTATTGATGCGCCGGTCGAACATGCGGCGGACGAGATTGGCTGTGTGGTCATAGATATCGGGCATGCCCCGCACCGGAAATGAACTTCTGGGCCTTATCGATCAAGGTCGTGTGGAGGATATGACAACAACGCGACTTCGGCCACAGGTGGCGGCCGGGATGCGGCAAGCCGAGCCGGCGTTCTAACGCCCGCGACCCCTGCGAGGTTCCAGTCCGGCGGTCCCGGATGCGGCCATGTCTGCGGCCGAATCCGGGCTATCAGGCTTACGGATCGTCAATGCCCCATATCGCGATGGTCCATCGGGCCGCCATGATGGTCGCCGTGGCGATCGCCGAAATGGTGCCGGTGCTCGTCGAGCAGGACCTTCTGTTCCGGCGTCAGCGACTGATAGAGCGCGTCGAGGGCAGGCTGTTCGGAGCGGAGCGCGGCCAGCCGTTCTTCAAGTCTCTTTTCCATGCGCGCCGTGCGCTCGACCACGGAGACATGCTCGCCGGGTCCGCCTTGATGGGCGAGACAGGAATCCTTGCGGGCCTGGGCGTTGTGAAGAACCGAATCGCGCCAGCTGTCGAACAGCGGACGCTGGGCGCCCGTGACATCGAGCTTGGCTTCCTCGTAAGCGAGCCGTCCCGCGGCGTGCGCGTAGTGATCGTCGCACCGTTGTTTGTGCCATGCCGCCATCTCTTCCTTGCTGGGCATTTGCCAGTGATGGGGTCCGGGCGCCGCGGCGCCGGGGCCGTCGTCCGCCAGGACAGGCGAGACGGAGACGAGACCAAGCACCACAAGCGGAATCGCAAATTTTGCTGTTCGCATAGAAACCTCAGTGTTGAAACACGAAGCGCGATCATAGGGTTGTGGGTCGCCGGACGTTTGGCGGCCTTTCCGAGAATTGTCGCAAATCTTCGCAAGCCGCGCGGCGCCGACAAAATCCGACAAATTCGGCCGGGCGGGGAGGCTCTGTGTTCCCCTGGGCGGCTACTTCCAGCGCCAATGCAGCAGCGCGAGCGACCAGGTCACGGCCCACACGCCCATCCCGCTGCCGATCGCGAACATGAGGTCCGAGTCGCCGGTGAATTTGTAGATGACGAAGTACGCAATGATCGCGGCGAGCACGCCCGCGATATGGGCAAAGGTGAAGTAGCTGCGCTTCGGCTTCTGGGGCGTGTTCGGCGTGGTCTCGGAGCTCATGGCACCCGGCTTGATCGTCGATGTACCGTCAGCATGGAGGTTTTTGGGTGCAAGGCAAGGCGCAACGAGCTGCTGCCGGCCGCTAAAGCCGGAGCGTGGCGCGGACAATTCCCTGCGACGGCGGAGAAATCTCGCAGCCGAAGTCCCGGCACAGGGCCAGCATGGGCGCGTTCTCGGCCAGCACATCGCCGAACAATTCGCCGATGCCGCGCGCTTTGGCGTAGTCGATCAGGTGACGCATGAACAGGCGGCCGATCCCATGATGCTTCAGGTCGCTGCGGACGATTATGGCGAATTCGGCGCGTAACCCGTTGGGATCGGCGGCGAGGCGGCCAACGCCCGCCACTTCGTTCTCCGCGTCGAACAGCACGAAGGCCATTTCGCGGTCGTAATCGATCTGGGTCAGGCGCGCGAGCAGCGCCGGTGGTAGCGATTTGAACGGCGAGAAGAATCGCAGCCTCACGTCCTCCGGCGTCACGCGGCCGGAGAAACGGATAAAGGCGGGTGCATCTTCCGGGCGAACCGGCCGCATCAGGAATTCGCCCGTGCCGGAAATCGTCTCGCGCGTTTCCAGTTCCTGCGGATAGGGCCGGATCGCGAGCCGTTGGTTGCGCGCCGCAGCGGGATCGCGCGGCGCCACCTTCACGCGCGCATCGAGCGCGACGACGCTATGCTCGTCGGCCAGCAGCGGATTGATGTCCAGTTCCGCGATCTCGTCGAAGTCGCAGACCAGTTGCGACAGCTGAACCAGCGTCAGCGCGATCGCGTCCACATCCGCCGGCGGCGAATCGCGAAAGCCCTTGAGCTGGTGCCAGATGCGCGTGCGCAGGATCATCTCGCGCGCGAGCTTGAGATTGAGCGGAGGCAGCCCCAGCGCCTTGTCGTCGATCACTTCGACCGCCGTGCCGCCATGGCCGAACAGCATGAAGGGTCCGAAGGTCGCATCGTCCGCCATTCCGAGGATCAGTTCATAGGCGCCTGGCCGGCGGATCATCTCCTGCACCACGAAGCCTTCGAGGCGCGCCTTCGGCATCGCTTTCGCCACGCGCGCCAGCATCGCCTCCGCCGCCAGTTTCACCGCGTCCGCGCCGTTCAGGTCCAGCGCCACGCCGTCGACGTCGGATTTGTGGGTGATGTCGGGCGAATAGATCTTGAGGGCGACGGGCGCGTGGTATTCCGCGGCCTTTGCCGCCGCTTCGTCGGCGTTCGCCACCCGCGCCGCGCGCGGCACGGCGATCCCGTAGCAGGTGAGCAGAGCCTGCACGGCCAGCGCGTCGAGCCAGCCCGGGCCGGCGCGCAACGCGGCATCGATCACCGCGCGCGCCTTAACTTGATCGGGCTTGAATTCGACGGCTGCCGACGGCGGCACCTCCATCAACGTTTGCTGCCCGCGGCGATAGCGGATCATGTGCATGAAGCCGCGCACGGCCTGTTCCGGCGTGTCGTAGGTGGGGATGTTCGCGGCCTCGAACAGACGGCGCGCTTCGTCGGCGGATTGTGCGCCCAGCCAGTTGGTGAAGACCGGTTTGTTCAGCTTTAGCGCCGATGCGATCACGGCCTGGGCCGCCTCGATGCCCGAAGCGACGGCCGTCGGGCAATTCAGCACCAGAATGGCGTCGGTGTCGGGCGCGCCGATCAGCGCTTCCAGCGCGGCGCTGTAGCGGGCGCCGTTGGCGTCTCCGATGATGTCGATGGGATCGCCATGCGACCAGGTCGGCGGCAACACGACATTCAGTTTGGCGAGCGTTGCGTCGGCGAGTGCGGCCAGCGTGCCGCCCTGGCCGATCAATGCGTCGGTTGCGAGCACGCCCACGCCGCCGCCATTGGTGACGATGGCGAGCCTGTCGCCCAAGACGCGGGGACGCATGGCCAGCGTTTCGACCGCGTCGAAGGTTTCGTCGAGATCGTAGACGCGCAGGATGCCGGCGCGGCCGAACGCCGCCTCGTAGACCGAATCCATTCCGGCCAGCGCGCCCGTGTGCGAAGCCGCCGCCCGCGCTGCGGCTGCCTGCCGTCCCGCCTTGATCGCGATCACCGGTTTCACCCGCGATGCGGCACGCGCGGCCGACATGAATTTGCGCGCCTGCGTCACCGCTTCCACATAAAGAAGAATGGCGGTCGTGCTCTCGTCGGTCGCCAGATAATCGAGCATGTCGCCGAAATCGACGTCGCTCATGTCGCCCAGCGATACGAGATGGGAAAATCCGATTCCCCGGGCGCCGGCCCAATCGAGCACCGTCGTCACCATGGCGCCGGATTGCGCCACAAACGCGACGCCGCCGGGTTTGGGCGTGGTCTGAGCGAAAGACGCGTTCAGTTTCGCGGGCGTCGACAGCACGCCCAGGCAATTGGGTCCGATCACGCGCACGAGATGCGGCGCGGCCGCGTCCAGCATCGCCTGCTGGAGCGCGCGGCCCTTCTCGCTGCCGCCTTCGCGAAAGCCGGCGGTGACGACGATGGCCGCCCGCGTGCCGCGCCGCGCCCAACTCTCCCACCAGCCCGGCCACGGTCTCGGGCGGCGTGCAGATGATGGCGAGATCGGGCGTCAGCGGCAGGCTTGCGACGTCGGGGTAGCACAAAATGCCGGCCACCGATTTGTGCTTGGGATTGACCGGCAGGATCGGTCCGTCGAAGCCGCCCAGCCGCAGATTGTCGGCGATCGTCGCGCCCACCGAATGCGGCCGGTCGCTCGCGCCGATGAGGGCGACGCCATTGGGCCGGAAGATCGCATCGAGATTTCGAACAGACATGCGCCCGCCGCATCCGAATATCGCCGGACGCTAATCCGAACGCGAACGCCGCGCCAGCAGGTTTCGTAAATAGCTCGAATAGTTCGCGCGCGCAGTGCGCCGAACTGGATACGATATTGATGCTAGATGGTACGTTCCTCCAGTGCCAACTTCGGAGCCATCTATGAGTCCGCCGTCCTCGAATCCGATCACGGATCGACGGATCAATGATGTCCTGGATCGCCTGCACGCCCGTGCCGGCCGGGAGTTGCCGGGACTTGCCGTCCACTTGGCGTTGGGGGCCGTGAAGGGGCTGGTGGGTGCGAAACACTCGGATGACTCCGATGCGAATTATGTCCGCGACAAACTAATTCCGATCGGTCGGGGCCAGGGCTGGCTGATTTACATGCTGTGCCGCAGCCTTCAGGCTCGACGGGCCGTCGAGTTCGGAACGTCGTATGGCGTTTCCACACTCTACCTTGCCGCGGCAATGCGCGACCAGGGCGGCGGCCTCGTCATCGGGACGGAAATTGAACCTGAAAAGGCGCGCCATGCGCGCGACCATTTCGCGGAAGCCGGAGTCGCAGATCTGATCGAACTTCGCGAGGGCGATGCCCTCGTTACGCTCAAAGACTGTGGCGGCCTGGTCGATTTTCTCTTGGTGGACGGTTTCCCCAAACTCGCCAGGCCCATCATCGAATTGATGGCGCCGCAGCTACGCAAGGGCGCGATCGTCGTCTGCGATAATGTGGGGCATTTTCCAGGAAGCTTCGTCGACTATTTGGACTTTGTGAGGCGCCCGGCCAACGGCTTTGTTTCGACTCTCCTGCCGCTCAGGGGCGGAACCGAGCTTTCTGTGAAAATCTGATCGTGGGTTGTAGCGATCCGCTGCGCCCGGTCCAACAACACGCTCACGTGTTCTGCCGCGCGCGCCGATGCGCCGGCTCCAGGTTGGGCAGGAACGCCGTGAGCAGTCCCAGCAGCGGCAGGAAGGCGCAGACCTGATAGACGAACGCGATGCTGGTGAGGTCGGCGAGCTTGCCCAGAAGTGCGGCGCCCAGGCCGCCCATGCCGAACGAGAATCCGAAGAAAAGTCCCGACACCATGCCGACGCGGCCCTGCAGCAATTCCTGGCCATAGACGACGATGGCCGCAAACGCCGACGAGATCACGAGCCCGATGATGACGCTCAACACCACGGTCCAGAAAAGATTGGCGTAAGGCAGCGCAAGCGTGAAGGGGAGCGCGCCCAGGATGGAAAACCAGATCACATATTTCCGCCCGAACCGGTCGCCCAATGGTCCGCCCGCAAGCGTACCCAGCGGCACCGCGGCCAGGAACACGAACAGAAGAATCTGCGCGTTCCGCACCGAGAGATGGAACGCGTGGATCAGGTAGAACATGTAGTAACTCGTGATGCTGGCGAGGTAGAAGAATTTCGAAAAGATCAGCGTGAGCAGGATCGCCAGCGACAGCACGATCCTGGCGCGCGGCAGCGGCGCGTGTACGGCGTGGTGCGCGCCGGATTTGAGCCGCCGCAAGCCATGCGCCTTATACCAGGCGCCCACGTTCCACAGCACGAAGATGGCGAGAAGCGCCACCAGCGAGTACCACGCGATGCTTTTCTGGCCGTAAGCGAGGACCACGAAAGCGGCGGTGAGCGGGCCCAGCGCCGAACCGATATTGCCGCCGACCTGGAACATCGCCTGCGCCAGTCCGTGGCGGCCGCCCGACGCCATGCGCGCCACGCGCGAGGATTCCGGATGGAAGACCGAAGAGCCCAGGCCGATGAGCCTGGCCGCGAGCAGGATCACGCCATAGCTGGGCGCGACCGACAGCACGAGCAGGCCGACCAGCGTGAACACCATGCCGCTCGGCAGCGAATAGGGCATCGGATGCTTGTCGGCATAAAGACCGACGGCCGGCTGCAGCAGCGAGGCCGTAAGCTGGAAGGCAAGCGTGATGAGCCCGATCTGCGCGAAGGTCAGGTGGTATTGCGTCTTCAGCGTGGGATAGATCGCGGGCAGCAGCGCCTGCATCATGTCGTTCAGCAGATGGCAGAAGCTGACGGCGAACAGAATCGCAAACGTCGTCCGCTCGGGCGACGGCGCCGCGATTGCTGCCTGCTCTTTGTCCATGACTTTGCGCGCTGCCCGATCGACGATCCGGGATACACTCGCGAAGCCGCGCGCGCCATGCCGCAAGCATGTGCGGGGCGCATGGCCGCAGTCACGATTTGCGAAACCCTGTTACGGCGGCGTGCCCGCGCGCGGGAATGGAACCCGGCCGCGGCGGCTGCGTTCTGAAATCCGGAGTGTCGCAGGCGGCCGAGGAGAGCAAAATGAAATCGGTAGCGAAAGCTGCCTTCGGCGCGGTCGCACTCGGCGCCCTGTTCGCCGGTTTGTCCGCATGCGAACCATATCCGGTCCACCCCTATGGGCCGCCTCCGGGTCCCGGCTATTACGGCCCTCCGCCGGACGCCGATTACTATGACGGCGCTCCCGGTCCCGATTACCAATCGTCCTATTACGAAGATCCCTGCGACACCGATCCGGCCTATTGCGACTACGGTTACTATGAGGGTCCGCTGTGGTTCGGCGGCGCCTGGTATGGCGGCCCGCATCGCTGGCGCAACGGCAATGGCGGTCGCGAATTCTACGTTCATGGCGGCTGGCACAACGAGGCGCGCGCCGGCCGCGGCGGCAACTGGCACGGCCCGGGCCTTTTCGAGCATCACTGACATCGGTGGAATGAATTGCGGCAAAGCGCGCGGACATTGTCCGCGCGCTTTGTTGCGTGATGCGTTGGACGTCTCCTCCTCCCCCGCTTGCGGGGGAGGTGGATGTCGTGCGCGAAGCGCGCGACAGACGGAGGGGGCCCCCTTCGGCCGACTACGTCGGCCACTTCCCCCGTAAACGGGGGAAGAGGAATTCGGATCGAGATAGCGGGGTGGGCGCGCGACAAGGCCACCCCTGACATATTGTCGGAAGGCCGTTCTTGCCTTTAGGCTCCGGGCCAAGCGGCCGGGTGCGCCGCATCGGGATGAAACGAAGGGGCCTTTCCATGAATTTGCGTTTCGTCGGCTTCGCAGAAGCCGCGCTGCTGGCCGCCGCTTTGGCTGTGGAGCCCCTGTCGCTCGCATTCGGAGGTGCTGCGGCGCTTACCGTGACCTCGCCGGCAAAGCCCATCGCCAAGCCGGCGCACAAGACGCCTGCGGCGGCCCCAAAGACGGCAATGACGGATGCCCAGCGCCTGCACGCCGCCACGAATGTCGACGGCAACCGGATCATCCATCAAAGCGACGCCGATTGGCTGTCCAACGGGCGCACCTATTCGGAGCAGCGCTTTTCGCCGCTCGCCCAGATCAACCGCGACACGGTGAAAAATCTCGGCGTCGCATGGGAATTCCGCACCTATTCGGTGCGCGGGCTGGAAGGAACGCCCATCGTCGCCAATGGCGTGATGTTCGTCACGGCGCCATGGAGCAAGGTGTGGGCGCTCGACGCGAAGACCGGCCGCCAGCTCTGGGCCTATGACCCGCATGTGCCCGGCGCGTGGGGCCGTTACGCCTGCTGCGATGTCGCCAATCGTGGCGTGGCGGTGTGGAAGGGCGCGGTCTATGTCGGCACGCTCGACGGAAGATTGGTGAAGCTCGACGCCGCCACCGGCAAGCCCATCTGGGACATCAACACCATCGACCGCAATCGCGCCTACACCATCACGGGCGCGCCGCGCATCGTCGACGGCCTCGTGGTGATCGGCAATGGCGGGGCGGAATACGACACGCGCGGCTATCTGACCGCGTATGACGCCGACACCGGCCGCCAGGCCTGGCGCTTCTTTGTCGTGCCGGGCAATCCGATCCTGCCGCCGGAAAACGCGGCGATGGCCGCCGCGCTGAAGACGTGGAACGCGGGCGACAAATACAAATGGTGGGAGCTCGGCGGCGGTGGCGCGCCGTGGGATTCGATGTCCTACGATCCGGAGCTCAACCTGCTCTATGTCGGCACGGGCAATGGCGATCCGTGGAACCGCAATGTGCGTTCGCCCGGGGGCGGCGACAATCTCTATATGTCGTCGATCCTGGCGATCCATGCCGATACGGGCGAACTCGCCTGGTACTACCAGACGACGCCGGGCGACACATGGGATTTCAATTCCACCTCGCACATGATCCTGGCCGACCTGACGATCGACGGCGCGCTGCGCAAGGTTCTCATTCAGGCGCCGAAGAACGGCTTCTTCTATGTGATCGATCGCGCGACCGGAAAGCTGATCTCGGCCAAGCCGTTCGCGGTGATGAACTGGGCCACCGGCATCGACATGGCGACCGGCAGGCCGATCGAAAATCCCGACGCGCGCTACAGTGACAAGCTCACGGTCGTGATGCCGCAGGAAACCGGCGGCCACAATTGGCAGCCCATGGCGTTCGATCCGCAGACGGGGCTCGTCTACATCCCGGCCGCGGACGGCTCGGCGATCTTCGCGCCCGAAAGCGAAAACACCTTCGTCTACAAGCCGCGCGCTTGGAACACGGGCAATGATTTCGCGCAGGTGTCCGCCGCCGTGCTCGCCGCGGTCGCGGGCGGCCATCCCCCGCCGCCGGCCGAGGGCTATCTGAAAGCCTGGGATCCGGTGACGCAGAAGGAAGTGTGGCATGCGCCGATGAACGGCGCGTGGAACGGCGGGTTGCTCGCCACCGGCGGCGGCCTCGTGTTCGGCGGCGGCGCGGACGGCATCTTCGCCGCCTATGATGCGAAGACCGGCGAGAAGCTGTGGTCGATCGATCTGAAGACCGGCATTCTCGCGCCGCCCGTCAGCTTCGCCGTCGACGGCCAGCAATATGTGGCTGTGCTTGCGGGCTGGGGCGGGGCGGGCGGTCTCGCGGGCTTCAAGGATGCGACCTCGGCGCTCTCGAAATACAAATCGAACCAGGGCCGCCTCTTCGTTTTCAGGCTGGGCGGCTACAAGGACGTGAAGCCGCTGCCGCCCGAAGGCGCGCCGGCGACAGAGCCGCCGCCGCAAACCGCCAACGCGGCAACGATCGCGAAGGGCTTCGACGCCTACCACCGCAATTGCCTCGTCTGTCACGGCTTCTTCGCGCAATCCGAAGGCGTGGTACCCGATCTGCGCGAATCGTCGCCGGGCGTGTGGGACCAGTATGACGACATCGTGCTCGGCGGCGCGCTCGCCGACGGCGGCATGGCCTCGTTCAAGGACGTGCTCACGAAGGACGACGTGGCCGCAATCCGCGCCTATGTGCTCGACCAGGCGCACCAGGCCTGGGACGCGAAGCAGAAGGGGAAGTAGGGGCTTCGCTTTTTTCCATTCCCGATGTATCCCGTTTTGAATATTAATAACATATATACTATAAAAGATCACATAAATAATAATATATCTGTTATTGACAAACATCGAAGAAATATCATATACATTATCTATGGTTACGTACCCCGAGCAGCTTGACCGGCGCCTGGCAAGCCTCCGTCCACTCGCGGAAACCCAACCGCCGGTGCGCGGATGGGTGCGGGCCATTCGCAATACGCTTGGAATGACGACCAAGCAGCTTGCGGCACGGATGGGGGTTTCGCAGCCTCGCATCGTCAAGCTGGAGAAGGCCGAGGTTGATCGAAGCATTACGCTGGCAAGCCTCGAGCGGGCTGCCGAGGCTCTTGGCTGTCGCGTCGTTTATGCCCTCGTTCCCAACAGGCCGTTGAACGAAGCGCTCAAAGAGCGGGCTGGTAAGATTGTCGAGCAGCAATTGGCTTCCGTCGACCAGACGATGCGGCTTGAAGCTCAAGGCGTGACAAACGGCAAAGTGCGCAACGATTTGCGGAATCGTCTGATCGAGCAGGTTCTTCGCCGTCCCGCGAGGCTGTGGGACAAATTGTGAGCGATCCGCTCGACGAACCGGACGACGCCACACCTCTCGCGCCGGAAGAACGCGATGGGCTCATACCGTCCCACATCGCAAAACGCAGCGAACTTAACGAATTGGAAGAGCAAAATATCGCCGAGGCGATGGTCGCCGCCTTCGCGCGACGGCGCGATCCGCTCGATAAGTCATTCGCGCGCAATCTTCATCGGCGCATGTTCGGCAAAGTATGGAAATGGGCGGGAAGGTACCGAACGTCGAACAGGAATATCGGGCCGGACCATTGGGAGGTGCAGCCGCAATTGATTCAGGTGTTCGCAACCGTGCGCTATTGGATCGATCATAAGACGTATCCGGTCGACGAAATTGCGATTCGCTTTCATCGCGACATCGTTTGGATTCATCCGTTCCCAAACGGCAATGGGCGCTGGTCGCGCCTCATGGCGGATCTGCTGTGCCTCTATCTCGACCGGGAGAAATTCAGTTGGGGCGGCAGCACCCTGCGCGCGCATGACGAGACCAGACGGCTTTATATCGAAGCTCTGCGCAACGCCGACAACCATGATTTTGCGACTCTGCTCGCATTCGCGCGATCTTGACGCGGTATATTACGGCCGGCGAAGTATTTCGAATTGGGGCTACTTGCCCGCCGCCAAACTTTCTTCGATTTGGACCGCCAGCGCACGCCAGCCGCCGGCGACGACGAACAGGGATTTTTGGATTTCGGGGTCCGAGGTCGCTTCGGCGCTCTCCATGGCCTCTCTTGCCATGCGCCGATACCACTGCGCTCGCTCGGGCAGCGAGAGCAAGCTCACTTCTTGGACCATGAGAATCCCGCCAGATTGTGGACTTAACGCACGAGGCGGGAAATCGTTTCGGGCTTCGGTTCACGATACCCCGCGGTGTCATGATCCGGGCCTTTGGTCTCACCCCTTTCCTTGCCGGTCCGGGCCTGACCCGCTATCTAGGCCGCCCAATGGCGGGTTCGAGGCATGAGCGAGGACAGGAAATCACGCCCCAAGGCGCGGCTGCCGCGCGGATTCCGGGATCGCGGCGCGGCCGAGATCGCGGCCGAACGGGCGTGTCTCGACACCATCCGCAAGGTCTATGAGTCCTACGGCTTCGAGCCGCTGGAGACGCCCGCCTTCGAATACACCGACGCGCTGGGCAAATTCCTGCCCGATCTCGACCGGCCGAACGAAGGGGTGTTTTCGCTGCAGGACGACGACGGCCAATGGCTGTCGCTCCGCTACGACCTGACCGCGCCGCTGGCGCGCTATGTGGCCGAGAATTTCCAGAACCTGCCCAAGCCCTTCCGCCGCTACCAGGTGGGCCCGGTGTGGCGCAACGAGAAGCCGGGGCCGGGGCGCTATCGCGAATTCACCCAGTTCGACGCCGACACGGTCGGCTCCGCTTCGCCCGCGGCGGATGCGGAACTCGTCATGATGGTGTGCGACACGTTGGAAAAGCTGGGCCTCACGCGCGGCGAATACATCGTCAAGATCAACAGCCGCAAATTGTTGGACGGCGTAATAGAAGCCGGGAATATCGACAACTCAAAGCGCGGCACTGTGCTTCGCGCAATCGATAAGCTGGATCGCTTAGGCGATGGTGGCGTTCGCGAACTCTTAAGCCTCGGCCGCAAAGATGAATCGGGTGATTTCACCAAAGGTGCTGAGCTTACTAACGAGCAGATTGAGCGTGTGATGGCATTCGTCAGGCCATCGGGCGAACCAAAGGCCGATGTCTTGACGGAGATTAGGTGGGCGATTCAGGAAAGCAGTACGGGGCAGGCCGGCGTTGAATCTCTGCGGCTCATTAGAGAAGCCCTCGAAGGAAGTGGTTATGCGAGCGACCGTGTCGCGATTGATACGAGCATCATTCGGGGGCTCGACTACTACACAGGTCCCGTCTTCGAAGCGCAGTTGAAGTTTCCCGTCACCAACGAGGCGGGCGAGACGATCGTGTTCGGGTCGGTGGCGGGCGGCGGTCGCTATGACGATCTTGTGGCGCGCTTTACCGGACAGCAGGTTCCGGCGACGGGCATTTCCATTGGCGTAAGCCGTTTGCTTTCGGCGCTCAGGAGTCGCCGCCGTCCGGCGCTGGCGCCGCTCGTCGTCGTGCTGGCGCTTGACGATCCGCAGAACAGCTTCCGGATGGCGGCCGAATTGCGCGGCGCCGGCATTCGCGCCGAAACCTATGTCGGCACCAAGAAGTTCGGCGACCAGCTCAAATATGCCGACAAGCGTGGCGCCGCCATCGCCATCATCGAAGGCGGCGACGAGCGCGCGAAAGGCGAAGTGACGCTGAAAGACCTGGCGCTGGGCGCGGAGCTTTCCAAATCGGTCGAAAGCCGCGCCGATTGGGTGAAGGAACGCCCGGCGCAGATCGCGGTGAAGCGGACCGATCTCGTGTCCGAAGTCCGCAAGATGCTGGCGCGGGAAAGATAATGGCCGCGTTCCCCATCTATGACGAAGCGCGCATTGCGGCGCTGGACACCCAGGCCGAGGCGATGCTGGGCGTGTTGCGCGGCCACGGTTACACGCGCACCGAGCCGTCGGTGCTGCAGCCTGCCGACATGTTTCTCGATCGTTCGGGCGAGGAAATCCGCCGGCGCACTTTCGTGCTCACCGATCCCGCAGGCCAGGAACTGTGCCTGAGGCCCGACCTCACGATCCCCATCTGCCGCGCGCATCTGGAGAGGGGCGGCAAGTTTCCGGCGCGGCTTTGCTACAACGGCCTCGCGTTCCGTCATCAGCCGGCGGAGCCCTTGCGGCCAACCCAGTTCTATCAGGCGGGCGCCGAACTGCTGGGTCTCGAAAATCGCGCCGCCGCCGAAACGGAAATCCTCACGCTGACGGTCGAGGCGCTGCATGCCGCGGGCCTCGACGGCTTCGAAATGAAAGTGGGCGATCTCGGCCTGTTCGCGGCCTTCGTCGACGCGCTCGACATTCCGCCGCAATGGCGCGGCCGCCTGAAGCGCCATTTCTGGCGGGCGGGATATTTCGAAGCGTTGCTGGCGCGGCTGTCGCGCGGCGCCTCGACCGACGCGCAGCGCCTGCTTGCGCATCTGGGCACGCTCGGCGAAGCGGAAGCGCGGCCGGCCTTCGAAGGCCTGATGGACATGCTGGGCGATGCGCCGCAGGGCGCGCGCACGCGCGAAGAGATCGTCGACCGGCTGATCGAGCAGGCGGCGGACGCGGCCGCACTTCGCCTCGATCCCCGGATCGCAGCGCTGGTGGCGAAGCTGCTGGCCGTATCGGGCCCGGCGGCGCAGGCGATCAAGGACGTGCGCGCGCTGACCAAAGAGGCGCGCGTGTCGCTCGATCCGCCGCTCTCCGCGATGGCCGAGCGGCTCAGGACGCTCGAGAAACTGGGCGTGGCGCAGGAGCGCGTATCGTTCGCCGCCCGCTTCGGCCGCAACATGGAATATTACACGGGCTTCGTGTTCGAGCTGTGGTCGCGCGACGCTGAAGGGCCGGTGCAGATCGCGGGCGGCGGGCGCTACGACACGCTGCTCGAACGTCTGGGCGCGAAGAAACCCACGCCTGCCATCGGCGTCGCCATCCGCACCGAGCGCGTGCTCGCCGCGCGCCTGGCAAAAAAAGGCGCCAGGCGATGAGCGCCGCGCTCACGCTCGCCGTGCCGTCGAAGGGCCGCCTGCAGGAGCAGGCGCTCGATTATTTCGCCGATGCGGGGCTCGCGCTGAAACAGGCCGCCGGCGCGCGCGGCTATCGCGCGACTATCGCGGGCTTCGCCGACATCGACGTGCGGCTCCTGTCGGCGTCCGAGATCGCGGCCGCGCTGCTTGCGGGTGACCTGCATCTGGGCGTGACGGGCGAAGATCTGTTGCGCGATTCCGTGGCCGAACTCGACCGGCAGATCGCGCTCGTCAAGCCGTTGGGCTTCGGCTTCGCCAATGTCGTCGTCGCCGTGCCGCAATCCTGGATCGACGTGGCGAGCATGGCCGATCTCGACGACGTGTGCGCCGCGTTTTTCCAGCGCCATCGCCGCCGGCTGAGGATCGCGACCAAATATGTGAATCTCACCCGCGCGTTTTTCGCTCGCGCGGGCATCTGGGATTACCGCATCGTCGAAAGCGCGGGCGCCACGGAAGGCGCGCCGGCCGCGGGCACCGCCGAAGCGATCGTCGACATCACGACGACGGGCGCCACGCTGGCCGCCAACGGGCTCAAGACGCTGGAAGACGGCACGATCCTCGCGAGCCAGGCGCAACTGGCGGCCAGTCTCGCGGCGGAATGGAGCGCCAAGGCGCGCGCCACGGCCACGGCGTTGCTCTCCCGGCTCGCCGCGCGCGAACGCGCCAAGGCGTCGCTCGTCCTGCGGGCGCGGTTGGACGGCAAACCAGACGCGCTTCTTGCGGCGCTCGCGAAGAAAACGGGCGCCTCGGTTCTGTCGCGGCCCGCCGAGGGAAACAACGCCGGCGAATATTCGCTGTTGTGTCCCCGCGAGTCCCTGATGGCGGCGATGAATGTTCTGCGCGCGCAAGGCTGCGACGGCGCCGTCACCGCGCAGGACGCGGACTACATCTTCGAAAAAAACGACCCGCTGGTGACAGCGTTCGAGAAGGCGGTGGGAAAGTAGCGCATATTCGCGTCGCGTTTGCACGCACTCGGCCGCCCAACTCACTAGGGCCCACCATGTTAAGGGGGTGCCATCCAATCGTATTTGCGTCGTCGCGCGCCGCAACACCCGGCGCGATGCGCGGATTCAATCTGGATGTGCCGTTCGGTTAGTATTGGCCCTTGGTCGTCTTCAATGCTGCTTTGCCGTCCGGGGGCCTGCCAGTCGCCTAACCTCGGCAGCCGAAAGAACGCGATCATAAATTCGGACTTCACCGATCACGCCACCGAAAGGATTCTGAATGCGTCCTTGTAAATCAATTCTCGCGCCAATTCGTAGAATACCGGCTTGCGTATTCAAAGGCTGTGCCAGTTTCGCATTACCTATGGAGATTCCATCGACATAAACATCCTCACTTAAACTTCCTTGGCCGTACGTAACCGTAAGCATGTGCCAATTTTGATCCAAACTCATTGGCAATTCGGCGTTGTCAAAGAAATTATCGAACCATACTCTGTTTGTTGCGACGCCGACGGCGAATGAACTGCCGTTACCTGCCTGTTCACGCCCCCAATAGATGACATTTCCACCGGTGTTCACCTTGAAGAATAAATTGACTGACCTTGCGGAGCTGCCCATCGGAAGACCGGAGGCACCATCCTCCTGAAGGTAGTTGTCGAAACCATTGAATGAGTACGCCGTGCCAGACTTTCCAAATTGATTGGCCGCCGGCACTGCGCCATAAATCGACAAATTGTTGCCATTTCCGCTGGAATCGTTAGCGCCATGGTCAAATGTGTAATGGTCGACGAGGCCGCCGACAGAAGTTGAGCCGGGCGAGGTTGACGATAAATCAACCATCGCTTGAATGACAGCATCACTGACCCCCGCTTGTTTCAGCTTAACGAGCGCAGCCGGCGAAAGGTCGAAATTGGTCGGTCCATGTTCGATTGTGCCAACGATGATCGAGTCACCAATTCGGCTCTTCGTTAGTTCCACAACATCGCCATTGGTGATCGGCTTCTGCTCGGTCGCCAGAGCAGGAGACCCAATCGACGCCACAGCGAGGCAAACAAGCGCTGCAAAACAACAGCACGCCAACTCAGTGGCTTGTCGACAATGCTGGCGGAAAGTTTTGGACGGTAAAAATTCCAATTGATGGTCGCCAACAATTCCAGAATAATCGCAGTTTCGATCCAAAGTTTGTTTCATCGTATACCCCATCAGGGATCAAGGCCCTAGGTCAAATCGATCAACGCTTCTCCGATTGCCAATCGTTACGAGTTCACGAATTCAAGAATAACGCACTTCGGAGTGACTGTGAAGCGTCAGAGCGCTGTCTATCCCCCGAGCTGCGTCTGAACGCAACTATCTTAGGTCCAGCTATCGCGCACCACTATTTTCGACCCTGAAGTGCAAACCCGAAGAGGCCAAAACGGCCTGCCGCCGCCAAATATTACCAGCGGGAGAGAAGGCGGTAGAGGTAGCGCGATCTCGGCACCCCCTATTGCTGTTCCAGTTCCCTCGCCAGCCGGAGCGCGTCTTCCGGGGCGTGGTAGATGCCGAAGCCGATGCGCAGGCGGTCGCCGCGATGATCGACGATCACGTTGCGCCCGCCCAGATAGTCGGCGATGGCGCTGGCGTTGCGGGTGCGGAAGGCGAGGAACCGTCCGCGTTCCGTCTCGCCCGGCACCAACAGCATCGAGGGATGGATTGGCGCCTTCACGCGTTCGAGTTCGGCGAGGAACGCGCGCTCGATGTTGCGCACATGGGCGAGCATGACCTCGACCGAAAGCCCTTCGGCGGCAAGCCAGTCCTGAACCGCGTTGAAGCGGTAGAGCGCGGTGACATCGAAAGTGGCGCCCAGGAAGCGGCTGCCGTCCCGCTCGAACGGCACGCCGGACTTGCCGCCTTCCAGCGCATCGAAGTCGGCGTACCAGCCGGTATCGCGCGGCCGCGGTCCATAACCCGGCGGGCAATGGAGGAAACAGCTTCCTTCGCCCGCCATCGCATATTTGTAGCCGCCCGCCAGATAGAACACGCGGTCCGCGATCTCGGCGATATCCGTGGGCACCGCCATGAATGCGTGATAGCCGTCGATGACGATGAAGCTGTCGGGGTCGCTCACCGCCGCCACGATCTTTGCCAGATCGCGCACTGCAAACGCCGAATCGAAAAACACCTGGCTGAGGAAAACGAGATCGTGGCTGTCGCTCGCCGCTTGCGCGAAGCGCGCCTCGAACGTGTCGAAGGGTTGTGTCGCCACGCGCGTCACCGTCACGCGCCCGTCTTCTTCCAGCCGCGCGATCTGGCGCGAGAAGCTCATGAATTCCGACGACGTGGTGAGGACGCGGATGGGCTTGCCCGCGGGAAAGCAGGACAGGATCCGCACCACGAAGGCATGCGTGTTCGGCGCGAATGCGATCGTCTTCGGATCAGGCAGGTTCAGCACGCGCGCGACATGTCCCTGCGCCGCCGGCATCACGGTTTCGAACACGTGTTTCCATTTGCGGTCGAGCAAACGCGCCGCGTCCTGCCAGGCAGCTTCCTGCGCCGCAAAGCTCACATCCGGCCACGGATGATGGCTGTGCGCGGCCGCATGAAGCGGCGCGCCCGCGCGGCCGGTGCTGAGCGCAAACCCCTTCATTGCGGCGAGACGGGCCCCGCCTTGATGTCGGGCTCGTTGAGGTGCCCCGCCTTCCAGCGCATCGCCGTCCAGATGCGGGTATGGCCGGAGGGGTGGTCGTAGAAGACGAATTCCTCCAGCGGCGACGGATCGAGCTTGCGATATTCGCTGAGCTTCAACGTGACGGTGGCGAACGCATCGGGCTGGCGCGCCGTATTGAGGCCGAAAATATCCGCCTGGGCTTCCGCCGTGCGCGTGATGGTGTTGGTCACCGGCGTGGCGAGCATCATGAAGACGGACAGGAGCGCCGTGATTACCGGCAGGCCCGCCGGATCGTCGATGGCGCGCACGCCCCAATCGCCCCCGAACCAGTCGGTCAGCGCCGTGAACCCCCAATTGACGAACGCGAAGCCGACCAGGATCACCAGCCCAATCCAGGTCAGCAGCAACGCCGCGTGATTGAGAACGTAGTGCCCCATCTCATGGCCCAGCACGGCCAGGACTTCCGCCGGCGTGCAGCGAATGATCAAATTGTCGGTCAGCGAGATTCGGGTGGTGCCGAACAGGCCCGACACATTGGCCGAAATGCGCTTGCTCTGCTTCGACGCATTGAACTCGTAGACATTGTCGACCGGGATGCCGTTGCCCTGCGCCAGCGACAGGATGTGGTCCTTCAAGGGGCCTTCCTTGAGCGGGTAATAATTGTTGTAGAGCGGTGCGATGAAAACGGGTTCGACCATCGAGACGACCGCCAGGAAGCCGACGGTGACAAGCGTGCCCCAGATCCACCAACTGCGCTTCGAGGCGCGAATGACGGCGTAGATTATCGTCAGGATGATTGTCAGGCCGATGATGCTCACGCCGAAGCTCGTGCCGAACTCGCCGAGCCACTGGCCGAAACTCAGATTGGACAGGCCGTAGGCGTGCTCGCGAAAGAAATCTTCATAGAGGGTGAGCGGGAAGCTCAGCACCGTCGTGAGGATCACATACATCACGACATAGATGGGGACCTGCCAGAACCGCGAGCGCGTGATGCTTTGCGCGGTGTCGCGCATCCAGGTCGAAATTCGCAACCACAGGAGCAGCGCCGACACGGCGATTGCGTAAAGCGTATCGACGAGAATGAGATAATAGCGGCCCTCGAAATAAGCATCGGATTTGGCCCGCGCCGGGCCGCTCACTTGCGCGAGATAAGCGCTGGTCGCCTTGACCGGATCGAAGCTCGGGGTCGCCGCTTGTGTCGCCGTGGCGGGGAGGGGCTGCACCGTGACCGTGGAAGTCGGCGCCGCGGCCGGCGTCGATTGCGCGCTGGTCCCCGAAGCCGACAGCAGCGTTGCCAGCAGCAAGGCGATTGCGGCGCCAAGAGCCGCGCGGTTCAGACCCATCGTTTTCTCCCTCTCGATTGCATCAACCTAACAGATGCCGTCCGGGCGCGGCAGTCACTTTCCGGCCGCCAGCAGCGAGCGATAAACGGCCAGCGTGTCTTCGCACATCCGCCCGACCGTGTAATGCCGGACAACGAATTCGCGCCCCTTGGCGCCCATGGCGGCGCGGCCCTCCGGCCCCATTGCGATCAGCTCCCGCAATGCATTCGCCAGCGCATGCGCGTCGGCGGGCGGAACGAGGATGCCGGAGATTCCCCGCAACACCGTTTCGCGCGCGCCACCATGGTCCGTCGCGATCACGGGCCGCAGCATGGCACCGGCCTCGGTCGTCGTGCGCCCGAACGATTCGGGATAGAGGGAAGCGGAGACGACGATGTCAGTCGCGAGATAGGCGGCCGGCATGTCGCTCACGTGACCTGCGATGACGACCGAGTCGCGGAGCCCCTGCATGGAGATCGCCTGCAGCAACTCGCTTTCGAATGCGGCGCGGCCCTGGGCGTCGCCGGCGAGCACCGCATGGACGGTTCCGTTCGCATGATGGGCCTTCAACTGGGCCAGCGCCTCGATCAGCACCAATTGCCCTTTCGGACGCGTGAGGCGTCCGGGCAGCAGCACGACGATAGCGCCTTCCGGCACGTTCCAACTCGCGCGCATCGCCGCCACGCGATCCGCCGCCACGCCGGCCGGATCGAAGCGCGCGAGATCGACGCCGCGGGGAATGACGACGAGGCGCCTCGGCTCGAATGGGTATGCGGCCTTGATATGCGCCGCCGTCCATTCCGAATTGGCGATTACCACGTCGGCGCGCGCCATCACGGAATTGTAGACGCGCTTGAGCGGGTTCGATGCGCCATAGATGCCGTGATAGGTGGTCACGAACGGAATGTGCGCGTCGCGCGCGGCCCAGAACGCGCTCCAGGCGGGTGCGCGCGAGCGGGCATGAACGATCCTGACGTTCCGTGTACGGATGAGATCGCGGAGCCGCCGGGCGTTTCGCGCGAGCGCGAGCGGCGCCTTGGTGTCGAGCGGCATGGCGATCCACTCGCCGCCCACGGCTTCCAGCTCTGCCGTCATGCGCCCGCCGCGCGTGGCGACCAGCGGCAGGAAGCCTTCGCGGGCAAGCGCCGCCGTCACGTCGACGGTGGTGCGCTCCGCGCCGCCCGTCTCGAGCGAGGGGATGATCTGCAGGATCGCCGGCCGCCCGCCGTCGTTCGGAGAAAGTGTCGGATCGCTGGGAATGGGGAGTTCGCGTGTTTCGAATGCGCCGCGACCATCGCCTATTTGCGCCCGGCCGGAAAGCCTCCCCGTGAAGGCTCTGCAATGATGCCGGTTCCGTCTTGCCTTCCCCGAGCCGAAGGGTTCTCTTGGCACCATGTCGAAACGTTTCTTGTGGCTGATCGCGCTCGCCGCGCTCCCGGCATCGGCTGCATGGTCCGCCGGCGTCACCGCGCTCGACGACAAATCGTTGCCCGGCCGGGACCGCTACGACCGCTGCCTGGAGCTCGTCCAGCGCAATGCGGAGAGCGCCTACGAAACCGCGAATGTCTGGTATGCGGGCAGCGGCGGTGCGGCGGCGCTTCATTGCCAGGCGCTCGCGCTGGTGAGCCTCAGGCGCTACGGGGACGCGGCCCAGAAGCTGGACGATGCCGCGCACAACGCGACGGCCGGCAACGCATCGGTCCGTGCGGCGCTGCTGGACCAGGCGGGCAACGCGTGGATGCTGGCGGGGCAGGCGGGCAAGGCGGTGGCCTCGCTCTCCGCGGCGCTGGCCAATTCGCCGAACGACGCCGACCTGCTCGCCGATCGCGCCCGCGCCAAGGCGCTCGCGAGGGATTGGGCCGGCGCGGCCGTCGATCTCTCGTCGGTGATCGCCGCCGATCCCAATCGCGCCGACGCGCTGGTGCTGCGCGCGAGCGCGCTCCACGCCGAGGGGCGCAAGGCGGATGCGCGCGCCGACATCGAGCGGGCGCTGTCGATCTATCCCGGCTATCCCGAAGCGCTGGTCGAGCGCGGCTCGCTGAAACTGGAAAACGGCGACACCGTAGGCGCCAGGGCCGACTGGCAACAGGTGCTGAGCGAAGCCCCCGACAGCGACGCCGGCGCCGCGGCGCGCGCAAGGCTGGGCTCGCTGGCGCCATCGACGCCGGGGCGGTAGGGAAGTTTGGTTTTCGCTGACAAAAAGATTTTACCCTCCCCTTGAGGGAGGGTGGTTAGTCTGTACACGGATCAGTCGCCAGCGCGAATTCTTGCAGGACGTGTTCATCCAACTCGTGCGGAATGTGCTGCGCCGCGCAGGATTCGAATGCCGGCGCATCCAGCAACCGCCCCAGTGCCCATACCGCCGCCGCGCGGACGAGGGGCGAGGGATCGTCGAGCAGGCGTTCGGCTTCGGCCGCGAGACACTTGTCTCCAGAGTTGCCGATGGCGATGAGCACGTTGCGGATGAAGCGGTCGCGGCCGATGCGCTTGATGGGCGAACCCTTGAAAACGCTGCGAAACGCTGCGTCGTCGAGCCGCACCAGATCGGCGAGGCGGGGGCTCGCGAGCTCGGCGCGGGCGTGAAAGCGCGCCTCATGCGCGACGCTCGCGAATTTGTTCCACGGACACACCGCCAGGCAATCGTCGCAGCCATAGATGCGGTTGCCCATCGCGGCGCGGAATTCGTGCGGGATATGTCCCTTGTGCTCGATGGTGAGATAGGAAATGCAGCGCCGCGCATCGATGCGGTAGGGCGCGGTGAACGCGTCGGTGGGACAGACGTCGAGGCACCGCCGGCATTGGCCGCAATGATCTTCTTCGGCCGCGTCGGGCGCGAGCTCGAGCGTGGTGAAGACGGAACCGATGAACAGCCACGAACCGAATTCGCGCGACACGAGATTGGTGTGCTTGCCCTGCCAGCCGAGGCCCGCCTGTTGCGCCAGCGGCTTTTCCATCACGGGCGCGGTGTCGATGAACACCTTCACCTCCGCGCCGAAACATTCGGCGATGAAACCGGCCAGCCGCTTCAGTTTCGTCTTGAGCACGTCGTGATAATCGTCGCCCTGCGCATAGGCCGAGATGGTGGCGCGGCCGGCGCGCCCGAGGCTTTCGAGCGGGTCGGTTGCCGGTCCGTAATTCGCGCCCAGGACGACGATCGATTTCGCTTCGGGCCACAAGGATGTGGGCGCGGCGCGGCGGCCCGCATTCTTCGCCATCCAGTCCATCGTGCCGTGACGGCCTTCGGCGAGATATTCGGCGAGATGTGCGCCCGCCCGCGAAGGACTGCCCGCGCGCGTGAAGCGGACGGCGTCGAAGCCGTCTTCCATGGCGTGGGCGCGGATCAGCGCGCGCGCGTCCGCGTCAGGCGTCGAGCTCGGCATAATGGGAGACGGGCGGCTGGCCCGGCACGCGATCGGCCAGGAGCGTGCGGAAGGCGGGCCGCGATTTCATCTTCACATACCATTCCGCGGCCGTGGGATATTCCGCCCACGGAACTTCGCCGAAATAATCGAGCGCGGAGATATGGGCGGCCACGGCGAGATCGCCCAAGGTGCAATCCCGCGCGGCGAGATAGCCGTTCTTCTCCGCCGCCGCGCCCAGCATCGCCAGCGCCGCCTTCAGCGCCTCGCGCCCCGTGCGGACGGTGTCCATGTCCGGCGCGCGATGCTGGAGCGCGCCCGTATAGCGCTGCGACGCTTTCTCGAACACGATCTTCTTCGTCACTGCGTCCTGGAACGGGCCCATCGCCCAATCGAGCAGCCGGAGCGCTTCGGCCCGCGCACGCGCATCTTCCGGCGCCAGCGAATATTCGGGATAGGCGCCCTCCAGATGATCGACGATCGCCCACAGCCCCTCGCAGCGCGTGCCGTCCAGATCGATGAACACGGGCAAATGCGAAAACAGATCGTCCGGCGCGATGGGATCGCAGGCAAGCCGCTTTTCGGCGATCAACAGCCGCGCGAAACGCGACGGGGGCGAAAGCAGGAGGTGGACGAGGCGGCGCATATCGGGGCGCAATCTAGAGAAGGCGCGCCGATAGCTCCACTCTTTTCCGCGAGGCCCGGCCGGATCGCGCGAGGCGTTGCCTGCGGCGGCCGTGCCCGGCATTCTCTCGGGGTCCCGCCCATTGGAGAACCCCCATGCCGATTTCAAATCTGTTCGACCTCAGCGGAAAAACCGCGCTCGTGACCGGCGGCTCGCGCGGCATCGGGCTCATGATCGCGCGCGGCTTCGTGGAGGCGGGCGTCAAGACCTATATCAGCTCGCGCAAGGCCGACGCCTGCGAGAAGGCGGCAAAGGAGCTGTCGAAGATCGGCACCTGCATCCCGCTGGCGCACGATCTGGGCGAGACCGCCGAAGTGCATCGCCTGGCCGGCGAAATAAAGACCCGCGAAAAGAAGCTCGACATCCTGATCAACAATGCGGGCGCGGCCTGGGCCGAGCCGTTCGAGCACTATTCGGAATCCGGCTGGGACAAGGTGGTCGATCTCAATCTCAAGGGCGTGTTCCTGCTCACCCAGGCGCTCTTGCCGCTGCTGCGCGCGGCGGGCACGGCGGAGGATCCGGCGCGCGTCGTCAATATCGGTTCGATCGACGGCTTCCTGTCGCCCACGCTCGAAAGCTATGCCTATTCGGCGAGCAAGGCGGCGGTGCATCACCTGACGCACAACCTCGCCAGGCATCTGGCGGCCGATAACATCAATGTGAACGCGATTGCGCCGGGGCCGTTCGAGACCAAGATGCTGGCGCCCGTGCTGGCGACGCAGCGCAAAGCCATCGAGGCCAGCGTGCCGCGCGGCCGCATCGGTCATGACGACGACATGATCGGCGCGGCAATCTTCTATTGCTCGCGGGCGTCGTCCTATGTCACGGGCACGGTCTTGCCGGTGGACGGCGGCCTCGTGGCCGCGGCGTACACGGCGGTCCCGTATGGTTTCGAAACCTGAAAGGCGGGGAATCGATGCGTTGTGTTCCGCGTTCGTTGCGTTCCGGATGGAAGCGGCCCCTGTTGCTGGCCGCATTTCTCGGCATGTGTTCGATTTCCGCGTCGGCCGCGACGCTCGCGCCCAAGGGCACCTACAATCTCGATCCCGACCACACCCAGGTGGTGTTCGAAATCAGGCATATGGGCATTTCCACCTTCTACGGCCGTTTCGGCAAAATCTCCGGCTGGCTGAATTTCAATCAGGCCGCGCCCGAGACCGGCGCGCTGAATGTCCAGATCGACATGCACGTTATCGAAACTCATGTTCCCGAACTCGACAGCACGCTGAGCAATTCGGCTTTCCAGGCCGATAAATTCCCCACCGCCAGCTTCGTCTCGACGAAGATTGCCAAGACGGGCGCCAACACGGGCGTCGTCACCGGCAATCTCACCATTGCGGGCGTGACCAAACCCGTGAGCCTCAACGTCACGTTCAACGGCGGGCAGGGTTCGGGCGAGCCGATGCAACCCTACCGGCTCGGCTTCGACGCGACGGCTACGATCAAACGCTCAGATTTCGGACTCACGCACATGTTCTGGTCCGGCTTTGTGGGCGACGACGTACAGCTCCTGATCGAGGCGGAGGCGGTGAGGAGATAGCAAGTTCGCGTGACCCTCCCCCAATCCGCATGAGTTCAATGAGACGGTCGGTCGGGAACACATTGCATGCTGCCTTTGTAATCCTTCTCCGGAGCGTGGGAAAACGAATCGGTCGCCTGGAGATAGGCGTATTCGGACGTCGTGTCCCAATCGAGCTTGCCGGTTCGCCGGTCGAAATCGACGGTGCCCCGCATGAAAGACCAATGGACCGAATTTTTCGTGATCTCCGCCGGATCGAGATTGAGCGCAAGGCCGGTGCTGGAGGGAACATCGACGCTCTTCGCATCGAAGTCGATCGTCATGGCGAAGGACGACATGGGCCCGCCGGACACGCGCGTGCAGACGAATTTGCCGACATTTCCGGCCGTCGCCGGAGGGCAACAGAGGCACAGCGCCGCCACCGCAGCCCGACCCAGGGTAAGAAAAATCTTCATGCGAACCCCCGCGCGCCGGGCAGCGCCGATCCGGGAGCAGACTAACTCCATCCGCACTTTGAAGCGAGTCGTCCGGACCGAAAGGCGCGCCGTCGCTCTATTCGAAGATGCGTAGAGCTTTGAAGGAAAAAAGGGATCGGAGTGAATTTATCCGCGCAAGCCATCCGGTAAATCGACTCCGATCCTTATTCCTAGAGCGTTTTCAAATTGGACGGAATCACAAGGCTCGATTTCCCCAGCGTGTCATCCCCGGCCTCGCGATCCGATAGGATCGCGAGGGGAAGGGGACCCAGGTGGAGATCATGCGGCGCAATCATTCAACAAAAGCCACCCGAGAATGTCTTTTGATTTTGCGAAATTGAGATGTGGGACGACCTAGGTCCCCTTCCCCTCGCGCGAACTCCGTTCGCGCGAGGGGAAGGGGATGACATTTGTGGTGAGAGGGAGTGCAGCCGCATCAATCCATTTTGAAAACGCTCCAATACTCCCAAGGAACATGAGCCAAATCCCCGGCGCCGCGGTTAAGGCTCGTCTCCCGGTGCCGCGAAAGCGTCGGGCCCCGCGGCGGCCGATGAAGAGACCTCCGCTGCCGTCAGGGGCTGGCAAATTTGAGCCTGAGTGCTGGTGAGGACGCGCGCAATGTCGCCTCCGATCTGATTGTCTGCGCTGAGCCCCAGCCTGTCGGCCCATTGGTGCGCGCGATGAATGCTCAGCAGAATGATCCAGTTCTGATAATGCGCCTCGGCCAGGAAGATGCTGAGATCGTGGACATCGGCCGGCGCGAACTGCTGCAGGCCCTGAATGAATCTCATTTTCGACCAGGTGATTTCTTCCTGCGACTGCACCTGCGTGAACTCGTCCGTCGTGTAGTACATGTTGCCGAGCATGCGCTGCTCGTCGCCGGAAAAGAAACTCGTGCGTCCGGCTTGCGCGTTCGCCTGCCATCGTAACATCGTGATCTTGGCGTGCGGCACGACCCCGATACGATGAACCAAAGGCGTCGGCTCGCCGCGCCTCGCCCGCGCCAGGAGGTCGTCCAGTTCGGCCAACCTTCGCCGGATGCAGGGCTCGCGCTTTGCGCGGTAGTCCAGCCACCAGAGATTCTCGCGAACTTCCGCCCTGACGGCGTCGCGGGCCTGGGCTGCGATCGTGCCCTCGTGGATCGTTTCGGCCAGCTGACCGAATCCGAGAGCAATCAGGACGCCCAGCACGATGATGCCGACTTCACCAAGGAATGCGCGCCAGCCGTGGATCGGCTTCGGCAAATGTATATCCATGCAATCGCCCCCAGCGCCGCAAGCCTAGCAGGATGTTGAAGAATTACGACGGGCGATAGTGAGAATTTCCATAGCGCATTACGGCCGCTTTCGACCCATAGCGGACTTGGCGGGGTGAATTTGTTCGCGCGAGGCGTTCAGTAAATCGACTCTGATCCCTTATTCCCCATCGCCGAATGGGGACGTTGCCGCTGTCACCTTATTTCAATAACATCCATGATCTGGCCCGGCTTTGTAGGCGACGAGGTCCAGCTCCCGATCGAGGCGGAAGCGGTGAGGAGGTAGCCCCGGCGGCGGCTGATCCGGCGCAGACGCTTCCGCCCATGGTGCAAATCCGCCCTCGGTCGTGAACAATTTGCTGTATTCTGTTCACGGCGAGACGGCGATGAGCCGCTAAATTGAGTTCTGGTGGGTGCATTCCAGACGGCGTATTACATTGACCATGCAGCCTCAGATACAAGGCGCCAAGGTGTTCGCCGATCTCGATCCATCGCTTCTGGACGATCCGGAATTTAAGGAAGATTCAGTACGCGAGGTTATAGTCGCGCCGCTGCTCACCCGCTTGGGATACACTCCCTCGGGACCGTTCCGTGTAGTACGCAGCAAGTCCCTTACTCACCCCTTCATCTATGTCGGAACGCGAAAGGTATCGCCGTAGTTTCGATGCGGGCGTGCCCCATCCATCGCTGGACTATGTTTAGCTGAACTCCGTTCTGCCCAGCCTCCACGGCAAAAGCGTGCCGGAGCGCTTTCGGCTTCGCCAGGTGGTCCGCAATTCCTGCGATCCTCATCACGCGCTTCACTTGTTTCCAGGCGTGGGTTCGCCCCCAAGTCCAAAGTTTTTCGTTAGCGCGACCAGAGTCGATGAACGCTTTGGAGATTCCATGAGTGACTTCGAGCGCCGCTAATAACTCTCTCGGAACGGGATTAGCTCGAAACACACACTTTCTTCTCCGTTTCAATGTTTCAAACACAATTGCTTCGGCGCTTACGTCGATCCGCTCAGCCGTAAGGGCCAATACCTCCGAAATCCGTGCTCCTGTAAGCGCAAGCGTCAGACAGAATGTTCCGATTGAGCCACCTTCGACATTGGCGGCGCGCACGAAGGCTTCCCGCTCACTCGCGACCAGGTATTTTCGTCGGCCAGTTATATCGAATAATGAACCGCTCATGAACGGCACCATTGGTCGCGCCGAAAAATTTTGCGAGCGGAACCCGTTGACTCGGGGAATCGTGCGTGAACAGAATACAGCATTCTGTTCACCGACAATTGTCACTGGGCGCCGGGGTTTCCAACCTATGATAGCGCTCGATTCGAACATCGGCGTCTAGCGCAACGCAGACACTTCATCCCGCCCCGGCGAACTCATTCCCACCCCCCTCACCACGCATCCACCCACGGGTTCTTCTTCTTCTCGCGCTTCGGCGGCGCGGGCACGGCGCGCAATCCCGCCATGATCCAGCGGCGCGTGTCGGCGGGGTCGATCACTTCGTCGAATTCGAACAGCGTGGCGGCGCTGAGAGCCTTGCCGCGCTCGTAGGAGCGCGCGACCATCTCGTCGAACTTGGCCTTGCGCTCCGCGGGATCGGCGATCGCCGCCAGTTCATTGCGATAGCCGAGTTTCACCGCGCCTTCGAGGCCCATGCCGCCGAATTCGCCGGTGGGCCACGACACGGTGAAGAACGGCGCCACGAAACTCGCCCCCGCCATCCCCTGCGCGCCCAGCCCATAGCCCTTGCGCAGGATCACGGTGAAGAGCGGCACCGTCACGTTGGCGCCGATGACGAACAGCCGGCTGTTGTGGCGCACGAGGCCGGTCTTCTCGGCCTCCGGCCCCACCATGTTTCCCGGCGTGTCGCACAGCATGAGGATCGGAATGTCGTAGGCGTCGCAGAGCTGCATGAAGCGCGCAGCCTTGTCGGAGCCGTCTCGGTCGATGGCGCCGCCCAGATGCTTGGGATTGTTGGCGATGATGCCGATGGCGCGGCCTTCGACGCGCACGAACGCGGTCACCATGCCAGGCCCGAACTGGCGGCGCAGCTCCAGCACGGAGCCGGTGTCCGCCAGCGTGTCGATCACGGTCCGCACGTCGTAGACGCGCAACCGGTTTTCGGGAATCGCGCGGCGCAACAGCCGCTGATCGGCGCAGCTCCATTTGGGCAGCGCGCCCTGGAAATAGGCCAGATATTGCTTGGCGACCTTCACGCCCTCCGCCTCGTCGCGCACCACCACGTCGATCACGCCATTGGGCGCCTGCACGGAGACCGGACCGACTTCGTCGGGATGGAAGACGCCGAGCCCGCCGCCTTCGATCATCGCCGGCCCGCCCATGCCGATGCTGGAATTCTCGGTGGCGATGATCACGTCGCAGCAGCCGAGCAGCGCCGCGTTGCCCGCGAAGCAGCGCCCGGAATTGATGCCGACCAGCGGCACCAGCCCGCTCAGCTTGGCAAACATCCAGAACGTCGTCGTGTTGAGCCCGCCCGCGCTTTGCGCGTCGGTGTCGCCGGGCCTGCCGCCGCCGCCTTCGGTGAAGAACACGATCGGCAGCCGCCAGCGCTCCGCGATATGCAGCATGCGGTCTTTCTTCTGGTGATTGCGCAGGCCCTGCGTGCCGGCCAGCACCGTGTAGTCGTAGGACATGGCCACGATGCGGGATTGTTCGTCCGCGAACACGTCGCCGTTGACGCGCCCGAGCCCCATCACCAGGCCGTCGGCCGGCGTGCGCTCGATCAGTTCGTCCATGGTGTTGCGGCGCAGCCGCCCCGCCACCACCAGCGAGGCATATTCCGTGAACGAGCCCGGATCGCAGAGATCTTCGATGTTCTCGCGCGCGGTGCGCTGGCCCGTCTTGCGCCGCCGCGCGACCGCGTCGGGGCGCGCTTCGTCCTTGGTGAAGCGCCGGCGCTTGCGCAGATCCTGCGAGGTCGGGGCGGATCGCGTCGAGATCGATGTCTTCGTCTGCGGCCGCGCCTCCTCCCGCGATGTCCGCTTCCTCGATGAAGGCGAGTGTCGCGTCCTCGAACACCGTGTCGCCCGGCGCCACCGCCAGCTCGCGCACGATGCCGCCGACATTCGCCTCGATCACATGCTCCATCTTCATCGCTTCCATGACGAGCACGGGCTCGCCCGCCCGCACCGTGTCGCCCGGCCCAACTGCAAGGCTCACGATGGTCCCCTGCAGCGGCGCGCGCAGTTCCGTCGCGCCTTCGGGCACGCCGGATGTGCCGGGCGCGGCCGTTTCGACCCGCGCGCTTCCCGTGATGGAGCACGGCCAGCGGATCGGCGCTGTCGACCTTCACGCCCGCGCGCGACGCGGCCCGCGGCGGCTCGAAGAAGAGACGCCGGTGCTCGACGTCTGCGCCCGCCAGCAATTCCGCCATGTGCTCTTCCACGAAACGGGTGTGCAAGGTGCCGTCGGCCAGCGCGGGATGGCGCACCAACGTTTGCAGGAAGGGAATGTTGGTCGGCGCGCCTTCGATCCGGAATTCGCACAGCGCGCGATAGGCCTTCAGCGCCACCGCCTCGATCGAATCCGACGCGCTGTGCACGATCAGCTTGGCGAGCAGCGAGTCGTAGCGCGCGCTCGTCTTGTAGCCGGCATAGCCGAAGCCATCGACGCGCACGCCGCGGCCCGACGGCGGCTCGTAGACGGCCAGCGTGCCGCCCGCCGGTCGCGCCACGCCGCCCGGGCCCATCGTTTCGAGATTGATGCGGGCCTGGAGTGCGGCGCCTCGCGGCGCGGGCACGTCCGTCTGTTCCAGATGCAGGCCGCGCAAACTGCGCCCCGCCGCGATCTCGAGCTGGATGCGCACGAGGTCGAGCCCGGTCACTTCCTCCGTCACGGTGTGTTCCACCTGGAGGCGCGCATTGGCTTCGATGAACGCGAAGCGGCCGGCGCCGTCGACGAGGAATTCGATGGTGCCGAGATTCTTGTAGCGCGACGCCTTGCCCAGCGCGACCGCGGCATCGAACAGTTTGCGCCGCAGCGGTTCCGGCAAGCCCAAAGCGGGCGCGAGCTCGATCAGCTTCTGGCGCTGGCGCTGCAGGCTGCATTCGCGATCCCACAGATGCGACACCGCGCCCGTGCCGTCACCCACGATCTGCACTTCGATATGGCGCGCGCGGGCGAACAATTCCTCGGCGTAAAGCTCGCCATTGCCGAACGCCTGAAGCGCTTCCGACCGGCAGCGCTCGAACGCCTGCTCGAGTTCGTCCGTCGAATGGACGGGGCGCATGCCGCGCCCGCCGCCGCCGGCCAGCGCCTTCAGCATGATCGGTCCGTTCGCGGCGGCCAGAAACTTGCGGGCCTCGTCGAGCCCGATGCCGCCCTTGGTGCCCCTGAGCACCGGCACGCTGCTTTTCTCGGCCAGGGCGCGCGCCTTCGCCTTGTCGCCGAACAGGTCGAGCGTCTCGGGCGCGGGCCCCACGAACACGAGATGGGCCTGGGCGCAGCGCCGCGCGAAGTCGCCGTTCTCGCTCAGGAAGCCGTAGCCGGGATGGATCGCGTCGCAGCCCGCCTCGCGCGCCACCGCCACGATCTGCTCCCCATCGAGATAGGCGGCGGCGCCCGAGCCCTTCAGGCCGTGGGCGTCATCCGACTTGCGCGTGTGCAGCGACTGGGCGTCGTCTTCCGCGAAGACGGCAACCGTCGCGATGCCCATTTCGGCGGCAGTGCGCGCCACCCGGATCGCGATCTCCGCGCGATTGGCGATCAAAAGCTTCTTGAGCATGATGCTTCGTCCAATGGCTGTTCCTTCTCTTTTCGAGTTCGAGGGGGCGAGCGTCAAGGCCGCAGCCGGGGCGGCGGGCAGGGGGCGTTTGGCGCCGGGGGCTTGCGCGGGCGATTGCGGCTATGGCCGGATGGCGGGATAGTCCGCAAGAACGAGGTGCGGCCACGAGCCGGGCCCGCCAAAAGCAGGGTGGAGACGACATGCCTTGGAATTACGGCGATCTCTTGGACGCTGTGGCCGCGACAGCCAATCCGGCCGCGCCCGCCTTCGTCCATGGCGACCGGACCATCCGCTGGGGCGATGCGGCCAGGCGCATGAACAATCTCGCCGCCGGCATGATCGCGCGCGGCGCCAGGCCGGGCGACAAGCTCGCATTCTACCTGCGCAACTGTCCCGAATACACCGAGAGCATCGGCGCCTCGTTTCTCGCCCGCCTCATCCACGTCAATATCAATTACCGCTACAAGCCCGACGAAGTCCGCTACATCCTCGACAATTCCGACGCGCAGACGATCATCTATGCCTCGGAGTTTCGCGAGGCGCTTGCGGAAATCCGCGAAGCTCTTCCGGGACTGAAGACCTTCATCGAAGTGGGCGAGGGCGACATCGCGCCGTTCGCGGAGCGTTACGAAGCGCTGGCCGAAGGCGGCGACGGCGCGCCGCTGGGGATCCGGCGCTCGCCCGACGATATGCTCTTTATCTACACCGGCGGCACCACCGGCATGCCCAAGGGCGTGATGTGGCGGCATGGCGATCTCTGCACGCTATGGCACAACCGGCTCCTGCGCACGACGGGAATGGTCGTTCCCGCCTCGGTCCAGTTGTTCGCGGCCGCGATGGCGGCGGCGCCCTCCCGCGCCTGCGCGCTCCCCGCATGCCCCCTGATGCACGGCACCGGCTTCATGACGGCGCTGGTGGCGCTGCAAACCGGCGGCACAGTGGTGACGGTCGACAACACCTCCTTCGATCCGCACGCCATCTGGGCCGCCGTCGAGCGCCATCGCGTGCAGGGGATCGCCATTGTCGGCGATCCGTTCGCCAAGCCGCTCCTGCGCGCGCTCGACGAAGCGCCCGGCCGCTACGATCTCTCGAGCGTGCTGAGCATGAGCTCGTCGGGTGCCATGTGGACGGCGGAGGTGAAGCGCGGCCTGCTGAAGCACATTCCGCAGCTCACCATGACTGACAGTTTCGCCTCGACCGAAGCGATGGGCATGGGCGCATCCATCATGACGAAGGATGGCAACACCTCGACGGCCGCCTTTTCGTTGCTGGAGAACACCATCGTCATCGACGAGAACGACAAGCCGATTGCGCCGGGCAGCGGCAAGGCGGGGCTGGTGGCGCTGGGCGGCCCGCTGCCCGCGGGCTATTACAAGGATCCCGAAAAATCCGCGCGCACCTTCCGCCTGATCGGCAACACGCGCTATTCCATTCCGGGCGATTGGGCCCGCGTCGAAGCGGACGGAACGATCACGCTGCTCGGCCGCGGCAGCAATTGCATCAACACCGCCGGCGAAAAGGTCTATCCCGAGGAAGTCGAGGAAGCGCTGAAGACGCATCCCGCGATCGAGGACGCGCTCGTGCTGGGCGTGCCGGATGATACCTGGGGACAGGCGGTGACGGGCGTCGTCAAGCTCGCCAACGGCGCGCAATTCGACGAGGCGGACGTGCGCGCCCATGTGCGCTCGCGGCTTGCCGGCTACAAGACGCCCAAGCGCATCGTGGAGGCGACCATCTCGCTGCGCGCGCCCAACGGCAAGGCCGACTATAAAAGCGCGGCCGAGTTCGCGCGGACCGCACTCGGCATCGCCGGCTGAGGCGCGGCAAAAATCCTTTCGCAACCGGAGAACCGCAATGAAATTCACCTGGTTCAACCTGATGCCGTGGCCCTATCTGCCGGACGATTTCCGGGAGAAGAACCATTCGGTCTGGGTCGACATCGACCAGCGCCTGTTCGATCCGGAGAAGAGCCACGAGGTCTACAACACCTATCATGGACCTGCTCGAATACGCCGGCGACGCTGGGCTTCGACGGCATCGGCGTCAACGAGCATCACCAGAACGGCTACGGCATCATGCCGTCGCCCAACATCATCGCCGCCGGCGCTGGCGCGCCGGACCAAGGACGTGGCGCTCGTGGTGCTGGGCAATTCCATCGCGCTCTACAATCCGCCGGTGCGCGTCGCCGAGGAATTCGCCATGCTCGACTGCATCTCCGGCGGGCGGCTGGTGGCCGGCTTCCCGGTCGGCACCTCGATGGACACCAATTACTGCTACGGCCAGATCCCCGGCGCTGACGCGCGAGAAATACGCCGGAAGCGCACGACCTGATCATGCAAGCGCCTGGCACGAGCGCGAGCCGTTCGCCTTCAACGGCCGCTACAACAAGCTGCGCCACGTGAACATCTGGCCGCGGCCGATCCAGCAGCCGCATCCGCCGATCCATATCCCCGGCGGCGGCTCGGTCGAGACCTACGACTTCTGCATCGACAACACCTATTCCTACTCCTACCTCAGCTTCTCCGGCTACATCCGCGCCAAGGCGCTGATGCAGGGCTATTGGGACCGCGTCGCCGAGCGCGACACGCGCCGACAATTCGCCCTATCGCGCCGGCTTCGCCCAGACGATCTGCGTCGCCGACACCGACGCGGAGGCCGAGCGGCTCTACTGGCGAGCACGTCATCTATTTCTACAATCGCTGCCTGCACGTCTATCCGGGCTTCGCCGACGCGCCCGGCTACCGCACCATCAAGACCATCCAGACCGGCGCGCTGTCGCAATACGCGCCGCGCGAGGCGGCTATCGCCGAGCTGACCTGGAAGGACCTGATCGAAGGCGGCCACGTGATCGCCGGCAGTCCCGGAGACCGTGCGCCAGCGCATGGAGGAGACTGATCAAGGGCCTCCACGTCGGCAACATCTTCTGCCTCATGCACGTGGGCAACATGCCCGACCGAGAAGTGCATGTATTCGACCAAGCTGTTCGCCGAGAAGGTGATGCCGAAGCTGCGCAGCCTGTTCCCCGAATACGCCGACGACGACCGCTTCTGGTGCCAGCCGCATGGCGAAGCAGCGTGACGCCGGGCCGCCTGCCGCGCGAGCGCGAGCGTCGCCGCGCGTCGACGCCGCTGGCACTGAGGGAGGCGACCATGGAGCTCAAGACCGTTCGACACGCCGCATGTCGCCGTGCGCTATCTCGAGGGCGGCTCGGGCGCAGCCGCTGGTGTTCCTGCACGGCGCCGGCGGCATGACAGCGCGAGCGATCCGTTCCTTGCCAAGCTCGCCGAGCAGCTTCCACGTCTACGCGCCGCTCCTGCCGGGCTACGGCGAGAGCGAGGAGTGCCGCGAGCTGCGCGACATGCTCGACTTCACGCTGCACACCTGGGACGTGGTCGAGGCGCTGGGGCTGAAGAACCCGATCCTGGTCGGCCACTCGATGGGCGGCATGATCGCGGCCGAGATGGCGGCGATCGCGCCGCACGACGTCTCGCCGGCTCGGCGCTGATCGCGCCGGCCGGGCCTATGGCTCGACGATCATCCGATCCCCGACATGTTCTCGCTGCTGCCGTTCGAGATGCCCGCAGCTCCTGTTCCACGATGCGGAGCCGGGCGCGGCACTGATGACCGCGGGCCGCGGCGCTCGACGATCCGGAATGGCTGCAAGGACTTTCCTGGTGCACCAACGCGCGCCAGCTCGGCATGGCCGGGCGAGATCCTGTTCCCCATTCCCGAGCGCGGGCTTGCCTCGGGCGGCTCTATCGCATCAAGGCGAAGACGCGTGCTCGTCTGGGGCGACAGCGACAAGCTGATCTCCGCCCATCTATGCGCAAGCGTTCAAGAAGGCGATCCACGGCGCCGAACTGGTTGTCATCCCCGAAGCCGGCCACATGGTGACCATCGAAAAACCCGACCAGGTGCTCGCGGCGTTCCAAAGATTGGCGGTAACGTAGAAAAATCTAAATTTTGGCTCGCTGGTTCCACCCTCCCCCTGAGGGAGGGTCGAAATTTTTCTTCGAGCGGTAGAGAGAAGAAGAATTTCGGGGAGGGGCAAGCCTCAGAATTCAGTGGCTAGCCCCTCCCCGAACCGCTTCGCGGTTCGACCCTCCCTCAAGGCTAAGGGATTCACGGAATTTTTCCTTGTGTGGCAATGATGTAGCCGCTGAGCATTGCGGCGAGTTCGGTCCATCCGGTTCGCATAGTTTTTGGACCGGGCGGTTTGCCGTAGCAATTCCATCCGCCCAGACGCGCTGCAATCCATGCGACGAAGGCGAGAGAGCTTTGGGGGTGGGGATTTTTCTGGCGCTGGGTAGCGCCTTCAAGCTTCTTGGAGATGCGATCAAGAGCCTCGGCGAAGCCATTATCGAACACGTCGCTTGCCGGGCGTGAGGTTCCATCTCTGGCATCGACGAGTTGGATCGTTCGCACGGCCGCGATCAATCCGACAGCGGCAAGATTGAACATGTGCTCGACGCTGGTCACCTGGCTTTCTTCGAGGGCAAGCCCGTCGCTCTTGAGGGCGCGAAACGTCTGCTCGATGCGCCAGCGCAGGCGATAGAAGCCCACCACCTCGCAAGCCTCTTCGGCCGTATCGGCTTTCAGTGTGGTCAGCAGCCGCCACAGCAAGGGTGTTTTGCCCTTGGGTGCATCGACTTCGCGAGCTTCGATCAGCATGAGGTCGATGGTTTGCGCAAAGCCCTTGTCGCGGTAGGCCGCCGGGCGGGCAATGCCCACCCGGCTCGCGCGCAGTTCAACCTTGGCAATGCGCGTCTTGTCTCCCGGTCCGCGGCGCGCCACGCGCACGAAACTTATGCCCAAAAGCCGCTCTTCGCCGCAGGCTTCGAACAGGTGGCCGTCGTCGGAAAGCTTGCGGTTCTGACAGGCTTGCACAATCAGATCGATACCCTCGGGCTTCTGCGCAAAGAGCGGATAAAGATCGCTTTCCCGATCGGCCACCATGATCACTTGAGCGGCTTGCTCAAGAACCGAAGCAGCGGACTTGCAGCCCAAAAGCCAACGTTCCGACTCTTTATCCTCGAATACCTTGTTGCCGCGGCGGGGATACTTGGCCTTGGCGCGCGTCCAGATCGTCGCGTCGACAAGGCCCACGAGCGCTTCACTGTCCACATCAACAGCAATCACTGGATGAATGAAGAAATCCGCCGCCTTGCCGTCTCCGCCAGGACCAAAGCCGCCGCGCCGCATCTCCCGGCCGGAGAAGTTGATCTCCGTCGTATCCTGGACGGCCAGAACCCTGCGCCCGGCACACTGTCGGGCCGTCCGGCCAGCAACCGTCTCGACAAGACCATCCACGCTGACATAGCGCGACGATAAAAAACGCTGAATTGCAACTTCTCCCGCCCGCGTCTCGCCGAGCTTTCGAAGCACCAGCGATCCTGTCGCCACAATCCGGCCAAGCAGCCATTCCGCTCGCTCAGAAACCCGGATGTCCCCAAATGCCATCCAAAACCTCCCGCATCTCTGCGGAACGTCTTGAATTACATTGCATCAATCCCGGGAATCACTTCCGTGCATCCCGTAGCCCTCAAGGGGAGGGTGGATTTACCGCCGGCCGCGGCCTGATATAGGCGATGCGGCAATGGACGCCTTCGGGGCGGTAGTCGAGCGTCACGCCGCCGATTTTCTCGCGCGCCGTGACGGCCTTGATGACGCGGCTGCCGAAGCCTTCGCGCGCGGGCGGTTCGGGTTCGGGGCCGCCGCGCTCGATCCATTCGAAGACGATTTCATCGCCGTCCGCGACCGGCGTGACGGACCAGGCGATCGTCACCGTGCCCGTGGGCCCGGACAGTGCGCCGTATTTGAGCGCGTTGGTGGCAAGTTCGTGAACCGCCAGCGCCAGGCCGCCGCCGATTTCCTCGCTCAAATCGAGCGGCGGGCCTTCGATGCGGATGCGGGGCGAATTCTCGTCGAGGAACGGCACGAGCGTGGCGCGAACGACGGCATGCGCGTCGATCGCCACGCGGTTTCCCGCCAGCACGAGGTCGGCCGCACCGCCCAGCGCGTGCAACCGGCCGAGAAAGCGCTTCATGAATTCGTCGACATCGGGCGAGTTGCGTCCGCGGAGCCGCGAATTCTTGGCCAGCGCGTCGATCACCGTCACCAGGTTCTTCAGCCGGTGGCGCAATTCGCCGACGACGAGGTCGCGTTTGTCCTCGGCCAGCTTTCGCTCGTGAACGTCGCGGATGGTTCCCACCCATTCGACGATATGCCCCTTGTCGTCGAGCGCGGGAATGCTGCGCAGGCGGTGCCAGCGCCAATCACCCGTTCCGCTGTCCGCAATGCGGACATCCACCAGATGCGCCTTGCTGCCTTCAGGCACGTTGCCGATGGGTAGCTTCGCGCGATCCTCGGGATGCACCGCGGCGAGCCAGCCGCGATCCTTATAGTCCGCCCATTGCATTCCCGTCGTTTGCGACCAGGCGGGATTGGGCTTGAGCGCCCGGCCGGCGCCGTCGGTCATGAAAACGGTGCCGGATGTGGCGTCGATCAGTTGCAGCAGGCGCATCTCGGCGCGCCTGGAATTGATCAGGACCTTGCGAACCAGCGCGGCGGCGCCGAATTGCAGCCCGCCGGCAAGCGCGAACAGCGCAATGTGCGGGGAGGACTGAAACAGATCGAATGCGGGCCGGCCGGCAAACCACCACAGGAGCGCGACGCTTGCGATCCATGCCGGCAGCCCCCAGCGCCAGCCGGCAAGGAAGGTGACGGCAAAGATGGCGAGCAGATAGATAGCAGCCGAAAAGGCGGGCGCGGCCGACCCCGCGAACGCATCGATCGCGACCGCCACCGCGAAGGCCGCAACCGCGGTCAGCGCGGTGGCGTAGCGTGCCCGCGCTGGTGAAGCCGCATGCGCGCCCGTTGCCAGCGCGTTGGCGAGAAGGCTATCTATAGCGCCCGAACCGAAATTGTTATTTTTCAGACTTTCCTCGACCATGGAAATCGTCGGGATGAATATTGCCCCAATAGACACATAAACCAGCCGGCCGTGCTATAACATAACCTAATCCCGGCGGCGGTCCCAAACCGGGTCACTGACAGAGGAAGCCATGTCCAGCGCATTCGATCTCGTCATCCGGGGCGGCGAACTGGCCGATGGCCGGGGCAGCCCGCTCGCCCGTGCCGACGTCGCCGTTCACGACGGCAAGATCGCGGCGGTGGGAAAATTCGCCGGCGCCGGCCGCGAGGAAATCGACGCACGCGGCCTCCTCGTCACGCCGGGATTTGTCGACATCCACACCCATTACGACGGACAGGCCACCTGGGACGCGCGGCTGGCGCCGTCGAGCTGGCACGGCGTCACCACGATCGTGATGGGCAATTGCGGCGTGGGCTTTGCGCCGGTGCGGCGCGCGGATCGTGAACGTCTCATCGAATTGATGGAGGGCGTCGAAGACATTCCGGGCGCAGCACTGCATGAAGGTCTCGACTGGTCGTGGGAATCCTTCGGCGACTATCTCGATGCCGTGGAGCGCCGCCCGCACGACATCGACATCTGCGCCCAGCTGCCGCATGGCGCGCTCAGGGTGTTCGTGATGGGCGAGCGGGGCGCGCGGCTCGATCCGGCGACGGAGGCCGACATCGCCGAAATGCGCCGCCTTGCCGCCGAAGCGATGCGCGCGGGCGCGCTCGGGTTCTCCACCTCGCGCACGCTCAACCATCGCACGGTCAAGGGCGATCCCACGCCGTCGTTGCGCGCCACCGAAGCGGAGCTGACGGGAATTGCGCAGGGACTCGCCGACGCGGGGAGCGGCGTCATCGAATTGATCTCCGATTTCGACACGCCCGATCTCGACAGCGAATTCGCCATGATCCGCCGCATCGTCGAAGCGTCGGGGCGGCCGCTGTCATTGTCGCTCGCGCAGGGGCATCGTTCGCCCGAAGGCTGGCGCGAGATCCTGTCGCGGATCGAGAGCGCATCGCGCGACGGCTTGCCCATGCGGGGCCAGGTTGCGCCGCGTCCCATCGGGCTGCTCCTGGGGCTTCAGGGCTCGCTCAACCCGTTTTCCGCGCAGCCTTCGTTCGTGGCGATCAAGGACAGGCCGCTCGCGGAGAAAGTTGCGGCGATGCGCGATCCGGCGTTCCGCGCGCGCATTTTGTCCGAGGCGCCGGCGCATCCCGAGCTGGCGCGCCGCATGAGCGCGTTCGGCTACATCTTTCCGCTGGGCGATCCGCCCGACTACGAGCCGCCCCGCGAACATTCGCTCGCCGCGCTTGCCGCGGCCCAAGGCCGCCCGCCGGCCGAACTCGCCTACGATCTCGTGCTCGAACGGGACGGGAAGAATTTCCTGTTCATGCCGTTCGCCAATTACGCCAACTTCAATCTCGATGTGTGCGGCGAGATGATCGCGCATCCCGATTGTGTGATGGGGCTGGGCGACGGGGGCGCCCATGTCGGCATCATTTTGGACGCCAGCTATGCGACCTATCTGCTCACCCATTGGGGCCGCGACCGCGCGAACGGCCGCTTCGATCTGGGCTGGCTGGTGAAGCGGCAGACGGCCGACACCGCCCGCGCCGTGGGCCTCGGCGATCGCGGCATGGTCGCGGTGGGCATGAAGGCCGATCTCAACGTGATCGATTTCGCCAAACTCGCCGTGTCGGCGCCGCAAATGGCGTTCGACCTGCCGGCCGGGCGCAAGCGCCTGCTTCAGGGCGCGACCGGCTACATCGCGACGATCGTCTCCGGCGAAGTGATCTACCGCGACGGCGCGGCCACCAACGCGCTGCCCGGCAAGCTTGTGCGCGGCCCGCAGGCAGCGGTGGGAGTGAATTAGCACGAAGTGTTTTGTTGACGACGAAATGATTCACCCTCCCCTTGAGGGAGGGTCGAAATTCGTCGTTGAGCGAAGCGAAAAGAAGAATTTCGGGGAGGGGTAAGCCACAGACGTCAGTGGCAAGCCCCTCCCCGAATTGCTTCGCAATTCGACCCTCCCTCAAGGGGAGGGTCAAGGTAACGACCACTGAATTGCTTTACGCCACCCTTAGCCGGTAATGGCTGACGCCCCAGGGGCGGCCGTCGTCGTAACCGAACAGCTCCGCCGTCGCGAGGAAGAACATGCGCCAGCGCCGCCGCCACAGGCCGGCATCGCGGCCATAGACCTGGCGCAGGATAACGCCGATCTCGCGTGCGTTGGCATCGTAATTCGCGAGCCAGTCGAGCGCCGTGCGGCGATAATGCAGCCCGCTCCAGCGCCATTCCGCCTCGACCGCAAAGAGATCGGGAAAGCGATGAATCAGCCCATGGCTCGGCATGATGCCGCCGGTGAAGAAATGCTGCGCAATCCAGTCGCGTTCGTCGGTGTGATCGAAGCGGTAGGGTGCGCGGTCGTGGCTGAAGACGTGAATGAACAATCGGCCCTCCCGTTTCAGCCAGGAGCGGACGCGGCCGAGCAGCCCCTGCCAGTTTGCCATGTGCTCGAACATCTCGACCGACACCACGCGATCGAAGCGCGTATCGATCGAGAAATCGTTCATGTCGGCGGTGACGATCTGGAGATTGGAAAGGCGCCGCGCAGCGGCCTGCGCTTCGATATAGGCGCGCTGGGGTCGCGAGTTCGACACCGCCACGATGCGCGAAGCGGGGAATTTCTCCGCCATCCACAGCGACAGCGAACCCCAGCCGCAGCCGAGTTCGAGGATATTCTGGCCGTCGCGCAGATCGGCATGCGCCGCGGTTTCGGCCAGCGCGCACTCTTCCGCTTCGCCCAGCGTCTCGGCGCCGCGCGGGTACAGGCAGCTCGAATATTTGCGCCGCGGTCCCAGCGCCAGCGCGAAGAATTCCGGCGGCAGCTCGTAATGCTGCGCATTCGCCTCGTCCGTGTGCTCCGCGATGGGAAACGCGGCCATGCCGGCGGCGAATGCGCCATCCGTCTTCCCTCGCGCCGACAACAGGCGCTGCTGCGCGGACACCATCCGCCGCATCCCGGCCGCGACAAGCGCGTCGGGCAACGGAAATCGTTCGGCCAGAAGGCCGCCCGCGGTCAGAAGGTCCATGTCGCCTCTCCTCTGGAACGTATTTTGTACGGAGAGGCGATGCGAAAGGATCAGTGGCGGTGATCCAAACCCGCACGGGCGGCCTAGAAGCACAGGGTTCGGGCGAGAAAGGTGCGCGATGCCTTCCCGCCGTCATTTTCTGCTGGCTGCCGGCGCCGCGATTTGCGCGGGACCCGCGCTGGCGGCCTTGCCCGCAGCCGCAGCGAGGCCGCTGTCGTTCCGCATCTCGCGGAGCGGCTTCCACATCGGCACCCATTCGCTGGCCTTCCAGCAGGCGGGAGACGCGCTGGCCGTCACGGTCGATGTGGATATTTCCGTGGGCTTCTGGCCGATCCGCCTGTTCCACTATGCGCACCACAATATCGAGCGCTGGAACGCGGGCCGGCTGGAAAGCATGGACGCCACGACCGACTATGACGGCACGCCGGCCTTCGCGATCCTGCGGCGCGAAGACGGCCGGATCGTCGCCGAAGGATCGCGGGCTGCGCGCTACACCGCGCCCGCGGGCACGCTCGCCGCGACGCACTGGAACAAGGCCGAACTCCTGGGCCCGATGGTCAACCCGGAAAATGGCATGCTGCTGCGGCCGGCGATTTCCAATCGCGGCATGGAGAGCATTGTCACGGCGTCGGGCGCGAAACTCGCCGCGCGCCATTATGCCTGGCGCGGCGCCGACATGCTCGATCTCTGGTACGAACCCGACGGCACCTGGGCCGCGCTGACGGCGGTTGCAGAGGATGGCTCGAGCCTCGTTTATGAGAAGCTTTGAAAAGCTCGGCGGACATCAAGAGCGCTTCGGGAGATTACTTGCATTTTGCGCGTTCGTTTCCAGATGGTCGGACACCGTGCTATTGTTTTCGTCATTGCTTGTTCATCTAGGACATGTCGGACGGGCGCGGCGACGGCCCTTGTCGAGTGCCGTCAACGAGACCGCGAGAATCCGGCCGCAGCTCGCGAGGGGGTGCGCATGCGTCGGTTGGCTCTATTCATCGGTGCAAGCTTCGCGCTTGCGGGCTCGGCCGCGGCGTCCGATCCGGCGCCGCAGCTTTCGCTGACCGTCTACAATTCGAATCTCGCCCTCGTGCAAGACGTGCGGCATCTCGACGTGCCGGCCGGCCGCACGCGGCTCGAATTCAAGGATGTGTCGGCGAGCATTCGTCCCGAGACAGTGACTCTTTCCGGCAAGGGCCTGGCGATCGTCGAGCAGAATTTCGACTACGATCTGCTCACGCCCGCCAAGATGATGGAAAAGGCCGTCGGCAAGCAGATCAAGATCGTGCGCACCGTTCCCGGCACCGGCAAGGAGGTCACCGAGACGGCGACGGTGCTATCGGTCAATGACGGCGTCGTGCTGAGAATCGGCAATCGCATCGAGGTGCTGCGCGACGACGGCATCCCCACACGTGTGATCTTTGACAGTATTCCCGAAAATCTCCGGGCAAGCCCCACGCTGTCGGTGACTGTCGATGCGGCAGGTGCGGGTTCGCGTGACGTGACGCTCAGTTATCTGACCACCGGATTGTCGTGGAAGGCGGATTACGTCGCCCTGTTCGACGAAGAGCAGAGTTCACTTCGGCTACAGGGCTGGGTCACGCTCACCAACACATCGGGCACGAGCTACAAAGACGCTAGGACCCAGCTCGTTGCTAGCGACGTCAATCTCGTGAGCAACGACATGCCGAGCTGGCAGCGCCAACAATATCAGCGTGCGTCCAGCCGAAATGGCGGTACGGGAGCGGCCGGGCAGGGATCGGTCGCCGATTACCTCATCTACGCCTTGCCCGAACGCGTCACGATCGCCGAAAGCCAAACCAAACAGGTGGGATTCATCGATCTGCACGGCGTCAAGGCCGTCAAGACATATGAATACCGCGCCGGCGATTTCTCCAGCGACGAGAACCCGGAGCACGCCGATTCCATCCTGAAATTCTCCAACGAGCAGAAAGCCCTGCCGGCAGGGACGGTGCGCGTGTACATGCGCGACGCGGCGGGCGACGCCAAATTCGTCGGCGAGAACGATCTGGACCATACGCCGGCCGGCTCGGATTTGGCGATCAAGATCGGCGAGGCATTCGACGTCACGGTTCAGCCGACCGTCGTTTCGAGCGAGAAGATGACGCGATCCCGGACCCGCTATTCGATGTCGTATTCATTCCGCAATGCAAAACCGACACCGGTGACGGTGGATCTGCGTCAGGACGGATTGTGGCGTGACGGCAAGATCGAGACCGAAAGCCTGCCGAGCCGCCGCATCGACGCGCAGACGCTCAGCTGGAGCGTGCCGGTCCCCGCCAATGGCGAAACAATCCTGACCTTCACCGTCGATACGGGCGGTTGAGACGTGGCACGTCAACTGGCGATTTTTGCGCTGGGATTTTTCGGAATCTTTCCGGCCTTCGCCGCGAGCATTTCCGAGCGGCCCGAAAGCGTCACGGTCACGATCTATCATGAAGGTCAGGTCGACACGGCCGAGTTTTCGAGACTGGGGGAAACCGAACTCTTGCGGGACGGTCTCGCGTTCATCACGGAGACGCGCACCGTGGATTTGCCGGCCGGCCCCGCGGAAATCGAATTTCGCGATGTGACTTCGACGATGGTGCCACAGACCGCCGATATACAGGGATTGCCGGTGGGCGTGCTGGAGCGCAATTTCGACTACAATCTTTTGAGCCCGGGCTCGTTGCTCGCCAAATCGATCGGCGAAACTGTGCGGCTGGTACGCATCGATCCGAAAACCGGCAAACTCACCGAACAGACGGCCATTGTGCGGTCGGCGCCGGGCGGCGCCGTTCTCGAGATCGACGGCCATCTCGAAGCGCTGCATTGCAGCGGCCTCCCAGAGAAGCTCGTGTTCGAAAAAACGCCGGATGGCCTTCGCGATACGCCGACCTTGTCCATCCGCACAAACGCGGCGGCGGCAAGACGTTACACGGTCAAGCTCAGCTACATCGCCACGGGATTGAACTGGTCGGCCGACTATATTGCGCGCATCCGGCCCGACGGCCGCTCGCTGGATCTCACCGGCTGGATCACGCTGGCGAATTTCAGCGCCACCGGTTTCGAACAGTCGCCGGTGGAAGTCGTGGCCGGCGAACTTGCGACGACGGGGCAGGACGAGCCGGTCGTCGCACGTCCGCCGGCATTGATCACGGGCTGCTGGCCGACGGACATCGATTGGGCGAGCCATCGTCGTGCATTGGCGGGGCTCGCCGACATGGTCCCTCCACCACCTCCTCCACCGCCTCCACCTGCTCCGATGGGAGAGTTGCAGGAAGTCGTTGTAACAGGGAGCCGGGTCCCAGCCGGCAGGCTGGGCGACTATAAAATCTACCGGTTGCCGGAAGTGACGGACGTCGCCGCGCGCCAGACGAAGCAGGTGCAATTCCTCGATCAGGTGGCTGTGCCCTTCGAGCGCGTCTATACCTACTCCGTCGATTCACTAGGTGAAGCGAGCCAGGTTATGCCGGCGACCGTTTTGCTGCGTCTGCTGAACACCACTTCGGCAGGCTTGGGCGAGCCGCTGCCGGCCGGCGCCGTATCCGTGATGGAACCGGCGTCCGATGGAAGCCCGGTGTTGATCGGACAAGCCCGGGTTCGCGACATCGCGGTGGGTCTGCCATTGGAGATGGAGACGGGCAGGGCGATGGACGTGCGCGTCGAACGCCGAGTGACGGAATCGCAAACGATCGGTAGCGGCAAGAGTAAACGGACGCGGCTGACGTACGAGATCGCCATCGAGAACGACAAGACCATTCCGATCCGGTTCGAGCTTGCTTACCGCATGCTGGATGGCGCGCAGATAGTCGCGGAGGACACGCCCCACGTCGTCACGCCGCGCGGCGCGATCTGGAGTCTCGCCCTGAAACCCGGCCAGCGGCAAACGGTGCGCTACACGATCGATCAACCGGGCTCGTAACGTCCGGAGCACGCAGGCGATGCAATTCAAACCGAGATAGACATTGACGCGGTGATGCTATGACTTCCAGTTACGACATCTTCGGCACCGTTGCGCCCGGTTTTGAAGCGGCGCGCGAGGCGTTCGCGGAAAATTTTGCGCGCGAGGGCGATTACCAGGAGGTGGGCGCGTCGTTCGCCGCGTTCCATCGTGGCCAATGCGTCGTCGATCTGTGGGGCGGACATGCCGACCGCGCGCGGACGCGGGTGTGGACGCGCGACACGCTGGGCAATGTGTGGTCGACGACCAAGGGTATCACCGCGACCGCGGTGGCGATCCTCGTCGATCGCGGCGCGCTCCGCTACGAGGACAAGGTCGCGTCGCTGTGGCCGGAATTCGCGCAGAACGGCAAGGGCGGCGTCACCGTCGCGCAAATCCTGTCGCATCAGGCGGGATTGCCGGGCTTTGTCGAACCCACCACCGTGGAAGACCAATGCGATTGGCAAGGCTGTTGCGCGAAGCTCGCGCGCCAGGCGCCCGTTTGGGAGCCGGGCACCGCGACCTCCTATCACGCGATGACGTTCGGCTGGCTCGCGGGCGAGATCGTGCGCCGCGCCGCAAAGACATCCATCGGCCGGTTCATTCGCGACGGGATCGCAAAGCCGCTCGACGCGGATTTGTTCGTGGGCCTTCCCGAAAGCGCCGATGCGCGCGCCGCGGACATGATCGGGCCGAAGCGCATCGTCGACATTTCGGCGCTGCCGCTGCCCGACGCCGCGCGCATGGCGCTCGTCAATCCGCAGCAGGATCCGGAAGCGCCGAACACGCGCGCGTGGCGCGCCGCGGAAATTCCCGCCGCGAACGGGCAGGCGAGTGCGGCCGGTCTCGCGCGACTTTATGCGGCGCTCGCCAATGGCGGCACGCTCGACGGCGTCAAGCTTCTGTCGCGCGAAGCGGTCGCGCGCATGACCGCACCCGCCACGTCGGGCGGCCGGCAGGACATGTTCCTGGGCTTCGCCGATTCCTGGGGCATGGGTATGGCGCTCAACACGCCCGGCATCTACGGCCCCAATCCGCGCGCGTTCGGGCATAGCGGCTGGGGCGGCTCGTTCGGCTGCGCCGATCCCGATGCGGGCGTGGCGATCGGTTATGTCTGCAACCAGATGGGCCCGGAACTGGTCGGCGATCCGCGCACCGCCGGATTGTGCAAGGCGGTTCTGGACAGCGCGGCGCGGCGGTGAGGCGCGCTATCGCGATGCTTTGAACGAAATCCGCTACCGGCGCGGCTCCCGGTCCCGCTGGCGTTTGCGCCCGGGAATGATATTCCATGCGCGCGTTTGGCGCCGCCACGCGAGCCGTTACTGCTTTCCTCACTTTTATTTGTTGAAATATCATTCATAGTACTATAGTTCATAGTGTCAGGAGCGACGGTGCGGATATTCAAGACCAAGTGGTTTGCCCGCTATGCACGACGGGAGCGAATTCCGGATTCGAGCTTGCGCGAAGCCATCAAGCGCGCCGAGCGAGGTCTGGTCGATGCCGATCTTGGTGGACATGTCATCAAGCAAAGGGTGCCGCGGCCGGGGCAGGGACGCTCCGGCGGCTATCGGATGTTGGCGGCCTTCCGTTCGGGAGCCAAAGCGGTATTTCTCTACGGCTTCGCGAAAAGCGAGCGTGAGAATATCGAGGCCGACGAGTTGCTCACGCTGAAGGAAATCGCAGCTGCATGGTTGGCCGCAGACGACGCCAAGATCGAACGCGCAATTTCGGAGGGAGTTCTGCAGGAGTTAGGACCATGACAAAGACGAAAAAGAGCCGCTTGACGAAAGCGCTGCTGGAATCGGCGGAAGGCATGCGGCGTGCCGGCATCCTCTCGAAGCCGGCCTACGCAAAAATCACGAAACGGCATCTCGGCACGGAGAGGGCCGCGACGGCTCGGCCCCTGTCGCCCGATGAAATTCGAGCGATGCGCGAGCGCTCAAAGATGAGCCAGGCGGTCTTCGCGCATTATCTCAATGTCACGACGGGATATGTGTCGCAACTGGAGCGGGGCGCCAAGCATCCAACCGGCACAGCTCTTGTGCTCCTGAACGTGATACGGCGCAAAGGAATTGATGCGATTTTCTAGAGTGTTTTTTGGATTCGATGGAATCGCGCGGCCCCCTTCCGGCACGCGGCTGACGCCGCGTGCCACCTTCCACGGCAAAGGGTGGCCGTGGACGTCAAGTGTCGGGCTTTGCCCGCTAGCGCCACTCGCTCTGTTCGCAGAGATAGAGCGGCGCCCCGCCGGGACCGGCGAAGTGAGCGATGCGGATCGGCGGGTCTTCCACGATGGCGCCGATGAACCGCACGCCGCGCGCCGACAAATGTTCCATCGCGGCTTCGAGCGATTCGACGCCCAATCCGATGGACATGGCATGCGCCTGCGCCGAGGGTGCCGCCGGTTGCGGGTGCAGTCCGATCGTCAGGCCGGGCGCCTCGACGACGGCGAACTCGTTGCCGTAGCGCGACTTCAAGCGAAGGCCGAGCGTTGCCGTGTAAAATTTCACCGCTTCGTCCATATCGGGAACCATGAGCGTGATCTGGCTCTCGCTGTATGTCGTGTCCGGGGTCATGGTCGGTCTCCTTGTTTGCGGGGCTTGCGTTGTTTCAGCCGGCGCAGTCCCGTCGATGCCAGCGCCGCGAGCGTCTTCAGATCTGCCGCGAGGCGCGTTCTGCCGGCCGGCGTCAACCGGAACGGTCGCTGGCGGTAATTGCTGTTCTGGATTTCTTCCACGAGGCCCGCGCGCTCCATGCGCACCAGCGCGGCGTAAAGCGTTCCGGGCCGCATGGAGAAACCGCCGAGGGCCTGAATGTCTTTCATGATCGCGTAGCCGTGCTTTGGCGCGTCCGCGAGACCGACCATGATCCATATGGCCGCCTCGAGCGCAAAGCTCGCCTCCGAAGTCTCAAGAGCCACACCCAAACGCGTCTCCCGCGAACCGCATATCGTCGTTCGGCGCATTATACCGATCATCGATATACCGTCAATCGGTATAATGGAAGGAGCGGCTTGGGAATACGGCGATGCGATGTTGAACCGCACGCCGGCGGCGGCCCGCCGACGGAAATCGGCGCTGGCGCCGCTCGCCGGACAAAATATAGACTGCCGGGGTATTCCTCTTTTGGATCGCAAGGCATGGCGGCCGGAGCACGGGGGCAAAGCATGACAATTCAAATCACCGAGCTTTGTCCGCTGATCCAGGTTTTCGACATGCTGGAATCGGTTCGCTTCTACCGCGAACATCTGGGTTTCGAGATCGCGCAACAGTCGCCCGTCATCGAGGAACCGTACAAGCACTTCAACTGGGCGCTTCTGAAGCGCGATGCCGTGAGCCTCATGCTCAATACGGCCTATGAAGCGGTCGAGAGACCGGCATCGAGAGACGCGGCGCGCCGGTCCGCGCACGGGGACACGATCCTCTATTTCGGCTGTCCGGACGTCGACGCCGCCTATGCGCAACTGAAACAGGCCGGGCTGCATCTGGGCCCGCCCACGGTCGCTCCGTACGGCATGAAGCAACTTTACTTCACCGACCCCGACGGCTTCGCCATTTGCCTGCAGTGGCAGGCGTAGGAAATCGCTCGCGGCCCGCCGAGGCGGAAAGTTCTTCGATACTACCAATACGGGTTGAAATTACAACCGAATTGGTATATTCTGCTCCCGCACATGCTTGGAGGCCGATGAATGCCGATCTCGTCCGACTGCCGCACCCGCTGGAAAGCGCAACACTTCGCACTTCGGAGGCGCCCAAGTGTGAGAAATTCCGCAATCTTTTCAAATCCTTATGCGGAACAGGCCGGAACAGGCCCTGTTATTGAGCGAGTTGTCAGCAAGAAAGCCACGGTTTGCCCAGTTTTTTTGGCGCAAAAACCAGCTTCGCCTGCAAATTCACCTGTTAAACAGGGCTTCGCTGTCGCGTCGGCCATTTTTGTTCCTCTTCCCCCGCGAGCGGGGGAAGTGGCGCGCACGAAGTGCGCGACGAAGGGGGCCCCCTCCGTCTCGCGCGCTGCCGCGCGCGCGACACCTCCCCCGAACGCTGGGGAGGAGATGAAGGGAGCGACCGTTCGATCTCACCTGCGATGTGCGCGGTTCATTCGGCCCCTCGCCACGCCTTGACCCCTAATTAGTTTCATATGAAACTATCTCGAACCCCCACCCGAATCGCGCGCGGGACTGCGCAAGGAGGCCGGAATGGCGAACCTCTGGGACAATCCGATGGGCACCGACGGATTCGAGTTCGTCGAATACACCGCGCCCGACGTGAAGGAACTCACCGCGCTGTTCGAGCGCCTGGGCTTTCGCGCCGTGGGGCGTCATCGCTCGAAGGACGTGACCTTGTTCCGCCAGGGCGAAGTGAATTTCGTCGTCAATGCCGAGCCCGACAGCCATGGCAGCCGCTTCGCCAAGGCGCACGGACCGTCGGCCTGCGCGATGGCGTTCCGGGTGAAGGATGCGGCGAAGGCGTTCAAGCGCGCGCTCGAACTGGGCGCCAAGCCCTTCGCCAATCATGTGGGTCCGATGGAGCTCAACATTCCGGCCATCGAAGGCATCGGCGGCAGCGTGATCTATCTCGTCGACCGTTACGGCGCGCAATCGATCTACGACGTGGATTTCGTGGCCACCGATCCGGCCAGGGGGTTTGCCCATGAGGGCGCGGGCCTCACCTATATCGACCACGTCACCCACAACGTGTTCCGCGGCAACATGGATCAATGGGCGGGCTATCTACGAAAAGCTCTTCGGCTTCCGCGAGATCCGCTATTTCGACATCGAAGGCAAGCTGACCGGCCTCAAATCGCGCGCGATGACCAGCCCCTGCGGCAAGATCCGCATCCCGATCAACGAATCCTCCGACGACAAATCGCAGATCGAGGAATATCTCGCATGTCTATCACGGCGAAGGCATCCAGCACATCGCTCTGGGCACGGACGACATCTATTCCTCGGTCGAAACCCTGCGCGCGCGCGGCGTTGCGTTCCAGGACACGCCCGACACCTATTACGAGCGCCTCGACAATCGCATCAAGGGCCACGGCGAAGACGTCGGCCGGCTCGCGCGCGACCGCATCCTGATGGACGGCGCGCCCGACGGAAGACCAGGGGCTGCTGCTGCAGATCTTCACCCAGAATGCGATCGGCCCGATCTTCTTCGAGATCATCCAGCGCAAGGGCAATGAAGGTTTCGGCGAAGGCAATTTCAAGGCGCTGTTCGAATCGATCGAAGCCGACCAGATGCGCCGCGGAGTGCTGCAGGCATGAGCGCGAAAAACTGGATCGAATTTCCCCGCGTGGAAGGCGAGACCTCGCGCCAGGCCCATGCCGATCTTCCCGACGGCACGTTCGAGCGCGAGATCGGCCGCGACGGCTTCTTCGGCCCCGCGGCGCATCTCTATCACCGCCATCCGCCCACCGGCTGGTCGTCGTTCGAAGGGCCGCTGCGTCCGCGCGCCTTCGATGCGCTAGCCGTGGCGGAGAAGGCGGGCGATCCGTTCCTCGCCGCGGGCCTCCTGTCGAATGCGCATTGCCAGATCGGGATCTGGCACCTGCGCGCGCGCGATGACGCATCTGCTGCGCGATGCCGACGGCGATCTGTTGCTGTTTCATCCATGAAGGCGCGGGCGATCTCTTCTGCGATTTCGGCCATCTCACCTATCGCGACGGCGACTATATTCTCCTGCCGCGCGGCACGATGTGGCGGCTCGCGCCGACGGCGCGCACGACCGCGCTGATGATCGAGGCGACCAACGGCGCGTTCCGGCTGCCCGAGCGGGGCCTCCTGGGCCCGCATGCCGATCTTCGATCCCGCCGCACTCGACACGCCCAAGCTCGACGATGCGTTCCGCGCCCAATCCGACGAGCGCGAATGGCAGGTGCGCGTGAAGCGGCGCGGCGAGCTCTCCACCATCACCTATCCGTTCAATCCGCTCGATGCCGTGGGCTGGAAGGGCAACCTTGCGCCCGTCAAGCTCAACTGGCGCGACATCCGCCCGGTGGCGAGCCATCGCTATCACATTGCCGCCCAGCGTGCATTCGACCTTCGTCGCCGACCGCTTCGTCGTCTGCACTTTCGTGCCGCGCCCGCATCGAGAGCGATCCCGGCGCGCTGAAGGTGCCGTTCTTCCATTCCAACGACGATTTCGACGAAGTGATCTTCTATCACGCGGGCGAATTCTTCAGCCGCGACAATATCCGCCCCGGCATGATGACCTTCCATCCCAGCGGCTTCACCCATGGTCCGCATCCGAAGGCGTTCGCGGCCGGCGCCAAGGCGCGCGAAGACCATGACCGACGAAGTGGCGGTGATGATCGACGCCCGCGATCCGCTCGACCTGGGCGCGGAAGCGGCCGCCGCCGAAGACCGCGGTTATGCCGACAGCTGGAAAACGAAATGAAGCTCGCATCGCTGCAAGCCAGGCCGCGACGGAATGCTGGTCGTCGTCGCGCGCGATCTCTCGCGCGCGTGTCGCAATGCCGCATATCGCGCCGACGCTGCAGGCGGCGATGGACGATTGGGACGTATGCGGCACCCCGGCTGATGCGCGTCTACGATCTCCTGAACGAGGACGCGGCCGAAGGCGCGAAGCCCTTTCGATCCGGCCGAATGCTCGGCGCCGCTGCCGCGCGCCTATCAATGGGCGGACGGCTCGGCCTATGTCACCCATGTCGAACTGGTGCGCAAGGCGCGCGGCGCGGAGATGCCGCCGTAGCTTCTGGACCGATCCGTTGATGTACCAGGGCGGCTCGGACGGCTTCATCGGTCCGTGCGAATCCATCCTGGCCGCCGACGAGGCCTGGGGCATCGATTTCGAAGGCGAAGTGGCGGTCATCACCGACGACGTGCCGATGGGCGTGAGCGCCGGCGCGGCCGAGCGTCACATCAAGCTGCTGATGCTGGTCAACGATGTGAGCCTGCGCAACCTGATCCCGGCGGAGCTTGCCAAGGGCTTCGGCTTCTTCCAGTCGAAACCGGCCACCGCCTTCTCGCCCGTCGCGGTGACGCCGGACGAACTGGGCGAGGCGTGGCGGGCGGCAAGGTGCATCTGCCGCTGATCGTCGAGCTGAACGGCGCGCCGTTCGGCGCGCCCAATGCGGGCGACGACATGACGTTCTATTTCCCCGAGCTGATCGCCCATGCCGCGAAGACCCGCGTACTTGGCGCGCGGGCGCGATCATCGGCTCGGGCACCGTCTCCAACAAGGACGTTCGCGCGGCTCCTGCTGCATCGCCGAGCGGCGCACGCTCGAACAGCTCGAACAGGGCGGCCCGCACACGCCGTTCCTCAAATTCGGCGACCGCGTACGTATCGAAATGCTGGATGCGCGAGGGCGCATCCATCTTCGGCGCGATCGATCATGACGTCGTCCGATACCGGAACCCGTGACGGGAGCTTCACGCTCTACGGCTATTTCCGCTCCTCCGCGGCGTTCCGCGTGCGCATCGCGCTCAACCTCAAAGGCATCGAGCCCGAGTTACCGCTTTGTCCATCTGCTGAAGGACGGCGGCGAGCAGCACGCGCGATTCCTACAAGAGCGTCAATCCGCAGGAACTGATCCCCACGCTCGTCCATGACGGCCACACGATCGGCCAGTCGCTCGCGATCATCGAATATCTCGACGAGATGGAGCCCGAGCCGCCGCTGCTGCCGAAGGACGCCGCCGGCCGCGCGCGCGTGCGCCAGCTCGCCTATGCGGTCGCCTGCGACATCCACCCCATCAACAATCTGCGCGTGCTTCAGTATCTGCGCGACAATTGGGGCGCGTCGGAGGAAAAGCGCGCCGCCTGGCAACGCCACTGGATGTCGCTGGGCTTCGCCGCCATCGAGACGTTGCTCGCCGGCTCGCGCGCAGACCGGGCGCTACTGCCATCGCGACACGCCCTCGATGGCCGATATCTGCCTGATTCCGCAGCTGGCCAATGCGCGCCGCGTGGATCTGGATCTTGTCGCCCTATCCCACGATCCTCAGGATCGAGCGCACCGCGCTCGAGCATCCCGCCTTCATCGCCGCGCTGCCGAAGAACCAACCCGATGCGGAATAGCGCCGCCGTCACGCGCGAACAGCGGCTCGATCTCGACCGCTTCCTGCCCTATCGGCTGTCGGTATTGTCGAACCAGGTCTCCAGCGCGATCGCGCGGCAATATTCCGAACGCTTCGGGCTCACCATTCCCGAATGGCGCACCATGGCGGTGTTGGGCGGCACGCCGGGCCTCTCGGCGCGCGAAGTGGCGGCACGCACCGCGATGGACAAGGTGCAGGTGAGCCGCGCGGTGGCGAATTTGATGCGCCGGAAGCGCGTGCAGCGCGTGACCGATGCGAAAGACGCGCGCGTCACCCGGCTGTCGCTGACGGCGAAGGGCCACGCGATCTACGACGAGATCGTGCCGCTGGCGCTGCATCTGGAAGAGCTTCTGCTGAGCGCGCTGTCTCCCGCCGAACGCCTCGCGCTCGATGCGACGATGGCAAAGCTCGCGCGCCAGTCGAGCCTGTTGGGCGGAGCGGGGTAGGCTCGCTCTATCGATGGCGCGTATGCATCTCCGCTTTATAATGATCATCTTTGTTGGATGGAGAGTGCTTGACGACATTCCATAGAAGGAATATATAGGGCGTGATTTGGGAGGTCGAATATACCGACGAATTCGGCGATTGGTGGACGAAGCTGGATGAGCCGCAGCAGGATCGGATTGCGGCGACCGTCAAATTTTTGGCGGCACAAGGACCGGCGCTCCCTTTTCCGTATTCATCGGGCGTCAATGGATCGCGGCACGCCCACATGCGGGAATTGAGAGTGCAGAGCGGCGGCCATCCGTTGCGTATCTTTTATGCGTTCGATCCACGGCGAGCGGCAATCCTGCTCGTCGGGGGCGACAAGACAGGCAACGACCGGTTTTATGAGGAATATCTGCCGCTCGCAGATAACCTTTACGATGGGCATCTCAGGGAACTCAAGGCGGAAGGTTTGATATGACAGGGCGACGGAAATTTTCCGGATTGACGAAGAAGATGCGTCCCGAAAGACGCGCGCGCATAAACCGGATTGCGGAGGAACTGCGCGAGGAAATGGATCTGACCCAGCTCCGGACGGCTCGTCAGCTGTCGCAGGCGGCGCTGGGAGAGATTCTGCATGTCGAGCAACCCGCCGTCGCCAAGATCGAAAAGCGCACGGACATGTATGTGAGCACGCTGCGCCGCTTCATCGAAGCGATGGGCGGAGAGCTGGAGATTACCGCGCGCTTTCCCGATCACAATGTGCGCATCAAGAATTTCGGCGATCTCGGAGAATCCGAGACAGCGTGAGAAAGGCGATTTCTTTGGGCCGCGGGCGTCTCGTCCGCTTTCTTGCGCCATGTCGAAAGTGCGGGCGGGACGCCCGCGGTCCGACTGCCGCTTCTACTCATCCACAATCAACACCACCAATGCCTTCGGGCCGTGGGCGCCCAGTTCGAGGGTTTGTTCGATGTCGCCGGTGCGCGAGGGGCCCGTGACGAGATTGAGCGTGCGGGGGAATGCGCCTTGCGCTTTCACGCGGGCGAGAACGGCTTCGAGATTCGGGAGGATGTTTCCCGCGCGCAGAACTGCGATCTCCAGACCCGCGCGGAAATGCCACGACGCCGGCGCATCGGGCGCGGCCGTGTAGGCGAGCGTGCCGGTCTCCGCGATGGCGAAAGGCGCTGCGGCAAGCGCGGCGTCGTCCGGTCCGGGCGGCGCGTTCGCCAGGGTCAAACCGGGTGTGGATTGCCACGGCAATTCCGTGCCCGGCGAAGCCGGCGGCAGATGGATGATGGCCGGCATGTTCTTTCCGCGCAGGACATCGGCCACCGCCGCGGGCACGTCGGCCATGCTGGGCAGATGCAGGATCTCCGTGTTCACCGCAACCGCACGCTTCACGAATTGCGCCACCGCGTCGTCCGCCGGCTCGGGCAATTTGTACGGCGCCGGCCGCGGCGCCGTGCGCACACGGCGGGTGCGAATGGCATCGAAGATTTCGTCCCGCGCGCTCATTTGCGCGCGGCCCACAATTCATGAAACGTCTTGCCTTTAGGCGCGGGAAAATCTCGCACCGCGAACCAGCCGCGCATCAAAGGCAGCGCCCGCACCGCACCGCGCTTTCCGGCAAGCAGTTTCAGAAATCGGGCCATGAAGCCGGCGCCCCGACGATAAAGACCCGGATGTTTCACCGCATAAGCCCACAGCGACAGCCCGAACATGGTCGTCCTGGGTACCAGCCCGCTCGCATATTCCCGCGCGCGCCAATGGCGCATGATCGCGGGCAGAGGAATCTTGACCGGACACACTTCGGCGCAGCGCCCGCAGAACGTCGTCGCGTTGGGATGATGATGCGCCTCCGCGAGCCCCAGCAGGTTCGGATTGAGCACCGCGCCGATGGGGCCGGAATACGTCGCGCCATAGGCGTGGCCGCCGACCGCGCCGTAGATCGGGCAATGATTGAGGCAGGCGCTGCAGCGGATGCAGCGCAGCACGTCTTCGGCTTCGGTTCCGATCAATCGCGTGCGGCCATTGTCGACCAGCACGACGTGGAAATTCTCCGGCCCGTCCTCTTCGTCGGGGCCGCGCGGGCCCGCCATCACCGTCACATAGCTGGAAATCAGCTGGCCCGTCGCCGAGCGCGTGAGAAGACGCAGCAAGACCGACGCGTCGTCGAGATCGGGCACGATCTTCTCGATGCCGGTCAGCACGATATGGGTGCGCGGCAGAAGCCGCGTGAGATCGCCATTGCCTTCGTTGGTCACGAGCATGGCCGCGCCTTCCTCGGCCGTGAGGAAATTGGCGCCGGTGATGCCCGCGTCCGCCGCTTCGAACGAGGCGCGCAGCATCCGGCGCGCTTCGGCGACAAGCGCGTTGCGTTCGCCCAGCGGTCGCGCGGGATCGAGTTCGGTGTGCGCGGCGCGAAACGTCTCGGCCACGTCTTCCTTGCTCAGATGAAAGGCGGGCGCGATGATGTGGCTGGGCGGCTCGTTGCGCAGCTGGATGATGTATTCGCCGAGATCGGTCTCGACCGGCCGGATGCCGTTCGCTTCCAAGAACGGATTGAGCGCGATCTCCTCGCTCACCATGGATTTGCCTTTGGTGACGGTCTTGGCGCCAATTTCGCGAAGAATCCCGAGAATGATCTCGCGCGCGTCCTTGGCGTCGCGCGCCCAATGCACAAGACCGCCGCGCGCCGCGACGCGAGCCTCGAAAGTTTCGAGCAGCATATCGAGGCGCGACAGCGCAATAGTCGCGGATTGCGCGTCCCTGCTCGCGCAACGCTTCGAAATCGCCGAAGCTCGCGGCGGAAAGCGTGCGGCCGCGCTGGAAATGCGTCTTGAGGCGACCGAGCGCGACCTTCAGATTCGCGTCCGCCAGCGCCGCTTGCGCCGCCTCGGGGAAATTGCGCGGGTCCTGGTTCATTCGCCGCTCTCGCCCAGCGCGGGCTCGCCGCCCATGCCCGCCAGTATCTCGGCCACGTGACGCGCGCGCATCGTCTTGCCCTGCCGTTTCATGCGGCCCGCCAGATGCAACAGACAGCCGAGATCGCCGCCCACCAGCAGTTCGGCACCGGTCGCTTCGGCGCCCGCGATCTTGTCGTCCGCCATGCGCTCGGAGATTTCGGGATATTTGACGGAAAAGAGCCCGCCGAAGCCGCAGCACACTTCCGGGTCGGCGATTTCGGAAAGCTGCAGGCCCTCGACCGTGGCGAGCAATTTGCGCGGCTCGTCCTTGACATGCATCTCACGCAGGCTCGAACAGGAATCGTGATAGCACGCGCGCGACGGGCAGGTGGCCCTCACCTGCGACATGCGGCACACACGCACGAGGAACGACACGAGCTCGTGCGTCTTCGCCGCAAGCGCGCGGGCCCGCGGCGCGTAGAGCGCATCCTGCGCCAGCACGTCGGGATATGTTCTTCAGCATCCCGGCGCAGGAACCGGACGGCGCCACCACATAATCGAACGGCTCGAACGCATCGATCACCTGGCGCGCGATGGCGGCCGCGTCCCTGTCGGCGCCCGCATTCCATGCCGGCTGGCCGCAGCATGTTTGCGCGGTGGGGACTTCGACCTTGCAGCCCGCGCTTTCCAGGAGCTTCACCGATGCGAAGCCGATCTGCGGCCGAACAGGTCGACGAGGCAGGTGACGAACAGGCCGACGCGGGCGCCGGGTTTCATGCGGAGCCGCTGCGGCGTGGGTCGAAGCTGCGCGGCGTCTTCGGCGCGCTGCGCGGACGCTTGATGCGCGTCTTGGGCGGATTGGGAATGCCGCGTCCCAGCGCATAAGTCATCTCGCGCAGCTGACCCATGAAGGCCTGGCGATCCGTCATCGACGGCAGCTGCTCGAACGGCACCGGCGGCGCCCGACGCGCACATGCACTTCGCTGCCGATCTTGTCGTGCACTTCCTTGAACAGCAGCGAAAGCCTGCAGCGTCATGCTGACATGGCTGGCGAGCTGGAAGAGGCGGCTGTTCTGGCCCGCGAAGAAGACGGGCGCGACGGGCGCCTTCGCCTGGGTGATCAGCCGCGCGGTGAACGTCTTCCATTCGGTGTCGACGGCGCGCTTGTCCCACAGCTTCGGCGTGGTCGAGACGCCGCCCGCGGGAAAGATGACGAGACAGCCGCCATGCATCAGATGCGCCTTCGCGCTCGCCGCGCGATTTGAGGTTGGTCTTGAGCGCTTCTTCCGTCTCCGCGAAATCGATCGGCAGCAGGAACGGGCGGATTTCCTCGGCGCGGTAAAGCACCGAATTGGTCAGCACGCGGAAATCCTCGCGCACCTTCGACACGAGATGGCAGATCACCACGCCGTCGAGCACGCCGAACGGATGATTGGACACGACCACGAGCGGGCCCTTTTTGGGCCAGGTGGCGAGCCGGTCCTCGTTGCAGACGATTTTCAGTTCGAGCCGGCGGATCGCGGAATCCCAGAAGCTTTCGCCCGGCACCGGATTGGCGTGATAGTCGTCATAGAGCCATTTGAGATAGGGCTGGCCCGTCATGCGCTCGATCAACCGGATGACGAACCGCTTGAGGCGCGGATCGTCCGGCGCGGCGTAGGAGAACGTGTCGATGGCGTCGGTCGCTTCGGCCATGATTTGGACAGAATTGCAGACTCTCGGCCGCGATAGAAGCCTGACGGGAAGTCCTCCTCCCCCGCGCGCGGGGGAGGTGCCGAGCGTTAGCGAGGCGGAGGGGGCTCCCTTCGGCCGACTACGTCGGCCACTTCCCCCGCAAGCGGGGGAAGAGGAATTATGATCCGGCTGGGGCCCTCACTTCCCGAACCGCCGTTTCAGCCAGTCGATCATGGCGGCGTTGGTTTCCTCGGGGTGCTCCTGCTGGGTCCAGTGGCCGCAGCGGCGGATCAGCACTTTCTCGAGGTCGGGCACGAACCGCTCCATCCCGTCGGCCATGGCGGGCGACAAAACCACGTCGTCCTCGGCCATGATCATCAGGCCCGGCACGCGCACCTTCTGCTCCATCGTGCCGGAGATTTCCCAGTTGCGGCTGATGTTGCGGTACCAGTTGATGCCGCCGGTGAAGCCGGTGCGCGTGAAGGTGTCGACGAACATGGCCAGTTCCTCCCGGTTCAGCAGCACTTCTCCCGGCCAGCGCGTTTCGTCGGATTGCAGCGCCTTGACGAGTTCGAGGTTCCTTTCCTCCTTCGGCCGCTTCGCATAGTCCTCGGCCGTGCCGCCGTTCTTCCTCATGAAGAAGCGGAATGCCTTGCCCACGTCCGCGGCGAGGATCTTGTCGGCTTCGCCGGGCTTCTGGAAAAAGACGATGTACATGTTCTCGCCAAACACCGCGCGCATGGCCATGATCGGATCAATCGGCGCGCGGGCGAGGAACGGCGTATTGACGCCGATCACGCCGGCGACGCGGTCGGGATGGAACAGCGGCATCTGCCAGACGACGAGACCGCCCCAATCGTGGCCGCAGAAAATCGCCTTCTTCAGTCCCAGCGCATCGAGCATTCCGGCGAGGTCGCCCGTCAGATGCGTGATGTCGTAGTCTTCGACGTTCGCGGGCCGCGACGAGCGGCCATAGCCGCGCTGATCCGGCGCGATGGCGCGAAAGCCGGCTGCCGCCAGCGCCGGAATCTGGTGGCGCCAGGAATAAGCGAGTTCGGGGAAGCCGTGGCACATCACGACCGGTACGCCGTCCTTGGGACCGGCTTCGTACACGGCCATGTCGATGCCGTTCGTCTTGATCATGGTGGGTTCGGGAAGGGCGGTCATATCGTTTCTCCGGATGCCTGGAAAATCAGTTGGCGAGGCCGAGACGCGCGAACATCTCATGGCGTTTGGGCCCGAATTCGGGCGGATAGAATCCCGCCGCGGTCTTGCGTGATTTGGACATCGCCCAGAAGCGAAGGATGCGCGCAAGCATCGCGGGCTGTTTGAGCCACGCGACGGGATCGGAAATCATGTGGAACGCACGCGAGGAGGCGCGCAGCACCGCAAGATCGCCGCGCGTGGCGGGCAGCAGCGCGTCTTCGACGAAGCTTTTGGCGAGGCGCGCCTTCAGGCCGGCCTTGTAGGCGGGATCGAGTTCGTGTTCCGCGCGCCGGATCGCCTGCAGATCCTGTTTCACCATGACGTCGTAATAGGACCGGAGCGCCGCGCACGTCTCCCGCTCGACGATGAGCGCTCGCTCGCGCGGATCCGCCGTTTGGTCAAGTGCCGCCCGCAGGATATGGGCATGGACGACGCCGGCCGAGCAGCCGCGGCCGTATAGCGGATTGGTGCGCACCGCCGCGTCGCCGACGGCGAAGAAGCCCAGCGGCGCGCCGCCCTTCGCATAACTGCGCCACACGCTTTTGAGATTGCCCATGGCGAAGACGGGGCTCGCGGGTTCCGATCGCGCGGGATCGGTCCAGCGCGCGCAACCGGGAATGCCGGCGCAGATCGCGTCGAAAATCTCCGGCTTGACGATCGCCAGGCGCAAAGCGGTCTCGATTTCCGGCGTGGCGAGCGTGATCGAGAAATGCCGGTTGTCGGCCGCGAACACGCCGAATTTGATGTAGCCCAGATCGCCCGCGCCGGGCGTGCCGTCGCGCGAGGGTTCTTCGGCGCCGTCGCGCAGGCGATAATGCCGCGTGAAGTAAAGAATGCCGGCGGGGCTTTCTTCCTCCGCGATCGCAACGCCTTCCGCCCGCAGCCAGTCGGGAAACGCCGTGTTGCGGCCGCTGGCGTCGATGGTCAGATCGGCGCGCAGATCTTCGATGTTACCGTCGCGTTCGACTTTCAGGCCTTCGATCGCGAGCCCGCCGTCGCCGCGCCGTGCGAGAAGTCCGCGCACGCCCGCGTCGCTGACGAATGTCACGTCGGGAAGCTTGGCCGCGTGGCGGCGCATGACGAGTTCCAGCGTCGTGCGGCGGCTGAACAGGATGGATAATTCGTCGTCGCCCGGCTGCGGCGCGTAATGCGATTTCAAAGTCGGCGGCAGCGCGTCTTCGAAGGTGAAGATGCGCGCGCCGGCCTCGACGAGATCGTCGAGAAGTGCTGGATAGCGGTCGCGGATGAGGGTGGTGAGGCGGCCCAGAAAGACGTGGCTGTGGCGAAGCTGCGTGGCGCCGCGCCGTTCCCAGGTGAGGAATGCTTCCTCGGGCGAGGCATCGGGCGGCGGCGGATCGCGGTCGAGGATCGTCACTTCGCGATCGCCGCCGCTGAGCGCCAGCGCCACGCCGAGGCCCGAAATGCCCGCGCCGGCGACGAGAACCCTTTCCATTTGTCCCGCTTTCGTCATGGCACGATCTTCGTTGCGGCCCAGCCGAGCACGATCCAGCCGGCGAGAAACGCCGCGCCGCCGAATGGTGTAGCGATGCCGATGGCGCGGCTGCCCGTGAGCGCGAGCAGATAGAGCGAACCGGAGAAGATCACAATGCCGCCGAGAAAGAGCGCCGCCGCCACTTGCGCCAATTGCGTGGACGGTCCCCGCATCGCGAGCGCGGCAATGCCGATGGCGAGCGCATGATACATCTGATAGCGCGCGCCGGTCTCAAACACCTGCAGGGAATGCGGGTCGAGCCGGCCTTGCAGGCCATGGGCGCCGAACGCGCCTGCCGCGACGGCGAAGAAGCCGTTGATTGCCGCAACGATGAGCCACGCGTTCATGGGGTCACGCGCATCCACAGCCGCCGGCGCCATGATGCAGATGGGCATGCGGCGCGCTGTGCGGGACTTTTTCCGTGAGCCGCGCCAGCGCATCCTTGGAGATGTCCGCCGTCGCATCGTAATCGGCATGCGCGGCGGCGAGGAGCGCGGGATCGCACATCACATCGAGCGCGGTTTGCGCGAGCATCTTGGCGCCGTCGATCACGGCGGCATCGCCCTTGTCCGACGCGGCCCAGCGCGCGAATTCCGCATTGTGGATGATCACGCCGGCGGGCGCCACCGCCAGCATCGGATGGATCGAAGGCACGCGATGGCTCACATTGCCCATGTCGGTCGAGCCCGCGAAGCCGGGCGGGATCGTCTTGATCGGGGTGAATTCGCGTCCCACCGCTTCGCAGTTGCGCTCGAACGCCTCGGCCATCGGCCAATTGGTCTTGAGGTCGAGATAATCGGTGCCGCCCCACACGATATCGACGGTGCAGCCGGTCGACAGCGCGCCGGCTTCGAAGCAGGCATGCACGCGCTTCTTGAGCATCGCAAGCTCGTGCACGTCGGCCGCGCGCACATAGAAGCGGCACGTCGCGCGCTCCGGCACGATGTTGGCCGCAAGGCCGCCTTCCGTGATGATGCCGTGAATGCGCTCGGTCTGGCGGATGTGCTGGCGCAATTGCGCGATGGACTGGTAGGCGCTGACCACGCCGTCGAGCGCGTTGAGCCCGCGATACGGCATGGCGGAGGCATGCGCCGCGCGTCCGTGATAGGTCGCCTCCACTTCCGCGATGGCGATGCAGGGCATCGTGACGAGGTTGAGATTGGAGGGATGGATCATCATCGCGGCATCGACGCCGTCGAAGGCGCCCGCCCGCGCTACCAGCTCCTTGCCGCCGAAGCGTTCTTCCGCCGGCGTGCCCAGATAGCGAACGCGGCCGGGCAGGCGCGCGCCCAGCTTGGCCAGCGCCATCGCCGCGCCCAGGCCCGACGTCGCGATGATGTTGTGGCCGCAGGCGTGGCCCACGCCCGGCAGCGCGTCATATTCCGACAGGATCGCGATGAGGGGTTTGCCGTCTTTGCCGAATTCCGCCGCATAGGCCGTCTTCACTTCGAACGCCTCGCGCTGCACGGAAATGTCATGGCTTTCGACGGCCTCGCTCAGCCGCTCGGCGGCCTTGAATTCCTCCAGCGCCAGCTCCGGTTCCTGGTGAATGGCATGCGACAGGGCGAGCAGCTCGGCGCGCATCGAATCGACGGCCGCCGCAACGTCCTTCTTCAATGTTTCCAATGACATGGGGCATTCCTGAGAGAGCGGACTTGCATCATAGACAGTCTCCGCGGGCTTTGCGAAGGTCGGGGGAGAGCGCCGGGAAAGGAGCCCGATGACCGAGTTCGTCAAAGCCGCGGACGGGGTCCGTATCGCTTACGACATGGTGGGCGAAGGCGAGCCGGTCGTGCTGGTTCACGGCTTCGCGGCCAGCCGGGTCCAGAACTGGAAGGCGCCGGGCTGGTACGACACGCTCGCGGACGCGGGCTATCGCGTGATCGCGATGGACTGCCGCGGCCATGGCGACAGCGACAAGCCCCACGATCCCGCCTTCTACGATCACACGCTGATGGCCGAAGACATCGTCGCCGTGATGGGCGCGGCCGGCGCCGGCGACGCGTTCCTGATGGGCTATTCGATGGGCGGGTTCCTCAGCATGCACGTGCTGATGGATCATCCGGATTTGTTGCGGAAAGTGGTCATCGGCGGGGTGGGCGGCACGTATCTCGGGCCGCGGCGTCGCCCGCGACGCGAATTGCGGATGCGCTGCTGGAGCCGGACAAGAGCAAGATTTCCGATCCCATCCAGAAAAGCTTTCGCGAATTCGCCGAGCAAGCGGGCAAGGATCTGCACGCGCTCGCCGCCTGCATGCGCGGCAACCGCCGGCCGTTCAGCGCAAGCGAACTCGCGCAGTCGACGCGGCCCGTGCTCGTCGTCTGCGGCGGGAACGACAATTTGACCGGCCCACCCGGACCGCTCGCGGAGGCGTTCGCGAATGGGCGCGCGGTGACGGTAGCCAACCGCGATCACATGACCACGGTGGGCGACAAGATTTACAAGCAGGCTGTACTGGAGTTTTTCAAGACATAGACGGTTTGACGCGCCTCTATTGCGGCGCACCAATATTTGCTTCCTTCGTCTTTGGCGATTTTCTTGCTATCTTCTCCCTGGGGTGAGGCTGGGGGGGCCTGATGTCAAAATATATGCGTGCGTTCTGCGCCGCGTCGGCAGTTGCGGTGACCGCGCTGCTTTCGGCGTCGGCCGCATTGGCGGCTCCGCCGGCCGAGGCGTTTGGAAATTTGCCGGTGATCACCGAGGCCCGGCTATCACCCGACGGGAAGCATCTCGCCATCATCCGGCCGCTGAACGGCCGGCCCGTCGTCACGGTGTACCAACTCGATTCGCCGACGGCCGTGCCGCAGAACGCCGGATTCCCCGATGCGATCGCCGACGACATTATTTGGGCGAACAACAGCCGGCTCGTTTGTACTTTCCGGACCAATCTCAAGGAGAAATATGGATCGGGTATCTACGAGTTGAGCCGAGCGGTCAGCGTGTCGGTGGATGGCGGCCCAGCTGTCTTTCTTATGAATGATACGCCGAAAGACGTCCATTGGTCGTCCGGCGTTGTCGATCAGGATCCGACGGACACGGGTCACGTTCTCATGGAATTCGTAGAAACCGACGCGCAGCTTCATGGCGATTCTCCCCGGGTATACGACCAGAACTTTCTGGATCTGTTCAGAGTCGACCTGACGACCGGCACGAGCGATATTATTGCGCACGGGTCGCGCAATACGATTCGGTACGTCATGGATGGCCTCGGTCACGCGATCGCACGGATCGATGAAACCGACGACCTGGAGGACCATCTGCTTCTTGGCGGGAGGGAAGTGGCGTCATACAATGTGCGTGGCGGCTCAAAATGGGGCATCGATGGCGTCACGGAGGATGGAGGTGCGCTTGCGGTAAGTGCGATCGGCAACGAGGGCATTGAAGCGCTGTATGGCTACAAACTTGGCGACAAAGATCTCGGTCCGCCATTGTTCCTCGATCCGAACTATGACGTCAACTCTGTGCTCTACGACGACCACGAGAACCGGGTTATCGGCGTGAGCTATATCGCCGACAAGGCGGAATACAAATACTTCGATCCCGTGCGCGAGAAGATCAAGGAACGCCTTGAACATGCGTTGGCGGGACAGTCGATCTCCCTCGAGTCCAGAGATGCGGCCGGCGCCAATTATGTGATCGCAGCCGAAGGACCCAAGAGCCCCGCAACTTATTATCTGTTCAGCCCCGCGACGTCCCAACTCAGCGTGGTCGCGACTGCGTATCCGGGACTTGCTGCAACCGATTTGGGAGAAGAAAAGCCCTATCCCTACAAGTCGCGGGACGGGTTCGACATTCGCGCGTATCTCACACTCCCTTCAGGCAAACCTGCCAAGAACCTCCCGATGGTTGTTTTTCCGCACGGCGGACCGGCAGCGCGCGACGAGTTGGAATTTGACTGGTGGGCGCAATTCATGGCCTCGCGCGGTTATGCCGTCCTGCAGCCAAACTTCCGCGGATCTTCGGGCTACGGAGTCGCGTTCCGCGATGCGGGCAATGGCGAGTGGGCGGGAAAGGTCCAGAACGACCTTGAGGATGGCGTCCGAAAATTGGTCGCCGATGGTATTGCCGACCCCAAACGCATTTGCATCGTTGGCGCAAGTTACGGCGGCTACGCTGCGCTGGCTGGCGCGACATTCAGGCCAAACCTATACGCCTGTGCCATCAGCTATGCGGGCCTGGCCGACCTCTCATTGTATCTCGATCATATGGCCAACGCGACGGGCAATGATTCGGTGCCGATCTCCGTCTGGGAAGCGCGGATGGGGGCATCAAGATCGGAAACCGGCAAGCTCGATGCGATTTCGCCGGCGGCCCATGCGGACCAAGTGAAGATTCCGGTATTGCTGATCCACAGCAGCAAGGACATCACGGTTCCCATCGAGCAAAGCGAGGCGGAGAACAAGGCGCTTCAGAGCGCAGGAAAGGACGTGCAGTTCATCACGCTCGATGGCGACGACCACTACCTGTCTTTGGGAGAAACGCGCATCCGCCTGCTGAAGGAAGTCGATCGCTTTCTCGCGGCCCATATCGGCAATTGAGCGGGGGCAGGGGAGCATATTGTGGCAAAGCTGTTCGTCCGCTTGTCTGTGGCGCGGCGAACGGGCCGTTAACCCTTTCGTTTTGATCCAAGCCTCACTAATGTTTGCCGGTAGCCGGGTGAGGGCCATATGTACAACTGCGTGGCTGCGCTTTTTGCCGCGCCCGCCATTGTGCTGGCTGCGCTGCTCTCGCTTTCGCCGGCATCGGCTGCGCCGTCTGCCGAGACGTTCGGAAATCTGCCGGTCATCACGGCGGCGCGAATTTCGCCCGACGGGAAGCATCTGGCCATTGTCCGTCCGCTGAACGGGCGGCCGGTCGTCACGGTATTCCAGCTCAATTCGCAAACTGCGACACCGTTGAATGTCGGGTTTGGGGACGCAATCGCCGACGATCTCATCTGGGTGAACAACGGCCGGCTCCTGTGTATTTTTCGCTCCAACGTCAAGGAAGCATATTCGCCGAACATCTATGAGGTGAGCCGCGCCTACAGCGTTGCCGTGGATGGGGGCGACGGCGTCTATCTGATGAACGATGCGCCGAAGGAAGTTCACTGGGAATCCGGAATCGTCGATCAGGACCCCGCGGATCCAAATCATGTGTTGATGGTGGCTCGCGTATCCGGCTCGCTCGATCTGTTCAAAGTGGATGTCGTTACGGGAACGAGCGAAATGATCACTCTGGGATCGCGCGATACGGTCCGCTACGTCATGGACGGTCTCGGTCACGAGATCGCGCACATCGATCAAACGCGCGATCTGAAGGATCATCTTATTCTGGGCAGCCGGGAGGTGGGGTCGTTCGACGTGCGCGGGGGTCCCAAATGGGAAATCGAAGCCCTTACGGAAGACGGCACCGCGCTTGCCGTGGGCGCGGTCGGCAAGGAAGGCACGAAAGGCTTATACCGCTACAAGCTTGGAGACACCTCCCTCGGTCCGCCGCTGTTCCTCGATCCCAATCGTGACGTCGACGGCGTGCTCTACGACGATCGCGAGAGCCGGGTCATCGGCGTGCGCTATGTCGAAGACAAGACGGAATACAGATATTTCGACCCCGCACGCGAGCGGATCGAGGAGCGCCTGGAGCGCGCTTTGCCGGGGCAGTCCATCGCCATCGTGTCCAAGGATGAGGCCGGCGCCAATTATGTCGTCGCGGCCGAAGGTCCCCAAAACCCGGCGACGTATTATCTGTTCAGCCCGGCGACGTCCCAGCTCAGTGTGGTTGCAGCCGCGTATCCGGATCTCGCAGCTTCGGATCTGGGAGTGGAAAAGCCCTATCCGTACAAATCGCGCGACGGGCTCGACATCCATGCCTATCTCACGCTCCCCCCGGGAAAACCGGCTGCGAAATCTTCCGGCCGTGATTTTCCCGCATGGCGGCCCGGTGGATCGCGACGGGCTGGAGTTCGATTGGTGGGCGCAATTCATGGCCTCGCGGGGCTACGCCGTTTTGCAACCGAATTTTCGCGGTTCCTCCGGCTATGGCGTCGCGTTCCGCGATGCCGGCAACGGCGAGTGGATGGGAAAGGTCCAGAACGACATCGAGGACGGCGTTCGGAAGCTGATCGCGGACGGCATAGCGGACCCCAAACGCATCTGCATCGTCGGAGCGAGTTTTGGCGGCTATGCCGCGCTCGCGGGCGCGACGTTCAAGCCGGATCTTTACGCCTGCGCCGTCAGCTATGCCGGCCCTTCCGATCTTTCTCTGCTGCTCGATCACATGGCCGATGCGACCGGCAACAACTCGGTGCCGATCTCCATATGGGAAGCGCGCATGGGCGCGAAACGGTCGGACACCGACAAGCTCGACGCGATGTCGCCGGCATCCCACGCCATCCAGGTAAAAATCCCCGTATTGCTGATGCACAGCGACCAGGACATCACGGTTCCCATCGAGCAAAGCGAAGCGGAGGACACGGTGCTTCAAAGGGCAGGGAAGAGCGTGCAATTCGTCACGCTGGCGGGCGACGACCACTATCTGTCCCTGGGAGGCACGCGAATCCGTCTGTTGAAGGAAATCGACCGCTTTCTCGCCGCCCATATCGGCGATTGAGCGCGGACAGGCGAGTTTCGTTTCACGCAAAAGCTCCTATGATCGGGGCGATCCGCTTGATTGGGCGATTTTCAGCGAGGATGTCATGAGTGCGCAGGCCGAACCGGCAGCCAAACCCGCCAAACTCGACGCGGCGCCCTTCGATTGGGCCGATCCGTTGCTGCTCGACGCCGAGCTCGGCACCGAGGAACGCATGGTGCGGGACCAGGCGCAGAATTTCTGCCGGGCGAAGTTGATGCCGCGGGTGCGCGACGGCTTCCGTCACGAGACGTTCGATCGCGCGATCATGACGGAGATGGGCGAGGTGGGGTTCCTCGGGATCACGCTGCCGGAAGCCTATGGCGGCGCGGATATGAGTTATGTCTGCTACGGCCTCGTCGCGCGCGAGGTGGAGCGCGTCGATTCCGGCTACCGCTCGGCAATGAGCGTGCAGAATTCGCTGGTGATGTATCCGATCTTCGCCTACGGCACCGAGGAACAGCGCCGGAAATATCTGCCGAAGCTGGCGAAGGGCGAGTTCGTGGGCTGCTTCGGCCTGACGGAGCCCGATTTCGGCTCCGATCCCGGCGGGATGAAAACGCGCGCGGCCAAGGCGCCGGGCGGCTTCCGCCTCAGCGGCGCCAAGATGTGGATCACCAATTCGCCGATTGCCGACGTGGCGGTGGTGTGGGCGAAGACGGAAGACGGAATCATCCGCGGCTTCGTCGTCGAACGCGGCATGAAGGGATTCTCCACGCCCAAGATCGAAGGCAAGTTTTCGCTGCGCGCGAGCGTGACGGGCGAGATCGTGCTCGACGATTGCTTCGTGCCGGAGGCCAATCTGCTGCCGAACGTGCAGGGGCTGTCGGGCCCTTTCGGCTGCCTCAATCGCGCCCGCTACGGCATTTCCTGGGGCGCGATGGGGGCGGCGGAATTCTGCTGGCATGCGGCGCGGCAATATACGCTCGACCGCAAACAGTTCGGCCGGCCGCTGGCCGCCAACCAGCTGATCCAGAAAAAGCTCGCCGACATGCAGACCGAGATTACGCTGGGTCTGCTCGGCGCGCTGCGGCTGGGACGTCTGATGGACGAGCACAAGGCGGCGCCGCCGGCCATTTCGCTGATGAAGCGCAACAATTGCGGCAAGGCGCTGGAGATCGCGCGAATGGCGCGCGACATGCACGGCGGCAACGGCGTCTCCGACGAGTATCATGTCATCCGCCATGTGCTGAACCTCGAAGCGGTCAACACCTATGAAGGCACGCATGACGTTCACGCGTTGATCATGGGCCGGGCGCAGACCGGCATCCAGGCGTTCAGCTGATGCGCCGATGCTGATAGTATTCGGCGGACTTCCCGGAACCGGCAAGACGACGATTGCCCGCGCATTGGCTGAGGCGCGCCACGCCACCTATCTGCGCATCGACACGATCGAGCAGGCGTTGCGGTCTTCCGGGAGGTTGATCGGCGACGTGGGGCCGGCGGGATACATGGCCGCCTACGCATTGGCGGAGGCCAATTTGTGGCTCGGCCGGAGCGTCGTCGCCGATTCCGTCAATCCTTTGGCGATAACACGCGAGGCGTGGCGCAAGGTGGCGGCGGACGCCGCGTCGCCGATTTTCGAAGTCGAAACGGTGTGTTCGGATGCCGGCGAACATCGCCGCCGGGTCGAGACGCGCAGCATCGACGTGGCGGGATTGATCCCGCCCACCTGGCAGGAGGTACTCGACCGGGACTATGAGCCCTGGGATGGGCCCCATCTGGTCCTCGATACCGCGCACCGCACGCCGGCCGAGACGCTCGCGGAATTGTGCGCTTGGCTCGACGGCGCGATGGCGCGCCGCTGAATTCGTCCGCCGCTTCACCAGGGTGTGAACGCACGCGCCGCGCGGTTCCGGCTACGCTCTGCGCGGGGCTCGCAGGGGAATTCCATGCGCCATTCCGCTTTGACGGCCATCGTGCTGGGCGGGTTCACGGCCGGCACGATCGATATCGGTTCGGCGTGCCTGATCAACATGCTAGGACCCGTCGTGATCCTCCATTCCATCGCCAGCGGGCTCCTGGGCAAGGCGTCGTTTGCCGGCGGCCTGCCGACAGCCGCGCTGGGTCTCGCGTTGCAATGGGCGATGTCGATCGTGATTGCGGCGATCTATGTGCTCGCGAGCCGCGCCTTGCCCGTGCTGCTTCGGCAATGGATCGCGGCGGGGCTCGCCTATGGCGTGGCAATCTATGTCGTGATGACCTTCGTGGTCGTGCCGCTGTCCGCGGCGCCGTTCGGGCATCGTCCGCTTGTCGCGGAGAAGGTGGCGGAGAACCTCGTGGCGATGCTGCTGTTCGGGCTGATCGTGGCGTTTTTTGCGCGACGTAGCGCGTCGAAGGCGACAGCTAAATCTCCACCCTCCCCTTGAGGGAGGGTCGAAATTCTTCGTTGAGCGACAGCGAAAAAGAAGAATTTCGGGGAGGGGAATTGTTGAAGCAGCACCCCTCCCCGAATTGCTTCGCAATTCGACCCTCCCTCAAGGGGAGGGTTGAAAGTATCTCGTTCACACCGCTCTCTGCGCCTTGTCTTTTTCGTTCGCCGAGCGAATCTCGCCGCGGATTTTTTCCCAGTCGGCGTCGCCGAGGCGCGACATCGCCGCGAAATTGCCGCCCGACGCCAGATGCATCGCGCCGTCGATGGCGATGGTCTGGCCCGTGAGATAGTCGCAGCCGTCCGCCATCAGGAACACGGCGAGATTGGCCAGCTCCGGCATCTCGCCCACCCGGCCCATGGGAATCGCGTTGCTCGATTCGCCGCGGTTGGACGATTGCGGATTGAGCCGCTCCCATGCGCCTTTGGTGGGGAAGGGGCCGGGCGCGATCGCGTTGAGCCGGATGCCGTGCGGTCCCCATTCCGTTGCCAGCGATTTGGTCATGATGTTGAGCCCCGCCTTCGACATCGCCGACGGCACGGTGAACGGGCCGCCGTTCCAGATCCAGGTGGTGAGAATGGAGATCACGCTCGCATGCGTGCCGCCTTCGATCCAGCGCTTGCCGCAGGCGAGCGTCACGTAGAACGAGCCGCGGAACACGATGTCCGCGATGGCGTTGAACCCGCGCGGACTCAGATCCTTGGTGCGGCTGATGAAATTGCCGGCCGCGTTGTTGACGAGGCCCGTGAGCGCGCCGCCATCGGCCCAGATCTGCGCGATCATGTCTTCGACCGCCTCCGCCACGCGGATATCGCAGGCGATGCCTTTCACTTTGGCGCCCGTCGCGTCGGCGATCTGCTTGGCGGTTTCGTCGAGCACGCCGGCGCGCCGGCCGCAGATGTAAACCGTGGCGCCGAGCTTCGCATAGGCATCGGCCATCACCTGGCCCAGCCCCGTGCCGCCGCCGGTGACGAGAATGCGTTTGCCGTTGAGCAGGCCGTCCCTGAACATATCCATTCTTCTTCTCCTAGCTCGCCCACATCCGATGCAGGCTGGCGATGACATATTGCAGCCGCGTGCGGTTTTCCCATTTCATCGTGAGCCCTTCGAGGCCGTGGACCTCGTTGAGCTGCCACAGGAGCTCGCGCTGGGTCTGATCGGGAATGACGCTTTCGATGAAGGCGATCATCACCAGCCGCTGGCCGGACGTCACAGGCACGACCTCGTGCAGCGTCGTCGACGGATAGACGACCATCGAACCCGGCTCGCCCTTGATCGTCACTTTTTCCGATCCCAGATGGATCACCAGTTCGCCGCCGGCATAGCTCGCGGGATCGGCGATGTAGATCGTGCCGGACACGTCCGAGCGCAGCGGGCTCGTGGGGAGCGGCAGGAACGGGGAATCCGCATGCACGCCATAGGTCATCCCCACTTCGTAACGGGCCAGCAGCGGCGAGGCGATGCGCTTGGGGAAGACGAACCGGTTGATCTCGTCGTTGCGGGCGATGGCCGCGCCGGCGATCTGGGCCGCCTTCGCGGCTTCGGGCTGCGAGATGTCGGCCTGGAGATTGTTCTTCGCGAGATTGTGCGGGTTGGAAAGCCGCCCCTCCACGAAGCGCACGGTGCTCGCGATCTGGCGGATCTGATCGATCTCCGCCGGGGTCAGCACGTTCTTGACCAGGAGAAACATGGCAATCCTTTCGTCGTGCCCGGAAAGCTGGCCGGACGCTAGCAAATGGCCGCCGCCGTTGCACCCCGGCCGCGCCGTCCTGATAGTCTCGGCCCACGATGCTGGCCGATATCGAGCGCAAGAGCGAAGCCGGTCCGGCGCTGCCGGCCGTCTTCCGGGATTGGTTCGCCGGGCGGGGCTGGCGCGCCCGCGCCCATCAGCTCGCGCTGCTCGAACATGCCGCGCGCGGCCAATCGGTGCTGCTGGTCGCGCCCACCGGCGGCGGCAAGACGCTGGCCGGCTTTCTGCCCAGCCTGATCGAACTCGCCCGCGCGCCGGCGCGCCGCAGATCGGCATTGCACACGCTTTATATGTCGCCGCTGAAGGCGCTGGCCGTGGACGTGGCGCGCAATCTGGAAACGCCGGTGGCGGAGATGGGCCTGGCGGTGCGCGTCGAGACCCGCACGGGAGACACGCCGCCGTCGCGCCGCCTGCGCCAACGCCACAACCCGCCGGACATTCTCCTCACCACGCCCGAGCAGCTCGCGCTGCTGCTGGCCTCGCGCGATGCGGGCCGGATGTTCGAAAGCGTCCGCGCCGTGGTGCTGGACGAGCTTCACGCCTTGTCCAACAGCAAGCGGGGCGATCTCCTGGCGCTGGGGCTGGCGCGGCTCGAAAAGCTCGCGCCCGGCCATCGCCGCATCGGTTTGTCCGCGACCGTTGCGAACCCGGCGCCGCTGCAACGCTATCTCGTGCCGCAGCCGGCCGAAGGCGAGGCATTGTCGGCGCTGGTGCTGGGCGCGGCCGGAGCCAAACCGGAAATCGCGATCAGCGTGTCGGAAGCATACGTGCCGTGGGCCGGGCATCTGGCGAACCACGCCATGCCCGACATCATGAATGCGATCCGCGCCTCGCGCACCGCGCTCGTCTTCGTCAACACGCGCTCGCAGGCGGAACGCACGTTCCAGGAATTGTGGCGGGTCAACGACGAGAACCTCGCCATCGCGCTGCATCACGGCTCGCTGGCGCCCGAGCAGCGCCGCAAGGTCGAAGCGGCGATGACGCGGGGCGATCTGCGCGCGGTCGTCTGCACCTCGACGCTCGATCTGGGCATCGATTGGGGCGCGGTGGACCGGGTGATCTGCATCGGGGCGCCGAAGGGCGCGGCACGCCTCGTACAGCGCATCGGCCGTGCCAATCACCGGCTCGACGAACCCTCGCGCGCGCTGCTGGTTCCGGCCAACCGCTTCGAAGTGCTGGAATGCGAAGCGGCGCGCGACGCGGTGATGGCGGGCGAACTCGACGGCGAAGCGTTGCGGCGCGGCGGGCTCGATGTGCTCGCGCAGCACGTGCTGGGGATGGCGTGTGCGGCGCCGTTCGATGCGGGCGCGTTGTTCGCGGAGATAAAATCTGCCGCGCCTTATCGCCATCTCGTGCGCGAGGATTTCGATCGCGTCGTGGAGTTCGTGGCGACGGGCGGCTACGCGCTCAAGAGCTATGACCGCTATGCGCGGCTCCGGCGCACGCCGGAGGGACTCTGGCGGCTCGCCCATCCGAGGCTGGCGCAGCAATACCGCCTCAATGCGGGCGTGATCGTCGAGGAGCCGATGCTCGACATCCGGCTGCAGGCGAAGGGGAAGCCCGCCGGTGCGGGCGGACGCGTGCTGGGCCATCTGGAGGAATATTTCCTGGAGCAGCTCGCGCCGGGCGACCGCTTCGTTTTCGCGGGCACCATCCTGCGCTTCGAAGGCATTCGCGACACCGCGGCCTATGTCACGCGCAGCGAGGCGACCGAGGCGCAGGTGCCGTCCTACCAGGGCGGCAAGTTTCCGCTCTCCACCTTTCTCGCCTCGCGCGTGCGCGAAATGCTGGCGAAGCCCGAAACCTGGTCGCGGCTGCCCCATCCGGTGGGCGAATGGCTGCGCATCCAGCAATGGCGCTCGATCCTGCCGGAGCCCGGCCAGTTGCTGGTGGAGACCTTTCCCCGCGGCTCCCGCGAATATCTCGTCTGCTATCCGTTCGAAGGCCGGCTCGCGCACCAGACGCTGGGCATGCTGCTCACCCGCCGCCTTGAACGCGCCGCGCATGCGCCCCTTGGGATTCTCCGCCAACGAATATGCGCTGGCGATCTGGGGCCTGCGCGACATGGGCGGCGTCGACATGGACAAATTGTTCGACGAGGACATGCTGGGCGACGACCTCGACGCCTGGCTCGCCGAATCCGCGCTCTACAAGCGCACCTTCCGCAATTGCGCGATCATCGCGGGCCTCATCGAGCGCCGCCATCCGGGCCGCGAGAAATCCGGCCGGCAGGTGACGTTTTCCTCCGATCTCATCTACGATGTGCTGCGCGCGCACGAGCCGGACCACATCCTGTTGCGGGCGACCTATGAGGATGCGGGCACGGGCCTCCTCGACATCGCGCGGCTGGGCGACATGCTGAAGCGCGTGCAGGGGCGAATCGTGGTCAAACGTCTGGAGCGGGTGTCGCCCCTGGCGGTGCCGGCTCTGCTCGAAATCGGCCGCGAAATGGTGGCGGGCGAGGCGCATGAGGATCTCTTGCGCGAAGCCGAGGACGATCTGGTGAAGGAGGCGATGCGTCTTGAGTGAAGTGGCGGTCAACGGCGAAATGCTGCTGCTCGATGCGGCGGGCGCGCTCTATTGGCCGTCGGCGCGCACGCTCGTCTTTGCCGATCTGCATTTCGAGAAGGGTTCGTCCTACGCGCGCAAGGGCGCGTTGCTGCCGCCCTACGACACGCGCATGACGCTGGCGCGCATGGCGGCGCTGGCGGCGCGCTATCGCCCCGCCCGCATCATCGCGCTGGGCGACAGCTTCCACGACCGCGACGCAGCCGACCGCCTGGACGATGGGGACCGCGCGCGTCTCGCCCGCATGGGCGAAGAGAGCGAATGGATATGGATCGCGGGCAATCACGACCCCGCGCCGCCCGAATGGCTGGGCGGTCGCGTGGCGGAAGAGATCGCCATCGGCGGGTTGGTGTTCCGCCACGAGCCGTCCCCGGCTGCGAGCGCGGGCGAGATCGCGGGCCATCTTCACCCCTGCGCCAGCGTCACGCGCCGGGGCCGCACCCTGCGGCGGCGGTGCTTCGTGTCCGACGGCATGCGCCTCGTGATGCCCGCCTTCGGCGCTTATGCGGGCGGTCTCGACGTGCGCGACGAGGCGGTGAGCGGGCTCTTCTCCGCGCCGTTCCTCACCTACCTCCTGGGCGCCCGCCGGGTTTACGCGATTGCGGGGTGAAGAAACTGGGACCGCGGGCGTCCCGCCCGCACTTTTTTCTAGTGTCATGGCCCGCGACTGCGGGCCACCCAGTTGAAGTTTTCTCGACGCGGCCGATGACGCTCAAATCCTTGCTTTCCCTTCAAGATCGGCGATGCGTCACCTGGGTGGCCCGCAGTCGCGGGCCATGACAGCGAGGTAAGTGGAGCATCGCCTCGGACATTTTGTATTATCTCGCGCAATTTGCCTTCTCTTCCAATGTCATGGCCCGCGACTGCGGGCCACCCAGTTGAAGTTTTCTCATTGCAGCCTATGACACTCAAATCTGTGCTTTCCCTTCAAGATCGGCGATGTGTGACCTGGGTGGCCCGCTGTTGCGGGCCATGACAGCGAGGTGAGTGGGGCACCGCCTCGGGCATTTGGTGTTGTCCTTTGCGTACCGAAATTCGCGACTTGCCCTCCCTTCAAATGTCATGGCCCGCGACTGCGGGCCACCCAGTTGAAGCTTTCTCATTGCAGCCTATGACACTCAAATCTGTGCTTTCCCTTCAAGATCGGCGATGTGTGACCTGGGTGGCCCGCTGTTGCGGGCCATGACAGCGAGGTGAGTGGAGCATTACCTCAAGTATTTGATATTGTCTCGCGTCGCCGATCTTATCCGCCGAAGGAAATCATGCGCATGCGCCCATCCGTCCACGGACTCGACCTCGACGCCGAAACACGTTGCGCCCATTACCGCACGCCCCTGGATATCGTCGCGATCCGGATGAAGTGCTGCGGCATCTATTATGCCTGCAAGGATTGCCACGACGCGCTCGCCGGCCACGCCCTCGAACCCTGGCCGCGCCGCGAATGGGACCAGCCGGCGGTCTTGTGCGGCACATGCGGAACGGAAATGAGCATCCGGCAATATCTGGATTGCGCGAACACATGCCCAACCTGCAAGGCTCCGTTCAATCCCGGCTGCCGGCATCATTATCGTTTTTATTTCGAGACAGCGGCCGGGCTTTAGGGGTGGGAACGAACCGGTCCGCTTTGCCCAATGACCGAAGCCCTGGCTCTAAAATTTTTGCCGTCACCAAACCAACACTGCACTTGGGCCACCGCCTTGCTTCAGCCGGCTTGTGCCCATAGAATCCTCGCAACATAAGCCCTGAGAAGATAGATGCCCGTACCCGCCGGCGTCGGCGCGTTTGCCATTGTCCCGAGCAACGATCTGCCCGGCGCGATTCCGTTCTGGGAGCGCCTGGGATTTTCCCGCACGGGTGGGGACGCCAACTACGTCATCATGACGGGCTGGGGCTGTGAAGTTCATCTGACGCAGGCGGGAAGCGGTCCCTGGCGGGTGCCGGAGGAGAATAATCCATTCGGCGTCTTTATCCGCACGCCGGACGTGGACGCCATCGCTGCGCGGGTGGACGATTTGATCATCCGGCCGGGTGGCGTGTTGCGCCATCGGGAATGGGGCCTGTACGAGGTTGGGATTTGTGGACCGGACGGGCTTCTGGTTCGAGTTGGCTGGCCTTCACGCCTCATGCAGAACGACGCGTCCCAAAAGCCGAAATTGCGGTGATGGCGGCAACATTCCCCTTGCGCCGTGCAGGCGAACATTCCCGCTATCGACTGGTCAGGGAACGTTGGCGCTGTTACCTCATTCGGCGGCAATATCTGGACTGCGCGAACGCCTGCCCAATCTGCAGGGCCTCCTTCAATCCGGGCTGCCGGCATCACTACCACTTCTATTTCGTGACGACGGCTGGGCTTTAGGGGTAGGGATGGATCGGTCCGCATGGCGCCAACGGTGAGTACTGCGTCCGAGATTGTTCCAACCTGTACGTATGGTTTTAAAGGCGTGGCCGGTTGTCGGAGCCGCGGTCCGTGCTATGCGGCCCGCGCCAAGCGCTGCATTTCTCTCTCGAATTCGAACCGAAGCTGTTCGGCTTCCTCCGGCGGGAGCCAATTTGCCATATTCGGAAACACGACTTGCCACATGCGGGCGTCCCTCTCGGGCCACGGCATCCTTTCTGCGGTGCGCGCCTTATCAAGCAGAGCTCTCAGGCGAAGCCGGACTGCTTCCGGATCTGGCAATACGCGCTGTCGCGGGGCTTGCAGGCGATCCCCACCCGATCCGAACAAGCTTGCTTGCGCCGATGGCTGTCCAAATTTATCAGTCTGATCCGTCATTTTCCTCAGGCCGTGGGGGGGCGAAGTTCAGCGCCTCGCGACTCAGGGGCTCGCCAAGTGTCTCAATAAGAACGATATCGGCTTGCGCGAAGAGATCAATCAGTTCCGCAATGCGCCCACAGATGTCTCGAAATTCGCGCACAAAACCGAGGTCCGCTGGCAAACCTACGCGCGCCTCAAGCCAACGCGGCAATACGCGATATCCGCTGACGGAAAAGTTCCACACGGCTTGCGGCAGGCCAGCGATCCTTCCGGTCCCGTCTTCGCAGAGGATCAGCATTTCACCGACATAGTCCGCCGGCGCAACGGCTCCGCGAGGTTGCGTTTCGACGCGCACGAAATCAGGGCGACGGTAGGCTTCTCCCGGCTGGCGAGCAAACGTCTCGATGGCCCTGATCTCGCGACCGACGCGGACTGCGTCATGGAACGCGACGTGCCGCGCGGGAAAGGCGACATGCGGGAACGCGTCCTCAAGATCTTCGGCAAAGCGGAGCGTGTAGGAGGCGGCAGACAATAAACAGAGAACTGCATCGAATACGTCTTCGACAGCGACCGCTTCGCCATAGGCTACACTGAGACCTTCGACCAGAGATGGGGTTATATTCGGCGCGTCAAACCTTGGTCGCCGATCATATAGCGGAAAGGCGTAGCCGCCACGGCCGCTGAAGGCATGATAGTCGGGGAGAAGGCCGTGACACCAGACCGCCGGTCCAAGGCCGGTTGCGAACGGCATGGCGTACAGGCTTACGTTGCTAGCGCCCCACACTTGCTGCATCGCAGGCCCAGGTCAATTCAACAATCTCAGATCATTAAAGAACCATCGCCGATCCAATGGTCTGTATAAATAAAATGTCTCAAGCGAGGCGTTATAAGCCGTATCCGCTCGTCCGCTTAGTAAAGGCGTAACAAGGCCACGCAAACGCCCTCGGACAGGGCTCGTAAACGTGTCGTCGTTACCGCTTTTCATTCCCGATTTCGAAAAGAGGAACATTTCCCGCAGACTTACCCATTCGCCGCTCTGAAAGGGTTCAGGGCGCATGTCATCGAGGAATCCACGCCGGACCGGGATCGCATTTGGAAATGTTCCCGTCTCTGCTCTGTGGGCCAGCCAGTCGAGTTTCGCCCGCCGAGAAAATAGCCCATCTGCCCAACTGTCATTGTAGAAGACGTCGGCTGCCTCACCGTCGGCCTTAGAGCCGTCAGCAATCGCCAATGTGATCGCGGTACCGACTTGAATGTTGAAGACGCCTTGGTCGGCTTCGACACCGGCCCTCTCGCCGCGCCGCACATCGCCGCGCAGATCGAAAATCTCGATCCTGTCGAAACGCTTGCGCATCATTTGTCGCAGTCCAGCGTAGGGCCAGCCGGTCAGGAACTTGCGATTGGTGATGAAGGCCACCACGCCTCGTCGCGGCGCATTTTCCGACTCGAATAGCTTCCATATCGCCCAGCGCCAGAACGCAACGGACAATTCGGGAAAAGTGTTGAGCTGATTGCCGTGGCCGGCATCTCGCACAGGCTCCTTGAGGTTGTCCCAGAGACGATCCATCCAGTCGCCAACCAAGGTACGGTTTTCGCCTTCCAGAAGCCTACGATAGGGCGGATTGCCGATAATGGCGAGGATCGGGTGCTCGGTCTTGATTCTGTTTGCCTCGTGCCGCTCGTCGGCAATGCCCTCCGATACGAAGCCAAGCGGACCGATGGGCGCTGCGGCTCCCGGCTCGGCCAACGTGTCGGCGAGATAGACGCCCAGGCGCGGCAATCGCAAAATTTCTTGCCGCACTCCTTCGCGGCGCGGGCGCTGCAGCGCGTGATGTAGGCGGTAATGCGCAACAGCATAGGGTCCGACCAATAGCTCGAAGCCAAACATCCGACGTGCGAGATTTTGGAGCGCAAGCGCAGCCATCCCTTCGCCACCGCCCGACTCTTGGTCTCTGACCCGCTGCGCAATGCCGAGCAGAAAGGTGCCCGTACCGGTCGCTGGATCGAGAATTGTCACGTCCGGATCGCGCAATCCTTGGGTTCGCAGATCACCACGCAGAGCGCGATCCAGGGCACCCACCATATACTGAACTATCTCTACCGGCGTGTAGTAGACGCCGTATCGCTCGCGTGCTTCGGGATCGAAGGTCTTCAGGAAGTCTTCGTAGAAATAGAGAATGGGATCGCGCCCGTCCGGTCGTATGGCAAGTATTTCCGGCGTGAAGCTGTTGACGGTATCGCGCATGACGACGAAACCGATTCCGATATCCTGCTCGACCTCATCGAGGCTGAGTACGCGCAGCGCAGTGCGCATAAGCGGGTGTTCTTCAGGCATGTGCTGCCATGCATCCGGCCCTACCGCTTGCCGAGTTCCTTCGCGCACGAGCAACAGGCCGAAGGCCAACGTTTGTGCGAAGGCCGCGGAGAACAGAGCGTCGAAGTCTGGTGAGTTGTAGCCGGCCGCTTCGGGATGGGCGTAGAGAACATCCCGAAATTCCTGCCTCACTTGCAACAATGCGTGACGCTGGTCGCCTTGTTCGTGCAGTTCAGCCAGCCGATCTCGCACGATGCCGCGGACAAGGCGGGCAGAGTGCGCTATCAAAGCGGCAAGATGCTCAGCGTCGCGTGCTGCCGGCTCGTTTCCCGCCGCTGCACACAAAATTTCGACTAGGCGCAAAAAGGGCGCAACATCATGCGATGCGATTGCGCGATCAGCGCGCAAATCATCACGGTCAGGACGAAGGCATTGTTCGGGCACGACAGTGGCGATTCCCTGCTCGTCACCGCGAAAAAACAGACGAAACTCGACGAAATTGCAGGCCGCCCAGCACGATAACTCTTGGAATCGCTCGAATTGCCTCCGGTCGTGGTCGCGCCAGCGCGTTGGGTCGCCTGGCTTTGTCGGCGCTTTCAATTCGATGAAAGCGCGCGGAGGCGCTCCTTGTCTCACGAGCGCGATGTCCGGCCGGCCCACACCGCGGTTGAGAAATTCTGGGACGACAATGAGCCGTGGGGCGATCGATAGGAGCGGGATCAATCCTTCAAGGAGTTGCTGGAACGCCGGCGCCAGTGCCGTTTCCGGAACGTCGGCATTTGCTCTTCGGAGTTCCCGCACGCGGCGTGCGTAAGCTTGAAGAAGATTCGTTACACTCATTGTGCCTGTCAGTCCGTGTATTCGCCCAAAAGGTTGATGCTATTTGCGGGTGACCTGATTCCTGTCTCTATACAGGCATACCACCTCTGGCCATCCTGCGCGGAATTCGCAGGTAGGAATACGCGGAGGACTTGGCGGTATATCCACTCAAAAATGGGTGCAATCATAGGCGGCGCAGACCCGTCGACACGAGAGAGCCGCCCTTGCAGTTATTTGATTGCCCCCTCTGCGCGTCCGCGTGGGGTAAAAAGCCGACAATTTTCACCGCCGCCGCGGGGGCGGCCGTCAAGTATTTGGCCCCAATTCACGCCCACCCCCTCACCTCTGCGCCCTCACCACCAGCGACGACAGCCAGCCCATCGCCATCGCCATCAGCACCGTCGCCAGACCGTACCAGAAGGGTCGTTCGTGGGCGAGGTTGTAGATTTGGCGTTCGATGCCCGTCTGCTCCACGAACAGCGGCGTCGATTGGGCGCTGATCACGTTGCCGTCGCGGAACAGATAGACGTCGGCCGTATAGGAGCCGCGCGGCACCGTGGCGGGGATCGGCACGCGCACGCGGAACAGCGAGTAGCTGAGGAATTCGACATTCGTCGTTTCGCCGTAGAGCCCCTCGCGTGCGCGCTCGCGGATGGCGGCCAGCCGGTAGGGCTCGGCCTTGGCGGGCACATGGGTGCTTTCGCTGCGCGGCTCCACATTGGCGAGCCCGATCTGGTAGCGCTCGAGATTTTGCGCGGACGAAATCGCGGCGAGCGGCCGCGTGCTCGCCACATAATAGAAGCCCGGCATGCCGCCGAAGCGCATCGCGTCGCGATTGATCCAGACGCCCGCGATCCGCACCTTGCGGCGCACGATCATGCTGCCTTCGGGACCGCGCAGCACGACGACGACATCGGGCGTTCCGCCGGCCGATGCGTCGCGCGCCTCGATGGCGCCGAACACGACGAGATCGGTGCCGGTATAGTTCGAGGCGATCTGGACCTGGTCCTGCGACAGGCCCGAGACGAGATCTTCCGCGCGCGCGTTCGCGCTCGCGACGCAGAGAAGCGCGACCAGGAGTCCCGCGCGCCTCACGACGAACCGGCCGCGATACTGAAGACATCGGCGGGCGTCGCCACGAGTCCGTAGAGAAGCCGCAAGCCCACCGCGAGCACGAGCAGCGCCAGCAGCAGCCGCAAATGCTCGCCCCGCAACCGGTTCGCCATCTTGACGCCGAATTGCGCGCCCAGCGCGCCGCCGAGAACCAGGAACCCTGCCAGCACCACGTCGACCGTGTAATTGTCCATCGCGTGCAGGATCGTGGTCGATGCCGTCACGAACACGATCTGCACCAGCGAGGTGCCGATCACGACGTTGGTCGGCATGCGCAAGAGATAGATCATCGCGGGCACCAGCACGAAGCCGCCACCCACGCCCAGGATGGCGGAGAGAAGCCCCACCAGCACGCCCAGCAGAACCGGCGGAATGACGCTGATATAAAGCCGCGACTGGCGGAAGCGCACCTTCAGCGGCAGGCCGTGAATCCAGTTGTGATGCTTGAGGCCGCGGGCGGGCGGCGGATGGCCCAGCTGGCGGGCGAGGAGCGTGCGCACGCTCTCATTGAGCATCAATCCGCCGATGGTGCCGAGCAGCACGACATAGCCGGCCGACACCGCGATCTCGGATTGCCCGGCCGCGCGCAACAGCCCGAACAGATAGACGCCCAGCGCCGTCCCCACGAGGCCGCCCGCCAGCATGATGCCCGCCATCTTGAAATCGACCGCGCGCTGGCGCCATTGCGCGATTGCGCCCGACACGGAAGAGGCCGTCAGATGGCTCGCCGTGGTGGCGACCGCGACTTCGGAAGGAATGCCGAAAAAGATCAGCAGCGGCGTCAGGAGGAATCCGCCGCCCACGCCCAGCATGCCCGAAAGCACGCCCACCGCCGCGCCCATGAGCAAGAGTATCAGCCAATGGACCGACATCTCGGCGATGGGCAAATAGATTTCCATCGGTCAGCACATGCACACGGGCAAGGGAGCGATCGCTCCGGCGGAACGATTCGGCAGATCGCGGAAAGTTTGCGCGCGGGCCCCCGAAGGGTCAACCGCGAGCCGCGCTCAACCGAACAGCGCGGCCGGATCGGGCGGGATGTTGGCGTTGCGGTCGAGCGCTTCGGGATGGAACGCGTCCGCCGCGTGCTGGGCCGCGGCGCGATCGGGTGCACCGAGTTGTGTGGAAAGCGCATCGACGCGCGCTTTCGATTCCGTGTCGCCCTGGGCCGCTGCGACCGCATACCATTTGTATGCGTCGATGAGGCTCTGCGGCACGCCCATGCCGCGTTCGTAAAGCACGGCGAGGTTGAACTGGGAATCGGCGAGGCCGAGATTGGCGGCGCGCGTGAACCACAGTGCGGCCTGTGTCAGGTCCTTCGTCGTGCCGGTGCCTTGCGCGAACGCAACCGCGAGATTGTGCATCGCCTTGCGGTTGCCCGCTTTCGCGGCCACCTGGTACCACTGCACGGCCTTGGCCGCATCGGACGGCACGCCATGGCCGCGCTCATAAAGCGTGCCCAGGCGATAGGCGGCAATCGCGTTGCCCTGGGTCGCTGCGCGCTCCAGCCACTTCGCCGCTTCGGCTTCGTTCACGGCCACGCCGTCGCCGTCGAGATATTTGAGGCCGAGCAGCATCTGGCCCTTGGCGTTGCCGGATGAGGCGAGCGCCGTCAGGCGATCGAGCACGGAAACCTGTTGCGTCGGCGCAGGCGCTGCGGGCGCAGCCGAAGCGGTCGTGTTGTTTGCGGGCGCCGTTGCGGGCGGCTGCGCGCTCGCTTCGAGATTGTGCAGGCGCGTCTGGTGCGTCGCTGCAATGCGCGGCGAGCCGGTCGTTGCGGCCGGCGCTGTCGCCTCGGGCTCCGACACAGTCTGGTCGGTGGCGGGTGGCACGGAGGTTTCGCTCTGGCCCGCTTGCGCCATTGTCGACGGCGCGGGATTTTCGGTCGCGCCCGGCTCGGAGTGCAGCACCGGCGGCGGCATCTCCATCACCGTCGGTGTATTGGAAACAAGGCTCCGGCTCAGGAGCACGCCCGCGATCACGGCCGCGACGGCGATCAAGGCAATGCCGCCGACCAACACGAACCGCGTGGGACCCGCTTGCGGCGCGGCTTCGCCGGGGCGCGCCATGCCCCACGAAAATCCGCCGCGCGGGGCTGGCTGTACGCCGGCTGCTGCGGCGTCGCGGGCCGAACGGCGCGCCGCCGAAAGATAGGAATCCGCGCCTGCCGCGGTCGCCTGCTGCGCCGCATTCGCGGCAAAGGCGTCGGCACCGAATGCATGGCCGGTGTTGAAATTCGCATCGCTGCCGAAGGCCGGCGGCAGATCGGGAATGGGCTGCATCGGCGCGAATTTGTCGGCCGGCTGTTGCGGATAGGGAGACGGCGGCGCCATTTCGGGGAACGGCGGGAGATCGAACGCCGGCGCGGCCGCGGCCGGCTGCGGGGCAGGTTGCGCGGGCGGCGGTGGCGGCGCCTGCGGCACGGGATCGATGGCTTCGAGACGCCCGCTTGCTTCCTTCACGGCCGAACGCAATTCCGCGACCGCGTCGCGATGGCGCTTGTCGGCGGCATCGAGGCGCAAAGCAAGATTGCGCACGTTTTCTTCCACGGAGCCCGTGGCGCCCGCGGCGCTGCGCTCCGTCGTTTCAAGCCGGCCCGCGATATCGGAAAGCGCGTGCTCGATCCCTTGCAGGCGGCGGTCGACGGTGGTTTCGCCATTGCGCGATTGCAGCGAGGCAACATTCTCTTCGAGGCGCGCCATGGCGCCCGCATTCTGCGCTTCGGTGGCCGAGAAACGCGACGCGAGCCGATCGAGCGTTTCGCCCAATTGCGCGAGGGCCGTGGCATGGCGCTGGATTTCGGCGTCTTCGAGTTTCTTGCCCGACTGGCCCGCTTCGATGCTGGCCAGCGTTTTTTCGATCGCGCTGGCGCTCGAATGGGCGGCGCGTTCGACCGTGCGCACGCGATCGTCGATGAGCGCGATGCGGCTTTCGAGCGATTTCGACGTATGTTCGGCTTCGTCGCGCGCCTCATGCAGTTTGCCAGCGACCGCCTCCACATTGCCTGCGAGCGACGCGATCTGGCTGGCCGACTGGTTGGCCGTCTGCGAGATCTGGTCGGCGACGCGCGACAATCCCTGGTGCAGCGCCTTGACCGCTTCCCTGAGACCGTCACCCGACGATTGGCGCTCGACGCGCGCCAGCCGCTCGTTCAACCCGACGACATGGTTGCCCAATTGATCGAAGGCCTGCGCCTGTTCGCGCGCGGCGATGTTGATTTCGGTGGCGGCCTTGCTCATGGCGCGGCTGTTTTCGGATTGGCCGCGCTCGGTGGCGTCCAGCCTGCGGCCGAGACCGCGCAATTGTTCCTCGATCCGGCGAGAGGCGTTGTTCGTCTCGCTTTCGCTGCGGGAGACCCGCGCGAGCATGTCTTCCGAATCCCGGCTCTGCATGGAGGGGGGATCTTCCGCGGCAGACCGGTAATTGTTCGACGCGCCGCTGCGCCAGGAGTCACGGGCTTGGTCGGGCATGTCGCCCTCCGATAGACTGCGCAGGATGCGCCGGGTCAGCCATTCCCCCACCGACAGGCCTTCGCGCCTTGCCGAAGCCCGCGCTGCTTCCCGAGCTTCGGGAGGGATGCCGGCCACGTTCCATGGAAGATCAGGCTGCATTTCGATTCGCCATACGCCACACCCGCTAACCAAGGTACTGGCGTCTAGATTTAGTGTAAAGAAATGTGCCTCTCGCAGGAATTTGACGCCCTGGCGACGCACTTTCTTGTCAACGTATCATTGACCAAGAGCGTTAACGGCGGGTTAGCGGGGTTTTACACCCGCCCTGGCGAGCTCGTCCGGCAGGCGGCCGGAGAGCCAGGTCCAGGCCATCCGATAGTCCGAGACCAGGGACCACAGGGGATAGGTGAAGGTGGCGGGCCGGTTCTTTTCCAGGAAGAAATGCCCGATCCAGGCCGGGCCATAGCCCGCGACCAGCCCCAGCGGCACGAACCACGGATTGCCGGTCGCGACGAGCGCGAGGATCGAGGCGCTCGCCAACCCCGTCCCCAGATAATGCACCGCCCGGGTCTCGGGCTTGGCGTGCTCGCGCAGATAGTGGGGCCAGAACTCTTTGTAGGTCGCGATCTTTCCGGCCATCGCCGTCAGTCCGTCTTTGCCGGGCGCGGTATCGGAACGGGGACGATGCTTCCCCGGAGCGGCGCCGGCGCGGGGTCGGGCGCGTTCGCCGCTTTGAGGTCGGAGAATTGCGTCAACTGGCGGCGCGGCGTGTCGGGCTTCGGCGGCGGCAGGCCGAGATCGGTGGCGAAGAGCTGGGTCACATACACCATGTCGCCGTTCACTGCGGCGCCCACGCCGCTGCGGTCATAGGCAGCGAAAGCGAGATTTTCCTTGTGGCTGGGGCTGGCGAGCCAGGAATTGACGAAGCGGCGCGCGAACACGTCGACATCCACGCCCTGCGCCTTCAGATAATGTTGCGCGGCGAGGTTCTCGCCCAGCAACCCCTGAAATTGGGCATCCTTGTCCATGATGATGCTGGCGGAAGTCTGGCCGTCGGGTGCTGAATGCGCGAAATAGTTCTTCGACGCCATGTCCAGGCTGCGCTGGCGCGCAACGCCGACGAGTTCGGAATTGAGGACCAGCGTTTTCGCCTTCGGATCGATCTTCTGCCGCTCGGTCTGGATGAGATCGAAGATGCGCATTTCGAGCGCCGCCATCTGCGTATGGGGATCGGGCGGCGGAGGCGGCGGGACGGAGTTGACGACCGTTCGCTGGCCGGCGCAACCGGCGCAAACCACCAGCGCCAGCACAAGAGCAAGCGTGCGCATGGCGCCGGTCGTCCGCACCGATTTACTGAATGAACTCGAACAGGCCGGCCGCGCCCATGCCGCCGCCAATGCACATGGTCACCACGCCGAGCTTGGCCTTGCGGCGGCGGCCTTCCAGCAGGATGTGGCCCGTCATGCGCGCGCCCGACATGCCATAGGGATGGCCGATCGAAATCGCACCGCCATTGACGTTGAGTATCTCGTGCGGAATGCCGATGCGATCGGCGCAATAGAGCACCTGGCTCGCAAACGCCTCGTTCAGCTCCCACAGGTCGATGTCGGCGGCCTTGAGACCGTGACGCTCGAGAAGGCGCGGCACCGCGAACACGGGACCGATTCCCATCTCGTCCGGCTCGCAGCCCGCCACGGCGAAGCCGCGGAAGATGCCCAGCGGCGCGATGCCTTTTTGCTCGGCCACTTTCGAATCCATCACCACGCAGGCCGACGCGCCATCGGAAAACTGCGAGGCGTTGCCGGCCGTGATGTATTTGCCTTCCTTGATCTCGCGGCCGCCACGGAACACGGGCTGCAGCGCCTGCAGGCCTTCGAGCGTGGTGTCGGGACGATTGCATTCGTCGCGATCGACGATCGTGTCGACGACCGATTCCTGGCCCGTCGCCTTGTCGGTCTTCTTCATCTTGGTCGGCAGGGGAACGATCTCGTCCTTGAACTTGTTGGCCTGCTGGGCCGCGGCGGTACGGCGCTGGCTTTCGAGCGCGTAGGCGTCCTGGCGTTCGCGGCTCACCTTGTAGCGGTCGGCGACCACTTCGGCCGTCTCGATCATCGACATCCAGAGCGCGGGCTTGATTTCCATCAGATGTTCTTCGGTGAGGTTCTTCGTGTTCATGCCGCCCATCTGCACGAGCGAGATCGATTCCACGCCGGAGCCGACGGCGATGGGCGTCGCTTCCGTCATCACCTGCTGCGCGGCCATGGCGATCGCCTGCAGGCCCGAGGAACAGAACCGGTTGATGGTGGTGCCCGCGGTCGTCACCGGGCATCCGGCCCAGATCGCGGCCAGGCGCGCGATGTTGAACCCGGTCGCGCCTTCGGGATTGGCACAGCCCATATAGACGTCTTCGATCTCCTTGGGATCGATCTTGGCGTTCGCGATGGCGTGCTTGACGGCATGGCCGCCCATCACCGCCCCGTGGGTCATGTTGAATCCGCCCCGCATGGATTTGGCGAGGCCGGTGCGCGCGGTCGAGACGATGACGGCTTCTTTCATGGCGTTTCTCCGGATTTGAGCGGCCCGCAAGCTAGCCCGCCGGAAGCCTTGGCGAAAGGCCACCCGTTTTCCGTGCCTTCTCGCCGAAGAACGGCGAAATGCGGCAATCAGATATAGGCGCCGATCTCGGCGCGTTCCGGCTGGGCGGGCGCGCGGCGGCGATTGCGGATCATCTTCTCATGCAGTTCGCGCACGGCCGAACTTCCGGTCTGTACGCACAGAAACGGGAATAGGCCGTGCAGCCAGCAGCCGAAGCCGGCCGCGATCATCCGCGCGCCGAAACGGGTCGCACTCTCCATATGCTCGAAATAGCTCTCGCCGACGGAACGGGGATGGTCGGTGAAAAGGCGGTCGAAGGAACGCATGACGCACCGGACTTGAGGGCAGGTCAGGATGGCCCGATTTTCCGGGAAATTCCTTATCCATCGTACTGGAAATTGGCAATCAGAGAGTATAAAATTCTATAAAATGCTGATATTGGAGAATGAGTTGGTAGATCTCGATCAAATCGACCGCAAGCTGCTTGCGCTGCTGCAGCAGGATGCCACGCTCACGGTCGCGGAGCTGGGCGAACGGGTTGGACTTTCCACGACTCCCTGCTGGAAGCGGCTGAAGCGCCTCGACGATGACGGGTTCATCGAGCGCCGCGTCGCGCTCCTGAACCGCGCCAAGGTCGGGCTCCCCGTCACCATTTTCGTCAGCATACGGACCAACCAGCACGACGAGGCGTGGCTGGCCGCGTTCGCGTCCGCGGTCTCCGCGTTGCCCGAAGTGGTGGAAGTCTACCGCATGAGCGGCGAGGTCGATTACCTGCTGAAGGTGGTGAGCTCGGACATCGCGGGCTACGACGCTCTCTACAAGCGGCTGATCGGCGCCGTGAAACTGACCGACGTCTCGTCGGCCTTCGCCATGGAGCAGATCAAATACTCGACGGAAGTGCCGCTGTAGACGACTGACTTCAGCCCGGTCGTTGTGTGTTTTGCGCCAGCGCGCGAGAGCGGACGTGAACGGGATAGCGGGCGGTGAAGATGACGGCGCAGGCCAGCGCGCCGAGCCCCACCGCGATATCGAGCGAAAGCGGGAACCGCTTGTTGAAGGTCGCGGTCGCGTCCGCTGCGGTCGTCACGGCGAAGGCGAGCGACCAGACCGCGGTGATGATGTAGTTGGTGCGAAGAAAAAGCGGTGTGTGCCAGAACTCGGGCGGCGTCTGTTCGCGGGCATATTGCAGCGTGAAGGGATTGCGAATGGCCATCGAAACAAGCGCGATCAGCAACAGACCGCAATCGATGACCAGCCGCACATCCTGAATCGACAGGCTGGGCTGGATAAATCCGGCGTACAGCGCGAGCAGACCAAACAGGATCACGCTGCCCACGTCGAGCACGCGCAGGATTTGCGTGTGGGCGAAGTCGCGAATGCCGATTGCAAAGGCCGCCGCGAATGCGACCCACAACGCCAGGCTGACGGAGACGCTCGTCAGCAGCGCGAACAGGATGAACGGCACGAAGCCCAGCAATATGCCCATCGAACGTCTCCGGAGCGGGAAATCGAAAGCCGGATACCGCAACCCGAAGCGCTCGACGAGCAAACTTCGATGTCCGATATCCGGTTTTCGATGACGATTGCGGCGGCCTGGATCACTTCGCCGGCGCAGGCGCCGGAGCCGCCGCCGATTGCGGCTGCTTGGACTGCGCGTAAAGCGACCACAGGTGAGCGACCTTCTGTTTGGCAGCCGATCCGTCGACTTGTCCAAACGTCTGGATCGCATCGGCGTATTTTGCCTGAGCGACTTGCGATGCGCCGAGCAGCAGCGGGCCTTCGGCGGGGTCTTTCAAGCCGCCTTTCGACATGGCGCGGCGCGCGGCTGCTTCTGCGTCGGCGAAGCGGCCATAGCCCCAATAATCTTCGGCCAGCTTGATGTCCTGTTCGCCGGTTTTGCTTTTCTCGGCCTGGGCGGCGATGGCGGGAAGCATGCGCTCGTCGGCGGCCGCATCCTTGCGCGCCTTGGCGAGCAGTTCGCCGCCGCTCGAGACTTTGCCGGCCGTGATGCCCTGCTGCAACACGTTTGCCGCTTCCGTCGGATAGCCGAGCTGGGCGGCGACGCCTGCGAGCGTGTTGTAGTCGTCGGCCGCCTGCATCGAACCGATCAGGAGCTTGAGGCGGAACAGATAGAACGCGTCGACGTCCTTCATGCCCTTGGTTCCAAGGGCCAATTCGATCAGCGAATGCCACGACGGCATGTCGTTCTGCGTCACCGCGAGCGTTTCGAGAGTTTGCTCCGCGCCGGCCTCGTTGTTCTGGCTCGCCTGCGACTGCATGACGATGCGTAACGAATTCGGGTCGGCCGGCTTTCCCGCCGCCTTCGCCATGTCGATGGCCTTTTGCGCCATTTGCTGGGCGTGCGCCATATCCTTGAGCTCGTAATAGTCGACGGCCAGTTGCGCCTCGATCTTGTCGTCAACCCCATTCAGCGTTGCGAGATCCTGACCGTATGTGATCGCCTTCTGGTAGTGCTTCGCGGCGCTCGAAAGCAGAACGGCGTTGTAATACGTCTTCTGCTTGTCCTCGTCCGGCATCGCCGGCGAATCCGCCGAGGCTTCCGTCGCCGTCGTCGCGGTATCGTAATCCTTCATGTTGATCGCGATATAAGCGAGGATGGAATTGATCTTGTAGTCGTCGAATGGTGTGCGGTCCGTCACGGCTTGGGCAATCTTGACGGACGCAACGGCGCCCGCCCAATCGCCGGCTTGCGCCGATTTGACGGCGTCCTGCAGCGGCTTGCCGACATCGGCGCTCAACTTGTCCGCAGCTTGCGCGGTGGCGGTCCAAATCAATGTCGACGCGCCCGCCGTGGCACAAAGCAGCGAAGCGGCGAATGCGGCGCGTGCATATCTGTTCGTCATCGTTTCCTCTTTTGTCTCTCGCGAACGGCCCGCGGCGGCGCGCCGCCCGGCGTTCTGTTGGTCTGCCCCAAAAGTCCGCCAATCTAAGGCGGGTTCATTGTGTTTCCAATGTGGCGAACGGCGCTTGAAGCCGCCGCCCGAACCGCGATATTGCACCGCAGCGCAAAACTGCCTATCAGGGCGCGGGCAGAAAAGACATTTATTTGCACATGGTTGATCGGCCGGCCGGAATTCCGGAGGAAGCGGAAGATGTATCCCCGGGCGGGTTCAACCGCTTCGTGGGCCCACTTTACCGTTTGCCGGACGAGGGCGGCGACGCAGCCCGGCGCTTCGCCTTTGTCGTCACCGACAAGCACATGAACTCCGGCGGCACCGTGCATGGCGGGATGTTGATGGCGTTCGCCGACGTGGCGATGAGCAAGACGACCAGGCTCGCGACGGGCGCCAAAAGCTGCAGCACGGTTTCCCTCAATTGCGATTTCGTCGGCCCCGGCCGGCTGGGCGACACGATCGAGGCCCGGGTCCGGGTCACGCGCCGCGCCCGTACGATGGTGTTCATGTCCGCCGATCTCGTGGCGGGCGACCGCACGCTCCTGGTCGCGACCGGGCTCTGGAAAGTCGGAGTCGAAACGTGAGCAGCGCCGTCCCGCCGCTGCCGGGATATGTCGAAACCCCGCTGGTCGATCCGTTCGAGATTTTCGTGGGGCCTGTCTTCGAAAAGGGCGAGCCCGGCGCGCGGCATTTCATATTCCGCATCGACGAGCGCCACGTGAACATGCGGGGCGTCGTGCATGGTGGCATGCTGGTGACCTTTGCCGACCTCGCGCTCGGCGCAGCCGTCTGGGACGTGACCGATCGGGCGCCCAGCGTCACGCTCAATATGCACAGCCAGTTTCTCAAGCCGGCCCGGATGGGCGACATCGTCGAAGTGACGCCCGTCCTGTCGCGCCGCACCCGTGCGCTCATATTCATGCGTGGCGATTTTACGGTGGCAGGTGAGCCGGTCTTTACCGCCGCCAGCGTTTGGAAGCTTCTCGGCCAGGATTGATCGGCCATACAAGCTTGGCCAAGCCGGCTGGGAGTGTTTGGTAAGAGCTTCTTTACCATGCCGTGACAGCCTTGCAGAGGGGCAAAGAGGCATTCACGCATGCGCGAGCCGCATTCGGCCGAACTCGTGTTGGGTTCGGTTCAATTGGGTGTTCCATATGGGGCGGCCAATCGAACCGGCATGCCGTCCCGCGCCGCGGCGCTGCGTCTTGTGTGCCGCGCCGCCGACGCGGGCGTTGTGAATTTCGATACGGCGCGCGCCTACGGCGAGAGTGAGGAACGGCTCGGGCAGGCGCTGCGCACGCGCAAAGCCGCCCGCACCATCACCAAGCTGAGCCCACTGGCCGAGCTATCGCCGGATGTCTCGCGAAAGACCGTGCGCGCCGCCGTCGACGCCAGCATCGAGCAGTCTCTCTATGCGCTCCGGCGCGAACAGATCGATTGCCTGCTGCTGCATCGCGCGGCGCATATGATCGCTTTCGGCGGCGCGATCTGGGAACGGCTCGTCGAGCGCCTTGAAGACGGCACGGTGCTCGCGCTGGGCGTCTCGGTGCAGTCGCCGGAGGAAGCGATCTCGGCACTCGAACATGCCGATGTGAGCCATCTGCAACTGCCGTTCAACCTTCTCGATTGGCGCTGGGTCGCCTCCGGCGCGATCGAGCGCATCGAAGCCCGCCCGCATGTCGCGATCCATGCCCGCAGCGTGTTCCTGCAAGGCGTGTTGGCCGCAAACGATCCATCGGTATGGCCGGCCGTGAAGGGCGTTGACGTCGAGGCGTTGATTGCAGCGATCTCGGACATCGCGCGGGACTATGGCCGCAGCAATGCCGCCGATCTGTGCCTCGCCTATGCGCGGGGACAGGACTGGATCGACGGCGTCGTCGTCGGCATGGAGACGGAAGACCAGCTCGAAGACAATCTGCGCCTGTTTGTCCGTCCGCCGCTGGCGCCGGAAGATTGCGCGGCGATTGCACAGCGTTTGCCGCGCGTGCCGGTCGAACTTCTCGATCCCGCGCAATGGCCGAAGAAGGCTTGAGACCGGATGTCCGTCGAAATTCCGAATGCTCTTGAATCGTTTCGCCTCGATGGGCGCGTGGCTTTTGTATCGGGCGCGGCAGGCCATCTGGGGCGCGCCATGACGTCGGCGCTTGCCGGTGCCGGCGCCCATGTAATCATCAACGGGCGCAATGAAGCGCGTCTCAAGGACTTCGAAGGCGAGTTGAAGGCGCAGGGCTTTTCCGTCGAGCGCGCTGCGTTCGACGTGGGTGAAGCGCACCGCGTCCGTGAATTCTTCGCCGGCCGCGAACGCCTCGACGTCCTCGTCAACAACGCCATCGACATGACGCCCAAGCCGTTCGGGGCGCTGGACCAGATGGATTTCGAGCAGACCTATCGCTCGAGCGTCGGGGCCGCATTCGAGGCCGTGCGCGCGGCGCGTCCGGCGCTGCGCCGTGCGGCCCAGCTGTGCGGCGAGGCGAGTGTGATCAACGTCTCCTCGATGTATGGCTCCGTATCGCCCGATGCGCGCCTCTATTCCGAACCGGGGCAGGCGAGCCCGTTCCATTACGGGCCGGCCAAGGCGGCGCTGCTGCAACTGACGCGGCATCTTGCCGCCGAGCTTGGGCCGGAGCACATCCGCGTGAACGCGCTGTCGCCGGGGCCTTTGCCGCGCGGCGAATTGAGCGCGCGGGATCCGGCTTTTGCCGCGCGTCTGGCGGCACGGACCATGCTGGGCCGGACGGGCGCGGCGGCCGAAATCGCCGGACCCCTGCTGTTTCTTGCCTCGAAGGCTTCGAGCTTCGTTACCGGTTCGACACTTGCAGTCGATGGCGGCTGGACGGCTTGGTAAGCTAGAAGGACTGCGGGCAAGATGAACATGGCATTTCTTTCGTCTTTTCGCGTCGGCCGCGAAACCGTCTATCCGGAGTCGCTGCGCGAGCGTCTGCGGACTTTCCCGTTGCTTGCGGAAGTGGGCGATGCGGCGCTGAAGCGGCTCATGGCCGAAGCCAATTGGTTCGGATTGCCGGGCGGCACGGTGCTGCAGCGCGACGGCGACAACGATCACGCGCTTTTTCTCGTCGTCACCGGTTCGCTGGGCGTGTTCGTGCTGGACGACAAAGGCACCAAGCGCCTCGTAGCCCATGTGTCAGCCGGTGAAACGGTGGGCGAGATGTCGCTTATCTCGGGCGAGCCTCACTCCGCGCAGCTTGTCGCGCTGCGCGACACCGAATTGCTGCGTATCGGCCGCGAGGGGTTTGACAGCCTCATCACGCGCCATCCCCGCGTGATGCTCAATCTGATGCGCATGCTCGTGCGCCGCCTGCAGGAAACGACGCACCGCCCGGCCGACGGTTCGCACCCCAGGACGTTTGCGATCGTGCCGTTGCAGGAAGGCCTGCAGAACGAGCCGATCGCGCAGCGGCTTGCGGCTGCGCTGGTGGAAATGGGCTCGAAAGCCGCCGTGCTCGACGCGAGCTCCGCCGACGAGCCGGCCGAATGGTTCAACAATTTCGAAACCGCGCACGACATCGTGTTCTATCGCGGCGACGCGCCGGACAGCGCCTGGACCAATCAGTGCCTGCGCCAGTCCGACCGCGTATTTCTTTTGGCGCGCGCCGACCGCCCGCTTCCGCTTCACACGCTTGACATGCCCGTGTTCAAGGATCGCGTGGCGGGCAAACCGGAACTCTTGTTGCTGCATTCCACTGACGGCTCCAAAGGTTTTCCGGAGCAATTCGCTCTAAGCGGCCGGGCTTTCGAGTCGCATCATCATATCCGCTCGACGGTGCCCGACGATATCAAGCGCCTGGCGCGTTTCGTCTCGGGTCGTGCCGTGGGACTGGTGCTCGCGGGTGGCGGCGCGCGCGGCTTCGCCCATATCGGCGTCATCAAGGCGCTGATGGAAGCGCATGTGCCGTTCGATCATCTGGGCGGCACCAGCATGGGCGCCATCATCGCGGCCGGTCTTGCGCTCGAATGGGATATCGAAAAATTGACGGCGCAGATGCGCGCCGCCTTCGTCGATACCAATCCGCTGTCGGACTACACCTTCCCGCTGATCGCGCTGGTGCGCGGGCGCAAGGTTTCAAACCTGCTGAAGGAGCATTTCGGCGAGGTTCGCATCGAGGAACTGCCCAAGCCGTTCTTCTGCGTCTCGTCCGACCTGACCTCCGGCCGCATCCATGTGCATCGCGCGGGCCCTTTGTGGCGTGCGCTCCGGGCGAGCGTGGCGCTGCCGGGTATCCTTCCGCCCGTCACCCATCATGGCCATCTGCTCGTCGACGGCGGCGTGATGAACAATCTGCCCGTCGATGTGATGGCGCAGAGCGCGCATGGACCGATCATCGCCTCCGACGTGACGGGCGAACTCGATCTGCGCGCCACCGACGACCAATATGGCGAGCGGCCGATCTGGTGGCTGCTGGCGGAGAAGATGCGCGGCACGCCATCGATCGTCTCGATTCTCATGCGCTCGGGCACCGTCGGCTCGGAGGCGCAACGGCGCGTCGTGCGCGAGCAGGCCGATTATTTGTTCGAACCGCCGCTCAAGAGCATGGGCCTGCGCGACTGGAAGGCATTCGACCGCGCCATCGCCGAAGGTTACGCGCATGCGAGCAAGCGGATCGAGGAGCACGGCGTGCCCCTCACCGACGTGTGGAGCGACGGTCCCGCGGTCGCGCTGCCGCATAAGGAAGCGGTGTAGCGACAGCGCCGCCGGCTGGACATCACCCCGCAGCAAACACGCGTTCGAGACGCCGCCTCAACATGAGGGCAACGATACCGCCGGTCGCCGCGATGGCCGCGTTCAAGGCCCAGAATTCCGCCGGCGTCATGCGCTCGTAGAATCCGCCGAGCCGGCCGATGGTGAGGTTGGAAATGAACAGCGACAGAAACACGCTGCCCATCAGGGTCGCCTTCAGATGCGGCGGCGCGGCGCGCGAGACCAGGGCCAGAAGCGTGGGCCAGTAATAGAGGAACGCGACGCCCAGGATCGCGTCGTAGACGACGGGAAAGAGAGCCGATACGCGATGGCTCGTGAGGCAGCCGATCGCGAGCAGAAGATTGGCCGCGGCCGCGAGCCACGCACCGGTCGCGATCTTGCCGAGTTCTCCGGACTCGCCGCCCCGCGCCGCCTGGCGCCGCCACAGGGCGAACAGGATCGGCACACTGACGATGCTGACGAAGGAATTGATCGAATTGAACCAGGCGACGGGAATGTGAAAGCCCAGCACGCCGAGATCGACATATTTGTCGATCCACACGAGCCCGATATTCGAGTTCTGGTAGTAGGCGATCGACTGGAAGATGGTGATCGCCATCACGGCAAGAAGCGCTGCGATGACGCGCCATTGCACGGGCTCGGCGGCCGTGGCGGTCGCCGCGGCACGCGCCGGCGGGGACTCGGGCAGGTGGCGATAGCCCGAGATATAGGTCGCAAGGCCCGTCAGCATCAGGATGCCGGCAAGTCCGAAGCCCGCGTGCCAGCCGTAAACCTGGGCGAGGAAACCGCATAGAAGCGGCCCCGCCACGGCGCCCACGTTGATCCCCATGGAGAAGATCGAGAATCCGCGCGTGCGCCCCGCGCCGTCGTTCTCGGCATAGAGGTGGCCGACCTGCGTGGAGATATTGCCCTTGAGCAGGCCGCAGCCGACGATGAGGAGCGTCAGCGCGAGCAGGAACGACGCGTCGAACGCCATCGCGATGTGGCCGCCGCTCATCAGCACCGCGCCCAGCATCACGGCGTTGCGCCGGCCGGTCCAGCGGTCGGCGATCCAGCCGCCGAACACGGGCGTGAAATAGACGAAGCCGGTGTAGAGGCCGTAGACCTGCGAGGCCAGCGCGAGCGTGCTCATCGGCCCGAACACGGATTCGAGCGCAGCGCGAAACGCCGCAAAGCCCGCCACGTGCTCGACATGGCCCGGCGTGAACAGCGCGTGGCTCATATAGAGCACGAGCAAGGCCGTCATGCCGTAATAGGAAAAGCGCTCCCATGCCTCGGTGAACGCGAGATAGGCGAGCGCGCGCGGCTCGCCGAAAAACGTGCGCATGGGGATTTCGGGCCGCAGCACCGCAGCCTGGTCGATCGCGTCGTCTGTCATCATGCCCCCGGATCGCGAGAAGGATAGGGCGGCGGGTGGACGAAAGGCAAATCGCTATTCGCGCGTCTTCGCCTTCTTCGCCATCCCCAATTGCTCGCGCCAGATTTTGGCGGGGATTTCGTCGACTTCGCTTTCGCCGAGCTGGCCCAGATGGAACGGCCCAAACTGCACGCGGATGAGGCGCGCCACTTTCAGCCCCAGATGCTCCATCAGCCGCTTCACTTCGCGGTTCTTGCCTTCCTTCAGCGTCACACTCGCCCAGGAATACATGCCCTTGGAACGTTCGAGATCGGCGATGACGGGCCCGTATTTCACACCGTCGATGGTGACGCCCTGCGCCAACCGCTCGAAATCGTTCTGGCTCACCTTGCCGAACAGCCGCACGCGATAGCGCCGCGACCAGCCGGCCGACGGCAGTTCCAGCCAGCGCGCGAGCGAACCGTCATTGGTGAGGAGAAGAAGGCCCTCCGAATTGACGTCGAGCCGGCCCACCGACACCACGCGGGGGAGCGAGCGGGGCAGCGCGTTGAACACCGTCGACCGGCCTTCCGGATCCTTGTGCGTGGTCACGAGGCCCACAGGTTTGTGGTAGCGCCAAAGCCGCGTGGCTTCGGGCTCGGCGAGCGGCTTGCCGTCGACCGCCACGACATGATTTTCGCCCACGCGGATGGCCGGCGTCGTCACCTTCTCGCCGTCGAGCGTCACGCGGCCGTCGGCGATCAGCTTCTCCGCTTCGCGCCGCGAACAGACGCCGGCGCGCGCAATCACTTTCGCGATGCGGTCTCCTTCGGCGGTGCGGTCTTCGGCCAATTGTTGCTCTTCATGTGTGCGGGCGCTACGGGGTACTGTGTGCGCGGACGAGTGGCAAGCGGCGATGATCGACGACGAATGGATGGCGATGGCCTTGATGGAGGCCGAAGCGGCGGCCGGTCGGGGCGAAGTGCCGGTCGGCGCGCTGCTTGTGGGCGCCGGCGGCGAATTGCTCGCGCGCGACGGCAACCGCATCGTCGAGCGTCGCGATCCCACCGCCCATGCCGAGATGCTGGTGCTGCGCGCGGGCGCTGCGGCACTCGGCAATGAACGGCTCACCGGCACGACGCTTTATGTGTCGCTCGAACCCTGCGCGATGTGCGCGGGTGCCGCGAGCCTCGCGCGCGTGAGCCGGCTGGTGTTCGCCGCGGAAGATGCGAAGGGCGGCGCCGTGCTCAACGGCGCCCGCTTCTTCGAACTGCCGACCTGCCATCACCGGCCCGAAATCGCGCGCGCGGGCGATGCCGAGGCGTCGTCGCGCCTGCTCAAGGCGTTCTTCCAGGCGCGGCGAAGCTGAACCCATCAGCCCGAACTCATCACGAAGCTGTTTCCGTCCGGATCCTTGAAGATGGCGGACGTGCCCCAGGGCTCCTTCTTCGGCGGCGCGGTGAACTCGACGCCCTTGGCGGTCAATTGCCGCCACGTCGCCTCGACGTCGTCGCACACGAAGGCGCCGTTAAAAAAGCCGCCGATGCGATCCTCGTGGCCGTCCGGCGTGAACAGCACGATGCGGGTCTCGCTCTTGCCTATGGCCAGTTCGATCCAGCGCTGGGTTCCCAGCGGCTGATCCGTCATCACGCGGAAACCGATCTTGTCCGTCCAGAACGCGACGGCCCCGGCCTGGTCGCGCGTGGGGATGCCGGCAAATTTCAATCCCTTGATCATGGCAGTGCTCCGTTGTTGACGCGCGAGACTTGACGATCGCGGGCCCGCGAGGCAAGATTTCCAACGAATGCTATAGCAACAGATGCATGGCCAAAGTTTCGCTCGATACTTACATCCTCGACGTGCTGATGCGCGACCTGATCGGCCATGACCGCATGCCGAGCGCCTTCGTGATGTATCTGTGGCTGTGGCGGCAGACGCGGGGCCGCCGCCGCAATTCGGTCGGCGCGAGCCTGCAGATGATCGCGTCCGAAACGGGACTTTCCAAATCCTCAGTGCAGAATGCGGCGCGCTGGCTCACCTTCCGCGGCCTCATCCGCGCGCGCCGCAACGGCGCCACCGAAGCGCCGGTCTACGAAGTGTTCGAGACCTGGAAGAGGTGAGTACGCCGGCTATTCGAGCGACGTTTGCTCGATCGCGTCACTGTGGCCGGGCAGGCGGATCAAGAGGCCGTCATATCCGAGAATCCAACCCGTCGGCCGGACATCCGACACGCCGCGCAGAAACGCGCGCTCGGCGAACCAGGTCGGCAAGGGCGGATTGATATGGGTGAACACCAACAATTTCGCTTGCGCCTCGTTGGCGATGCGCGCGGCGTCGACCGGTGTGGTGTGATACCCGGGAATGTCGTGCATGATCTTGGCGGGCCGGAGTCGTCCGGCCTTGGTCAGCGCGTCACCGAGGATGGCGATCAGCGCGTTTGCCTGTGCTTCATGCACAAGTACGTCGCTGCCATGGGCGGCGCGCGCGAGCGGCTCGTAAAACGCGGTGTCGCCGCTGACGGTGACGCTGCGGCCGGCGAAATCGAAACGGTATCCATAAGCGGGCTTGACGGGATCGTGATGCACGCGGATCGCCGTCACCTTCAATCCGCCTGTGTCGAACACAGGCGCCGTCGCGCCGTCCATCGGAATGACGACGGGAACCAGATCCACGTCCTCGCGGGGCAGGAACGCTTCGCCGTGATGGGCCGTGCGATAATCCGCGTCGTGCGAATAGGCGCGATTAAATCCGGCGACGACGTCCTCCACGCCGGGCGGGCCATAGACTTTCAGCGGCGCGCGCCGTCCCGCGGCCCAGGTCTGCAGGCGAAGCTCGCCAAGCTCCGCGATGTGATCGGAATGGAAATGGGTGAGGAACACGCCCGCGACGCGGTCCAGCGGCACCCGCAAGGTCAGCAGATTGCGGGTGGACCCGAGGCCGGAATCGATCACATACAGATCCGGCCCGGCCGCGATCATCGTACAGGCGCTGGCGCGATGCGGATCGGGCAATGGCGAGCCCGTGCCGCAGAGCAGCACCGAAAGCTCGTCCTTTTGCGCCAGTTCGGGGTTCGGCCTGGAGACCACGCGCATCGCCGCCTGGCGAAACAGCCAGACATCGACTTGCGGCGAGAGCGCCGCGAGCCAGAGGGCTGCCGCCAGTATCGCTGCGATACCGCCGGCCACAAGAATCGCGCGCTTCATCGTTTTTGCAGTCCGTTCTGTTTCAGCCGCCAGACCAGCGCGTCGATGCGATCCTGTCCGAAGAACGGTTCGCCTTCGAACGCCATGGTCGGCACGCCCCAATGGCCGCACGCTTCATGCGCTTTCTGATTGTCCTGGATGATCGCTTCGTATTTGTCGGGATCGGCGGAAATCTTCGTATCGAGCGCCGCGAGATCGAGGCCGGCCCGCGCAGCGGCCTTCGCGATATGATCGCCTTCGTGCCAGTTGACGACCTCTCCCGACCAGATCGTGCGGCTCGCTTCGTTGAGGAATGCGAGTCCGCGCCCCGCTTCCGCCGCCGCGCAACCGAGCCGCGTCAGGCGATGGATATAGGGCTGGTTCGGCGTGGCCGCGCGCGTCGCGGGATCGACCACCACGGGATCGGGCCTGGGCCAGCGATAGGGAAGCTCCAGCATCTGGCTGATGCGAAAGGTGTCGCGCATCAGATAGGCGATCCACAGCGGATTGACGCGCTGGAAGAATTCGCCGGAGCGCACGGCCAGGGGGTAGACGGGCCGTACATGGATCGAAAGATCGTAGTCGCGTTCGAGCTCGACCAGGCGCGGCGTCGCCAGATAGGAATAGGGACTGCGAAAAGACCAGAACAGATCGAAGGAGAGTGTCATCTCGTGCTCGCGAAATAGGCGACGCACGCATCGGCCAACTCGCCGACGGCGCGGGCGTCTTCGATCTTCGTGGGCGCCTGACGATTGAGCACGCCTGCGACCAGGAAGCCGTAGACCATCTGGGTCATGACGCGAATCTTGAGGCCTCGCGCGCGCAGCGCGGCCTCCAGCGCTTTCGCCAGTTCGTCGCGAAACGCGAAGATGGTGTTCATGGCGTGGGGATGCTCGAGGCCGCGCTCCACGATGGCGCGGAACAGGCCCTTGTGCCGCCGCAGATTGGCGGCCGAAGCGGTCACGAAGGTGCGGATGGTCGTCTCCGCGTCGAGCTTTTCCGCCGCGGTCAGAAGCGCGCCGACGCCCCTGCGTGCGTCTTCGATGAACGCTTCGGCGATGGCGAAGAACAGCGCATCCTTGTCCTTGAAGCGGAAATAGACCGCCCCCACCGAACAGCCCGCTTCCTCGGCGATGTCCAAAAGCCGCGCGCCGTCATAGCCCTTGCGCGCGAACACTTCCTCGGCGGCGGCGAGGATGCGCCCCCGGGTGGCGCGGCTGCGGGCCTGCCGGGCGGGCAGCGCCCAGCGTTCGGACGGGGATTTGGCGGTGCGGCTTGCGGCGGCCATTGCGCGGTGCTATTCCTAAATCTGAATTCAAATTCAGATTAGGCGGGCAATTGCCATCCGTCAATGCGGGACGGGGAACATGCGAGGCGACACATGAATGCAGTGATGCCGGAGCCGGAACAGATCCAGGCGCTCGCGGAGCGCGGTCCAGAAGGCCCGATCGTGATGGTCAATCTGCTCAAATATCGCGCCCGCGCCGCCTATGCGGCCGACAGACCCGACGCGAAACAGAACCTCAGCGGGCAGGAGGCCTATCGGCGCTATGGCGCGGTGGCGCTCAAGACGCTGACGGAAGCGGGCGGCAGCATCGTATGGGGTGGCGCGCAAAGCCTCGTCTTCATCGGCGGCCGGGACCAGGAATGGGACGAAGTGATCTGCGTGCGCTATCCCTCGCGCCATGCTTTTCTCGGCATGGTGTCGCGCGCGGATTATCTGGCGGCGACGTATCACCGCGATGCGGGTCTCGAACGCACCGCACTTCTCTGTTGTTCGGCGGGAACCGCTTCATGAGCCACTACACCATCTATGGCGGGCTCGGCTCGCCCTATTCGATGAAGATGCGCGCCATCCTGCGCTATCGCCGGCTGCCTTATGTGTGGCGGCAGATGGAGATGGGCGACGACCGCGTGTTCAAGAACGTGAAGGCGCCGGTGATCCCCGTCATCCAATATCCGGACGGCAGCTGGCACAATGATTCCACGCCGATGATCTTCGAGCTGGAGCGCGCGCATAAGGAGCGCTCCATCGTGCCCGCCGATCCCGCGCAAGCGTTCCTCGCCGGCCTGCTGGAAGATTTCTCGGACGAATGGGGCACCAAGGCGATGTTCCATTATCGCTGGTTTCGGTCGCGCGACCAGAAACAGATGGCCGAGTGGCTCGCCTTCGACCGGCTGAAAGGCAAGGGCCGCGACACGATCCTGCAGGCGGCCGAACTGTTCCGCACCCGCCAGGTGGGCCGCATGGCGCTGGTCGGCTGCACGCCGGAAAACGCGCCCATCATCGAGGAATCCGCGTGGCGCATCCTTTCGCTCTTTGAAGCGCAGGTGACGGAAGAGCCTTTCCTGTTCGGCTCGCAGCCTTCGCTGGCGGATTTCGGCTGGTTCGGACAATTGTCGCAACTCGCGAACGACCCCACCTCCGGCGACCTGATGCGTGCAGAGTTTCCGTTCACCTATCGCTGGCTGATGAATCTGGACGACGCTTCGGGCGTGGAGGGTGCGTGGCGCGACCCCGCCGCGCCGCCGCCCGCGATCGTCACGGGACTTTTGAAGCTGGCGGGCGAAATCTATTTTCCGTTCCTCCTCGCCAATGCGGACGCGATCGCCAGGGGCGCGGAGACGTTTTCCGTCACGCTTCTGGGCCGGCCCTATTCGCAGGGCGCCTTCAAATATCAGGTGAAGTGTCTGGCCGAATTGCGCGCGGCTTACGCAAAGCTCGATGCGGCCGCGAAATCGAAAGTCGACCCGCTGCTGGCGGGCTCGCTCGCCGCCCTCAAAGGATAAGCCAATGGGACGCAAGATCCTGTTCATCACCACCGACCAGCAGCGCTGGGATTCGCTCGGCTGCAACGGCAACCGCTTCTGCCGCACGCCGGCGATCGACGCGCTGGCGAAGGACGGCATCAATTATTCCCGCGCCTACAACCAGAACACGGTGTGCATGCCCGCGCGCTCGACCATGCTGACGGGGCAATATGTGCGCACCCATGGCGTGTTCGCCAACGGCGTGCCGCTGCCGGAAGACGCGCCCAGCGTGGCGCAATATCTGAAAGAGAAAGCCGGCTATAAAACCGCACTGATCGGCAAGGCGCATTTCGAGCCCGGCTTCGACCTCGCGGGCAGGTGGCGGGAGAACCGCCGCCAGATCGAAGGCGATTTCGGTCCCTGGCGCGGCTTCGATTATGCGATCCACGCCATGCACATCACCAGCTTCCGCGGCACCCCCGCCGGCCATTACGGCCGCTGGATGCAGAAGAACCATCCCGAATGGTTCGACAAATCGGCGCCGCTCCTGAACGCAGCACCGGGCGGCGACACCGGTGCGCCGGAGACGATCAACAATCCCGTGCCGCGCGCGTTCTATCACACCGACTGGCTGGCCGATCTGGCGGTGGACTGGCTGAACGCGCTCGACGCCGCCGACGACTGGTTTCTGTGGCTCAGCTTTCCCGATCCGCATCATCCCTGGGATCCGCCCAAATCCGAAAATTCGCGTTGCGATTGGCAGGACCTGCCGCTGCCCGACGGCTATCCGGGCTCGCCGGAGAAAATCCGCGAGGTGCTGGCGAAGAAACCCGCCCACTGGCTCGCCTATTACGACGGCACCTTCGCCAACATCGAAGGCGGCCCGATGAACTTCTCGCCCCAGATGCTCAGCCACGACAACATCCGCGAGATCAACGCCAAAGTGCATGTGATGAACGAGCTGATCGACGACGCGGTCGGCCGTGTGATGGCGAAGGTGAAGGCGAAAGGCTGGAACGACGAGACCGACGTGATCTTCACGACCGATCACGGCGAGCTGCAGGGCGATTTCGGCTTCGTCTACAAGGGACCCTATCATGTCGACGCGCTGATGCGCCTGCCGTTCATCTGGCGGCCCGCGCCGGATGCGAAGGTGGCGCCGGCGAACGTCGCTCAGCCGGTGGAGCAGGTCGATCTCGCGCCCACCTTCTGCGCCATTGCGGGCGTCGAGCCGGCCCAATGGATGCAGGGCGTGGAACTGCCCGTGCGCGACGACGGCACGCGCGAGCGCGCCATCTGCGAATGGGACAGCCAGTTCCCCGGCTATGGCTTTCATCTGCGCACGATCTATCGCGACGATTTCGTGCTGACGCGTTACGAGCCTTCGACGTCCACGCCCAACGGGCTGGAGGAAAATTGGCCCCAATTCGGCGCCATCACCTGCAAGATACGCTACGAAGGAACTGAGGGCGAACTCTACGATCTGAAGAACGATCCGCGCCAATGGGAAAATCTGTGGGACGATCCCGCCTGGCGCGTGCTCAAGAGCGACCTGATCGCCGACCTCTACGACAATCTGCCCGACGAGCGCACGCCCAAGCTCAAGGTCAAAGCGCCGGCGTGAGGGGTACGGCTGGCGCGAATTTCCGACCGGCAGCCGCGAGAGTGCGTTCCTATATGGCGTGCGCTAAGACAGGCTCGGAATTCCGGAAGAATTTTCTGAAACGCAAGCATCGCCAGAGGCGCGCCCGACTCCGAGAAGCGCTTCGAGTGCGTCGACCAATGCCGGCAGAGTTGGCGCTTCGGTGGGACCATTTGCAGACAGTTCTTCATCGACCTGGGCCGCCAGGGCTCCGACTTCCTTGTAGCCGAACAGCCCCGCGCTACCGGACATCCGGTGGGCGATGAGCCGGAGGTCGCCACGCTCTTCCGCGGAACCCGCGCGGCATTGTTGCAGCTTCGGAAGATCCTCTGCGCAGCGCACCAGAAATCGCTGCGCCAGCGCGTCCATCGTCGCGCCGAAATCGCTCATGCGGCCGCCGAGGTCCGGACCAGCGCCCGAAGCTGGCTCGCAAGTCCCATGGGATCGAATGGCTTGGGAATCACGCCCAGCGCGCCCAGTTCCAGCAGGCGATTCCGTTCGAATGTCTGCGCGCGGGCAGTCATGAAGATCACCGGCGTGGCCTTCGTCATTTCGAGATCGCGGAGTTTGGCCAATGTGGTGGGGCCGTCCATGCCCGGCATCATCACATCGAGCAAAATGACGTCGGGCCGCCAATCCACTTGCGCCATCATGTCCAGCGCCTGCGCGCCGGATTCGGCCGAGCGGATTTCGATTTCCGGATCGAGACGCAGCGACAGGATCGCCACCTCCCTGATGTCCGGCTCGTCGTCGACATAGAGAACGCGCAGACCGCTCATACCGCGATTTTCCGTTGCGGAACGCTCGCGGGCTGCCGTTCTTCCAGCAATTTCCCCACCATGTCCGCCAATTGCGGCAGGGACGTTTTCGACTTGGTCATGACGGCCTTGACCTGGCGCAAAACGATCTGGTCGGGGTCGCTGGCGGAAAATACCACCACCGGAATCAACCGCCCGTCGCCGTCGCGAAGATCGGGCAACAGGTCCAGGCCGGAGCCGTCTCCCAGATTGAGATCCAGAATGACGAGATCGGGCCGGCTGCGGGAGAGCGCGGCGCGCGCCGCACCGAGGCTCGCGGCAGAAACGACCTGCCCGCATCCGGCAAGGACCGATGCCGTGAGCTCCAGCAAATCGTGATCGTCTTCGACGTGGAGGATCAGGGGTCGCTTTCCCGTCACGGAAGCGGTCACGTTCTGCACAATCTTCTTCAGCCGGGCGAGATCGATGGGCTTGTCCATCCAATCGACGACATTGAGCGCGTTCAGGCCGATTTCGCTGCGCCCTCTGTCGGCTTCCGCCGACACGACGATGATGGGAATCCCGCGCGTTCCGGCATTGCCGCGCATCTCCCGGATCAAGTCCACCCCGTCGCCGTCCGGCAACACGAGGTCCAGAATGAGCGCGCTGTATCGCGTCGGTCTCTCGCACAACAGGCGCAGCGCGTCCTGCTTGGTCGTGACGTGCTCGATCGCGTGTCCGTCCCGCCTCAATATCTCACGAATGACGGCCGCGAGATCGAAGTCGTCTTCGCAGATGAGAATGGATTTGCCGGCCGTGCCGGCATCGCCGGAATGGTCGCCTTCCAAAAGCGGAAGATCGAGGAAGAATTGCGCACCCTTTCCCACTTCCGATTCGAACCACAAACGGCCGCCATGCCGTTCCGCGATCTCCTTGGCGATCACGAGGCCGAGCCCGGTGCCGCCTTTTTGCCTTGTGTCGGAAGAGTCGGCTTGCGCGAATTTCGTGAAGATGCGGGAGCGGAATTCGTCCGGGATGCCGGGTCCGTCGTCCTTCACGCAGAAGCGCGCCACCCGCCCGGCGCGCTCCGTGGAAACGACAACGCGGCCACCCGCGGCCGAAAATTTCAGCGCGTTGGAAATCAGATTGGTCAGCACCTGCACCAGCCGGTCGGCGTCGGCGCGAATGTCTATTTCGGCATCGCCCTGCGGACACACGATCTCGACGCCCAGCTGGTCCGCGTAGCCTTGCAGGGACTCGATGGCCCGCTGGGTGATTTCCGGCAGGCGGAGCGCCACCATGTCGAACCGCATCTTGCCGGACTCGATTTTCTCCACGTCGAGCACGTCGTTGATCAGCCGGATCAGGCGCTGGCAGTTGGCGTGCGCAATCCCGATCAACCGCGCTGCGCCGGGCGGCAATTCTCCGGCTGCGCCTCCCGCCAGCAGCCCCAGGGACCCGGCAATGGAGGTCAGCGGCGTGCGCAGTTCGTGGTTGACGGTGGAGACAAACTCGTCCTTGAGCCTCTCGACCCGCTTGCGGTCGCTGATATCGCGGACAAACCCGACGATCTGCCGCGAACCGGGCTGCAGCAATTCGCGGAACGTGACGTCGACCGGAAAGCTTTCCGAGTCGGCTCGTTTGCCCGTCAGCTCCCGGTGAATGCCGACGTTCAGATCGTCCATCGTGGTTTTCAATCTCTCCGGCATAGGGCCGTCGGGCGACGCCAGGTCGAGTAGGGCCGCCACGTCGTTGTCCTTGAGCACGTCCCTTGTGCGGCCGAACATTTTCTCTGCGGCCCTGTTAAGGGTCTCGATCCGTCCGTCGATGTCGAGAACGACGATGGCATCGCTCGCCGAATCGAAGCCCGCCTGATGCGCCGCGACCAGTTTGCGCCGTTCGTTCCGCCAACCGTTGCGTTGCTGGAGCGCCGACCATGCGAGCAGGACCGTCGCGCAAAACAAAAGAACGAGGGCGGCACAGAATGCGAGGAAATAGCCGGCTGAAATCGTGGTAGCGGTGCCGGAATGGAAATTGCCCAGGGCGACGGTGCCGATGCCGGCGACCGCGACAAAGCACGCGGCGACGGCGGCAATGTGGACGCCGATACCGGCGGCGCCGACCCGGCCGATGACCGCCGCACCTGAGCTTCGCAGAGCCATGGGCAATCCTCCCGACCGAGCGCAGTCGATTGGACGACAAACTTGTTAAGTCACCGTGAAACCGGCCTTGGGCGGGGTCATGGCTGTTCACCGCGGGACGGCGCGAACCGGCGGCGGCCGGCTGCCGTTGCGGTTAACGCTCCGTTAAGCCACAGATGGCGCGCAGCGTCAGTAATTCGCCACGCCGTCCAATACTCGCCAATCGATATTTGTCATTCATTAAGTCTCCACATCTATGATCTGCGGTAATCGTGCTCGGGGAACGAAGGGGCTCGTACTATTTTGGGGGAGCATATGCCCGCCAAAGCCATGACGATTGTGATTGCCGACGACGACCCGCTGGTGCGCGAAGTTTACAAAGCGGCACTGGAGCAACGGGGCCATTCCGTTCTGCTCGCGGAGGATGGCGCCGGCGCAATCGCGCTCGTGGAATCCCGCCAGATCGAAATCGTGCTCCTCGATATCCTTATGCCCCGCAAAGAGGGCCTTGAAACGCTGATCGAGCTCAAGCGCCAGTTTCCCGGGCTCACCGTATTCGCCATGAGCGGCGGAACCGGCCGCAGCAAGACGGACTTCCTGTCGATCGCCAGGAAATTCGGAGCCGACGGCATCTTGCGAAAGCCGTTTGAGCCTCAGGCGCTGTTCGATCTGATAGACGGCCGGGAAGCCGGCGCCCGGCGCGCTGCCGGCGGCTAGATCGCGGTCCGCGCCGCTCCAACCGGGACACCGCCGCCATGTCTGCTAACCCCGTCACATCGGCCGGCAAGCTGCATCTTCTCGATCTCGGTCATCTCAAGGAGCGGTTCGGCGGCAAGTGGCCGCGCATGGCAAGCCACGTCGAAACCTTTTTCGAGGCTGCCATCCGGCGCAGCCTGGGCCCCGGCGACACGTTTTCGCGCATGGGCGAACTCTCCTATATCGTGTTGTTTCGCGAGCTTTCGGCGGAAGAAGCCCAGCTCAAATGCCAGACCATATCCGAAGAGGTCTGCGAGCGGCTTTTCGGCCAGCAGGGTACGCAAGTCACGCTTCGCAATCTGGTCGCCAATGTCAGCATCGCGTCCCTGCCGCCGGGAATCGAGGCGCACGGCATGCTGGATGCGCTTCTGGAACGCGAAGGCAAGGAAACGATCGTGTCGCGCCAGGCGCCAGATCGGATTGTCAAGGCCGAGGTCGCGCAATCCGAACGGATATTGTCGCTCCGTTTTGCAAACGACAGCACTGTCCTGCACCGCATTTCGACCGCCGAGATCGACTATCTGTACAGGCCGGTCTGGGATGCGGCCAAACAGGTTGTGGTGACGTATCTGTGTCAGCCGGCGACGCGGCCTGTGCAACCGGAAGCAACCGGCTTCTGGACGGGAGGTAACGACGCTGATCAGGCGGCCCTCGATCTTGTTCTTCTCGATGAATGCGCGCTTCGCACTGCTCGGCTGCATGCCGACGGTTTCAGAATACTCACGGCGCTCCCCGTTCACTTCTCGACACTGACGCGCTCGCGCTTTTGGTCGGCCTACTCGGAAGCGCATCGCAGGATTCCTGCGGAGGTCGTGCGGGACATGGCTTCCATCGTCGTCGGAATAGAGCAGGGTGTGCCGAATATAAGGCTGGGCCAGGAGCTTCCGAAGCTCTCAAACATCACGCGGAACATTTTCTGCGTGGTGGACGATGGCGGGAGCGCCGGCATTCGCTTCTCGGGAACCGGCGCGCGGGCGGTCGGCATCTCGATCGCGCCGGCCGATCCGGAAGTGCGATCCATCGAACGCATCAAGAAGCTCGGCCAGGAAGCGCAGGATGCAGGATTGGACGCGTTCGTTCTAGGACTGCGCTCGACGAGTGTGGCCATCAACGCGATCGGCGCCGGCATTCGCTATCTGGAGGGGCCGATCATACGACCGGCGTCGGCAGATCCGCGTCATGCGTTCGCCCAGTCCGTGGAATATCTCTACCAGTCCAAGCTTGCGGCCCAATTGTCCACGCCCGCCGCCTGAACGCGATTGTGACGGCGGGCCGCTGGCAAGCGACTTGCTTCCCCCATCTTCCCCCTGACAGACTGTCACCCGTGGGCTAGGCTTCACGCGACAGTCGCGGCAAAGCGACGGGACAGGGAGGACGCATTCCATGGCATTGATCGTTTATGGCGGCGCGGTGTCGCCGTTCGTGCGCAAGGTGCGCGTGGTGCTGGCCGAGAAAGGCATCGAATACAAGCTCGAACAGGTGAGCCCCTTCAAGCCGCCACCGGAGTTTCTGGCGATCAGTCCCCTGAAGCGCATTCCGGTTCTGCGCGACACCGATCTGCCGGAGCCGAACACCATCCCCGATTCCTCCGCCATCTGCGATTATCTCGAGCACAAATTCCCCAAGCCCGCGCTCTATCCCGGCAACCCGTTCCTGCGGGCGCGGGCGCTGTTCTACGAGGAATATGCCGACACGGTGCTGGCGCAGGCCATTGGCCCGGGCGTGTTCTTCGAGCGCGTGGTCAAGAAGATGATCCGCGGCGTTCCCGACGAGGCGCTGGTCGCCGCCACGCTGAAAGACAAGCTGCCGCCGCTGTTCAGCTATGCCGACCAGGAAATCGGCACAAAGAAATTCTTCGTGGGCGACGCGTTCTCCATCGCCGACGTCACCATGGGCACGATGTTCGTCAATTTCGAGCACGCAGGCGAAACGCTCGACGCGGCGCGCTGGCCGAATCTCGCCCGTTACGTGGCGTCTATCCACGCACGGCCGTCGTTCAAGGCGTTGATCGACGAAGAGCGGCCCATCTGCGAACGCTTCCGCGCGGCTTGAGGCGGTGTCCGACTCCGGCACTCCTGCAACTTCGCCGGCCGAGACGCGCCTCGGCGTCTTCCGGCTGCTCGCCTATGTGCTGCCGGCCGTTCCGCTGGCCGCACTCGGCATGCCCATCGTCGTGTTGCTCCCGAAATTCTATGCGTCGCGCGAAATCGGCCTGAGTCTTCTCGCCACGGGCGCGGTGTTCAGCCTGATGCGCATTCTCGACGTCGCCATCGATCCGGTGATGGGCTATTGGAGCGACCGCTGGCGCACGCGCTGGGGCCGCCGCCGGCCGCTGATCGCGCTGGGAACGCCGATCCTCGCGCTCGGTATCTGGATGACATTCGTGCCCGGTGGGCCGGTGAGTGTCTTTCATCTCTGCGTCTGGCTATTCGTGATGTATTTCGGCTGGTCGATGACAGTGATCCCGCATCTGTCGTGGGGTGCCGAATTGTCGCCGGATTATCATGAGCGTTCGCGCGTCTATGGCTGGGTACAGGCCGCCACCGTCATAGGCTTTGTCGGCGTGCTGGTGGTGCCCTCGATCCTAGAGCATGGCGCGGCGACGCAGGCGCTCCAGGTGATGTCGATGGCGATTTTCGCCATCGTGCTGTTGTTGCCGTCGATCGCACTTTGCGTGGGCACGCTTCCCGAGCCCGAAGTGAAGCTCAAGACCCATGCGGGCCTCATCCCCACGCTCCGTTTTCTGATGAAGGATCGCGCCATCCGCCGCGTGATGGCGGTCGACCTGCTCGAATCCACCAGCCAGGGCGCGCGCGGCGCGATGTTCTATTTCTTCGCGCAGATTGCCATCGGCCAGCCGAAATGGGCGGGCACGTTGCTGCTCATTTATTTCGTGGCGGGTGTGGCGTTTATTCCGGCGTGGATCGCGCTGTCTCGCCGCGTCGGCAAGCATCGCGCGCTGATCGCCTGCTACATCTACACCTTCGCCACCGCGCCCTTGCTGTTCCTGATTCCGAACGGAAACCTGCCCGTGGCGATTCTCATCTTCGTGATCACGGGCGTGAACTACGGCGCGCCCGCGTTTCTCTTGCGCGCGATGATGGCCGATATTGCCGATGCGGACACCGCGGAGAACGACGCCGAACGGGCGGGGCTGATGTATTCGTTCCTGTCGCTCACCAGCAAATTCGGGCTCGGCATATCGGTGGGCATCGCGTTTTCCGTGCTGGCGTGGATGGGATTCGATCCCCGGCACGCGAACCCGCCCGCGGCGATCGAACATATGCGCCTCTTCTATATCACGCTGCCGGTTCTGTTGGGCGCGCTCAATCTGTCGGCGATGCTGGGCTATCCGCTCGACGAAGCGCGCCAGCAGCGTTTGCGGGCCGAAATCGACCGGCGCCGCGCCGCGCACCGTTCCGCAGACGACATCATGCCGCCCGGATTATTGCCTGGCGCCGTCGCGCTCGCCTCCGATTCCGAAGCGGTAACGCATGTGACTGGCGATTAGTGGTTCGTGCCGCGCGGCAGCGGCGGTTTGCCACCACCGCCAGAAATTCACGCAGAGGCGCGGAGCCGCGGAGAAGGAAGAATTTGACGCAGAGGACGCAAAGGATGCGCAGTGGGCGCGGGGGAAAATGCATTTTCCAGAACATTCCGTGTCTGCGATGACTTGCAATCTTGCGCGCGTTCGCGCGCAACACTTCCTCCGCGTCCCCTGCGAATCCGCAGCGTCCTCTGCGCTGGAACTTGCATCTTCTCCGCGGCTCCGCGCCTCCGCGTGCACAATTTCCTAGACGCATTTCGGATCCGAATGAACGAATTCGCACACTTGAACAAAGGAACAGCCCCATGATCGATCTTTACACCTCCGCCACGCCGAACGGCTGGAAGGCGTCCGTCACGCTCGAAGAGCTTGCGTTGCCCTATGAGGTTCACGCCATCGAGCTGTCCAAGGGCATGCAGAAGGAGCCTGCGTTCCTCAAGATCAATCCGAACGGACGCATCCCCGCGATCGTCGACCGCGACGAAGGCAATTTCGCCGTATTCGAATCCGGCGCGCTGATGATCTATCTGGCGGAGAAGGCGGGGAAACTCCTGCCCGCCGACCGCAAGGGCCGCTCGCGCGTCATCCAGTGGCTGATGTTCCAGATGGGCGGCATCGGCCCGATGATGGGGCAGGCCAATGTGTTCTATCGCTACTGGCCGGAGAAGATTCAGCCCGTCATCGACCGCTATCAGAACGAATCCCGCCGGCTGTTCGAAGTGCTGAACGGCCAGCTCGCCGACCATGAATACCTGGCCGGCGAATATTCCATCGCCGACATCGCCAATTGGTGCTGGGTGCGCACCCATCCCTGGTCGGGCGCATCGGTCGAAGGCCTCACCCACCTGCAGCGCTGGATCGATGCAATCCAGGAGCGCGCCGCCGTGCAGCGCGGCGTCAAGGTGCCGGTCGACCTGGCGGCGCTCCGCAAAGGCGACGGCGAAGGCGCGAAGAAGATGATCGAGGACGCACAAAAGATCGTGCAGCGATAGGACTTCGTCACGGCGCGCCAGTGCGCAAGATTCGCGCCGGCCGGCCGCCCGCGTCGGTGAACGCCCTGGAATCGACCCGGATTCACCCGATCGATGTTTAGCCTTCCGAACGCGCGGAACGCCACCGGCGAAGCGCTTATGGAGATTTGAGGCGTAGCGCCAGGAACTGCGAATCGGTTGTGCTCAAATCCAGCAAGGTCCTGGCGAGCGCATAGTGTTGTTTGGCGACGTCGCGGGCTCCGCTCTTATCGAGCGCGCGGCCCCACATCACATGCAGGTGCGCCCAGTTCGGTGCCAGTTCGCCGGCCGCCTGAAATTTCGTGATGGCATTTCCGGTGTCGCCGCTAAACAGAAGCGCTTCGCCCCAAAGTTCGATGGCGTCGGCGTATTTCGGCGACAGGTCGCTCGCCATAGTGAATTCGTTTGTTGCTTCCTCATACTTTTTTTGTTGCATATACGACCTGCCCCATTCGACATAGGCGAGCGGCAATTTTTGCGCGAGCGCCGTCGCTCCCCGGAATTCGTTGTTCGCAGTCGCGTAATCGCCTTCGGCGGAAGCCGTCATGGCGCGGACGACGACGCAGAAATAGCAACTTTGATCCACCGTCATCGTAGCAGCCAGCGTCTTTGCGCTGGCCGGCGCTCCGGAGCGGGCCAGTGCATAGATGCGCCAGGGAACGACGACGGCCGGAACGATCGCTCTGACGTAGGACGTTCTTGTTACCAGATCGCGCTGCGCATTCGCGAGAAAACTGGCGGCTTCGTTCCAATTTCCGCAATCGGCCGCAAGAAAAAACTGTACAGGAGAAAAGCCACGTGTCTCAAATTGATTGATGTCGCCGCTGTCGGTGTCATGAATTGTGCCGCTCGCGTCCAGGGGCTTGAGTACGCATCGGCCGTCTTGAGATGCTTTCAGGAAGTCGAGCGCGCATTGTGTATCGTGTGCCCGCGTGCAATCGGCGGCCAGCCAACCTTTTGTTTGCCAGGACAGATCGAGAAATTGCAAATTCCCGATAGACCGCAATTCAGCTCGAGCATCTGTGTAATCGCCGCGCATGTCATCGATGCGGGCGTGCAGCATATGCGGCAATGCCAACGCGGCGTCGGCAGCGTAATCCGCCGTGACGCCATCGTTCGGCTTGGCGGCGATCAGGCTAAAGTCATCGAAGGCCCCGCCGGAATCTCCCATCGCCGATTTGTAGAGGGCACGTTCAAAGAGGACAATGCTCTGATCCTCATAGGACCTGGCGTCTTCGGTAAAGAGTTTGCCGACATCTTCGTATTGGCCGCGAGCCATTTTCCATTCGGCCCATTTGGCATAGGCCCATGGACGTTCCTGGTTTGGGCCGTTCTTGACCAGCCATGCCAGATCGACCAGGCCCGCTCGGTTCAACGCGGTGGACGCATTGGCCGCGTCGTCATGCGCGTCTTTGGCATATTTCATCGCGTCTGCCAGCGATTTACCGGTTGCGTTTTTGGGTCGTGTTTTCGCGAGATCCGTTTCGCGCTTTCGTAGGGTGTTCGCGCACCAGGTCTCAAAATCCGCCCGCTTGTCGAACCCGTCGGCGGCGCTTCCCAGCAGCAATGCGTAGCGATAAGGTTGGGTCTGTTTGAGGACGGCAATCGCCGCGCGAGCAACAAGAAGCGACATATCCTGGTTCGGATCGTGAGTTGAATTGAAGCTATCCAGGCATCCGCCTTTGTCGTTATTTATCGCGCCGGCGCACCCTGCGAAGAATAGAACGCACGCGATCCTTGATCCCTCATCGTTGTGGTTGTTGGGTTCGATGATCGATGGAAGCGTACGGTGATCGACGCGTATGGTCAGTCCATACCCGCCCTCTGCGTGATACAATTGAGCGCTGACATAGGTTTGATGATCGGCGATACGCTCCAAATCGGCCGCGATCTGTTGGCCGAATGCGTCCGGTGCGGGGATTTCGACCTTCCGGTCGTCGCCCCAGTCTCCCGTAATCGTAGCGGGTGCCCGTATGGAAAAATGGTTCGTATTCTCCATGAGTTGCACCAGCCTGTCGTCGAGGCGTGCGGCGAGGCTTATTCCGTCAAAATCCTTTGTCGCGACGTCGGCCGGCACGGCGAAAGGTTCGATAACGAGACCATGAGAGGAATAAGCATTGGCCAGGACGTAGAGGCCCAGGCAGAATATGATGAGGCCGCCAACGCCGCGCGCAAACTTCCATGCCAGATCGAGACCGTCGCCGAATTTGCCGAACCATTTGAAACGGTTTACTGGAGTGGCATCGCCGGTCAGGATTTTGGCGACGCGCTCGAAGAAACCGGCGGCTTGAGCCCTGAAGGCAGCGATGTCGTCCACTATCGGCGTCGGTGGAGTGGGCGGGCCGCCGGGCGCGCCGTTGTCGTCGCTCATCTCCGCTTGTCCATTTCCGCTAAGTTCGCAGCAAGCATGCACCGTGCGTCCGAGCTTGCGATGATCTGAAAGGGTCGGGCGAGATTGTCGGCTTCATATCGGAATTTGTATTCATTGCCGGAAATACGTCATTGAGAAAGCGATTACTTATACTGCCTCACGGTCTTTTTGCCTTAAACTGCCAATTCTTGGATATCCACCGATTTCTGCGTTTTGCGGGCGCTTCCCTGCCTTGCCGGCACGAGGTGTCATTCATCCGCGATGCTCGGTCGATGCCACGAAGAAATTGGTCGAGGGCGCGCAGAAGATCGTGCAGCGATAGTCCACACGGGCCTTCGCGCTACAGCGCCACTTTCTTCAGCGGCAGCAGGTCTGAGAAGTTCGGCGTGCGCTTCTCGGCCTTAGCGACGAAGGATTCGCGCATGTCGACTTCGGGGTTGTACATGCCGGTCTGCCAGGTCGCGATGTAGTCGAGGCCGTCGGCGATGGAATGATCGCGCGCGTAATTGATCATCACCTTGGAGCCGTGAACGGCGAGCGGCGATTTCTCCGCGATCTCCTTCGCCAGCGCCATCACGTGGGCGAGCATCGCCTCCTGGGTGGCGAACACCTCGTTGACGAGGCCGATCTCCCTGGCCTTCCGCGCCGGCAGCCGGCGGCCGGAATAGGCAAGTTCGCGCACCCAGCCCTGCGGCATCAGATTGCACAGCCGCGGGAAGGTGCCGACATCGGCCGTCATGCCGAGATTGATTTCCTGCACCACGAAGAACGCGTCCTCGGTCGCGTAGCGGCAGTCGCAGGCGCTGGAGAGATCCACCGCGCCGCCGATGCAGCCGCCCTGGATCGCGATGAGAACCGGATGCGCGCGCGGTCGATGACGTTGAACGTCTCCTGAATCTCGAGCACGTGGAGCCTCAGATTGGCCGCCGCGCGTCCGCGCTCGGGCCGCTCGCTGGGGGCGTTGCCTTGCGCGGCCGTAAACACCGAGAAATCCATGCCGGCGGAGAAATGTTTGCCGGTGGACGAGATGACGATCGCGCGCGCCTTCGCGCCATGGTCGACATCGCGCACGATCTCCGGCAATTCGCGCCAGAATTCCGGCACCATCGTGTTGAGTTCGCTGCCGCGCTTGAGCTGGATATGTGCGATGCGATCTGCGATCTCGACGTTGAAGCAGCGATAGGTCATGGGGCGTCTCCGGTTCCGGCCGCCCGAGCAATAGCATGGCCGCGCCGAGGCCGGGAACACCCTTGCCGGAGGCGGGTTTTCAAGGCTCTACTCGCGCCCGGAAAACACCGGGAAGCACGGCCATGCCCATCATCTACGACGAGATCATGAAGCTCAAATCGGGCGTCGACACGTTTCGTTATACGGACCGCGACTCGATGCTTTATGCGCTTGGGCATCGGCTTCGGCCGCGATCCGATGAACGAGGCCGAGTTGCCCTTCGTCTACGAGAACGGCCTGCGTTCCGTGCCCACCATGGCGACGGTGGTGGCGTGGGGCAATTCGACGATGGGCAAGACGGGCATCAACTATCTGATGGTGGTGCATGGCGAGCAGCGGCTCACCGTTCACAAGACGCTGCCGACATCGGCCGAGATCACGGCCGAAGACCGCGTGACGGGCGCCTTCGACAAGGGCAAGGACAAGGGCGCGGTGGTGGTGACGGAGAAAGTCATCAAGCTGAAGGAAACCGGCGAGAAGCTTTGCACGCTCAGCTCGACGACGTTTGCGCGCGGCGACGGCGGCTTCGGAGGGCCCAAGGACGGCGCGCCCGTGCCGCATCCGATTCCCGATCGCCAGCCCGATCTCGTCCAGGCGTGCGACACGCGCCCCGACCAGGCGTTCATCTATGCGCTGTCGGGCGACCGCAATCCGCTGCATCGCGACCCGAACGTCGCGAAGATGGCGGGCTTCCCGCGGCCGATCTTGCACGGGCTCTGTTCCTACGGCACGGCATGCCGCGCGATCGTCCAGGCCGTGTGCAAATACGACGCGACGAAGATCGTGGGTTTCGACGTGCGCTTTTCCGCCCCCGTGTTTCCCGGCGAAACGATCGTGACCGAGATGTGGATCGATGGACCGGTGGTGTCGTTCCGCTCCAAGGTCAAGGAGCGCGATGTCGTCGTCATCAACAACGGCAAGTGCACGCTTGCCGCGTGAGGACGATCCGCTTGCGCATGCCGAGGCGCTGATCGCGCAAGGCCACGCGGGCGATGCGGCGCAATTGCTGCGGGACTTGGTCGAGGCGGGCCGCGGCGGGTTCCTGCTGCGCGCGGGCCTCGTGCAGGCGCTGATCGCGGCGGGGCAATCCGATGCTGCACTGGCCGCTGCGCGCGAAGCAGCCGCGCTTTATCCTTCCGTCGCGGATGCGGCGCTGCTGCTGGGCGAAGCGTTGTTTCGCGCCGGCGAACTCCCGCAGGCAATCGGTGAATTCCAGCGGGCGTTGCGCCAGGATCCCGCACTTGCAGAAGCGCGGCGCCAATTGGGCCTCGCTTGGCTCGAAGCGGGCGAAGCACAAAAGGCGCTGGAGGCATTCGACGAGATCGGGGAGGGCGCATCCGAACTCGCGCCTTGGGTCGCCGAAGCGCGCGCGATGCTGGCGCGGCCCCGTTCCGATCCGCGCTATGTGCGCCATCTGTTCGATCAGTTCTCGGGTGACTACAATTTGCGCATGCTGGCGCAACTCGGCTATCGCGCGCCCGCGATCCTGCGCGAGCTTGCCGGGCTTGTGATGATGGGCGGCGCGCGGACAATCCTTGATCTGGGCTGCGGCACGGGCCTTTCGGGTGCGGCGTTCAAGGAACTGGCAGCGCGGCTCGACGGCGTCGATCTGAGCCCCGCGATGATCGGGAAGGCACGGGCGCGCGGAATCTACAATGAGCTGACCGTCGCCGATCTGGAATTGGTGCTCGAGGAAGGCGGGCGCCGCCTACGATCTCATTCTCGCCGCCGACACGCTCGTCTATCTGGGCGATCTGGCTCGCGTGTTTCTCGCCGTGGCGCGGCGCCTCGCGCCCGAGGGCCTATTTCTGTTCACGGCCGAAACGAAAGACGGCGAAGAGTTCGAGCTGGGTCCCAAACGCCGCTGGCGCCATTCGGAATCTTACCTGCGCGCCGAAGCGGCGCGGGCGGGATTCGATGTTGCAGGTTTTCTCGTCTGCGCGCCGCGCAGCGAAGCGGGCGTGCCCGTCGAGGGATATGCGGTGGCGCTGAAGAAAATCTGACGCGAAACGCTCAAGGGATATCGCGGCTGCCCGTTGCGGCAGCCGCGCATCCCTCAGACATCGGTCTCAGATATCAGATGTGGTGGATTCCGCCGTGACCGCCATGGCCCCAGCCACCGTGACCCCAGCCGCCGTGGCCCCAACCGGCATGATTTCAGCCGCCGTGGTTCCAGCCGCCATGTGCGCCCCAATAGGCGCGGTCGTGGCCGTACCAGAGACCGCCCACATATCCGGGCCCGCAATAGTAATAAGGATCGCCGTAGCCGTAGCACGAACCATAGGCCGGTCCGACGATCGGCAAACCGATGCCGATCCCGACATGGACGCCGGCTTCCGCGGGAGCCGCGGCCGCCACGGCCAGGCCGCATGTCATCAACGCGCCGATCGCAAGCTTTGCCATCGTTTTCATGATCTCGTCTCCTTCTGAGGTTTCCGCGTTCGATTCTCGAACGCGCTCTGTGTTGTGCCGAATATGAAGGAGCCAGGGTGAACGCCGTCTGGGGCGCCGCTTCATGCGGCGTTCATCGCGCGGAAAAGGAGCAGGAGTGGCGGCATTCGACGTCGTTGAGACATGGCGGTGGAAAAAATATTTGCGCTTGCGGGCGCGTATTCGTGTTCAAATGTGTGTCACACCGCTAGCTCTGAATCTCCACATCTCTTGGTGTCACGGCCCGCAAAAGCGGGCCGCCCAGGTGACGCCCGCTCTTTGAGGCAGGTGACGTTCAAATTTATGTTGTTCATTGAAGAGTGGAGACGCGTCACCTGGGTGGCCCGCTGTCGCGGGCCATGACAGTAGTTAGATAGGCATCGCACCGGAAGAAATACGGGACAACCTGGACGCAAAACCCTCATGTCGAGAGATCGGTCGGGAATTGGAAAGTGCGGAAATTGTTTTGTACGCAAGCCGCTGCCAAAGCCAATCGTGTGATTCGTAGTTTTGCCCCGGCAGACAAGAACGTCCGGCTTCAAAGGATTTCGCGGCTGCCGGTTGCGGCAGCCGCGTATCCGGTATCGTTCGGCTATGAACGCTTAGTGGTGACCGTGGCCGCCGTGGCCGAATCCGCCACGGCCGAAGCCGCCGCGCCCGTAGCCGCCGTGGCCATAGTAGCCATGACCCCAGCCGCCGCCCCAATAGCCGCCGACATATCCCGGGCCCCAGTAGGCCGGGTAGCCGCAGTAATAGGGGTTGGCATAGTAGCCGTAGCAAGGCGCGTACCCTGGGCCGTAGTAGCCTGGGCCATAGTAGCCCGGCCCCGGGACGCCGACGCCGATGCCGACATGGACGCCGGCTTCCGCGGGGGCTGCGGCCGCCACGGCGACGCCAGCCGTCATCAATGCGCCTATCGCAAGTTTCGCCATCGTTCTCATGATCTCGTCTCCTTCTCGGTTCACGCGTCCAATTTCTGGAACGCAAATTGTCTTGTGTTGAATATGGTGGGGCTGCCTGAACCTCTCCTGCAGTAACCATTCATGCTGCGTTCATCGGGCCCAAAATGCGGAAAATCGGCTGGATTCGGCGGGATTTTCGGTCCGCGAGACTGCGAGTTAATGATGATCACGTTTTCGAGATCGCGTGCGGTGCCGCTGCCGGCCTCCGGACCCTTAACATATGCAAATTTGCGGACGATCGGCGCCTGAGCCGACGGTTCCGGCGCACGTCCGGCGCGTTGGCAGAAAAAGTGGGATGATTGTCATTTCCGCCAGGAGGACGCGGCCCTAGAATGCGCTCATGCCTCTCCGCAACATCGTCATGCTCGCCTTTGACAGCGCCCAACTCCTCGATGTGACGGGGCCGCTGCAGATTCTGACGGCCGTGAACGACGAACTGCCCGAGCCCGTTTTCAAGCCGATCCTGCTTGCCGAACGGAAAGGCGCCTTCGCCAGTTCGAGTGGCGTGAAACTCGTCGCCGACGGCGATTATTCCGCGTTGCCCCCGGCGATCGATATCCTGCTCGTGTCCGGCGGGTTCGGCATGACGGAGGCGCAGCGCAATCCGGCCCTGATCGCGGCAATCCGGAAAGGCGCGGCGCGGGCGAAACGGGTCGCCTCGGTCTGCACGGGCGCCTTCCTTCTGGCGGCAGCGGGTCTTTTCAAGGGCAGGCGAGCGACGACCCATTGGCGTTCGGTCGGACTGTTCGCGGAAACCTTTCCCGATATTTCCGTGGAGCCCGACGCGATCTATGTGCGCGACGGGCGCATCTGGAGCTCGGCCGGCGTGACGGCCGGAATGGACATGGCGCTCGCGTTGGTGCGTGAGGAATTCGGCGACGGCGTCGCGCTCGCCATCGCGCGCCGGCATGTCTTGTTTCTGATGCGGCCGGGCGGCCAATCCCAATTCAGCGCGCATCTGGCGTCCGAAGCGAATTCCCGGGGCATGCTCGCGCCGTTGCTGCGCTGGATTCCGGAACATATCGGCGACGCATTGGACGTGCCCGCGCTCGCCGCAGCCGCGCATATGAGCGAACGCAGCTTCGCGCGCATTTTTCGCAATGAAACCGGCGAGACGCCGGCGCGCTATGTGGAGCGGGCGCGCCTCGATGCGGCGCGCCGGATGCTGACCGCATCGGAGATCGCCGTGGGCCTTGTCGCGGCCCGCGCCGGCTTCGGCTCCGAAGAGCGTATGCGTCGCGCCTTTCGACGCCATCTCAAGGTAAGCCCCGCGTCGTTTCGCGCCCGCTTTCAACCGACCGGAGACAAACCGTGACTCAAGCCATCGGAATCCTGCTGTTTGACGATGCCGAGGAGCTCGATTTCGTGGGCCCCTATGAGGTGTTCACGATGACGAACGAAGTGGTTCATCACACCGCAAAATCGCGGCCGTTCGAAGTCCTCCTGGTGGCCGAGCGCGACGCACCCGTCAGATGCGCCAAGGGAATGCGCGTGATGCCTCATGCGACGCTCGGCAAATGTCCGAAGCTCGACGTACTCCTGGTCCCCGGCGGCATGGGCACGCGGCGCGAAGTGGAAAACGGTCCGCTCCTGTCGTGGATCGCGAATGCCGCGGCGTCGTGCACCTGGATCACAAGCGTGTGTACCGGTGCGCTGCTTCTGACCGCGGCAGGGCCCGCCAGAGGCAAGCGGGTCACCACGCATTGGGGCTTCGTCGAGCAACTCCGCGCGCGGGGCGAGGCGGCCGAAGTGCTCGAAAATGTCCGCTATGTGCGCGACGGCAATGTGGTGACCGCGGCAGGCGTCTCGGCCGGCATCGACATGGCGCTATGGCTGACCGGCCAGATCCATGGCCCGGCGATCGCCCGCGCCGTGCAACGTGCGATGGAATACGACCCCGCGCCGCCCTATGCCGCGGAGGTTTGAGGCCATTCCGGGCTTTATTCCCACGCGTCAGATGTGCTTTGATCGCCGAAAGCGCCATCTGGTGTGAACGGGAGTGATTTATGCTTAACAGGATTGGGTTGGGATTGGTGTTGGCGATATTGTCGGCGGGGCCGGCGCTGGCTCAGGAGAGTTGCGCCGGGGCGCCGATACCGCCGGTTTTGCCGACGGTTGCGGATATTCAGTCGAAGGCGCCCGCGGCCGCACTTGCCGCCAAGCATGGCGCTTTCGAAGACATCAAGAGATGGCAGGGCGACCTCAAATCCTATCGCGATTGCCTCGACGCTTCGACGAATTCCGAGAAGCGCGCGCTCGCCAACGAGCAGCAGGCCACGAAGCCCGACAAGGACAAGATCAGCAATATCAACGGTCAGATGGCCGCGACCAACCACGATTATGAAGTTTCAGTCGACACAGAAGAAAAGGTCGTCAACGATTTCCACGCGGTGACCGTTGCCTATTGCGGGCGCTCCGACGTGGACAAGTCGACTTGCCCGAAGACCTGATTCGTCTGCCGATCTCCGGATGCGGGCTTGCCGCGAGCCTTGCGCGGGAGGCTAGAATGGCGTCGATCGCCGCCGCCCGGCCGTAAGGGCTCTATGCGCGCGCGACGCTGCCGGAGGATTCCGCCATGCCCAAGGGCGCGACCATCGACTTCGATTCCACGCGGCCGCCTTCGCCGTTCCTGACCGAGGCCCATCAGGCCTGGCGGCGCGAGTTGCGCCGCTTCATCGAGCGCGAGATCGTGCCCTTTGTCGAGGAATGGGAAGAGGCGGGTGAGATTCCGCTTTCGCTCTATAAGAAAGCATCCGATTTCGGCCTGCTGCGCATGGGCTATCCCGAGGAATATGGCGGGATCAGCGAGGGGCTCGACCGCTTCCACGGCATCGTCACGTCCGAAGAACTGGCGCGCATCGGGGCAGGCGGCGTTTCCGCCAGCCTGATGGTGCACGGCATCGGCCTGCCGCCGATCCTCGCGCTTGGCCCCGACGAGATGAAGCGCAAGATTGCGCCCGCCGTGCTCACGGGCGACAAGCGCATCAGCCTCGCCATCACCGAGCCTTCGGGCGGCTCCGACGTGGCGCAGATCAAGACGCGCGCGCGACGCGACGGCGATGAATTCGTCGTCGACGGTTCGAAGATGTTCATCACGGGCGGCATGCGCGCCGACTATTTCACCACCGCCGTCCGCACCGGCGGCGAAGGGATGGGCGGGTTATCGCTGCTCCTGATCGAATCCGACCGGCGCGGCGTCTCGCGCACGAAGCTCAAGAAACAGGGCTGGTGGGCGTCCGATACGGCCGCGCTCTATTTCGATTCCGTGCGCGTGCCGGCGGAGAATCTGATCGGCGGCGAGAATCTGGGTTTCACGGGCATCGTCAACAATTTCAACGGCGAGCGGCTCGGCATGTCGGCGGGCGCCTGCGCCTCGGCGCGCGTGTGCCTCGAAGAAGCGGCCGCCTGGGCGCAGCAGCGCGAGACCTTCGGCAAGCGGCTCGCCGACCATCAGGTGATCCGGCACAAGATTGCTGAGATGCTGCGCCAGATCAACGCAACGACGGCTTATCTCGATATGTGTGCGTGGCGCGTGATGAACGGCGAGCGCCCCGCAGCCGATCTTGCGCTCTTGAAGGTGCAGGCGACCCTGACGCTCGAATTCTGCGCCCGCGAAGCGATGCAGATTCTGGGCGGCGCGGGATATATGCGCGGCGGACGCGTGGAGCGCATCTATCGCGAGGTGCGGGTCAATGCGATCGGCGGCGGCTCGGAGGAGATTTTGCGCGATCTCGCCGCCCGGCAGATCGGGCTGTAAATGCCGGTATCACCTATGCTCACACTCTATTTCGCGCCCGGATCGAGTTCGATGGCGCCCCATATCGCGCTGCACGAGATCGGCGTGCCGTTCGAGGCCAAGCCGGTGTCGTTTGCAAAGAAAGAGAACCGCACGCCCGCCTATCTTGCATTGAACCCGGAAGGCACGGTCCCGCTTCTCCTGATCGACGGACGCCCGCTGACGGAAGTCGCCGCAATCCTGTTCTATCTGGCGCGACGTCATCCCGAAGCGAAATTGCTTCCCGCAGACGACCCGGAAGCCGAAGCGCAAATCGTTTCCTGGATGTCGTTCATCGCGTCGAGCGTGCATCCGGCGCGGAAGGCGGGGATCGAACGCCTGAATCATGTGTATGGGATTACCGAGCAGCGCCTGGGGCAGCACGAGTGGCTGGTTGGCCGCTATTCGATCGCAGACATTCACCTCTTCCGATTGTTCTGGCGTTTCGTCAATTCGCTGCACCCGGCGCCCGAAACATTCCCCAATCTCTTCAGGCATTACGAGCGCATGATGGCGCGCCCGGCCGTGCAGCGAACATGCGAGATCGAAGCCGCTATCGGCTACGAACTGCCGGCCTAGCGCGCCTAAGACGCGCACGCGCGAATCGCCTATGATGCGCGTCCATGGCGGCGATTCAGGAAAACAGAGCCGAGCGGCGCGCGAAGGAACGCGGCGCCACGCGCGCCTCCATTCTCGAGGCCGCCCGCCGTGTGGCCGCGCGCGACGGTGCACGCGACCTGTCGCTCCGGGGGGTCGCCGCCGAAGCCGGATTCGCACCGGCCGCGCTCTACGGCTATTTCGACGGCAAGGACGAACTCCTGCTCGCGCTCGCGGCGGAAGATCTGGGAAGCCTCGCGCGCGCGATGCGCATGGCGGCCGGGCCCGCCGGCGGGCAGGGCCGGCTTGCCGCGGCTGCGGGCGCCGCATTGTCGCTGCTGCAGCACACCGAAACGATGGCCGCGGTGTCATCTGCTTTGACCGCGACGGCAGGCACGAGCGAATCCGAGCGGGTGTTCAACGGCCGGCTGATTGCGGCACTCAACGCGCTGTCGGATGCGACGGGCCATCGCGCGGAGAGCCGGGAAGCCCAGGCGGACGTGCTGCTTCTAGCCGCAACGCTCACCGGCCTCGCCGTGCTCGCGCGCTCGGGCCGGCTCGATGCGCTGGGCTTTTCATCCGACGAACTTCTCGCCCGGCTCGATGTGCGTTTTTCGGATTAAATGTTTTCAGATCGTGCGAAATCCTAAACTCTCACCATGGCCGGCCTCCAAGCCGGCCATCTATCGTCAATTCGGCTCGCGCCCTCTCACCTAATGGATGACCGGGTCGAGCCCGGTCATGGTGAGTGAGGAGAGGGTTCGCGCGATCTCCGCGCGCACGATGTCCGGTTGTTCCATCGGCAGGAAATGGCTGGCGCCTTCGATCTTGATGATGCGCGTGCCGGCATGTTCGAGCGATAGCGTTGCGGCGCCCAGATCGCGGCAGGTGCTGTTCACCGTTCCGTAGATCACCGTCAGCGGGCAGGCGATTTTGCGCGCGAGATGGGCAACCCCGAACGGCGTGCCGCGAAAGCTCGCCGCTTCCCAGGCGGGCGCGCAGGCAAGCCGCGCTTCGCCCGTTGCCGCGTCGATCCTGAGGCCGCCTTTCAGATATCCCGCAAGCATTTCGTCCGGCCACGCCTTGAACGCGCCACGGCCACGATAGGCGGCGAGCGCCGCATCGAACGAGGGGAACGTGTCGCGCCGCTGCGCCGCACGGTCGGCCAGATTTGGTTCCGGGTTGCCGTTCCAGAATCGCGCGAGCCAGGCGCGGCGCGGAATCAGCACCGGCTCGGCGAGTACGACGGCACGGGCGCATGCGGGCCTCAGCGCCGCCGCCATCACGCTCACGGTGCCGCCCATGGAATGTCCGGCGAGGATCGCCAACTCGCCACAGACCCGCTCGAGAAATTGCAACAGGTCGTCGCGATAGGCCGTCCATTGCGCACCGCGCGCGGGATCGGCGGGCAAGCTCGTAAAGCCGTGTCCGCGCGCGTCCCAGGCGAAGATATGGAAACGATCCGCCAAAGGCTGGAGCAGGGCGCGATAGGTTTCCCCGTTGAAGCCGTTGGCGTGGGCGAAATGGAGCGGCGGACCGCTTGTCTCCCATTCGAGATAGGAAATCTCGCCATCCGGGAGGGAAAGCGCCTTGCGGATGGGTTCGGTCATCAAACGGGAAGGGTTTCTGAGGCTCCCGCCGCTTGTGGCCTGCCGTTCTCGCGCGTGTCAACGGCGCCGATTGGGTTTGCGCGGGGCCGCCGCCATTCGTACATTCGTCAAAACGCCATCCGAGGAAACGATCTTGCATCCGTCCGTCCACGTCCAGAAGACTCCGGACAAAGCCGCCATCGTCATGGCTGCAACCGGCGAGACCGCCACCTATCGCCAGCTCGAAGACCGCTCGAACCAGGGTGCGCAACTGTTCCGCAAGCTCGGGCTCAAACCCGGCGACGCCATCGCGATCTTCATGGAGAACAATATCCGGTTCCTGGAGATTTGCTGGGCGGCGCAACGCTCCGGCCTTTATTACACCTGCGTCTCGTCGCGTCTCACGGCCGGCGAAGTCGAATATATCGCGCGCGATTGCGGCGCGAAGGTGCTGATCGTGTCGCATGGTCTCGGCAAGGTCGCGGGCGAACTCGTGCCGCTCCTGAAGGATGTGAAGCTGTTCTCGGTGGGCGGCGAGATTCCCGGTTACGAAAGCTACGAGAAGGCGACGGGCGCGATGCCGGCGGCGCGGATCGCCGACGAAATCGCGGGCCTCGACATGCTCTATTCGTCGGGCACGACGGGGCGGCCGAAGGGCGTGCGTCACGCATTGTCAGGCCTTCCGATCGACGCGCCGAGCCCGCTCGGCATGCTCGTGTCGCTACTGTTCGGGCTCAACGAGGACACGGTCTATCTCTCGCCCGCGCCGCTCTATCATGCGGCGCCGCTGCGCTATTGCATGGCGATCCACCGCCTGGGCGGCACGGTCGTGGTGATGGAGCATTTCGATGCGGAAGAGGCGCTCAGATTCATCGAGAAATACCGGGCGAGCGGCAGCCAATGGGTGCCGACCATGTTCGTGCGCATGCTGAAGCTGCCGCCCGAAACGCGCGCGAAATACGACGTGTCGTCGATGAAGAGCGCGATCCATGCTGCGGCGCCGTGCCCGATCGAAGTGAAACGCAAGATGATCGAATGGTGGGGGCCGGTGCTGCACGAATATTATGCGGGCACCGAAGGCAATGGCCTGTGCTACGTCAGCAGCACCGACTGGCTGGCGCATCCGGGCACGGTCGGACGCGCGCTGGTGGGCGAAGTGCATATCTGCGGCGAAGACGGGCGCGAAGTCGCCGCGGGCGAAGAGGGCGTGATCTATTTCGGCGGCGCGGCCGAGTTCGAATATCACAACGACCCGAAGAAGACGGCAGAGTCGCGCCACCCCGCCAATCCCGGCTGGTCGACGCTCGGCGACGTGGGCAAGCTCGATTCCGAAGGGCTTTCTCTATCTCACCGACCGCAAGGCCTTCATGATCATCTCGGGCGGCGTGAACATCTATCCGCAGGAAGCGGAGAACATCCTGATCACCCATCCCAAGGTCGCCGACGTGGCGGTGATCGGCGTGCCCAACGAGGAGTTCGGCGAAGAGGTGAAGGCGGTGGTGCAGCCGGCCGATTGGCGCGACGCGGGGCCCGCGCTCGCCGAGGAACTGATCGCCCATTGCCGGGAAAAACTTTCGCCCATCAAATGTCCGCGCACGGTCGATTTCGAGCGGGAATTGCCGCGCCATCCCACCGGCAAGCTCTACAAGCGCCTCATCCGCGACCGCTATTGGGGCAAGCGCGAGTCCCGCATTGTCTGAGAGCGACGCAAAGCCGAACGCGCTGGGCCTGCGGCCGGGCGAATTGCTGCGCCGCGAGCAGTTCACCGCGGAGAACATCCGCCGCTATGCGGAGATGTTTGCGAAAACGGGCGGCGTACCGTTGATGAGCGAAGAGGCGCGTGAGGCCTCGCGCAAGGCAGCCGAAGCCGCCGTGCCGCCCGGCGCCGATGTGTGGGTGTTCGGTTATGGCTCTCTGATGTGGAATCCGGCGATCCATGTGGCGCAAAGCTGCCGGGCGGAAGTGACGGGCTATCACCGCCAGTTCTGCCTCACGCTGAGCCTCGGCCGCGGCTCGCCCGACAAGCCGGGCCTGATGTTGGGGCTCGACCGCGGCGGCGCCTGCGTCGGCGTCGCCCACCGCATCGCGGCGAAAGACGTGGGCAGCGAGCTCACCATTCTGTGGTATCGCGAAATGCTGTCGGGCGCTTACAAACCGTGCTGGCTCGCCGCGAAAATCGATGGCGTGGGAGCGGCCAAAGTGCTGACATTCGTGATCGACCGCACGCATGCGCGCTACGAGGCGAATATCGGCGAAGACGAAACGGCCCGCCGCATCGCCATGGGGGAAGGCATCCTGGGCACCAATCGCGATTATCTCTATCGCACCGTCAAGCGCCTTCGCGAGCTCGGGGTTGCGCATGGACCGATGCACCGGCTGGAGCAGCGCGTGCGCGCACTCGCCAATGAACCGCCAATTGAAATCGCCACCGAAAACTGAAGGAGACTCACATGAAAACCGTATCGTTCGACGAATTGCCCGCGCTGGCCGGCCAGGAGATCGGAGCATCCGATTGGGTCGTGATCGACCAGGATCGCATCAACAAATTCGCCGATGCGACCGGCAACCATCAATGGATCCACATCGACGTCGAGCGGGCGAAGAAGGAGATGCCGGGTGGCAAGACCATCGCGCATGGCTATCTGACATTGTCGCTGATCCCGATGATGGGGGCAGGCATCATGCGCGTCACCGGCGCTTCGCGGGGCATCAATTACGGCAGCAACAAGGTCCGCTTCACCAACATGGTGGCGGTCGGCAGCCGGGTGCGCGGGCGGCAGAAACTTGTGTCCGTCGAGGCGCGCTCGGGCGGGCTGCAGTTGATCAGCGAATTCACCATCGAGATCGAAGGCCAGGAGCGCCCGGCCTGCGTTGCCGAGACGATCGGCCTCGTCTTCAAATAGCCGTCATGCGCCGCGGAAATGTTGCGTCAGCGTCCACACGCCGATCGCAATGAAGCCAAGCCCGGCGATCAGCTTGAGGGGCACGACCGTCATGTAGCGGCTGGCCACCGTGCCCAGGCCGACGGCAATGGCCGTGCCCAGCACGAGCGCCGAGGCCGACGCCGCGAACACGGCAAGCGGCGGCACCTTGCGCTCGGACGCGAACAGAAGCGTCGCCAATTGGGTCTTGTCGCCCAGTTCGGCCACAAATACCGTGAAGAACATCACCATCAATTCGCGCATGCGGGCTCCCCTGAATCGCCGGTATCGTAAACGGTCTGGCGGGAATTGCATTCCTCCTTTGGCGCTCGCCGGGGCCATGGGCTTCTGCTAGGCTCGTCCGGAGTGGAACGGGGGAATCGGCATGTCCGGATTGCGGCAATTCGCTGCCGTCGCCGCCATTGCGATGGCGGGAATGGGCGCTGCAGCGGGCATGCAATCCCAGGGGCTGCACGTGCCGGCGCATATCTCGCTTTGGCCCGACATGTCGGCGTCCGCGAAAACGGCCGATGTCGCGAAGCCGCAGCTTGTGCCGGCGGCGTTGTTGCCGGCGCCGGCCGCAAAAAATCCGGCAACTCCCAAGGCGGCGCAAATTCCGCAGCCGTCGTTCGATCCCGCGGTGAGCGAGGAGCAGGGCGAAGCCGTCGCCGAACGCCTGCGCGACCAGGTACCGGACGAACTCTTTTCCTATTTCGACGTCTTTCTGTATGTGAGCAAAGCCGCCGACGGCGCCTGGGCGCAACATCTCTACATGTTCCACAAATCGCGCGACGGCGATCTGGTCTTCGAGCAGGCGTTCCCGGTCTCCACCGGACGCGAACTTCGCGAGAAATATTTCACCAGCACGCCGACCGGCCTGTTCGAACTCGATCCGGAGCGCTTCGACCGCGTGCACTATTCCCATGTCTGGCATGGCGCGGCGATGCCGTGGGCGATGTTCCTGGACTATACGATCCACGGCCATCTCACCGGCATTGCGTTGCATTCCGCCGAAGGCCACGCATTCGAATTGGGCCATCGCGCATCGGGCGGCTGCGTGCGGCTGCCGCCGGAAAAGGCGGAAGAGCTTTTCAACCGCTTCCAGCGCGAGGAACGCGGCCTCGTGCCGGTCTTCGCCTTCGACGACGAGCGCGCCACGACGTTCACGGACGGCGAAATGGTGCGCGATGCCGACGGCAACGTCGTGCTGCAGGACGGCTACAAAGTCCTGTTGTTCATCGAAGAATATCCTGGCGGACCGGCGACGGTTGCGGTTCTGTCCTGAAACGCGCCGCGCCGGATTTCACGGATATGTGACGCGGTTACGCAAGCTTCACGCAACGCTGCAGTGAAAAACACATTCACGACATGTCCCCGCGGGCCCAGCTTGGGGCGCGGGTTGTTCGAACGGAGAACGACATGTCTGAATTCAAGCAAAAAATCCTGGCGGCGCTGCTTCCCGCCTCTGCGCTCGTGCTGACCCTCGGCCTCGCCGCGCGCGCGGATACCGTTCGCGATCTTTCGATGGATCGGACCGCCGATGTGATGGGCGTCAACGTCGCATGCACCGGAGTGGGCCAGGGCGAGGAGCACGAAGCCCGCTGGCAGAGCTATCCGGTCAAGCTCGAAGCTGTCGGCGGATACGGCCAATATCTTGCGAACGAGCAGCTGACGGTGAGCAAACCCGACGGCGCCCAGGTTTTGCGCGTCAAATGCGATGCACCCTGGGTTCTGATGCAGCTTGAGCCCGGCCGGTACCGGGCAACCATGAGCGTGGCCAATGCACCGGCCAGGAACGTCGACTTCACGGTTCCTCGCGCCGGACAACGCGACGTCGTCGTGCGGTTTCCGGGCCTGATGGCGGGGCACGAACAGACCGCCATGTGAGTGGCGTCGATTTGAGGATTGTGCTGACTCCGCCCCGTCCGGCGACTGGGCGAAGTCAGTTGTATGAAATGGCGACGAGACAGAATCGCGAGTCTCAAGCATTCGCTCGACGCTCGGATCGCGACACATTCAGGCCATGTTGCACCGCGTCAATAGAAGGAAAATTAAATCCGATAACCCGCCAAACAGCGCAAATTACAGGACTTTCAGCGAGAGGCGTGAAACGCGGTTCCCGCGCTTCACGGGCGCGACGGACGATGCTAGGCTTAACCATCTGGAGGGCTGAATCGACCGGCCATCTGGGAATGGCAGTCAAAACCAGGAGAATTTCCATGAAGAGTTTGACCAAGCTTGCGGCCGCCGCGTTTATGGCTGCGGGCACATTGGCCCTCACGGCCACGACCGCATCGGCCTATATCGTCTGCAATGCGGAAGGCGAGTGCTGGCATCAGCATGGCCACTATATGTATCACCCCGAGTGGGGCATCGTGGAGCATCCCGATGGCTGGGCGTGGGGCGCGGGCGATCATTATCGCTGGCACGAACATCACGGCCGCGGCTATTGGCACAGCGGGATCTGGGTTCACTTCTGAACCCGATCGAGGTTTGTACGCAGCGGCGGGAGCAGCAATGCTTCCGCCGTTTTGCTTTTCACGCTGTCACGTGTCGAGATATTTACCGGTGTCGGCGCCGTCGAGGCGGCGCACGCGCGCCTTCGAAAGAACGTCCGGCGCCATCAGCCGCGCATTGACACCCATGCGGTCGCGCGATCTGTCGACGGCCGCCCAATGGGTGACGCAGCCGCAATCGCGGCAACGGTGGAACTCGATGGATTTGTCATCCCACATGTAGATGTCGGTCGTGCCTCCGGCGACGCGCACCTGCCTCGGCGAATAGTAAGCCCACAGCACGCCATAGCGACGGCAGATGGAGCAATTGCAATCCGTCACCGCATCGGGCGCGGTTGCGATCTCGAGTTTGACCGCGCCGCAATGGCAGGAGGCTTCGATCATGGTTCGGTTCTAAAACGGAATGAACAGGATCTTCGTTCGCAGCCTGATGCCCCACAGATGCGTGAGCACGGACAGCCCGGCGAGTGCGAAATAGAGGAGCGCGATCAACATCGCCCAACCCCAGGGCGGCGACACGGAAAGCTTGACGAGAAACGGCGCGCCGAGGACGATGACCCCCACATAGGCGATGCTCAACGGAAACGCCAACAACCAGCCGGCCCGAAAGACCGATTTTTTACGCGCCATCGTTTACAATCCCCGAACTCCGATATTCTGGCAAAGTCGCGCGCAGAGAGTCATCACAGAAGTGCGACAGGAAATGTCGTGTTCTTGCCACAACTCGCGGTAGTGGCACGCGCCATCCGGTGATGGTGCGACGTCGATGGGCCGGCCGGCACGGACTGGAATATGTGACGCTTAACGGATGTCAGCCACCCGAAGCTGCGGAGCAGCGAAGGATGGCTGGGGCGGAAGGATTCGAACCTTCGAATGCCGGAATCAAAATCCGGTGCCTTACCACTTGGCGACGCCCCAATCGTGGCCGAACCGGCCGCCGGGGCCGGGACCATACTGGCTCACCCCGGGCCGTTCAACGACGGCTGCCGCCGGCCTCGCCGGACCGAAATTCCGGTCCCCGAAGCTTTGGTGAAGGTGGATTGCGGGGCCCCGGACCCGTCGTTATAAGGGCGCCTCCCGAAAGAACCGGAGAGTAGCTCAGCCTGGTAGAGCACCACGTTCGGGACGTGGGGGCCGGAGGTTCAAATCCTCTCTCTCCGACCATCCGCCTTCGCTGACTTTGGCGAAGCCAGAGTTTAGCTACGGCGTGACGACGAGGCCCTGCATACCCGAAATCCGCCCCTACCGCGCCGACGATCTGGACGCGCTTTATCGCATCTGTCTGGCGACGGGCGATGCCGGCCATGATGCAGCCGCGCTCTATCGCGATCCGAAGATTATCGGCAACGTTCATGCCGCGCCTTATGCGATGTTCTCGCCCGAGACGGCGTTCGTCGCGGAAGACGAGGATGGCGTGGCCGGATACATCGTGGCGCGCGCGCGATACGCACGCCTTCGAGAAAGAACTCGAAGCCGGCTGGTGGCCGCATCTGCAAATCCGTTATCCCGATCCCGCCTCGCCCACAAACGCCGACGAACGCATGGCCCGCTTCATCCATCACCCGCCGCGCACGCCGCGCCGCATCTCGCAGCCCTATCCGTCGCATCTTCACATCAACCTGTTGCCGCGGTTGCAGGGCCGGGGTTTCGGCGTGCGCCTGATCGATCGCTGGCTCGCGGCGATTGCAGCGATGGGTTCGCGCGGCGCGCATCTGGCGGTGGGCGGGCGCAACGAACGCGCGGTGGCGTTCTACCGGAAATACGGCCTGCGCGAGCTCGAACGCACGGGACCGCCATTCGACATCATCTGGTTCGGGATCGAGACAGGCAGAGGTGCGACATGACCAAGGACGAGTTGACCAAATGGGCGCTGGCCAATGGCTGGCAGACGATCGCGGGCGAGTTGAGCCTGACCAAGCCGTCGCGGCCCAGCGAAGCCATCGTGCGCCTCGTGCTGAAGGGAACGGTGGCGAATCTCGAAATCAAGAAGCCCGCCGGCAAATGGGAGAAGGTCGCAAGCGCCGCCTATTCCAAGATCGAAGCCGATCCGGAGACCGGCTTCCCCTATGGCCTCGGCCTCGACACCATCTCGGGCTTCTCGATGCTGATGCAGGACAACAAGAACCGCGCGGTATTCGCGAAAGCGCCTCCGAAGGTGGAGGAGCGATGACCATTTTGCCGATCGACGACGAAACGAAAGCGTTGAATTCGAAATTACTGGCCTATTTGCGCGGCGCGGCCCTGCGGCGGCCCAGCCACGAACGGACCGGGCCGTTTCTCGCGACGTTCACGGAAGGGGACGACAACCCCTATCTCAATTATGCGATTCCCGACGACGAGGCGGAACCGGATACCGCCGAGATCGCCGGACTGATTGCCCTGTTCGAAGCGCGCCAGCGGAAGCCGCGTCTGGAATATATCGCTGCAGCGGCGCCCGGCGTGGAGGCCGCGCTGCTGGCGCGCGGGTTTGCAGTCGAAGCGCGGCTTGCCGTAATGATATGCGCGCGCGCGGCGGATGTTCGCGGCACCGGCGCAATGGGAATCGAGATCTTTGCGGCATCGGCCGAGGAAGACCTGACCGGCGCGGAGCAGGCGCAAGCCGAGGCCTATGGCGGCCCTTCGCACGGTCCGGCCGGTTTGCGTCGCACGACGGAGCAGGGCGGCGTTGTCGTGGCCGCGCGCGAGTCTCGGCGGCGGGACGATCGTGGGCGCCGGCATCGCCATGCCGCCGGTCGATGGGGTCAGCGAAATATCGAGCATCGGTGTGCGGCCAGCCTTCCGGCGCCGGGGCATTGCGGGCGCCATGACGGCGTTGCTGGCGCGCAAAGCATTTGCGGCTGGCGTCACGCTTGCCTGGCTGACGCCGCTCAGCCGCGACGCGGAGCGGATCTATGCGCGCGCCGGGTTCACCGTCGCATCCGAAGCGCTTCACATGTCACGATGAGAACCGTTGGCGCACGCGCAATGCCGCCGGCCGGCCGTAGCATCGGGCGAGCCAGCCCCGAATGTGGCCAAAGGGATCGAGGTCGAGGTGTTCGGTTCGCGACGGCGAGAGCACGGCGGCGACGTTGAGATCGCCGACCGTGAAATGGCTTTCCACCAGCCAGGAGCGTTCGCTCAGCGCACCGTTCAGCGTTGTCAATGCCGCGTGCACCACCGCCTGGGCCGGACGCTCTGTCGCGGCGCGCAATTCCGCCCGCAGAACGTCGCGCTGAACCCACGGTTCGAGATGGCCCTGGGCCCAGATCGTCCAGCGCCACGCGTCTGCTTCGCCCTGGTCGCTGCCCGGATACAATGGTGTCGCGCCGGTCGAGCCATATTTCTTGGCGAGGTAAAGATTGATCGCCAGCGATTCCGACAATGCAAAGCCATCGTCGACGATGGCGGGAATGGCGCCCGCAGGATTGATGCGCAGGAACTCCGCCTCCTTGAGTGCCGGATCGTCGAACGCGACAGGCACATGCGTGTAAGCGAGCCCAAGTTCTTCCGCGATCCACAATGTGCGCATGGTGCGCGAGCGGGACGAGCCATAAATGGTCAGCGACATGGTCGAATTTAGGGAAATTCGCCCGGACCGGTCAATCGAGCGCGTTCGCCTTCGCGATCGCGCCCAGCCAATAGGCGGATGGTTTCGGTTTGCGGGACTGCGTCGCGCGGTCGACTTCGACGAGGCCGAATTTGGGACGGTAGCCTTCCAGCCATTCGTAATTGTCGAGCAGCGACCAGTGGATATAGCCGCAAACGTCTATGCCGTCGGCGAGGCAGCGCAGCACACCGGCAAGCGCGCGGCGCGTATAGGCGATGCGCCGGGAATCGTCTTCCGTGCCGATGCCGTTTTCGGTGACCATGATGGGGCAGCCGCTGATCCGCGCGGCCTTGCGCACGGTCGCTTCCAGCGCTTCGGGATAGAATTCGTAGCCCATCTGTGTGCGCTCGGCGTCTGCGGCCATGGGCGCAAGCCCGTTCGCCGCAAACCGGATTCGGGTATAGGTCTGCACGCCCAGGAAATCGTCGCCGCGCACGGATTGGAGGAATTGGCCCTCGACCATCTGTTCGGCCATGTCGCGCATCGCTTCGCCGCCGGGTTCGGCCTGCATGTCGAGAAGCGCGAGCGTGAGGCCGATGGGGCAGGTGAGCCCGGCCGATTTGAGCGCTTCGTAGCCCTTGCGATGCGCCGCGATCAGATTGGGCGTGGCCGCGAAGCCGTCGCCCAGCAAAAAGGGCGCGAAACGCTCTGCCTCGCCGCCACAGCGCCGCGCCAGACCGGCGAAGCGGGCAGGCCGTTTCCAGCCGGACGGGTCGAGGCTCGTCTGCTGGGCAGCGAGCATGATCGGCACATTGGCTTCGTTGATCGTGCAGGCATGGCCGATCAGGTCGCCCAGCGCGCGGCCGGCGCGCGCACAATAGCGGGCGAAGCGGTCGACCGATTTGGCATCTTCCCAGCCGCCGTCGCGGGTGAACCACAGGGGCGCGGTGAAATGATGGAACGTGACGATGGGCACGATGCCGGCCGCACGCGCCGCCGCGATCATGCGGCGATAATGATCGAGCGCGGCCGCGGAGAAGAATCCCTCCTCGGGCTCGATGCGCGCCCATTCGATCGAGAAGCGGTAGGCGCCGAAGCCCAGGCCCTTCAGAAGCGCGATGTCGTATTCGTAGCGGTGATAATGATCGCAGGCGTCGCCCGACGGCTCGGCGAAGAAGCTGTCCGGCGCCATCTCCATGAGCCACAGATCGCTGGCGGTGTTGCCGCCTTCGACCTGATGGGCGGCCGTCGCCGTGCCCCACAGAAAACCATCCGGAAATCCTCCGCCCATACCGTTCTCCTTGCGCTGGCGGCGGAGCGTTTCATGCCGCGCGGCCGCGGCGCAAGGGCATGGAAAAAGCCCGCGCCCCCAGTCGGGAACGCGGGCCCGAGTTGCCGGGGATGGGATATCCCGGATCTAGAATAGCGCGCCGGTTTCGAGCATCAGGCGAAACTGATCGGACTTGTTGCCGCTGGTGCCGAAACCAGGCCCTGGAGCGCCGAGGCTCGAGAAGAACGAAATACCGTTCGCCGTGACATAAGAGGCATCGGCGCGCGCGAAGAAGATTTTGTATTGATAGGTCGGCGTTACCGTGAAGGACCACGCCGAGCTGTCATGCCCATAGAGCGCCGGATCGTATCCCGTGTTCTGGTCGATATATTCGACGCGGCCGCCCAGGCTCCAGTTCGGATTGAACGCATAATTGGCGAGCACCGCGCCGCCCCATGTCGTCGTCGTCGGGAAGATTCCGACCTTCGGAACGGAGGTGTATTGCGCGTAGGGCGTGATCGTCCATGGGCCCGACGTATGCGTCCAGATCAGATTGTAGACCGACTCGCTGTTCACCACGGAGAATGTAGGGTGGCCCGTATCGCCGCCGCCCACGAGGCTCACCGTGTCGGCCGGGCTGATCGTGTAGGCGAGCGAACCCGATATCCAGTTGTAGCGGTTGGAATAGGCGCCGTCGTTCCACGACACCGAGAGTGCGATCGGCCCGGTGGTGTAGTTGGCCTGAACGCCGCGGCTGATGGCGGGTTCCTGGTTCCAGAGCAGACCGCGTTCGATGTTCAGATTTTCGAAGGTGAAGGTATATTCGGCGCCGATCAGCGTCGGCAGTTTGCCGATTTCGATGTTGAAGCTGGAAGTGGGCGCAATCTTGAGGTAGCCGACCGGGACCGCACTGAACGTGGCGCTCGTGTTCGTGGTCGCCCGCGTGTAGGGCGCGCCCAGCGACGGCAGCGAATATTCGCCCACCTGCAAGTAGAATTGGATGAGCCCGTCGGTCTTCTGGACGAACACCTGGCCGTTGCTCAGATCGACCAGATCCTGATGGTCGCCCGGCGACAGGCTGTGATTGGTTTGCCAGAGCGCCAGCCCGCTAACCACGCCGCCGACATAGATATTGCCGATGGGGCCTGCATCGAGGGTGATCGGGCTCGGGTTGCCGACGATGGGTCCCGACAGGCTCGGCGTCGAAAGCGCGTCCGCGGATGCCGCCGTCGTGCCCAGCGCAAACGCCAGGCCCGCAAACCCGGCAATGCTCTTCAGACTGTGAAACTTCATGTCTTACCCCTTCTCGAATAGGCGGAGTCTCGTGTGGCGCTCACTCTCCGCGACACATTCGAACTTCGAGAAAGGGGCATATAAAAACAATGTGTCGCGGACAGCCTTACCCCGGTTATTGGGGGTTTCCGGCGGGATTCGGCGGGGCGTTGTTGCATTGCAACACGGAATTGCCCCCGCAATAGGCAGTCGCTGCCTCTTTGGGCGTTCAGCGGCCTCGCGGCAGGGAAAGATGGAGGCCGCCGTCCACGATCAGCATCTCGCCGGTGACGTGGCGCGACTCGGGACCGCACAGGAACAGGATCGTGCCGGCAATGTCTTCGGCTTGGCCCGCATGTTTGAGCGGGGTCTGAGCGGCCTGCTCGGCGTTGATCCGTTCAAACGCTTCGGCGCCGAACCGGTCGCTGAACCAGCGCGTCCCCACATAGCCCGGACACACCGCATTGACGCGAATCTCGGGCGCCAGCGCACGGGCGAGCGACAGGGTCATGGTGTTGAGGGCGCCCTTCGACGCGGCATAGGCGACCGACGAGCCGATGCCGGCCACACCGGCAATGGACGACACGTTCACGATTGCACCCGCGCCGCTCGCCTTGAGCGCGGCCGAACAGGCCCTGATCATCTGGAACGGCCCGATCACATTGACCGCGTAGATGTTCTGGAAGTCCTCGGCGCTCAGCGCGTCGAGGTCGGCGTGCCCGGCGAATTTCGTGGTGCCCGCATTGTTGACGAGGATATCGATGCGGCCCCAGGCCTCCATCGCGGCGGCGGCAAGCTTGCGACAATCCGCCTCCTTCGCCACGTCGCCCTGAACGACGAGCGCCTTGGCGCCTGCCGCGCGCACCAATTCGGCCGTCGCGCGCGCTTCGGCTTCGCTTTTCGTATAGTTCACCAGCACATGGGCGCCGCGCCGGGCCAGCCCGATGGCCGCCGCGGCGCCGATTCCCGTCGCCGATCCCGTGACGATTGCGGCTTTGCCCTTGAGATCGCCCTGTTCCATCGCGTGCCTCCCGACCTTATGATTTGGCTGCCGGGGCAGCCGCCCCGAAAACCGAGCAATCGTACAATTCCCGCATGACGGCGCAACCGACCGCGATCCTGAAGCATACCGAAGCCGCCGGCGATGCCGCGGGGGCCACCGATGGCGCGATGCGCATCATCCTGATCCGCCACGGCCGGCCCGCGATCCCCACGGCGCCCCGCACGTCCCATCGCGGCTTTCGCGACTACCTCGACGACTACGAACAGGCCGGCCTCGATCCCGACAGCGCGCCGCCCGAGGAATTGCAGGATCTGGTGGGCGAACTGGACGCCGTGTTCACCAGCGGGCGCAAGCGCTCCCAGGACAGCGCCAAGGCGCTCGCACCGAACGCCGAACTGATTGCCGATCCCTTGTTCGCCGAGGCGCCGCTCGCCTCGCCGCGCATTCCCATTCTGCGGATGAAAGTGCCCAAATGGGCCGTCGTCGCGCGCATCCTGTGGCATGCGGGCTATCATCCCGAGATCGAGAACTATCGCCGCGCCAAGCATCGCGCGGTGCAGGCCGCCGACATTCTGATGCAACGCGCGAAGGACGAGGGCACGGCCGCGCTCGTTGCGCACGGTTACTTCAATTTCCTGATCGGCCGCGAGTTGCGCCACCGCGGCTTCAAGAGATCGGGCTCACACCGCGCGCGCTTCTGGAACGCCGTGATTTATGCGCGGGGGTAGGCGCGGCGTTGAAATTTTTGAGCGGACAAATTCAGAGTCGAGGGCAAATCCTTCACCCTCCCCTTGAGGGAGGGTCGAATTGCGAAGCAATTCGGGGAGGGGCAAGCCTCAGAATTCCGTGGCGAGCCCCTCCCCGAAAAATTCTTCGCTGCGCTCAAATTTTTCGACCCTCCCTCAAGGGGAGGGTGGACGTTAGTTATGACGCGGCGACAGCCTGCGTTGATTTAAAGCACGAACACCTTCGCCCTCAATGCGGCGGCGGACCCGGCGGCGGGCCATCGTGATCGTCGTGATGGTCGCCGTCGTGATGATCGTCGAAATGCTCGTGGCAATCGCGCCCGCAACGGTCGTCGATCACGTGCTCGCGATACCAATGCGACTGTTCGTCGTAATTGTGCGAGCGATCGTCGTATTCGTGCAGCAGATGCTCGTAGCACTCGCGATCGCATGGCGGCTGGCCGTGACAATCGTGGTCGCAGGGTGGGCCGGGAGGTCCGCCGTGCCAGTCCGGCGGCGGACCATCATGTCCGTCATGCGGACCATCGCGCCCATCGGGCGGTCCATCGTGCGGCGGACCAAAATCTCCCGGAGGTCCCGGAGGGCCATCGTGACGATCGCCTGGCGGTCCATCATGGAAATCACCGGGCGGCCCGTCGTGCCGGTCGCCCGGCGGTCCATCGTGAAAGTCGCCCGGCGGCCCATCGCGGCGCTCGTCCGGCGGTCCGTAGCAGCCGTGCTCGCAATTCCAGTTGCCATAGTGGCAGTCGTGATCGCAGCGCCAGGGCTCGTGGCAGTCGCCTTCGCAAGGCGGCGCGCCGTTGCAATCATGGTCGCAACGCCAGTCGTCGGCACGGCAGTCGTGGTCGCAGCGCCAGCCCTCGCGGCAATCGCGCTCGCAAGGCGGCGGGTTGTGGCATTCGCGGTCGCAATGCCAATCGCCGAAGCGGCATTCGTGCTCGCAACCCCAACCGTCGCGGCAGTCGCGTTCGCAGGGCGGCGGCGCATCGCAGCCCCGGTCGCAACGCCAGTCGCCGTAACGGCATTCATGGTCGCAACGCCAGCTGTCGCGGCAATCGCGTTCGCAAGGCGGCCGTCCGCCGCAGCCGCGGTCGCAATGCCAGCGCTCGCCGCAGCCGCGCCAGCAATGATCGTGGCGATAGCACGCGTCCGGGCAGCCATAATGATCGAAAGCAATCTCGGGCACGGGATCGAGCGGGTCGAGCAACACCGAATCGTTGATCGCGGTCTGCGCCAGAGCCGGTGCGGGCGCGCCCAAGCAAAGAAGCAGCCCGGCAAGCCCCGCAGCAAAGCGGGCGAACCGCAGCACGAAGCGGCGGAGTTCAGGAACTGTCGCGGCGTCTCTCACGACTGTCTCCTTCAATGATGACCTTCGCGGTGCGGCCCGGCGTCGGCCTGCCCGAGAAGTTCGGTGAGTTGGTTCATCGTCGGCCTGAAACCCGCGAGCGCGGAGGCCGTGAAGAGATCGTTCGCTTTCGACAGATCCTGGCGGATGCCGGCGGGACCGACTTTATAAAGCACGCCCAGATGATAGAGCGCGGCGCCATAGCGCTGGTCGGCCGCCTTGTTGAACCAATAGGCGGCTCGCACATAGTTGACCGGCACGCCGATGCCCTTCGCGTACATGACGCCCAGCGAGTTCTGCGAACTCGCGTCGCCGCGTTCGGCCGCCGTCTGGATCAGGCGAACCGTTTCGAGCGCGTCGAGATGGCCGTTCGGGTCCTCGCCGATGGTGGCCTGGAAACGGGCAACCGCCTTGAAATCGGACGGTCCTGCCCAGCGCGCGATGGGCGTCGTGCTCCAGCCCAGGAACCACAGCGCCTGTTGCACCGCATGCGGCGGGACGGCGCCTGCCAGCGCCAGCGCCCTCTGGCGGTCAAAGCCGATCAGGCATTCGTCCGTGTGCGGAACGCCGCTCGCGGTGTCGCCGGTGGGATAATATTCGAACGGCGGGAACCAGTATTTCGCCTTCTCCGCCGCTTCGAGCGAGATGCGCGGCCCGAGCCCGCGCGCCGAGCGCACTTCATTGTCGAGCCCGCGCAGATATTCGCGCGCCAGGGGATGGCCCATATTGTCGGCCACGTGGAAATAAACGAGGGCCTCGCCGTCATTGGGCACGATCACCGAGCTCGTCGGGATGCCCATTATGCGGCGCGCGGCGGCGGGATCGCCATTCTGGAATTCGCGGTGCGCATTCGCCCGGAAGCTGCGATCCGACTGCCACGCGTCGGTGAGCGCGCCGTAGGTCTGGGGGCTTTCGTTGGGATATTCGTTGAAATCGCCGGGCGGCCCGCTGTTGCGGTATCTCTGATCGGTTTCGTCGTCGATGCCGAGCGCGGTGGAATGTATCCGGCCCAGTTGGATGAACCCGTCGGCGCCGCGGCAGGACATAATGTAGACGATGCGGTTGCGCGCCTGCTCGCGCTGCTCGGCCGTGAGCAGCAGCATCAGTTTCTGCTGCTCGGCCAGCGCGCGATGATAGTCGTTGGAAATGACGCGCCGCGCGTACCAGTCGCCGATATGTTCGTGGATGCGGTCGCTGACCGAGGCGAGATAGTACCAGACATAGGATTCGACGGGATCGTAGAATTTGTTGTCGCCGCGCTCGTCGCCATAGACGTCGCCGAGCTTGATCTCCGACAGGAAATCGTCGCTCTGCCAGGCAGCCTTGCGCCAGATGCGCAGACCCTCCTCCAGGCTGATCTTGTTGGAGGCGATGACGCCGTCGGTGTAATCGGCAATTGCCGGCGCCCCGCCGAGCGCAGCCGCCATCAAGGCAGCGGCGACACCGGCGCGCAGCCAAGCGCGTCTCTTGATTCCGATTGGCCTTTGCGGCCCCCAAACCCCACTACCCACGGCCCATTCCCCCGACCGGTACACTTTCCCGGTGAGCGCGTTCTGCGCCCGCCCGCGCAAGGCATTAACGCCCGACGCTCGGATTAACGGATAGTTTACCAGTTAAGTTCCCAAAGGGGGAGTCAGTGACGGAAGTGACGGATGCCGGTGAACGCCATGGCAAGGCCAGCTTCGTCGGCCGCCTTGATCACTTCGTCGTCGCGAATCGAGCCGCCGGGCTGGATAACCGCGGTAGCGCCTGCTTCGGCGACTGCAAGCAATCCGTCAGGAAACGGAAAGAATGCATCCGACGCAGCGGCCGAGCCTTTGGTTAACGGCTCCGGCCAACCGGCGGCTTCGGCGGCTTCGCGCGCCTTGATGGCGGCGATTCGCGCCGAATCCACCCGGCTCATCTGTCCCGCGCCGATGCCGGCGGTCTGCAATCCTTCGCATAGACGATGGCGTTGGACTTCACATGCTTGCCGACGGTGAAGGCAAACAGCATGTCGGCGATTTCGCGCGCGTCCGGCTTGCGTTTGGTCACGATCTTGAGATTCGGCTTCGCTCACGCGCGCATTGTCGCGCGATCTGCACGAGGAAACCGCCCGCGACGGTCTTGGATCGACCAGCCGGTGGCGCGCGGATCGGGCAAGCCCGCCCGCGATCAGCAGGCGCAGATTCCGCCGCGACGAAAGAATGCGCCGCGCATCGGCATCCGCGTCCGGGGCGATGATCACTTCCGTGAACAGCTTGGCGATTTCTTCCGCCGTCGCGCCGTCGAGCGTCCGGTTGAAGGCGAGCACGCCGCCGAACGCGCTGACCGGATCGCAGGCCAGCGCCCTTGCGATAGGCTTCCGACGGGCTTGCCGCCAGCGCCACGCCGCACGGATTGGCATGCTTGATGATCGCGCAGGCCGCTGAGCGCGGCGGGATCGAATTCGGCCACGAGCTCATAGGCGGCATCCGTGTCGTTGATGTTGTTGTAGGAGAGTTCCTTGCCCTGGAGCTGTTCGGCCGTGGCGACGCCGAAGCGCTTTTCGCCGGTGACGTAGAACGCGGCTTCCTGATGCGGGTTCTCGCCATAGCGCAAAGGCTGCCGCAGCAGGCCCGCCAGCGCGCGGCGGCGAGGAGGTGTCTTTCTCGCCTGCCTTCGCAAGCTCGCCCGCAAGCCAGTTCGAGACCGCCGCGTCATAGGCGGCCGTGCGCGCATAAGCGATCTGCGCCAGCTTGCGGCGCAGCGCGAGCGTGGTCGCGCCCTTGTTGGCGCCCATCTCCTCCAGAACGTCTGGCGTAGTCTTCCGGATCGACCACGACCGTGACCCAATCGTGGTTCTTCGAGGCGGCGCGGATCATGGCCGGGCCGCCGATGTCGATGTTCTCGATCGTCTCGTCGAACGCCGCGCCCTTCGCGACCGTCGCTTCGAACGGATAGAGGTTGGAGACCAGAAGATCGATGCCTTCGATGCCATGCGTGCGCATCGCTTCGGCATGATCGGGCTTGTCGCGCAGGGCGAGAAACCCGCCATGGATTTTCGGATGCAGCGTCTTCACGCGGCCGTCCATGATCTCGGGAAAGCCGGTGACGTCGGAGACGTCGCTGACCGTGAGGCCGGCGTCGCGCAGCGCCTTCGCCGTGCCGCCGGTCGAGATCAAGCACACGCCATGGGCGGCGAGCCCGCGGGCGAAATCGATCAAGTCCGGTCTTGTCGGAAACCGACAGCAGCGCGCGGCGAACGGGGCGGAGCGTCATGTGCGACTCTGGCGTGGCGGATTTCCGACCGTGCTTACTTCCGGAACGGCGGAAAGAGAAGTGTCAGGAGACCGCATGCGGGCCTGCCAATAACCGGCAATTTGTCCTAAGCCTTTGATCGAAAGACGAATTTCGAATTCGAACTCAAATATTGATTTTTTCAATGTAATATACTTGAAAAATTGATTTTCTTAAGTTATATCTTCTATAAGTGAATTTCGAGGCGCATATGAGCGGGCCACCGAAGGACTGGCAGGAGCTGACCCGGCTGACGCAGGGCGCGCCGCTGGTGGTCGAGCGGGTGCGGCTCGCGGACAGCGGCATCGTCGTCGAAGGCGAGTTCACACCACCCCAACTCGCGCAATTGCCCCTGGAGGATCAGGTGTTCGTGGCCGCCTTCGTGCGCGCCCATGGCTCCATCAAGGAGATGGAGCAGGTTTTCGGCGTGAGCTACCCCACGATCAAGGCGCGGCTCAACCGGATCTCCCAGCGCCTCGAATTCGTCGACACCGATCCCACGCCGTCTCGCGCCGACGTGCTCGACCGCCTCAAGCGGGGCGAGATCACGGCGGAGGACGCCATTCGCGAATTGGAGGCCATGACATGATTCCGCTGTGGATCAGCATTGGGATTTGCCGCGAGCAGGGACGCTTCTTCCGGTTGTGGCTGCCGCTGTTCCTGCTGTGGATTCTGCTGCTGCCGGTCGCGATCCTGGCGCTGCCGGTGCTTTTGGTCGTTTGCCTTATGTGGGGATGGGAATTGATTGCCTGGCAATTGGCGTTCCTGCGCCTGCTGAGCGGATTGCGCGGCACGGCCGTCGACATCGATCATCCGCATGGCTTGGTTTCCATCCGTATCGTCTGAGGAGAAGGCAATGAGCGAGAGCCGAAAAGAGATTCTGGCCATGCTGGCCGAGGGCAAGATCACCGCCGACGAAGCCGAACGCCTGATCGCAGCGATGGAGCGGACGCCTCAAGGCGCCGTCGCGGCGGGAGAGCCGGCCGTTTCGCGCAAGCCGCTGCCGAAATATCTGCGGGTGGTGGTGGAAGCGGAGGAAGACCCCGGCTCCGACACGCTGACGAAAGTGAACATCCGCGTTCCGTTTCAGCTGTTGCGTGCGGGCGTGAAGCTCGCGAATTTCATGCCGCCCCGGGCACGCGCCGAAGTCAACGAAGCGCTGCGCAAGCAAGGCATCGATTTCGACGTGGCGCAGATCAAGCCCGAAAATCTGGACGAGCTGATCGAGCAGTTGAACGATCTGGTCGTCGACATCGACAGCGACCGGCGCCGCGCCAAGGTGAAGATTTTCTGCGAGTGACGCTCAGGCGGCGGCGCTCGGCCGCGCCGACACCCGCGCATGCCAGCGCCGCAGATGGGCGGATTTCCTCCGGCATGTCCATGTTGACGAATTTCGCGAAATCGACGCCGCACAGAAGCACGATATCGGCGACGGAATAATTCGCGCCGGCGAGGAAATCGCGGCCGTCGGCCAGTTCGCTGTCGAGCCAGCGCATCGCATTGGCCACGACCTTGCGGTTCATCTCGCCGAACTCCGTGAATTGGCGGGGCACGACTGCGGCGGTGCGCGGATCGGCATGGATCCACACCTGGCTCATGGGATTCCACAGGCGGAATTCGGCGCGCCGCGTCCACATCTCCACCAGCGCGCGCTCTCGCGCGTCCGCGCCGAACAAAGGCGGCGTGGGATGCAATTCCTCGAAATAGCGGCAGATGGCGACGGACTCCGAAATGCAGGTGCCGTCGTCCAGCTCGAGCACCGGCACCTGGCCCAGCGAATTCTTCTTGAGGAATTCGGGCGCCTTGTGCGCACGCTTCATCAGGGGCACACGTTCCTCTTCCAGCGCGATGCCCTTTTCGGCGAGATAGATGCGCACCTTGCGCGGATTGGGCGCGGGATTGCGTTCGCCGTAGAGTTTCATCGGGGTTCCCCGGGATTTTCCGGTGCGAGGTTAGGGTGGAGAAAGGCGCCGCTGCAACAGGCGGGTTCGCGCATCGCGTCGGCCTTCGGCGCGACGCCGGTCTGGGCGAGGAGCCGTGTATGTTCATCGCATCGGGCCGCCGCCCCGCGAAGCGCGGAGCGAACGCAAAAGGCGCCAAGAACGGGCGGAAAACGGGGCACCCGAAGAGATGCCAATAAATCTTGGCGAACGGCAATCGTCTCGCTATAGATGCTCGCCAGTGCCCGAGTGGTGGAACTGGTAGACGCACTGGACTCAAAATCCAGCGCCCGCAAGGGCATGTCGGTTCGATTCCGACCTCGGGCACCAATATTCTCCTTGCTCTTCAGGATAATTGCGGAGCCGGATAAGTACGATTTTCGCTCAGGATGCACGCGACGGCGAACAGCATGGCATTAGTTGCCGGGTTTCATCATGATGAAATTTGCGCTTTGGTGCTCATCGACGAAGGGCACCGAAAACGAACATAAGATACTGGTGCTTTCGGGCATCGCAGCACAGCGCCAAGTCGGAATCGACAACTGCGCTGCCTCGGTCCCGAGCCACTATGGAAATCCGTCATTCGCGGCGGAGCTTCTCAAAAGGCTTGGCAAAAAGAAAGCCGCCGGGCACCTCGAAGCCCAACTTCCAAAGAGTAAGAGGCTGCGCTCTGGTGACCTCGGCGAAATTCTCGCGACGCATTACGTCGCTGAGCACTCGGCCTATACACACTTCATCAAGCGCCTCAGGTTCAAAGACCATCGCGAAATGGCAATGCGCGGGGACGACCTTGTCGCCGTGAGGAGCAGCGGCAAGGGCAAGCCGCTTGAGTTTCTAAAAGCTGAAGTCAAAAGCCGGGTGGCGATCAGCTCCGCCGTCCTCGCCAAAGCACGAAAGGCGCTGCGTAACGACAACAATAGGCCATCACCGCATACGCTGGCCTTCATTTCGGAACGATTGTCGGAGCAGGGGCAAAACGCTATTGCGGCGGAAATCGCCGACGCGCAGCTCAGTGGAATCAAGCTCCCACAGGTGGAGCATACCCGCGGCGATCCTCATGCAAGCCGGCTTCTCTTCGCGGCTTGTGGCAATCAATATCATCGAACAGACCGAAGCCAAGTTTGATACGGCCTCTGATCTACGACGGTGGCTTCAATCAGAACAGATCAAGAAGCTTAGCGCCGACCCAAATTGGCCCACGCCCGAAACGGCGGAAATGTGGAGCGCTTTCGTCGAAAGTGTTAGGCGTTCGGTGATAAAGGCGTGGAAGCGTCGAATATGTACTGTCGAGCTGGCGGCGCCCAATCACCTCATTGCCAACGGTCAGGCGCTACGCATTGGCTTTGAGGATGGCAGTATCCTTTTCGATGCTGCATACAACGAAGTTGGGCGTCTGAAAACGCCGATCAATGCGCGGCGCGTCGGTCTTCTAACTGTGACTGCCGCCCTTCCGAATGTTCGGCTCGATTATTGTGGCCCCGACGACCTAGCAGGCAAAGGCTAGCTGACCACCATTCCGGGATGGATCAAGCGAAGCTTATCAATAGCCGTTCCGGCCAATCGTTTGAGCCCGTCGGCGCGGGACGCCATATCTCGCGCTCCGAAAACCACAATCCCCTAACTCCCCGCCGGCGCGGCGCCGGAAATGGCGAGGCGTGTGCGCAGGAACTCCAGCACGTTGTCGAGTGCGATCCTCGTGGGGTGTCCCGGCGTGTTCACGAAATTTGCCGTCAGCACCGAGTGTGCGTTCGAAGGAATGTTCCACTTGTTGCCCGGCGCGGAGTCGATCTCCGTGCCGCGGAAAGCATCGCCGAATGCCGCGCGAATGGCTTCGAAGCGAGCCTTCGGGCTGATCCAGTCTTCCGAGAAACGCAGGCATATCAGCGGCGTTCCTTGCTTGGCTTGCGCAACCGCGCCGGCCAATTCCGCGTCGGTCACCGCGATCGCCGCATGCGCGGCGTCGGTCAAGCCAAACGGCAACGCGGGTTCCGAAGACACGGGCGCCAGAACGAACGGCGACGCCATGAGGGAAATCGCGAAATTTCCGGTGAGGCAGAGGCCGATCACGCCAATCCCGGGGCCGTCACACTCGTCCAATGCCTTTCGCCCCAGTGCGCGCAGCCAGCTCACGATCGGGCTCCCGCCTTTCTGGGCAAATGCGTAGATTTCCCGGCTCACGCAAATTTTTGCCGCGAACAGAAACGTGTGATCGTCGCCGGGCTCGCCGAACAAAAGCGGCATGAAGACCGAAAAGCCGTTCGCGGCGATCTCTTCGCCAAGCGCGATGCATTGCGGCGTCAGGCCCGGCAGTTCGTGCATGACGATGACCGCCGGACCGGTCCCCCGGCGATAGACGCGATGCGATATCCCGCCGTCGTCGAATACAAAATCGGTAAAGCCGTCAATCGGCATAGCCCAACCTCCCATGGTCGCGGCGCCGGCGCACCGCGCACAATGGCATCGATGAAATTCGCGTAGCGCGTGCCGCCATCACTGCGGGAACAACCAATACCGGTTCGCTTTGGGATCGAACCCGAGGCGTTTGGGCGTCAGCCCCAGCAACGTGGCCACGATGTCCGCCCGGACGGTGGGTGATTTGCGATAATACTGATGCGAATCCAGGAGACCGGTGCCGATCGAATCGTTTATCCCCGTGCAATCGACGAATTCGTAGATATTCGGAGAGAAGAAGTGCGTGTCGGCTTCGTTGGGCGGGCCGTCGTCGCCGAGCCGCTTTCCGTCTTCGGCATTCACGATTTCGCTGAACCCCATGAGAATGTCGTTGTTGTTGAAGTAGGTCGTAATTTCGTGCCCGAGGCGCCACAGATTCGACAATCGCCCGCCATTGGGTTGCGCAAACGTCGTTGCTTCTTCGTCGGCGGCGGCGAGAACGACCTCGTCGAAGACCGGGCGAGCAGGCGCCTGGGTGCCCTGTTTGAACATCAGTTCGACCGCGCCCGCCATCATGTAGTTGCCCATGCTGTGGCACAGGAGATTTATCCGCCGCTGGGGCGCAATGCGGCCCCTGAGCGTCGCTATTTGCTGGAGGAAATAGCCGAAGTGGAAGGCGGAGTTGCGCGCCTGCTGCTGGTCTTCCCGATAATCGTCGTAGTCGCCGAACAGATTGGCTTCGCCCAGGAAATTGGAATCGCCATACGACTGGGACGGCCAGGTGAACGTGATGACGTCGAATGTGCTCTTCGCGCCCGCCTGGGCGGCGAGGCCTGCGGCGGCCAGCCAGGTCCGATTGTAAGCCGCCCGCTTGATCGCGTCGCTGAAACTGTTGTCCGTGCCGTGAACGAACACCAGAATGTCGTTCGTCGAGGCCATGAACGGCGCCAGCTGCGCGGGCGTGAACCAGCCCGCATTGAGCGGCCCGACCGATTGAATCGTTCCGCCGTCGGCGTTGTCGATCGCCACGCCTGTGACCGTGGCGACCGAGCAGGAGATATCCTGCGGCGTGCCCGGCAGGGACGCTACGACATCCTCGAAATCCGGACCGCCCCAGGAACCGTTTTGCGGGGATTGCTTGCGGTTTGTCGCGAACAGGATGTTGATCGGGCCGGTGCTGTTGCCGTTTGGCATGTGATTGCTCCTGTTTTGGGTGACGCCCAGCGGGTCGCCAATTGCCAATCCGATGCGAATTCGCGTTGCGGGACGGGACTCAGGTCGAAGGTTTTTTCGCGCCCGGCTTGGGCCCGGTTCCGCCCAATTGGACAAATTTTTGCAGCGTGTCGAACCAGAACGGCGCGCCGAACAATGTCGCGATCGCGGTCACGATCCAACCCAGGACCTGCGCGGTCCCATCGGCGATGGTGGGGACAGGATTTGTTGCGAGTTGGTCCATCTCCACGTTCAAATTGAGATTCCAGCCGAATGGAAAATCGGATTGTTTGAGAGCTTTGATGGCATTGTCCGCCGTCGTGGTAGGAGTGATGAGGGAATTCAAACTTGCGCTGATCTCCGGATGCGCCCAAACGACATAGGCGATATGAAAGGCGCTGACGTTCATTGCTGCGGAAATCGCCAGTGCGACCAGAAAAGAGACTAGCTGCGATTTTCGCTTATAGACGCCGGAAACGCGGTCCATCGACGCGTCGAACCAGTTGGCGATTTCCTGGCGGAAACTTTCAAGATTTCCATTAACGCGAGAATAGGTGCCTTGCAGCATCGTGCGGATCTGGGCGTCGGGAATTTTGTCGATGGCGGCTTCCAGGCTGGCATCGGCCGGAGCGCCGGCTGCTCCATCGACAGGTTCGGCTGCTCCCGGGACGGTAGGCAATTGGCCCGGTGCGGCCGTCGAGCTGGGGTGCTGGATAACGTCGATGAGCGCCGACGCAAATTGCAGTGGCGGAATATAAGACGGCAGGATGGCCGGCCCGGCGCTGTTCCCTTTGCTCGTTCCCGGCGTTCGCGGGTTGACGGCGGCGTGATTGAGGATGTCGCCTGCCAGCCCCGTCAGTTGGGGATCGTTCAACAGATCCTTCAGGCCCTGCAGCAGAGTGGCGGAGCGCCACTTCAGCGCTGACGAAAGGGTTTCGGTCGCGGCGCTGACGATCACGCTCATCGTCGCGAAGGTCAGTGCCATGCCGATAAAAACATTGACGATATCGCTGAAGATCAAGGTATTGCCCCCCAAATTGCCGCTGCCGCCAGGAAAGCTCGGGCGCGTGCAATCGCCCCGGCTTGGCAGAGTTCGCAGTTGTTATGACACGCAAGACAGCAGAACGCCGAGGATCTACTCGAAAGACTTCAACGCGATCGACTTGGTGTTCGACACCCAAAACTATACTAGAACCAAACTTCATCAATGCCAACACTGATCTTGGCTTCAAACGCGAACAATTTCCGGCGACTTTGCGCAGTATGACGGGGCGGTTTGAGCATTGATTTGGCGGCAGCCGCCTATTTCAATTCGAGCAGGCGCATCCGCCGGTTCGTGGCGGCCCCGGGCCCGGCTACAGTCGGGGCCGCCGCAGGATGCCGCCGGGAGGAGCACGCGTCATGCCACTTGAGATGCGCGAGACCTGCGAGAAGTGCTGGGCGCCGTTGGCGAAAGACTCCGACGCCGCGCGCATCTGCAGTTATGAATGCACGTTCTGCGCCGCGTGCTCCGAGGCGATGGGCGGGCGCTGCCCCAATTGCGGCGGCGAGTTGCTGCGCCGGCCGCGCCGGATGCCGCGCTCGTGAATTACCGCCACGCCTATCACGCGGGGAATTTCGCCGACGTCGTGAAGCACGTGGCGCTGGTGGCGCTCATCGCCCATCTGAAGAAGAAGGACACACCCTTTCGCGTGATCGATACCCATGCGGGGGCGGGCGTTTACGATCTTTCCGCGGACGCGGCTGCGCGCACCTGCGAAGCGGTGGCCGGCATTGCGCGGCTGCGGGCGCTGGAGGGCGCGGCCGGAAATCCGGCGGCGCTCGATCTCTATTTCGATTGCGTGCGCGCGGGCGGAGCGGGACGGTATCCCGGATCGCCGCTGATCGCGGCGCATCTGTTGCGCCCGCAGGATCGGCTGACGGCAATCGAGAAGCATGTGGAAGATGCGGCCGCGCTGGCCGCGGCACTTGCACCCTATCGCAATGCCAGGGCGGCGCAGGCCGACGGCTATGCGCGGTTGCCCGCGCTCCTGCCGCCGCCCGAGCGCCGCGGGCTCATCCTCATCGACCCGCCTTACGAGGCCGACGACGAATTCGCGCGCGCTGCGGCGGCGATCGCGGGCGGCCTCAAGCGCTTTGCCACGGGGATTTATCTCGTGTGGTTTCCCGTCAAGTCGAAAAGTGCGGCCGATGCGTTCTGCGGCGAAGTGATGGCGGGCGTCGCGGGCGAAGCGCTGCGAATCGAAATCGATACCGGCGCGCCGCCCGCGGGCGACAAGCAACGGCTTTCCGCGGCCGGGCTTCTCGCGATCAATCCGCCTTACGGCTTTGCGGCCGAAATGCGCGCGGCGCTCGACGCGTTGTCGCCTCATCTCGGCCGCGTGTCCGGCGTGCCGGCGAAGGTCTCGCTTTCGCATCTGGGCGCGGCGCCCTGACCCACGCGCCGATCTTATCCTCGCTCCGAACCCGCGCGTTTCAGGATGAAGGTGAGCGCCAGCGCGGCCGCCAATGCGAACGACGCGGCAATCCACGTGCCGGTTCCTTTGAAAACCTCGCTTCCCGATGCGCCGACCGCCACTTGCGCAATGGTCATGGGGAGCATTCCGGCGAACGACCCGATGAGATAGTCGCGCCAGGGGAGGTTCGTCAGCGCCAGCCCCGTGTTGGCGATGCTGTGCGGCAGGGGCGTCAAGCGCACGATCGCGACCGCCCGCCATCCGCCGTGCTCCGCGCGCTCGATCAGCTTGCCGATGCGGGGCGTCGTGTCGAGCGTGCCGGCCGCGCCCAACCAGCGCACGAAGGCAAAACCCGCCGCGGCGCCGGCAACCGCTCCGACGATCGCCCACAGCGAACCCCAGAAAAAGCCGAACATCAGGCCCGCCGCGATGCCGAGCACGGTGCGCGGCACGAAGAAGAGGCTCGCCAGAATCTGCAGGGCGATGAAGAGGACCGGCGCAAGCCGGCTGTGCGACACCACATTGCGGATGGCCACGGGATCTATGTGCGCCCGATAGACAAAGGCGAGGATCACGCCCGCCACGATGACCAGCCCCGCAATCGCCCGGAACGCGTTCTTCATCAACTAAGTCGATCCTCGCGGCCGTCTGCGGAACGGGTGGTGCCTTCGGGGCCAGTCAAAGCATGAAGGTCGCGGGCCTCGCAACCTTCACCGCTTCTCCGCGCGTGCGGCCATGGCGGCAGGCCTGCGCTGCCTCGCGCTCTCGCCACGATCTGGCCGTCATTGGTGGCTTGTCGCAGGACGCTCGCCGCGCTAGCTAGAGCCCCCGCCAAAATCGATTGGGCTCAAATCGGGTCCAATTCGGGGTTTGTTCCAACGGCCGGACTTGCTAAGCCTTTGGAATGACTGGTTCGGACAGGTGGCTGAGCGGTTGAAAGCACCGCACTCGAAATGCGGCATACGGGTAACCGTATCGAGGGTTCGAATCCCTCCCTGTCCGCCACTCCAGAATTGCGAACGCTCAGCTCGCTTTGCGTGCGAGGGTGAGCGGCAAGTCCAGTTCCACGCGGTCATGCATGACCTTGGGCGTGATCCGCCCGCGCTCGCCACGTTCGAGACGGACTAGGCCATAGCCTTCCATCGTCCTCAATGTCCGCGACAAGTTGGACTTGGCCTTGCCGGTGATCCGCGCCAGTTCGTCGAGCGAGCTAGGCGCTTTCACGGCGATGACGCGCAGCAACTCGCGATTGCCGGCCGACAAGACCTTAGCAAACGACTCGGTTGAGGTGAACCAGACCTTTGGCTCGTTCGGCGCAACGCGCCGCTCACCCCGCGCCACGGCCATGGTGCGCGCCTTCATCTCCGCGTAACTCGCGATGCCGACTTTCAAAGTGGTCATGGGATCACTCCTCTCTCGCGCAACACCGCGTCCACCGTCGTCCAAAAATCGGCAAGCAAGGTCGCTGCGTCGCTGTACTCGTAAGCCTTGGTCGTCCGTTGGTGCCCCGGCTTAGCCGGGGTATGTCGATGGTCCTGCGGCTCGCCGCGCTTCTGCTTCGCCACCGGATGGGCATTGTCGAAACCGACCAGCCGCTCGCCATCCGGCCCGTGCAGCGTGAGCGAGTAGTCGATGCCGTGCGGCTTCTGCGGCGACACCGGCACCCGCGTCACCACGAACCGGACCCAGTGGCCGCCGTCGGGGTCCACCACGAGAACCTGCTCGTCGAGGTCGAGAAGCACGTCGAGGGTCGGGTCGCGCGGCTCCGTCACAGCGTATTGTTATCACACTGAAGCAACTTAAGCAAGGGAGGGCCTTCGGCCGCTATAGGACGGGTGGCCGGCGCTCGGAGCATTGATATCATTGAGCTTTCAGCTTGAAGCGCCAGCAGGGGGTGTCTGGATGGTGTCCAAATATCTCAATCGACCCAACCACATAGGCCGGACCGACGGTCGGCCTTTTACCTTGCCGTCCTCCCGGCAGTATCGAAGCCCTCATGTGTTCTCGAACTAGGTTGCCACACCGAGTATGTTCACTTATTCGCGCCACGTTGTTTTATCCGGTTGGCACCCACTCCCTCTCGTGCTAGTGTTTTCCAATGCGCCAATCGTCTCGGTTACCCGATATTCACCAGATCAAAGATCTCGGGTTTCCCTCATCCTTGCCGGAATTCCAGCGGCTATTTCCTGATGATGCGGCATGCGCCGCGTATTTGGAGCGCATTCGCTGGGAGCAGGGTTTTGTCTGCCCGCACTGCGGTCATCGTGCTGAACCGTTTCGTTTCGCCAATCGGGTTGGCGTCCTTCGGTGCCGTAAGTGTCGCAAAGATGTGGCCCTGACAGCGGGTACCGTAATGCAGCGGACCCACACGCCGCTCTCGATATGGTTCTGGGGCGCTTATCTTGTTTCGAGTATTACGCCAGGAATATCGGCGATCCAATTCCAACACCAACTTGGGATCGGCCGATACGAGACGGCCTTTCAAATCCTGCATAAACTGCGCGCCGGGATGGTCCGCGCAGATCGGAATCGGATCGGTCGCGATCCTTCGAACATCCGAGTCGAAGTAGAGGAATCTTGGATTGGCGGAGCCGCTGAGGGGCATAAATTTCATGACCAAACGCTAGCGATAGCTGCCATCGAGGTTTGCTGGAAGACGCCCAAGGAAGTTGGGGTCATTCCCCGTCGCGGTAGCCGCGTTGCGGGTCGGTTGCGCATGGAAGTGGTACCCAATCGTAGCACGAGCGCCCTATGCAGTTTTATCGAGGCAGTAGTTGAGCCGGGCACTACGTTGGTGACGAACGCCTTGCCAGAATACGCGAGAGTAGCTGAGCTGGGCTATCAGCATATTGCTGTTATGAAGGGCGACAAAAAAGAACCGGCTGAAGAATACTTGTCGATGGTTCGCCTAGTGTTTCTTAACTTGAAATCGTGGTTGAGGGGGACACACCACGGGGTTAGCCCCCAGCATCTCCAAGCGTATCTAAACGAATTCGCCTTCCGATTTAATCGCCGCTTTTACCCGTTTGGCGCATTCCGCTCGTTGCTGGGCCTCGCTAGCCAGGGCGAGGCACCTACTTATGACGAGCTTTATTCTGGTAATTGGAAGCATACGATACCGGAGTGGAGCAGTCCCGAGTAATTCGCAGCTTGGTACGCGGGCGGCGGGTCGCGTTGCCGCCCGCTTCCCTTCAGCCGCTCGGCGCGGCCTGAGGGCCTCAGTGACGGGTCGTCGGTATGACGTCCCGCACCGCCTCTTGGGCCCGTCGTAAAGCGCCCTCAACCCAGTCCAGCCACTCGACAACGTGCGCTATTGGGGCGAAGGCACGAAGGGGCCGGCCCCCCAGTGGTGTCCTTACCCTAATTGCTTTCTGAGCCATTCGGGGTTCAGTCATAGGGCTATGGCGTAGACATAGTGCTCATCATCGTCGGTCATGGCCCGCCACACTTCGCTGCTAACGCAGCTTCGGGTGGCGGGCCACCAAACGGCTTGACGATCAAAACTCCTTCCTGGAGACGCACAGGGTCTGTCGAAATACATCACGTGTTGCTGTGGCCGTTGAGCGTTGCGACGGCTCGTTCTAGTCTCGCTTCGATTGCTGGCGGGGTACAATTGAAGTTGTTGTCGTCTGGATTGCTTGCAGCGCTGGTTGCGACAGCGGCGATGTTCGATGCCGCGTTGGCGGCCGATCCGGCCGGCGGCGTGACTTGGTACAGCATCGTCACGGAGAGCGGGACACCCATCGGTCACGCCTCTCACGAGATCTTGCAAGACCCCGATGGCCTCGAAATCATCGATAACCAGGAAGTCGACGTACTGGACGAAGGCACCCCGCCGACACCCCTCTCGTCGAGTACCGTGATCACTTCAAAGAATATGTCCTGGCGCACTGTGCGCAAAGAAGATCAAGCAGGCCGGACGGTTTCGATCAGCACATATTCGCAGGTCGGCCGCGACTGGTCGCGCAGCGACGCCCTGATCGAACAGGGTAGGGCCGTGATTACCCGGAAGACGCCGGCCGAAACGCGAACGGTGACCGTCGCCCTTCCGCCGGCGGTTCGCTTCGATTCCGGCGACGAACTTCTGCAGGCATGGAATCCTTCGACAAATCCGCGATTCGAGTTCGAAAACTTCAACATCAATGCCATGACGGTGGAGCGCGTGACGATCGAAACCCTTTCCGACGCACCGCCCGATCCGCAGGGCAGGACCGCGGTGCTACGAAAGCGTTATGAGGGCAGCGAGTTGCGGGAAATTACGCGGCTGTTGCTCGATCGTCAGGGCCACATCGTTGAAGTCTATCAACCGATGTTCGGCAGCAGCCTTACGATCAAGGCGACCGACCGCGAGCGCGCGCTCAACTCGCATCTGGCCCTTCGCGCTCTTGCAGGCGTCATGATGAAGTCGCCGTTCCGCATTTCAACCGCTGCGATGCAGGGGCATATCCGCTATCGCTTTTCATTTCGCGATGGCATCGAATTTGCGCTGCCCCAAACCGGCGAGCAACGCGTAACGGCCGAGCAGGGCTTTGTGACCGTCGACATTTGCGACGACTGCGGACCCGGATTGACAGGCGACGAGGCCGCCTTGGCCGACGCATTGAAGCCGACGGTGTGGCTGCAAAGCGATCATCCAAAACTCAAGGCCATTGCCGGTCCGGTGGCCAAGCTTCCCATTTCGGATGCGCAGAAGATGGAAACGCTCATCCAAAAGGCGCGACCTTATCTTGGAAAGGTCGATTTCACCGGTCATTACTCGGCGCTGGAGACGATGTCGCGCCGCGCCGCAGATTGCACGGATGCTGCCGTGCTGCTCGCGGCGTTAGGCCGCGCAGCCGGCATACCGACGCGAGTGGCCAGCGGGCTCGTCTATTCGCGCGAGAGCTATCATGGCGTGAGCAATGTTTTTATGCCGCACACGTGGACGCTCGCTTGGGTTGACGGAAAATGGCGCAGTTTCGATCTGGCGCTGGACAATTTCGACAGCACGCATATCGCGCTGACGATCGGCGATGGCGACGAACGGTCGGTGTTGGCCGCGGGTCAACTCGCTGGCCTACTGCACTGGGAGAATATGGCCGAAGTCAGGACGCAGAACGGGAACTGAGCGGTCCCGACGCCGCGTTCGTGTTGTCTCCGGCCGTGTTTCCACCAGCGGGTGCCTGTTTCTCGCCGGTACCGTTGGTTTCATAAATAACGGGGAGATCGGGGATCGCGTTGTCGGCCGGCTCCTGCACATACTCGACATTGCGGGGGTCCTTGATGCCGCCGGTAACTACGACGGTCACGCTGGTTGCATCGCATGCGGCTGCAGCCATTGGCGCAGCCATAGCCGCAGCCATCACTGCCGCCGCCAGCACCGGTCGCACGGGGAATTTATACGAAACGCAGACTTCGCCGGTGCAACCCTTCATGAAGGCCACTCGTTCGACGTCGCTCATATTGCTGAGATCGAAGACCTGCCGCTTGCACATGCGGCACATCTCGCCATCCATGATCGATGAAAGTTGATTTGTGTAAGGGCAGGGACTTTGGATCCTGGGAAATTTCGCCACGGCATCCTCCTGATCTCGCAGTCAGGACTCTAGCAGAATCCCTCCCTGTCCGCCACCCTTCGCTGCTGCGCAGCTTCGGGTGGCAGGCCACCCGACGCCGCTCCATCTTCGAAGGGCGCCGGGCAGCTTTCCGAGAACGGATTGCGCTTTCGCGTTACGTCAGTTCGGCCGGACGGCCTGGAAGATGACGACGGACAGGTCGTTGGGGCCGAACAGTCCGCGTCCCGGCACCAGTTTCAGGCTGTAGCGATCCTGGCCGATGACAACGGAATAGATCTTCGAGTCGGGATCGAACACGGTCCACGTTCCGGCGTGTCCGTCGGTCAGCCGCACCGAGCCGTCGGGCGCGAAATGGGCCGCGAGGCTGCCCTGGCAATCGAAGTCCGGCGCACAGACCATCACGGCGTAGGTTCCCACGATCGGGTCGCGGCCGGGCGTGGCGCCCGCGCCGCTGCCGGCAAAATCGACCGCATCGCCGTCGACCGTGATCGTGTAGTCGCCGCCGGCGCGCACGAGGGCCATGCCGCCGGCCGGCCGCATCTCCACGATCGCCGTGCCGGGTCCCTTGAACGTGCCCGGCCAGTTTTGCGTCGCGACCTGGCCGTTGGACGTCAGCGGGCGCGAGCCCCATACCTTGCCGTCGCCCGAATGAAGCACGACTTCGATGGTCGTGTTCGTGGCGTTGCCGAACAGGCCCATCGAGGTGAACTGGATGGCCACGTTCGCTTTGCCCTTGTGGTAGTTGAACGACCAGAATTGCGGGCCGACCATGTTGTCGAGCGTCCCGTGGTTCTCGCCCGGCACCAGCGGCGTGGGATTGCGGATGTCGAGCGATTGCGCCGACGCCACACTCTGGAATCCGGCGACGATCGCGGCAGCCAGAATGAGCCGCATAAGATGGTTCTTCAGCATGTCCCATATCCTTCTTCGTTGCGGGCGGTCCCGCGATATCTTCGATGACGCAACGGCAATGATCGCGGATTCCATCGCTGGCCGCATTGTCCGAACGGACAATTCGAAAGTACTTTCTCGGCCACAGCGCGGGCCGCGCCAAGGCAGGGCGGCCGGGACGGCCGCGGTCCGTTTGCCCGCCGCCGCTCTCTACCCGGGGCGGCCGGTTACTGAACGCCGTCGATGATGTCGGATCCGGAGGTCGTCGAGTTTTCCATCACCTTCCGGATATCGTTGTCCAAACTCGTCAGCAGAATGCCGGTGCTTGCCATAACGAAGAGCTTGTCGGTGACGACCTGGCCCGCGCCGCTCTCGCCGACGCTGCCATCGGCGTCGAGCGTCAAATCGTTGGCGGCGTCGAGTTCGGCCTCGATGTCGATGTTGAACGTGGCGCTGCCGGTGTAATTGTCCAGCGTGATGTTGTTCGCATCGACCGCGCCCGTGACTTTCATGGCGCCTTCGTCCACGAGAGAGAAATTGCCCGTAGTGCCGGCCGTGAAGCCCGCGAGGTCGCCCACCGCGTTCTCGCCGTCGAGTATGGCGCTGCCGGCGGAGCTGCCCGTCAGCGAATTCGCATCGATAACGCCCGCGCCCGAGTTTTCGGTGATTGCGCCTTCGGAATCGAGCGTGACGAGGCCGGTCGCGTCGAGCGTGCCGCCGATCACGATGTTGGAACCCGCACCGGTGGTCGTGAGCGTGATGCTGTCGGCGTCGATTTCACCCGTCACCGTGATGGCCAAGGTATTGGTGAGCGAAAAATCGCCCATGCCATTGGTCGTGAAGTCCTTGAGGTTCGACAGCGAATTGGAGCCGTCGAGAACGACGCCGCCATTGGAGCTGCCGGTGAGCGCGTAGCCCTGGATGCTCCCCAGGGTGGCGTCCTCCATGATGTTGCCGCCGGAATTGAGCGCGACGACGCCGCCGTCCGCGTCGAGCGCTGCGTCGATCGCGATGTTGGAACCCGCGCCGGTCGTCGTCAGCGCGATGCCGGTGGCGTCGATCTCGCCGGCGACCTTCAAAGCCTGCGTGTTGTCGAACACGAACTTTCCGTCATCGCCGGTGGTGAAGGCGTCGAGGTTCACGAGCGCGTTGGCGCCGCTGAAGACGGCAGGGCCTGCGGCGCTGCCGGTCAGCGAGTTCGAACAGGATCTCGCCGTTGACGGTGCCCTCGGTGATCGCGCCTGCCGAATCAAGCGTGACGAGGCCGGTCGTCGTGATCTGGTGGTCGATCGTGATATTGCTGCCCGCGCCGGTGGTCGTCAGCGTGATGTTGCCAGATCCGTTTGTGGGAGACACCTCGGCGGCAATAACCAGGGTTTGATCGTCGTTGAACGTGAGGTCGCCGGTCGCAATCGCCAGAGCATTGAGGTCGCCGACCTCGTTCGCGCCGCTCAGGTTCACGGTATCCGCCGCGGCCCCCTTCAGCACGCTTGCGCTGATGATTCCCGTGGGGGATTCCAGGATCCCGCCGGCCGAATTGAGCGTAACGTCTTCGCCCGCGCTCACCTCGCCGTTCTGGCCGATGCTGATGCCGTTGCCGGCGCCCACCGTCGTCAGCGCGATGAAGCCGCGTGGGCCTGCCGAGACGTCGCCCTCGACGACAAGCGCTTCGTCGTCGGTGAAGCTGATTGAGAAGTCCTTCCCTTTGAGGACGCCGACATCGAAATCGCTTAAATGCTCGACTTCGTTGTCTCCATTGAGAGCGATTTGGTAATATGCCGCAACGCCCAGGACCTTGGCGTCGATGGCGCCGTCGGTGAGATTCTCGGAAACCTCGGAGCCCCCCTCGATCGTGACGTTATCGCCTGCGAAATCGAGCGTGGAATCGATCGAGAATGTCCCATGCCCGTCGTCGAGCAATACGTCGAAGGCGGACTGAAAACCGCCGGCCGACGTATAGACGAAGTCCGCGCCCGTCTGAGAGCCGACCGCCGTATCGAGGCCGGCCATGACGGTGGTCGAATGTGCGGCGTCCGAATTCAGTTCGATCTCGCCGCCCTGGATGCCGAGATCGGTCTGCGAGCCGTTGACATCCTGCAGATAGGCGTTGCCCGGGCGCGGCGTGCCGCCGGTGAAATAGGCCAGCACGTCGGCATCATGCGAGATCGCGCCGGGCGCCAGCAGCAGATAATAATAGCCGTCTGCGCCCGAACTCATCGACGCCAGCGGGTCGACGATCTGGCCGTTGACCAGAAGGCCCACGCCCGCCTGCGTATAGGGTGTCGCGCCATTGGCAGCGATGCCGCTTACCACTTGCGGCGCAGCACCGGGCGCGACCTGCCATTGCAGATAGGGATAGCTCACATTCGGCAAGATGCCCCAGCTGCCGGTGCTCCAGGTTCCATCGAGCGCGGCCTGCAACGTGGTGGTGGGAACGCCCGAGATGCCGGAGGCGCTGGGGAGGTTGCCGATGGCTTGCGTCGTATCGCTGACGCCGCTGGTCGAGGTATCCCAGTAATCGGCTGTATACGGCGAGGTAGGCGCAGGGGTGTCCTCGCCGATGAAACCGCCGACATCCGTTGCGCTTGGCGCCGAAATGAAGGTGGCCGAGTAGCTTTCCGAGATGGTGCCGGTATTGTTGCCGGCCAGACCGCCCGCTGCGGTGAGACCGGTTCCCGTCACCGAACCCATCGCGTAGCTGTTATCGATGGCGCCGTTGGATTCATTAAAGCCAACCAAACCGCCAACGACTGAACCGAAAGTGCCGCTGACAGCGGCTGTAGAGAACGATTGGGAGATGGTTTCATTATTGTCGCCGACGAGGCCTCCCGTGTTGCCGTTAACCGCGCCGCTGACGGTGCCCGCAGTGTAGGAATTGTAGATGCCACCAAGATTTTCGGCGACAAGACCGCCGACGGGTGACGGCCCTGAGCCTGAAACCGAACCCGTCGCGAATGCCCCCACGATCTGGCCCTCGTTCATCACCACCAGCGCGCCGACATAATCCGCACCCGTGATACTGACGTTCACCAGCCCGATGTCGCGCACCGTTCCACCGTTCACTTCGAACAAGCCGGCGTCGCCGGCCGAATTGACCGAAAGGTTGGAGATCGTGTTGCCCAGGCCTTCGAAAATACCGGTGAAATTCGTTGGGATCGGCGGGCTCGTATAGGGCGTCCCGCCATTGTCGTTGCCCGCATCATAGGATTCGGCGAGGGCGTAGAGGCCGTTTGGGTTCGCCGAGATGTCGCTGGCAAGTTGGGTGATGTTGTTGGCGAGCGTGTAACCGTCTCCGCCGATCGTGAGATTGCCCTGCGTTATGCCTTTCACCTGCTTGTAAAAACCGATATTGCCGCCGTCGAAAAGCAAAGCATTGCTTGCTTCGAGGTCGATGCCGCCCCCGCCCGTGATCGCGATGGACGCGTCGATATAGATCGCGTTGGCCGCGTCCAGCGAGAGCCTTTGCGTGGACGACCAGAGCAGCGGCGATGCCACGATAATGTCGCCGGGCTGGCCGCCGCCCGCGCCCGTGGTGATCGTGATGGAGGTTCCGATGAGATCGCCCTCAAGCGTCGCGGCATTGAAGATGGAATTGTCGCCGGTGGGCGTGAAAATGCCGCCGGAGACGCTGCCCCTTTTCGTGCCGCCGTTTGAAATCGTCACATCGTAAGGATCGAGCGACCAGTTGCCGGTGGCGCCATGCGCGGCGGTCGTGGAAATCCACGCGCCGTTCACATCGAGCACGTGGCCCGAGGTCTCGATGTTCCCGCCATTGCCGGATTGTGCCCCGCCCGAGGCAAGTGCCTGGCCGCGGAAGCTTGTTGCCGCCGCCGTCACGTCGATGGTGCCGCCATTGCCGGATTTTGTGGCCGAGACGTTGACGATGCTGTGCTTGTCGACGACGACGCTCGACTGGTTCCAGCCGCCGATGGTAACCGTGCCGCCGCCCTTGGCGCCGGATGCGTTCAGGCTGGCGTGTGAAACATCGATGCTGCCGCCGTCGCCCGCATCGAGCACGATCGTGCCGCCGACATTGTGCGCGCCCTGCGCCTGGATGGTTCCGCGCACATTGACGACGCCGGTGGCGACGCCTTCGGCCGCTCGTGCCGTCATCGACACATTCGCGCCGGAGAGGGTGCCGGCATTGGTGACCTGTGCTTTGCCGTTGACGTCGCCTTGGGCTGCGAACGACACAAGTCCATCGCCCGCAAAGTCGACCGTAAAGGCGTTGGCCGCGCCCAGCGACACCGTGCCGAGCTTCGCCTGAACCGTGCCCCTGTTCGTCACATTGGGCGCCACCAGCGCGACCGTGCCGCCGCCGGCCGCGGTGATCGTGCCGCGATTGACGACCGAGGCATTCTGGTTGCCGGCCTTGGTGAACTTGCCGGCGAGCAGGTCGGAATCCGAGCCGCCCGTCGTGGTCGCGATCAGCGAGCCGACATTGACCTGCGAGTTCCTGCCGAAGGCGAGACCATTGCCGTTGATGAGCGCCACGCGGCCATTGGCGTCCAAGGTTCCCAGGATACTGCTCGCGCTCGCACTGCCGATTCGGTTGATGGCGACGGAGGACGAATTCGGCTGCAGGAATTGCGTGGTCTGGCGGTTGCCGATGTTGAAGCTGGACCAATCGATGACGACGCCCTGGCTCGTCTGATCGATGGTCGTCAGCTGCGACGAGGACGAGATCGTCGCCGAGCCGCTCGTGACCGTGCCGTCCTTGGGGTTCGCGAATGCGGCGGGGGACGCGAGCAGCGCAACCGCCGCCGTGCCCAGCAAGAGGCACGAGTTGAGCCAGTTCCGCGCGCGCGCGGATTCGTGAACGTCGCAATACATGATTTCCCCCAAAAGTGCATGGCGTACCGAGACGCGACTTTAACCGGGATGGCATGCTGTTGATACCTTTAACCGTGCCCCGGACGACATTGCCCCACGACAAACGACCTCGTTCGGCGGCATGCGTTCGCGAAAGGGCAGCCCTGCGAAACCCGGATTCCCACGGGAATGTGAAAGGCCGGCCCGGCGCGGGTCTTGCCGGGTTCCGCCTGCTCCCGTAACGGTGCCGCAAATCTCCGGGAGTTCCATCCGATGTTCGATCGCCGCAATCTGCTTTTGTCTGGCGCAGCCGCCGCCGCGACCCTGTCCCTAAGTGCCCCCTTTGCGCGCGCCGCTGCCGGTGCGCCCACGTCTTCCGGCGGCGAGGCCGCCACGCTCGACAAGCTGTTCGACGCCTTCGTGCAGGAAGGTCTCGACCGCTCGCCGGAAGGCACGACGAGCCTCGGCCTCGACAAGGGCGCGCGCGCCTATCAGAAGAGCAAGCTCGACGACCGCTCGCTCGCGTCGATCGCAGGCGACAAGCGCCGCAACACCGATCAGCTCAAGCGGCTGAAGACCATCGATCGCGCCCAGCTCGTCGGCATGGATGCCATCAACTACGACGTTGTGCTGTTCAACCTTCAGACGACGGAAGACGCCGACAAGCGCTACGATTACGGCCCGAGCGGCGCGGGCTCGCCCTACATCATCAGCCAGCTCACGGGTGCCTACAATTCCATTCCCGATTTCCTCGACAGCCAGCATCAGATCGCGGTCAAGGCCGATGCCGACGCCTATCTGGCGCGGCTCGAGGCATTTGCCGTCGCGATGGACCAAGAGGACGAGGTCGTCCGCCATGACGTGGCGCTGGGAACCGTCCCGCCCGATTTCGCGCTCGCGCGCACGCTCGACCAGATGACCAAATTCCGCGCGCTGGCGCCCGAACAATCCGTGCTCGTTACCTCGGTCGCTCATCGCGCCGGGGCGGCGAAAATTTCGGGCGACTATGCGGGACCGGCGACGAAAATCGTCGTGGAGAAAATCTATCCCGCGCTCGACCGCCAGATCGCCCTCGTCAAGGATATGCATGCGCATGCGACGCACGACGCGGGTGTGTGGAAGCTGAAGGACGGTCAATCCTACTACGCCGACTCGCTGATCTCCTGGACGACGTCGCCCCTGAGCCCCGCCGAGATCCATAAGACGGGCGTGGATCTGGTGCAGACGCTGTCCGGCCGCATCGACGCGATCATGAAGACGCACGGCATGACCAAGGGTACGGTCGGCGAGCGGCTGCGCGGAATGTATAACGATCCGCAGTTCCGCTATCCCAATACCGATGCGGGCAAGGAGAAGCTGCTGGCCGATCTCAATGTGAAGGTGCAGGCGGTGCGCGCCAGGCTGCCGCAATATTTCCGCACGCTGCCCAAGGCCAACGTCGTCATCAAGCGCATCCCGAAATACACGGAAGCCGGGCAGCCTGGCGGCTATTACCAGCCGCCGTCGCTCGACGGCTCGCGGCCCGGCACCTATTACATCAATTTGCGCGACACGGCCGAAGTGCCCAGCTGGACGCTGCCTACGCTCACCTATCACGAGAGCATTCCGGGTCATCACCTGCAGGGCAGCATCCAGCAGGAAACGAACCTGCCGATGATCCGCAAGCTGTCGTTCTTCTCGGCCTATCTCGAAGGTTGGGCCCTTTATGCCGAGCAACTCGCCGACGAGATCGGGATGTACGACAACGATCCCTATGGCCGCATCGGCTATCTGCACGACGCCATGTTCCGTGGCGTGCGGCTCGTGGTCGACACCGGCATGCACGAGATGCGCTGGAGCCGCGAGCAGGCGATCAAATATTATGTCGACACGCTGGGCGACCCGGACGCATCGGCGGCGACGGAAGTGGAGCGCTATTGCGTGTGGCCGGGGCAAGCCTGCTCCTACATGCTGGGCAAGCTCACGATCCTGCGTCTGCGCGACAAGGCGAAGGCGGCGCTGGGATCGCGCTTCGACATCCGCGACTACAACGACGCCATTCTCGTCTGCGGCGCGGTGCCGCTGACGGTGCTGGAGCAGGTCGTCGATCGTTACATCGCGGCGAAGAAGGGATGAGCGGCGTGGTCTATTCGTACGCGCGCTTCGGTCGAATAGCGCAAACAACTCCACCCTCCCTCAAGGGGAGGGTGGACGCATACGCATCAACATCAAAGGCAAACTCCCTCACTCAATTCGCGCCGAGCGCCTGTTCCAGGTCCGCGATCAGGTCGCTTGCATCTTCGATGCCGGCCGACAGGCGCAGCAGGTCTGCCGGAACGGGGCTTTGCGGGCCTTCGACAGACGCGCGATGCTCGACGAGGCTTTCGGTTCCGCCCAGTGATGTCGCGCGCTTCCAGATGCGAACGTGGGCGGCGGTCTTGATCGCCGCCTGTTCGCCGCCCTTGACGCGAATGGACAGCATCGCGCCGAAGCCGCCCTGCATCTGGCGGGCGGCAATCGCGTGGCCCGGAAAATCCGGCAGGCCCGGATAAAGAACCTGGGCAATGTGCGGATTGCCGACCAGCCGCTCGGCCAGCGCCTGCGCATTGGCGACGGCCGTCCGCACGCGGGGATAAAGCGTGCGCATGCCGCGCAGCAGGAGCCACGCCTCGAACGATCCCGGCACGCCGCCCAGTTGCGTGCGGTTCGCCTTGATCTTCGCCCAATGCTCGTCGTCCGCACGCGTCACCAGCGCGCCCGCGATCAGGTCGGAATGCCCGTTCAGGTATTTCGTCGCCGAATGCATCACGATATCGGCGCCATATTCGATCGGCCGCGACAGGACCGGAGTGGCGGTCGTGGAATCCACGGCCAGCCGGGCGCCGGCTTCATGTGCGATCTCGGCCGCGGCCGCGAGATCGGTGATGTCCCACATGGGATTGGCGGGTGTCTCCGCCCAGATGAGTCGGGTCTTGCCGGGCCGCGCGGCGCGCTTGAGCGCGGCCAGATCCGTCATGTCGACGATCTCGACCTCGAGCCCCCAATTGCGCCCGAACGTCAGCAGCCAGTTGCGCAGCGACCAATACATCACCTTCGGCGCGATCACGTGGTCGCCCGGCGCGAGCCCGAGAAACACGGAGGTGGCCGCCGCCATGCCGGACGAGAAGATCATCGCGGCCGCACCTTTTTCGAGTTCGGCGAGAACCGCTTCCGGCTGGTCGAACGACGGATTGTCGGGGCGGGCATAGTTGCGTCCCGAGCGGTAGCTATTGTCGGGGTCGCGCAGGAAGGTGGACGACACATGCACACCCGGCGAAACCGCGCGCGTCTCTTCGTCGATCCAGCCCAGCGCCTGGGCCGCGATGGTCGCGGGTTGCGAAGGCGGCAGGTTGCGGTCGCGCTTGGTCATGTCTCGTGTTTCCCGCGGTCGGCCCGCGAATGCGTCTGCGGATATAGAGTATCAGTCCCGTCACCGGCGCAACCAGCACCACGGCCGCAGGGCCGGCGGCCAACGCTGCCGGACGGCTTCAAGGAAACGCCGAAAGGCGCTACCGTCTGCTCCCACCCAGGTTCACATGGGGAATGAGGCGTCGCGTTTGCCGTTGGCAGCGATGAGCGGTGCGTCAGTCATGGTCAGCGACGACGACGACTTTCAGCCCGACCGGCGGCGAATGTTGCTTGCCTCCCTTGCAGCGGCGACCGGATTGCCGCGACCAGCAGCGACCATGATGGAGTTCAATTCCATGGAGCAGACCGAGCGAAATACACCTGACAGCCATTCCAAAGTGCCCAAAGAACTCGGTCGGTTCGCTTTTTTGATCGGGAATTGGCGGTTCGATGCGCGGTTCAAATCCGAGAGCGGAGAAGGGGCGACGTTCCACGGAACCTGGACGGGCCGGTACATCCTCGACGGACATGCCATCGCGGACGAATACAGAATGTTGGGCCCGGGCGGGGAGGTCGCCGTCTTCGGCATGAACTTCCGGGTGTATGACGCCGCCAAGAAGGTCTGGAACATCAAGTGGCTAAACGCTCTCGATGGAACGTGGACGGACCTGACACCGGAGGAGTTCGGAGGCGCGAAGTTTGAAGGGCAATCCGTCAGCTATATTTTTCGGGAACCGGCGGGGGCGACCAGGGGTTGGGCGACGACATATACAAGGGCGACGTACACAAGCGTCTCACCGACATTATTCACCTGGCGCGGCGACAAATCCGATGACAGGACGACCTGGAAGGAATTCATGCTCGTCGAATGCCATCGTGTCGCGTAGCTGCGCCGCGATGCGCGCTAATACGGATTCGTCGCGGGCCGCGAGGCGGAATTGTCCAGCACGCCGGGCGTATCCCACGAGCCCTCCGGCCGCACGATGAGATAGGGGTCGCTCATCACCGTGATGGCATCGGGGTGCGGCACAAGCTCGGCGGCGACTTCGATATATTCGTGGTCGGAGAACACCAGCGGGAAGTTCTTGTTGAGCGGCTTCAGCCCGAACCGGTTCCAGAATTTCAGCAAGCGCTTCTGCGAATGCCCGTAGAGCATGCGGTAGCCCTTGCGCCGGACGAGGTCGATGCCGGTTTCCACAATCAGTTTCGGGATCAGCGTGCGCCGGAATTTCGGCAGCACCGCAAGCCGCTCCATCTTCGCGAAATCGGCGAAATAGCGCAGCCGGAGAACGGCGGCAGGCTGGCCGTTGACGAAGCCCAATATGTGGGTCGCGCAGAAATCGTTGCCGTCGAATTCTTCCTCATACGGGCAGTTCTGCTCGCTCATGAAGACGGCGGCCCGCAAGGCAAACACCTTCGCGATCATGTCGGGCGTCGATGCGACGACGGCTGTCAGTTTTTTCCTGGTCATCTCACGCCGCCGGCGCGGTCGCGCCGCCAAGTTCGCCGTCGAGGCGGAACAGGTCGCCCAACCCCGTCTGCGCCGGCCGCACATTGACGAAGCCGTAGCTCTTGATTGTGGAGAGGCCGCCCATCGTGGCCGCACTCGTGTAGATCGGCACGCCGCCATAGCGGTCCTTGCCCAGCGCCTTGGCCACCAGCGGCGTGGCGATGCGCGCGACCTTCTTGGCGACGATCGCCCAGATATAGACGACCACCGGCCGTTCGCCCTCGACGACGAGTTGCTCAAGCTCTGGTCTGAGCGCACTAAACTTGCCGGCTTCGAGTGCCTGGCGACCCAAATCGTTCAAGTGGAGAAACGCGTAATAGCCGACGAACCGCACGGATTCCGGCAAATTGTCCTTGGCGTAGTAGACGCCCCAGAAGCTGTCATGATTCCTATTATACACCGCTTTCACAAGCTCGATCGGCGCAACGCTTTCGGAGATTTCCGTCTTGCTTAATGTATAGAGGTGCTCGATCTCCTCGTCGCTCGGCTGACGGACGAAAATGATGCTTCCGTCAGGAAGCTGGAAACGCGGCTCCCGGCGCTCCGAATTGTGCGCTAAGTGTATGATTTTACGCAGATTCGACTCCATGACACCAACCCATCGCCCCTAAGCCGATCTCGCGCCCGCCTCTTTGACGGGACACGGTCGAATTTATAGATTGTACTAAAATAGGTCACTTTTCAGCTTTGGGTAGTAGGCATGAGCGAATTGCCTTATGCGGAAATCGCCGAAGAACTCCCGGCGGATGTCGATTGGGATGATTTCCGGGTTTTCCTTGAGGTTGTGCGGACAGGAAGTTTCAATCGGGCGGCGGTCCGGTTGAAGATGACGCAGCCAACCGTTAGTCGCCGGCTCGCGCGCCTGGAGGCGGCAATGGGCGTCCGGCTGTTCGACCGCGACCGCCGGGGTCCCCGCCTGACCTATGAGGGCCAGCGCATTTTCAACGATGCGACCGCGGCGCAGGTCGCGCTGAAGCGGGCCGCGAACCAGGCGGCGACCGGCTCCGGCCGCGTCGAAGGCGATTGCAGCATCTATATGGGCGACGGGGTGGCGTCCTATTGGATGACGCGGTTTCTCAATCCGTTTTTCTCGCGCCATCCGAATATCGAGCTAAAACTGTTCGGAGCGTTCGATCCGCCGGGAGACAAGCGCGATATCTTCGATCTCCACGTGCACTATTACGAACCTTCCGAGGCCGAACCGGTCGCGGTGAAGCTCGGCACCATGCACTTCGTTCCGTTCGCGTCGCGCGAATATCTCCGGCTGCACGGCGTTCCCCGCAGCCTCGACGATCTGGGTCGCCATCGTCTGCTCGATCTTGCGGTCTATCTCGCGGATATGGGCTCATGGACGAGCTGGTCGCAGGACGACGCCGGCAAGCACACGATGCTGTTCACGAATATGAGCGCATGTCTCGGCGAGGCCGTCAGATATGGCGCAGGCATCGCGCTCCTGCCGACCTATGCCACGCTCGTCGACGACGCGTTCGTGCCGCTCGATTTCGAAATCCGCTTCCGCACGCCCATCTTCGTCAGCTACCAGCGCGACGCCGCGAAGAAATGGCCGGTGCGGGCAACCATCGATTTTCTGCGCGCGCACGTCTTCGACCGCAAGAACATGCCGTGGTTTCGCGATGCCTATGCAACGCCGGCCGACGACTGGAACAAGCGGTTGCTCACGCTCGTCGATCAGGCGGCCCAGCCCGACGGCGCGCCCGATCTGGCCCATCGCCGGCGGGGCGGCTGAGACTGGACCGGCGTCAGCCGATGCGGCGCGCTACGGTTAGCCCGGCGATCAGCAGCACCGCAAAGATCAGCAGGAAGACGAAGAAGAGCAGTTTCGCAATTGCGAAGGACGCGCCCGCAATGCCCGTAAAGCCGAGCGCCCGCAATAAGCCCCAGGACCAGGAAAAGTATTGCCCACCGCAGCATGGCGTCCCTCAAATCGTTGGAATGCGGCAGGGAACGCGCGCCGCCCGCGAATTGTTCCGCCTCTCGGCCGGCGCCCCGTCCCGTGCTAGGGTCGCCGAAAGACACGCACGGGGAAACGCCATGGCATTCAAGGATATCTACGCGCTTTCGACCGAGGGCTCGACCTGGTCGGTCAAGCAGGATTTCGACGTCGCCTTCAACTGGGACTACGACGAGGGCCGCGCCGACCATGATGGGTCTCTACCCCAAGGGCATGGAGATGCAGTGGAACGCCGGCCGCGCGCATCGACTGGTCCCAGGAACTCGACGAGGACAATCCGCAAGCATGCCCGAGGAGATGCTGCCGATCGCGGCATGGCCGAGTACGAAGCGATGTCGCGGAAGGAGAAGGGCGAGGTGCGCCGCCATTTCCAGGCCTGGCAGATCAGCCAGTTCATGCAGGGCGAGCAGGGCGCGCTGATCTGCGCGGCCAAGATCGTGACCCAGGTGCCGGACGTGGATTCCAAGTTCTACGCCTCGACCCAGGTGATCGACGAGGCGCGCCACGTCGAGAGCTACAAGCGGCTGCTCGAGAAGTTCGGCGTCGCCTATCCGATGACGCCGCCGCTGCAGGAGCTGATCGACCAGGTGCTGCGCGATTCCCGCTGGGACATGACCTACCTCGGCATGCAGGTGGTGATCGAGGGCCTGGCGCTGGCCGCCTTCCAGCAGATCCGCGACCACGCCCAGAACCCGCTGGCCGCGGCGGTCAACGCCTATGTGATGCAGGACGAGAGCCGCCACGTCGCCTTCGGGCGGCTGGCGCTGCGCGACTACTATCCGCAGCTGACCCAGAAGGAGCGCGACGAGCGCGAGCAGTTCCTGCTGGAGGCCTGCTACCTGATGCGCGACCGGTTCGACGCGGTCGAGGTGTGGAAGACGCTCGGCCTCGATCCGAGCGAATGCGCCGAGCACATGTACGACAGCGGCTTCATGGAGATGTTCCGCAATTCGCTGTTCGCCCGCATCGTGCCGATCGTGAAGGACATCGGGCTGTGGGGCGATTACATCCGCAAGGGCTACGAAGAGATGGGCATCATCGGCTATGCCGAGACCGACGTGCAGGCGCTGCAGGACGCCGACGACAGCATCGCCAAGCGACTTCGACGCCCGCCGCGCCTAAGTCCAGAGCGTCATCGACCGCGCGCAAGCGGCGGAGTAGGGGGCAACGACTATTACCCTCCCCTTGAGGGAGGGTCGAATTGCGAAGCAATTCGGGGAGGGGCAAGCCACAGAATTCGATGGCAAGCCCCTCCCCGAAAAATTCCTCGCGTCCGCTCGCTGTCGCTCCCGGACCTCAGAATTTTTCGACCCTCCCTCAAGGGGAGGGTCGAACGATCTACTTCTTCCCCGGTTTCCGGAACTTGAAGATGAACTGATCGGTCTTGCCGCGGATGGCCGCGTCGAACACCTTCGCCTTGTGGTCGTTGGACGGATTGCGCAGCACGTCGCTCGAGCCCACGAACACGAAGCCGGCCGCTTCCACTTCCTTCTTCACCTGGGCGGGATCGATGCGATGCAGCGTGTCGGTGTCGCGCAGGCCCGAGCCCGCTTCGGCCGCATGATCGAGCACGATGAAGGTGCCGCCCGGTTTCAGCGCTGCGAAGATCGCCTTGTTCATCGCCGCCACGTCGACGGGACCGAAGAACTTGTCGTGCAGGTCGTGATAGTTTTGCGACGTCCAGACGATGTCGACTTTTTCCGGCACGAGGAACTGTGCCATCGGCGCGTGGATGGACGACACGTTGGGATAGTTCGGATCCGCAGGCGGCGGCATCGCGATGTTGTTCTTCGCGTACAATGCGTCGAGGTCCGACGGGAAATAGGCATAGACCCAACCCTTGGGTCCCACGACTTTGCTGAATATTTTGGTGAAATAGCCCTTGCCTGGAATCATATCGACCACGCGATCGCCCTGCTTGATGCCGGCAAAGGCGATGCACTCGGCGGGCTTTCTGTCCGCGTCGCGCTTCATGTCAGCGGCGGGCCGGTTCGGATCGGCGACGGCCGCGGTGATGTAGGCCGGAATCTTGTGCGCCGGCGCCGCGGCAAACGCCGCCGTTGTGCCGAACGCCATGGCCGCTAGCGCAGCCCAGAATTTATTGGAAATCTTCAAATTGTCCTCCCGCAATGGTTCGCGCTCGATGGCGCGGGCGCACTCTAGCGGGAATACCGGCGACAATCATCCTGCTCGCAAAGGATTGAATTTCATGGCAGATCGGCAATTGTCCGGCCGGTCGCCGCAAATCGTCGCGGCGGGCCGCTACCGCTCCTGAATTGTCTGCAGCACCACCCACGACAGCAACAGCGACACCGCACCCAGCACCAACGGCATCGAATAGGCGAGCTGCGACGCCGATTGCGCGATCGCCCGGCCGGCGCCGGTCAGCGGCAGCAGCGCGACCAGGCATCCGGCGGCCGCGATCGCCGCGCAGGTCTCCAGGACTTCCCGACGCGCATTCACCCTTCCGATATGCGCCAGCACGCGCGTGGAGAACGCCGCGTCGGCCGGCTCCTCAAGCGGTTGCGACAGCAGCGCATCAAACCGCGCTTCGTCATCGCTCATAACGCGTCCTTCCACGAACTCAGCATCGTCCGGACTTCCTCACGCCCGCGCAGGACGTGCGATTTGAGAGTACCAAGCGGAATGCCCATGATCTTCGCCGCTTCGTCGTGCGAATATCCGAGCGAAAAGCACAGCGTGAGCGCGGCGCGCCTGGCAGGGTGAATTCCGGCCATCGCCTTTTCGAGATCGAGCTTCGCGTGCTGCGCGGTTTCCGTTTCCGGCGCGCGCTCGAAAGCCTCGTCCAGCGGTTCGAGCTGGCGTTTGCGCACATGCATCAGATAGCGCGAATAGCCGATCTGACAGATCCACGCGGAGAAAGTGCCTTCGCCCCGGAACTGGCCGATCTTCCGGAACGCCTCGAGGAAGCTCTCCTGCGCCAGATCGTCGGCAAGCGCGCAATCGCCGCGCGTCATGCGCCGCAGGAATGCGCGCAGCTTTCCCTGATGAAGGCGCACCAACCCGGCGAAGGCGGCGACGTCTCCGTCGGCCGCCGCCTGCACAAGTCGATGGGAATCGTTCATAGGCAATGAGCATAGTGCCTCGGCGAATTCACCGTCTCTCGGTCAGTCCGGCGAGCAGGCGGGCCAGGCCGATCATGAACGGAAAGATGCCGATCACGGGAAGCCAGTTGGGCATGCGGTCGCCGACGAAGACGTCGCCTCCGCCGCCCATCGCCCAGAAGAACACCGCCAGTGCGATGCCGATGCACATGAGAAAAATGCCGGACTGGATCGGGCTTCTGTGGTGGCGATAGTCGCGTGACCCCGCCAGCAATTCTGGCGGGATCGGCTGGCCCTTTTCGGCCAGTTTTTCCAGCATCCGGTGATGGCTCGCCTGGGCGCGATAGGAAAAGAAGCTGCCGAAGACGACCATGAGCGCGATGGCGCCCCAAAAGATGAAGACGACATCCATGCTGTGGGTCACGAACATCCAAAGCTCCCTTGCAGGGCCGAACGCGGCCATTCCCAACCAAGATGCGGGACGGCGCCTGTTTGGATGCAAGGGCAGGAAAATAAATGTCCGACCGCCAGATTACCCGGCCGGCTGGGCCGCTCGCGCCGGGGCGATATCGAAATCGACCTTTCGCGCCCGTTGGGTGCGCCACCAATAGCTGACCGTGAACCCCGGCCAGATCGTGGAATTGGTGCCGTTCCCGTTGAGGTACCAGCTGCGGCAGCCGGACTGCCAGACGGTGCGCGCCATGCTGCGGTGGAGCTCTTCGTTGAAGGCGCGCTGGGTCTCGCCCCGCACGGCGATCTCGCCCGCACCTTCGCGCAGCAGCCAGCCGAGGCATGCCATCGTGTAGCGCACCTGCGCCTCGATCATGAAGATGATGGAATTATGCCCGAGGCCCGTGTTGGGTCCGAGCAGCATGAACATATTGGGATAGCCCGCGACCGTGATGCCGTAATAGGCCTCGGCGCCCTGGCGCCAATCGTCTTTCAATTGCCGTCCGCCGCGGCCGGTGACGGCGACTTCGCTCAGAAGCTCGGTGGCGCGGAAGCCGGTCGCGAAGATGATCGCGTCGAGCGGCCGCGCTTTGCCGTCTGCCGTGACGATGCCGTCCTCCGTCACTCTTTCGATCGCCGTGGTGACGAGTTCGACATTGGGCCGATTGAGCGCCGCGTAGAAATCGTTGGACACAAGCACGCGCTTGCAGCCGATCTGGTAATCGGGTGTCAGCGCGGCGCGCAATTTGGGATCGGGAATACTTTTCTCGATATAGCCGCGCGCAAGCCCTTCGACTTTCTCCATCAGCTTGCGGTTTCCCGTGAAGCCCAGCGCGCGCGATTCCATCAGCCAGTAGATCAGATTGCGGAACGAACGCTGGAGCGCGGGGACAAACCGGAACAGCCGCTTGGTGCGCGACGAGAAGGCGCGATCCATGCGCGGCAGGATCCAGGCCGGCGTGCGCTGGAAGAGTGAAATCGTCTTCACCTTCGCCGCGATGGACGGAACGATCTGGATCGCGCTCGCGCCCGTGCCGATCACGCCCACATTCTTGCCCACGAGGTCGTAGCCGTCGTCCCATTGCGAGGAATGAAATTTGCGGCCGGCGAAACTCTCGAGCCCCTCGATCTTCGGAAACGCCGGCAAATGCAGCGCGCCGATGGCCGAGACCAATGCGCGGGCGGTGACGGTCTGTCCGTTCTTGAAGGTGAGTCGCCAGAATTGCGCCGTTTCGTCATAATCGGCAGCGGTCAAATCCATTTCGAAAGAGAAGTAAGGAAGTAGCTCGTATTTGCTGGCGCAATGCTTCATGTAGCGCCATATTTCGTCCTGAGGGGAGTAGCTGCGCGACCAATCCGGATTCTGCTCGAACGAGAATGAGTAGAGATGGGACGGCACATCGCAGGCGCAGCCGGGGTACCGGTTGTCGCGCCAGGTTCCGCCAAGATCGCCCGCTTTCTCGAAAATGCGAAACGATGTGTAGCCGGCCTTTTTGAGTTGGATGGCCATGCAGATACCCGAAAATCCCGCGCCCACGATGGCGACATCGAGGTCCGCTTGGCGGGGCTCTGCTCTGAGGGGGGCGTTCATGAACGAAGCTCGCGGAAATTCGAGAACTGACAATATGTCAGTGTCGGCCGGAAGGCGAGGGGTGCGGATTGCCGCACTTGCTGCGGCGATGGGATTGCTCGCAGCGCCCGCCTGGAGCCAATCGAACTCCGGCATCGAGACCGTGACGGTGACCGGCGCGCATTTCCCGGAGCCGGTCGGCAATGCGACGTTTTCGGTCGTGACGCTGGCGCAGGATCAGCTCACCCAATCCGACCAGCTCGATTCCTCGCTGGAGCAGGTGCCGGGTCTGTCGCTCTTCCGGCGCACGACCAGCCTGACCTCGAACCCCACGACGGACGGCGTGTCGTTGCGGTCGATCGCGCCGTCGGGCGCGGGCCGCGCACTCGTGCTGCTGGACGGCGTGCCGCTCAACGATCCGTTCGGCAATTGGGTCATCTGGGGTGCGCTGCCTTACGAAGACATCGGCAGCGCGGAAATCGAACGCGGCGCGGGGGCGGGGCCGTATGGCGCAGGCGCGTTGACCGGCACGATCCTCCTCAGCGAACGCGATTTCGTCGACGGTATTTCGCAGATCGATGCGTCGGCGGGCAGTCTCGATACGTTTCGCGTGGGCGCATCGGGCGGCGCGGAGCTGGGCAAGATCGAACTGTTCGGCAGCGCTTCCGGAGAACGCTCCAATGGCTGGATTCCCGTTCTGCCGTTCGAGCGCGGCGCGGCTGATACGCATCTGTGGCTCGACGACGGCAACGCCTCGTTGCGCGCGGCGACGCAATTCGACGACGTGATCGCGACGGCCCGCATCGGATATTACGATCAGGCGCAGGGCGCGGGGCTCGAAGGCGCGCAAGCCCAGGCACGCGGCGAGACGGCGAGCCTCACGCTCGCGCGGTCCGCTTCGCCCGGCACGATCGGCTGGCGCGTGCAGGGCTGGACCATCGACAGCAACCTGTCGAACACGTCCGTCTCGGTCCTGCCGAACCAGAGCGTGGCGACGCCGGCGGACGATCAGTATTCGATTCCGGCGCTGGGCTACGGCTTCAATGCGGCCGCGTTCGGTTCTTCGGGCGATTTCCGCTGGGAGGCGGGCGGCGATCTGCGCGACGACAGCGGCGAGTCCCGCGAGGACTATTCCTATGTCGCCGGTCACTTCACCTCCGGTCGGCGCTCGGGCGGACAGCTCTTCGTCGGCGGACTTTATGCCGAAGGCGCGTACGACACCGGCGCGTGGTTGCTCACGGCCGGCTTGCGCGCCGACTACTGGGCCGACAGCCAGGGCCATCTGGTGCAGACGAACCTCGCGAGCGGCGCGGTGACGTTGTCCGACGACTATCCGGGCCGCGACGGGCTTGTGCCGACCGCACGCGTCGGCGCCCGCTACAATTTCTGGGACAGCCAATATCTGCGCGTCGCGGCCTATTCGGGATTTCGCCCGGTGTCGTTGAACGAACTGTACCGGCCGTATCGCGTCGGGAACGACTCGATCGAAGCGAATGCCGGGCTGACGCCCGAGCAGCTTTACGGCGTCGAAGCGGGATGGGGCGGGGTGCTCGGCGGATTTTCCTGGGACGCGACGGGCTTCGTGAACCAGCTGCACAATGCGGTGGAGAACACGACGCTCAGCACGTCGCCCACGCTGACTTTGCAGCAGCGCAACAATGTGGGCGATATCGACGCGCTGGGGCTCGAGGCGGATGCCGCGCAGAAGCTGACCGACAATCTCTCGCTGCAGGCCGCCATCTCGCTGACCGACGCGCGGGTCGATCCGACAGCGAGTGTGATCGCCGCCCACCCGCTGCTGGCCGGGCTCCTGGGCAAGCGTCCCGCCGAAGCGCCAACCACGACGATCACGGCGGGGGCCGTCTGGCGTCCGCTCGAAAAATTGTCGCTGGATGCCAGCGTGCATTGGGACAGCACGCGCTTCGAGGACGATCTCAATACGCTCCGGCTGGGCTCCGCCTTCGTGCTCGATTTGCGGGCGGAATATCTGTTGCGCGAGCACCTCTCGGTGTTCGCCGCCGTCGACAACGCGGCCAACGCCAACGTCGCCACCGCCGACACCACCGGCGTCATCGATTACGGCCAGCCGAGGGTGTATGAGATCGGGCTGAAATACGCGGAGTGAGGGGAGACGCTGTGTCTCATCCTCCTCCCCCGCATGCGGGGGAGGTGTCTGTTGCGCGCGAAGCGCGCGACAGACGGAGGGGGCCCCCTTCGGCCGACTACGTCGGCCACTTCCCCCGCACGCGGCAGGGGTGTCCGGGGAAAGTTCAGGCATATCGGAGCTCCAGTTGATCCGGAGAGACCCTGGGTCGCGGTTTGGAGAGATGGACGTCGGGCGGTTTGTCGATTTCGGCGATGGTCCTTCGGGTGAAAAGGCGTTCTTTCAGGAGATCTGCGAGGCGGATGATTGGCATGGCGATGCAGCTTTCGCGGGCTGCGATGCGCAGAAGCACATAGGCGATCATGGCGGCGACGATCTGGAGTTGGATCGCATTGTCGCTGCGTCCGAGGAACGACCTGATCTTCAGATGTTGTTTGATCCAGCGAAACAGCAACTCGATCTGCCAGCGCTTCTTGTAAAGAGCCGCGATCTCGATGGCGGAGCGTTCAAAGTCGTTGGTGAGAAGCGTGATTTTTGCTCCCTTGTCGCGCCTGACGCGAATGCGGCGCATGGGAATGGCGAGCTTGAAATCGCCTTTGCTGACAAGCTTGACCTCGGCATCGTCGATGACGGTGAAGCCGTCGCCCTTGCGCTTCCTGAGCGGCAGCCAGCGAACGGCACGGAACCGCGCCAAAATCTTCTGGCGGGTGACGAACAGCGCTTTGGCATCGTGAATGCCAGTCCACCATTGGTATTTGTAGTACCCCTTGTCGAAGACGTAGGTGCATCCCGCCTCGATGTGGATCCGTTCGCCCACCTCCACGTCGTTGACGTTGGCATGGGTGATGGCGATGTCCGTCGGATTGTCGCGTCCCGGATCGTAGACGACGTGCAGCTTGAGACCACGGATGCGCCCGTTCCACTTGGCCCACTTGATGAGCCGGCCGAGCGGGACCGGAGAGGAATCGATCAGCCGCAGCATCTCTTCGCCCTCACGCTTCATCATCCGGTCGGCGAGACCGGACAGCATCGAAAACGTCTCGGTGAAGACCGTCGGCGGACGGCGCCGATTGGCGTCCAATAGCGTCGAGCGCGCCACGTTGTCTACCCCGAGATGGTAGTGGTGATGCGAATTGGCGTTCCACACCGCTTCCAGCCCGCGCAGGCCCTCTACGCCGGCAAGCTGGGCATAAATCAGCACCACCAGATGATCCCAGCTGTCGAACTCTTTGTCGTAGGCATTGCCGCGGTGGCTATCCACAACCGTGTCAAACCGGCGTCGCACAATCGGTTTGAGCAGATGCCCAAAAATGCTATCGCTGTACCGCATGCTCGGCCTCTCTTCTTTCTGAGTCTCGACAACCAGAAAGTAGCCGCTTCACGCAGCATTGGCCGGGCATGCACCCGCGTCACAGTAAATCGTTCCCCGGACAGCCCTGCGCACGCGGGGGAAGACGATAAACAAACTTCACCGCAATCCAATCTCCCGCGCGATGATGCCGCGCAGGATTTCGCGGGTACCACCGCGCAGCGAGAACGACGGCGAAATCTGGACGAGATATCGGAGCGTGTCGTTGAACGCGCTCGACTCCGCGAGATCGACGTCTTCGCGGACGAGGCCCTGAATGGCGCGGGGAATTTCCTGCTCGAAGCCCGTGCCCAGATCCTTCACGATCGCGGCCTCGGTCGCGGGCGCCGTTCCCGCCGCCAATTGCCCTGCGATGGAGAGCGACATCTGCCGCAAGGTCCACATCTCCGCCACGAAGCGGCCGATGAGCATCTCTTCGGCTTCGGTGGGCGTCTCGCCGACTGCGCGCACGAATTCGACGAACAGCCGGAAGCTCGAAAGATAGCGCTCGGGCCCGCTGCGCTCATAGGCGAGTTCCGCCGTGACCTGCCGCCAGCCTTCGCCTTCGCTGCCGATCAGCATCGAGTCCGGCACGAACACGTCGTCGAAGAACACTTCGTTGAAATGGCTGTGACCGACGAGATCCGCGATGGGGCGGATGGTGAGGCCGTCGCTTTTGAGATCGATCAGGAGCTGGGTGAGGCCCGCATGGCGCGTGTCGTCCTCGCCCGTGCGGACCAGCGCGATCATGTAATTCGCCTTGTGGGCGTTGGAGGTCCAGATCTTCTGGCCGTTGACGTGCCAGCCGCCGGTCGTGCGCCGCGCGCGGGTGCGCACGGAGGCGAGATCGGAGCCCGAGCCCGGCTCGCTCATGCCGATGCAGAAATAAGTCTCGCCGCGCGCGATGCCGGGAAGGATGGTGCGGCGCTGCTCTTCGGTGCCGAATTTCAGCAGCAGCGGGCCGCTCTGCCGGTCGGCAACCCAATGCGCGCTCACCGGCGCGCCGGCCGCCAGCACTTCCTCGATCACGACATAGCGCTCGGCCGCGCTCAGTTCGTGGCCGCCATAGGGCTTGGGCCAGGTCATGCCGATCCAGCCGCGGGCGCCCAGCGCGCGGCTGAACTCCGGATTGAAGCCGGACCAGGACTGCGCGCGCCGCGCCGAGGAGATGTCGCCCAGCGTCTCGCGCAGGAACGCGCGCACGTCGCCGCGCAGCGCCTCGGTTTCGGGCGGCAGGTCATAAGGCGTGAAACTGAAACCGCGCATCGGAGGCCCCGTGTGGCGCTCTCATTCTGACGCCCGCCCGCGGTTCGCGCAAATGGTCTTCTACCGCGGATCGAATTGACGATTCACATAGTTCTACCTCCATTGTCATGGCCCGCAACAGCGGGCCACCCAGGTGGTACATTTCCACCGCTGAAGGAAAAGAAGGGATTTGCGTGTCGCTTGCCGCCACGTGCCGGCGTCACCTGGGCGGCCCGCTGTTGCGGGCCGTGACACCGAGATGGAGTGGCGGCTGTGGATATTACGTCGGTGCGCCGCAAGTTCTCTCGGCTTACTTGAGGCCGTCGAGGACTTTTCCTTCGGTCGAGAGATAGTTGCGGCTGTAGTTGAAGCGGTCGGTGTCGGAGAACAGCAGCCAGTAATATTTCATCTGTTCGGCCCACCAATAGCCGGGGCAGGAATCGGCCTGGCGCATGGGCCGCGTGGTGATGTCGTCGATGCTGGTATAGCCGAAGCGGGCGCGGCTCGTTGCTTTCATCGTCTCGAAATGGATGCGCGCGAGTTGCCGCCAGCGTTCGCCGCTGTCATGGACAAACAGCGCGAGGCACGAATCGGCGAACTCGGGGCGCAATTCGTTCGTCACGCGTGTCGCCGCGAAGGTGCCGTAGTCGAAGCCTTCCGGCAGCACGCCGAAGCGCGTCTGCACGTCCGCCCAGGAATTGAGATAGGCGCGTGCGCGCTCCATGTCGCCAGCCTTCGCCAGCAACCCGGCATAGAACGCGGCCAGCTCGCTCTGGTGGCGGTCGGTCCGCTCGCCGGTTTCGAAATCGACCTGCGCGAACCACAGCCGTCCGTCGAGAATTTCGGCCTGGTGCTTCACGATGGCCGCGGCGTGAACGTCGTACCAATGCTTGAAGTCCGCGTCGCCGAACAGCCGCCAGCCGCCATAGAGATATTCGAAATAGGAATCCGACGGCGGCCCGATGGTGGCACGCCGGCTCAGCCATTTTCCCGTCTCGATGTCGATCCGGTCGGCGACGAGATCGATGTTCGAGCGCCGGTCGAAGCAGGCCTTCGCCGCTTTCTTGGCGGCATCGAAATAGCGCGTGTCGCCCACCGCGCGCGACAGCGTGCCGAGTTCGGAGATGTAGGTGCCCACTTCGGCCGGATAGCTTGCGGGGTCGCGCACCGCGCCGGTCTTCAGATTGACGAAGCGGTAGGGCATCCCCGTGGGCGATTTCGTGAAGGCGGGCAGAAGGCGGTCGGCCAGCTCGTGGGCGAGTTCGAGCAGGCGCTTGTTCTTGGTCGCGTACCAGCCGGACAGCAGCCCGCCCACCATGCGGATATTCGTTTCGAATATCTGGACTTCGCCGTCGATGTCGAAATGGAGATTGTTCTCGATCCAGCGCACGCCCTCTTCGAGCTCCGCATCGAGGCCCATCAGATAAAGCGTGTCGAGCGCCTCGACGATGGAAAGGCCGAGGCCGGGCCCGTTGGGCAGGAAGAATTCCTCCGCGCCGCCGCTCACCGGCTTGATCTGGTCGTGCCCGAAGGCGAGCTCGACATAATTGCGCCACGCCCACGCCATTTCGGCGCGCACATCCCCAGCCAGCTTGCGCCAATCGGCCTCGCGCGCGGGCGCGGCCAAAGCCGACGGCGCCACAGCGGCGAGCACGCCGGTTTGTGCAATGCCGCCGAGGACGGAGCGGCGCGCGAGGCGCGGAAAATCCATATCCGCGCTACGCCCGGGTCAAACGGAACTGGCCGACATCGATCGCGCCGGCGCGGAAGCCGCCTTCGCAGGAGGCGAGGTAGTAATCCCACATCCGCCGGAAGCGTTCGTCGAAACCTTGCGGCGCGATGACGGGCCAGCGCATGTCGAAGCGTTCGCGCCAGCGGCGCAGCGTCTCGGCATAGGAGAGCGCAAAGGTGCGCACCGTCTCGAAGCCGAGACCCTGCCGCGTGGCCACCGTCTGCAGCACCGTGGGCGAGGGCAGCATGCCGCCCGGAAAGATGTAGAGCTGGATGAAATCCGGGCCCTGGCGATATTGCTCGAAATCCTCGTCGGCGATGGTGATGATCTGCAGCCCCGCCACGCCGCCGGGCGTGAGCCGTTCGCGCACCACCTCGAAATAGCAGGGCCAGTTTTCCTCGCCCACGGCTTCGAACATCTCGATCGAGGCGATGCGGTCGAACCGGCCTTCGACGTCGCGATAATCCTGAAAACGGATCTCGATGCGGTCCAACAGTCCCGCGCGGCTCGCTTCGCTCTTGGCATAGGCATATTGCTCTTTGGACAGTGTGATGCCGGTGACGTGGCAGCCATATTCGCGCGCGGCGAACATGGCGAAGCCGCCCCAGCCGCAGCCGATTTCGAGCACGCGGTGCGAAGGCTTCAGTTCCAGCATCTCGGCCATGCGCCGCCATTTGGCGCGCTGGGCGTCTTCGAGGCTCATGTCGGGGCGTTCGAAGAAGGCCGACGAATAGGTCATCGTGGGATCGAGCCATTCCGAATAGAAGGAATTGCCCAGATCGTAATGCGCCGCAATGTTGCGCCGGCTTCCCTTTTTCGTGTTCGCGCGGGCGCGGTGGCGCAGGATGCGGGGCAGACGCAACAGCGACATGCCGCGCAGGCCGCCGATCATGCGGTCCATGTTGCGCGCGCCGAATTCGAACACGGAGGCGAGATCGGGGCTCGACCAGTCGCCGTCGAGATAGGATTCGGCGAGTCCAACCGTGCCGCCGAAGATGAGCCGCCGCAGGGTGCGCGCGCGGGCCACTTCCAGCACGGCGCGGGCGCCGGATTTGGCGGCGCGGATGGTGCGCTCGGCGCCGTTGGCGAATTGGAGCACCAGCTCGCCTTCGCCGAACTCGCTGACGGCGCGGAGCATGGCCCGGCCCCAGAGCGGCGGCGATACGCTATCGGTCAGAACAGGCAAATTGCGCGAAGCATTGTCGACCATGGCGTCCTCACGGTCCGGCATTCAATATCGCCCTATCATGTACATGATGCGGCACGCGCTTCAACCATAGACGCAAGGCCTCGAAGTGGATGGCCCCCACGATCTTGAGGGTCATCAGGGGGTGGCGGAGGAACGCGGAGGCGAGCGTCCGGTTGCAAAACGGCACGCGAACCCCGGTGAAGGCCGCATTGAGCACGGGCCGGCCGGCCTCGCTTTCCCGGATCGCGATGGAGACCGTGTCGCCCGGCGGGCGGACGTGGAACGCATAAGCGCAATCGAGCGACAGGAACGGGGAGACGTAGAAACCCTTGGCGCATTCCTGGCGCACGGAGGGGGCGTTTCCATCGGCGCGCAGCACATAGGCATGCCGTTCGCCGAACGTGTTGTGCACTTCATACACGGTCGCGGCGAGCGTGCCGTCTTTGGCATGGCAGAACCACACGCTGAGCGGATTGAACACATAGCCGAACAGCCGCGGATAGCAGAGAACACGCAGCGGTCCGCCGGCCTCGATGCCGGCAGCCGCGAGCTTGCCCGCGATCCAGGCGCGCGGATCGCCGCCGTCGCCATGGTCGCGGTCGCGGAAGCTCAGAAGCCCCGCGCGATTGTGCGCGAACAGCCAGGACCGCTTGGCGAGCGCGGGCAATTCGTCGAGATCGAGCAGCAGCGCAAAGACGCGATAGCGAAACGCATGGGCGACGGGCGCAAACCGCGCGTGGGTCACGGCGCCTTCATAAAGGGCGGAGGCGAACGTCACGACACGGCTTCCGCAAAGCGCGGCGCGCGCACGATGCGGCCCGAATCGTTGGCCACGCGCCAGGGCCGGCTTGCGCCGCCGGCGTCTTCGGCCGCGGCGAGCCCCGCCTGCAACGCGTCCTCGTGGAAGCCCGAGCCGAAATAGCTGCCGCAGAACCATGTCCGGTTCGCGCCCTGCAACCGCCACAGCCGGTTCTGCGCCGCCAGCGCGCCCGCATCGAAGACCGGATGGGCGCAGGAATAGATTCCGTGGATTGCTTCGTCGCGGGGCATGGTGCGCGGGTTCAGGGTTACGAAGAGCGGCGTGCGGCGGTCGATATTCTGCAGCGCGTTCATCCAATAGGTCACGCACAGATCGGCGTTGGCGGCCGCGTCGCTGCGGCCGAGATAATTCCAGCTGGCCCAGGCGCGGCGCCGCTTGGGCATCAACGTCTTGTCTTCATGCAGCACGACCTGGTTGGGGCGGTAGCGGAAACAGCCCAGCAATTCGCGCTCGTCCGCCGATGGACGCTCCAGCATTGCCAGCGCCTGCTCAGCGGGCGCGGCGATCACCACGCCGTCATGACGGCTGCGGTTTCCTTGCGCATCGATGATGGTGACGCCCTCTGCATCGCGCAGGACCGCGGCGGCGCCGTGGCCGACTTTAATATCTTTCGCGTAGGCCGCCGTGAGGCATTTCACATATTCGCGGGAGCCGCCCGTCACGGTACGCCATAGGGGGCGCCCGGTCAGCTTCAGAAGTCCGTGATTGGCGAAGAAGCGCGCGAAGGCCGCGGCCGGATGCGCGCACATGTCCTCGATGGACGACGACCAGATCGCAGCCCCCATCGGCAACAGATGCAGCCGCGCGAACGCATCGGAATAATCGTGCGCCTTCAGATATTCGCCGAGGCTCATACGTTGGGCGGCGGGGTCCGACAGCAAATTCGCCGCCTCGCGATAGAAGCGCAGCGTGTCCTTGAGCATCCGCCAATAGTCGCGGCGCAAGAGCGCGCCCGGCTGCGCCACGAGCCCGGCCAGCGTGCCCGAATATTCGAGCGCGCCGCCGTCGAGCGACACCGAGAACGTCATGTCGCTCGCTTCCGTCGCCACGCCCAGCTCGCGGAACAGCGCCGTCAGATTGGGATAATTGGGTTCGTTGTAGACGATGAAGCCGGTGTCGACGGGAACCGGCCCGCCCGCAGTCTCGACCTCGACCGTATGGGTATGGCCGCCGACGCGCATGTCCTGTTCATAGACCGTCACGCGATGGTTGCGCGCCAGAAGCCAGGCCGCGGACATCCCCGCGATGCCCGTTCCGATCACGGCGAAGTCGCTGCCTTTCGGCTGGGTCTCATTGGCGGACGGCATGAGCAAGTGCGTCTCCCGGCTCCCTGTACCGCCCCAATACGGCGGCGCGGGCGCGGCGGATCAGGGCTGATCCAAATGGACGGCGCATCCGTAAATCCGGCTATGATGGCGTATGCTTCGCTTGCGCACGACACGCAGCTTTTCAGCCCCTCCGGGTTGCGCACCGCGCGTGCGGGCATACGCCATCGATTTTTCGGGCCCCGCGCCATGAACGACGAGGCGAAGCCGGCGGCTCAGTTCAACGATCTGCTCGTGCTTGTGGGCCGGGCCCGCGACCGGCGCGCGTTCGAGGCGCTGTTCGCCCATTTCGCGCCGCGCATCAAGGGCTATCTGCTCCGGCTGGGCACAGGCGGCGCCGTTGCCGAAGACCTCGCGCAGGAAACCATGCTCGTGATCTGGCGCAAGGCGCAGCTGTTCGATGCCACCAAGGCGTCCGCGTCGACCTGGATCTTCACCATCGCGCGCAATCTGCGGATCGATGCGCTCAGGCGCGAACGAAGGCCCGATTTCGATCCCAACGATCCCGCACTGGTGCCGGCGGAAGAGCCCGACGCCGATGCCGTGCTGATGCGCGACGACGACGATGCGCGATTGCACGACGCGTTGAGGAATCTTCACCCGAACAGGCGCAAGTGGTGCAGATGTCGTTCTTCGCCGACAAGCCGCACAGCCTCATCGCCGCCGAGCTGGGCCTGCCGCTGGGCACCGTGAAGTCGCGGCTGCGCCTCGCCATGGTCCGCATCCGCGCCGCGCTGGGAGCCGCATCATGACCATCCGGCATCATCCCGGCGACGAATTGCTGCTGGCCCACGCCTCGGGCGCGAGCGGCGAAGCGGTGTCGCTGATCGTGGCGACGCATCTGGCGCTGTGTCCCGCCTGCCGCGGCAAGGTGGCCGCGATGGAGCAGATGGGCGGCGCGCTGCTGGACGATGTCGCGCCCGCGGCGATGGACGACGGCGCGCTGCGCTCCGTGATGGACCGGCTCGACGACGCCTCCGCGCCGGCGCGGCGCGGAACCGCCCGCATCGTCGCGCCCGATGATTGCGCCGGAGCCGCTGCGCTCCTATCTCGGCGGCGATTTCAATCGCGTGCGCTGGATTCCCATCGGCCCGGGCGTTTCGTACCGGCCGCTGCTCAAACATTCCGCCAGCCGCGTGCAGGTCATCCGCACCGCGCCCGGTGCGGGCGTGGGCCTTCACAGCCATGGCGGCGAGGAATTGACGCTGGTGCTGGCGGGCGGCTTCAGCGACGTGACGGGCAATTACCGCCGCGGCGATCTGCAGACGACGACGCCCGACATCCTCCACCGCCCCGTGACCGACGCCGACGGCTATTGCATCACGCTGGCCGTGACGGATGCGCCCCTCAAATTCAAAAGCCCGGTCGTGGGGCTGTTGGGGCGGATCTTCGGGTTCTGAGCGTTCTTCGCCGACGTATGATTCACGCGGAGACGCGGAGCCGCGGAGAAGAAGTAAATTCCAGCGCAGAGGACGCTGTGGGTTCGCGGGGGACGCAGAGGAAGTGCTGCGCGCGTAGCGCGCAATAATAAGAATTCGCCGCAGCTACGGAGTGTTCTGGAAACCTCATTTTTCCCTGCGTCCACAGCGCATCCTTTGCGTCCTCTGCGCTAAAATCTTTCTCCTCCGCGTCTCCGCGCCTCCGCGTGCCGATCCTTGCTTATCACCCCAGATGCAGGTCTTTCTGTTCGGTCTCGTCGGCGCCGTCGCCTTTTTTCAGCCGGGCGAAGACGGCTGTGGACAGGATGGTGAACCCGCCCAGCACGAGAAACGCTTCGTGCAGGCCGCCGATCATCTCGCCCGGACTTGCGCGCATGCTGGCGGGCATGAAGAACACCGTCGTCAGCCCCGCGGCGGCCACGCCGAAGCTGATCGCCATCTGCTGCGCCGTGCTGGCGATGGAGCTGGCGTTGCTCGTGTCGCGCTCGGCGATGTCCGCGTATACCAGCGTATTCATGCTCGTATATTGCAGCGACGTGAGCGCGCCGTAGCAAAACGCCTGCAGCACAATCAGCCAGAGCGGCGTGCCGGGCCCGATGGTGGCGAACAGCATCAGCAGCAGCCCCAGCATGATCGTGTTGGAGATCAGCACGGCGCGATAACCCACGCGCGCCAGGATTTGCGGCATGATGAATTTCGTGCTCATGGCCGCCATCGCCTGGGGCATGATCAGCAGGCCGGATTGAACCGGCGTGAAGCCGAGACCCACCTGATAGAGCAGCGGCAGCAGAAACGGCACGCCGCCGATGCCCAGCCGCGTGACGAAACTGCCGCCGACCGCCGCGGCGAAGGTGCGGATGCGGAACAGCGTCAGTTGCAGCAGGGGATCGGCGATCCTCGACGCATGCAGCCCATAGCCGAAGATCAGCGCCAGCGGAAATCGCCAGCAGCCCCGCAATCTCGGCCGTGCCCAGCGTGTGCTCGCCGAAAATCTCCAGCACATAGGAGAGCAGCGCGATGCCGGAGCCGAACAGGATGAGCCCCACGATATCGAGCGGCTTGGTGTCCGGCTCGCGATAATCCGGCAGATGCAGGTAGACGAGGATCAGCCCGGCGATCCCGATGGGAATGTTGACGAAAAAGATCGAGCCGCCAATGGAGATAGCCCGACGATGAGGCCGCCGGCGATCGGGCCCAGCATGGGGCCGATCAGGCCCGGGATGGCGACGAAGCTCATGGCGCGGATCAGTTCGGATTTGGCGAAGGTGCGCACCAGCGTGAGCCGGCCCACCGGCACCATCATCGCGCCGCCGCAGCCCTGCAGCATGCGGCAGGCGACGAGCAGATGGATGTTGCTCGAGATGCCGCACAGAGACCGAGCCCAGCGTGAAGAGGCCGATGGCCGAGGCGAACACGCGGCGCGTTCCGAACCGGTCGGCCATCCAGCCGCTGATCGGGAATGAAGACCGCGAGGCTCAGCGTGTAGCTGGCCAGCACCGACTTCATGCTGAGCGGCGCCACAGCGAGCGCCTTCGCCACGACCGGCACGGCCGTGTTCAGGATCGTCGTATCGAGCGACTCCATGAAGAACGCCACGGCCACCAGCCACGGCAGAAGCCGTTTGATTGTGGCAGACGGTGAGGCGGAGGGCGGCATGAGCGCCGAGACATTGGACGGCCGGAGGCGGGCGATGCAATGGGCAGGGAATTGACACCCCGCACCGCCCGACGTATACACCGTATACATGACGACCAAGACCCAGATCCTGGCGGCGGCGCGGGCCGCGTTCGACAAGCGCGGGCTCGACGGGCTTTCTCTGCGCGATGTGGCCCGCGACGTCGGCATCACGCCGATGGCGATCTACCGCCACTACAGCGACAAGGACGCGCTGATCGATGCGCTGGTGCTGGACGGGTTGGACGAATGGTCCGCCCGCGTCGCGGCCGTTCCGTCGGGCGCGCCGCTCGACTGGATCGCCCGCATCGGCGACGCCTATCTCGATTTCGCGCTCGCCGAACCGCGCCGTTTCGAGGCGGCGTTCCTGATCCACAGTCGCGCGGCACGGCGCTATCCCGACGATTTCGTGGCGGGACGCTCGCCCGCCGGCACGATCCAGCTGAAGAATATCAAGGCCGCGATTGCCGCCGGCACGCTCGCCAGATCGCCGCCCGTGGAGATTTTCATCACCATCGCCGCGCTGTCGCAGGGGCTGGTCACGCTCTATCGCGCCGGGCGCGTCGCGGGCGGCGAAGCGGCGTTCCGGAAAATCTACCGGCGCGCCATGCGCCGTTGCCTCGATTTCCTTCCGCAAGGAGAAACAACGATGATCGCCATCGCCTGCGCGCTCCTGAGCGCAATCGGTTTCTATTTCTCGCTCGGGCTGGGCGACCAATGGTGGCTCGCCTGGCTGGCGCCCATTCCGGTTCTCTGGTTCGCCTTCGGAAAAACGAATTGGTGGCAGGCGTTCCTGGCCGCGTTCGCAGCCTGCGCGCTGGGCGCGACCAGCATCCTGCGCGCCTATGCGGGGCTCCTGCCCACGCCGCTGCTGGTGCTCGGGATCGCGGGGCCTGCGCTGTTGTTCGCGCTCTCCGCGATGAGCGCGCGCCGCGTCGACCGCGCACTGGGGCCGGTGGCCGCGATGTTCGCGTTCGCGGCGCTGTGGGCGGCGTTCGATTTTCTCGTGACCTTCGACCGCGCCGGCGGCTCGGTGTCGACGCCCGCGGCCAGCCAGGTCGGCGCGCCGATGCTGATCCAGAGCGCATCGCTGGTGGGCTTTATGGGCATCACCTTCCTGCTGGGGCTGGTTCCTGCCGGCATCGCGCTCAGCCTGCGATCGCGCACACCGCTGCCTGCCGCCATCGCGGTAGCCGTGTTCGCCGCCAATGCCGCGCTGGGCGCCTGGCACATGTCGGCGCCGCCCGCCTCCACCATCCATGTCGCGCTGATCGACAGCGATGACGCGATGGGCAAGACCCGGCAAGACGACAAGCCGGGCACGTTCAAGGCCATCGACGCCTATGCGGCCGAGATCGCGAAGCTCGACGGCGCGCATGTGAAGCTGATCGTGCTGCCGGAAAACATTTCGCGCGTGGCGCCCGAGTGGCGCGGCGAGGCGCAGGCCAAACTCGCGGCGGCGGCGGACGCGGCGCATGCGACGCTGGTTGCGGGCTTCAACACGCAGCTCGACGGCGCGCAACGCAATGTGTCGTGGGCCTTCGTGCCGGGTGCGGCCACGCCCGTCACCTATGAAAAACGCCGGCTGGTGCCCGTGCTGGAGTTTGCCGTGTTCACGCCCGGCCCGGGACCGAAGGCGCTGGCCGACGGCACCGGCCTCGAAATCTGCAAGGACATGGATTTCCAGGCGATGATCCGCGCCGACGAAGTGGCGACGGCGCCCGCGCTGCTCGCCGTGCCGGCGTGGGATTTCGACAAGGACGACTGGAGCCACGCCCGCGTCGCGATCCTGCGCAGCGTGGAAAACGGCGTGCCGATGGCGCGCAGCGCGCGCGACGGGCTCCTGACGCTGAACGACCGCTACGGCCGCGTGGTGGCCGAGGCGCGAACGGTCGGCGGCTTCACCACGCTGATCGGCGACCTGCCGCTGGACGGCCGCGGCGGGCAGACGCTCTACGACAGGATCGGAGATGTGTTCGGGTGGGTATGTGTGCTGATGGGGGCGGGGTTGGTGGGGCTCGCGTTCTGGCGGGGGAGAAGGGCTAGGAATTAGCGCGCGTTGTGGCAACCGTTTCTAACGGATCCGAGACTCCATTTTAGCCCAAATTCGCGCAATAAATGCCGCGGTCAGGTTGGCCACCATCTAATAGATATGGACCAGAATCCGGAATTGTCGCTGAAGTTGTTATCGTTGACGCTGAGGTAAAGTTCACCGGAAGGAGCGCCCGAAAGATTTGTGATGAGCCCGATTTCGAACGGCGTGCCAGATTGACCGATTTTTCCCACCAATGACCACGGAACTAATCCGGGAGCAGCAAAGGGACCGGCTCGTCCGGTCTGTGCTGCTGTCGTGGTGCCGGGGTCGCCAGCGGGAGTTTGATAGTCGCTTATATTCGGCTCTCCGATGCTCACAGCACCAATGTACACTGATCCAGTAGCCGAAATCGTAACCAGATCGCCATTGGTAATAGAAACACCCGTGTCGTACCACTCGATATTCGCTGGTAGATTAAGAGTCGTCGATCCTGCTGCACTGGAAGGCCATTTGCTGACGAGGTTGGCGACGTCAGGTGTCCCGATTCCTGTGGCAAAGTCCCAACTGCTGGCGGCGCCATATGCCGGTGAATACGCAGTTGTTGACGTTGACAGCACGCCGAATGGGGCGAGTCCACCCAAACAGTTTGGAGACCATGATAGGCAGGGCACATCCGTATCGCCCATTGTGACATCGTGAAAGATACATGCCGAGTTCGCAGAGGTACCATTTGTCGAATTACAGTTTGCAGAATTTCCTGCCCCATATGCGCCGCCGGATCCGCAAGAGCCTGCGGCAAGGCAGTAATAGATCGGATTGGGGTTGCCTTGGCGCGTGTCGGTCTTTTGATCGACAAGGGCTTGAATGCCAGCCCAGATGGGGGCCGCGAATGAGGTGCCGCCGGAGGTGTTCCATGTGCCGAGCGCGCCTGTACAATTCTTTCCGCCATTAGCCGTATCTGAATCGCAATATATGTAGGCGTGCTTCCAAGCCATACCGTTGGACGCGAACAACGATACGTCTGGAAGGTCGCGTACGCCGTCATTGGGAATGCCGACGACGCCAGTTTGCCACCACGGCTTCGCGTTTCCTAAGCAACTTCCGCTTGCAGTTTTGGAACCTGGGACCTTGGGACTCCCAGCCGCACAATTGCTCGGGCCTCCGCCGCCGGCGGCCGTGGTCAGCAGAGAGTCCTTGTTGCAAGATCCACCCGGACCGTAGGTCTTGCTAAAGCCTTGCGATGCGGCAATCAGAACGCTGGCGCAGGAATCGTTCCAGGAATCTCCGGGATGTATGACAACGCCGAACCGGGGATACCCTTGGCCGAACCGTACGAACTCGTATTGGAGGAATTCCAGTAAGTGCTATTAGTATTGGCGTATGTATCGCCGAAGTCCGTTCCCCCAACGGCAACGTTGTATGGGGTTGACGCAAACGCATTGACTCCGATTCCATGCGTCGCAAAATTATCCAGTCGCTCGTCTAAGCTCGGGTTGGAATCACACGTTGCCGCGCCCGAGTCGCCGGCGCTCACGAAGATAGATGCTCCTTCGATCACCAGTAGCTGGTAGACCGAATAAATTGCCGCATTCGACGTTGCTCCATTGGACACCTCACAGCTTGCGTAGCTGATACTTATAATCTGAGGCACAACAATCGAATTGGCCAAATTCTCGAGAGCTATCAGAACGCCAGATGTCGCCGTTGTATTCTCGCAGGATGCAACGACTATGGCCGCGCCGGGGGCCGCCGCACTTGCCCATTCCGCGTCCGCGATCGCTTCGCCATCGTCGCCATTGGTGCCTGGATCACTGCAATTATTTGAATTACCGGAAGGAGGATGCATGACTGCCAATGAGCCTGACGAATAGATTGAAGGACCAAGTGTCTGACGGAATGCGTACCAGTCGTTGCTGGAGTAGACGTCGGAATCTTCGACCACAGTGATCGTTTGGCCGTTGCCGGTGACTGGGCTTGCAGCATTAAATGCGCGATCAAAGTCATAGATTGTCGCGAGATCAGCTGGTACGAGATAGTAACACGTACCGGCGCAGCCTGAACCTGAATACGTGTAGTTGGGTCTCGGCAGTAACATAGGACTCGGCACAAAATCATGCAGCGAAACGATGCCGGTAATCGCGGGCGCGAGCGCGGCCGGAATCTTCGGGTCGCTCATATTCGCAATGTGGGTCTGGCCGTTCACGTTCAGATTGTGGATTTCGGCGTGGAACGCGTCACGGACTTGGCCCGCCGTGCCCGAGAAATCGATCACCATCCGGCTCGTCGAGACCAGATTGACCTTGAAGCCGTGCGAGGAGAGCCACGACGTGATCGTGCTCACGTCCTTCGACGCGACACCGAATTGCTGGCCAAACTGGCTCGCCGTCAGCCATTTGTGGAAGCTCGACGACGCCGGATTGTGCAGGGCATCGATCGTCTGCTCGAGCGCTTGCTCCTGCAGGGCCGGACGATGGAGGAGAAGCTGGATGTGATCGAGCGGCAGCTTGTCGGACACCGCGCCCCGGTCGTTCGCCGCTGTCGCTTCCGGCCGCGTATTGCCGCTCAGGGTGACGAGATTGGCTTCATCGATGCCCGCTGTGATTTGCGGAGCGGATGGACCCACCGGCTGGGCTTGCGCCTCAGAAATAGTCAAACAAGCGATGGCAGAAAACAGGCATAGCCCGAGCGTGCGGTGCATGGCCCCCTCCCTGAGAAGCAGCGACAATTTATAACATAGCAAATGCACAGCAAAAGAAAAGAAACTATCTTGCAAACGGATAGGTACTCTGTTTGCGCTCTTTGAACCGACATTCCCCGGATGACCCCGGATTGAAGCGGAATATGCCGCATTTCTGACGTACGCGGAAGTGCCAGCGGCCGTTTTCGTCGCGGCCAGCGCAACTGTCGAGGCAAGACCAAGCTCAAGAAGCTGATTCGGTTTGATTTTTCTGACATCCGGACACACTCCTCCCGTCGCCATGATGCATTGCACGCTCCACGTTCTCAGGCCGGGGCTGGTGGTGGCCGCAGTCCATCGATCAGCCTCAGAATCTTCGCGAACAACTGGCTTGGCACGGCGATCTCTGCCATCTGGAAGGTCACGTAGCGCGCATGTGCGACGATCCTCGCGCCGATCTTGACGAGCTTCTCTCGCAGGCTGGTCAGCGACCAGTGCTTGACGGTTTCCGGCAATGCCAGCGTCCGCATGAAGTTGGCGAGATTGTACGCCAGCGCATGAAGCTGAAGCCGAACGGCGTTGGCGGCGAAGGAGCAGCATGACAGCCGCGTCCACTTCACCGCGTTCTTGCCTTCTTTTATCCACTGCTCGCAGGTGCCGCGCTGATTGTAGAATCCGACGACACGCTCGGCCGGGCGCGACAGGTTGGTGACGATGAAGCCAACACGGGGGTATAGCTCGCCCGGGTGCCATTCGACTTTCGCCACGACGCGCCGCGATGTCTTCCAACTCTGAGCCTGATAGCTGAAGTTGGCGTAGAAGCGACGGACTTCAACAGGTGGACGACCGACAGGGCGCTTCAGCAGATGGACGATGCGTTCCTGAAGCACCTGATTGGCAGGAAGCCGGATGGCGTACTTGTATCCTTCCGCTTCGAGGAACTCGTAGACCTCTGGGTTTGCGAACGCCGCATCGGCGCGAAAATAGCGGCGCATGTTCCGCGTCCGGTAACGCGCGACCACCGGTTCCAGAACGTCATGCCAGCCATCGGCGGAATGAACGTTGCCGGATCGTAGCGCGCAGCGTTCCAGATCGCCGAACTGGTTGAACACGAACAGCGGGTGATAGCAGGTGCAGCCGAAGTGGCCATTGTATGCCGTGCCTTCCTGCTCGCCATAGGTCGGGCTGACGCTGGAATCCATGTCCAGCACGATGACCTTGGGCGGACGGCGGCCATGAACCCGGTCGATCCATCGACCGCACAACTCGGTGAGAGCGGCAAAGTTCTTGTCGCTCGCGAGCCATTCCGTCTCGAAGCGCCCAATCTGGCTCGCCGATGCCGCCTGCCTAGCGACAGCGTGACCACCGACAACCCAGCGCATCGCAGGATCGCGCGCCAAACGCTCCGCGTCGTTCACGTCCTCATAACCTGCAAGGCGGCCAAACACGGATTGACGCAAAAGCCCAACAAGCATGTGTCGCGCGTTCTTGCCGCGACGACCGTCCGACAGTGTTGCACCGGCGAACTCAGTCAGACCGAGCGCATCGTCCAGTTCGCGATACGCCAGAAGACCCGCATCGGACGTGACGCTGGAGCCGTGGAATTCCAGCTTGAGGCGGCGGTCGAAAATGAGCCGAGGACCATCCGATTCCGATTCACCTGCCGGGTGCGCCATGATTGTCCTCGGTCCGACGACATAAGCCCCTGATACTCATGTCTGAATCGACTTGCGCGAACTTGCAACTCCAATGTCATCCGGGGAATGCGGGTTGAAGACTCAAAATATTGATTTTCTCGGAAATTAGCTGCCAAACGCATATTCGAAATTTCAATATTACATTCAGAACGCAGTATATTTACTTGGTGTAGGATAGAGGAACAGCAGTCGACGCAAGAGCGCAAATTGTGTTCGTCGTTCCGAAGCATCGCTCGGCTCGATTGGCGGTCAGTTGAACCTTGCCGTCTGGATTTTGTTGTCACGCCTTTCGCCACCCTGCCCGCAGTTGCCAATCGGCGCGCGTCGCGACCAAACCTCGTGACATCACTCTCCTTCCCATAGCCTCCACCCCCATCCCGTCCTATGCTTCCTCCGGCCCAACATCCGGAGACGCATATGGAACTCGTGAAGCTCGGCTCGACCGGCCTCAAGGTCTCGCGCATCTGCCTGGGCGCGATGACCTATGGCAGCCCGAAATGGCGCGACTGGGTGCTCGATGAAGACGCGAGCCGGCCCTTCATCAAGCAGGCGCTGGAAGCGGGCATCAATTTCTTCGACACGGCCGACGTCTATTCCATGGGCGCGAGCGAAGAGGTGCTGGGCCGCGCGCTGAAGGATTTCGGGCCGCCGCGCGAGCAGCTCGTGGTGGCGACCAAGGTGTTCAGCCCGATGGGGCCCACGCCCAACGAAGCGGGCCTGTCGCGCAAGCACATCATGCATGCGATCGATTCAAGCCTGAAGCGGCTGGGCACGGACTATGTCGATCTCTACCAGATCCACCGCTTCGACCAGAACACGCCCATCGAGGAGACGATCGATGCGCTGCACGACGTGGTGAAGGCGGGCAAGGCGCTCTATATCGGCGCGTCGTCGATGTATGCGTGGCAGTTCGCGAAATATCTGTCGCGCGCGGGCGCCATGGGCAAGACGCGCTTCGTCTCCATGCAGAACCACTACAACCTCATCTATCGCGAGGAAGAGCGCGAGATGATGCCCTTGTGCCGCGCGGAGGGCGTGGCCGTCATTCCGTGGAGCCCGCTGGCGCGCGGGTTCCTCGCCGGCAACCGGCGGCGGCAGGATCGCGGCGAGACGGCGCGCGCCAAGAGCGACGAGTTCGCGCATCTGATGTATTATCAGGACAGCGATTTCGCGGTGGTGGAGCGGGTGAGCGAGATCGCGCAGAAGCGGGGCGTGCCCAATGCGCAGGTGGCGCTGGCGTGGCTGCTGCACCGCCCGGGCGTGACTGCGCCGATCGTGGGCGCGTCGAAGCCGCATCATCTGAGCGACGCAGTGGCGGCGGCGTCGCTCAAGCTCGACGAGGCGGAGATCAAGGCGCTCAACGAACCCTACCGCCCGCACCGGGTGCTGGGGCACAATTAGCGGCGGGGGCGCAGGATGTTCCGCGCAATTTGCGGAACACCGCGCCACCCTTCGCGAATTCGCGTTTCGCATCTTGATCAAGCGGCGTAGACTTTTCGTCACAACGGAATGACGCGGCCGAAATGCGGCGGGGTATTTTGTCGAGCGCGGTTGTTCGCGCGGCCCCCCACCCTAACCCTCCCCACAAGGGGGAGGGGACCGCATCGAGCTAGTCATGGAAACCCGCGAGCGTCCTTCACGCCCCTATGGGGGAAGGTGAAGGATGCGCTCATGACGTCGTGACATGCGCGGAAAGAATCCCCTCCCCCTTGTGGGGAGGGTTAGGGTGGGGGGTGCCGGGGACGATTCCAACGTACACGGATGAAACCTTCGCTGTTGTTCGCTGCTCTTTTTTCGGAGTGCAGAAAAATCCGGCGCGGTCGCTTTGTGTTTGCTGGCTTTCACGCGCGGGCAGGCCAGGTTCGCTGTGGTTCGCTGATAAAATCACCGGCCGTGTGCGCCCGCCCGCGCGAATCCCTTGCCGGAACTGCGTTTCCAACGATCCGTATACGGAGCAATAGGAAAAATTCGCTGTTCAGATCGCGGTTACCAACGAACGAGATTTTGCCGGGTTCGCGCGAAAGCCTTATCCGGGTTGGTTTTCCGGTCAGCCTTTCGTGGGCGAGGGCGCGGGCGTTGCCGGGGTGGTGGCCGGGGTGGCGGGCGGGGTGGCGTCGGTCGAAACCGGGATCACGGTCTGCGTCTTCTCTTTGGGATTTTCCGTCCAGCCGCCGCCCATGGCGTTGTAAAGCGAGACGACCGCGGTCAGCCGTGCGAGCTTGGCCTGCACGAGCGCCACTTCCGCCGCGAACAGCGTCTGTTCGGTCTGCAGCACCGTCAGGAGATCGGCCACGCCTTCGCGATATTGCAGCTCGGACAGCCGGAACGCTTCGGCCGACGCCTTGACCTCGCGCTCCAGCGCGGCCTGTTCGTCGGCGTAATTCGCCGTCTGGCTGAGCGCGGTCTCGACGCCGGAGAAGGCCGAGATCACCGTGTTGCGATAGGTGTAGGCCAGTCCCAATTGCTGGGCCTTGGCGAGCTTCAGTTCGCCGGTCAGCTTGCCGCCGTCGAACAATGTCTGCAGCAGGCTCGCGCCGATGCCCCAGCCGAAGCTCGAGCCCTGAAACAGCGTGCCGAGCGCGAGGCTCGACAGGCCGCCATTTCCGGTCAGCCCGATTTGCGGGAAGAACGCGGCCCGCGCCGCATCGACGTCCGCATGCGCGGCCGCGAGATTGGCTTCGGCCTGCGCCACGTCAGGCCGGCGCTCCAGCAGCGCGGACGGAATGCCCGGCGCGATCAATGGCGACGCGATGCCGTCGAGGTTCTTCGCCGTCACGTCGAAACCTTCCGGCGGATGGCCGAGCAGGATGGCCAGCGAAAACAGCGCCTCGCGCTCCTGTTCCTTGAGCGGCGCCAGCGACGCCGCCACGCTTTCCACCAGCGCCTGCTGCTGCGCGAGATTGAGGTTCGAGGCCACGCCGTTGGTGACCTGCGCCTGGGTGATCTTGAGGATGCGATTGGCCGCATCGAGGTTCTGTTCGGTGACCGTGACTTCTTCCCGCAGCGCCAGCACGTCGAAATAGGTGGTGGCGACCGAAGTCGTGACCGTGAGCGCCACGATCTGCTGGTTGTATTTCGCCGCCTTCAGCGATTCGTCGGCGGCGCGCAGATTGTCCTGGGCGAGGCCCCAGAAATCGAGCTCATAGCTCGCGTCGGCGGACAGCGCGAACGAGTTCTGGGTAAGATTGCCTTTCGCGCCGTTAAGCCCGACGATCGTGCCGATGGGCGTGCTGTTGCGCTGCGCGCTGCCTTCGAGATTAATGTCCGGGAACAATGCGGCGCGCACGACCTCGCGATTCGCCTTCGCCTGCAGGACGCTCGCGATTGCGACCTCGAGGTTGAGGTTGTCGGCCTGGGCCTGGACGATCAGCCCGTTCATTTCGGTGCTGCCGAAACCGTTCCACCACTCCATCTTCGGCCACACGCTGGTGTCCGGCGGGATGGGGCTCGTGAACGCCGAAGGAACGTCGGTGGGTTTCAGCACCTGGGGAACCGGGGTCGAACACCCCGTCGCCAGGAGCGCAAGGGTCATCACCGAGGCCGTCTGCAACAATATTTTCATCGAAGGAACTCACTGCCCGCTACGGCCGAATGGCCGGCCCGCCCCGTCTTCTTAGCCGCAACCGAGGCGAAAACAAGGCCCGCCTGCCGTTTCGGGAGGCGCGCGCCGCCCATGTCAGCCATGCGGGCCATAAAAGTAGGGCGGCCAGACGTGCATCCTGGTTCGGGGTCCAGTCCGCTGTCCGGCCGCCCGCGCGTCCGTGCCCTTGATGGAGCGCCGATACGGGCACGGCCACGAACTCCTGCGCGAGGTTGGATGGGGTAGCCCCGCATCTTTCCTCGCGCGATCAGAGGAATATGCGCGTGCGGGCCGCGAGGAAACGGGGAAGTTGTATCAGTCTGTCGCTAAACACACCGGACCGGCAGACCTCGCGAAACAATTCGGGATGGCACTGTCAACAAAAAGGCGGCGCACAATCGTGCGCCGCCTTTCCGATTCGACAATCCGGCCGGTGTCAGGTTCCGTCGGTACGCTTGCGAACGACTTTGAAGCGCTGGAGTTGCTCCGAGGCCAGGGCGAAATCCGGCTGGAGTTCGACCGCCTTTTTGTAATCTTCGTAAGCGCCGCGAATGTCGCCCAGCGCTTCGTCCACGATCGCGCGGTCGTAATAGGCGATCTCGAGTTTCTTCGAGCCCAGGCCGATGCCTTTGTCGATGTCCTTCAGCGCGTCGTTATAACGCTGCAGGACGATCAGGGCCGCGCCCCGGTCGACATAGCCTTCGCCAAGATTGGCATTGAGCTTCAGGCCGCGGTCGTAATCGGCCAGTGCGCCGTCGGTATCCTCGTTGCGGGATTTCAGAATTCCCCGGTTGACGTAGGTGGCTGCCCTGTCGGAGATCGACAGGGCGGTCTGATCCAACGCCACATCGCACGCCTCGATCCCGTCCCTGGGGTTGCCGCCGAACTCGGCCGTTTCGTAGCAGCTCTGCGCTACGCCGTTTCCCAATACCGTGACGGCAGCGTGCGCGCCCGGTGCGATCAATGCCGCCATTCCGATGGCGCCGATCGCGATTGTGGCAACGTCCCGAAAATTCATTTGGCCTCTCCTGTCCCTATGGCGCGAATTGTTGCACCGGGATTGCCGTTCGTCCATGAAAGACAATGCCGCGCACGCGAATGTGTAGGGGCGGGCAGGGAATCCGGCGAATCCATCCGGAGGAAACTGCGCTCCAGTACGGCCGCGATATTCTGCGGTTATCGCTCATCACGTCAGCGTGAGGTTTCCATGACGTCGGCCTGGATTGCACCCGTCTTCCTGCTGTGCGCGTCGAACGTGTTCATGACGTTTGCGTGGTACGGCCAGCTGCGTTTTCCCTCGGCGCCCTTATGGGCGGTGATTCCGATCTGTTGGGGAATCGCGCTGTTCGAATATTGCCTTGCCGTACCGGCCAATCGCATCGGCCACACGGTCTATTCGGCGGCCCAGCTCAAGACCATGCAGGAGGTGATCACGCTCGCCGTGTTTGCGGTGTTCTCGGTCACGTATCTGCACGAAGCCCTACGCTGGAATCATCTCGTCGCGTTCGGATTCCTGGTGCTCGCCGCCTATTTCGCGTTCGAAAAATGGTGATCAGCCGCTCCAGGGATCGCCCGGGAAATCGGCGACCGCCCGCATCGGAATGCGCACTGTATTCATCCCCAGATACACGATCAGGGTCATCCGTTTGGTGTCGGGGTTCCATTCCATCTGCGGGGCAATGCCGCCGGGTTTGCGGAACACATGTCCGTCGAAATCCATCTGGCGGGGTTCGACGTCGCCCCAACTGGACGCCAGGCCCGCCGCCAGCCGGTCGCGCATGGCCGCGCGCTGGTCGGCCGACACGGCGCCGATATTGAGTGCGTCGGGCGCACTCAGGAAGATCGTTCCGTTGGGAGCAATTTCGAGCCGGGCCACGATCATGGTGTCGTCCGTATCGTAGCTGCCGACCCAGCGGCCTGGGGGCGGTTGCTTGGTTTGCGAGCAGCCGGCCATCGTCGCTAGACAGAGCGCGGCCAAAACGGCCGCCGCAAAGACACGCATGGCGAATCTCCCTCGCCGGATACCCAAGCCTAGCGCGCGCCGATTGAAAAATCGTATCGCTGCTGTGCCGGGCTGGGACATTGGTGCTCTTGCGGCACCACCCGCGCGATTGATACGTGATGGCCTCAACGCCCGAGGAATCGCGCCCGTGACCGCCGCTTCGACCGTCCTGCCCAAGGGGTTCCTCGCCGAATCGCTGGGCCGCATTCAGCCTTCGCCCACCATCGCCGTGAGCCAGAAGGCACGCGACCTGAAGGCCGCCGGCAAGGACGTGATCGGCCTCGGCGCCGGCGAGCCCGATTTCGACACGCCCGACAACATCAAGGAAGCCGCCATCGCAGCCATCCGGCGCGGCGAGACGAAATACACCGCCGTCGAAGGCATTCCCGAATTGCGCGCGGCGGTCGCGGGGAAATTCAAGCGCGAGAACGGGCTCGACTACACGCCGGCCCAATGCTTCGTCGCGCCGGGCGGCAAGAGCGTTATTTTCAACGCCCTGATGGCGACGCTGAATCCGGGTGACGAGGTCGTCGTGTCCGCGCCCTATTGGGTAAGCTATCCCGACATCGTGCTGCTCGCGGGCGGCACGCCCCGGATCGTCGAAACGAAACTCGAAGAGGGATTTCGGCTGACGGCGGACGCGCTTGAGCGCGCGATCACGCCGAAAACGAAATGGCTGATCTTCAACCAACCCTCCAATCCGACCGGCGCCTGCTACACCCGCGAACAATTGAAGGCGCTGACGGATGTGCTTCTGAAGCATCCGCAAGTTTGGGTGCTGACCGACGACATGTACGAACATCTCGTCTATGGCGGATTCCGGTTCTCCACGATCGCCCAGGTCGAGCCCCGGCTGTACGAGCGAACGCTGACGATGAACGGCGTCTCGAAGGCCTACGCCATGACCGGCTGGCGCATCGGCTATTGCGGTGGGCCCGAGCCGTTGATCAAGGCGATGGCCAAGCTGCAATCGCAATCGGTGTCGAACGCTGCGTCCATTTCGCAATGGGCGAGCGTGGAGGCGCTCAACGGGCCGCAGGATTTCATTCCCAAGTTCCAGCGCATCTTCGAGGAGCGCCGCGATCTCGTCGTTTCGATGCTCAATCAGTCTCACGGCATCGAGTGCCCCAAGCCCGAAGGCGCGTTCTACGTTTATCCGTCCATCCGAAGGCTGATCGGCAAGAAGGCCCCGTCCGGCAAGACGATCGGTACGGACGAGGATTTTGCGGGCGAACTTCTGGAAGCGGAAGGCGTGGCCGTCGTGCACGGCGCGGCGTTCGGTCTGTCGCCCTTCTTTCGCATCTCCTACGCCACCTCGAACGCGCTTCTCGAGGAAGCCTGCCGCCGCATCCAGCGCTTTTGCGGAAATTTGCGGTAATCGAGCCTGCGAATCGTCTCCGGCGGGTCTTGCCAGACCTGGCCATTCGGCGCGAGCATTGCCCTTCAAGGGGCGCGTGACGCGGGCCCCGTAAGGCCAGCGCCCGCCGCGCCTCGACCCCGCATCCGGGGCCAGGAGGCGCGCATCATGTCCAAGAAAACTGGAGGAAATGGGCCACGTTCAGTGGCCCTGGTAGGACCTTACGGCAGCGGCAAGACCACGCTGCTCGAAAGCATTCTCGTCGCCACGGGCGCGATGCAGCGAAAGGGCGCCGTGGCCCAGAAGAATACGGTGGGCGACACGTCGCCCGAGGCGCGGGCGCGGCAGATGAGCGTCGAAGTCAATTGCGCCACGGTGAAATATCTCGACGACAGCTTCACCTTCCTCGATTGCCCGGGCTCGATCGAATTCCTGCAGGAAACGCTGAACGTGCTGCCGGGTGTGGACGCCGTCGTCGTGGTGTGCGAGCCGGACGCCGCCAAGGTGCAGATGCTGAAGCCCTATTTGAAACGGCTGCAGGATTTTGGAATTCCGCACTTTTTGTTCGTCAACAAGATCGACAAGGCCGGCGGCGCGCTGCGCGATTTGCTGGGCATCCTGCAGGAGGCGAGCGACAAGCCGCTGCTCCTGCGCCAGATACCGATCTGGCATGACGGCATCGTCACGGGCTTCGTCGATCTCGCACTCGAACGCGCCTTCGTCTACCGCGAACATGCCGAGTCCGAACTGATCGAACTGAAGGGCGAGGTGAAAGACCGCGAGAAGGAAGCGCGCTTCCAGATGCTCGAAAAGCTCGCCGATTACGACGAGCATCTGATGGAAGAGCTCTTGTCCGACGTCGAGCCGCCGCGCGACGAAGTGTTCGGCGACCTGGCGCGCGAATTGTCGGACGGCATCGTGGTGCCGGTTCTGATCGGCTCGGCGGAAGGCGACAATGGCGTGCGCCGGCTCTTGAAGGCGTTGCGCCACGAGGTGCCGGATGTGGGCGCGACCGTGGCGCGGATCGGTCTCAAGCCCGGCGCCGACACGGTCGTGCAGGTTCTCAAGACCTATCATTCGTCCCATGGCGGCAAGCTGAGCCTCGGTCGCGTCATGGCAGGCACGCTGAAAGACGGCGCCGTGCTCAATCGGCATGACGGCGGCGATGCGCGCGTGGGCGGCATATTCGCGCTCAAGGGCGAGGCACAGACAAAGCTCACCGAAGCGAAAGCGGGCGACACGGTGGCGCTCGGACGCCTCGAAGGCGTGCAGACGGGCGAGACCCTATCCAGCGGAAAGGCCGCGCCGGCCAGGATCGAGATCGAGCAATTGGCGCCCGTCTACCGGCTCGCAGTGGAAGCCACCGACCGCAAGGACGAAGTGAAACTCACCGCAGCCATCGCGAAGCTGCGCGAGGAAGACCCGTCCCTGCATTTCGAGCAGAACGCCGAGCTTCACGAAATGTCGCTGGTGGGGCAGGGCGAAATCCACCTGAAGGTCGCCGTCGAGAAACTGCAAAGCAAATACGGGCTCAGGCTCGATACGCGTCTGCCGCGAATCCCCTACAAGGAAACGATCCGGAAGGCCACGACGCAACGCGGCCGCCACAAAAGGCAGACGGGCGGGCACGGGCAATTCGGCGACGTCGTCATCGAGATCAAGCCCTTGCCGCGCGGCTCGGGGTTCGTGTTCGAAGACAACGTCGTGGGCGGCGTTGTGCCCAGGCAATGGATTCCGTCGGTCGAGAAAGGCGTCGTCGAATTCCTGAAGGAAGGCCCGCTTGGCTTTCCCGTCGTCGATCTCTGCGTCACGTTGACGGATGGTTCCTATCACACTGTCGATTCATCCGATGGCGCCTTCCAGATCGCAGGCCGCATCGCGATGAGCGAAGGCATGCCCGATTGCGCGCCGGTTCTGCTGGAGCCGATCATGCGGGTGAAGATCCATGTGCCGAACGACGCGACCGCCAAGGCGAATGCCGTGGTGAGCGGGCGGCGCGGGCAGATCATGGGCTTCGACGTGCGCGATGGCTGGAAGGGCTGGGATACGGTCGAGGCACAGATGCCGCTGTCGGAACTACACGGTCTGATCATCGACCTGAGATCGCTCACGCAGGGCGTCGGCACCTTCGAGATGAGGTTCGATCATTTGGCCGAGTTAACCGGCAAGCTGGCAGAGCAGGTGGTGGCGACCCGCAAAGCGGCGGCGTAAGCCGCGAAGACTATGGCAGTGCGAAGCCGGAAAGCCGAAGCGCTTTCCGGTCGAAGGTGAGTGTACGGACACAGCCCGCTCTGACGCCGAGCGCCCCAATGAGGGCGTCGGCGAAGGAGCCGCGCCCCTCTTTCAGTGCGATCATGGCGGTAAAGACGTCCTGCTCGTTCTCGACCAGCAGAACATCGATCTGAAGTACGCGCTCGATGGCTGCGGCGACGTCGGCGTCGGTTAGGCCATATGTCCGTTCGAGAACCCACGCGGTCTCGACCATCGCCACAACGCTGACGAAGCCCGGGTCGTTCTCGTTCAGCCGACGCTTGATGAGGTCGTTCGCCTGCGGCGATTGAAGCGGGTCGTCTTGGGCGAGATAGCGAACGAGGATGTTGGTATCGAGTCCGATCATCGATGCTTGCGGCGCATCGCGGTCCCGGCCGCGCCGGCGGCAATGGCCTCGTTCATGGCCTCGACCGTCACCGGCCGCCGCCGGGATTTGACCATGCCGCGCAACGCCGAAGCGGGAAGTTTCGGCAAGAGAACGACGCTGCCGTCGGGATGGACGAAGAATTTGACCCGGTCTCCCGGCTTCAACCGGAGATGCTCGCGGATCGCTTTCGGGATCGTCGCCTGACCTTTGGTCGTGATCGCGGACTCTATGCCGATCTCCATTACATTTAGCTATATGTAATACCTCGGCGGCCGGTCGCGTCAAGCCAAACAAAATACCGTAGCCGACGGTTGGTGATGTGCCATTGGGGAGCTGAAAAAAAATGGCCTCGCGCCCTCGGGGGAAAGGGCGCGAGGCGACGAAGCTTTGGGCTCCGCCCATGTCGCCCGGCCGTGGGGGAACGGGGGCGACCATCTCTAAATGGTTAGCGGACGGGATAGTTTCAACGCCTTGGCGATGAACGATCTGTCCGGGCCGGTCAATATTTCCAGTCCTTCGCCGCGCGCACCAGAAAGTCCCGGAAGGCGGCCACGCGCTTGGATTGCCGCAGCGCGTCGCAATAGACGAGATGGACGTCGAAGATCGGCCCTTCGAGATCCGGCAACAGGCGCACCAGATTTGGCCGCTCGGCCGCCAGATAATCGGGGAGCGCCGCGATGCCCGCGCCGGCTTCCACGGCGTGCAGGATGCCGGTCATGTTGTTGATGCGCAGCGCGCGCGTCGCGCCGCCGGGCGCGAGCCGGCGCGTCGCGTCCAGGAGCCAGTTCACGTCGCGAATTTCGGGCGCCGCCGACTCGCCATAGACGATCACCGTGTGATTGACGAGGTCTTCGACCGTTTGCGGCGTGCCGGCCCGCGCCAGATAGGCCGGCGCGGCGAAGACGTGATAGCGCACGGCAAACAGCTTGCGCTGGATCAGGTCCGCCTGGACCGGCGCCCGCATCCGGATCGCCAGGTCCGCTTCGCGCTGCGCGAGGTCCAGTTCGTGATCCTCGAACAGCAGGTGGACCTGCAGTTCGGGATAGTCGCGCAGGAATTCGTTGAGCCGCGGCAGGAGCCAATAGGTGCCGAGCCCGTGGCTCGACGTGATCTTGAGCGAGCCGCGCGGCGCGGCCTGCGCGTTCTTCAGCGCCTCTTCCGCCTGGCCGAGGCGCGTAAGCACGTCCGACACCGCACCGTAGAGTAGCTCGCCTTCGTCGGTGAGCGTGAGGCCGCGGGCATGACGCTGGAACAGCGGCGTCGTGATCTCTTCTTCCAGCGCGCTGATCTGCCGGCTCACCGCCGACTGGCTGAGCGTGAGCATCTGCCCGGCATGCGTGAAGCTGCCTGCCGAGGCGACCGCGTGAAAAATGCGAAGCTTGTCCCAGTCCATGACGCCCCTCCCAGGGCTATGCGGGCGCGACGCTAATGACCGCCCGAGAGAAAACGCTCGGCTTCCAAGGCCGCCATGCAGCCCATGCCGGCGGCCGTCACCGCCTGGCGAAAAATCTTGTCCTTCACGTCGCCCGCCGCGAACACGCCCGGCACGCTGGTGCGGGTCGAATCGGGCGCAGTGCGAATATACCCCTCCGGGTCCATGTCGATCTGCTGCCGGAACAATTCCGTCGCGGGCGAATGCCCGATGGCGATGAAAAGCCCGTCGACGGCGAGCGTCTCGGCGTTGCCGTCCGCGATATTGCGGATCTTGATCGCGTTCACGCTGCGCGGACCGTCGGTGCCGAGCACTTCGTCCACGACCGTGTCGTAGATGACGTCGATCTTGGCGTTGGCCGCCAGCCGCATCTGGTTGGTCTTGTCGGCGCGCAGAACGGCGCGGCGATGGATCAGCGTCACCCGGTCGGCGAAATTGGTGAGGAAAAGCGCTTCCTCGGCCGCCGTGTTGCCGCCGCCTACGACAGCCACGCGCTTGCCGCGGAAGAAAAAGCCGTCGCAGGTCGCACATGCCGACACGCCAAAGCCCTTGTATTTTTCTTCCGATGCAAGGCCGAGCCAATTGGCCTGCGCGCCCGTGGCGACGATCAGGGTCTCTGCCATGTAGCGGTCGCCGGAATCGCCGACCAATGTGAACGGCCGCCGCGCGAGATCGACGGACGCGATCGTGTCTTGCACGAGCCGCGTGCCGACATGTTCGGCCTGGGCCTGCATCTGCTCCATCAGCCAGGGCCCCTGGATCGCGTCGGCAAAGCCGGGATAGTTCTCGACTTCCGTCGTGATCGTGAGCTGACCGCCCGGCTGAAGTCCCGCAATCATTACAGGCGACAGCATGGCGCGCGCGGCATAGATGGCCGCCGTGGCGCCCGCAGGGCCGCTGCCCAGGATAACGACCTTGGCGTGTTGAGGGTCGGACATGACGCTCCCGGCGATTCGGAACCTGCAGGATGCGTCAGCTGCAACCTCAGCCTCACGACCCCTTCCCTCGTGATATCGGGAGACCAGGCGCAAAGGTCAAGCATTGCGTGCCTTTCCGCAGCGCCAAGCCGATCTTGGACTGTCACGAATTGTTGCACCGATGACGTATCCGAAAGTGATTCCATGCGGGGTTCCGTCGCGGACGGCGGACCGTACGTTGCAGAAAGGAACTTTCGTGCTGCGGCAATATTATTGCGCGAGGACCCAACCTAGGGTTAAATGGCCCGGCAAGACCCCGCCGCAGGTGTTTCATGGAGCGTCACAAGCTCAATTCTATCGACCTTCGCATCCTCACCGAACTTCAGGCCAATGGCCGCATCACCAATGTCGAACTGTCCCGCCGCGCCAAGATCACCGCGCCCCCTTGCCTGAGGCGAATGCGCGCGCTGGAGAAAGCCGGATATATCAAAGGCTATCACGCCAATCTGGACGCCAAATCGCTGGGCTTCGAAGTGACCGGCTTCGCCTTCGTGGGACTGGCGAGCCAGGCCGAAGCCGACCTCAAGCGGTTCGAGGAACAGGTTCGCAGCTGGCCCGCCGTGCGCGAGTGCTTCATGCTGTCGGGCGAAGTGGATTTCCTGCTCAAATGCGTCGCCGAAGACCTGTCGGCGTTTCAGTCTTTCATCACCGACACCCTGACCGCCGCGAAAAACGTGGCGAGCGTCAAGACGGCGCTCGTGATCCGCGGCAGCAAATACGAGCCCGGCGTGCCGATCGAGGTGAAATGATCACGCCTCGATGTCCCGCCGGAAGGTTTCCGGCAGGAAGAACAGCGTGACGAAGAATCCGATCGCGGCGACGATGGTGGGATACCAGAGTCCGGCATAGATGTTTCCCGTCGCCGCAATGATTGCGAACGCGGTCGCGGGCAGGAAACCGCCGAACCATCCGACGCCCACATGATAGGGCAGCGACAGCGCGGAATAGCGGATGCGCGTGGGAAACAACTCGACCAGGGCTGCGGCCTGCGGCCCGTAGAGCGCGGCCGCGGCGACGACGAACACCAGCAATATCAGGAACGCGCGCGGCAGGTCGATCGCACTCGTTTGTGCGGAAAGCGGATAACCCGCAACGCTAAGCGCGCTCTTGATCCGCGCGACGAATTTGGCTTTGGCCGCGTCGAGCCCCCTTTGTCGAGCACGCGTCCGTCGGGGCTCGGGATCGTTGCGGCGCCGATTGTGACGACGGCGTTGCCGCCCTGGGTCGCTTCGTTGCGATAAGGCACGCCCGCATTAGCGAGCGAACTCTTCGCGATATCGCAGGACGTCACGTATTTCGCCTTGCCGATCAGATCGAACTGGAGCGAGCAATCGGCGGGCGACGCCGAAACAATCACGGGCGATTTGGCCGACGCCGAAGCGAGCGCGGGATTGACCGCTTCGGTCAACATCTGGAATCCGGGAAAATAGCAAATGGCGGCGAGCCCCAGACCGAACAGCATCACGGGCTTCCGGCCGACCTTGTCGGAAATCCAGGCGAAGAACATATGCAACGGCGCGCTTGCCGCGGCGAGGGCCATGATGAGCGCATTGACCACTGTGGGTTCGACCTTGATCACATGCTCGAGAAACACCTGCGTGTAGAACTGCGCCGTGTACCACACCACGCCCTGGCTCATCAGAAGTCCGAACAGCGCGATCAAAACGATCTTCAGATTCGTCCAGCGCAGGAACGATTCCGTGAAGGGTGCGCGCGAGGTGCGGCCTTCCTCCTGCATGCGGCGGAACATCGGCGACTCGTCGAGCTTGAGCCGTATCCACAGGGAAATCGCGAGCAGCACCGCCGACAGGAGAAACGGCACGCGCCAGCCCCAGGCCGAGAACGCATCTTCGCCGAGAATCTCGCGCGTCGCCAGGACGATTGCGAGCGCGAGAAACAATCCTAATGTTGCCGACGTCTGTATCCAACCGGTCGCCGCGCCTCTCCGGCGCTTGGACGCATGCTCGGCGACATAAACTGCTGCGCCGCCATATTCGCCGCCGATCGCAAAGCCCTGCAGCACGCGCAAACCCACGAGCGAATAGGCCGCCGCGATGCCGATCTGATGCGTGTCCGGCAGGAAGCCCACCGCGACCGTCGCAAGCCCCATGATGGTGATGGTGACGAGAAAAGCCCGTTTGCGTCCGGTGCGGTCGCCGATCCGGCCGAAGATGATGGCGCCGAAGGGGCGTACCGCGAAGCCGGCCGCAAACGTCAGAAGCGCGAAGATGTAGCCCTGGGTCTCGCCGGCGCCCGCGAAAAAGTGTTTGGCGATGATGGCGGTCAGCGAACCGTAGATGAAGAAATCGTACCACTCGAAGACCGTGCCGGCCGCCGAAGCCGCGACGACGAGCCCCATTCGCGACACCGTCGGTGCAGCATCCGGCGCAGCTTGAGCAGCGACCATGCGCGATTCCTCCCCAGCGAGGAGAAAGTGCTAGCGGACGCGGAGGCGGGCCTGCAAGGCCGAAACGTCAGGCGGCGCTGGGCGGCGAAGGTTGATCCGGCAATTGGCCGCCATTGGCGCGCGCGATCTCGCGCGCCATCAGCACGCGCGAACGGTCGAAAACGAAGGCATGCAGGATGACGTTGACGGTCTCGCCGTCGTCGGAAAGCGGCAGGTAGATCGCTTCGAATTGCTCGAAGCCGCGCCCGATCCAGCCCGCGTCGCCATAGGCGCGCATGGGAATGCAGTCGCGGGCGGTTTTCCGGAACATCGCCTGGACGCCGTTGATCGCGGCCTGGCCCTGGCTCGCGAAAAGTTCGCTGACGGTCTTCCCGGTGCCGTCGGCAAGAAAATATTGGGTGACGAGAGTGCCTACGAGCCGGTAGCGGAAGTCCGCCAGGCCGGGCAGCACATCGACAATCATCACCCAGCCGAGATGATCCTTGAGGTCGGCGACGGCAATGTCCTTTCTCGCGGGCATGAGGCGATCGCCACGCTTGCGGTCCCAGTACTCGCGCAGAAAGACGAGCGTGGGATGCGCAAATGTGGTCGGATTGACCTCGGCGCCGACGTGATCCAGCCGTTCGGACATTGCGCTTCCCAGTACGATCCTTCGTCCCGTGTGGAAGATTAGGCGTGCGGGGTAAATCAATGGTTAGGATCGCGCTCCGCGCGTTAACAACCGGCCGCTCGTTCAGCCTTTCCGAACCAAATACACATCGGCTGGTAACCAATTTCCCCTAGCGTATCGGCCATGGCCCGACCATTGGCAATCGTCGCGATCTGCACGCTCGTGTTTGCGAGTGGGACGGCCTTTGCCGCAACGCTCGATGTGGACGTTTCGGGCTCTGACGGAAAGCCGGCCGCGGACGCGGTTGTCGAACTCGTGCCGGACGGCCCGCAGGCCGCGGCGCCGGTCTCGCATGTGCCTTTCGAAAGCATCATCGATCAGCGCGACGAAATGTTCATTCCGCTCGTGACAATCGTTCGCAAAGGCGGCCATGTCGTCTTCACGAACAACGATACCACCATGCATCAGGTCTATTCGTTTTCGCAGATCAAGCAGTTCGAATTCGAGATCGACCAGGGCCAGCGTTCCGCGCCCGTCACGTTCGATCAGGCGGGCGTCGCCGCCATCGGCTGCAACATCCACGACCAGATGATCACCTACGTCTACGTCGCCGAGACGCCGTGGGTCGCGCGCACCGATGCGAAAGGCCGCGCGCAGATCGCGGACGTGCCGCCCGGCGCCTATCGGGCCAGCATCTGGCACCCGCAGCTCGCTCCGGGGCACGCGCCGCCGGTCGAGGCCGTCACGGTCGTCGGCAGCAACGCAAGACTGACGGTTGCGATCCCGCTTCTTCCCGGCGACCCGCCGGGCAAGAAGCGCATGCACATGCAGTCGTACTGAGGCGGACGGCAATGAGCTTCCGCAACCGTCTGGCCCTCTTTCTGGTGGTGACGCTGATCCTGGTCCAGGGCCTGACGGCGCTGTTCGCCTACACCTATCTCCGCCACGACCTGGTCGAGCAGGGCAAGCATGAGTTGAACGTCGCGATGGGCGTGTTCATGCGACAGCTCAACTTCATGTCGGAGCGCGTGACGGACGGCGTCGAAGTGCTGTCGCTCGACTACGCCTTGCGCTCCGCCATCGCACGCAGCGATCACGGCACCGAGCTTTCGGCACTCCGCAATCACGGCCATCGGATCGGCGCCACGCGCATGATGCTGATCGGGCTCGACGGCGCGATATCCGCGGACACGTCGGCGCCCGCGCACGGCAATTCATGGTTTCCCTTCAAACAACTCCTGACGGCCGCGACGCAGCGCGATCAGGGCACCGCGCTCGTCACGCTCGGAGGCCGGGTCTACTGGATTGTCGTGGTGCCGGTGCGCGCACCCGTCCCGATCGCCTTCATTGCGGCATTCATACCGGTCGACGACGCGCTTCTCGACAATCTGCGCGCCCTTTCGTCGGCGCCGCATTCCATCGCGCTTGCGACGGCCGGTGCGGCCGGGCAGTGGACCTATGTCGCGCGCACCGACGATCATCCAAAGGGCCTCGATCTTCGCAATCTGACGCGGGCCTATGGCGGCACGGCCACGATCGAAACCGACAACGGCAGCGAATACCTGACCGTCGCCGCGTCTCTAAAAACCGCTTCCGGCAGCCGTCCGGTGCTTGCCGTTCTCAGCTATCCGCTCGACGCGGCTCTGGCCGCCTATCGCGGCATCATCGCGCCGGTGCTGATGGTGCTGGGGCTGGCCTTGCTGGCCGCACTCGTCGGCGCAGCCCTGATCGTGCGCCGCGTATCGCAACCGCTCGAATCGCTTTCGGCCGCGGCCCGCCGTATCGCGGCGGGTGACTATACGCCGCCGCCACGCATCGCCCAGCGCGACGAAGTCGGTCATCTGGCCGATGCGCTCGCCAACATGACGCATTCGATCGCCGAGCGCGAACACGCGCTCAGGAGCGCCGTCGAGGCGACCGATCTTGCGCGCGGCGAAGCCGTCCGCGCCAACGAAGCGAAATCGCAATTCCTCGCCAATATGAGTCACGAGCTGCGCACGCCGCTCAACGCCATCGTCGGCTTCAGCGAGATGCTGGAGCAGCAGGTGCTGGGGCCCGTCGGCGTGCCGCGTTATCTCGAATACGCGCGCGACATACATGCGAGCGGGGAGCATCTGCTCGGCCAGGTCGAACGCATGCTCGACCTGGCCGAAGCAGAGGCGCATCGCCTTGCGATCGCGAGCGAACATTTGCGTCCCGGCGTGATTCTGAAAGACGCCACGGACTCGCTCAGGCATTTCGCGGACAAATCCGGCGTGCACGTCGCACTGCCGGACGATGCGGACGCGTGGCCGTCGATCGAAGGCGACGCGGCGAAACTGCGCCAGGCGTTCGTCAATCTCCTGCACAACGCGATCAGGTTCACGCCTGCAGGCGGAAGTGTGACGGTCTTGGGTGCCGTTCAAAGCGGCCGGCTCGACATCCGGTTCGAGGACACCGGCGTCGGCATGGATCCCGATTTGCTGGCCGCTGTCGTACGCCCGTTCCATCGGTTGCGGTCGGCACTCGATGGTCAGCACCAGGGCGCCGGCCTCGGCCTTCCTTTCGCGAAAGTCGTCGTCGAGTTGCACAGGGGAACGCTGACCCTGGAAAGCAGGGTCGGTGTCGGAACGACGGTCATCGTGGAATTGCCGTCGTTGGGCGGTTCCGTTAGCGAGGCGGCATAGGGCGATGCGCAAGCTCCTTCCGCTTCTCATTCTGCTGATCTGCGCGGGTCCGGCCGAAGCGCTGGATTACGGCTTCGAAGGCTATGGCGATTTCCGGCTCGTCGCGCCCGGCGATCAGCAATCCTGGCTCGACGGCGGTCTCGGGAAATTGCGTTACGGAAAGGGCGATTCGAACTTCCAGTTCGCCGGCGCGATCGTTCAGGGCCATGTGCTCTTCACGCCCGAGCTTTCGGCGGTGGCTGTGGTGCGCATTGCGCCGCAGGGACAGACGTTTTTCGATCCCCTCGAAGCCTATTTGCGTTATCGGCCCGTCTCGACGACGCAGTGGCGCTGGTCGGTCAAGGCGGGCGCGTTCTTTGCGCCCTTCTCGCTCGAGAACAATGAAATCGGCTGGTCGAGCTACTGGACCATCACGCCATCCGCGATCAATTCCTGGTTCGGCGACGAATTGCGCACCATCGGCGGCCAGGGCGCGCTCGAATGGCGAAGCGACGAGGGCACGCTGACCTTCACCGCCGCCCTCTTCGGCTGGAACGATCCGGCGGGCGTCATGATCGCCGATCGCGGCTGGGCGCTGGACGATCGCCCGACGGGATTGTTCGATCATCTGCCGGAACCCAACGCAACCGTTCTGCTCCTGGGCGGCACGCCGCCCGGTTACACGCCCATCTTCACGGAGATCGACAATCGGCCGGGCTGGTATGCCGGTGCGGCCTGGGAAGATACCGATCGATGGCATGCGGAGATTTTCCGCTACGACAACGATGCCGACGCGTCGGCCAATTATGACGGCTATTTTGCATGGCACACGAGTTTCTGGGATGCGGGCCTGTCGAAGAAATTCGGCGAATTCACGCTGCTCGCTCAGGGTGTCACGGGCCGCACCATCATCACGCCGTTTCCCGCGTTCACCAGCATCACCGATTTCAACTCGGCCTATGCGTTGCTCGGTTGGGAGCGGGGCGAATGGCGGTTGGCCGCGCGCGCCGAAACATTCGATACGGTCGGATTCCTGGGCGAACACGGCAATGCGCTCACCGCGGCCGTGAGCTGGTTGCCGAAGGAGTGGCTGCGGATCACGGCGGAATTGATCTCGCTCAATTCGACGCGCAGCGAGCGAGCCACGGTGGGCCTCGATCCGCGCGCGGTGGAAAATCAGGCGCAGCTTTCGGCGCGCATCTATTTCTGAGTTATTCTAGCAGCCGTAAGTTACGACACGCTTTTCCTTAAGTGTCATGGCCGCAGAAGCGGCCATCCAGCGGACACAGAACGCGAATTCGAAAGAACAGAACAGATTTCTCGGTATCTGGAACTCCGGATCGGTTCTTCTAGGTTCCCGCTTCCGCGGGAATGACACCGAGAGGAATAATAAACCGGGGCCATCGCAACTACATTTCGCCCTGCGCTTCGTCGCGTGTGATGGGCCGATAATCCGGCCGGCGATAGCGGACGCCGCGCTTTACCGTCAGCGTCACCGATTTGAGATTGGCGATATCGTCGAGCGGATTCTTCGCGACGAATACGAGATTGGCGAGCTTGCCGGCCGCAATCGTTCCCATGTCCTGTTGCTGGCCGATGGTCATCGAACCGACCTCAGTATCTGCCACGATCGCGTCCATCGGTGAAAAGCCGGACTTCGTGACCAGCAGCCCGAGTTCGTCATAGACCGACGGAAACGCCAAGTCCCACGGCCCCGGATCGTCTGTGCCCGCTGATACCTTGACGCCCGAGCGGTGCGCCTCGCCGGCCAGCTTCTCGGCCAGTTCCAGCGAACAATAGGGACGCGCTTTCGCGTTCGGCACCCGCCACATCGACTGATAGACGTAGACCGTCGCATCGAGGATCGTTCCGCGCCGTTTCATGTCGGCGAATAATCCGTCCACGACGGGGTTGTCGCCTTTGAATTTGTCTTCCTCGACCGGCGCGCGGTTGTGATATTCGGGCGGCATCTGCGCGGACGCCTGATAGGCGAGCATGCAGGCATGGCTCACCACGTCCACGCCGGAATCGATGACCTGCGCCGGCGAGGCGGGAAAGACCGCGGCATGCGCCCACACCAGCATGCCCTGGCGATGGGCTTCGTCCGTGATGCGCCCGACGAGCGAGCCGGGAAGATCGGCGTAGATTTTGATCCCGGTGGCGCCGGTGCCGTGCGCTTCCGCGATGGCCATGGGCAAATTCGTTTGATAGGTGACGGCGCGCATCCACGGGACCTGCCCGGGCACGCGGCCCTGCGCGGCGGCAGCCGTGCGGGGGTCCTTGAAGAATTGGGGACCTGCCATCAGGGCGGCGTAATAGATGTCGGGCGACGCCATCTCGCCCACCTGCGCGGCGCGGGAGTAGTCTCCGAGCGCGCGCGTGTCGCCCGCCATGTCACGCACCGCGGTCACGCCGCTATAGACGTCGCGCCGCAAAATCGCTTCGGCGTAGCGCCGGTTGGGCGCGGTCGCCAGATGAACATGCGAATCGATCAATCCGGGCAACGCATATTGCCCGTGGACGTCGACAATTTCGGCGCCCTTGTACTGTGCCGTTTGCGCCGCTGGCACGATGGCCAGTATCCGTTCGCCCTGCGTGACGATGGCCATGCCGGCCGCGGGCCGAGCGCCGGTGCCATCGATCAGGGTTGCGCCGGAATAGACGACCGTCTTAGGCGGCGGGCTCGCAGGCTGACCCGCCGCGACTTGCGGCAGCAAAGCGAGCGCGAACGCCGCGCTGGCGAGCATGGCCCCGGGACGGGGCAACCTCGATTGGGAGACTTTTGGGCGGCGACCGGTTGCAATCTCAGCGATTTGATCCACTTTGAGCCATCCGATTATTTCCAGATTATCTGGCACGAATTCCTGCAACTCGCCAATATGCGGCGGCCTCGAACCTACGGCGGTCATGACCTACGTCCAGCGCCCTATCCCGACCCCGGACGGGCTCAATCTGTTCCTGCGCGAATACGCGGCCGAGCGCGGCGTGCGGGGATTGCCCGTTCTGTGCCTGCATGGGTTGACGCGCAATTCGGCCGATTTCGAAGGCGTCGCGCCGCGCATCGCCGCATTGGGGCGCCGGGTGTTCGCCCTCGATACGCGCGGACGCGGCTGGTCGGATCGCGACCCCCAGCCGGAACGCTATCGCGCCGACGTGTACGCCCAGGATGTCCTGCGCGCGCTGGACACACTGGGAGTGCCGCGCGCGGTGCTGGTGGGCACGTCGATGGGCGGCATCATCACCATGCTGGTGGCCGCCATGGCGCCCGCGCGGATCGCAGCCGCGGTGCTCAACGACATCGGTCCCCAGATCGAGCCGCGCGGGATTGCGCGCATCGCGGGTTATGTCGGCAAGACGGGGCCGCTTGCGTCATGGGACGAGATGGTGGCCGCGGTGAAGGAGTCGCAAGGCGCCGCGTTTCCGGATGCGGACGACACATTCTGGCGGGCGTTTGCGCGGCGCGTGGCGCAGGAGCTGCCCGACAAGCGGGTCGCCTTCGCCTACGATCCGGCAATTGCGTTGGCATTCGCGCAACCGCAAGCGACGCCTCCGCCATCGCTCGTTCCGGTCTTCGAAATTCTGGCCAAGGTGCCGGTTCTCGTCGTTCGCGGTGCGTTGAGCGACATCCTGTCGCCGGACGGCGTGGCAGCCATGCGCGCGATCAAGTCCGATCTCGAGGTGGTCGAGGTTCCCCGCGTCGGCCATGCGCCGACCCTGGAAGAGCCGGAAGCCTGGGGGGCGCTGGCGAAATTCCTCGCGCGCGTGCCTTGAACTTGCACGCGGCATCGTCCGAAATGACCGGCGTGATGAAACCATTCACCGATCCGGACGCGCTCGCCGAAGCGATCGTCCGCGAGACGGGGTCGAACATCGTGCTCGCCACGCCGCTGGGACTGGGTAAGGCGAACCATATCGTCAACGCGCTCTATGCGCGCGCCGCGGCCGACCGTTCGCTGCGGCTGACGATCTTCACGGCACTGACGCTCGAAAAGCCGCATTACGGCAGCGAACTGGAGCGCCGCTTTCTCTCGCCCGTCATCGAGCGGCTGTTCGGCGGCTATCCCGGACTTCTCTATGCGCGCGATCTGCGCCATGGCGCCGTGCCGCCCAATATCGAGATCGTCGAGTTTTTCTTCCTCGCGGGGCGCTGGCTCAAGATCGCGGCCGCGCAGCAGAGTTATGTCTCGGCGAATTACACCCATGTCGCGAACTATGTGATCGAACGCGGCGTCAACGTCATCGCGCAATTGGTGGCGAAGCGCGAAGCGGCCGGCGAAACGCGCTATGCGCTCAGCTGCAACACCGATCTCACGCTCGACCTTCTGGCGGCGCGCAAGGCAGGCGTGGCGAAGTTCTTTGCGGCGGCGCAGGTCAGTTCTCAATTGCCGTTCATGCCGGGCGAGGGCGACGTTCCCGCCGAGACGTTTCAGGGTGTGCTCGACAGTCCGTCCACGGATTATCCGCTGTTCGCGCCGCTCCGCGAGCCGATCGGGCTGGCGGAATATGCCACCGGCCTGCATGTGGCCCGCCTGATGCCGGACGGCGGCACCTTGCAGATCGGCATCGGCGAGGAAGGCGATGCGGCGGTGCAGGGGCTCATCTTGCGCCAGCGCGAGAACGCGGCATTTCGCGAGGTCATCGACCGCCTTGTTCCCGCGGACACTCCGGCCGCGTTGCGCGAAGAGGCGCCTTTCGAAACCGGCCTCTACGGCGTCAGCGAAATGTTCGTGGACGGGTTTCTGGAGCTGATCAAAGCCGGAATTCTGAAGCGCGAAGTCGATGGCGTGCTGCTGCATGCGGCATTCTTCCTCGGTCCTAAAGCTTTCTATCGGGCGTTGAGCGAAATGCCGGCGGATCGTCTTGCCAAGCTGCAGATGACGGCCGTGTCGTTCACCAATGAACTTTACCGCGACGAGGAGAAAAAGCGCGCCGCGCGCGTCAAGGCGCGCTACGTCAACAGCGCCATGATGGCGACGTTGCTGGGCGCGATCGTGTCCGAACGGGCTCGAAGACGGGCGCGTGATCAGCGGCGTGGGCGGGCAATACAATTTCGTCGCCCAGGCCTTCGCGTTGGACGGCGCCCGCTCGATCATCACCATGAAGGCGGTGCGCCAGGCGGGCGGGCGCGCCTCGTCCAACATCCGCTGGAGTTACGGGCACGAGACGATCCCGCGGCATCTGCGCGACATCGTCGTCACCGAATATGGGGTGGCGGATCTGCGCGGCAAATCGGACAGGGACGTCGTGGCGGCGATGCTCGGCATCGCAAATTCGCGCTTCCAGCCCGAATTGCTGCGCCAGGCGAAGGACGCGGGAAAACTTCCCCGCAATTTCGAAATCCCGGCGGCGCAGCGGGACAATACGCCGGACAGCGTCGTGCGCGTGCTCGCCCCGCTCAGATCGCGCGGCCTGTTGCCGGCCTTTCCGTTCGGCACGGATTTCACCGAGACCGAGCAGCGGCTGATCCCGGCCCTCGAAATTCTCCAATCGGCGTCGACTTCGCCAAGCCGTCTCATGCGGCTCGCACTGAGCGGGTTGTTTGCGGCTACCGACACGCCACAAGCGGAGTGCCTCGAACGGCTGGGCCTTGCGAAGCACGGCACACTCGCAGATCGTGCCTATCGCATTCTCATGCGCGCCGCGCTGGCCGAAAGCGCCGCCAACGATACCGGTTCAATCTAGGAAGGAAGCGACAATGAAAGCCGCCGTCTATTACGAGAATGGCCCTCCCGGCGTTCTCAAATATGAGGATGTTCCCGATCCCGTCTGTCATCCGAAAGGCGTCGTCATCCGCGTCGAAGCGGTGAGCATCGAAGGCGGCGACACGCTCAACCGGCTGCGCGGTGCGCTGACGGCGCGCCCCCATATCGTGGGCTACCAGGCCGCCGGCGAGATCGTGGAGATCGGCGTCGAAGTGAAGCATCTGAAAGTGGGCCAGAAGGTCACCACCGTGGCGGGCGATGGTTCGCATGCGGCGCTGCGTGCGGTGCCCGCACGAAATGCGTGGCCGGTGCCGTCAGGCTGCGACATCAGGATCGCCGCGGCGATCCCGGTGCCGTTCGGCACGGCGCATGACTGCCTGTTCGAGTTCGGCCGGCTGAAAGCGGGCGAAACGGTGCTCGTGCAGGCGGGCGCCAGCGGCGTCGGCGTGGCGGCGATCCAGCTTGCCAAGCGCGCCGGCGCGCGCGTGTTCGCGACCGCGTCGGGCGACGACCGGCTGGAACGGCTGAAGCCGCTCGGCCTCGATCACGGGATCAATTACAAAACGCACGACGTCGTCGAGAGCGTGATGCGGCTGACCGACAACAAGGGCGTCAATCTCGTGGTCGATTCCGTGGGCGGCTCGACGCTGCAGGGGAGCCTGCTCTCGCTGGGCTATCGCGGGCGCGTGTCGATGGTGGGGCAGGCGGGGCGCGAGCCCATGCGCGTCGATGTCGGGAATCTGATGGCCGGCAACCGCTCGCTGACCGGCGTGTTCCTGGGCGCGGAAATCGGCACCGACCGCGCCCACGACATGATCCAGAAGCTGATCGAGGAAATCGCTCGCGGCGAACTGAAAGTCGTCATCGACCGGACATTCAAACTGTCCGAGGCCGCCGAAGCGCACGCCTATATCGAAAGCCGAAAAGCCGTGGGCCGGGTGCTGCTGATTCCGTAAGGCGCGCGTTGGGTCAGCCTCCTCTTCCCCCGCGAGCGGGGGAAGTGGCCGGCGAAGCCGGCCGAAGGGGGAAGACCGGAAGGGCCCCCTCCGTCTCGCTCGTAAGTACTCGCTCGACACCTCCCCCGCATGCGGGGGAGGAGGACGACCATAATGCCCCATAGGCACACTTCAGCGCGCGCGGCTTTCCGTCGGTCCCTCATACTCCGCCGCGACGGGCGCTTCGGCGTCGGTCGCGTAGCCGCGGAACAGGCCCACGCTGTTCCAGATCATCGCGACGTTGCCCGCACGGTCGAGCCCGATCAGCGCGCCGTCGGCATCGGGGATCGCGCCGAGCCTGTCCTGGATGTCGGTTTTCATCGCAGCGCCAAGTGTCGCGTTGCCGTAGCGCATGCGGTCGGCCACGTCCTTGGCGATGGAATAGCGGATGAAATATTCGCCGTGACCCGTGGCGGAGAAGCCCGCGACGGCATCGTCGGCATAGACGCCCGCGCCCACGATGGGCGAGTCGCCCACGCGGCCCGGAATCTTCGCGTCGTAACCGCCGGTCGAGGTCGCCGCGGCGATGTGGCCGCAACGGTCGAGCGCGACCGCGCCCACCGTGCCGTGATCGCCGCCCACATTCGGCTGCGCATTATGTTTGAAATAGGCGGCGGGTTCGCTCTCGGCGCCTAGGCTCTTCACAAAGGCCTCGCCGCGATCGCCCACCATCAGCACATGCGGCGAACGCTCCATCACCAGACGCGCGGCATGCACGGGGTTCTTGATCGTCAGCATCGAGGCGACGGCGCCCGCGGCGAGATTGCGCCCGTCCATGATCGACGCGTCGGTTTCGACCACGCCGCTTCGGTTGGCGATCGCGCCGCGCCCAGCGTTGAACGCGCCCGAATCCTCGAAGGTGCGCACGACCGTTTCCACGACGTCGAGGCTCGACGCGCCCGCGGCGAGGCTCGCGCGCGCCGCCGCCAGCGTCTTGAGGATGATGGCGATGCGCGCGTCGCCCTCCACCCGTTTGCTGATCTCTCCGCCATGCACGACGACGGCGAAGCGGGTTTGCGCCTGGCATTGCGCGGTGGGCTGGGCGTAGGCGGAAGCCGACGCGAACAGGGTGGCGAACGCTGCGCCGGCAGGGATGCGGGAAGGCGTCATAGCGGGTCTCCGGTCAAGGACCTTTGCAAGCTATCCCGATCTTGGGCTTCCGGCGAGAAACCCGCGGATCTTCAACGGCGGTCTGGGAAATGCCGGCGCCGGGACTTTTCGCGGCTTGCCGGAGGGACGTAAGTGGCTATAGTCCCGGCCCTTTCCGGGCGGCCTCGTCCGGCGCGTGGACAGGTGGCCGAGTGGTTGAAGGCGCACGCCTGGAAAGTGTGTAACGGTTAATAGCCGTTCGAGGGTTCGAATCCCTCCCTGTCCGCCACCCTTAGTAGTGGGATCTCGCGAACGCTTGTCCAAGCCACTGCTCCGAAGCACCGCAGGAGCGTAGGGTGTCTCTCGACCTGTCCGCCGAAGCGCAGCGCGCGTAGGCGGAAGCTCCTCCTGGAGCGTGGGGACACTGCCGACGTGTGGTACGTCTACTTTCTCGAACTTAATTACAGAGACATTTACGTCGACTCGACGGACGATCTGCGCCGAAGATTTGCCTCGCATCAAAGAGGTCAAGTTGACTCCACGAAATTGCATCGGCCGATCATCCTCAAATCCTATTTGGCCGTGCAAACCGAAGAACGAGCACGAAGCCTTGAGCGATATTTCAAGGCCAGCTCCGGAAAAGCATTGGCCAAAAAGCGATTCCTATAAATCTGCTGCGCTGCTTCAAGCGGTCTGCCATCCCGCGCATCGCAGACAATCGGAGAATTCCTCTCGCCGTTTTCGCAGCGCATTTTTTCATTCGAAAAAATAACGCGGCCACAGCCTGACAGAGACGCACGCCGGGCGAAGTAATCCGAAAGGTCTTGTGGAACCGATTTTCAGGACGCTGCCGGCTGAAGGGGCGGTTGCAGGCTCAACGTGCGCGCCCTAGTCTGCCGGCCGGAATGTGTCTGCGGTAGGGGAAACCATGAACGGCTGGTCGAATTGCTTGCGCGGAGCGGCGCTCGCTTTGCTGTTGTCCGCGGGCGGCGCATCCGCCAACGATATTGTGGTGCATGCGGGGCAATTGCTCGACGGCGTCGACAAGACGCCGCGTCCAAACGTCTCGATCGTGATTCACGACGACCGCATCGTGGACGTCGAGCCCGGCTTCGTGACGCCTGCGGGCGCCGAAATCATCGATCTCTCGCATTCGACCGTGCTCCCCGGTCTTATCGATTGCCATGTGCACATCACGGGCCAGAACGAGGGCGGCAATCCGATCGTCGAGCACGTCACGCGGACGAGTTACGACTCCGCCGTCCGCTCGACGGCCTATGCGCGCAACACGCTGCTTGCAGGATTCACCAGTGTGCGCGACGTGGGCGCCAATACGGAGGTCGTCGTCGCGCTCAAGCGCGCCATCCAGGCCGGCGTCGTCGAAGGCCCGCGCATGTGGGTGTCGGGCTCGCCGCTCGGGCCCACGGGCGGGCACAGCGACCAGGCAAACGGCCTCGACCCCGAGCTTTCACATCCCGGCTGGGCGGACAACATCGTTGACAGCCCCGAAGCCGCGCGGCGCATCGTGCGGCTGCACAGGCAGGAAGGCGTCGACCTCATCAAGATCATGCCGAGCGGAGGCGTGCTTTCGATCGGAGACGATCCCAGCAAGCAACTGATGGCGGACGACGAGATCAAGGCGGTCATCGACACTGCTCACTCGCTGGGCCTCAAGGTGGCCGCGCACGCGCATGGCAAGCAGGCGATCGATGCGGCGGTCCGGCTCGGCGTCGATTCCATCGAGCACGGCTCTTACGCGGACGCGGAATCCTACAAGCTGATGAAGGAGCACGGCACCTATCTCGTACCGACCATGCTGATCGCAATGTCGGTGGTCGAGGTGGCGAAGACCCACCCCGAGCAGCTCAACCCGTCCTCGGCGGCAAAGGCCCTCGTCGTCGGCCCGCTCATTCGCGAAAACCTCCACAATGCGTACCTCGCCGGCGTGAAGATCGCTTTCGGCACGGATGAGGGCCTCGTGCCGCACGGCCAGAACGCGCGCGAATTCGCGCTGATGGTGGACGCGGGCATGAAGCCGATCGATGCGATCATCGCGGCCACGGGCTCGGCCGCCGATCTCATCGGCGACAAGGAGGATATCGGCAGTGTGCGACCCGGCCGCTATGCCGATCTTGTGGCTGTCGACGGCGATCCGTTGACCGACATCACGCTGCTTCAGCATGTCCGGTTCGTGATGAAAGGCGGTGTCGTCTACAAGCAGGCGGGGCAGATCGTCCCGAGGCAGTCGGGCACGGGCGGCGGCGCGATCGGCGGAGACGCGGATTATTAGAGCAGTTTTGGATTGTATCGATGCAAACAATCCCCTCCCCCTGCGGGCTACGCAATTCACACATCGCGGAGTGCCCAGCCATGCTTGATGGCGTGGAATTTGGTGAGCCCTCTGAGCATGACAATCGGACCGGGCTTTCCGTAGTAGCCGGTCCATCCGCCGAGGCGGGCAAAAACCCAGGCCGCGAAGGCGAGGGACCCTCTGGGATGGGGGTTTTTCTGCTTTTGGGTCTTGCCTTCGAGATCCTGGTTGACGCGCTCCAGGACGGGCTGGTCATCGGGATCGAGGGCATCGCTGAGCGGACGATTGAGCGCTCCATCACGCTCGGCAACGAGTTGCATCACGATGACGGCGGCGACAAGCGTTGCAACGACGAGCTTCTCCAGAGGACCGCCTTCCTGCTGACGAAGTGCCTCCATGTCGAAGCCCTTGGTCTTGGTTGTTCGGAAGAGTTGCTCGATGGTCCAGCGCAGACGATAGAAGCCAATGACGCGCCGGGCATCGGCCATATCGTTGACTTGGTGGGTCGTGAGCAGCCGCCAATGCGCCGGCTCTTCGCCTGGCGGTGCGTTGATCTCGCGCGCATCGACCATTTGGAGCGTTACAGTATCTGGCAGCTCTCTGGCTCCCTCGCTGCGTTTGCGGTTCTTTGGCTTTGCGATCTCAACGCTGCCGAAGCGCACTGCAAGGACGGCTGTTCTGGCTTTGCGGCCGGGAATGGATGGCAATTCGATCGCCATCTGACCGGCTTCGGACCATTGATCGGCGGTGGCAAAAAGATGGGCCTTCTTGTCGGCCAAAAGCCGGTCCTGCGCCGCCCGCACCAGCTTTTCAACATTGTCCGGTTTGAAGGCGAAGCACTCGTAAATGTCGCCTTCACGGTCCTCGACCACCGTCACACATGCCGCTCCCGCGGCTACAAGCTTGCTCGCGCTTTCCGCCCCGTCGAGCCAGCGCCGGCTGTCCTTGTCCTCAAAATCCCGCTCGTTGTGCGAGCCGCGATCCTCATCGCGGCGATCCAGGAAGAAAGCATCGATAAGGCCAAACACAAATCCGTTCGCTGCATCCGCGCCGATGAGAGGGTGCACCGAAAGGCCAATGCCGTTCTCGTCGACTCGAACCGATGTGGTGTCCTGTATCGCGAGCACATGGCGACCAGAGATTTGAGAACAAGTCCGCTGCGATGCTGCGCTCAGCATCTCGCCCGTCGTCACCCTTCGATTGTGCAGAAAGCGCGTGATCCGCATCTCGCCGGATCGCCTGGCGCCCAGAGCACGCACGCTGCCGCCCCAGCCGCCTTCCGCCACCAATCGGTCCAGGAGAAAACGCCCCCTTTTTCCAGACGTGCGTCGCCAAACCGCCCCAAGCCCAATTCCATCCCTGCCTCCCGCAGCCGAATCACCGCAATAGGGAGTCAGACCTTCTGCCGCGCCGCAACCCGCCAGAGACGATGTGTGAATGTCGTAGGCTACAGCGTGGGGAGGGTTAGGGTGGGCCCGCGCGCGACCATTTGCCAACATGATTCGGCGACTTGCCATTTCGGGATACCGCTCTCTGCGCAACATTGCGCTGGAGATTGGTCCCTTGAACGTCGTGACGGGGCCGAACGGAAGCGGGAAGTCCAGCCTCTATCGCGCGCTCAAGCTTCTCGCCGATATCGCACAAGGCCGCATCATCCAGTCGCTCGCGGCCGAAGGCGGGCTGCAATCGACGCTCTGGGCCGGGCCGGAGAAATTCTCGCGGGCCGTGAAGAGCGGCGTGCATCCTGTCGAGGGGACCGTCCGGAAAGGACCGATCAGCTTGAAGCTCGGCTTTTCCGGCGAGGATTTCGGCTACGCGATCGATCTCGGCCTGCCGATAAAAGGCAGCACGCCGTTCCTGAACGACCCTGACATCAAGCTCGAGAGCATGTGGACGGGCGAAACTCTCGCCCGCACCGGCGTGTTCGCGGAGCGGCGCGGTCCGCATGTCCGCATCCGCGGCGAAACGGGCGCGTGGCGCGATATCACGACGGACTTGGCGTCGTTCGACACCATGCTGACCCATTGCGCCGATCCGCGCGATGCGCCGGAATTGCTGTCCCTGCGCGAGCGGATGCGGGACTGGCGTTTCTACGATCAATGGCGCACGGATCGCGACGCACCGGCGCGCAAGCCGCAGATCGGCACCTATACGCCCGTGCTGGCGGATGACGGCTCGGATCTCGCCGCGGCCATCGAAACCATCGGCACGATCGGCAATGACGGCGCTTTCCGCGATGCGGTCGAAGATGCGTTTCCGGGCGGAAGCGTGGAAATAACCGAATTCGGCGGCTATGCCGAAGTCCAGATGCGCCAGCATGGGCTTCTGCGCGCGCTCCGCGTCTCCGAATTGTCGGATGGCACGCTTCGCTATCTGTTCCTGATTGCCGCCCTTCTGACGCCGCGTCCGCCGGAACTCATGATCCTCAATGAACCGGAATCGAGCCTCCACCCGGATTTGCTGCCGCCGCTGGCGCGGCTCATCGCAGGCGCGGCGCAGCGCTCGCAGATCATCGTGGTGTCGCATTCGCCCGAGCTGGTTCTGGCCCTGCAACAGGAGCCCTCCTGCCTGTCGATCGTCCTGGAGAAAGAGTTCGGCGAAACCGTCGTGAAGGAGGGCGCGACCTGCTCCTGGGATTGGCCCTCGCGTTAGCTGGGGTGTGGGCAGGATGGTTTGCATGGAGTCTACCGCTCCAGTCATTCCTGAATCTCTGCGGCGGCAAGCCATAAGTTCGATATTATACTGTAAGTTACTGATATAATGCACATTTATAGAAAATAACCCTCGAAAATCCTAGACACCTGCCAACCGTAAAACCGGATCGGTTGATATGTGTTGACTTCGGGAGAAGTAGAACATACCATGTACGGAGTACACATATTCATGTGGACGGCGTGTGATGTATCCATTGATGTTCAAGCTCGATCAAGGTGCAAACGGCCGCGGATTGCGTTGCGATCAGGAAGGATTGTTTCTCGCGGGCGAGCCGCTCCTGGAACGCGACAGCGACAACCGTTTTTGTCCGCGCCCGACAACCGAAATCCGAAAGATTCTCGGCGGCACCTATCGCGCCGAACCGGATTGGACGAATGCAAAGAAATAGTGGGACGGTTTGAAGGCCCCATTATGGCCCGCCGCCCAACAGAGATCCGTCTCACGTAGCGCCAAGAATAAGACGCCCAATTGACTATTGTTTCATATTTCGGTAAATACCGAAATATGAGCGATGTCTTCGATGCGCTGGCGCATCCGGTTCGCCGGAAGATTCTGAGACTTCTGCGCAGGCGGCCGATGAGCGCGGGCGAATTGGCGGACAAAATCGACATCGCGAAGCCGACGCTGTCCGGCCATTTCTCGGTTTTGAAGGCGGCCGACCTCGTCGGCACGGAGCGCCGGGGAACCACGATCATCTACCACCTCAATATGAGCGTGCTCGAAGAAGCGCTTGCCGCATTGATGGACATCGCCGGCGCGCGCGGCAAAGGCCTTCCCCATGGAGAAAAATGACATGAGCATCCGCACACCCCTGATCGTCAGTCTGGTTGCGATCGCGGCCATGCTGGCCGTCACTGCGTGGGGTTGGACTGTGATCCCGGCCGATGCGCAGATCGCCGTCCATTGGAGCATCATGAGCTGGCCCAACGGCTATCTGCCGAAGGCAATCGGTCTTTTGGTGCTGCCGTGCGGCGCCGTGGCTTTGAGTGCGCTTTTCGCCGTGCTGCCGAAAATCGAGCCGCGACGCGCCAATCTGGTCGCAAGCCGCAAACTCTATTTGACAGGGTGGTATGGCGCGCTCGGCGTGCTCGGCGCCGTTCACATTTTCATGGTGATGAACGCGGCGGGATTGCACGTCGACGTTCCTCGCGGGGTCCTTTTTGCCACCGCGCTGTTTCTTATTGTGCTGGGAAATTATCTGGGGAAGTCGCGGTCGACTTTCTTTGTCGGCATGCGGTTGCCGTGGACGCTTTCGAGCGATGTCGCATGGGAGAAGGGCAATCGCATGACGGGGCGCGGATTCGTGGCGACGGGCATCGCGACCCTGCCGGCGCTGGTATTTGCCGGCACGATACCGGGCATCCTTGTCTTCACCGCCGGCACAGTTCTCAGCGTCATCGCCGGTGGTATCGCGTCCTACATCTCCTGGAGACGCGATCCGCACAACGGAGATTCCATTCATGAGTGATGGCGCGCAGGGCGGATCGGCGAAAGGCATCCTTGCCTATCTAATCCTCACGTTCGGCATTGCTTGGGGTTTCTGGTGGGCGTTCCTGCCGAATTCTGCGGGCGCGAACCTGGCGCTGTTTCAGCTCTATCTGTTGCCGGGCGCCTTTGCGCCCGCCATCGCCACATTCATCGTGCGAAAATGGGTGACACGCGAGGGCTTCGCCGATGCAGGCCTGGCGCTGCATCTCGACAAATGGCGCTATTACCTCATCGCGTGGTTTTTGCCCTTCGGCGTGCTGGCGTTCATCGTTCTCGGCGCCATGGCCCTTGGGCTCGGGCGTCCCGATTTTTCCACGACGGAAGGGCTGGCGCGTCTCGCGCCGCACGCGAAAATCCCGCCCGCGTGGGCCGGGATCATTGGCTATGTCATTCCGTTCCAACTGTGGATCACGGCGCTGATTGCGGCGCCGCTCCTGTTCGGCGAGGAATTCGGCTGGCGCGGTTATCTTCAGCTTCGCCTGTTCGCGCGATGGCCCACCCTGGCGGCCGTCTCGACCGGCATCATCTGGGGCCTGTGGCATCTGCCCGTCATTCTGCGGGGCTATGAAATGCCCGGAAACCCCGTGGTCGTAACCGCCGTGTTCTGCGTCGGCGCCGTATTGCTCTCGATCATTTTCGGCTGGCTGCGGCGGAAGAGCGGCAGCATCTGGGTCACCAGTCTCGCGCATTCCGCGACTAACGCGATCGGCGGATCCCTGGGATTACTCTGGTTTCCTGAACGATCGAACGCGCTGTTCCTGAGCTATCTCGGCATTCTGGGCTGGGTTCCTTTGGGACTGTTGTGCATCTGGATCGTTGCCCGGGGCGCGCACGCGAGTAGAGTCGGGGCGTGATTGCCGTCGCGCGTTTACTCATTCAGGGGCCCCGCGCGCGGCAGGGCTGTCCGGGGAACGATTCACTGTGACGCGGGTGCATGCCCGGCCAATGCTGCGTGAAGCGGCTACTTTCTGGTTGTCGAGACTCAGAAAGAAGAGAGGCCGAGCATGCGGTACAGCGATAGCATTTTTGGGCATCTGCTCAAACCGATTGTGCGACGCCGGTTTGACACGGTTGTGGATAGCCACCGCGGCAATGCCTACGACAAAGAGTTCGACAGCTGGGATCATCTGGTGGTGCTGATTTATGCCCAGCTTGCCGGCGTAGAGGGCCTGCGCGGGCTGGAAGCGGTGTGGAACGCCAATTCGCATCACCACTACCATCTCGGGGTAGACAACGTGGCGCGCTCGACGCTATCGGACGCCAATCGGCGCCGTCCGCCGGCGGTCTTCACCGAGACGTTTTCGATGCTGTCCGGTCTCGCCGACCGGATGATGAAGCGTGAGGGCGAAGAGATGCTGCGGCTGATCGATTCCTCTCCGGTCCCGCTCGGCCGGCTCATCAAGTGGGCCAAGTGGAACGGGCGCATCCGTGGTCTCAAGCTGCACGTCGTCTACGATCCGGGACGCGACAATCCGACGGACATCGCCATCACCCATGCCAACGTCAACGACGTGGAGGTGGGCGAACGGATCCACATCGAGGCGGGATGCACCTACGTCTTCGACAAGGGGTACTACAAATACCAATGGTGGACTGGCATTCACGATGCCAAAGCGCTGTTCGTCACCCGCCAGAAGATTTTGGCGCGGTTCCGTGCCGTTCGCTGGCTGCCGCTCAGGAAGCGCAAGGGCGACGGCTTCACCGTCATCGACGATGCCGAGGTCAAGCTTGTCAGCAAAGGCGATTCCAAGCTCGCCATTCCCATGCGCCGCATTCGCGTCAGGCGCGACAAGGGAGCAAAAATCACGCTTCTCACCAACGACTTTGAACGCTCCGCCATCGAGATCGCGGCTCTTTACAAGAAGCGCTGGCAGATCGAGTTGCTGTTTCGCTGGATCAAACAACATCTGAAGATCAGGTCGTTCCTCGGACGCAGCGACAATGCGATCCAACTCCAGATCGTCGCCGCCATGATCGCCTATGTGCTTCTGCGCATCGCAGCCCGCGAAAGCTGCATCGCCATGCCAATCATCCGCCTCGCAGATCTCCTGAAAGAACGCCTTTTCACCCGAAGGACCATCGCCGAAATCGACAAACCGCCCGACGTCCATCTCTCCAAACCGCGACCCAGGGTCTCTCCGGATCAACTGGAGCTCCGATATGCCTGAACTTTCCCCGGACACCCCTGCGATCATGGCGAACAGATTTTGGCGTTTGGCATTTTCCGCGGTGTTGGGTGTGACAGTGCCGGCGGTCGCGACTGGCGCGGGCGCGCAGTCCGTGCCTCAGACCTACACGCTGAAGGTGACACCGCAGACAGTTGTGTGGGGCAATTACGACGCCGCCGCGAAGCCCGTATTGCACATTCATTCCGGCGATACGGCGATCTTCGATACCGTGCTGACCAACAGCCCGACCGGGCTGGAGCACAACGGCGTGCCGCCCGACCAGGTGGAAAAGAGCCTGCGCGACGTGTTCGACCACGTCACAGATCGCGGCCCCGGCGGCCACATCCTGACCGGACCCGTCTATGTCGAAAGCGCCGAGCCGGGCGACGTGCTGGAGATCCGCATCAAACGGATCAGCCTGGCGATCCCCTACGCCTATAACGGCTTCCGCTACGGCGCGGGGCTGCTGACCGACGACTTTCCCTATGCCCGCACCAAGATCATCCCGCTGGACCGGGAGCACATGACCGCGCAATTCGCGCCGGGCGTGGCGATCCCGCTGCATCCTTTTTTCGGCAGCATGGGCGTGGCGCCGCCGCCGGCCTTCGGCCGCTATGACAGCACTCCGCCGACCATCAATGGCGGCAATATGGACAACAAGGAGCTGGTGCAGGGGACGACGCTTTATCTGCCGGTCTGGACGCAAGGGGCGCTGTTCGAAATCGGCGATGGTCACGCCGGCCAGGGCAATGGCGAAGTGGACGTAACGGCGATGGAGACGTCGCTGGTGGGCGAGCTGCAATTCGTGCTGCGCAAGGATCTGAAGATGGACTATCCGCGCGCCGAAACCCCGACCCATTACATCAGCATGGGCTTCGACGACGATCTGAGCATCGCCGCGCACAAGGCGGTGCGCAACATGGTCGACTTCCTGGTCGCCGAGAAACATCTGAGCCGGGACGATGCCTACATGCTCGTCAGCGTCGCCGGCGACGTCGACATCACCGAACTGGTCGACCGCAACAAAGGCGTCCACGTGATGCTGCCCAAGGCGATATTTGCGAATTAGGGAGGCGGGAGCCCTTGATGCCACAGAAACGCTGGATCGTTCGAAATTCGGCCGCGGCGAAGGCGACTGACAGTGAGAAAGCAGCCATCGTTGCCGCATGCGACCGATTCGTTGCCGAAGTTCTCAAGCCGCGCTTCCTGCCGCAAATCCATCCGACCAAATTCAACTATCCCGTGGACATCTATGGCAAGTGGCACGGCGGGCGATACCGCTTCATCCAACGCTACCGGTCGGGATTCTCCGATAATGCGGGATGGGAATTCGAAAGCGCCTTCGCCCGGTTGGACTATCTCGGACTGGGCCGGTTCGACGTAATGTGGCACAGGCATACCGGCCAGTGGTTTCGCCTGTACCGGTCGATTTCCTTGAACGAGGCGTTGCGGTGTGTGGAAGAGGATGGGCACCTTCATCCTGTTTGAATGAGCAGAAGGATCGCGATCGTATGCGCCGCGTCAACGCTGGTTCACGGTTGTCGATCCTGACGCCGTACTGATTGCCAGAACGCGCGCTTTCGCCGATTCTCTTGCGCCCATCCCGTGCGTCTGCGCGCGGCTGGAAGGAGGGACATAGATATTTCAGAAGGCATTGGTCACTTTTTCAATCTGAGCTTGGCAGGTGCGGGCTTGCGCGAATGCGCTTTTTTCTCCATCGGTTGCGCGCGCTGGGCCTTCCCGGGGCCGGCCGGCTTCGAGCGCGTGTGCGCCTTTTTCGGCGGCGGCGCATGCAATACGGCCGGCGAGTCGCTGCCCGCCATTTCAAGACCGAACAGTGCAGAAACGTCGTCGTCCGCCAAAACCTTCCGCGGGGCAGGTCCCTTCTTCGACAATGGCGCGGTTCCGTCCAGATTGGCCAGCAAGTCGTTCTCGTCCACGGCGCGCAGCCGAAACAGAAGCTCCGGCTTTTCGTCCAACCTCGCGCCGACGCCGTAAAGCACCGCTGCGACATGCTTGCACATGGACGCGAAGTCCGGGCAACTGCAGGAGAATTTGATTTCCGACGGGCGGGGAAAGAGGCCTTTCTCCTGACGGCATATCCGCTCCATGACTCCTTTGGAGAAGCGGCCCCGCAAAAGCTCCACCAGGGAATTGATGCCGCCGGCGCAGTCCCTGCAGATGGACTGCCAGTGCGGCTTCGGCGCCGCGGCAATGCTGACCGTGACCTTATAAATCGACGAGCCGCTGACCAACGCCTTCACCGAACGCGGCATGATCTGGAGATCCAATACCGCGCTGTTGCGAACATAGGAACGGCCGCGCGGCAGGCGGCTTTCGAAGTCGCGATAGCTTTCGAGATTCTCGCACCACGCCTTGCCCCAGAAGGTCGTGGCGATCGCCCGCGCCTTGAGGGTCACCGGCGCAACAGGATGACCCTTCTTGCGCAATTTCGCGATTTCGCGCTCGGCCTGCTTGCGGCGTTCAGCGACCGAAACGTAAGGCGCCCATCCCCCATAGTAGTACGACATCCGCGTCAGTCCTTCATCGCCGCATTCAGATCAAGGGCGACAAGACGCAGCAGTTCGTCGTCCTTCATCTCCGTCAGTTTGATCTCGCCGGAGCCGGCGAGGAGTTCGTCGGATATGGCCTTCTTCGTTTCGATCATGGCGTCGATCTTTTCCTCCACCGTTCCCCGGCAGACGAATTTATGAACCAGAACATTCCGCTTCTGCCCAATTCGGAAGGCACGGTCTGTCGCTTGATTCTCCACCGCCGGGATTCCACCAGCGATCGAAGTGCACAACGTGGGACGCCGCCGTCAACGTCAGACCGGAGCCGCCCGCTTTCAGCGACAATACGAAGAACGGCGCGGCCTCGTTTTCCTGGAAGTTCCGAACGAGATTCCGGCGATCTTTCACCGGCGTTCCGCCATGCAGCACTTGGCCGGGTCGACCGAAAATTCCGGCAAGAAAACTCTGCAGCGGCGCCGTCATCTCGCGGAACTGGGTGAACACCAGCATCTTCTCCTGCCGCGCCGCCACGACTTCGGCGATCTCCCGCAGCCGCGCCAACTTGCCACTGTCTTCCTCCGCCCAGATATTATCGTTCAGCCACTGCGAAGGGTGATTGCAGATCTGCTTGAGCCGCATCAGCGTCGCCAGAACAATGCCCTTGCGCTCGATCCCGTCCAACCGTTCGAGGCCTTTCTCCAGCTCGGATACTGTCTGGGCATAAAGCGCGGCCTGCTTGCGGCTCAGGGTGCAGTAGGCCGCGATTTCGGTCTTGTCCGGCAAGTCGGCGATGACGGCTTTGTCCGTCTTCATCCGCCGCAGGATGTAGGGTCGCACCAATTCCCGGAGCGGCCCGTAGGGATTGTGCGCTCGCTCGGCCAAGTTCTTCGTGTAGGTCGTGAATTGCCGCGCGGTTCCCAGAGTCCGGGATTGATGAAGTCGAAGATCGACCACAAATCTCCAAGGTGATTTTCGACCGGCGTGCCGGTCAGCGCGATGCGCGCATCCGACTTCAGGGTCTTGGCGGCTCTGGTCTGCTTGGCGTTCGGATTCTTGATTGCCTGCGCCTCGTCCAGAACGACGAACCTCCAGTCTGTCTGGGTAAGCACCGGTATGCGAAGCAACGAACCATAGCTGGTGATCGCCAGATCGAACTCCTGCAAGCGATCCGGCGTGACCTGCTTCACCTGATCCGCGGTCATGGTGGAAGGATGTATGATCCCAATCTTCAGGCTCGGGGCGAACTGCGCTATTTCCGCGGCCCAGTTCGCGAGCAGGGACGCGGGAGCCACGAGCAGACTTGCGTGCTTTCCGCCATTTTTCCGCGCCAGCAACAGCGCCAATACCTGGATCGTTTTGCCGAGGCCCATATCGTCGGCAAGGCAGGCGCCCAGCCCGAGCCCGGACAGCAATTGCAACCATTGTACGCCGGACTTCTGATAAGGCCGCAAGGTTCCTTTCAGGGCCGGAACGGGATCGACATCAGCGCCAGTCGGTGCACGCAAAGCTTTCAGCGCTTCAGCCAACCAGGGTCCTGCCGTCACGCGCGCCCACTCGGCCACTTCCCGGTCACCGCCGCCGCCTGTAATCGCCGCGCCGGCCAGCAAACGCATCGCCTCGGCAAAGGTCAGCCCCTCTCGTGCGGCCAAAGCCTCCGCGTCCTTGAGCTGGCGTATAGCGCGCTCGAGGCGTTCGCGGTCGATCTCCACCCACGTGCCCCGCAGCAGCACGAGTGTGTCGGTTCCGGCGAGCAGCGTGGCGATTTCCGCGTTGCTGAGCGGTTCGCCTTCGAGCGTTACGTCCATGCGAAAGTCGAGCAAACCGTCGAGGCCCACCGTGGATGGCGTACGTGCTCCGACCACGGCTGTGACCTGTGGCCGCGCCGGCCGGTTGACGCGCCAAGTCGCCGGCATGCGCAGGATCACGCCCGCGTTTTCGAGTTCCGGCACGCTCGACAGGAAGCGGGCCGCCTCGCCCGCAGTCCAGCGAAGGGGATGGAATATCTCTCCCGCGTCGACCATAGAACGCAACCAGTCACAGGTTTCGGCGGCGCGCTGCACCGGCGTCAGAAGGGAAAGAAGCCTGTCCCGATTCGCCGGTCCGGAATATTCACGCATCGCCTGACTGAGCGGCAGATGCTGAGCCTTGGCCTGCGCCGACAGCCGGGTGGTGTAAGTCGCCATAAAGGCAAACGGGTGCTCGGGATCGCGTCGATTTTCGGCGAGGTTGAAATGCACGCGTCCGAACCAGATTCCAGGCTGGGTTCAGCGCCTTTAGGAAGGATTGAAGGTCTGTCCGTTTCTCAGCCAGGGCTGTCGCGAATGCCCTACCCAGTTCCGCCCACAACCCCAGCATGACGTCTGCGGTTAGATATTCCGAGCCGGGCATCATGGGCGCTGTCAGCGAGAGCGTGGCCAGCTCCCCGTCGCTCGGCGGTTGCACAGTTGGCAGCGCCGGCGACTTATCCTCCGGCGCGCCCGCGGGATATCCGCAGAGCGCTCCAACATAGCGTGCAGCGAAATCGCGCCACCAGGCAAAGGCCGGCGGCAGTGCCTGGCCGATCTCACTCGCACCCAGCCGCAACAGACCGTGCCCGGAGCCCAGCGAGAACGCCTTAGCAAGCCGCTCGGCGAGTTTGTCATCCAGCACCGGAGCGTCTTCGGCCGCTTCGAGTAGAAGACGGCCCTGCGGTGTCAGGCGCAAACCGAGGCGAGACATGACCGGCATATCTTTTTTCAAACCACGGTCCCCGCAATCAAAGCCGCATCTGCCGCAGACTCAACTCTATCTCGACCAATTTGGCTCAGGGTTGATCGGAGCATAAGGCGGAAGGGTGACCCATTCCCGGCGTGCATTCGCCGACAGCGATGATAATATTGATCGTCGACACGAATGACGTCTCCATGAAACTGGGCTGGCAACCGGAGAAGTGGCTCAAGAAGAAGGCGAAAGCGGGCTTTCGCGGCTACCCGGTCGGCACGGTCGCATTCTACGGTCCCGACGACAGCCGGGCCAGCAAGGCGGCCGTCAGCATCTTCGCGGCGCCAGATTCGGAACCCGTCGAACTGCGCCGGTGGTTCGCGGAGAGGGGCGATTTGCGTAACGACGCGGTGGCTCTCGGCGAGATCGCTGCATTTCTGCGCGGCTTTGAAGTGCATACAGTGGCAATGCGGGAAGTTCTTCTGGGCTGCCCGCATGAGGAAGGCATCGACTATCCGGATGGCGCTTCCTGTCCGCATTGTCCCTTCTGGTCGGGTCGAGATCGGTGGGCGGGTTTTTTGTCCGGCACCTGAAGATTTCCGAGCGATCGAAGGCGCTCGTTCGCGAACCGGGTTTCCTCTCTCGTCAGCGACCGGTCGGCCCAAGATCGATCCCGGTTCGCGGTGTCTTGATGGCGTAACATGCGCGTTTCAGCGCCGCGCCGGACCGGGTTCAAATGAAATCCTGAGCCGCATGCCGGTTGCGGCAGCCAGGCGCTCCAGTGTGCGCGTCGAGGGCTTCGCGCGCCCGCCTTCGAGTCTTGCGATCACGGCCTGCGTCGTGTGCATGCGCCGTGCAAGCTGTTCCTGCGTGAGGCCGGCATGTGCCCGCGCCCGTATCAACGATGAAGCAAGCGAAAATTCTCCTTCAAGCGCATCATATGCCTTGCGATAGGCCGGATCCTTGCGCCATTCTGCAAAAACCTCGCTGGCAGGAATCATCTTTCTCGTCATCTGACCTCCTTCGCCCGCTTCAAAGCGAGCTCGATTTCTCGGCTCACTTCTGCGTTCAAGAAAAGGGACGACCGCAGCACATCCGGGTATGCCTTTTTTGCAATAATCCCGCCAGCCCTTTCTGTTGGTGTCTCGGTCTTCACTTTCCGCTCCACCGCCGCCTATGGTCCCGCCATGCTGCGACTGACCGAACTCAAGCTGCCGCTCGACCACGGGCCCGACGCGATTGCGGCGGCGGTGCTTGAGCGGCTGCGCGTGTCGGCGCACGATCTCGTGCGCTATGCGGTTGCCCGCCGCGGCCATGACGCGCGCAGGAAATCGGCGATCGTGCTGATCTATTCGGTCGACGTGACGCTGCGCGACGAGACGGCCGTTCTCAGCCGCTTTGTGGGCGACGCACGCGTGCGGCCATCGCCGGACACCGAATATCGCTTCGTTGCCCGGGCGCCGGCCGGTCTCGCGCCGCGTCCGGTCGTGATCGGCACGGGCCCCTGCGGCCTGTTTGCGGCGCTGATCCTCGCGCAGATGGGCTTCAAGCCGCTCATCCTCGACCGCGGCAAGAAGGTGCGCGAGCGCACGCAGGACACCTGGGGTCTGTGGCGCCGCTCGGTGCTCGATCCGGAATCGAACGTGCAGTTCGGCGAAGGCGGGGCGGGCACGTTCTCGGACGGGAAGCTCTACAGCCAGATCAAGGATCCCCGGCATCTGGGCCGCAAGGTGCTCACCGAATTCGTCCAGGCCGGCGCGCCGCCCGACATTCTGACCGAAGCGCATCCCCATATCGGCACCTTCCGGCTTGTGAAGATGGTCGAGAGCCTGCGCGCGACGATCGAGGCGCTCGGCGGCGAATACCGCTTCCGGAGCCGCGTCGACAATCTCGACATCGAGACCACGGGAGACGGCGCGCGGCGCATACGGGGCGTGGTCCTGGCGAGCGGCGAGCACATTGCCGCTGATCATGTGGTGCTGGCGGTGGGCCACAGCGCACGCGACACGTTCGAGATGCTGCGCGCGCGCGGCGTCTTCCTCGAAGCCAAACCGTTCTCGATCGGATTTCGCATCGAGCATCCCCAATCGCTGATCGACCGCGCGCGCTTCGGCGCGTTCGCGGGCCACGCCGCGCTGGGCGCGGCCGACTACAAGCTGGTGCATCATTGCGCCGGACGGCCGCTCGGTCTACAGCTTCTGCATGTGCCCCGGCGGCACCGTCGTTGCGGCCACGTCCGAGGCCGGCCACGTCGCGACCAACGGCATGAGCCAGTACTCGCGCAACGAGCGCAACGCGAATGCGGGCATCGTGGTCGGCATCACGCCCGCGGATTACCCGGACCATTTGCTCGCCGGCATCGACCTCCAGCGCCGCTGGGAGGCGCGTGCGTTCACGGTGGGCGGCGGGACCTACGCCGCGCCCGGCCAACGCGTGGGCGATTTTTTGGCCGGACGGCCTTCGAAGGAATTGGGCTCGGTCGTGCCGTCGTACCGGCCCCGTGTCCATCTGACCGATCTGTCCGACTGCCTGCCGGACTTCGCCGCCGCCGCGATCCGCGAGGCATTGCCGGCTTTCGGCCGGCAAATTCCGGGCTTCGCGATGGACGACGCGGTCCTGACGGGCGTCGAAACCCGCACGTCGTCGCCCATCCGGATCGGCCGCGACGCGGAATTCGAAAGCCTGAACACGCGGGGGCTTTATCCGGCGGGCGAGGGTGCGGGATTATGCGGGCGGCATCATTGTCGGCCGGCGTGGACGGCATCAAAGTGGCCGAAGCGGTCGCTCACAGCATGCTGGCGGCAGAGGCGAACGTGCGGTCCTGAATTGCCGATGTGTCGGCAGCTATCAGAAGCTGGAGAAATTCATGACGTCCACTATCGCGCCACCCGATCTTTCCGCAAGACCGTTTCGACTGACGGCCGAACGCGCGATGTCCTCGCCGCCGGACGTTTTGTTCCGGGCTTGGACCGAGCAATTCGATCGCTGGTTCGCGGCGCCCGGGTCGGTGCTGATGAAGGGCGAGGTCAACGCAGTTTTCTTTTTCGAGACGTTGTTCGAAGGCGGACGGCATCCGCATTACGGCCGCTTCCTCAGGCTCGAACGCGACAAACTCGTCGAATTGACCTGGCTCACCACCGCAACCGGGGGAGCAGAGACGGTGGTGACTGTCGAACTGTCGCCGCACGAAGACGGGACGATGCTCAAGCTCTCCCATGCCGGATTTCCCGACGAAGAATCGCGCAAGCGCCATGCCGGGGCGTGGCCGATGGTTCTCGCGCAGATGGACCTGCTTATGTCCGCGCCCGCCTGAGCCGCCAAAACGCAAACGGGCGGACCAAAGGCCCGCCCGCGCGTCGTTCGGAGATCGAACTTTTAGTCCGTGCCGGCTTTGCCCATGCCGAGATCGTGTTCGGCGGCGACGACCGAGATGGTGTAGCCCGCGATCACGTCGAACAGGGTCATCATCGTCATGAAGAAGAAGGTTGACGTGGCGAAACCCTTGATCGTGATGAACAGGATGAGCGCGACCACGAAGGTCACCATCGAAAGTCCGTGATTGATCAGCTCGCGTGTCGTCGTGCGCGTTGCCTTGACGACTTCCACGAAGAGAAGAAGCAGCGAGACGATCAGGAACAGGTCGCTGACCGTGAAGCTCCAGCGGTCGGTCGAGATCAGGCCGACATTGAAGATCTCGCGATTGACGAATGTGTGCATGTCGTGGTGGGCGAACATGCCGCCGCCGAACGTCAGCAGCGCATAAAAGGCAATCGTGATAAAAAGCAGCGGGAATGCACGTAACATCAAAACCTCCCCAAGAGCCCCAGCGGCAACCACCCTTGTATCATATTAGGGCAAAACTGGGGCGTGGCGCTTAAAGCAAGCGATTATAGGGTAAACGGCCCTGTTAGGCACTTGGTTCCGCGTGGGCCGCTGCCCGGCGGAGCAGGTTCCGCTCGCGGAAAATCAGGTAGAGATTGCGGGCATAGACGAACAGCCCCGAACCCTGCCCGATGATGAAGACGGGATCGTGCTTGTAGACGGCATAGGCGAGCAGAACGACGCCGCCTCCCACGCTGAAATACCAGAAGGTGAGAGGAATGACGCTGCGCCCCTCCATCTCGCTCTTGAACCATTGAACGATAAATCGCGACGCGAAGAGGCCCTGGCCGACGAAGCCGATGAGCAGCCAGACATGATCGACGGTGAACCAGGCAAGCGCGTGGGCCACCATTTCACAACTCCTTCGGATCGATCACGCCGCGGAATCGCCTTTGAAGCCAGCGCACCCCGAGCAGATCGTTGACGCTGACAAGTGCGCGATCGATCACGCCGTATTTCGACCTTCCATGCAGGCGCGGGCGGTCATTGACCTCGACGAAGCGCACGTCATAGCCCTCGCGCAGCATCAGCGCGACCAGATAGCGGTGCATGTGATCGAAATAGGGGAGGGTCAGGAAGGCGTCGCGGCGGAAGGCCTTGATTCCGCAGCCCACATCCGTCGCGCCGTCGTTGAGCAGCCAGCGCCGGAAGCGATTGGCGAGGCGCGAGGCCATGCGCTTTTTCATCGTATCCTTGCGCCGCGTGCGCGCGCCCTGCACGAGACCGACGCGCGCGGCATCGGGGCCGTTGCGCATCTCGGCCACGAGCTTGGGAATGTCCGTGGGGTCGTTCTGCCCGTCGCCGTCGAGCGTGACCACGATCTCGGCGCGGGCGGCCCTCACGCCGGTCCTGACCGCGCGGCTCTGGCCCGAATTGCGGCCATGCTGGATCACGCGCAGATGGGGCAGGCTGTCCTTCAGCGATTTGAGGGTCGAGGCGGTCGAATCGGAGGAGCCGTCGTCGATGAAAATGATCTCGGTTTCGCCGAGCCCGGCCACGGCCGCCGCAATCTCGCGGGCCAGCGGCACCACGTTCTCGGCTTCGTCTTTTACCGGCACGACAACGGAGAGCGTGACCGCCATGCTGAGGTTCCGTTCGATCCCGTCATACAATAGTCTGCCGATAGCGGATCCGCGCTCCCGTGTATGCAGGCTGGACGGGGCCAAGCGGCTGCGCGCGGCGGGCGCCTTATACAGGCCCGCGCCGAATAGAAACAGGCCTGTGCCAAGTCGGCGCACCCCCGCCGGTCCTCCCCAAAAGTCCCTTGTCCAGGGCTTGGAATTCAAGAGGCGTTCCACATGACTGCAGCACCGGCGCCCCGATCCGCGGCGTCCTTGCTCGACCCGGCCCGCTGGCCGGCTGTCGTGCTGTTGCTGCTGTGCCTGGCGGCGTGGCTGCCGGGGGCTTTGACGCTGCCGCCGCTCGACCGCGACGAGAGCCGTTTCGCCCAGGCTTCGAAACAGATGGTCGAGACCGGAAATCTCGTCGACATCCGGTTCAACGCCGGCCCCCGCTACAACAAGCCCGTCGGCATCTATTGGCTGCAGGCGGCGGCGGCTGACGCATTCGGCAACGCGCATCGCGATCAAATCTGGGTCTATCGGTTGCCGTCGCTGATCGGCGGTTATCTGGCGCTGCTGTTTGCCTATTGGTGCGCGCGCGCGTTTGCGGCGCCCCGCAGCGCGCTTCTCGCGTCCGCGCTCCTGGGCGCCACGTTGCTCCTGTCGGCGGAAGCGGAAATCGCGACCACGGACGCGGTGCTGCTCGCCGCAATTCTTGCGGCGCAGGCTGTCCTCCTCCGGGTGTATCTCGCCGCGCGCAATGGGTCCTGCAAGCCGCCCGGGCTCGCGGTCGTGCTCGCAGGCTGGGTCGCTGTCGCCGCCGGGGTGCTGGTGAAGGGGCCCGTCATCCTTGCCGTGCTGGGCGTCACGATCCTCGGCGTGTGTGCGCTTGACCGCGACTGGCGCTGGCTGCGCGGGACGCGCGCCGCCTTCGGCATTCCGCTCGCATTGGCGCTCGTGCTGCCCTGGGTAATCGCCATCGGCATCGAGAGCCATGGGGCGTTCTTCCAGCAATCGCTCGGCCACGATTTCGGCAACAAGCTCGTGGGCGGCCAGGAATCGCATGGCGCGCTGCCCGGATATTTCCTGCTGCTGGCCAGCGCAACGCTGTGGCCCGTCACTCTGCTGGCGTTGCCCGGCGTGTATTCGGCGCTTCTGTTCCGGCGCGAGCCTGCGGTGCGTTATCTGTTCATGTGGGCCGCCGCGACGTGGCTGCTGTTCGAACTCGTGCCGACCAAGTTGCCGCATTACATCCTTCCAGCCTATCCCGCGCTGGCGATGCTCGGCGCGCTGTGGACATCGCGTTCGCGCCTGATCGACGAGCCGCGTTGGGAACGGATTGCGCGATATGCGGCATGCCTGCAATTTCTTCTGGGCGCCGCCTGTCTTGCGGCCGCCGCGGTCGTGGTGCCGCAGAAATTTGGCGGCGGCATTGTCATATGGGTCGCGGCTGGAAGTGCGGCGAGCTTCGCGGTGGCGATAGCCGCGGCGGTGGCACTTGTGCGCCGCCGCGCCGTTGCGGCCGGGGTTCTCGCGATCGCGTCCGCGCTGATATTCTATCCGGTCGTCACGCTCGGTCTGGCGCCCGCTCTCGCGCCGATCTGGACCAGCCCGCATGCGGCCCAGCTTGTCGCGCAGGCGAGGCGGCCCGGCGATCCGCCTGTCGTGCTTGCCGGCTATGTGGAGCCGAGCCTCATCTTTCTCCTGGGCTCGGACACGCGCATCGAGACCGCGCGGAGCGCCGCCGACGTCGCCGCGATGCAAGGCGGCCTCGCACTTGTCGAAGACGGCGGGCGGACCGATTTTCTGACCGAGCTTTCGTCTCGGGATACTTCGGCCAGGATACTGGGCCGGAGCGCCGGCTTCGATTATTCGCGAGGAAAACCCGTGCAGATGACGCTCTATCGTGTGGCGCCCGCGCTGCAGATCACCACGCCGCCGGCGGAGTAGGAACGAATGTCGACCCAGACGGAAAGCCAAAGACTGTTCCGCGTCGCGCTCGCCGCGGCGGGCATCGCGGCGCTGATCCGCATCGCGGTGCTCGTCGTTTCGCCGCTGCAACTCTATCCCGACGAGGCGCAATATTGGTGGTGGGCGCAGACCCCCGCGTTCGGCTATTTCTCCAAACCGCCGTTGATCGCATGGATCGTGTGGCTCACGACGGCGGTCTTCGGCAATGTGGAATGGGCGGTCCGCTTGGCGTCGCCGATCCTGCATTCTGCGACCTCGCTGGTCGTTTTCGGTATCGCACGCTGTGTGTTCCCGGGCCGTCCGCGCCTCGCGCTGTGGAGTGCGCTCGCCTACCTGACCACGCCCGGCGTGTCCTATTCCTCGGGGCTTATTTCGACGGACGTGCCGCTGCTCTTCTGCTGGGCGCTGGCGCTTTATGCCTTCCTGCGCGCGCTTGAGAACGCCTCGTGGCGCTGGGTGGTCCTTTGCGGGGCGGCGCTCGGGGTCGGCATGCTCGCCAAATACGCGATGCTCTATTTCGTACTGGGCGCCGTTGTCGCTGCCTTCCTGGCGCCGAACGCGCGCCGGCTCGTGTTTGGCGGCCGCGGCCTCGCAATTCTCGCGATCGGTCTTCTGTTGTTCTCGCCGAATATCTTCTGGAATGCGGCCCATGGCTTTCCCACGGTCACGCATACCGAAGCCAACGCCGATTGGGGTCATTCCCGCTTCAGCGTTCTGGGCGTGCTCGGCTTCATTGCGGGCCAATTCGGCGTCTTCGGCCCCTTGCTGATGGCGGGGCTCGCAGCCGCGCTTTGGCGCATCGCGCGGCAGACGCCGCGCGCCAATCCCGACCTTATTCTTGCAGCATTCTGCGTGCCGCCGCTGATCCTGATATTCATCCAGTCGTTCATCTCCGAGGCCAATGCCAACTGGGCCGCCACGGCCTATATCGCGGCCACGCCGCTTGCCGTCGACATGCTGCGGCGCTGGGGCGAGCGGCTGCCGCTGCGGCTATCGCTCGGCATCAACAGCTTTGCGATGGTCTTGCTGTGGGTTGTCCTGGTCGAGCCTTCGGTCGCCGACAGGCTCGGGATCGGCAACGCGTTCAAGCGGGAGGAGGGCTGGCGCGAATTCGCCGGTGCCGTTGGGCGGCAGGCATCCGGCACCCCCTACGACGCGATCGCCACCGACAATCGCAGCTTCATCGCCGAACTCCTTTACTATATCGGGCCGCAGCGGTCGCAAATCCGCATGTGGAGCCATGGTCTGCGCGCGACGAACCACTTCGAAATGACCATGCGGCTGATGCCGGGCGTGCCCCGCGTCCTCCTCGTCGTCGCGCCCGAAGATGCGGCGCAGGTGCTGCCGACATTCAATTCGACGAAGGTCGTGGCGACCGTCGCCATTCCGATCGGCGGACACAAGCTGAGGGTCGCACGCCTCTACGATGCCCACGATTATCGCGGTCCACAGAATCATTCGTGACCCAACCCGAGTCAGTCCTCGTCGCGCTTTCGGAAAACCTCGGCCGTCTCGTTATATGCGCGGCATATAGCCTGCGAAAAATTGCGCGAGAGTTCGGAAGGGTCGACGGGGTCCTCGTCTCGCGATGCACTCAACTCCCGCGAAACTAGAGCGCGGCATGCGCGCCCATCATGCGCCGTTTTTACTTGAACTAACTTCAATAATGCATCGCCTTTACTTGATCGTTTTATTGGTCAAGTGCCACTCGAATTCCAGTATTCGGTAAGTTTCTCTTGACGATCTCGGATTAGGCTCTAAATATCCGCGCGTCGGGCACGCCGTTTGATGGGAAGTCGCTGGGGCTTTCGAGGCGTGACGTAAGGAGCGTTACGAGACGACGATGAGTCTCCAGATGCTGCGGGGGCGCGAGCTGAAGCCTCCGCCAGGGGCTGTCCGAGCCAAGCCGGGCGTAAGTTCCGGCACCCAGTCAGAGGAAGCGACCACACTCCCGAGGATCGGCGCCTTACGCAAGGCAAAGCCGGCTCTCCGCTTCCCGGTCAATCCTGAAACCAAGGCTTTCTACCGCCGCTTCTATCCCGGCACGTCGGCCGTCGAATGGAACGACTGGCATTGGCAGTTCCGCGCCCGCATCCGCGCGCTGGACGAACTGACCCGGATTTTCAAGCTTTCGGACGACGAGCGCCGCGCCGTCGAGCGCCATGAGGGCCCGCTGCCCGTCGGGATCACGCCCTATTACGCAAGCCTGATGGGGCTGGACGACCCGAGCGAACCGCTGCGCCGCACCCACATCATGACCGGCGATGAATTCGTGCGTATGCCCGGCGAGGCGGACGATCCGCTGGGCGAAGACCACGACACTGTCGTGCCGGGTCTTGTGCACCGCTATCCCGACCGCGTCCTGTTCCTGACGACGGGCACCTGTTCGACCTATTGCCGCTATTGCACGCGCTCGCGCCTGGTGGGCAATCCGGGCGGCGAATATCAGTTTTCGACGCGCCAGTGGGAAAAGGCGCTCGGCTATCTCGAAGCGCATACCGAAGTGCGCGACGTCCTGTTGTCGGGCGGCGATCCGCTCAGCATCGGCGACGAAAAGCTCGACTGGCTGCTGGGGCGCCTGCGGGCCATCAAGCACATCGAATTCCTGCGCATCGGCACCAAGATTCCGGTCGTGCTGCCGCAGCGCATCACCAAGAGCCTGGTCAAGGTGCTGAAGAAGCATCATCCCCTCTGGATGAGCATCCATTTCACCCATCCCCGGGAATTGACGCGCGGAAGTGACGGAATCGACGGCGCGCCTCGCGGACGCCGGCATTCCCCTGGGCAGCCAGACGGTGCTGCTCAAGGGCATCAACGACGACGCCTCCATCATGACGCCCTTGATGCATGGCCTGCTGAAGCGCCGCGTGAAGCCCTATTATCTCTATCAATGCGATCCCATCCGCGGCTCGAGCCATTTCCGCACGGGCGTCGAAAAGGGCCTCGAAATCATCCGGGCGCTGCGCGGCCATACGACGGGCTATGCGTCGCCGATGTTTTGCGTCGATGCGCCCGGCGGCGGCGGAAAGATCCTCATCGCGCCGGATTCGGTCGTCGGCCGCGACGGCGACGACATCCTGCTGCGCAATTTCGAAGGCAGCGTCTATCGCTACCCCGATCCCGGCGGTACGCTCGGCGCCGACAAGCCGAAACTCGCCGCGGAGTAACCACCCGGAGCGTTCCATGCGCATCGGGGTCACCTACGACCTCCGGGCCGACTATCTCGCCATGGGTTATGGCGAGGAAGAAACGGCCGAATTCGACAGCGAAGTTACCATTGCCGCGATTTGCGATGCGCTGGCGTCGCTGGGATTCGAGCCCGACCGCATCGGCAACGTGCGCCGCCTCGCCGAGCGACTGGTCGCCGGCGAGCGCTGGGACGGGGTATTCAATTTTTGCGAGGGACTGAGAGGCGTTTCCCGCGAAGCCCAGGTCCCGGCTTTGCTGGAAGTCTACGACGTTCCCTATGTCTTTTCCGATCCGTTGACGCTTTCGGTGGCGCTCGACAAGGCGATGACGAAGCATATTGTCCGCGCCGCAGGCGTGCCCACGCCGGATTTTGCGGTCGTCGAATGCGCGAGCGACGCCGCGTCGGTGGACTTGCCGTATCCGCTGTTTCTCAAGCCGGTCGCCGAAGGTTCAGGCAAGGGGATCGGCGAGAAATCGAAAGTGAACGACAAAATCGAATTGCAACGTGTCGCCGAAGAGCTTCTCGCGCGTTTCCGGCAGCCCGTGCTGGTCGAGACGTTTTTGCCCGGCCGCGAATTCACCGTCGGCATTACGGGAACGGGCGCAGAGGCCGAAGCGCTCGGCGTGATGGAGGTGATCTTCCTCGAAAAAGCCGCCGCGCACGGCTACGGCTACGAGAACAAGGAATTTTACGAAGACCGCATGACCTATCGTCTCGTCGAAGGACGCGAAGGCGAGCGTGCCGCAAACGTGGCGCTGGCGGCGTGGCGCGCGCTGCGCTGCCGCGACGGCGGGCGCATCGACATCCGTTGCGACGCTCACGACAATCCCAGCTTCATCGAGGTCAATCCGCTGGCCGGGCTGAACCCCGAACGGTCCGACCTCGTGTTCATCGCCCGCTTCAAGGGGCTCACCTATCGCGATTTGATCGGCCGCATCATGGCGTCTTTCCTGAAGCGCTATCCCGTGCTTCAGGCTCGGCGCGCCTGAGCGGTCATGCGCGTCCTGATCTTTCATTCCGATGTCGCAGCGGACGCACCGCCGGACGAGCAGGATACGCTCGTCACGGCCCAGGCCATTGCGGCCGCGCTGGGCGAACTCGGCCATGCCGCAATCCTTGCTCCGTTCCATCCCGATCTGCCGGCGATCGTCGCACGCGTCCGGGAGGAAAAGCCGGATGCGATATTCAATATGGTCGAGAGCGTGTCGGGATTGGGCAGCTTGGCCGCGACCGCGCCGGCAATGTTCGAAAGACTGACCGTTCCGTTTACGGGATGCAGTTCGGCGTCGATGGCGCTGACCGGCGACAAGCCCCTGACCAAGCGCATCGTTCACGCGGCCGGCCTGCCGACGCCTCTCTGGGCCGAGCCGCCGCAATGGGAAAATCTCGCGAGCGATCTTTCGTATATCGTCAAATCGGCGACGGAAGATGCATCCATCGGTTTGGACGACGATGCCGTCGTGAGCGGGAGCGAGGCCGTTCGCACGCGAGCCCGGCGTTCGGCCGAGTTGCACGGCGGCCGCTGGTTCGCGGAAGCCTATGTCGAAGGCCGCGAATTCAATGTCGCCGTGCTGGAAGAGAACGGCGCGCCACGCGTATTGCCGATGGCGGAAATGCGGTTCGAAGACTGGCCGTCCGATCGCCCGCGGATCGTGGGATACGCGGCCAAATGGGATGAAGGCTCGGCGGACAGCGTGAACACGGTCCGCGCATTCGGCATCGAACAGAGGGAACCCGCGCTGGCGCGCGCCTTGAGCGCCGTGGCGTGCGAGGCATGGCGATTGTTGGGGATGCAGGGTTTTGCCCGCATCGATTTTCGCGTCGATGCCGTCGGAACGCCGATGATCCTGGAAGCGAATGCCAATCCGTGCCTCGAGCCACAAGCGGGCTTTGCGGCGGCGGCATCCGAAGCGGGGATGTCATACGCAGAGCTGATCGCGCACATTCTTCGCTCGGCGCATATCGGTTGATCGCAGCGAAGTTCTATAAATCCGATAACAATTGCGCCGTTTGCAGCGTGGCGGCACGATGGACATGGCGTTCGCGCCAGACGATGAAAAGCCCCGCGATGCCCACCACGCCGGCGCCGATCATCACAAGCAACTGCGGGACTTCCGCGAAAATAAAATATCCCAGCGCCACCGCCCATATCATCGCCACGTAATCGAACGGCGCCAGGAGCGAAGGCTCGGCGTAACGATAGCTATAGGTCATGCAGATCTGGCCGATGCCGCCGAGCAGGCCTGCCAGGATCAGCCACGCCGCCGCAGCGAGCGACAGCGGCGTGCGGAACCAGATCATGGTCAGGGCTCCCACGACGGCAGACGTCAGCATGAAATAGAACACGATCGTTTCGCTGCGCTCGGTCGCGCTCATCTGGCGGATGAAGACGACGACCACCGACGACAGGCACGCGCCGGTCAGTGCGAGAACAGCGCCCAGGGTATAGCCCGCATGCGCCAGATGCCCGATGCCGGTTTGCGGTTCGACCATCAGAAGTACGCCCGCGAAGCCCGCAGCCACCGCCCCCCAACGATAAGGCCCCACGTGCTCGGACAAGAACAGCGCGGCCAATATGACGGCGAAGATGGGCGCCACGAAGCTGAATGCCGTGATGTCGGCCAAAGGCAGCATCGTCAATGCACCGAAATTGAGAAACATGGAGCAGATGCCGGCGATCGAGCGGCCCACGTGAAAGACCGGCCGGGCCGTTTGAACGACCGCCAGCGGGCCGACCGTGAAGACGGAAAGGGCGAAAAGCGGCACGAGCGCAAAGACGGCCCGGAAGAAAATCACTTCGCCCACGGGCACCGTGCCCGCAAGCTTGATGAGGGCGTACATCAGCGAGAAGGCGAGGGTGGCCGCAAGTTTCAGCCCGATTCCGAAGGTACTTTTCATGGAAACACGCCGTTCGACAGCGGCGATTCATCAGATGGCCCGCCGCACCATAGGGCCGCCCACCCGGGACCGGCAGAAATTCGCCATGTTGAAACCCGGCGACGCCCTTGCGCGGATGAGGCTCGCGGGGAGCCTTCGCATGGTTAACGCGGGGTGACAAACGAAGGGAACTTCCCCTCGGCCTGAAGGCATGGCGAGCCGCGATGGGCCGCGGACAACGTAGCGGCAGGCTGGACCGGTGAAAGGTCGAGAAATACGACAGAAATATTGCCGTCGCTATTGGCCGGCTGGCAAAGTTCCCCCGATGGCGATCTTCAAGCCTTCGCAACTGCGAAGCCGCAAGCCCGGCTTTTCCGTTAGGCATCTTACCAACTTCGCAATCGATGCCTTCCCTACGCCGTTGGAATTCGGTATTGTGTTATCAAATAGTTAACCTCGTGGTGGGGGCCAGATGCGTTTGGGGAGCCGTAACGGCGCACGCCGTTATGCAGGACTTGTCGCCAGTATGCTCATTACGCTGGCGCTTGTGGGATGCGGCGGGCTCAGCCTGTTGCCCCGCCAGACCGACGTGAAAAACACCAATTTCATGAGCTATCACGCGGTGGAAATCGCGTATCGGCAGGTGACGCCGGGCGCGACGCGCGAGTCCGATCTCGGCCAGATCGGCTTCGACGCCAGCGACTCTCCCAATGTCGAAGTGCTCTCCTATCTCGGCGTCATTGAGCGCTTCATGCCGCGGGATTCGATCAAATTCGACAATCTCGATCCGGCGGTCCAATCCTGCATCGAAGCGCGCGACCGCTGCACGGCCTATGTCTTCCGGCCCGAGCGGCTGCACCAGCAGCGCACCGGCAGCTGGATCCTCGACATTCTGGGCTTCGAGCGCACGACCGTCAGCTATGGCTGGTCGGCCGAAGTGATGCTGCTCGTTCAGGATGGCCGCGTCGCCTACAAGGTGATGTCGGGGCATCCGAAGATCCAGGACATCGAAGACAAGGTGCAACCGCTCGGCCCACTTCAGGATTTGGGCGGCGCGGCCGTGCACACCGCGTCGCGCGGCGTCTTCTAGGCAAAGTGGCGGTTGAGTTGTGTTCCTCCCCCTTTTCAGGGGGAGGAAAATTCGCGGCTGAACCTGCCGCAAAGCCGGTCCGCGACGGTCCGCTCCGTTACCGGGGCGCGAGCACCATCATCATCTGGCGGCCTTCCACCTTCGGGTATTGCTCGATCTTGGCGATCGGCTCGACGTCCTTCTGGATGCGGTTGAGCAATTCCATGCCCAGATTCTGGTGCGCCATTTCGCGGCCGCGAAAGCGCAGCGTCACCTTCACCTTGTCGCCTTCTTCGAAGAAGCGATGCATCGAGCGCATTTTCACGTCGTAATCGTGATCGTCGATCGTCGGGCGCATCTTGATCTCCTTGATCTCGATGACCTTCTGTTTCTTGCGCGCTTCGGCGGCTTTCTTCTGTTGCTCGTATTTGTATTTCCCGTAGTCCATCAGCTTGACGACGGGCGGCTTGGCCTCGGGCGAAACCTCCACCATGTCGAAGCCCTGCTCCTCCGCAATGGCGCGGGCCTCGTCGGTTCCGATTTCGCCGAATTTGTGTCCGTCGCCCCCGATCAGGAGGATGGTGCGGGACAAGATTTCTTCGTTGATTCTGGGTCCGTCCTTGGCCGGAGCCGGGGCGGGCGATGCAAAACGTCTGGGTACTATGACTCTCTCCTGTCGTAAGCCGAACGCCACCATTCCGCGAGGTTTTGCCGGCCCCGCGAAACTTGGTTCGGATCATTGGCGCGGGTGGTTTCCTCGTGGCGTATGGCGCGCAGCGTTGGTTGACCTGCACGCAAAAACGCGCCCGCCTGCGGCGGGCCCGTTTTCACCGCCAGCATAGGAAAAGGCGCGGGTTTCGCAAGGCCTATTCCGCCACATCGTGGCGGGATTCGGCTTCCTGCTTGATCCTGGCGAGGAATGCCTCAAGCGGCATGGCGCCCAAATCCTTGCCCGAACGCAGGCGCACGGCCACCGTGCCGTTTTCCGCCTCGCGCTCGCCCACCACCAGCATGTAGGGGATTTTCTGCAACTGGGCGTCGCGAATCTTCTTTTGCATGCGTTCGTTGGATAAATCGATGTCGACGCGCAGGCCCGCCGTACCGTTTACAACTTGCGCCCGCTCAAGTTCCGCCCGCACCTTCTCGGCATAATCGCCCGCCTTCTCGCTGATCGGAATAAGCCGCGCCTGTATGGGCGCGAGCCAGACCGGGAACGCGCCCGCATAGTGCTCGATCAGGAATGCCGTGAAGCGCTCGTGCGAGCCGAGAGGCGCGCGATGGATGACGTAGACCGGATGTTCCTTGCCATCCTCGCCGATATAGGTGAGATCGAATGTCTGTGTGGCGAGGAAGTCGAGCTGATTGGTCGAGATCGCGTATTCGGTGCCGATCACGCTCTTGATCATGAAGTCGACTTTGGGACCGTAAAATGCGGCTTCGCCCTTCGCCTCGACATAGCGATAGCCGGACTCCTTCATGGCTTCGCGAATGATATCCGCCGCCGCGAGCCACTTCTCCGGCTCGTCGACATATTTCTTGAGGTTGGCGGTGTCGGGCAGCGACAGCCGCATGTAATATTCCTCGATGCCCATCAGATCGTAGTAGCGGGCATGCAGCTTCATCACGCGGATGAATTCGTCTTTCGCCTGATCGTAGCGGCAATAGATATGCGCGTCGTTCTGGCAGAATCCGCGCACGCGCATCAGCCCGGAGAGTCCACCCGATGCTTCAAATCTATAGTCCTGCGCGTATTCCGCAATCCGAAGCGGCAACTCGCGATAGGAATGCCGCGTCGTGCCATAAATCAGATGATGGTGCGGGCAATTCATCGGCCGCAGATAGTAGTTCTCGCCGTCGATATCGAGCGGAGAGTACATATCCTCCTTGTAGTAGGGCAGGTGACGCGAACGCAGGTAGAGCGCGTCCTTCGCGATATGCGGCGTCGCCACGCGGCGGTAGCCGTCGCGCCGTTCCTCCTGCAGCGCGAGGAATTCAAGCTCCTGGCGGATGACCATTCCGTTCGGCATCCATAGCGGCAGGCCAGCGCCCACGTCCGGCGAGAAGGTGAACAGCTCCATCTCCTTGCCGATCTTGCGGTGGTCGCGTTTCTCCGCCTCTTCCAGCCGGGTGAGATAAGCGGCCAGCTCCTTCTCGTCACGCCATGCGGTTCCGTAGATGCGCTGAAGCTGTGGGTTGTTGGAATCGCCGCGCCAATAGGCGCCGGCGATCTTGGTCAGCTTGAACGCCTGCCCGATCTTGCCGGTCGAAACGAAATGCGGTCCGCGGCAGAGGTCGTGCCAATCGCCGTGGAAATAGATGGAGACCTCTTCGCCCGCGGGAATGGCGCCGATCAGTTCGGCCTTGTAGTGCTCGCCGAGCTTCTCGAAATGCGCGACGGCCTCGTCGCGCGGCCACACCTCGCGCCGCGTCGGCAGGTCCGCCTTCACCAGCTCGTGCATCTTCTCTTCGATCCTGGCGAGATCGTCGGGCGTAAACGGCGTGTCGCGCGCGAAGTCGTAGTAAAAGCCGTCCTCGATCGCCGGGCCGATGGTCACCTGTGTGCCGGGATAAAGTTCCTGCACGGCCATGGCGAGGATGTGCGCCGTATCGTGGCGGATCAGCTCGAGCGCCTCGGGGTCTTTCCGGGTCAGGATCCGCAGCTTCGCGTCGGTATCGATGGGGCGGAACAGGTCCCATTGCCGTCCGTTTACCTCAACGGCAAGCGCCGCCTTGGCGAGCCCCGGCCCGATCGCCGCGGCAATGTCCGCGCCGGTGACGCCGCGCGCGAACGTCATCGCCTTGCCGTCGGGCAGGGTGATGGTCACGTGGGGCGCGCCCGGGGGCGCGGAATGCGGCGCAGACACTGGCTTTCTCCGGTTTCCGAGGAGGCGCGGAACATCCTTAAGGGGCGTCGTGAAGTCAAGGCGAGGCTTGTGTCTTGCATGTCGGCGCATTGGAGAGAGAAGATAGGGGCCGGTGGCCCGGCAGGATGCAGCGAGGCGAACCCATGAAGCCCACGGTCTTTGCGTTGTTGGCGGCGGCTCTGCTGTTGGGGACGGCTTCGGCCGCGTGGGCGCAAGCGTCCGTGTTCGCCCCCGACGACCTGACGATACTCACCGCGGATTGCGGAAAGCTCAGCCTTCCCGAAGATGCGATCGACTCCTGCCTGGCGCGGGTGCAGGCGCTGGACGCGACCCAGCCCTCGCCGCAATTGCAGGGGCTCGCGGCCCAGCTCCAGCAGAAGGCGGACCGCAGCTGGAACCCCAACAGCGTCGATCAACCAGCCTCTACGACCGCAAACCCTGCCGCGCCGGGAAACGTGGTCGTCGGGCAGGCTTCGCAGGGCTCGCCCTACGGCGCCAAAGACGACCTACCGCCAGATACGCAAGCCGTTCAGAACGACAACGCACCCATGGCGGAGTCGGACGTCGACAACTTGGGACCGGTGGACCAGATGCCTCCGGATGCCAATTTGAATTCAGATGACCTGGGCCCGCCCGACACCGACAGCAGCGCGGACGATCAGCCGCCTCCGCCCGAACCGGAGCCGTCCGCCGATGACGATGCCGGTCCTCCGGGATAGGCGCGCGCAATTGGCGATGGCAGAATGCCGTCGCACAAAATGAGGAACCGAACCATGAAGGCTCTGGCACTTTCCCTGGCAATCGCAGCTCTTGCCGCCGCGAGCCCCGCGATGGCCCAAACTTCGCCGGCGAGCGGCGGCGGAAACGTCTGCCTTCGCAGCGAACTCATCGATCACACCAGCACGCCGAACGACAAGACCATTCTGTTTTACATGCGCGACGGAAAAGTCTGGGAAAGCGATTTGCGCGGGTCCTGCCCGGAATTGACGTTCAACGGGTTCGCCTATGTGGCGACGCCGCCAGATGAAATCTGCGGAAGACTTCAGAGTATCCGGGTCATCCGGACCGGCTTCGTCTGCATGCTGGGGCCGTTCGTGCCCTATGTCGCGCCGCCGAAAACCTGACGGCTGCGCGCGGTGTTTGCCGGCCACGGATTCGTGATCGGCGAAGATGGCCGGTTTTTCATGTTCGCGATTGCAGGCCGCAGAACGCAGGCGGAAGATATCGCGGCATAAGGGGCGCGTTCAATTCTCAGGAGAACGACATGAAAGCTATCGCCACCGCGGTATCCGGTCTTTCACCGAAAACGAGGATGTTTGCCGCCGCAACGTTACTTGCGGCGCTTGCCGCCGCGCCGGTGCAAGCGCAATCGGGGCCGCAGCCGTCCGTCATGCCGGGGAATTCCGGCCCCGTTTGCCTTCGTCCGTTCGACTCGCCGAGCGACGCGATCGACCACACCCATGCGGTCAATTCCCGGACGATCCTGTTTTACATGCGCGACGGAAAAATCTGGCAGAACACGCTGGCGACCCCCTGCCCGGGCCTGATGTTTCACGGCTTCGATTTTGTGACGCACCAGGATGAAATTTGTTCGAATGCACAGTCGATCCGGGTCCTCGAATCGGGAGAAGTTTGCGCGCTGGGGCCGTTCACACCCTATACGCGGCCGCAACATTCGGCGTCCGCGGCGCCCTGAAGGCCGAAATCCTGTGTTTGAAGGGCCGGAGCCGCTCCGGCCCTTTTTCTTTCGGGATTGATTAGGCAGTGAAAGACGGGGAGGATTCGCCCTTGGGCGAGCGCCGGGGGAGGGGATGGGGAGAGGTTTGACGGCATTGGCGTTGGCCGCTGCGATTTCGGGCAGCGGCGCGATGGCGGCAGCTCCCGCGCCCAGCGCGCCGGCGGCGCAACCGATCACGCTCGAGGCGGTGAAGCAGCTCCTTGCGGGGACGTGGCAAAGCGCCAGCGATCCGAGATTTATCCGCGAGCTCGATGCGAACGGGCAGGCGACCGACCGTTACGAGGGTGAGGATCGCGACGCGCTCGCGGGGAGCTGGACGATATTTCTCGGCAGCGAGCCGCCGGCAAAATTCGCGGGCCGCGCCCTCGACGCCAAATCCGTCTACCTTGAGCTCGATCAGGAAGGCGACACGCTGCTGTTCGCGCTCGTCCATCTGAGCCGGTCGGACTTGCAGATGGTATATCTGGAGCGCGGCAACACGCTCGTTTTTCTGCGCTTGAAATAGGGAGGGGCCCATGGAAATCGAAAGCAAAAGCGCCAATGTGCGGCTGAACGCGCTGGTCGCCATCACCGTCCTGATCATTGCGGTGTTCATGGCGGTGGCGAAGTTGAAGGACGACAACCTTGTGCGCGACATGGCCTTCGTGAAGGCCAATTCCGTGGACACGTGGAATCAATTCCAGGCCGAGCACATCAAGCTGCACCTGGACGAGAATTCGGCCGCCGAACTCAACATGAACGGCGGCTGGGACGTCAACGCACTCCATGATGAGCAGCAGCGCCTGAGCCAGGAGATCACGAAATACTCGAACGAGTCGGCCCAGCTCTTCGTCAAGGCGCAGGGCGAGGACAACCGTTATCGGGACCTCGAATTCCATCACGACCAGTTCGATTTGTCTGACGCACTTCTCTCGATCGCAGTGGCGCTGACAGCGGTCGCCGCGCTTGCCGATGTCTACTGGCTGATCGTGGCCGCATGGGGTTTCGCCGCGTGCGGCATGATCATGGGGATTTCGGGCTTCGTAGGCTTGCCGTTTCACCCCGACTTCATCATGCGGTTTCTCGGATGATGCCGCGCGCGTGGGTTAAGCGGGTTCAGCCGCCCAGATAATCCATCTTGCCGATCTTAATGCCCTTGTGGCGCAACAGGCCGTAGGCCGTCGTCACGTGGAAATAGAAATTCGGCAATGCGAAATTGGTGAGCAGGTCGCGGCCTGAGAATTTCATTTCGCCTTGCGGGAATTTCATCGTGACGGTGCGGTCTTCCGCGCCTTCGAGTTGCGCGCGCGTGAAGCTCTTGAGGAAATCGATCGTCTTGGCGATGCGTGCCTGAAGTTCGGGGAACGTCGTTTCGGTGTCGGGAAAGCTCGGCGGCTCGACGCCGGCAAGGCGTGCCATGGCACCCTTTACCGCGTCGCTCGCGATCTGGACCTGGCGCGTGAAGGGATGCATGTCGGGCGCCAGCCGCGCTTCGAGCAGGCTCGACAATTCGATCTTCTCGTCTTTCGCCTGGGCGACGGCCTTGCTCATGATCTTCGAAAGGTTTTCGAGGCCGCGGATCATCGGCGGAACGGACGCGTCATAGATGGAGAAGGACATGGGCGTACCTGGTGGGGGTTGCAGGCGCGCAGAGAACGTCCAAACGTGGGGACGATCAAGTCCAAAATCCGCTTGGAAGGCGTGCGGGGATCGAATATCACCGGACGGTGAAATTCCCCCGCCGACGAAAGGCCATTCCATGACCGACACGCTGCCCGATCGCCTCTCGGCCAACCCGAAAAGCCCCTACCACGATGAGGCGCTTCTCGCGCGCGGCGTTGGCATCCGCTTCAACGGCCAGGAGAAGACCAACGTCGAGGAATATTGCATCAGCGAGGGCTGGGTCCGCGTCGCGGCCGGCAAGAGCGTCGATCGCCACGGCGATCCGATGACCATCAAGCTGAAGGGGACCGTGGAGGCGTATTTGAGGGAGAAGGCATGAGGATGCCGGGAGAAGGACGCGGCTGAAGCATGGTGTATCTTAGCCGGCGAAATTGACGAAATTGAGATTTGGCCGTTAGCCCCGGCGTTGGAACAATATTGCGGCCGCCGCGTTCCGAATTCAGGGGTGGGGTAACTCGGCCAATTTCATTGCGTGTTTCAAACGTCTGTCAAAGATTATGGATCGTCTCAACCTCAGCCGCGTCGCGATATTGCTGGATGTCGACGGCACACTTCTGGACATCGCCGCGGAGCCGGGCGGCGTGCGCGTTCCCCGGTCGCTGCAACGGACATTGGCGAGGCTTCAGGAACAGACGGGCGGCGCGCTTGCGTTCATCAGCGGAAGATTGCTGGCTGAGCTCGATCGGATTTTTGCGCCGCTGCGACTGGCGGGAATAGGCGCCCACGGCGCCGAGATTCGCACATCGCCGGAGGGGCCGTCAGGCGCGTTCGATGCCAAACCGCTGGATGATGGCCTGAAGCGCCGGCTTGTGGCGCTTGCCGAAGCGCATCCGGGTATTGTCGCGGAAGACAAGCACTATACTCTCGCGCTGCATTTCCGCCGTGCTCCCGGATACGCGCGCAAATTGCGCGAGGACGTCGCCCGATTGTGCGCCGGGTTCGCGTCGGAAAAGGTGGAAATCTTGCAGGGCAAGGCCGTGATCGAAGTCAAATCCGGGCATTTCAACAAGGGAACGGCCTTTCGCCGGCTGATGGCGAGCTCGCCATTTTCCGGTCGACGGCCGGTATTTGTCGGTGACGACACGTCGGATGAAGATGTATTTGCCGCGTTGCCGGCTTTCGACGGCGTGGGCATTTCCGTTGGACGGACGATGTCCGGCGCTTCGCATGAAGTCGAGACGCCGGGACATGTGCGTCAATGGCTCGACGACATCTCGTGCGCGGACGATCGAGGCGTCCCGTGACGACGGAGGGGCTGGATCTGGCCGTCATCGGCAATTGCCGGACCGCTGCGCTGGTCGACTCGCGCGCGCGGCTCGTCTGGTGGTGCTTTCCGCGCTTCGATGGCAACCCGGTCTTTTGCAAACTCCTCTCCGGTGATGAGGATAAGGGTTTTTCCGACGTCCTTCTCGATGGCGTCGTCGATAGCGAATCGGATTACGTTCGCAACACGGCGACGGTGACGACGACGCTGACGGCCGAGTCCGGCGCCGCCATCCGCATCACGGATTTCGCGCCGCGATTTCGCAATTTCGGCCGGATATCCCGACCGCCGCAACTGGTTCGGATCATCGAGCCCGTCGCCGGCCTGCCGCGCATCGCGATCCGCTTCCGGCCCACCCACGACTACGGCAAGCCGGTTCATTCGCGCACGCTTGGCAGCAATCATATTCGCTATGCGGCGGGCGACACGGTCGTCAGGCTGACGACCGACGCGCCGTTGTCCTACATCGAAAGCGAGTCTCCTTTTGTGCTCACGCGGCCGGTCCACATGGTGTTCGGCAGCGACGAGCCCTTTCCGGACGAACTTCAGATGGCGTGCCGCGAATTCGCCGACCGCACGCACGACTATTGGATGGACTGGGTGCGGGGCCTGTCGATCGCCTATGACTGGCAAGATATCATCATCAGGGCCGCGATTACGCTGAAGCTCAGCAATTTCGAGGATACCGGCGGGATTATCGCTGCACACACGACGTCCATTCCGGAATTCGCGGCTTCGGGCCGGACCTGGGATTATCGCTATTGCTGGTTGCGCGACGCCCACTTCGTGGTGAAGGCGCTCAATCGCATCGGCGCCACGCGGACGATGGAGGATTTCATCGCCTTCATCATGAGCGTTGTCGCCGGTACGGCCGGCGAACTTCGCCCGGTCTACAGCATCGTGCCGACGGACTCGATGGACGAACGGATTGCCACGCAATTGCGGGGCTACAATGGCGACGGGCCTGTGCGCGTCGGCAATGCAGCCGCCGAACAGGCCCAGCACGACAGCTATGGCAGCGTCGTCCTGGCCGGAATGCCCATGTTCTTCGACCGGCGTTTGCCGCGGCCCGGCGATGAGGGGCTTTTCCATCTGCTGGAATCGCTGGGCGACAAGGCGGCGCAACTGGCATTCGAGCCCGACGCGGGCATCTGGGAGTATCGCAGCCGCACGAGCGTGCACACTTATTCCGCGGCCATGTGCTGGGCCGGATTAACCGGTTGGGTGCGATCGCATCGCATCTGGGTTTCACGGATCGCGCCACGCACTGGAACGGCATTTCGGACAAGTTGCTGGCCACGACTCTCGAGCGGGGCTGGAACGCCAAGCGCGGCGCGTTCACGGCGGCGTTCGGATCGGACGATCTCGATGCCAGCATATTGCTGTTCGCCGAACTGGGGCTGGTCGAGCCTGCCGATCCGCGTTTTGTGAGCACGGTCGACGCGATCGGCAAGGAACTCCTGCGCGGCAATTTCGTTATGCGATATGCCGCGAAAGACGACTTCGGATTGCCCGAGACGGCTTTCATCATATGCAATTTCTGGCTGATCGATGCGTGGTGGTCGCTGGGGCGCCGCGAAGCGGCGCAGGATTTGTTCCAGGCGACGTTGAAGTACAGAAACCGCTACGGGCTTATGTCGGAGGACATTCACCCCAAGACCGGCGCTCTCTGGGGAAACTTCCCGCAAACCTATTCGATGGCGGGATTGATTTTGACCGCAATGCGCCTGTCGCGGAATTGGGAGGATCGGTATTGGCGCAGCTCTTCGTGATCTCCAATCGGGTTGCGACTCCGGTGCGCGACGGCGGAATGCGCGCCGGCGGCCTGGAAGTGGCCATTCGCGCCGCGATGAAGCAGCAGCCGGGCGTGTGGTTCGGCTGGAGCGGAAATACCGCGGCCGGCGGCGCCGTGCAGACGCGCTTCTTCGAAAATGCGGGCTTGCGCTGCCTGGTGACCGATCTCGCCGAAGAAGATTATCAGGAATATTACAACGGCTTCGCCAATCGCGTGCTGTGGCCCATTCTGCATTACCGCGTCGATCTGGCGGAATTCTCCCGCCGCGACCTGACCGGTTACATGCGGGTGAACGAACACTTCGCCGATGAACTGCACAAATATCTGCAGCCGGACGACATCGTGTGGGTTCACGATTATCACCTGCTTCCGCTGGCCAAGGCGCTGCGCGAACGGGGCCACGGCAACAAGATCGGGCTGTTCATGCATATTCCAATGCCGCCGCCCGAAATCCTCACGGCGTTGCCGAACCATGACCGCCTGATCCCGGCGCTTTG